>OY969911.1:0-3331632 GCA_963704495.1 uncultured Solirubrobacteraceae bacterium | reverse complement strand
GCATCTGCTCGGAGGAGCTGCGGCGATCGACAATGGCGACCCCGCCGACTTCCCAGCCACCGACATCGACGGCAACTCACGGCCCAACCCGCCCGATGCGGGGGCGGCGCAGTTCACTTCGTGAGCGGTTGGCTGGGTGCGGGGTTGGGGCGACTTCTCAGAAACACCGGGGCCTACTTTGTCCGGACACTGCTCGGTTTTCGCACGAATCCTGTGTAAGCCGATACAAAGTTGTGTAAGGCTACGTTTCCAGGGTAGACAAACCACATGGCTACGCAAACACGAACATTGGCATCACGCGAATGTTCGCTCCGTCTAGCCACTTCTTAACCGACTATTCAGGGATGGGATGTGAAATGCCGCAAGGATCGGGTGGTCCCCACACGCGCCGAGGGCTCCAGATGGCGACACGCAGCAAGATCGCCGTGTTGACGATGCTGGTGATGCTCGCCGCCGCCCTGGCCAGCTCTACTTCCGCTTCGGCTCAGCAGCAAGTCATCAAGAACCTCCGAGTTACTCCTGGGCCAGGCTCCCTCGCACTGCACTGGGGCATAGACCGCCCCGCGGAACTTGCTGGATTTCGGGTCCGCTGGCGCGCGGTCAGCCCGCTCGATCGCTCGTTGGATGAACCGCTTCGGCTGCTCGCGTCTCCGTGGAGCGAGCCCGTTGAACTGTCGCCCCGGGCGCGCGCCACTACACAATCACCGGCCTGTCGACCGAACCTTATGAAGTCAAGGTGCGCGCGATCCTGGCCAGCGGTTTTGGCGGGCAGGTGAAGGGCATCAGCATTCCGCTCCCCGGCGAAGGGACCGAAGAACCGCCTGTAGAAGAAGAACCGCCCGTAGAAGAACCGCCGGTGGAAGAAGAACCGACCGAAGAACCGCCTGTGGAAGAAGAACCCACCGAAGAAGAACCTCCGGTAGAAGAAGGCCGGGTCGTGCCAGAAAATGTCACGCGGCCGCTGGTCACCGGCGCCGCCATAACAGGCGAAACCCTCAAAGTCAGCACCGGCACCTGGACGGGCTCCCCGAGCTCCTTCACCTACCAGTGGCAGGACTGCAACTCCGCGGGCGCCGCCTGCACCAACCTGAGCGGCGCGAGCGCCTCCTCCTACAAACTGAAGGCAAGCGACGTCGGGCACACCGTGCGCGCGCTCGTCAGCGCAACCAACGAAGCAGGCTCGAGCACAGCCGGCTCGGGCGCAACGGCGCTCGTCAGCGCCCCCTCCTCCGGCGAAGCGCTGTTCCTCTCGCCCTCGGGCAAAGACTCAAGTCCCTGCAGCCAGGCCCAGCCGTGCCTGAGCATGGGCCACGCCTATGAAAAGGCGAGCGCCGGGCAATCGGTGCAGATGCTCGCCGGCAGCTACCCCTCACAAACGATCCCCGGGGCCGGCAAAGCCGGCTCAGCACACGTCATCTTCGCCCCGGCGCCGGGTGCAAGCGTCACGATCACCGCCACGATCTACGTGTTCGGCTCCCACGTCACGATCGAAGGCATGAGCGTCAAAGACGTGGTCACCGGCAACTACGACCAGAGCCCCGGGCGCCCCAACCCCACCGACGTCTCGCTGCTGAACCTCACCGGGCGCAACTTCGAGATCGACTCGGCCACCAACGTGACCGTCGAAGGTGGCTCATGGGGCCCGGCCAGCGCATGCGGCGGGCCATACGGCGGCAACAACAACAGCATCCGCCAGACGATCCCCGCCGTGGCCCCCGAAAACATCCTGATCAACAACACGATCATCCACGACGTGCAGTCCTATGACTTGATCGAATGCCACATCGAGGGCCTTGCGATCTTCGCCGGCAACCACGTCACCGTCTCGAACTCCAAGTTCTACGGCAACTCGATCTACGACGTCTTCATCCAGGCCAACAGCGGCGGCAAACCGAACAACGTGACGATCGCAAAGAACTGGATGGCCAATGCCGTCGATAACTCCGCCGCCAACGGGCACCCGGCGGGCTACGGGAACGGCATCGTGCTGGGCAGCGAGATCTCCGCCAACCTCACGCTCAGCGCCAACCACTTCAACGGCGTCGTGAACATCAACGACGACGGAAGCATCCCCAACTACGCAAACACCAGCGTGCTCGAAAACTTCGGCGCGATGCCCTACAGCGGCTACCCGTGCGCCACGGTGCTCAAAGGCGTCATCTGGTCCAAGAACGTCTGGCAGAACGACAAATGCGCCACCGGCGACGTGAACCTCTCCGGCGCCCCGCTGCCCTACCTGAAAGCCGGCAACGACTCGAGCCTTGACTACACGCTGACCGGGGCATACGCCAACTGGCCGGCCGGCGGTGGCGGCTCAGAAGGCGGCGGGGGCGGTGGCGGCTCAGAAGGTGGCGGCTCGAGCGCCACGCTGTTCCTCTCGCCAAGCGGCTCTGATTCGGCCTCGTGTGCGCAGGGCACGCCGTGCAAGACGCTCGCCCACGCCTACTCGGTGGCGCAGGGAGGCGAAACGGTCAAGCTCGCGGCGGGCACCTACACAGACACCTCGCTGCCCCTCACAAGCGGCAAAAGCGCCGCTGCGCCGGTGATCTTCGAACCCAATGGGTCCGCCACGGTGAAGTTCTCGAAAATGCTCACCGTGCAGGCCCACGGCGTGGAACTGAAGGGCTTCACCTTCGAAAGGGAACTGTACTTCGGCGAAAACGCCGAAGGCGACGTGGCCCGGGGCAACGCGCTGCACAACTTCGAGATCATCGCCAACGGGACCAAGGCGCCAAAGAACATCTCGATCATCGGCGGCACGGCAGGGCCGGTGGCGGACTCAAGCGACAACGAAAACAACCTGATCGCGACAAACGGTCCCGAAACGACGGCGGTGCCGAGCAAAATCACGATCGAAGGCGTGCTGATCCACGAATACACCAAAGTCGGCTCTGCCCACGTCGACTGTCTGCAGATCTGGGCGGGCAACGAACTGATGATCCAGGGCAACACCTTCAAGAAGTGCGCAGTGTTCGACATCTTCCTGCAGTCGCTGCCCAACGGCAGCGCGGGCACGCCGAAGAACGTCACGATCCAAAACAACTTCCTGGAAAAGACGATCGAAGGCTTCTACTCGATCTTCCTGCCGCGGCACAACGAAGGCAACCCCGAGCACTTCGAAAACCTCCAGATCCGCAACAACTCAGCAACGCAAGCGATCAGCGCCGACCCCAGGGCGACCTACACGAACGCCAAGTTCAACGGCAACATCGCCCCCTCGCTGGTCTTCTGGAACGAAGCCACCGAAGTCAATCAGGCGACCCCCGCGGGCGCAGAAGCCGACTACAACGTGCTCTATGGCTCCGGCGCCAAAAAACTCGGCTCCCACGACCAGCTTGCCCCCTCGGGCTTCCTCAATGAAGGCACGTTGAACCTCAGCCTGAATGCCGGCGCAGCCGCAATCGGGCACGGCGATCCCAGTGACTTCCCAGCCACCGACATCTTCGGCAAACCCCGGCCCAACCCGCCCGATGCGGGGGCGGCGCAGGTGGCCGGGTGAGGGGGTTATCCCGATCGCATGCCAGCCCGTGAGGCCTTCATGGGGCCGAATCGTTTCATTCAGGTTTATCCGACTGCCGGAATAGCTCGCAAACAGCGATAAATCAAACTAGTCGCTCAACTGGAGCTTGCTAGGTTCGCCGCTGCCCGCCGGACGACGGGTGAAATTGACCATCTGGGGGGCGGATGCAGGGCGAACATCGATGGCGGAAATGGGTTATTTACGTGGCCCTTGCAGTCTTCGGTGCCGCCTTGCTCGCTGTCACCGTCATCCCCACGGCAGGGTCGTCATCGTCACACGCGTCGGCGACTTCCGTAGCGGCGACTTCATGTGAGCCGCAGCCGGCGGCACTGCATGCCGGCGACAGCGAGCACACTCGCGCGTTCAGCAGCGCTGCATCCGCCGGCCCCTGCGCGCGCGGCGCTGCGACCGGGGCGCGGCGCTTGGACGCAAGGCGTGCCTGGCTCGCGAGCGAGTCGGCGCACCGGCAGCGCCTCGCGTCGCGAGCGGCGTTCCGCGGCCTGTCCTCGCTGGCATCCGCGCGCCTGCTCCACGCCGACTTCGGTTCCAGGATTGGGGGAGCCAACCCGGCGAGAACCGTGGCGCGCGCCGGAAAGCTGATCCGCTATCTGGGCGACAACCGTGCCGTCGTGCGCACGCCGGCCGGGCGAACGAAGGTGATCACCTCCTCTGTGCCGCTTCGCGGTGCGCGCCATGGTGGGCCGAAGCGTCCGATCGATCTCGCGCTGCACGCCGCGCGAGGATCGTTCGCTCCGGCGAACCCGCTCGTGTCGACCTCGATCGCGCGACGTCTCGGCGACGGCGCCACGGTCGGCTCGCCTCAGATCAAGGTGATCCCGCTCGGGCACGACGTCGAAGGGACTTCCTCTGCGGGCAGTGCAGTCTCCTTCCACGGCATCGGAACCGACGAGGACGCAACCGTGACGCCGACCCTCACCGGCGTCGAGCTCTCCACGCAACTGCGCTCGCCGCAGAGCTCTGAGCGGATCGCCTATCGACTCGTGCTGCCGGCGGGCGCAAGGCTCGTAGCGCACGGGGCGCGTGCGCTGATTGAGCGGACGGGCCGCGCACTCGCGACGGTCTCGGCGCCGTCGGCCATCGATGCTCAGGGCACGCCCGTGCCGGTGCGGATGTCGGTCCGGGGAGCGCAGCTAATGCTCGAAGTCGATCATCGCTCCCGCGAAGTCGCCTATCCGGTGCTCGTCGATCCGCGGGTCGAATTCCAGGTGAAAAAGTCGTCGCCGGGATGGAGCTTCTGGTCGTGCGAAAGCGAATGTGGCGGCGAAGGCTACTCGGGGCAGGAAATCGAAGGCCCCGAACCGGGCGTGCTCACGGCTCCGGCCGGGTACTACGGCTACGGGATCCTGTCAAAAGAATCCGAGGGTGCGAGCGAATTCTGCGACGAAGTCTTCGAAAAAGTACCGGGCGCGGCTGAATGCGACCTGGACCCCTTCGAGTACATAGAACCGGAAGTCAGTCCGTCCGCAGCTTGGGAGTGGCCCGACGAAAACGCGGCAGGGGAAAGTCGCGTGGTCAAAACGAAGTACGAAGGGGTCGCGATGACGCCAGGGGCGTGGGTCGAAAACTCCCGCGGCATCGTCGGGACGGGCTCCATGGGCTACGAGGTCGGCTGCTACTTCTCGAACAACCTCTCCGAAGAAACGCCTCCGGCGACGATCGAAGGCTGCAGCGGATTTCCCCGGATCAGCCTGGGCTTCTTGCAAATGCCCTACGAACAGGTGTGGACCGGTCCACCGGTAAGCGCGGGCTGGCCACCTTCTGCAGGTAAATTTGGCTACAGACTAGGTCAGGTCACCGACGGGACGACGCTGTCCATCGAAGCTGCGGTCGTGGAAGAGGAACGCAAACCGCACCGGCGGCATGGCCCACGGAAACGAGAACTGCTCGGACCCAACAGCCCAGGCGACCCGAAACTTCCGAGGTCTTGCTCGGGAGATCCCGTCGACTGCGCCACGGGCAACCTGACCGAGACGCAGACAGACATCGACGTTCCCGGGCTCGGTGTGGGCCTGACGCTAGCTCGCACCTACAACTCACAAGCCGCCGCCGAAGAAGATTGGCACGGGCCGTTCGGTTATGGCTGGAGCTGGTCTTTCGGCGCCCACCTCATCACCAACAACGATTACAGCAGCGGCAGGCTCTCGGTGATACGCACGGTCGAACAGGGAAACGGCAGCACAGTAGCCTTCGTCGAAGGAACCCCTCGCCCAGGTGTGCAGGCGACGCTCCGGCCCAAAGTGGGCAGCGGGAGCTACCTGTACACGCTGCCCGACCAGACGGTGATGACCTTCGACTCGGTCGGCAAGCTCGCGTCGGAGACCGACCGCAACGGCAACGTGACGAAAGTCGGGGAAGTCTGCGAAGGAGGCGAAGAAGGGGGTGGTGGTGTTGCGTCCGTGCGCATGCGCTACGCGTCCTACACCACGATGGACGTCAGCGGTGAAGGCGAAGGCGAACGGACGTGTCGGATCGAGGTGACCGACGCCTCCAGCCGGACGATGACGCTGTACCTGAACGCAGAAGGGTTCGTCGAACGCGCCACCGACCCGATGGGCCACACCGTCTACTACGAATACGAAGACGGTGAGCTGACGAGCGTGACGTATCCCGGCGAATCGATGCCGCGGTGGCGCTTCAAATACGACTCGCACCACAGGCTGACGCAGATCACCGACGGTCGAGGTCATCACACGACCAACGAATATGACTCGAGCAATCGGGTGACCGCCCAGACCGACCCGCGCGGCGATACACGCCACTTCGAATACGAACATGCCGGCGAAGGACTCATCGAAGGCGTCGCTGTGGCTGCTGAAACGGAAGCCGAAGAACACCTCCCCGAAATCACCGAAGAAGAAGAAAGTCTCGTGGCTGGTTACGGGGGCGTGATCGCCCCTCCACCGCCAGAAGACTTGACGACGATCACCGACGACGCGAGCGAAGCGGTCACGTTCGAGCGGTTCGACAGTGAAGACGCGCTGGTCTCACAGACACTGGCCTACGCTACGCCGGACGCTGCCACGAGCGAATTCACCTACGACAAAGCACACGACCTCACGAGCACGACGGACGGCAATGGTCACACGACCAAATACACGTACGACTCCGCGGGCAACCGGACGAGCCGTATCGATGCCGACGGCAATAAAACGAAATGGGAATACGACAGCGAACACGACGTCATCGCCACGACGAGCCCCAACGGCGAGGACACGACGATCGAACGCGATAGCCACGGCAATGCCCTGAAGGTCTCGCGCCCAGCGCCGAGCGCCTCGCAGGTCACCGAATACGCCTACAACGGCTACGGCGAGCTGACCTCGATGACAGACCCGCTGGAACACGTGTGGAAATACGAATACGACGGCAACGGCGACCGCATAGTCGAACTCAGTCCTGAAGGCGACAAGCGGACGTTCGACTTCAACGCCGACTCTCAGGAGATCTCGACCACGAGCCCGCGAGGCAACGCCCCAGGGGCCGATCCGGGGGCGTTCACCACGACGATCGAGCGCGACGAACACGGTCGTGTCTTGCGGGTCACCGAACCGGTTGAGTAGCCAAGTGCGCCTCCTTCGAGCATTCGCATTCCTCAAGCTGCAGGAGCAGCAAAGACGGGCCGTCGTTCCTGCGGGTCGTGCATCGACGGGGAAGGCGGCGCTGGCATGCCGGGTTGCGGTCATTGCGACGATCGGCCTGCTGGCAGCTCCACTCAGCGCCTCTGCTGAAACCTACGCCCACGCAGTCCAGACCACCACCGGCATCACCCACTTCTGGCCGATGGAAGAGTCCTCGGGCTCCTCCTTCGCCGATCTGGTCGGCGGCGCCGACGCGAGCATCTCCGGCGGGGTCACGCTCGGCCAGCCGGGTGGCCTGGCCGAAGAATCCCAGACGGCGCTGTTCAACGGCTCATCAGGTGCCGCCGAAGCCGCGCTGAACCTCACCGCCACGCACAAACTGACGGTCGAGTTCTGGATGAAGTGGAGCGCCTTCGCCGACAACGACTCCTTGGCGATGGAGTTCACCCCCAACTTCAACGAATCCCCCGGCGGCTTCTTGATCGACCCGAACTCCTCGGGCGGCAACTTCGGCGTGGGCGTCGGCGAAGGCGAAACGCGCAACAACGCCTACTTCGAACGCCCGAGCGCCGCAGCCTGGCACCACTACGCCTTCGTGATCGACACCGAAGCCTCTGGCGCCAACGAGATCACCCCCTACATCGACGGCCACGCGGTCTCCTACTCAAAGACCGAATCCCACAACGGCGGGAGCTTTGCGAACTCCACGCTCTACTGGATGTCGCGCGATGCCTCAAGCCTGTTCGGCGGCGGTGCGATGCAGGATCTCGCGATCTACGACCACGCGCTCTCCTCGTCTGAAGTGCTCGAACACTTCGCGGTGGGGGCTGGAGGGCCGAAAGCCTCCTTCAGCTCCTCTCCGGTATCCGCCAGCGCCGGCGTGCCGGTGCACCTGAACGCCTCGGGCTCGTCCTCCCCCGGCGGCTCGATCACCGATTACGCCTGGGACTTCGACGGCGAAAAAGGCTACGGCTCGGACTCTGCCGGCTCGCCCACCACCTCGCACACCTTCTCCACCCCCGGCACCTACACCGTGGATCTGCGCGTCAAAGACGGTCTCGGCCAGAGCGCCAGCACAAGCAAAACGATCGTCGTCGGCCCCGCCCCCGGCGCTTACGCCCACGCAGTCCAGACCACCACCGGCATCACCCACTTCTGGCCGATGGAAGAATCCTCGGGCTCCTCCTTCGCCGATCTGGTCGGCGGCGCCGACGCGAGCATCTCCGGCGGGGTCACGCTCGGCCAGCCGGGTGGCCTGGCCGAAGAATCCCAGACGGCGCTGTTCAACGGCTCCTCGGGCGCCGCCGAAGCCGCGCTGAACCTCACCGCCACGCACAAACTGACGGTCGAGTTCTGGATGAAGTGGAGCGCCTTCGCCGACAACGACTCCTTGGCGATGGAGTTCACCCCCAACTTCAACGAATCCCCCGGCGGCTTCTTGATCGACCCGAACTCCTCGGGCGGCAACTTCGGCGTGGGCGTCGGCGAAGGCGAAACGCGCAACAACGCCTACTTCGAACGCCCGAGCGCCGCAGCCTGGCACCACTACGCCTTCGTGATCGACACCGAAGCCTCTGGCGCCAACGAGATCACCCCCTACATCGACGGCCACGCGGTCTCCTACTCAAAGACCGAATCCCACAACGGCGGGAGCTTTGCGAACTCCACGCTCTACTGGATGTCGCGCGATGCCTCAAGCCTGTTCGGCGGCGGTGCGATGCAGGATCTCGCGATCTACGACCACGCGCTCTCCTCGTCTGAAGTGCTCGAACACTTCGCGGTGGGGGCTGGAGGGCCGAAAGCCTCCTTCAGCTCCTCTCCGGTATCCGCCAGCGCCGGCGTGCCGGTGCACCTGAACGCCTCGGGCTCGTCCTCCCCCGGCGGCTCGATCACCGATTACGCCTGGGACTTCGACGGCGAAAAAGGCTACGGCTCGGACTCTGCCGGCTCGCCCACCACCTCGCACACCTTCTCCACCCCCGGCACCTACACCGTGGATCTGCGCGTCAAAGACGGTCTCGGCCAGAGCGCCAGCACAAGCAAAACGATCGTCGTCGGCCCCGCCCCCGGCGCTTACGCCCACGCAGTCCAGACCACCACCGGCATCACCCACTTCTGGCCGATGGAAGAATCCTCGGGCTCCTCCTTCGCCGATCTGGTCGGCGGCGCCGACGCGAGCATCTCCGGCGGGGTCACGCTCGGCCAGCCGGGTGGCCTGGCCGAAGAATCCCAGACGGCGCTGTTCAACGGCTCCTCGGGCGCCGCCGAAGCCGCGCTGAACCTCACCGCCACGCACAAACTGACGGTCGAGTTCTGGATGAAGTGGAGCGCCTTCGCCGACAACGACTCCTTGGCGATGGAGTTCACCCCCAACTTCAACGAATCCCCCGGCGGCTTCTTGATCGACCCGAACTCCTCGGGCGGCAACTTCGGCGTGGGCGTCGGCGAAGGCGAAACGCGCAACAACGCCTACTTCGAACGCCCGAGCGCCGCAGCCTGGCACCACTACGCCTTCGTGATCGACACCGAAGCCTCTGGCGCCAACGAGATCACCCCCTACATCGACGGCCACGCGGTCTCCTACTCAAAGACCGAATCCCACAACGGCGGGAGCTTTGCGAACTCCACGCTCTACTGGATGTCGCGCGATGCCTCAAGCCTGTTCGGCGGCGGTGCGATGCAGGATCTCGCGATCTACGACCACGCGCTCTCCTCGTCTGAAGTGCTCGAACACTTCGCGGTGGGGGCTGGGGGGCCTGAAAACACAGCACCCCCGACGATCTCGGGCACGACCGAAGACGGGCAGACGCTGAGCGCGAGCGCCGGCAGCTGGACGGGTGCGCCCTCCTACGCTTACCAGTGGCAACGTTGCGACGCTTTTGGCGAGACCTGCTCAGGCATCGAAGGCGCCACTAGCTCGACCTACGAAGCGGGCTTCGTGGATGTCGGTCACCGCCTACGGGTGCTGGTAACCGCGACGAACGCCGGCGGATCGGCCGAAGCCAGCTCCTCGGCAGGCGCGTTCATCGCGCCGACGCCGCCCACCGAACTTGGATTCGCCTCGGAGTTCGGCACGGGGGGCTCGGGCGATGGCCAGTTCAAAGGGCCGTGGGGGGTCGCGATTGGCGCCGGGGAAGTCCTCTTCGTGCTCGACCGCGAAAACGACCGGGTGGAGAAGTTCAACGAAGCTGGTGAATACCTCGGTCAGTTTGGAGCAGCAGGCTCGGGTGACGGGCAGTTGCGCTCCCCGGTTGCGCTTGCCGTCGACGGCAAAGGCCACGTCTGGGTGACGGACGGCGGCAACGAACGGCTCGAGGAGTTCGACGAAAACGGCGAATTCATCAGGACCGCCGGCGAAGGACTGGTCGGAAATGCCGAAGGCATCGCCTTCGACCACGCCGGGCGTGTCTGGGTCTCTGCGACCTATCTCGGGCATCTTGCGGTCTTCGGCGAAGATGGCGAACATCTCAAAGATGTCGGTTCCCATGGCTCAGAACCGGGGCAACTTGGCGAACCGGAGGGGATCGCGGTTGACGGCGACGGCCACGTGTGGGTTGCTGACTTCGCCAACGAGCGCGTCGCGACGTTCGACGAAGCCGGCGAATACCTCTCGCAATTCGGCACCTCGGGCGCCGCGGCCGGGCGGCTCAGCGGCCCGTTTGGAATCGCGATCGACGCCGGGCACATCTTCCTGGGCCAGTTCGGGTTCAACCGTCTTCAGGAGTTCAATAAGGAAGGCGACTTCATCGCACAACTCGGTGTGCCCGGCGAAGCAGCCGGTCAGCTCGGCTTTCCGACTGGACTTGCCGTCAGCCCGGCGCACAGCCTGCTGGTCGCCGACGGCGCCAACAGCAACGTGAAGCAGTTCAGCCCGGAAGCAGCCGGGGCGCCTGCGAGCCTCGCACCGCCGTCGCTGTCCGGCAATCCCGGCGTTGGCGCAGTCTACGAAGCGGGTGCCGGGATCTGGAGCGGCTCGCCGCGACGCAGCTATGCCTTCCAATGGCAGCGCTGTGACGAGCACGGCGAAGGGTGCGCGGACATCTCCGGCGAGACCAGCCCGAGCTACACCGTCGCCGAAGGCGACCTCGGCAGCACGGTCCGCATGCTCGTCACGGCGACCAACAGCCTCGGCTCTGCCTCACGCGCTTCCGTCCCGAGCGAAGTGATTGTCGAACCGCCGGTGAACACGACGCTGCCGATGATCGTGGGAACGCCACAGGAAGGCGTTGAACTGACCATGGATCCAGGCGAATGGGAACGTGCCGAAAGCTACGGTTATGAGTGGCAGCGTTGTGACGCGCTCGGCGAAGAATGCGTAGACGTCGAACGCAATTGGGAAAAAACCTACACGCCAACCGAAGAAGACGGTGGACATACCCTGCGCGTGATCGTCACGGCGTCGAACGGTGCGGGCGAAGCACGGGCGAGTTCGCTGGCGAGCGAAGTCGTGCAGTTGTCGTACGCTCCGGCGAATGACGAACTGCCATCGATCGACGGCGTGCCGTACACAGGAAAAACGCTCACCGCGTCGCCCGGATCGTGGCATCCGAGCGCGGGGGCCTCATACGCCTATCAGTGGGAACGTTGCGACGAACACGGCGAAGAATGTGCGCCGATCGAAGGGGCGACTAGCTCTACATATCCCCTCGCCGAAATCGACAACGAACATACGATTCGCGTCGCGGTGACGGCCACCAATTCGCTCGGCGACTCCAGCGCGACCTCGGAAACGACGAGCGTTGTGACCATAGCCTCGTCGCCTTCGAATACTGGACTGCCGACTATCTCGGGGTTCGCCGAGACGGGGCAGACGCTCAGCGCCACGCCCGGGTCTTGGGAATCGATCGATTCGCCCTCCTACACCTACGAGTGGAAGCGCTGCGACGAACACGGCGAAGAATGCGCCGCGATCGAAGGGGCGACCAGTTCGACTTACCTAGTCGCCGAAGCCGACGTGGGCCACAAGATCCGCGTCGCGGTGACGGCGACCAACTCGATTGGCGATGCCGCGGCGACGTCTGGGGCGACAGCGCTCGTGACGCCGCCGGTGCCGCCCTCGAACAGCAAAGCGCCGACGGTTACGGGCCTCGCCAAAGTAGGTCGGACGCTGAGCGCGAGTGCGGGCACGTGGAGCACGCCGCATACGCCGCTCTCCTACACCTACCAATGGAAGCGCTGCAACGGCGCGGGCGAAAGCTGCAGCAACATCGCCGAAGCCACGGGTGCGACCTACACGCTCGGCTCCGAAGACACGCCGGGCCACACGTTGCGGGTGACCGTCACCGCGACCGACTCGCGCGGCGCCTCGGCGTCGAGCAATTCGAACGCGCGCGCGATCCTGAGCGCGGTGCGTGTGACCGAATACGCTTACGACGCAAACGGCAACCTCGAAAGCAGCACCAACGGCAACGGCCACGCAACTACGTACGAATACGGGCCGGGCAACGAACAGACCAAGGTCACGCAGGCCGACAGATCGAGCGCCGAAACCGGCTACGACGGCGACGGTCTGGTCACGAGCGAGACCGACGGCAACGGCCACACGACCGAATACAAACGCAACGTGCTCGGCGAGGTCACCGAAGCCACCGATCCGCTCGGCCGCAAAACGAAAAAGGAATACGACGAAGCCGGCAACTTGACGAGCATCACCGACCCTGCGGGGCGCACGACGACGCTCAAATACGACCCCGCGAATCGCCTGATCGAAAAGACGTACTCCGACGGTACGACACCCGACGTCGAATACGAATACGACGATGACGGCAACAAGCTGAAGATGGTCGACGGCACCGGCACGAGCACCTATCACTACGACGAACTCGACCGCCTGACCGAAACGACCAACGGGCACAGCGACTCGGCCAGCTACGAATACGACCTCGCGGGCAATCAGACGAACGTGACCTATCCCAGCGGCGAATCGGTCGAACGCGCCTTCGACGCCGACGGACGCCTCGAGAGCGTCAAAGACTGGCTCGGCAACGACACGAACTTCGCCTATGACCCCGACTCCAACCTGACCTCGACCACGTTCCCCGCAGGCACGGGCGAGACCGACCGCTATGCCTACAATCTCGCCGACGAGATGGGCGAAGCGAAGTTCGCCAAAGGCGAAGAAATGCTTGCCTCCCTTTCGTATGCTCGCGACAACGCCGGCCAGCTCGCCTCGGCGACGAGCAGCAGCCTGCCCAAAGAAGGATCGACGGCCTACTCCTACAACCCCGGTGAGCGCCTGAGCAAAGACGGCACAATCGCCTACGAATACGACGACGCCGGCAACCCGACAAAACTCGGGACCAGCACCGCTGCCTACGACGAAGCAAGCCAGCTCGAACACGTCGCTACCACGAACTACAGCTTCGACGAAGTGGGGGAGCGCACGAAAGCAACGCCGAGCTCTGGTCCGGCCACGAGCTACGGCTACGACCAGGCGGGCGACTTGACCTCCGTCGAACGGGAAGGCGAAGGCGAAACGCCCACGATCGACGACTCCTATGCTTACGACGGCGACGGGTTGCGCACTTCGCAGACCAAAGGCGCTACAACCGAGCACCTCACCTGGGACGGGACCGAAGGACTTCCGCTGATCTTGAGCGAGGGCGGCTACAGCTTTATTTACGGACCGTCCGATACGCCCATCGAGCAGATCGATGCAGAAGGCCACGTGACCTACCTCCACCATGACCAGCAGAACTCGATCCGGATGCTGAGCGGCGAAGACGGCTCGGTAGAGGGCAAGCGCACCTATGACGCATACGGCAACCTGCTCGAACACACCGGCAGCGGCACGAGCCCGCTTGGGTATGACGGACAGTACACGGATGCCGACACGGGGCTGGTCTATCTGCGGGCGCGGGAGTACGACCCGAAGACGGGGGAGTTCTTGAGTGTGGATCCGCTGGTGAGCGTAACCAGGACTCCGTATGCCTACGCCGGCGGTGACCCGCTCAATCGAATGGACCCGAGCGGTTTGCTTTCTCTTGGGGACATAGTCGGTGGCATAGGAGAAGGTCTTGAAGCTGTGGGTAATGGCCTCATTGATGCTGGTGAAGCCGTTGCGAGCGCTGGAAAGTATGTGGCACCGGTGGTCGATATTGTCGCCGGGGCGGCATGCGTCGTGTTTAGCGACGGGGTATGCGCTTATGCGATCGCCGGTAACTTCATCTTTCAACAGTCGCTTCTCGTAGACCAGGCGGCCTTCGATCCCAGCTACGACTGGGCCGCCAACGAGGCAGCGATTCTTACAGGCACGGGTCTTGGACTCTCAGGCCTCGGGGCAGTCGCCAACAGCGGCCTAGGTGCCTTGGGGAGGGCTGGGCTTGGTGCAGCCGTAAGCTCTCCGGGCTGGCTGCTCGATGCGATGGGAGCCCTTTCGCCAGAACCCGCTGGCGCATCCTTGCTCACGTGTCAGTAACGATCCGACACTACCGAACGCGTCGGAATCGGTTCGCGCTGTATCCGTTCGGGCTGCTCATAGCTGGCATGGGCGTCATTCTCGCTGGTGCACCGCCGCTACCGATACCCCTTCGGGTACTGGCTATTGGCGGCATCCCGCTGGGCTGGTGGCTTGGCACCGCCGGTAGTCGCCTCGGCGTAGATATTGGCGACGGCGGAACGGACATCGTGGTACGCGGGCCCTTGGGCTCTCAGCGACTATCCCGTTCTGACATAGTCGCCATCGGAACCCATCGGTGGTTCGCGAACATGGTCGTCCATTTTGATTTGAGTGACGGAAGTAGGTTGGGGACAGACCTCATCCAAGGTGCGTGGGTTACTTGGGAGTCGGGCAAGACGAAGGACATCCTTGCCGTCCTGAAGGAGGAGCTTGCCATCCCCTCCGCAGGGGCCGATTCTTGAAACTCAGTCACGACGAAAGAGCGGCGGCAAAGGCCGGAGTAAAATGGCTTACTGGACTAAGCACCGCTGCCTACGACGAAGCAAGCCAGCTCGAACACGTCGCTACCACGAACTACAGCTTCGACGAAGTGGGGGAGCGCACGAAAGCAACGCCGAGCTCTGGTCCGGCCACGAGCTACGGCTACGACCAGGCGGGCGACTTGACCTCCGTCGAACGGGAAGGCGAAGGCGAAACGCCCACGATCGACGACTCCTATGCTTACGACGGCGACGGGTTGCGCACTTCGCAGACCAAAGGCGCTACAACCGAGCACCTCACCTGGGACGGGACCGAAGGACTTCCGCTGATCTTGAGCGAGGGCGGCTACAGCTTTATTTACGGACCGTCCGATACGCCCATCGAGCAGATCGATGCAGAAGGCCACGTGACCTACCTCCACCATGACCAGCAGAACTCGATCCGGATGCTGAGCGGCGAAGACGGCTCGGTAGAGGGCAAGCGCACCTATGACGCATACGGCAACTCGAACACACCGGCAGCGGCACGAGCCCGCTTGGGTATGACGGGCAGTACACGGATGCCGACACGGGGCTGGTCTATCTGCGGGCGCGGGAGTACGACCCGAAGACGGGGGAGTTCTTGAGTGTGGATCCGCTGGTTGGCTTCACACGAGAATCGTATGGTTATGCCTCGGCGAATCCGCTGAATGAGTCTGACTCGTCTGGTCTCTGTGGCTTCAGCTCGCTAGGCGACCTAGGCGACTGCTTCAATCCTGTATCAAGCGGCAATCTGGCATACAAAGCGGCAACTGGCGTGAGCGACGCGACCGGCGGGGCAATCAACTTGCCATGGCTCTTGACTCGTCCGGCCATAGTGGATGGAGTGGCGGTCTTGACGTGCGCCTCAGGTGTGGGGGAGGCTGCTTGCCCGATTGCGCTAGCTGCCGCTTGGGGCGATACGACATCTTCAGTTGTCGCGACGGGCATCGAGACGAACTGGTGTAACCCTGGTAAATTGGTCGCAGACGAGGTAGTCAATACTGCCCTACTTGGCTTCGGCGGCTTGAACATCTTCACCAGTGAGGCGGCGACGGGGTTGGAAGCCAGCCGCTTGGCGCTTGCGTTTATTCGCGGTGGCCCGATTGCCACTCAGGGCCTGCTCGATACGTTTCTAGCTGCACATGGTGGTTAGTTCAGTGCAAGATAGGGATAAGTTTGCGCTTGGGCGACTTCAAGGAGCGCATGCACGTCGCCCTATCAGGTTGGTGATGGGGATCTGGTTGATAGCGCTGTTCATCGGCCCGGATATCCTACAGAGCGCGTCGTTCGGACAGAGGCTAATAAGGATTGGAGTGACGGTGCTTGTGGTGGCGGCATGTGATATTTGGTTCGCAAGGCGCATGGGACTGTCACTCGATGATGCGGGCATTGTTTGCCACGGTGCCTTTCGTAGTAGGCGTATACCTTGGGAAAATGCTCAAGGCTTCGAGTGGCGGCGACTCTACGACCGCCGAGTGGAGTGGCTATGGGTCAACTTGCGAAGCGGAGGTTCGGTTCGGCTGCCAACCGTGCAACGAGGCCGCACGCGGGGAGCCTACTTTGCGTTCTTTGGTTCATCCAAGCTGCGCTCTCGTTCTGGTGACGAATATGAGGCAAGAACGACCCTTGAAAACGCAAGAAATACTGCGTGCGCAGTTATTTGATAGGTGACAATACGAGCGCAATTCGCTGTTGTTCGGCGATCGGCACCAGATAAACGCTACTACCGAACCAGGCGCATCCTTCCATTTATCTATTTCTACGGGATAGTAATCGCGTGTCTAAGCGTTGTCTTGATAGGGGGTTCGCCAGTACCTGTGGCTATGCGGATTGCAGGCGTTGTGGGGCTCCTCGCGGCGTGGGTATTCGTTCGTAGGGGTACTCGTCTCGGGCTGGAACTGAGGCCAGATGGCGACGTCACCGTATACGGACCGTTCAGCACTATCCCTTTTAGACGCAATGAAATCGTCGAACTAGACACACATCAGTGGTTTGTTAGCAAAGTAGTTGATATCAAGCTGTACGGTGGCCGTTCGATTCCAACAACACTCATACAGGGTGCGCGTGTCACCTCGCAGGCCGGGGATACGAAGGACATCCTTGGGGTTCTTCGCCGTGACCTGCTGCATGCCTGAGAAACCGTTTGGGCGCATCGCAAGATGCGGTGTAGGGCGTTAGGCTGTGGCCGCCGGGGCTTGCATCGTGGGAACCGTTGGGGCGTGTACGAGGGTCGTCGGGACTGCGTTTGGTGTCAACACGACCAGACCGAATTTACTTGGATACGAGGCGATGCCGATCGGTGAGACCTTGCTGTTGGGCGGCGCGGGACTAGTCAGAACGGGACTCGGATTGGCTGGTGCGCTCGACAGAACGCTTCCCGAGACGTGGCTCGGAAGGTCGCGGCTGAACGCGACTTTCATATGGCCTTCCGTCGTCGGGATCCGATCGATCGCGCGCTCTTCTGTCACTGAGCTATGAGAGACAAGAAGACTTATCGAACTCGTAGTCAAGCTTTTGGCGCCTTGCTTATGACTGTTGTCGGCTCGGCCGCAGTCGCGGACGGTTTGGTGCGCGGCACGAAAGTAAGTGCAGGTGCCATCGCAGCAAGCAGCGTTATAACTCTACTTACTGTAGCCGTGCTCGCACGGATTGCTCTCGCGCTCTTGACCACCGATGAGAATGGCGTGAAGGTCCGAAATCCGTTCCGTACAGTAGCCGTTCCCTGGCGTGAGATCAGATCGTTCGAAGTGGGTCGCTACAAGATCCTGGGATGTGTCCTCTTAATTCAGCGTTCAAACGGGGAAGTCCTACCCGCCTTTGCTGTTCAAGGCATAACCGGTCAACCCCGTAGACGCACGAGTATCGCAGCGCGTGCTGTGGCAAAAGAGCTCAACGAGAGGTTGGAGCACTCCACCGGACGTCCGGCGCCGGCTTCGAGCTATCGCTAGCGTGGAGGCCCCTATGCTCGGCCAAGATGACAGAACAGCGGCGAAGGTCGAAGTCGAAAGGCTTAATCAGCTAAGCACCGTCGAGCTCGCGGTAGCGATCATGCCGGTGTTCGGGCCAGACGGGTTACAGCCCAGGAGGCTGTGGTGGGGAGCGCAAGGCATCGAAGTCCTCCAAATCTCCGACTGGCTTATGCGCCGACACACGAAGGGGTACCGCGCGCGGCCACGTCTACGCTCAGCGGTTACGCGCGCGCTTCACTTACTCGAGGACGCTAGTCTAATTGAAAACGCTCGTCGATGGGCGCGCGTTGGCGCGCTAGGTGCGGCATTGCGATCGACTGTCCTCGGCGAGAGGGCTCTTGCAGAGGGGACCGTGAGGGAGCGCCTAGCCGGGAACGTTAATTGAGCGCGCCCAACGTGGTTGATGTCACGCCCGACAGTCGTGACCCGCTTGAGTATCTCAATCGAATCGACAGTGCGCTCGTCGGATGGTCCGTTCTGCGATCGTTTCAGGCTAACGCCCCGCGGTTTGCCAAGCAGGTTCGCGACTATGGCACTGAGGCAGCAGCTCAGACATCATATTCCCCTTGTCCTCAGATCGCAAAGGCGGTATCGGCGGTCATCTGCTTGGCTAGCTTCGCGACAGGACCGGTAAGTCGGTGTGGACAGCGTTACTAAGGAAGTCATTCATGTCGGTGGATCAGGGAGTTAAGTATGGACCAGGTAGTGATGATCGCCCGTGACGAGGATTTTTGTCAGCCTAATTGGGGAATCAGTTAACGGTCGACGGCCGATCCAAGCGCTGCACCTCCAGGACGATGTGTACGAGATTGCCAACCAACCATACGATCGAGAGATCGAGCAATGGGAGTTTGAGCCTGGGGATCGAGTGGTCTGTGCGTTGGTCGACTCGGACGACGGTCCTGTGCTAACAGCTAAGCATCCTGCTGAGTAGCTAAGCGGCACGGCTCAGTGAAGGTGAGCGCCCTACGATGCGTACGGCAACCTGCGCGAACGGGACGGCCGCACGGAAAAAATGACGAGTGTAGTTCAGAGAACAGAAGTCAACCAAGCGAAGGCGCTCGATTGGCTGCGTTACGCGCCGCGCCAGGGGGTAATTTCGCCCGCGGCGCTCAGGTATGTCGTAGTGCACCGGGGTCATTTCTACACGCTCGCGCCTGATGCGGCTGATCCAGCACAGTTGGCGGATTTTGAGCATGGGCTCGTGGGACCGGTCCCAGCGCAGCCCTTCGGGTTCTTGCCACCGTGCTGACAACGCTCGTCGAGCGGGGCTCCGCGTGCATCGTGGTCGAGGACGAGCTGCGATTGAAGGGTGACCATAAGCCAAGTCTAGACGGGCTACAACCCACAGCCTTCGGTGGTGAAAAAGTCGTTCACTGGGCATCGCTCGCAGATGGCGCAGGAGCGGCGATAACCACCCTCGATCGTGGCTCCCACGGCTATCCGACAAATGCGTTCGTCACGGAGGCGTCGCCTGAGGATCTCGGACTGGCGCACGGAGCCGACCTCGACTCCGACTTTGGTGGCTCGGTGGTGGCCTCGCTCGCGGCGGTGATCGTGGCTGCCTACGACGCTGACTCCTTTCTCATCTGGGAACCCGCCGGCTAGAGCGCAGGCAACTCCGAGTTACCGCTAGCGGCGATACCCGCCCTCCGTCGTGCCCTTTCTGAGGCTGCCCAGGGTTTACGCCTACCCCGGCAACCGGAAGATCTCAAACCCGTGCGAGGGGTTCGTCCCCTCCACGGGCGCCGCGAGCGTCCCCACGGTTTCCGTCGACAGCTGCGAACTGCGCAGGTAGTCGCCGATCTGCTTGTTGTAAGAGCTGCCGAACGTCGGCGTGCCCCAGTCGGCGAAGTCGCGTGCTCCGATCACGGCCAACTTGACGTGGTAGCGGCGTAGCCGCGCGATCGCGGCGCGTTCTTCGGCCGGGGAGGCGATCAGGCCGTGCAGCACCGACAGCTCGCGCAGTGCGGGGCGGCGGTCGCTCATGAAGTACAGGCCGCCATCCAGCGGCGCGGCGAGGATCCGTTCGCCCGGCGCCGTGCGCGCGTTGATCCGCTCGACAACGGCCTGCAGGGCAGGCGCGCTTTCGGCGTTCGTCACGAACGTGCCGCGGGGCGTGTGCACGGGAGTCGTGTAGTGGCGATACAGGCCGCCAAGCGCGTATGCCGCAAGACCCACTGCGACGAGTCCGAGCACGCCGAGCGCAGCGGCGCGCGCCTGCGGGCGCCGCTCGGCCAGTCGCGCGTGCATGATCCCGAGCAGCAGCACGAGCGGGGCAGCGTAGTAGGCCGCGTAGGAGCCATAGGTGGTGAACTCGTTGTAGGCGCGCAGGCCGAGCCCTGCCGCGGCCACGATCAGCGCGAGATCCGCGGGCCAGGAGCGGGCCAGCGGCGAATCGCCTCGTCGCCACAGGCGCACCGCTGCGATCGCCGCGACGAGGAAGCCGAGCGCCGGCAGCCAGCTCATGCCCAGCATCAGGTGACGCACCTCTTCTTCGATCGCGCTGCGCTGATCGGCGAGCAGCCCGCTCGCGCGCAGCACGCCGTCCACGGCCGCGATCGCCAGCGCGGCAGCCGCGAGCGGCCACAGGCCGAGCAAGCGCCGCGCGCCACTGCGCCCGCGCCAGCGCTCCACACTCAGCACCAGCGCCGCCAGCAGGCCGAGGTACAGGCCGCCGCGCATGAGCACTCCGGCTGCGCTCGAAGCCGTGAACGGCATCCAGCTCTGCTCGGTCTTCGCGCCGATGTGGATGAACTTGACCGGCCAAAGGTTTTCCGCGAACAACACATGCGTTCCCAGTTCCGCCGCGAACAGCCCCAGCACGACGCCCGGGATCGCCACCGCGGGCAGCGCCAGCCTGAGGGCTGCGCGCCACGCCGCTGCCCAGCCTTCAAAGCGCCAGCGCGCGATCACGAATGCACCCAGCGCGCCCACCATCACCGCCAGGAACTCGGGGCGCGTGAGCGCGACCAACCCAGCGGCGAGCCCAGCGAGGACGAGCCGCTCGCGGGTCAGCGCCAGCAACGACAGCAACAGGAACAGCACGCCGAACGTCGCCGAGTTCGTGTGCGGTAGGACGAAGTTGAAGGCCGTGCCGGAGAAGCCGATCGCCATCAGCACCGCCGTCGCGAGGCCCGCGGCCAGCGGCTGCAGCCACTGCCGCGCCAGCGCGTAGAACGTGACCAGGATCGCGCCCGCCTGCACGAGCCCGAAGGCGTAGGCAGTCGTGTAGCTCGTGCCGAATACTTTGAAGCTCAGCGCCAGCGAGTACAGGCCGAGCGGGCCGTAGTAGTAGCGCACGTCGCTGTACAGCGTGGCGCCGTGCTTGACCAGGTCCGCCGTCGTCAGCTCCGCTCCCGAATCCAGCTCCGGCACGCCCCACTTGCGCCAGGTCAGCGCCGTGACCGCGGCAAAGCAGGCCAGCAGCGCGGCGATCACCCAGCGCTCGCGCGGGCTCCAACGGGCGTCCGGGGCGCTCGCGCCCGACGGCTCGGCGGATCGTTCACCCGCACGCTCGGCCGCCGGCGCGTGCGCCGGGCTCGGTAGCAGCGTCGTGCTCACGCCGCTGCGGGTCGAGCGACGACGGCGCGCAGCAGCGTCTCGAGTTGCGGTCGCGCCACGATGCGCAGTCCCCCCAGGTACAAGCAGCCGCCGATCACGCCGGCCAGCGCCGCCTGGACGAACCCTGCATGCAGTGCGATGCCGACCGTCCAGCCGATGCCGAACGCGATCAGCGAAAGCCCGATGAAACGCGCCGCGTCGCCGGCGAGCTCGCGGGCGAGTGAGGCCGCATAGTCGCGGCCCGTGCCCGCGACGAGCAGCACGCCGCCGAGCAGTGCCGGGGCGACGAAGAAGGCGCCCACCGCGCCGTCGACGCCGAACAGCGCGCTGCCGAGCGCCGTCGCCGCCAGGTGCACCAGCACCAGCGGCAGCGCGACCAGGCCGAGCAGGCGGGCGCGACCGAGCGCGAGCAGCACCGGCAGGAGGAAGTTGACCAGCAGCGCCGCGAGCGTCCAGGGGACGAGCAACGCGGTGAACGTGCGCAGCGTGACGACCTGCGCCGCGGACAGGCTATGGGGCAGGACGTCGTGCACCAGCGGCGCGCCGCAGACGATCAGGACCCCCATCGCCGGGGCCACGATCAGCATCGCGTAGCGGAAGCCGCGCGGGACCGTGGCCGCCACGACCGCGCGTCCCTGCGTGCGCGCCTCGCGGGTCATGTCGGGGATGCTCGACATCCCCAGGGCCATGCCCGTGCCCGCGACGAGGTAGCTCGCGAACAGGTAGGCGTAGGAGAGGACCGTCGTGCCGCCGGAGGTCGCGTGACTCGCGAACGCGAGCGTGATCACGAACAGCACGTTGAACGCGAGGTAGATCGCCGTGCGCCCGAGTACCAGCCCGCCGTCGCGTGCGAGCCCCGCGAGCGCTCCGCGGGCAGCTTGCGCACTTGCCTTCGCGCCCCCTTTTAGGCCGCCCGAGCGCCGAACGCCCACGAACATCCAACTGCACGTGACGACCGACATTGCGAACATCGACCAGCCGAGCGTCTGCACGCCCGCGCTGCCCATCAGCGCCAGGAACGTGAGGAGTCCGGCGAGCGCGCCGGAGATATAGGCGCCGGCGATCGTAAGGAAGCGATCGCGGATTGCGAGCAGCGTCGCACCCCCGGAGGCCCACAGCTGTAGCGCCATCGCTGCTCCCAGCACCGGCAGTGCGGCGGCCGTGACCGAGCGACCCGCGTGGCTCAGGCCGGGGGCGAGGACGTGCGAGAGTGGCCCGGCGAGGGGCACGGTGAGCACGAGCACGATCGCGGCCAAGCAGGCCAGCACCGACGCGAAACGGCGGAAGCTGAGCCGGGCGCCGGGCTCCACCAGCAGCGGCACCGAGGTGACGCGCAGGCTCTGGCTGAAGACGCCGAAGGTCGAATACAGGGCGAACGCGACGAAGAAGCCGTCGGTGCGCGCGTTGGTGCCGAAGCGCCCGAGGTAGAGGATCGCCTGGATGCCCGAGGCCGCCGCCATCGCGAACGTCGCGATCGACATCGCCATGCCGGCGCGCGCCTTACGCGCGCTTGTCTCGGTGGTCGCGGGCTCGACAGCGGTCCCCGCCGTCTCTGGCGCGAGCGCCTCGGCACCGAGTGTCAGCGTCTGCGTGCTCATGCCAGAAGAACGTCTGGGCGAGCGCGATTCTCGCGGGGAGGTCTAGAACAACCGCACGTTGGAGAAAGAGAACGTGCTCGTGCTCGCGGTGTTGCCGAACAGGTCTTTGATCGTGCCCGCCAACGTGCCGCTCACGGTCGCCGGACCGCCCGAGCTGAACCTGTTGCTCGGGTCGTTGAGGGCCGTGATCGTGAGTTTCACCGTCGAGCCGCTGACAGTCGTTTTCGCGGTCGCACCGGCGGACGCGCCCGTGGCGCTGATGTACTTCGCGCTCACGCTGCTGTCGCCCGTGCTCCAAGCGTTGCCCCCGATCCCGCTGATCGTGACCGTTGTCGAGCCGCTCGTCGGCCGGCTGTAGCTCAGCGTCACGCTCGCCGGGATGCTCGCGGCTTCGATCGGCTCGCTGAACGTCAGCGTCAGCACGTCGTTGAGCTGCGGTTTGCCCGCGCTGCTGCCGGCGGTCGTGTCGGAGATGCCGCTCAGCGTCGGTTTGGCGTTGCTGACCTTCACCGTCGCCCCGGACGAGGTGGTCGTGTTGCCGGCCTTGTCGGAGACTTCCCACTCGTACTCGTAGCATTTGCCGCTGCTCACGCTCGAGTCGGTGAACGGCGATGCCGACCCTTGCGAGCCGAGGTCGCTGAAGAAGAACAGCGTGCTGCAGGAGTCGCTGGACGCGGTGTACGTGCTGCTCGCGCGCCGCAGCTGGCCGCTGGTCGTGTCGACGCCCGAGCCTGTGTCGGTCGCGCCGAACGTCACCGGCACCGCTCCGGTGGTGCGGGCGGGGACGCTGATCGTGGCGGTCGGGTCGGTCTTGTCGACCTCGACGCTCGTCACGAGCAGCGCAGCGTTGCCGACGCGGTCGAGGCCCGTCAGCGTGTAGCGGTAGCAGCCCGCGGCCAGGTTGCTCTGCGTCGGGTTGCCCGTCAGCGTCGTGGCGGTGCCGAACGTGCCGCAGGTGCCGTTGCTGAGCGTGGCGCTCTGGCGCGTCAACGTCGAGGAGACGAAGCCGGAGCCCGCGTCCGTGTTGAAGTCGGTCCGTTTGCTGATCGAGAAGCTGCCGGAGCCGCTGTAGCTGGTCGTGCCGGTCGCCGAGCCCGCGACGTTGTTCACGGTCAGAGCGCCGCCCGTCGGTCCCGTGGTGTCGGCGATCAGGCTGTAGGTGGCCAGGGCGGAGGAGGAGCCGGCGTTGCTGATCGCCGCGATCGTTGGAGCCGTCGCCGGCTGCGTGGCCGTCGCGCCGAACGTGTAGGACATTTTGCCGCCGGTCAGGGCTTCGGTGAAGCCGTTGGTCGCCAGCGAGCTGAATTTGTATTCACGGATCCCCGACTGCGCGTCCGTCGAGGTGGCCGTCAGCGTGAAGGCGCCACCCGCGGCCGGCCGGAAGTACAGCGCGTTGGTCGAGGTCTTCAGGAACACGTTGGCCGAGGTGGCGCTGAACGTCAGCGACGGGGTGCTCGGCGCCGTGTTGTCCACGATCACCGTCGTCGAGATCGAGGTTTGGTTGCCGACGTTGTCGAGGCCGGTCAGCGTGTAGCGGTAGCAGCCCGCCGGCTCGCTCTGGGTCGGTGCGCCCGTGATCGTGGCCGGCGTCCCGAACGCGCCGCAGGCGTTGTTCGCCAGCGAGGCGCTCGCCACCGTCAGCGTGCTGGATTTCAGGCCCGACTGCGCGGGCGACTGCGCCTCGGTGTAGTCGGTGCGGGTCGCGATCGGGTAGCCGCCGGTGAGGTTGTAGCTCGAGGAGCCGATCGCGGTCGCGGCCGTTCCGTTCACGGTCAGCGCGCCGCCGCCCGGTGCGGTCGTGTCGGGCACGACCGAGAATTCGGAGCTGGAGCTGACTTCGGCGTTGTTGGTGGCCGTGACGGTCTGCGAGCCGGCGGCGGTCGCGCCCGCGCCGGACCACGAGTAGGTCGTCTGGTACGGGGTTGCCGTGTCCGTGCCGCCGCCGCTCGTGAAGCCGGCGAGCGCGGGGAGGGCGACGTTCTTGATGCCCGAGAAGGAGTCGGTGGTGCTTGCGCTGACGGTGAAGCTGCCCGAGTTGCCGCTCTGCGGGTCGGTGTATGCGGTGCTACCGGAGACGAACGAGTTGCCGCTCGCGCCCGACAGCGTCAGCACCGGTTTTGAGGGCGGCGCGACGGTGACCGTGATCGTCTGTTTGGTGCGCGCGACCACGCCTTCGCTGTCGGTGCTCTGCAGCCCGATCACATACGTGCCCGGGCTGAACACATGCACAAGCGTCGGGCTCGTGCCGGTGTCGGTCGCGTAGGAGCCGCTGCCGTCGAGGTCCCAGCGGTAGTCGGTGATCGTGCCGTGGGAGTCGGTCGAGCCGGAGGCGTCGAACGTCACGTTCCCCCCGGCCACGGGCTGGGTGGGGCTGACCGTGAAGGACGGCACGAGCGTCAGGTTGACGTCCGTGGAATGGTCGTGGCTGAACAGTGTTGTGGCGCTCAGCGACTGGCCGTAGATCGCCAGTTCGTCGAGTGCGCCGGCGCCGAACAGCGAGCTTCCGCCGCGCGACATGAGGTACAGCGTGGAGTTGGCGAACGCGCCCTGGCCGGTTTCGCTGCTCCCCTGCTGGAAGCTCACTGGTTGACCGTCGACGTACGGCGTGATCTCCGAGGCCGCGGGGGCGGCCGTGTTGAGCACGAGCGCGTAGTGGTGCCATGCGCCGGCGCTCGGGCGGGCGAAGAAGATGCTGTTGCGGCTTTCGGGCGTGCCGATCGAGACGCCGAACGTGCCGCCGAACTGACCGGCGTTGGGGTCGACGAGGAAGCCGCCCGCGTTCGCGTTGAAGTTCGGCGTGAACTCCATCGCCAGCGCGTCGTCGTTGGCGTAGTGGTTCCATTTCAGCCAGAACTCGACCGTGATCTGGCTGCTGGCGGAAAGGTCGAGCGGGATCGCGCCCGAATCACTGGTGCCGTTGAAGCCGACCGCCGTGCTGCGCTGAATCGGGCCCGGCAGGCCGAAGGTGCCGCCTGAGATCGTGCCGTTGCTCGTTCCCTTGCTGTCGGCGATCGTCGGTCCCTTGCCTTCATCGAGCTTGTAGTAATCGCTCAGGCTGGGCGTACTCTGGACGGCTTCGCCGTAGCTCGTGGGTGTGCTTTCGAGCACGTTCACCGTGACCGTCGTGCGCGAGCTGAGGCCGTGGTCGTCGGTCGCTTCGACGCCGACCGTGTGCGCACCGGCGGTTGCAAAGCTGGTCGTCACATTCGGCGTGGAGCCCGTGTCGGTGGCGAACGCGCCGCTGTTGTCGAGGTCCCACTTGTAGTCGGTGATCGCGCCCTGGTCGGTCGAGCCGCTCGCGTCGAGCGTCACGTTTTGGCTGGTGTTGACCGGGTTGGGCGTCGCGCTTGCTTTCACGACCGGCGGCAGGTTGCCGACCGTCAGCGTGTGGCTGGTCGTGGCGGTCGCGCCGCCGCTGGTGGCTACGCGCAGGCCGACCGTGTATTCGCCGGCGCTCGCGATGCTCGTCGTCAGCGTCGGGCTCGTGCCCGTGTCGGTCTCATACGTGCCGTCGCCGTCGAGGTCCCAGCGGTAGTCGGTGATCGTGCCCGACGGCGTGGTCGAGCCGGACGCGTTGAACGTCACGTTCTGGTTGGGTCGCACCGGGTTCTGCGAGATCGTGAACGCGGCTTTCGGCGGTTTCACGGTGCCGTGGGAGTTGAAGTGCTGGACGATCGCCCCCGCGCTCAGGGATTGGTTGTAGATCGCGAGCTGGTCGAGCGAGCCGGCTCCGAACAGCGCTTCGCCGTCGCGCGACATCAGGTACAGCGTCGAGTTGGCGAACGTGCCCTGGCCCGTGCCCGCGCCGTCCTGCTGGAAGCCGACCGGCTGTCCATCGACGTACGGCGTGATCACTTTGCCCGCGCTCGCCGTCGTGTCGATCACCAGCGCGTAGTGGTGCCACACGCCGGCGCTCGGTCGCTGGAAGAAGACGCTGTTGCGGTTTTCGATGCCGCCCAAGGCGATACCGAAGGTGCCGCCGAACTGGGGCGCGTTCGGGTCAACCAGGAAGCCGCCCGCGTTGGCGTTGAAGTTCGGCGTGAACTCCATCGCGAGCGCGTCATTGTTCGCGTAGGCGTTCCACTTCAGCCAGAACTCGACCGTCAGCTTGTTCGTGCTCGACAGGTTGAGCGGGATCGAGCCATCGTCGCTCGAGCCGTTGAAGCCGATCGAAGTGGTCGGGTCTTCGGCAACCGCTCCGGGGAGACCGAACGTGCCGCCGCTGATCGTGCCGTTGCTCGTGCCCGCGCTGTCGGCGATCGTCGGGCCGCTCGGCTCGCCGAGCTTGTAGTAGTCGATCAGGCCCGGCGTGCCCAGCACGGCGTCCTCGTAGTCGCTGACGCCCTGTTCGAGCACACTGACGTCGACCGTCTTCGTGCTCGACAGTCCCTGGCTGTCGGTCACGCGCACGCCGACGGTGTGGGTGCCCGCGGCCTGGAAGGCGGTCGTCGCTTTCGGTGTGGAGCCCGTGTCGGTGGCGAAGTTGCCGCTGTTGTCCAGATCCCACTTGTAGTCGGTGATCGCGCCCTGGTCGGTCGAGCCGGCGGCGTCGAACGTCACCTGCGTCCCTGTCAGCGCCGGGTTCGGCGAGGCGGTCACGTTGACGACCGGCGGGAACGAGCCGACCGAGATCTGCCTGGTCGTCGTCCCGGTCGCGCCGTCGCTGTCGGTGACGCGCAGGCCGACGGTGTGCGCGCCCGCGGCCGCGAACGAGGTGGTCGCTTTCGACGTCGTGCCCGTGTTCGTCTCGTACGTGCCGTCGCCGTTCAGGTCCCATTCGTACTTCGTGATCGTGCCGTTGGCGTAGTGGGAGCCCGAGCCGTCGAGCGTGATCGTTTCGCCGGTGTGCGGCTGCGCCGGGGTCGCGGCGATCGCGGCGACCGGTCGCTGCTCGGGTCCGTTGGAGTTGAACTGTTCCTGGATCGTCCCTTCGCTCAGGCCGCCGCCGAAGATCGCCAGCTCGTCGAGCGAGCCGGTGCCGAACAGCGAGCTGCCGCCGCGCGACATCAGGAAGAGTTTGGAGTTCGCGAACGCGCCCGCACCGGTGCCGCTGCTCTCCTTCTGGAAGCTGGTCGGCTGCCCGTCCACGTATGGGGTGATCTGCGAAGCAGCGGGCGCTTCGCTGTTCAGTACGAAGGCGTAGTGGTGCCAGACTTTGGCGCTCGGCCGCGCGAAGAACACGCTGTTGCGGCTGCCGCCGGAGCCGAGCCCGACGCCGAACGTGCCGCCAAACTCGGGTGCGTTCGGATCGACGATAAAGCCGCCCGTGTTTTCGTTGTAGTTCGGCGTGAACTCCATCGCGAGCGCGTCGTTGTTGCCGTACGCTTCCCACTTCAGCCAGAACTCGACGGTGATCGCCTGCTGGCCGGAGAGGTCCATCGGCACTTCGCCGAAGGAGGACGGTACGCCCTCGAACGCGTCGCCGGTGCCGGGGAACAGAGCAGCCGTGTCGCTGTCGCCGTTGACGGCGCCCGGCACGCCGAGCGTGACGTTCGTGAGGTTGCCGTTGCTGTGGCCGGCGCTGTCGGCGATCGTCGTGCCCGACGGCTCGTCCAGTCGGAAGTAGTGCAGTAGCGAGGGAACGGCGCTGACTGAGTCGCCGTAGCTGCTGACGGGCTGTGAGATCACGCGCACGGGCAGCGTCGCCGTTGCGGTCGCGCCGTGGCTGTCGGTGACCTGCAGGCCGATTGTCGCCGTGCCGACGCTCGCGAAGGTCTTGCTGACGGTCGGGGTGGAGCTGGTGTCGGTCTCGTAGGTGCCGTTGCCGTCGAGGTCCCACTTGTAGTCGACGATCGTGCCGTTCAGCGCGCTCGAGCCAGCGCCGCTGAGCGTGTCTTTCTGCCCGACGCCGACTGGGTTCATCGACGCGCTGAGCTTGGCGCTCGCGGTGTTTTCGACGTTGACCGTACGCGAGGTCGTTTCAGTCTGCCCTTTCGCGTCGGTCACCTTCAGCAGCACGCGGTAGCTGCCGGGCTGGTTGAACGTGTGCGTGGTGGTCGAGGTCGTACCGGTGTCCGTGGCGAATTTGCCGCTGTTGTCGAAGTCCCACTTGTAGTCGGTGATCGAGCCGTTCGGCGATTTCGAGACCGACGCGTTGAACGACACCGACTGGCCGATCAGGATCGAGCTCGGCGTCGCGGTGAAGGAGGGCCACGGCGGTTTCAGCGCGCTCGGCGAGTCGACCGTGATGTCTTCGGCGGGCGTCGCCGGCTGCACGCCCATGTCGGAGATGACGTTGTAGGTGGCCTGGTCGATCGGCTGCTGCACGTCGAAGGCGAGGCTCCACTCCATCGAGCCGGACGAGAAGACGAGCGCACCGCTCGGCGCGCGGTACTCGACCGCGCTGACGTTGCTTGGCGTGCCCGGAGGTGCCGTCGAGGCGCGCGCGCGGCCCGCATCCTGCAGCCAGGAGTCGCCGGAGTTCGTCACGTCGGTCAGCGTCAGCGGCTTCACGCCCGCCGGCTCCTGGGCGAGATAGCCGGGGACCGTCGGGATCTGGTCCCACTCCCAGCCGACGAACGGTTCTTCCATCGTCGTCTTCTGGGTGGTGTTGATTTCGGCGTGGCGCCAGAAGCGGTTGGTCCCGAATTCGCCGTTGGCGTTGCCCGCCGGGATTTCCATTTTGAAGGGGTTGTCGTCGTTGTCGCCGACGTACATCACGCCCCACAGCGAGTTCTCCGGTTCGTTCGGACCGATGCGCCCACCCGGGGGAGCGTTGGGGTCGCCCGCCGGCGCGCCGGGATCGCGGCGCGTGGTCGTGGCGAATTCGGGCCGCGCTTCGCCGTTGGGACCGATCGAGGCGGGATCGTTCGGCGTGCCGCCCGGATTGCCGCTGGTCGTGCCTTGGATCGTCTTGTAACAGACGAGCGTGCGGTGGTTGTTTTCGTAGCGCGTCTGCCAGTAGGCGGTGTTGGCGCTGAGCGAGACGATGTTCACGCCCGCGTCGCGCGCTTTCTTGAAGTTGTTGAAGGCGTTGTAGGACCAGTACTCGCTGTGCCCCGAGACGAGGTCGATCTTGTGGTTGAGCAGCGAAGAGAGGTTCGAGTCGGTCTGGATGTCGTCCGTGTAGGTGACGTCGTAGCCCTGCTCCTCCAGCCAGAAGACGGTGTTGTAGTCGGGCCCGAAGAAGTGGTTGTCTTCGTTGTCGCCGTGCGCAGTGGGCCGGTCGAAGGACACCGCGACCGCGCGAGGGTCGCCGGCGATCGTGTTGGAGCCGCCGCATTCGTCGAAGTACAGCGACTTGCAGCCCCACAGATTGTAGGCCTGGTAGTCGGCGTCAGGCAGGACGTAGAGCATTTCTGAGGCGCGCGAGTCGTTGCGCACGGGGAAGACCACGTAGTTCTCGATGCCGCCGTCGGCGACGTCGGTGAAGACCGCCTCGTAGATGCCGGACACCGGCAGCGAGCTGCCGGGGATCGTGTAGCTGACGTTCCAGTTCGAGCAGCTCAGTTCGCCGGTCGTCGTGTTCGGCTGGTTGCACTGGAAGGAGTTGTTGACTTTGACGTTGTTCGCGCCCGCCCCCGCGATCAGCCGCGCCCCGTCGCCGCCGTAGTAGCCGATCCGGTAGACGGCGATGTTGACGCTCGTGCCCGGGAAGGAGCCCTCGTCGGTGCCGATCTTCAGCGGCACGCTTTCGCCGATGTTGTAGCTCGACTGCGGCGTGAAGCCGCCGATGTCTTCGGAGTAGTTGTCGATCGCCGCTCGGTTTTCTTCCGTGCCTTCGCCCTTGCAGTTGTTCTCGTTGACGATCGGGTTGGCGTTCGGGCAGGTGACAGCCGCGCCGGCCTTCGCCGGTCCGGCGAGCAGGAGCAGCGCGCAGGTCGTGATGAGCAGGGCGAGCAGGCCGCTGCGGGCCCCCGCCGTCCGGATCTTGGGCAGAGCGATATTTATGAGCACGATCAGACAACGGACCGGCTCGGCGCGTGCTTTTGCGCGCTTCGGATACTTTTTGCGAGCCTCGTTGGGAGGGACGCGCCTGGGGGCCGCGCTTGGCGCCCGCCGCTAGCCGATCGAGAGCTTTTGCGCGATGCCTGACAGGTCCTGCGCCGCTTCGCCGACCTGCTGGGCGATCTTGCGCTTGTCGCCCTGCGTCAGCTCGCCGTACAGCGCAAATCCCAGCGGTGTGTTGCGCCGGTAGGCGTTCAGCTCGTTCTGCACCGCCTGCAGCTTCGCTTCGATCTTGTCGTACAGGGCCTTGTCGCCGCCGTTTTGTTCGAGCGGCACGCGAACGAACTGGAAGGCCTTGCGCGCGCCGGTCAGATTGCCCTGGAAGTCCGACAGGTCGGTGTGCGAGTAGCGGTCCTCTTCGCCGGTGATCTTGACGTTGGTGATCTCGTTGAGCAGTTGGACCGAGCCGTTGATCAGCTGCGTGGCCAGCAGCGGCAGCGTCGGCACCTTTTGGTTGAGCGTCTCGACGTTCTCGAGCAGCCTCGTCGCGTACTTGCCGGTGCCCTGCAGAGTGTTCTTGCCCCACATCGCTTGCTCGATGCGATGGAAGCCGGTCCACTTGGCCTGGTTGCCCGCGACCGTCGGCGAGTCGATTCGCGCGTCGATTTCCGAGTCCAAGCCGGGGAAGCTGCTCGCGACCGGCTCGATCGCCTCATAGTGCCTGCGCACCGGGCTGTACAGGCGCTTGGCTTCAGCGAGGTTGCCCTGCTCGATCGCCGCGACGAAGCGGCGCGTACCGGCCAGCAGCTCGGTGATCTGCCCGACGACATAGGTGCGGTACTGGAGCACGGCCGTCTTCAGCGCGACTTCGGAGGTCGTATGCACTTTGTAGGCCTTGCCCGTCACCAGCAGTTGACCCCGCGTGACGTTGCCGCTCGGGCAGTTGAGGATGTACTTGCCCGGCTGCAGGTCCAGCGAGAAGGAGCCCGAGAGTCCCGGCAGGATGTTCTCGCGCTCGCCGATGATGATTTCGTGCTCATCCTGCAGCTCGAGCTCGGTGACGAAGCGACTGCCTCCATTGCTGACGGAGATCGTCACCGGACCGGCGGGCACCGTCGCATCGCTCGGCAGGCAGCCTCGACTCGTCAGCGTGAAGGCCAGTGTGGAGGCCTTGCCGCCGCCGCTCCCGCCACAACCGGCGAGCAGGAGCGCGACCGACAGCGCGCCGAGCGCCGCCAAGGCGCGGATCATGCGGTTCGTCATACGGCTGTCCAGTTTCCGGCGCACACGCAAAGCAGCAGCTCCCCGATCCGTTGGGTTAGGAGGATTCATCGGCACCCGCGAGGTAAACCCTTAGTAGAGGGTTAGGGTGAGGTGAATTAGGGTACCCTAACAGGAGCAGCGGCGAATCGCACCAGGACGCATACCCTCCTCGGCCGATCCGGCCGAGAGGGCATTCTCATCACCAGGGCCGCGTGGGTCACGTGGCGCTCGCCGCGTGTTCGCTGTGCGTGTGCCTGCTCGCACTGCTCGCGCTGGGGCCGGCGGCTTCGGGCGCGCGTGCCACCGAGCGCGCTCCAGCGCAGGCGGCGCACGCGCAGATCTCCCCCACCGAAGCGCAGACGCTCGACATGCTGCTCGCGCTGCTGCCGAGCCGCTACGAAAGCGCCCACCCGGCGCACGACACGACTTTGGCTGCGCCCGTGCGGCTGCTCGCACAGGACGTACGGGAGCGCGTGCTCGAAGCGCGGGGGACACTCGATGCAAGCAAGCCGGCGGCGAGCGCCCGCCCGCTGGCCGCGCTCGACGCGTTGACGAAAGCGCTACTCGCGACCGAGCAGCGCTTTCAGCCTTGGCCGCTCGGCTTTGAAGTGAGTGCGCTTGCGAGCCGCGCGCGCAGCGAGCTGGCCCGCGCGCTGCACCCGCCCGCCTGGCCCGCGCAGCCATATGAACGGATCGATCCGGCGCTCGCGCGCCTGCTCACGAGCACCCGGCGCGCTCCCGACGGCCGTCTTGCTGCAGCGACGTCTGGTCGTGACTTGCTGCGCGTCTACGCGCTGTACGCCGCTGGTCCCGGCAAGCGCTTGTTCGTCGAGGATCCCGCGCTCGATGCGCAGATCACGGGCGAGCTGGTCGGCGGTGGCAAGCGGCCGTCGCTGGGCGAACTGCTCGAGCAGGGCGCCGGCCCGGTGCGCGTGGCGCACTCGATCGGGCAGGTTCGCGCCGATGTCGACATAGCCGGGCAGGCGCTCGGGCTGGTCAAGGTCAGCCACGCCACCATCGTCGCCAACGGCGCGATCATCGTCTTCCGCGAGGGCCTCGAGGCAATCCTGATCCTCGCCGCGATCACCGCCTCCTTCGTCGGGGCCAGACGCCGGCTGCGTCGCCCCGTGTTGATCGGTGCGCTGGCCGGGGTCGTCGTGACGGCGCTCACGTGGATCGTCGCGCAGGTGCTGCTGCACCTGCTCGGCGACGGTGGTCTGAAGTTGCAGGCCGTCACAGGTCTGGTCGCGATCGGCGTGCTGCTGCTCATCACGAACTGGTTCTTTCACCGCGTCTACTGGAGCCAGTGGATCTCGCGCTTCAACCGCCGCCGCAAGGCGATCGAGCGCTTCGACCGGGTCGGCTTCCTCTCCGGTCAGGTCATCGGCCTCGTGTTGCTCGGACTCTCGAGCGTCTACCGCGAGGGCCTCGAGACCGTGTTGTTCCTGCAGGCCCTGCAGACGAGCGCCGGCCTCGGCGCGGCGGCGCTCGGCGCAGGCATCGGCCTCGGCGCAACGATGATTGTCGGCGTGATCACCTTCAAGCTGCAGCGCAAGCTGCCGTTCAAGCGGATGCTGATCCTCACCGGCGTGCTGATCGCGCTCGTGCTCGCAGTGATGGTCGGCACGACCGTTCACAACCTGCAGGGGATCGGCTGGCTCCCGACGTCCACGACGAGCTTTGAAGTCTCGATCAACTGGAGCATGTGGCTAGGCGTCTATCCGACGTGGGAGGGCATCGGCGCTCAGCTCGGCGCGCTCGTTTTCGTGCTCGGCTCCTACTTCGCCGCGCGCGAGATCCAGGTGAGGGGCCCTCGTCGCCGCGCGTTGCGCGCCTCGACTCCGGCGGCCTCGCCCGTCGGCGCAGCCGATGCCTAGGGGACGCGCCGCGGCGCTGGTAGTTGCCTGCATCGCGTTGTTCGCGGGGGTGGCGCTGGCCGTGTCGCAGCACTCCGCGACGGCCGGCTCGGCACTGGAGCGCAAGTTCGCCTCAGTCACGTTCTACGTCGCCCCCGGCGGCAGCGACAAGCTGGACTGCATCAGAGCCTCAGCGCCCTGCGCCTCGCTGGGGGGTGCATATCGCAAGGCCGCACCCGGCGACGTCGTGCTGATCGCCGCGGGCGAATATCCCGCGCAGACGATCGGCGGGCCGCAAGCCGGTGAACCACTACACGTCGCCGGCCGACACGGGCAGATCACCTTTGCGCCCGAGCGGGGCGCCGCCGTGCGTTTCACGGGCAGGATCGAGGTGTTCGGGTCGCACGTCGCACTGGAGCACATGACCGCGCAGGACGTGATCGTCGGCAACTACGACCAGACGGCGGGCCGTATCAACCCGACCGATGTCACGCTCGCGCACCTGCGCGGACGCAACTTCCAGATCGATTCCGCGACCGACGTCACGGTGAAGGGGGGCTCCTGGGGTCCGGCGAGCGCGTGCGGCGGACCCTCCGGCGGCACCAACAACAGCATCCGCGACATCACCGGCGTGGTGCCGACGCACATCCTGATCGACGCCGTCGCGATCCACGACGTGCAGTCCTACGACCTCACCAACTGCCACATCGAGGGCCTGGCGATCTTCGCCGGCCAGGACATCACGGTCAGTCACTCGCGGTTCTGGGGCAACTCGGTGTACGACGTCTTCGTCCAGGCCAACAGCGGGCCGATCTCCGGTCTCCGCTTCATCGGGAACTGGATGGCGATGCCAGTCGGCACGGACGGCGTGGAGAACGGGACCGTGATCGGCTTCTCCTCGATCGTCTCCGGTGTGCTGATCGAAGAGAACCGCTTCAACTACATCGTCTCGCTCGACGACGACGGGCTGAACCCGATCTTCAAAGACTTCAAGCTGATCGGCAATGTCGGCGTGCTGCCCTACAACGGCTGCTCGTTGCACGGGATCGAGTGGCGCGGGAATCTGTGGCGCAACGGCGCGTGCTCGCGCAGCGACGTCAGCATGCACGGCAGGTCGCTGCCCTACAAGGACCGCGCGAACGGCGCCGCGCTCGACTACCGGCTGACGCGCTCGACGCCTGCCAGGTGGCGTGCACGCGCCAACCGCTAGGCGAGGGCGAGGTCGAGCAGCGCCCGCTGCCGCGCGGCCCACGAGTTCTCGGCGATGAACCGCTCGCGGACGCCCTCCTCGGTGCGGCCGCGTTGGAGCGCGGCGCGCACGCCGCTCGCGTAGTCGCCGCCCGGCTCGACAAGCGCCACGCCGGAGTCGACGCCGCGCATCGGCTGCAGGTCGCTCGCGACGACCGGCAGCCCCCCGGCGAGATACTCATACAGCTTCAACGGGCTCATCGCGCGCGTCAGCGGCGAGCTCACGTGTGGGATCAGACCGACATCGGCCGCACGGATCAGGCCGGTCAGCTGCTCGCGCGCGACCGGCGAGTGGACCCGGATGTTCTCGGCCCCCTCCAGGGGCGCGATGTGCTCGGCGTCGAGCAGCGGCCCGACGAGCGCGATCTCCGCGTCGGGTTGCTCGCGCGCCAGCGCCAGCAGCGCGGCGATGTCCAGGCGCGAATCGAGTGAGCCGACGTAGAGCAGCAGCGGCCGGCGTGCCTGCGCGACCCACTCCGGCGCCGCTCGTGCGGGTCCGCTCCACTCCTGCGGGTCCAGGCCGTTGGCGACGACTGCGCTTGGCCCAGTCGGGCCGATCTGCTCGAGTGCCGCTGCCGAGACGGCGCACACGCGCCGCCCGCGTGCCCGCACCCGGGCGAAGCTCTCCTCGTAGGCCGGCCACCAGCGCTCGTGCGGCGGATAGGAGAGCCAGTCGTCGTGCGCGAAGTACGTGACCGGCCCGGCCCAGGCGAGCTCGGCGAAGCCGGCCATCAGCGGGTTGGTCGTGATCAGCACCGGCTCACGCATGCCCATCCGCCGCGCGCGGCGCTCCAGCGCGCGGTCGTACGCTGCGCACGCGCGGCGCACTCCGGCGATCGAGGTCGGGTAATCCCGCCGTAGCCGCACCGGGCGCATCAGCCGGCGCGTGGGGCTCGAGGGGAAGGGAAAGCGGCCCCCCGTGAGCGCGGTGCGACTGTCTCGTAGGAGCTTGGCCGGCAGGCTGCGCATCAGGTCGGACACGAGCAGACGACCAACCCGCTCGTGCGTGACGAGTGCCTTCGCGAGGCGGTCCTCGGGCATGAACCAGCCGCGTTCCGCCGCGGCCTGCCAGCTCACGTAGGAGTACGTGAAGACGACGTCCGCGCCGGGCATATGTCTTGAGAACGGCCTCAGCAGGACGGAACTTGTGGGCCGGAAACCAATCCGGGGCCGCAAATCCCCTGCAAGGGGCGCGCTCGCGCAGTCGTTGGTTGTTGACAGCCTATGTCGCGAGATTCTCTCAAAGAGGCCACGATCAGCGGCATCCGCTGGGTGATGCTGACACGCGCCGTCAGCGAGGTGCTGGCGCTTGGTTGCATCGTCCTGCTTGCTCGGCACATCTCGCCGGCCGGCTTCGGCCACGCAGCCGTCGCGATCATCTTCGTGCCGCTCGCCGGCATCCTCACCTTCGAGGGATTCGCCTCGGCGCTCGTCCAGCGCGAGATGATCGACGAGAGCCACCGCCAGGTAGCCATGCTGATGAGCCTGCTCGGCGGCGCGATCCTCAGCCTGCTCGTGTTCGCGCTTGTCGCGCCCGTGTGGCGGCCGGTGTTCGGCGCAAAAACGGCCGAACTGATCGCGCTCGTCTCGCCCGTGTTCCTGCTCGCCTCGCTGGGCACGGTCTCGCGCGCGACGCTCTGGCGGCGGCTGGACTTCAGGCGCATGAGCGTGATCGACATGCGCGCGGCGATCATCGGCAACATCATCCCCGTCGTGCTCGCGCTCGCGCTGGGTCTCGGTGCGAAGGCGATCGTGATCGGCGCGCTCGCGCAGGTGCTGCTGACCTCGCTGCTGCTGCTGCTCGCCGCGCCACCGCCACTGCCACGCTGGCACAGGAGCTCGCAGGGCGAAATCGGCGGGTTCGGCCTGGCGGCGGCGCTCGCCGGGCTGGTCGACGTGATGTTCCGCAACGTCGACTACGCGATCCTCGCTGCGCAGCTCCCGGCGGCGCAGGTTGGCATCTACTGGCGAGCGTTCAACCTTGGCGTCGTCTACCAGGACAAGCTCTCGAGCGTGATGATGCAGCTCGCCTTCCCCGTGTACTCGCGCACCGAGAGCCGCGAGCAGCTGCGCGCGCTGCACGAGCGAGCGGCGCGCGTACACGCCGCTGTGATCTTCCCGCTGCTCGCGTCCCTGATCGTGCTCGGGCCCGTGCTGATCCCGTTCGTGCTCGGCGGCGAGTGGATACCGGCCGTGCGCCCAGCGCAGATCCTCGCGCTCGCAGGGATGGTCGCGGCCGTGCTCACCGGCTACCCGCAGGTGATGCTCGCCGTCGGGCGCCCGCGAACGCTGCTCAAGTTCAATGTCGTGATGCTGGTTCTCTACGCTGCGGTCGTCGCGGCCGTGGCGCAGCAGGGCCTGATCACGATCGCCATAGCCGTCGTCGTCGCCTACCTCGCGATCCTCGTCGGGGTCTATCGCTTCATGCTCCAGCGTCACGCCGGCATCTCGGTCGCGCGGCTCGTGCCGGAGCTCGGGCCGGCCGTGATCGGATGCCTGGCGCTCGCGGCGATCGACGAACCGCTGCGGCGGCTGCTCGACCCGACGCTCGGCGCGGCGCCGACGATCGCGATCGCCGGCAGCGCCGGAATCGTCGTCTACTGCTTCGCCTTGCGCTTGGTCTCGCGCGCCGCCTGGGATGACCTGCGTGGGCTCGCCGCACGGGTGCTGCCGCTGCCGAACGCCCTGGGCGCCCGGCTCACGAGCCGGAAAGCCGGCGAACCATCCGCCCCGGCGCCCCAGCCACAACCGACCGCGGTGGCACATCCTCCCGTATGACCGAGTTGGCGCCTACGACGGCGCCCCGACCGACCGTCACGCCTGGGAGTAGCACCACGTTCTGGCCGAGCCAGGCACCGTCTTCGACGACGACCGGGCGGAGGTCCGCGAGCGGTTGATCGATGATCGGCGTGTGGTCGAGCTCGAAGCCGTGGCGATGATCAGCGATGTACACGTTGCGAGCGAACAGCACGCTGCGCCCGATGTGCACGCTCGCGGCGGCCGACAGCACGCAGTAGCCCGCGATCGAAGTGTCGTCGCCGACCTCCAGCCGTCCCTCGGGCTCGTGTGTCAAAAGCCAGCAGCCCGGACCGAAGTACACGCGGCTGCCGATCGCAATCCGCTCGGCGCCGATGAGCTGGATCGGCAGCGACAGACGGGTACGCGCGCCCAGGCTTGCGAATGAGGAGCGCATCGCCAGCGAGAAGGCGCGGTCGCGCGCGTCGCGCAGCAGCATGTAGGCGCCCGCCGCGTTCATGCTCTTGCTCGCATTGCGGCGACGCTATCCGAACGGTGGGGGGGCTACGCCGGTGACGACCGCCAGCGCGCGGCGCTCGGCCGCGAGGCGCTCCTCGGGACGCGTCCACGGCCGCGCGGCGAGTGCGAGGACGCGCAGCAGGTGGCGCACGGCGAGCGCCGCGCGGATCGCCGTCCGGCGCCCGAGCCGGTAGTGCTTGCGCGCGAACAGCAGCTTTGCGTAGCTGAGCTGGGCGACCAGATCTGCTCGCGTGCTCGGCGTCGTGTGGTGGGTGACGCGCATCTGGGGCAGGTGGCGCACCTCCCAGCCGGCCGCACGTGCGCGGTAGCACCAGTCCGTCTCCTCGGAATAGAGGAAGAACCGCTCGTCCAGGCCGCCGATCGCGCGTACGACCTCGGCGCGTGCGATCAGGAATGCCCCGACCAGCCAGTCGGCTTCGCCCTCCTCGCGGTAGCGCGAAGCGACGCGCTCCTCCTCGCGCGAGCTCGGCCAGGGGAGTGCAAGCGCCTCGCCGAATGCGCGCAGCGCCGAGGGGTAGCGACGGATCGAGAACTGAAGCTGCTCATCCGAACCCTGTTGGATGACGCTCGCGACGCCGACCTCGGGGCGTGCATCGAGTGTGGCGACGAGCTCAGCCAGGGTGCCCGAGACGATCTCCACGTCTGGATTCAGCAGCAGCACGTAGCGGCCGTCGGCGAGTGCCAGCGCACGGTTGTTGGCGCCCGCAAAGCCGATGTTCTCGCAGCGCAGTAGCTGCACGTGCGGGAACGCGCGCTCGATCTGCTCCGGCGTGTCATCGGTCGAACCGCTGTCGACGACCAGCCACTGCAGCTCGAGCCCCTCCGCGGCGGCGTGCGCGGAGCGCAGCGTCGACAGGGCGAGCTCGGGACGGCCGTGCGTCACGACGATCACGCTCAGGTCGGGCTGAGGCGAGTTGCTCATCGGGCCGCACCGAAGGACGCGGGGGTGAGCGCGCGGAGCACACGTGCGCGCAGCTCGCGCCGGACGAAGCGCCGCAGCGCGGGGTCCTCGACGCGTTTGGTGCTGCTGAGCGCCGCGCGCAGGTAGCCGTAGAGGAAGGCCGCGCCGCCGATGCCCACGGGACGCGCGCTGCCGACCTTGAACGCGCGGGCGGCGACCCACGGCAGGCCTTGGTGGGTGATGTACGCGCACGCGCCGTGGCGCGCGCGGCCACGCAGCACGCCGTCGCGGCTCGCGAGCGGTCGGTGGTGCACGGCGATCGGGTCAGGGAAGGAATGGGTGCTCCAGCCGCGCATGCGCGCGTACGCTTCGTCGATCGTGTCCCAACCGAGGCGTGCCTGCAGGCCGCCGATCTGCGCGAGGCAGTCGATCGCGTACAGCTTCAGCGCACCGTGGACGTGGTGCGCGGGGATCGGGATCGTGTTCGTGACGCCTTCGATGGTCTCCGATAGCTGACCGCAGGCGATTCCGAGCTGTGCGTCGTGGGTGAAACGCTCGAGCAGCGTCTCGTACCACTCGGGCGGCAGCTCGATGTCGCCGTCGAGCTTGGCGACGTGGGTGAACGAGCGCCAGTCGACGCTCTGCAGGCCGTGGTTGAACGCGCACACCTCGACCGCCCGGACCAAACGGTCGCTGCCGGCTGAGATCTCGGGCGCCTGCAGCACCGTGAGGAAGTCGAGCTCGCGCTCGAGCTCGCGGAGCAACTCGAGCGTGCCGTCGCTGGAGGCGTCGTCGACCACGATCCAAGCGTCCGGGCGACGTCGCTGAGCGGCGACCGCCCGCACGACGCGCTCGATGTGCCGGGCCTCGTTGTGGACCGGCGAGACGACCAGCAGCCTCTGTGTCATTACAACCGGAGAAACGCCGCAGATCGACGGGAACTTGCGTCTGGCATGGCCATGCAAGGCGCAAGCTCGCGCCGCACCGTGCCGTTGATTAGGGAACATGTGCGGCATCTGCGGCATCGCCGGGCGGGATCGCTCCGCGCCGGCCCTCGAGGAGGCGCGGCTGCGCGCGATGACCGACGCGATCGTTCATCGCGGCCCCGACGAGTGCGGCACGCACGTCGAGTCGGGTGTCGCGCTCGGCATGCGCCGCCTGAGCATCATCGACGTCGGCGGTAGCCACCAGCCGATCGCCAACGAGGATCGCAGCGTGCTGGCCGTGTTCAACGGGGAGATCTACAACTTTCGCGAGCTGCGCGAGGGTTTGCGCAGGCGCGGGCATCGGCTGCGCACGGAGGGCGACGGGGAGACGATCGTGCACCTCTACGAGGAGCATGGCGTCGACTTCGCGCGCCATCTGGAGGGGATCTTTGCGATTGCGCTGTGGGATGCCACACGCGGACGGCTCGTGTTGGTTCGAGACCAGCTCGGCGTCAAGCCGCTGTACTACTCGCTCGGCTCGGAGGGGCTCGCGTTCGCGTCGGAGGTCAAGGCGCTGATCGCCGGTGGGTTGCTCTCCCCGGCGCTCGACCCGTTGGCTGCCGAGCTGTTCCTCGCGCTCGGCTTCGTGCCCGGGTCGCGGTCGTTGTTTGCGGGAGTGCAGAAGCTGATGCCCGGGGCACTGGTCGTATGGGAGGGGAGCGCACCGGTCGAGCAGCGCACCTACTGGTCGGCCGACGAGAGTCCCGCGCTGCGCTCTGCCGGCGCGAGCTGGGCCGAGGACCAAGAGCGGCTGCTCGAACTGCTGCGCCAGGCCACGCGGGCGCAGATGGTCAGCGACGTCCCGCTCGGCTCGATGCTGAGCGGCGGCTTGGACTCCTCGCTGATCACGGCCCTGATGGCGGAGCACAGCACGCGGCCGGTCAAGACCTTCTCGATCGGATTCGTCGAGGACGCCGACGCCAACGAGCTGAGCGATGCACGGCGCGTCGCACAACGGCTCGGCACCGACCACCACGAGCTGCTGACGAGCGCGACCGACCACCCCGAGCTGCTTGACGACGCGCTGTGGCAGCTCGAGGAACCGATCGCCGACGTCTCCTTCCTGGGATTCATGTTGCTGAGCCGGCTCGCGCGGGAGTCGGTCACCGTGGCGCTCTCCGGCCAAGGCGCCGACGAGCTGTTGGGTGGCTACCGCAAGCACCAGATCGCAGCGCTCGCGGGGGGGCTGCACCGTGGCCCCGCCGTGCTGCGCACGGCGCTCGCCGGCGCTGCACGTCTGGCGAGCCCCGGCTCGACGCTCGCCCGTGGCCTGACGGCGATCGGTGCCGACGATCCGGCGGTGCGTCTGCTGGCGATGAGTCGTGTGCTGCAGCCGGCCGATCGCAGTGCGCTGCTGGCCCCAGGCTTTCGCGTTCGCTCGCTCGAGCGGGAGCTCGCGAGCTTGATCCACGCGCAGCTCCCGACGAGCGAGCATGACCCGCTCAACGAGACGCTGGCACTCGATACGCGCCTGGCGCTCGTCGACAACATGCTCCTGTACTTCGACAAGATGTCGATGGCCGCCTCGCTGGAGGTCCGGGTCCCGTTTCTCGAAACCGAGCTCGTGAGCTTCTGCAGGCAGCTCCCAGACAGCCGCAAGGTTTGGATGGGTCGGCGCAAGGAGCTGCTCAAACGCGCGAGCCGCGGACTCGTCGACGCGGAGATCATCAACAAGCGCAAGCGAGGCTTCTTCCATTCCGCGCTCGGTGCATGGCTGCGCGTACACCGCGAGACGCTGCTGAGCGACACGCTGCTCGACCCGCGCGCTTTGGCCCGCGAACAGTACGACCCCACTGCCGTCCGCGCGCTGCTCGCAAGCGCCGGAGCCGATGGCAAGAAGAGCGATCAGCGGTTGTTCTGCCTGATGCTGCTCGAGCGCTGGCAGCAGATGTTCGTCGACGGCGACGGCCCGGCTCAACGCCTGCCGACGCCGCTGCTCGCCGCCGCGTAACCGGCGGGGTCTGCTAGGTCAGGCTTGGCTCCCGCTGTGCGGGGCGCGACGGTTCGGCGTCCCGTTCGGGGGTCGACTCGAACTCGTCGATGATGCGCGCACGCGGTCCTGCGTGTCCAGCCGGTGGCGCGACGAGCAGGCGGGCCGGCTCGTGGGTGGGGGAGGCCTCGCGTAGCGCAAGGATCATCGCGGCGACGAAGAACAGGATGTATGGCACATGCGGGAAGGAGAGCACGTCGAACAGCGCACTGCCGATTGCCGCCGCGATGACTGTGACCATCGCGGCGAGCGCGAGTGAGGCGCGCCTGGGGTCGTGCCGGTCGGGATCTCGGATCAGCGGTCGCGCGGCGCTGATCATCGCGGCGAAGATCGCGAGGTACAGGAGCGTGCCGATCGCGCCGACCGTGATCAGCAGATCGAGGTACTGATTGTCGAGGATCCGGTACTTCTGCGGATCGTAGCTCTCATAGCCGCGGCCGAGCAGTGGATGGCGCAGGAGATCGGGTGCGACGGCGTCGTAGCGCGCGGTGCGATCGGTCGTGGTCAGCGCGCTGTTGACATGGCCGGGTTCGAGCTGATTTATCACCGAGCCCAGCGCGCCTGGGGAGGTGAAATGCACGATCGCGATCAGCACCAGGCAGAGGCGGCCCACCGTCCGCAGCACGTCGCGCGGGCGATAGAAGGCCAGCGTCAGGATCACAGCCGCGGGCACGACGAGGCTCGTCTTGCGCGCCGTCGCCACGCCCCCCGCGAGCAGCAGCCCGACGGCGATCACGTAGAGCACGCGCCGCCGCCGCGTGGCCGCATCGATCGCGCCGAGGATCGCGAAGGGGAGCACCATCGAGAACATCGCCGCGAGCTCCAGCGGCTGGAGCGTGGGGCCGTAGATCGTGAGCCGGCCGATCGAGTCGATCGTGTCGAGTTCCTTCGGCGGCGTGACAGGAAGCACGCTGCCCCACAGCGAGTAGAAGACGTTGTAGTGGAAGCGGAACTCGACGATCGTGCCGACCGCGACGACGACGCCGAGCGCGACCATCAGTGCGGCGAAGCGCGGCACCTCGCGAGGGCGCAGCACGGACGCGGCGATGAAGAAGAAGACGATGTAGGAGATCAGCAGGGCGAGCTTCTTGACGGTCAGCCCGATCTCGCCCATGTTCGCGAGCCCCTCGCCGTTGAGCGCAACGCTGAGCAGGCACGCTGCCAGGAACGCGAGTGCCGCGTAGTGCACCCGCCCAAGCTTCAGCCGGGGGCGCGCTGCGCCGCTGACGACGGCGAGGCTGGCGAACCACAGCAGTCCCAGCGCGATCAGCACGGGGCGGTCGAGGGTGCCGTTCACGGGCAGGTGCAACGGGAGGTCGATCGAGTCGAATGGGACGAGGAACAGCATCGCGATGAACGCGGCCAGCGCCCACGGCAGGACGCGCCTCGTGTGGGGCCATTCATCGCCGCCCGGGAGCTCGTCGTCGAGCCGGTCGAGCTTGGCAATGGCGAGGCCGGCATCGTGCGCGCGCGCCGGCCGTCGGCGCCGTGCCCACAGCAGGCTGCCACCGACGAGCATGACGGCGGCGAAGCCGAAGGCCATCAACTGCCACCGCGCGCCGCGGCCGACAACGCCGGCCGTGGTCGGGCCGAGTGCTCGCAAGACGACTGAGGAGTTGCCCGGCAGTGGGTCGGCACGCTGCTGGTCGGCGAGGTGGCTTTCCAGCAGCCGGCGCGCGGCGTCGACGATCGCGATCGCGGAGCGCACGGTAGGGGCTTGCGCATACAGCGAGAGGACCGGGTGCACGCCGTCCACGTCGGTCAGCAGCCGGTAGGAGGGAGCGACCTGCCGAGGTTCCGGTAGTGCGGGGAGCTTCCGCGCGTAGTTGGTGCGGTCGAGCAGTAGCGTGAACGGCCCCGACGCGGCGATGCTCTGCGGGCCGATGCCGATCGCCCGCCCGACTTCGGCGGTTGCCGCGTGGCTGCGCAAGTACAGCGCATAGCTCAATGCGACTTGGCCGCCCAGTTCGGTCTGATACTGGGTGAGCGTGCGTACGTCGGCGATCGCCGAGTCCGAGTTGTCGACCATCAGCTGAGCGCGCGCCGCGCCGAGTTGCACGCCACGGGGATGCAGCCCCGGAGGGGCGATCGACGGCCGATATCCGATCAGCACGGCGACCGCGATGGCCGCGGCGCACAGCGCGGCCGCCGGACCCAGCCGCCGCCACCGGGAAACCCGGGGCGGCGCCGCCGGTCTCATCGGCGGCGCTCGCCGGCTGACGCGAGCGGCAGTCGTGCGCCGGCGTCGTGCGCTGCGGGCTCGAAGTCGGCCACGAGACCTCGCTCGAGGCTCGCGAGCTCATCGTCGCGCTTGCGCAGTCCCGCGAAGCCGAGGATCAAGAGCAGGCCGACGATCAGCACCCCGAGGAAGGCCGCCGCGACCATCGTGGCCTTTGATCCACCGTTGACGGCTGCTGTCTGCGCCGTCCCGAGCTGGCGCAGCGTCACCTTGTCCTCGTCCGGGGTGCGGCCTTCGTGCTGGATCGCCTTCACGTAGTTCTGCACGCCCGTGTACACGGCGTTGGCGACCTTGGCGGCCGCAACCGCCGTCGGCGCCTGCACCGTGGCCGTGATCACGGGCTCGTTCTGCTGCGCGAGGAAGCTGAGCCGGTACGGCGCCTTTTCGGCCACCAGCTGATTGCTGCGCGCCTCGGCCGGCGTGATCACGTCGAGCGATTCGGCGGCACCGCTGTAGGGCCCCTGGGCGGTGACCTGGGTGGCCGGTACGCCGGCAGCGGCAGCGATGTCGGCGACTACCGCCTGGCTCGTCATCACCTGGGCAAAGACCGCGGCACGCGAGATCAGCGGGGTCGGGTTCTGGGTCAGGCTGGCCAGCTCAGAGCTCGGCGAATCGACGAGGATCTGGACCGTTGCGGCCCCCGTCGGAACGTTGTGCGAGGTCAGCTTGATCGCGGCTGAGCTGCCAATGGCGAGCACGACGACGAGCGTCGTTGCAACCCAGCGGGCGCGCAGAGTCCTGAGTATCTCGGTCAGTTCCAGCTCGATCGCCCCGCTTTCATACCTGAGGAACGTGGGGCGTCCGGCTGAACTTTCGACGCTTGCAGATGGTTTGCGTGCGAGGAGTGGCCTACCCGGCGCGTTAAGGGGGGTATGGCCTTGACCGGGGTGATCATGCCCACAGCGAATACTGGATCGACGGGAGAAAGCCCGAGCAGCGGACCGCTTCAGCGGGTCGCCAATCGCCCGATCATCTGCCACGTGCTCGATCAACTGCAACTGGCTGGGGTTGATAATGCGGCGCTCGTCGTACCAGCCTGGGGGCTGGAGGAGTTGCGCGCCTCGGTCGCAGCAGACGGACCACTCGGCCTCGACGTCTCCTTCGTCGTCTACGGCGACGAGCGCAGCCTCGACGACGCACTCGACGCCGTCGTGGAGCTCGTCGGCGACGGGCGCTGTCTGGTTCATGCCGCCGACGGACTGCCGACGCAGCCGCTGGCAGAGCTCGTGCAGTCGCTCGCCGACGGTGACGCGCCCGACCTGGTGGCGTTCGTGCATCGCTCAGCCGGCGACGCGACTGCGCTCGCCACGCGCCGGCTGCTGCGGATCGCCGAGCATCCGATGAACGGCCAGGCACTCGAGCTCGCCGGGCTCTGCATGTTCGGCCCCGGCGCCCTGCGCCGAGCGCGATCGACCCACTGGTGGCAGGACGGACGACCGGACCTCACGGGCATTTCCGAGCGGCTGGTGCAGTCCGGCGCGCGCATGGCGGTCCGGCCGATCGACGGTTGGCTGCAGTACGGCGGCTCGACGCGGCAGCTACTCGAGCTCAACCGCTTCCTGCTCGACGCTCTGTCGCCCGACGCGGCCGGCAGCACCGGCGTCGACGAGCAGATGAACAGGATCGAGGGGTGCGTAGTGGTGCATCCGACGGCTCGCGTCGAGTCGAGCACGATCGTCGGTCCCGCGATCGTCGGGCCCGGCGCGGCGGTGCTCAACGCCTACATTGGGTCCTATACGTCGATCGGCGCCGGCGTCCACGTCGAGGGCGCCGAGATCGAGCGCTCGATCATCTTGCCGGGGGCCAGGATCACCCACATCGGCGGTCGGCTGGTGGGGAGCGTGGTCGGGCGCGACGCGCGCATCTTCCGCGACTTCTCGCTGCCCCGTGCGCTGCGGCTGAATGTCGGCGACGGTGGAGAAGTGGCACTGTGCTAAACGGCGCCGCGAGCTCAAATGGGCACGTCCCACGCAATCGCCGCCTGCGGGTAGCGATGGTGCACCTGTCTGACTTCCGCCTGGATTCGCGGATCCAGCGACAGGCGCGGGCACTAGCAGAGCGCGGCGATGAGGTCGACCTCATCTGCGTCGGCGAGCGCGAACAGCTGCGCGTCGGCGACGGCGTGATTCGCGTGCATCCACTCGCGGCGAAGAAGGCCGCAGGCGGCGCGTCCTCCTATCTGCGCGACTACGCGAGCTTCCTCGTGCGCGCGCTACGTCGTGTGAGCACGCTCGACGCCGAGGATCGCTTCGACCTCGTCGAGATCCACAACATGCCCGACCTGCTGACCGTTGCCGCCCTGCGACCCCGGCTGCGCGGAGTGCCGGTGATCCTCAACGTGCACGACACGTTCCCGGAGCTCTTCTCGAGCAAGTTCGCTCGTCCTCACGGCGGCGCTTTCGAACGCTTGCTGAAGTATGAGGAGCGGCTCAGCGCGGCGCTCGCGACACGCGTGATCGTCGTCACCGACCAGGCGCGGCTGCGTCTGGAAGCACGCGGCGTCGGCGTCGGGCGCACGACGGTCGTGATGAACTCTCCCGACGAAGGCGTCTTCGGACCGCCGCGCGAGCCCGTCGACTGGCCTGCGGACGGTCCACTGCGCGTGCTCTACCACGGCGGCCTCGCCCCGCGCTTCGGCGTGGAGACGCTGATCCGGTCCTTCGAGCGCCTGCGCGAGAGCGTGCCTCGCTTGGAGCTGCGCGTGTGCGGCTCCGGGGAAGATCGTGACCGGCTGGCCGCGCTCGCGGCGCAGATCGATCCGCGGCGCATCGACATATCGCGTGAGCCCGTGCCCTTCGAGCAGATTCCCGGAGAGCTCGCGGCCTCGCACATCGGCGTCGTGCCGACGCTCCACGATCACTTCACCGAGCTTCTGCTTCCGGTCAAGCTGCTCGAGTACGCGCACATGGGCCTGCCCGTCGTCTCGTCTCGGCTTCCGGGGATCGCCGGCTACTTCGGCGACAGCGATCTGGCCACGTTCGTGCCCGGCGACGAGAACGATCTCGCGCGTGCGATCGAGTCCGTGTGCGCCGATCCCGGTTGGGCACGTGAGCGGGCGCAAAGCGCGACGCGAAAGCTGTCCGAGATCGCCTGGAACAGCCAGCGCGCGCGCTACCTCGGCCTCGTCGACGAGCTCGTCACGCGCCCCGGGGACGTACGCTTCGCCGTTCCCGCGCCTGCCCGGTAGGCGCCCCCCGCGGGCGACGCCCCGTGCGAAGCAGCCATCGATCAGATCGCGGTGTGGCCGGGCGGCGTCGCATCGCGGCGTCGCATCGCAAGCTCGCGCTTGATCACTTGGGCGGCTTGATCACTTGTGCGGGTAGACCGCTCACGTGGGCAGGACCCGATGTGGGTGGAGCGCTCAGGCGGCCAGTACAGGGACAGGGGCGCGCGTCGTGCCGGCGTCTTGCCCCTGCACACGTGCGAGCGCCTCGCTCGCGACGCGCTCGGCCATCTCGAGCACGGACTCGCCGTTGAGCAGCCGTGGATAGATCTGACTGGCCGAAGCGAGGCCGAGGCCGGCGACCTCTGGCCAGATGGGCGCCACGCGAGGCTCGTGGCCGAGCGCGTGGACGGGCTCGACGAGCGGAGCGCGCTGCACCGTCCAATCGACCACGTCCTCGTGGCGGAAGTCGGGAGCGAGGCGCGCGAGCATCGCCGTGAAGCGGTCGTAGATCGAGCGGTCGTCCTCACTGAACTCAGGAGCCGAGGGGTCGCAGTACTTCGGTAGGTAGGCGAGGCGCAACCCGTCGGTGTGCTCGGTGCCGACCACGTGTGAGGTCTCGACGACCGTCGTGATCGGCGTCGGGTCGCAGATGTTGACCGAGTAGTACGGCAGCAGCGAGCGGCGCAGCTTGAGCACGAGGCAGACCACGCCGAGATAGCGGCTGGGATAGGCGCTGAGCAGGGGCTGCAGCTCCTCGGGCAGCAGGTAACGCAAGGCGGGTGGCTGCAACGTCGCGATCGTCAGGTCGAAGCGCTCCTCCTCGCCGTCGACGCGCACCCCCGTGACGGCGCCGGCCTCGTCGCGCAGCAGGCCTTCGACACCTGCGCCGAGCCGGATGTCGACGCCGAGCTCTTCGGCGCGCGCGGCGGCGGCCAGCACGAGTGTTTCGTGCCCCCCCTTCAGGCAACCCATCTTCTCGCCGCCGCTGCGTCCCTCGCGGGCAGAGCGCATGCGGTTGGTTCGCGCCCACAGGTAGGTGGCGGGCAGCTCCTCGTGTTTGGAGTCGAAGCGCGAGTCCAGCAACGGGCGCCAGATGCGCTCTACGAGCTCGCGACCGCAGTGGCGTGTCAGCCACTGCTCCAAGGGCTTGCGCTCGAGTGCGTCGTAGTCGCTGCGCAGCTGACATTGGGCGACGAACCACGCCAGCCGCGCGCGCCCGAGCAGCGAGAGCGGCGGGAAGCGCAAGAAGTCGCCGATGCCGTTGAACGGGTGCATCTCGCCGTCGATGAAGAAGCCCACTCCGACGGGCGTGAAGCTCGAGCTGATCGCCCAATCCGAGCTCCTCGGCGAGCGCGATCATCCGCTCATCCGAGGGCACGATCACGTGGTAGAAGCGGTCGACGCGATGACCGCCGAAGTCGAACGATCCGGCGAGTCCTCCGGGAGACGGCGCTCGCTCCAGCAGCGTCACGTCGGCGCCGGCCTGGGCCAGGCGAAGCGACAGCACGGTGCCAAGGATGCCGGCGCCGACGATGCCGATGCGCGGACGGCGCGCGTCTTGCTCGCCCGTGCCGGTCATCGTCCGCCGGCGACCGCGCGCAGCTGCACGCGCGGGCGCTCCTCCGTGCGCGCCGCGATGTCCTCGCCACCAAGCGGCGAGATCGGCGGGGGCTGAATCCGGCCTACCAGGTGGGCAGCCATCAGGCGTCCGTATGCGAGCACGGTCGGGCGCAGGCTCATCTTCGACATGCCCAGGCGCCGCGACCAGTCGTTGACCGTCGGCACCTCGGCGACCTGTGCGCCTGCGTTGTAGAGCTTCAGCAGCAGCTCGACGTTGGCCGCGAAGCCGGGCTCGCGGACGAGCAGGTAGCCGTATGTCTCGGCCGCGCGGCGCAGGGTTCCGGCGCGATACACGCGGTAGAGCGATGACAGCGTGTGGATCTGCTGCAGCCCGCCCGTGTAGCGGAAGACGTTTGAGACGGCCTTCGAGGCGGCCAATCTCCACGGGGCCACGCCGAGGATACGACCGCCGGGTGCGTAGACCGAGGCCAGTACGACATCGCTGCCGCTCTCAAAGCACTCGAGCATTCGCGGCAGGTCGTCGAGGTCGGAAGTGTTGTCGGCCTCCAGCGTGACGATCGCGTCGTCGTCCTGTGACTCGCCCAGCGCGGCGCGCAGCCCGGAGTTGATCGCCGTGCCGAGCCCGCGGTTGACAGCGTGGCGCACGATCGCGACCGGCAGCCCGTCGCTGTGCGCTTCGATCACCTCGCTGGTGCCGTCGGAGGAGCCGTCATCGACGAAGATCACACGCGCACCGAGATCCCGCACCCGGGGGGCGAGGTCGGCGAGCAGGTTCGGGATGTTCTCGCTCTCGTTGTATGCGGGGATCACGAATCGAATCACTGGCTTGGCTCCTAGGCTGCGATTGGGACGGGCGGTTTACTCGGCATGTCGAGCAGGGTCACGGGTCGAGAGTTCGCCGCGGAGTCGCGTACGGCGAGCGCGGCCGCAAGCGCCCGGCAGCCGTCGTGCGCGCTGACCGGCTCGGGCGTGTCCTCGAGCACGCAACGCGCGAATGCCTCGAGCTCGGCCTGCAGCGGCTCGACACGGGGCAGGGCGAAGCGCACCGCGGCGCCCTCGGAATCGCCACGTACGAGCGCGAGCTCGCTCCATGCGGTGGGGGCGCCCGAGGACTCGACGAACCACACGTCCTGGGTCAGGTAGGAGGCGCTGAGCATCCCGCCCTCGCCGATCACCGTCATCTCGCGGCGCTTCTCGGGGGTCAGCCAATTGACGTCGAGCAGCCCGAGCGGGCCATCCTCGCCGAAGCGCAGCAGGCAAGAGATCATGTCCTCGTGGCTCGGGTGCACGCAGCGGCTGCCCTCGGCATAGATGCTCGTGATGTCGCGGCCGAGCACGAACTGCATCAGGTCGAGGTCGTGCGTTGCGAGGTCGAGTGCGACTCCCGTGTCACGAATCTGGGCGGGCAACGGCCCGACGCGCGTGGCGTGCGCGCGAAATACCCGGCCGATGCGCCCGTCGTCGATCAGCTCGGCGAGCTTGCCCACGGCGGGGTTGAAGCGCTCGACGTGTCCCACCATCAGCTTCACGCGCGCCAGGCGGGCTGCCGCGGCCATCCGCAGTCCGTCCTCCAGCGCGGTTGCGATGGGCTTCTCGACGAACACGTGCTTGCCGGCGGAGATCGCGTCCAAAGCGATCCGCGCGTGCAGCTCGGAGGGGGCGCAGATGCAGACGGCGTCGATGTCGGCGCGTTCCAGCAGGCTGCGGTAATCCGCGAGCCATTCGATCGGGCGTCGGCCGATCCGAGCGCGGCCGACGGACTCGTCGGGCTCGGAGATCGCGATCAGGCGGCCCGTCGCGATGCGCTCCCAGGTCTCGACGTGATACGCGCCCATGCGCCCTGCGCCGATCAACCCGATGCGGAGCTCGCTCATATGACCACCTCCATGTCCCTGTTGCCTTGTGGGTTCGTCGTCCTTGCGAGGCCCGCGCGCAGAGTTGCGCCGGCGGTCACGAAGTCGGTGACGGTGCGCGCAATCCGCTGCGCCGCGTGACCGTCGCCGAAGATCGGCGGCCGCTCGCTCGGCAGCGGTGCGGCGAGCGCCCGCTCGAAGGCATCTGCGTCGACGCCCACGACCGTGTTCCAGCCGGTCTCGACCGTGTCCGTCCACTCTGTCTCCTCGCGCAGCGTCACGCAGCGCACCCCCCACATGTAGGCCTCGCGCTGGACGCCTCCCGAATCGGTCGCGATCGCGCAGGCGCCGCGCTCGAGCTCGAGCATCCGCGTGTAGGAAACGGGCTCGACGAGGTCGATCGTGTCGGGCACGTCGAGCTTCCATTCGCTCAGCCGCGCACGCGTCCGTGGGTGCAGCGGCATGATCACGCGCCATGGCGAGCGTGCGAGGCAGGCGAGCACTGCCGCCAGGCGCTCCGGGTCGTCGGTGTTGTAGTTGCGGTGGATCGTCGCCAGCACGTAGTCGCCGCCGGCCGGCTCCACGTTGGCGCGCGCGCGTTCCAGCGTGTCGCAGAGAGGATCGCCGGTCACGTGGATCTCGCCGCTCACGCCCTCGGCCTCGAGGTTTCGGCGCGCGCCTTGTGTAGGTGCGAGCAAGAGCTGTGACAGCCGGTCGGTGTGGATGCGGTTGTACTCCTCGGGCATCTCGGCGCGATATGAGCGCAGCCCGGCCTCGACGTGCACGAGCACGACCCCGGCGGCGGCCGCGGCGAGCGCCCCCGACAGGGTCGCGTTGGTGTCCCCCCGTACGATCACCGCGTCAGGGCGCTCGCGCTCGATCAGCTCCAGCAACCGCTCACGCGCGACCTCGACCTGCTCCTCGCGCGAGCGAGAGCCGACGGCGAGGTTGTACTGCGGGCGCGGCAGCTGCGTCGCAAGGATCTGACTCTCCGACATCGCCTCGTCGTAGTGCTGGCCGGTGTGCACGAGGATCTCTTGTGCGAGGCCTGCGAACGCGTGCGAGATCGGTGCGGCCTGGATGATCTCGGGCCGCGCCCCGATCACCGAGAGAACGCGAGGGAGGCGAGCCGGGATCGTCTCGTCATGTGAGATGGAGGGCTTCATCGAGGCGCCTCAAGCTGCGGTTCGCTCACGAGGAGGGGTCAGTGCGCATGGCAGCCCGCCGCGGCGCAGCGAGATTTCGGCGGCCTCGACGATCGCGACGATCTCGACGCCGAGCTCGGCGTTCGAGCGGGGCTCCTCGCCCGTGCGAATCGCCCGTGCGAAGTCCTGCAGCTCGAGCCGCAGCGGCTCCTGTGGCTCGACGCGGGGGATGATCACATCGCCTGTGCGGTAGATCAGCTGGTGCTCGCCGAAGTTGGCCGGTGCCGGCGGGAAGAAGTCCATCCCCCGGTCATAGATCCGCACCGGTTCGTCTGAGGCGGTGTCGTCGTACTGCACCATCCGCTGGCTGCCGACGACGATCATCTGGCGCACCTTGCGCGGCGCGAGCCAGGAGATCTGGACGTTGGCGCTCTGCCCGCCGGCGAACGTGAGCGTGATGAAGGCGGTCTCGGGCACGTCCTGCTGGAACACGCTGTGCCCTGAGGCCACGACCTCGACGACCGGCTGCCCCAGCCAGTAGAGGAGGATCGAGAGGTCGTGCGGGGCGAGGTCGCACAGCACGCCGTTGGTGTTGTACTTGCCCAGGTTCATCCGCGATGAGGTGACGAAGTGCAGCTCGCCGAGGACGCCCTCCATGATCAGGTCGCGTACGGCGTTGACGGCCGGGCTGTAGATGAAGGTGTGCCCGGGCATCAGCAGGCGTTCGGCGGCGGCGGCCTGCTCGACGAGCTGCTGAGCCTCGACGAGACGCGTTGCCAGCGGCTTCTCGACGAGCACGTGCTTGCCAGCCGCCAGCGCCCTGCGGGCGATCTCGTAGTGGGTCTTCGGCGGTGTCGCGACGATCACTGCCTCGATCGCCGGGTCTTCGAGCACGTGGTCGAGCTCGGTGACCGCTCTGACATCGGCGTGGCGCTGGCGGAACAGATCGAGCTGTGCCGTGTCGCGGTCGCACAGGGCTTCGAGCGTCAGCTCCGGGCACTCGGCCACGTTGCGAGCCAGGTTCGGCCCCCAGTAGCCGTAGCCGATCACCGCGGTACGCAATGGCTCGGGCCGTTGCACGATGCGCTTCGGTCGCTGCGCCTCGCGCAGTGTGATGTCGACTGGCTCGAACATGGCTCAGGCGACCCCACGCCGGCTGATCAGGATCGGGACGGTCCTGGCGATGATCGACAGGTCCAGCAGCAGCGAGGCCCGCTCTGCGTATTCGATGTCCAAGCGCACCATCTCGCCGTAGGTGCGTTCGTTGCGCCCGCTCACCTGCCAGAGCCCCGTCAAGCCGGGCTTGACCGTGAAGCGGTTCAGGTAGTCCTCGGGGTACAGGTCGACCTCGTAGGGGATCACCGGGCGGGGGCCGACGAGCGCCATGTGCCCGCGCAGCACGTTAATCGAGCTGAGGAAGCTCGTCCAGGCTCCAGGAGCGCAGGAAGCGCCCGAACTTGGTGATCCGGTCATCGACGGACAGCTTGTACAGGCGGCCTGGCTCGGAGGTGGCAGGTGCTCCGATCAGCGACTGGACGTACTCGCGATGCGGTGCAACGTCGGCCTCGTGGCGCATCGTGCGGAACTTGAAGATCGTGAACGGGTGCAGCCCGTGTCCGATGCGCTGCTGGCGGAAGATAGCCGGGCCGCGGGACTCGAGCCGGATCACGAGCGCGATCACGAGCAACAGCGGCGTGAGCAGCAGCAGCAGCCCGCCGGCCACGAGAATGTCGAGCGCCCGGCGTGTGGCGCCGATCGCCAGGCGCCGCATCGAGCGGCTCGAAGCAGGCCGTACCTCCGCGCCAAGTGACGGGGTCAGCATCAGTTGCTCCTGCGTGGTGCTCGGAAGCGAGTTCATCTGCTCAAATCAACGCGCCGCCGAGCCCGGTCTTCTGCGAAGCTCGAAACGGCCGCTGAAATTCGCTCGAGCTCTAGCTCGGTCATGCCCGGGTACAGGGGCAGCGAGCAGATCCGCTCGGCGAGGCGCTCGCTGACCGGGAGGCTGCCCGCGCCCAAGCCGAGATGCTCGTAGGCCTCGGTGAGGTGGATCGGCGTCGGGTAGTGCACCGCCGAGGCGACGCCCCACTCCGAGAGGTGCGCGCGGAGCGCATCGCGCTCGTCGGTGCGCACGACGAACAGGTGGTAGACGTGATCGGCCTCGGCGAATGGGAGCTGCGTCGGCGAGATCCGCTCCGCCTCGCTCGCGCCCTCACCGAGCCCGTCGAGCCGTGCGCGCAGCGACAAACCGAGCTCCCGACGCCGTTCGTTCCAACCGTCCAGCAGGGCGAGCTTGCGGCTCAGCACGGCGGCTTGGAGCGCGTCGAGCCGCGCCGTCGTGCCGACGATGCGGTGGTTATAGCGAGGCTGCTCGCCGTGTGCGCGCAGCAGGCGCACCCGCTCGGCCAGCTCGGGCACGGAGGTCACCACGGCTCCGCCGTCGCCCCAGGCGCCGAGGTTCTTGGTCGGATAGAAGCTGAAGCAGCCGAACACGCCGAGCGAGCCGACACGCCGGCCGCGGTAACGCGCGCCGTGCGCTTGACAGGCGTCCTCGATCACGTGCACGCCCGCGTCGTGCGCGAGCTCGAGGATCGGGTCGAGATCGACCGTGGCCCCGAACAGGTGGACCGGAATGATGCAGCGGACGCTCGCCGTGAGGCTCTCGGCGACGATCTCCGCCGTGATCAGGTGCGACTCGGGATCGACATCGAGCAAGCGCGGCGTCGCGCCGACAGCGCTCACCGCCTCGGCGGTCGCGATGAACGAGTTGGTCGGGACGAGCACCTCGTCGCCCGGACCGATTTCCAGCGCCCGCAGCGCGAGCACGAGCGCCTCGGTGCCCGAGGAGACGCCGATCGCGTGGGCGCTGTCGCAGTAGGCAGCGAACTCGCGCTCGAACGCCTCGACGGGCTCCCCGAGCGTGAACGCGCCACGCTCGGCGACCCCGCGTACGGCGTCCATCAGCTGCTCGAGTAGCTCCGGCTGGGCGAAGTCGAGTCGCGTGAGCGGCACGCTCTCGCCCGCCTGCTTCCTACCGGCAGGAGGTTGATTCAACATGCCGCTCTCAACCGGCCGCTGAGCAGCGTCGACGGCGCCGAGCCGAGCCTCAAAAGCTCCTTCTGCAGCGCCCGCCGTCCGCGATGGTGCAAGCCGTGGATCGAGCTCTCCGAGCGACCCAGCTGGTCGGCGATCTCTCGCGGAGAGAGGCCGACCACGTGGCGCATGATCACCACCTCACGTTGCTCCTCGGGCAGCGACGCGAGCGCTGAGTGGAAGTCGCGCGCACGGTCGTGTGCGCCGTCGTCGATCTGGCTGCCTGGGGCGAAGACCTCTTCCGTCGGCGTCGGCTGGCGCCGGCGAAGATGGTCGAGCGCGACATTGCGCGCCATTCGCAGCAGCCATCCAGAGAACGGCACGCCTTGGTCGTCGTACTTGACGATCGCGGTCACCAGCTTGAGAAACACGTGCTGCGTCAGATCCTCGGCCTCGCGTTCGTCTCGAACGATGCTGCGGACATAGCCGTACACGTTGTTCGAGTAGCGGACGTAGAGGAAGTGCACCGCCTCGCGGTCCCCCTCCTTGGCGCGAGCGATTGCAAGGCGGACTTCGCGTGTTGCGGCAGGCGACTCATCGAGTGCAGTGCTGCTACGAAAGCCCATCTGTCCATCCGTGACATTCAGGCGGAGCACGGGAAATTCTCCCTATTTGGTCGTGTCGTCCTCCCCCGTAACTTCCCCCGGAGGGAACCTCACGCCGGATGATTCGGGAGTCCGGGCGTTGCCGCAATGGCCCGTTCTGCGCGACACGCGTTCAGAAGGTGAACGCTTGCGACCACCAGTCGGGTGCCCGGAATTGCTCAGCGACGCCCATCTGCGACGCAAGCAGACCCACTGAATCGGCACCCAGGCGCGGCGGCGACACACCCGGCACACCGCGCCTGGATTGTTCGTCGAAGTCAGCGCTGCTGAGCCGACCTCAATCGGTCGGTGGCGGCCTCAGCGCGACACTACCTACAGGACCGAGTTGATCTCGACCTTTTCTTCGTTCGTCTGGTTCACCGTGAGCGTCTCTCCACCTTGTTCCGGGGCGCCGCCTTCGATCGTCGTCATCAGCACTTCCGGCGGTTCTCCGACGAAGTTTTCCGGCCGCTGTTTGCCTTTGACGGCTTTCGATTTGACCGTGGCCGTAAGTTTCATGGCGTTGGCGTTGACCGGCGAGATGATCGATCCCGCGATCGTCATCTGCACGCCGCCGCATTTGAGTTCGCCGATTGGGCCTGAGTGCCCGACGGGGAAGAGATCCTCGCCGATCTTGTTCAGGCTCGGTTCGGCGCCGAGTTCTTCCACGCCGAGCACGCCTTCCAACGCGTAGGTGACGACGGTCCCCGTCGCCGCGCCTTCGCTTTTACACGACATGCCGAAAGAGCTGCAATTGGTAAAGGTCACGACAACGCTACCGACCGTCTTGTTGCCCGTGTATTTGCCGCCGGCGCTCTCACCGGTGCAGGCGACGAGGTTTTTTCCGACCGTTTCGAGTTCGGCCACGGTACCTTCTTTGATCGCGTTGGAGAAGCCCGTTTTTTCAAGTGGGAGGGAGCCGCCGAAGGCGGGGTGCCATTCGTAGTTTTTGCCGCTGCCTTTGGTCGTGCAGCCTGCGTCTTCGTATGTGCCGCCAGTCGTTTTTATGCACCGACCGAATTCGGGCGGTCCGCCCGATTCGAGCAAGCTCGAGAATGAGGCCGAGTTCCAGCGCTGTTCGACCGTCGGCACTGCGTTGTGCTCGACGAGCGTCGCCGCGGTGGCTGCGGGTGCCCATGAGCAGGCGGCGATGACGAGCGACCCGAGCGCGAGCAGAAGCCAGTGGCGAGTCTTCCCCATGGATCGATTCCCTCCAGGTTGTCGTGCAGTGGCGTTGACAGAGCGTAAATGATCTGTCCGACGGATTCGGTCCCGTCGGAGTTCGGGCCATCCGTAGTCTTCGAGCTATGAGTCCACTCCTCCTGCGTCGCTATCGTGCCGATCGTCTGCTGCGCGAGGAATTCGAGGCGCTGCGCGGGCGGGTGATCGGCAGCGTCGAAGCGCGTCTGCGCGGCGCCGGCGCCGCGCTCGACCGCAGCGACCTCGAGGCGGCCTACGCCCAGGCATGGCATGGCCTTCACGCGGCCATGCTCGAGGGGCAGCAGATCATCAATCCCGCCGGTTGGCTCGCCGTTGTGACCCACCGTCGAGCGCTCGACGAGCGCCGCGCGCGCAAGGGCGCCGCGCCGGTGACGCTCGGCGAAGGCGAGCGCATGCGGGCTGGGACCGGTGAGCGTGACCTCGCCGACCAGCTCGACGACCGCGTGAGGCTGCACGCGCTGCTCGAGGCGCTGCGCGCGCGGCTGAACGAGCGCGAGCGTCAGGCGGCCGCGCTCTGCTACCTGCAGGGCCTCTCGCGCGCCGAGGCGGCCGCGCAGATGGGCATCAGCGAGTCGCGCATGCGCAAGCTGATGGAGGGTGCCGGCAAGGGATTACGCGGCGTCGCCGCCAAGGTGGGCGCGCTCGTACAGGCGATCGCGGGCGGTGAATGGTGCGAGCAGCAGGGCTCGCTGATGCGTGGGCTCGCCTTCGGCATGCTCGACCCGCAAGGCGATCGCTACCGAGTCGCGCTCAGCCACAGCGACGCCTGTCCGGCGTGTCGCGCTTACGTCCTTTCGCTGCGTGGTCTCGCTGCAGTGCTGCCGCCGGTGCCGGCGCTGCTGCATCCGATCCTCGCGGCCGGCGCGGGAGGTGGGGCGAGCGCAGGTGCGTTGGCCGGTGCCGGTGCCGGTGCGGGCGCAGGCGCCACGAGCGCGCCGCTCGGAGCAGGCCTGGGCGCTGGAGCGCTCTCGGTCTCCGGTGCCGCCGGCGCGGGCGCGACCGGCGGCGGCTGGTGGCTTGCGGGGGGCGTGGGGGCGAAGCTGGCCGCCGGCTGCCTGCTCGCGCTCGGCGTGGGGGCGGGGTGCGCGGCGCTCGAGGGGCGCGGTCACGGTGCCACCAAGGCCGCACACGGCCATGTCCGCAAAGCGCCGGCGGCTGCGCATGGGCGAGCAGCGAGCGGTGCGGCCACGGTCGGGCTCACGGGTGGACCGAACCTGACCACACTGCACATGGATAGTGCCGGCGAAGCGCCGTCCGCGGACCGAGCCGTGACGGCTCCGGCCCGGGCCAGTCGCGAGTTCGGGCTCGAGCGGTCCGCTTCGAGCACGTCCGCCGCGAGCCGTCAGAAAGCTCGGCAGGGAACTGGAGGGGAGGTCGCAAGAGTGACTTCGGCGCACGCCTCGAGCGGCACACCCGCGCCGGCCCCGACCGGCGAAGCGGGCTCCGCGCCGTCGGGTTCTTCATCTCCATCACCATCTGCCGCCGCGCGTGAGTTCGCACCCGGCTGATCCTCGCGTTGACTCTCGCCCTATGGATGGCGCGACCGCGCCCGCCGATCGGTCAGCTGCGCGGGAAGACCTTGGCCAGCTTGCGCAGTGCGAGCGGGTTGCCGCGCGGGCGCAGCCGCCCGCGGGCGAGCAGCCTGACGGGGTCTGCGCGCTCGCCGACGAGGTCGATCCAGTCCTGGTAGGACAGGCGCAGGCGCAGGTCGGGCTTGGACGCCTCACCCTGTGCGACCGTGCTCGAGCCGTTGTTGACGGTCAGGTGCCACGTGGGTATGTCGGGGTCGGTGAACTCCCACTGGAAGGTCGTCGGGCGCGACAGACCGTGCTCGGGGTTGACCTGACGGCGGATCGTGTCGAACAGCAGCTCGAGCGTCTCGGGGTCGCGCGTGGAGGGCCCTTGGCGAACGCCGATCACGCCGGCCTTGGCGAGCGCGCGGCCGCGCTGGGAGACCTCGAGCGGGGAGAGCCCCTCGGGCAGCAGTTTCGGCCCGGGCAGGCTCTCGAGCGGCATGCCGGCCGAGCGCAACTTGGTCGTCATCGAGGTGAGGCCCTCGACGCCGACCTCGTCGAGCGAGGAGTTGAAGACCGTCACGTAGCGTTCGTCCCAGTTCGGCGGCATCAGCACCTGCGAGGTGTAGCGCGTGACCTCGCGCAGGATTCCGGCGACGGCCTTGGGGACGCGCACGGGGTCTTCGCGCTTGAGGTCTGCCAGCAGCTTCACGCCGAAGCCGATGTGGCGCTGCTCGTCGGTCGCGATGTTCTCCATCCCCTCGCGGAAGGCCGGCAGCTGGTCGCGTTCCTCCAGGTAGCTGCAGATGAAGTGCTGGCCGGGCTGAGCGAGGGCTGCCTCGATCACGATGTGGTACAGCGTCACGGCAGCAGCGAGTTTGGCCGGCGAGCGATCCTTGCGCAATTCGTCGGCCATCAGGTCCAGGCGATCGAAGATCTTGCGAAAGCCGGGGGTGAGCTGCGGCTTGATCGCGTTCAGTCCGCTCGCCATCGAGCCGTCGCCGACTTCGCAGACCTCCTGCATGAAGCGCTTGAAGAAGACAGCGTGGCGTGCCTCGTCGACCTGCTGGGTCGTGAGGAAGTACTTTTGCTCCTCCAGCGGCGCTGCGTCGATGTAGGGGGAGAGGTTGTCGGCGACCGCGTCCTCGCCCCAGAAGAACAAGCAGTAGTTCCACATTGCCGCCGTGCGCTCGAACTCGGTGAAGTCCTCACGCCACTGCCTGGCGTCCTCGGTGAAGTCGAGCTCGGTGGCCTTCCAGTTGCCGCGCTCCCAGCGCGCATACAGGTCGGCGTAGGTGATCGAGTCTGTCGGCAGGCTCGCGATATTGCCGTCCGCGCTGGCCGCTGCCGTCGATGTGGGGGTGGCGCTTGCCATTGAAGAGGCTCCTGTCAGGTTCGTCATCTATTAAATAAATCGATAATGAACGCTATCGGAATAGCGATCGCTCTGTCAAGTAGTATGAACCGATGAGGACAGCGCCTGCCGACGCCAACACGCGGTCTGACGCCGAGCCGGGGGCGCCTGCCACAGCCGCCGCCGGCGGGCGGCTGACGCGCGAGCAGAGTAAGGCGAACACGCGCGAGCGGCTGCTCGCCGCCGCACGCAGCGCATTCGCCGAGAGCGGCTTTCACGGTGCCTCGGTCGACGAGATCGCTACGCGCGCAGGCTTCTCCACGGGCGCGCTGTACTCGAACTTCGACGGCAAGGAGGACCTCTTCCTCGTGCTGATGGAGCGTGAGATCGAGGAGCATTCGCGGGAGATCGCAGAGGCAGTGGCGAAGCGTCCATCTGTCTCCGAGCGCGCCACCGGAGGCGCGCGCCGCTGGATGATGATGATCGAGCGTGAGCCCGAGCTGCTCTTGCTGTTCATGGAGTTCTGGGCCTACGGCGTGCGCGAGCCGGCCGTGCGTCCGAAGGTCGCCGAGCGCTTCGCCCAGGTGCGGCGCCTGTTGACGAAGCTGATCGAAGACGGCGTGCGCGAGTTCGACCTCCAGCTCGGCGCTGCCCGCCGAACAGCTGGCGATCGCTGTCGACGCCCTCGCCGACGGGATCGCTCGCCAGCGCCTCGCCGACCCGGCCGCCGTGCCCGACGAGCTGATGGGCACCGTGCTCTCGCTGCTGTTCGAGGCCGCCACGCGGCCGGCTGAGCGGTAGCGCGCCGCTGGGGGGAGTCGCGCTAGCTTCGCGGTGCGTCCGCCGCCGGCACGCACAGGCAGGCGTAGTGCACCGTGAAGAGCCTCCGCGCCAGGGGCGGCGCGAGGCGGTGAAGCGTCCTTCTCAGTGCCCACTTGGCCGTTCCCCGCGCCCGCGCACCGGCGCTTTGCGCAAAGAAGCGGTGCACGGCCGGCGGCAACGCATCCTCCAGCTCCGCTGCGATCGCCAGCCCGGCGCTGGTCACGATCACGCGCGCCGCGTCGCGGTCCAGGCGCTGTAGGTGACCGACTTCCTCGGCGTGCTCGCGCTTGCTTGCGCGGCGTGCCGATACGTTCGCCTCCAGCGGCACCTCGAAGACGACCGCGCCGCACACCCGCGCGACCTCGCCGAGCAGTGCCGCCGGATCGGGCACGTGCTCGAGCACGTGCGAGAGGATGCCCAGCTCGTATGAGTCGTCCGGCTCCTGCAGCCGGCTGCCGTCGTACAGCGTCACAGAGTCGATCTCGCCGCGCTGCCCGGCGATCTGGACGGCGGCCTCGGTGATCTCGACGCCCGCCAGCCGGCCGCCGAACCCGCGGGCGTGCAGCTCGCTCAAGAGCGCGCCGTCGCCGCAGCCGATCTCGAGCGTGCCCCGCGGGTCGATGCCGGCGCGCTCGCACAGCGCGATCACGTGGTCGGCCTTGCCGAGCGCCCCGAGTGCACGCCAGCGCGAGTAGCGCGCCGCGTCGACCGCCTCGCTGCTGTACGCCTCGTCGTAGAAGCGAACCAGCTCAGCGCTGCTGCTCTGGCCGTCGGGCGCCATCTCCACTCGCGCTGCGCTCCCGCTCGCGGATCGCCTGCGCCGCTAGCCGTCGCGCTTGAACGGCGACCAGGGCAGCCGCTTGGCGAGCACGCGGTTACGCGGGACGAGCAGCCTGAACAGCGCCTTGCCCGCGAATGCGCGCGCCTGGTTGGCCCGCGAGCGCGCGTAGCCCGCCCAGCGCTCGGCCGTCTCCGTCAGCTCGGGGCGCGGCGAGAGCCGATGCATCATTCGCAGTCTGTGTCGTGTGCAGGTCGTGGTAGAAGGAGCTCGCCACGTTCGCCACCGGATGCGGGTAGAGGTCGTAGCGCGACCAGTACCCGAGGTCCCAGCGGTGCAGGTTGGCCGCGAGCGTGTCGACGGCCTGCTCGAAGTCAAGGCGCCGGTCGGCGTCGTCGAGGCCAACGCCGACGTCGTGCAGGCCCCACATCGCGAAGATGCCGCCGTTGAGCACGAACGACGGTGGCCTTGTCGGGTACTCCTCCGGATAGGCGCCGCCGTGCAGCAGCGCGCGCACGCCGCCTTCGGCGCTGTCGAGGTCGAGCGGCAAGAGCGCTCGACGCGCCGCTTCGGCGAAGCGCTCCTCGCCGGTCTCCGCGTACAGTCGAACGAGCAGGCTCGCGCCCTCGCCCTGCGCCATCGCTGAGAGCCACGGCTCGGGCAGGGCGAACGTGTGCGGGAAGGCCACCGGGTGAAGCCAACCGCCGACGAGCTTTCCCTCGGTCTGTTGCAGCGCCATCACGTCCTCGGCGCACGCCAGCGCCGAGGCCAGCCACGCCTCGCCGTCGCCGGCGAGATAGCGCTCATAGCTGCCCAGCGCCCACTGTGTGAGCGCCACGAACAGCCACTGCTCCGGCGGGGGCGCTCCCGGGATCGGCCAGACGGGCGCTTTGGCCTTCACGCGCATGTCTATGTAGTAGCCGCCGAGGCTGCCCTCCGTGAGGTTCGGTCCGGCCGGCAGTGAGAAGCTCGTGACGCTCGAGAAGAAGCTCGCGCGTTCGCGCTGAGAGGCTGGAGGCCCGGACGTGCTGATGTTCACAGCTCACACGTTAGCCGCTGCCTCGGTTGCATACGATGGGCCGCGAATGGACCGGTCAGCCCCTCTCGGATCGCGTGCGCGGCGCGTGCGCGTGGTCACGCTGATCGACATTCTGAGCGTCAGTGGCGGCGCCGAGCGGCTGGCTCTCCTGGCCGCCACGCGGCTCGATCCCGAGCGCTTTGACTCGACGCTGAGCGTGAGCCGCTGGCCACCCCCGAGCGAGGGCATCGGCGGTGAGCCGGCGCAGCGGGCACTGGCGCTGCTCGAGCAGTCAAATGCCCGTTTTCTGCCGCTGGGACACAGCAAAAAGGCCGAGATCGCGCCCTGGGTGAAGCTCGGGCGCTTCCTGCGAGCAGAGCGAACGGACGTGCTGCACGCGCACAAGTTCGGCTCCAACGTGTGGGGCTCGCTCGTCGGCACGCTCGCCCGCGTTCCCCTCGTGCTCGCCCACGAGCACACCTGGTCCTACGAAGGACAGCCACTGCGTCGCTTGCTCGACCGCGAGCTGATCGCCCGCGGCGCCGACCGTTTCATCGCCGTCTCGCAAGCCGACCGTGGACGAATGACCGAGGTCGAGCGGATCGACCCGAGCCGCACGATGGTGATCCCGCACGGGATCCTCGACCCGCTGCCGGCCGACGGCAAGGATCTGCGCGCGGAGCTCGGCATCGCTGCCGACGTCCCCGTCGTCGGCGCTGTCGGCGTGCTGCGTCCGCAGAAGGCGATCTCCGTGCTGCTGCGCGCTGCCGTGCTGCTGCGCGAGCAGTATCCGCGGTTGCGCGTGCTGATCGCCGGCGACGGCTTCGAGCAGGCCGAGCTCGAAGCGCTCTCGCGCGAGCTCGGCCTCGCCGACGTCGTCAGCTTCCTCGGTCATCGCGGCGACGTGCCTGACCTGCTGGCGAGCCTCGACGTCGCCGTCAGCTCCTCCGACTTCGAGGGGAGTCCGCTGGCGGTGATGGAGTACATGGCCGCCGGCCTGCCAATCGCCGCGACCGCTGTGGGTGGCGTGCCGGACCTGATCGAGTCCGGCGTGCACGGGCTGCTCGTGCCGCGCCGCGACGCCGCAGCACTGGCGGGCGCGATCGGGCAACTGCTCGAGAATCCCGGACGTGCGCGAGAGATGGGCGCGCGCGCCCGCGAGCGACGCGCTGCCGAGTTCACGATCGACGCGTTCGTGCGCCGCCTGGAAGAGCTTTACCTGAAGCTGCTGGCCGAGAAGGGCCGCGCCTGAGCGACGCGCCGCCCGCGCTTGCGCGAGGCGCGAACGCGAGCCCCCGGCGGGGGCAACCCGGCGCTGGACGGCATCGGCGTACGGCGGGCGATCGACAGCAGCACGGGGCCGAGGCCGAGCAAGATCCACAGCCGCCAGTCGAACCCGTCGGAGATGAAGAACTGCGCCGCGAGCATCGCGATCTCGGCCATCAGCGCCGCGCGTGCCAGGTCGCCGTAGCCGCGCTGGCCCAGCCGATCGAAGCGCCTGGCCGCGAGCCACGCCGCGCGCAAGCAGCCGCCGATCACCAACAGGAACAGCGCGAAGCCGACGACGCCCGTCTCGGTCAACAGCTGGAGGTAGAGGTTGTGAACCAGGTGCGGAACTTCCGCGACCAGTTCGACGCGCTCGAGCGTGCCCGAGCTGAGCGCATAGTGCGGCTCTACCGCTTCGAAGTTGTTCAGGCCGATGCCGACCCAGTGGTGCTGGGAGAAGATCGTCCAGGCGACTTTCCACAGGTCGTTGCGCCCGCTCGTGCCGCCGCCGAAGTCGGTCATGCGTTCGATCGCACCCGGGTTGACCACCGAGATGATCGCCAGGCCGATCCCGGCGGCCGCGGTGAGGCCGAGCAGGCGTTTGCGCTGGCGCGGCAGCACGGCCAGGCCCGCGACCGTGGCGACGGCGAGCGCGATTAGACCACCGCGCGACTGCGTCGCGAAGAATCCGGTCGTGACGATCACGAAAGCGACGAACAGCGCCACGCGGTGGCGACGCTCCTGCGCGAGCGACCAAAACCCGGCGCAGAGGAACATCGCGATCAGGTATCCGGCGGCCTGTACGTTGGGGTCGCCGCCGCCTCCCGTGAAGCGCCCGTCGAGGGTCGCTTGAGCCCCTTCGGCCGAGGCCGCGGCCGTCAAGCCCCCGTTGCCGATGCCGAACAGCACCGACACGACCGCTCCGGCGATGAACGCGATGCCGATCACGGTGACGTCTCGCGGACCGCGCAGGGTCGTCACGGTGAGGATGAACGCGAGCACGGCGATCAGCCATGACTGCAGCGCTTCAGTCGTGGCGGCGGCGTCCGACGACCAGATCGCCGACAGCGCCAGCCACAGCGCAAAGACGCCGAGCAGCTGGATCAGGCGCGACTGTTCGCGCAGCACCGCCGGCCGCGCTGAGCGCGTGATGAACGTGCCGATCCAGCCGAGGAACACGAGCACCCCGACGCTGTTCGGCCCGACGCTGAGCGCCGCGGTGTCCTGGATGAACAGGATCGCGACGTAGACGGCGAGCGCCAACGTGAGATCGAGCAGCACGAGCGGCGCGTAGCAGACGGCCAGCACAACGGCCAAGCCGATGCTCACGTGTCCGTTGGCGAGGTAGCGGCCCGTGATCAGCGCGAGCAGCAGCGCGACGATCGCGATCAGCGCCGGGTGGATGCTCGGCAGCAGGCGCGGCGCTCGCCGCCTGCCACCCGGGAGCACGCCGGGAACGCTGCTCATGCGCTACTCGCGAACGAGATGGCGCGGGCGGGAGGACTTCTTCGCGACGATCTCCTCCTCGGGATCCTCGCCCTCCGGCGCCGCGTACCCGTACGCATATCCGTAGGCATGCATGTCGTCGGGCGTCGACGTGCTCTCGGCCACGACCACAACGCCGACGAGCGGTGCGCCCGCCCGCGCGAGCATGTCGCGCGAGATCGTGAGCAGCTCGGCGATCGGTGTGCCGCGGGCGCGCGACCATGATCAGCTGATCGCAGAGCTGCGCGATCTGCAGCGACTCGCTGGCCACGCCGACCGGTGCTGCGTCGACGATCACGTGCCCAGCCATCGCCTTGGCTTCCTCGAGCAGCTTCGGCAAGCGAGCGAGCTGCATCGACAGCAGCGCTGCGCCGCCCCGCGGGGCCGGCATGACGCGAACGCCCGGCAGGTCCGGCACGGGTACGAGCAGCTCCTCGAGCGTCGCCTCGACGATGTTCACGGGGCGTGGCCGGCTGATGCCCAGCAACGTGCCGACCGCGGGTTTGCGCAGATCGAGATCCATCAGGATCACCTCCTCGCCGGTCTCGGCGAAGGCTGCCGCGAGGGCTGTGGCGAGCGTCGTCTTACCGTCGCCCGCACCGGCGCTCGTGACCATGATCGAGCGCGCGCGCTCGCGGTAGGCGAGCTGCACGCGCAGCATGCGCAGTCTGCTCGAAGGCGAACGGCGGGAAGTCGTCTGGGCGCAGGGCCTTGCGGCGTCCCCTCGTCTCCACGTTCGGCACGGCCGCGAGCACAGGCACCGGGAACAGCTCGGCGACGTCGTCGAGGTCGCGTACGCGTCGGTCGAAGAATTCGGCCGCGAGCGCGGCGACGCTGCCGATCGCAAAGCCGCCGATCAGCGAGAGCAGCAGGATCAGCCAGTGGGGCGCACCGGTCGGTGCGCCCGGCGGCGTCGCCGATTCGGTGACCGAGAGGCTTGGGTCGCCGCCGCTGGCCTGTGCCGAGCGCAGCGATGCGATGCGGGCTGCGAGTTCCTGGGCGAGCGCTCCGTTGGCCGTGCCGCCGGTCGCGCCCGAGGCCTGCTGCAGCCTCGTGTTGAGCTCGCCCAGCTGTGCCTGGATGTTGCGCTGCACGAGGCTTGCTCGGTAGGCCACGGCGGCGCCGGCAAATGCGTTTGCCAGCCGCGCTGCACCGACCGCGCTGTCCGACTGCGCCGTGACCTTGAGCACGTCGCTCTCGCCGAGCGGCGAAACGCTCACGAGCGACTGCACCCTTCCCGCCGTCCAGCCCGAGCCGAGCCGGGCGGCGACCGCCTGGGCGGCGGGCAGCGAGTCGAGCAGGGCCGCCGCCGTCTGCACCGTGCGCACGGGTTCGCCGGCTTCGACGACGACGCCGGTGTTGGCCAGGCTCGATTCACCCTGCTGCACGGGCGAGACGAGCACCTTCGAGCTCGCTTCGTAGGTCGGCGAGCCGCGCAGCGTGGTGACTGCGGCGACGGCAAACGTCAGCAGCATGACCGCCACGAGCAGCATCCACCGGCGGCGGATGGCGCGGAGATAGGGCCCGAGCGCCTGTTCCGGCGCCTCAGTGCCGACAGGCATCACGGAGCTTGGATCGACAGCCATCCGAGGCAAGGGTAGCGATTGACACGGCGGGCGCTCGCCGCTTGACGGCCGGTCCTCGGCCGCCGCGGTCGAACCCGGAGCGCGTGCTCAGTTGCCGTTCCACAGGCCCCAGGAAGCGACCGGGCTGCCCGAGGCGATGTCGAAGTTGGCCGCGGCGGCGTCGAGGTAGCGAGGGTCTGCCGAGATGTTCCCCGCGAGCGACAGTCGCGCCGCGCTGATGTGGTTGACGGCGCTGATCCCGTCGGGGTTTTCGAAGGAGTCGTTTTCGAACACCGAGTTGCCGGTGCTGGCGGCACTCAGTTCCGGCGACATCACGAGCGCCGCCGCCAACGGGTGTCCTGCATCGCCCGGCACGCGGAAGGAGTTGGTGACGACGTTGTGCCAGGCCTGGTTGCCGCTGTTTGCGCTGCCGCCGAGGTCGCCGAAGTTGAGGCCGCTGCCGGCGTTGTCGATCACGTTGGCGAAGATACGGCCGTTCGTGGGGTGTGGATAGACGGTCACGCCGAAGCCGTTGTGATCGTTGTACAGCCAGTTGTCGTAGATCTGCACGTCCTCGCCCGAGGACAGGTAGATCAGGTGGTCGTGTTGTGTGCACTGGCCGACGTCGTGGATGCGGTTGAAGCGGATCGTCGTGTTGTCCGTGTCGCCCCAGAAGCCGACGCCGATCCCGTTGCCGCGCAGTCCAGGGACCGACTGGTAGTAGTTGTTGCGTTCGAACACGTCACCCGTGCCGGCGATGTCGAGCGACTCCGAGACGACTGCCGGGGTGGGGCACACGGCGCCGGCGGCCTTTTTGTAAAACGTGTTCGAGCCGTCGATGTTGAGGCCCGCGAGCGTCGTATACGAGGCCTCTACGTCGACCCAGCCGACGACCGTGACCGCTTCGCCGGGGTATGCCGTGAGCGTGATCTGCCCGGACGGGGCACCGTCGTTGTTCAAGTTGTGGCGCGTGCTTGTGCTGCCGTAGGTGCCGCCGCGCAGGCAGCCCGTTTCGCCCGCTTCCAGTGCGCCGTCGAGCTTGGCGAGGCTCTGGTAGGGGGACGTCACGCTGCCGTTGCCGCGACCGTCGGAGCCGCCCGGCGCGGCGAACAGGTCGCAGGAGACCGCAGGCCTCGGCGCTGAGTTCGTGCCGGCGGCGCCGCCGGCCGGTTCCTCGGGGATCGAGCCCGAGCCGGTGCTGCCCGGAGCGCGACCCGCCGGAGCCGACGGCGAGACCGGTCCTGCGGACGCGCCGTGCGTGTGTCCTGCGGGCCGATGCGAGGGCCGCTTTGCGTGACGACGCTTTAGCGAGTGCCGCCGAGCGTGACGCGAGTGCTGGTGGGCACTGCGCGAGGCCTGCCGGGAGTGCGCCCCATGAGGAGCCGAGCGCGCCTGCACCGCCGGCGTGGCGAGCAGCGAGATGGCGATCGCCAGCAGGATTGCCGGTCCCGAGCAGAGGACGGCGCGGGCAAGCGGGCGAGTCTGGGTGAGGCTTGACAGCACTTGTCTCCTTCGGTCCGATGTCGCTCTCGTGGGCTCGAGCGAGTGCGTGGCGACTGGCACGCTGGCATCGGCCCGGTGCCGTGGCGCGGTGAGGAGGCCCGGCGGCGTTGGACGATTGTTCGGTGGACCGTTGGCCGCAGAGCGCTCAGCGTGGAGCGCCCCGGCGAAGCCGCCGGGGCGCCGCCGACTTGGCGATCACCGTGTCGTACAGAGCGCGTGTTTGCTCGACCCAGGGTCGCGCGGTGAAGCGGTCGAGATATGCCTCACGACCCGCTCGCGCGAGCATTTCGCGGCGCGGGCGGTCGGCGAGCAGCTCGGCCAGCGCGCCGGTCAGGTCATCGACCGTCGGCGGCGCCTCCACCAGCACTCCAGTCTTGCCGTCTTCGATGATCTCGGGGATGCCCCCGACGCGTGTCGCCAGCACCGGCACCGATGCCGCGAGCGCCTCGATCAGCGTTGTCGGGAAGGCCTCGCGGCGTGACGGATGCAGGCACACGTCGGACGCATCGAGCACCGACATCACGTCATTGCGCCGCCCGGTCAGCAGCACGGCGTCTCCGTGCTGCGCCGCCTGCCGTGCCAGCTCGTCGGCGAGTGGCCCACTGCCGACGATCAGCAAGCGCAGCCGCGGGAAGCGCTCGCGCAGGCGAGCCACAGCCTCGATCGCCACGTCGTGCGCCTTTTCGGTGCGTAGCGCCGAGATCATCGCGACGACCATCTCCTCGGGCGCGATGCCGAGCTCGCGGCGGACCGTTGCGCCGCTGTCGGGCTCGACCGCGACGTCGATCCCGTTGGGGATCTTCACGACACGGTCGCCCATGCCCCAGCTGAATGGCATGTAGGCCTCGCGGGCGCTCTCCGAGACGGCGATCACGCGGGCGTCGCAGAGGCGTCGGCCGAGCGTGAACACAGCGCTCTTCGCGCGCTGCATGCCCTCGCGGCGCTGCACTATTTCGTGGAGTGTCGAGACCGCCGGGACGCCCAAGCTGCGCGCCGCGATCCCCCCGATCAGATCGGCCGCGCCGAGGTGCGTGTGCACGACGGCCGGGCCGACGTCCCTGATGTGCCGTCGCACGACCTGGAGGTGCCGGCGGCCGGGGCGGCCCGGAATGCCGAGGTGGATGGGTTCGACGCCGACGGCCCGCAGGGCGTCGGCCGCCGGGTTGCCGTCGAGCGGTTCGAAGTAGGCCACCTGCAGGGCGATGCCCGCGAGCGGCGCGGCCACCGCGAACTGGCTGAGCAGCATCTCCGCGCCGCCGAGCGCGAGGTGATCGATCAACGCCAGCACCGGCAGCTCGGCCCGTGCGGGTGCATTCGCTGCGACGCTCACCGCTGTAACGCTCACGCGGGCGCCTGAAAACGGGCTCGGCCGCCGGGCCATAGGCGTGCCGGCACGCCGCGCCCGGAAAGCGTCGGCTGCGGGACAGGGCGCTCGATCGCCGACGCCAATGCCGGCACGATCCTGTCGGCGACGTCGTTCCAACGTTTGCCCGCGAGCATCGAGGCGTGCGCGCGACGGCCGTACTGCTCCGCCAGCGGCGGGTCGCCGAGCAGCCGCTCGAGCGCTTCGGCGAGCGGCTCGACCTCTCCCGGCGGGACCAGCAGGCCGGTCTCTCCCTCGGCGATGATCTCCGGCATCGCGCAGTGGTCCGCGCCGATGCACGGCAGGCCACAGCCCATCGCCTCGAGGAACACATGCCCCCAGGGCTCGAACAGGGAAGGCATCACGAACACGCTCGCCTCTTCGTAGAGGCGCCGCAGCTCGGTCTGGCTCTCCACTGCTCCCAGCCAGTCCACCCCCGCGAGGTCCGCTCCGTCCGGGGCTCGCGGCGAGCCGACCACCGTAAGGCGCGCGTCGGGCAGGCGCCGGCGCACACGGGCCCAGGCGGCGAGCAGCTCTCGCCCGCCCTTGCGCGCGAAGTCCCTGCCGACGAACAGTGCCCGCGCCGAATCCCAGCGACGCGACGAGGACTCGAGCGTGGGCATCAGCAGGTTCGCACCTGCCCCGACGCTGCTCACGCGGCTCGGGTCCAGTCCGTAGTCCTCGATCATCGCGTCGCGGACGAAGTCGCTCCAGGGAAAGACGTGGGCGGCCGCGCGCAGGACGCCTGCCTCGAGCTCGCGCCAGCGGCGAAAGCCCGCCGCGCTCAAGGGCGCCCAGGCCGGATAGAAGCGCTGTGTCAGCGAGATGATGTTGTCCGTGTAGATCACGAACGGCCGCCTCTCTTGCAGGTCCCCCGGGGAGAACACCGTCTGCGCCTGGAAGATCAGCTCGAAGGCGCCGCGCCGGCGACGCAGCTCTCGCTCGACTGCGCCGCTGAGGGCACGGAAGTTCGTCTCGCTGAAGCCCGCCCGGGCACGCCACGTCGCGCGATCGGGGTTGAAGTGACGCAGCTTGACCAGTAGATCTGCGACGGGGTTGAGCTCGGGCGCGATCGATCCCGCGAGCGGATCGCGCTCTGCGATGATCCTGAGCAGCAGCGCCGTCGCCGTCGTGATGTTCCCATGTCCGGCGCTCAGGCCGAGGATGCGAAGCGGAGGGCTCGGCTCCATCGTCGGCGAGACTGCGTCGGTCACAGTCCGGCGCAGTCTAGATACACGCGTGCGGGACTCTCTGCGGCGGCCCTGCGAGATCGTCTGAGGCGGTCCCGTGACACCGTCCCGCTGCGGGCGGGTCGCACCGCCGGCTTTCAGTGATCGAACACTCGACGGGCCGCGCGAAGTTCCCGCGCCGCCGACACCATAATGAGCAGCGTGAGCGCTGCTCCCGCATCGGTTCCGGACCTCTCGCCCGGGAGAGGCGACGACGTCGACATCAGCGTGCTCGTGCCCGTCCTGAACGAGGAGCGGCACATCCGCGAGACCGTCGCCGCAATGCAGGCGCAGCGCTTCGACGGCACCGTCGAGCTGTTGTTCGCCGACGGCGGCTCCGAGGACGCCACGCGCGAGATCCTCGGTGAGTTGGCCGAGCGCGATCCACGCATCCGCGTGTTCGACAATCCGCGCCGTCGCACCGCCAGCGGGCTCAACGTCTGCCTGCGCGAGGCTCGCGGCGAGTACGTGGCGCGGATGGACGCGCACACCTACTACGCCGATCGCTACCTCCAGGCCGGGGTGCAGCGGCTGCGCGGGGGCGGCACCGAGTGGGTCAGCGGCCCGGCGGTGCCGCGCCCGGTTGGTCCGGTCTCGCGCTCGGTCGCGCTCGCGCTCGCTTCCTGGCTCGGCCGCGGCGGCTCGCGCAAGTGGAGCGAGGACGAAGGCGGCGGCGAGGAGCGCGAGCTCGACACCGGGGTGTTCGGGGGCGTGTGGCGTCGTGAGACGCTGCTCGCCGTAGATGGGTGGGACGAGCGCTGGCCGATCAACCAGGACTCCGAGATGGCCTCGCGCTTCCTCAGTCGCGGCGCGCGCCTGGTCTGCCTGCCTGAGATGGTCGGCAACTACGTGCCGCGCGATTCGCTGTCCGGTCTCGTGCGCCAGTACTACCGCTACGGCTACTACCGCGCGCGCACGTTCCGCCGCCACCCCGAGAGCATGCGCCGCTCCCATCTGATCGCGCCTGCGCTGTCGCTGTCGCTGATCGGCGCGTTGCTCGCGCCGCGCCCGCTGCGACGCCTCTCCCGGCTGGGGACGGCGGCCTATCTCGCAGCCGTCGGCGCAACGGCGGCCGACGCGGCCAGGCGCCCGGGGCAGCGCGCCGAGGGCGCGCTGCTGCTCGGCGTGCTCCCCGCCATGCACCTCGGCTGGGGCTTCGGCACGCTCGCCGGCGTGGCCAAGTTCGGCCCGCCGCTGGAGGCGCTCGCGCGATTGCTGGGGCGTTCCTTGCCGCGGCGCTCGCGCGACTCGACCGAGCCGGTGCACGCACCCTCGCTGCACGAACGGGGCGCGTGAGCGGGTGAGGTGCAGTGGACGCTGAGGGCCAGCCGCGCCGGCCGGTGCGGCTGGCCGTCTACACGGACTACGAGTACTGCTCCGACGGCGTGCGCCGCTACGGCCAGCGTGCATTCGTCGTCTTCCTCGAGGCGCTGCGGCCGCACTTCGAGCGGTTCGTGCTGGTCGGCCGCTTCGATCCGCAGCCGGGTAGCTCGCACTACCCGCTGCACGAGCAGACCGAGCTGGTCGGCCTGCCTCACTATCAGAGCCTCGGTCACCCGTGGTCGGTCGCGCGCTCTCTGCTGATCTCGGTCGCGCGCTTCTGGCGCCTGTTGGACGAGGTCGACACGGTCTGGGTGCTCGGGCCCTACCCGCACTCGGTGCTGCTCGCGCTGATGACGCTGCTGCGCAGGCGGCGGTTGGTGCTGGGTGTGCGTCAGGACATGCCCCTGTACGTGCGCAGCCGCCGCCCGGGCCGTCGTTGGATGCACCGGAGCGCGGACGCGCTCGAGTGGATCTGGCAGCGCCTCGCTCGCCGCCATCCTGCCGTCGTCGTCGGCCCCGAGCTCGAGCGCAAGTATCGGCAGACCGGTGCTTGCGAGGTCTTGAATACGGCCGTCTCGCTCGTCTCCGAAGACGATCTCGCCAAGGCCGGCGCCGCGGTCGCCGCGCGCGACTACTCAGGCGAGCTGACCGTGCTCACCGTCGGCCGGCTCGACGCCGAGAAGAATCCGCTGCTGCTGGCCGAGATCGGCGAGCAGCTGCGCGACAGCGAGCGGAGCTGGCGCCTGCTCGTCTGCGGCGACGGTCCGCTGCGCGAGCAGTTGCGCGAGCGCGTGGCCGAGCGCGGGCTGCAGGACGTGGTCGAGTTGCTCGGCTATGTGCCGATCGACAGCGGCCTGCTCGACCTCTACCGCAGCAGCCACATATTCCTGCACGTATCGCTGACCGAGGGCTTCCCGCAGGTGCTGGTCGAGGCGTTCGCCTCAGGACTGCCCACCGTCGCGACCGCCGTAGGCGGCGTTCCGGCGGCGGCCGAGGGCGCTGCGCTGCTGGTGGCGCCGGGCGATGCGAGTGCCGCTGCGAGCGCGCTACAGCGGATTGCCGAGGACGCCGCGCTGCGCGACCGGTTGACCCAGACTGGTCTGGAGCGGGCTCGCGGCGGGACGCTCGAGGCGGCGACCGCGCGGCTGGCCGACTTCCTCGCCGACGCACGCTGAGTGTCTCACGGTGCGTGCCGAGCGCCGACCGACGCGCCGGTCAGGGGTCGCGGCGACCGCCCCGGGCACGCACGGCGCGACGGACGGAGCGCACGTAGGGCGCCATCGACAGCGTCGCCGGGACGTGAGTGCCGAGCAGGTGGACGAGTCGGCGCGCCAGCCCGTCGTAGAGCGCGACGTTTGGCCGAGAGGTGAGCGAGAGCACTAGGAACTGCTTGACTTCCTGGCGCGCGCTGCGCCGGACGTCGAACGTTGCGCCCCTGCCGGGCTCGGGCCAGCGATAGGTCGCCGAGCGGCGATCGACGTAGGCGAAGCGCCAGCCCGCGCGACGCAGGCGGATGTAGAGCGTGTACTCCTCGCCCACGCGCAGCCACTCCGGGTAGCCTCCTACCGCTCGCACCGCGTCGGTGCGCATCACGACGCCCGGGGCCGGGATCGGGTTGGTGCGGTAGAGGCGGCTCAGGTCGTTGACGGGATGCTCCGCGCTGTTGCCGATCCAGCGCGCGAGGCCGTCGCCGGCCGTACGCGCCGCGATCCAGCGGTCCGAGCCGGCGTAGCCGACGATCTCGACGTTCGTATAGGCGAGCCCGACGCCGGGGTCCTCGAATGCGGCCAGGAGGTGCTCGAGGTGGTCTGCTCGCCAGAAGTCGTCGGCGTCGAGCTGCGCCACGAGCGGCGCGCGCGCCACTGCGAGGGCTGTGTTGCGGGCCGCCGAGACGCCGCCGTTGCGCGGACGGCGCACGACCCGCAGCCGCTCGTCGTCGATCTCCACGAGCGCCGGCGCGATCGGCTCGGGCGAGCCGTCGTCGGCGACGATCACCTCCAGCTCGGCGACTGTCTGCGCGAGCGCGCTGGCCACCGCCTCGGCGATCGTGGCGGCCGCGTTGTAGGCCGGCATCAAGACGCTCACGCGAGGGACTCCCGTCATGACGGACGGGCGGCGCGGCGGACGAACACGAGTCGCGCGATGCCGGGGAGCAGGTCGCGCGCGAGCAGATGGAGTATCGCCAGGTAGGTCAGAGCGCCGGCGGCAGCGCCCGCGGCGATCACCGCTCCAGCGCCGTCGAGCTGGTGGTCGATCAGCAGCAGCACGGCGCTGAGCGCTGCCGAGGCCAGCAGCGGGGGCGTGAACGCGCTCAGCAGACTGGCCAGGGTCAGATCGAACATCCGCTTGGCGATTGCGAGCGTGACGATCTGGGCCGCGATCGCGATTCCGGCCTGGACCCAGGAGACCGCGACGATCCCCGAAGGCGCCGCGATCAGCGAGCCCACGACCAGCGCGATCGCCTGGGGCACGGCTAGCTTGAACAGCAGCTTGGCACGCCCGCGCGACATGAAAGCGTTGCCGCAGACCATGCTGATCGGCGACATCACAGCCCATAGGCAGAGCACCTGAGCGGCGGCCACCGCGCCGTGCCAGCGATCCCCGAAGACCGTCGTCGTGATCGGGTCGGCGAGCACGATCAGGAAGGCCGTCATCGGAAAGACGACCGTTGCGATGTAGCGGAAGGAGGTGACGATCCCGCGCCTGAGCCCCTCATGGTCGAGTGTCGCGAACGCCGGGAAGAGCACCTGCCCGGCGACGGTCGCGACGTTAAGGATCAGCAGTTGAGGAATCCTCGTCGCGATCGAGTAGAAGCCAAGCTGTACGACGCCGAGCACGCGTCCGATCACGAGGTTGTCGAACTGCGCGAGGAACGCGGCCATCACGCCGATGCCGGTCACGTAGCCGCCGAAGCTGAGCAGCTTGCGGATATGGCGCACGCTGCGCAGATGTCGCGGCCGCCATGGCACGAGCCACCAGAGCAGCACCGTCAGCGCGATGTTCCCGGCGACGTAGCCGATGATCAGGCTCCAGATGCCGGCGCCGGAGAGCGCCAGCCCGATGCCGAACGCGCCCCTCACACCGGCGTCGGCGAGCTCGGCGATCGTGCGCGAGCGAAAGTCGATGTTGCGCATCGCGATCGCGTAGTGCGTGGATGACAGCGCGAGGATGAAGAACGTCGTGCCCAGCACCGGCATCACGGCGGTCAGCCGCGGCTGATGGAAGAAGCTCGCGGCCACCGGCCCGAGCGCCGCCGCGAGGACCGCGAGGACCGCGCCCAGCGCGACGCTCACGCTGAAGGCCGTGTCGGCCTGGTCGGCCAGCTCCTCCTCGGGCGCGATCACGATCGCCTGTCCCACGCCGAGTCCCTGGAGCATTTCCAGGAACGTCATGAAGGTGATCGCGATCGCGACGACGCCAAAGTCCTTCGGCGTCAGCAGCCGGGCGAGGATCGCCGTCGTGACGACGGTCGTCAGGCGCAGGCCGACATAGGACCCGTAGGCCCAGGCCATGCCCCGCAGCGTGCGGCCGCCGATCCCGGGGGCGGTGGTGCTCGTCATCGCACTCCTCAGCCACTGGCGCGACGGTGCACGCACACCTCATAAGTCACGGGCGAGCATGTTAGAGGAGCGCTCCGGCGTTCTGAGCCGGTCAACCGGGGCTCAGCCGCGGCCGGCCAGCGAGCGCAACGTGCCCACGGAGTCCCAGGCCGCGCTGCTGCGCACGCGGCGCAGCAGCGGCGAGAGCTTGAGCCGGAAGCGACGGTCGTCGTCGACGTGGTAGACGCCGATGCGCGGGACCTCGAGCGGTCCGCGTGGGTCCAGGCGCCGCGGCAGCGCCGCCGCGACCGTGTACCCGCAGCTTCGCGTGGCCTCGACGACGCGCGCGTCGACGTCGCCGTAGGGGTAGGCCAGCGAGGGGCAGGGGATTTGCATGTGCTCCTCGCACGATGCCTTGGAACCCGCCAGCTCAGCGGCGAGGGCCTCGTCGTCGAGGTGTGTGAGGTGCGGATGGCCGGCTGTGTGCGAGCCGATCTCCCAGCCCGAGTCCGCGAGCGTGCGCAGCTCATCCCACGACATCGGCATCAGCTCGTGCTCGTGCGGGCCGCCGAGCCACTGATCGATCCCCGGCCAGCGCATCGGCTGCTCGGTGCCGATGTAGTTGGTCGGCGCGAACACGGTCGCGGAGAAGCCGAAGCGCTCGAGGATCGGTCGGGCGATCTCGATCACCGAGCGGTAGGCGTCGTCGAACGTGATCGCGACGATCTGTCCGTCCGCCGGGGCACTCGCCGCCTCGGTGAAGGTCAGACCGCGGTAGCCGCGCTTGGCCAGCAGCGCGAGCTGGCGCTCGAAGCGCGCCGGCGTAGTGGAGAGGTCCGCCTCCCAGGTGGGCGAGACGGCGTGGTAGCAGAGCACGATCGCTTGCGAGATGGCCGGAGCATAGCCACGCGCGGAGCTGGAGCGCTAGACGCGGGCGCGCACGCGGCGCAGCCGCTGATACACGGCTGGGCTCGCCTTCTTGGCGAGCTTCTTCGCGTTCCACTCGAGCCAAAGTTGCCCGCACGCCAGTCGCTCGCCCCGCGCATAGGCGGCGGCCACGCGGGCCGGCGTACTCGCCCAGATTGTGTAGCGGCCGCGTACGATCACGCCGCGATCGGCGACCCGCGCGGTCGGCTCGGAGGTGAACAGCAGCTCGTAGCCGGCCGCCGCGGCCGAGGCGATCACCTGCTCGGAGAGGAAGCCGCCGGGCACCGAGGCCGTTCGCGGGGGCGCGCCGAGCAGCTCGCCGAGCAGCTCACGACTACGGGTCCACTCTTCGTCGAGCTCGGCACGCGTCAGCCGGCCCATGTAGGTCGGGTGCATGTGCGAGTGGCTGCCGAGCTCGTGGCCGCGGCGCGCGAGCTCGCGCAAGTCCTCTGAGGAGGCAAAGCCCGGCGTGTCGATGCGCGAGGTGGTGATGAAGAACTGCCCCAGCCAGCCGCGTCGCTCGAGCGCCTTCGCGGCCGCGGGCGCCGAGGCGCCGCCGTCGTCGAAGGTGATCGTCGCGGGTGGCGCCGGGTCCCCCCCGGAGCGCAGCGGCGCCGGCGCCAGGCCGGTGGCGGCGAGCGCATCGAGATGCGCCTCGAACGCCCCCGGCTCGAGCTTGTAGCGCGCCGCCAGCGGACCGGGGAAGCCGATCGCCTCGCGCTCGGCGGGCTTGGCGATGTCGTGGTACATCAGCGTGCGCATCGCTCAACCGGCTGTGCCAGACGCGGCCGGCTGCTGATCGTCCGGGCGCCGAACGGGGTGCTCGGACGTGGCCCGTTCGGGCACGATCCCGCGCCTGCGCCGCAGCGCCTCCGCAGGCGCGCTGTCGCGCAGTCGCAAGTCGAGCGCGGCCGGAGCGCCCGCGAGACGGCCGCGCGGGGTCGGGCTCGCGACGAGCATGCGCACCAGCTCGCGGTCGATCGCGCCCCAGCGGTACTTGTATGCGTCGCGCCCCGGCCCGAGGTCAAACTCGCCGCGGCCGTCGGTGATCATCGCGTGGATCGCGTGGCGTTCGAGCGCGTGGCCCGGGCTGAGGTCGAGCTGGGCGTCGCTGACGGCCGAGATGAAGCCGTGCTCGCGCCATGCCTCGACGAAGTTCAGTTTTGCCGTCAGCAGCCGGCCGTCCAGCTCGAGCGTCCACAGCCGCGTGCGGCCGGGCAGCAGCGCGCAGGTCGCATCCGCCGTGAAGCGCTCGAAGCGCTCGTCCATGTGCGCATACGGCTGCCCCGTCGCGCCGGCCCGCTCGCGGCGCAGCGCGAGCAGCTTGCCGACGTACTCACGCGCCTCGGCCGGCTGCTCGATCAGGCGCTCCTGTGCGCCCGCCTCGAGCAGGCGGCGCCAGCGGCGGCGGAACTCCGTGCGGCGCTTGCCGCCATAGCGCGATTCGAACGCGGCGATCTCGCTGGGCAGCTCGACGTAGGGCTGCAGGCGCACGTCGTGCGCCGAGGCTCGCAGCGCCGCCTCGCGGCCGAGCAATAGGCGCGCGAGCTGCGACTGCAGGGGCAGCCTGCCGATCCGCCATAGATCCCACTCGCGGCGGCGCTCGGCGAGCGCGTCGAGCAGCGCTTCGGCCACCTCCAGCTCGGCGCCCGCCGACCACAGCAGGCCATCGAGCCCGTTCCAGCGCGCCGCGATGAAGGACAGCGTGCGTCCGAGCCGGCCGCGCTCGCAGAGGAGCGGTGCCAGGCCGCGCAGCGAGCCGGCGGCGTCCTCGACCACCAGCAGCCAAGGTTCCTTCCCGGCGCCGTAGTGTCGCCACCAAGCCAGCACCCAGCCCGGATCGGCGAACACGCTCGGGAACTCGTTATCGGCGGCGAGCCGTGACCACTCCTCGCGGCGGTCTTCGAGCTCGGGGAGGGTGCTCCAGCGGGCGCCTGACATTCGCGCGTAGCGTAGAGGCCTGGGCAGACCTGGCCGTGCTCAGCCTGCTCGCAGGCCTCGTCTTGGCGGCTGAGCCTGCCGATACCCTCAGCGCGCATGTCCTCGACGGCAGGGCCGATATCCAGGATCAAGGACGCCCTCCGCGAGACGCCCTCGACGATCCCATGCCTCGTGGCGATCGTCCTGTTCGTGATCTGGGCCGGCGACCAAGCCGGCTATCCGCTGACCCATTGGGCGCCTGGCGGGCTCGTGCTGATCGCGCTGCTCGCGATCGGGCTGCTCGGCTCGCGTCGGCGGCTGCCCGAGCTACCACGCCCGGTGCAGGTAGCGCTCGGGTGCCTGTTTCTCTACACCGCGCTCAGCTTCCTCTCGATCCTCTGGGCGCACGCCCAGGGCGATGCATGGGAAGGCGCCAATCGCACGCTGCTCTACTTCGTGGTGTTCGCGCTGTTCGCGCTCGGGCCGCGGCGCGGCATGGGTGCTTCGCTGGTGCTCGGTCTGTGGACGCTGGCGATGATCGGTCTCGCCGGCTTTGCGCTGCTGCACGTCGATCACGCCCGCAACCTCGCGAGCTTGTTCGGCGAAGGTCGCCTGCGCTATCCGGGCGGCTATGAAAACGCCACCGCCGCGACCTGGGCGATGGTCGCGTGGCCGGCGCTGCTGCTGTCGGCCGGCGAGCGCGTCCATTGGGTCGCACGCGGCCTGTTCGCCGGCGGCGCCGTGCTGCTCTCGGGCGTCGCCCTGTTCAGTCTCAGCCGCGGCTCGCTGTACTCGACACCGCTGATGCTGGTGCTCGTGTTCGCGCTCGTCCCGGGTCGGCTGCGCACGTTCGCCGCGCTCGTGCCCGTGGCTGCCGCGGTGGGCTTGACGGCGCCGGCCGTGCTGCGCGTCGGCGATCGCTTGAAGCACGCCGGGGATGCGAAGGCTGCGATGCATACGGCGACGCTCGAGCTGTCGCTGGCGGCAGCCGTCGTGGCGATGATCGTCGCGGTCGCTGCGCTGCTCGAGCGCCGCGCCGAGCTCTCGCCGGAGGCCGTGCGCAGGGTACGGCTCGGGGTGGGGGCCGTCGCCGTCGCGACGCTCGTGGCGATCGTCGCCGGCGGCCTCGTCGCGGCCGGCGATCCGGTCAAACGCATCAGCCACGGATGGGACACGTTCAAGGGTGGCTACGCCGCCGACCGCGCGTCCGGCAGTCGGCTGACGAGCGGGCTGGGCAGCGATCGCTACGACTTCTATCGCGTGGCGCTCGACGAATTCACGGCGCATCCGCTCGCAGGGATCGGCGCCGACAACTACCAGCAGCAGTACCTGCTGCACGGTCACGGGCACGAGACGCCGCACTACCCGCACAGCGTCGAGCTGCGCACGCTCTCCCAGACCGGTCTGCTCGGAGCGCTGCTCGCCGTGATCGGCCTGGGCAGCGCGCTGCTCGCGGCGGCGCGCGCGCTCAGCCGCAGGGCGCGGCAGAGCGAGCCGCTGGCCGCCACGGTCGCCGCCGCCGCGCTCGCGGGGTTCGCCTACTGGCTGGTGCACGGGTCGTTCGACTGGTTCTGGGAGTTCGCCGGCCTCGGTGCTCCCGCCTTCGCATTGCTGGGTCTGGCGTGCGCGCTCGGCTCACGCGGACCGGGACGTTCGGACGCGATGGACGCCTCGTCGGAGGGGGCCCCACCGGGGCAGCAGGAGCGACGCGGCACCACCGGCAATGAGGACGCGCGGCCGAGCCGCTCGAGCCCGCTGCGGCCGGTCGGCTTGGTCCTTGCCCCGATCCTCACGCTGGCGGCGATTGCGAGCCTGCTGCTGCCGTGGCTCGGTCAGCTGCGCGTCCAGAGCGCGGTGCGCGTTTGGCCGACGGCGCCGCGTCTGGCCTATGACGATCTGAACAAAGCGGCCGACCTGAACCCGCTCAGCGACGAACCGTACTCACTGGCCGGCAGTATCGCGCTGCGTTTCGGCGATCTACCCCGCGCCGAGCGCGAGTTCTCGCTCGCGCTCGGGCGCGACTCGCGCGACGTGTACGCCACGCTCGAGCTCGGGGCGATCGCCTCCGCCGGAGGGCACAGGCGCCAGGCCGTCACGTTGCTCGAACGAGCGGCCCGTCTGAGCCCCCGCGACGAACTGATCCAAGAAACATTGTTCTACGTAAAGAACGGTCACAGCGTGAGCATCGAACAGCTCAACAGCTCGATCCTGCTCAAAGCGCGGCGACTCGCGTGAAACCTGCCGAAATATCTCGCGAAAGCCGAGCTTTTCCCTCGACAGTGACTGACGGCTCCGGTAATTTACCCAATGAATCTCGGCCGACGGTAGGCCTCGGTGAAACGGCACTGGCGCACCGGGGCGGACCCAGGCACCAGGCGGGATCCTGGCAAGGACAGTGTGCTCCAGGCCACGGAGGCGCAAAGCAAGGAAGCATGAAAAATCACCGCATCATCTCCTATAGCTGTGCTGCAGCCGCGACGATGCTTTTTGCATTTCCAGTCGCCGCCCAGGCAGGCTCCTCGACGCTCAGCGGCTATGGCGGGCCGGGCGAGGGTAATCAGGCGGTGCTTGGTTCGGCATTGGTCGGCGCGCACGGGGGCGGCGGTAGCTCCGGTGGGTCCCGTGCGTCCGGCGCAGGCTCCGGCGGTCAGGGCAGCGCGGGCGCTGAAGGATCCGCCACGGGCGCGCCGGCGGTCGAATCGGGAGCCTCTCGAGGCCAAGGCGCCCAGGGTGCGGTCGAACCGCGCTCGTCCTTCGAGGCGAGCGGTGCCGGCGGCGCCAACGCGAAGTCTCAAGCCCGGTCCAAGACCTATCCGGGCACGCGCGGCAGCTCTCAGGTTCGGCCGACGGCCGAACCGAGGAGCTATTACCCTGCCGCCGAACGCGTGCCCTCGGGGGGCCAAGGCACGGTACTCGGCTTGACCGCCGACGATCTCCTCTACGTCATCCTCGCCCTGGTGATTCTGGTGCTGGTGGGGTTGTTCACGCGGCGGCTCGACGATCCCGCGTCTTCGGCGCGTACTCGTGGCTAAAGGCGTGGCGCCTACAGACCGAGTAACAGGGGAGTAGTTCGCTCGTTGCCCATGCCGCGCACACCGATCACCCAACAGACATCGACGACGCTCCCGCTACAGGGTGAGTTCGGTCGTACGGCACCACAGCCGCGGGCACTCGGCGTCGGCACCTTCCGCGGACCGCTGCAGTGGGCGCTCGAGGGTTCCGGCTGGCGCGTCCTGCGCCCAGCCGTCGACTTCCTCTTCCTGTGCCTCGCGCTGCGTGGTCGCGCTCGGCGGCGTACACCGCACCTTCCACGCCGGTTCGACGCGCGCGCCGCTGCTCGCGTTCCCGCTGGTCGTGATGCTGCTGTTCTACCTGCGCGGCCTCTACCGCACGCGCCTGCGCGCGCTGATCCTCGACGGCGTCGTGCCCGTGATCAGCGCCGTCTCGGTCGGTGCGATGGCGGTCGTCGTACTCGGCCTGTTCGTCAACGGGCACGCACCGCGCCAGTCGGAGGTCGTGCGCGCATGGCTGTTCGCTCTGCTCGGCGTCGGCATCGGCCGGATCGTCCTCTCTTTCGCTACAGCGCTGGGCCCGCGCGCGCCGCCTGGTGGGCAAGCCCGTGCTGATCATGGGCGCCGGCGTCGTCGGCGCGCAGGTCGCGCGGCGACTGGAGACTCACCCCGAGTACGGGCTTGCGCCAGTCGGCTTCCTCGACGAGGACCCACGCTCGATCGCCGAGGTCGGTGGACGCGACCTGCCCGTGCTCGGCACGGTCGAGGACCTCGACGAGACAGTCGCGCGCACGGGCGTGCGCAACCTGATCGTCGCCTTCTCCTCCGTCGCTGACGAGCGCGTCAGCCGCCTGATCCAGCGCTGCCAGGAACTCGGCGTCGAGGTCTCGGTCGTGCCGCGCATGTTCGACACGATCAACAATCGCGTCGGCTACGACACGGTCGGCGGGCTGCCGCTGATGTCGTTCACCACAGTCGATCCGCGCGGCCTGCAGTTCGCCATCAAGCACGGCTTGGACCGTGTGCTCGCGCTGGTCTTTCTCGTGCTGCTCTCGCCGGTGATCTTGCTCTCCGCGCTCGCCGTGCGGCTCAGCTCCTCCGGGCCCGTGCTGTTCCGCCAGCGCCGGGTCGGGCGCGACGGCAAGGCCTTCGACCTCTACAAGTTCCGCTCGATGCGGATGCAGCGGTGGTCACGTCGATCCCGACGATGACGACGCTGGCCCGCTCGAGCTCCTGCTCGGCGGGGACACCGCGCCGGGCGGCGTCGAGGGCGATGACCGCCGCACGCCCGTCGGGCGGTTCCTGCGCCGCACCTCCTTCGACGAGCTGCCTCAGCTGTTCAATGTGCTGAAGGGCGAGATGAGCCTGATCGGCCCGCGCCCGGAGCGCCCCGAGTTCGTCGAGCTGTTCAACCAGGACATCGTCCGCTACGGCGACCGCCACCGCGTCAAGTCGGGCATCACCGGATGGGCCCAGGTGCACGGCCTGCGCGGGCAGACCTCGCTCGCCGAACGCGTCGAGTGGGACAACTACTACATCGCCAACTGGTCGCTCGGGCTCGACGTGAAGATCCTCGTGCTCACCGTCGTCGCGCTGCTGCGCAGCGCCGAGTAACCGCTCAGATGCGCTTCTGGGCGGCGCCCGCCGCGCCCCGTCCATTCCTGGTAGACGCGTACGCGCAAGTGGCGTGAGCCGAGCACGCTCGGGAGGCTCAGGCTGTAGTGGTTGAAGCGGTCCAGCGTGAACGTCGCGCGAAAGCGCAACGTGCCTGCCTTGAACGCTTCCAGGCGCATGTAGTCGCCGACCGGTGCTGAGCCGCGTGCGACCAGGTGACCGTTGCTGCGGCGGAGCATCAAGGTGATCTTGCTCGGGCTGCCGGTTGGCGAGGCGAGCACGTTGGCGAGCGCGGTGAACGAGGGCTTGCGCGCGCCGCTGTCGGTGAGCACGCCGAATTGGTTGTTGAGCCCGTCGTGCAGCTTGTAGAGCGTGTCGGTCGCCACGTAGGGCGTACGGCTGAGCGACGCGGTAGATGTTGGTGATGTTCTGCGCCTGCATCGCCGGCGTCACGCAGGCCTGTTCCTCCTGAATCTTCTGCTGCGGGTAGCAGCTGCTCCAGCCGAACTCGTCCAACCACAGCGGCGTGCTGTCGCCGTTGGCGAGTTGAACCGCACGGAATTCGTGCAGCGCGGCCAGCGTCAGCGTGTAGAAGTGGACGGCAAGCCCGTCGTAGTAGCCCTTGATGCCCGCCGCGTAGAGCTCGCGCAGGAAGATGCCGTTCGATCCGACGAGCGAGCCCGCGAGCACCTTGATGCCCGGGTGCGGCCTGCTTGATCGCGGTGTAGCCGGCCTTCAGCAGCGCGGCGTAGCGCTGGGGCTTGTTGGGACCCGCGAAGTACGCTTCGTTGGCCTGGTCCGGCTCGTTCCAGACTTCAAGGGCCGTGAGCTTGTCGCCATAGCGCGCCGCGAGCGCGCCGACGAGGGCGGCGAAGTCCGCCGGGTTCGACGGGGGCCAGCTGTTCGCTGCGCTCTGCCCGCCCGAGCGGCAGCCGCCACGCAGTTCCGCCGGTGCCGAGCTCGCCCAGCAAGGGGTGCCGTCGACCAGCGCGATCACCGCGATGCCATTGCTCGAGGCGTCCGCGAGCAGCCGGTCGAGGTAGACGAGTGAGCGCGCGTCAATCGCGCCAGGGCCGTCCGGCTCAGCACCGCCCAAGCCAGCTCCACCCGGATCGCCTTCGCATGCAGGCTGCGCGCTACGGCGATTTCATCATCGGCGTCAGTCGGCGTCGAGCCCGAGCCGAGCCCGGGGAGGTTGATGCCGCCGAGCGGGCCCGGCAGCGCTGCTCGCGCGCTTTTTTTAGTGCCCGCCGCCGCACCACCGGCGAGCGCCCCGAGCAGCAAGAGGATCGAGGCCAGCACCAGCGCAGCCTTTTGTATTCGTGTCGCCACGAGAAGGAAGGTTAGGGCGTGCTTCGGAGGCCCGAGCCGGCAGCGCCGAAGTACGCTGTCGCCAGCATGTCGCCAACGTGGATCTGGATGCAGGTTGCGATCGTCGTGTTCGTCGTGATCGGGATGATCATCGCGATCACGAAGCTCGCCTGAGCGGACCCCGCCGCCACCAGGGCTGCCGGGCGGCGAGCGCCCGGCGCCACCATCACCGGCGGGCGACGCGGGATCTGCTGCTCGCCGGCCAGGATCGCCGCCGGGACCTCCTCGGTCAGCCAGTCGGCGAGCGCGCCGAGCCCCGCCTGCTCGAGCTCGCCGGCGATCCCCGGCGGGCGTTTCTGCACGTCGTGGGCGTCGGAGGCTACGTTGTGCACGAGCCCCGCCTCGACGAGCTCCAGCGCGAAGCGCTGAACCGTCTCGCCGAAGCTGCCGACGAGCGACCCCGCCGTGATCGAGACGAGCACGCCCTCGTGCACGAGGGACTCGAGCAGCTCGGTGTCGCGGTGGAAGGCTTGGCAGCGCTCGGGGTGCGCCAGCAGCGACGCGATGCCCTTCGGCTTCGAGCTCCAGCACGAGCTGCTCGAGACCGCTCAGCACCGAGCTGAACGGGGGCTCCAGCAGCAGCCACGGACCCTCGCCGAGCGCCAATGCCGAACGCTCCTTGGTGGAGAGCTCGGGTATCCGCGTCATCGCGATCTCGGCGCCCGCCACGACCTCGAGCGCGAGCCCGGCCTCCGACACGGCAGTGTCGATCTCGGCCGCGAGGCGGTCGATCGTGGCCGAGTCGTTGCCGTAGCGCCAGCTCGACGTGCGGCGTGGCGACGATCGTGTGCGTGCCGAGCTCGGCGGCGACACGCGCGAGCGCGAGCGAGCCCTCGATCGTCTGCGGGCCGTCGTCGATGCCGGGCAGCAGGTGGCAGTGGAGATCGATCACGTCTCGCACCAGACATTACGCCGCACGCGCGACGGCTCGCGCGGGCGTCCGTGCGCGGATATGATCTGCGCTCGTCGGGATCGGTCTTGCTCGTCGCTCAACTGCCGGAGGAGGATCATGTTCAAATCGATCGTGGTGGGAACGGACGGCTCGGACACGGCCACGCAGGCCGTCCGCCAGGCGGTTGACCTAGCCGGCGCCGTCGGCGCGAAGGTCGAGCTCGTGAGCGCCTATGAGCCGGTCTCCGCAGCAGCGCCTGAGCGAGGAACGCCGTCAGGCGCCCGAGGATCTGCAGTGGGCGATCAACCCGCGCGAGGACGTCGACGCGACGCTCGAGGCGGCCGCCGAGCTGGCGCGCGCAGGCCGGCGTGCCCGTCGAGCGTCTACGCGCGCCAGGGAGATCCGGCCGACGCGATCCTCGACGTCGCCGAGGAGCAGGAGGCCGACCTGATCATCGTCGGCAACAAGGGCATGACCGGCGCCAAGCGCTTCCTGCTCGGCTCGGTGCCGAACAAGGTCTCCCACCACGCACCCTGCTCGGTGCTGATCATCCGCACGACCTAGGCGGGCCAATGCGCGTCCTCGTGACCGGCGCGAGCGGCTTCATCGGCCGGGCACTGTGCGCGCAGCTACTCGAGCAACGGCACGACGTCACGGCACTCGTGCGTCGTGAGGGATCGCAGCCCGCCGGAACCCGCCCGCTTGCGGGTGACCTCGAAGACGGCGCTCGTCTGCGCGAGCTGATCTCGGGCGAGCGCCCGGAATGCGTCGTTCATCTCGCCGCCGAGATCGCCTCCCAGCGCAGCGAGCGCAAGCTGCGGGAGGTCAACGTGCGCGGGACCGCCCGCCTGCTGGACGCATGTACGGCGCTTGCCGGCGCCGGGACCGGCGCGGGGCCGCGCTTCGTGTTCGCCTCGACCGTCGTCACCGGTGACGCGCACGGGGCGCTGCTGAGCGAGGAGGAGCCGCTGCCGGTGCAGACGCCCTATGGGCGTTCCAAGCAGGAGGGCGAGCGGCTCGTGCTCGAGTCCGGCCTGCCCGCGGTCGTGATCCGACCGTCGCACGTGTACGGCCCCGGCGGTTGGTACGAGGGCGAGCTGATCGCCCAGCTGCGTCGGCCCGGACGCTTCGAGGTGATCGGCGCGGGGCGCAACCTGTGGGACGTCGTTCACGTCGATGACGTCGTCTCGGCACTCGTGCTCGCGGCCGAGCGCGCCACGCCGGGCTCGATCTACCACGTTGCCGACGACGAGCCGATCGCGTTCTACGACTTCATGGCGCTGACCGCGAGCCGTCTCGGGCTGGGAGCGCCGCGCCGCATCCCGGCGCCGCTCGCGCGGGTCGTCGCCGGGCGCAACGCGGTCGACGCCGTCGTGCGTTCGGCGCGCTCCTCCAACGCCAAGCTCAAGCGCGAGCTCGGCTGGCGCCCGCGCTTCCCGACCGCGCGCGAGGGCGTCGCGGACACAGTCGCCCACCTCGTCGCCGCCTAGCTCGCGAGCGCGAAGGTCCGTTCAGCCTCGTCGCACACGTGCGCGGCGATCGCCAGCGAAGCCGTGGCGGCGGGGGAGGGCGCGTTGCGCACGTGCAGGGTCCGCTCGCCGTAGGAGAAGGCGAAGTCGTCGATCAGTCGCCCGTCGCGCGCGAGCGCCTGGGCGCGAACCCCGGCGAAGCCGTCCTCGACGTCGTCACGGTCGAGCTCGGGCACCATGCGGGCGGCCATCGCCACGAGCGCTTGACGAGAGCCCGCACGGTGCAGCTCGCCGGCGCCGGCGCGCCAGTAGCTGCGCATCAGCCGCCACGTCCCCGGCCATGCGAGCGTCTCGCGCAGATCGTGCAGCCGCACCGTGCGCAGGTCATAGGCGTCCCGTGCGCCCGCGATCAGCGCAGTCGGCCCGAGCGAGACCTCGCCGTTGACGTGGCGCGTGAGGTGCACGCCGAGGAACGGCAGCGCCGGGTCAGGCGTTGGGTAGATCAGGGCGCGCACGAGCGAGGCGCGGGCCGGCTTCAGCCGCAGGTAGGCGCCGCGAAAGGGGACGATTCGCGGGTCCGCATCCGCGCCGGCCGAGACGGCGAGCCGGTCCGCCCACGCCCCGGCGCAGAAGATCGCGTGACCCACCTCCGTGCTGCCGCGCGCGTATAGGAGTCGAAGCGTTCGCGCGTGGCGCTCCACGGCGCGCACCTCGCAGCCGTAGCCGATCTGTCCGCCGGCGGCGAGCAGGTCGCCGGCGTAGGAGCGTGCGACGGCGCGGAAGTCGACGACGCCGGTGTCCGGCGAGTGCAGCGCGGCGAGGCCTCGAGCGTGCGGCTCGACTGCTTCGATTTGCGATCCCTCCAGCCAGCGCAGGCCGGACACGCCGTTGGCCGCCCCGCGCCGCCCCAGCTCGCGCAAGCGGGGAAGCTCCGCATCGCTCGTCGCGAGCACAAGCTTGCCGAACGCTCGTGAGCGATCGCGTGCGCTTCGCAGTATTCGTAGAGCAGGCGCGCGCCGCTCGTGCACAGCCGCGCCTTCAGCGAGCCGGGCGCGTAGTAGATCCCCGCATGGATCACCCCCGAGCTGTGCCCGCTCTGATGTGCTGCCGGCTCGTGCTCGCGCTCGAGCACGCAGATCGACGCGCGCGGCCGGCGTCGCTGGAGCTCGCGGGCGACGGCGAGCCCGATGATCCCGCCGCCGACGACCGCCAGATCGCAGCGCTCCGGCGCCACGTCAGCCGGTGACCGCGCCCGGGCCCCCTGCCGCGGTGGCGGCAGCCGCGTCGACGAGCCCGGCGCCGTACAGCGCTTCGTCGCCGCCACCGCCGAGCTTGCGCGCAGTCGCGCGCAGTCGCGCGATGATCTGCGCGGGCGTGGGATGGCGACCGAGCACGCCGCTCGCGATGACCAGTGCGGCCGTAGCCGAGACGTGCGGTGCGGCCATCGAGGTCCCTTCGTAGCCGCCCGGCATGCCGAAGCGCCTCGGCGAGGCGCCGGTGAACGTGACCTGGAAGACGTCGCGCCCGCCGGGGCTTTCGGGGTGGCAGTTGGGGTCGCCGGGGAGGCTGGCATCGGCACCGCCGCCCGGCGCCACCAGCGTCAGGCCGGAGCCGTCGTTGGAGTAGTCGGCCAGGCAGCCGTGTTCGGTCGTCGCGCCCACGGCGACGACGTTCGGCGCGCGTGCCGGATAGGCGACGGCCGTGTTCGCCTCGTTGCCGGCCGCAGCGACGACGAGCACGCCGCGGCGCCGCGCGTAGCGGAGCGCTTCGATCAGCTCGGGTATGTCGGCGGCTGTGACATTGGTGGAGAACTCGAGGCTCAGGTTGATCACCTGCGCTCCGTGCTTGACCGCGTAGCGGACGCCTTCGGCGATCGTCGAGGCTTCGCCTTCGCCCGCGCTGTCGAGCACACGCACGGGCATGACCCGCGCGGCGAACGCCAGGCCGGTCAGCCCGTAGTGGTTGTCGGTGGCCTCGGCGATCGTGCCGGCCACGAACGTGCCATGACCGTTGCGGTCGTTGGGAAAGCGGTTGTGTGCAATGAAGTCATAGCCGCCCGTGAAGCCGTAGCGGGAGAAGTCGGGGGAGCGCAGGAAGCGCCCGTGCGTGGCATATGCGACACCCGTGTCGAGCACGGCGACAACGACGCCTTTGCCGCCCGGCGCGCCGTCGGCCGCGACGTTCGACCACGCCTGCGGAGCGTTCACGCCGAACGGACCGGAGAAGTTCCACTGAAGCTGTTGCCAGTCACCCGGCCTGGTGCCGTTGCCGACGTCGTCCGGGATCAGGGCGGCAGCGTGGGCGCGGTAGTCGGGCACGGCCCAGGCCACGTCCGGGCGCTCGCGCAGGGAGCGCAGCGCCGCGGCGATGCTAGCGCCGGGCGCGAGTCGCAGCAGGCGGATGTGCGGAGCGGTCACGCTCCAAGCGCCGGCGCCTGCCCCGCGCGCGGAAGCCGCGCGCGCGCGTGCCGGAGTGGCGGTCACGTACTTGACGAGAATCCGGTTCCGGGCGTAAGCGACCGAGCCGGCACGTGCCGAGCCGACCGGCAGCACGGCGACGGTCGCGCAGCAGACGAGCGCCAGTCGCCGAGCGCAGGCGGTGGTGTGAGTGCAGCGCAGTTGCATCCGTAGAGTCATCGACCGTTCTCGGATAATGATGATGCGGGCGGGCGCCGCAGGCGGCAGCACTGTCGCAGGAGCCCCGGCGAGACCAATGAGCGATCCCCTTTTTCCAGACGAGGACTACTTCATGCGCCTCGCGCTGCGCGAGGCCGAGAAGGCGCGCACGCACGAGGATGTCCCGATCGGCGCCGTCGTCGTGCGCGACGGCGAGCTGCTGGCTGCGGCACACAACGAGCGCGAGCTGCGCCAGGACCCGACCGCGCACGCCGAGATCCTCGCGCTGCGCGAGGCGGCACGGGCGCTCGGCAGCTGGCGCGTGCTCGACGCGACGCTGTACGTAACGCTCGAGCCGTGCGCGATGTGCGCCGGGGCAATCGTGCTTGCGCGTGTCCCACGCGTCGTCTACGGCGCGACCGACCCCAAGGCGGGCGCCTGCGGCAGCGTGCTCGACGTGCTCGCCGATGCCCGTCTCAACCACCGCCCCGAAGTGCTGTCCGGTCTGCTCGCGCCCGCCTGCGGCCAGCTCTTGAGCGACTTCTTCGCTTCGCGCCGCGGCTGAGGGCTAAGATCACCAGCCTGTCCTTCACATGAGGTCGTGGAGGGGTGGCAGAGCGGTTGAATGCGGCGGTCTCGAAATTCGGGCTCCGCCTGACGGGCAGCTTTTTGCACAGGGCGAAGAATTGGCTTTGCTAAGCGGTTTTGTGCGCCGCTGGGCGACATTCCCGGCGGCATGGCTGCTGACTGATCGACCGCTCCAGACCGCCTGAAACCGCAGGTTCCGCGGACGGACTGGCGGAGTTTGGCGCGAGCAAGCGCCCGAATCGCCGGCGCAGAATCGAGTAGCCGTGGGCGAGGATCCGCGGGTCGCAGCCGATGCACGCGGCGATCTAATCGTCGTTGCGAGCCGACTAGTAGACGCGTCCGTAAGTTCGGCACGTAACGATCGACCGCCTTTCCGACCGGTGGGCTCGCCACCATTCGTGTGTGGCAAAGGTCGGGCGCAACGAGCCCTGTCCCTGCGGCTCGGGCCGCAAGGCGAAGCGCTGCTGCGGGGTCGAGCGTGGGCCCTCGCGGGAGAGCCTCGCGCGTGCCTTCCTCTCCCACGCCGCGCGAGATAGGGCGAAGTTGATCTCTTCGCTCTCCGCCGATGAGCTCGAGGCGCTCCTCGACGATCTCTGGGAGCTGCCTTGTGTCGATCTCTCGCTGCAGGTTCGAGCTGCCGAAGCTCCTCGGCCCCGAGCTGAACCGCCTCGCCGAGGCGGTGGCGCAGGAGGACCCGGACTCGCGGGTGCTCGAGGCCGCGACCGAGAAGATCGACACCGCGCCCGAGCGCGAGCGCCTTGCGCGAGCCGTGATCGCAAAGGCCGATGTCGCAGCGATCGATCGCCGGCTCGCCGCCGCGGCGCTGCTCGATCTGGCGAGCGGCTCGCGCATCCTCATGAGAGCCGCCCTGCTGGAGGCGATCGCCGTGAAGGTCGGCGCCGCCCGCACACCCGCCGGAGTGCTGCTCGCGGCGTAGCTCAAGCGGCACGTGTGAGCGGCTCGCGCGCCTTGACCCTCTCGATCACTCGCTCCATGTCGGCGCGGGTGAATGTCCACTGGAAGGGGCGGGCGACCTGCGCGTAGTGAGCCTGGAAGGCGAGCAGCCGCTCCGACAGCCTGCACCAGGGAGGCGACGTCGTTGGGGGTGAGCGCCTTGCGCTGCACGATCGAGAAGTAGAGCTCGATCTGGTTCAGCCAGGAGGCGTGGATCGGCAGGTGAATCAGCCGCAGTTGCTTCCAGCGGCCCTCCAGGCGCTCGATCGAAGCGCGCCCGGCGTGGGAGGAGCCGTTGTCGACGATCCAGAACACGCGCTTGGCCGAGGCGTAGGGCTCGCTGCTCATCACTTCCTCCACGAGAGCTCCGAACGGCTCGATCCCGGTCTTCTACTCGACGCGGCCGAAGATCTTGGCGTGGTGGACGTCCCAGGCGGCCAGGTAGGCGAGAGTACCGCCGCGGCGGTACTCGAACTCGCAGCGCGCCGGGCGTCCCGGCCCCGGTGGCGTCGTGGGGTGGCGGCGTCCGAGCGCCTGCAGCTGGGACTTCTCATCGGCGCAGATCACGTACTCGTCGGGGCGCAGGCGCCCGCCTTGAAAGCGGCGCTCATAGAGGTCGAGCACCCGCGATGCCTTGGCCAGGAAGTCGGGGTCGCGGCGGAAGATCCAGGAGCGCACCTGCCAGGGGCGGATCGCATCTTCGTGAAGCCGGCGCCAGATCGTCGAGGCCGAGGCCTCGGTCAGGCCGCGCTCGATCACCAGGCGGTGCAGCTCAGTGCGACTGAAGCGCGAGAGCGGCAGACCGTGGATGGCGGGCAGCTCGCAGGCGATCGCCTTGACCTCGGCGACCTGCTCCGGGGGGAAAACGGCGCGGGCGTCCCGCGCGCGGTCTGTCCCTCAGCCCCTCCAGGCGTTCGCTATGGAAGCGCCTTCGCCAGCGACCGACGATCCCGGACGATGTGTCCAGGCGGGCGGCGATGTCCACATCGCTTTCACCGGCAGCCGAGTAGAGGATGATCTTCGCGCGCTGCACCTCCCGCCAGGGGAGCTTCTCGGCGCGGGCGATCCGCTGAAGCTCTTCACGCTCCTGCTCGCTCAGCTCGATCTGGTGGCGGGCCGGGCGTGCCATCGCTTCAAGGTTCAGCGTCCGGCTGTGAATTCCTGCGCGGGATTCCGGTCAGTACTTATGGATAGGTCTACTAGTGGCTCATCCATAAACGTTTGACCGGAAACTCGCTTCTTCCGGCGAACAGGGACACGTGTCTTCGAGCCAGGAGGTGGTGATGCGTCCGCCGGAGGTGTTCGTGCGCGAGCTCTCCCCGCAGGAGGGTGCGCGCTTGAAGTCGATCTCCAAGCGCGCGAGGTATCAGGCCAAGCGTCAGCGAGCGATGATCGTGCTCGCCTCGGCGACGTTGATGAGCGCGCCGGAGATCGCGCGTCTGATCCGCACCGACGAGTGGCATGTGCGCAAGGTGATCCAAGCCTTCCGCGAGGAGGGCTTCGAGGTTATGAACGGCGGCGAGGCCGCCGAGTACGTCCACTCGATCACACTCGAAAGCGGACGGCCATCGCCTTTGACCGCGAGAGCCGACTCAGTCGCCCATCCTCTGAAGGATAGGCGGCGTGACGGGCGGCTAGTTCAGCGCAGACGAAATAGCCGGGTGAGTTCGTTCCTTGTGTGGGCGGTCTGCAGGGGTTGACTCCAACGGCCCTTCTGTATGCTTTGCTGTCTCCTAAAAGACATCCAGCAACGCTGCGAAGTCTCACTCGGCAACGGCTTGCGGTGAAGCTTCGCGTGAAAGTGACGCACGAAGGAATGGAAGCCGTCCTCGAGAAGGCGCCTGTTGTTCGCGGTCTGAACGTCCTCGTCGGAGACAGCAGCTACGAGGTCGGCGGGCTCGTACCTCCGCATTGCTGCGCAAAGCGCTGCAGATTTCCCTCCGCAGCCGCGGCGAGAGCGGCCCGCCAACACCGGCGGGCCAGCCGAAGCTACCTTACGAATCGTGACCTGGAGCGCCGAGACGGTGGAGCAGTGGATGAGTTATGCGGGCCAAGCTAAAGCGAAGGGCGGGTAGACACCGATTAACCCGCATGGCCGGAGACAGATCGTCTCGCGCCTACTCAAGGCTGACGCTCGGCACCCATCGTACGCACCGCCTTGATCAGCGTGGCCAGCTCTTTCACAAGAGTATCGACCCGCTCGATCGCTTCCAGCCACTCCGGGGACGCAGGCTTGGGCTTGTCTGCCTCCTGACCCAACGACATACCGAGCAGATCCTCGGCGGTCTTGTCGAGGACTTCGGCGACGCTCTCGACGGACGCGACCTTGACCGCCTTCGAGCTGTCTCTGTCGGGTTTGAGCCAGCCTCCGATCGTGTTCTTGTCGACCCCGCTTTCTATGGCGAGCGGCCGGGCCTTGATGCCCGCGTCGTTCATCGCCTTGCTCAGCAGCTCGCCAAGACGCGGAGCGATGACCTGAGTAGGACGAGCGCTGTATGAGCCCACCCGGACATAGTAAGAGATCTGTCCGGGTCTATGCATACAGTTGGCCCTCGATGTCCGTGCGCACCCATACACCGCAGCTTGTCGTCAAGGACAACGACGAGGCTCCGGCAAGCACGCTGGAACAGCTTTCGCTGACTCCCTCCCCCCGGCTCGCCCTCTTCTTCGAAGCGGCGGCGGAGGTCGGGCTCGACGTCACCCTGGCGGTACATCTCGCGCTGGAGAGAGCGCTCGTGATGCTCGACGGTCAGCGGCTGCGCCTCGACTCGGAGCGAACACGCAGCCTGCTGAATGAGGCCTCCAGGGACGTGCGCGCGACGTGCCCGCTCAGCGCCCAGCAGGCCGCCTACGTGAGACTCCTGTACGGCGGCCACAAGGTGCCGCGGACATCCATCGAGCAGCAACTGAGCGTGCCGGTCCCCGACACCCTCATGACGCGCGCGCGGAATGCCGTGTCAGAGACCGCGCTGAACGAGGAGGCAGTGCCGGAGATGCTTGCCTGGGAGCGCGCCGCGCGCTTGGAGGGACGGACGATGCTCGAGTGGTCGCTTGTGACGCTTGGGCGCTTCGTTTCGAGTCGCTGAAGTCCCGCCGCGCAAAGCTACGCGTCGCCTCCAAGCTCCCCTGCCTCGTCTGACGGCTCGGCCGCCTCGAATTTCAGAGGGCGCGTCACGGGAGGCTCCTCGGCAAACGCATCCTTTGTCTCGCCCGCGACACGCCGGAGACGCTCTGCCAGGGCAACGACCATCTCGACTCCGTCGAGCGCCAGCACGTGGACGAAGAACTCCTCGCCCTTCTTGTCCTTGCCCACCGGCAGATCGCCGAGCTCGCGCGAACTCGACCGGCCAGGCAGGTCTGGCGAGCATTGCTCCCACGCCTTCTCGGTGAGCTTCACGTCGTTGGCTTCGGCCTCCCCTAGCTTGGAGAAGGCTGCGGCGTTGTCGATGCACTCGCCCATGGCGTTGTTGTCGCGAAAGTCGACGTACCCATGGTCGATGCCGTTGTGGAAGCGCCATCCGAACGCGTCGATGTTCATCGAGCGCAGTGCCGAGGTATGGCTCAGCACCGACGCAGCCGCGAGAGCCGCCGAGTCCGCCGAGCCTTCGAACTCCATGAGGATATCGTCGCCCCTGAATTCCGGGCGCTCCACACCGCCATACGCTCGCGCCCATTGGGCGACGAGCTCGATGCCCCGCATCGTCCAGTTGCGGTGCTTCACGATCTCGGTGTCCTTGCGATGCTCCCGGCGGTGTGCACGGTAACCCTCGATGTCCATCACCAGCATCGTGGTCTCCCGCTGCGACGACGGCTCGGGCGCCGCGGGTCTATGTGGCGGACAGCAGAATGCCCCCGCGATTGCCGCTGTGAACATTGCGATCTGCTCCGTTAGCTCGAGCAGGGCGGTGGCTGCTCCCGCCAACGTCGACTCTTCGTTTGCACCGACGTCCGGCAGGGGCTGTCTCAGCGACGCGACCGTCATCAGCGACTCCATCGCCCTGAGGCTCCACCTCGACGCAAGGAGCGAAGGCCGGGTGTCATGCCCCACCTCGCCGGAGTAGCCGTACGCCGTCATGTCGGCCGACGCATGCCCGTCCCAATGCGCACTCGAAGCGGCGTCCAGGAATTCGGCGATTCGCGCGATGGCCTCCACAAGCTCCACGAGGGCGCCTGCCAGGCAGTACATCGGAGACGCTTCGGTAGACGTTCCCAGCAGCTGCGCAAGCTGTTCCTCGCGCCTACCCGCAGCGCTGCTCCAAGGGCGAGGCACAGAGCCTTGGTCAGCCTTCAGCCTCTCCAGCTTCTCATGCGCGCTGCTCGTGTAGATCTGCACGTGATCCACGACTTTCGGCTGCCGACCGTGTGCGCTCTCGCGGGCTATAACGGCGAGCGGCGCTCGGATCCCGTCGAGTGCCGCGAGTAGCGATGAGCGCACGTGCGTCAACCCCAGAGCGTGATCGGCGCTCAACGTCCACAGGCGCATCAGCGCTTCGATGTCCTCCGAGCTGAGCTCGTCGTCCAACAGGTCGACGAGCATGTTGTCTACCTCGCGCTCGATCGCGAGAGTCGATTCACCTATATCCAGGTCGAGTGAGTGCGCCTCGTACATTTTCAAGAATTTTTTCGAGGGGCGCACTCGATCGTTGTGAATTTCGAAGAACTGCGAAGGCTCGTCTATGAGGCGAAGCTTGACCATGTCGCAAAGCACTATCAGTGGCTCCTCAGCGCCTGGCATCACCTGAAGCTCTATCTCCCGAGGCTCGAGCACGAGCGGGCGAAGCAGCGCGATGAAGCCGGCGAGGACACGCAGCGGCGTGCCCTCCTTGTAGTGCTCCACACGTGACTGAAGCCGCCTGCATATGACGGCAATAGCCTGCGCCGACTTCTCACGACGAACTACTTCGAGATCCCGCTTCGGGTCGAACGGCTCCGATACGTGGTACTTGCGCTCGACCATGAGCAGCTCGTCGTCGCGCTTCAGGTCTATGAAGGGCACCAGGGTGGAGACGGCGAGTCCGTAGGTGGAGCAGCGGCTGGCCAACAGCGGGTCCGCGGGCGAGCGCGCATCATCGGTCGAGAGGGCCTCAATCAGCTCAGAGACCGATACCGCCTCGCGACGGGTGGCCTCCTCACGACCTTTGGCCAGGCCACCGGGGCCCTTGAGATACCCCGCCAGCGCGCGGGTCGCCTCTGCGACCGTTTCATCGAGATAGATCAGCTCGGGTTCCGCCTCGGCGATCGCGAAGGCAGCCGGTGACGTGCTCACCGCCTCGTCGAGCTGTCTCTTGACCATCCCGGATAGCTCGTCGCCCACCTCCTCGCCGAACAGCCTGCCGAAGACGTCGTCGCGGGCGCGGACTGTCGTGTCCGAGAAAGCCTCACCCACGACGCGGGCCAGACTTGTCATCGTCGCAACCTCGCGTGCCGTCGAGATCGCGCGAAAGATCGTCAGCGGATCGAGCAGTTGCGCTCGCTCGAGCAGCGTCGTGCCGATCTCGGACTCTGCGCCCAGCGCGTCGGTCAAGGTTCTCTTCGCCTCGTCCAGGTCCAGCTCGTCGGTCACCGCCATCGGCGGGAGTCGCAGGGCCGGGAAGGCGATCGGCAGAACCAAGATGCGATCGCCCACCGGGTCCGGGAAGAAGCGGACCTTGTTGGGGCTGGAGGCGAATGCGCTCGGGATGGGACCGTCGAACTGCGGAAAGTGCAGCGTCATCGGCTGCAGCTCGTCTCGCTTGCTCTCGGGACCATCTACGGTGAGCTGCCCGTAGCGAGGCAGCAGCGACTGCAGCTCATGCCACGCCCAGGTGAGACGCATCGGCAGCCTCAACTCGTACACCGTGTGGTCGACCTCGGGCGGAAGGCCGCGAGCTACGACGATCTCGGCGAGCTGCCACAGGTATCGCATGTAGCTCTTCTGCTCGGCGCGCAGGTAGCACTCGACATCGAGTGCCCGCTCGCGGTAACTGCCGAAGCAGGCGATCGCTCGGGTGCTGGTCGCGCCGTACCGGTGAATCTCTTTCAGGAAGTCCTGAAGGCTCGCACCTGTGTTTATCGCGTCCTCCACGATCAGCAGCCGACTACCTTCGAGCACCTGACGCGGTACGTAGGCGAGGGCGCTTCGGTACAGCATCGGCGTGTCGATCTCGATCCCTAGATCCTCGCGTGCGTAGGTGAGCGCGGCGTCCAGTACATGCACGCCGCGGGTCTCGATCGGGATCAGGAAGTCTGGCTTCCACTCCTCGATCTGCCCGATCATCCACTCGGAGAAGTTGGGCAGGAGCTTGCGCTCGAAAGCGTCCGTGTAGGGGTTCAGCCGGATCGCTCGTGGCTCAGCAATGGTTCCGAACATTCGCGGCAACATATAGAAGACCCGAAGATCCCGCTATGTGAGATTTGCCCACTTGATCGTTTCAGCGCGCATCTGGCCCGCTCTTTGCAGGTATATCTTCGTCCCTTCGGCAGCTACTTGCGCCGGTCGCCGGGTCTGCGCCAGCGCCAGCGCTTTGATACGGGACGGCCATCATGCGCAGCACTTGGGATGGCTCCGCTCTACGACGCGAGCAACCGAAGTTCGGCCGACCGCTACAAACCCTTCGAAACGGAGGGGGGGAGATTCGAACTCCCGGTACGCCGCTAAGACGCACAACGCTTTTCGAGAGCGCCGCATTCAACCACTCTGCCACCCCTCCTGGGGAATGACGGGACTTAGGGTAGTCAATCCCGCCGGTGCGCTGTCGGTCTCGCTCGTTCGGCGGTCATCGACGACACGTAATTGCCCCGAGCCCGACAGGAGCGGTGCTGTACCGGGTGCTACACTCGGCGGATGCCTACTCGCCATCCGCGTCATTCGATCACCGAGACTCCGCCTGTGCGTGAGGCGCTTGATTCCCTGCGTCGTCGAGGAGAGCGCGTGAAGCTCGACGACTTGGTGATCCGTGGCGCTCGTGATCGGCTGCGAGAACTCGAAGTCGGACGAGGAGAAGAGGCAGAGAAGGCCGAGCTCCGTCGTGAGTTGATCGAGCAGCTACGCACCGGAGAAGGCCTCGACGTGGACGCCGCCTACGAGGTCAGCGAGCATGGCTGGACGCATTGACCGGTTACGGCAGGCCACTGCTCTTCGACAGCTCAGTATGGGCCCGCCTGCTCGACGGACGCCTCGCTGGTCCCGCACGTGAGACCTTCGAGGCGGCGCTCGTCTCGAACGAACTGTGGACGTGCCCTCCGACTCTGCTCGAGATGCGCTACAGCGCTCGTGACAGCGGCGGGTTTGCCGTCACCGCCAAGCGGCTCGATGCGCTCCCTCATGCGTCTCTGAGCGCAGAGGCCGCCGCGCTCGCGGTCACGGCCCAAGCTGAGCTTGCCGCGACGCCGGGAATCTCACACCGCGTGAAGCCAGTCGGTCTGCTGATCGCCTCGATCGCTGCTACTGGGGATCTTGGCGTGCTGCATTACGACCACGACTACGACACGATCGTCGAGCACACTTCGCTGTCATTTGCCAGCGTGTGGGTAGTGCCGCGCGGCGATATTGGCTGATCGCGCGACCTCCGCGGGGCGGTCGGTCGTTGGCCCAAAGCGCTTTTCGTGAAGCCGTCCGATCAGGGATCGCGGGGATTCGAGGATTTTCTCTCGTCCCCGTCAGCGCGCGAACAGCGCCGGCAGCGTCACGGTCGCGGCGAACAGCGTCGGCGTGCGCAGCATCTCGGCCGACGTCCGCTTCACGTCGAGCGCGAAGAAGCTGTCCTCCGTCACGAACCCGCCGTAGTTGCTGAAGGCGAGCTCGATGCCCGCCTTGGCCGCGGCCGCCCGGCTGTGCTCGTCGAACACGCCGGGGACGCCTACCGGGTAGGCGAACCAGCGCGGGCGCTCGCCGAGCTCGGCCGCGATGCGATCGGCCGAGCCGGCAATCTCCGCATGCTGGCGCTCGCGCGACAGCTTGGCGAGGATCAGGTGGTTGACCGTATGCGCGCCGATCTGATGGCCGGCGGCGCTCAGCGCGCGCGCCATCTCCCAGGTGATCCAGTCCTCTGCGCTGTCATCCGTCGGCCGCCTGCCTGCGCCGCTGACCGTCGCGAGCTCTGCGAGCAGTTGGGCGGTCTCCTGGGGCGAGAGCTCCCAACACCGCCTCGTGGCCATGAAGATCGAGTGCTCGATGTTCTGCTCGTCGAGTGCCAGCGGCTGGGTCGACCACGGTCCCGCCGGCAGCACGCGCAGCGGGCTGTGGTGCAGGATCCAGGCCACCTCGTCCCACCAGGCGTCGGCGAAGCCGTCGATGAAGCCCGAGCAGAGGAACATGGCGGCGCGTACACGATTGGCCTGCAGCACCGGATGAGCCGTCTCGTAGAGGTCGCGGTAGCCGTCGTCGAAGGTGATCAGCACGCGTCGCCCGCGCTGCGTCAAGAGCTGCGGTCCGAGATCTGCCGGGTCGATCACTTCGCAGTGTCGTGTGAGAAAGCGCAGCTGTTGATCGAGCGTCTTTGCCGTCGCGCTGACGAGCGAACGCGCGGTGTCGAGCTTGCTCGCCTCGCCGATGCGGTGATAGGAGAGCACGAGCACGCCGCGCCACGGGGCGAATCGTCTCAGCAGCGCGCCCACTCCGCTGAAGCGCAGACCGCCCGCTACGAGCGCGCGCTTGGAGAAGTGGCCGAAGGGAGTTCGCACAATAGTTCCACTAGCTTGACTACCCGCTGCGTGCGGCCGACTATAACTTCGTGGGCGCGCGGGTGTGGGATACGGTGAAGCCGTGACTGACGCTGCCCGAGCCCACAGGCCGGCGCTGGTCCTCGATGCCGACCTGCGTCAGTCCCTCGTCTCGGTCCGCTCGCTTGGGCGTGCCGGCGTAGAGGTTCACGTCGCCGAGTCGCACGCCGGGGCTCCCGCATTTGCGTCCCGCTGGTGCGCCGGGCGCACGGTGCTGCCGGACGTCGCCGACGATCCCGCCGGCTTCGTCGAGCGCGTCGGCGAGCTGTGCGAGTCGCTCGGGCGTCCCGTCGTGATCACAAGCCACGACGGCTCGATCGAGGCTTTGCGCGCGCATCGTGCACAGATCGAAGCCGTCGCGACGCTCGCGCTCGCCCCTGAGCGGGCGCTGGCGCAAGCGATCGACAAGCGCACGACGCTCGCTGCGGCTGAGCGGATCGGCCTGGCCGTGCCGCCGGGCAGCAGCGTCACCGACCTGGCCGGTACGAGCGAGGCGCTCGCGCAGATCGGCCTGCCGGTCGTCGTCAAGCCGGCCGTCTCGTGGACCGATGCCGGGCCCGAGGCATGGCGCGCCGCGCCCTCCTTGGCGAGGACGCGCGAGCAGGCACTCGCGCAGACCACGCGTCTGCTCGACGCGGGCGCCGGGGCGTTGCTTCAGCAGTGGCTTCCGGGCGCGCGGGAGGCGGTCAGCGTGCTGTACGCGCGGGGACGGATGTGGGCCACATTCGCGCAGCGCGCCGAGCGCATGTACCCGGTGCTCGGCGGCAGCTCGGTGCTGCGCCGCAGCATTCCTGTGCCGCAGGACATCGGTCCGGCCGCGGAAGCGTTGATCCGCGAGCTCGAGCTCGAGGGCTATTCCGAGATCGAGTTCCGCCGCGACGCCGCCGGGCGAGCGTTCCTGATGGAGATCAACTCGCGACTCTCGGCGTCCGTCGAGATCGCCGTGCGCGCCGGCGTCGACTTCCCCTTGCTGCTTTACCAGTGGGCAGCAGGCGATCCGATCCAGGCCGTGGGCTCCTATCGCAGCGGGCGTCGCATGCGCCACCTGAAGGGCGACGTGGGCTGGCTGAAGGAATCGCTACGTGACCCGCAGCACCCCGACGCGCCTTCCAGGGCCGTTGCGATCGCGAGCTTCGCTGCCGCCTTCGCGCGCCCGTCGGGCTACGACTACTGGGATCGTGGCGACCCGGCGCCGGCCGCGTTGGTCGCCTCGCGGGTCGTGCGCGGGCTGCCGCGGAGGATCGTCAAGGCGCTCCGCCGCGGCCGCTCGTTCGCCGCCGTGCAGGAGCCCGTATGAGCGAGCCGCGACAGCCCCCGCCGGAGGAGCCGACGCCGCCGGCGGGCGAGCCGCGCGAGCTGCCGCTGCCCGGCGAGGGCGAGGGGTCGAGCACCGCCCCGCCGCCGCTGGGCAGCTCGGTCAAGCGCGGGATCGTCTGGTCGATCTTCACGTTCTTCGTGACCAAGGGCCTTGCGATGGTCTCGCTGCTGGTTCTCACACGCTTGCTCGCCCCGTCGCAGTTCGGCGTCGTGGCGGCCGTCACGGCCGTGCTCAGCCTGATTGAGCTGACCACCGACCTCGGCATGGGCCAGACAGTCATCTACGAGCAGGAGGAAGGTCATTCAGAGCGCGTCGACGTCGCCTTCACGATCAACATCGCGCTGACGACGCTGCTCACGGTGATCGCGCTGGCCGCGGCGCCGCTGATCGCGAGCTTCTTCCACGCCTCAGGTCACGTCGGGCTGTTCCGGCTGGCGGCGCTCGACATCTTCCTTACCGGTCTCGGCGGCGTGCACGATGGCCTCTTGCTGCGCGATCTCGGCTTTCGCACGCGGATCGTCACGCAGGTCGTCAACTCGCTCGCACGCGCCGGCGTGGGGGTGACGCTGGCGCTGCTCGGGTTCGGCGCCTCGGCGCTTGTCTGGGGCATGCTCGCCGGCACCGGCGCATGGGCGGCTTCGCTGTGGATCTGCACAGACTTCCGCCCGACGCTGCGTTTCGACCGCAAGATCGCCCGCAGCATCCTCCCCTACGGGATCGGCGCCTCGCTGCTGTCGCTGCTCGCCCAGGTGACGACGCAGCTCGACGTGGCCGTCGTCGGGCGCGTGCTCGGTCAGCGTGCGCTCGGCCTTTACACGGTCGCCTTCCGCTTGCCGGTGCTCGTGCTCGAGAACATCGCCAACCAGGTCTCGCTCGTCGCCTTCCCGGCTCTCTCGCGCAAGCGCGTGCTCGACCGCGAGGGGCTGAGCGCGGCGACGGGCAGGCTCGTCAACTACCAGTCGCTGTACGCGCTGCCGCTCGCCGCCGGGCTCGCAGTGCAGGCCGGGCCGATCATCGAAACGCTGTTCTCGGCCAAGTGGCGCGGCGCCTCCGGCGTGTTCGCCGCGGTCTGCGTGATGTCGGGCATCTCGGCGTCCGGCTTCGCGCTCGGCGACGCCTTCAAGGCGCTCGGGCGCCAGCGCGTGATGGTCGGGCTCACGTTCATCCAGCTACCCGTGCTCGTGGTCACGATCATCCTGCTCGCGCCCTACGGCATCACGGCAGTCGCGTGGGGGCGCTGCGGCAACGTCATCTTCTGGGTCGCGCTGATGATGATCGCCGCCTCGCGCGTGCTGCGGATCCCGGTCGCGATCACGCTCGGCGCGATGTGGCCGGGCGCCGGGGCGGCGCTCGGCGTCGCGCTCGCCGCCGGCGCCGTACGGCTGTGGTCGGGGCTGCCGACGATCCCGGAGCTCGCGCTCGCCGGCGTGCTCGGCGTGCTCGGCGGCGCGCTCGCGCTCGCGCTGCTCGCGCGGCCGATGTTTCACGAGCTCAGGCTGATCGCGCTCGGCCTGTGGCGCTCGCTGAGCGGCGCCGCTCCGGCGCGGCTCGCCGATTCTCGCTAGATCTCACGCGCTGCAAGCGATCATGCGCCGGCCGCTGCAAGCAGTCGTACGCCGTTCGCTGCGGGGCGATCATGCGTCGCCAAGCGGCTATCGCGACCAGTCCGGCGACGCAGGTGACGTAGGGCTTGTGGTCACCTGAAGCCCCCGGGGGGCAAGCTCCCGGGGGCCTCTGGCGGGACCGGCTCGGCGCCGGCACTTTCGTGCAAGCGCCTCGCTCGGCCGGTGCACGTGACCATCTGTGGGGATGATTTGTGCAATACCGGAGGATACCTGTCCTGCCGTCCTAGGACTTAAACCCCTGGACATTGACCCCAACAGTCCGCGATGTTTCTTATGTGCATGAACCAGCGGACCCCTTCCTGGCAGCCCAACTCAAACGACTTCGTGAGGAGCGGGAGATGACGCAAGAAGAGCTTGCGTTCGACGCAGGCATCACCTCCTCGGCTCTGTCGCGCATCGAGCGGGGGCTCAACAGCCCCGGCTGGACCACTGTAAGGCGCATCGCGGACGCACTCGAAGTTAGCGTCGCCGACCTGGCGGCCGAAGTGGAAGACCTCGAGGAAGACCTCGACGGCTGAGCCCTCGCCGGGCCGATGTATCGCGCCCATGTGCGAGCGGGCCCGCGCAGGGCACGTATGCGCGATCGCAAGACCGAGCCCAGATAGCCCAACGATCCCCGATGTCAGCAGGCGCATCCGTGGCGCATCGTTGCAGACAGGGCGACCTGACGATCGAATTAACCAAGTCGGATGATCGGATTAATTAATCAAAAAATACTCTTGAAGAATTTTACGGCGATGCTTCCGAGGAAGATCACCGAGGCCAGGCCGAGCACGCCGATCACGGCACCGGCGGCGGCGACCGCGATGTCGGTCAGCAGGTAGCCGAGCGCCAGCACGACGAGGCCGATCGACGGCAGCGTGTCCAGGCCGGAGAAGGGAGGCGCGAGGAACGCCGTCAGCGCGAGCCCGAGCGCAGCCAGCCCGAACAGGCTCCCGCTCAGGCGATGACCGAACAGCCAACGCCCGCGCGGGCGTGAGATGCGCTCGAGCGATCTGATCCGTCGCAGCAGCGCGTCGATGAACTTCTCTTTGCTCTCGCCGCCGATCTGCAGCCCGCGCCAGCGGGCGGGCAGCCAGATCGTGCGACGCCCGACGATCAGCTCGAGCGCCAGCAGCATCGTGATCACCTCGAACACGTGCGTGACGCCGCCCGTCGGCAGCGGCAACGCCGGCACGGCCATCAGCAGCACGAACACGATCGCGAAGCTGCGCTCGCCGAACACGTCGATCAGGCTGCCGAGCGTCTTCGGCTGATCGCCCCTCAGCCAATGCTCGAGCTCGTCGCTGACGCGCACCGGGACGAGCTTCTGCTCGGTTGCCATGCCTGCATTGTCGCGCCCCGCGGCGCTGCGCGGGTCAGGCGGCTTGCCCGAGGGGCACGGCCGTGCGCCTGCGCGCCTCGTCGAGCAGCTCCGCGAGGATCTCGCCGAGCGCCAGCGTCTGCTCGTGCTCGGCCAGCGTGCCGTCCGGCGCGAACGCGTTCTCCGCGTCCGGCACCGGCAGTTCGCGATCGATCACGCGCGCGCCGGCCGCGGCGAGCGACTTGCGCAGCTCCGCCTGCGCCCAGACGGCGCCGAACATGCCCGTGCTCGTGCCGATCACGGCGGCCGGTTTGTTGCGCAGCGCCGCCGAGGCGGACGGGCGCGAGGCCCAGTCGACGGCGTTCTTCAACGCGCCCGGGATCGAGTGGTTGTACTCGGGCGTCGCGAACAGCAGCGCGTCGGCCTGCTCGAGCTGTTCGCGCCAGCGCTCGACTGCCGCTCCCGGCGCCGCCTCGTCGTCCTCGTCGAACGGAGGGATCGCCTTCAGGCCATCGAACTCGACGAGCTCCGCATCGGGCGGCAGCAGCTCTGCCGCCGCCCGAAGCAGGCGCCCATTGTGTGAGTCGCTGCGCAGCGAGCCCGTGATACCCAGGACGCGCATGACCGTGCTACTCGCTGTCCTGTGCGAGCTCGAGCTCGACCGTCAGCTTGACGTCGTTGGCCAGCGCGAAGCCGCCCTTCGGCAGCGGCGCGTTCCACTCCAGGCCGAACTGCGTGCGGTCGATCACCGTCTCCAGCGTCACGCCGATCTTCACGGCGCCGCCGAGCGTCTCGTGCGGGTCGGCGATCGTGCCGCGCGCCTGCACCGCGTGCGTCTGGTCCTTGATCGTCAGCTCGCCGTCGATCACCAGCTCCTCGCCGTCGCGGCGGATCGCCTTGGAGGCGAAGCGCAGCTCCGGGTAGCGCTCGGTGTCGAAGAAGTCCGGCGAGCCGAGGTGCGCCTGCAGGTTCTCGTCCTTGACGACGATCGAGCCGGCGTCGACCGTGCCGAGCAGCTCGCCCGTGCCGTCCTCGCCGACTCTCAGCGTGGCGTCGATGTTCTCGAAGCGCCCGCGGAAGGTCGCGACGACCATGTGCTTGACCGCGAAGCTCGCCGAGGAATGCGTCGGATCGAGCTTCCACGTGCCGACGGGAAGCTGTGTCTGGGTGGCTGTTGCTGTGGCTGACATGAGGTCTCCTTGAATTCTGGGTTTGGTGGTTCTGGAAGGTCTGGTTCTGGAGGGTCTGTTGGTGCGATCTAAGTCCTCCGAGTGATACGGACTGTAGTCCGGATACAGCTATACTAACACAAGTGGACCACAGTCCGGTAATCGCTCCAGGTAGGATTCGCCAGGTGGAGGGCAATGTCGCGCAACGGGGGTTGCCGATGCTCGAGCCCATCCGGCACGAGCGGGCCGATGCTGCGCGCAACCGCGCCACGATCCTCGCCGCAGCCGAAGCGCTCGTCGCCGAGCACGGCGCCCAGTGCGTGACGATGGACCAGGTCGCGCGCGCCGCCGGCGTCGGCAAGGGGACCCTGTTCCGCCACTTCGGCGATCGCTGTGGCCTGATGCGTGCCCTGCTCGATGAGCGCGAGCGCGGCCTGCAGGAGGGCTTCATTCGCGGCCCCGCGCCGCTCGGGCCGGGGGCGCCGGCGCGCGAGCGCCTCGTCGCCTTCGGCGAGCGCATGCTCGAGCACATCGAGATCCAGGGCGACCTGCTTGTCGCCGCCGAGAACGGCGCACCCGGCGAGCGGCTGCGCCACAGCGTCTACGCCGCCTACCGCGCCCACGTCACGGCGCTGCTCGGTGAGAGCGGCTACGTCGGCGAGATCGGCTACCTCGCCGACGTGCTGCTCGGCGCGCTCGTCAGCGAACTCGTGCTCTTCCAGCGGCGCGAGCTGGGCCTCTCCCAGGCCGAGCTGAAGCGCTCGTGGGCCGAGCTCGTGTGCGCGCTGCTGCCGGGCTGAGGCGAAGGTCGCCGCCCAACCGGCGCCGGGCCCGGTCCACGAGGCCACGCGCAGCGCCGCGCCGCCGCGGCGTTTCGCATCGGGCATAGTGGGCATCTCACAGAGCATGAGCATCCCCGCCCAGCAGACACCCGATCTCCCGATCGCCCCGAGCGAGCGGATCCCGCAGCTCGGCTTCGGCGTCTTCCAGGTCCCGCCGAAGGAGACCGAGGTGGCGGTCGCCGGGGCCCTGTCGGCCGGCTATCGACACATCGACACGGCAGCCGCCTACCGCAACGAGGGCGGCGTCGGCGAAGCGCTGCACGCCTCTGGGCTCGACCGTGATGAGCTGTTCATCACGACGAAGTGCTGGAACGATGACCAGGGCTACGAGCAGGCCAAGCGGGCGTGCCGTGCGAGCCTCGAGCGGCTCGAGCTGAATCACCTCGACCTCTACCTGATCCACTGGCCGGTGCCGGCGCACGACCTCTACGTGGAGACGTGGACGGCGTTCGTCGAGCTACAGCACGAAGGGCTCGTGCGCACGATCGGCGTGTCCAACTTCGAACCGGAGCATCTCGAGCGCGTGGTCGCCGAGACGGGCGTGACGCCGGCGATCAACCAGGTCGAGTTGCATCCGTACTTCCAGCAGGTCGGCCTGCGCCGTGAGCACGAGCGCCTGGGAGTCCTGACCGAGGCCTGGAGCCCGCTCGGCCAGGGCCTCGAGCTCGAAGACCCGGCGATCGTGGAGATCGCGCGGACGCACGGGAAGACCCCGGCGCAGGCGATCATCCGCTGGCACCTGCAGATCGGCAACGTCGTGATCCCGAAGTCGGTCACGCCGTCGCGCATCCGCGAGAACATCGACGTGTTCGACTTCGAGCTGAGCGAGCAGGAGTTGGAGTCGCTCGCGGCGCTCGATGCCGGCACCCGAATCGGCCCCGACCCAAACACCTTCGTACGCCCCTGAACGAGCACACCAATCCCTGCAGACGTGGTGAGGATTGAGCGGCCTCACGCGGGGTAGTGTCTATTTGAGTAAGGAAGGGTGTTTAGGCTCGGCCCGGGAGTGAGCGGCCGGCTAAGAGACAAAGAAAGGGATCCTCATCGAGGCCTTCGACCACGCACGCGAAGTCGAGTTGCAGCGCCCCCGGCACACGCGCCTGAACCCGCTGAGACCGTGCCGGAATGCACTCGTGCGTGGGTTGCTCGCGCTCGCCGCGATCGTACTTGCGCTTGCCGCCTCGTGCGCGGCGCCGGCCGTCTCGCTGGCCCAGCGCCCGCGCCCGGTGAACCTGCAGGCTGACCGCGGCGGTGGGGTCACTGTCGGCTTCATGGGACGTCTCGAGCACGGCCGGTCTGACGGGTTTTCGCATCCGCTGGCGGCAGGCCGGCGGGGGCGGGGGCGGCCACTTTGACGTCGCACGTGGGGTGCGCTCCTATGCGATCACCAGGCTGAGGCACGTGGCCTACGAAGTGCGCGTGCGCTCGCTCTACCACGGACGGCTTGGGCCGTTCGCACTTGCCGAAGCGACGCCGCTTGCCGACGGTGAAGAACCGGCCGAAGAAGAAACGCCAGTGGAAGAACCAGCCGAAGAAGAACCAGCCGAAGAAGAACCAGCCGAAGAAGAACCAGCCGAAGAAGAACCAGCCGAAGAAGAACCAGCCGAAGAAGAACCAGCCGAAGAAGAAGTGCCCGTCGAAGAAGGCCCGCAGGAAGAAGGCCCACAGGGAGCGCTCGTCAGCGCCACGCCGACGGGCCCGCCGACGCCGGCGGGCGGCTGGTCGGTCGTCTATGCCGACGGCTTCGGCGCACCGATCGGCAACGGCCCGGGCCAGGACAACACGTGGTTCCCGAACAACTGCACGCTGACGAGCAACTGCCACGGCTTCAACTCCGACGAGCTCGAGGTGTTCAACCCGAGCGCGGCGAAAGTGACGCCGGAAGGCTTGAAGCTGACGTGCACCTACACCGTGGCGGCGCAGGAACCCGGCGGGAAGCACTATGTGTGCGGCGCGCTGCGCGGCCAGAACCAGGGCATGCCCGGCTACCGCTTCTTCACGTGGTCACCCGGCAAAGGCCAGACGCTCGTCTTCCAGGCCGTCGCCAAGCTGCCGCCGAACACAGGCGAGGCGGACCCGGGCTGGTGGTCGGCCGGCCCGCCATGGAACGACACCGAGATCGACTTCTTCGAGGGCGGCGGCGCGAGCGGCTCGCACTCGACGGGCTGGCGGACCGACCCGATCTACACGGCCTGGTTCGCCCCGCCGCACGTGACGGCCAACAAACCGGGCTTCACGGTGGACCCGTCGCTGGCGTTCCACACCTACACGTTCGAGGTCAAGCCTGACAACACGTACAGCATCTGGATCGACGGCGTGCCGCAGTCGTGGGCGACCAACGTCGGCCCGGTCAAACCGGACCTGGCGGCGAAGACGACGCTCGTATTGAGCTACGCGCTGAGGGAATGCCGCTGCGTGACGGGCTTCACCAGCGGCACGCGCGAGTTCGACGTCAAATCGGTCTCGGTCTACGAGGACCAAGCGCACCGCGGCGTGGGTGTCGAAAACGAAGGCATCGCGCCGGGCACGAGCATCGGTTGATGGCGCCGGATCGGCGCGCGCTGGCTAACCTCGGTCGATCGCAGCAGAACGTGATCTGAACGATCCCGGCGGGGCCGGCATGCCGCGCGGCCGGCGAGGGCTTCGTGCGCCGGCGTGCAAGCGCGCCGCGATGCTGGCAGCGCTCGGCCTGCTCGCGGCCGCGCCGCTTGGCTGCGCCTCGGCGACGGGCAATCAGCAAAGCGCCTCGAACGGCCCGGGCAAGGAACCCACCCACTCCCCGTTCAGACAGCAGGGCTCGGTGCGCAAACTCACGGTGAGCCGCACGCCGACGGGGCCGCCGACGCCCGCCGGCGGCTGGTCGGTCGTCTACGCGGACGCCTTCGGCGCGCCGCTCGGCGCGGGTCGCGGGCACGACAACACGTGGTTCCCGAACAACTGCACGCGCATCACGAACTGCCACGGCTTCAACGAGGACGAGATGGAGGTGATGAACCCGAAGGCGGCGTCGGTCACCCCGCAGGGGTTGCGGCTGACGTGCACGTATACCGCCAAGCCGCAGTCGCCGGGCGCCAAGCACTACGTGTGCGGGATGCTGCGCGGGCAGAACCAGGGGCTGCGCGGCTACCGCTTCTTCACGTGGTCACCCGGCAAAGGCCAGACGCTCGTCTTCCAGGCGGTCGCCAAGCTGCCTCCTAACACGGGCGAGGCGGACCCGGGCTGGTGGACGGCGGGGCCGCCATGGAACGACACCGAGATCGACTTCTTCGAGGGCGGCGGCGCGAGCGGCTCGCACTCAACGGGCTGGCGCACGGACGGTCTGTATACGGCGTGGTTCGCGCCGCCGATGCTGACGGCCAACAAATGGGGCTTCAGCGAAGACCCTTCGCTGGCCTTTCACACGTACACGTTCGAGCTCACTGCAGCCAACACGTACAGCGTGTGGATCGACGGTCAGCTGCAGCCGTGGGCGACGAATGTCGGCCCGGCTCGCCCCGACCTCGCGGCACACACGACGCTGGTCCTGAGCTACGCGCTGAGGGAATGCCACTGCCAGACAGGCTTCACCAGCGGCACGCGCGAGTTCGACGTCAAATCGGTCGCCGTCTACGAGGACACCGCGCATCGCGGTGTGGGCATCAAGAACGGCGGCATCCCCGTCGGCACCGTTCTTCGCTGAGCGGAAAGCCTCGCGCGGCGCGAGCGCTCGCGCGTCCCCCCCTCGCCTCAGCCTTCGCTCATCCCGCGCCGCATGCGGTGCACGCGGCGCAGCTCCTGCACGGCCTCGTCGACGCCGCCGAGCACGGTGGGCGCGCCCGTCGCCGAGCAGCTCGGGCGCGATGCGATTGCGCACTAGCTCGCCGGCGACCTGGTCGACGCGCTGCGCGCCGGCGCCGGGGCGCGAGCTGACGACACGCGACATCTGCAATCCCTCGAACAGCAGGCCGACGCCGTCGTCGAGCGCCCAACCGCCGGGGAGCGTGCCGGCGCGTACGGCGCTCAGCCACACGGGCAGCCGCTCGGGCTCGCCGTCGGCGTGGACGGTCAGCGAGCCTTCGAGCAGTCCCAGCCCGGCGAGTGGTTCGGGCGGCCCGGAAGAGCGCGTGACGCCGCCCTGGAACCAGCACATGGCGCCGGCGCTGAGGCCGGCGAGCACGGTCCCGGCGCGCCAGGCCTCGACGAGCAGCTTGTCGAGCCCGTGCGCCTGCCAGATCGCGAGCAGGTTGCGCATCGAGCCGCCGCCGACGTAGATGATGTCCTGCTCGAGCACGGTCTGGCGCAGCGGGCGGTGCGCGTCGCGCAGGCGAAACAGTGAGAGGTGCTCGTGCACGCACCAGCGATCGGCGAAGCGCGCCTGGAAGGCGTTGATCTGCGCGGTTGTGTCGCCGGAGGCGGTCGGCAGGAACAGCACGCGCGGATGCTTGGCCGGCGTCAGCGAGAGCACGAAGTCGTCGAGCAGCGGGTTGGTCGGCTCCATCGTGAAGCCGCCGCCGCCCATGGCAAAGATCTGCCGCTGCTGCAGCGGCACCTCGGCGGGCCCGGCTGCCGTGCTCATACCTCGAGCCTACTGCTCACGCGGGGACGGGCTCGGGCGAGCCCGGCAGCAGCTCGGCTTTGGCGGACGGCGCCGAGCGCCGCGCGCTTCGCCTGCGGGGATGGCGTGCCTTGGCCGGCTCGGCTGCCTGCGCGGCGCGCGGCGCCGTCGCTGCGTGCTCTGTCTCGGCGCTCGGCTCCCGTGCAGCGTCGGCGCCGAGGAAGGTGACCTCGAGCGCCGTCTCGATGACGCCCTCACCGCCGTGCTCGACGCGGTAGGCGCAGCCGTCGGCGCGCGAGCTGACGGCGCGCTGCAGGCGTGTGCGGCGGAAATGCAGCGCGACGCCGTCCTCGGCGGCGAAGCCGGGGCGCATGCCGTCGCCGACGAAGCGGTGATACTCGGCGCGCCGGGCCGGCTCGGCGTCGTAGTGGACGCAGTTGGAGTAGGGCAACAGGCCCAGTCCGCGCACGCCGCGCGGCGCCCCGTGGAAGGCGCTGAGCGCCTCGTCGAACCAGCACAGCGATCCCGCGGAGGGGCCGCAGAGGACGATGCCCTTGCGCCAGGCCTTCCTCAGCACCTCGTCGAGCCCGTGCGCGCGCCAGGCGCCGAGCATGCTGACGACGTTGCCACCGCCGACGTAGATCAGGTCCTGCGCGAGCAGGTGGCTGGCGAGGTCGTCCTCGACGCCGCCGGCGCCCTGGTCGCGGCGGAACAGCGAGACGTGGCTCGCGTCGCAGGTCGCGGCGAAGCGCCTGTAGAAGCGCACGACGTAGTGGTCGGCGTCGCCGGAGGCGGTCGGCAGAAAGCAGACGCGCGGCCGCTGCGCGTCGGTGAGCGACAGCACGTAGTCGTCGAGTAGGGAGCTGTCGCGCTCCATCGAGAAGCCGCCGCCACCGAGGGCGACGATCTGGGGTGTTCTTCCTCGCATGGTCTCGTCTCCGCGCTCGCTTTGGTCGCTGGTGGTGGTGACTCGGTTGCCGGGCGTGGCTCGAACAGCGTTGCCCCAGATTGCCCGTGCGGCGGCGGGCTCAATATGGACCGTCGTCGGAGATTCGAGCCACGGGCACTGGACATCTGCTCTGACGCCTGGCATGAGCGAAAGGATCACGCGGCGGTTCGGCGGTGCGGCGGTGCGGCGGTGCGGCGGGTGCGAGGGCGGTGCGCGGGTGCGGCAGCGGTGTGCAAGGGGAGGGGTGCGGTGTCTGTTTTGCGCCGACTGATAGCCAACGTATATACGCGGCGTAAATACCATTGCTATCCAGGTTCGCGTTTCGCGAGCTCCCCGCCGACGGGGGACCCGCCTAGAGTGTCGTGGCATGGCCGAGGGGACTGATCAGCCGCTTTCGCCTGCGCCGCCGCGGCGCGGCGTGGCAATCTCGCTGCGCGGCGTGGTCAAGCGCTTCGGATCGATCGTGGCGGTGGACGGTCTCGACCTGCAGGTGCCGTCGGGCGTTTGCTTCGGCCTGCTCGGCCCGAACGGCGCGGGCAAGTCGACGACGATGCGCATGCTGACGGCGCAGGCGCTGGCCGACGAGGGCGAGCTGTCGGTGCTGGGTTACGAGCTGCCGCGCGAATCGAAGCAGGCGCGGATGGAGATGGGCGTGGTGCCGCAGCTGGACAACCTCGACGTGGAGCTGACGTGCCGGCAGATCCTGACGGTGTTCGCGCGCCTTTATCGGGTGCCGGCGTCCGAGCGTGAGGCGGCGGTGCAGCGGGCACTGGAGCTGGCCAACCTCGTGCCGCGAGCGGACACGATCGTGAGGGAGCTGTCGGGCGGCATGCGCAGGCGCCTGCTCGTCGCGCGCGGGCTGATCCACCGACCGCGTCTGGTGCTGCTGGACGAGCCGACGGTGGGTCTCGACCCGCAGGTGCGCCAGGAGCTGTGGTCGCTGATCGACGGGCTGCGCGCGCAGGGCGTGACGGTGCTGATGTCGACGCACTACATCGAGGAGGCCGAGCGTCTGGCGGACGTGGTGGCGGTGATGTCGCACGGCAAGATCGTCGCCCAAGGCACCCCGGCCGAGCTCGTGCGCGCGCACGCGGGCGAGCAGGTGGTTGAGGTCTATGGTCCGCCGGAGCAGCTGGCCGAGCTCGGTGAGCTGGCGGCGAGCGAAGAGCTGGCAGAGCCGGCGCAGCGGGCCCGGCGCTGGCGATCATGCGCGCGGAGCAGCTCGACGGAGAAGCGCCGGAGGGCGTTCGTCGTCCGGCGAATCTGGAGGACGCGTTCGTGGCGCTGACGGGTGAGGAGATCGAATGATTAAGACGATGACCGGTGGGCTGCTCGGATGAGCGTGCAGGCGGAAGCTGACGTAGGCAGCCGCGTGCGCGTCGCGTTGGGCGGCTGGAACCGGCGGCGCTGGCGGCGGTGATGAGCCGCGACGTGGTGATCTTCGGGCGCTACTGGAAGGCGACGACGTTCTCCTCGATCGTGCAGCCGACGATCTACCTGCTGGCGTTCGGCCTCGGCTTCGGCACGCTGGTGAAATCGATCGGGCACGTCAAGTACGTCGAGTACGTCGCGACGGGAACGGTGGCGACGGCGGTGCTGTTCTCCTCGGCCTTCCCGGGCATGTTCAACACGTTCGTGCGCTGGCAGTTCCAGCGCACCTACGACGCGATGCTGGCGACGCCACGTGGACGTCGAGGAGCTGATCACGGCGGAGATCCTGTGGATCTCTCTGCGCGCGGGCGTGTACGGCATGGCGCCGTTGCTCGTCGGCCTGCTGTTCGGCCTGCAGCCGGAATGGGGGATGCTGCTGGTCCCGGCGATCGGCTTCGTCACGGGCTTCGGCTTCGCCGGTTTCGGCGTGCTGGTGGCGGCGATCGCGAAGACGATCGACAACTTCAACTACGTCACGAGCGCGGTGCTGACGCCGATGTTCCTCGTGGCGGGGACGTTCTTCCCGGTCTCGGCGCTGCCGGCGGGCGTGCGCCAGGTGGCGCAGTTCAACCCGCTGTATCACTGCGTGCAGCTCGTGCGCGACGCCTCGCTGGGCGAACTGCACCTCGGCGACCTCGGCCACGCGGGCGTGCTGCTGGCGTTTGCGCTGTTGATGTGGCGCCTGGCGATCTGGCAGCTCGGCAGGCGCCTGATCGACTGATCGCGCATCCGCGCGGCGGGGTCAGGCTCGCGCGCCGGCCACGGCTTACCCAACTTTCAGGCTGCTCTCACGTTGCTCCTACACGCGGCCTCGATGCTGCCGCCATGAGCTACTCACTGTGGGCGAACAGTCTGCGACGCGGAGCTTCAGGGGCCTGCCGGGGGACACGCGTGCGGGCTCCAAAGCGGCGATCACGGCTGTTGAGAAGGCGTGCAAGAAGGTGACGCTCTCGACGAGCACGGGCAATGCGGGCGCAGGGACGGCGGGTACCGGGGCGACGAGCAGCGGCACGGGCTCGACGGCCAGCAGCATGTCGACGTCGCTGTACGACTGCCAAGACCGCGCTGACGCGCTGGCGACGGCGGGCAGCTCGAGCAACACACTGCCAGCCCCCATTTCGCCGGCTGCTGTCCGCGTTGGCCAGGGCTTGACGTCTGGCAACGAACCGAGCCCATCCCACAACCGGCTAATAACGGTGGAGCAGCTCGAGGCGCGGAGGATTCCAGGCCGATACGTGCAATATCAGTCGTTGGATCGAAACTTTTGGGGAATCAAAGAGTCATAAGGGGCAAAGGTACCCCTGACTCGACTAGGGAGGTCGGTATGAGGTCGTCTGTCCGCTTTTCGTTCCTTGCGCTGCTTGTGGGAGCGCTTCTGGCCGTTTCAGCGCCGGCCGCGATGGGGGCCGAATTCCCGGCGATCGAAAAGTTCGTCGCGACCAACTGCACGGTCGAAACCTGCGGACAGGAAAACGTGCTCGGCCCGTTCTTCGAGCCCAAGGCGGTAGTCACGACCAAAGAAGCCGAAGAAGAAGGCTTCACGCAGGCCGGCGGCCGGGTTCCCTTCGGCGTGACCGACTTCCAGATCGCGACCTTCGAAGAAGGCAACCCCGCAAAAACGCCGGGGGCCTACCCGACAAAGGTTCCGACCTCGATCGTCACGCACCTCAGGACAGACGTTGCGCCGGGGCTCGCGACTAATCCGTTCGCCGTCGAACAGTGCAGCCTGGCAGCCTTCGGCGATAAAGAAGCGGTCCCAGGCAGCGGCTTCTACGCGGCACCGACATGCGGCGCGGAATCGCAGATCGGCAACAACAAAGTGACGGTGTACGCCGGCCCGGTCGCCAAAGACGTGCCGCTCGAAGGCACGGTTTACAACCTCGTACCCGAGGAAGGCCTCGCCTCCGAGTTCGGCGTCGCGCTGAAAATTCCGATGCTGCTGTCGGGCGGCGCGCTCAAAGCGGGCTTCGAAAAAGCCGAAGCGGAAGGCGCGGTGCCGGGCGTCGGCGGCTTCCCCTCGCTGGCCGAACAGAAATTCGCAGAGGAACAGCAGTACTTCGCCCACACCCTGATCAAGGGCAATGTCGAATGGGGTCAGCAGCCGAACGGCACCAACCAGGGCGACTACCACGACTACTTCGAAATCGACGTCTCGCCCGAGCTTCCGCTGATCCGCTCACGCTTGGTCTTCTTCGGCACGAGCGGCGGCGACTTCATCACCAACGCGACGAGCTGTCCGGGCCACAACACGACCACGCTGAAAATGACCGACGAGGAAAAAGCCGTCGTCAAAAGCGAATTCACGACGCCGATCGGGCTGAATGGCTGCGGCCTGGTCCCGTTCGACCCGACGTTCGGCCTCAGCGCCGGCGCGGGCGAAAGCGGCTCCGATCAGCCGGACGGCATCAGCACGTCGGTCGGCGTGCCGAGGAACCCAGCGGCCGCGATCGACTCGTCGCAGCTGAAAACCGCTTCGGTCAAGCTGCCGGCGGGCATGACGCTGAACCCCTCGGCCGCGGCCGGGCTCGGAACCGAAGGTTGCACGCCGGTCCAGGCGCGCATCCACAGTTCGACCCCCGGCACCGATTGCCCGGCCAGCTCGGCGATCGGAACCGTCAGTCTCGATGTGCCGACGCTGCCGAACGGCTCGCTCACCGGGAACATTTACCTCGGGACGGGAGAGAAAGGCGGCCCGATCACAGGTCCGCCCTACATCATCTACCTCGACGCCGAGTCGGCTCGCTTCGGGGTGTCGGTGCGCGTCAAAGGCGAAACGTTCCCCAACGAGACGACCGGCCAAGTGACGACGGTCTTCCAGGAAAACCCGGAACAGCCATTCACAACCGCGGTGCTCAACTTCAAGGGCGGCGCGCTCGCGCCGATCGCGAACCCGCTGACATGCGCCGCGGGCGTGGCCGAAGGCAGCTTCCTGCCGTACACGGAAATAGGCGCCAAAACGATCGGCACGCCGTTCGCGGCCACGGGCTGCGCGGCGACGATCCCGTTTGCACCGAGCCAGACGACGTCGAATCAGACGGCTAACGCCGGCGGCAACACGAGCTACACGTTCAGCCTGACGCGCCCCGAGGGCAACCAGTACCTCTCGCAGGTCAAGACGACCCTGCCGGCCGGCCTGGTCGGCCAGATCCCGAAGGCGACGCAGTGCACCGAGGCGCAGGCGAGTGTCGAACCGAGCCAGTGCCCGGACTCGAGCCAGATCGGAGTTGCTTCCGCAATCGCGGGTGCCGGCCCGACGCCGTTCGCGTTCGGTGGCGGCAAGGTCTACTTGACCGGGCCTTACCAGGGTGCTCCGTTCGGCCTGCTCATCACCGTGCCGGCTGTGGCTGGCCCATTCAACCTCGGCGAGGTGAAGACGCGAGCGAAGATCGACGTCGATCCATACACGGCTCGTGTGACCACTACCGCGAACATCCCGACGATCCAGAGGGGCATCCCGACCCGCTTGCGCGGCGTGACGGTGTCGATCAACAAGCAGGGCTTCCTGCTGAACCCGACGAGCTGCGCTGCGATGGCGACCGAATCGACGGTGACGTCGACGGACGCGGCGACGCAGAAGTTGTCGAGCCCATTCCAGGTCGGCAACTGCAACCTGTTGAAATTCAAGCCCGCCTTCAAGGCGGTGACCAGCTCGAGGACCTCGAAAGCGAACGGCGCGAGCCTTGAAACGACGCTCAACGAGGTTCCGGGCCAGGCGAACGTCAAGTCGGTCAAAGTCCAGCTGCCCAAGGCGCTTCCGTCGCGTCTGACGACGCTGCAGAAAGCCTGCCCGGCGGCGACGTTCGAAGCCGATTACCACAACTGCCCGCCCGGCTCGTTCGTCGGTGGCGCGCGGGCGAACACGCCGACGCTGCCAGGCAAACTGAGCGGGCCGGCGATCCTCGTCTCGCATGCGGCTGCCGCGTTCCCCGATCTCGACCTGGTGATGGAAGCCAACGGCGTCCGCGCGATCCTGGTCGGGAACACGGACATCAAAAAAGGCATCACGACGACGACGTTCGCCTCGACCCCGGACGTGCCGGTGTCGAGCATCACGGTGAACCTGCCGATCGGCCCGCACAGCGCGCTGGCGGCGAACGGGAACCTGTGCGCGAACCCGCTGATCATGCCGACCACGATGACCGGTCAGAACGGCAACGTCGTCAAACAGAACACGACGATCAAAGTGAACACGTGCGGCGTGCGCGTCGTCGGCCACAAGGTCGTCGGCAACACGGCGTACATCACGGTGCAGACCTACGCAGCGGGCCGCATCAGCGGCAAAGGATCGGGCTTGGCCACGCGGTTCCGCAAGCTCTCAAAGGCACAGAAAAAGGCGACGATCAAGGTTCCGCTCACGCGTCGCGCTCAGGGCAGGCACCGCCCATTCAAGGTCAAGGTGCGCGTGGGCTTCGTGCCCAAGGCCAAGGGTGCTCCAGGCTCGGTCTCGTTCGTGACCGTTCGCTTCTAAGCGAAGCCTGCGTCGACGCAGTCATCCGGGGGCGGCCAGTGGCCGCCCCCGATCCTTGCCGGAGCACGCTCGCCGTGGCGACGCGAGCGGCGGGAGAGCTGCCGCGAGTGTGAAGATCGTGGCGAGCGCTTGTCTCCGGCAGAGCCATGCCCTAGATTTCGAGTCATGGACGTTGTGACTGGTACGGATACCGCAACGTCGCCGGGGGTCGAATCGGTACTTGCCGGCGTGCGTCGGCTGACACTGCTGGCCGACGCGGCGACTGACGTCGACGCCGTGTATCGCGCGCTCGCACGCGAGCTGCTGGCCTCGCCGGGGGCGGAGGAGGTGCACGTGCACCACCTCGCCGAGGAGGAGTCGGTCAAGGAGCTGGTGACCGTCTACATGTATGGCGGCGACGGGCGGCTGAGCTACATGCTGCCGCGCGCCGAGCGTCCACCGGGCATCAGTTGGGTGCTCTACACGGGGCGCAACGTGCTGATCGCCAACCAACGCAAGCTCGCCGAGAACGTTCCGCGCGTCACGGCCACGGGGCCGGCGAGCTGCGCGTTGCTGCTGCCGCTCGTCGAGCGCGGCGAGGTCGAGGCCGTCGTGATGCTCGTGCGCCGCTCCTCGCCGGCCTTCGACGAGCGCGCCGTCGATCTCGCGCGTACGCTCGTCGACCAGGCGGCTGCCGCGCTCGCGCTCGTGCATGCACGCGCCGAGGCGGGCACGGACGCGGTCGCGGGCTGCATGAACCACCGCGCGATGCGACGGCGCCTGGAAGAGGAGATCGATCGCGCCTCGCGCGCCGGCAGCCCGCTGTCTTGCATCCTGATCGACCTCGACGACTTCAAGCGGGTCAACGACGACCACGGCCACCAGGCCGGCGACGCGGTGCTGCGCCAGGTGGTGCAGGCGCTCGTCGGCGAGTTCCGCGCTTTTGACCGCGTAGCTCGCTACGGCGGCGACGAGTTCGTCGTGATCCTGCCCAATGCCGATCTGCGCAGCGCCGCAGCCGCAGCCAACCGCGCGCTCGAGCGCATGCGCGCGGTGCCGGCAGTCGGCTCGGAGTCGGGCATCTCGGCCTCGATCGGCGTCGCGCAGTGGCACGCGCCGCTGGGCGTCGACGAGCTGCTTGAGGCCTGCGATCAGGCCTTGCTGCGCTCCAAGCGCGAGGGCAAGGGGCGCGTCACGCGCGCTTCTGAGCCCGTCGCCTGAGCACGCAGGCGGGCATTTGCGCGGGGCCGTTTCGGGCGCCCCGCTGCCGAGCCCTCCAGCGCGACTCTGCGAGACTGGAGGCATGCCTGCAGTGAGAGCCACGACGCCCAGGGAGGTGCGATGACGCAGAACAGCTTTGGCGCAAAGGACAAGCTCGAGGCCGGTGGCAGCAGCTATGAGATCTTTCGCCTCGACGCCCTGCAGCAGCGCTTCGACGTGGCGCGGCTGCCGTTCTCGCTGAAGGTGCTCTTGGAGAACCTGCTGCGCACGGAGGGCAACGGCTCGGTCGACGCAGCCGACGTCGAGGCGCTCGCCTCGTGGGATGCCAAGGCGCAGCCGAGCAAGGAGATCGCCTTCACCCCGGCGCGCGTGCTGATGCAGGACTTCACGGGCGTACCCGCCGTCGTCGACCTAGCCGCAATGCGTGACGCAATCGCGCGGATGGGCGGCGATGCGGCACAGATCAACCCGCTAGTGCCGGCGGAGCTCGTGATCGACCACTCGGTGCAGGTCGACGCATTCGGCACGCGTGATGCCTTCCGCGTCAACGCCGAGCGCGAGTTCGAGCGAAACCAGGAGCGCTACTCGTTCCTGCGCTGGGGCCAGGGCGCCTTCGACGACTTCTCGGTCGTGCCCCCGGACACCGGCATCGTGCACCAGGTCAACCTCGAGTACCTCGCGCGGGTGGTCTTTCCCAACGAGAAGACGGGCCAGGCCTACCCGGACACGCTCGTCGGCACCGACTCGCACACGACGATGGTCAACGGCCTCGGCGTGCTCGGCTGGGGCGTCGGCGGGATCGAGGCCGAGGCGGCGATGCTCGGCCAGCCGATGTCGATGCTGATCCCGCAGGTGCTCGGTTTCCGCCTGCACGGTGAGCTGCCCGAGGGCGCGACGGCGACCGACCTCGTGCTGACCGTCACCGAGATGCTGCGCGCGCGCGGCGTCGTCGGCATGTTCGTCGAGTTCTACGGCGCCGGGCTGGCCGGCCTGCCGCTCGCCGACCGCGCGACGATCGGCAACATGTCACCCGAGTTCGGCTCGACCTGCGCGATCTTCCCGATCGACGCTGAGACGCTCACGTATCTCGAGCTCTCCGGCCGCGCGCCCGAGCAGATCGCGCTCGTCGAGGCCTACGCCAAGGAGCAGGGCCTGTGGCACGACGAGTCCTCGGAGAAGCCGACGTTCTCGGATGAGATCGAGCTTGATCTCTCGACCGTCGAGCCAAGCCTCGCCGGCCCCAAGCGCCCGCAGGACCGCGTCTCGCTCAGCCAGTCGCAGGTTGTGTTCCAGGAGGCGCTGCGCGACTACATCCCGAGCGACGGCGACCAAGCCGACGCGCAGGACGAGGCCGTCGCCGAGTCATACCCCGCCTCGGACCCGCCCGCCAACGAGCCCGGGCACGTCCCGGCCCTCGCTGTTTCCCAGCCGCAACTGCCCGAGGGCGGCAGAGCGACGCTGCCGCACAACGGCACCGCCACCAGCGTGACCGTCGACGGCGAGACCTTCGAGCTCGACCACGGGCACGTCGTGATCGCTGCGATCACGAGTTGCACGAACACGTCGAACCCGTCGGTGATGGTCGGCGCGGGGATCCTCGCGCGCAACGCGCTGGCGCGCGGGCTGAAGAGCAAGCCGTGGGTGAAGACCTCGCTTGCGCCGGGCTCGAAGGTCGTGACCGAATATCTCGACCGCGCGGAGCTGACCGAGCCGCTGGAGCAGCTTGGCTTCAACCTCGTCGGCTACGGCTGCACGACCTGCATCGGCAACTCGGGCCCGCTTTCCCAGGAGATCTCAGACGCCGTCGCCGAGGCCGACCTGGCGGTCGTCTCGGTGCTCTCGGGCAATCGCAACTTCGAGGGGCGGATCAACCCGGACGTGAAGATGAACTACCTCGCCTCGCCACCCCTGTGCGTCGCCTACGCGCTCGTCGGCACGATGGACGTCGACCTGATGCACGATCCGCTCGGCCAGGACACGGCGGGCGAGGACGTCTACCTGCGCGACATCTGGCCGTCGGAGCAGGAGATCGCCAGGACGGTCGGCGAGGCGGTGCAGGCGGACATGTTCCGCAAGAGCTACGGCGAGGTGTTTGCCGGCGACGAGCGCTGGAACGGTCTCGACGTGCCGGAGGGCGAGCGCTTCCAGTGGGACGAGCAGTCGACCTACGTGCGCCTGCCGCCCTACTTCGAGGAGATGCCGGTCGATCCGCCGGAGGTCTCCGAGCTGAGCGGCGCGCGTGTGCTCGCGTTGCTCGGCGACAGCGTCACGACCGATCACATCTCTCCGGCAGGCTCGATCAAGCGCGATGGACCTGCCGGTGCCTACCTGCAAGAACAGGGCGTCACGCCGCGCGACTTCAACTCCTACGGCTCGCGGCGCGGCAACCACGAGGTGATGATGCGCGGCACGTTCGCCAACATCCGCCTGCGCAACCAGCTCGCGCCGGGCACCGAGGGCGGCGTCACGCGCCATTTCCCCGATGGCGAGCAGGCCGCGATCTACGACGCCGCGATGCGCTACGCCGAGGAGGGCGTCGAGCTCGTCGTGCTGGCCGGTAAGGAGTACGGCTCGGGCTCCTCGCGCGATTGGGCTGCCAAGGGGACCAAGCTGCTGGGCGTGCGCGCCGTGATCGCGCAGAGCTTCGAGCGGATTCACCGCTCCAACCTCGTCGGCATGGGCGTGCTGCCGCTGCAGTTCCCGGAGGGCGAGGCCGCCTCCTCGCTTGGTCTGAGCGGCGAGGAGGCCTTTTCGATCGAAGGCATCGCAGATGCCGTGGCCGCCGTGGAGGGCGGCAAGGGAGGCTCACAGACCGTGAACGTGCGCGCCGAGCGCGACGGTGCGCAGGTGATCCAGTTCGACGCGCGAGTGCGCATCGACACGCCGCGCGAGGCCGAGTACTTCCGCCATGGCGGCATCCTGCAGTACGTGCTCAGGACGCTGCTGGCGCGATGAACAACTCTCCGGAACCGATCCCGGCGGACTCACCGCTCGGTCTCTCGCCGATCCTGCGAAACCTGCTGCTCGCGCCCGGCCCGTCCGGCTACGAGCAGCTGCCCAGCGCCGTGTGGCGCGAGGCGGCCGGCGGGTTCGCGCAGGTCAGCACGGACGCGATCGGCACCCCGCTCGCGCTGGTCGCGGCCAAGGGCGACACTGCGCAGGGCGACACTGCGCAGGGCGCCGACGGGGAGGGTGCCGGCGAGCGACGACCGCGGCGCCTGCTCGTGATGGGGCACATCGACGAGATCGGCCTGATCGTCACCCACATCGACGACGACGGCTACCTGTGGTTCGCCGAAGTCGGCGGTTGGGACCCGCAGATTCTCGTCGGCCAGCGCGTCGTGCTCGAGACCAAAGGCGGCTCGGTCAGGGGGGTCGTCGGCAAGAAGCCGATCCACCTGCTGCGTGGCGATGAGCGCAAGAAGGTCGCCGAGATCCGCGAGCTGCACATCGACATCGGCGCCGGCAACGGGGATCAGGCGCGTAAGCACGTGCGCGTAGGCGACGTCGCCGTGATCGACGCCGAGCCGACCGAGCTGCTCGAGGGACGGCTCGCCTCGCGCGCGCTGGACAACCGGATCGGCTCCTACGTCGCGCTGGAGGCAGCGCGGCTCGTCGCCGAGGCGGGCGGTGCGCAGTGGGAGCTCGCTGCGGTGGCGGCTACGCAAGAGGAGACGACCTTCGGCGGCTCGCGCACTAGCGCCTTCTCGCTCGAGCCCGACGCGGCGATCGTGCTCGACGTCACCCACGCCACCGACGCTCCGGGCATCGAGGTCAAGGAGATGGGCAAGCACCCGCTTGGCTCCGGACCCGTGATCAGCCGCGGCTCGACGCTCAACCCGGGCGTGTTCGAGCTACTGCACGAGACGGCCGAGTCGGAGCAGATCCCCTTCACGATCGAGGCGACGGGGCGTGCGACAGGCACCGATGCGGACGCCGTGCACCTGAGCCGTGGCGGGGTGCCGACGGGGCTGGTCTCGATCCCGCTGCGCTACATGCACTCGCCCGTCGAGCTCGTCCAGCTCGAGGATGTCGAGAATGCCGCCAAGCTCGTCGCCGCCTTCGCGCTCGCGCTGCGGCCCGACAGCTCCTTTTCACGCTGACGGCCCGCTCGGCCGCCGCTGGGCACCGCACGGGCGCTTAGCGGCAGCCGAGCGGCCCAGCCGTCTCAGGCGGCTTCCAGCTCGGTGCCCGGCGAGACCTTGTATGCCTCGCCCGGGCAGCCGCCCGTGACGAGCATCCGCAGCCCCTGCGGCCCCGCGTAGACCTTGCGCTTGGTCTCGGCGCTCACGCGCACGAGCGTTTCCGGATCGAGCTCAACCCGCTCGCCCTCGATGTCCATCCAACCCGAGCCTGCCAGAACCGCGAAGACCTCCTCTTGGGCGCTCTCCGCGTGGTCGTGCTCGGGGTACTCCGAATAGTCCGGCGGCAGCTGAATGATCTGCATGCCGAACGCCGTAACTCCCAGCTCGGCACGGACCTTCACGAACCCGCCGCCGTAGCCGGCCTCCATCTCACTTATGCGCTTCGCTGTGTAATCGCTCATTAGTCGACACTAACCGATCGGCAGCGTCATCACGATTCCGAGCTGACGTGACTGCGCGAGCACGGTGCCGTCGGCCGCCCAGATCACGCCGTCCTCCTCGAAGAAACCGTCCTGGACGAGCCCCGAGCGAAAGCGCGCGAAGCACAGCTGATCGAGCGGCGGCCTTGATGCGACGTCTCCATCGCAGGCCTCGCCGCCGTGCGGGCGCGCGGGCGGCAGCGGCGTGCGGAAGTGGACGGTCAGGTCGACCGTCGGCGTCGTCGCCGGATCGGCCAAGCGGATGAACGGGGGCGAGAACAGGGCGTCGCTGAAGAACGCAAGCGAGATCGGGTCGATCGTGCGCGGCTCGGCCAGCCCGAGCCATGCGCCGACCTCCATCGGCGCATCCGAGCCGGTGAACGGCACCGCGCCGGTCCGCCGCTGCACGACGATCTGGCGTGTGAACGGCGGTGCCCCCGCGAACAGCGGGACACCGGCTTGGCGCGCGGGGTCCGGCGGGGCTACGTCGGGCATCGGCAGCTCGAGCACCTCCTGTGCGCTCCATGGCACCGAGAAGGCCGCCAGCGCGAGCGTGATCAGCTTGCCGTCCTGCTCCATGCGCGCCGACAGCGTGCTCAGCGAGCGCCCGGCCCGCTCGATGCTCGTGAGGATGCTGACCGGCCCCGGCCGCGGTGCACGTGCGTAGTGGATCGTCAGCGAGCGCGGCGCGCGCAGCGGGTCGGCCACCGTCTCGATCAGCGCCCGCGTCAGCATCGCCGCGAGGTAGCCGCCGTGCGGCCCGCGCCCGGCGCGCCAGTCGGGCGATACGTCGGCCGCGAACTCGACCTCCACGAGCTGCTCGTCGCCGTTGGTGCGGCGCAGCTCGCGCACCGCCGTGTCACGGTCGAAAGTGCCCGGCGCGGCGGTGTCGGACGCCGTGAGCGGCGCCTGGCCGGTCGCCGATTGGTCAGCCACGGACCAGGCGCTTGTAGGTGATCCGGTGCGGGCGGTCCGCCGCGTCGCCCAGCAGTGCCCGGCGGTGCTCCTCGTAGGCCTCGAAGTTGCCCTCGAACCACGTCACCTGGGAATCGCCCTCGAACGCCAGCACGTGTGTGGCCACGCGGTCCAGGAACCAGCGGTCGTGGGAGATGATCACCGCGCAGCCCGGGAATTCGAGCAGCGCGTTCTCCAGCGCGCGCAGCGTGTCCACGTCGAGGTCGTTGGTGGGCTCGTCGAGCAGCAGCAGGTTGCCGCCGCTGCGCAAGAGCTTGGCCAGGTGCACGCGGTTGCGCTCGCCGCCGGAGAGGTTGCCGATCTTCGCCTGCTGGCTCGATCCCTTGAAGTTGAAGCCGGCCGTGTACTGGCGCGAGTTGACCTCGCGGTCGCCCACTTTGAGGTGCTCGTAGCCTTCGGAGATCTCCTCCCACACGGTCTTGCCCGGGTCCAATGCGTCGCGCGACTGGTCGACGTAGGCGAGCTGCACCGTGTCGCCGAGTTCGATCGCGCCGCTGTCGGGCGACTCCTCGCCGGTGATCATCCGAAACAGCGTCGTCTTGCCCGCGCCGTTGGCGCCGATCACGCCGACGATGCCCGCGCGCGGCAAATCGAAGCTGAGGTCCTCGATCAAGAGCTTCTCGGCGAAGCCCTTGCGTACGTCGTCGGCCGTCAGCACCTTTTCGCCCAGGCGCGGCCCCGGGGGAATGTGGATCTGCACATCCTCGAGCTTGACGTTGCGCTCCTCGGCGATCAGCTCCTCATAGCGCGCCAGGCGCGCCTTGGACTTGGTCCGTTTGCCCTTGGGGTTGGTGCGCACCCATTCGAGCTCCGCTGCGATCGTCCGTTCGCGCCCCTTTTCCGAGCGCTCTTCCTGGGCCATGCGCGCCTGCTTCTGCTCGAGCCAGCCTGAGTAGTTGCCCTCGTAGGGAATGCCCTTGCCGCGATCGAGCTCGAGGATCCAGCCGGCGACGTTGTCGAGGAAGTAGCGGTCGTGGGTGACGGCGACGATCGCGCCCTTGTACTCGGAGAGGTGCTGCTCGAGCCAGGCGACCGACTCCGCGTCGAGGTGGTTCGTGGGCTCGTCGAGCAGCAGCAGATCGGGCGCGGAGAGCAGCAGCCGGCACAGCGCCACGCGCCGGCGCTCGCCGCCTGAGAGCGTGCTCACGTCGGCGTCCGGCGGCGGCAGGCGCAGCGCGTCCATCGCGTATTCCAACTGAGTGTCGAGGTTCCAGGCGTCGGCTGCTTCGATCTTCGCCTGGACGCGACCGAACTCCTCGGCCGTGTCATCGGAGTAGTTCGCCGCGAGCTCGTTGAAGCGGTCGAGCAGCGCCTTGGTCTCGGCCACGCCGTCCTCGACGTTGCCCTTGACGTCCTTGGACTCGTCGAGGTGGGGCTCCTGCTCGAGCATGCCCACGGTCGCACCCGGGGCCAGCTCGGCCTCGCCGCGGTACTCCTGATCGACGCCCGCCATGATCCGCAGGAGCGTGGACTTGCCGGCGCCGTTGTAGCCGAGCACGCCGATCTTGGCGCCTGGGTAGAACGCCAGCGTGACGTTGTCGAGCACCGTCTTGTCCGGCGGATGCAGCTTGGACAGACGGTGCATCGTGAAGATGTATTGAGAGGACATTGGCAGGCAGGATAGGACCTCGCCGGGGTCGCTAACGTTGTCGGGTCATGCCTACGACCATCCTTGATGTCGAGCAGCACCTGCTCCTGCTGGAGCTGCAGGCGCCGTTCGACAAGCGCGACGTGCAGCTCGCGCGCCGGCGCATGGCCAAGCGCTGGCACCCCGACATCGCCCCGGCCGGACGCCAGTTCGAGCACGAGCGCCACCTGAAGGCGATCAACGAGGCCGCCGACCAGCTCGAGCGCCTCGCCGAGGGCTCGCGCGGCGGCAAGGTCTCCGAGAACGCCGTGCGCGCCTCGGCCGCCGCCGCCCGGCGCGAGCGCGAGGAGGCCGGCCGACGCGCGTACGAGGCCGAGCAGCGCGCTCGCGCCCACGCGGCCGACAAAGCCAAGCACGACCCCTTCGCCAGCCGCGTGCCCGACCACTCGGTCGTGCACCGCTACGCGCGCTGCCTCTCCTATCCCGAGTGGGGCGTCGGCACGGTCGCCGGCATCTACTTCACCGAAGACCCCGACGGCGGCGATGACGTGCAGCAGTGGGCGCGCGTCAAGTTCAGCCACGGCGTGCGCACGGTGCCGGCCGGCAGCCTGCGCTTCGTCGACTTCTCCAAGCCCGATCCGGCCGAGGAGCGCGTCGAACGCTTCACGCTCGCCGCCCAGCGCGCGATGGCCGAGGGCGAGTACGAGCTCGCCGCTCAGCGGCTGATCTACGCGCGCGACGCCGAGCCCGACAACGTCGCCGTGCTGCGGCTGATGACGCTTGCCTTCTGGCAGGCCGGCAAGCTCGAGGAGGCCGCCCGCGCCGTGCGCGACTGGGCACGCGTCGACGGCGCCCGGCCCGCCCCGCACCGCTTCGCCTCACGCATCTACGAGGACATCGGCGCCGTCGACCTCGCCGAGGAGGCCGCTGAGCGCGCCGTCCAGCGGGGACCCTCAGACGCCGGCGCCTGGGAGCGCCTCGGTCGGTTGCGTCTGCGCTTGATGGACCGCGAGGGCACGCTGGAGGCGCTGCGCCGCGCGACCGCGCTTGGCGCGGGCGAGGAGGTGCGCGGGCTGATCGTGCAGGCGCTCGCGCTCGAGCCGCGCATGGCCGAGGCCAGCTGAGCCATAGGCGCTGCACCGCCGGCAGGCTGCACTACGGGCGGGCCCGGGCGCGTAGCGCTCAGAGGATGTTGACCGCGCGCGAGACGACCAGCCCGATCGTGAGAAACGACGCGGTCGACTGCACGCCCATCACGAGCTTTGCCGTCGACGTCAGCGGCATCGTGTCGGTCGGGCTGAACGCCGTGTTGTTCGTCAGCGCCACGTACACGTAGTCGACGAACTTGGGGCGCCAGTTTGCCGGCTGGATCCGGTCGTCGCTCATCTGCGGAAAGAAGAAGTCCGGCGCCTGGTCGCGCCCCGCCGCCCGCAGGCCCGGCCCACCGCGATCCATCTCCCAGAACCACAGCGCGAACACGAGCAGGTTGGTCAGCCAGATCAGCACGCCCGAGATGATCAGGCTGCGCCCGTCTGAGACGCTGTGGTGCAGCAGGAAGTGCGTGAGCTCTCCCAGCGAGAAGATGTTCGCCGCACTCACCAGCGCCGTCAGTCCGAGTGCGATCCGCCGCCTGCGAGGGTGCTCGTCCTCGATCACGTTCGGCGTCACCACGAACAGGCCGATCAGCAACACCCCCTCCATCGTCGGCACGAGCCACTCCGGTCCCGCCGTCAGCCGCGCCGGCAGCAGGATCTGGATGCCGATCGCCGCCAGCACCGTCAGCTGGGCCGGCCAGAACGGCTCGCGATCGGGCGGTGGTGGGTAGGCGCGTCCCGGGAGCGTCGCTTGTCCGCTGGCCATGCTCGAGAGGCTAAGACCAGCGTCGGCCGTCGCCGGCGTCTCGATCGCCGGCGCGTCGCCTCGGCTGGGCCCGTCCCGGCCGAGGCGCCCGGTTGGCTAGCCTTGTTCTGTGGGGATCGAGAGCCCGGTACATCTCCTATTCATTGCCGTCGTCGCGCTCGTCGTGCTCGGGCCCAAGCGCCTGCCCGCGCTCGCTCGCGCGCTCGGGCAGGGGATCCGCGAGTTTCGCCAATCACTCGACATCGGTGCCAGTGGTGAGGAGCACACTCCGCCACCCGCCGCGAGCGCTGCATCCGCACCGCACGCATCCTCGGAGACGCCCGCGCCCGCGCCGCAGCCCGATGCCTCCGACACGACAGCCGCGGCATCGGCTCCTGCCGACAGCGTGCAGACTCACCCGAGCGACTGAGGCGCGAGCGGGGCGCGTAATCGAGATGAGCACACGCCGGCCGCGCGGTTCGCCGATGCTTCTATGTTTGTCAAGTCACGCTATTTGCGAGATTCGGCGGTGAGGCCTGAAGCAGCCGGTAGAGATGACGTGCGGTGTAGCGCTTCAGGCAGCGCCTGATCTCACGCGTGCTGCGTCCTTCGGCCTGTCGGCGAGCCGCATAGGCGCGCGTGCGAGCGTCATCGCGCAGCCGGTAGAGCACGATCGTGTGAAGCGCCCGGTTGAGCTGACGATCGCCTGAGCGGTTCAGGCGATGGCGCACGGTCTGCCCCGAGGAGGCCGGGATCGGCGCGACGCCGGCAAGTGAGGCAAAGGCCGCCTCCGAGCGGATTCGTCCGTGGTGGGAGTAGGCGCAGAGGACTTGCGCTGCGACGATCGGCCCGACGCCCATCTCCGCCAAGAGACAGGGCGCCAGCTCGGCGACGATCGGCTTGATCTCCGCTTCGAGCTCGAGCGCTTCCTGCTGCAGCGCGAGCGCTCGCCTGGCGCTCGCGCGGATCGCGATCGTCGTGGCGCGCTGCTCTGGGTCCTGCGTGCTGATGACGCGCAGGCGGGCGCAGCGCGCGAGCTGCTCATTGGTCGCCAGCGAGCGCAGCCCTTCACGCAGGCCCGGTGAAGCGGAGACCAAGAGGCCCTTCATCAGCGTGATCGCCGCGCGCTTGGAGCGCACGGCGCTGTCACGTGTGGCCAAGAGCACCCGCAGCGCCTCGCGCTCTCCCCGCCGGCGTGGACGGGCCAGATGCTCACGCGTGAGCGCTTCGCGAGCTGCACGGATCGCGTCGAGCTCGTCGGACTTGGCGCGGTCGCGCCGTGGCGGGCGACGAGGACGGTCGACCTCGAGCACCAGCTCTCCCTCTCTGAGAAGGAACACGGTCAGTCCCGCGCCATAGCTGCCCGTCCCCTCGACTGCCCACGCTCTGCGGCCTGGAGCGCTCTCACGCGCGAAGCGCAACAACCTGCGATAGCCGCGCTCGTTGGCGGCGACGGTTATCTGTCCCTCAACGACCGCCGTGTCCGTGGCGAGGATCGCCGCGCTGTGGGAGTCGCGGTGCGTGTCGATGCCGAGCACATGGTCGGCCTGGTCTGCCAGCATGAAATATGACCTCCTGTTCCTTGGGGGTTTGTCTGTCGGTGCTCGGCCTGGGCATCGGAACCGCAAAGGGCAAGACTGTGATGAGTCACGCTCCGCGCAACGGGGCGGACAGGCTTCTGATCAGGCCACAAGCGGAGGCCAGGCCGGGTCCGGCAGCAACAGACGGACAGATCGGGACAAGAGCACCCACGCCGAGCGCAGGGCCAGTGCATATGGGGGTCACGTCCATCGCCACCGGGGCCAGCCTGAACACCAGGCCCGACGCTCCCCAGCCGGGGAAACGTCGACTAGAACGCAGTCGCTGAACGCACTTTCACGAGACAGCGATTGCTGTACGCACACTCACAGTGCATATTGTCGATGGCCGCCGTCGCTTCGCCGATAGGCTTGGCCGGTCCCTCCGAACCAAGGAGCAACCGCCGATGAGCGCCGAAGCCGCCGTCTCCGCCGATGCCGTCCTGACCGAGCAGCGCGGGAACGTCCTGCTGATCACGATCAACCGCCCCGAGGTCCGCAATGCGGTCAACGGCGCCGTCGCCGAGGGTGTCGCCGGTGCGCTCGACCAGCTCGACGCCGACGATGGCCTCTCGGTCGGCGTGCTCACGGGCGCAGGCGGCTTCTTCAGCGCCGGCATGGACCTCGGAGCGTTTGTCAGGGGCGAATCGCCCTGGTTCGGCGACCGCGGCTTCGCCGGCATCGCCCAGCGCGCTTCGCGGAAGCCGCTGATCGCCGCGATCGAGGGCTTCGCGCTCGCCGGCGGCATGGAGGTCGCGCTTGCATGCGATCTGATCGTCGCCGCCAAGGGCGCCAAGATGGGCATACCCGAGGCCAAACGCTCGCTGATCGCCGCCGGAGGTGCGCTGCTGCGCTTGCCGCGGCGGATGCCCTACCACGTCGTGATGGAGCTCGCCCTCACCGGCGACCCGATGCCCGCCGAGCGCTTCCACGAGTTTGGCCTCGTCAACCGTCTCGCCGAGCCCGGCACCGCCGTCGACGTCGCACTCGAGCTCGCCGAGCAGCTCTCCAAGAGCGGCCCGCTCGCGCTGATCGGCTCCAAGCGCATCCTGCAGGAGCAGTTCGACTGGAGCGGCGAGGAGATGTGGCAGAAGCAGGGCGAGATCACCGGGCCCGTGATGACCTCCGAGGACGCCAAGGAGGGGGCCAGCGCGTTCAAGGAAAAGCGTCCTCCCGTTTGGAAAGGGCGCTAGCGCCGGAGTTGCTTCTTGCGCTTGCGCTGGCGGCGGATCTCGAGGAACCGCTTCCACAGGGCCCACATCAGCGCAGTCCCGGTGCCTTGCGTGGGTATTGCGAGATCGACCTGTCGAGGTCGATCGCGGTCGTGATGATGCGGCTCTGTTCGGCGATGTGCGCCGCCGGGTAGCCCTCGCCCGGGCTTGCGCGCTCGGGGCGGCCGATGAAGCCGAAGCGGATGTCCTGGGGCATGATCTGCATCAGGCGCGGGAACATATGCGCGCGAGCGCCGACATTGCGCGGCTCCTCCTGCACCCACACGACCTCCTCGAGCCTCGGGTATTTGCGCATCAGCTCGAGGATCTGGCCTTCGGGGAAGGGGTAGAGCAGCTCGACGCGCGCTACGGCGAGACCCGGGTGCGAGGCACGGTCGGGGTGGCCGACGAGGTCGTAGTAGACCTTGCCCGTGCACAGCAACATGCGCGTGACCTGCGCGTCGTCCACGCCCGGCTCGGCCAGCACGGGGTGAAAGCGCGTGCCCTCGGCCATCTCGGCGACCGTGTTCGTCGCCTGCGGCAGGCGCAGCAGCGACTTGGGCGTCATCACCACGAGCGGGCGCTGCTTGGCGATCCGCGCCTGGCGGCGCAGCAGGTGGAAGTACTGGGCCGGCGTCGTCGGGCTCGCCACGCGGATGTTGCCCTCCGCCGCCAGCGCCAGGAAGCGCTCCAGGCGCGCCGAGGAGTGCTCCGGGCCCGAGCCCTCATAGCCGTGCGGCAAGAGCAGCGTCAGCCGTGAGGTTTGCCCCCACTTGGCCAGCCCCGAGACGATGAACTGGTCGACGATCACCTGCGCCGAGTTGACGAAGTCGCCGAACTGCGCCTCCCACAGCACGAACGTCTCCGGCGCCTCCTGGCTGTAGCCGTACTCGAAGCCCATGCACGCGAGCTCTGAGAGCGGGCTGTTGTGTAGCTCCAAGGGCGCCAGCGCGTCGGGCAGGCTCTGGATCGGGCACACCGTCTGGCCGGTCTTCGCGTCGTGCAGCACCATGTGGCGCTGGCTGAACGTGCCGCGCTCGGTGTCCTGGCCGGTCAGGCGGATCGGCGTTCCTTCGGTCAGCAGCGAGCCGAACGCCAGTGCCTCGGCGTGCGCCCAGTCGACGTGGCCGTCCTCGCCCAGCGCCTCACGCCGGCGCTCGAGCTGTTTGACGAGCTTCGGGTGCACCGTGAACCCCTCGGGCACGCTTAGGAGCTCCTCGCCGAGCTTGCGCAGGCGCTCGGCCGGCACCGCCGTCTCGACCTCCGGACTCGGCGAGCGGTCGAGTTCGTACTCACCAGTCGGGTTCTCGCCGTGCTCCTCCGCCGCGGCCGCGATCTTCGCCTTCAGGCGCTGGTGCAGGAGCGTCATTTTGTCCCATACCTCCTGCGCCTGGGCGTCGACCTCCTCCTGGGAGACGACGCCTTCGGCTACCAGGCGGTCGGCCCACAGTTCGGATACGCGCTTCTTGTTCTTGATCTTCGCGTACATCTCCGGCTGCGTGTAGGCTGGCTCGTCGGACTCGTTGTGCCCGAAGCGGCGGTAGCCGATCAGGTCGATCAGCACGTCGTGGCCGAACTCCTGGCGGAACGCGAAGGCCAGGCGCACGGCGCTCATGCACGCCTGCACGTCATCAGCGTTGACGTGCACGATCGGCACGTCGAAGCCCTTTGCCAGGTCAGAGGCCCAGCGCGTCGAGCGGGCGTCGTCGGGGTCCGTCGTGAAGCCCACCTGGTTGTTCGTGATGATGTGCACCGTGCCGCCGACCTTGTAGCCGTCGAGCGCCTGCAGGTTGAGCGTCTCCGAGACGACGCCCTGCGCCGGGAATGAGGCGTCGCCGTGGATCACGATCGGCACCGCCGCGTCGGTGTCCTGGTGCGCGCGCGAGCCCTGGCGCGTGGTCTGCGCGGCCCTCGTCGCGCCCTCGACCACGGGGTAGACGTACTCCAGGTGGCTCGGGTTGGACTCGAGGTTGACGCGGATCGTCTCGCCGTCGCCCAGGTCGTAGGAGCCCTGCGTGCCGTGGTGGTACTTGACGTCACCCGTGCCGCCCTGTGGGATCGTCGTGACCGCCTCGAGCGTCGAGGCGCCCTCGAACTCGGCGAAGATCGTGTCGTAGGGGCGGCCGAGGTTGTGCGCCAGCACATTCAGCCGGCCGCGGTGGGCCATCCCGATCACGACCTCCTTGCCGCCGTGCGCCGCCGACAGCCGGATCAGTTCGTCGACCATCGGCACCGTCATGTCCAGGCCCTCGATCGAGAACTGGTGCTGGCCGAGGTAGGCCTTGTGCATGAAGCGCTCCAGTGCATCCACCTTGACCAGACGGCGCAGTAGCCAGCGCGCTTCGTCGTTGGTCAGCGGCTCGCGGAACGCGCCCGACTCGATGTGCTCGCGCAGCCACACGCGCTGGCGGTGCGAGGCGATGTGCTCGATCTCATAGGCGATCGTGCCGCAGTAGGTCTCGCGCAGATGCGGCAGCGCGTCCGCAAGCGCCGCCCCCGGCACGTACATGTTCAGCACCTTCGCCGGGATCCGCGCTTGGATCTCCGGCGTCAGACCGAGTGGCTCCGGGTCAAGGCCCGGGTCGCCCTCGGGCTCTGAGTCCAGTGGGTCCAGGCGTGCCGCCAGATGCCCGTGGCTGCGATAGCGGCTGACCAGCGTGCTCGCCGCGTGGACCGCGCGCAGCAGCTCTTCGCTCGCGCCGCTGACACCCGCCGAAGGGGCCGTGCCGGCCTGCGCAGCAGCCGAGGCGGCCGCCGCCGGGGCCGGTGGCGGGGGCGGCGGGCCCGGCTCCACGCCGAGCGAGGCGAACACGCCCTCGTAGAAGCCGCGCTGGCCCTGCAGGTATTCCTCGATCCGCGCCAGGAAGCGCCCCGACTCGGCGCCTTGGATGATCCGGTGGTCGTAGGTCGAGGTCATCGTCATGACCTTCTCCGCGCCGATCATCTGGCCGATGTTGGCCAGGCCCGGCGGGTAGGCGATCGAGCCCGTGGCGATGATCGTCCCCTGGCCCGTCATCAGGCGCGGCACCGACGCGATCGTGCCGATTCCGCCTGGGTTTGTCAGCGTCAGGTTGCCGCCCTGCAGGTCGTCCGCGGTCAGCGTGTTCGTGCGCGCCTTCTCGACCAGTGCGTCATAGGCCGCGACGAAGCGCTCGAACGGCATCCGCCCGGCGTCGCGGATCACCGGCACCATCAGCGTGCGTGAGCCGTCCTTCTTCTCCACGTCCACCGCCAGGCCGAGGTTGACCTGTCCATCGTGCACGCGGTTGGGCTTGCCGTCGACCTCTTCGAAGTGGTCCGCCATGACCGGCATGTCGTCCGCCGCACGGGCGATCGCATAAGCGATCAGGTGTGTGAAGGAGACCTTGCGCTCGGCTGCCTTCAGCTCCTTGCGCCGGCCGTCGAGCTGCGTCACTGTGAGCGTGCGGAAGCTCGTCGCCGTCGGGATCTTGCGCGACTGCTCCATGTAGCGGGCCAGCGCCGCCGCGCCGCCGCGCATCGGCTTCGTCTCGGCCTGTCCGGGATCCAAGCCGGTGCTGTCGCTCGGGCCCTGCGCCGTGCGCGCGGCGCCGTTGCCGCCGGCCGCCGAGAGCACGTCGGACTTGACGATCCTGCCGGCCGGGCCGCTGCCCGAGACGTGCGCCAGGTCGACGCCCTCGGCCTGCGCGACGCGCGCTGCGACAGGCGAGATCTTGAGGTCCTCCGGGAGGGCGCTCGTAGTGGGGGCGCTCGCGGCGGATGATGCAGCCGCGCCGCTTGTGTCAGTGCCGTCGTGCGGCGCCGGGGCTCCTGCCTGCTCGCCGGCGGCGATCCGCGCGATCACCTGGCCGACCGTGACCGTGTCGCCCTCCTGCGCGAGCAGCTCCGCGATCGTGCCGCTCACCGGGGCCGGAAGCTCTACGTCGACCTTGTCCGTCGAGATCTCGACGATCGTGTCGCTCTCCTTGATGAAGTCGCCCAACTTGGCGCGCCATTCGAGGATCGTGCCCTCCGAGACCGACTCGCCCGCGGCCGGCGTGACCACGTCGACCAGCGCTCCGCTCGCCTCGCCGGGAGCAGGCTCGGCGGCGGGAGTAGCCGCGGCTTGAGTCGACTCCTCGGCGTGGGCCGCACCGTTGCCCGAACCGTTCTTCTCGACGCTCGTCGTGCCCGCGCCGTTGGGGGCACTCGCGCCGCCCGCACTCGCGCCGGCGGCGATGCGCGCGATCACCTGGCCGACCGTGACCGTGTCTCCCTCCTCGACGAGCAACTCCGTAACCACGCCGCTCGCCGGGGCCGGCAGCTCGACGTCCACCTTGTCGGTCGAGATCTCGACGATCGTCGCGTCGGCCTTGACCGCGTCGCCGACCTTGACATGCCATTCGAGGATTGTTCCCTCAGTGACCGACTCGCCGGCGGCAGGGGTCACGACGTCGATTATCTGCTCAGCCGTGGTGCCTGTGGCCATTGATTCCCTACTCTAGCGCGGCCCGCTTGCGTTGCTCACGGATGAACTCGAAGCTGCCGAAGAACGGCCCGACGCCACCCAGCACCGTCACCGCGACGGCCAGCCGGAGCGAGACGATCCGCAGCCGCGCGGCCGTCAGGCAGGCGAGCGACATGAAGATCCACAGGAGGCCGTGCGTGAGCCCGAGCACGAACGTGAGCGGCTGCGGGCTGCCCGCGGCGAAGGCGCAGATCAACAGCGCCAGGTACACGCACGAGTGAAAGAACGACATCCACTTCAGACGGTCGAATGTCAGCGGTCCAGCCGTCCGTAGTGGGCGCGCACTCGCCGGAGCCGGAGCCGGAGCCGGAGCCGGTGGCGGTGGCTGCGCTGCGCCGGCTCCGGGCTGCGCTGCGCCGTTCACTCCGTCAGCCAGCGGGCCATGCGCGGCAGCGCCTCGCCGGCCTCCGGCGGCCACTGGTCGATCTCGCGCGGCCACCAGGCGAACTCGTCGTGCTCGTGGTCGGGCTGCACGGCGTCCTCCTCGCCGGGCGCGATCCACGCCTGGCCGACGAACATGACCATCTTCTGGGGAAGGCAGATCAGCGCCTCGCCGCGCACGCTCTCCGGCGAGACCGCCCACTCCTCGTCGAGCTCGCGCACGAGCGTGTCGGCGGGGCTCTCGCCGAGGTCGACTGCGCCGCCGGCGCCGAGCGCCCAGCGCCCCGCCCAGGACGCCACCCAAGGAGCGCGTCGCCCAGCCAGCCAGCGCCCGTCGGCCGAGCGCGTGACGCACAGCGCGGCGATGCTGTGCGAGGCGTCGCCCGCCACCAGGCGCAGCGCCCAGCGCAGCGGCTGCAGCTCGATTGCGATTCCCCGCTCGTCGGCACGGAAACCGACCAGGCGGGCCGCCACGCCGTCGTGGCTCGGCGATCCGCGCTCGCGCAGGCCCTCGATCGCGGCGTCGGCCGCCTCGCTGTGCGCTGCCGGCGGCTCGTACTCGTCCTCGCGCCAGTGGGCCTCGATGCGGTCGAGCTCCCACGGGCCGCGGGCGAGCACCTCGGGGGCTTCGCTGGAGGGGGGGTTCTGTTGCGCGGACATGGGAGGCTCCGGAAAGGAGAGGCGAGGCCCCGGCACAGGCGCGTGACGCGCGCCCCGCTCGGGCGGCTGTAACGCTAGTGAGCATAGACTCGCGCTCAGTGTCAAGCGTGAACACACGTCGCTGCAAGCACTGGGGATGGGGCTATGAGGACCAGCAGCCCACCGACGACGCGATCCGCCAGACCGCGTCGCTCGCCGCCGGGCACCTGGGGCTGGCGGTCTCCGAGATCGAGGCCCCCGCCGCGCTCGAGCGCATCCAGCTGCGTGAACCACGCGTGCGCCCTCCGGCCGAGCTCGCCGAGATCTGCGCGAGCGACGACCACGCACGCGCTTCGCACGCGCTCGGCAAGTCCTACGTCGATGTCGTCGAAGGCTTCCGTGGCCGCTTCGCGCACCCACCCGACCTCGTCGCGCGCCCGCGCGGGGAGTCAGACGTCGAGCGGTTGCTCGAGTGGTGCGCCGGCGAGGGCGTCGCGGCGATCCCCTTCGGTGGCGGCACTTCGGTCGTCGGCGGCGTCACGCCTGACGTGCCCTCCACGTTCAACGGCGCCGTCACGATCGACCTGCGCGGGCTGGACCGCGTGCTCGAGGTCGACGCTGTCTCGCGCGCCGCCCGCATCCAGGCGGGGGCGGTCGGGCCGGCGCTCGAGTCCCAGCTCGGCGAGCACCGGCTGACGCTGCGCCACTTCCCGCAGTCCTTCGAGTACTCCACGCTCGGCGGCTGGATCGCCACGCGCGCAGCCGGGCATTTTGCGACGGGGCGCACGCACATTGAGGACTACGTCGAGTCTGCCCGCGCGATCACGCCGACCGGCGTGTGGCAGTCGCGCAGGCTGCCCGGCTCGGGCGCCGGCCCCAGCCCGGACCGCATGTTGGCCGGCTCGGAGGGCACGCTCGGGCTGATCACCGAGGCATGGGTGCGCGTGCAGCCGCGCCCACGGCACAAGCGCTCGGCCGGCGTGCGCTTTCAAACCTTCACTACCGGGGCCGAGTGTGTGCGCGAGCTCTCACAGTCGGGGCTCGATCCGGCCAACTGCCGCCTGATCGACCCGCGCGAGGCGGCGATGACGATGGCCGGCGACGGCAGCCACGCGCTGCTCGTGCTCGGCTTCGAGTCGACCGACCATCCGGTTGACGAGGCGCTCGCACGGGCACTCGAGATCTGCGCTGAGCACGGCGGGGTCGTGCCTGGGGAGCGCAGCGCCGGTGGCGGCGGAAGCGGCGCAGGGGGCGACGCGGTCGGCTCATGGCGTGAGGCGTTCCTAGGCGCTCCTTACGTGCGCGACGTGCTCGTCGCGATCGGCATCCTCGCGGAGACATTCGAGACGGCAATCACGTGGGACCGCTTCGCCGCCTTCCACGAGCGCGTCAAAGCGAGCGGCGAGCAGGCGCTGGCCGAGGTGTGCGGCGAGGGCGGGCGCGTGACGGCACGCTTCACGCACGTCTATCCGGATGGACCGGCCGTGTACTTCACCGCAATCGCCCCAGCGCGCCGCGGCGAGGAGGTCGAGCAGTGGGGCGCCGTCAAGCGCGCCGTCTCTGAGGCGATCATCGCCGAGGGCGGCACGATCACCCACCACCACGCCGTCGGGCGCGATCACAGGCCGTGGTATGACGCGCAACGCCCCGAGCCGTTTGCGCTGGCCTTTGCCGGCGCCAAGGCGGCCGTGGACCCGCGCGGCGTGATGAACCCCGGCGTGCTGATCGGCCCGCGCGTGTTGATCGACGTGGGGCGCGCGGATCGCGCCGACGGCCGCATGAGCGCGCTGCCGCACGAGAGCGAGCCCCCGGCATGAAGGTCGCCGTGCTGGGCCCGGGGGGCGTCGGCGGCCTGCTCGCGGGGGCGCTCGAGCGTGCCGGCGATGAGGTGATCGTGGTCGCGCGCGAGTCCACGGCGGAGACGATCGCCGAAGACGGTCTGCGCGTCGGCAGCGTCACGCTCGGCGAGTTCATCGAGCGCCCACGCACGACGACGAAGCTCCAGGAGCCGGTCGACGCGCTGATCGTCGCGACCAAGGCGGCCGGCCTCGAGGCTGCGCTGCAACGGATCGCCGTGGACCCGCCGATCGTGCTGCCGTTGCTCAACGGCCTCGACCACGTCGCGCTGCTGCGCGAGCGCTTCGCGCCGGAGACGGTGCTGGCGGGCACGATCCGCGTCGAGGCCGATCGTCCCGAGCCGGGCGTCGTAGTGCATACGAGCCCGTTCCTGCTCGTCGAAATGGCAAGTCGCTTCGAGTCGGCTCGCGCGGGCATGGGGGATCTGGCGCGCGTACTGAGTGACGCCGGTGTGAAGGCACGCGGGGAGTGGCCGATCGCGGAGCGCTCGGAAGCGCAGGTGATGTGGTCAAAGCTCGTGCGCCTGAACGCACTGGCCTGCACTACGAGCGCCTACGACAAGCTGCTCGGCGAGATCCGCTCGACGCCCGAGCTGCGCGCCGATCTGGTCGATGCGATCGAGGAGTCCTGTGCGGCCGGCCAGGCCGAGGGCGCCGACGATGCCAACCCGCAGAAGGCGATCGACGAGCTCGAGCGCGCACACGAGACGCTCGGCAGCTCGATGCAGCGCGACATCGCCGCCGGGCGCGAACCCGAGGTCGACGCGATCCCCGGCTCGGTGCTGCGGGCCGCCAAGCGCCACGACCTTCGGTGCCCGACGATTGAGCGACTCGTGGCGACGATCCTCGCGCGCGTCGAGGACAGCTCCGGCGGCGGCTAACCGTCCAAGATCGAGGATGCCCGCTCGAGACTCGCGCAGGGCGCGGCAGGGCCGCCCGGCATGGGCGATTTCGTCTTCTATCGATTAATAAAAAGAGAAGACGACTGAAATGCGGCTAGCGCTCGAAGGGGAACGGAGCGGCGCTGGGGGCGACTGCGTCTCCGACGGACTGCGTGGAGACGGCCTCGACGACCTCCCGCTCGGCCTGCTCGGCCTGCTCATCGTGCTCGCCGTCGCAGAGCACGCGGAAGTTGCCCGTCACGCCGCTGTCGGCGTGGATTGTGATGCCCGGCAGGATCTCCTCGCCCTCGTCGAAGCCCAGGCGCTCCATGTCGAAATGCGCCAAGCCGATGCCATGCGCCGTGTGTGTCGGGTTCTCGCGGTCATGCGCCGCCACCGCCTGCGCGAAGCGCTCGAGGTTCTTGGCGACTTTGCCCGCGTCCGACATGGGTTCTGGGAGGGTAGCGCGGGGTGCGTGAGCGGCCGCGCGCCACTGCACCCCTCCCGGCTGGACGAGCTAGGCGGCGACCACCGAAACGTCGGCCGGCACCACCTCGGCGTAGCTGACCGTGTCGGCGAACTGCCGCGCTCTGCCCGCTCATGTCCTACCCCTTGCTCGGATTGGCTGGAGGTGAACTTACCCGACCGCCGCTCTCGCGTTAGTCCTGGGTCTGCTCGACTGTCGGCTGCTCGATGATCTCGATCCGGTAGTCGTCGAGGTAGTTGCCAGTTTGCAACTCAGGCGCCGTTGTGACGCTAGACGCAGCTGAGGCGGGGCTGTGCAAAGCAGGCGTGCTTGGCTGCTGCCGGGAACGCGGAAAGCGCAGGCTAGCCTTCTGGTCCGTGAAGGTCTTCATCAGCTGGTCGGGCGAAAAGAGTCGAGCGGTTGCGCTTGCCCTTCGGGATTGGCTGCCGGGCGTGATCAACAGCGTGGATCCGTTCGTATCGTCGAAGGACATCGATCCTGGCGCGAGAATGGCAGGCGGAGGTCGCTGGCGAACTCGAACAAACGAACTACGGGATCGTGTGCGTCACACGCGAGAACCAATCAGCACGGTGGCTGAACTTTGAGGCGGGTGCGCTGGCGAAGGCGGTCGAGTCGAGCCGGGTAGTTCCCCTTGCCATCGATCTCAAGCCATCGGATATCGAGCCCCCGCTCGGCCACTTCCAGGCGCAGCCAGCCACCGAAGAAGGTGTGCGTGCGATCACGCGGTCGCTCAATACGGAGTGCAGCACTTCGTTGGACGGAGAGTTGCTTGAGAGGTCCTTCAGCAAGTGGTGGCCAGATCTCGACGCCAAGCTCCAGCAAATTGCCGAAGTGTCTCCCTCGCCGGTTGGCGGTATGCGTACCGAGCGCGAGTTGTTGGAGGAGACCCTGGATACCGTCAGAGGCCTAGCTCGCCAAAACGTCTACGAGTGGAATCCGCCCGAGACGATCGAAGTCGACTTTTCTAAGCTTGGCCCTCCGCCCAAAGACTTTGCAGTCGGTGAGCTTGTGCGTCATCCAGAGTTCGGGGATGGCATCGTGACTGGCGTTGAGCCCGGTGGAGTCGTAATCGTGCGTTTCGGCAGCGGCCGGGAACGCAGATTGTCAGCGCAGCACGCTCCCCTCACGCGACCCTGAGAACAAGTGCGCGCGCACTCGCTTCGTGACTACGGCTGCTCGATGATCTCGATCCGGTAGTCGTCGGGATCGCGCACGAAGCACAGCCGCGAGCCGCCCTCACGGACCGAGTACGGCGGCTTCTCGGGCTTGATGCCCTGCTCGGCGAGCTTGGCCAGCGTCCCGTCGAGGTCATCCGAGGTGATCGCGATGTGTCCGTAGCCGGTGCCGACGTCGTATGAATCGACGCCAAAGTTGTAGGTCAGCTCCAAGCGTGGCATGTCGCCGTCGCCGGGCTGGTTCATGAACACGTTGACCGCCTCGTCTTTGATCGGCAGCCGGCCGACCTCCCGGAAGCCGAGCGCCTCGTAGAAGGCAACCGAGCGGTCGATGTCCGTGATGCGGTAGCAGGTGTGGATCAGCGCCATGTCGCTGAGTCTATGGCGCCGACGACCACACTGTCCAGGTCGTCTGGAGCTTCGCGAGAACGGGTATGGGTGAAGCACGGATGCGGCGCAAGGGGCTGGAGCTGGAGGAGCGCAGGGAGGCGGACAGGGTGTCCGTCCTGCTCGTCGGCGAACTCGACATCGACTCGGCCCATCGTCTGCAGCAGACGATCGCGCGGCTGTTCGCGGTCGGCCGGGTTAAGGCGCTCACACTCGACCTGAGCGGACTCGCGTTCATCGACTCGACCGGACTGGCGGCAATCGTCTACGCGAGCAAGCTCTGCGAGCGCAGCGGCTGCGAGCTCGCCGTGATCCGTGGGCCGGACACCGTGCAGCAGGTCTTCGCGCTGACGGGCCTGCTCGAGCAGCTTCCGTTCTACGGCGCCGAGGAGGCCGAGGCGCGAGGCTGAGCTCCTCGACCGTATACTCGCCGCGCGTGCGAACCCTGATCGTCGGTCACGGCGGGCGAGAGAGCGCCCTGGCCTCCCGCATGGCGGAGCACAGCGAGCTGTACGCCTTCGCCGGTCATCTCGAACCCGTCGCTCGTGCGCTACACCGAGGCATCCGGTGGCAAGGTGCAGTTGGGCAACGTGTGCGACGCCCAGGCCGTCGCCGAGTTCGCGCGCGAGCATGCGATCGACATCGCGATGGTCTCAGCCGACGAACCGCTCGAGGCGGGCGTCGTCGACGAGTTGCTCGCGCAGGGCACGCGCGCCGTCGGCCCCACGCGCGACGGCGCCGAGATCGAGTGGAACAAGGTTTTCGCTCGCTCGCTGCTCGCTGACGTCGCGCCCGAGGCGACGCCCAAGCTGCGTGTCGTCCACGCCCTCGAGCGAGGTCGACGAGGCGATCGCTTCGTTCGGCTCGCTGCCTGTCGTCATCAAGCCCTCCGGCCTGACCGGCGGCAAGGGCGTCAAGGTGATGGGCCCACACCTCGCCGGCCACGCCGAGGCCGCGCGACTACGCGCGCAGCCTGCTCGGTGCCGGCAAGCATGGCGATTCGGTGCTGATCGAGGAGAAGATCGTCGGCGCCGAGTTCACCATCCAGGCGATCAGCGACGGCCACACCGTCGTCTTCCCGCCCTCGACCTACGACTACCCCTATCGCTTCGACGGTGACGAGGGCCCCGGCACCGGCGGCATGGGCTCGCTCAGCACCGAGCGGCCGATCCTGCCGTTCATGACCGACGCGCACTACCAGCAGGCCTGCTCGATCGTCGAGCGCGTGATCGACCGGCTGACCGCCGAAGGCCGCCGCTTCAACGGCGTCATGAACAGCGGCTTCTTCGCCACCGCCGACGGCGTGCAGGTGATCGAGTTCAACGCGCGCTTCGGCGACCCCGAGTGCATGAACATCATGAGCCTCTTCCAGGGCAGCTGGCCTGTCGTGATGGAGCGGATCTGCGCAGGTGAGCTGAGCGCCGCCGACGTCCCGCTCAGCTCCGATGCCTCGCTCGTGCTGTACCTCGTCTCACCCGACTACGCGCTGCCGCGCGCCGCCGGTGCGGGCACCGAGCCATACGAGTTCTCGCTCGACGTCGAGGCCATCGAGCGCGCCGGCTGCAGCGTGTTCTTCTCCTCCGCCGTGCACGTCACGGGCGACACCTACAGGACCGTCGGCACCTCGCGTGCCGTCGCGCTCGCCACCACCGCGCCGACGCTGACACAGGCGCACGCGCGGATCGTCGAGCGCGCCGGCGAGGTCGACGTGCTGCAGTGGCGGCGCGAGGTCGGCGACGAGCGTTACCTGCAGGGACTCGCCCGTCTGCTCGCGCAGGCGTAGGATGGCGCGCATGATCGTCGAGAGCATCGATGAACCCGCAGTTCCTCTCGAACACCTACCTCGTCTCCGACGGCAACGGCGGGCCGGCCTTCTTCGTCGACGCCGGCGGTCCGATGATGCCGTTGATCGAGGCCGCCGACCGCCTCGACCTGTTGCCGACCCACGTGCTGCTCACCCATCACCACTTCGACCACGTCTGCGACGTCGACGTGCTGCGCGAGCGCTGGCCCGAGATCGAGGTGCTGATCAGCCCCGCCGAGCGCGACCTGATCGTCGCCGAGGCCGGCTCCGAGGACGCCGCCGGTGCAGGCTCGGCGGTGGCCCACATGCACCCGATCCAGGCCGGCGAGACACTGCGCTTCGGCACACTCGAGGTGCGCCCGTTGCATACGCCCGGGCACACCGCCGGGATGCTCTCCTTTCTCGTCGGCGAAGGTGCCGGTGCCACCCCCGCCCGCGGCCGGGGCAGCAGCGCCTCACCCGGAGGGTTCAGCGGCGGCGAGGCCGTCGTGTTCACCGGCGACACGCTGTTCAAGAACTCCGTCGGCGGCGTCAAAGCGCCCGGCCACAGCACCTACGCCGACCTGCGCGACTCGATCATGGGCACGCTGATGGAGCTGCCGCCGCGAGACCGTCATCTACCCCGGCCACGCCGACCCCACGACGGTTGCCGAGGAGTGGGAAGGCAACGGCTTCATCCGCGTCTGGCGGGGGCTCGACGCGGAGGGCTCAGAGCCGTGCACGGCGCTCGGCGAGCCCGCCACGCTCGTGCTGCTCGGCGCAGGACTACGACGGCGGCACCAAGGCCTGGGTGCGCTGGCCCGACGGCGCCGACGACATCGTGCCGGGCTCGAAAGTGCAGCCGGCCGGCTAGCCGCGTCCAGCCGCCGGGCCGACGCCTCGCCCGGCTGCGCCTAGGATGCAGCCATGGCGCGCGAAAGCGAGAAGATCCCGACCTCACGCGTTCGCCGCACCGCGACCGTCGCCTCGCTGGCCGCCGGAGAGGCCGTCAAGCAGTTCGGCACCCGAGCGGCGAACGTCACGCGCGGCGAGGAGGCCTCCGAGGAAGCGATGGCCAAGCGCCAGCTCGAGACCGCCAAGCAGATCGTCGCCGCGCTCGGGACGATGAAGGGCGCCGCGATGAAGCTCGGGCAGGTGATGTCCTTCCTCGACGTCGGCCTCGTGCCCGAGCAGCACCGAGAGGAGTTTCAGCGCGAGCTGGCCAAGCTGCGCGACGCCGCTCCGACGGTCTCCTTCAAGCAGATGCGCAAGGTGATCGAGGACGACCTCGAAGAGCCGATCAAGGAGGTGTTCGCGAGCTTCGATGAGGAACCCATCGCCGCCGCCTCGATCGGGCAGGTCTACCGCGCCACGCTGCACGACGGGCGCGACGTAGCCGTCAAGGTTCAGTACCCCGGGGTCGCCACGGCCGTGCGCGCAGACATGCAGAACCTGGACATGATCATGCGCCTGCTCAAGCGGATGACGCCCGGGCTCGACGTCAAGGCGATCACCAAAGAGGTCCGCGAGCGGATTATCGAGGAGCTCGACTACGAGCTCGAGGCGCAGAACCAGCGCGCGCTCGCGCGCATCTTCGACGGGCACCCGTTCATCGTCGTGCCCGGCGTCATCAGCTCCCTCTCGCGCGAGCGCGTGCTCGTCTCGGAGTTCGTCAAAGGCGTCGGCTTCGAGGAGCTGAAGGGCCGCCCGCAGGCCGAGCGCGACCGCATCGGCGAGATCGTCTTCCGTTTCTTCCTCGGCTGCCTCTACCGTCACCGCCAATTCTCCGGCGACCCGCACCCCGGCAACTTCCTGTTGCTCGAAGACGGCCGCGTGGCATTCCTCGACTTCGGCCTGTTCAAGCGCCTCGACTCAGGTCCTGTCGACCTTGAGCTCGCCGCCCAGCGCGCCGTCGCCGAGGGCAACGCGGCTGCGTTGCACAGCCTGCTCGCCGGCTCCGGGTTCCTGCCTCATCCCGAGCGCGTCGATCCCGAGCACCTGCTCGACTTCATCCAGTCCGCGATCTGGTGGTACACGACCGACGAGGACATCGAGCTCTTGCCCGAGATCGCCACCGCGGTGATGATCGAGAGCTCCGACCCGCGCTCGAGCCACTTCCGTGAGATGCGCCACCAGGACATGCGGCCCGAGCACCTGTTCGGGCGGCGCATGGAGATGCTCACGCTGGCCGTGCTCTCGCAGCTGCGCGCCCGCAACAACTGGCATCGGATCGCGCGCGAGTGGATGTACGGCGATCAGCCCGTCACCGAGCTCGGCCGCCAGGAGGCCGAGTTCTACGGGCGTTCCGGCGTCGGCGCGCGCTGAGTGAGCCGGTGCGCTCGGGCTGAGCGCCGCCAGGCGTCCGACGGACCGGGGCGACCGCGTCCGGCGCAGCCCGCCGTGCGAAATATTGGCCAAGGGGACGGTTTGGGGCGATAATCGCCGTCATGGACGGTGATCGTCAGGCCGAGCGCCTCGTCGAGGAGCTGCAGCGCGCGCTCGCCGGCAGCGAACAGCGCTTGGCCGTGATCCTCGACTCGCTCGCCGAGGCCGTCACGATCCGCGGTCGTGACGATCATCTGATCTATGCCAACAGCGCCGCGCTCGCGCGGCTCAGCTTCGATTCCGTCGAGCAGTTGCGCGCAGCCGACCCGCGCGCCTTGATGACGGCATACGAGACGACCGACGAGCACGGAGGGGAGATCCACATGGACGACCTGCCCTCAGTCAAGCTCCTGCGCGGTGAGCAGCCCGAGCCGCTGCTGCTGCGTGCCGTGGACCGCCAGAGCGGCGACGAGCAGTGGACGCTGTTGAAGGCCACCGCCGTGCGCGACGCCGCCGGCGAGATCGAGGCCGCCGTGACGATCATCGAGGACGTCACGCACTCCAAGCGCGCCTCGCTGCGGATGGAGTTCCTCACGCAGGTCGGCGACGTGCTGGCGTCCTCGCTCGACTACCAGCAGACCCTACGCAACGTAGCTGGGCTCGCCGTTCCGCAGATCGCCGACTGGTGCGCCGTGGACCTGTTCACCGAGGACGGCGGGCGCGAACCGGTGGCGATCGCCCACTCCGACCCGGCCAAGCTGCGCACGGCCGCACGCCTGCGCGAATACGAGCCCGACCGGCTCGATCCCGAGCAGGGGCTCGGGCTTGTGCTGCGCACCGGCGAGTCCCAGCTCTACACCGACATCCCCGACGAGCTGCTCGTGGCGGCGGCAGTCGACGAGGAGCACCTCGGCCTGCTGCGAGAGGTCGGCATGCGCGCCGTGCTCGTCGTGCCGCTGACGATTCGTGAGCGCACGATCGGCGCGCTGACGATGGTCGACGCCGAGTCCGGACGCAGCTTCGACCGCGGCGATCTGGAGTTCGCCGAGCAGATCGCCGCACGCGCCGCGCTCGCCGTCGAGGGCGCGCGCCTGTACAGCGAGCGCTCCGCGATCGCGCGCACGCTGCAGGACAGCCTTCTGCCCGAGGCTATTCCCGAGATTCCCGGCTGGGAGTTGGCCGCGCTGTACCGCTCGGCGGGACACGAGAGCGAGGTCGGCGGCGACTTCTACGACTTCTGGGAGCTCGACGGCGAGTGGCTGATGGTGATCGGCGACGTCACCGGCAAGGGGGTCGGCGCCGCTGCGGTCACTTCGCTCGTGCGCCACACCGCACGTGCCGCATCCGAATTCGACCCGCGCCCGGCGCAGGTGCTCGCGCGCATCGATGCTGCCCTGCGTCGCCGCCCGACGGTCTCGCTGTGCACCGCCCTGTGCCTGCGCATCTCGCCCGACGGCGCGATGCTCGCCGTCGGCGGGCACCCGCCGCCGCTGTGCATCGGCGAGAGCGGGGTAGTCGAGATCGGCGAGCACGGCACGCTGCTCGGCGCGCTTGCCCGCACGCGCTGGCCGGAAACGCGGGTTGAGCTGCGCCCCGGCGAGACGCTCGTGGCGTTCACCGACGGCGTCACCGACACGGTCGGCGAGGGCGGCGTTCGCTGGGGCACCGATCGTCTGCGTGCCTTGCTGGCTGATGCCCGGGGCCTCGCTCCGCCGGAGATCGGGACACGCTTGGTCACTGCACTCGACGAGTTTCAGGTCGGCGCGCAGGCTGACGATACTGCCGTGGTGATAATGCGCTACAGCGGGGAGTCGCCCACCGGGGGGCGACTCGATCAACTGTCGAGCGTTGGCGCTCGAGGAAACGGGTAGGGAGAAGATGTCTCAGACGCCGTTTGGGATCGAGAGCGTTCGCGAGCAGGACGCCGCGCGACTGGCGCTCTCGGGTGAGCTCGACATAGCGACGGTGCCGCGCGTGGAGGCTGCGGTGAATGCAACGTTGACAGCAGAGGTACGGACGCTGACGATCGACCTGAGCGAGCTCGGCTTTGTCGACTCATCAGGCCTGCGCCTGTTCATCGTGCTCGATCAGCGCGCCGGCGCCGAGGGCTGGACGCTGCGCCTGATCCGTCCCGCCGAGCCGGTGATGAAGGTCTTTCGCATCAGCGGCGTCGAGGAGAATCTGCCGTTCGTCGAGGATCCGAGCCTCAGATGACCGCACGCTCATCCGAAAAAATATTCGCCACTGGCAAGGGCACGCGCACGCTTCGCGTCGAGCTCGAGCTGGAGCACGACGTGCAGGCGCCGGCGTTGGCCCGCGCGGAGATCGCCGAGTGCTGCCGCGAGCTCGAACTCGACGGCTCGCTCTGCCAGTCACTGATCCTGCTCGTCTCAGAGGTTGTCAGCAACGCCGTGCGTCACTCCAGCGGCGACCCGCGCGCGCCCGTTGGCCTGGTTGCCTCCTTCGGGGAGCGCACGATCCGCGTGACCGTGACCGATGCCGGCGAAGGCTTCACCCCGCGCCCGCGCGACCCCGCGCGCACCCATGACGGCTATGGGCTGTACCTGCTCGAGAAAGTCGCCCACCGCTGGGGCGTGCAGTCGCGCGGCGACACCAAAGTCTGGTTCGAGCTGCCGCGCAAGGGCTAGTCCGCGGGCCGCAGCGCTCTGTATCGGTGCGACCCGCGGAGAAAGCCCCTGGGAGGCGTCAGTCGTCCTCGCTGCCTCCCACGCCGGCGCCGGCCTTGCTCAGGCCGGAGCTTTGTTCGAGGCCTCCGTCAGCTCGCGCAGCTGATCCAAGCAGCGCCGCAAGAGCCGCGAGACCTGCATCTGGGAGACGCCGATCCGCCCGGCGATCTGCGTCTGCGTGAGATCCTCGACGAAGCGCAGGTGCAGGATCTCCCGCTCGCGTGGCGTGATCTGCTCGAGCGCGGATCCCACGCTCAGCCCGAGCTCGACCAGCTCGAAGCGCCTGTCCTCCTCGCCGACTGATTCGGCGTAGGAGCCGCTTTCGTCCTCCTCGCCGCCGCGCCTGGGCGCATCGAGCGAGAGCGTGCCATAGCCGGCCAGCGCGCGCAGCCCGTCGAGCACCTCCTCGCTGCCGATCTCCAGGTACTGGGACAGCTGGGAGACGCTCGGCGCGTGCCCGCAGTCCTCGCTCAGCTGCTGCTGGGCCTCGCGTACCTGCAGCGCCCGCTCCTGCGCGCCGCGCGGAACGTGCACCGCCCAGCCAGAATCGCGGAAGTAGCGACGCATCTCGCCGAGGATCGTGGGCACGGCAAAGGCTTTGAAGGGGAAGCCCCTGTCCGGGTCGTAGCGGTCGATTGCCTTCAGCAGCCCGAGCTGTGCCACCTGGAAGAGGTCGTCGAATGGCTCGGAGGAGCGCCCGTAACGGCGCGCCAGGCTGCGACTGAGCGGCGTGTACTCGCGAATCAGCGACTCGCGGGCACGCCGATCGCCGCCCACCTTCCAGCTTCTGAACAGGGACGCCTCGTCCGAAGGGGAGCAGTCGACTCGCGACTGCCGACGTCGGTAGGCGGTTTGGACATGAGTCATTGCGCGCTCCTATCTTCAGGATCGCGGTTCGACCCATCGGCGCTCAGAGTCGCCGTCTACGTCTGCCGCTATGTGCGCACGAGATACCCCGGCATGGAAGCCTCCCGCACTCTCTAACTACCCGTCAGGACCGATTCCAAACCCGGTCCTGCGCCTCCACCCCGGATTTGCGCAGCGAGGGTGGACCGGCGACTTACAGAACCTGGATCTGCACAAGGCTTGTCGTGCCCGGACGGCCCGAGGGCAGCCCGGCGGTGATGCCCACGCGTTGTCCCGTCTTGCACCAGCCCAGCTCGACGACGCGCCGCGCGGCGTCGGCGATCAGCGCCTCGGTCGTCTCGTGGCGGCGCATCGAAGCGGCCTGTACGCCCCACATCAGCGCGCAGCGGCGAACGGTCTCTTTGCCGGGCGAGAGCGCGTAGATGGGCACCGTCGGGCGGTGCGCCGAGACCAGCCGGGCAGAGCGGCCGGACAGCGTGGGCACGATCAGCGCGTCCAGACGCAGCTCGCGCGCGGCGAGGCTGAGGTTGTGCGCGATCGTGTATGCCGGGTCTGACTCCGTGCGGCGCACGCGCGAGTCGTTCCAGCGCTCGTAGGGGGCGATCGCCTCGGCCTGCACGGCGACTGCGGCCATCATCGCGACCGCCTCGACCGGGTAGCTGCCGATCGCCGTCTCCTGCGAGAGCATCACCGCGTCGGTGCCGTCGAGGATCGCATTGGCCACGTCGGCCACCTCGGCGCGTGTGGGGCGCGAGGAGGCGACCATCGAGTCGAGCATCTGCGTGGCCGTGATCGACGGGCGCGCCATCCAGCCGGCCAGCTCGAGCAGTTGCTTCTGCACGATCGGCACGCGCTCGATCGGCAGCTCGATGCCGAGGTCGCCGCGCGCCACCATCAGGCAATCGGCCGCTTTGAGGATCTCCGCCGCGCGCTGCACCGCCTGGGGCTTCTCCATCTTCGCCACGAGCGGCAGGCGCGTATGCTCGCGCACCGCCTCCACGTCCTCCGGGCGCTGCACGAACGAGAGCGCGACCATGTCCACGCCGATCGACTCGCCGTGGCGCAGCAGCTCGAAGTCCTCCTCCGGCACCGCCGGCAGCGACTCCACCTCACCGGGGATGTTCAGCCCTTGGCGCGAGGCAACCGCGCCACCGACCTCGATCATCGCCTCGACCTCGTGGCTCGCCGGGCGTGCCTCGACCACGCGCAGTCGCACCGAGCCGTCGGCCAGATACAGCACGGCGTCCTGCTCCAAGGCATCCGCCATCCCCTCCCAGGAGACGCTCATGCGTTTGGCGTCTCCCTCGACCTCCTCGCCGTCTACCGAGAACGTCAGGTGCTCTCCCGGCTTCAGCTCGACGATGTCCTCGCGCAACGGGCCGATCCGCAGCTTCGGCCCGGGAAGATCCTGCAGGATCGCCACCGGGCGGCCCACGCGGCCCGCGGCGTCACGTAGACGCCGCACTGTCTCGGCGTGCTCGTCGAGCGTGCCGTGCGAGTAGTTCAGGCGCGCCACGTCCATTCCGGCCTCGATCATCCGCAGCAGCGTCTCCGGCTCGCGCGAGGCCGGTCCGATGGTGGCGACGATCTTGGTGCGGCGCATCGCCCCAAGGTATCGAGCGTCGCGTGCACACGCGGCCGAGCGTGGCGTCTTGCAAGCGCCCGCCGGCGGACTCATCCCCGCCTAGCATGATGGGATGCTCGGACCGTCCCGCCCGCTACCCAAAGTCGGAGCGCGTGTGCGCATCGCTCATTTCGGCGGTAGCTTCGAGCGGGGTACGATCGTCGGCATTCAGGATGAGGGCCGCCGCCTGAAGGTCCGCGGCGAGGGTGGGGAGACGCACCAGTTCGTGCTCAGCCCGGCCACTGCGCGGTTCGTCTCGGCCGCCAGTGCGCAGGGGCCGCGGCTCGAGCTGCTCGACTGTGAGCCTGGCTAAGGGCCTATCCCTGTAGGGCGATAGCTGCTCGCGAGGCGTGTGCGCGCTTGAGGGCGATCATGCCGCTGGCGAGTTGAAGTAGGGCAAGGTGGTTCTCGTCCTTCTTTGACCAGCGGATCAGGATCGCTCGGTTGCGGTTGAGCCATGAGTGACATGCCTCGACGACCCACCGCCGCGCTCGCCACTCGGGGTTGCGCTGCTTGAGATCGATCTCCTCGCCACGAGTGCGGATGTGCGGTGTGAATTCGCGGTCTTCGAGCAGGTCGCGGACGACGGGAAAGTCATAGCCCTTGTCCAGGCAGAGGCGCTGGGGGTCGGCCTCGGTCGGTTCCGGTCGCTCGATCGGGATCGAGTCGAGCGTCGCCTTCAGCAGCTTGTGATCGTTGCGGTTCGCGCCGTCGTGAGCGAGCCCGATCGGGACCCCACGCGCCTCGACCAAGAGCGAGCGCTTCGCCCCCCCTTGGCTCTATCAGTGGGATTGGGGCCGGTCTTCGGCCCACCGAGCGGTGCCTTGCTCATCGCACCGTCGGCCGCCAACCAAGACCAGTCGATCCCGATCTCCTTCTCATAGTCGAGCAGACCCTGGCGCCAGATCTCGTGGAAGACGCCCGCCCGCTCCCACTCCTGAAAGCGCCGATGCGCAGTGGAGGAGTTGCAAACCCCGGTAGCGTCGAGCGCGTTCCACTGCATGCCAGTGCGCAGCACGAGCAAGATCGCGTCCATCACCTCACGCTTGGGAAGACCACGCCGGTGAGTTCCCAACGGATGCTCAGGCGGGGGCGGTAGCAAAGGCTCAATCCGCTCCCACAACCAGTCCGGCATACGCCAGCCATCGTCACGGTCGACCAAACCCATCACGCGACCCCCTATGTCCGATCAACAGATCGAAGTCAGAGTTCGCCGGGACACCCCGAACCCCTTCTACAGGGATAGGCCCTAAGGCGCCTGTACGTCCGGGAAGTGCTCGGCGCAGTGAGCGCGCAACGCCTCGCGCACCGCAGCGCGCTCGGCGGAGCTCGCGACGCGGAAGCGCGCCAACAGCTCGCGCTGGCGCTCGATCGGCACGCCCGCGATCGTCCAGCGCACGGCGAGGCGCTCGAACAGCAGCTCGACAGCGCGTTGCCAGACGTCCTCCTGCGTCGCCGCCGCGCGCGTGGCGCTGCCGGCGCGTCCCGCGAGCGTCTCGGCGTAATCGCGCCGCGCGGCCGGCGGCAGCGAGCCGCGCAGCGTGAGCACGTTGCCCTCCGCGTCGGTGTAGTCGCTGCTCGGCGCGCGCAGCCGCTGCCTGTCTCGTCTGCGCTTGCCCACGTCGCCGATTATCCCCGAGCGACGGCGGTGAGGATGCGTTCGGCCAAAGGTCAGCTTGCTGCCAGTGGGCGGAGGTGAAATCGCCATAACCAGGGACCGCACCAACCCTCATTGCATTGAAGCTTCTAAGTCTTGACTTACCAGCGACCTGACCGCTCGGATAAGGATTATCGGCGTGGGGAGAAAAGCTTCCAGGAGTGAACCGATGTACACCTTGAGGAGGTCGAGACGGATGTGGTCGAGACGGATTTCAGCTTGGGTCCCATCCGGCAGCGGCTCCATGGTCCTGGAGCTCCGTACGGGAGCTAAGCCACGATGGTCGCTCTCACTCGGGATTGTCTTGGCCATGCTGATGCTGATCGTCTCGACGCCCGCCAACGCGCGGGCCTCGGCTGCGGCGCAATCGGCGCCGCCCCAGCCCGAGGCGCTCTCTGGGACGCTCACATTGGCGAGTGTCGAGCAGCTGGCCGGCCCCCAGCAGGGACTCTACGCGCAGGCCGCTCGTCGCGCCAACCCGGACGCCGTCGCCGCCCGTGGTCGCTCGCGCGAGGCCTTCCGTGGGCTCGACGCCACGGACGCCGAGCGTCTCGCACGGGAGGCGTTCCCCGAAGTCCTCGCGGTCGACTCGGGCACGCCGCCGCTCGCGCGGGGTAGGCGTATCACGCGCTATCTCAACGAGCACGCCGCGAGCGTCGATCTCGGAGATGGCCGACAGGGTGTGATCGAATCGAACGTCCCAATCGCCGCACCAGGCGCGCACGGGCGAGCGGCAGCACTGGATCTAGGTCTACACGGCGTGAACGGCGGCTTCGCTCCGACCACGGCGGCGTCGCCGTTGCTGCTGCACACGCACGCCGCTGACGGCGCGACGCTCACCGACAGCGGTCTGTCGATCGCGCCCGTGTCGAGCCGCGCCGCGGTGAGGGGCGCGCTCGACGGCGGGGCCATGCTGTACGCCAACACCCAGACCGATGCCGACACGCTGCTCAAGCCGGTGGCTGACGGTGTGGCGGTTGACGGCGTGCTGCGCTCCCCGGCGAGTCCGCAACGACTGGCGTTCACCGTCTCCGGCGGCGGCCGGGTGAGGCTTTCAAAGACGCGCTCGGGGGCCGTGCGCGTTTCGCTCGACGGCGACCTCGTCGCCGTCGTACAGACGCCAAGCGCCAAGGACGCGGCGGGCACCGAGGTGCCCGTCACGATGCACGTGTCCGGCGAGCGCCTGGTGCTCGAGGTGGCTCACCACGACGGCGACTACGAGTATCCGATCGAGGTCGACCCGACGGTTACCGACACGCAGCTGCTGTATCTCAGCGAAGGCTCGAACTGGCATCACGGGACGTCCACGAAAACGGACAGCCCGTTCTTCCTCACCCAATGGGCGGGAGACCTTCAGATCGAAGGCCTCGGCTTCACCGTGGGCCAGTGGGGCGTATGGGCATATGAAACGCAGGGCGTCTCGAAGATCTACTCGTTCGGCGCGGAAACGAGCAGCTCTGACCCTGGATCGGACCTCGAAAACCGCGTGCTGATCATCGGGCACGGCGGCGTCGAAGCGCAGGCGGTGCTGCCGAGCAGCTACGGCCTGACCTGGACGTCGGTGTCGGCTGCCGGAACGGCAAACAACGCCGCCGAGTTTGGCGAGTGGGCGACAAAAGCCGGTAGCGGCTCTGTCAGCGTCGGCAAATTCCATCGCGCCGAAGTGTTGATCTCCCAGGAAGCGGCACCGACCGTCGCCGCCGACAAAACCGACCCGACGTTCGAAGGGCAAACGAATGTCGCCTACACCGGCGGCTGGCTGCGTGCCGAAGGCAACCGATTCGCCGTCACCGCACAAGACCCGGGCCTGGGCGTCAGTGAAATGAAGTTCCGCTCGCCACAGGCGCCGAGCTTCGAAGTCAACATCTCCTATCTGTTCCCGATGGAAGAGTGCCACGGTGTACAGTGCCTGCCGACCGAGACCGAGGGCGTCACCGGCAACTGGGGCGGCACGACGAAACTACCCGAGGGCAAAGACACCCTCGAAGTGACGGCTTTGAACGCCACGCACGCGAGCACGACGGCGAGCATGGAAGTCAAAGTCGACCGCAGCCAGCCGCACGATCTGTCGGTGACCGGGTTGCCGGAAAACGCCGAACTCGGCGACGGCACCTACAAACTGCACGCGAGCGCAAGCGATGGTACGGGCACGACGCCGAGCTCGGGCCTGGCGCCGCTGACGATCAGCGTGGACGGCACAGCCGTCGGTACGCCGCAGGGCGGCTGCTCGGCGGGTCCGTGCTCCACATCCGGGGATTGGACGGTCAGCGGCAGCCAGTTCGCCGTGGGTCAGCACGTGCTCACGTTGACGGCGACCGACATTGCGGGCAACACGATCACGAAAGACACGACGATCTTCGTGAGCCGCCCGGTCAGCCCGGTAGAGGTGGGTCCGGGGGAAGTGAACCCCGAGTCTGGAGAGCTGCGCCTGCAGGCCGCCGACGTCTCGATCGGCGCCCCCGGGGGATCGCTCACCGTGGAACGCAGCTATGGCTCGGAGCATCTGAGCGCCGGCGCTCAGGGTCCGCTCGGACCGAGCTGGGTGTTCGAACTCGGCTCCAGCGGGCAGAGCATCACGAAACTGCCGACTGGCAGCGTGCTGTTGAGCAGCGACAACGGCCTGCAGTCGGTGTTCACGCCCAGCGGCGGCGGTGCATACACAGCCCCGAAAGGCGATGAAAACCTGAAGCTGGTGGAAAGCACGGTGGCCGGCAAAGTCCAGTTCCAGCTCTCGAGCAGCGGCGGCTCGGCCACGACCTTCACACTGCCCGCTGGAGGCACCGGCAACACGTGGGTGCCGACCTCCGAAGCGGGACCCAACAACACGGGTGTCACGACTTTCGCCTATCAGACGGTCGGCTCGATCATCGAGCCGACAGAAGAGCTCGCGCCGGTACCCGCGAATGTCAGCTGCACGACGCTTGTACGCGGCTGCCGCGCGCTGAAATTCGTGTACGCGTCCTCGACGACCGCTACCGGAGATGCCCAGAGCGCATGGGGCGACTACAAAGGCCGCCTGAAGCAGGTCACGTTCACGGCATGGGACCCGTCGAGCTCGGCGATGAGCACGACAGCCGTGGCGCAGTACTCCTACGACCAACTCGGGCGCCTGCGCGCGGAGTGGGACCCGCGGGTCGCCCCCGCCCTAAAGACCACCTTCGGCTACGACGCCTACGAACGCGTCACGTCGGTCACGCCGTCGGGCGAACAGCCGTGGCTGCTCGCGTATGGAACCGGCGCGGGAGACGTGCGCACGGGGCACCTCGTGAGCGTGACGCGCCCGACGCTGAGCGCCGCCGAAGGCCCAGGCATCACGCCACAGAACACGACGGCGCCGGCGCTTTCGAACACGAACGCGGCAGAGGGCAAAACAATTACCGTGACCACGGGGGCTTGGAGCAACACGCCGCTCGCCTACAGCTACCAGTGGGAGGAGTGCCAGACGGTGAGCGGCGCAGAAGTCTGCACGCCGCTGCCCGGCGAGACGAACTCCAGCTATGTATCGGTCTACCACGGACCCAACCGCTGGGTGAAGGCACTCGTCACGGCGACCAATGCCAACGGCGCGACGACCGTAGCGACGGCCTCTACCGAAGTCGTGCTGGCCAACTCCTACATGGAAAAGACCAGCGAATTCGGGTCGAGCGGCTCCGGCAACGGCCAACTGTTCGGTGCGGGGGCGATTGCGACCGACGCCACGGGGAACGTGTGGGTGGCCGACTCGGGTAACAACCGCGTGGAGAAGTTCTCCTCCACGGGCGCCTTCCTCGCGGCGTACGGGACGCTCGGCAGCGGCGCCGGCCAGTTCAAAACGCCTGAAGGCATCGCAATCGACAGCGCGGGGAAAGTGTGGGTGGCCGACTACGGCAACAGCCGTGTCGAGGTTCTCTCGAGCGCCGGCGCCTATCTGGGAGCGTTCACCACGCCAGTGGCGCCGCAAGCGCTCGCGGTCTACCCCTTCGGCTCCGAAAACGTGCTGTATGTGGGCGAGGGCACCTCGATCGTCGCTTACCACGGCACTGCCCCGAACTTGATGAGCATCACCAGCACATTTGGCGGCAGCGGCACGGGCAACGGCAAGTTCACGTCGAGTGTCGGTGGCCTCGCCGTCGATGAACTCAGCTCGAAGCTTTACGCGAGCGACCTCGGCGGTCACCGCGTGGAGGTGTTCACGAACGGTTTCACGCCGACCTACCTTTCGCAGTTCGGAAGCGCCGGAACCGGGGACGGGCATTTCGGGAGCCCGCACGGTCTCGCGCTGCAGGCGGGCAACGTCTTCGTCGCCGACACGCCGAATGCCAACGTGCAGAAGTTCATCGGCTCGGCCTCGCTCGGCGAGTACGCCGAAGCCGTCGGCGTATTTGGCGTGGCCACGTACCCCCGCGTCAGCAACGGCTCGCTGTACGTGCTGAACAGGGTCACCGCGAAAGTCGCCAAGTGGACCACGGCGACGCGCCCGGCCCCGCCACCGCCGACGCCGCCGAACCCAGGTTCGAGCTCGGTCTGGACGCTCGAGTACTCGGTGCCCGTCTCCGGCGCGTCCGCGCCCGCGGCGATGCAGGGAACCGAAGTGGCCAAATGGGGCCAGACCGACGTGCCCGTCGAAGCGATGGCGATCCTGCCGCCCGATTCGCCGCAGGGCTGGCCGGCCAGCAGCTATGTGCGAGCGACCGTCTACTACCTCGACAGCGACGGCCACACCGTGAACGTGCTGAGTCCCGGTGGCCTGATCTCGACCACGGAATACAACGCCGACAACGACGTGGTGCGGACACTCACGCCAGGTAATCGATCGAAGGCGCTCGCAGAAGGGTCCAAAGCACTGGAAGTCTCCCATCTGCTCGACACGCAGAGCACCTACAGCGAAGACGGCAGCGAGCTCTTGAGCACGATGGGACCGCAGCACACGGTCAAGCTCGCCAGTGGCTCACAGGTGCTGGCGCGCCACAAGACCCGCTACTTCTACGACGAAGGCGCGCCGGCCACCGGCGGCCCCTATCACCTCGTAACCAAGCTGACCGAGGCCGCGCTGCTGACGAGCGCGGCCGAAGAAGACGTGCACACCACCGTGAACTCCTATGCCGGCCAGGAAGGCCTGGGGTGGAAACTGCGTGCTCCGACCTCGATCACGACCGATCCGAGCGGCTTGAAAGTCGTGCGCACGAAGCTCTACGACGCCCAGACCGGATATGTGACCGACGCGATCAATCCGGGGGGCAATCCAGCCGGCGGAGATGCGCACGACTCGCAGGCGATCTACTACACGGCGCTGGCGAACGCGAAAGTCGCGGCCTGTGGTCTGCACCCCGAGTGGGCGAACCTGCCGTGTCAGACGAAGCTGGCAAAAGCCCCCGAAACGGCCGGAGTGCCGAACCCGCCGGTCACGACGACGACATACAACCTCTGGGATCAGGCCGTCGAAACTACCTCCGTCGTAGGCGCCGACTCGCGCAAACTGGTGGAGACGTATGACGGTGCCGGGCGTCCGAAAACAGCGGCTGTGACGGCAACTGCGGGAACCTCGCTGCCGACTGTCACGTTCGGCTACGACTCGGTCTCGGGAAAGCTCTCGACGAGCAGCACGACCGAAGGCTCAACGACGCGGACGCTCACGAGCGTGTTCAACAAGTGGGGCAAGCTGGCCGAATACACCGACGCCGACGGCGTGAGCTCGAAATACACCTACGACGTAGATGGCCGCAGCTCGACGGCGGACGACGGCAAGGGCTCGACGACTTACAACTACGACTCGACGACCGGCGCCGGGATCTCGATGGCCGACAGCACCGGTACGTTCTCCGCGACCTACGACAAAGAAGGCAGGATCGCCACCGAGGTCTTCCCGAACGGGATGACCGAGAAATACGCCTACAACGAGACCGGGCAGTTGACGGGCCTCGAATACGTCAAGACCAGCAACTGCTCGAGCAACTGCACGTGGTACAGCGACAGCGTCGTCCCGTCGATCACGGGCCAGTGGCTGACGCAGGCGAGCACTTTGTCCTCCCAGGGCTACAAGTACGACACGGCCGGCCGCCTGACGCAGGTGCAGGACACGCCGGCTGGGCAGGGGTGCACGACCCGCCTATATGGCTATGACGCGGACGGCAACCGCACGAGTCAGACGACGCGCAACCCGGGTACGGGCGGGGTGTGCGCGACCGAAGGCGGCACGACCGTCGGCCACTCCTACGACGCCGCGGATCGCCTGACCGACACGGGTGCGACGTATGACGCTTTCGGGAACATCACCTCAACCCCAGCGGGCGATGCCGGCGGCACAACGCTCAGCAGCTCCTTCTTCGTCAACGGCACGCTGGCCGGCCAGACGCAAAACGGCCAGGTCAATACCTTCCACCTGGACCCCGCCGGACGGGAACGGGAAATGGTGGCGAGCGGCACTAAAGCGCTGACGTCGGTGATGCACTACGCGGGCGGTGGGAGCGCGCCCTCGTGGACCGCCGAAGGCACTACGGGCTGGACGCGCAACGTCAACGGCCTTGGCGGCAGCCTGGTCGCGACTCAGACCAACGGCGAATCGCCGGTGCTTCAGGTCACGAATCTGCACGGCGACGTGGTGGCGACGGCGTCGATCAGCGCCACGGCGACGGCGCTCGCATCGACGAACGACACGACTGAGTTCGGCGTGCCGCGCACGGCCACGCCACCGAAGTACTCCTGGCTTGGGGGGGCCGAGCGCGCCACAACCCTTGCCAGCGGCGTGATCGCGATGGGCGCACGCACCTATGTGCCCCAGATCGGCAGGTTCCTGCAAACCGACCCGCAGGCGGGCGGCTCTGCCAACGCCTACGCCTACAGCTCTGACGACCCGGTGAACAACTCGGACCCCAGTGGCGAAGCGACCGGGGGGCTGTCCGATTGGCTGTACGGCCAGAACGAGCAGATCGGCCAGGAAGTCATTGCCCGCGAAGCGGCGCGCGAAGCCGCCGCGCGGGCGGCCGCCGAAGCCGCCGCCGCTGCCGCCGCCGAAGCCGCGGCGGCGGCTCCAGGTGAATATGACCCGGGGCCGATCTACGTCGACCCGACTCACTCCAAGGATCTAACCCCGCACCAAGCGATCGCCCTAGCCCTTGCAATCAAGGCCGGGGGGCAGGCCGCACAGGAACTGCTCGCGCACTACTTCGGCTCTCTGATCGGCCATCTCGCCGAGATCACAGCAGCGGTTCTCAACAAAGCAGCCGACTACCTGGAGATCTGCGGCTCGGCGCTCGAGTACAACTCGAGAAACAGGTGTCGCGTAGAAATTCACACACAGGGCATATGGACCCCCTTCGGGACAATCGACACCTATGTACCGTTCGGAGACATCACGATTCGACCGTGCATCTACTTCAAGAAAGCCGACAGATTCGGACACAAGCGCGGGCTCAACTGCCAGTCAGGCTAGGGCTGACGTCGCCCGGCTCTGCTCAGAGCTCAGCGGCGCGCTCGAGCTGTCTGCGTACGTCGCCGGTGATCGACTTGGCGTGCCCCGGCCATGCCGCGGCCGGCTCGAGAGCAGCGAGCTTGAGCATGCTCGCGCGGGCCTGCTCGGTGTCGAAGTTGTAGACCGGGAAGGGCAGGTGCGGCTCGGAGTCGCGCCCCCAGATGTCGAGCGTGTAGAAGCAGTCGCTGCTCAGCGCGAGACGGTCGGACTCGCGCCAGAGGGCGATCTGGCCGGGTGCGTGCCCGGGGATCTCGACCACGCTGAAGCCCGCGACCTCGTCTCCCTCGGAGACGGTCCCGGCGATCTGCACCGGGCCGCCGTCCCACGCATAGCGATGCATCAGCCGCTGTACCTGACGGTGGGGGAAGGGCAGCCCGGCGAGCCCCTCCGGCCAGTAGCGAAAGCCACCGCTGCCTTCGGCGTCCTGCACCTCGGCAGGGTGGCAGTAGACGGGAGCGCCCAGGCCGGGCGCCGCGCCGCGGTGGTCGGTGTGCCCGTGCCCGAGCACAATTCGGCGGATGCCGCCGAGCTTGGCCCCGGCGCGGGCGAGCGCGCGCGTCATCGTGCGTGCGCCGGCGTCGAACAGCGTCACGCCCCCCTGATCCTCGATCAGGTACACGTTGCAGCGCGCCGGCTGTCCCTGCACGACCCACACGCCCTCGGCGATCAGCTGTGCCTCGCCGCCGGCCAGGCGGGAGCCGAGCCGCGTTCGCGCGTTGAAGGCGCCGGCGAGCCGGCTTTCGGCGCTCGAGCCCTGCGCCGGCATCATGCCGATCTGCCGTGGCAGCGCGATCGAGTCGGGGAAGGCCTCGTTGGCCTGGATCAGGCCGTCCTCGACGCTCAGCAGGTCGATGCCCTCGATCGTCAAGCGGTCGCCCGTCGGCTCGATGCCGTTGAGCCTGCCCGGTCCGGCGAAGGTTCCGCTGAGCCGCCATTGCGCCGCGCAGCGCTCGGCCTGCGCCGTCGTCGAGACGAGCTCGAAGTCGAGGTCGGGTACCGCGTCGAGCAGTTCGCCGAGGAACGCGCGCACGCCCTCGGGCGCGAGCACGTCAACCTGGCCGCGCACGTTGTCGCGCCCGCCCTCCGCCCACAGCGCGACCGCCGTGTCGAGGTCGCGCGCGCCGATCGCCTCGAAGTAGCGCCGAGCGACCGCCTCGGGACTCGTCTTCGTGATCCGTTTGCGTGGGCTGCGCGCCTGGCGCACGTTCGCCGCGGCCTGCTCGACCTTGGTCGCTGCCTCTGCCCCGTCGCTCTGCTGCTCAGCCATGCGTCCTCCTCCTCGCAGTCTGCCGCGGACCCGCTCTCGGTGCGTAGTCTAGTCTCCGGCGCGTGGTCGAGGCGAGCAACGGCAGCGGTGCGAAGCCCTCGCCCCGAGCCGATCCCAAACGCGAGCTGGGCCGGGGCGAGCGCGTGTTTCCGGGGATCTTCCGCCTGCGCCTGCCGCTGCCGTGGCCCGGCGTCCCGCATTGCAACGCTTGGGCCGTGCGCTCGGGCGACGGTTTCGTGCTGTTCGACACCGGCATGCGCCAGCCCGACTCGATCGCCAACCTCGAACGCGCCCTCGAGATGTGCGGGCTGCGCCTGGAGGATGCAAGCCTGATCGTCTGTACGCACGCGCACTCCGACCATTGCGGACAGGCGCCGATCATCGCCGAGCGCGCGGGCTGCGACATCTGGATGCACCCCAGCCACGAGCTGCTGAACAACATGGTCGAGGACCCCGACGCCGTGTTCGCCCGTCGCCTCGAGGTCGCTCGTCAGAGTGGTGTCCCGGCCGCGCCGCTGCAGCGCTACGCCGAGGAGCGCAAACCGCGCGAGACGGGTTTCGCCGCCGTGATCAAGCCGGCCCGCGAGCTGCTCACCGGCGTGACCGTGGACACCGACCTCGGCCCCTGGACGGTCTATGAGACGCCCGGGCACGCGCCCTCGCACGTGTGCCTGTTCCAGCCCGAGCGGCGCCTGTTGATCTCCGGTGACCACCTGCTCGGGAGGATCTCGCTGTACTTCGAGTACGGCACCTCACCGGACCCCGTCGGCGAGTTCCTGCACTCACTCGACGTCGTCGAGCGGCTCGGTGCGCGCCTGTGCCTGCCCGGGCATGGGCGCACGTTCGCCGACGTGCACGCGCACATCCAGGGCAACCGCAAGCTCGTGCACGAACGCCTCGACGGCGTGACCGGCGCGCTCGCGACAGGGCCGCTGAGCGCCTTCGAGATCGTGCCGCATGTCTATGGCGACGCGCTGTCTGAGCAAAACGCGCAGTGGCTGCTCTCGGAGGTGCTCAGCTACCTGCGCCACCTGCAGGCACTCGGCCGCGCACACCCGATCGCCGGCGAGACCGAGCGCTGGGCGGCCTGACGGACCCTTTCGCAGTTGGACTCTCCGGCGCGGGCTTGCATAATCAACGGATGCGCATCAACGAGATCCTCGGCTCCGAGACACCCGTCTTCTCCTTCGAGTTCTTCCCACCGAAGACCGAGGCGGGCGAGCAGAACCTGTACTCCGCGCTCGGCGAGCTGCAGGCGCTCGACCCATCGTTCGTCTCCGTCACATACGGCGCGGGAGGCTCCAGCCGCGAGAAGACGATCGAGATCGTCAAGCGGATCAAGGAGGAGTTCGGCCTCGAGGCGATGGCGCACTTCACGTGCGTCGGAGCGACCGTGGGCGAACTGCGCGAGACGCTCGATGAGATGCGCGGCGCCGGGATCGACAACGTACTTGCGCTGCGCGGGGACCCGCCGGAGGGCCAGCAGGATTGGACGAAGACCGACGGGGGTCTCGAGTACTCACGCGAGTTGGTCGAGCTGATCGGCTCCGACTACGAGTTCGCGATTGGCGCGGCGTGCTTCCCGGAGACGCACATCCACGCCGAGAGCGCCGAGTCCGACCTGCGCTACCTCGCCGAGAAGGTGCAGGCCGGCGTGAACTTCCTGATCACGCAGATGTTCTTCGACAACGACTTCTACTTCGACTTCGTCAAGCGAGCGCGGGCTGCCGGCGTCGAGGTGCCGGTCATCCCCGGCGTGATGCCGATCACCCGCGTCGGGCAGGTCGAGCGGATGGCGAATATGTGCGGCTCGGCGATCCCCGAGGGGCTGCGCAGGGAGCTGCACGCCCGCGAGGACGACGCCGAGGCGGTGCTCGACTTCGGCGTCGCCTACGCGACGCTGCAGTGCTCCGAGCTGCTCGCGGCCGGCGCACCCGGCATCCACTTCTACACGCTCAACCGCTCTCCCGCGACGCGCGCCATCCTCAGCGCGCTGAAGCTTTCGCGCCCGTGGGAGCGCGCGATCTATCCGGCTTCGATCTCGAGCCCCTCGGCCACCCGCGGCGAGCCGTCGGGCGCCTCGTAGCGCACGTCGACCGAGTCGTTCTGACGGTATGTGCCGACGCCCCACGCGCCCAGCAGCCAGCGCCATCCGCTGATCTTGTCCTTGCGCAGCTCCTGCTCGAACACGAGCGCTCCTTCGCGCACCGTGAAATCGTTACCGAGCTGCTGTGGCACGCCGTTGAGAAACACCTGATAGGGCTCGCGCACGTCGCGCGGCAGCCGGACCCTCGATTTGCTCATCGCGAGCGGATTATGCACGTGTCGGGAGCGCGTTCGGGCAGTCGGGCGGGCGTGAAGTCTGCCACCCGGTCTGACGCGTACTCTCCGCTGCGTGAGCGTCAGCGAGCCCTCCGTCAGCGAGATCGCCTACACCGTGCGCCGCTCCTCGCGCGCGCGGCGCGTGCGCGTCAACGTGCATGCACACGCCGGCGTCGAGGTCGTGCTGCCCGCCCGTGCGCCCGAGCGCGCCGCCGCCGCGGCGATCAGCGAGTTGCGCCCCTGGATCGAGCGCCGTCTGGACGAGGCACGCGAGGCGCTCGCACGCGTGGCTGCGCGCGCCGGAACGCTGCCCTACCTCGGCGAGTCGCTCGAGCTGGTGCCGCAGGAGGGGCGCACCCGCGTGCATCGTCACGGCGCGCAGCCTGCTCGTGCCCGACGGCGATGCCCGCCCGGCGATCGAGCGCTTCTATCGCCGCGCCGCGCGTGCCGAGATCGCCCCGCGGCTGGACCGTGCGACAGCGCTCGCCGGCACGCCGTACAGCAACCTCTCGATCCGCGCGCAGAAGACGCGCTGGGCCTCGTGTGCTGCCAACGGCTCGATGAGCTTCAACTGGCGCCTCCTGCTCGCGCCCGAGCGCGTGCTCGATTACGTCGTCTGGCACGAGGTCTGCCACCTGCAGGTGCTCGACCACTCGCCGCGCTTCTGGAGGTTGCTCGAGCGCTGGTGCCCGGACTATCAAGAGGACCGCGAGTGGCTGCGGCTCAACGGGGCGACCTTGGTGCTCTGAAATAGAAACCTTCCCTGTGCCGCACAGGCATTTAGAGCTGTCGGCAGAATCATCTATGGAATCGACTTGCTACAACGACGACAATGTCAGCGATGACCCCAACCGACTCTCCGACAGGTGTATTTTCTCCATTCCGTGCAGGTGCGCTCGCTGGTGTCAGCGGGAACCGCATAGGGCAATGGGCTAGATACGGACTTATCAAACCGACCCTGTTTCGTGGGCGCCCGTCGAACCTCTACGAGTTCCGTGATGTAGCTGAGGGCATCGTGGTGCATTGGCTTCTCGAGCATGGCTTTACCTATCGCGATATCCACCTTGCCATCGAGGGAGCGCGCGTTGATCGCCCCGATTGGCCGCTCTCAACTGCACCGCTCGGTATCGCAAAGCATGCGACGAGTGGCGATCCCCGCGGCGTGATCGTTCTCAAGGTGGCTCAAGGCGTCTACATCGATACGAGTACTGCCGCCCATCAGGTCACGCTCAAACCGGAGCTCCTGGATGCGGCAAGTGACATGCTTCGTCGAGGAGGCTGGCTTGCTGCCAAGTTCAAGCTCAAGCGCATCGAGGTGGATCCAGACAAGCTGGGCGGTGCGCCCGTCTTGCGTGGGAGGCGGTGGCCCGTTGAACGTGTCGCACAGCTTGCGGCCGACGATGAAGGAAGGCGCACGTTGATTCAGGACTACGGGCTCGACCGTCGAGACGTACAGGAGTCCGTGCGGTGGACGGACGAGGCGTTGAGTTTGTAGGGCGGGGATGTGGCGCTCCTCGTCCTCGACGAGCAGATCGAAAACCCAAATCTGATCACCGGGCTGAGAGGACGTGGCATCGACGCGAACACCGTCGGCGACCTTGGCGCCACCGGACGGCCCGATCCAGAGGTCATTCGCCGAGTCCAAGATGAGCTAGGGCCGCGATCATGGGTGCTCGTAACGATGGACCTCACAATCGTCGAGGACCACGAGCGGTTTGACTGGGAGCGATATGCGATCGCATGGATCGTCGTAAACGACACTCTTCGAGGCGGGCAAGTTGAGCATGCGAAGGCCGACATCGTTCATCGACATGCGCATGTCATCCGACAGCAGACACGGGGAGAGCATCACACGTATACCGCCAAGCAGCGCTTCAAGCACCGTCCGTCCCTCGCGTCACTAGTTCGCCACCAGGGACGATAAGCAGACCACCTAGCGCTCGTCGATCGACACGTAGTCCAGGTCGCGCGCGCCCGTGTAGATCTGGCGCGGGCGGGCGATCTTTTGCTCCTCGTCCTCGACCATCTCCTTCCACTGGGCGATCCAGCCGCTCGTGCGCCCGATCGCGAACATCACCGGGAACATCGCCACCGGCAGGCCGAGCGCCTCGTAGATCAGGCCCGAGTAGAAGTCGACGTTGGGGTAGAGCTTGCGCGAGGTGAAGTAGTCGTCGTCCAGCGCGCGCTTCTCGAGCTCTGAGGCCACGTCGAGCAGCGGGCTCTTGCCGCGCACCTCGAACACATCGTCTAGGTATTTGCGGATGATCCGCGCGCGTGGGTCGTAGTTCTTGTAGACGCGGTGGCCGAAGCCCATCAGCCGCTCGTTGCCGGCCTTCACGCCCTCGAGGAAGTCGGGGATGTTCTCGACCGTCTCGATCCGTTTGAGCATTCGCAGCGCGGCCTCGTTGGCGCCGCCGTGCAGCGGCCCGTACAGCGCGGCCACGCCCGCTGCGACGGCCGAATAAGGGTCCACATGCGTCGAGCCGACCGAGCGCACAGCGCTCGTCGAGGCGTTCTGTTCGTGGTCGGCGTGGAGGATGAAGAGCACGTCCAGCGCCCGCGCCAGACGCGGATCGGGCTGGTACTTCAGCTCGGTCATTTTGTACATCATCCCGAGGAAGTTGGCCGCGTACTCGAGATCGTTGTCGGGGTAGACGTAGGGCTGGCCCATGTTGTGGCGGAACGCGAACGCCGCCAGCGTCGGCATCTTCGCCAGCAGGCGGATGATCTGGATCGCGCGCACCCGCTCCTCTTTGATCTTGTTCGCATCCGGGTAGAAGGTCGAGAGCGCGCCGACCGAGGCCACCAGCATGCCCATCGGGTTGGCGTCATAGCGGAAGCCCTGCATGAAGTCCTTGACGTTCTCGTGCACGAACGTGTGGATCGTGATCTCGTCGATCCAGCCCTCCAGCTCGACTTTGTTCGGCAGCCGGCCGTTGATCAGCAGGTAGGCGACCTCGAGATACGTCGAGTGCTCGCAGAGCTGCTCGATCGGGTAGCCGCGGTGCTGCAGGATCCCTGCCTCGCCGTCGATATAGGTGATCGAGCTGCGGCACGACGCCGTGTTCATGAAGGCCGGGTCGTAGGACATCATCCCGAATTCGTCCTCGTCCACCTTGATCTGGCGCAGATCGCTGGCGCGAACCGTCGAGTCGGTGATCGGCAGCTCATAGGAGCGACCCGTGCGGTTGTCGGTGACCGTCAGCGTGTCCTGCGCCCCGACGCCCTCGCCCGCTCCTGCGGACTGGCTCGCTGGGCCCGTCGAAGGGTCCCCGAGGAGGCCCTTCGCGTCAGGCTCGGTCTCTGTGCTCATCTGCTTCTCCTATCGACGGTGGGTCGGGTGCGGGGATGTCCATCATCGAATTATGAGTCAAGTCGGCGGCCGACTCGGCGACGGGTGTCGGCGATGCCCGCCGGCAGCGCATCGCGGCCGCCATATGGTGCGCTCAAGCGCGGCTCAGCGCTGGGGCAGGCGCGTGCGGCTCAGCGCTGGGGCAGGCGCGTGCGCGAGACGAGCGTGCGCACGCGCGCAGGCGCGGGTGGCGGGGCCTCGCCGTGCGGGCCGCGCCGGCGTGGTCGCCGGTCCCGCGAGCGCGGGTGGTGCGGGTGTCGCGGTCGGTTGCGTGGGCCGATGCCTCCGTCGCCACCCGGAGCCGGCTCCGGCGTCTGGCGCACCGCCCAGCGGACCAGCAGGAAGAGCGCCACGATCGGGATCTTCAGCAGGAACATCAGCCAGATGAAAGTCCAAGTCGTCACGTCGCTCGATCATACCCCGCTGAACTGCGTGATCGAGTGCAGCTCGGCCAGCCGCGCATCGATCTCCTCGCGCGTCAAGCGCTGCACCCGCTCGGTGCCGAACTCCTCGACGTTGAACGACGCCAGCACCGTCGCGTGGGCCATCGCCCGGCGCAGCAGATCGTCGGACAGCTCCTCCTGCAGGCTCGCCGCGATGTAGCCGACGAAACCGCCTGCGAACGTGTCGCCGGCGCCCGTCGGGTCGATCACGCTCTCCAGCGGATAGGCCGGCAGCGCGAAGAAGCTCTCCGTCGTGATCAGCGCCGCGCCGTACTCCCCCTGCTTGGCGACGATCACACTCGGCCCCCACGTGAGGATCTCGCGCGCAGCCGTGACGAGGTTGGGCTTGCCCGTCAGCTGGCGCAGCTCGGCGTCGTTGAGGATCAGGCAGTCCACGCCCTCGATCGCCGCGACGAGCGAGTCGCGCGCGATTTCGATCCACAGGTTCATCGAGTCGAGCGCCACGAAGCGCGCCTGCGGCAGCTGTGCGCGCACCTCCCGCTGCAGGTCCGGCTGGATGTTTGCCAAGAACAGCACCTCGCTCGATCGCGAGCTCTCCGACAGCTTCGGTGCAAAGCCCTCGAACACGCCCAGCTGCGTGTCCAGCGTCTCGCGCGAGTTCAGGTCCCAGCCGTACTCGCCGTGCCAGAAGAACGTCTTGCCGCCTGTCACGCGCTCGACGTCGGCGAGGTCCACGCCGCGGGTGCCCATGATCGCGAGCTGGCGCTCACCGAAATCGTCGCCGACCGGGCCCACCACGCGCACCTGCTCGAAGAACGATGCAGCCAGCGCGAAATGCGTCGCCGCGCCGCCGAGCATGCGCTCGCGCTCCCCGAACGGGGTCTTGACCGTGTCATAGGCGATCGAGCCCACCACCGTGATCGACATCGGCGCGCACCTTAGAGCACCCCGCACGCCAGGGCCGGCACGTGACCGCGCTCTCCCAAGCCTTCGCTAGCCTCACCGATCGTCATGCGCGCTATCCAGATGACCGAGTTCGGCGGGCCCGAGGTGCTCGAGCTGGTCGAGCTGCCCGTCCCCGAGCCTGGGCCCGATGAGGTGTTGATCAAGGTCGCCCGTGCCGGGCTGAACTTCGCCGACACGCACACGCGCACCAATTCCTACGTGCGCAAGGCAACGCTCCCGCTCGTGCCCGGCGGCGAGGTCGCCGGCGTGCGCGAGGACACCGGCGAGCGCGTTGTCGCGCTCGTCGGCGACGGCGGTTATGCCGAGTATGCGACCGCCCCGCGCGAGCTCGTCTACCCGATCCCCGACGAGCTCGACGAGGGCGCGGCGCTGGCGCTGATCATCCAGGGCTTGACCGCCTGGCACCTGTACCGCACGGCCGGTCACGTCGCGCCCGGCGAGAGCGTCGTCGTGCATTCGGCCGCCGGCGGCGTCGGCTCGCTCGCCGTGCAGCTCGGCCGCGCGCTCGGCGCCGGGCGCGTGATTGCGACCGCCTCGAGCTCGGAGAAGCGCGCGCTTGCACTCGAGCTCGGTGCCGACGTGGCGATCGACGCCGAGGCCGACGGGCTGACCGAGCGTCTCTTGCAGGCCAACGACGGCCTACCCGTCGACGTCGTCTTCGACATGGCCGGCGGGGCTGTGTTCGACGCCTCCTACAAGGCGCTCGCTCCGTTCGGGCGGATCGTCGTCTGCGGGATCGCCTCCCAGGAGCCCAACGAGGTTCGCACCGGCTCGCTGCTGCGCCACTCGCGCTCGGTCGTCGGCTTCTACCTGTTCCACACGCTCGAGCGCCCCGGGATGTTCACCGACGCGCTCGCCGACCTGTTCGCCCGCGCCGCTCGGGGGGAGCTGCGCACCGTGATCGGCGCCACCTATCCGCTCGATCAGGCCGCCCAGGCGCACACCGACCTGCGCGAGCGCCGCACGACCGGCAAGCTGCTGCTGGACCCCGCCGCGTGAGCCTCCAGGCCGGTTCGAGCGAGTCCGCCCAAAGCCCAGACCCCGGCCGGCGCCTCGCTATGCGTAAGCTGCTTGCTTGCTGACAATGGCCACCTCCTTCGCCGATCTCGGTCTGTCCGAGTCCACACTGCAAGCGCTCGCCGACGTGGGCTACGAGTCGCCCAGCCCGATCCAGGAGCAGGCGATCCCCTCATTGCTCGCCGGAGGAGACGTGATCGGGCAGGCGCAGACGGGCACCGGCAAGACCGCCGCCTTCGGGCTGCCGATCATGGAGTACGTCGATCCCGAGAACTCCGAGGTACAGGCGCTCGTGCTGACGCCCACGCGCGAGCTGTGCATCCAGGTCACCCAAGCGCTGCGCACCTACGGGGCGCACTCGGGCATCGACGTCGTCGCCGTCTTCGGCGGCGCACCGATCCGCACCCAGCAGGCTCAGTTGCGCGCCGGCGGGCATGTTGTCGTCGGCACCGTCGGGCGCGTGCTCGACCTGATCTCGCGCCACTCGCTCGTGCTCCACGACTGCCGCTTCCTTGTGCTTGACGAGGCCGATGAGATGCTCGACCTCGGCTTCCTCGAGGACGTCGAGAAGATCCTCTCGCTGACGCCCTCCAGCCGCCAGACGGCGCTGTTCTCAGCGACCATGCCGCCGCCGATCCGCAAGCTCGCCGACCGCTACATGTATGACCCGACGATCATCCAGGTCGAGGCCGAGACGCTGACGATCGACACCGTCGCCCAGTTCCAGCTACCCGTCGAGACCAAGGCCAAGGCCGACAAGCTCGTCGAGGTGCTCCAGGCCGAGAAACCCGAGCAGGCGATCGTCTTCGTGCGCACCAAGATCCGCGCCGACCAGCTGTTCCGCACGCTGAAGGACCGCGGCATGAACGTCAGGGCGCTACACGGCGACATGTCCCAGGGCTCGCGCGACGGCGTGATGCTGGCCTTCAAGGGCGGGCGCGTGCCGATCCTCGTCGCCACCGACGTGGCCGCGCGCGGCCTCGACATCTCGACCGTCACGCACGTGATCAACTACGACGTTCCGACGTCCCCCGACACCTACGTGCACCGGATCGGGCGCACTGGGCGCGTCGGGCGCTCCGGGCGCGCGATCACGTTCGTCGAGGATCGCCAGAAGCGCGAGCTGGAGGCGATCGAACGCCACATCGGCACGAGCGTCGCCAAATGGGAGAAGGGCGTGCAGGCCACGCCGACGCCCGTCAAGGAGCGCCCTCGCCGGCACTCCAAGCCGCAGATCTCCCGACGCGATGCGCAGGAGCCCTACGTCAAGCTCGTGCTCGGCGGCGGCAAGGCGTCGGGACTGCGCGTGTCCGACATCGTCTCCGCCGTGACCTCCTCGGCCGGGCTCGACGGCGAGGCCGTGCGCGACGTGCTCGTGCTCGAGCGCTTCTCCTTCCTTTCCGTTCCCGCCGACGAGGCCGAGCGCGTGATTGACTCGCTCGACGGTCGCGAGCTGCGCGGGCGCAAGCTGAGCCTGCAGCTCGTCGGAGGGCGGTAGACCGAGCATCATCGCCCGCAGGGCGACCATCAAAATCGAATGCGGGTCGGATGCGTCCCGCGAGGAGATTCTTCATGTCCATGGCAACCATGCAGACCACCGAGGGGCCGATCGTCTTCGAGCTGTTCGACGAGGACGCGCCCAAGACCGTCGAGAACTTCCGCAAGCTCGCCGGCGAGGGCTTCTACGACGGGCTCACCTTCCATCGCGTGATCAAGGACTTCATGATCCAGGGCGGCTGTCCTGAGGGCACCGGCACCGGCGGCCCCGGCTGGACCTTCGAGGACGAGTTCAATGAGCACAAGGTCGTGCGCGGCGCGCTTGCCATGGCCAACGCCGGCCCCAACACGAACGGCTCGCAGTTCTTCATCGTCACCACCGACGCCGCGCCGTGGCTCGACGGCAAGCACACCGTGTTCGGCCAGGTCAGCGAGGGCATGGATGTCGTCGACAAGCTCGAGGGCGTCGACACCGACGCCGGCGACCGGCCCAGCGAGCCGATCGGGATTGCCTCGATCGAGCTGTCGCAGTAGTTGTCCGCCTGCTCCCCTAAGGCCGCTCCGTCGGAGTAGTCTTGTTCGCACAGAGCGAGCACTAAGAGAGCGAACAGGGGAGACACCGATGGCGTCCGTCGAGCAGGCCCAGACCGTCGAGCAACCGCTGCCGAGCGAGAACGGCGGCGCGCCCACCAATGGGGCGAACGGGGCGCATTCCGCGGGAGGCATCCCTGTCGAGAACCCAGCCACCGGCGAGATCGTCGCCACCGTCCCCGACCTCGGGGCCGACGCCGTCGCCGAGATGGCCAAGCGCGCCCGCGCCGCGCAGCCGAGCTGGGAGGCCTACGGCTTCGACGGTCGTGCACGCGTACTGCTGCGCGCGCAGAAGTGGGTGATGGACAACTCCGAGCAGATCATCGCCACGATCATCTCCGAGACCGGCAAGACCTTCGAGGACGCCTCGCTCGCCGAGATCTCCTACGCCGGCAATGCCTTCGGCTTCTGGGCCAAGCACGCCGGTGAGTACCTCGAGGACGAGCGCGTCAAGTCCAGCCAGCTGCTCGTCAAGGGCAAGAAGCTGATCCTGCGCTATCGCCCGCTCGGGCTGATCGGCGTGATCGGCCCGTGGAACTACCCCCTGACCAACTCCTTCGGCGACTGCATCCCGGCGCTCGCCGCCGGCAACAGCGTGATCCTCAAGCCCTCCGAGGTGACGCCGCTGACATCGCTCTTGCTCGCAGAAGGGCTGCGCGAGTGCGGATTGCCCGAGGACGTGCTGCAGATCGCCACCGGTCGCGGCGAGACCGGCGCGGCGCTCGTCGAGCACGTCGACATGATCATGTTCACCGGCTCCACGCGCACCGGCAAGAAGGTCGCCGAGACCGCTGCCAAGCGACTGATCCCGATGTCACTCGAGCTCGGCGGCAAGGACCCGATGATCGTGCTCTCCGACGCCGACCTCGAGCGCGCCGCCAACTTCGCCACCTACTACTCGATGCAGAACGCCGGGCAGACGTGCATCTCGATCGAGCGCGCCTACGTCGAGGCGCCCGTGTATGACGAGTTCGTGGCGAAAGTCTCCGAGAAAGTCCGCGCCCTGCGTGTCGGCAAGCCCGAAGGGCCCGGTTCGGTCGAGGTCGGCGCGATCACCTTCCCGCCGCAGCTGCAGACGATCGAAGACCACGTCACCGACGCCGTCGACAAGGGCGCGCGCGTGCTCGCCGGCGGTCACGCCTCGCACGCAGGTGGCGGGCGCTTCTACGAGCCCACCGTGCTCGTCGACGTCGACCACACGATGAAGTGCATGACCGAGGAGACCTTCGGCCCGACGCTGCCGATCATGAAGGTCGAGGATGCCGACGAGGCCGTGCGCCTAGCCAACGACTCGCCCTATGGCCTCGGCTCCTCCGTGTTCACGCGCGACGTCGAGCGCGGCGAGCAGATCGCCCGGCGCCTAGACGCAGGCGCCGCCAACGTCAACGACGCGATGATCAACTACACCGTGCTCGAGCTGCCCATGGGCGGCGCCAAGCAGTCCGGACTCGGCTCGCGCCACGGCGCAGGCGGGATCCGCAAGTACTGCTCCCAGCAGGCCATCGTCGTCACGCCCAAGCTCGCGCTCAAGCGCGAACCGCACATGTACCCCTACAAGGCGCGCAACTCCAAGCTGCTCGCCGGCGTGTTCAAGTTCCTCTACGGCCGCGGCAAGCGCGACTGAGCGGGCGCGGCGCCCTAGGAGAGGGTCAGGCCGAGCAGGCGTTCCAGCTCTGGGATCGTCTGATCGGCGCTCGTGTGGTGCACCGTCGCCATGCCGAGCTCCTGCGCCGGCGTCAGGTTGAACGGGAGGTCATCGACGAACACGCACGCCGCCGCCGCCACCCCCGCGCGCTCGGCGCCCAGCTCGTACATTCGCCGCGCCGGCTTGCGCGTGCCCTCGACGCCCGAGATGACGACTCCGTCGAACAGCTCGTCGAACAGGTCATGCGGGTAGCGGTGAACGCCCCACGAGTTCGATACGAGCGCCGTGCGCACGCCGGCCGCGCGCGCCCGGCGGACCGCCTCGACCATCGCCACGTCCGGCTGCACGCCCGCGAACAGGCCGTCGATCAGCCCATCCGGCTCGACGCCGAGCAACGGTGCCAACTGCTGCTCGAACTCGCCCTCCTCGAGAAGGCCCTTCTCCAGTTCGATCAGCAGCTCCCGAAACGAAGGGTCTGAAGAGAAGCGCTCGCGCAGCGTCTGCGGGTCCACGCCCGTGCGCACGCAGAACTCGCGGAAGGAGTGGAACAGGTTGCTCGTCAGCACGCCGCCCCAGTCGATCAGCAGGCCACTGCGCAGGGCGCCCCCTGCGCCGTTCGGCTCAGCCGCCATACGCGATCGCTTCGGCCTGGCGCGCGAGCTCGAGCACGCCCTCGCCGAACGTCTTCAGGTACGGGTCATCTGTCGTTCCTGCCACCGCACGCTTGTAGTTGCCCTCCATGAATACCACTGACTTCCACACCGCCAGCGTCGTGTACCAGCGCAGGTCTTGCATCGAGCGACTAGTGCGCTCTTCGTAGCGCCCGATCAGCTCTTCGCGTGTCGGGAAGCCCTCGCGGCGCGTGACCGTCGCCAGCGCCTCGCGCAGGCCGCCGCCCGGGTCGTCTCGCTCGGTCCACATCATGCACAGGTAGCCGAGGTCGGCCAGCGGGTCGCCGATCGTCGCCATCTCCCAGTCGAGCACCGCTGAGAGATGCGCCGGCGCGCCTGTCGCGAAGATCGTGTTGCCCAGGCGGAAGTCGCCATGCACGATCGTCGCCGCGCCCGACTGCGGCATGTTCTGCTCAAGCCAAGTGCCGACCCGCTCGACCGCGGAGATCTCGCGTGTCTTGTTCAGCTCCCACAGACCCCTGAAGCGGCGCAGCTGACGCTCGAGGTAGCCCGTCGGCTTGCCGAAGCCCTCGAGCCCGACCGCGCGCCAGTCCACCGCGTGGATCTCCACGAGCGCGTCGATCAGCTCATCGCTGATCCGCCGACGCTCCAGCGGCGTGTCGATCGCCGCCGGGATGTCAGTGACGATCACGTCCCCCTCGATCCGCTCCATCACGTAGAACGGGCTGCCGATCGTCTGCTCGTCCTCGCCGACCGCCAGCACCGCCGGCACGCGCGCCGGCGTATCGGCCAGCGCGCGCAACAGGCGGGCCTCGCGCAGCACGTCGTGCGCGCTCGGCGGAAGCGGTGGGCGCGGCGGGCGGCGCAGCACGACCTCCGTCTGGCCACGGCGGATCAGGTATGTGACGTTGGAGTGCCCCTCGCCGATCGGCGAGGCCTCGATCTCGCCCTCACCGAGGCCGTGGGCATCGAGAAAGGCCGCCAGTGGCTCGAGTACGAGCAGTGGTGGGCGCTCGTTGCCCGTCGCCTGCTCGGGTGTCTGGACGATGTCGTCCGGTGCGATGGCTGTACTCACTGACCGAAAGCTACACGTCAATCGCCCCCGCCGGACCGCAACCTTGTGCCTCGGAAGGTGTCTCAAGCCACCATGCCCCAAATCAGAAAGCTCCTCCCCACCGTGCTCGCCTGCACCCTCGCGGCGAGCGCCCTGAGCGCCGCCCCGGCGCTCGCATCACACAGCCAGGCCAACTACTTCGAGGGCTCCAGTGACCTGCTGAGTCCCCGTACGCGCCCGCACGCGCTGGCCCAGATGCAGACGCTCGGCGTCAAAGCGCTGCGCATCGAGCTCTACTGGAGCGCCGTCGCGCCTGCTCCGACGAGCGCGACCAAGCCGGCGTTCGACATGACCAACCCCGGCAATTACGCCTGGGGCGAATTCGACGCGCTGATCGCCGAAGCCCAGCGTCTGCGCTGGAAAGTGCTGCTGACCGTGACCTCGCCCGCCCCGCGTTGGGCGACGTCGAACAAGAAAGCGCCCTACGTCACCAAACCGGACCCCAAAGACTTCGAAGAATTCATGACCGCCGTCGCCCGCCACTATGGCCCGAGCGGTGCGTTCGGCTCGACCGTCTCGGTGTTCTCGATCTGGAACGAGCCCAACCACCCAGCCTTCCTGCAGCCGCAGTGGAACACCAACGGCTCGGCCGCCTCGCCACGGATCTACCGCGCCCTGTATCAGGCCGGCTACGCAGGCCTCAAAGCCGGCGGCATCGCCAGCCCGAAGGTGCTGCTCGGCGAGACGGCCCCGACCGGATACGAGCGGGTCAACTACAAGCGCGAAAAATCAAGGGCGCTGCTGCACGACGTTGCCCCGCTCCTGTTCATGCGCGAAACGCTGTGCCTCAACGCCAAGTACCGCAAATCGGGCTCGTGCACGCCGCTGACGGCGGCCGGCTACGCCCACCACGCCTACACCACGGCCGCCGGCCCGCTGTACAAACCGCGCGAAAAGGATGACGTCACGATCGGCGTGCTCTCGCGTCTTTCGAGCGCGCTGAGCAAAGCCTTCCGCGCGCACGGCACGACGTCAAACTTGCCGATCTACCTGACCGAGTTCGGCGTGCAGAGCAAGCCCAACCGCTTCCTCGGCGTGTCGCTCGCCCAGCAGGCTGAATTCGACGCGATCGCCGAGAGGATCGCCTGGAGCAACGCCCGTGTGTCGGCGTTCTCGCAGTACCTGCTCGTCGACGATCCGCTCGGCGGCAAGCCCGGGTCCGGCGTCACCGGCGGCACGATCGGCTTCCAGACCGGCCTCGAGTACCTGGGCGGCAAGCCCAAGCCGCTGTACTTCGGCTGGCCCATGCCGCTGACCGTGTCCAAGTCCGGCCACGGCTACTCGCTGTGGGGGCTCGTGCGCCCGACGACCGGGGCGACCAAGGTCACGGTGCTCGTGCAGAAGAAGGGCTCGCGCAAGTACACGACGCTGAAGACCGTCTCGACCAACGGCCTCGGCTACTGGACGCTGCACTCCTCGACCAAGGGCGCGCACTGGCGCGTGCAGTGGAAGAGCCCAGCCGGCGTCAAGTACGAAGGGCCGCCGATCTCGGCTCACTGAGTCGCCGGGCCTGGGCGCCGTCGGCCAAGCGAGACAAGGACGCAGGGAGCGTGGCGTGCGGATAGCACGCGAGCGACTGAGGACGCAGTATCGCGCCGGCCGGTGTCCTCCTAGAGTGGGGGACGTGCCCGAGTTGCCGGAGGTCGAAATCACCGCGCGGCTGCTCGACCGTGCGCTGGCCGGTGCCGAGATCGAGTCGGCCCAGGCCCCCGGCATCAACGCTCTGAAGACCTTTGACCCGTCGCTCGCGGCGCTCGACGGGTTGCATGTGGCGGGCGTGCGCAGGCGTGGCAAGCACGTGATCCTCGACACCGACGGGGGTCTGTCGCTGCTGCTGCATCTGATGTCGGCCGGGCGCCTGCAGCTGTACGAGAAGCGTGCTGGGCCGCGCGACCGCACCTCACGGCTGCTCGTGCGCCTGCGTGACGGACGCGAGTTGCGTCTCCGCGAGTTCGGCTCAAAGCAAGCCGCCTGGGTCAAGCTGCTGCGCGCCGGCGAGCTCGAGCAGGACGACGCGCTCGCGAAGCTTGGTCCCGAAGCGTGGCCCGATCCGCCCGACGGCGAGAGGCTCGCCGAGCTGCTCGACACGCCGCGCCCGCTGCACTCGCTGCTGCGCGACCAGCGCACGATCGCCGGGATCGGGCGCTCGTGGGTTGACGAGATCCTCTGGACCGCCGAGCTGTCGCCGTTCAAGCGCGGTGCCGACCTCGGCGCCGGCGAGCGCGCGCGCCTGCGCGAGGCGGTCGTGACCGTGCTCGGCGACGCGCTGGCCCGCTACGAGGAGGTCGTCGAGCTGCCGATCCCCGACAAGTTGCCGATGCCGCTGCGTGTGCACCGGCACGAGGGCGAGCCCTGTCCCCGCTGCGGGCAGACGCTGCAGGCGGTCCACTTCGAGGACTACGTGATCGCCTACTGCCCCCACTGTCAGACAGAGGGGCGCGTGCTGAAGGATCGGCGTCTCTCACGGTTGTTGCGGTAGGTAGGAGCCGTGCTGTTTAGCGAAGCCTCATCGGGCAATAAGACTGGTAGCGGCCTAATGCGTGGGTATTAAGTTCGCTCATCGTTGAGCTGCAGGGCGCGTGCGACGTGCTTCCTTATCGGGGCAGGCGCGGAGCGCGCGCCCGCGTTCTCAGAGAGTGTTCTGAGCTGCTTGTAGATTGGTCGACTTCGTTGATCGTGGGTAGGGGAGAGTTATGAGCAAGTTGATCTTCAGGCCGGTCAGCATCGTGGCGGGACTGCTCGCTGGGCTGGTCGGCAAGAAGCTGTTTCAGGGTCTGTGGAAAGTGGTCGACAAGCAGGAGCCGCCAAAGCCGGAGGAGCGACCAGTGGCGATCGGGATGCTCGCCTTGGCGCTTGCGCTCGAAGGCGCGCTGTTTCGACTCGTGAAGGGACTGGCCGAGCACGGCTCGCGCCATGCCTTCTCGCAGCTCACCGGCTCCTGGCCGGGGGAGCGGTCCGCCGAGGCGCACAAGGCCGCGTCCAAGAGCTAGAGCTGAGACCTCTCCGCAGGCCACGGCTCCCAGCGCCGTCGGTTGCCATTTGGGCATATGGCATCCGCTATCGTTCGCCATGTCCGAGGCTGTCTAGACGCGTCTGTTCAGCTTCGCTTGTGGCGTCGGCTATACGGCGCAGGAGCGTCGGACCGGCGCAGACAAACGGCCACGGTGCGAGGATCGAGCTCGTACAAGCCTCAGCGCAACGCGCTGAAGGCTTCACGCGCAAGTCCGGGGGCAGCACACACATGCAGAGATGCGTGAGAGCTGCACGGCAGGACGGTAATCCGAACGAGAGGAGGTAAACAGATGGAGTCGTCAACGCCGATCGAACCGAGGGGCGGGAACCGACGAAATGGAGCCCCCACCGAGCGAGGCCAGATGCTTGCCGACGTCTCGAACGCGATCGTGCGCATCCACAAGCAGTTCTACGGCAAGGGACCCGTCAGGGCGCGCGCTCATCTCTCAGAGGATCTCTTGACGGTGGTCCTCGAAGGCGGGTTCACGCGCAGCGAGCAGACGCTGCACGATCACGGTCACGAGCGCGAGGTCATGAGCTCGCGATTGGCAATGCAGCATTCCGTCGAGAGCGAGTTTCGCGCGGCCGTCGAGACGATCATGTACCGCTCGGTTCGCTCGTTCATGAGCGCCAACGACCCTTCCAATGACCTGCAGGCCGAGATCTTCGTGCTTCGTCCGCGCGGCTCCGAGGAGTTGCCCGACGAGCAGGTGCCCGCCCTGGCGAATGCGCCATATGAGCCGGAGGGCAACGGCACGCGCGACGGGCGGGCGTAGCGCTTCTCGTACCTTGCGCGCACCGTGTGCGCTTGATCCCTGCTGGCCCCCGCTCGCCCGCGCCGCATCCGGGAGACGGCTAGGATCGAGCTGTGATCGAGGTAGGTGACACGGCCCCTGACTTCGAGCTTCCCGACCAGGACGGACGACCCGTTCGGCTCAAGGACCTCCGCGGCCGGCGCGTCGTCGTGTACTTCTATCCCAAGGCCGACACGCCCGGCTGCACGACGCAGGCCTGCGGCGTGCGTGACCGAAAAGCCGACTATGCCGAGGCCGGCGCCGTCGTGCTCGGCGTCTCACCCGATCCTGTCGCCAAGGTTGGGAAGTTCCACGAGAAGTACTCGCTCGATTTTTCGCTGCTCGCCGACGAGGACCACGGCGTCGCCGACGCCTATGGCGTGTGGGTCGAGAAGTCGATGTACGGGCGCAAATATTGGGGTAACGAACGCACCACGTTCATCATCGACTCCGAGGGCAAGGTCGTAGAGGTACTGCGCAAGGTGAAGCCCGCTGAGCATGATGAGCAGGTCTTGTCTGCGCTTGCTGAGGCTGAGCCACCTGTCTCGTAGTCGCTCGATGCCGAACGCTTATCGTCTCGCGGCTCATCGCTCCTCCTGTTTGACGTAGACGAGCTGTCCGTTTGGGAGTCGGTAGACCGTTCCGAGAGCCTGGCCGCGTCCGGATCCAGATGGAGCGCCGGCCGGCGAGGGCACCTTCGGGATTTGTTTGGCCGCGGAAGCACGCGTCTGCAGGCGGTGCGTTGACCGATCGAGCGTGAGGCCGAGCCCGGCGATCAGGAAGGCGACGGCGAGCACGATGCCGATGTCGAACAGGTTGACGAGACCGTCGAGCGGATCGCCGATCGTCCGCTCCTCGCGGATGTATCGCCCCAGTCCGGTGCGGTGCGTCATGTGCGCGGCTCAGCGGGAAGCGACTGGGTGCTCGACATCCCGGTGGATGGCGCGGCGGGCTGAGGAGGCTCGGTGGAGTCATGACCGGGAAGCGGAAGCGGGGCCCTCGCAGACGCGTCGGCCGGCGGAGGCGTTTGCGCGCCTGCGCGCTCGAGCTCCGTCAGATCTTCGGAGTACATGCGCGTGCGGACGAGCGTGATCGCGAATGCGACGGTGCCGACGAGCAGGCCGATTGTCGTGGCTGCGAAGGCTGTGCGCAGATCGCTCGCGAGCGTCGCAACGTCGCCATGACCGAGCGCTGCGAGGCCCGGTGCGAGGGGAATCAGCGTGCCCATGAGGCCCAGCGCGGGGCCTGCGCGCACGAGAATCCTCGTGCGGTCCAGGCGTCGCTGAACGGCGAGCTCGTAGTCGGCGAGGGCTTGCTCGATGGCATCCGGCTCGCGACCGGCGGTTGCGTCGCCGATTCGCTTGAGCGCTTGCGTCGAGAGTGCGCTCGGCGCTCGCCTCGAGAGCGCGCCGGCTTGCTCGGGCGAGCGCAGGACGCCGGCGACAAGCGTGCGCAGCGCACCGCGTCCTGCGCGCATCCGTACCCAATACTCGGTCAGAAAGCGCCCGGCTTCGAGCGCGCAGACCAACAGCGCCAACAGTGCCAGTACAAGGCCCGGGATGCGCAGTCCCGAGGCGATCTCCGCCAGGGCATCACTGAGACCGTCCGCCGCTGCCATGTGAATGGTCATGGGCTCATCTGCGGTCGGTGGCGCTCCAGCAGGGAGCCGGAAAGAGCGAGCATCAGCGCTGCCCCGGCGATTGCGATCGCGAGCCAGGCCGACTGGCTTTTTCCTGCGCCGTGAAGACCAGGCGCGGCGCTCCGTTCATCTGCGTGATCGCGCCTTTGCCTTCGCTCGGCTGGAAGCTCGTCATGCAACCCGAGGGCCTCGAGGTACTCTCCGCGGCGTGTAGAACGCTCGTGAGCGTGGTCCTCGCGGCGCCCGGCGCGATGCTCACCGCGCATGCCTTGAGCGGCGAGGCGCCGGCATCGATCACACCGCCCACGCCGTCGAATCGGTGTTCGGGCCGAATTCGGTAGCGAAGGCGCCGTTGCCGCTCGCTTCCGCTTTCAGGTCCGCCTGCAGGTAGGAGATGGCGCCGGCGATCGCCGGGTCGCTGCTCGGCACTCCGGCGCCGCAGAGAGCTGCCATCGCCGCGCCCGTCTCGTCCGGTTCGGAGGAGGATTTCAGCGCTGATTCGTTCCTTCTGCCCGCTGGTAGGTCCAGCCGCCGTCGGTGTGCTGGTTTTTGCGCAGCACCTCGATCGACTGATCAAGCAGAGCCTGCGGCACGCGCTGCTTGCCCGTCGTGTTCGTGTCAGCCAGCGCGAGCAGCGCAAAGATCGTGCCGCCGAAGACCGCGGGCGGCCCGTAGTAGCCAGGAGTCGCCGTGTCATAGCGCGCGGCGATCTGCGCGTGCGACCTACGCGGCGTCTAACCCTTGTCCAAGGTTTAGAATGCGAGATGCGTGCCTGCTTCTCGCTCAGCGTGGATGCGTATCGGCGACCTCAGCGCTCGCACGGGAGCCGGCCACCACCAGCTACGGGCGTGGGAACGTCGCTACGGACTGCTACGGCCGCGACGCTCCGAAGGTAACTATCGACTGTATTCGCCCGCCGACGAGGCTCGTGTACGTCTGATGCTGCGCTACCTGGCCGAGGGAGTTCCCGCCGCCCAGGCCGCTGAGCTCACGATCGCTGCCCGTTTTGCCGTCAGTGTCGGGGGCGGCCGTGAGGTTCCCTTACGTGACGTGAGTGCGGCCCAGGAGGAGATGCGCGAGGCGCTTGCTCGTTTTGACGAAACGTCAGCTCAGCGGGTGCTCGAGCGACTGTTTGTGGCATTCACACCGACAACGGTCACGCGAGACATACTGCTGCCCTATCTGCGCGAGTTGGGGGAGCAGTGGAGTGCCGGACGTATCTCGGTTGCTCAAGAGCACTTCGCCACAAACTTCTTGCAGGCCCGGCTACTGGCTCTCGCTCGTGGCTGGGATCGCGGGCTTGGCCCCCGCGCGTTGCTTGCGTGCGCACCCAACGAGCAGCATACGCTTGCGCTCATCGTGTTCGGGATTGCGTTGCATGAGCTTGGCTGGCGCGTTACCTATCTCGGCGCTGATACTCCGATTGAGACGCTGGCTGAGGTCGCCGAGATCACTCACCCCGAGCTGACTGTCATGGCAGCAACGATGTCCCAGCGGCTATCACGGCATGCAAAGTTGCTCAGTGGCTTCAGTGACAAATGGTCTCTGGCTCTCGGAGGGCCGGGAGTAAGCGCGCGGCTCGCAGCGCGAGCCGGCGCACGGCATCTCCAAGAAGACCCCGTGACCGCAGCTGGTGCCGTCAGTCTGTAAAGGGGCCGGAAGCCAGTAGCGCGACAACCTTAGACATAGGTTCTCCTTGGGTCTACCCAGCGCTGAGTGCTAGTAGCCTGGTATCGGTCGAGTGCATATCACCGACTCATTCACCGGCACCACCAAGCATGTCCTTGCAAGACGCCACAGACCAAGCCCTCGCCAGCGCTCTGCGTCGCTCGCGTCGCCATTGCGGGAGCACGCAAGAAGACCTCGCCCATAGTGCCGGCATCACGGTTGCCGCGCTCGCACGCATCGAGCGCGGCGAGACAAATCCCCGATGGACAACAGTTAGGCGCATCGCGAGTGGGCTCGACATCAGTCTCGCCGAACTCGCCGTGGCGGTGGAAGATGCTCCGGTGTGAGCAGCGCTCACGCAGGTGGTCGCTGGGCCGCCGCGGAGCGCGCGGGGGTGGCTGCCGGCAAGTGACGCCAGGTATCTCTTTTACACTAAAGGCGGGCACGGCAAGGCGAGGATTCGTTCGTCACTATCACCGTTGGTCCACTGAGCGCTTTTCGCTCCGCCCAGCTACGCGTCGGAACGCCTGCTCTTTACCCAGTGACTCGAGGCGCCGCCGCTAGGCGGAGAACTTGCTGCAGGCTACTTGCCGATCGTCCGTGACTCCGCGTAACAATGCGGCTCGGTCTGTTCACAGCACCCAGCTTACAAATCAACGGGTGTTAGGATGAAGCGATGGCAGACGACCGCTGCGATCTTCTTTGCTTGGAGCTGCCGCGTGCGGAGAAGCTGCGCCAAACCCGGCTGGACCCGCAACTCGCCGGACGCTTCGCCGCCGGAGCAAAGGCCTTGGCGGACCCAACGCGACTGACGCTTGCGGTTGCGCTCCGCGAGGGCGGCGAGCTATGCGTGTGTGACCTGAGTTGGATCGCCGAGCGCGCGCAGAACCTTGTCTCGCATCACGTTCGAGTGCTGCGCGCGGCCGGGCTCGTACGCCCGCGCCGCGACGGCAAGATGGTGATGTACGACCTCACCGACCGGGGGCTGGCCTTGGTCAATGCTGTGCTCGCGGATCAGGTGCCCGCGTGAGCGCAAAGCCGGGCGAGTTGCCGGTTCTGCAAGTCGATCGACCGAAGGCGGCGACCCGTCCGCGAGCGCAGCTCGTCCGCCGCGCGAGGCTCCTCGCATGGATCGGGCTTGGTTGGCACGGCATCGAGGCAGCCATCGCCATCGCGGCAGGGGTCATCGCCGGCTCGGTCGCACTCGTCGGATTCGGCGCCGACTCCTTGATCGAGCTAGCGGCAGGTCTTGTTGTGCTCTGGCGGTTGGCGAGCGCCCGTGCGATTTCCGAGCGCCGAGCGCAGCAGCTGATCGCCGCCTCCTTCTATCTGCTCAGCGCCTACGTCGCCGTAGAGGCGATTCTCTCGCTGCTGGCTGCCGGGGATCGTCCTGCCGTGAGTTGGGTAGGGATCGGACTTGCTGTGCTTACTCTGGCAACCATGCCGGTGCTGGCCAAGGCGAAGGCGAGAATCGCCGACGAGCTTGGGTCGTCGGCCACCAAGAGCGAGAGCCGGCAAACGATGCTCTGCGCCTACATGTCTGCCGGGCTGCTCCTCGGACTCGGCCTGAACGCGCTGCTCGGCTGGTGGTGGGCCGACCCGATAACGGCGCTCGGAATCGCGGCTGTCGCGGTCAAGGAGGGGCGCAACGCCTGGCGCGGTGAGGCGTGCTGCACCGCACCGAGTACCGGCACTGATGGCGACGGATACAAGGACGGCTGCTGCTAGACGGCTCAGGCCGTGTGTAGATGTTCGTCGTAGCGGTGTGTGTTCTGGTCGGCAGTGAGCATCGAGCCAAGCCAGCGCAGGCAGTCTGACTCGTTTGCCCCGCCTCCAACGTCGGGTAGATGCACGGGTGGGCGCTGATCGGCAGTCCCGGCACGGGCTCCCGGGTGAACCTAACGACCGAACCACAAGGAGAGCTATGGCGGACCTGACGAATCTGGAGAGCAAGCTGGCCGAGGAGGAGGCGCTCGACGGCTTCGAGTTCCTGACATCGTCGACTAGGCGACGCGCGTCCTGCCCTACATGAAGACAATGATCGGCGGCGAAGCCGTCGAGACGACAAGGAGATCGAATGGCTGAACAATCGGCCGGAGCAGCGAAGCTGACGCAGTACCTGAACGAGGCCTACGGCCTGGAGCAGAAGCTGGAGACCTCGCTGCAAGCACACATCGCGATGACCGCTGACGCCCCTTACAGGAAGCGCTTGAAAGAGCATCTGACGGAGACCAAGCGCCACGGCAGGGAGGTCAAGAAACGGATCAAGGCGCTCGGCGGCGTTCCTGCGACGATCGATCCTCCCGGACCGGATGTCGTGGGAGACGCGGCGCAAGCTGTGCTCGGGGGCGCTCAGAAGGTGATCGCCCTGGCCCAGGGTCCGCTGCATGCCATCAGGGGCACGGGGCAGGAGGAGAAGCATCTGAAGAACGTCAAGACCGAGTACGCGAGCGAGTCCGAGGAGATCGCCACCTACATGGGCATCCACGCGCTTGCCGAGGCACTTCGCGACAAGGACACGCAGAGCCTCGTTCGCGGGATATTGCGCGAGGAGGAGCGCATGCGCGCTTACCTGGAGAAGCAGATTCCACGCTTCACCAAGGCCGTCGCCAAAGCCGAGATCCCCGCTTCGCAGCGAGCCAAGCCGGCGCGGGCGAGGAAATCGCCCGCGCGAGCGAAGCGATCTCCTGCGGTTGCGGCCCGCGCGAGGTCTAAGGGAGGGCAAGGACGATGAACTACAAACCAATCGTGAGCGCGGCGCCGTTAGGCGTCCGCCACCGCCTTGCGTTCGATCTGCGGGCCGGTCGCGGCTTGTAGGTGCGCGCGATCGGCCGTTATGCCATGGCAGCTGCGGGAGCCTGATCGCGCACGTCGGTGAGAATCAGAGGGCATGCCCTGCAGGCCGCGGCGCCTTCCTGGTGGTACCACCTGCAGGCACCACGGATCGCGCAGCGAGGCAGTCGCGTTGGCTGTCCATCACCCGCGCCCGCCTCGACAACATCGCGGATCACGCCACATCCCGACCCGGTCCATTGGGCGCAGTCCGAGCGTACGCATGGAGAGGTAAATCGCATGCGCGCCTCCGGCGGTCCATGCTCGGCGGCAGCCGCAGCGAACTCCTGGTCCACCGGCAGTGCGGGCGAAATATGTGCAAGGCGCCCACCGCCTACCAGCACCGCGATCAGCGAGGAGCCCGGCGCGCAGCGCGCGCTCGGGCAGAGCAGCTGCGACTCGTCGTCGTTCAAAGTCTGCCGCCAAAATGCCGCTCGAACTGGAAAGCGGGCCCCTCGGGGCCGCCGTCGAGCGGTCCGATCCATATGCCGCGCCATAGGCGGTGGTCCGGAATCATCGCCACGGGCCGCTCCGCCGTGTGGAGTGCCGCGATATGGGGCAGGACCGCACGCTGAATCGAATCGTTGATCGCCCTTTGCTGATCCTCTGAGAGATCTGCGCCATCGATAACAACCTTGAATTCGGCCACGGTTCACCTCTCCTGTCGATCTGTCGGACGGTAGCGAAGCTACTACGACGCAGGAGTTCTGTCAAACAGAATTACACCGATCTTAGGAATTCAAGCGACGTGGCACACAAAACGCCGCGGTGCGCGCGGCGGCGCTGTTGCTCCACGAAGAGGGCTGCTCCAGGCGTAGGGCGTGAGGCGATGCGTTGAAGCGGCTCTCGGCGATCCTCTCTATACTGAACTAAATGGTTCAGCATCAAGCAGAGCTCGACGCGACGTTCGCCGCGCTCGCCGATCCCACTCGCAGGGCGATCCTCGGGCGACTCGGCGGTGCCACGGCCACGATCAGTGAGCTGGCCGAGCCCTTCGGCATGTCGCTCACCGGTCTGAAGAAGCACGTCCGGATCCTCGAGGACGCCGAGCTCGTCAGCACCGAGAAGGTTGGCCGCGCGCGCAATTGCAGGCTCGGCCCGCGCCGGCTCGAGGATGTGCAGAGCTGGATCGCGCAGTACCGCAGAGTGCTCGACGGGCGTCTCGATCGCCTCGACGTGCGTGGCGTCTCGCTGTTTCACACCACCGAGGAACGTGACGGGATGCTCCCCTCTGGGATGGAGAAGGGCCTGGGCGACTCGCACGATCGCCTCGCCGAGCTGCTCGGCTGAGCGGCGCGGTCGTTTACACGGGCTTCACCACTGCTTATACTCCCGCCCGCGCGGAAGGCTCCGGCTCCAAAGCCGGACCGGGAGTCCAACGGACGGACGAGCGTTCTTGCTCGGCAGTGAGCCGAGCCGAGGATCACGGCAGTTCCGGGGGGTAACGGACGCTGGCCCGTACCGCTTGTAAACACGAAAGGATCGACTAGATGTCACATCGCTCCACCAGCCCTGTCCGGGCCGGGAGAACGCTCCATCCGATGATCGCGATCGTCAGCGCCTGCACGGCGCTCGCGCTCGGCGCATTCGGTGCAAGTGCCGCACAGGCGGCCACTCTGCCGACGGTGACGGCCACCGTCAGCGCCACCTCGATCACCGTCTCCGGTGCACTGCAGTCCGGCGCCGTCAACATCGCCAGCACCGCCACCGGTGGCAAGGAACCATCGGTCGTGCTGTTCCTGGTGAAACCAGGCGTCAGCCTCAGCGAAGTCTATGCATTCCTCGACTCCAACAAGATCGCAGCCGACCCCAATGCCGCCGCCAAGTACGGCTCGCTGGTGTTCGACGCCGAAGCCGGCAAAGGCAAACCGACGGAAGCTCAGACGATCCTCGCGCCCGGCCAGTACGTGGCGCTGAACGCCGAAGGTGAAAAGGCCTCCAAATGGCCGCGTTCGAGCTTCGCCGTCGCCGCCTCTCCCTCGCCCGCAGCGCTTCCCGCGCCGCAGACGACCGAGAAGACGATCGACTTCGGCTTCCGTGGCCCGGCCGTGCTGAAAGTAGGCGAGGTCGTGCGCTTCGAAAACGAAGGCTACCTCGTGCACATGGACATCGGCTTCGCCGTGAAGAGCAAGAAGGCCGCCAAGCTCGCGGCCAAAGCCCTCGCCACCGGTCACGAAAAGGGCCTCGAAAAGCTCGCCGCCGGACCGCCCGTCAGCTTCGCCGGGCCGATCTCGACGGGGGCCTTCCAGCAAGAGGTCATCACCGCCAAGCCCGGCTGGTACGTGCAGGCGTGCTTCATGCCCACGCAGGACGGGCGCCCGCACACGCTGATCGGCATGGAGCGGATCATCAAGATCGTCAAGTAGCGCCAGGACAGCGCGGGCAGTACCCGCGTCGGACCGCACGAGCCCGTTCCGCGTAGCAGCGGAGCGGGCTCGTCGTGCTTTCAGGCTCGGGTGAGCTCGGCGAGCCCCGTGAGGCTCGTTCGCGTCATCCCTCCTACGAGCATCCCCGCGCCTAGGTGCGCGCCGAGCACCGGTCCGACCTGGGTGCAGAACAGCGGCTCCGTGCCGAACAGCTCAGTTCCGTACGCGACCAGCCGCTCTGCGTCGCCGGGCGCCTGCGCGTGCTGCACGATCCAATCGCTCGCGCCGCGCTCGTGCAGCTCGGCCAGGTAGGCCGTCATCTGCTCGAATGCGCGCCGCCGCGTGCGCACGCGCCCGACCGGAGCGATCTCCGTCCCGAACGTGAGGATCGGCTTCACCTTCAACGCCATCCCGAGCGCCGCCTGCGCCGCCCCGATGCGCCCGCCGCGGCGCAGGTACTCGAGCGTGTCCAGGCAGAACCAGATGTCCAGGCTCGCCCGCGCCGCATCGACCGCCTCGACCGCCTGCTCCGGCGAGGCGCCTTCCGCGAGCGCATGCGCCGCTGCGATCACGAGGCAGCCGAGTCCGCCCGCCCCAGTCTGTGCGTCGATCACGTGCACGCGCTCCGAGCGCCCCTGCTGCGCGATCAGTCGCGCCGCTTCGCGCGCGCTCTCGCACGTGCCCGAGAGGCCGCCCGCGATGTGGATCGAGAGCACGTCGAGACCCGCCTGCACGAGCGGCTCATATACGGCCATGAAGTCGCCCACCGATGGCTGTGAGGTCGTCGGCAGCAACTGCGAGGCGTGCAACTTGGCGTAGAACGCGTCGAGGTCCGTGTAATCGCTCTCGCGCCGCAGATCGCCGTCCCAGCCCACGTACAGGCTGACCTCGTGAATCCCCCAGCGCTCGATCAGCTCGCGGGGGAGGTACGGCGTCGTGTCCGTCACGAGCGCCACGCCACGTGGCGCCGGCCGGTCAACGTCCACGCGTGCACTCGTCAAGTGAGGAACCCTACGATGCTTCGCCGCGCCGTGCGCCGAATCCGCTCGGCTCGGCGGCGCGTCGTGTGCTCCTCAGCGGATCAGCGGGTCCAGGCGCGCGGCCGCGATCGTCTCGCGCAGCGTGCTCAGCGCGTCGTGCTTCGGGCGCCAGCCGAGCTCCCGCCGCGCCTTTGCCGTGCTCATGATCACCGGCTCGCGGAAGGCGCTGATCCACTGCGCCTGGGCCGGCAGGAAGCCGAGCCGCCCAACCAGCTCGGCGACCGCGTCCACCGCGAGCTCCGGCACCGGGATCGAGTACCAGCCGAGCTCGCTCGCCAGCAGCTTCACCGTCATCTCGCCCGGGCCCGCCAGGTTGTAGACGCCGCTCTCGCCGCGCCCCAGTACCGCCGCGCGCATCGCGCTCGCCACATCGTCGTGGTGGACGAGCTGAAACGGCACGCCCGGATCGGGCAGCACCGGCTTGAGGATCGGCACGCCGTCGAGCAGCCGCAGCACCGGTGCCGGCAGACGCTCTGAGATCTGCGTGTACGGAAGGCTGTCGAGCAGCAGCGGCGCGTCCGGCCCCGCGACGATGCACGGGCGGAAGACGTACGGCGCCGTCGTGCTGCCCGCAAGCGTCTCGCGCAGCAGCGCCTCCACCTCCGCCTTCTGTGCCGAGTAGTAGTGCGCCGCCGTGCCGCGCGCCGGCACGTCCTCGCCGAGCGGCTGCGGATTCTCCGCGTGGAAGCCGTATGCGGCAACTGAGGAGGCGTATACGAGCCGCTCGACCCCGGCCTCGACCGCCGCGCGGAAGACGTTGCGCGAGCCGTCGAGGTTGACGCTGGCGCTCTCCTCTGCGCCGCCCATGATGATGAACGCGAGGTGCACGACCACGTCGGCGTCCTTGACGAGTCGCTCGACGGCCGCGCGGTCGAGCACGTCGCCGCTGGCGGTAGGAGACCTTCTTCCAGCCTTGCGCCTGCGGGTCGAACGGACGGCGGGCCATGCCGAGCACGCGCGCGACGCCGCGCGAGCGCTCGAGCGCCGCGACGACCGCCTTGCCGATCTCGCCCGTCGGACCGGTCACAGCGACGGTCAGTCCTCCTGCAGAGCCTGCGCCAGACGCCATCGGCAGTTTGTATCGCAGCGACGGGACCGGTGCGGACCGGCGAGGGCCGGCGCCGGGGCGGGCATGGGCGCGAGGCGAGCCCAGGGCCGCGTACGCTTGACTCGTGCCGGCGCTGCTCGCCTCAGCCTCGATCGGTGACACGCTCACCTCGTTCTTCGACGCCGTCGGCCAGTTCTTCTCCGATCTGGCCGCTGTCAACTGGGGACTGCTGCTGCTCGGGCTGCTGTTCTTCGGTCTGAATCTGACGCTGCGCTCGCGCGGGTTCTTCCACAGCCTGCGCGCCGCCTACCCGTCGGTCAGCTTCCAGTGGCGGCGCATGTGGGGCGCCTACTGGCGCCGCCGTCGGCTTCAACAACGTCGTGCCCGCCCGCGGCGGCGACATCATCAAGCTCTTCCTCACGCGCTCCTCGATCCCCGGCTCGAGCTACCCGACCGTTGCCGCTGCATTCTTCGTCGAGTCCGTGTTCGACGCCACCGTCGGCGTGCTCGTGCTGATCTTTGCCTTCAGCCAGGGCGTCTTTCCCAAGCCGCCTGACTTCTCCAAGCTGAACTCCTTCGAAATCTCCTACTTCGCCCAGCACTTCCGCTTCACGCTGTTCCTGATCACGGCGCATCGCCGTACGTCGGCCTGACCGCCTTCGCCGTGCTCTCATCGCGCGTCAAGGCCTTCTGGGCGCGCGTGCGCCAGGGCGTCACGATCCTTACGCGACCGGCGCCGCTACCTGCGTGAGGTCGCCTCGCTGCAGGCGCTCGCATGGCTCTCGCGCTTCGCTGCCTTCTGGTTCCTGCTCGACGCCTTCGGTGTCGGCGGCTCCGTCAACAACGTGCTGCTCGTGTTCGGCGTCAACCAGGTCGCCGGCGCCGTGCCGTTCACGCCCGGCGGCGCCGGTGTGCAGCAGGCGCTGCTCGTGAAGGTGTTTGCCAAGAACGCCCCCACCGCCGTCGTCGCCGCCTACTCCGTCGGCCAGCAGATCGCGATCGCCGCCTTCACCGCCACCGTCGGCCTCGCTGCCGTCGTTTTCATCTTCCGCTTCCGCTCTTTCAAGGAGGTGATCTCCGCCGGGCGCGCTTCGCGCGATGCCGAGCGTGAGCGAGCAGCGCGGGGGCGACCGAACGCCGGGGAGGGGGCTGGTCGAGCCGGGTCGGGGACGGCGAGGGAGCGCTACTGCAGTCCGGCGCGTGCCTCGCGCACGAGCGTGACCGCCTCCGGGAAGACGAGCGCCATCACCGTGCGGATCTGTTCGGCCTGAGCCTCCGCGTTGCCCTGCAGGTTGACGCGCTCGACCGCCGCGACCGTCATGTCCACTGCGAGCTTGATCGCGTTGTCCGCCCATGCCAGGCGCTGCTGTCCCTGCATCTGATCGGCGAACTCCGCGAGCCGCCGCTGCAGCTCCTCCGGATCTCCGAACAGGTCACCGAGACCGCCGCTCTCCATGCGCTCATCATAGACTGCCCCGCACATGCCCAGCTCGAGCGAGATCAAGGAGCAGGTCGCCAGGGAGACCGAGCGGCGCACGCGACTGGCCGTGCCGGCCTTCGCCGGCGGCGTGCTCTACCTGCTCAGCGGCATCATCACGCAGTCCACGCTCAACGGCGCTCCCACAGTCGGCATCCTGCAGGGCCTCAAACCCGCGCTCGAAGGTGTCGCCAATCCGGACAATAAGCCCGCGCGCACCCGAGGTCAAATTCATCAGCCACCACGCCGGGCCGCTGATCGCCGGCAGCGTGCTCGCCGCCCTCGCGATCGCCGTGCTCACGCTCGATGCTGTTGCTGCTGATCCAGGCCACTCGCTTCCGCCGCCCCGAGACTTGGGGTCCCGCGCGCATGCTCGTGCTCGCCGGCGGCATCGGGCTCGCCGTGATCAGCGTCGCCCATCAGATCGTCGCCGCGATCGAGACGCACAAATTCGCGACCGGGCACGACCACTCCAACCACGCCGTCGACAATGCGCTGACCAAGGGCGCTGCCAACCTCGTCGTCGACTACCTCGTCGCTCGCTAGCCGGGCTCGTCGCTTGCCGTCGCCATGATCGTGACGATGATCAATGCGCATGCGCGTCGGTCTCGTGACCCGCTGGATGGGCGTCGTCGGAATCATCAGCGGCATCCTCATCTTCCTGCCGATCGGCGGCGCCACGCTCGAGGTCGTGCCCTCCTTCTGGATCGTCGCCATGGGCATCCTCTACATCGGCAAATGGCCCAACGGGCAGCCGCCCGCTTGGGAGTCCGGCGAAGCGCGGCCCTGGCCCTCTCGCGCGCAGATGCGCGAACAGGCCGGCGCCGGAAAGCCCGCGCTCGCCACCAGTGCGGGCGACGTGACACCGGCCGCCAAGCCCAAGACCGTCTCCGGCGGGCGCTCCTCGCGCAAGCGCACGCGCGGGCCGCGCAGCTGAGGACGCCGGCGCCTCGGTCTCGACGTGCCGGTGGAAGAATGGGCCGGCCGGAAGTCTGTGACTTGGAGCGAGAGGAGCGAGAGCGATGTCGAGTGATCCGGATACTCCCGCGACCGGCGAGGAGCTCGACACCGAGCTGGCCGAGCTGCTGGAGGTCGAGACGTTCGACCCGCTCGCCGAGTTCCGCGAGCACGCGCTGCTGAACGATCCCGCTGTCTACGAGCAGGCCGCCGCCGATCCGCAGGCTTGGTGGGTGGCGCAGGCTGAACGGCTCGACTGGTTTCAGAAGTGGACGCGCGTGCTCGACGACGACAATCCACCCTTCTACAAGTGGTTCACCGGCGGCACGCTGAACGTGTCCTACAACTGCCTCGACCGCCACGTGATCGCCGGCAGGGGCGAGCGCATCGCCTTTCACTGGCGCGGCGAGGAGGGCCAAGAGCGCGACATCACCTACGCCGAGCTGCTCGCCGACGTCGAGCGCTTCGCCAACGCGCTGAAGGACCAGGGCGTGCAGCAAGGGCGACGTCGTCGGCATCTACCTGCCGATGATCCCCGAGGTGCTCGTCGCGATGCTCGCCTGCGCGCGGATCGGCGCGCCGCACAACGTTGTCTTCGGAGGCTTCTCTGCCGAGGCCGTGCGCGAGCGGATGGAGTTTTCCGAGGCCAAGCTGCTGGTGACCGTCGACGGCGCCGCGCGCAAGGGCAAGACGGCGCCCGTCAAGGACCGCGTCGATGAGGTGATGGGCGATCTGCAGACACTCGAGAAGATCGTCGTCGTGCGCAGCTCCGGTACGGCCTGTGAGATGCAGGAGGGCCGCGACGTCTTCTACGACGAGATCTGCGCTGCCGCCGATCCGGCCTGCCCGCCGGAGCCGCTCGACGCAGAGCACCCGCTGTACATCCTCTACACCTCAGGCTCGACCGCCAAGCCGAAGGGCATCCTGCACACGACCGGCGGCTATCTCACGGGCGTCTCGGCGACCCACCGCTACGTGTTCGACCTGCAGGCCAGAGTCCGACGTGTACTGGTGCGCCGCAGACGTCGGGTGGGTCACCGGGCACTCCTACATCGTCTACGGGCCCCTCGCCAACGGCGCAACCTCGGTGATGTGGGAGGGCGCGCCCGACTACCCCGCCAAGGACATCTGGTGGGAGATCGTCGAGCGCTACGGCGTGAGCATCCTCTACTGCGCTCCAACGGCGATTCGCGCTTGCATCAAGTGGGGCGCGGACTGGCCGGGCAAGCATGATCTGAGCAGCCTCCGGCTGCTTGGATCGGTCGGCGAGCCGATCAACCCGAAGGCGTGGCTCTGGTACCACAAGGTGATCGGGGGCGAACGCTGCCCGATCGTCGACACCTGGTGGCAGACCGAGACAGGCGCGCATCATGATCACGCCGCTGCCCGGGATCACCGAGACCAAGCCCGGCTCGGCGACGCACCCCTTCCCGGGCGTCTTCGCCGAGGTGCGCGACGAGTCGACCGGCGAGCCGATCGAGGAGGGCCAGGGCCTGCTCGTGCTGACCCAGCCGTGGCCGTCGATGCTGCGTACGCTCTACAAGGAGCCCGAGCGCTTCATCGAGACCTACTTCAAGCGCTTCGACAAGGAGACCTACCTCGTCGGCGACGCCGCGCGCCGCGACGGCGACGGCTACCTGTGGGTGATCGGGCGGATCGACGACGTCGTCAACGTCTCCGGGCACCGGCTCTCAACGGCCGAGGTCGAGTCCGCGATCGTCGCCCACGCAGACGTCGCCGAGGCCGCCGTGATCGGCCAGCACGACGAGGACACCGGCCAGGCGATCGTCGCCTTCGTCACGCTGCAGGGCGAGCTCGCCGGCGACGAGCAGACGGTCGAGGGGATTCGCGCCACCGTCGCCGAGCGGATCGGCAAGTTCGCCCGCCCCAAGCGCATCATCTGGGCCGACGACCTGCCCAAGACGCGCTCGGGCAAGATCATGCGCCGGCTGCTGCGAGACATCGCCGAGGGGCGCGCGCTCGGCGATGTGACCACGCTGCGCGATCCGGCCGTGACCGAGCAGCTCGAGCAGCGCGTCAAGGAGCTTCGCCACGGCGCAGCAGCGGACCTCGACCGCACGGCAGGGCGCTCGGACGGCGGTGAGGGCACGCCACGCCCGGCCGACGGGCGAGCCGCTAGACCTTGTGGTGCTCGGGCACCCAGGAGCCCTGCTCGTCGCTGGGTGAAGTCCTGGAACAGCCCCGGCGCCTCGACCTGCATCATCCGCGCCACGCGTCGAACACCGTGCGCAGCTCCTCCTCGGCGCCCGGCGCCGTGCGCATCTCGATCACGTGGCGCAGCGTGCGCGCGTTGGCCGTCCAGACGATGTCCGTGCTCAGCCCGATCGGCGCCAGGCGCCGCAGCGCCGAGGTGACCTCCTTCTTGACGTGGAAGGGCACGCCCTCGCTCGTCGATCCCCAGCTCGGTCGCCGCGCTGACCTGGAACTCCTCGAGCTGCTCGACGATCGCGAGCACCTGCTCGCGCACCGGCTCGAGCGCAGACGGCACGCGAAAGCCGATGTCCGTCAGGCGCACGTAGCGCAGGCTCTCCTGGCTGAAGGCCGAGCCGGCGCGATGCCGCACGAGCTCATGGGTAAAAACTCCGGCCACGTTCCGCAGCGCGAACGAGTAGTTCGCGTGCTCCAGCACGCTGCCGTGCGCCGAGCGCAGGATGTTGGCGAAGTACTCGCGCTGGTCGGTGCGCACCTTCGTCACGTTCGGGTTCAGCCCCGGCTCCCAGCTGCGGTAGCAGGCGCGACCGCCGAACTCGACGATCAGCTCTCCGCCGTTCGGTGCGTCGCTCGGCCTCGTCCAAGCGCCGCTGCAGCCACGACTCGCCGCCGACATCGGCCGAGGTAGCCGCGCATCCCCTCGATGTCGATCGAGGGCCGTGCGATCAGGAAGACCTGGGGAGTCGTCTCGTGCATCGGGCGGACGATGCTAGGGCGTCTCTCCGGACGGCGCCAACGGGGCGTGCAGGGCGGCGCGTCACGTCCGAGGCAGTCCTGTAGATCTGCGCGACGACGTGGATTCAGCACCCGCCGCAAACGGCCTCGCAGACGCTCGTCGAGGCACAGCGATCTCAGCCGCCGCTACGGCGAGGGCGAGGCGGCCGTCGATGCCCTCGTGCGACGTGACCGTCGAGCTTCCCGGCCGCGGCGCTTCGCCGCGATCATGGGCCCGTCGGGCTCGGGCAAGTCGACGCTGATGCACATCGCTCGCCGGCCTCGACCGCCCGACCTCCGGGCACGGTGCGCCTCGACGGCGTCGAGCTGACCGGGCTCGACGACAAGCGCCTGACCCAGCTGCGCCGCGACAGGATCGGCTTCATCTTCCAGACGTTCAACCTGCTGCCGGTGCTGAACGCCGAAGAGAACATCCTGCTGCCGCTGTCGATCGCCGGGCGCAAGCCCGACCGCGAGTGGTTCGACCGGCTGGTCGACACCGTCGGCATCCGCGACCGCCTCAACCACCGCCCCGCGGAGCTCTCCGGCGGCCAGCAGCAGCGCGTCGCGGTCGCGCGCGCGCTCGTCTCGCGCCCGGCCGTCGTGTTCGCCGACGAGCCCTCCGGCAACCTCGACTCGAAAGCCTCCGAGCGACGTGCTCGAGCTGCTGCGCCACGCCGTCGACGACTTCGACCAGACCGTCGTGATGGTCACCCACGACGCCCACGCCGCGTCCTTCGCCGACCGCCTGCTGCGTGCTGGCCGACGGGCGGATCGTGCACGACGGCCACGCCGGTCACGACCGAGCGAGGCGCTCGACCTGATGAAGGCGATCGGCTGATGGACGCTCGGATCGCGGCGACGCAGCGCTCGAGCCTGCTCGCGGGCGGACTGGCCGTGCACGCAGAGGCATCTGATGGCGCAGCTGGTCCTGCGCGGCTTCCTGCAGCGCAAGCTGCGCGTGCTGCTCACCGGCATCGCGATCGCGCTGGGCGTGGCGCTGATGGCGGGCACCTACATCCTCACCGACACGATCAACCACTCCTTCGCGGGGATCTTCCAGACGGCCAACAAGGGCGACGACGTCGTCGTCAGCCCCGACCGAGACGCTCGGGCAGCGAAACGCGCGCGCAGACCTCGCCGATCACCGAGCAGATGCTCGCGCAGGTGCGCGCCGACGCCGGGCGTGGCCGAGGCCGCCGGCGGGATCTTCACGCCGGCGACGTTCCTCGACGTCAATCGCAAACGCCTGACGACGGGCGGCGCACCGGCGTTCGTCGCCGCCGTCGTGCCGCACGCGCTTCGAGTCCTTCAAGCCGATCGAGCGGGCGCTTTCCACAGCGGCTCCGAGCGAAGTGGCGATCGACCAGGCCACCGCCGAACGCTCCGACCTGAAGGTCGGCGCAGCAGATGCTCGTCGCCGGGTCGGCGCCGGCCAAGCGCTACACGATCGTCGGCATCGTCAAGTTCGGCGGCGGCGAATCCTTCGGCGGCGCCGGCGCCGCCGCTGCTGACGCCGGCCGAGGCCCAGCGCGTCGTCGGCGAGCCGGGCCGCTTCGACCAGATCGACGTCGCCGCCGCGCCCGGCGTCACGCCGGCGCAGCTGCGCGCGCGCATCCGCGCCGTGCTGCCCGCGCACCGTGGACGTGCGCACCGGCGCGCAGCAGGCCGCCAAGAACACCTCCGACCTCGAAGACAACCTCAGCTTCCTGCGCACGTTCCTGCTTGTCTTCGCCTACGTCTCGCTGTCGTCGGCGCGTTCATCATCTTCAACACCTTCTCGATCACCGTCGCCCAGCGCACGCGGGAGTTCGGGCTGCTGCGCACGCTCGGCGCCTCGCGCGCGGCAGATCATGCGCTCGGTCATCGCCGAAGGCCTGCTGCTCGGAGTCTTCGGCGCCGTGCTCGGGCTGCTCGCGGGCATCGGCGCTGGCCCCGGCGCTCGACGAGCTGTTCAAGGCGTTCGGCGCCGACCTGCCCGACAGCGGCACCGTGCTCGAGACCCGCACGATCGTCGTCTCGCTGCTCGTCGGCATCGATCGTCACGGTGCTCGCCGGCCTGCACGCCGGCGCTGCGCGCCACGCGCGTCCCGCCGCTGGCGGCGATGCGCGAGGGCGTCGAGATCCCGCCGCGCGTCGCTCACCCGCCGCGGCCTGATCGTGCGCGGTTCGCTGCATCGTGGTCGCTCGTGGTGGTCCTCGCGAGCGCTCGCTCACGGTCGGCGTGCTCGGTGTCGTCGTCGTGTTCGTGATCCTGGCGCGCGATACGGCTGGTCGTGCGCCTGCGCGCGCGGCAGCCGCTCCGCCGCCGCTACCGCAGTCGTCCCCGCGCTCGCACAGGCGATCGGCGTGCTCGTCGCGCTGGCGCGGGATCACCGGCCGCCTGGCACAGGAGAACTCGATGCGCCAGCCCGGCCGCACGATGGTCACCGCCGCAGCGCTCACGGTCGGGCTCGCGCTGGTCGCCGTTCGTCGCCGTGCTCGCCGACGGCACTGAAGGCGACGATCGACCACGCCGTCAGCCGCTCGTTCGCGGGCAACCTGATCGTCGAGAACTCGCAGGCGTGGCAGCGAAGAACAGGGCATTCCGGCCGGTGGTCGCCCCGGCGGTGCGCACGGTGCCGGGGGTGGCACCGCGTGACGCCGATCGCGTTCACCGTGGGACGGCCGCGCGGAACATCGGACAACGCCATCGATCACGGCGATCGACCCGAGCACGTTCGGAAGCGTCTACCGCGATCGAATGGAAGCAAGGCTCGCAACGCGACGCTCGCCGGTCTGCAGGGCGGCGGCACGATCGCGACCAAGAGCTACGCCAAAGCGCATCACCTGACGGCTCGGGCAGGCGATCTCCGTGCTCACACCCGCCAACCGGCGCGTCTCGCTGACGGTGCATCGGCATCGTCAACGAAAACGCGCGGTTGCTCGGCGACCTCACGATCGGCGCTGCCGCTCGCGCGCGCCGCCTTCGGCCAGCGCGAAGACGCCCTCGACTTCGTCGCCTACGCCCCCGGCGCCGACCAACGCGCAGGTGCAGCCCGCGGTCGACAGGCTGCTCGCGAGCCAGCTTCCCGCAGGCGCGCTCGCGCACCGCCGCGCAGTTCAAGCAGGACCAGGCCAACCAGATCAACACGCTGCTGGCGCTGATCTACGTGCTGCTCGCGCTGTCGGTGATCGTCTCGCTGTTCGGGATCGTCAACACGCTGATCCTCTCGATCTACGAGCGCACGCGCGAGCTCGGGATGATGCGCGCGATCGGCACCTCGCGCCGCCAGATGCGCCAGATGATCCGCTACGAGTCGGTCATCACGTCGCTGATCGGCGGCGTGCTCGGGCTCGTGATCGGAGTGCTCGGCGCGGTGCTCGTCGCAGCGCTCGCGCTGTCCGGCTCGGGCTACGTCATCGCGATCCCGGTCGGCACGCTCGTCGTCCTGCTGGTGATCGCCGCGCTCGCCGGCGTGCTCGCCGCGCAGCTGCCGGCGCGGCGCGCGGCGCGCCTGGACTTCCTCAGAGCGCGTCACCTGCCGAGTAGCCCGCTGCCGTGGCGGCGGCGCGGCTAAGCTGCGGGGCGATGGCCGCCGCCGCCCCCGAGTCGACCGATCCCGAGCTCCAGGCGAGCGCCTGGGATCTCGAGCCGCTGTCGACGGAGAGGGCGCCGAGGGTGTCGAGTCGCGCCTGACTGCGGCGCTCTGAGCGCGCGCAGGCTTTCGCCGAGCGCTACGCCGGCAAGCTCGACAAGCTCGACTCAGCCGGGTCTGCGCGAGGCGATGCAGGAGCTCGCCGCGATTCATGATCTCGTCGGGCGCGCTGGCGAGCTACGCCGCGCTGCGCTTCTCCACCGACACCGCCGAGCCGGCCAACGGTGCGCTGCTTCAGCTCGCGCAGGAGCGCGGCACTGCGATCGAGACGACGCTGCTGTTCTTCGAGCTCGAGTGGGCCGCGCTCGAGGAGGAGCGTGCCGAGCATCTGCTGCCGGAGAGGGCCTCGAGTTCTGCCGCCATCACCTGCGCAACGTGCGCCGCTACCGCGAGCACCTGCTCTCCGAGCCCGAGGAGAAGATCCTCTCGGAGAAGTCGCTCACCGGCGCCGGTGCATGGACGCGGCTGTTCGAGGAGCTGACCTCGGCGATCGAGGTTCGAGCGCTGGCCCGAGGAGCGGCGTCGCCCTCGACGTCGCACTCAGCCGGCTGGCGCTGTCGGATCGGCAGGCACGGCGCACGGCCGCTGAGGCCGTCACCGCGGCGCTTGCGCCGGGGTTGCGCACGCGCGCGTTCCTGTTCAACACGCTGCTCGCAGACAAGGGCATCGACGACCGCCTTCGCCGCTATCCGCACTGGCTGGCCGCGCGCAACCTCGCCAATGAGGCAAGCGATGAGTCCGTGCAGGCGCTGATCGAGGCGGTGCGTGCCCGCAACGAGATACCGCGACGCTGGTACCGGCTGAAGGCGAAGCTGCTCGGGCTCGAGCGGCTCGCCGACTACGACCGCATGGCCTCCGTGACCGAGGACGAAGTCGAGCTACCCCTTCGCGCAGGCGCGCCAGATCGTGCTCGACTGCTACTCCTCCTTCTCACCCGAGCTGGGCGAGGTCGCCGGTGCGTTCTTCAGCGAGCAGCGGATCGACGCGCCCGTGCGCCCGGCCAAGCGCGGCGGTGCCTTCTGCGCCTCGGCCGTGCCGTCGGTGAAGCCCTACGTGCTGCTCAACTACACCTCTCAGCGCCGCGACGTGCTCACGCTGGCGCACGAGCTCGGACACGGCGTGCATTTCGCCCTGGCCGCGCGGCAGGGCATCTTCCATCAGACCACGCCGCTGACGCTTGCCGAGACGGCGTCGGTATTCGGAGAGACGATCGTGTTCGAGCGGCTGCTTGCCGAGGACTCCTCGCCCGCCTCGCGCTTGGCGCTGCTCGCCGAGAATCTCGAGGACACGATCGCCACAGTCTTTCGCCAGGTCGCGATGAATCGCTTCGAGGATCTCGTACACACGGCGCGCCGCGAGGAGGGCGAGCTGGCGGTCGAGCGCTTCGGCGAGTTGTGGGCCGAGAGCCAGCAGGAGCTGCTCGGCGACTCCGTCGAGGTGACCGACGGCTATCGTTCGTGGTGGTCCTACATCCCGCACTTCATCGGTTCGCCCGGCTACGTCTACGCCTACGCCTACGGGCAGCTGCTCGCGCTGTCGGTCTATGAGCGCTACGAGCAGGAGGGCTCGGCGCTTGTGCCGCAGTATCTCGAGATGCTCGCCGCCGGCGGGTCGAAAAGCCCAGAGGAGCTGGGCCGGATCGTCGGCATCGATCTCGCCGACCCCGGCTTCTGGGATTCTGGGCTCGAGCTCGTCGAGCGCCAGCTGACGCAGGCCGAAGAGGCCGCCGATGCCTCCGGGCGGTTGTAGCCGCTCGCGCCTCTGTAGGCTGCCGGCGCTATGCGCGTAAAGCCTGCCGCAGACGATCTGCTCGAGCGCGTCGCGATCGCCGGCAACCTCGTGCCGCTCCCCGCGGCCTATGCGCTGTACGGACTGACCGCCGGACGCGTGCTCGGGGTCGCCCAGCGTCTCGGCTTGTTCAAGAGGCTGCTCGACGGCCCGGCGACGGCTGGGCGCGTGGCCGAGGAGCTCGGCCTGCAGGTCGCGGGTACGCGCCTGCTCTGTGAGAACCTCGGTGGCCTGGGGATCCTCGAGCAGGACGGCCATACCTTCTCGCTGCCCAAGCGCTCGCGCAAGTGGCTGGACCCGGCGTCCGAGACCTACATCGGCACGTGGCTGGAGCACACGGCCAGCTACTGGGAGTGGTACGGCGATCTCGAGCGGATCGTGCGCGATGGCGGCAGCTTCGAGATCCATCGCGAGCCGGCCGAGGATGAGGAGTACTGGCGCGTGTACATCATCGGCCAGTACGAGATCGCGCGCCTCTCCGCGCGGGAAGTCGCCAAGGCGATCCGATTTGCCGCACAGCCATCGGCGCTGCTCGACGTGGCCGGTGCGCACGGGTGGTTCTCCGCGGAGCTGTGTAAGCGCCACGAGACGCTCAAGGCAACCGTGCTCGACCTTCCAGGCAGCGCCCGCGTCGGCCGCGAGATCATCGCCAAGGCGGGCATGAGCGACCGCGTCGAGCACCGCGATGGCGACATGTTCGAGTCCGACCTCGGCGGCCCCTACGACGGTGCGCTCGTGTTCGACATCATCCACCACCTCTCCGCCGAGCAGGTGGTCGTTCTGCTGCGCCGTGTACGCGAGGCGCTTGAGCCGGGCGCCACGCTCGCCGTACTCGACATGTTCCGCTCAGACGCCAAGCGACAGCGTGCCTCCGCGGCAGCGGTCGGGCTGCTGTTCCATCTGACCTCTGGGGCCGATCTGCACAGCCCAGATGAGCTCGCCGGGTTCTTCAGCGACGCCGGCTTCAGCGCACCCAAGCGCACGAAGGTGCGCCGCATTCCAGACCAGGATCTCTATCAGGCGCAGGCCCGGTAGCAGGTGCAGGTTCTGTCGCAGGCGCGGCCTTGGCAGCGCGCGCCGATGCGCGCTGGACGGCGAGGGTAAGGCAGGCCTATCCCTTGGGTGTCTTCCAGGCGGCTCGATCGGGGCCGAGGATGGTCTCACAAACCGATCCAGCCCAAGGAGGCACCTGAAATGCTCAGCACCAAGATCCGCACCATCGCCGTTGCGCTCACCGCGCTGTTTGCGCTCACCGCGCTGACCGCCACCAGCGTCGCCTCGGCCGCGCGCCGCGCGCCGCAGCGTCACAGCCACCAGCCCGTCCACGGTCAGAGCGTCAGCCGCATCGTCAAACGCGGCACAGGCCCAGTTGTCAAGCCCGTGTCAGGAGTGACCTACGCCGCGATCTCCGCCTTCCCCACCGGGGGCAAAGGCAGCGGGACCGAGGCAACGTGCGCTCTGTGGAGCGGACGGCTGAACGAAGAGCAAGGCGAAATCGAGGCCTCCGAAGAGAACAACGACCTTGGGAAATACCAGGAAGCCAAGGGTTCGCAAGATGAGGACGTCGACAACGCTCTGGATGCCGGTTGTGCCGTGATCTATTAGTCACTCGATGCGGGTTATCCACCGGCGAAGAGAGCCTCGCTCAGGCGGGGCTCTCTGCTTCGCTCCGCACTATCGTGGCCGGCCCGGCCTAGAATAGCCCGCCCAAGGCGCTGCCCGCGTGGTGTACGAGGTTGAACAGCGGCTGCGGGACGATGCCGAAGAAGACCGTCGCCGTGCCGGCCAGCAGCGCCACGAACAGCACCTCTGGATGGCCGCGCCCAGCGGCGTCGCCGGCAGGGGCGTTCAGCTCGTCGAGCTCCGGTGAGCCGCCCGCAAGCGCCGGCAGCGGCGTACCCCCCGGCGCAGGCACCCCCGCCGGCGGCGCCGTCGCCACGAAGTCGGCTCCCGGCTCGGGCGCCGGTCGCATCCAGATCGCCGCGATCACCGGCAGGTAGTAGCCGAGCGAGATCATCGAGCCGATCACGATCACCACGCCGAGCCACGTGTAGCCGCCCGAGACGGCCGCGTCGATCAAGTAGAACTTGCCCGTGAAGCCCGCCGTCGCCGGGATGCCCGCGAGCGCGAGCATCGAGACCGTCATCGGCGCAGCCAGCCACGGGCGCTCGCGGCCGAGGCCGGTGATCGCCCTGGATCGAGTCGCCGAACTCCGTTTCCCGCTCGCGCGCGACGATCACCGCGAATGCCGCCATGTTCATGAACAGGTATACCGCGAGGTAGAAGACCGTCGCGCGCACGCCGAGCTGCGTCGCCACGACGACACCGGCGAGCATGTAGCCGGCCTGCGCCACCGAGGAGTAGGCGAGCATCCGCTTCAGCGAGGACTGCCCGAGCGCGCCGACGTTGCCGACGATGATCGTGATCGTCGCGAGCACGGCCACCGCCGGGCCCCAGGTGCTCGTGCGCGCCGATCAGCGCGACGTCGAAGAAGCGCAGGAACACGCCGAGCGCGGCGACCTTCGTCGCGACCGCCATAAACGCCGTGACCGGCGTCGGCGCGCCCTCGTAGACGTCCGGCGTCCACTGGTGGAAGGGCGCGACCGACGCCTTGAAGGCGAGCCCGGCCACGCACAGCGCGATGCCCGTCAGCGTGAGCGGGTCCGTGGCGAGGCTGCCGCTCGACAGCGCGCTCGCGATCGCGCCGAAGTCGGTCGCGCCCGTCGCGCCGTAGATCATCGCCAGCCCGTACAGCAGCGTCGCCGAGCCGACCGCGCCGACGATCAGGTACTTCAGCCCCGACTCCAGCGAATGCTCGCGGCGAAGCTCGCTCGCGCAGAGCACGTACAGCGGAATCGACAGGAGCTCGAGCCCCACGAACAGGGCGACCGTATTCTGCGCAGCCGCCAGCAGCGACATGCCGCCGACCGAGGTCAAGCAGCAGCGCGAAGAACTCGCCGTGTCCCGCTTCGCGCGCCGCGTGCGAGCGCCACGCCAGCAGCACCGCCATCGCGGCGCCCGCGGCGAGGATCAGGTTGAGCATCAAGGACAAGTCGTCGATGCGCAGCGCTCCGGACACGACCGACTTCTCCGCGTCCCACTGCCAGATCGTCAGCCCCGCCGCCGCGCCGAGTGCGACGAGGCTCAGCGCGGGCACGCCGTGCGCGCGAATCCAGCGCGTGCGCGCTAGCCCGACCAGCAGCACGATCGTCGCGCCGCCGAGCAGCGCGATCAGCGGCGAGAGCGCCGCGAAGTCGATGTGCGGGCCTTTCAGGTGGGCGGTTGCGAGCAGCGCCAGCGTTCATTTGTGGCCACCCAACTGACCCGAGGTGACGGTTACCGTTTGCCCCGGCGGGATCAAGCGCTGGGCGGCGGCGATCGCCTGGTTCAGGTTTGGCGTCGTCGCATCGTCGTGCGCGCTTGCCACGGCGGTCTTCACCGACGCTTCGCTGCGGTGCAGCGCCAGCTGCGGGTACAGCGCCATGAACAGGATCACCGCGATCACAGGCACGAGCACGAGCCCGTCGCTGATCGACAGCTCGCGCGACTCCACGCCGCGAGCCGACCCGGTTGTGCATCGCGCGGATGAACAGCCGCAGCGCGTAGACGCTCGCCAGCACGACGCCCGTGAAGGCGATGATCGCGATCACTAGCTTGGCTTTGAAGACGCCCAGCAGGATCAGGAACTCGCCGACGAAGTTGCCCGAGCCCGGGATCGCCAGCGTGGCGAGCGCGACGATCAAGAAGACCGTCGCGAGCACCGGCGCGCGGAACGCGATCCCGCCCATCTCGCGGATGTCCTCCGAGCCGCCTGCGCGCCGCGCCAGCAGCGCGACGATGAACAGCAGCGGCGCCACGACGAGGCCGTGGTTGACCATCTGCAGCAGCGCACCCTGCGCGCCCTGCGGGTTCAGCGAGAAGATCCCGAGCGTGATGAAGCCGAGCTGGGCGACCGAGGAGTACCCCGCGATCAGCCGTGCGTCGGTCTGCGTGAAGGCCACGACCGACCCGTACAGGATCGAGGCGAGCGCAATCAGCAGCATCAGCGTCTGGAAGTGCGCCGCCGCCTGCGGGAACAGCGGCAGCACGATCTTCAGGAACCCGTAAGCGCCGATCTTCGAGAGCACGCCCGAGAAGACCATCAGCACCTCGATCGGCATCGCCTTGTAGCCGTCGGGCATCCAGCCGTGCAGCGGGAAGGCCGGCATCTTCACGAGGAAGGCGGCCGCGAAGAACAGGAAGATCCAGTCCTGCGAGCCGCGCGGAAGCGGGAGGTGTTCGAGTGAGGACAGCACGAACGTGACGTGCCCGCCGCCGTGCTGGGCCGCGAGCACGCCCGTGGCGACCGCCGCGGCGAGCATCAAGAGCGAGCCGACGAGCGTGTAGATAACGAGCTTGATCGTCGCTTTCACCCGCCCAGGCTCGCGACCCCACACGCCGATCAGGAAGTAGAACGGGATCAGCATCAGGTCGAAGAAGGCGACGAACAGCGCGAGGTCCTGCGCGAGCAGCGCGCCGAGCACGGCCGACTCGGCGAGCATGAAGCTGAAGTAGAAAAGCCGCGGGCGCTCCCACTCGCGCAGGTTCGCCGCGATCACGGCGACCGCGAACAGCAGCGCCGTCAGCCCGATCATGAACACGTTCAGGCCGTCGATCCCGAGCTTGTAGTGGATGCCGAGCTCGGAGATCCACACGACGTCAGTCACATGGGTGAGCCCCGAGCCGGGGGAGTAGTCGGCGATGTAGCCGATCGCCAGGCCCAGCGTGACGAGCGCGCCGAGCAGGGCGATCCCGCCCGAGGTGCTCAGGCGCGAGAACGGCGCGCCCTTCGTGCTCGTCTGACCGGCCGGTATCTGGACCGGCTGCGCGACGCCCGTGCGGCGCAGCAGCGCCGACAGCACTGCACCGAGCAGCCCGGCGACTGCCGGCAGCCAGAGGATGATCGAAAGCGGTGGCATCAGCGCGGACCGCTCATGTCTGCAGCAGGAAGTAGAAGCCGACGCCCGTCAGGCCGAGCACGAGCAGCGCTGCGTAGTAGCGCACGAAGCCGCTCTGCGCCGCGCGCACGGCGGCCGAGCCGATCCGCACGAGGCCCGTCGTGCCGCCGATCAACGTCTCGTCCACGAACACGCGCTCGAACGTGCCCCTGGCAAAGCCGCCGATCGCCGCGGCAGGGCGCACGACGAGCGCGTCGATCAGCTCGTCGAAGTACCACTTGTTCACGAACAGCTCGTAAGCCGGCTGGAATCGTTTGCGCGCGAGCGCAGCCGTGCCGGGGCGCTGCACCCACACGCGGTAGGCGATCGCGATGCCGAGCAGGCCGAGCGCCGTGCCGAGCACGATGCCGAAGACCAGCAGGCCGCTGCGTTCGTGCACCTCGTACAGCCGCGAGCCGATGAACGATGGGGCGAGGAAGTCGTCGATCACGAAGTCGACTTTCGGGATCTGCACGAGCCCCGCGCCGAACGCCCCGATCGCGAGGATGAACATCGCCACGCGCATCGGCATTGCGCGCTCGGCGATCGTATGGAACGGGCCCGGGAAGCCGACGTCGGTGTCCTCGACTTCGCCGTTTGCCGGGTTCGTCGGCTGCTCGGCGTGGTGCAGGTGGCCTTCTTCGAGCTCCATCGCCTGCTTCACCGGCTCGCCGTGGAAGGCGCGGAAGATCATCCTGAACGTGTAGATCGCCGTCAGCAGCGCGCCGAGGTAGCCGGCCACGTAGAGCGCCCAGTGCCAGCCCCCGCGCTCGCCCGTGACGAGCAGGATCTCGTCCTTGGAGAAGAAGCCCGAGAACGGCGGCAGCCCCGACAGCGCCAGGCCGCCGACGATGAAGCAGCCGTAGGTGAACGGCATTGCCTTGCGAAAGCCGCCCATCTTCTCCAGCGACTGCTCGCCGGCCATCGCGCCGATGATCGAGCCCGCGCCCATGAACAGCAGCGCCTTGAAGAAGGCGTGCGTCATCAGGTGGAACAGCCCCGCCGCGTAGGCGCCGACGGACACGCCCATGATCATGTAGCCGATCTGCGACATCGTCGAGTAGGCGATCACGCGCTTGATGTCCGTCTGCGTGATCGCGATCGTGCCCGCGATCAGCAGCGTCAGCGCACCCACGATCGCGCCTACGTCCTCCGCCGCCGGCGCCAGTTCGAACAGCGGGTGCATGCGCGCGATCAGGTACACGCCCGCCGTGACCATCGTCGCCGCGTGGATCAGCGCGCTGACCGGCGTCGGTCCTTCCATCGCGTCGGGCAGCCACGTGTGCAGTGGTATCTGCGCCGACTTGGCGAACGCGCCGACGAGCAGCAGCAGGCAGCCCGCCGTCAGGTCGCCGTCGCCGCTCGAGCCGAAGGAGCCGTCGCTGGTCGCGTGGAACGCGCGCAGCAAATCGAGCGTGCCCGTGTGCTTGAAGATGAAGTACGTACCGAGCACGAGCCCGACGTCGCCGACGACGTTGATCACGAACGCCTTGATTCCCGCCTCCGTCGCCGTCTTGCGCCGGTACCAGAAGGAGATCAGCAGATAGGAGGCCGCGCCGACGAACGCCCAGCCGGCGATCAGCAGCACGAAGTTGCCCGCCAGCACGAGCAGCAGCATCGAGAAGACGAAGAAGTTGAGGTAGGCGAAGTAGCGCGCGAAACCGCGGTCTTCGGTCATGTAGGAGATCGAGTAGAGGTGGATCAGCGTCGAGACGCCCGTGACGACGAGGATCATGAAGACCGACAGCGGGTCGACGAGGATCGACATCTGCGCATCGACGCCGACCGTCGAGGCGTAGCTCCACAGCGAGGACACCGCCTGCCGGTGCGAGGGATCGAGGCCCTGCATCTTGATCAGCGCCCCCAGCGCGGCAAGGAACGCGAGGAAGATCGCGCCCGTGCCGATCCAGCCCGCGCTGCGCCCGGGCAGCTTGCGGTAGCCGAGGCCGATCGTCAGCGTGCCCAGCAGCGGGAACGCCAGCACCAGCCAGCCGTACGTCGTCTGACTCATCGCCCGCCTAGCCCTGGAGCTCTCTCAGCTCGTCGACGTCGATCGGCAGGTGCCGGCGGTACAGCGCGACGATCATGCCAAGGCCGATGCAGACCTCGCAGGCCGCGACCGTCATCACGACGATCGCGAGGATCTGCCCGTCGCCGTTGCCCCACATGCGCGAGAAGGCGATCAACGCGAGGTTGCCGCCGTTGAGCATCAGCTCGAGGCAGAGCAGCACGACCAACGGGTTGCGGCGTGTGATCACGCCGATCGCGCCGAGCGTGAAGACGATCGCCGAGACCGCCAGGTACCAGGCGATGCTCATCGTTTGCCGACTCCCTCGGCCATCGTGCCTGTCGAGCGCGGGCGCAGCAGGCTCAACGGCGTGAGCACGTCCTGCTCCTCGTCGTCCTCCTCCAGCCCATGTCGACGCCGCGCCAAGACAACGCCGCCAACGGCGGCCATCAAAAGAAGGAACGACGCGACCTCGAACGCGAGCAGGAAGCGCGTGAGCAGCAGCTTGCCGATGTAGGCCGGAGTGCCGAACGCCTCGGGTCCGGGGCTGTAGCCGGCGCCCTTGCCGTCGATCGCCTGAAGGCCCGTGCCGAGCAGCGCGATCAGCAACTCGACCAGCAGCGCGCCCGCGACGATCGCGCCGCCGAGGCGCAACTGCGAGCCGACCGCACCTGGGTTGCGCAGGCGCTCGCCGAGCGGCTCGGTCTGGTCGCCGACGTAGGCGACGACGAACACGTATAGGACCATCACGGCACCCGCGTAGATGACGACCTGGATCGCCGCCACGAACTCCGCGCGCAGCAGCAGGAACAGCACCGCGAGCGAAAGCAGGTGACCGACCAGCGCGAGCACGCTGTAGAAGGGGTTGCGCAGCACGACCACGCCGACCGCGCCCGAGATCACACCGATCGCGGCGATGAAGAACAGAACCGCGCTCATTTCCCCGCCACCCCCCTCACTCGTCCTCGGTCCTCAGCGGTGTGCGCTCGAGCGGCTCGGCGAGCAGCATCTCCTTGGTGAAGATCAAATCGGTGCGGTCGTAGTCAGACAGCTCGTAGTCGTGGCCCATCGTGATCGCGTCGAACGGGCAGGCGATCTCGCAGTAGCCGCAGAAGATGCAGCGCGACAGGTTGATCTCATAGACCGCCGCATAGCGCTCGCCTGCGGAGACGCGGTGCTCGGGCGTGTTCTCCGCGGCCACCACGCGGATGCAGTCCGCCGGGCAGGCGGCCGCGCACAGCGAGCAGCCCACGCACTTCTCTAGGCCCGAGTCCTCAAAGCGATGCAGCTTGTGACGACCGCGAAAGCGCGGGAAGACGGGCGTCTTCTCCTCCGGATACTGAACCGTGACGGGGGTTTCCCGAAAGCGGCCGAACGTCGTCATCAGTCCGCGTGCGGTCTCGCCGAACGTGCGCCAGATGCTCCGCGCGGCGCCCGGCGGAGGTGTCCGTTGTACCTGAATCACGTCCTCGCCCGGACTCCATGCTGTGACGTTCAGGCTCGCTACGTGCGCGGCCGACTGGTCCACGGCGGCCGTGGTCGCGCCGCTGCTCGGCTGTCCGGGAGTCTCGGCCATCAGTGCGTCACCACCACGAGCACGGCGGTGACCAAGGCGTTGAGAGTCGCCAGCGGCAGCAGGATCTTCCAGCCGAAGCTCATCAACTGGTCGTAGCGAAGGCGCGGCAGCGTCGCGCGCACCCAGATGAACAGGAACGTGAACAGGCCCATCTTGAACAGCACGATGAACGGGTCGAGGAAGCCCGGGGGATGGATGCCGAACGGAAGCAGCCAGCCGCCGAGGAAGACCGTCGTGACGATGCCCGAGACGACGAGCACGTTGAGGTACTCGGCGAAGTAGTAGGACGCGAATCGCCCGCCGCCGTACTCCGTGTTGTAGCCGCCGACCAGCTCCGCGTCGGCCTCGGTCAGGTCGAACGGGGCGCGGTTGGTCTCGGCGAAGCTGGCCGTGAGGAAGATCAGGAAGCCGAAGAACTGCGGCACGATGTACCACATGCCTTTCTGGGCCGTGACGATGCCGGTCAGCGAGAGCGTCTGCGCCGAGAAGATCACGCCGAGCAGGGCCAAGCCCTGGGAGACCTCGTAGGAGATCAGCTGCGCCGCGCCGCGCATCGCGCCGAGGAACGAGTACTTCGACCCCGAGGACCAGCCGCCGAGCATGATCCCGTAGAAGGCGATCGCGCCGAACGCGAACAGGTACAGCGGACCGATCGAGACGTCGAGGCCGTACAGCCCGACTTTCGTGCCGAAGATGTCCTGCGTGTTGCCGAACGGGATCAGCGCGAACGCGGCGACCGCCGTGAGGATCGAGATCGTCGGCGCGAGCGCGAACAGGAAGCCGATCGATGTCGTCGGGCGGAACTGCTCCTTGGTCAGCAGCTTGACGATGTCCGCGAGCGGCTGCAGCGCTCCGTACGGACCGACCCGGTTCGGTCCGTAGCGGCTCTGGAAGCGGCCGAGCAGCTTGCGCTCGGCGAGCAGCACGACGGGCACGAGCTGCAGGCCCACGGCGAAGATCACGATCGCCTTGATGATCTGGATCCACCACGGCTCGTAGTAGCCGACGACGGCGAGCTGCGGGGCGGCGCTCATGCGCGTTCGCGCTCCTGCCAGCGCACGCCACGTCCACCGATCTGCTCGAGCGTCAGGCCACCGTAGAAGGGCACCGCGTCGAACAGAAGCTGGGAGGCCGCGTGCTCGTCGCTTACCCGCGGGTCGAGGTCGAGGCGCTCGCACAACTCGACGAGCACCTGCCGGCCCGGCCGCGTCGAGCCCGCGCGGGCGACGGCCTGGCGTACCCGCTGCAGACGCCCGTCGGGGTGCGTGACCGTGCCCTCCTTCTCGGCGTAGGACTCGGCCGGGAAGACCACGTTGGCGTGCTCGTGGATGCCTGTCGTCAGCAGCGTCGCGTGTGCGATGACCGTGCTTGCGCGCCCCAGCGCCGCGCCCCAGGTCGAAGCGTCGGCACTCGCCGCGAACGGGTCCCGTGCGTCGAGCGGGTCGGCCTGCAGCAGGTAGAGCGCGTTCAGCTCACCGCCGGACAGCGCGGCGGCGATGCCGGGCGTGTCGAGTCCGCCGTCGCTCGCGGCCGCGCGCAGGCCCGGTGCGGCGTTGGGCAACACGCCCGCCTCGCGCAGGCCACGGCCGTTCGACGTCGCCGGGATTTCCAAGAGGCCCGCGCCATCGACGTCGGTCAGCGAGAGCTCACCTGCCAAGTCGAGCAGCGCATGCACACGCTCGGCGCCCTCGGGCCCCGCCGCGAAGCGCTCGCCCCACACGATCACGAGCTCCTCGCCCGCCTCCTCGCGCAAGCGCCCGGCCAGCTCGCGCAGCTGGTCGAGCTCCTCGCCCGAGCAGCGCTCCAGGCGCATCCCGTGGCGGCGCACGCCCTTGCGCAGCCGAAGGTCGAGGATCGGCGCGTCCGTCAGCGGCTCGCAGTCGAGCAGCAGCACCGCGTGGGCGAACTCGAGGTCTGAGACCTTCGCCTGCAGGCGCGGATCGCTCAGCTGCTGCAGCAGCTCCAGCGGCAGCGTTCCGGCCACGCGCGAGTCCACATGCGGCGAGCCGAGCCCCTCGCGCAGCATCCGTGCGAGCAGCAGGCCTTCCTCGTTGGTCACTCCCGCTCCGGCGATCGCGGCCGCCTTCGCGCCCGCGCGTTTCAGCGCGACGCCCGCCTCCTGCAAGGCGCGCTCCCAGGAGACCGGACGCAGCTCGCCGCCGTCTCGCAGCAGCGGCTGACTCACGCGCATGCCGAGATGGACGCTGGGGGCGCTGCCGTTGGTACTTGGCCCCGGGACCCCATCCGCCAGCGCCGGATAGGCAAAGCGCCCGTGGTCGCACAGCCAGCCGTCGTCGACCTCGGAGTGCTCGCGCGAAAGCACGCGCAAGACGCGCTCGTCGCGCACCGTCAGCTTGACGTTGCACTGCGCCGGGCAGAGCGTGCAGACCGTTCCCGCGTCCTCGATGTCCCACGGACGTGCGCGGAAGCGGTAGGAGCGCGAGGTCAGCGCTCCCACCGGGCACAGCTCGATGATGTTGCCGCTGAACGGCGCCACGTAGGGATGGCCGTCGAAGGTCGAGACGAACGAGTGCGCGCCGCGCTCGAGCAGGACCAGCTGGTAATCCTCGGAGATCTCCTGGGAGAAGCGCACGCAGCGGTAGCAGAGGATGCAGCGCTCGCGGTCGATCGCGATCTTCGGCGAGAGCTCCAGCGGCTTGACGAAGTGTCGCTTGGGCTCGATGAAGCGCGAGATGCCGCCGCCCCAGCCGAAGCTGATGTCCTGCAACGGGCACTCGCCGCCCTTGTCGCAGACCGGGCAGTCGAGCGGATGGTTGATCAGCAGGAACTCGACGACCGAGCGCTGGGCCTCCTTCACGCGCTCGGTCTGCGTGTGCACGACCATGCCGTCCTTGACCGGCGTCGAGCAGCCCGTCTGCAGCTTGCCGATGCCCTCGATCTCGACCAGGCACATGCGACACGCGCCCACCGGGTTGCCGAGTTTCGGCTCGTAGCAGAACACCGGAATCTCGACGTCGCCGTGCTTGGCCGCGTCGACCAGCATCGCGTTTTCCGGCGCCTGCACCTCGCGACCGTCGATCGTGAACGTGATCGTGTTCGGTTCAGGGCGCGGCATCAGCTCGCCCCGTGCGCGAGCAGCGCGCGTTCGTCGGCCGGCGCGTGCGGCACGGTCAGGTTGCTGCGCATCCGCGCCGTCTCGATGTGCTGCTCGAACTCCGGGCGGAACTTGGCGATCATCGAGCCGATCGGCATTGCCATCGCGTCGCCCAGCACGCACAGGCAGTTGCCGATGATGTGGTCCTGGACCGAGGCCATGATGTCGAGGTCCATCGGCGTCGCCTCACCCGAGTCGATCCGCTCGAGCATCTTCACCGTCCAGTTCGTGCCCTCGCGGCACGGCGTGCACTTGCCGCACGACTCGTGGCGGTAGAACTTCGCCACCTTCAGCGCCAGGTCGACGATCGGCGTCGAGTCGTCGACGACGATGATCGCCCCCGAGCCGAGCATCGAGCCTGCTTTGGCCATCGAATCGAAGTCGTAGGGGACGTCGAGGTCGTCCGCCGTCAGCACCGGCGAGGAGGAGCCGCCTGGGAACCAGCACTTGATCTCGCTGCCCTCCGGAGGGCCCCCCGCCAGGCCGTAGATGATCTCCCGCGAGGGGATGCCCAGTTCGATCTCGTAGTTGCCTGGGCGCTGGACGTGGCCCGGAGATGCTCACGAGCTTCGTGCCCGTCGAGGTCTGCACGCCGATCTTCGCGTACTGCTCGCCGCCCATCGCAATGATGCTCGGCACCGTCGAGAGCGTCTCGACGTTGTTGATCAGCGTCGGGCCCTGGTAGAGACCCTGGTTGGCCGGGAACGGGGGCTTCAGGCGCGGGTTGCCGCGCTTGCCCTCCAGCGAGTCGAGCAGGCCCGTCTCCTCGCCGCAGATGTAGGCGCCCGCGCCGCGGTGCACGACCAGCGAGAGCGAGTGCTCTGAGCCGAGTACCTGCTCGCCGACGTAGCCTGCCTCGCGCGCTTCCGCGAGCGCCGCGTCGAGCACGTCGGCCTGCAGCACGTACTCGCCACGGATGTAGATGAACGAGCGCTGTGCGCCCGCCGCGTAGGCCGCGATCGCGATCCCCTCGATCAACACGTGCGGGTTCTTCTGCATCAGTTCGCGGTCCTTGAACGTGCCCGGCTCGGACTCGTCCGCGTTGCAGACGAGGTACTTGTCCATCGAGCCCTGCGGCAGGAACGAGACCTTCTTGCCCATCTGGAAGCCCGCGCCGCCGCGCCCGCGCAGCCCTGAGGCTTCGAGCTGCTCGAGCACCTGCGCCGGCGTCATCTTCAGCGCCTTGCGCAGAGAGTCATAGCCGCCGCGGGCTTCATAGACCGCCAGCGTGTTCAGCTCGGGCTCGTCGATGTCCTTGAACAGCAGCATGTCGCTCATCGCGTGCCGCCCTCCGGGGTGTGGCGCGGGAACTCCTGCGAGTTCGCGTTCGGGTCGGCCACGAGCCGCGTGGCGAGCTGCTTCTCCGGCAAGACCGCTCGCCCGGCGCGGGCGTCGTCCAGCAACTGCGGCACATCGCTCAGCTCCAGCGGCCCGACGTAGACGCCGTCGACCGATGCCATCGGCGCCAGGTCACACGCGCCCAGGCACTCGAACGCGCGCACGTTGAAGTCGGCGTCCTCGCCGGCCTGCTCCTGAATCTCCGCCAGCAGCGCGTCGGCACCGCGCAGTGAGCAGGAGATGTTCGTGCACACGTACACGCTGTGCTTGCCCACCGGGTGGTTCTCCAGCATGTCGTAGAAGCTCGCCACGGAATCCAGGTAGGCCGGTGTCACCCTCATCACGCACGCGACCTGCTCGATCGCCTCCGGCGAGCACCAGCCGTGCAGCTGCTGCGCGGCGTGCAGCGCCGGGATCGCCGCCGAGTGGCGCTCCGGATATAGCGCCATCGCGTCCTCGATCGTCTTGCGCAGCTCCGCCGGAACCTGCGTGCTCGCAGGGTCCGGGATCAGCGCCGGGTCCTTCTCCAGGTCGGCCGGCCGATCCCAGCCGTCTGCGTGTGGTGCGTTTCCCAGGCGGGGGACAGGGGTCATCTGTCGATTCCTCCCAAAATCGGATCGAGCATCGCGACCGTGGCGATCATGTCGGCGATGTAGGCCCCCTCGGCCATGTGCGAGAGCGCCTGCAGGTTGACGAAGCTCGGGTCGCGCATGTGCACGCGCGCGGGCTTGGAGCTGCCGTCCGAGCGCACGAAGCAGGCGAGCTCTCCGCGCGGGGACTCGATCGGGTAGTAGACCTCGCCCGGCGGCACCCTGAATCCCTCGGTGACGAGCTTGAAGTGGTGGATCAGCGCCTCCATCGACGTGGCCAGCTCGTGGCGGGGAGGCAGCGCGACCTTGCGGTCCTCCGTGATGTGCGGCCCCTCCGGCAGGCCGTCGAGCGCTTGCTCGACGATCTTCACCGACTCGTAGATCTCGGCGAGCCGCACGGCGAAGCGGTCGTAGTTGTCGCCCACCGTGCCGACCGGGATCTTGAAGTCGAAGTCGCCGTAGGAGCTGTACGGGGCGGCCTTGCGCAGGTCCCACGGATTGCCCGCCGCGCGCAGCAGCGGGCCGGTGACGCCGAGCGACAGCAGCGTCTCCGCGTCGAGTGGGCAGGTGCCGCGCAGGCGCTCGAGCACGATCTGGTTGGAGTTGAGGATCGCGCCGTACTCGTCGGCGCGCTCGGGCATCACCTTGAGGAACTCACGCAGCTTGCGCTCGAACCCGGGCGGGATGTCCTCGATCACGCCGCCCACCTGGAAGTAGCGCGTGTGCATCCGCGCGCCCGAGGACATCTCGAACAGGTCGAGGATCAGTTCGCGCTCGCGCAGGCAGTAGAGGAAGATCGAGACCGCGCCGAGATCGAGCGCGCTCGTGCCGAGCCAGATCAGATGCGAGGCGATCCGGTTCAGCTCGAGGTGGATCACGCGCAGGTACTGACCGCGCGTGGGCACCTGCACCTCGAGCAGCGTCTCGACCGCGCTGCAATACGCCATCGCGTTGAAGTAGTAGGAGAGGTAGTCCATCCGCTCGACGATCGGGATGACCTTCCAGTAGGCCTTGTCCTCGGCCGTCTTCTCGATCCCCGTGTGCACGTAGCCGATCACCGGTTTGATGTCGCGCACGATCTCCCCCTGCAGCGTCACGAGCAGGCGCAGCACGCCGTGCGTCGCCGGATGGTGCGGGCCGAAGTTCAGCGTCAGCAGCTCCTGCGTCGTGTCCGGGCCGCCCTCCTCGATCTCGATCGACTCGTCCAGCGGCGAGAGCGTGATGCTCTGCTCGCGCCTGCGGTACTCCGACAGCGTCGGCTGCTCGCCGCCGGTGCTCACTCGCGCGCCTCCAGCCATTTGCTCTCGTTGCGCGTGAAGATCACCGGTTCGCCGCCGATCGGGAAGTCGCGCCGCTGCGGATGCCCCTCGTAGTCCTCCGGCATCAGGATCCTGCGCAGGTCCGGGTGCCCGTCGAAGACGACCCCGAACATGTCGTACACCTCGCGCTCCTGATGGTCGGCCGTGGGCCAGTCCGCCGTGACCGAGTCGACGTGGGGGGCGTCCGTCGGCACGCGGAGCTTGACCGTCACGCGGTCGACCCGGCTCATGTCCAGCAGCTCGTAGACGACGCCCAGCCGTGGCTCCTCGGGATAGTGGTCCACGCCGTGGACGCTCGCAAGGAAGGCGTAGCCCTTCGCGCGCAGCGTGCTCAGGACGCCGCGAATCTGCGCTGGGTCGACGATCAGCGTCGCCCGCTCACGGAAGTAGACGGTTTCCAGCGACGCGTCGCCGAGCTCCTGGGCAAGCAGCTCCAGCCCGGTCGCGTCAGGCATTCAATTGCCTTGCAGTCGCCGGCCGGCGGCGACTACGCATCGGCGGGAGCCTCCTCCGTGCCGACCGCGTCGTAGCGCTCGCGCCAGCCCATCTCCGGGTCGTCCTGCACCAGCTTGCGCAGCTTGAGGATCCCGTGCATCAACGCCTCCGGGCGCGGCGGACAGCCGGGCACGTGCAGGTCGACCGGCATGAACTTGTCCGCCGGTACGAGCGCGTAGTTGTTGAACACGCCCATCGAGCTGCAGCAGGCGCCCATCGAGATCGCCCACTTCGGCTCGAGCATCTGGTCGTACAGCTTGCGGATGATCGGCGCCATCTTGATCGAGACCCGTCCCGCGAGGATGATCAGATCGGCCTGGCGCGGCGACGCGCGAAACGCCTCGAAGCCGAAGCGGGCGATGTCCATGCGCGGACCGGCCGCGTGGAACTGCTCCATCGCGCAGCAAGCCAGCCCGAAGCCGAGCGGGAAGAAAGAGTTCGACCGAGCCCACGCGACCGTTTTGTCGAGCGTCGTCAACAGCACGCGCTCCTCGACGTACTGTTCGAGCTCTTCGCCCTCCAGTCGCGCCGGGCGGTTCGCGCCCTCTAGCTCGCCGCCACGCAGCAGCTGGTGCGCGTTCAGCTCGCGTACGCGCAGCGCAGGCTCGCGTTTTACTTCCACTCGAGGGCCCCGCGACGCCAGACGTAGACGAACGCCACGAACAGCAGCACGATGAAGACGATCGTCTCCGCCAGCGCGAAGCTGCCGAAGGCACGCAGCTCGACCGCAATCGGGTAGAGGAAGGCGACCTCGATGTCGAACAGGATGAACAGCATCGCGATCAGGTAGAAGCTGATCCCGAAGCGCATGCCGCGTTTGACCTCCGACGGCAGGCCGCACTCGTAGGGGTCCTGCTTGTGCGGTGTCGCCCGCCGCGGCCCGATGTAGGAATTGAGCGCCGCGAACGCTCCGCCCACGGCGCCGCCGAGTATCAGGAAAACGATCGCCGGGAGATAGCTGCGGAGCACCGGACGCTGTTATATCACCGCTTGTGGCACTCTGTTACATAGTGGCAATCGGCTCGAAATCGCGGCTAGAAACAGGCGCCGCCAGGGCGACGAGGTCGTCGTGAAGCGCATCCTTGCGAGACCTGCCGCCGGGCGTCCGGCGCGCACATGACGCAGGCCGTCGTCGCCGGCTCGATCGCCGTCGCCGCACTCGACCTGCTCGCCGGTCTATTTGGTGCCTGGCTGTGGCACGACGGCGATCCCTCAGAGCGCGCCGCCGCCGGCTTCTGGCTGCTGCTGCGCGCCGGGCAGGGCGCCGCGCTCGTGCTCGCCCTCGCCGTCGGCTCGCTCGCCGCCGCCGGCAACTACTCCACCGACCACCTTTTCTACCTCTACGCGCTGCTGCCGCTCGCCGTCGCCTTCTTCGCCGAGCAACTGCGCCTCGCCTCCGCCCAGATGGTGCTCGACCAGCGCGAGCTCGCCGACGCCGACGCCGTCGGTGCCCTCCCCGAGGACGAGCAGCGCCGCGTCGTGCGCGACATCGTCCGCCGCGAGATCGGCATCATGGCGCTGTCCGCGCTCGTCGTCGTGTTCCTGGCGCTGCGGGCGGCGGGCACGGCCCATGGGTTCTAGGGCTGGGCCTGCCTGTGCCTTGGGCCTATATATTCCGCCCCTGCATGAGGCTTAGCGTGAAGATCGCCGCCCCGCTGGCGGCCCTGCTCCTGGCGGCGCTCGCGCTCAGCGCTTGCGGCTCGCAGGGCGTGAGCGTCGCGAAGGACAGCCCCTACTACCGTGGCGCGGTGCTGTTCCGCGAACACTGCTCCGGCTGCCACACGCTGTCGGTCGTCGGCGCGCAGGGCTCGGCGACCAGCATCAAGAACCGGATACGCGTGAACGGCCCGAACTTCAACATCCGCAAGGAGGACGCCGAACAGGTCCTCTACGCGATCCGCAACGGCGGCTTCTCGGGGGCGATCATGCCGGAGAACATCGTTGTCGGCGACGACGCCAAGGCGATCGCCGACTTCCTCTCCAAGTACTCCGGCAGCCAGGCGCAGCAGGCGCCGCAAACGCCGATCACGCTGTCGACGAAATAGGGCGCCCGCAGGGCGGCGAGGCGTGCTCGACCTCAAGCGCATCAGGGAGGACCCCGACGGCGTCGCCGACGCGCTGGCGCGACGTGACCCCGCGCTGAAGGCGCTCGTGCGGGAGCTGCTCGTGGCCGATCAGCAGTGGCGTAGCGCGACCACCTCCGCCGAGAGCCTGCGCGCCGAGCAGAAGGCCCGCTCGCAGGAGTTCGGCGCCGCCAAGGCGCGCGGCGAGGAGGCGCCCGAGCTGCGCGAGGCGATGCAGGAGCTGAGCGAGCAGGTCAAGCGCCACGGTGAGGAGGCCGCAAGCGCCAAGCAGCGCCTCGACGAGCTGATCGCGCGCTTGCCCAACCTGCCCGACCCGACGGCCGCCGACGGCCCTGAGGACGAGGAGCTGCGCACGGTGGGTGAGCCCCCCGCGCTCTCCTTCGCGCCCAAGGACCACCTCGAGCTGGCCGGCCGGATGATCGACATGGAGCACGGCGCGAACCTGTCCGGCGCGCGCTTTGCCTATCTGCGCGGCGACCTGGTGATGGTCGAGCTCGCGCTCGTCGGCTGGGTCCTTCAGAAGCTGCGCGGCAAGGGCTTCGAACCGGTCATCCCGCCCGTCCTCGTGCGCGAGCGCGCGCTCTACGGCACCGGCTTCCTGCCCGACACCGAGCAGCAGATCTACAGCCTGGGAGAGGACGAGCTGTACCTCGTCGGCACCTCCGAGGTCGCGCTCGCCTCGCTGCACGACGGCGAGATCTTGGAGGCCGAGCAATTGCCGGCGCGCTACGCCGGCTTCTCACCCTGCTTTCGCCGTGAGGCCGGTGCCGCCGGCAAGGACACGCGCGGGATCTTCCGCGTGCACCAGTTCGAGAAGGTCGAGATGTTCAGTTTCGTCGCGCCCGAGCACTCCGTTGAGGAGCACCAGCGGATTCTCGCGATCGAGGAGGAGATCCTCAGCGAGCTGCAGCTGCCCTACCGCGTCGTCAACATCGCCGTGAACGATCTAGGCAACTCGGCCGCCAAGAAGTACGACTGCGAGGCGTGGCTACCCAGTCAGGAGCGCTACCGCGAGCTGACCTCTTGCTCGAACACGACCGACTACCAAGCGCGACGCTTGAACATACGCATGCGCGGCGAGAAGGGCACGCAAACGCCGCACACGCTCAACGGCACCGCCGTCGCCGTCGGGCGCACGATCGTCGCGCTGCTGGAGAACGGGCAGCAGGCCGACGGGAGCGTTCAGTTGCCAGAGGTGCTCGCGGCGCATGGGGCGCCCGCGCGTCTGGTGGTTGCCGACGACCGGTAGTTCAGCTCCGCGACTACGAGCGTCCTCGTCGGCGGGTCAAACTCGAAGCACTGCCACGTCCGTGAACGAGGAGAAGTCGGCGTCCTGTGTGATGACGGTCGCACCATGTCGCATGGCCGTCGCGGCTATCCAAGTGTCGTGTCGGCGGAGGCGTCGCCCCCTCGACAACTCTGCTGAGGCAAGGCGCGCGAAGCAGCTGGCGACCTCGGGGTCGATCGGGAGCAGGGGGTAGGTGGCCTGAACTCGGGAGAGCGTGGAGAGTCGGATCGCTCGGGCAGTCGGCTCTGAGGCGCGTAGCACGCCCAGCTCGAGCTCGGCTGCAGTGACAACCGAGACGGCGATGAGCTCGGGGAAGTCCCCGAGCTCTCGCCCGCTCTCCTGGGCGATGAAGACAGAGGTGTCAGCGATCGCTCGATTCAAGCGTCGTCCAACTCAACTCCACGGACATCTGCGAGGTCGTCGAGCAATTTCACGTCGGCTGGAGCCTCGCGCAGGATGCGACGCAGCTCAGCGGCTGGAACCCAAGGATCGCGGTCTTCGATGTGGGGAACGATGTCGGCAACCGGCCGGCGGTTGACCGTGAGCGTGAGTCGCTCGCCCGATTCCAGCTCGGAGATAACGGCAGATGTGGAGTTGCGAAGCTCGCGGACCGAGATACTTCGGGACATGTGCGCAACTGTAGCACTGCATGCTACGGCTGGCTTCCGCTGCCTCAAGCGCTGCCCTCGAGCTGAATGTGATCGGCCTCGGCCGCCCCGGGGAACGGCCGCGTCAGCCCGAACTGGTTTAGCGTGGCCTCGGGCACGCCCTCGACGCCGGGCGTGTCGGAGGCTTCGCCGCGCGTGTGTGGGTCGTTGGCGAAGCCGCCGACCTCGACCGAGTGCTGCGGGGAGCGGTAGCCGGAGATGCCGATCAGGTGTAGATGCAGCGCCTTGCCCATCGTGTTCAGGCGCTCGGCGATCGCGGGCTCCTCGCCGACGGAGTAGTTGGTGCCGGCGGCCTGGAAGAAGCCGTAGTCGCCTTCGGTGGTGCCGTTGAATTCGCCGATCGGGCCGGAGAAGGTGACGCCGGAGGCGGCCAGTTCGCGCTCCTGCATGTGCGCGAGCTCGTGTTCGAGCGAGTGCTTGTGCGACTGCAGTTCGTCGAGCTCGGAGCTCTTCGCGTCGCGCGCGCGGACGAACTCGAGCCGGCGCTTGACGAGCGCGAGGTGCAGTTGGGCGACCTCGTCGCGCTGCACCTGCACGGCGCGCGTCTCCGAGGCGTGCGTGCTCTCGAGCGCGGCGAGGTGCTTGGCCTGCGCGGTCACCTGTTTCTGCGTCTGCATCACGTGGGTCGTCGCGGCCGCGTTCTCGCGCGAGATCGCGCGCAGGTCGTCGACGCGCTCGATCAAGTCGGCGAAGCCGTGCGCCTCGAGGATCACGGTCGCGATGTCCGGCGGCGGCGCCTCGTAGGAGGCGACGACCTGGGCGACGAGGATGCGGCGGTCGTGGGCGAGCTGGACCTGCAGCGCCGCCAAGCGCGTGCGCGCGACGCTCAGCTGCGAGCGGATGCTGTCGAGCAGGCTCTGCTCGACCTGGAGGCTCGATTCGAGCGCCGAGAGGCGAGTCTGAAGGTCGTCGATGTTGCCCTGGAAGCCTGCGATCTGGTGTTCGTCGGCGTTGATCCCCGAGCGCACCTGGCCTTCCTTGCTCTGCGCCGCGCCGATCTTGCTTTCCAGCGCGTCCGGCGTCGAGCCGCTGGCGACCGAGCCGAGCGCGGCCATCACCGCCGCTGCGAGCACGAGCATGACCGTCAGGACGTGCGTGCGGCGGCCTGCGAAAGGGCGCTGTTTGCTGTGACTGCTCGGCGGCTGTGGCGGTACGTAGCCGGAGCCTCGGTGGTCAGAGCTTCGGAGCATGAACCGGCCAAGCTAGCCAGGGCCGGAGTGGTTCACAAGCGTCGGGAGCGCTCGTGCAGCACGTGCGGCGGCCTCGCTAGCCGCTCCAGAAGACGATCGAGGAGGCTGCGCCGTGTTCGGGTGCGACGGTCAAGCGGTAGCGCCCACGCGGCAGCGCAGTGCGGGCACTGAGGCGGCGAGTCTGTGAGCCGCCGCGCGCGCCGAAGCTGAGCGGCGTGGAGATCGTGCGCCACTGCACGCGGCCGCGGATGCGGAAGCGATGCGCGATGGTGACGAGCACGCGGGCGGGCACGTTGAGCGTGAAGGCGAAGCCAAGCTGGGCGACCCGTGGGCGTTTGCGCAGCGCTGTGAGGGCGCTGCGTGTGAGGAACAGCGCGGAGACGGCCGGCCTGGCCGTCCTGGCCACCGCTTCGCCGCTGGAGCCGGGCGAGCTCGTGCCCGTCTGCGGCGGTTCGCTGCCGGTTGGTGTCACCGGGCTGAGCGTCACTGCCGGTTCGCCGTTACCGCCGCTGCCGCCTGGAGCGACCGGCTTGAAGGCGGCGAGCCCGTTGGGCGTGCCCACGCCGCTTGGCCCGTCATAGCCGGGGGCGGCGAGACAGATCAATTTCCCAGGACAGCTGCTCTGCGCGTCTTCGGCGCCCGTGCAGCCCGAGACGCCGGTGTTTTTGTGGAATTTTTTGAGACATTCGCCATTGGAGCCGACGGTCACGTCGTGCAGCGAAGCCGGGTTGAGCTGCAGGTTTTCGTAGAGCAACTGCGCCGGATAGGCGTAGCCCTGGGCGCCGCCGGCAAGCGCGAAGATCGAGGCGATGATCGGCGAGGCGACGCTCGTGCCACCAATCGCGGCCCAGCCCTTTTCGCCTTTGGGCGCTTCGGTCGAGTCGTACACGGCGACGCCGCTGTAAGGGTCGCCGTCGGCCGAGATGTCGGTGACGGCGCGTGCGCTGCCGCAGCCGACGGCCGACCAGTTGGACACGCTCTGCTGCCAGCTGTCGGCGAGGAAGTGCCCGCTGCAGCCGCCACCGCTCGCGCCGGCCCCTTCGAGCAGGCCGCCGTTCGCGCCGCCGTCGTTCCACACGGTCTCGCTTTCCCACGACTTGGCTGAGCTGAGCGTGAGGCGCGTGCCGCCGACGCCGATCACGTGCGGCGAGCTCGCCGGGTAGTTCGCGTACGCGGCCGGTTCTTCGGAGAACCAGTCGAGATATCCGTCGTCGCCCGAGGAGGCCGTGATCACGATGCCGGGATGGTTGAAGGCGGCACTGTCGGTGGCGCCCTCGTGGCCGCCGTAGGAGTTGGAGATCTCGCCGGCGCCGAGCGCGGCGGCCGTCTGCACGGCCGCATAGAGGTCGCTGTTGGCGTTCGATTTGGCCTCGACGAGCAGGATCTTGCAGCTCTGGCACACGCCGTGGGCGACCTCGACGTCGGTCGCGATCTCCTGCGCCCAGCCCCGTTCTTTTTCGCCGCTCGAGGCTGGCAGCGGCCCGGCTTTTCCGTTCTGGTTGACCTTGCGGAAGCAGCCGTTGGCTTCGTTGCACGCGGGCAGCCCGAACTGTTTGGAGAAGACTTCGAGGTCGCCGGCGATCGTCGCGTCGTCGTAGGCGTCGACGAGCGCGATCGTCTGCGTGCTCGGAGGTGACGCTCCGGTGAGGCCGTACGCGTTGATCAGGTTCGCCGGCGTCAGGCTGCCGTGGATCGGTTCGGTGAATTCGGTTGTCTGCGGCGTCGTTTCGACGCCGGGCACGCTCAGCGGTTCGTCGGCGATCAGGCGCAGCGAGAGGCAGCCCGAGTAGCCCGGCGCGGGCTGCGCGCAGATCGCGCTGGCTTCGTAGTCGCTTGGGCTCAGCGGTAGGTGCGCCGAAGCGGGGGCGCAGAGGAGCAGCCACGCCGCGAGCGAGCCGAGCAGGGTGGGCGCGAGCCGGACCCGGACGAGCGCAACTCGGGCGCACGGGGCAGCGGGGACCGGTCGTGGCCGGAGGCGGGTGATGTGCGGCATCTTCATCGGGCTGGCTCTTGCATCGGCTCGGAGTCATTACCCCGTCGCTTGACCGGTGTGCCTGTGCGCAGACGGACGTTGTAAGGCTTCAGGCGGTCGCACCGGCGGCGACCGAGGAGCTGGGACGCCCAGGGCGGCACTAGGCTGGAGTGGCGATGTCCTCGTCGTTCGGTTTCCTGCTGGCGCCCAACCCGCCGCCGCGCCGCGTTGGCCTGGCGGCGGCGGCGCTGCTGGTGGCCCTCTCCACGCTGGTCGTCTACCCGCTCAAGCACGTCGCGCCGGTCGTCTCGCTGTCGGTCGTCTATCTCCCGGCCGTGCTCGTCGTGTCGGTCATCTGGGGCGGCTGGCTCGGCGGCGCGACGGCCGTGCTCAGCGCGGCGGCGCTGAACTTCTTTCACCTCGAGCCGGTCGGGCACTTCGCGATCAGGCAGTCGAGCAACTGGGTTGCGCTGGTCGCCTTCCTCGTGGTCGCAGGACTGGCGAGCTCGGTCGCCGAGGTCACTCGCGCACGCGCCCGCGACGCCGAGGCGCGCCGGCGCGAGGCGGACCTGGCGGCTGAGATGGCACGCCTCTTGCTGCGCGGAGACGATCTCGCCGCGGCGTTGCCGACGGCGGCGGCACGGTTGGCGCAGGCACTCGAGCTGTCCTCTGCGGCGATCGAGATGGACGCGGTCGAGGGCGACGAGCGCACGGTGGCCTTCCCGCTGCGCGACGGCACGCGGCGGCTGGGGACACTGCTCGTCGGCGGCGATACCGGGGAGGCGAGCCTGCGCCGGCTGCAGGAGCGCGTGGTCCCGGCGCTCGAGGCACTGCTGAGTGCGGCGCTCGAGCGCGAGGGCCTGCTCGGCGATGTCGTCGAGACGGCGGCGCTGCGCCGCGCGGACACGGTCAAGACGGCGCTGCTGCGTGCCGTCTCACACGACCTGCGCTCGCCGCTGACGGCGATCTCGGCGGCCGGCGAGGCGCTCGGCTCGCCGTCGCTGTCGCAGGCCGAGCGCACCGAGCTGGCGGCCGTGATCCTGGAGGAGGCCACGCGTCTCTCGCGGCTCGTCGACAACCTGCTGGATCTATCTCGATTGGAAGCGGGGGCGGCCGAGCCGCGCCGCGATTGGACCTCGGTCGAGGAGCTGATCCGCGCGGCCGTGGTGGAGCTCGGCGCGGGGCCTGAGGAGTTCGCGCTGTCGATCGACCCGGAGCTGCCGCTCGTCAGCGTCGACCCGGTTCAGATGGAGCGGGCTTTCGTGAATGTGCTCGAGAACGCCCGGCGGCACTCGGGCGGACACCCCGTCTCGGTGCGGGCGCGTGCCGTGCACGGCCTCGCGCGCGATTCCGGCGAGGGGCGGCGCCCGGCCGGCGGGCGCGTGATCGTGCGCGTGGTCGATCGGGGGCCGGGCATCCCCCCGGCGCAGCTTGAGCGCGTGTTCGAGCCGTTCTACCGCGCCGGCACAGCGGCGAGCGGGCATCGAGGGTCGGGCCTCGGACTGGCGATCGCGCGCGGCTTCACCGAGGCCAGCGCCGGCTCGCTGCACGTCGAGTCGTTGCCGGGGCAGGGGGCTTCGTTCGTGTTCGAGCTGCCGCTCGGCGAGCGGCAGGGCAGCCGAGCGGGCGCGCTCGAGCAGACGGGGGCGCAGAGCACGTGAGCTCGCCGGCACAGCCCGCCGAGGCGCCGCCTAGGCGAGTGCTGGTGGTCGACGACGAGTCGCAGATCGTGCGCGCGCTGAAGGTCGTGCTGCGCGAGGCCGGCTTCGAGGCGGTACCCGCCGAGACGGCCTCCGAGGCGCTGGATCTCGCCGCGCTGCGCCCGCCGGATGCGGCGATTGTCGATCTCGTGCTGCCCGACGGCGACGGCGTGGAGGTGACGCGCAGGCTGCGTGAGTGGAGCGAGATGCCGATACTCGTCCTTTCCGCGCTGGGCGAAGAGGAGCAGAAGGTGCGAGCGCTGCAGGCGGGCGCCGACGACTACATCACCAAGCCGTTCGGGGCGCGCGAGCTGGTGGCACGCCTGCAGGCAGCCCTGCGCCGCGCGGCTCCGGCAGAGGAGGAGCCGCGCATCGCCGTTGAGGGCCTCGAGGTCGACCTCGCCGCTCGCGTCGTGCTGCGCGACGGCGAGCCCGTCCACTTGACCCCGATCGAGTTCGAGCTGCTGCGCGTGCTCGTGCGCAACCGTGGCCGCCTGATGACCCACCGCAACCTGATCGTCGAGGTGTGGGGGCCGGAGTACGTCGACGACGTCCAGCCGCTGCGCACGCACATCGCGCGGCTGCGGGCGAAGATCGAGCCCGACGGCAAGGCCGGGCCTCGCTACATCGTGACCGATCCCGGCGTGGGCTATCGGTTCTCTCTCTAATTAATTAAATAGATAAAAAGGCCGTAACGAAATCGTTATGGGCAGCGTCACGATCGTCATGCGGCCGTGACGCCCACCGTTTCATAGTGACGGCATGGACATCGTCGCAGTCGTCATCGGGATCGCCGTCTTCGCGCTGCTGCTGATTCTGATCGAGGGAGTCGACCGGGTATGAGCGCCGCCGACCTGTTCGGGCTGGTCGTCTCGGTGCTCGTGATCGCCTACCTCTTCTACGCACTGATCCGCGGGGAGAAGCTATGAGGGTCGAAGCCCCGGCTTCGCGCGCCACGATGGCGATCGTCCTCATCGGAACGAGGGGCTGGAGGCCCCGCGGGGCATGACATTTTTCGGCTGGTTGACGATCGTCCTGTTCGTCGTGATCCTGAGCGCGCTCGCGATGCCGCTCGGCAGCTACATGGCGAAGGTCTACAGCGGCGAGCGCGTATTCCTCTCACCGCTGTTCGCGGGACCGGAGCGGCTTCTCTACAGAGTCCTGCGCGTCGACCCCGAACGTGGGCAGGACTGGAAGTCCTACGGGAAAAGCCTCTTGGTCTTCTCACTTGCCGGGTGGCTGTTGCTGTACGTGATCCTGCGCACGCAGGACGCCTTCTTCGTTCCCCACGCCGTCAACCCGCTCGGTTATCACTCGGCGCCGTGGAACGTCACGTTCAACACGGTCTCCTCGTTCGTGACGAACACCAACTGGCAGTTCTACAGCGGCGACACGACCATGAGCTACCTCAGCCAGATGATCGGGCTGACCGTGCAGAACTGGCTCTCGGCCGGAGTCGGCATCGTCGTGGCGGTCGCCCTGATCCGCGGGATCGTCGGACGCTCGGGGAAGAGCCTTGGCAACTTCTGGCAGGACCTCGTGCGCACGATTCTCTACGTGCTCACCCCGATCTCCGTGATCGGCGCGTTGGTGCTCGTCTCCCAGGGTGTGATCCAGAACTTCTCCACTTACCTGACGGCCCATACGCTGACCGGTCTCACGCAGTCGATCGCGATGGGTCCGACCGCCTCGCAGGCTGTCGATCAAGATGCTCGGCACCAACGGCGGCGGCTTCTTCAACGTCAACTCAGCGCATCCGTTCGAAAACCCGACGGCGTTCACCAACTTGTTCGAGATGTTGCTCGTGCTGATCATCCCGGCAGCGCTCGTCTTCACCTACGGACGGATGACGGGCAACCGACGCCAAGGCTACGCGATCTACGCAACGATGATGGTGATGTTCCTCGGCGCCGTGGTCGTCGCCTATATCGCCGAGGCGCATGGCTCGCCCGCGCAGCACGCAGCCGGGCTTCACACGCACGCGATCGCCGGCTCCGGCGGCGGCAACATGGAAGGCAAGGAGCAGCGCTTCGGGATTGCCGGATCGGCGCTGTTCGACGTTGTCACGACCGTCACTTCCTGCGGCGCGGTGAACAGCGCGATCGAGTCCTTCACCGGTATCGGCGGTGCCGTGCCGTTCGCGAACATGTCGGCCTCAGAGACGATCTTCGGCGGCGTCGGCACGGGGCTCTACTCGATCCTCTTGTACGTGCTGCTGGCCGTGTTCATCGGTGGCTTGATGGTCGGGCGTACGCCCGAGTGGCTCGGCAAGAAGCTCGAGGCCAAGGAAATCAAGCTCGCCGGGCTGGCCATCCTGATCACGCCTCTGGCGGCGCTCTTCGCCACGGCGCTTGGCACCGCGACCCGCGCTGGGCGCGCGTCGATCTCCGAACTGGGGAAGGGGCCGCAGGGATTCTCAGAGACGTTCTACGCCTATCTCTCGCAAGCGAACAACAATGGCTCGGCGTTTGCCGGCTACACGGGCTTCATCCAACCCAACGCCGGCAACATTGGCTCGCACGGGGTCACCTTCGCCGACGTGCTCGGCGGCTTGGTGATGCTGTTCGCCCGCTTCGGACCGATCGTGTTCACGCTGGCCGTAGCCGGGGCGCTGGTCGGCAAGCGCGTCACTCCTGCCGGTCTCGGCACGATGCGCACCGACAACCCGACGTTCGTCGTGCTCCTGATCGGCGTGATCATCCTCGTCGGCGCGCTGACCTTCTTCCCCGCCCTGCTGCTCGGCCCGATCGTGCAGGGCCTGACCGGACACCTCTACTGAGATGCGCCGCGAGATCGTCACCTCAGTGATCGGCATCGTCGTCCTGACCGTGCTGCTCGGGCTCGTCTACCCGCTGCTGATCACCGGCGTCAGCCAGGTCGCCTTCCCGGGCAACGCCAATGGGCAGAAGGTCTATGTGGGCGGCAAGCTGGTCGGCTCGAAGCTGATCGGCCAGAGCTTCAAGACGCCGGTGCTCGACAAGAACGGCAAGCCCAAGGAAGAAGAACTCGTCACCGAACCGGACCCCATCTACTTCCAGAGCCGCCCCTCGGCGACGGAAGGGGGCGCCTACAACGCCGCCGCGAGCACGTTCTCCAACCGCGGCCCCAACGACAAGGTGACCAAGGAAGAAGACGCCGAAAACATCAAGGCGTACCTAGAACTGGAGAAGCCGTACGACCCGGGGCTGAGCACCGCGCAGATTCCGGTTGACGCCGTCAACACTTCGGCCTCGAACCTCGACCCTGAAATCTCGCCGGCCAACGCGCGCATCCAGGCGCATCGGGTCGCCGCCAAGCGGGGACTCTCACTGAGCACTGTCGACAGCCTGGTCGCGCAGTACACCGACTCTCGGGGCCTCGGCTTCTCAGGCGAACCGGGCGTGAACGTACTCGAGCTCAACCTTGCGCTTGACCGCATGAAGGGAGCAAAGGCCTGATGAACGCGCAGAGGGTGGGCGGGACCCCCAAGAACGAACGCCAAGCGATCTCGCTGTTCCAGCGCGAGATCGTCAAACGCGCCCTGATCGACAGCTTCAAGAAGCTCGACCCGCGCGTGCAGATCCGCAACCCAGTGATGTTCGTCGTCGAGATCGGTTCCGTGATCACGACCGTCACGTGGTTGATCCAGGTCTTCGGCGGCAAGCCGCTCGGGGGTGGCAACGAGCCCGCTTGGTACACGTTCACGATCGCCTTGTGGCTGTGGCTGACGGTCGTCTTCGCGAACATGGCCGAGGCCTTTGCCGAGGGTCGTGGACGGGCGCAGGCGGACACGCTGCGCTCGATGCGCAAGGAGACCGTCGCCACCCTGCGCGACGGAACGACCAAGGCAGCCGCCGAGCTGACCCGTGGCGACGTCGTGGTCGTGCCCGCCGGCGAGCTGATCCCCGGGGACGGCACCGTGATCGAGGGGATCGCGACGGTCGACGAGTCGGCGATCACGGGCGAGTCGGCGCCGGTGATCCGCGAGTCCGGCGGTGACCGCAGCGCTGTCACCGGCGGCACGCGCGTGACTTCGGATCAGATCGTCGTGGAAATCACCCAGGAGCCGGGGCAGTCGTTCCTCGATCGCATGATCGCGCTCGTCGAGGGCGCCTCGCGGCGCAAGACGCCGAATGAGATCGCGCTGAACATCCTGCTCGCCGCGCTGACCCTGATCTTCATGATCGTGGTGGTCGCGCTGCGCCCGTTTGGGCTGTTCTCGGGCACTTCGATCTCCGAGACGACGTTGATCGCGCTGCTCGTCGCGCTGATCCCGACGACGATCGGTGCGCTGTTGAGCGCGATCGGCATCGCCGGCATGGACCGCCTCGTGCGGCGCAATGTGCTGGCGCTCTCGGGTCGCGCGGTAGAGGCCTCCGGCGACGTGGATGTGCTCTTGCTGGACAAGACCGGCACGATTACGATCGGCAACAGGCTGGCTTCGGAATTCGTGCCGATGCCCGGCGTCTCAGAGGCCGACCTGGCCGAGGCGGCGCAGCTCTCTTCGCTGGCCGACGAGACGCCCGAGGGTCGCTCGATCGTCGTGCTCGCCAAGCAGTACGGCATCCGTGAGCACGACATGACGCAGACGAACGCCGAGTTTGTGCCGTTCACCGCGCAGACACGCATGAGCGGCATCGACTATGACGGGCAGCAACTGCGCAAGGGTGCGGGAGACGCGATCATCGAGCTCGTCAAGCGCGAAGGCGGCACGCCGCCGCCTGAGCTGCAGATCCAGCTCGACCGCATCGGCAAAGAAGGGGGGACGCCGTTGGCGGTCTCGCGCGACAGCCAGGTACTCGGTGTCGTGTACTTGAAGGACACGGTCAAGGAGGGCATGAAGGCGCGCTTTGACCAACTGCGGGCGATGGGCATCAGGACCGTGATGGTGACCGGCGACAACCGCCTGACTGCCGCGAAGATCGCGGAGGAGTCGGGCGTCGATGACTTCCTCGCTGAAGCGACGCCAGAGCGCAAGCTTGCGTTGATCCGCGACGAGCAGCAGGAGGGGCGGCTCGTGGCGATGACCGGCGACGGGACCAACGATGCACCTGCGCTCGCGCAGGCCGATGTCGGCGTGGCGATGAACACGGGTACCCAGGCCGCACGCGAGGCGGGCAACATGGTCGATCTCGACTCCAACCCGACGAAGCTGATCGAGATCGTCGAGGTCGGCAAGCAGCTCTTGATCACGCGCGGCGCGCTGACGACCTTCTCGATCGCCAATGACGTGGCCAAGTACTTCGCGATCCTGCCGGCCGTGTTCATCTCGACCTACGCCGCCGGCCCGGGCGCCAAGGGACCGCTGCACGTGCTCAACGTCATGGGCCTCGGCTCGCCGCGCTCGGCGATCGTCTCGGCGATCATCTTCAACGCGATCGTGATCCCGCTGCTGATCCCACTGTCGTTGCGGGGCGTGCGCTACCGGCCGATCGGGGCGAGTGCGCTGTTGCGGCGCAACCTGTGGATCTATGGCCTGGGCGGTCTGCTCGCGCCGTTCATCGGCATCAAGCTGATCGACCTGATCGTGCACAACCTGCTCGGGGGCTGAGCGCACGACCGGGTAGCAGTGGCGTCGGGGAGAATCCCGGCATGCCCGACGGCCGAGGACAACTGAAGGTCTTCATCGGCATGGCGCCGGGGGTCGGCAAGACCTACCGCATGCTGCAGGAGGGCAAGGCCGAGGCCGACAGCGGGCGCGACGTGGCGATCGGCTATCTCGAGTCCCATGGTCGCGAGGAGACGCTCGCGCAGGCCGTGGGGCTCGAGCTGATCCCGCGCCGGCGTGTCGACTATCGCGGCCGCGCGTTGCAGGAGATGGACCTGCCCGCGGTGCTCGCGCGCAAGCCGGAGCTGTGCCTGATCGACGAGCTGGCGCACACCAACGCGCCGGGGGTCGAGCACGAGAAGCGCTACGAGGACGTGCGCGACGTGCTCGCGGCGGGGATCGACGTGTACTCGACGGTCAACGTGCAGCACCTGGAGAGCCTCAACGACCAGGTCAACCAGCTGACCGGCGCACGCGTGCGCGAGACGATCCCCGACGCGGTGCTCTCGGCGGCGGATGAGGTCGTGCTGATCGACCTCACGCCGGAGACGCTGATCGCGCGCCTGCGGGCGGGCAAGGTCTATCGCCCCGAGCGCGTGCAGGCGGCGCTGAACAACTTCTTCAAGATCGAGAACCTCTCGGCGCTGCGTGAGACGGCGCTGCGCCAGGTCGCCGAGGACGTCGAGGAAAAGCGCCTCGTGCGTGAGCCGACGCCGGTGGTGCGTCGCGACGAGCAGGGCGTTGCCGTGGCGGCCGAGCCCCAACCGCAGGCGATCGCCGAGCGGCTGCTCGCGCTGGCCACGCTCGCGCCGCACTCCGAGCGAGTCGTGCGCCGGGCGTGGCGCTCAGCCCAGCGCCTGGATGCGGAGCTCGACGTGCTGCTCGTGCGTCCGCCTGGGCACCCGCCGAGCCGTGAGGATCGCGAGCGCCTGGAGTCGCTGCGCCGCCTCACGGCGATGCTCGGCGCGCGACTGCGCGTGGAGGAGGGCGAGGACGTCGCCGCCGTCGCCGTCTCGGCGGCCCGCGAGCTCGGGGCGACGTACGTCCTGATCGGCACGCCGAGCGCCCGCCGTGGCATCGGCCGCCTCGGGCTACTCGGCGGTGGGCTCGACGGCTCGCTGCTCGGGCGCCTGCTGCGTGAGCTGCCCGGCGTCGACGTGCGGATCGTCGCCGACCCGACGCTGCGCAGCGGAAGGGCCGCCGAGCGCCCACAGACCGACGCACCCGACGAGCTCGAGGGGGCCGGCGGAGTAAACCCGTCGTAAAGATGAAGCGCCGATTGCAGGTAGTGGGCTAAAGGCCGCGTAAGACTCGTTGCAGCCCGGCGCAACTGCGCAACCTTGTCCCTCCGACCCTGTTCCCGCCTGCACATGCCCAATCTCCACACACATCTCCCTCGACGGTCCCTTCTGCTCGTGGGACTCGCCGCGATCTGCGCCGTGCTCGCGGCGCTCGTGCTCGGCCCCGCCGGCGTAGCCGGTGCCAAGTCGGCCGGGCCGGCCAAGGCCGGCCCGAGAGCCCATGCCGCCTCGACCTACTTCACGGGCGTCGGCGACGAGTCGCCGGAGATGTTCACCGACCCGAACTGGATTCAGCTGAGGACGAAAATCGCACGCTACATCGTGCCCTACGACGCCGCGGTGCGCTCCTACTCGCTCGACAAAGCGAAGCTGTGGATCAAAGCCGCCGAAGCCAAACGCCAGCAGATCCTGATCGCCTTCTACCACTCCGAGTACACGCCGACAAAGCTGCCGAGCGTCGCGACCTACCAGCGCGACGTGCAGAAATTCGTGAAGCTGTTCCCGAAGGTCCGCCAGTACCAGTCCTGGGACGAGGCCAATCGCGGCAACATCCGGGGCGTGCTCGCAAGCCCGTCGGCCTCGGCGGCGGCGAAGTACTACCAAGCGCTGCTGCGCGTGTGCAAGGGCTGCACGGTGCTCGGGCTCGACGTGCTCGACGCGAACAACATCTCGCCGACGCTGCAATACATCTCCGAATTCAAGCGCGAGGTCGGCAAACTGCGCACGGTGACGCCGAAGATCTGGGGGCTGCACAACTACTCGGACATCAACCGCCTGGAAAGCTGGCGCACGCGCACGCTCGTGCAGGCGATGGGTGGTCAGACGTGGCTGACCGAGACCGGCGGCCTCGTCAAATTCGGCAGTGCCTTCCCGAACAAGAACGGCTCGGGGTTGAGGCGGGCGTCGAAGGTGCTCGCGTTCATGTTCAACGTCGCCGCCGCACACGCGAAGATCAAGCGCCTGTACATCTACAACTGGATCGGTGGCAACGCCTCGACGCGCTTCGACGCGGGGCTGACCGACAGCCACCACGTTCCGCGCCCTGGTTTTGTGACGGTCTGCAGGAAGCTGCACGGCGCTAAGTGCAACGTCAAGCGCATCAGTAACCACTGACGGCGGGGCTGCCCGAGGGGCCGGCGGCAGGGCGCCGGCCCGGCTCGGGCGGATCCTCGCGCGTGCGTTCTGCGTCGGCGCCCGGACCCGCGTCCAGGGGCTGCGCGCCGGGCGAGGAGTCGTTGCGCAACAGCCGCGCGCCGAGCAGCGCCAGCAGACCGGCGATCGTGCTGTAGATAGCGAGTTTCGTCAGGGGATAGAGGGCGCCGTCATGTCGTTTGAGGTCCAGCGCCGTGTGATCGCCGGCGCCGACGATGCTCAGGAGACCCTGGTGGTCGATCCCGAGCTTGGTCGGAGCGAGGGCCGCGAACAGACCCCAGGCGAGCAGGGCGAGCGCGCCTGCGCCGAGCGAACGCAGCGTCAGGCGCATGCGCGCAGTGGCGAGCGCAGCGAGCAGCACGCCCGCCCCGGCGGCGAGCAGAAACGGCCAGATGCCGCCCCAGCCGCGCCCGGCGCCGAACGAGCTGGCGATCGTCGGCTGGAAGAACGCCTTCGTCGGCTGGGAGAAGGCCTCGCTCAGGTAGCGCGTCCATACGACGGCCTCGTTCTCATAGCCGATCAGCGGGTGCGTGATCGTGGCGATCACGGTCGTTGTGACCGAGACGGCGGCGAGCGCGATCGTCGGGCCGGGAAAGCGCTTGAAGGCGATCCCCAGCGGGACGGCGAGAAACGGCAGCATCGTCGTCAAAAAGCGCGGGCCCATGAAGCCGCCGCCGAAGGGCAGGTAGTAGCCGGAGTTGTAGCCCACGTAGCAGAGGCAGATGCCGCCGATCGTCAGCGCCTCGGCGCGCTTGCCGCGGCGGTAGAGCAGCACGCCGCCGATCGCGCCCATGATCAGCACCGGCGAGATCGTCAACAGGCCGCGCGAGTCGAACAACAGCGTGGCGAGCACCTTCAGGCTCGGCAGGTCGATGCCAAAGAAGCCTTTTTGCTGGCGGGGCACGTCGGAGTAGGCCAGGTGCGTCCATGAGTGGAAGGCGTAGTGGTTGTAGAGCAGCAGTGGCACGATGCCGACGATGCCACCGCCGATGTAGGCGCCGGCGCGCGTCAGCACGCCGCGCACGTTGAGCGCGTCGCGGCGCGAGAGCAGGTAGAGGCCGAGCACGGCGCCGACGAAGAACAGCGGGTACTCCGAGCCGACGGCATAGCCGATCGCGAGCCCGGCGAGCGCCAGCAGCGACGGCGCCGGCGGCCCGTCGCGCTCGCGCAGCATCAGCGCGAAGGCGGCGAAGCCGAGGAACGCGCTGAACACGTGCGAGAAGAGCAGCGTGGAGAGTGCCAGCACCATCGTGCCGAGCCCCAGCGCGACGGCCGCGGCGGCGCCGTAGCCGGGCTCGAAGCGATCGGCCACGCGCCATACGAGCAGCAGCAGCAAGAGGCCGGGCAGCACGTTGCCCCACAGCCCGATCAGGTAGACCATCTCGTCTTCGCCACGCAGCGCTTCAGAGCTGCGCGTCCACTTTTCGGCGTCGAGTCCTTTGAGCGTGTCGTAGAAGGGCAGCGCGAACAGCGCGAGGCCAGGCGCGCGGGCCGAGTACCAGTGACCCTTGTAGAAGACCTTGTCGCCCGTGTTTTCCTGGTACTGGTCGATGTTCGTCTTTTCGACGTTGAGCGAACGGACCAGGTCGTAGTGCGAGGTCTGATTCCAGGAGAAGCTCTGGATCATCGTCGCGTAGGCGATGCCGACGAGCAGGATCGCGAGCAGCGCGAAGCGTTTGCTCTGCAGCCGGCCGCGCATCAGCCGTTGCCGTGGTCGCTGCTGTGCAGGGCGGCGGGCCCCGGTCCGATCTCGTAAATCGCGAGCGAGCCGACGCGTTTGCGTGTGATGCCGAGCCCGGCGACCGGCTTTGCCGCGGCAGCCACGGGGTCCCGCGGCTCGAGCTGCGCGAAGCCGTGGGAGGGTGGCAGTTCCTTGAATGGCGCCAGGTGGAGCACGACGGTTCGGATGCCGTAGTAGCGGAGCTTCTCGACGCTCGCCTGATCGGGGAACTTGTGCACCCCGCCGCGAATGTCGTCCACCGCGGGTATGTCGAAGGTCGAGTTGCCGATCGGGATCTTGTAGAAGCCGTCGGTCGAGAAGTATTGCCAGATGCGGTCATAGGGGCCGTCCGTCGGCAGGTCCAGGCGCGGTCCGGGCAGGCCGATCTCGGCCCGCGCGGGCTGCGGCACGAGCGGGTGCGCCATGTGGCCGGCGCCTTCGCCGACGATCCCGATCACGATCACGACGCCGACGGCCGCGGTGGCGCCGGCGAGCGAGATGCGCGCGGCGATACGCCCGCCGTGGCGTGAGAAGAACGCGCCGAGCCGCCCGGCGAGCAGCTGCGCGCCGGCGCCGGCGAGCAGCGCGAGGAACAGCGTGGCCGTGGTGAACACGCGCCCGGGCACGCGCACTCCGTCCCAGCCGGGGGCGTAGTTGAACAGCAGGCGATACGGATAGCCGTAGCCGGTCAGCCCGAGCCCCACGGCGAGCACGGCGCAGACGACGGCGCCCACGGCAAGGCCGATGCGCAATCGGCGCGTATAGAAGGGCGCAGCCAGCCCGATCAGCCCGAGCAGCAGGATCAAGCCGCCTCCGAACAGCACCTGCTCGTTCTTGGAATGCACGTGCTCGCGCATGCCCGAGGTCACCTCGCCCCAGACGCGGTTCTCCGAGGATGCCGAGAGCCACGCGGCGGGGCCGGCGGAGTACGTTTTGACTTCCCGGAGCGTGCGCCTGGCGGTCGGGTAGTCGTGCGAGATCTTCAGGTAAGGACGCGCCTCATACGCGGTGACAGCGCCGACGACGAGGATGCCGACGGCGGTGATCGCGATCAACTCGCGCGGCAGCGAAGGCCGCTTGGCGCGCAGCCACCAGATCGCGGCGAGCGCGGCGAGCACGGCCATCAGGTAGGCGAACTGCAGCCCGAGCGTGAAGCCGAGCGAGATCTGCCAGGCCGAGACGAGCCAGCCGGCGATCACGAGGCCACGCGAGGAGCGCCGGTAGCCGCGCAGCAGCAGGAACAGCGCGAGCGCAATCCCGCCGGAGGAGATCACGTGCAGATGCCCGGCCTCGGTTACGCGGTAGGGCGCGTAAGCGAAGGCTGCCCCGGCGGCGGCCGCGCCGAGCTTGCGCAGCCCGAGCTCGCGGGCCAGCAAATAGCAGCCGATGAAGGCGAGCGACCAGGCGAACAGGAACAGCAGGTTGTAACGGACGAGCGCCGCGACGGTGCCTGAGCCGAAGAACCCGGCCGGCCCGTAGCCGAGCAGCGAATCCGAGAAGGCGAGGCTGAGCGGGTGCGGGTAGAAGGCGTTGGCGTCGAACAGGTGCAGCGGGTCGTGCAGCATCGCGTGGCCCACCCAGGCGACCTGCCAGGCGGTCCGCACGGGGTCGCCGAGATCGGGCGAGATGCGGCTCGGGAGGTGCAGCACGAGCGGCCAGGTCACGATCACGGCGAGCGCGACGCCGGCGAGGATCGTCCACAGGATCTCCGAGCGAGCGAGCTGGGGCGAAGGCGCCCAGCGGCGCCCGCCGGAGGCCGTGGAGCCGCCGTCCTCGGTGCCGTTGCGCGCGCCGGGTGAGTGCTCGTCGCCTGCGCTCACGGGCGATTCAGCCGGCGTGTGCGAGGGGGCGGGGACCCCGGTGCTCATCGTCTGCTCGTGTTCGCGACAAGAGGGATCGGCGCAGCATACGGGAGCGGTGAGCGACACAACGGCGCCTGCGACGGGCACGTGCAGCGGCCGCGAGGTGCGCCCAGGCCGCTGCGAGGTTGTGGCGCGAGGGCCGCGGGTCGATGTGCCAGTCGGATCGGTCGATATGCGTCACACTGCGCTCGATGAAGATTCTCGTTGTCGGGGCCGGGGGGGTCGGTGCGGCGTTCGCGGCCATCGCGCAGCACCGCTCCAAGTTCGAGCGGGTCGTGCTCGCGGATGTCTCGCCGGAACGGGTCAAGTCGGTCGTGGCCGCGCTGGGCGAGCCGGGTCGCTTCTCGGCCGAGCGCGTCGACGCCTCCGACGAGCAGAGCGTGATCGACCTGATCGGCCGCGTGCGCCCGGATGCCGTGCTCAACGCGTGCGATCCGCGCTTCAACGAGCCGATCTTCGACGCATGCTTCGAGGCAAAGGTGACCTACTTGGACATGGCGATGACGTTGTCGCGTCCGCACCCGCAGCGCCCGTATGAGCTGCCGGGCAAGCTGCTCGGCGAGCGTCAGCTCGCTGCACACGAGGCGTGGGAGCAGGCGGGCCTGCTCGCGCTCGTCGGCATCGGCGTGGAGCCGGGGCTGTCGGACGTGTTTGCCGCCTACGCCGCACAGGAGCTGTTCTCGGGGGTCGAGGAGGTCGGCGTACGCGACGGCGCTGACCTCGTCGTCGAGGGCTATGACTTTGCGCCGACGTTCTCGATCTGGACGACGATCGAGGAGTGTCTGAACCCCCCGTTGATCTGGGAGCGCGAGCGGGGCTTCTACACGACGGCGCCGTTCTCCGAGCCCGAGGTGTTCGATTTCCCGGAGGGCATCGGCAAGGTCGAGTGCGTCAATGTCGAGCACGAGGAGGTCGTGCTGATCCCTCGCTGGGTCGACTGCGAGCGCGTGACGTTCAAGTACGGGCTGGGGGAGGAGTTCATCGACGTGCTGCGCACGCTGCACAAGCTGGGCCTGGACGCGACCGAGCCGGTACGCGTGCGCGACGTGCAGGTGGCGCCGCGCGACGTGGTGGTCGCAGCGCTGCCCGATCCCGCGACGCTCGGCGAGCGGATGACGGGACGCACCTGCGCGGGCACGTGGGTTCGCGGCACTGGCGTCGACGGAAAGCCACGCTCGACTTACCTGTACCACGTGGTCGACAACGAGCAGACGATGCGCGAGTACGGCAGCCAGGCCGTCGTTTGGCAGACCGCCGTCAATCCGGTCGTGGCGCTCGAGCTGATCGACGAGGGTCTGTGGGGTGGCAGCGGTGTGCTCGGGCCCGAGGCGTTCCCGCCCAAGCCGTTCCTTGATCGCCTCGCCGAGCTGGGCTCGCCGCACGGGGTGAAGGAGATGTCACAGCAATGATGGAGTCAGGCGGCGACTTCGAGGACAAGCTTGCGCTGATCCGCAAGGCGGCGGGCAACAGAACTGGCGGACGCGAAGTCGACATCGAGACGATGCTCGCCGAGACCGAGGCTGCACGCCTTGCCGAGATCGAGGCCGGTATGGATTCGATCGCCGCGATCAGACGGCTTCCCGCGACGCCCGGCGGCTGAGCGGCCGTCCTAGAAGTCGACCGGCGCCGGCAGCACGGGCGAGGGCGGCGCGTCGAGGATGCCGGGCGGCGCCGTTTCGGTCCTGCGCGAGAAGAATTCTTTGAAGTAGGGGCGCGAGGCGAGCATCAGGATCAGGCCGACCAGCATGCCGCCGATGCCCATCCAGATCGGCAGCGTGATGCCAAGGATCGGCGAGGATTCGACGTTTTCTTCCTTCCAGTAGTAGGTCGCTGCGTAGATGCCGACGCCGAACAGCATCAGTGCCCCGAGCAGCGGCGCGACCCCGAGCAGGAAGAAGTTGCGAGCGCTCTTGAACAGCTCGCGCCGGTAGTAGACGGCGCAGGCGACCCCGGTGAAGCCGTAGTAGAAGCAGATCGGGAAGCCGATCGCCGTAAGCGAGTCGGCGAGCACGCTTTCGGAGAGCAGCAGCAGCACGATCGTGACGAGGATCGAGAGCGCGCCGAAGCCGAGCGTGGAGACGGTCGGCGTGAGGTACTGCTTGTGCACGCGCGAGAGCAGCTTGGTCACGGCTTTCCAGTGGGCCATCGACAGCGTGGTGCGCGCGGTCGGCAGGATCGTCGTCTGGGTCGAGGCCGAGGCCGAGGTGAGCACGGCGATCACGAGCAGCTTGTTGAGCGTGCTGCCGAGCACGCCTGAGCCGAGCGCGTTGAGCACGTCTTCTTGGTTGGCTTCGGCGGTGAGGAAGCCGATGCCATGGAAGGACTGGGCGCCGGCGCTGACGATCAAGTAGATGAACACGAGCAGGATCGTGGAGATCACGGCCGCCTTGCCCGGTCCGTTGGCGGGATCGTTGGACTCCTCGTTGACGGCCACCCCCGAATCCCAACCCCAATAGATGAACACGCCGAGTAGCACGGCGACGACGAGATCGTGGAAGTTCATCGCGAACGGGTTGAACCAGTCGGCGGTGGGCTTGATCGAGTTGTGCGGCGGGCTGCCGCCGTAGACCTTGACGAGCGCGACGACGGCGAACAGGCCGAGGATCGTGACCTCGGCGCCGAGCAGAACCTGCTGGATGCGCGCGGAGAGCTCGATCCCGCGGTAGCAGATCCACGTCATGATCGCGATCCACAGGACGGCGACGATGATGATCGCGGCTTTCGATTCGCCGAGCTCGGTGAAGCCGAAGAGCTTGAAGGTGTAGATCGCGGCGATGTCGGCCAGCGAGGCCATCACGATCACGTCGGCGAGGAAGATCGCCCAGCCGTTGACCCAGCCCGTGCCGGGGCCGAGCGCGCGCGTTGTCCAGGCGAACGTCGTTCCCGCATCGGGATCGGCGCGGTTGAGGTATTTGTAGGCCGAGGCGATCAGCAGCATCGGGATGAACGAGACGAGCAGCACCGCGGGCGCGTGCACGCCGACGCCCTTGACGGCGACGATGAAACCGAGCGTGGCCGCCAGCGAGTAGGCGGGCGCGGTCGAGGCGACGCCGATGACGATGTTGGAGATGTAGCCGATGGCGCCCTTCTTCAGGCCCTTGTCCATCACCCCGTGATGACCCTGCTGCCCGGAACCCGTCGGTACGGCGCCGCTCTCGGTGGCCATCGATCGTCCTCTCCTCTGGGTGGTCGCGCGAACTACGGCAAAACCTACGTCCCCCGTCGGTCGCGGGCAATGGGCGCATGTCCCAAAGCGGACTAAAGTCTTTATACGATCTGTACAACGGCTATTGACCTTCTTGACCTCAGATGTACTTGATAGGCGCTGCACAGCGCAGTACCGTTATCCTGAGTGTCTATCGGCGATGGCCGGGTGCACCGGCGCCGGCATGGGGAGTGGATGCAATGAGCGACTCCGCAGATCTCGATCAGATGGCCGCCGCGACGAGCGGGATTGCGGCTGAGCCCGAGCAGCAAGGCGAGTCGACCTCGAGGCCGTGGGCGCCGGGCCCGGCGGGCATGGCGCCGGCTGAAGATCCCGACCGCCTGCAGCAGCTGGCGCGGCGCAACCTGTGGATGCACTTCACGAGGATGGGCTCCTACGACGAGCACCACGCGGTCCCGGTGATCGTGCGGGGCGAGGGCTGCTACGTCTACGACGAGCACGGCAAGCGCTACCTGGACGGCCTCTCGGCGCTGTACTGCGTCAACGCCGGTCACGGCCGCGCAGAGCTCGGTGAGGCGGCGGCGGCGCAGTCGAAGCAGCTCGGCTTCTACACGAACTGGAGCTATGCGCACCCGCCGGCGATCGAGCTGGCGGCACGCATCGCCGGGCTGGCCCCGGGCAACCTCAACCGGGTGTTCTTCACCTCGGGAGGCTCTGAGTCGGTGGAGTCGGCGTGGAAGCTCGCCAAGTCCTTTCACCGCGCGCGCGGGGACTTAATGCGCCACAAGCTGATCTCGCGCAAGCTCGCCTACCACGGCACGTCGATGGGGGCGCTGACGGCGACGGGGCTGCCGCCGCTGCGTGAGCCGTTCGAACCGCTCACGCCGGGCGGGGCGCACGTGCCGAACACGAACTCCTACCGCTGGAGCGAGGATCGCGACCCGCTATGGGCGGCAGACGCGATCGAGGAGGCGATCCTGTTCGAGGGCCCGGACACGGTGGCTGCGGTGATCCTCGAGCCGGTGCAGAACGGCGGCGGCTGCTTCGTGCCGCAGGAGGGCTACTTCCAGCGGGTGCGTGAGATCTGCGACCGCCACGGCGTGCTCTTGATCTCGGACGAGGTGATCTGCGCGTGGGGCCGGCTGGGCCACTGGTTCGGCTGCGAACGCTTCGACTACCAGCCGGACATGATCACGACGGCGAAGGGGATCAGCTCGGCCTACGCGCCGCTGGGCGCGGTGATCGCGGGCGATCACATCGCGGAGCCGTTCCTGCACGGCAAGGCTTCGTTCGTCCACGGCTTCACCTTCGGTGGACACCCGGTGGCCTGCGCGGTTGGGCTGGCGAACATCGAGCTGATGGAGCGCGAGGACCTCAACGCCAACGTGCGCGAGAACGAGGGCAAGTTCCGGGCGATGCTCGAGAGCCTGTACGACCTGCCGATCGTGGGCGACGTACGTGGGGCGGGCTACTTCCACGCGATCGAGCTGGTCAAGGACAAAGAGACGAAGCAGACGTTCAACGAGGAGGAGTCAGAGCAACTGCTGCGCGGCTTCCTCTCGGGCGAGCTCTACAAGCGAGGGCTGATCTGCCGCACGGATGACCGTGGCGACCCGATCGTTCAGCTCTCGCCTCCGCTGATCGCGGGCGAGCAGCAGTTCGAGGAGATCTTGGCTGTGTTGCGGCCGGTGCTCAGTGAGGCAAGCGAGCGAATGGCGGCATGGAGCTCACAGTCGAGAGCCTGATCGCGGAGCTCGGCCTGGAGTTGGCGAGCGGCCATGAGTCGGCGCATGCGCACGTCCGCTGGGTGCACAGCACGGAGCTCGAGGATCCGACGCCGTGGCTGCGCGGCGGCGAGTTGCTGCTGACGACGGGTATCCAGCTGAACGGGCCGAAGAGCCAGCGGGAGCTGATCGAGCGGCTGGCGGATCACCGCATCGCGGGACTCGGCTTCGGCACGGGCTTCAAGCACAAACGGCTGCCGGCGGCGCTGGTGACGGCGGCGCGCAAGCGCGGCTTTCCGTTGTTCGAGGTGCCGTATGAGCTGCCGTTCATCGCGATCACGGAGCGGGCGTTCGCGCAGCTCGTGAACGAGCGCTACGAGATGCTGCAGCGCAACATGGCGGGCGACGTGCTGGCGGAGGCGCTCACGGGCCACCTCTACCCGGAGGACCTGCAGGCGCGGCTGCGGCCGTTCGGGATCGGCGAGGAGGTGGCGGTGCTGGCGTTCGCGCTGGAGGACCCGACGGCGGTTGCGGCGCCGCTGGAACGGGCACTGGAGCACGAGCGCACGCACAGCCTGGTGGCGATCCGGGGCGGACTCTTGTGCGCGGTGATCGACGCGGCGGGCGTCGAGCCGGAGGAGCTCGCGCGCAAGCTGCGCGGCGGGCTGCAAAGGCGTTTCGGTGCGGTCCGCGCGGCGGCCAGCCGTACAGGCGCGGCGCACTCGCTGCGCCTGAGCTTCCACGAGGCGCGCTGCGCGCTTGAGGCAGTGCGGCTGCAGAACGGCCGCGCGCCGGAGGTGGCGACGTACCGTGACCTGGGCGCCTTTCAGCTCTTGCTCTCGTTGCAGGACGACGACGCGCTGTTGTCCTACTGCCGCGGTGTGCTCGGTCCGGTGGAGCAGGGCGATGGCGACTACGGCGAGGAGCTGTTGCGCTCGCTGGACGTGTTCATCGAACACAACGGCCATTGGGAGAAGGCGGCGGGCGCGCTGTACTGCCACCGCCACACGCTACGCTACCGCGTTCGGCGCGTGGAGCAGCTGACGGGTCGCGACTTCTCGAGCGCGCGTGACCGCATCGAGTTCTGGCTCGCACTGCGCGGCCGGGAGCTCGCGCGGTGATTATTTTTTTGATGAAGACGAACCGACCGAGCGCGCTGCGCGGGCCGGGCACCACGAGGAAACGGAGCCTGCTGCGATGAGGATCGGCGTGCCGAGCGAGATCAAGCAGGACGAGTACCGCGTGGCGATCACCCCGGCGGGCGTGCGCGAGCTGACCTCGCGCGGGCACGAGGTGATCTTGCAGACGGGGGCGGGCGTGGGCAGTGCGATGGATGACGAGCAATTCACGGCGCAGGGCGCTCGCATCGTGGCGGACGCGCGGGCGGTGTTCGCCGAGGCAGAGCTGGTGTTGAAGGTGAAGGAGCCCCAGGCCTCGGAGGTCGAGCTGCTGCGCGCGGAGCAGACGCTGTTCACGTATCTGCACCTGGCGGCCGAGCCGGAGCTGGCGCGTGGTTTGCAGCGCTCGGGGGCGACTTGCATCGCGTATGAGACGGTCGAGGACGGCGCGGGGCGGCTGCCGCTGCTGGCGCCGATGAGCGAGGTGGCGGGAAAGATCGCGACGCAGGCTGGTGCCTTCATGCTGGAGAAGCCGCTCGGCGGGCGCGGCATCCTGCTCGGCGGCGTGCCGGGCGTGGCGGCGGCGACGGTGCTCGTGATCGGCGGCGGCGTAGTCGGTATGAACGCGGCGTTCATCGCGATCGGGATGGAGGCGGATGTGTTCGTGTTCGACCGCTCGATCGATCGGCTGCGCGAACTGGAAGTGGCCTTCGGCGGCCGCGCCTCGACGGTGTATTCCTCGACGCTGGCGATCGAGCAGATGTTGCCGCTGGCGGATCTAGTGATCGGTGCGGTGCTCGTACACGGCGGCCGCGCGCCGCACGTGGTCACACGCGAGCAGCTGAAGCTGATGAAGCGTCATGCGGTGCTGGTGGACGTCTCGATCGACCAGGGCGGCTGCTTTGAGACCTCGCGCCCGACGACGCACTCCCGTCCGACGTACGAGGTCGACGAGATCACGCACTACTGCGTGACGAACATGCCGGGGGCGGTGCCGATCACCTCGACGTATGCGCTGACGAACGCGACGCTGCCGTATGCGATCGAACTGGCGGAGCTCGGCGTGGACAACGCACTCGAGGCGAACCCGGCGCTGCGCGGAGGCCTCAACGTGCGCGCGGGCGAGATAACCCATCCGGCGGTCGCCGAGGCGCTCGGCGAGCCGGCGGCGAGCGTGTAGCTTGGACGCTCCGGACCTGACCGAGGCGCGATAGCCCAGACCCGATCGACGCGAGGAGAGCAGCGAGATGGCAACGACGGCAGAGACTCTCAAGAACTTCATCGACGGTGAGCTGGTGGGCGCTGAGGGCGAAACCGAACCGGTGCTGAACCCGGCGACGGGCGAGCAGATGGCGCGCGCGCCACGCTCCTCGGCGCAGGAGGTCGACCGCGCGGTGGGCGCGGCGCGGCGCGCATTCGAGGGCTGGTCGCAGTCGACGCCGCAGCGGCGCTCGGAAGCGCTGTTGGCGATCGCGGCGGCGCTGGAGGAGCACGGCGATGAGATCGCACGGCTGGAGGCGCTCAACGCGGGCAAGCCGATCGAGGCGGTCAAGAGCGACGAGATCCCGGTGGCGGTCGACAACCTGCGCTTCTTTGCCGGCGCGGCGCGCGTGCTCGAGGGCCGCGCGGCGGGCGAGTACATGGAGGGCTACACGTCGTTCACCCGGCGCGAGGCGGTTGGCGTGATCGGTCAGGTGACGCCGTGGAACTACCCGCTGATGATGGCGATCTGGAAAATCGCGCCGGCGCTGGCGGCGGGCAACACGGTCGTGCTGAAGCCGGCCGAGAGGACGCCGATCACGACGCTGCGCCTCGCCGAGCTGACCGCGGAGATTCTGCCGAAGGGCGTGCTCAACGTGATCACCGGCCCGGGCGAGCCGACGGGCGAGGCGCTGATCTCCCACCCGGACGTGGACATGCTCGCGCTGACGGGCTCGGTCGAGACGGGCAAGCACCTGGCGCGCACGGCGGCGGACACGCTCAAGCGCGTGCACCTCGAGCTGGGCGGCAAGGCACCGGTGGTCGTGTTCGACGACGTCAGCCTGGAGAGCGCGCTCGAGACGATCGCGGGCACGGGCTACTACAACGCGGGGCAGGACTGCACGGCGGCGACGCGCGTGCTGGCGGGGCCTAAGGTCTACGACGACGTCGTCAGCGGCCTGGCCGAGCAGGCCAAAGGACTCGTGATCGGCGACACGCTGGCGGCGGACACGACGCTCGGCCCGGTCAACTCAAAGCGCCAGCGCGACCGCGTGGAGGGCTTTCTCGAGCGTCGTCCGGAGCGCGCGGAGATCGTCACGGGCGGCAAGCAGCCGGACCGTCCTGGCTTCTACCTGGAGCCGACCGTGGTGGCGGGCCTGGAGCAGGAGGACGAGATGATCCAGCGCGAGATCTTCGGCCCGGTGATTACGGTGCAGCGCTTCACCGACGAGCAGCAGGCGATCGAGTGGGCCAACAGCACGCGCTACGGCCTGGCCTCCTCGGTGTGGACGCGCGACGTGGGCCGCGCGCTGCGCGTATCGCGCGCGCTGCGCTTCGGCTGCGTGTGGATCAACGACCACATCCCGCTCGTCTCGGAGATGCCCCACGGAGGCTTCAAGGAGTCGGGCTACGGCAAGGATCTGAGCGTGTACTCCTTGGAGGACTACACCGTGGTCAAGCACGTAATGGCCAATCTCGAATAGCCAGACAGTGCGCTACGAGCGCTTTACGTCGCTTTGACGACGTTTGATTAGGCGGAATACTCGTGGTCGGGCCCGCCCCGGCGGGAGTTCAAGCGCCCGCCGTGTCAGCTAACGTCGCGGCTGTGAACGGTTCGATTCCGCCGGATTCCGAGCTCGGAGAGGCGCGGACTGAGGATGAGGCACGCACGGACGCGGGTTTACTTCGCGACTACGACATCCTGCGTCTGCGCGCCCCAAATCCCGGCCCGCTGACGCTTTCGGGGACCAATACGTGGGTGGTCGGCAGGCGCCCGGCATGGGTCGTCGACCCGGGGCCGCTGATCGACGAGCACGTGCGCAGGCTGATGTCGGCAATCGAGGCGCGCGGCGGGCTCGGGGGGGTGGTCTTGACGCACGACCACGAGGACCACGCCGAGGCGGTCGAGACGCTGCTGGAAGTGCACCCGGCGCCACTGGCGGCGGCGCGCGGGCGCGTCGACATCACGCTTGCCGAGGGCAAGCGCGTGGGGCCGTTCGAGGCGGTGCCCACCCCGGGTCACTCGCCGGATCACTACGCGTTCATCGCCGACGGCGCGTGCTTCACGGGCGATGCGGTGCTCGGCGACGGCAGCGTTCTGATCACGCCCCACCCGGGGGCGATGTCGGGCTACCTGCTGGCGCTGACGGGCCTGCGCCTGCGCGAGGACTTCAACGTCCTGTGCCCGGGACACGGCGAGGTGGTGTGGCAGGCGCGAGAGAAGCTCGAGGAGTACATCGGCCACCGCATCGATCGCGAAAACCGCCTGATCATCGCGCTCAACGAAGGCCTGCGCACCGTACCGGACCTGCTCGCGGCGGTCTGGCCGGAGGTGCCCGAGGAGCTGCGCTCGGCGGCCACGGCGACGTTGGCGGCGCACCTGGACAAGCTCGAGGACGAGCAGATCCTGCCGCGTGGCGTGCAGCGCCCGAGCTTCGACTTCGAATGGTGAACGGCCGGGCCGCCGCGGCGGCTCGGCATCGGCTTGCGGTGCCCGCGCGTGTGGTCGCGGGCTCGGCTCAGATGAAGCGCGGGTACAGCGTCATGCCGCCGTCGACGAACAGCGTCGCGCCGGTCACGTAGCCGGCCTGGTCGCTTGAGAGCCAGGCGACGGCGCGGGCTATGTCGCCGACCTGACCCCAGCGGCCGAGCGGCACCTCGGCGAGCACCTTGGCGCTTTCCTCGGCATCTTCGAGCACGGACTTGTTGATCGGAGTATCGACGGCGCCGGGGCCGACGTTGACGACGCGGATGCCGAGCGGCGCGAGCTCCTTGGCGATCGACTGCGCGAACAGCTTCATCCCGCCCTTGGAGGCGCAGTAGTGGGAGAAGCGCTCCCAGGCGATCTGCTCGTGCACGCTCGAGATGTTCACGATCACGCCGGCAACGCCCTCGTCGCGCATCGCCCGCGCCGCCTCGCGCGCGCAGAGGAAGGCGCCGGTGAGGTTGACGTCGATCACTTTCTGCCATGCCTGCAACGGCATCTCGAGCAGCACGTGGGCGCTCTCCACGCCGGCGTTGTTGACGAGCAAATCGATGCCACCGAATGAGTCCTTGGCCTCGCCGAAGGCGCGTTGGACATCCTGCTCAGAAGAGACGTCCATCTTTACAGCGAGTGCCTTGCCGCCGCCGGACTCGATCTCGCTGACCATCCGCTCGGCCTCGTCGGGCGCGGCGATGTAGTTAATCGCGACGGCGGCGCCGTGCGCGGCGAGCTCGAAGCAGACGCCCTGACCGATTCCGGAATCTCCACCGGTGACGAGCGCACGGCGGCCTTCGAGCAGGCGCGCAGCGGGCGGGTGCAGGGTGAATGTCGTGGCGCTCATGTTCGTCCTCGCGCAGCCTACCCCGCTACCGTTCTCGCAGATGTCTCCGCGCGTTCCCCCTCCGGCCCGGCGTGCGCGCAGCTCAGACGACGGCAGCGGCGCCGACGGCGGGCCGAAGACCGAGGCACAGCCCGCGAGCACACCGGCTTCGCGGAGCTTTGGCAAAGCCTCCCCGTTCCCGCCGATCGCCGACTACGGCTTCCTCTCGGACTGCCACACCGGGGCGCTGGTCGCCTCGGACGGCTCGATCGAGTGGATGTGCCTGCCGTACTTCGACTCGCCGTCGGTCTTCGGCGCGCTGCTCGATCGCGGCGCGGGGAGCTGGCGCGTGGGTCCTTATGGGCTGTATGTCCCGGCCGGGCGCCGCTACATCCCGGGCACGAACATGATCGAGACGACGTGGATGACCCCGCAGGGTTGGATCCGCGTCGTAGACGCGCTGGCGATGGGCGAATGGCACGACAACGAGCATGGTTCGAGCCACACGCGCCCGCCGACGGACTTCGACGCGGACCACCTGCTCGTGCGCATGATCGAATGCGTTCAGGGCCAGGTCCAGGTCGAGGTCGTGTGCGAGCCGATGCTCGACTACGGCGCCACGCCGGCGGAGTGGAAGAAGGTCGAGCTGGAGACCGATGCCGAGGACCCGCCCGACGCGCACGACGCGATGGCGATGGACGCCTCCGACGGCCGCACGATGTTCAGGCTGTTCAGCGACATCCGCATGGGCATCGAGGGCAACCGCACGCATGGGCGCCACACGATGGTGGAGGGCGAGAAACGCTTCTGCGCGATCTCCTGGACGGAGTCGCGAGGCGGTCCGCACACATCGGAGGAAGCTGAGCAGATCCTCGAGCGGACGGGGCATTTCTGGCGCGGCTGGCTGGCCGAAGGCACCTATCCGGACCACCCCTGGCGCAAGCACCTGCAGCGCTCGGCGCTGGTGCTCAAGGGGTTGACGTTCATGCCGACGGGCGCATTGGTGGCGGCGCCCACGACCTCGCTGCCCGAGACGCCGGGCGGCGAGCGCAACTGGGACTACCGCTACTGCTGGATGCGCGACGCCTCGTTCACGCTGTGGGCGTTGCACGCGCTGGGGCTCGACTGGGAGGCTGACGACTTCATCGAGTACGTGGCGGAAGTGCCGCGCAACGAGGACGGCTCGCTGCAGATCATGTACGGCGTCAGAGGGGAGAAAGACCTCGAGGAGTCCACGCTCGGGCACCTGAAGGGCTACGAGGGCTCTGTCCCGGTGCGGATCGGCAACGGCGCCTACAACCAGCGCCAGAACGACGTGTTCGGCGCGGTGCTGGACTCGGTCTACCTCCACTCCAAGCAGCGCGACCACATCCCCGAGCGGCTGTGGCCGGTGCTGATCGATCAGGTCAACTGCGCGGCGGCCGTGTGGAAGGATCCCGATCAGGGGATCTGGGAGGCGCGCGGCGAGCCCCAGCACTACGTCTCCTCGAAGCTGATGTGCTGGGTCGCCCTGGATCGAGGCGCGCGGCTGGCCGAACGACGCGGCAACAAGGATCATGCCGAGGAGTTCCAGGGGATCGCGGCTGAGATCCGCGAGGACATCCTCGAGCACGGCCTCGACTCGCGCGGCGTGTTCCGCCAGCACTACGACACGGACGCGCTCGACGCCTCGACGCTGCTCGTGCCGCTGCTGCGCTTCCTGCCGCCGGACGATGAGCGCGTGGTGGCGACGGTCTGCGCGATCCGCGACGAGCTGACCGAGAACGGGCTCGTGATGCGCTACCGCACCGAGGAGACCGACGACGGCCTCAGCGGCAAGGAGGGAACGTTTTTGATCTGCTCCTTTTGGCTTGTCTCGGCGCTGTCGGAGATCGGCGAGGATCGCGAAGCCGAACACCTCTGCGAGCGGCTGCTCTCCTATGCCTCTTCGCTGGAGCTTTACGGCGAGGAGCTCGAGGCCTCGAGCGGCCGCCACCTCGGCAACTACCCCCAGGCGTTCACGCACCTGGCCCTGATCAACGCGGTCACCCACGTGATCGCGGCGCAGCAGCAGCGCTGAGCGGCGCTTGGTAGCCGGTATCCCCGGGCTCAGTAACCGGGATCGCCGGGAAGCAGCACGCGCGCGACCTCGCCTTCGAGCAAGACCTTCGGCTCGACGGGCTGCACGTCGCGCCCGCGGGCATGCTCGAGCAGCTCGTGCACCGAAGCGAAGCCGCCGAGCTGTTCCAGGTGCTTGATCGTGGGGAAGACGAGCTCGAGCTCCCCCTCGCGGTGCGCCTGCAGTGCCTGCTGGGGCGTGAACCAGCCGAGGTCGATCACCTCCTCGCCGTCGACCTGCGGCTCTTGGCCGGAGGGCAGCGGGGCGAGGAAGAAATGCGTGTCGAAGCGGATCTTCACCTGCGCCGGCGTGATCCAGCGTGAGAACTTGACGAGCGCGTCTGGGTGCTCGAGCGCGATCGCCGCCTCCTCGCGCAGCTCGCGGATTGCGGCGGCGCGATGGGCTTGATCGCCGTCGCCCTCGTGGGCATCGACGGCACCGCCGGGAAACACCCACACGCCGCCCATGAAGCGCGCCTTCGGCGTACGCCGCACGAGCAGCACCTCGAGCCGATCGTGCTCGCCGCGCAGCAGGATCACGGTCGCCGCCTGGCGCGGTGGCGTCACCGGGCCCGGGTTGTACTCCTCGCCGCTGCTTGCATCGCGCAGCTCTGCCGGCACGTCATCGCCGTGACGGCCGCTCTCCCCGTGCGAGCTCATCCGTTGACCCTACCTGCCGCTAGTCTTTGGCGCATGAGCACCGACACGAAGACGCTGCAGCGATGGATCTGCGAGTCCTGCGGCTTCATCTACGACCCCGACGAAGGCGACCCGGACGGCGGCATTCCCGCAGGCACGGCCTTCGAGGACATTCCCGACACGTGGTTCTGCCCCGTCTGCGGTGCCCGCAAGCGCGAGTTCGTTCCATATGAGGACTAGGCCGGTCTGACCGACCGGGACGCACTGCTCGCGTTCGACCGCGAGCATGTCTGGCATCCGTACGGCTCGCTGTCGGGAGGGCTCGCTCCGCTCCCGGTAGCCGCGGCGCGGGGGGTGCGGCTGGAGCTGGCCGACGGGCGCGAGTTGATCGACGGGATGTCGTCGTGGTGGTGCGCGATCCACGGCTACCGGCATCCGGCGCTCGACGAGGCCGTGCGCCGTCAGCTCGGGCGGATGGCGCATGTGATGTTCGGCGGGCTCACGCACGAGCCGGGGGTGCGCCTGGCGCAGCGGTTGCTCGAGCTCGCGCCGGATGGGCTGGACGCGGTCTTCTTTGCCGACTCGGGATCGGTCTCGGTCGAGGTCGCGATCAAGATGAGCCTGCAGTTCCAGCGCGCGCAGGGGTACCCCAGGCGCACGCGCCTGCTCACGGTCAGGGGGGGCTATCACGGCGACACGTTCGGCGCGATGGCCGTATGCGATCCGATCGGTGGGATGCACGGCATGTTCACCGGGGTGCTCGCCGAGCACGTCTTCGCCGAGCGCCCGCCCGACGGCTTCGACGCGCCGCTGGACGAGCGCTGGGCCCAGCACGTTCGCGCGCTGGCCGAGCGCCACGCCGGGGAGCTCGCGGCGATCCTCGTCGAGCCCGTCGTGCAGGGGGCCGGCGGAATGCGCTTTCACTCGCCCGCCTGCGTGAGCCTGCTGCGCGAGCTGTGCGACGAGCACGGGCTGCTGCTCGTGCTCGATGAGATCGCCACCGGCTTCGGGCGCACGGGCGCGCTGTTCGCGTGCGAGCACGCCGACGTCTCACCCGACGTGATGTGCCTCGGCAAGGCGCTGACCGGCGGCTACATGACGCTTGCCGCGACGCTCTGCACACGGCGCGTGGCCGACGCGATCTCGGCAGGAGAGGGTGGGGGACTGATGCACGGGCCCACGTTCATGGCCAACCCGCTCGCCTGCGCCGTCGCGCTCGCCTCGCTCGATCTGCTCGACGGTGGCTCCGGGGAAGGCAGGAGCACGGACGGCGGCAGCGGCGAGGCAGGTGCGAGCTGGCGTGAGCAGGTGCCGGCGATCGAGCGGGGGCTGCGCGACGGCCTGGCCCCGGCGCGTGAGCTCCCGGGGATCACGGACGTGCGCGTGCTCGGTGCGATTGGCGTCGTGCAGCTCGACCACCCCGTCGAGATGGCCGCCGCGACCGACGCCGCCGTCTCACGCGGAGTCTGGCTGCGCCCGTTCCGCGACTTGATCTACGCGATGCCGCCCTACGTGATCGACGAACCAGACCTGGCGCGCGTATGCCAGGCAGTGCTCGCCGCCGCCCGCGCCGCTTGAGCTCGCGGCTCGGGCCGGCGTTTCAGGCGGGCTGCGCCGATCCGAAGCGCGCGATTCGTGTGATCAGGCTTGGCTTGAGCATGCCTGACGGTGGGCGTTCGCGGCTGCCGATCCGCTCGAACGCCTCGCGTACGACGCTGTCGCGCGCTGCCGCTCGGTACATGCGCTGCTCGATCGGGCTGATCGGACGGCCGCTGGAGATGTCGCTGATGATCATGTGGTGAGGCAGCAGGCGCTTGCGGTGCAGCTTGCGGTAGCGCTCGAGCGCCTCGTCGAGGGCCTGCTCGCCGCCGTCGAGCGCACCGGCCGTCTCCTGCACGAGCCACTCGGCACTCTGAAAGGCCCAGCCGCAGCCGATGCCCCACAGCGGGTCGCCCGCCAGCGCGGCATCGCCGACGAAGGCCACGCCGGGACGCGCCGCCGGGCGATAGATGTTCGGCAGCTCGAGCTTGCCGAGCAGCTTCCCCTCGAGCGTCGCCTCGCTCATGTCCGGGCCTTCGGGCAGCGTGCGCAACATCCTCTTGTAGGCGCCGTGCAGGTCCGCCTGGAAGTCGGGCAGGCGGTCGCGGTGGGGCGCGACCAGCGCGACTGTCAGCCCGTCCTCGTTGGGGAACGTGTAGGCCGCGTCCGGGTCGAGCAGCCACATCCTCGAGCGCTTCGTCGCCGGGCGCAGGCCGCGCCAGTAGGCCCAGTAGAAGAAGCGCCCGTGCGGCTTCACGCGGCCCGGCACGCGCGCCCAGCGTGCCAACTTCGAGTCGCGCCCGTCGGCTGCCACGACGAGCTTCGCATTGATCTCACGATGCATGTGCGAATGGTCTTCGACGCGCACGCCCGCCGGACGCGCGCCACCGAGCAGACCCACCGCGCTCCAGCCCGCGATCAGCTCGACGCCCGGCGTCTCGGCGGCCAGCCCGCGCAGCAGTGGGTCGAGCGTGCGCCGCGTCACGCTGAAGCCGTAAGGCGCATCCGGGCTCGTCGCGATCCAGCCGCTCGCCGGCGTCCACAGGTCGATTCCGTTGTGCACGGCTCCGTGCTGGTCCAGCAACGGGGCGAGGCCGAGTCGCTCGATCGTCGGCGTCGCGCTCGACTGGATGTAGTGCGTGCAGACCGTCTTGTACGCGTCCGGCGAGGGCTTGCGCTCGATCAGCGCCACGCGCGCGCCGCGCTGGGCGAAGAGGCGTGCCGCCGTGCAGCCGGCCGTGCTGGCGCCGACGATCGCGACGTCGTAGTGCTCGCCGTCCGAGCCCGGGCTCATCGCCGGGCGAGCCGGGCCTGCAGGCGCTGTAGGGCGACCATCCCCCGCTCGGCCGTGCTGCCCGGCGGTGGCACGATGCCGAGCTGGCGGGCGACGTCGTTCATGTCGTAGTAAGCGCGGTACAGGACGATGCGCCCGTCGCGCATCGTCCACTGGTCGACGCCGTCCACGTGCATGCGCTTGCCCGTCGGTGCGAAGCCCGGTGGGTCGATCGTGCCGCGGTGGGTGCCCTCCATGTACCAGGCCCACAAGACCACATCGCCCGAGACCGCCAGCGACGGCGGGTCGGGTTCGCCGAAGTGCAGGTCCGGGAAGGCACGAAAGCTCGTGCGCATGAACTCCTGCACCTCGGCTACGCCGCGCGCCGGCTCCGGCAGCGCCGGATCGGCCCAGACGACGTCCTCGCTGACGAGCTCGGCCATCGCGTCCGTGTCGCACGCGTTCCACGCGGCCGTGTAGCGCGCTGTGAAGTCGCGCATGTCGAGCGGGACGCTGCCGGCGGGCGTGCTGACGACCATCTCGTCAACCATAGTCCGCCGACCGCCCGCCGTGCAAGTCCCCATCGGGCGCCTGCTCACGCGCGCTGTTGCACCAGCCGGCGCTCGCCGAGCCAGCGCCGCCACGGAAGCGCACCGCCTACGCGAGCCAGCTCGTCCACGTCGGGACCAGCCGCGCGCGCCAGCGTGTCCACCTCGACGAAGCCGAAGCGCCGGATCGTCTCCAGGTTGGACTGCTCCAGGCGCGATGGCTGCTCGGGCCACGGCGTGATCACGACAGCGCGCACGTCCAGTCCATACGCGCGCGCCGCCTGCAGCGTCAGCAGCGTGTGGTTGATCGTGCCCAGTCCCGGGCGTGCTGCGATCAGCAGCGGCAGCCGCAACGACGCGGCGAGGTCGCACACCGTGAAGCTCTCCGCCAGCGGCGAGAGCAGCCCGCCGACACCCTCCACGATCACCGTCGTGCCGTCATGCTCGACCGTGCGCGTCAGCTCCGCGCCTGCAGCGAGCAGCATCTCGCGGTCGAGCCGCTCGCCCTCGATCTCCGCTGCCAGCAGCGGCGACACGGCCGGGCCGTAGCGCAGCGGCGCGACCTGCTCCGCCGTCATGCCCGCCGCCGCCGCGAGCAGCTCGTGGTCCGGCGGCCAGCCCGCGCCGTCCGTCGCAGGCTCCTGCAGGCCCGTGACCGCCGGCTTGTATGCCCTGACCGGCTCGCCCTCTCCTCTGATCGCTGCCAGCAGCGCAGCGCTCAGCACCGTCTTGCCGACGTCCGTGTCAGTGCCCGTGACGAACAGTCCCCGCATCAGTCGTCTTGCGCCAGGAACGTCAGGCCGCGTGCGCGACGGCGCTCTCGCGCTCGCCGTCGAACGGCGCGCTCGCGCCGGTGGCGTCCGCGCGAGGCGGGGCCGGCGGTTGCCGCGGGCGGGGTGCCTCGACGTCGAATGGGGCAGCCGGGGGCGGACCCTCGCCACTGCGCATCGCCGCCATCTCGCGTCCCCGCCAGTCTTCGAGCTCGAGCTCGTCGGGCTCCAGCGCCGTCTCCGGCTCCGGCGGCGAGCCGAGCTCGCTCGGGTCCAGGCCGAGCTTTCGCGCCGTGCTCGCCAGCACCCCCGCCGCCAGGCGCATGTCGCTCGCCGTGTGCGAAGCCATCGCCGCCAGGCGCAGGCGCGAGGTGCCCGCCGGCACCGTCGGCGGGCGAATCGCCTGTGCGAACACCCCCTGCTCGATCGCCGCCTGGCATAGGCGCATCGTGTCTCGCTCCTCGCCCACGATCAGCGGGACGATGTGCATGTCGCCCTGGGGCACCTGAAAGCCCTCCGCTGCGAGCGAGCGGCGCAGCGCACGTGCGTTGGCAGCCAGGCGCTCGACGCGGTGCGGACGTTGCTGCAGCAGCTCGAGCGCCGCCAGCGCGCCCGCCACCGCCGGCGGCGAGGGCGCCGTCGAGAAGATGAACGAGCGTGACGTATTGAGCAGGTAACGGGCCATCTCCTCCTCGCCGCATACGAACGCGCCGTAGGACCCCAGCGACTTACCGAGAGTCCCCACGATCGCATCGACCTCGCCCTCGAGGCCAGCCGCCGCGAGCGCACCGCGCCCATCCGGCCCATACGTGCCGATCGCGTGCGCCTCATCGACCACGATGCGCGCGCTCGAAGCCTGCGCCAGCTCGACGAGCTCCTCCAGCGGGGCCACATCGCCGTCCATCGAGAAGATCGAGTCCGTCGCGATCACGCGTCGTCCCTGCCCCTCACGGCGGCCACCGTGGTGGCGCATGCTCCACAGCAGGTGTTCAACGTCGCGGTGGCGATACACGATCACCTCCGCGCGCGACAGGCGACAGCCGTCGACGATCGAAGCGTGGTTGAGCTCATCCGAGAAGACCGTGTCGCCGCGGCCCGCCAGCGCTCCGATCACGCCGAGGTTGGCCAGGTAGCCCGAGCCGAACAGCAGGCACGACCGGCGCCCCGTGAAGTCCGCCAAGCGCTCCTCCAGGCGGCGATGAACGGTCATCGTCCCCGAGATCAGCCGCGATGCGCCCGCGCCGACGCCCCAGCGCATCGCCGCCTCGGCCGCCGCCTCGCGCACCTGCGGGTGATCGGCCAGGCCCAGGTAGTTGTTCGAGCAGAGCAGCAGCACCGGCTGACCATCGAGCAGCACCGTCGGTCCCTGCGGACCGGACACCAGGCGCAGGCGGCGGCTCAGGCCGAGGCGCTCCAGCTCGGCCAGACGATCCTCGAGCTCTGCCGTTCCCATCTCCCCATGCATCGCGCCGCTCCTCCCTTGCCGTCCGTCGCTCAGCCGCTCGCCACCGTGCTCGGCGGCCCCTTTGCGCCGTCGCCCACGCTCGGCTCCCGCGCGCTGCGCGAGCGGTTCGGGGCTCCATCAGGACGCGTCGGCACGAGCCGCTTGGCGCGGAAGCGCAGCTGGCTCGAGGGGTCCCACAGGCGGATCTTCAGCTTCTCCTCCTCCAACTCGGGCGCGGTGCCCTCGGCTGTCTCCTCGAGCAGCCGCTCGACCACGTCCGGCGTCTCGCCCTCGAGCCAGCCCGAGCGATTGTCCGGGCGGGGATTCGACGCGTTGTCCGGCTGGCGCGCGACGTTCAATCCAAGCTCCTCGAACATCTCCCGGTCGGTCTCCGGGTCGTTGCCGAGCGTCGTCAGGAAGTTGCCCATCATCACGCCGTTGATGCCCGCCTGCACCGCCAACTCCTGCAGCTCGCCCAGATTCTCCACGCGCCCGCCGCACAGCCGAAACAGCGCCCCCGGCAGGATCAGCCGGAAGATCGCGATCCACTTGACAGCCTCCCACGGGTCCATGTACTCGCGGTCGCCGAACTTCGTGCCCGGGCGCGGGTTGAGCATGTTGATCGGCACGCTCGTCGGGTCGATCGCCGCCAGCTCAAAGGCCATTCTCGACGCGCTGCTCGCGTGACTCGCCGAGGTTGAGGATGCCGCCCACGCATGTCTCCAAGCCGGCCTCGCGCACCGCGCCGATCGTGCGCAGACGTCCCTCGTAGCGGACCGTGCTCGTGACCTCGTCGTAGTAGGACTCAGCCGTCTCCACGTTGTGGTGCACGCGCTGGACGCCCGCCTCCTTCAGTTCTTGCGCGCGGGACACGCTCATGTGGCCGATCGAGGCGCAGCGCTTGAGGTTCGTGTGCTCCGAGACCAGGCGAACCCCCTGCAGGTATTTCTGGAAGTCGCGCTTGGAGAGTCCCTGGCCCTGCGTCACCATGCAGAAGCGGTGAGCACCCGCCGCCTCGGCCGCCTTCGCGTGTTCGAGGATCTGCTCCGGCTCCATCATCGCGTGCAACGGCGTCTCCGCCTCGGCGAAGCGCGACTGCGCACAGAAGCCGCAGTCCTCCGCGCAGCCGCCCGACTTGGCGTTGACCAGTGAGCACATGTCCGTCGAGTCGCCGAAGCGCTCCACGCGAGCGCGCCAAGCGCGCTCGATCAGCGCTTCGATCTGTGCGTGGTCCTCCAGCTCACCCAGCCTGGAGGCCTCCTCGCGAGTGATCAGAGGCGGCATGGGCCGGAGGTTATGGAGCGTTGCGGACGGCTAGATCCGGGCTCGCGCGGACTTTCGCGTGCCGTGCGCTGCCTCCTTGGCGAGCATGCACATCAGCTCCGCCGCTTGGGCCGGAGCGAGCCCCTGCTGGGCGACGAGCGAGCGCCACGTCGAGAACGCGGTCGCGTGGCCGAGCGCCGCCTGTACGCGCCGCCGCGCCGCGCCGCGCACGCTTCTGCCTCCCATCAGCACATCGCGCATTGCCGTGGTGTACGCATGGAAGGCCGCGAAGCGTTCGCGCACGACCGGCATCGTCTGTTCGTCGCGCAGCAGGTTCTCGAGCATCGCTGCCGTGCGTCCGTAGTAGCCGTAGAGCTCCTGCAGCGCACGGGCCAGCCGCTCCTCGGGCGCCGCGATGGCGGCCCAGGCGCCGATGTCAGGCGGCGGGTTGGACATCGCCCAGTGCGCGCTGCACGCCTCGAACAGCGCCGCTTCGTCGTGAAAGTGACGGTACAGCGTCGAGCGCCGCACGCCCGCGTGATCGGCGACGGCGCTCATCGAGGTGCGCGAAGGGCCGAGCGTCCCGTGCAGCGTGACAGCGCTTTCAGTGATGCGCCGGCGAGTCGCCTGTTGAGACTCGGCCCGGCGCGTCATGCGGTACTGGCGTGGTTGGTCGGCCATAAGTGTTGCATCAATATTGACACGTCACGCGGTCGTCGTATACATTTCCCGCGACAGTAATGTCTAATGAAATGAGATCAGGAGGCAGAAGATGCAAACCGTTTCGCCGGTAGTCGTCGGGCCGACCGATGGGGAGTCGGGCTTCCTCGGCAGCATCGGCGCCCGTTTCATGATCGACGGAGATCTGACCGGGCAGGGGTTCGCGCTGGTCGAACACCCCATGTCGGCGCGGGCGCTGGCCGCTCCACTTCACCGGCACACGCGCGAGGACGAGTACAGCTACGTGCTCGAGGGGCGCATGGGCGCGCTGCTCGGCGACGACGTGCTCGAGGCTGGGCCCGGCGAGCTCGTGTTCAAGCCGCGCAACCAGTGGCACACGTTCTGGAACGCCGGCGAGGAGCCTTGCCGGATCCTCGAGATCATCGCGCCGGCCGGTTTTGAGGGTTTCTTCAAAGAGCTCGCAGCGTTGGGCGGCGCACTGAACGCCGACCCCGCCGTGCTCGGCGAGCTGTGCGAGCGCTACGGCTTGGAAATGCGGCCCGACAGCATTCCGGGCCTGGTCGAGCGCTTCGGCCTGGTGATCGGCGAGCCGCTGTAGCCGGCGCCTCCGCTCAGCGTCCGGACCACTGCGGCGGGCGTTTCTCGGCGAACGCCTTCATCCCCTCGCGCATGTCCTCTGAGGCGAACGATGCGCGGCGCAGCTCGATCAGCTCCTGCTCGACGTCCGGGGACAGCTCGCTCTCGGCCGACAGCAGCGCCGCGATCACGCGCTTGTTGCCTTTCTGGGAGAGCGGCGCGTTGCCGGCCAGCTCGGCGGCCAGCTCGAGCGTCAGTGGCTCGAGCTGCTCGCCGATCGCGAGCCGGTTCACGAGCCCCCACTGCAGCGCCGTCGGCGCGTCGATGTAGCGGCCGAGCAGGAACAGCTCGCGCGTCCGCGCCGCGCCGATCGCGTCGATGAAGCGGCGCAGGCCCGTGTGCGAGTAGACGAGACCCAGCTTCGCCGGGGGCATGCCTAGCTTGATTTGATCGAGCGCGACGCGCAGGTCGCAGGAGAGCGCGAGCTCCAGGCCGCCGCCGATCGTGTGGCCCGGCAGCATCGCGAGCGTCGGATAGGGGAACGCCTCGAGGGCGTCGATCGCTTCGGTGAACGGGTGCGCGACCAGTCGCTCCGCGCGCTCTTCGAACTCCTCAGCCGGTATCTCGCCGATGTCATAGCCCGCCGAGAACATCCCGTTCGCACCCGTGATCACGATGCAGCGAGCGGCAGAACCCTCGGCCGAGAGCTCGGCGAGCGTCGACGTGATCGCGTCGAGGATCGGGTGATCCAGCGCGTTGCGCTTGGCTGGGTTTGAGATCGTCAGGCGGACGATGCCCTCGCCCGGCTCATCGATCAGGAGCTTGCCACCTGCCGGCTCGCGGGTTGTTGCGCTCGTGGACACGTGTCGAAGGCTATTGACTCGCGTGCGCCGGAGCCCGTGTGCGACGGGCGCTACTCGAGCACGACCAGCGCGTCGCCCTCGTTGACCGCCTGACCCTCCTCGCAGAGGATCTCCGTGACCTTGCCCGAGTCCTCCGCCTCGACCGGCAGCTCCATCTTCATCGACTCGAGGATCGCAACCGTGTCGCCCTCCTCGATCTGGTCGCCCACCGCGCACTCGATCTTCCACACCGTGCCGGTGATGTGCGCCTCCACTGCAGTCATTCACGAACCTCCAGACGTCCAGATCGCCGATCGTCGCTGACCGCCGGGACAATAGCCTTCGCACACGACGACCGGCGATGCTCACCGTGGGGTCGTGCGCGAACAGGACCGCATCGGATGGAACGTCAAATCTTCATAATCGTCGCCGCCTACAACGAGGCGGATCGGATCGGCGCCACGCTGCAGGCGCTCACCTCGGCCTTCCCCGGGGCAGACCTGCTGCTGGCCGACGACGGCTCGAGCGACGCCACTGCGAGCATCGCCGCCGGGCTGGGTGCGCATGTAGTCGGCAGCGAGCGGATGCTCGGCAAGGGCGAGGCTGTCACGCTCGCCGCGCGTGAAGCGCTTGACAACGCGCGTGCTCCGCAGTCCGAGCAGCAGGCCGTGTTCGTTCTTTGCGACGGCGACCTCGGCGCGTCCGCCGGCGCGCTCGTCGCGCTGACAGACGCCGTCGCCGCCGGGCAGGGCGACGTCGTCGTGGCCGCCTTCAGTCGCCGCGTCGGTGGCGGCGTTGGGCTCGCACTCGGCTTCGCCCGCTGGGCCATTCGCCGTCGCTGTGGCCTGCGGACAGTCGCGCCGATCTCCGGACAGCGCGCCTTGAGCGCCGCTGCGCTTGCCGACGTGCTGCCCTTCGCGCATGGCTTCGGCATGGAGATCGGCATGACCATCGACGCCGTCCGTCGCGGGCACCGGCTGCTCGAGATCGAGCTCGATCTCGAGCACCGCGCCACCGGGCGCACCGCCGCCGGCTTCGCTCATCGCGCCCGCCAGCTACTCGACTTCGCGCGCGTGTATCTGTCGCGGTCGCCGGGCGTATCGCGGGGCGACCGTGGGTAGCCCGTGGCGCCGGTAGGCTCGCGCGCCAGATGATCCTCGCCATCGACCAGGGCACGACCGGTACCACCTGCATCGTCTTCGACGAGCACGCCGAGCCGATCGGCAGGGCCTACCGCGAGCTCACCCAGCACTTCCCGCGGCCCGGCTGGGTCGAGCACGATGCGCGCGAGATCTGGGACGTGACGAGCGCTGTCGCCGCCGCTGCGCTGCGGGACGCCGGCGTACGCGTCGGCGATCTCGACGCGCTCGGCATCACCAACCAGCGCGAGACCGTCTGCGTGTGGGACCCCCACAGCGGCGAGCCCCTGCACAACGCGATCGTCTGGCAGGACCGGCGCACCGCCGGCCGCTGCGAGGAGCTGCGCGCAGCGGGTCACGAGCCGCTCGTGCGCGCCCGCACCGGGCTCGTGCTCGACCCTTACTTCTCCGCCACCAAGATGCAGTGGCTGCTCGAGCACGTCGACGGCCTGCGCGAGCGCGCCGAACGCGGGCGCGCCATGTTCGGCACCGTCGACTCCTGGCTGATCTTCAAGCTCACCGGCGAGCACCTGACCGACGCCACCAACGCCTCGCGCACGCTGCTCTACGACATCGCCGCCGGCCGCTGGGACCCCGAGCTACTCGACCTGTTCGACATCCCCGAGCGCGCGCTGCCGCGCGTTCTGCCCAGCGCCGGTTCCTTCGGCCAGACCAAGCCGAGCGCGCTGCCCGGTCACGCCGTGCCGCTCTGCGGCGTCGCCGGCGACCAGCAGGCCGCCCTGTTCGGCCACGCCTGCCTCGATCCCGGGATGGGCAAGAACACTTACGGCACCGGCTCCTTCGTGCTCGTCAACGCCGGCTTCACCGCGCCCGAGCCGCCGCGCGGCCTGCTCGCCACCGTGGCCTGTGGCATCGGGCAGTCGCGCGCCTACGCCCTGGAGGCCTCGATCTTCGTCACCGGCGCCGCCGTGCAGTGGCTGCGCGACGGGCTCGGCATCATCGAGCGCGCCGAGCAGACCGAGCAGCTCGCCGCCTCGCTGCAGGGCAACGACGGCGTCTACTTCGTGCCCGCGCTGACCGGCCTCGGCTCGCCGCACTGGGACCCTCGCGCGCGCGGCACGATCGTCGGCCTCACGCGCGGCAGCTCCCGCGCCCACCTCGCCCGCGCCACGCTCGAGGCGATCGCCTATCAGACCGTCGATGCCGTGCGCGCGATGGAGCCCGCCCTGCCCGAGCCGCTCTCAGAGCTGCGTGCCGACGGCGGTGCCAGCGCGAACGGCTGGCTGATGCAGTTCCAGGCCGACCTGCTCGGCGTGCCCGTCGTGCTCGGCGGGCTCGCCGAGGTCACCGCGCTCGGGTCCGCCTACCTCGCCGGCGTCGGCGCCGGGCTGTGGACCATCGAGAATCTGCGGCGCGAGCGCGAGGCGCCCGGCGGCGGGGCCCCGCGCACGTACGAGCCGCGCATGGGCGAGGATCAGCGCGCCGGCCTCTTGGCCGGTTGGGCCGATGCGTTGAATCGCGCACGCGCGTAACCTTGCGCCGTATGGGAGGTAAACCGCTCAGATGAGCGAGCTGGCCCCGATGCGCGAGCAGGTCTACTCGGACCCGCGTCCGAAGGAGTACTTCGACCGTTTCCACGAGCGCGCACGCACGCGTGAACCGGACTGGGTGTACGAGATGGTCCGCGTGCTGACCTCGCTGTACGCATACACCTTCCTGCGTGCCCGTTCGATCTCCAGCGAGAACGTCCCCGGCGACGGCGCCGTGCTGCTCGCGCCCAACCACTTCTCCTTCATGGACCACTTCCTGATGGGCTGCTTCATCCGCCGCAAGGTGCGCTTCATGGCCAAGTCGCAACTGTTCAAACGGCCAATGCAGTTCATCTACACCCACGGCGGCGTGTTCCCCGTGCGCCGCGGCGCACGCGACGACGACACCTTTATCACCGCCGAGACGATCCTCGCCAGGGGCGGCGCGATCACGATGTACTGCGAGGGCGGTCGCTCGCGCACCGGCAAAGTCGCCGAGCAGGCCAAGCGTGGGATCGGGCGCCTGGCGCTCGAGACCGGCGTGCCCGTCGTGCCGATCGCGATCTACGGCTCCTCGCGCGTGCGCAACTGGAAGCGCCTGCAGTTCCCGCGCGTGACCGTGCAGTACGGCGAGCCGATCCGCTGGGAGCCGATCGAGAACCCCACGCGCGAGCAGCAGCAGCAGGTCGCCGACCAGATCCTCGTCGAGATCCGCAAGCTCTACGCAGGCCTCGAAGCGCACGGGCGCAAGGGCATCCTGCGGCGGCTGCGCGCCGAACGCTGCGCGATCGACGGTACCGTCGCAACCCGCGGGTAGGCTGCAGCGCAATGACAGATCGACTCGACGTGGGGGCGGTGATTCGCCGGGTGTTCGACATCTACGTCGAGCAGTACCCCGTGCTGCTGCCCGCCTCCGCCGTCGTCTTCGTGATCACCGGGATCGTCTCTGCGCTGCTCGTGGCCGCCGCACCGGGACTCGCGCTGATTGCGCTGCTGCTCAGCCTGATCGCAGGCACGCTGTTCACGGGGATGGTCGTGGAGCTCGTGTCTGACATCCAGGACGGACGGCGCGACCACAGCGCGGGCGAGCTGCTGCGCGCGGTCACGCCCGTGCTTGGGCAACTGATCCTCGTCGGCATCGTCGCCGGCGTCGGCATCGTGATCGGCCTTGTCCTGATCATCGTTCCCGGCCTGATCCTGATCACGATCTGGTCGGTGGCTGCGCCGGTCGTCGTGCTCGAGCGCCCTGGCGTGTTCGCCGCGCTTGCCCGCAGTCGCGAGCTCGTGCGCGGCAACGGCTGGCAGGTGTTCGGCGTGATCTTCGTGCTGTTCTTCCTCGTGCTGATAGTCAGCGCCGGCATCGAGATCGGCGCAGACTCCGCGGGTACCGGCGCAGGCATCGTGGCGCGCGTGATCGTCGGCATCCTGACCGCGCCGATCTCCGCGCTGGCCGCGGCGGTGCTGTACTTCGACCTGCGCGCCATCTCACGCGAGCCTGTGTCGGCCGAGGCCGCCGCCGCCGGCAGCACGCCGCCGGCGTCCTGAGCGGCGCTCCCTCCTGAGCGGCTGGCCCATTAGGGTGCCCGGCAGCCATGGCGGAGATCGATGCGATTGCAGTGCTGCGGCAGGGCCTGCTCGAGGGCGTCTCGCTCGTGCTCGCCCACGCAGCCGCTGCAGGCTCGGCGGCAGGGCCGTCGGAGGGCTCGGTCGCGGCGACGGTCGGCGCCACCTGCTCGGCGCTCGGAGCGGTCGTGCACGATTGCGCGCTGATCTGTGGCGGCCGGCCTGAGGCCGACGATGCAGAGGTTGACCGCCTCCTCGCCGCTGCGCCGGGCGGAGCGGGAGGCGTGCGGATGCTCGTCGTCGATGCCGGTGGGCTATTCGCGCTCCTTGCGCGCGCGCACGCGGACGAGCGCGAGTCGGGTGCGACGGCCGACGGGCGGGCCGCCGATGTGTCCGAAGCGCTGATCGCCACGCTCGAGGCGAGCTGGCGCGTGACGCGCGCCGTCGCCAATGCTGCCTTCATCCCGGACGCCGCAGGCGGGCGGATCGTCTACGTGGCGCCGTCGACGCAGGCGAGCGGCGGCGAGGCGCACGCCGACGCTGCCCGCGCGGGCCTCGAGAACCTCGCGCGCACGCTCTCAATCGAGTGGGCGCGCTACGGCATCACGCCGGTCACGATCGCCCCTGGGCCGCAGACGATGCCGGAGGAGCTCGCCGGCGTCGTGGCCTACCTCGCCTCGCCCGCCGGCGACTACTTCTCGGGCTGTCAGCTCGGTCTCAGAGGGCTGGCTGAGGGAGCGCGGAGCGGTGGTGACTTTTCCGCGCGTTGACAGCAATGGTATGTAGCGCGTGTATACCATTGCTGTCAGAGTCCGTTAAAGACATTCCGTCTCCCGCCTCTTTAGCTTCCGCGCGGCAGCTCTCCAGCTCGCATCATCTCCAGCGCTCCGTGTCCGCTCAGCCGGACATCCCCCCGAACAGCCCGCCCGTCACGTGCAGCGTCTGGCCGTGCACGTAGTTCGACCACGGCGAGCAGAGGAAGAACACGCCACCGGCGGCCTCCTCGGGCGATGCCGGGCGGCCGAGCGGGATCAGCATCGAGGCCATCTGGCGCATCTGCTCGGGGATGCCGAGCTGGATCTTCTCGCCGTCCTTCTCCATCGTGTTCTCATCAACCTTGGCCTGCGTCAGGCGCGTGTCGATAAAGCCGAAGGCCACCGCGTTGACGTTGACTTTGAACTGCCCCCACTCCTTGGCGACCGTTTTCGTCAGGCCGACGACGCCGGCCTTGCCCGCCGAGTAGTTGGCCTGCCCGGCGTTGCCGAACGTGCCCGAGGTCGAGGAGATGTTGACGATCTTGCGGAACACCTCCTTGCCTTCCTCGCGCTCTTTCTTGGCCGGCTCGCGCAGGTGGGGAGCGGCGGCGCGGATCACGCGGAAGGGGACGATCGTGTGGATGTCGAGCATCGCCTGGAAGTGCTCATCGGACATCTTGTGGATCGGTGCGTCGAGCGTGTAGCCGGCGTTGTTGACGATGATGTCGATCTTGCCGAACGAGTCGACCGCCTTCTGCACGAGCTCGTCGGCCGCGCCCGGCTTGGTCAGGTCGCCCGCGTAGACGGCGGTTTCGCCGGAGATCTCGGAGGAGGCCTGCTCGGCGACGTCTCCATCCAGGTCGTTGATCAGGCACTGCGCGCCCTGCGCGACGAGCAGCTCGGCCGTTGCACGACCGATCCCGCGCGCCGAGCCCGTGACGATGGCCGACTTGCCGTCGAGTACTCCCATGTTCGTTCCGTCTCCTTGTGGTTTGAGGTGCGCCGGAGGTTATCCAAGCGCCCCTGTCAAGGAGCGATGATGCGCCCGAAGTCCTGCGTGTAGATCGCCCCGGCCTGACCGTGCGCGAGCGAGGTGAGCGGGTGCGGCGAGATGCCGAGCCCCGATTCGCGGAAGGTCGCGTCGAGGATGTTGGCGCGGTGCCCGGGCGAGGCCATCCAGCCCGCCACGATCGCCTTCGGCGTGGACAGCCCGAGCGTCGCCCAGGCGATGTTCTCGCCGACGGCGTAGCCGATCTTCGAGCTGAAGATGTAGCCGGACGCGCGCATCCGCGAGAGCGGCGTGTCGCCGTGGCGCCCGTCATGTTCGAAGTAATCGCCGGCGGCCATGTCCGCCGAGTGGCCCTGCGCCGCGAGCTCCAGGTGCGCGTTGGGCTTGAGCGCCGCCTCGCCGTGGCTGAGGCGTTCGCGGTTGACCAGGCACAGCGTCGCCGTGCGAATCAGCGGCAGGTCCTGCCCCGACGGGCGCAGTTGGGTGTTCGGGCACACGCCGTTCTGCGGCACCGGCGCCGCTGTCGCGCCCGTGTGCCGTGCGCCGCCATGGTGGTGCACGGGATGGCGACGACGACCCGAGCGGCGGCATTTGGCGCCGTGTCTCGTGCGGCGTTTCCCACCTTTCGTGCCCGGTGTGCTGACGTTGTGGAAGCTGGCGTGCCTGGCGCAGCCGCGCCGCCTGGGCGCGTGCGCCGGTGGGGAGGTGGCGTGACTAGAGGCGCCCTTGGCCGAATGCCTGCCTTTCAGCGTGGCGGCCGGCGCGGCGCTCGAGGCGATTGAACAGCAGCAAACGCACAGCGCGAGCAGCGCAGCGCCGATCGCTGCGTGCATGAGATGGCGGCGGATGGCGATGTACATGCGACGTCCAATGGCCACGAGGCTCGTATCGGACGGTTGGCTTCATTGCATGAGCGGCTTTGCCTAGCTTGGACGAGTTACTGCAACTCGAATTGCGCCATGCCGGAGCCGTGGCGTGGGACCACATTGGCGCGCGTCGACCGTGCTTTGGCGAATGGGCCGGGCGGTCGCTACAGCGCGAGCACGCGACCGAGGATCTCGCGCATGATCTCGTCGCGAGCCGCCGCCGATCGGGCCGAGGCGCGCGTCGCGGGCCGCGCGCTCGACCCAGTACTCGCGCATGTAGCCGGCGCCGCCGTGGATCTGCAGGCAGTCGTCCATCAGCTCGTAAGCAGGCGCGCTGGGTGAGCAGCTTGGCCATCGCTGACCTCCTTCAGCGGCTCCTCGCCGGCGAGAAAGCGGCGCAGCGCGTCGTAGGTGACGCAGCGACACGTATACACCGACGTGGCCATGTCGGCGAGCTTGTGGCGGATCGTCTGGTGGCCTGTGAGCGGGCGGCCGAAGGTCTGGCGCTCGCGCGCGAACTCGGCCGTGCGCTCCCACGCGAGCGTCATCGCCCCGACGGCACCAAGCGCCATCGCCAGGCGCTCCCACTGGAAGTTGGCCATGATCAGCTTGAAGCCCTCGTTGAGCTCGCCGAGCAGGTTCTCCTCCGGCACAAACACGTCCTCGAAGGCGATCGTGGCCGTGTCCGAGGCGTGCCAGCCGAGCTTCTGCAGCTTCGATGAGGTCACGCCCTCGCCGCGATCGACGATCAGGAAGGAGATCCCATGGTGGCCGCCCTCGCGCCCTCCGGCATCCGTCATCACGGCGGTGACGATGAAGTGAGCGCGCACGCCGTTGGTGATGTAGGTCTTCTCGCCGTTGAGCAGGAAGCCGCCGTCGACGCGCTCGGCGCGCGTGCTCAGCGCGGCCACGTCCGAGCCGGCGCCCGGCTCGGTGATGCCCAATGCGCCGATCCGCTCGCCGGCGATCGCGGGGACGAGATAGCGCTGCTTCTGCTCCTCTGTGCCGAACTTCCAGATCGGCGGCGTGGCGATGTTCGTGTGCGCGCCGAGCCCCGCTGCCGTCCCGCCCGAGCCGATTCGCGCCATCTCCTCGCACAGCACCGACTCGTGCAGGTAGTCGCCGCCCTGCCCGCCGTACTCCGTCGGGTACTTCAGCCCAAGCAGCCCCTGCTTGGCGAGCTTGCCGAAGATCTCGTCCGGGAACCACCGGTCCTGCTCCCACTGCGCTGCATGCGGCGCCAGCTCGCGGGCGATGAAGCCGCGGATCGACTGTCGCAGCTGCTCGTGCTCGTCGGAGAAGGGGGGTGTGACGGTATTCATCGAATCGAGATCGAAAGCGACTGGTAATCTGATGGCATGCGAGTTGCCATCGACGGCGTCGGCCGAGTGGTGATCCCAAAGCCGATGCGTGAGGAGTTGGGCATAACGGGTCCTACGGAGCTCGAGCTGACGGCTGTGAACGGCGCGCTCGAGCTGACGGTGCCATATACCCACGCCTGGGTCGAGGAGCGGGACGGGCTCGCAGTAATCGTCACTGAGCAGCCGCTGCCGCCGCTCGACCAGGACACGGTTCGCGCGGTGCTCGAAAGTGTCAGGAAGTGATCGCGCCGGACGCGAGCGTGGTAATCGCCGCTCTCGGGCAGTGGCACCCCGCTCATGGGGCTTCCCGCGCGGCGATCGCCGGCGAGGAGCGCCTGCTGGTGGGGCATGTCGCCTTCGAGACCACGTCTGTGCTCAGCCGGATGCCCGAGCCGTACCGCATGATGCCGACAGTCGTCATGGATGCGCTCGATCGCATCTCCACCTCGCCATGGTTGGCGCTTGACGCGGCGAGCCAGCATTCCTGTCTGCGCCGCGCCATCGCGGAGGGGCTGAGCGGTGGCGCCCTCTACGACGCGCTGATCGCCGCGACCGCGCGCGAGCACGGAGCGACGCTGCTCAGCGCCGACCGCCGCGCGCGGGACGCCTATGAGGCGATGGGCGCGGACGTCTCCTTCGTCGAGTAGTTCCACCTACAGCCCGTAGGAGCGGCCGATCACGTCGAGCATGATCTCGTCGGTGCCCGCGCCGATCCGATTCAGGCGCGCGTCGCGCCAGACGCGCTCGACGCCGTACTCCTTCATGTAGCCGGCGCCACCGTGGATCTGGATGCACTCGTCGGCCACTTCGCAGAGCACGCGCGAGGCGACGAGCTTGGACATCGAGATCTCGCGCACCGGGTACTCGCCGTTGGCGAAGCGCCACGCGGTCATGTAGATCATCTGCCGCGCTCCCTCGATCTTCGTCGCCATCTCCGCGAACTTGTGGCGAATCACCTGAAACTTGGCGATTTCCCGGCCGAAGGCCTTGCGCTCGTGTGAGTACTGCAGCGTGCGTTCAAAGCACTTCTGCGCCCCCGCCACCATCCCGGCCGCGCCGATCAGGCGCTCGCCCTGGAGCTCCCACATGATGTGGTAGAAGCCCTTGCCGACTTGGCCGAGCACGGCCGTCTCCGGCACGCGCACGTCCTGGAAGGCCAACAGCGCCGTGTCTGAGGCGTGCATGCCGAGCTTCTCGAGCTTCTTCTCGCGGATCACGCCAGACGCGTCCATCGGCACGAGGAACAGCGTGAAGCCGTCGTAGCCCGCGTCCGGGTCGGTCTTCGTCACGAGCACGATCACATCGGCACGATGGCCGTTGGTGATGTACGTCTTCGAGCCGTTGATGATGTAGTCCTCGCCGTCCTTGACCGCGCGCGTCTTGATCCCCGAGACGTCCGAGCCCGCGTCGGGCTCCGTGATCCCGAGGCACAGGATCTTCTCGCCCTTGATCGCAGGCACCACCCATTCCTGCTTCTGCTGCTCTGAGCCGAAGGCGAGGATCGGCGGCATCGCCATGTCCGTGTGCACCGCCAGGCCCATCGCCAGGCCGCCCGAGTTGGCGTTCGTGATCTCCTCGGCCAGCACCAGCGCCGAGTAGTAGTCGCCGCCCTGGCCGCCGTACTGCTCGGGCTTGTCCAAGCCGAGGAAGCCGAGCTCGCCCATGCGGGGGAAGACCGAGTCCGGGAACGTCGTCTCCTCCCATTCCTCCGCGTGCGGCGCCAGCTCCTTGATCGCGAAGTTGCGGATCGACTCGCGCAGCTGTTCGTGCTCGTCGGTGAAGATGAAGTGCTTGCGCGCGGCGCCGAAGTCCGGCTTCAGCACGCTCTCGGCGGTGGCGGCCATGGCTTGGAAGTCTCCTTGTGATCGATGCTTGGATGCCCTGCGCCGACGCGCCGGAGCAGTTGGGGCGTGTTCGACCCCTGCCCACAGACGCTAACGCAGCCGTCCGCAAAAGTAAACAGTAGAGCTTGCTACTTCTCGCGTCTGGACCGCGCTGGGGGAGCATGTGATCGCCTCGCGCCCCAGAGTCCGCGATGCCACAGGTGATACGTCTGGTTTGCCCAGAAGATGCCGAACAGTAGGAGGAGTGCTGTCTCGGTTGCAATCGTGCGGTCGTTCCAGTCCAGTGCGTAGCCGACGGGCCATGCCACGATCGCGATAAGCATTGCGCCGGCGATCGCCGTATAGCGATTGCGGAGGGTGCCGTCTGTGTCCTCTTTGTACCGAAGTGCGTTGAGCACGACGACGCCTGTGATCACGAGGAACATCGGCAGGGCGGCGGCAAAATGAGCGTGCGCTTTGAAGAACTTAGGGGTGGATTGGAGCACCACCAGCGTGGCCACGCAATAGCCCAACAGGGCACCCCAGGCAATCCACGCTGCAAGCGAGTGTCGGCGGCGACTCCCGATGCACAGCACGAGTAGCAGCGCAGCGGCGCCCACGGCGACCAGCGCATGCACGTTGTTGGCGATGTTTGGCGCGCTGTCCTCCGTGGCGCTCGTAAAGGACTTGCAGGTTTCGGCCTGCATCGGGGTTGGGACGAACGCCACCACGGGCGCGAGCACGCCAGCGATATTGAGCAGCACATCCTCGACCCCAGTGCTTCCCCTCAGGCACACCAGGCAGACGGCGATCCCGAGCAGCGCGCTGACGAAAACGCCGCGGGCCGGGGTGTAGTAGTAGGCGCTAATCGAGGTTTTGGAACAGCCCACACGCACGATCTCGTACACAACCGAGACGGCGAGGCCGACGATGACCAGGACCATCGCAAGACGCATGTAACGCCAGGTCCTGACTGCGAAGCTGTCGTGACAGTGCGATTCCAACATGCGGACAGTGCTGAAATATATGGGAACGGTGCTCGCTGTCGTGTCTGGCAGTCGTCGAGATTGCCTATGCGCCGCCTACTTCCTGCTCGGCCGCCAGCGCCGTCGCGATCGCCTGCGCGCGGTCGTGCGTGCCGAGCTTTGCGTGAATGCGCTCGGTGTGCTTGTGCACCGTGCGCGGACTGATCGCCATCTCGGCTGCGGTCGACTGCGTCGTGCGACCGCGCGCGAGCAGGCGCAGCACCTCCGACTCACGCGGGCTCAGCCCGAGCCCGCGCAGCGCCGTGTCGCTCAGATCCGCGCGCGGCTGCTCGAATACGACGACGAAGCTGTCGCGGCTGCCGCTCGGCAGGCGGCGGACGACGAGGTTGCCGTCGGCGCTCGGCACGAGCAGCGGGTCCCACAGTCGCCCCGTCGGCCCCGGCGCCAGCAGCAGCTCCGGTGCCGCCGAGCCCTCCTGCCAGCCGAGCGCGCTGAGCAGCTTCTGGGCTGTGAGCGAGGCGAACGAGACCGTCCCCGCGTCGACGATCGCGATCGCTTCTCCGCTGGCATCCACGCCGCGGCGCAGGGCCTCGATCAGCCGAGACGCCCGCTCGCGTGCCTGCACGTTGCGGTAGGCCTGGATCAGGTGCGGGCGCGTCAGGTTCAACAGGTCGCGGTCGCGATCGGAGTAGTCGCGCCCGCCGCGCGAGAGCGCCAGCGCGAATGTCAGATGCGGCGGCGAGGGCAGCGTGAACGCGATCTGGTGGCGGATGCCGAGCGTGCGGTAGAAGCCCTGGAACAGCTCAAGTCGGTCGAGCTCCTCGCGCGAGGCCACATCGGAGAAGCGATAAGCGCGCCCATCGCGGGTCCGCGCTACTCGTGAGGCGAGCGGATTCTGATGGGCGTAGCGGATCCAGTCGGCGACGAGCTCCCCCGGAACCTCCGGCACGCTCACCGCGACGTGTACTGAGCCATCGACGCCGACCTCGTTGTAGGAGGCCCAGTCGGTGCGCACGAGGCCGGTCAGGCCGATCGGCAGGAACGAGCGCAACTCCTGCAGGTCGCCTGCGCCGTGCGCCTCGCCGACGAAGTCGAGCACCTTGCGAATGTCTGTGGCAGAGAGTCCGGCCATGGCGAAATACTCTCAACCCGCATAGCGGCAGCATTGGTTGGGCGTCCTGCGATCGAGCCCGTGACGATGCGCCGCTGGCGCGCAGGCCGCCCGAGCGCTAGCCTGCGCGGCGGAGTTCTTTCACGATTCAGGAGGGATCGGATGGTTGGGCGCGCCCTCGCGCTGGCTCTAGCCGCTGCTGCAACGATCGCGCCCGGCGCTCGCGCGAGCGCGCCCGCAGCGTCTCCGCCGCCGCCGGCCCCGCCCGCGGCGGTCCCACCCGAGCTGCAGGCGCTCGAGCAAAAGATGCTTGCCCTGCAGGTGAGCAGCGAGCGCTTCTCGAGCACGATCAGCATCGCCGAAAAGCCAAAGGTCAAGGGACCAATCGGCGGTTTCAACCATATCTTCGGTCACGCCGGCAGCATCGTCACACCGCTGATCACGGCGGCTGGTGAAGTCAGCCTCGGCCCACCGCCTGCGGCGAGTTTCACGGTCAGCTTCCTCGGCATCACGACGAGCGCGCGGCTGATCGGCAGCACGCTGTACACGCACGAGCCGGCCCTCGCCCGGATCGACGGCGGGCGCCCCTGGGTCGAAGAGCGCGATCAGAGCATCGGGCAGGCCCTTGGCTCCTCGCCTTCCGCGCCGGGAGTCTCGGGCGGGGCACCCGCAGGTGGCTTCAAGGGGCTGGCGGCGCTCGTGGCCCACGCGAGCAGCATCGCCGAGCTCGGCCCGGCCAACGTCGACGGCCGGCCCGTGACCCGTTTCAAGCTCGCCGTCCCGATCGCTTCGCTGCAGAAGCCGGGGCACTCGCGCAAGGCACGTGCCCGGGCGCGACGTCAGCGCAAGCTGTTCGCTCCACTGCTGCGTATCGAACTGTTCCTCGCCGAAACCGGCCTACCCGTGCGCACGAGCCTCCTACTTGTGGCTCGTCACGGCAAGGGCGAACTGATCGAGCAATCCGACATCACGGCGATCAACGTGCCCGTGCTCGTGCAGGCGCCGCCCGCTGCCGAAACGATCGGCCACGCGCAGTTGGCGCGACTGCTGCGTAAGCGCGCGATGGCGCACCGCCACGCCCGGCACGGGCATGTAAGGCGCTCATCCAGCTAGAGCCATAGAGCGTCTACTCCGACAGCCGTTGAGGCACGCTGGGTGAGCCGATGCTCCCCGTCCAGCGCACGATCGAGAACGGGCGTGCTACAGGTTTGGAGCGATTGCCGGCGGCGTCGACGGCCGTAGCCACGAGGCGGTAGCTGCCGCGCGATAGCGCCTTTCCGCCGATCCTTCCCGTGAAAGTAAAGCTGTTGGCGCCGGTCGTGCCGGTGCGCGTGAAGTTCCCTCGCACATTCTTCAGACGCGTGCATCTGTGCCTGCCGTGATGACTTTTGCTCGGCGCTACACAGCGCTTGCCGCTGCGCCGGCCAGCGAGCACGCGCTGGACGGCAAATGTGGTCGTTGCTGCCTCGGACAGACGGTCGCTGATGCGGGTGCCAACGCGACTGGCGATCACGCTTGCACCGAGGTTGGCGGCGCGGAAGCTCGTGGGCGACAGCGATAGTGAGCCGATGCTCGGCGCCGTGCGGTCGGCGAGCGCCTGGACCAACGGGGTGGCGCCATCGTAATAGCTTGCGCTGATTACCACAGAGGCTCTCCTGGCGCCAGCCAGAAAGTAAACAGTAGAGCTACCTACTTCCAACAGCTACGCGATGCGGTTAGGATGCGCGAGTGGCCGCCGACGTAGTCCTCTACGACCTGTCCGAGTCGGGCGTAGCGACGATCACGCTCAACGATCCGGACACGCGCAACGCGCTGTCCCCTGACATGCTCGGCGGGCTGATCGCGGCGTTTGAGCGCGCGCGCGATGAAACTGGCGCGCGCTGCGTCGTGCTCGCCTCCTCGCACGAGCGAACGTTCTCCTCGGGCGCCAACCTCGGCGGCTTCGCCGCCGAGACGCCGCTCGTGCAGCGCACTTCGGCTCCGAGCGCTTCGTCGGGCTGTTCAAGCTGATCGGCGAGCTCGGCAAGCCGACGGTCGTCGCCGCCGGCGGGCACGTGCTCGCCGGCGCGCTCGGCATCGCGCTGGCGTGCGACTTGATCGTGGCCTCCGAGGATGCGAGCTTCGGCACGCCCGAGATCAACGTCGGCACGTTCCCGTTCATGATCATGGCGCTGATCTACCGCAACGTGCCGCGCAAGAAGGCCAACGAGCTGCTGTTGCTCGGCGAGCGCTTGAGCGCGCAGGAGGCGCTCGACCGCGGGGATCGTCAACAGGGTCGTACCGGCCGTCGAGCTCGACACGGCCGTCGCACGAGTGGGCCGTCAAGCTCGCCGGCAAGTCGCCCGTGATCATGCGCCTCGGCAAGGAGGCCATGCGCCGCCAGCTCGACATGCCGCTTGACGAGGCGCTCGACTACCTGCGCGCGCAGCTCGACGCTGGCGATGTCGACCGAGGACATCGTCGAGGGCGTCAGCGCATTCTTCGAGAAGCGCGAGCCGCAGTGGAAAGGACGCTGATGAATACGCCCGATAAGCCGCTCGCCGCGCCGAGCGGGGAGCCCACGGCGAAGAGCTCGTTGCTGCGGCCGCTGGTCGAGGACCTGCACGCCCGACGCGAGCAGATCAAGCTCGGCGGCGGCGAGGAGAAGATCGCCAAGCAGCACGCCGCGCGAAAAGCTGACGGCGCGCGAGCGCTTGGCGCTGCTGATCGACGAGGGCACGTTCATCGAGCTCGGCATCCACGGCCGCCCGCACTTCGCCCAGCGCGCGATGGACGGCAAGGATGCGCCGGCCGACGGCGTGATCACTGGCTACGGCAAGGTCGACGGCCGCCTGGTGGCCGTGTGCGCGTATGACTTCACGGTGATGGCCGGCTCGATGGGCATGACCGGCGAGCTGAAGGTCACGCGCCTGCGCGAGCTGGCGCTGACCAAGCGGATCCCCTTCATCTGGCTGCTCGACTCGGCCGGCGCGCGCATCCAGGAGGCCGTCGGCTCGCTGTTCGCCGGCTCCGGGCACCTGTTCCGCGAGGAGGTCGTGATGAGCGGCGTGATCCCGCAGGTCGCCGCGCTGATGGGGCCGTGCGCCGCCGGCACCGCCTACATCCCGGGCCTGGCCGACTTCGTGCCGATGGTCAAGGGCCGCGGCTCGATGGCGCTCGCCGGCCCGCACCTCGTGCGCGCGGCCGTCGGCGAGGACGTCACCCAGGAGGAGCTCGGCGGCTCGCGCGTGCACTGCCGCAAGTCGGGCGTCGGCGACATGGAGGTGGCCGACGACGAGGAGTGCATCCAGCGGATCAAGCAGTACCTGTCGTTCATGCCGCAGAACTGCGAAGCGCCGCCGCCGATGCGTCGCCAGCCGCGGACCCGATCGAGCGCGGCGACGAGGAGCTGCTCGACGTGCTGCCCGAGTCCAACCGCAAGCCCTATGACATGTACGAGGTGATCCGCCGGATCGTCGACGACGGCGACTACTTCGACATGAAGCCGCAGTGGGCGAAGACGATCATCACCTGCTTCGCGCGCTTCGGCGGGCGCCCGTGCGGGATCGTCGCCAACCAGCCCAAGCAGCTCGGCGGGATCCTCGACAACGACTCCGCCGACAAGGCCGCGCGCTTCGTCAACCTGTGCAACGCCTTCGGCATCCCGCTGCGTGTTCCTGATGGACGTGCCCGGCTTCATGGTCGGCATCGAAGGTCGAGGCAGGCCGGGATCATCCGCCACGGCGCGAAGATGCTCTACGCGGTCGCCAACGCGACCGTGCCGAAGATCACGGTGATCACGCGCAAGGCCTACGGCGCCGGCTACTACGTGATGAACGGCCGCGCCTACGAGCCCGACCTGATCGTCGCCTGGCCGAGCGCTGAGATCAGCGTGATGGGCGCCGAGGGCGCAGTCGAGATCGTGATGCGCAAACAGGTCGAAGAAGCCGACGACCCGGAGGCCAAGAAGGCCGAGCTGATCGAGGCCTACCGCAAGATCATCGACGTCTACATCGCGGCCGGCAACGACATGATCGACGACGTGATCGACCCGCGCGAGACGCGCGTGACGATCTGCCGCGCGCTCGAGATGGCCGAGGGCAAGAAGATCGAGCGGCCCTAGAAGAGTCAGGAGTGGTGCCTGTATGAGCCTCGACGATCCCGTCGTGATCACCTGCTCGATCTCGGGGGCGATCGCCAACCGCGAGCAGTGCCCGGCGATCCCGTACACGCCGCAGGAGTACGCCGCCGAGGCGCGGCGGATCGTCGACGAGGGCGGCGTGATGATCCACATCCACGCGCGCAAACCGGACGGCACGCCGAGCTATGAGATCGAGGACTTCCAGGCGATCACCGACGCGATCCGCGGTGAGGTCGGCGACGCGGCGATCATCAACTTCTCGACCGGCACGATCGGCGTGCCGCTGTCCAAGCGGATCGAATACCTGCGCGCGTGTCGGCCCGAGGTGGCCGCGCTGAACATGGGCTCGATGAACTACGCCAAGTACTCGCGCTCGCGCAAGGGCTTCGTCTTCAACATGGTCTTCGCAGAACCCGTTCGACGGAGATCATCGAGCTGCTGGAAGCGATGAACGAGCTCGAGATCAAACCCGAGCACGAGTGCTTCGACCTCGGGCACGTCGGCAGCCTGGCGCCGCTGATCGACATGGGCGTGCTGAAGACGCCGCTGCACGTGGACTGCGTGATGGGCGTCGTCGGCGGCATCCCGCCGACGGCGCGCAACCTCGCGGCGATGGTCGACAACATCCCGGCCACGCGCCCGGCAGCACTCGCACTGGGGCGTGATCGGCATCTCGCGCGACCAGTGGATGCTCGTCTCGGCGGCGCTCACGCTCGGCGGCTCGATCCGCGTCGGGCTGGAGGACAACCTGTACCTGCCCGAGCGGCGAGATGGCCAACTCCAACGGCGAGCTGATCGCCAAGGCGCGGCAGATGACCGAAGATATCGGCCGCCGCGCCGGCGACGGTGCAGGAGGCGCGCGCCGCGCTCGACATCCCTCAGCGCGGAACGGACGCAGGGCCGGCCGCGGATGCGCGGGTGCGCCGGTGGGGACATCGGCATGAGCCTGCCGCTGGAGGGCATCCGCGTACTCGACCTCTCGCGCCTGCTTGCCCGGCGGGTTCTGCTCGCTGCTGCTCGGCGACTTCGGCGCCGACGTGCTGAAGGTCGAGGACACGGGCATGGGCGACTACATCCGCTGGTCGCCGCCTTACTACGAGGGCGCGCACGAGAGCGCCAAGTCGGCCCTGTTCCTCTCGCTGAACCGCAACAAGCGCTCGATCCGGCTCGACCTGAAGAACGAGCGCGGGCGCGAGGCGCTGCTGCGGCTGGTGCGCGAATACGACGTCGTGCTCGAGTCCTTCCGCCCGGGCGTGCTCGACCGGCTCGGCGTCGGCTACGAGCGGATGCGCGAGGAGAACCCGGGGATCGTCTACTGCGCGATCTCCGGCTACGGCCAGGACCGGCCCCAAACGCGACGCCTCCGGCCACGACATGAACTACCTCGGCCTGATCGGGCTGCTCGGGCTGACCGGCGAGCGCGGCGGCGAGCCGGTACAGGCGGCCGGGCAGATCGCCGACCTCGGCGGCGGCGCGCTGATGGCGGCGTTCGGCATCCTCGCCGCGCTGCGCGAGCGCGACGGCGGCGGTCCGGGCTCTGACTCGCCCGGCTCAGGCGAGGGCCAGCTCGTCGACGTCTCGATGGCCGACGGCGCGCTCTCGTGGCTGGCGATGGTCGCCGCGACGTACTTCGCCGAGGGCAACGTCCCGCGCCGCGGCGAGCTGCCGCTCGCCGGCTCGCTGATCTGCTACCGCCCGTACGAGTGCGCCGACGGCTGGGTGACGCTCGGCGCGCTCGAGCCGAAGTTCTGGCAGGGCTTCTGCCGCGGCGTCGGTCGCGAAGAGCTGGTCGCTGCCCAGTTCGAGCGCCCTGGCTCGGCGGCGCACGAGCAGGTGAAGGAGATCTTCAAGGGGCGCACGCGCGATCAATGGGAGGCGTTCGCGCGCGAGAACGACTGCTGCCTGGAGCCGGTGCTCGAGCTCGACGAGGCGCTCGGCTCTGAGCTCGTAGGCGCGCGCGAGATGGTCGTCGAGATCGATCAGCCTGGAGCTGAGCGCGCCGTGCGCCTGCTCGGCGTGCCGGTCAAGCTCGGTCGCACCCCGGGCGATCACGCGCGCCTGCCGGGACCGGCGCTCGGCGAGCACACCGAGGAGGTGCTGCGCGCGGCCGGCTACAGCGCAGAGGAGATCGCCGAGCTGCTTGCCGACGGCGCCGTGGCGGGGCCGGCGGGCGAGCAGCAGGACATGTCCTTCCAGGTGTGAGCGTCGGGTGGCCGGGATGAACGCGACGCTCCCAGCGGCCGGCGGCGCTGCCGGCGGGCGGCCGCTGCTGAAGATGAGCGAGCTCGCCGAGCGTTCCGGCGTGAGCGCCGGGACGATCCGCTACTACCTGCGCGAGGGGCTGCTCGGCGAGGGCGAGGACATCGTCCGCACGTCGCGCAACATGGCCTACTACCCGCCCGAGTACGTCGAGCGGATCGAGTTGATCAAGCGCCTGCAGGAAAAGCGCTTCATGCCGCTGCGTGTGATCAAGAGCACGCTCGCCGAAGACCCCGGGCGCGTGCACGCGCTGATCGAGCTCGAGGACCGCATCCTCGAGCGCGCGCTCGCCAGTGCCGAGAGCTCCAAGCGCGTCTCCGTCAAGGTCGCGCGCGAGCGTTACGAGATCCCGCGCAACGTGCTCGATCGACTCGCCGAGATCGGCGTGCTCACGCCCAACCGCAGCGGCTATGACCAGGACGACGTGAAGATCATCGAGGCGATCGCGAGCTTCCGCGCCGGCGGCTATGAGGAGGCGCTCGGCTTCACCGTGTACGACACGCTGCGCTACCGCGAGGCGCTCGAGCCGCTCGTGCAGGCCGAGGTGCGGGCGCTGTTGGAGCGACTCGCCGGCGGGGTCGAGGTGGAGCGGGCGATGGAGATCGTCGCCGCCGGCGTGGAACCGTTGCGCGAGCTGCTCGGCGCGATGCACTCCAAGCTGCTGCTCGCCGAGCTGCGGCGCCAGCGGGTGCGGAGCTAGCACCGCGGGCTGCGCTCCGGACCGCACCCGAGGACAGCGCTGCGGCAGCCGAGCTGGCCGGTTGCCCTCGGTGCAGGGGGGTAGACATCTGGAACGCCTGCGTATAGGTTGTCCACAGGGTTCGACTATCGAGGATCGCGGTGGGCGCAGACTGTCAGTCGAGGGGAAGGGGAACAGATGCGGCGGATCATGCTTGGCGCTTGTCTTGTAGGGCTGCTCGCGGCGGCGACGGGGGTGTCTGCGGCGAGCGCTGCCGAACCGGCGTTCTTCGAATGCGCCAAAGTCGTGGGTGGCAAATTCAAGGGGGCGTGCAAAGTCGAAGGCGCCAAAGGCAATCACGAACTGGTCGAAGGTGTGGGCAAAGGCAAAGCGTTCAAAGGCAAGGGGACCGAATTTCGCAAGTACGCACCGGCGGTCGGCGACAGAGGACCGTTCTGCACGGGCACCAGCAAGGTGGTCGGAAAACAGGTGACGCCGACGGTTCAGAAAGGCGTCGTGCTGACATTCTCGAACTGCGAAGCGGGCGGCAAACGATGCACGGGCGCGGGGCAGAAAACGGGAACCGTGGCGACGGAACCGCTGGAAGGAACCCTGGGCTACGTCAACGCCGCCGAACATCGGGTCGGCCTGGACTTGGCCGGCGAAGGCGGGCCGGTGATGATGAGTTGGAGCTGCACAGGCCTTGAATACGAGGTGACCGGCTCTCTGATCGGCGAAATCTCTCCCGTCGACCTGTTCACCAATACCTACACGGTCACCTTTACGCTACAGAGCGAAGTGTATCCCGAAGAATTCCAGGCGATCAAGAGCTTCGAAGGCGGACTGGAAGACGTTCCGCTCTTCCGTCTCAACGGCTCCGGGCCGTTCAAAGGCGCGTTCAGGGGTTCTTACACCTACAAGGGTGAAAAGCTCGAGCTGAAAGGGTGAAAGGGTAGGTCTGGCCGGGGCGCCCGTAGACGGGGCAGAGAGCCCCCGTCTACGGTAGTCCGTCTACCACAGCGCGCGGTGATGCTCCATCACGCCGAGCCCGTGGGCGAGCGCGACTCCGCCGGGCAGCACACCCGAGAACGTCCCGAACGGTGCGCGATAGTCGCTCTTGAAGATCACCAAGTTCTCGCTGCGGCTGCGCTCGGCCTCGGCAAGGAAGCGCAGATGTGAACCGTCGGCTGAGTCGACTCGCCGCAGGTCGGCGCTGAAGCGAACTGGCCCGGCCTCGTGGGGCTCGCCTGCGACCCACACGGCGCGCTCGGAGCCGCGCGGCGGGTCGTTGACGCCGCTGACGAGGTTCCACGCGAGCGCGCCGCCGTCGGGGCTCTCGCCGACGCCGGCCGACCACCACCACTCGGTGTGGCGCGCGTGATAGCCCGCAGTGTCGTCGATCACAGCGCGCGCATCGATCGCTTGCGGTGCCTGCCCGGCGAGGGTGAGGGTTCCGTACGCCGCGACCCCGGCCTGCTTGCGCGTCCACACCTGCTGGCGAGCATTCGGGCAGCGCGCCTGGATGCCCGGTTCTTCGGCCAACGCAAGGTCGAGCTCCACGCCCTGGTCGCGCAGCAGCATCCGCCCGCGCTCGAGTTGTAGCTCCGCGCGGCGGGGCAGCAGCCGCGTACGTTCGCGAAGCTGACCCTCGCCTCGCCGGTAGAGCGCCCAGAAGGATTGCCGCGCCGGGCCGACCTGGACGATCGCCGCGCACGCCATCAGCTCCTCGCTGAACACGCCTACGTAGCGCCAGCGCTTGAGCGGGCGCCTACCCCGCAGCAGCGCCATCCGGCGGGTGCGCTCGTATGTGTCCACCTCCGCCACGGGTGTATCTGGCGTTATGCTTTGCATGTTGACTGACCAGTCAATCTATTCGGGGAACGGGCCGCACGGTGCATGTGCGCGCTGGCCGCAGCGAGGGCTCAGTTGAAGGTCGCCGCAGTCCAGCTCACCGCCACCGCCGACAGCGCGGCCAACCTGGCCATCGCCGACAGGCTGATGCGCGCGGCGGCCGCCGACGGCGCTGGGCTGATCGTACTCCCCGAGAAGTGGACCGCGATGGGTTCCGACGAGCAGTTGCGTGCAGCCGCCGAGCCGCTCGACGGTCCGTCTACCCGCTGGGCGCGGGCACTGGCCGACGAGCTGGGCATCGAGCTGGTCGCTGGTTCGATCGTCGAGCGCCTGCCCGAGCGGGAGAAGCTCGCCAACACCTCCGTGCACGTCGGTCCCGACGGCGAGCTGAAGGCCGTCTACCGCAAGATCCACATGTTCGACGTGGAGGTCGGCGGGCGCTCCTATCGCGAGTCCGATCTCGAGCAGCCGGGCGAGGAGATCGTCGTCTCGGAGACCGCCGACGGGCTCGAGCTGGGGATGTCGATCTGCTACGACCTGCGTTTCCCCGAGCTGTTCCGGATCCTCGCCGTACGCGGCGCGCGCGCATTCGCGCTGCCGGCGGCCTTCACGCTGGCGACGACGCGCGATCACTGGGAGGCGCTGATTCGTGCCCGTGCGATCGAGAACCAGGCGTTCGTGATCGCGGCCAACCAGATCGGCGAGCACCCAGGGGGAAGCCGCTCGGGAGGGCGTTCGATGATCGTCGATCCTTGGGGCATCGTGCTGGCGCAGGCGCCCGACGGGGAGGGTCATGTGATCGCCGAGCTCGATCTCGAGCGCCAGCGGGAGATCCGCGTCAAGCTGCCGTCGCTGGCGAACCGCCGCGCGGAGACCTACCGCTGGCCGCAGGCGGTGCCGGCATGAGTGCCGCGGGAGCGAGTGGGGGCGGCCCGACGCCCAGCCCTGAGACGAGCTCCGGCGGGGCCGCCGGCGCGTCGCGTCGGGCCGGCGCGAAGGCGGCACCGGATAAGCGCCGGCTGATCCTCGACGCCGCCGTGCGCGTGTTCGCGCGCCAGGGCTTCCACGCCTGCCGTGTCGCTGACATCGCCGACGAGGCAGGGGTCGCCTACGGGCTCGTCTACCACTACTTCGGCTCCAAGGACGAGGTGCTCGACACGCTGTTCCTCGAGCGCTGGAAGGTGATGCTCGAGCTGATCCGCGAGGTCGACGCCGAGCCGCTGCCCGTGCGCGAGAAGCTGCGCGCGATCGCCTCGTTCATCATCGACAGCTACAGCCACGACCCCGATCTGATGAAGGTGATCATCGTCGAGGTCACGCGCGCGGCCAACTCGTTCGGCGACACGCACATCGGCACGATCCGCGAGGCTTACGAACTGATCGCCAGGATCGTCCAGCGGGCGCAGGACGAAGGGGTCTTCAAGGCCGAGATCGAAGCCCGCTTCGCGGCGATGGCCTTCTACGGCGTGATCGAGCAACTGCTGACCGGCTGGATCTTCGACCTGCTGCCACAGGGCGAGGAAGAGTTCGAGCGGGCCAAGTGGATTGTCGTGGAGACTGTCTGCGGCGGTCTCGAGGTGGGCGCCGTTTCCGATGGGACCACCCCGGGCAATAGACTGCCGCGGTAATGGAGAACGAGATGGTCAAGCGGCTGGTCTGGTCGGGACTCCTGGCGGCGTTCGGAGCGCTCGCGAGCATCGCTGCGCAGCGCGCGGCCGCGCTCACGTTCCGACGGCTGTTCGCCGAGGAGCCGCCGGAGTGAGCGCACCGCCGACGCCGGCGTCGGGCCAGCAGGGCCCGGAGGCGCCACACAACATCGCCGCGGCGATCGCCGAGGTGTCCGAGCGAGCGCAGGTGCTCGTGCGCGAGGAGATCGAGCTCGCCAAGGCCGAGGTCACCGAGAAGGCGACCAAGCTGATCAAGGGCGCAGTCGTCGGCATTGCCGCCGGCATCTTCGTGGTGATGGCGCTGATCTTCGCGCTCGTCGGCTGCGCGTGGCTGCTCTACTACTACCTTCCGGGCAACGACTACACGTTCTTCTGGGGCTTCTTCGCGATGGCCGTGATCCTGCTGCTGCTCGGAGCGCTGGCGGGCCTGCTCGCGGCCAAAGCGGTCAAACGCGGCTCGCCGCCGGTGCCGAGGATGGCGATCGACGAGGCGCAGAAGATCAAGCAGACGGTCAGCAACGGCTCGGCAACAGTGCCCGGCTCAACGACACCCGGCGGTGTCGGCGGCGGTTCGGGGGTGGGCGGCTGATGGCGCAACGCTCTCCCGCTGAGATCCGCAGCTCGATCGAGAGCAACCGCATGGAGCTTGCCGTCTCGCTCGATCGCTTGCGCGGCGAGGTCGCGCACATCACCGACTGGCGCGGGCACGTGGATCGCCATCGCGAGCGAGCTGACGGCGGGCGCCGCGATCGTCGGGCTCGCGCTGGGCGTGAAAATGCTCCGCGGTCGCCGCCGCCGACGCCGCGGACGTTAGCCTCTCAGCTCAGCTCAGCTCAGCTCAGCTCAGCAACGCGCGCGGCACACCGCCGACGCCGATCAGGCCGGGACCGGTGTAGGTGCCGATCACGGGTCCGACCTCCGAGCTGAAGACGGGCTCTGAGTCGAAGATCTCGCGGCAGCGGTCGATCAGCCGCTGGGCCTGATCGGGCGCCTGGATGTGCTGCACGACCCAGCCATCGGCGCCGTTGTCGCGCAGCTCCTTGGCGTAGTCGACCATTCGCTCGAACGCGCGACCGGCCGTGCGCACCCGCTCGACGGGGGTGATCTCGTACTCGAGCGAGAGGATCGGCTTGATCTTCAGCGTGCCGCCGAGCCAGGCCTGAGCCTTGCCGATCCGCCCGCCTCGGCGCAGGTACTCGAGCGTGTCGAGACAGAACCAGATCTTCAGCGCCTTGCGCGCCTCGCGCACGTGCGCGACGACGGCGTCCTTGTCGGCCCCGGCGCGCGCGGCGGCGCACGCGGCGAGCACGAGCAGGGCCGCTCCGCCGCAGCCGCTTTCGGCGTCGAGCACCTCGACGCGCTCGCCCAGCCCGCGCTCGCCGAGCAGAGCGTGCGCCTGCCGGGCGGCCTCGCAGGTGCCCGAGATGCCGCCGGCGAGGTGGATCGAGACGACGTCGTGGCCCTGCTCGAGCAGCGGCTCCCACACGGCGAGGAAGTCGCCGATCGAAGGCTGCGAGGTCGTCGGCAGCTCGGGATCGTTGCGCAGGCGCTCGTAGAAGGCGTCGAAGCTGGCCATGTCGAGCTCGCGTTCGGGCTGTCCCTGCCAGCCCACGTACAGGCTGACCTGGTGGACGCCTTCGCGTGCCGCCAGCTCTCGCGGCAGGTAGTGGGTGCTGTCTGTGGCTACCGCGACGGCGGGCATGCGCCGCCGGACGCTACACCAACGCCTCTGCGAGCTCTCCGGACTCGTACATCTCGGTGACGATGTCGCAGCCCCCGAGCAGCTCGCCGTTGACGAACAGCTGCGGGATCGTCGGCCAGTTTGAGATCGCCGAGAGCTCCTGGCGGATGCGCGGATCAGGCAGGATGTCGACCGCCGCGAACGGCGTGTCGAGCGCCTGCAGGGCGGCGACGGTGCGCGCCGAGAAGCCGCAGGCCGGCGCCTCGGGGGTGCCCTTCATGAACAGGATCACCTTGTGCTCGGAGATCGCCTCGGAGATCGCCTCGCGGATCGGGTTTGACCTGCCGGACGCAGGGCCGGCGCTCGGAGCCGGCCGGCCGGGGGACATCGGGAAGCTCGCTGGTGGAGTTGGTGCTGGACATGGGAGGGCTCCTGGCTCAGGTGGTTGTGGTCGGCTGCGGCGCGGAGGCGTCCTGGGCGGCTTCCTCCGCAGGTGTGATCTGCTGCGGGGCCTGGGTCTTCAACGACAGCGCGTGGATCGGACCCCCGATCTCGGCGCCGAAGATCTCGTAGACGAGGCGATGCTGCTCGATCCGGCTACGGCCGGCGAAGGCAGCCGCGGTCACGGTCGCGCGGAAGTGGTCGCCGCCGCCGGTGTAGTCCTCGACCTCGGCGTGCGCGCCCGGAATCGACGCCTCGATACGTTGCCTGATGTCCTCTGCTGAGGGCATATAGGGCTAGCGTAGAGGATCGCGGCGGGCCTCCCAGCCGTCGCTATACTTTGGAAAGTCTTGAGGCCGCGACGAGGAGCGAAGCGATGATCACGATCAGCGACAAGGGCGCCGAGAAGGTGCGCGAGTTCCTCTCCGACCAAGAGGCGGACGTGAGCATGGCCGGCCTGCGCGTTGGCGTTCGCGGAGGCGGTTGCTCGGGCTTTCAGTACCAGCTCGCCTTCGACGAGCAGCGCGAGAACGACCTCGTCTTCGAGAGTCACGGGCTGAAGCTGCTCGTCGACAACGAGAGCCTGCCGTTCGTGCGCGGATCGATGATCGACTACGAGGAGAGCCTGCAGGGCGCGGGGTTCAAGGTCTCCAACCCCAACGTCGTAGCCGCCTGCGGCTGCGGCTCGTCCTTCCGCGTGGCCGAGGAAGAGCAGGTCTCGGCGGTCTGAAGTCGCGGCGATTGCTCGCGGGCCTGTTGCTGCCCGCGGTTGTCTTGGTGGGCTGCGGAGGTTCGGGTGGCAGGACGAGCAGCCCTACGGCGCACTCGGCGCTGCCTGCACTCGAGTCCCCTGAAGGTCGTGGGCCGGCGCTCGGGCTGACCGAGGACAATGCCGATCTGCTGTGGAGCCCGAGCTCGCGGTCGCGTCATGGGGGCGCCGCGTTTCAGCCGGCGCGCGAGCAGACTGACGGCGATTCATCCGCGCTACATCCGCCTGCTCGTCGACTGGGCCGCGCTACAGCCGCAACGCGAGCGGCCGGCGAACCTCGCGGGCCCGATCGACGGCTGCGCGCGAGCCGTCGGTCCGTGCGCACCGTATGCCGGGATTCGTGAAGAGCTGGCGGCGATCGCCACGCAACAGCGCGCCGCACGAGCCGAACACCGCGCGGGCTTTGAAGTCGTGCTCGACGTATTCGGCGTACCGTCGTGGGCGGCGGTGCCGGCGAGCGGCTGCGAGCTCCCCGGCACGCAGCCGTTTTCGCGTCCGATCAGTCAAGCGGGGCTGGCCGGCTACAGGTCGCTGATCCAGGCACTGCTCGCGCTCGGCCGGGAGCAGGGCGTGGAGCTGAGCTGGTGGAGCCCGTGGAACGAGCCCAACAACCCCATGTTCCTCAGCCCACAGCGATCCTCATGCGCGTTCGATGCGCCGTCGCCGGCGCCCGCCGTCTACGCGCAACTCGCCGAGGCGATGGCGGTGGAGCTGGCAGCAGGTGGTGGCACCCACCACCTGCTGCTCGGTGAGCTCGCCGCCTATGCCATTGACTCAGCGCATCGCACGAGCATGGGCAGCTTCGTGGCGGCGCTGCCGGCCCGCGTGCTCTGTCTCGGGGGCGTGTGGGCGATCCACGTCTACGCCGGCTGGGGTAAGGCTCGACCTGAAGACGACCCTGTAGCGGTGCTCGCAGCGAGCGCTCGATGCGCGGGGCTCGTGCGCCGCCGACGCACGCATCTGGGTCACGGAGGCTGGGGCCGGAGCGCCCCAGCCGGGCAGGGCCCGCCCGCCGGGGTCCGCCGCGGAAACGGCGGGCTGCCGCGCGCTCGGCGCGCAACTCGGGCGTTGGTCTGCTGACCCGCGCGTGGGTGCGATCTTTCAATACAGCTTCCGCGAGGATCCGGCCTACCCGGTGGGGTTGCTGAGCGCCGATCTGCAGCACACTTATGCCGGCTTACAGACTGTGGCTGGCCTATGGACAGGCGCGTGCCCGCGACGCCCCGCCGCCGTCGGCGGTCGCGGCGTGCGCATAGGCTGGTCGGCGTGGCGATCGTGCCCCAATCCGTGCGCAGCCTGGCGCCGACGCGCCTGCGCGACGACGTGCGTCTGCGGGCGCTCGCCGTTGGGGCGGGGCTGATCCCGCCGCGCACGATGCACTCCGCGGAGGATGCGCGCGTCCTGCTCGAAGCGGCCCGCGGTGCTCGTCGCGTAGTCGAGATCGGCGTGTACGAGGGGTCCTCGGCGCTTGCCCTGCAGCGCGAGCTCGGGCCGCAGGCGGAGCTTCACCTGATCGACCCGTTCGGGAGCCATCCCGACGCGCTGCCGGGAGGCTGGGGCGCGAGCGAGCGGGCCACGCGGCGCCTGGTCAATCGCGCCGGGCGCAGGCTCGGCACACGAGCTCCCGCCGTGCACTGGCATGTGGCCCTCTCGCACGACGTTGCGGCCGGCTGGGGGCAGGAGCTCGACTTTGTGTTCATCGACGGCGACCACTCCGAGGCCGGCTGCGAGCGCGACTGGGAATGCTGGCGATCGTTCATCGCGGCCAGGGGGGCGTGTGGCCTTTCACGACGCGCGTGCCGACCGCCCGGGCGGGCGCGGCCTGCCGGGCCCTACGGCCGTCGTCGAGCGCCACCTGCGCCGGGGGCTCACGCCGGGCTGGCGGATCGTCGCGGAGGCTGACCGTACGGTCGTCGTGTGCCGAATGCCTGAGCCTTCGCCGAGCGCTTGATTGGTGCAGCCGGACGCTTGACTGGTGCGCCGCGCAATGGCTCCGGGAAGCCCTTGACCTCTTAAAACCGGACCAGAACTGCTAAACACTTGACATTACGTCAAGCCCTGTGCTAGCTTCGCCCGGGACATGATGTCAAGCATCGCCATGGGGCTGGTGCATTCGGGCCCCGGCCAGATCAGACGTCTTGCGGGAGGGAAATTGGGTGAGCGCTAGGGGTGGCACATACAGCCTCGGCCTGGCGTCGCACGCCCTCGCGGTGACGAGCGCGGGGGGCGCTCCGCTTACACGTAAGCGGCGGGCGACCAGCAAGGAAACGCATGGTCTGACACCCTGGACTCGACTTGACGCAGATGTTTCCATCTGACAAGGTCGAGATTGGAGGGCCGCTGACTGGGTACAGCTCAGGGGCAGGGACTGGTACCGGGATCTGTGCAACCGCGGGACTCGTGCCGGCAACTGATAAGAGGGAAAAGGAGTATCTAGATGCGTCTTAAGATGATGGGGCTCTGCCTCGTCGCCGTGTTTGCTCTGACGGCCGCCCTTTCGGCGAGCGCGTCGGCTGCTGAACCGGCGTTCTACGAATGCCACAAACAGACGACAAAACCGTTCACGGGCAAATTCACAGACAAAAAATGCTCCGTAGCGGCGTCGCCGACCGAAATCACGGAAGGCAAGAAAAACAAGTACGAACTGCAGGAAGGCATTGGCGCCAAAGGTAAAGCCTTCAAGGGCAAAGGCGGCAGCGCCACGCTGCACACGCCGGCCGTCGGCGGCGAAGTGACCTGCAAATCGTTCAAGGACGAAGGGCACGTAGCGACGCCCACAACGGAGAACAAAGTCATCTCGGAATTCAAGACCTGCACGAGCCTCGGCAAAAAGTGCACGTCGCCGGGCCAGAAAGCCGGAACGATCAAGACGAACAACCTCTCCGGCGAACTCGGCTACATCAACAAAGCGGCTAAAACCGTCGGTGTCGCGTTGCAGGCGGAAACGGGTTCGATCCTCGCTGAATTCAACTGCGAAGGTCTCGAAATCGTCACCACCGGCAGCGTGATCGGGACGCTTGAACCGGTCAACGTGTTCACGAAGACCGAGGTCAACAAGTTCCAGGTCAACGGTGAAGGCTTCCAGACGATCAAGAAATTCGAAGGCGGCCCGACGCACGTGCTGCAGTCGCTGATCAATGGCTCGGGTCCGTTCGAATCCGGCCAGCAGGCAGAAGCCACAAACAAAGGCGAAGAACTCGAGGTCAAAGCGTAGGCTCGCTGAGCTGACGCTCGAGCCCGTCAGGGCTTGACTCGAGTAGTAGTCAGTGGGGTCCCGGTTTTGCCGGGGCCCCACTGCGTAAAGCCCCGTGTTGCTGTTGAAAGCTCCCGCTTGACACGAAGTCAAGCGCGGCTACACTTCATCTCAAGAGGGCCCCCGGGTCGGGGTTGACAAGAGGAGAGGGACGCGGATGGAAGGTGGGGTGCTGTGACAGGCGCGCTGGTCAAGCCATGGCTGAGGCAGGCGACCGTGCTTGGTGCCGTACTCCTGGGGCTGCTGGTGTGGAGCACGTCCGCAAGCGCCGCACTCGTCCATCCCTTCCTCGGCACGGTCGCGAAAAGCAAAAAAGGCTTCAGTGAAGAAGTGTGCGGGGTATCGGTGGACCGGGCGGGCGGCGAAGTCTTCGTGTCGGACCCCGGCACAGAAGAGATCCAGGCCTTCGACAAATCCGGCACGTTCCTGAGCGGTCGCACCATTCTCGGGCGTCCAGATCCCGGAAGAAGAAACGGCGCAGGAAAAACTCGAACGCGAAGAAAAAGAACAAAAAGAAATCGAAAAAGGAAAAACGCCGAAAGAAGTCGCCGGCAAATTTGAAAAAGAAGAACTCGAATCGTTCTGCAGCACGGCGGTCAACGACAAAAACGGGTTCTTGTACGTAGCTGACGGTGGCACGGCGGCGATCTATCCGTTCGACAAAGAAGGCAACCAGGTCTTCAAGACCAACAAAGAAGGCAAACGGATTGCCGGCGCCGAAATCACCGGCAAGGAAACGCCGGCCGGCGAATTCGGCGAAGAACTGAGCATCGCGATCGACCAGACCAGCGGTCGTATATACGTGTCTGACCGCGAAAACGAAGTCGTCGACTACTTCAGCGAAGAAGGAAAATACGAAGGGCAACTTGCGTTCCCCGGCAGCGCTGAAAACGAACGGTTGGTCGGGGCACTTGCAGTCGATCAGGGCACCGAGCAGGTGTACGTGACCGTCCAGGGCCAGGCGTTTGACGAAGAAGACGATGAAGGTCTCGGATTCGTCTACGTGTTCGACTCCACGGGCACCTTCGTGAGAAAGATCGATGGTCATCCGAGCGGCACGTTCTCGGGCTTCGGCGGCGAAATCGAACCGCTCCTGAGCGGCATCGCCGTCGGTCCAGAAGGCAATGTCTACGTAAGCGACGGCCCCCGCGACGTTGTGTTCGAGTTCGACGTCTCCGGCAGCTTTCTCGGTGAGATCGACGGCACTCCGGCGGGCACGTTCAGCGAACCGGCCGGAGTGGCTCTGAGCGGTGCGGGCAACGTCTACGTCGTCGACCGCACCGAAGAAGCCAACAAGGAACGACAGCTCGGAGGGGCCGGGTTGGAAGCGCTGCCCGGTCAGCTCGACGTCTTCGGCCCGGCGGAAGTGACCGGTTCGCCGACGATCGAATCGGAGTCGGTCTCGGACCTGACTGCGACGAGCGCCACGCTGCACGCCGGCATAGACCCGACGGGCACTGACACGAGCTACTACTTCGAACTCTGTCAGGACTCCTCGTGCAGGGAGGTACCTGCGCCTCCGGGCGTCGCCATCGGTGCGGGCGAAGCCATGGTGCCGGTCAGCCAGCCCCTCAGCGGCCTGGCTGCCGGCACGATCTACACCTATCGCGTGATCGCGACGTTCGGCGGAGGGGCGAGCACGGTGCTCGGTGCTCCCCAGACGTTCACTACGAGGACCGAAGGCGCCGGCGTCCAGCTGCCCGACGGCCGCGCTTGGGAGATGGTCTCCTCGCCCGGCAAAAGCGGCGCCGGCCTCGAATCGATTCCGGGTGAAGGCGGGATGATCAGATCCTCTGAGGACGGCAGCGCCCTCACTTACATCTCGCTCGCCCCGGACGAACCCGAACCGGACGGCAACAGGGTGCCGACGTTCGTGCAGGTGCTCGCCAAGCGCGGGCCAAACGGCGAAGGCGTTGCACAATGGTCTTCGAAAGACGTCACGCTTCCCGGCGAAAACGCCTCGGGCGCGATCACGGGCAACGGCAAACAGGAATATCGCGCCTTCTCAGCAGACCTGGGGCTCTCGATCGTCGAACCGCTCGGGCTCAGCCGGCAGGCCGAACCGCGCCTCTCGCCCGAAGACACCGAACGCACGATCTACACCCGCAAAACGGACGACTGCGGATCGCCGCCGTCCGCGTGCTACACGCCGATCGTGAACGCCGGCAACGTCGCGCCTGGCACCAAATTCGGCGGCAACGAAGGCACCAAGAAGGGTGTGGAATTCCTCAACGCGACTCCCGATCTATCGCATGTCGTCTTCTTCTTCGGCTTCGGTCCGCTCACCGCTGAACCAGCGCGGCCGGAAGGAACCAACCTGTACGAGTGGGCGAACGGGCAACTTCACCTTGTCAACGTGCTCCCCGAAGGCGCTTCCGAAGGGGCACCCGAACTCGGCGGCAACCACGTCTACCGGAACGCGATCTCGGGCGACGGAAACCGCGTGATCTTCACGGTCGGCGATCACCTGTACGTGCGCAACATGCTCGCCGGCGAAACGAAGCAGGTCGATGTTCCTCAGTTCGAAGGGTCCACCACGGCGCAAGCGGTCTACCAAACGGCAAGTAGCGACGGCTCGAAGATTTTCTTCACCGACGAAGCGAGGCTGACCGCAAATTCGAGCGCCTCGAATCTGATCCCAAAAGCGAGCGATCTCTACGAGTTCGACACGGAAACCGGCAAAGTGACGGATCTTTCCGTCGACCCGAGCTTCAAAGCGAGCGGTGAGCATGCGGCCGTGCAGGGTCTGCTGCCTGGTGTCAGCGCCGACGGGTCGGCGGCCTATTTCGTCGCCAACGGCGTACTGACGAAAGTGTCGAACTCGCGCGGGGAAACGGCACAGCCAGGGCATTGCGTGGCGCGCATCCAGGCCGAAAACGCGGCCTCGGGCGCGAGCTGCAACCTCTACGTCAAGCACGGCTCCAGCGAAAGCGAAGCGCCGACCTTCGTCGGACGCCTCTCCCAGGAAGACATCCCCGACTGGGACAACAGCAACGGCAACCTCGAGTGGGTGACCTCGAAGGTATCGGCCAGTGGACGCTACTTCGCGTTCATGTCGAGCCGTTCGCTGACGGGCTACGACAACCGCGATACGAACCCCGCCGCGCATGAAGCTCGCGACGAGGAGGTCTTCCTCTACGACGATCAGGCCGGCGGTGGCGCCGCCCTGACGTGCGTCTCCTGCAATCCGGACGGCTCGCGTCCCTCCGGGACGTTCGACGGCGGCGAAGGGAGTACCGAGGAAGGTCTCGGCCTGCTCGTGGACCGCAAGCTCACGTGGGAGGGGCGCTGGCTGGCCGGAGCGCTCCCGGGCTGGACGGGAACCACACGCGACACCGCGATCTACCAGTCGCGCTACCTCAATGACAGCGGCAGGCTGTTCTTCAACAGCCTCGAGGCGCTCGCCCAGGCCGACACCAATGGCAAGTTCGACGTTTACGAGCACGAGCCGGAAGGTCTCGGCAGCTGTGGCAGCGAAGGCGGCTGCAACGCGCTGATCTCCTCCGGGAGCTCTACGCACGAATCGGCTTTCCTCGACGCGAGCACGAACGGCGACGACGTCTTCTTCCTGACGGCCGCGACGCTCGTGACTTCCGACCACGACAAGAACTTCGACGTCTATGACGCTCGCGTGTGCGGTTCCTCGGGCTGCGTGGTTCCGCCTGAAACGACGACGACTTCCTGCGGCTCGATCGACGAATGCCGGCCCTCCAGCCCGTCGATCCCGTTGTTCCCGGCGCCCGCGGGCACCACGACGCCGAGCGGGGGCAACCTCACGGGCCAGGGCGGCGTGCTGCCGACCAAATCCTCCGAAACGCCGAAACCGGCGGCCAAAAAACTGACGCGCAAGCAACAACTCGCAAAAGCGATCAAGGCGTGCCACAAGCTCAAGAAGAAGAAAAAGCGCCAGAGTTGCGAAAAGCAGGCGCGCAAGAAATACGGCGCGAAGAAGACGAGCAAGAGCGCACGCGCAACGGGGAAGAAGTGATGTCGGTCGCGCGTGTGTTGCGATTCCGCGTTCTGCTGACAGGGCTCTCCGCGAGTATCGCGATGGCGGGTGTTGCGGCAGTCGGGACCGGCACGGCTCAGGCCGCCGGTACCTGGTGGCATCTCTCTTCGGTAGCGGCTCCGACCACCCTGCCCTCCGGCGGCGAAGCCCAGATCGTTGCGACGGCCTCGAACCTCGGCTACGAGGACGCTACGGGAACGCTCACGATCTCCGACAGACTTCCCGCGGGAGTCGAGCTCGTACCGGGTTCGGTACGTGGCGTGCAGCCCGGGATCGAAGCCGTCTTGACGCGGGCGGGCAAAGCGTCCAAATTGACATGCACGGAAGCCGCGCCGCTCGTGAGCTGCACGACGACGAACAAGGTGTCGCCGTACGGTGCGATCGAACTTCTCGCCACCGTCAAAGTGACGGCCGCGGCCGGCGCCTCGCTGTCCAACGAAGTCAAATTGGAAGGTGGCACGCCTACCGCGCCACTCGTGCGCTCGTTGTCCGTCGGCAGCTCGCCTGGCAACTCGGGGACTTCGTTCGGCGTGCAGAACTACGAACTTGAACCGGAAAACGAAACCGGGAATCTCGAGACGCAGGCCGGCAAGCATCCCTTCCAGCTCGACGACCACGCTCGAGATGAACCAGATCCTCAAGCTCGACCCGGAAGGGACCGAAATCGCCACTGGATCTCCCGCCCTGGTTCGTGATCTCCACTTCCTGCTGCCTGCAGGCCTGCTTGGGAATATCAACGTGCTCAACCAGTGCTCCTCGATCGCGTTCTCGACGATCGCGCCGGGCGCAACGAACCTGTGCCCAGGCGACACGGCGATCGGGGTCGCGCGGATCGTGATCAACGAACCAAACAACTTCCATGGCGTGCTCACCGAAACGGTGCCGATCTTCAACCTGGAACCGGCCCCCGGCGAACCCGCACGCTTCGGCATCGAGTTCGACAAAGTGACGGTGCCGCTGACGACGTCTGTGCGCACGGGTAAGGACTACGCCGTCGAAGTCAGCTCCACGAACCTGTCGCAGGCGGCCGAGGTGCTGACCTCGCAGGTGACCTTCTGGGGTCAGCCCGGCTCGCCCAAGCACGACACGGCCCGAGGCTGGGAGTGCATCGACGACGAACGCTACAAGCAGGAGGAGACCGGGCACCCCTGCCTGCACAACGGTGACGAAAACGCGCCGCCGTTCCTGTCGCTGCCGACTTCATGCCCGGCGGAAGCGCCGGTCACGACCGTGACGGGTCGCTCTTGGCCGATCGGCGTGAGCCATCAAGTGTTCCCAATCGGCCCCGAAAGCGCCGCAACGTCGCACTTCCCGGCGCTGACCGGCTGTGAGCTGCTCGGCTTCGAACCGGTGCTGTCGGTCGAACCCGACACGCATGCGGCGAACACGCCGGCGGGCCTGGCCGTCAAGATCGAAACGCCGCAGACCTCGACACTCTCGCCGACAGGCCTCGCCGAGGCAGACCTCAAAGAAACGGTCGTGACGCTGCCCGAAGGCGTGATGGCCAGCCCAGGTGCGGCGAACAACCTCACGACTTGCTCCTCCGGCTTCCCCGGGTTCGGCTTCGAAGGACCGCTCGACTCGCCCGCGCAGCTCAACAACGAACCGATCTCGTCGGCGCCTGAGAACTGCCCCGACGCGTCGAAGCTGGGCACGGTCAGCGTGAAGACGCCGCTGCTGAAAAACGAACTGCACGGCAGCATCTACCTCGCCGGCGAGGACACCAATCTGCTCGAAGAACGGCTCGTCCTCTACCTCACGGCGTTCGACGAGGAAACGGGCGTGCGCGTCAAGCTCGCCGGCGACGTGCACCTCGACCAGAGCACCGGCAGGCTCACCTCGACGTTCAAGAACTCGCCGCAGGTCCCCTTCGAAAACATCGTCATCAAATTCTTCGGTGGCCCGACGGCGACGCAGTCCACGCCGTCTGAATGCGGCACCTACACCACCCACGGCTCCTTCACGCCCTGGTCGGGCGCGGCGGCGGCGCAGGCGAGCGGAGACTTCGCGATCACCGAAGGACCGGGCGGCAGCGGCTGTCCCAACCCGGCATCGCTTGCGCCTTCGTTCCTCGCCGGCAACACGAACACGCAGGCGGGCGCCTTCACCCACTTCTCGCTGACGATCGGCCACTCCGATGCCGATCAGCCACTCGGAGGTCTGACGATGCACCTGCCGCTCGGCTCGGCGGCGATGATCGCCAACGTGAATCCCTGCCCCGAACCGGCGGCCGGGCAGGAATGGAGCTGCGGTGCCGACAGTCTGATCGGGCACTCGACCTCGACCTCCGGGCTCGGCGGATCGCCCTTCTCACTCGGCGGCACCGTGTACCTGACGAGCGGCTACGGCGGCGCTCCATTCGGGCTGCTCGTCGTCACGCCGGCCGACGCCGGCCCGTTCCATCTAGGCAACGTGAACGTGCGCTCGCGCATCTTCATCGACCGCAACACCGCGGCCGTCACGATCGCCAGCGACCCGTTCCCGACGTTCGTGCGTGGCGTGCCGGTGCAGCTCGAAACAGATCAACGTGACCGTCGACCGCGACAACTTCCAGTTCAACCCGACCAACTGCAGCCAGCAGTCGACTACCGCCACGATCGTCGGCAGCAAAGGCGCGAGCGCCGCTGTGTCGAGCCCCTACGGCGTGACCAACTGCGGCGCGCTGCCGTTCAAGCCGACGCTCACGGCCAGCACAAAGGGCAACGCGAGCAAACTCAACGGGGCAGAGTTGAAAGTCAAGGTCACCTCTGCCCCCGGACAGGCCAACATCGCGAAAACCAAGCTCGTGCTGCCGATCGCGCTGCCCTCGCGCCTGACGACGATCCAGAAAGCCTGCCCGGACACGACCTTTGAGCTCAACCCGGCGGCCTGCGACGAAGGCTCGAACATCGGCTCGGCGACCGTGCACACGCCGGTGCTGAAGAACCCGCTGACCGGCCCTGCATACCTCGTCTCACACGGCAACGCCGCCTTCCCCGACGTCGAGTTCGTGCTGCAAGGCGAAGGCATCACGCTGATTCTCGACGGCCAGACCGACATCAAAAAAGGCATCACGACGTCGACCTTCAACGCCGTTCCCGACGCGCCCGTGACGACGTTTGAAACGACACTGCCCGAGGGTCCGCACTCCGCACTGACCTCCAACGTGCCATCCGCCAAGAAATTCAGCCTGTGCGGTCAGAAACTGGTCATCCCCACGACGATCACGGGTCAGAACGGCGTCGTGATCCAGCAGGAAACCAACGTGCCGGTCGAAGGTTGCGGCGCCGTCAAAGGGATCAAGGCCAAGAAGCTGACGCGTGCCCAGAAGCTGCAGAAAGCGCTGAAGAAGTGTCGTAAGCAGTTCAAGCACAACAAAGCGAAGCGCGCCTCGTGCGAAAAGCAGGCGCACAAGAAGTACGACGCCAAGAAGAAAAAGTCGAAGAAGAAGAAGAAGAAGTGAGCGACGCGGCGCGGAGCACGCGTCGCTCGACAGGCTCGCTCTAGCCCGGCTCGTTCTGCAGCGAGCGCCACAGGTAACGGCAGGCGATCGTCCGGTAGGGACGCCATGGCTCGCCGATGCGCTCCACCTCGGCCGGCGCCGGCAGCTCGTCCAACCCGTACGCGCGTTCGATCGCGCGCCTGATGCCGAGGTCTCCGACGGCGAGCACGTCGGGCCGTTCGAGGTGGAACATGAGGAACATGTGCGAGGTCCACTCGCCGAGCCCCTTGACCGCGACGAGCTCGGCTGTCACCTCCTCGTCGGGCAGACGGTCCAGGCGCTCGAGCTCCAGTTCGCCCGAGAGCACGTGCTCGGCGAGTGAGCGCAGGAAGCCGACCTTCGCGCGCGAGAGCCCGGCTGCGGCACGCAGCTCTTCGGGCTCCTCTGCGAGCAGCTCCTGCGGCGTCGGCGGGCGCCCGCCGAAGCGCTCGATCAGGCGACCGTAGATCGCGCGTGCCGCCAGCACCGAGAGCTGCTGACCGACGATCGAGCGCACGAGCGCGCCATAGTGGTCTTCCCGCTCGGGCCGTCCGGCACGCGCGCTCGGCAGCTTGCCGACCGCGTCGATGATGCCGGCCATGATCGGATCGGATGCACGCAGATGCTCGCTGGCCTTCGTGAGCGAGACCCTGCGGCGAACCGGAGCTTTCCCGCTCGCTGTTTTGCTCGGTCGAGGCTTCTGCGCCTTGCGCGGCGTAGCCTTCGCTGAAGTGGCCTTGCGTGGCGGCACTGCTCAGGCGCCCGGCAGCGCGCCGGCCAGCACGATCCGCTCGCCGTCGAGCGCGTTCAGCGTGCGCTCGAGGACATCGCCAGACACGTGAAGCTCGGCGTGTCGCGCACCGTGAAGCGCGAGGCCTCGGTCGTTCGCAGGCGCTGCACGAGATCGAGGAACGTGCCGACGTCGTCGGTGTCGAAGGCGACCACGAACTCCTGATCGTCGAGGCCGAACGAGTAGGTCGTGTGGTTGTCGACACCCGGGTATTCGCGCCCCACCTGGATGTGGCCCTGCATGATCCGCCAGCGCTCATCGGCCGGCAGCGCGTACCACTCGCGCGACTTGACGAACGGGTAGACGAACACGTACTTGCCGCGGAAGCCGCGGGGCGTAGTGCGCTCGTCTTCGGAGTACTCCGAGCTCTTGCGCATGCCGAGGAACGAGTGCGATATCTCCGCCCACTTCATCAACCCGCTCTGAGCGAGCACGACGTGGAACTCGTGGATTCGATCGAGGTTCTCAGCCTCCGAGAGCAGCATCAACTCGGCGTCGCCGCGAGTGCCCACGAGCGAGAAGCTCTGCAGCAGGTGGCCGTCGGCGAAGTCCTCGCACGCGGCGATGAACTCGCGCTTGTCCCGCTCGCGCTGCTCGGCGTCCAGGCGGCGCCAGGCCGGGTCGAGCTTGAGGAACGTGTACTTGACGAAGTGACGTGCGCTCACGTTCGTGAGTATCGCAGCCACCGCTTGCGAGCCACGCGTCGAACGGTACCGCCGGCGGATAGAGTGGGCGCGTGCGGATAGCGCTGCTCTCGCCGTACTCTTGGACGTATCCGGGTGGTGTCACGCGCCACATCGAAGCGCTCTCGCGCGAGCTTCGCGAGCAGGGGCACGAGGCGCGCGTCCTGGCTCCATACGACCCGGACGATCGATTGACCCGGCGCCTGCACCGCGGCGCACAACCGCAACGCCATCCCGTGCCTGAAGGGTTCGTCTCGATGGGACGCACCGTCGGCATCCCGGCCAACGGCGCCGTCAGCAACATGGCGATCACGCCGAGCTCGGTCTACGCCCTACGGCGTGAGCTTCGCGAAGGCGGCTACGACGTTCTGCACGTCCACGAGCCGATCGTGCCCCTGCTCGGCTGGGACGCGTTGCTGTCGGCTGGGGAGCTGCCGATCGTGGGCACCTTCCACACCTACTCCGAGAACGCACTCACCAACGGCATCGCCGCCGTCGGTCTCGGTGGTCGCCGCCGGATCAACCGGCTGCAAGTGCGCATCGCGGTCTCCGAGGCCGCCGCGTGGACGGCGCGGCGCTTCTACGGCGGGCGCTACCGGATCATCCCCAACGGCGTGCGGATCCCGCGCGAGTCCGAGTTGGCGCCTGCTGCCGCCGGCGAGCACTGTCCGCCCGGCGAGCCGGGGCTGAACATCCTCTTCATCGGGGCGGCCGTCGAGCGCAAGGGACTGCCCGTGTTGCTACGCGCCTTCGAGGCCCTGCGCGAGCACGTGCCGGCGACGCTCACGCTCGTTGGCTCCTCGCCCGATGAGGTCTCGCACATGATGCTCGACGGGCGTGGCGTGCGGGCGCTGGGGAAGGTATCCGAGCAGCGCAAGCTCGCCGAGCTGGCACGCGCCGACTTGCTGTGTGCGCCCTCGCTCGGCGGCGAGAGCTTCGGCATGATCTTGACCGAGGCGTTTGCGACGGCCACGCCGGTGCTTGCCTCCGACATCCCCGGCTACCGCGACGTTGTGCGTGACGGTCTCGACGGGCAGCTCGTGCCCGCCGGCGACCCGCTCGCGCTGGCCGAGTCGCTACGGCGCCTCGCGCTCGACCCTCCGCGCCGTCGTCAGATGGCGCTCGCCGCGCGCGAGCGTGCCGAGCGTTTTGCCTGGCCGCACGTGGCCGACGAAGTGCGCGACTGCTATGAGCGGGCGATCGCGCTGGCCGACCCGACCCGGCTCAGAGCGCGCACGGCCGCGACCCGCTTTGCCCTGCGCCACGGCTTCGCGCCGGCCGACCTGCAGCCGCGCATTCCAGTCCAGCGGCTTCCCTCGCTCGCCCCCGTGCCGCCGCCGCTCGTCGGTCGCGAGCGGCGCGTGCGCACCGTGCGGCGCGCCGGCCTGGCAATGACCTCGATCGCGGGCGGCGCGCTCGGCGCGCTCGCGCTCGAGCGCGTCGGCGTCACGCGCGTCCTCGCTTCCCTGCTCGCCTCCAAGCCCGGCCTGATCCTCGCTGCCTTGGGGCTGATGTGCGCCGCGATGTTCACGCGGGCGATCTCCTGGCACGCGATCCTCGCCGCCTCGCCGACATGGCGTCGCGCGCGGCGACGCGACGCCATGCAGGGCACCTTCATCGGCGTGCTCATGTCGGCGACGCTGCCCGCCCGGCTCGGCGAGTCATCGCGCGCGCTGATCGTCGCGCGGCGCATCGGACGGGCCAGAGAGACGCTTCCGCTGGTGCTTGGCACGATCGTCTCCCAGGCGATGCTCAACCTGCTGGCGCTGGCCATCCTGTGCGGCGTGACGCTGTCGAGCGTGCGCGTGCTCGACGGCCACGACCGGGCTCTGCTGCTCGTCGCCCTCGCTCCCGTGGTGGCGCTCGTGATGACGCGGCTGCTGCCGCTGCTCACGCCCTCCGCCGTGTCTCGCGGGCGCAGCGCGCAGCTCCTGCTCGATGGTGCCCATCGCAGCCTCGCGCGCCTGCGCGACGGCATGAGCCTGTTTCGCAAGCCTCGACAGGCAGCCAAGGCGGCACTCGCGCAGCTCGACGGCGTGGGCGCTTCAATGGCTGTCGTGCTGGCTGTTGCTGATCGCCTTCGGGCTCAACGTCGGGCAGGCCCCGCAGGCCGCCGCCGGCGTGCTGTTCGCGGTCAACGTGACCGCGATCCTCCCCGCCACGCCCGCCAACGTCGGCGTGTTTCAAGCGGCCTGTGTGGCCGTGCTCGCCGGCGCCTACCACGTATCGACCGCCGACGCGATCGCCTACGGCATCGTGTTGCAGGTGATCGAGCTCGCGACGGCGCTGTTGATGGGGGTCCCCGCGCTGCTCAACGAGGGCTTGTCCTGGCGTGAGGTGCGCCTGCGCACGATGCACGCCCCGCCTGTCACGCTCGGACCGTTGCCCGAGCGCTTGCCGCTGGCGGGGGCTGATGCTCAGGCGGCTATCGATCCGGCCAGGTGACGCGGCTCGGGGACGGGCTCACCCACCTCGCGCATTAGAGCGATGTGATCGGGCAGCGCTTCGCGCATCAGTCTGCTCCACCTCCTCACGTGAGTCGCCCACGGCCACGCACCCCGGGAGATCAGGCGAGTGGGCGCCCCATTCGTCACGCTCTCCTCGCTCGTAGATGATCAGGTACTCGGTCATCGCAGCTCCTCGATTCCTGACTTGCTCCTGATGTCGGCCAAGACGCCCGCTCGCATCGTACTGCTCCGCTTGCCCGCCACCGTGACGACCGCTTGATGGTCGGGGTGCTTGAAGTGGCGATGGCTGCCGCGTGCACGCACCTCCCGCCACCCCTTCGATTCGAGGATGGAGATCACTTGATGGACCTTCTTCGGCACAGGACTACTTCCGGCGAATAGGCCGGAGTCGGGACAGGTGTCGGCAGGCATCGACGCGCTCGCGGCGTATCGATCAGCGATGACCGACGCCTGGGTCTACATCCTGCGTTGCGCCGACGGGTCGCTGTATACGGGTTGGAGCACGGATGTGGCACGCCGTCTGCAGCAGCACACCGCGGGCACCGCCAGCCGTTACACAGCCAGCCGCCTGCCCGTCGAGCTCGTCTACGAGGCGGCGATGGAGGACCGCTCGGCCGCCATGCGCGAGGAGGTCAGAATCAAGGCGCTCCACCGGCGCCAGAAGCTCGCGCTGATCGCAGATCGGCGGGAGCGGGAGCGGGTGCGGCGGGCCCGAGTGCGCTCTTAGGGCATGATGGGGGTATGGCAGACCAGTCTTCAGCCAGCCGGCCCGCTTCTCGCAGCGTCAAGATCGGCGTCGACGAGCGCACCGGCTGGTCCTCCGATCGGCCGCGGCGCGAGGGCGGGCCCGAGCGTCCGCCGAACATCGCCGTCCACTGCAAGGTGCTCAAGCCGGCCGACAGGCTGCGCTACTCGCCCGGCAGCCTGGTCGTCGTCGTGTCCGCCTCCGCTGCCGAGCGCGAGGGTTTCGTCGCGCGCCTGATCGACGACCGCGCCAGCCTGCTCTCGCTGCCGAAGGTGCGCAGCCTGCTGAGCGGCAAGGTCGCCGAGGAGGAGCTCGAGGGCCGTGCCCAGGAGCTGCTCCAGGCCGCCGTCTCCAAGCGCCTGCAGAACAGGGAGACGGTCGTGCTCGTCGCCAACGGTGTCGGCGCGGAGGAGCGCGAGCCGTTCGTGCGCATCGCCGCTGCGTTGAAACGACCGCGGCATCTGGTCCTACTCGAGGTCGCGCGCGATCAGGTCTCCGAGGAGGACCTGCCGACGCTCAACGCGCTGCGCCGCGCACTCGATGCCGGCGAGCTCGGCGAAGAGGGCTTTCAGACCGCGCTGCGGCTCGGTGGCGGGACCGCCTCCGAGGTCAAGCGGATTCTCTTTCGCCCACCCCCCAGAGAAGACGACTAGCCCCACGACGCCCCAGCGGGCGATGGGCATCCCGACTAGGTAAGCGCCGGTTCGTCCTCGGCTTCGATGGCGCCCTCGGGCGGATCGTCGTCGTCGATCTCGCCGAATAGCGAGGGGTCGCGGGCTGAGCCGCGGATCAGATCGTCCGGCGAGCCGTCCGGAAGTAGCCGGCCCTGGCGCGTGCCGAAGTAGATCGCCTGCGGGTGGTGGGCGATCAGCGCGAGCGTCGACTGCTCCGGTTCGGGCGCGTAGCCGTTGGTGATCCTCATACCGATCTGCTGCAGGTCGAGCAGCTTCTCCACCTTCAGGTGCTCGGCCTGCTCGGGCACTGCCGGGTAGCCCCACGAATAGCGGCGGCCCTGTGCCTCGCCGATGCCGAGCATCTGGCGCACGCGCCAGTGCAGCCACTCGGCCAGGCCCTCGGCCGTCTGCACGCCGAGGCCGTGGACGAACAGCTGCTCGGCGAATTCACCTTCGGCCTCGAGCTTTGCCATCAATTCCGTCACCTCCGAGCCGACCGTAACTGCCTGTACGGGGATCACGTCGAGCTCCTCTGGCGGCTTGCCGTCGACGGCCGGGCGGAAGAAGTCGGCCAGGCAGATGCGGTCGCCCTTGGGCTGGCGCGGGCAGACGAAGCGGGTCAGCTCGCTCGCGTGGTCCTCGGGGTCGAGCACGACGATCTCGTTGCCCAGTGCGTAACACGGGAAGAGGCCGAGCAGCGCGCGCGGGTGCAAATAGGCTGCACGCGCCGCCGTCCCGTCGGCGTCCTGAGACGACCGGTCGCCATCCTGGCGCCCGTTGGCCTCCTTCCACATGCGCTCCAGGCGCGGGCGGAAGTCCTCGTCCAACAGCTTCTGCCAGGCTTCGCCTTTGACGCCGCGCCCGCCCCAGTGCAGCTTGAACAGCACGTGTGTGTCGAGGTGGCGGTAGACCTCGTCGAGGTCCACTTCGACCTCCTGCACGCCCCAGAACGGCGGTGTCGGAATCGGCACGTCCGTGCGCGCCGGCGAGCGGACCGAGTCATCGGCGAAGTTCAACTCCTCCTGTGGCGCCTCGCCCTTGGCGCGGAACTCGGTCGCGCCTGCCAGCAGCTTCTCCACGAGCGCGCCGCGTGCCTCAGCGTCGATCAGCTGGTCCATCACCGAGAGGCCCTCGAAGGCGTCCTTGCAGTAAAAGACTCCCGGCTCGTAGACCTCGTCTGATTCCTTGCCGCCTGGGTACAGCGCGCGGTAGCTGAACGCGCGATTGATCGCCGCGCCGCCGATCAGCACGGGGTAGGACAGGCCCTTGGCGTGCAGCTCCTCGATGCACGCAGGCATCTGCTTGGAAGTCGAGACGAGCAGCGCCGACAGGCCGATCGCCGTCGCCTCGTGCTCCTGCGCCGCGTCGACGATCGTCTGGATCGGCACCTGCTTGCCGAGGTCGACGACCGTGTAGCCGTTGTTCGTGAGGATCGTGTTGACCAGCGACTTGCCGATGTCGTGCACGTCGCCGAACACCGTCGCCAGTACGACCGTGCCCTTCGTGTAGCCCTCGATCTTGTCGAGGTATTTCTCCAGCTGCGCGACCGCCTTCTTCATCACCTCGGCCGACTGCAGCACGAACGGCAGGATCAGTTCGCCGGCACCGAACTTGTCGCCGACCTCCTTCATCGCCGGCAGCAGCACTTCGTTGAGCGTCGGCACCGCGCCGATCTTCTCGACGCTCTTGTCGATCTGCGCCTCCACGCCGTCCTTGCGCCGGCGCAGGATGTGGAAGTGGAGCGCCTCCTCGGGCTCCATCCCCTCGGTCGGGTCGGCCGCTCCCGCCGGACCCTCTTCCTCGCCCTTGGACTCGAAATGCTCGATGAACTTCTCCAGTGCATCCTCGCGGCGGTTGAACACGAGGTCGTTTGCCAACTCGCGCTCGGTGTCCGGAATCTCCGAGTAGGGGGTGATGTGGTTCGGATTGACCATCGCCAGGTCGAGGCCCGCGTCGACGCAGTGGTGCAGGAAGACCGAGTTGAGCACCGCGCGCGCGCCGGGGGAGACGCCGAACGAGACGTTCGAGACGCCCAGCGAGGTCTTCACATGCGGGATCTGCTGCTTGATCGCTTTGATCCCGGCGATCGTCTCGACGGCCGACGGCCGCCACTCCTCATCGCCGGTCGTCAACGTGAACGTGAGGCAGTCGAAGATCAACAGCTCCGGATCCAAGCCGTGCTCCTCGCAGCACAGGTCGCGGATCCGCTGGGCGATCTCCACCTTGCGCTCTGCCGTCTTGGCCATGCCGACCTCATCGATCGTCAGCGCGATCAGCGCCGCGCCATGCGCCATCGCCAGCGGCACGACGCGGTCGAGCTTGTCTCTCCCCGCCTCGAGGTTGACCGAGTTGACGATTGCCCGCCCCGGGACCTGCTCGAGTGCGCGTTCGATCACCTCCGGCTCCGTCGAGTCGATCTGGATCGGCGCCGGCTGCGTCAGCGAGACCTTCTTCGCGACGAGGCGCATCTGTTCGTCCTCGTCCGCCCGCTCCGTCAGCGCCACGCACAGGTCGAGCACGTGCGCGCCGCCTTCGACCTGATCTTCGGCGATTTGCACGAGCCCGTCGTAGTCGTCGGCCAGCAGCAGCTCCTTGGCCTTGCGCGAGCCCTGCGAGTTGACACGCTCGCCAACCATCGTCGGCGAGGGCTCCTGCTGCAACGGGGTGGAGGCGATCATCGAGGAGAGCTGTGGCGCTCGCGGCGCCGGGCGCGCTGCGACCTCGCGTCCCGCGACGCGCTCGACGATCGCCGCGATGTGCTCCGGCGTCGTGCCGCAGCAGCCGCCGACGATGCCTACGCCGTAGCGCTCGACGAACTCTTTGAGCGCCTCCGCCAGCGGTTCCGGCTGCTCCGGGAAGATCGTCTCGCCGTCCGGTCCCTGAAGCGGTAGACCTGCGTTGGGGATGCATGCCACCGGTACCGGGCAGAACTCGCCGAGGAAGCGGATCGCGTCGCGCATGTCCTCCGGCCCGGTCGAGCAGTTCAGCCCGATCACGTCGACCTTCAGCGCCTCGAGCGTCGTCAAGACCGAGGATATGTCCGTGCCCAGCAGCATCTTGCCGCCGTTCGGCAGCAGCGAGACGGAGGTGTGAATCGGCAGCGTGCGGCCCGTGCTCTTGAACGCCTCGCGCGCGCCGAAGATCGCGGCCTTGACCTCGAGGATGTCCTGCGCCGTCTCGATGATGATCAGGTCGACGCCGCCGTCGATCAGTCCCGCCGCCTGCTCGGAGAACACCTCCACCAGCTCGCCGAAGCGGATCTGCCCGAGCGAGGGGTCCTCCGACGCCGGCAGATAGCCCGTCGGCCCGATCGAGCCCGCCACAAAGCGCTCCTCGCCGGCCGCCTTGCGCGCGATCTCAGCCGCCTTCGTGTTGATCTCGACCGTGTAGTCCGCAAGGCCCCACTCCTCGAGCTTGATCCGCGAGCCCTGGAAGGTGTCCGTCTCGAGCACTTCTGCGCCGGCCTCTAGCATCGAGCGGTGCACGCCCTCGATCACGTCCGGGCGGTTGAGCACGAGCGCCTCGTGGCACTTGCCCTCGAGACCTCCATAGTCCTCGTTGGTCAGCTCGAATTGCTCGAGCGTGGCGCCCATGCCGCCGTCGTAGACGACGACGTGCTCGGAGATCGCCTTGAGGTAGTCGCGGGCCATCAAGCCATGCTAGCTAGCCCTTGGGGCACCCGGCGTTCGGGCCCTTGACATGCAGGCCCCGTTTGCGAACCTGTAATCAGGGCAACCAGCAATCCACGACGTGGGGGACATGGCGTCGGAGGCCGAGCAGCGCCGGCGAGGGGGTTGGCAGGGGACGCCACCCTCGAATGCCGGACCATCCTAGGGGAAAGGGAAGCCGTCACATGAGACGAATCCGTACCACCGCAAGCGTCCTGCTCGGGACGATTGCCGTGCTGGCATCGTTCGCAGCTGCGAACGCTTCGGCGGAACTGCCGGAACTGGGGCGATGCGTCAAAGTCGAAGGTGTGCAGCAGGGCAAAAAAACCGTCTACAACGGGCCTTACACAGGCAAGAACTGCACGCATCCGAGCCCGACCAAAAGGGGCAAGTACGAATTCCTGCCCGGACCCGGTCCGGCGAGCCACTTCTACGGGATCGGCGAAGAACCGGAACCGAAACTGGAAACGACCGGCGGGACGCTCGTCGAATGCTCGGAGATGGTCGTCGAAGGTGAATACACCGGTCCGAAAACGCTCAAGGCGAAAGTGTCGTTCGGTGGCTGCGAGACCGGTACAGAAACTGTCAGGGAGTGTCAGACCAACCCTGCCAAAGAAGGTCAGGTCGAAGGTACCGGCACCTTCGAAGGTGCACTCGGCGTGATCAAAGCCGGTGAAAAGCCGACCGTCGGCTGGGACCTGAAGCGCGAAGGTGGCGGCCCAGCATTCGTCTTTCAGTGCGGCATACCGCCTCAGACGGTGTCGCTCGAGACGATCGAAGGCTCCGTGATCGGTCCGCTCTCACGCGGCTTCTTCGGCTCTGACCTGAACAAAATGAGCGAATACGCCGTAACCAAGTACAAGGCGGTCAAAGGGCTGCAGCAACCAGAAATGTTCGTAGGTGCTGAAAAAGACTTCTTCACCACCACGACGGTCACGGGCGTCACCGTGACCAAAGAACAGACCGGCCTGACCACGAAACTCGAAGCGCGCTCCGGTCTGGGACAGCCGATCGAAGATCCCGTCAACCGGGAACTGCTGGAGGTCAAAACCTTCACGCGCTGAGCCGTGCCGCCGGTTCGCCGGCACATGCAGCAGCAACACGGGGCGCCCGACCGGGCGCCCCGCTTCGTTAAGGCGCTCTCCCAGGCGCTCTCTTGGGGCTGACACCGATCGGCGAGGAGATCCCGGGGCGCTCCCAGCCCGTTGTCTCTCTCCAGGCCAGCTCAACTCGACGCAAGCCGTCCTGCCCCTTTCGGGCAGCCGTCGTCCCCGCCGGACGACGTCCTGTATGCCCTTTGGCACGCGCCGCTAGAACGGCCGTCCAAACGCGTTGGGTAACGCCCGCGGGCTGTGCAAACTGCGCCGCGACGAGCAGCGGAACGGGAGGACAACTCGGCTCCGCGAAGGTCTCGCAGCAACGCCAGGGGCTTCGCCGCACGACGGGTGCGGCGCGTCACCGACAAAGCTGACTTTCCGAATTCGATAAAGGGGAATTACCATGTTGCGAGACATCGCGGTCGACTCGACGGTCGAGCAGCCGGGGGCCGGAGTCGGGCGGTCCGACCTACGGGGAGCGGGCGCTGCCGTGTCCGAGCGATCCGTTGCGACGGTCGCGAGCGAGCATGCGGTGGTCGCCGTCGTCGGGCTCGGCTACGTCGGGCTGCCGACGGCGATCGCCCTGCGCAACGCCGGCTGCCGGATCGTCGGCCTCGACAGCTCGCACGACCGCTTGACGCAGATCCGCGCCGGTGAGGCCGAGCTGCTCGACTCCGAGCGCGACAGCCTGAGCGGGCATCTCGAAGGCGATGGCTTCGTGCTGACCGATCGCAGCGAGGCGCTGCACTCGGCCGACCTCGTGCTGATCTGCGTGCCCACGCCGATCGACGAGTGGCGCACGCCCGACCCCCGCGCTCTGCAGGCCGCGTGCGCCTCGGTCGTGCGCCACGCCCGTCCCGAGCAGACGATCGTGCTGACCTCGACCACCTACGTCGGCTGCACGCGCGAGATGCTCGTGCAGCCGCTCGCCGAGCGCGGGCTGCATGCCGGCGAGAACGTGTTCGTCGCATTCGCCCCCGAGCGCATCGACCCCGGCGTCGACGAGCACTCGCAGACGAGCACACCGCGCGTGCTCGGAGGCGTCAGCGAGACCTGCTTCCGCCGCGCCGCCGCCGTGTTGCGTCATACCTGTGAGCGGCTGCACCGCGTCTCCTCACCCGAGGCGGCCGAGATGGTCAAGCTGTACGAGAACACATTCCGCGCCGTCAACATCGCGCTGGCCTTCGAGATCGCCGAAGCTTGCAACGCCCACGGGCTCGATCCGATCGAGGTCACCGAGGGGGCCGCCAGCAAGCCGTACGGCTTCATGGCCCACTACCCTTCGGCGGGCGTCGGCGGCCACTGCATCGGCGTTGACCCCTACTACCTCGTGCACCCGCTTCGCGGTCGCGGTCGCCCGGCCGCAGTCGCCGAGCAGGGGCTACGCAAGCTCGCCGCCCGCCCGCGTCACATCGTCTGTCGCGCGCACGAGATGCTCGTCGAGTCCGGTCAGTCGCTCGCCGGCGCGCGTGTGCTCGTCGTCGGCGCCTCTTATAAGCCCGGCGTGGCCGACGCGCGCGAAGCGCCCGCCCGCGAGATCGTCGAGCGTCTGCGCGAGGAAGGCGCCGCCGTCGACTATCACGACCCGCTCGTGCCCACGATGCGGCTGGGCAAGGAGGAGCTGCACAGCGTGTGCCCCGATCCGCGCGTCGACGCCTCCGGGTTTGGCCCCGAGGACTACCAGCTGACGATCGTCGTGACCGTGCACCCCGGGCACGACTACGCCTGGCTCGAGCGCTGCCCGGCTGTGCTCGACTGCACCTATCGCACGCCCGGCGGCCGTCGCAGGATGGTCCCCTAGCGATGCTGCTCCTGCGCTTGCTGAAGGCGGTCGCGGCGCTCTATCTCGTCGCGCTGATTGTCTCCGTGATGGCCTACAAGGCGGCCTTCATCGACCTGATGTTCTCAAACGTCTTCTTCGGCGTCTACAGCGTCTGCGTCGCCGGCTACATCATCAGTCGCTTCGTGCTGAGCCTGTTCTACCGCTCCTGCAAGGAGACTGGACAGGAGCCACGCATCGCGATCGTGATGCCAGGCTTCAACGAGGAGGAGGCGATCGGGCAGTCGCTGAGTGCACTGCTCGAGCTGGACTATCCCGTCGAGAAGCTGCAGCTGATCGCCGTCGATGACGGCTCCGACGACGACACGCTCGCCGAGATGCGACGTGTCGCCGACGGCGCACCGGGTCGTGTGCAGGTGATCGACTTTCCCGAGAACCGCGGCAAGCGCGCCGCGATGGCCGCCGGCATCCGCGGCAGCGACGCCGAGGTGATCGTGTTTGTCGACTCCGACTCCGTCGTTGCCCCCGATGCCCTGCGCTGTCTCGTGCAGCCCTTCGCCGACCCCCGCGTGGGCGCCGTGTGCGGCCACGCCGACGTGCTCAACCTGCGCGAGAACTGGCTCACCCGGATGCAAGGGGTGCGCTACTTCGTCGCCTTCCGCGTCGTCAAGGCCGCCGAATCGGTCTTCAATGCCGTCACCTGCTGCTCCGGCTGCTTCTCGGCCTACCGGCGCGAGGCGATTCTCGCGCGCATGGAGTGGTGGGAGAACCAGACCTTCCTCGGCGTCGAGTCGACCTTCGGCGACGACCGCTCGCTGACCAACTGCGTGCTGCGCGACTGGCGCGTCGTCTATGAGAAGCGCGCCGTCTCGCACACGATCGTGCCCGACGACTTCCGCGGCTTCCTCAAGCAGCAGACCCGCTGGAAGCGCTCGTGGACACGCGAGTCGCTGCTCGTCGCGCGCTTCATCTGGCGCAAGCACCCGATCGCTGCCTTCTTCACCTACCTCTCGATCGTGCTGCCACTGATCGCACCCGTGGCGGCGCTGCACGCGCTCGTCTGGGGGCCACTGGTCCAAGGCGGCACGCTGCCGCTCGTGTACCTCGCAGGGATCTACTCGCTGGCGATGGTCTACTCGCTCTACTACGTGCTCTTCCAAGACGAGTACAGCCTCGTCTGGCTTTACGGGGTGCTGTTCGTCTTCTTTTACCTCGCGATCATGTTGTGGCAGACCTATTACGCGATCGCCACCTGCCGCACGTCCAAATGGGGGACGCGCGCGCCGCCCGGCGGGGCGCCCGGCGCTGGGCTGCGACCGGGCGGAGCGCAGCTCGCGACCGACGGAGGGGCGATCTGATGGACGGCTCCGCGAGCGCTTACCGGCCCGGCGACAACGATGCACGCGCGCGCGTGCTCACGCCCAAGCGCGTGCTCGCGATGCTCGTGTTGCCTGCCTCGCTCTTGCCCGTCACGCTGCTCGGCCCGGGCGAGCTGAACGCGCCGCGTCGCCTCGCGCTGCAGACGTGGGCCGGCGTCGTGCGCCTCGAGCGCAAACTGCAGCCTGGGCGTCCTCGTGTGAAGCCCGTCCCGCGGCCGGCCGCCGAGGCCAGCCTCGGCAAAATCTACGGACGCTGGCACGCGTTCCCGCAGGTCGGGCGTGAAGGCATCGTGCGACTGGGGCCGACGCGATGAGGCGTGTCCGTGTCACGCTCGCGGCGCTCGCGCTGCTCGCGCCGAGCGCTCTCGCTTCGGGCGTGCCGTCGTCCGCGACAGCCGCCTCGACACACCCGTGCTCCGGCCCGGCCCCGCGCGACCTGCACCTGACGCGGATCGGCGGCCCGCGCGCGCGGCTCAGTTGGAAGGCGCCTGCCGGGGCCGGGGCCGGCATCAGCTACCGCGTGCAGCGCTCCGGGCGCACCGTCGGGCAGACCACGCGCGGCTCGATCGTTCTGCGCATCACGCCCGGCCGTGTGACGACCTTCTCCGTGCAGGCGCGTGGCGGCGTCGAGGCCGGCCACGGCTGCTGGTCGAAAGTGCGCAGCAAGGTGCCCTTCCGCGGGCCCGGGAAAGTCGCCGGCGTGAGGGTCGTCGGCCACGGCGGCGGCACGATCACGCTCTCCTGGCGCACCGCCGCGCACGGCGATGCACCGCTCGCCGGCTACCGCGTCGTCCGCGACGCCGCTGTCGTCGGGCAGACGCACGGCCGCAACTACGTGCTGAAGGTCAGCTCCGGGCGCGCGCATCGCGTGAGCGTCTCGGCCGTGGACACGCGCGGGCACCTCGGCCCGGCGAGCGCGACGCTCGTGATCGGCGCCGGCGGGCAGGTGAGCTCGGGCGGCGGGGGCGCAGGCCCGAGCACGCCCACCGGCGTGAGCGCCGCCGACGTCTCAGAACAGGGCGCCACGATCGTTTGGATCGCGAGCAAAGCCGGCGGCTCGCGGATCATCGGCTACCGCGTCTACCGCGACGGACGGCTTGTCGGCCAGACCCCAGGCAGTTCGATGCGCCTCGTGCACCTGATCTACCCACACACCTACGCGATCGCCGTGAGCGCCGTCGACGCGGCCAAACGCGAGAGCGCGCGCAGCGCGCCGCTCAGCCTGAGCACGACGCACACGCCGCCCGGCGGCTCGCCGCTGATCGCCGCCGAACACGTCACCGACACCTCGGCCACGCTCTCCTGGCAGCCCGGCAGCGTCACCGCCGGCTCGCTCGCCGGCTACGTGCTCTACAAGGACGGCGCGCCAGTTGGGCTCGTGCACAGCCAGAGCGCGACCGTCACGCTCGCCTCGCAGCGTTCCTACACGTTCACCGTGCGTGCCGAGGACGCCGCCGGCTATCTCAGCGCGCCAGCGCCCGACGTGACCGTCGTCACGACCCACACGCCACCGTCGACACCTGGCGGACTGAGCGCGAACGGCGTCACGAGCCAGTCCTTGCAGCTCAACTGGTCGCCCAGCACGCCAGTCAGCGGCAACATCGTCGGCTATCGCGTGTTCCGCGACGGCGAACCGATCGGGCAGATCGGCGATCCCGCGATGACGGTGAGCAACCTTGCGCCGTCGACTGACTACCGCTTCAGCGTCGTCGCCGTCGACTCGCTCGGCGCGATCAGCGAAGCGACGCCTGAGCTGCTGGTGCACACGGCCGACCCGACGCCCACGACAGGCACCGCGCAGGCCTTCCTGCTCGCCTCCACCGATCAAAGCTTCCGCGATCTCGAGGCCCATTACCAGCAGGTCGGCGTCGTCTATCCGACGTACTTCGAATGCGGCGCCGGCGGCGAAGTCACCGGCAAAGACGACCCGCTCGTAACCGGCTGGTCGGAGGCACGCCAGATCGAGGTGATGCCGCGCTTGAACTGCCAGAACTCGGGCCGCGAGGCACAGCTGCTGAACGACTCCTCACAGCGCGCCAAATTGGTCGACAACCTCGCCAAACTCTGCCAGACCTACGGCTACGAGGGCATCCAGGTCGACTTCGAGGGTGCCGATCCGAGCGAGCGCAATCCGTTCACTGCATTCATCACGCTGCTCGCCGAAAAGCTGCACTCACAGGGCGACAAGGTCTCAACGATCGTCACCGCCAAGTACTACAACGTCCCCACGGGGCGCGCCGCGATGTACGACGACGCCGCGTTGTCAGGGCCCTCCGACTACGTCTTCGTACTCGACTGGGGCATCCACTGGACGACGTCCGGTCCCGGCTCGCTCGATGAATATCCCTGGTTCAAGCGCGTCGCCGAATACACGGCCACGATGCCCCACCTGAGCAAGTTCGTGCTGGGCATGCCGATGTACGGGATCGACTGGGCCAACGGGGGCGGCCAGGGCAATCCGGGCACGCCGCTCGAGTACGAAGACATCGTCGCGTTGCAGACCGTGTTCGGGGCCCTGCCTGAATGGGACGCCACTGCGCTGAGCCCGCACTTCTCCTACAAAGACGGCTCCGGCGTGCGCCACGACGTGTGGTTCACCAACCAGCAGTCGATCGGCGCGCGCATGCAGCTCGCGCAGTCGCTCGGCCTCGGGATCGGGCTGTGGCACCTCGGCAGCGAGGACCAGAGCGTGTGGTCGCTGCCGCAGCTCGCCGCCGGCTGATGAAGGGCTCCGACTCGGTGCGGCCCGGCGCGGCCGCGCCGTCCGCGCTTGCGCTGCTCGCGTGCATCGCCGCACTCGCCGCGCCGCCGGCCGCCGCCGCGTCTGTCACCGTCGTGTCCGGCGCCGTCGCGGCCACGCACGGAGCTTCCCCCGCGCGCCCGCTGCAGGCCTACCTGCTCTCCAGCGCACCAGATTCGCTGCGTGACCTGCGCACGCACGCGCGCTCGATCGGCGTGCTCTACCCGACCTACTTCGACTGCGCCGTTCCCAGTGGACGCGTCACCGGTGCCGAGATTGCCGAAGACACCGCATACGCACGCGCGCAGGGGATCGCGGTGATGCCGCGCTTCAACTGCCAGGACCGCGCCACCGTGCACCTGATCCTGACCGAACCGGCGCTGCGATCCGCCACGCTCGCTCGCCTGGTCGCGATCGCGCACAACCCTTCCTTCCAGGGTCTCAACCTCGACCTCGAGAACGACGGCGCGAGCGACCGAGCCGCGCTCACGGGTTTCGTCACCGCGCTCGCCGCGCGGTTGCATGCGATGCACAAGAAGCTCTCCGTGGTCGTCGTCGGCGTGAGCGAAGACGATCCCAGCCGCTCCACCGGCTTCTATGACGACCGCGCGCTCGCCGCGATCGCCGACACCGTGTTCGTGCTCGCCTGGGGAGCGCACTGGGAAGGCTCCGCGCCCGGCCCCATCGCCCCACTCGGCGCCGCTTCCGAAACGGCCGCCTATCTCGCCTCGCTGCCCAACGCCCGGCGCTTCGTGCTCGGCGCGCCGATGTACGGGCTTGACTGGGCCGACGGCGGAGGCAAGGCCAACCCCGGCACCGCCTACCAGTACTCAGGCATCGTGTCGCTCGCCCATGCGCTCCACGCGCACCTGCGCCGCGACCCTGCCTCGGCCGAGCTCACCTTCGACTACACCGACGCCGAAGGCCTCGCGCACGAGGTCTGGAGCATGGACTCGCAGTCGGTCGCCGCGCTGCTGCGGATCGCACGCGCGCACGGTCTCGCGACCGGCGTGTGGCGGCTTGGCGAGGAGGACCAATCGCTGTGGTCCTCCTCGCAGATAGCGTCGCGCTGAGCAGCGACGCGAGCCATCTCTACTTGATAAAAAGCATCTCCGAGTACTTCGGCAGCGGCCACAGGTCATCCGCAACGAGCTTCTCGAGCCGGTCCGAAACGTCTCTGACGTCTTCCATCGCTCCCACCACGGAGTCACGCATGTACAGCGCCTCCTTCTGCGGACCACCCGGGTGGTTTTCGTCGAGGTTCGCGTCCTCGAGCTTGGTGATCGCGAAGTGCAGCTCCTTGACGAGCGGCTCGACCTCGCCGACGAGATCCTCCATCCCGCTCAGGCGCAGTTCGTTGAGGTAGCGCACCGCCGCCGGCAGCACCATCGTGCGCGCCATCATCGCCTCCGTCTCCGCCTCGATGTTGAGGTTCATCACGTATTGCTCCGTGAACACCTCGTAGCGGGACTCGAGCTCGCGCTTTGACAGCACCCTGTACTTCTTGAACGTCGCCACCGTCGATTTGTCCGTCAGCCACGGCAGCGCGTCGGGCGTTGTTTTGAGGTTGGCAAGGCCCCGCTTCTCGGCCTCCTTGTGCCACTCCTCTGAGTAGCCGTCGCCGTCGAACACGACTTGCTTGTTCTGCGTCCAAGCGTCCTTGACGACGCTCGTCACGGCCTTCTCCAGCGTCGCGCCTGACTTTTTCAGCGCCGCCTTCAGCTTGTCGGCCAGATCGTCGACCGACTCCGCCACGATCGTGTTCAGCACCGTGTTCGGGAACGCCGGCGACTGATTGGAACCCAGCGCGCGGAACTCGAACTTGTTGCCCGTGAAGGCGAACGGGCTCGTGCGGTTGCGGTCGCCGCCGTGCAGCGGCAGCGGCGGCAGCACCGGCGTGCCCAGGCCGAGGAACGAACCCGGCTTCGACGGCTGTACTTTGCCCTTCTCGATCGCCGTGAAGACCTTCTCCAGCTCCGCGCCCAGGAAGATTGAGATGATCGCCGGCGGCGCCTCGTTCGCGCCCAGACGGTGGTCCTGCCCGGCGCTTGCGATCGACGCGCGCAGCAGCTGCTGGTGCTCGTTGACCGCCTGGATCACAGCCGCGCAGAAGAACAGGAACTGCAGGTTCTCCGCCGGCGTGTCCCCCGGCTCGAGCAGGTTCAGGCCTGCGTCCGTGCCCATCGACCAGTTGTTGTGCTTGCCCGACCCGTTGACGCCCGCAAACGGCTTCTCGTGCAGCAGGCAGATCAGGCCGTAGCGGCGCGCCGTGTTCTGCAGCACCTGCATCGTCAGCATCTGGTGATCCGAGCCCACGTTGGAGTTCTCGAAGATCGGCGCAACCTCGAACTGGTTTGGCGCGACCTCGTTGTGTCGCGTCTTGATCGGCACGCCCAGCTTCGCCAGCTCGAGCTCCACCTCGAGCATGTACGCCAGCACACGCTCCGGGATCGAGCCAAAGTAATGGTCGTCGAGCTCGTGCCCCTTCGGCGGTTTCGCCCCGAACAGCGTGCGGCCCGTCGTGACCAGGTCCGGCCGTTCGAAGAAGTACTGCTCGTCGATCAGGAAGTACTCCTGCTCGCAGCCCGTCGTCGTGAACACGCGCGTCGCGTCGTTCACGCCGAGCAGGTCCAGCGCTCGTACGGCTGCACCCGAAAGCGCGTCCATCGAGCGCAGCAGCGGGATCTTGTGGTCGAGCGCCTCGCCCGTCCACGACGTGAACGCAGTCGGGATGCACAGCAGTGCGCCGTTCGGGTTCTCCAGGATGAACGCCGGCGAGGTCGGGTCCCACGCCGTGTAGCCGCGCGCCTCGAATGTCGCCCGGATGCCCCCTGTCGGAAACGAAGACGCGTCCGGCTCGCCCTGGATCAGCTCCTTGCCCGAGAAGTCCGCGATCGCCGTGCCGTCGCCGACGGGGCCGTAGAAGGAGTCGTGCTTCTCCGCCGTCGAGCCCGTCAGCGGCTGGAACCAGTGCGTGTAGTGCGTCGCACCCTTCTCCATCGCCCATTCCTTCATCGCTTGCGCGACCGAGTCGGCCAGCGTCGTGTCGAGCGCCTCGCCGCGAGCGAGCGTCCGGTGCAGGGCCTTGTAGACGTGCTTGGGCAGGCGGTTGCGCTGCACGGCGGGCGAGAACACGTTTGCGCCGAAGACCTGGTGCTCCGCGACGGTCAGATCCGGCGAGCCGAGGGCTGAGCCGTTGGCGCTCCACTGCGCTGCGGTGACGTTTTGCTGACGTGTCCTGGGCATGAGCGGGATCGATTCCTCCTGAAGGCGGTCAAGCGAGCGCTACGCGCTCGCCGGGTGGGTCGAAGTTCGTCGAAAGGCGGTTGGGCCAAGGCCCGTAAAGCCGAACGCAATCGTAGTGCCAAGTCGGCCTGCCGACATCATCTCTTGGAGAAATCGCCGGGTGTCCGTTTCGACAGCGGGCCAAACGCCTCGCAGCCGCATCGTGCCCGCGTGTCGCCCCAGGGCGTTTGCCGGCGGCGCGCGGTGGCGGCGCGCGTGGCGGGTCGGCTACTTGGAGCTCGACGGGAACGTGCCCGCCACGACCTTGCCCGTGCTCGGGTCCACATGCGTCTGCGGCGGCGCCGGGGCGATTTCTGCACGGAACCTACCGCTCAGCACGCCTCCGTTCGGCAGCGTCGCTTTCGCCTGGCCACCGAGCCCGGCCGAGATCCTGAAGCTGACGTGGTGGACGCCGGCCTTGACCGGGATCACCTTCCACTCGAACAGACGCGTCTTGTGCGGCGCCAGCGGACCCAGCGCCCAGGTGTTGACGTACGCCGTCTGCCCGCCGCCCGGCGGGCTCACCGCCTGGCTCTGGACGGGGGCCTGCGGCGGCGTGCCGGGCCCTTCTTCAACGACCCATACCGGTCGCTTGTTCGCGGCCAGTTCGGGGTACTTTTCGGTGTAGTAGAAGGAGTCGATCGTGACCGCGATGTTCGGGATCGTGCGCGTGTCCGCGTTGCGAACCTCGATCCGCATCGTCGCCGGCCTGGCGATGGCCTGCTCAGGCTTGAACGTGAGGTCGACGGCTTCGATCTTGTACGTGTGCGCCGCTTCGCCGGAGGTCTGCTTCTTGCCCCCGCCGCAGCCCACGATGAGCAGCGTCGTGCCAGCCGCCAGTGCCCCCACCCAGATGCGCGTCCCTCTCCTCACCGGCGATGACCATATCAACGCCGCCGAGTGGCACGGCGGCGTGCTTGGCGCTGGCGCGGCGCGGGTGCATCGCGTAGAGTCCTTGGCAGCGAAAGGCGACCCGAGGAGGGGCAGCAGAGATGGTACGCAGCGTAGCCGAGCGGGCATTCGTCCCGGCACGGCACGTGCTAGAGGAATTTGGGGACATGATGATCCTCACCGGGAGGACGATCGTGTCCGCCCTGCGTCCGCCCTATCCCTATGGCGGCGAGCTCGTCTCGCAGTTCCTCTTCGCGTTGCGACTGTGCTGGTTCCCGCTGCTGATCTCGACCGTCTGCCTCTGCTACGCCGCGCCTGGCCTGCAGGCGGCCAACTTCCTCACCATCTTCGGCGCGCTCGACCGCCTCGGTGGCTTCTTTGTGCTCGGCGCGATCCGCGAGATCGGCCCCAGCGTGACCGCCGTCGTCGTCGCCGGCGTCGCCGGCACCGCGATCACCGCCGACCTCGGCGCGCGCAAGGTGCGCGAGGAGCTCGACGCGCTGCAAGTGCTCGGCGTCGACCCCGTCAAGAACCTCGTCGTGCCGCGCTTCCTCGCGCTGATGGTCGTGACCGGGCTGTTCGACATCTACGCGCTGCTGTTCGGGATCTTCGGCGGGATCATCGCCGAGCTGATCAACGCGCAACCGCTCGGCCCGTTCTGGAACACGCTGTTCGCCAACGCCTCCACCACCGACCTGTGGGGCTCGGTGCTGAAGACCACGATCTACGGCGCGATCATCGCGATCGTCTGCTGCTACAAGGGCATGTCCGCCTCCGGCGGTGCCGAGGGCGTCGGGCGGGCCGTCAACGAGGCCGTCGTGCTCGCCTTCACCGCGATCTTCTCCTTCGACTACGTCTTCACGCAGACGCTGCTCGCCACCCATCCCCAGATCCTCGTAATCAAGTGAGGGGAGGGGAGAGCTAATGGGCGAGCTTCTGGCAATGCCGCGCGAATGGCTCGCGGCGACCGGCGAGATCGGCAAGTTCACCGGCCAGATCGTCGGCGATGTCTATGGCCTGCGTGTGTTCCGCTTCTTCGGCGAGTCGCTGCGCCAGGCGGGCATCCTGATCGTCGGCTCGACCACGATCATCTGGACGCTGATGTTCATCCTCGGCCTGCAGTGCGGGATCGAGGGTGCCTACTTCACCGCCGCCCAGGGCGCGCCGGCCTACTCGGGCGTGTTCACCGCGTGGTGCGACCTGCGTGAGATCACGCCCTACGCCTTCGGCTACATGATGGCCGCCAAGGTCGGCACCGGGATCGTCGCCGAGCTCGGCGCGATGCGCATCTCCGAGGAGATCGACGCGCTCGAGGTGATGGGCATCAACTCGATGACCTTCCTCTGCGCCACGCGCCTGCTCGCCGCCTGGCTGGTGCTCCCGTTCATGTACCTCGCCGGGATCGGGGCGGCCTTCCTCGCGTCCTACATCGCCGTCGTGCAGCAGATCGGCTACGTCTCCTCCGGCGGCTACTTCCTGATCTTCTGGCAGTTCCAGAATCCACCCGATTTCCTATACAGCCTGATCAAGGCCATGTTCATGGCCACGGCTATCGTGCTGGTGGCGTGCTACTACGGCTACAACGCGAGCGGCGGACCGGTGGGGGTGGGGAGAGCCACGGCCAAGTCGATGGTGCTCAACCTCGTGCTCGTGCACGTGATCGGCATGCTCGGTACCCAGATCTTCTGGGGCGCCAATCCGCGCGCCCCGATCGGGGGGTGAGCTAGTCGTGGCCGACGAGGAGCCGCTCGAGACCGAGGCCGAGTCGCCGCCGCTCAGCGGCGTGCCTGCCGGTACCTCATTCAGCGTGCGCGAACGCCAGCGCGCCGAGGAGTCAGACGAGTTCGCCTTCCACACGGGCACGATCCGCCCGTCCAAGGAGCCAGACGCGATCGAGTTCATCGACGTGCACAAGTCCTTCGGGCGCAACCACGTCTTGCGCGGCCTGAACATGGGCCTACCCGAGAACCAGATCTCGATGATCCTCGGCCCATCGGGCACGGGCAAGTCGGTCTGCATCAAGCACATCGTCGGTCTGCTCTACCCCGACCAGGGTGACGTGCTCGTGCACGGGGTCTCGATTCCCAGTCTGTCCGACTCCGACCTGTTCGAGACGCGCAAGAAGTTTGGCGTGCTGTTCCAGGACGGGGCCCTGTTCGGCTCGCTCAACCTGTATGACAACGTCGCCTTTCCGCTGCGCCAGCACACCGAGAAGGGCGAGGATGAGATCGCCGAAATCGTCAACCGGCGGATGAGCGAGGTCGGCCTCGGTGGCGAGGGCGAGAAGATGCCCAATCAGCTCTCCGGTGGCATGCGCAAGCGCGCCGGCTTCGCGCGTGCCCTCGTGCTCGACCCCGAGATCGTGCTGTTCGACGAGCCCGACTCCGGCCTCGACCCTGTGCGCACTGCGCTCTTGTGCGAGCTGATCAAGGAAATTCACGCCGAGAACGGCGGCTGCTACACGGTCATCACCCACGACATCATGAGCGCACGCCGCGTCGCCGAACACATCTCGGTGCTGTGGAAGGGACGGATCGTCGAGTCCGGCCCGGCCGAGGAGTTGTTCGCCTCCGAGAACCCCTTCGTCAGGCAGTTCCTCTCCGGCGAAAGCGCCGGGCCGCTCGGGATGGAGTAGGCCCGCTCTGAAGGGATCGGCGGCGCTGACGCTCCTGTCCGCCCGCATGCGCGTCCCTTCACCCCTCGCGGTTAGCCTTCATCTGTGAACGCAGCGCGACTCTTCTCGGCGCTCGTCGGCGCCGCTGCGCGCCGCCCGCGCCTAGTCGTGGCCGTGGCGATCGTGCTCGGCTTGGCCGGCGCGGCGCTGGCGCTGCGGCTGAAGCCGACGGCGGCGACGAGCACGTTCGTGTCGAGCTCCAGCTCGGAGTACCGCGACACGCAGGCCTTCTATGAGAACTTCGGCGAAGAGCCGGTCGAGGTGCTCGTCAAAGGCGACCTGCAGCAGCTCGTGCTGAGCGAAGACCTGCAGCGGCTGGTCGGGCTGGAGGGGTGCCTGTCGGGCAACGTACCCGTCGCGGCGCTCGCACGCGAGGGCGGCGTGAACGGGCCGTGCGGCAAGCTCGCGCACGGCCACCCCGTGAAGGTCGTGTTCGGGCCAGGCACGTTCGTCAACGAGGCGGCTGACCAGATCGACGAACAGCTGGCCAGCCAGAGCAAGCAGGCCGAAGTGCAGGCCAAGCAGGCCGAACGCGCCGTGACGCAGGCCGCGCTGAAGCGCGGGCTGAGCGCCGCCGAAGCGCGCACGCTCGGCCGGCAGGCGAGCAAGATCACCACGGCGCGCTTCCAGGAGGGCCTCGTCACGCTGGCCCTGCAGTACGGGCTGACGTCGAAGCCGAGCATCGACAACCACGATTTCGTGACCTCGCTCGTGTTCGACTCGACCAAGCGCGCGGGCACGCCCAAGCAACGCTTCGCCTATCTGTTCCCGAGCCGCGAAGCAGCGCTCGTCTCGGTGCGCATGCGAGCCGGGCTGAGCGAGTCTCAGCGCACGCACACGATCGAGCTGATCCGCCAGGCCGTGGCGATGCCGCAATGGAAGCTGCGCCACGGCGGGCGCTATCTCGTGACGGGCGTCCCTGTGATCGTGTCTGATCTGACCGACTCGATCACGCATTCGATCGAGCTGCTGCTGATCGCTGTGCTGCTCGTGATGGCTGCCTCGCTCGGGCTGATCTTCACGGGCCGCCCGCGCCTCTTGCCGCTGGCGATCGCCGTGCTCGCGGCGGCACTCACGTTCGGCGCGCTGTCGCTGGCCGGCGCCTCGCTGACGGTCGCCTCGATCGCCGTGCTGCCCGTGCTCGTCGGGCTCGCCGTCGACTACGCGATCCAGTTTCAGTCGCGCGTGCAAGAGGAGTCCGAGCGCGCCGGCGCCGAGGCACGCGAGACGGTCGTCGTGCGCGCGGCGGCGCTGGGGGCGCCGACGATCGCCACGGCCGGTGCGGCCAGCGCCGCGGCGATGCTCGTGCTGCTGCTCTCGCCGGTCCCGATGGTGCGCGGCTTCGGGCTGTTGCTCGTGCTCGGCGTGATCGTCGCCTTCCTCTGCGCGCTCAGCGCGGGCGCCGCAGTGCTCACGCTGGCGGGACGCCGGGCGCCCGTTTCCGCGCGAGGGCCGCGGCCGCTTGGGGGACTCGCGGCGGACGTGGCCGGCGCCTGGCGCGAGGCCGGCGAGTTGCTGCGAGACAATCCACTGACCCGGGCCGTCTCGCGCGGCGCGCTCGTAGGCGCGATCGGTCGTCCCGGCCGCGTACTGCTGATCGGCCTCGCCCTCGCCGCGCTCGGTTGGGGTCTCGACACGCAGACGCGGGTCGAGACCGACATCACCAAGCTCGTGCCGCAGAGCCTCAACTCGCTCGAAGGTCTCAACGCACTCGAGCGCTCGACCGGGGTGGGCGGTGAGATCGACCTGATGGTCAGCTCGAACGCCCTGACGAAGCCGGCCACGATCGAATGGATGAGTAGATACGAGAAGAGCGTGCTGAAGCGCTATGGCTACAGCTCAGCAAGCGGCTGCGGCAAGGCCCGCCTGTGCCCGGCCTTCTCGCTGCCCGACCTGTTCTCGACCCAGGGCGCCACGGCCGGGCAGATCGTTCCCGAAGAAGGGATCAAATCGTCGGCGAAATCTCCAAAAGCGGGCAAGGCGAAGGCGCCGGCGAAATCGAGCAAGCTCACGCAGGCCCAGGTCACGGGCCTGCTCGACGCGATCCCGCCGTACTTCTCCCAGGACGTGATCACGTCCGACCGGCGCGTGGCGACGCTCGCCTTCGGCATCCAGCTGATGGGCCTGCAGCAGCAACAGCAGCTGATCGAAGGGATGCGCGCGAGCCTACATCCGCCGGTGGGCGTCAGCGCGCGGCTCGTCGGCCTGCCCGTGCTGGCGGCCAAGTCGGGCACCGAGGTCGCCTCGCCGCTGAGGCGCGTGGAGACGCTGCTGGCGAGTCTCGCCGTGGTCGCGCTCGTGCTGCTGCTTGCCTTCGGCGGTGACCGGCGCCGCGCGCTCGTCCCACTCGTGCCGATCGCGCTGGCGAGCGGCTGGTCGGCGCTGATCCTGTTCGCCGTGCGCGTTCCGCTGAACCCGATGTCGGTGACGCTGGGCGCGCTCGTGATCGCGGTGTCGACGGAGTTCAGCGTGCTGCTCTCAGAGCGCCACCGCCAGGAGCTGCTCGCCGGCCACGGCACGGTCGAGGCGTTGCGCCGCGCATATCGCCGCACCGGCGCGGCTGTGGCCGCTTCAGGGGTGACCGCGATCGCCGGCTTCGGCGTGCTCGCGCTGTCGGACATTCGCATGCTGCGCGACTTCGGGCTCGTCACGCTGATCGACCTGACCGTGTCTCTGCTCGGTGTGCTCGTCGCCTTGCCTGCCGCGCTGATTCGCTTCGGCCCGCCCGCGGTCGATGGCGCGGGAGCGGAGTCGATCGCGCTGCACCCGGTTTCCGGCGAGCCCGTCCATGAGCCCGTCTGAGCAGGGCCTGCCGCGTCGCGCGACGCCTCGCTACGGAGGCTACGTCGGGCTGCTGGCGCTGCTGATCATCGTGCTGATCACGATCAACACGATCGTGACCAAGCCCAACGGCGTCAAGGGCCTGGCCCCTGGAGAACGGGTGCCGCCGTTCGCCGTGCCGCTCGCGCTGGGCAACTTGAGCGGCGACGCCGACACGGCGACGCGGCCCAACGAGGGCGCCGCCGGGCGCGTGCCGGCCTGCGAGGAGCGCGGCACGCAGATCCTCAACATCTGCCAGCTCTATGAAGGTGCGCCCGTCGTGCTGGCGCTGTTCGTCGACGGTGGCTCGTGTGCGAGCGTGCTCGACGAGATGCAAGCGCTCGCGCCGTCGTTCGCCGGCGTTCGTTTCGCCGGGGTGGCGCTGAAGGGCGACCGCAAGAAGCTGCGCAAGCTGATCCGCACGCACGGGCTCTCGCTGCCGATCGGGATCGACAGCGACGGGGCGCTGGCGGCGCTGTACAAGGTCGGCACCTGCCCGCAGGTGACCTTCGTCTACCCAGGCGGCGCCGTGCAGGGAGGCGCGCTGATCAATCGTCCCTCGCGGGCGCTCCTGCGCCGGCGCATCGCAACGCTCGTCAGCGGCGCCCGTGCGCGCGGCCGGCGCGGACCGGCGCAATGAGCGCGCCGCCGCCGCCCGAGCTCGTGCACGGCTGGTGCGCGCACGAGGTCGAGCAGGAGCTGCCCGGGCTGGCGCTCTTGAGCACGAGCGTCGAGGTGGGTCGCTCGGGCTCGCTGACGGGCGCCTCGCCCGACGACCTGCTGGCGCGACTGCGCGAAAAGTCCAATCGCTTTCGCGGCGCCAACGCGGTCGCCGTGCGGCGCGAGCCCGTGCCGTCGGCCTACCGTGTGTTCTTCCGCCACATCGGTCTCGACCCGGAGGTCGTGCGCACGCCGATCGAGGCGGCCGTGCTCGAGCGGATGATGCAGGGAGGCTTCATCTCGGCCGGGCTGCTCGACGACGTGCTGCTGATCGCCCTGCTCGACACAGGCGTGCCCGTGTGGGCGCTCGACGCCGAGTGCGTCGACGGGCCGCTCGGGATCCGGGCGAGCGCGGAGGGCGAGTGCCTCGGCCGCAGCGAGGACGCGACGGCACTGCCCGAGGGCCGGCTGGTGGTCGCCGACGCGGCGGCCCCGCTGGCCGTGCTGTTCGGCGAGGTTGCGCCGGCGCATGCGCCGCGCTCGCGCTCGCCTCGGCTGGCGCTGTTCGCGGTGCAGGTAGCCGGCGTCCCCGAGCTCTACGCGGAGGAGGCGCTGTGGAGTTGCCGCGCCTCGCTGCAGGCGCGATGAGTGCGCGTCGCGGAGCGTGGCTTTGGCAAGTCGGAAGTGGACACGCAGGGGCCTGTGGCGCTGGTAGAATTCGGGCGTCCGGCGCGCAAGCAGGAGGAGTCGGGGCGTGAGCCAAACCGAGCAGCTGACGATTGATCGCGGCACACCGGCGGCTACACCTGTCGAGAGGTTCGACGAGGCGGCGGCTCGACGTTCGCTGCGCGGCCAGGTCTCGCGCTTGGAGTGTGAGCTGTCGGAGATCGTCGCTGCCGGCTTCCCGCACATCCCGGCCGGCGCCGCGCGCCTGCCTCGCGAGGAGTCCTTTGGCGGGCCGCGGCTGCTGAGCCTCGCGCAGCTCGAGCGCCAGCGCGACCGGCTTGCAGCGCGGCTGCAGGATCTGCGGGGCTTGGCCCGCGGGCGCGCGCTGCACGAGCTGCGCGCCCAGGAGCAGCTCGAACGGATGAAGCTCGAACCGGGGCGCTACAAGTTCGTGCGCCTGCCCGTGCGCGAGCTCGGCGAGGGCGGCTGCGGGGTGTGGGAGGTTCGCCCGCGGCTCGGACTGATCGGGATGCTCGCCGGCTGGTGGGAGCTCACGCTCTCGTCAGGCTGTCCGTTAGCCGAGGGGTCGCGCCCCAGGCGCGGCCCCGCTCGGCAGAGGAACGCAGCATCACCGCCAGCGTCCGGCGCTGGCGCTCGGTCATCGAACCGATCGTCTTCTTCTCGGACATCGGGATCTGCGCGAGGAACTTGCGGCAGCGCGTCTGCCCCCAGCGACGCTGGCTCATCAGCAGGTCGGCGACGGCCATGCTGTGCGCCTCCCACGGGCAGGAGAGGATCACCTCGGCCGCATCGGCCTCGTCCATCGAGACCTTGCGCTTGAGCTCCGCACGGGCCAAGCGAACCTTGTTGGCGCGCTCCAGGGCGCGCATGTACTGAGGAGCAGGGGCAATCGTCGCTGTCGCGTTCATTTGGGACTCTCCCCGTTGCGGCCCCGGGCATCCGAGCCACAACATCCATACTTGATTTTTGACGAATTAGCGCTCGGGAGGACGTCCAGAATCAACCCAGGGCCGGAGCTTTCAGCCGATCAAGATTGTCTTGGAGAATGACAGGTGCGGAGCGAACCTGGACGACATGCAGAGCGCTCCCGCAAGCTATGTCAGGTCGGGGTATCTGGTCAACCAGGTTCTCGCGCTTCGTACGCTAGAAGCGACCTTTTTGTGTCGGCTTCGGACTTGTGAAGATTTGGACAAGTCGCTCCGCGGGTATGGACTACCCCGGCCGGTAGCGAGATCTCGGCCGATCAGCCGGAGGCCGGTCCCGGAAGCGGACCGTGCTCCGCCTCGAACTCGCGCTTGACCCGCGCGAAAGCCTCCAGCGCACGGTCCAGCGTGGCCGTGTCGTGTGTGGCCATCACGCTCGTGCGCAGCAGCGCGCCGCCGGGCGGCACGGCTGGGTGCAGCGCCGTGTTGACGAACACACCCTCGTCATACAGCGCACGCCACAGCAGCGCCGCCTTCCAGTCGTCGCCGACTAGCACGGGCACGATCGGCGTGACGATCGTCGTCGAGGAGGTCTCCTCGCCGATCCCGCCGCTCGCTTGCAGACCGGGCGCATACCGCTGCACGGGGGCGTCCTCGGGCAGCGCCTGCGCCGCGACGACCGCGAAGCCGCGCTCTTCCAGCCCATCTCGCAGGTGCCGCGCGTTCTCGAGCACGCGTGCGAGCAGCGGTGGCCCATCGGCCGAGCGCAGCACGCGCAACGCGGCGAGCGCGGCGCCGACGGCGGCGGGGACCGCCGAGGCGGTGAACAGGAAGGCGCGCGAGTACAGGCGCAGGTACTCGATCACCTCGTGCGAGCCGGCGACGAAGCCGCCGCAGGAGGCGAGCGACTTGGAGAATGTCCCCATGCGTAGGTCGACGCGGTCGGCGACGCCGAGCAGTTCGGCCGTGCCGGCGCCGTGCGCGCCGAGCACGCCGGCGCCGTGCGCCTCGTCGACCATCAGGCGCGCGCCGTAGCGCTCGCACAGCTCGCAGATCTCGTTCAGCGGTGCGATGTCGCCCTCCATCGAGAACACGCCGTCGACGACGACGAGGATCCCGCCGCCGTCATCCTGCGCTCGCTGCAGCATCTTCTCGAGCTTGTCGAGGCGGTTGTGGCGGAACGGGCGCAGCTTGGCGCGCGAGAGCAGGCAGCCGTCGAGGATCGATGCGTGGTCGCCGGCGTCGGCGATCACTGTGTCCTGCGGCCCGAGCAGCGTGCCGAGCGTGCCGACGTTCGCCTGATGGCCGGTCGTGAAGACGATCGCATCCTCGCTGCCCATCCACTCGGCGATCTCGTGCTCGAGTTCGAGGTGCAACGGGATCGTGCCATTGAGCAGGCGCGAGCCGGTCAGGCCCGTGCCGTAGCGATGCAAAGCGTCCTCGGCGCCTGCCATCACGCGCTCGTCGCCGGTCAGGCCCAGGTAGTTGTTGGAGCCGAGCATGATCCGCTCGGCTCCCTCCATCTCGACGACCGGCATGGCCGGCGAGGTGAGCAGATGGAAGTACGGCAGGATGTCCGCCTCGCGCGCTGCCGCGAGCAGCTCGGAGCGGTCGTGGTCGCGGACCTTTGCAAAGACGTCAATGGAGGTCTGCATGTAGTGTGCCTCGGCCGTGGGAGTCGAAATCAGGTCCGTTGCGGGCGGCAGAGATCTGAAGCGATTCATCGACCTCCCGTTCGGCCTGCATGCTAACCACCCGCAGTGGGTGCCCCCGCTGAAGCTCGAGCGGCGCTTGTTCCTCAGCCGGCGCTTCAACGCCTTCTTCAGCCACGGCGAGGCGCAGTACTTGCTCGCCTGGCGCGACGGGCGCGTGGTGGGCCGCATCAGCGCGCACGTCAACGACGCGTTCAACGACTACCAGAAGAAGAACTGGGGCTGGTTCGGCTTCCTCGAGTTCGAGGACGACCAGGAGGTGCTCGACGCCCTACTCGACGCCGCCGCTCAGTGGCTGCGCGCGCGCGGCAAGGAGCGGATCGTGGGCCCGGCGAGCTTCACGATGAACGACGAGAGCGGCGTGCTGATCGAGGGCTATGAGCTGCGCCCGATGATCGCGCAGCCGTGGAATCCGCCCTACTATCGCGAGCGGCTCGAGGCGGCCGGGATGAGCAAGGCGATCGACCTGCTGATGTGGAACCTCGAGGTCACCGACCGCGACCAGGTGCTGCCCGTGATCTGGGAGCTCGCCGAGAAGGCCCAGAGCGAGCACGGCATCCGCGTGCGCCCGATGCGCCGCCGGCAGCTGCGCAAAGACATGGACAAGTTCGCCGAGGTCTACAACTCTGCGTGGTCGAAGAACTGGGACTTCGTCCCGTTCTCAAAGAAGGATCTCGACGCCTATGCCCAGGAGCTGCACCTCGTGTTCGACAAGCACTGGTTCATGATCGCCGAGCGCGAAGAGGACGGCGAGGTCGTCGGCATGGCGATCACCGTGCCCGACGCCAACCAGGTGCTGGCGAAGATGAAGGGCCGGCTGCTGCCGTTCGGCTGGTGGTACTTCCTCAACAAAGGCAGGCTGACCGACCGCGTGCGCGTCGGCTTCCTCGGCGTCAAGCCCGAGTACCAGCACACCGGCGTCGCTGCGCGGCTCTATCAGTTGCACTACGCCGCCGCCGAAGCGCGGCCGCAGGACGGTGGCGAGATGGGCTGGATCCTCGAGACCAACACGCCGATGAACCGCGGCATGGAAGCGATGGGCGGAAAGGTCGTCAAGCGCTATCGCATGTACGAGCGCGAGCTGTAGGGACCGAGGACGCCGGGGGCGCCGGGTGGTCTGAGGCGCGCTCTACACTTGCCCAATGAGCACGTCCACACAACGCACGGAGGCAGAGATGGGCGCCGACGAGACCGTCGAGCCGGGCACCGAGAGCCCGGATGCGGCAGGGCAGGCCGCCGACGCCGGCTCGTTGCCGGTGCTGGCCGAGGAGGCGCGCGTCGTGCGCGCCGAGTTCGTCTCCGGCGAGCTGCTGGGCGCACGCGAGGTAACGACACTGCCGGCAGTGCAGGCCGCGGCGGTCGCCGCCGGGGGCTTCGTCGCCGGCGCCGCCGTGGTCGGGCTGGTCGCGCGTCGCCAGCGCCGCTCGCAGGCGCTCGCGCGAGGACGTCAGGCGGGGCGCAAGCTCGCCCGTGGGCGCCGCCGCAGCAGCGCGGGCGAGCTCGTGCAGATCGTCGGCAGCCGCTCGCTGCTGCTCGACGTGCACCTGCTCGGCGGACGCGACTAGCGCCGGGCGGCGCGGTCGTGGACACGGTCGAGCAGCGCGTCGAGGTGCGGCCGGCGGGGCCGTTTCGCCTGCCCGGCGGTGCGATGGACGGCACTGTGCGCCGGCGCGGAGGCGTGCTCGAGCGGCTGCTGCACCACGAGGGCGAGCCGGTGCTCGTGCGCATCGCGCAGACGGCCCCCGACACCATTCTGTTCGGCGCCCGCGCGGGCACGCCCGCGGCGAGTTCCTACGGGATCGAGCGGATGCGCTTCGCCTTGGGTGTCGACGAGGATCTGCGCGCGTTTCACCGTCGCTTCGCGCGCGATCCGCTGATCGGCCGTTCGTTGAGCCGCCGTCCGTGGCTGCGTGTGCGGCGGCGCCCCGAGCCGTTCGAGGCACTCGCCTGGGCGGTTTGCGAGCAGCTGATCGAGTACGAGCGCGCCGCCGCGATCGAGCGCCGCCTGCTCTCCGCGCTGGGGCGCCGCTGGATCGGCTGGAACGGGGCCGCCAGCCAACTGCGCGACCTGCCCACGCCCGAAGCGCTCGCTGGCACGGCGCCGGCGCGCCTGGAGTCATTTGACCTTGCTGCATGCCGCGCCGTGACGCTTGTGCGTGCGGCGCGCGAGGTCGCCAAGGGCCGCGTCGACCTATACAGCTCAGACCACGAGCGCGTCTGGCGTAGGCTGCGCGCGATCCCCGGGATCGGCAGCTGGACGGTCGAGATGCTCGCGCTGCACGGACAGGGGCGCCACGATCAGGTGCCCGCCGGCGACGTCGGCCTGCTCAAGCTCGTCGGTCGTCTGCTCAGCGGCGGCGACCCGTATGCACGTGCGCTGGAGCATGAGGTGCGCGCCTTCTTCGCTCCCTATGAGGAGTGGGCCGGGTTGGCCGCCGTACACGCCTGGGCGCCGTGAGCGACTGACGAGCTGAGCGCACTGGGCGCCGGGGCACTCGGGGTGCGCCGGGTCAGGTGCGGCTGCGCTCGCGCTCGCGCTCGACGAGCAGCGCGAAGGTGGGGCACGCCTGTGCGGCGCGCTTCGCGTGGTCGAGGACTGCGCCCTCAAGCGGCTCGTGGTTTAGCACCGGGTAGCCCCACTCGTCGAGCGTGATCCGCTCGGGCAAGAGCTCGGCGCACATGCCGTGCGCCTCGCAGGCGATCGGGTTCAGGCGCAGCCTGTGGCTCATCGCTCGGGGAGCGGCAGCTCGGTGGGGGCGCTGCAGCGCTCGCAGGCGCCGTGACGGGCGTGGTCGGCGAACTCATCGCCGAACACCTCGATCGCACTGAGCGCAAAGCGGGCGGTGCCGTCGGGATGCGCGCAGGCGCCGCGCCGTCGCACGAGCCGCGAGAGAGTCTCCACACGCTGCTCGGCGTCGTGTGAAGCCACGCCGGCGGCGAGCTCTGAGATCGTACCGGCGAGCGCGCCGAGGCCGTGGACGCAGGGTCCGCATTGTCGGGCGCTCTCGCCCGCCAGCCAGCGCGTGACGCGGGCTGTTTCGGCCACTGGGCAGGCAGCGTCTGAGAGCAGTGCCACGACGCCGGCTCCGAGCGAGGCGCCGTGGCGCGCGAGCTGCGCGTCGGAGAGCGCCAGGTCGGTGAGCAGCGCGCCGTCGACCCAGGTGCCGGCGTAGCCGCCCAGCAGCACGGCGCGCGCCGGCGCGAGCAGGCCACCGGCCGCGTCGATCAGCGCGCGCAGCGAGGTGCCGTACTCGATCTCGTAGACGGCCGGGGCGGCGAGCGATCCGGACAGCGTCACGAGTGTCGAGCCCGGCTGATCGCCCGTGCCGAGCGCGCGGAACCAGCCGACCCCGTGACGCGCGATCAGCGCGATGTTGGCAAACGTCTCTGCGTTGGAGAGCATCGTCGGGCGTCGCCTGACCCCCTGCTCGAACGGCATCGGCGGTGTGAACGTCGGCAGCGCCTGGCCGCCGTTGAGATGGCTTATCAGCGCCGACTCCTGTCCGGCCACGTACCCGGCGGGCACCGTGGACAGCTCGATCTGGATGCCGTCGCGGGCGCCGCGTTCGGCGATCGCATGGGCGAGCGTCTCGGCGCCCGAGGAAGACTCGCATATGCCGACGATCGCCTCACGCGCGCCGAGCGCATGCGCGACCGCTACGGCGCCGTCGAGCATCAGGTGCGGCGCGAGCCGGCACAGCACGCGATCCTTGTCGCTCGCCGGCTCGCCCTCGGCGGCGTTGACGACGACGATCGGGCGTCCGCGCCGCGCTGCCACGGCGCGCAGCTTCGCCGCGGTCGGGAAGCCGGCGCCTCCGCGCCCGCGCAGCCCGGCGCGCTCGACCTGCTCGATCAGCTCAGCCGCCGAGGAGCGCCGGCGCCGGCGTTCGTGGGGAAGCTCGCCATGCACGTCGAGGTGCCAGTCGAGGTCGAGCGCGTCGCCGGCCGCCGGAACGCCCCTGAGCAGGCGTGGCAGCGAGCCTGCGTCTGCCTGATCGGCCGGCTGGGGAGGCCGCTCGTAGCCGTCCGTGGTCGCGTCGGCCGTGGAGAGCTCGGCCATGGAGAAGGATCCACTCAATGTTTGCCGTCCTTTGCCTGCTTGGCGTGCGTGGAATGCCCGAGCAGCTTGCCCGGCGTGCCCGAGCGCTGAGCCCAATCGGAGCCGAGCGGGCCGCCGGGGAGCCACAGCGCCAAGAGCAGCAGGAACGCACCGGCGCCGCCGAGCGCAGCGCTGCGGGCGCGCAGGTGCGCCGGCCAGCCGGAGATCGCGCGTGCGAGCACCGCGCCGAGCACGACGAGCAGGCAGACGACGCTGAGCGCGAGCAGCCATCCCGACTTCACGTCGGTCCCCGTGCCGAAGCTGTGCAGCAGCGCGATCGGCCAGCTCGCGTAGGTCAGCCAGTGGATCGCGCGCCAGCTCGCGAAGCCGAGGCGCCGGCGCAGCAGGCTGCTGATCGTGACAGCCAGCAGCATGTCGAGCGAGAGCGCGCCGAGGCCGAGCCAGAAGGGCCTGTAGCTGCCGGCGAACGGGATCACCGAATCGACGATCGAGATTGGCGCGAAGCTGTCGAGGATTGCGGTCAGCACGTGCACGGCGAGGAACGCCATCGCCAGCAGCGAGACGTTGCGGTGCAGCGTGTCGAGCGCGAAGCGCGGCCAGCGCGGCGTGCTCAGGCGGCGAACGTCGACGACGCCGAGCGCCACCGCGAGCGTCAGCAGCAGCAGGCCGACGACGCCGGTCGAGCGCGTCAGGTACCAGTAGGCGCTGCCGCCGACGACCGCGAGTGGAGCGATCATCCGGCCACCACAGGGCTCGCCTGAGCGGACCGCTGCGCGGGCCAGCGCCCGATCGTCGTGACCGAACCGCCCTGGTCCTGCAGCCTTGCCGGCAGCTCGAGTGCGGCGAGCCAGTCCAGCGCCGGGCGGCCGCGCACGAGTGAGGCCGTGCAGGCGATGTTCGCGTCCGCGCAGCTCTCGGCGGCCACGCTCACCGTGCGCCAGCACGTGTTTGCGGGGTCCCCAGTCGCTGGGTCGAGGATGTGGTGCATCGTGCGGCCTTCGTGACTCCAGCGCCGGACGGTCGTGCTCGACGTGGCCAGGCCGCCCGAGCGGATCGAGATCGTCTGCCCGGGGGCGGTGGCGTCGCTGCGGTGATCGTCGGTCACGTGGATGCGCCAGCCGCCGTTAGGCGCCGGTCCGGCTGTGGCGATGTCGCCGCCGAGGTTGACAAGCACGCCGTAGCCGCTGGCCATGTGGGCGGCCGTCGCGGCGCGGTCGGCGGCGAGTGCCTTGGCCGTCGCGCCGAGGTCGAGCCGCATTCCGTGCGGCAGTCGGACTGTGCGCGTCTGGGTGTCCAGCGACACCGAGCGCCAGCCACTGAGCGCGCGCAGCTTCAGCAGCGGAGCGCGCGTGTCGGCGTCTTGCGCGTCGCCTGGCGCGGGCAGCAGGCGCCAGTCGCGGTCATAGCCGGCCAGCTCGAGCGCTCGCCCGAGCGTTGGGTCGACATCGCCGTCGGTCATGCGCGCCGCGTCCAGCGCGAGCGCGAGCGCTTCGAACAGCAGCGGGCTGATCTGTACGCGCCTGCCTGAGTGGTCGTTCAGCCGCGATAGCTCCGAGTCCGCGCGAAAGCGGCTGCAGGCCCTGTCGATCGCCGCCAACTCCGACTCGACAGCTGCACGGGCGCTCGCAAGACCGACGGGATCGGCGGTGCGCAGCACGACATTCGTGCCGAGCGCTTGCCAGTAGGCACAGCCTGTCCAGCGCGAGGAGCGCGAGCGTTCGGGCTTCACGATCCACCCGAGACGACCGGCGCTTCGGCTTGCGGAGCCGGTTCGGGTGCCGCTTCGGGTTCCGGCGCCGGTTCGGGTTCCGGTTCACGTGGAGTTGCTTTGGCGGGTGCGGCTTCGTGAGTCGCTTCGGGGGCCGGTTCGATTGGTGCTTCGCTCGAGCCTTCGCTGCTCGATTCACTCGCTTCGGGTGCCTCCGCCGGCGGCTTCAGCGTGCTCGTCGAAGGCGAGCCGTGTGGGGATGTATGGCTCACGTGCTTGTGCCGCGTCGCTTTGGCGACCGAGCTCGAGGAGCTCGCGTGTGCGCTTCCGGGGAAAGCATGGGCGACGACGTCTGTCAGCACCCCGGTGAGCGTGAGGCTGCCCGCGAGCAGCCAGCGGTTGACGCGGCTGAGCCTGCGCAGCGAGCTGTCGCGTTCGTGTGTGGCGTCTCGGCGCATGTCAGTGGTGCAGATGGTGGGCTGAGAGCCAGGGGGCGAACTGCGGGATCAGCACGATCGCGAGTACCACGCCGAAGGCCAGCGCGCTCGTCAGCGAGAGCACACGACCGGCGCGGCCGTTGGCGCCCTCGCGGGGATTCAGGCGCTGCTCCCAGGCGGCTGCGCCGCCGCGCGTGGGGCGGTAGTCGGTGAGCACCCCGCGCAGCATCGCCGGCAGGTGGGCGAGCACGTGCAGCGACATGAAGGCGACCCAGACGAAGAAGCTGACCTTGTGGATCGGCAACAGCGTGTCGCGCGAGCTCGGGCCTATGAGCAGCAGCGCGACGCCGCCGGCGAAGACGACGAGCGTGCTCAGCACGACGATCGGCGCGATCAGCCGCAGCGGCAGGGCGGGTGGGCCCTTGCGACGGTAGCGCGGGTTCGCCGTGTAGTAGCGGGCGAAGCGGTAGCCCGTGCTCGCGAGCTTCAGCAGCACCGGGCCGACCAGCACCATGCCGACGAACAGATGGACCGAGAGAAGCGGCCCGAGGGTGATGATCGTCACCCCGATCACGGCGAGCAGCACGATCAGCACTGCGCCGGTGGCCGACGTGAGGCGCTCGTTCCCCGTCGTCCCGCCGCTGAGGAGGCCCCCGAGGCGAGCCCTCCTCGACGACGGGAACGACGCGTGACGGTCGACTGCCATGGCTCGCAGTGTGTGAGCGGGAACTAAGCACGCGGTAACAGGTAGATGAGAAAGTTCTCCAAAACCCGTAGGCGCCCATACGGCGGCGGTCCGCGGCCTATCCTTGTGCAATGTCGGCGAGCACGCGCGCAGAGCGCGGCGAGGCAGTTTCCGCCGGTGGCGAGCCGGCCGTAGGGCCTGTATCGCAGGCGGCGGCACGTGTCCTGCTGATCGAGGATGAGCCGGGAATCGTCGATTTCGTGCAGCGGGGCCTGGAAGCCGAGGGCTTTGCCGTCGAGGCGGCGCTCGACGGGACCGAGGGTGAGCGCCGCGCGGTGGGTGGCGACTGCGACGCGGTCGTGCTCGACCTGATGCTCCCCGGCCGCTCGGGCATCGAGATCCTCGAGGGCCTGCGCCTGGCGCGACCGACGATGCCCGTGATCGTGTTGACCGCGCGGGGCGAGATCGAGGACCGCGTGGCGGGCCTCGAGGCCGGCGCCGTCGACTACCTCGTCAAGCCGTTCTCGATCGCCGAGCTCGTGGCGCGCGTTCGCGCCCACCTGCGCGTCGTCGCGCAGGTCTTCGCCAACACGCTGCGCGCCGAGGACATCGAAGTCGACCTTCTCACGCGCAAGGCCAACCGAGGCGGCCGCGCCGTGACGCTGTCGACGACCGAGTTCGAGCTGCTCGCCTACTTGATGCGCCACCACGGCCAGGTGCTCACGCGTGAGCAGATCCTCAGCGCCGTGTGGGGCTACGAGCACGATCCGGCGACCAACGTCGTCGACGTCTACGTCGGCTACCTGCGGCGCAAGCTCGCGGCGCCGGGCGATCCGGCGCCGATCTTTACCGTGCGCGCCGTCGGCTACCGGCTGGGCGGCAACGGCTGAGCGCGATGCGCGGCTTACGCGAACGCCTCGCGCGGGTCGGCCTGCGCTGGCGGCTGGCCGGCTGGATCGCGCTCGTAACGCTGCTCTGCACGGGCATCGCGTTCGTCGCCGTCTACCGCGGGACGGGCACCCAATTGCGCCGGCAGATCGACAGCGAGATCGCGGGCTACGCTAACGGGCTGACGCATGACCTCGCCCGCGGGGGCTCGCCCACGCGCGGCCGGACCTACGCGGAGGCGGGCGAGTACGTGCGCGATCAGTCCTTCGCCGCCAGCTCGATCGTGCTGTTCGCGAACGTCCCCGGCCGTGGCACGGTCACTAATCGCCCGGAGCTCTTCTCCGACGCGGTCAAGCCCGACGACGGCGAGAGCACAGCCCAGCAGGCACATGAGAACGCGCTCTCGGCCAAGCTGCTCACGAGATCCGTCGGCTACTCGACGCTGCCGCTCGGCGACGTCGGCGACCTGCGCCTGCTCAAGCACAACGTGCGTCTGCGTGACGGCTCGAGCGCGACGGTCGGCGTGGGCGAGTCGCTGGCCGGCGTCGCGCACGCGCAGGCGAGCGTCGCGCGGGCGTTCATCCTCGCCGGGATCATCGCGTTGGCCGGCGCGCTGCTGGCGGCCTACCTGATCGGCACGCGCGTCTCGCGCCCGCTGCGGCGGATGGCCGCGGTCGCGGCACGGGTCGACGCGGGCGATCTGCATCCGCGCATCCACGACCCTGAGGGCGAGGCGCGCGAGGTGCGCGTGCTCAGCGACGCGTTCAACCACATGCTCGACCGGCTGACCGAGGCATTTGCCGGGCAGCGCGCGTTCGTCGCCGACGCATCGCACGAGCTGCGCACGCCGCTGACGGTGATCCGCGGACAGTTCGAAGTGCTGGCCGCGCAGGAGGCGCCCTCGCCCGTCGAGATGCGCCGCGTCGAGGCGCTCGTGCAGGCCGAGATCGGGCGCGTCAGCCGCCTCGTCGACGACCTGCTGCTGCTCGCCCGCAGCGAACAGACCGAGTTCCTACGCCTGGCGCCGATCGAGCTGCGTCCCTTCGTCGAGCAGCTGTGGGACGGGATGGGGCTGCTCGCCGATCGTCGCTTCGAGCTTGCCGGCGGTATTCCCGACGGAGTGCTCGACGGTGACCCCGACCGGCTCGCCCAGGCGCTGCGCAACCTGATCGCCAACGCGATCGAGCACACTGTGCCCGGGGTGGGCATCGTGCGCCTGCGTGTCGAGACGGTGCACGGCGGGCGCCTGCGGCTGCTCGTCGAAGACGACGGTCCCGGGATCCCGACAGAGCAGCGCGAGCGGGTCTTCGACCGCTTCCACCGTATCGATGAGGCGCGCGACCGCGCCTCCGGTGGCACCGGGCTCGGCCTGTCGATCGTGCGCGCGATCGCGCTCGCGCACGGGGGAGACCTGAGCGCCGGCGGCTCGCCCGAGGGCGGGGCTCGGATCGAGCTCGTGCTACCCGGCTTCACGCCGACCTCGCCGCACAATGCGTACCCGGCGGCCCCTGTGCCGCTAGCGCAGGATGCCGGTGTGCCCGAGCGAGTAGCGGCCCGGCTGGGGCCAGACGAGTAGGCCGTGCGGACCCTGGCCGACCGGGATGCGGTGCAAGAGCCGCCCGGTTCGCGTGGAGATCGCATACACAGAGGAGTCCGAGCGGCCCGACAGCCAGAGGATGCTGCCGTCGGCCGATACCCCTCCCATGTCGGGCGAGCCGCCGCCGGGAAGATGCCACTTGGCGATCGGACGGCGTGTGGCAAAAGAGATCACGCTGATCGATCCTTCGGCGCGATTGGAGACGTAGAGCACCTTCGCATAGCGGCTCGGATAGAGGCCGTGAGCGCCGGCGCCGGTCAGCTCGAAGCGGATCACCCGCAGCGTGCGCACGTCGATCAGCCAGACGCCGCCGAGCGCCATGTCGGCGACGTAGAAGGTGCGCCCATCTGGTGAGAGCTTGACGTCCTGCGGCATCGAGCCGGGTGCGAGCGCAATCGTGCGCACGACCCGCTCACTGCGCAGGTCGACGAGGATCACGCTGCCGTCGAACTCGCACGAGGCGAGTGCGTAGCGGCCACCGGCCGTGAAGTCCATGTGGTCGATACCGCGGCATTGCGGCGTCGGCAGCGCATGATGCAGCGCCATCGTGCGCGGGTCGCGGAAGTCGAGCTCGCGGCGCGCCTCGGCGACGACGATCGCCCACCGTCCGTTCGGCGTGAAATACATGTTGTAGGGGTCGGTCACCGGGATCTGTCGTCCCGGCCTGCCCGAGCGTGGGTCGATCGGCGTGAGGCTGTTGCCTAGGTCATTCGTCACATACAGCGTGCGTAGGTCCCACGCAGGGACGATGTGCTGGGGCAGCGCACCGACCGGGAAGCTGTCGATCACCTTGAACGCCCTCTGCGAGATCACGTCGACCGTGTTCGATTCGCTGTTGGGCACGTACACGAGCGCCCTGGCGCCGCGCACGCGTGGGCTGAAGGCCCCAGGACGGTCGGCCGCGTAGACGTTCGCATGCCCCAGCGGCGGTGGCACTCGGCCGGGGCGCGGGACTTCCACGTTGCCGTCCAGGCCCGCGTCGTTGGCCGCGGCCGTGCCGGCGCCGGTCGTGTCGCCCCGAGCGCCGCCGGTGTCCGATCGGCTTCCCCGGGAGCTGCCGTCGCATGCAATCAGCCCCGTCGTCGCGAGCGCAAGCGCTGCCGTCGCAGCGAGCATGCGCAGCACGCTCATCGAGCAGTCGGCAGGAGTGTCAGCGCGCGATCGTAAACCGCTCCCGCACGGTCGCGGCCGCCAACGGCGACGATCCGTCCCGGCAGCGAAGCCGCGCCGATGTCAGAGAGCGCTTCGGGAAGGCGCCCGGCCGAGCTGACAGCGCCGCTCGACGGGTCGATCGCGAGGATCGCCGAGGTCTGGTCGGCGAGTCCTTCGCCGCGCCCGCCGAGCACGTACATGAGCCCGTCCAGCGACGCGCCCCCGGCATGAGTGAGCGCGCGCGGCAGCTGACCGATCTGCTGCACCCGCCCGCTTGCCGGGTCGAAGTAGAGGATCGCCCGCTGAGCGGTTTCGCCAGACGTGCCGCCGGCGATCAGCAGGCGTCCGCCGACCGCCGCGACCGCGGCGTAGCGGAGTGGGCGTGGGAGCATCCCCGCCACGCGTGTCGGCCTGCCCGGCGTGAACGCGACGATCGTGCGTAGCGGGATCGTCTCGGTGTAGCCGCCGACGACGTACGCGGTATCGCCGATTGCGGCTGCGGCAACATCGGAGGACGGCGCCGGTAGATGCCCCGCGACATGCGCGCCCGAGCGGGTGACGTTGAGGATCGAGGAGCTGGCGGTGCCGGCGTTGCCGCCACCGAACAGGTACGCGCGCCCGCCGACGCTCGCCGCAGCAGCGTCGTGCAATGCTTCGGGCAGTTGCGCAACGGTGCTCGCCGAGCCGCCATTGATCAGCGTTACGCTCGCCACCGAAGAGTCGGCTACGTCGAGGCCGGCGAGCGCGAGTACCCCGCCCGGTGCGGGGGTGACGGCTGGCAGCTGCACCGCTTCGGGCAGCTTCGTGTTCGCGCCTGCGTGCAGCGCGGAAGGGCGTCCGGCAGCCATCCTCGGGCGCTGCGTTGAACCAGAGCTCGTGCCGTGAGTGGCAGCGGTGGCCTGCGACGCGACCCGGCTGCTCGAGCCAGACCCCGCGCCACCGCAGCCGGCCAGGAGCAGAGCGGCGGCCGCGGCACAGGTGGCCGGCAGCGCCGCGGCCGAGCGTTGCGTGGTGGAACGCGGGGCGGCGGACACTCCGCGCAGCTTCTTCGAGCGCTCTAAAGCGACGCTGAGCGGGCGATGAGAACCTGCTTATACCGCGCCCGGCGCGGAGAGCGCAGCTCAGGGAACAAGCACGGCCGCCCCGCTGAAGCGCCCGGCGCGCAGGTCCGTACCGATGATCTGGTGCCCGAGGATACGCGGCGGCTGCTCGATCTCGACCTCGCCGTCAAGCAGGTGCAGGTCGGTGCGGCACACGGCGCAGGCGTGCACTCGGATCAGTAGCTCTCCTGCGCCTGGCTCTGGCGCATCGCGCTCGACCGCCCGCAAGGGGTCGCCGACGTGCTCGAATTGCATCGCGCGCATCGCGCTACCCGAAGAACAGCTCGGCCGTCTGATACAGCTCCGGATCGAGCAACTTCGGCTCGCGCAGCGCCTCGGCTAGCGGCGTCTCGACGATCGCGGTGCCGCGCAGGCCGACCATCGCGCCGGAGCGCCCACCGAGCGCGGCGTCCATCGCGGCGACGCCAAAGCGGGTCGCGAGCACGCGGTCGTAGGCGACGGGTGAGCCGCCGCGCTGCACGTGCCCGAGGATCGTGACCCGGCTCTCATACCCCGTGAGCCGCTCGAGCTCGCCCTCGAGCAGCACGCCGATCCCGCCGAGCCGGGCATGGCCGAAGGCATCGGTGTCGCTGCCCTCGAGCACCTGCAGCGTGCCCTCGCGCGGCGTGGCGCCCTCGGCGACGACGACGATCGAGAAGTTTGGGCCGCGCGCATGGCGCTTGCGCAGGTGCTCGGCCACGTCCTCGACGTCGAACGGGCGCTCCGGTACGAGGATCGCGTCGGCGCCGCCGGCTAGACCGGCGTGCGCGGCGATCCAGCCCGTGTGCCTGCCCATCACCTCGAGCACCATCACGCGGTTGTGCGACTCGGCCGTCGTGTGCAGCCGGTCGATCGCGTCGGTCACGATCTGCACGGCCGTCTGGAAGCCGAACGTCACGTCGGTGCCACCGAGGTCGTTGTCGATCGTCTTCGGCACGCCGACGACCGGTACGCCGGCTTCGTGCAGGCGCAGCGCGACGCCCAGCGTGTCCTCGCCGCCGATCGGGATCAGCACGTCGATCTCGCGCCGCTCCAGCGTGTCGCGTACGGCTGCCGTTCCATCTGCTCCGTCGGCGTAGGGGTTTGTGCGTGAGGTGCCGAGGATCGTTCCGCCGCGCGGCAGGATGCCCGACGTGCTGGCCAGCGTCAGCTCGTCGGCCTCGTTCGCGAGCACGCCCGCCCAGCCGTGGCGGAAGCCGACGAAGCTGTTGCCCGGTTCGGCCAGGCCGCGTCGCACGACCGCCCGGATCACCGCGTTCAGGCCGGGACAGTCGCCGCCACCGGTGAGCAGTCCGACGCGCATCGGCTAAGCGTAGATGCCCCGGCCGGGCGGGCCAGATCCCGGAAGCCGGATGTGACCGCTAGATGCCCTGCCCCGGGAGGAACTCGTTGGTGAACGGCGGCAGCGCTGAGTTCGGGTTGTGCTCGAGCAGGGCGCGGTCGAACATCCAGCGTCCGAACGACGCCCACGCCGAAGGCGTCTGCCAGCCGAACGGCTTGCCGGCGCTCGGGACTGCCGCCGGCAGCGTCTGCTCGATCGACGCCTGTTGCAGCTTCTGCTGCAGCGAGGGGTTCGCTTTGACGACCAGCGCCGCCGCCGCGGCCGGGTCGGCGCGGACCGCATGCTCACCGCGCGTCAGCGCCTGCAGGAACGCGCGCAGGTCCTCGCCGCGCTTGCGCGCCTCATCTTCGCGTACGACCAGCACGAGCTCGTTGTAGGTCGGCACGCCGGCCTTGTCAACCGGGATCACCAGCGGATGCTTGTGCATCTGCTGCAGCTGGATCGCCTCGTAGTTCCAGAAGCCACCGAGCGTCGCCGCGACTTTGTTCGAGAGCATCGCCTGCACGAGGTTGAAACCGACGTTGACTTCCTTGACGCTCGCCGGGTCGGTGCCGGCCGCTTGCACGGCCGTCTTCAGCTCGGCCGCCTGGTAGGGGATGCCCGCCGTGCCGACCGTCTTGTGCGCGAGGTCCGCCACCTTGCGCACGTGGCCTTGGGGCAGCGCGATGATCGAGGTCAGCGGTCGCTGCACGAGTGCGCCGATCGAGACGAGCTTGAAGCCTTCGTCGCGCGCCAGCAGTAGCTCGGGCTCGTAGGAGATAGCCATGTCGGCCTTGCCCGCCGCGAGCAGCTTGAGCGGTTCGGAGGGGTTGGCCGGCGTCTGCGGCTGGACGTCGAGCCCGACCGCGCTGAAGTCGCCGTGGGCGATCCCCGAGTACAGCGCCGCGTGGTCGGCGTTGGGGAAGAAGTCGAGCACGACCGTGAATGGCTTGGAGCCGGGCGCCGAGAGCGCGTCCTGCTTAGAGCCGCACGCCGAGAGCAGAAGCAGCGAGCCGCTCGCCAGCAGCAAGGCAAGCGCCCTCGCGGTGAGACGGCGCGTGCGGGGGTGCGCTGCGGGCGATGGCGGTGCGGGCATCGTTCTCAAGTCGTATCTCCTCCATTCGGGTGTGCCCACGGCGCGAGCACGCGCTCGGCCAGGGACAGGGCATAGAAGCAGGCGATCGCCAGCGCAAACAGCACGAACGCCGCAGCGTAGGCTCGCGGCGTTTGCAGCGCCGTCAAGTCGGCGTTGATCTCGTGGCCGAGACCCGCGTGCACGCCGCTCGTGGCCGTCTGGGACTCGGCTATGTAGGCGCCGATCACGCCGACCGCCAGCGCGATCCGCGCCCCGCTCAGCGCCGCCGGCAGCGCCGCGGGCAGCTCGGCGAAGCGGAACGCCTGCCAGCGCGAGGCGTCGAGCGTGCGCAGCAGCTTCAGCTGCTCACCCTCGATCGCGCGCAGGCCGTCGACCGTCGTCACGAGCACCGGGAAGAAGCAGATCAGCACGATCACGACGAGCTTCGGTAGTACGCCAAAGCCCCACCAGAAGACGAGCAGCGGGGCGATCACCGCCACCGGGATCGCCTGCGAGCCGACCGCCAGCGGGTAGACCGCGCGGCGCAGCGGGCTCGACAGGTGCACGGCGACGGCCAGCGCGAAGCCGAGCGCGAGCGCGAGCAGGATGCCGAGGCCGACCTCCTCGGCCGTCGGTCCGAGATTGGCCGCGATGAAGCCGGCGTTCTCCCACAGCGCAGAGGCCACCGCGTGCGGCGCGGGCAGCACGAATGAGCTCGTCGTGCCGAGGTCGGCATAGAGCTCCCACGCACCGAGCAGAGCCAGCGCGAGCAGCAGCGGCGGCAGCAGGCGAGCCGGCGAGAGGCGGCTCACGCCGGTCGCGCTCCTGCGAGCAGCTCGATTGCCTGCTCGCGCAGCGCGACGACATCTGTCTCGGTGCGCCTGCGCGGGCGCGGCAGGGCGACCTTGATCTCGCCCGCCACGCGTCCCGGCCGTGGCGAGAGCACGAGCACGCGGTCGGCCAGCAGTACCGCCTCCTCGACGTCGTGCGTGACGAGCACGACCGTGCGCGGTGCGCGCGCCAGCGCGCGCACCAGCCAGTCCTGCATCTCGGCTCGCGTGATCGCGTCGAGTGCGCCGAATGGCTCGTCGAGACACAGCACCGGCTTGCCCGACAGCAGCGTGCGCACGAACGCCACGCGCTGGCGCATGCCGCCCGAGAGCTCGCTTGGATGCGCGCGCTCGAAGCCTTGCAGGCCGAGCTCGGCGAACAGCGAGACGGCACGCTCACTGGCCTGAGCACGCGGCACATGCGCGATGCGTAGCGCGAGAGCTGCATTGTCGAGCGCGTCGAGCCACGGCAGCAGCAGGTCGCGCTGGGGCATCAGCACCGCCGGCTCGCTCGCAAGCGCGCCGGTGTCCGGCGCCTGCAGCCCGCAGATCAGCTCGAGCAGCGTCGTCTTGCCGCAGCCGCTCGGGCCGACGACGGCGAGCAGCTCACCCCGCGCGACTCGCAGCGAGACTCCTGCCAGCGCGGATACACGCGCGCCGCGCCGGTCGGTGAACGTGCGCTCGACCGCCTGCAACTCGATCGCGCTGTCCGTCGGCGCCGACCCGGGCTCGCGCAACGCCTGCGCTCCGCCGAGCCGGCGCTTGGTGCGGGATTGCACTTCGGTGGCCACTTTGCTCCCTTCGCGGGCATTACCCCACAGGTTCAAAGGGTCGGTGCCGGGGGAATCGCTTCCCGGGCACCATCTCAGCCGGCCTTCCCGCCAGCCCCCCTGGTGTTTTCCGTCTCGTGGCTGATGCTACCCGCTCGCGCGCGGGGCGAAGGGATGGCTGGGGGAACGGCTATCGGTCGGCCTAACTCGGTATAACCTAGTTATACTCAGCTCATGAAAACGGCCATATCGGTTCCCGACGAGACGTTCCAGCGCGTCGAGCAGGCGGCGAAGCGATTGGGGGTATCTCGCAGCGAGTTCTATGCGCGGGCCGCACAGGGCTGGCTCGATGCGCTGGAGGATGAGGACACCACCGAGGCGATCAATCTGGCGGTCGACGAGGTTCCGTCCGATTCGGCATTCACCGACGTTGCCGCGGCTGCCCTCGTTGCCGACGATCAGAGCTGATGCTCCGCGGCGAGGTCTGGTGGGCTGACCTCGGCCTTCCACGTGGCTCTGCTCCTGCGCTTGGCCGCCCGGTACTGATCGTCAGCGCCGACCAATACAACCGCTCCCGCTTGAAGACGATCACGGTGGCTGTGCTCACCGGCAACGCTCGCTTGGCTGCGCTGCCGGGGAATGTCGCCGTCTCGAGCGAGTTCACCGAGCTCGAGGCCGACTCCGTGGTCAACGTCACGCAGCTTGCGACGATCGATCGCGGGACGCTCGAGCAGCGCGTCGCGACGCTGCCGGATTGGCTGATGGTGCAGGTCGACGCCGGTTTGCGGCGCGCGTTGGCTCTGGCCCCGCACGCTTGATCGACCGGCCGCGCCTCAGGCCGAGATCACGGGCCGGGTCAGCGCCCGCACGAAGTCCTCGAGCTGGGCGGTGGTCCAGCACTCGAAGGCCGTGCAGAACTCTTCGTAGGCTGCGATCACCGAATCGCCGTAGTTCCAGTACAGGCGCGGCTCGGGGTTCAGCCAGAACGTGCGCCCTGCGCGCGCGGCGATCTGGGCGAAGATGTCTGCGCGCGGATCGCGCCCGTTGGTGCGCGCGTCGCCGAGCACGATCACGGTCGCGCGCGGGTGCAGGTCGTCCTCGACCTGCACGAGGAACTCCGACCACACGCGGCCGTAGTCGGTGTAGCCCGAGATGTCGGCCACGCCGGCGTCCGAGCCGATCCGCTCGCTGACGGCTTTGAAGTTGCGCTCGTGTTCGAAGATGTCCGTCACCTCGGAGATCCGCTCGATGAACACGAACGAGCGCATCTTGCGAAACGTGTCGTGCAGCGCGTGCAGCACCGAGAGGAAGAAGACCGACGCCGAGGTGACGCTCGTCGAGACGTCGCACAGCACGTAGATCTCCGGACGTTTCGGTCGTTTGGGGCGGAACTTCAGCTCGACGGGCACGCCACCGGTCTGCAGCGACGCGCGCATCGTGCGGCGCACGTCGACGTGCGCGTGCTTGCGGTGGCCGCGCATCTGGTTGCCCTGCGTCGCCAGGCGCCGGCGCAGCTGTGCGACGACGCGGTGCACCGCGGCGAGGTCCGCCAACGGACCGGAGGGCAGCGCGCGGTCGAGCTCGCCGAGCGGCCGCGCCGGCGGCAGGTTGCCGGTGCGCTCAATCTGCGAGCGCTCGAGCTCGCGGCGCAGCAGCGCCTCGAAGCGGCGCAGAGCGTCGCGCGGCAGGCCGTCGTGGCGTGGGTCCTCCTCGGGCAGCTCCGGCTGGGGCTCGGCACGCAGCCCGAGCGCGCGGCGGATGCGCTGCACGTCGACGCCGATCACGCCCGAGCCCTCCTGACGGCGCGCAAATGCCGCGATCGCCATCCGCGCGAGGTCACGCATCGCGCCCTCCGAGCCGTCCCTCAGGGCTTGCGCGATCTCCGCGCGCAGCGCGTCGAGCTCGTCCTCGGAGAGCTCGCCGAGCATCGCCAGGTCCTCCTCGCGCACGCCCTCGCGCGTGGCTGCCAGCTCGACGGCGCGGAAGAAGAACCGCTCGAACACGAGCTCGAACACGCGCCTGTCCTCCTGGCTCTTGGCGAGCGTTGCCGCGAGCGCCTCACGGAAGTCCTCGCGCTCGGTCCAGTCAATCTCGGCGAGCACGGCGAAGGCGTCGAGCAGCTCGGAGGTGCCGACCGCCACGCCCTCGCCGCGCAGCTCCTCGCCGAACTCGAGAATTCGCGCCGGCAGCCCCGGGGGGGCCTCGCTCGATGACGCCGCGCCCGCGGCGCCTCGGTCATCTCCTGGCGGACTTGCCACGCCCGCCCTCAGGCGACGTCGGCCGGCGTGCCGAGCTTCAGCCCGACGCGCTCGGCGACAACGTCCATGTCGGTGCGGTGCTTGACGATCACCGACATCGTTTCCCTGAACGTGTCCGCGTCGATGTCCTCGACGCCGAGCAGCAAGAGCGCACGGGCCCAGTCGATCGACTCGGCGATCGACGGGGGCTTCTTCAGATCGAGTGCGCGCACCATGCCGATCACCTCGACCAGCCGGCGCGCGACCGTCTCGCGCAGCTCAGGCGTGTGCAGGCGCACGATCTCCAGCTCGTGCTCGAGCTCGGGGTAGTCGAGCCACAGGTACAGGCAGCGCCGCTTGAGCGCCTCGGTCAGCTCGCGCGAGTTGTTCGACGTCAGCAGCACGATCGGGTGCGTGCGCGACTCGACGCGGCCGAGCTCCGGGATCGAGATCTGGAAGTCCGAGAGCACCTCCAGCAGCATCGCCTCGAACTCCTGGTCGGTCTTGTCGATCTCGTCGATCAGCAGCACGACCGGCCGCTCGGAGGAGATCGCCGTCATCAGCGGGCGCGCGAGCAGGAACTCCTCGCCGAAGATGTCCTCCTGCACCGCCTCCCAGCCCGTGCCCGACGCCTCCGCCTGGATTCGCAGGAGCTGCTTGCGGTAGTTCCACTCATACAGCGCCTTCGCCTCGTCCAGTCCCTCGTAGCACTGCAGGCGCACGAGCTCGCGCCCGAGGTACTTCGCCAGCGACTTCGCAAGCTCCGTCTTGCCGACGCCGGCCGGCCCCTCGACGAGCACCGGCTTGCCCAGCTTCGTCGCCAGGAACGAGACCAGTGCGGTCGACTCGCCCGGCAGGTAGCCAACGGCGCGCAGCCCGGCCGAGACATCCTGCACGTTGCTCGGCTCGGGCGTGGCCGAGGTCGCGGTGGTTTCGGGGGCGGCTGGGGCCATGCTCAGCGCAATGATAGGTGCCCGCGGCTGGCCGCCTGAGCTCGAGCTCGGAGTCCGCGATGCGAGGGCCACGCGCGGATCTTCTCCGCAATCCGCTCTCGTCGCCCCAGCGCTGAGGCACGAGCGGGTCCAAGCGTTGAGCGCCTTTACGGGGCATCGCGACGGCAACGCGCGCTTGACCGGGATCGTCGGGCCTTACGCGGCGCAGGCCGGCGAGAGCCATCCCAAGCCGCACGGATCATCGGTGTCAAAGCCGACTGAAGGCTCTTGGCAACGCTACTTATGTCAGACAAAAAGTGATAGGCTCCAAGGACCAAGCGTGCGATTCGCACGTTCGGCAGGCAAGCACCGAATCTCCAAGGACAGCAGCCACCATGTCATTGCGCACTACCGCGCCAGATTCGAGGAGCCTCCCCCGCCTGGTGGCCCGGCGTCACGATCGATCCGCGTCGTTTACCTCGGCGAGGACGCGCACGGCCGAGCGCTCGAGGTCATGGCTGTCGAGCGAGACGGCGGGGATCTGCTCGTGATCCACGCGATGCCGCTGCGAGAGAAGTACCGCAAACGCTACGAGGAGGCGCCAAGATGACCGAGTTCAAGACGGCCGGCGGCGACGTGCTCACCGACGAGATCATCGACGAACTGGCCGAGGAGGCAGAGCGTGGTTATGACCTGACGAAGGCCACGAGGGTCACTCTTGGCAGGCCGTCGCTCGGTGCCGCGGGCGTCTCTCCGCGCGTTCAGGTGCGCGTGGACCCCGAGCTGGCCGACGCGCTGAAGGCCCGCGCCAGAGAGGAGCATCGCTCGGTCAGCGAGATCGCTCGAACCGCGCTCCGCGAGTACGTCGAGCGCGTTGCCTGAGCTTCTACAGCGGGAGTGTCCGGGAGCCGGCCTTCAGAGCCAACCGCCGCCATTCGTCCCCGGACGATCTGGTGAGTCGGCAGCATCGGGGCGCGTGGGCCCTCCGTTCCTACTCATCCTCCCGCGGCGCGTCCTCGAAGGACATCTGCTCTGACGGGCCCGGCGGGTAGCGCGGACGATCGCGACGCGAGCGCCGCTCGTCGGCGGGCGTGGACGGCGCCGTCGGCACGGTAGGCGCCTCCTCCCCCGGCGCGGGCGCCGGCAGGTCCCGGGCAGACGCCCCCCGCTTCCCGCGCTCGGGCACGGTCTCGTGCGTATCGGGCTGCTCATCGTAGGAGGGGACGACGACGGTCTCCGCCCGCTCGCGGGCACGGCTCGAGCCGGGGACATCCTCGCGCCGCTGCGCGCGCGACAGCGGCGGTGCGCCGCGTTCGCCGAAGCGAATCAGCCGCCCGACGTAGGCGAGGCCGAGCGCGACGAGCAGGGCGACGAAGATGCCCCACTGCACGCCGACCGAGGAGACGACCTGTTCGTTGCCCTGCAGACCCGGCTTGTCGAACAGGCGGTAGAAGATCAGGATCGCGACCCACGCGCCGGCGATCATCACGATCGTGCCGTCGCCGCCGGGAAGATGGAAGTCGCGGCGCTCGGCACGCGCGAACAGCGTCGCCAGCACGCCGACGCTGACGAGCAGCACGGCGGCCTCGACGAACGAGAAGGCCTGGAAGGCGCTGAGGCTCTGCGTCCCGGCTCCGCCTCCGCGCGTGCGCACGACGACGGTCTTGCTGTACCACGGCAGCAGCATCGAGACGAACAGCCCCAGCGAGGTCATCGCCGCCAGCCGCTGGTCGCGGGCGAGCACGCCCCAGGCGTTGAGCAGCCTCGTCATGGAACCAGTCTAGGCGCGGCCCGGCGCGAGGATGCACGGGCGCTGCGCGGCGCCGCGGCCCCCGGCATCGCCGGGCGCCGCGTCAGCCGTGCGAGACGACGATCGTGCCGGTCGCCGTCGCGAAGTTGCCCGCCGGGTCGGTCGCGCTCAGCGTGACGTTGAACGTGCCGCCGCCCTTCGGCGTCACCCACAGCAGCTTTGGCTTCCCACGCGCGAGATAGGCGCTGTTGCTCCACACCGTGCGCCCGCCCTGGCGCACCGTCAGGCGCACCGTCGAGATCTTCGACAGCGACAGTTGCACGCCCGCGCGGATGCCGCCCTTGAGCGTCTTCGTGATCAGCGAGATCGCCGGTGGCGTCTTCTCGTACGTAGTGAATTTCTGGGCCGTCGTGCAGTAGATCTGATCGCCCGCGATCGGCGTCGGCGGCGGCGTCGTGGAGGCGGCCGTCCGGCCTCGTGCAGCGCCTGCGTCCCTGCCCGCCCGCGCAGCGCTTGCCGTCGTGCCCGTGCCTGGCGCCGTGCCACCCGAGGGCGTCGTCGGCGTTGTCGTCGTCGGTGTCGGTGTCGGCGTTGTGGCTGTGGGCGTCGTCGGGGTTGGCGCCGGGGCGGTGCTCATCGGCGGTCCTTTGCGCGTGCGTTCGCACAGGTGCTGGAGGAATTCGGTGAGCAGTTCGTGGTAGTTGAGGTTCGATTCGGAGAACTGGTCATACAGCGACCACGCGCCCGTGTCGTAGTGCGGCACCTCGGCGCGCGCCTCGGCGTCGCCCGCTTCGAACAGCTTCAGCCCGAGCGGGTCTTTGGTGATCTGCGTGTAGTCGTAGAGCCCGATCACGGCCTGGATGAAGCCGTTGAGGATGCGGTCGCTCGGCGCGTAGGTGTACTCGGCGTACTCCGAGCCCGCAGCCGTCCTCACCTGCACGCCGCTCGACGGCGCAGTCTGGAAGATCCCGAGCGCCTGCTGCGCGGCGCTCAGCAGTTCGGGTTCCTTGAAGCGCTGCCACGAGCGCGCGAGCACCTGCAGCGCGGTGCCTTGGGAGAGCCCGCTCGTCCACGGCGGGCGCCCGCCGTCGAACTGGAACATGTACTCCCACGCGATCCCGCCGGCGCGCTTGGTCGCCAGCGGCAGCACTTCTGAGAGCAGCTGGCGCAGGTTGGCGTTTTCGTGGCCCGAGAGGTAGTAGCCGTTGCCCTCGCCGAACGTGCCGAGCCACTGGATCTCGATGCCCTGCCCGGCGTAGTGCTCCCATACGAGCTTCGAGCCCGGGAAGCTCACGCGCACGCCGCTGCCGACGAGCGGTTCGGTCGTCCACCACCGGCGGTTGCGTTCGAGCGTGAGGAAGATCACGGGCAGGCGCGAGGCGATGAGGTAGCCGCCGGCGGCCATCGCTTCGACGTTGGCCATGACCGCGCCGAGTTCGGCGCGGCGCGTGCCGCTCAAGCGGCCGAGCGATCGTTTCGCGGCCGAGTAGGCGCCCGCGTATTTCGCGTACAGCGCCGGCGTGATCTGCCCGCTGCGCTGCAGGCCCTGCAGCGCCGAGCTCACCGTCGGCTTCGAGGCGGTGCGGTGCGCGCGCGGCTTGGCCGCCGTAGCGGGGGAGGCCGCGAGGGCCAGGTTCAGCGCACCGAGAGCGAGCGCTGCGAGAAGCCTTGCGCGCATCCGGCGCATGCTAGGAGCGGGGCGTCGCTGCGGCGGGCAGCGCGTTGCAGTGGGGCGCAAAGCGGGCACATGGCTGTGAACACCCCCGCGGGCGGACGAGTTGCGCACAGACGCAGCGCGCGGGTGCGGCCCTCCTACTCCGGGTCGAGCTCCAGGTCGTCGTCGGGCTCGAGTTCGTCCTCCTCGTCCTCGACGTCGTCGCCGTCGGACAGCGGTTCGCCGCCGGGCTTGTAGGTCGTGCGGAACTCCTCGATCAGGTCGTCGCGCTTGCCCTCGTCGACGGGCGAGTCGTCGGAGATCAGCACCCAGTCGGTGCTGTCGAAGTCGTCGGACTCGAAGATCTCGTGGTCGACCTCGGGCGAGTCGTCGACGACGATCAGCACCTCGGTCGAGGGGTTGAAGTACGTCCCCGGGCGGATCATCAGCTCGTCCAGCGCGAAGCGGCGTGCGTCCTTCATGGCGCCGTTTATACCCGACGCGCCACCCGGCGTGGGGGCCGAGTGCCTGCTCGCCTGCGCGCTCAGGGGTCGAGCTCGTCGAGCGTGCGCTTGACCTCGGCCTCGACGTCGAGCGGCTCGAGACCCTGGCGCGCGCGCCGTTCGTTGCGCGCGACGACGAGCTGGCGGACCTCGGTCAGCAGTCCCGGGTCGTGTCCGCTGCGCTGCACCGGCGCGAGCAGGCGGGCGACCTCGGCCTCGACGTCGAGCGGCGCTTCGCCGCGGCCGACCATGCGCGCGCTGCGCGCGCTCAGCATCTGGCGTATTTCGAGCTCCTGCTCGGCGCGGCCGGCGGCTGACTCGGGCGGGGCCGGCGGTAGTTCGGGGCCGGCGTCGCGCTCGCCCGTCAGCCCACCGTCGCCGATGTGGTCGAACACGCTGCCGCGGCTGAAGAGGAAGATCAGCGACATCACGATCGACAGCACGACGGCGCCGAAGACGACGATCGGGAATGCGCTCTGCAGCGCGAGGGCCATGCTGTGCGCCACGTTCTGATTGTTGCCGATCGAGGTGCGCTTCGCTACCCTGAATCGTTGGTTGACTGACCAGTCAATCACCGTCCAAGCGCGCCACGCGCCCCGGCAGGGGCCAAGCGCCGTCCGCCACCTGTAGGGGGTAATTCCAAGAATGGTCGATTTCACGCTCACCGACGAGCAGAAGAACCTGCGCGAGATGGCGCACGACTTCGCCGTCAAGGAGATCCGCCCTGTCGCCTGGGAGTACGACAAGGAGGGCACGTGGCCGCAGGACATCATCGAGAAGGCCTGGGAGGTCGGCTTGATGAACTCGCACATCGAGGAGGCCTACGGTGGCGCCGGCGCGGGTTACCTCGACGGCTGCCTGATCGAGGAAGAGCTCTCGTGGGGCTGTTCGGGGATCCAGACCTCGCTCGGCTGCAACGGCCTGGCGACGGCGCCGATCGCGCTGGGCGGCTCCGAGGAGATCAAGAAGAAGTACCTCGGGATGCTGACCGAAGCGCCCAAGCTCGCCTCCTTCTGCCTGACCGAGCCCGACGCCGGCTCCGACGTCTCGGGCATGCGCACGACGGCCGTGAAGAAGGGCGACAAGTACGTGATCAACGGCTCCAAGTGCTTCATCACCAACGGCGGCTACGCCGACTACTACACGGTCTACGCGAAGACCGACAAGGAGGCCGGCCACCGCGGCATCTCGGCCTTCGTCGTCGAGCGCGACTGGGGCGTGGTCGTCGACAAGAAGGAGGACAAGCTCGGCCAGCGCGCGTCGAACACGGCGACGATCTCCTTCAACGACGTCGAGGTCCCCGCCGAGAACCTGCTCGGCGAGGAAAACGCCGGCTTCAAGCTCGCGATGATGACGCTCGACCGCACGCGCCCCGGCGTGGCGGCGATGGCCACGGGCATCGCGCGCGCGGCGTTCGAGTTCGCCACCGACTACTCGCGCGAACGCGTGCAGTTCGGCGTGCCGATCGCGATGCACCAGGCGATCCAGTTCATCATCGCCGACATGGCGACCGAGATCGAGGCGGCTCGCCTGCTCACGTGGAAGTCGGCGGCGATGCTCGACGCGGGCGAACGCAACACGCTGATCTCCTCGCACGCCAAGCGCTTCGCGGCGGACACGGCGATGAAGACGGCCACCGAAGCCGTGCAGGTCTACGGCGGCTACGGCTTCATCAAGGAGTACCCCGTCGAGAAGCTGTTCCGCGACGCCAAGATCATGCAGCTGTACGAGGGCACCTCGCAGATCCAGCGCCTCGTGATCGCACGCGAAACGCTGCTGCCGCGGCGCGTCGAGGAGCCGGCTGCGGTCGGCGGCGTGGAAACGGTCGCCGTCTAGTCGCGGGCTCTCGCGCCGACTTCTTCTCTCAATTAATCAATTAATAAGAAAAGAGAAACCCAAGTGAGCGCCGCCGCCTCCGCGCAGCGGCGCTCACTTGGTTGAAGCGCTCGCGCCTCAGTGGATCAAGAGCGGCGTCCCGTACGCGGAGACGACCGCGCCCGGGGCGACCTTCACGAGCACGCGGTAGGCGCCTTTCTGCACGCGCACGACGCGGCTGAACTGCGAGCTCGAGGCGTTCTTCGGCTTGGCCACCGTGCCACCGGCGAGGATCCCGTGCCCGCGAGCGATCCGCAGCATGCCGACCTGCGCGCCGTCGACCGCCGGTGTGACCGTGCCGTAGATGCGGGCGAAGCCGCGGCGCTTGGTCCGCGCCACGTGGCTGGAGACGCGCACCGCGACATTCTCACTCGCCACCGCGCTGATCACCGGCTTGCTCGTCGGCGTGAACACGCGGAACTGCGTCGAGGCGGTGAGCGACGGCACGGTGAAGATGAAGCTGCCCGTCGGGCTCGTCAACTCCGTGTTGCCGATGCTCTGAAAGCCCGCCGTGAACGGGAACGCGTTGGCCTGCAGCACGACCGCGCGGTTGGCGTTTTCGGTGCCCGAGAGCGTGCCCTGCACGGTCACGGCGCCGCCGAACGGCACCGGGTTGGGCGAGGAGAGGATCGCCAGCGACAGCGGCACCTTCGTCGTCAGCAGTTTTTCATCATCGCCGATGCTCGCACCGGCGCTGTTGACCGCGACGAGCCGGTAGTGGTAGACCGTCAGCGGCTGAAGCCCCGAGATCGGCAGGCGCACCGCCACCGCTTTGCTGCCGGCACCGGCGTCGGCGATCGCCGTCTGCGAGCCATACGCTTTGGTCAGCCCGTACTGGAAGTAGTAGGACGTGTTGCTCCCGTTCGGGTTGACCGATCCCGTCAGCACCGCCGATCCATAGCTCACTTCGCGTGCGCCGGTGGTGTTGACCTTCGGCACCACGGCGGCGTGCGCGGCTGCCGGCAGCGCCAGCACGGCGATCGTCGCCATGACTGCCGGCAGTCCGCGCCGCGCCGCGCGCACCGGTGCGTCACCCCCTCGAAACTTCATCTGTGGTACTTCGAGCTTGTTCATAACGCCTCTCCTACCCGCGATAGCGATCCCGTCACCGATCACAACCCGCGCGGGCGACGGGAGGTGCGGTGCGCTGCTGCCGGACGCCGCGATGCCACAGGACGCTAGGCTCCGGCAACCCTAGCCAGAAGGAGTGACCGAAAAGCAATGTTCGTGTTCAGAGCAGCAGTCGTCGGTGCAGGGACGATGGGCGGCCAGATCGCCCAGACGATCGCCGCCGCGGGGATCCCGGTGGTGCTGAAGGACATCGACGACGCGCTCGTGCAGGCGGGACTCGACGAGGCCCGCAACGTGACCACCGGCCAGATCACCAAACTCGCCGAGAAGGGCAAGATCACCGCCGAGCAGGCCGAGCAGCAGATCGCCGAGATCCTCGGGCGGATCGAGGGCACGACCTCATATGCGCCGTTCGGCGACGTTGACTTCGTCGTCGAGGCCGTGCCCGAGCGGATGGAGATCAAGCAGGCCGTGTTCGCCGAGCTCGACGCCTCCACGCCGGGGCACGCGATTCTCGCCTCCAACACATCCTCGCTGTCGATCACCGAGATCGGCGAAGCCACGCTGCGCCCCGACAAGGTCGTCGGCTTCCACTACTTCTACCCCGCCTCGATCATGCCGCTGATCGAGATCGTCGAGGGCGAGGAGACCTCCGCCGAGACCGTCTCCGCGGCCGTCACCTTCGCGCAGGCGATCCGCAAGCAGCCGATCACATGCGCCGAGGTGCCCGGCTTCGTCGTCAACCGCATCCTCAACTCCTCCAGCGCCGAGGTCTGGCGCGAGCAGGAGGAGAAGCAGCTTTCGATCAAGAAGATCGACGAGGGGCTCGGCTCGGCCGGGATCCTGCCGCTCGGCCCGTACACGCTGATCAACCTGCTCGGCCTCGACACCGTGCTGCACGTCGCCGAACACCTGATCGAGTCATACGGCGAGGAACGCTTCTTCGTGCCCAAGGGCATGCAGAAGCTCGTCGCCGACGGAAAACTCGGCGCCAAGACCGGCGGCGACGGCTTCTATGACCCGCAGGGCAACCCGAACCTGCCCGGCGAGAACGAGCCCGACATCGAGGAGCTCGTCGAGCTGCTCTCGCTGAAGACGTTCCTCGAGGCCTGCCTCGTGCTCGAGGAGGGCGTCGCCGGCCACCGTGACATCGACTTCGGGATGATGGCCGGGGCAGGCCTGGACCCGCGCCGCGGCCTGTTGCCGCCGTTCATGCGCGCCGACGTCGACGGGCTCGACACGGTGCTCGAGCGGATGGAGAACGCGCAGGAGAAGTTCGGCGAGCGCTTCACGCCGCCCGCGATCCTGCGCCGGATGGTCGCGCAGGGCAGGCTCGGGCAGAAGAGTGGCCAGGGCTTCTACGCCTACCCGCAGCCCGACGCCGAGCAGCCCGCCGAGGTGATCAAGCTCGAGACGCGCGCGGACGGCGTGGCGATCGCGTGGCTGGCCAACGGGCAGATGAACTCGATCTCGCCGCAGGTCGCCGGCGACCTGGCGAAGGTGTGGCAGCAGATCAAGTCGAGCGGCGTGCGCGCGCTCGTGATCGCCTCCTCCAACCCGATGCTGTATTCGGCCGGCGCCGACATCAAGGCGTTCACGACGATGGACGCCGCCGCGGGCGAGCAGTTGATCAACGACACGCACGCGCTGTTCAAAGAGCTCGGCGAGGGCCAGATCGCGACGATCGCCGCCGTCAACGGGCTCGCCTTCGGCGGCGGCTGCGAGCTCTCGATGGCCTGCGACGTGCGCATCGCCGCGCGCTCTGCGCTGTTCGGCCAGCCCGAGATCAAGCTCGGGATCATCCCCGGCTTCGGCGGCACGCAGCGCTTGCCGCGGCTCGTCGGCGCCAACAAGGCCCTGGAGATGAACCTCGTCGGCGACCCGATGGGGGCCGAGGAGGCGTTCGAGTTCGGCCTCGTCAATCGCGTCGTCGAGGATCACGAACTGCTCGATACGGCGCTCGCCTGGGCGCGCAAGCTCGCCCAGCAGGCGCCGCTCGCGCTCGAGCAGATCAAGCGCATCTCCGCCGCCGGCGACCTCGGCGAGGGGATCGAGGCCGAGAAGCGCGCCTTCGCCGAGGTGTTTGCAAGCGACGACGCCAAGGAGGGCATCAGCGCCTTCCTCGGCAAACGCGCGCCGCGCTTTCAGGGCAAGTGAGCGGCTAAGGCAGCTGGGCGACCGTGATCAGGTACTCCGCGGGCGCCCTGAAGCTGCCGTCATCGGCTTCGTTGAACTCCTCGTAGAGATTGCTGACGTCCCGGCGCAGCTCGTCGTAGCGGCCCTGCTGCTCGAGCGCCGCCTTGGCCATCACCGATGGGCCCAGGATCCGCTCGTCCTTCTCGACCCAGGCCTCCACCGAGTCGCCCTCGAAGGTGATCGTTCGCAGCTCGAAAGCCAGCTCGACTTCGCTGTCCTCGAACAGCCCCCGGACATGCTGCTCCTCGCCCCACATCACCGGCGGCACGAAGCCCTCGGGCGGCGGCGGCATGTACGGGGCCGAGGCGCGGAACATCCGCCCGACCATCCCGTTCGGCGTCCATGCCGCCACCACGATCCTGCCACCCGGCCGGGCGACCCGGAGGAGCTCGGCGGCGGCGACTGCCTGGCGCGGGGCGAACATCACGCCGAAGCAGGAGGTCACGCGGTCGAACGAGGAGTCGGCGAAGGGCAGCTCCTCGGCGTCGCCCTCGACGAGCTCGACCTCGACGCCGGCGGCCGCGGCACGCGCGCGTTGCTCCTGCAGCAGCTTCGGGGTCAGGTCCAGCCCGGTGACCTTGGCGCCCGCCTGCGCCGCCGGCACCGACACATTGCCCGTGCCCGTCGCCACGTCCAGCAGCTCGATGCCCGCTGCGGCGCCGGCACGTTCGGCGACGTATTCACCGACGGGCACGATCCGCTGCGCAACCTCGCCGTAGTCGCCGGCCGTCCACATCGCCTTCTGCCCTTCCTTGATGCCGCTTACGTCGATGCTCATCGTGTCTCCTCCTCGGCCGCCCGGCGCGGCCGATCGCTCTAGCGGTTGACGGAGGCCGGATCGCCGGCCGCCGCGTGCTGCTCAAGATCGCGCTTGACGAGGTCGCGCTCCGGCTCGATGCGCCAGCGCTGGGCCAGCGTGGCGAGTCCGTCGTCGAGCGCCCAGCGGTCGGCCACAGGGTCGCCCTCGTATTCGGGGCTCGCTCCCTTCAATGCCATGCAGCCGCGGTTCTCGCCGATCGCCGCGATCTGCGCGACCTCCTCCTCGCTGAGTGGTGAGCGCGAGCTCACGGCCGCCAGCTCGGCGCGCTTGTCCTCGACCTGCCGCGCATCGGGGCCGCTCTCCTGAATCAGCGTCGGCGCGACGCAGCCGACCTGGGCGTGCGCCAGGTTCCAGGCGCACGCGAGCTGCAGCATCGTGAGGCCGTGGCGCTCGGCGATCGGGCGCATCAGCTCGAGCTTGGCGCGACCCAGCTCGACCCAGCCGTCGGGGCGGAACTTGCGGTGGTCGTACTCGGCGAAGGCGTGGCCCGGGGCGACGTCGTCGTGGAACATCCCGCCGTAGTCGACCACGCGAGCGATCAGGCGCACGTCGTGTGTGGCGGCCGCATCGAGCGCGAGCTCGCCCGGCCACGGCTCGAGCGGGTTGAGGATGATCATCGCCCAGTCGATCAACTCGGAGAAGCGCTCGAAGCAGTCGATCAGGTCGAGCGTGAAGCCGTTGGCCGGCCCCGGCGCGACGCCGAGCAGGCGCGTGAGCCCTTCGTCTCGCACCGCGCGCATGCCCTCCCACACGGCCGTGCTTGAGTAGCCGGTGCGGTCGGGGTTGTGCAGCAGCAGCAGGTCGAAGCGCTCGGCGCCGAGCCGCTGCAGGCTGCGCTCGGCGGCCATGCGGATGTAGGAGGCGTAGTCGCGCTCGCCGCGCAGGCGCTGGTCAGTGAAGCGGGGGAAGCCTTTGGCGCCTTCGCGCTGTCCCGTGTAGAAGTCGTGCCCGATCGCGCCGATCAGGCAGTAGTCCTCGCGCGGGCATCCCTGCAGCGCGCGGCCGAGCATGCTGTCGGCCTCGCCCGCGCCGTATGCGTCGGCGCTGATCACCGTGTCGATTCCATCGCCCGGTGCCAGCAGCGCGAGCAGGCGCTCCTGCTCCAGCGGCTCGCCGAAGTGCATGAAGCGCCCGCCGCTCCATGTGCCGATCGCGGTCGTCGTCGGGTCCATGCTCACTGCAGGGTAAAGCCCGTTGCCGTGCGTGCACGAAGCGCCGCCTCGAGCCGGCCGAGCGCGTGTCGCACGACCTCCTCGTCGAGTCCCTTCGAGGTCGCGTCACCGGGCGGGTTGGGCGGTCCGCCGCCGGACCCTGCGAGCCCCGCGCGCGCCTGTAGCTCGACGCCCTCGTGCAGCTTCTGCAGCTCGGCGATGCGAATCGCGAGATCCTCGCGTCCCTCCGCGGGCAGCTCGGCGAGCCCCGCCTCGTAGGCGCCGCGCAGCTCGATCGCGGCGTGCGCGATCCGGCCCTGCTCGAGGTCCGCGCGGGCGCGCAGCACGAGGTCCTCGCAGACGAGTGCCGTGCCGCGCCCGCCGAGCAGCACGGCGAGGCGCTCCTGCGGTCGCAGCGCGGCGGCGCGGTCGCCGATTCGTTTGCGGCGCACGCCACCGGGACCGCGCCAGGGGAGCTCGACCGCGTGAGTCCACAGGCCGTCGGCGACCTGCTCGCCCTCGCCCCAGCCGACGCGGATCACGAGCGCTTGCTCGGCAGCGACCTCGCGCACATGCGGATCGGCGGCGGCGATGCGATGGAAGTGCAGCACGCGGTTGAGCGCCGCGATCGCCGCGCCGATCTCACGCTCGCCGTCGAGCTCGGCCAGCCACGCCTTGGCTTGACGCTCGGCCGACACCGACAGGGGGTCGACGATCGTCGCGCGCGCGGTCGCCACCGGCTCGGGCTCGGGCTGGGGCTCGACGGGATGCTTGCGCGAGCCCGAGCGTGTCGCCGCGCTCCATAGCTGCCCGCGCGTGGGAGGACGTTTGCGTGCGCCGAGCGTGCCGAGCACGATCACGTGCTCCGGCTCGGCCTCGCGTCCGGCGCGCACCAGGTAGCGCCCATCCTGCGGCCCGAGCTCCCACGGAAACTCGAACTGTGTGAACAGGAACCAGCGGTCGGACATCGCTGCACCGTATCCTTCCGCGGTGGCGGTGACCGGGTAGCCGCCGCGGGCAGCTTGCCCGTTTGACCACGACCACCAGGAGCGCCGGATGTCAGACGCGAACAATGTCGCCAAGAGCCTGCGCGAGCGGTTGAGCGTGAACACGGAGGATCGCCTGGGGAAGGCGCTCTCCGATCTACTGGAAAACCCTCTGATAACAGGAGCGATCGGCCGGGCATTCGACGCCCGCGAGAAGGCTTCTCAAGCACAGGAGGTCGCAATGGGAGCGCTGAACATCCCGTCGGCTGCAGACATAGAACGGCTGACGCGGCGGCTGCGGGCAGTTTCGCATCGGCTGGAGGGCATCGAGGACGGCGTGCAGCGGCTCGATCGCGCGCTCTCGCCGAGCGCGGTGGAGTCTCGCCTGTCGGCGATCGAGGACCAGTTGGGCAGGCTCGCGAGCAAGCTCAAACCGCAAGCCGCCAGGCCGGCCCGAGCGGCGGCTGCGGCGAAAACGACGCGCAGCAAATCGACCAAAGCCAAACCGACGAAAGCCAAAGTGAAAACAAAAGCCAAAGCGAAACCGAAAGCCAAAAGCGCGACCAAAGCGAAAGCGACGCGTGCCAAAACGGCTGCCAAAAAAACCGCGACCAAAGCGAAAGCCACGGGCAAAGCGCGCGTGAAAGCTGCCAAAAAAACCGCGACCAAAGCGAAAGTGAAAGTCGCGACCAAAGCGAAAGCGGCGGGCAAAGCCGCGAGCAAAGCGAAAACCGCGGCGAGCCGCAGCAAAGCGGCGAGCAAAGCCGGCAAAGCCTCGGCAGCCAAAGCCAAAGCCAAAGCCACGCGCGCCGGCAAACCGACACGCGCGACGACGAAACCTGCCAAAGCCAAAGCACGCAAAGGCTGACGCGCGCGCAGGTGCGCTGCGGCGCCTCGGAGTTGGTCGAGGCGCCGCCGAGGACAGTTCCTCCGCGTTAGCCGAGCGCGGCGAGCGCGACCGCGCCCATGCGCTCGGCGGCAGTGTGCAGCGCCTGCTCGCCGATGCGCGTACGCGCGCCACTCGCATCGAACGTGTCCGAGACGGCCAGCACGCACGCGACGGGCACCGATGCGGCGCTGCCGAGCGCGAACAGCGCGGCCGCCTCCATCTCGACAGCGAGGGCTCCGGCGTGCGCATCGGCGCGCGGCGTGCCCTCGCGCTCGTAGAACAGGTCGACGCTGACGACCGCGCCGACGGCGGCGCCTGGATCGCTACGCGCGAGCGCTTCGCTCAGCGCGCCGTCGGCGGCGACGCGCTCGCCGCCGCCGAGCGCGCGCGAGGTGCCGTCGGCGCAGACCGCCTCACGCGCGATCACGAGCCGGCCGAGCTGAAGCGAGTCCTCGAGCGCGCCGCACGTGCCGACGCGGATCGCCCGCCGAGCGCCGAGCGCGATCAGCTCCGAGAGCACGATCGCGGCCGAAGGGCCGCCCATGCCGGTGGCCTGGATCGTCAGCGCCAGCCCGTCTTGCGCGAGACCTGTGTAGCCCCACAGTCCGCGGTTGTGGTTGAACATCAGCGGGCGCTCGAGCAGCGCCTGCGCGAGTGCCAGCGCGCGGCCGGGGTCGCCCGGTAGGAGCACGCGCTCGGCGAGTTCGGCCGTCGGATGCAGGTGGATCGCCGGGTCCGGGATCGCCGCGCCACCGCGGGCGCCGGTATCGCCGGGTGTGGTCGCGCTGTCGGACACCGCGCGCGACTTTAGACTGCGCCGCATGGGAAAGCCCTCCGCGTCGCGCTCGCGTGGCTGAGCCCGGAACAGATCCCGCGAGTCCCCCGGCCGAGCCGACGCTCACCCAGGTGGCGGCGCACGCGGGGATCTCGCCGGGCACCGTCACGCGCTGGATCCGCAAGGGCCTCGTGCCGGGCTATACGGGGCGCTGGACGCCGTCCGCGGTCGCCTACGTGCGCGTCGTCGCGCGCCTGCGCGCGCGTGGGCATTCACTGGAGCAGATCAAGCGCGCCAGCGACAACGGCCAGCTCGCGGTGGGGCCGCTGGAGAACCTCTTGGCGGGCTCGGAGGGGCGCTACACGGTGCGCGAAGTCGCCCGCGAGACGCGCCTGGAGGAGGCGCTGATCGAGCGCATCTTCGCGGCGATGGGCCTCGGGGTCTCCTCCGCCGAGCTGCTCTCCGAGGAGGACATGGAACTGATGAAGTACGTCGCCGCCGTGCTCCAGGCGGGACTGCCGGCCGTCGCCTTCTTGCAGCTCGCGCGCGTGTATGGGCAAGCGATCGCGCAGATCGCCGAAGCCGAGGTGCGCCTGATCCACCTCTACGTGCACGAGCCGCTGATGCGCGACGGCATGCCCAACGTAGAGATCGCCGAGGAGATGGAGGGGCTCGCGCGCGAGCTGATTCCGTTCGCGGCACCGCTCTTGCGCTATGTGCACGATCGCCTGCTCGGCCACTTCGTCGAGCAGGACGTGATCGGCCATATGGAGAACGACCTGGCCGAGAGTGCCTCCGAGGAGGGCCGCGTGCGTGTGGCGATTGTGTTCGCCGACCTCGCCGGGTACGCGCGCCTGACGGTCGAGCGCGGCGACGAGGAGGCGCTGGCGGCGGTCGAGCGCTTCGTCGATGCCGTCGAACAGACGCTGCCGCCGGACGCGCGCGTGATCAAGACGCTCGGCGACGAGGTGATGGTCGTCGGCCCCGACGCCGGGGGGCTCGTGCGCTGGGCGGTCGGGCTGGGAGAGGAGATCTCGCGGGGCGACCCACCGCCGCGCATCGGCATGCACTACGGCGATGCCCTGTATCGCGACGGCGACTACTACGGACGCGAGATCAATCAGGCCGCGCGTGTGGTCGCCCGTGCCGGTGGCGGCGAGGTGCTCGTGACGCGACCCGTCGTGGAGGTCGCGTCGAGCCTCGACGGCGTGCGCTTCGAGCGCATCGGCGAGGTCGGCCTAAAGGGCTTCTCCGAGCCGACTGAGTTGTTCATCGCCTCGACCAAGGGCCCGTAGGGGCGGTCGGCCGTGGGCGTCGAGCGCATCGGCGAGGTCGAGCGGGTGCGCGCGGTCGTTCGCGCCACGGGCCTGCTCGACGGCACGCGAGCGCTCGTGTCGATGCTCTCGGGCGGGCGCGACTCGGTCTGCTTGCTCGACGTGGCCGTCGCGCTGCGTGGCGCCGGCGCCGTCCGCGCGCTGCACGTCAACTACGGTCTGCGCGAGGCGGCTGACGCGGACGAGCGCTACTGCGCATCGCTGTGCGCGGAGCTCGGCGTCGAGCTGTCGGTTGTGCGCGCCGGGCAGGCGCCGGGGAAGGAGCAGGGCAACCTGCAGGCGTGGGCGCGCGAGCTGCGCTACGACACCGCCGAGCAGCTCGCGCGGGAGCTGGACAACGGTGGCGGGGGGCACGCCGTCAACGGAGGTCACGGCGGCAGGAGCGGCGACGGCGAGCGGGCGTGCGCGTCGATCGCGACGGGCCACACGGCGAGCGATCAGGTCGAGACGATCCTCTACCGCCTGGCGGCCTCGCCGGGCAGGCGCGCGCTGCTGGGAATGCCGGCGGCCGAGGGTCGGCTGGTGCGCCCACTGTTGAGCGTCGGGCGCGAGCAGACGGCTGCCTACTGCGAACAGCGCGGCCTGCAGTGGCGCGAAGATGCGAGCAACGAGGACGGGCGCTTCGCGCGCGCACGCGTGCGACACGCGCTCGTGCCGGCGCTGCGCGAGATCCACCCGGCAGCCGAGTCGAACGTGCTGCGCACGGCGCGGCTGCTGGGAGAGGAGGCCGAGCTGCTCGACGAGCTGGTCGCGCGCGAGCTCGAGGCCGGCGATGGGGCGAGCATCGAGCTGGCGAGGCTCGACCGGCTCCCGCCGGCGCTCGCGCGGCTGGTCGTAATCGGCCTGGCCGAGCGAGTGGCCGAGACCTACGTGCCGCAGGCCGGCGAGCGCGTCGCCGAGCTGCTCGCGCTCGGTGCGCGCGGCGGCCGGAGCGAGCTGCACCTCGGCCGCTTCGCGGCGGCGGTGATCGACGACGGCGTGCTGCGCATGCGCCGCCTCGCGCGGGGTGAGAGCTCCGAGCGGCTCGGGGCGCCGCCGGACGGCGACTAGACTGCTGGCGGTGGCGAGTCCGGTGAGTGCTCCAGAGGAGTCGACGGTCGGCGAGGTGCTTGTCAGCGCCGAGCAAGTGCAGCGGCGCGTGGCCGAGCTCGGCGAGCAGATCTCGCGCGACTACGCGGGGCGCTCGCTGCTGTTGATCGGGGTGCTCAAGGGCGCAGTGTTCTTCCTCTCGGACCTGATGCGCTTCATCGAGGTGCCGGTCGAGGTCGACTTCATGGCGGTCGCCTCCTACGGCTCGGCGACGGACTCCTCGGGCGTCGTGCGCATCCTCAAGGACCTGGACGCGTCGATCGAAGGCCGCGACGTGCTGATCGTCGAGGACATCGTCGACTCGGGGCTGACGCTGCAGTACCTGGTGCGCAACCTCGGCTCGCGCAACCCGAGCACGCTCGAGGTGTGCGCGCTGCTGACCAAGCCCGAGCGGCGCAAGGTCGACCTGCCGACGCGCTACGTGGGCTTCGAGATCCCCAACCGCTTCGTCGTCGGCTACGGCCTGGACTACGACGAGCGTCACCGCAACCTGCCGTTCGTCGCTGCGCTGGAGCGCTGAGCGGCTCGAGGAGTGGCGCGCTCCGGCGTCCTCGCTCGCTCATGTGCGATCGATGCACACTTCGCTCCCTGCGTTCTTGGATCGCTTGCTCCTCGAGCCGCTCAAAGCGGGCTGGATGCGCGTTTTGACACGGCCGCGAGCGCGCTGTCAACCGCCGGGATTGCGACACCCCCATGGTAGGCTAGGGGACTGGTGACCATGGTTTCCGACGGCGCCAGAGCACTTCAAATCAGCCCATGAGCCGTTTCTTCAAGAGCGCCGCTTTCCCGATCCTGATCGTGGTCGTGCTGGCGTTCCTCGCCGTCAAACTGGTGAACCCTGGCTCGAGCACGCACCGCCAGCACAGCTACCAGACGCTCGTCTCGACCGAGCTGCCCAGCGGCGAAGTCAAGTCGGTCGAGCTGAAGAACAAGGGCAAGGCGCTCGAAGTCGAACTGAAGAACAAAGAAAAGTACGAAACGGGCTTCATCGATCAGGCGGCGCCCAACCTGATCTCACAGCTCGAAAAGACGCCCGGCATCAAGTTCAACGTCGAATCGGAAAAGAGCAGCGCGCTGCTGAGCCTGCTCACGTACATCATCCCGTTCGTGCTCTTCTTCGGCTTCTGGATCTTCCTGATGAACCAGGTCCAGGGCGGCGGCTCGAAAGTGATGTCGTTCGGCAAGTCGCGCGCCAAGCGGCTGTCGGCCGACTCGCCGAAGATCACCTTCCGCGACGTGGCCGGCGTCGACGAGGCCGTCGAGGAGCTGCATGAGATCAAGGAATTCCTCGAGAACCCGAAGAAGTTCCAGGCGCTCGGCGCACGCATCCCGACGGGCGTGCTGCTGTACGGACCGCCGGGGACCGGCAAGACGCTGCTCGCGCGCGCCGTCGCCGGCGAGGCGGGCGTGCCGTTCTTCTCGATCTCCGGCTCGGACTTCGTCGAGATGTTCGTCGGCGTTGGGGCATCGCGCGTGCGTGACCTGTTCGAGCAGGCCAAGCAGAACAGCCCGTGCATCATCTTCATGGACGAGATCGACGCTGTCGGTCGCCACCGTGGCGCGGGCCTCGGCGGAGGACACGACGAGCGTGAGCAGACGCTCAACCAGTTGCTCGTCGAGATGGACGGCTTCGAGGCGAAGGACAACATCATCATGATCGCGGCCACCAACCGGCCCGACATCCTCGACCCGGCGCTGCTGCGCCCGGGCCGCTTCGACCGCCAGATCGCTGTCGACCGCCCCGACCGTAAGGGCCGGGCAAAGATCCTCGAGGTGCACACGCGCGGCAAGCCGCTGGCGAAGGTGATCGACATCGACGCCCTGGCAGGCCAGACTCCTGGATTCACCGGCGCGGACTTGTCAAACCTGATCAACGAGGCCGCGCTGCTGTCCGCACGCACGGGCAAGCGCGAGATCGGCCAGGACGAGCTCGAGGAGGGGATCATGCGCGTGATCGCCGGCCCCGAGAAGAAGACCCGCGTGATGAGCGAGAAGGAGCGACTGATCACGGCCTACCACGAGATGGGCCACGCGCTGGTCGGCCACTTCCTCGAGCACTCCGACCCGGTGCACAAGATCTCGGTCATCTCCCGCGGCCAGGCGCTCGGCTACACGATCTCGATGCCGCAGGAGGACCGCTTCCTGACGACGCGCGCCGAGCTGAAGGACACGATGGCGATGACGCTCGGCGGACGTGCCGCGGAGGAATTGATCTTCGGCGAGATCACGACGGGCGCTTCCAACGACATCGAGAAGGTGACGGCGACGGCGAAGCAGATGGTGATGCGCTTCGGCATGAGCGAGAAGCTCGGCCCGCGCGTGTTCGGCCACGACCACGGCCAGCCCTTCCTCGGCCGCGAGTTCTCGACCGAGCCGGACTACTCCGACGAAATCGCGCGCGAGATCGACGATGAGGTTCGGCGGATCATCGAGGCGGCGCATCAGCGCGCGCGGGACATCCTCACCGAACACCAGCCGGAGCTGACGAAGATCTCGGAGATCCTGGTCAAACGGGAGACGATCGAGAAGGAGGAGTTCCTCGCGCTGCTGGCAGGCAAGAGCGAGGAGGAGGTGTTCGGCATCGAGGAGGAGTCAAAGCCCGAGCTGCCGGCGCCGCCGGTGCCCGCCGATCGCGGCACGCCGGAGCGCGAAACCCCGCGCACGATCCCGCGCCCTGGCCTCGCCGGCGGCACCGCAGAGATGCACGGCGACGACCCAAAGGGCCCCGGCCTCGTCTAGATGAGGACCGATCCCACGGGCTACAGCCTGATGGGGATCGTCAACGCCACGCCGGACTCGTTCTCCGACGGCGGACGCTTCCTCGAGCCGCAGGCGGCGATCGACCATGCGTGCGCGCTGATCGAGCAGGGCGCGGCGATCGTCGACGTGGGTGGCGAATCGACGCGTCCGGGCGCGCAGCCGGTCAGCGCCGATGAGGAGAAGCGTCGCGTGCAGCCTGTGATCGAGGGCATCGCCGGGCGCGTGCACGACGGGGCATCGCCGGGGGCGCCGGCGCAGATCTCGATCGACACGAGCAAGTCCTCGGTGGCCCGTGCGGCACTGGCGGCAGGGGCGAGCCTGGTCAACGACGTGAGCGCGCTGCGCGCCGACGCCGAGATGGCCGCTGTCGTGGCCGAGGGCGGTGCCGACTGCTGCCTGGTGCACATGCTCGGAGAGCCGGGGGCGCCGCGGCTCCAGGCGCGCTACGGCGACGTGGTCGACGAGGTCAAGGCGTTTCTCTCCGAGCGCATGGACTTCGCCGTGCGTGCGGGCATCGACGAGCAGCGGCTGCTGCTCGACCCGGGCATCGGCTTCGGCAAGACGGTCGAGCACAACCTGCAGCTGCTGCAGCGGCTGAACGAGCTCGTCGAGCTGGGGCTCCCGGTCGTGATCGGCACTTCGCGCAAGAGCTTTCTCGGGCGGATTGCCGGCGCCCCGCAGGACCCGGATAGGCTGAGCGGGACGATCGCCACGAACGTGCTCGCGCTCGAGCGCGGGGCGCGCGTGTTCCGCGTGCACGACGTGGCTCCGCTGCGCGAGGCGCTCGCGGTGGCGGCTGCTACGTTGGCGGGACGATGGACGGAGAGCCGCGGGGCGAGGACCCGGACGACGCAGACGAGCTAGACGAGGACGCGCGCGATCCCGAGGATCGCGAAGAGGCGGCCGAGGCGGTCACGGTCGAGATCACCGGCCTCTCGCTCTACACGCACCACGGCGTCAGCGACGCTGAGCGCGAGGTCGGCCAGCGCCTGGTGCTCGACCTGCGCCTCGACGTCGGCGAGACGGACGCGACGGTGACGGACTCGATCGAGGACACGGTCGACTACGCGGAGGTCTGCCAGCTGGTCGCGCTGATCGCCCAGCAGCGCTCGCACAAGACGCTCGAGCGACTGTGCAGCACGATCGCCAACCGCCTGCTCGACGACTACCAGCTCGAAGGCGTGTGGGTGAAGGCGACCAAGCCCGAGCCGCCGATCCCGCTGAGCGTCGACGAGGTCTCGGTCGAGGTCTGGCGCGAGGGCGAAGGGTAGAGTTCGAGACGATGCTCCACGCGCACCGGACCGAAGCATCATGACCACAGCCGAGCGCTTCCGCGCGGCGGTCGAGCGCAAGGATCTCGCCGCCGCGGGCGAGCTGCTCGCGCCGGATGTCGTCTTCCACAGCCCCGTGACCTTCCACCCGTTCCTCGGACGCGAGACGGTGTCGGCGCTGCTCGGTGAGGTCGCGCAGGTGTTCGAGGGCTTCCGCTACACCGACGAGCTCGCGATGGACGGGGCGCACGCGCTGATCTTCCGCGCCGGCGTGGCCGGCACGGACCGCGAGATCGAGGGCATCGACCTGCTGCGCTTCGATGCCGACGGGTTGATCGCCGACTTCACCGTGATGCTGCGCCCACTCTCCGCACTCGTTCCCTTTGCCCAGGCGATGGGCGAGCGCGCTCAGGCAGCCGGGCTGCAGACGACGCGCGCCTGAGCGCGCCGACGATGACAAGGCGCACCGGGCTACTCGGGCTGGGCTCAAATGTGGGCGACCGCCGCGCGGAGCTGCAGGCGGCGGTCAACGCGCTGGCGGGGGAGGCGATCCGGCCACTGGCGAGCTCTTCGACATACGACACGGACCCGGTCGGCGAGGTGCTCGAGCAGCCGAGCTTTCTCAATGCGTGCGTGCGCGTGGAGACGGAGCTCCAGCCGCTCGAGCTGCTCGACGCGGTCAAGCGCCTGGAGCGTGAGCTGGGGCGCGGCGAGGGCGGCAAGCGTCACGGCCCGCGGGCGATCGACATCGACGTGTTGCTGCTCGGTGACTTGGAGCTGCGCAACGAGCGCATGACGTTGCCGCACGGGCAGCTGCTCGGCCGCCGCTTCGTGCTGATCCCGGCGCTCGAGCTCGACTTCGATACGACCGTGCCCGACGGCAGGCGCCTGTCGGACGCGCTCGCAGTGCTGGCGCTGGACGAGGGCGTGCGCTGGGCGGGCCCGCCGCTGCGGCTTCCCTGAACGCGGGGGCGCGGTCCGGGAGCGTGTCGCGCGCGGCTCAGCGCACGACGACCTTGCCCTTCATCCCCTTGTTGACGTGGACGGTGCAGATGTAGGAGAACGTGCCGGCATTGGGGAAGCGGACGGTCAGCGATCCACTCGAGCCAGTGCGCGAGTGCGTGCTGCGGAAGGTCACGTTGTGTTCGCTCTTGGGGATATGCCAGGACCAGGTGACGGTGTCGCCGCGTTTGATTGTCAGCGTGCTCGGGTGGAAGCTGAAGCCGCTGAGCGAGACGGTGTGGGTAGAGGACGTGTGGGCACCGCCGAAGGCTCCGGCGGGAATCGCGCCGAGGACGGCGATCGCCGCGATCGCGGCTGGGAGGGCAAGCCTTTTTCTGTGCATAACGACTAGACGCCAAGCGGAGACAGAACTTCCCAGCCCAGGCGCTGGTCCGGCTCGCTCCTTGCCGACTCACGAGGCCTGCGAGCGGTGCTCATCCCAGCTGGCCAGGCGCAGCAATGTGGCGCCGCCGATGCCGCGACCGGAGACGACGCACAGATGCCCGTTGCGTAGCCAGGTGACGACGGGGGAGCCGTCGATCGTGAGCAGCCGGTAGGGGGTGCCGTCGCGGCGGGAGACGACGCCGCCGCTTCCCTGCGAGGGGGCGCCGCCGGCGACGATCGAGTAGCCGATGCGCTTGCCGTGGCTGTTCTCGTAGAAGATCGTGGTCACGGTGCGTCCGTCGATGCGGTCGGCGCGTGAGCCGGTCGTGTGCCAGCCGAGATGACCGCCCCAATAGGGGAAGGCCACGCCATCGACTGTCGCGGCGAGCTCGCGCCGGTCGCGTGAGTTCTCGGCGGGTGCGGGGTGGGTGGCGGAGAGGTGGGTGAGCGCAGCGGCATCGCGCACGCTGAGCGTCGAGGAGCTGCCGCCGAGGCTGAAGGCGACGGCCAGCGCCACAACGGCGGCGGCGATCGCGCCGACGGCGGCGAGTCGGGGGGCGAGCCCGAACGGGCGCGTGGCGCTCCCCTGCGGCGTGCGCGCGTGAGCGGGCCGCGCGCTGCCGGTGCCGGATCGCTCGGCGATCATGGCGTCGACCTTGCGGTGCAGGGACGCCGGCGCCGGCAGATCGATCGAGCGCACGAGCTCGATCAGCTCGGCTTCGTCTGCTGGACGGGGTGTCGATGGGCGTGGCTCGGTCATGGCGAATCCCTACCCGGAAGGACTCCACGGGGGCGCATTTGTTCCCGCCTGCCCGGCGTGGTCTGCTCGTGCGGTCCGCTCGCGGGGCGCGGCGAGGCGCTCGACCGGGCATCGCCCTGGGCTTGCGGAGTGCCCGCGCTGGGTTCGTCCTCGTCGAGCAGCCGCTGGGCGACCTGCTTGCGTGCGCGGAACAGCCTCGTGGTGATCGTGGCCTCGCGTGTGCGCAGGGCGCGGGCGGCCTCGCGGTAGGAGAGGCCGAGCACGTCGATGGCGACGAGCGCCATGCGAAAGTCCTCGGGTAGCTCGGCGATCGTGGCATACAGCTCCTGGATCTCGAGCGCCTGCTCGGGTCTGCCGAGTGGCTTGGGGTCGGCCGTGACGACATCCTCGAGCGTGGCGACGGTGACGGGGCGACGAGAGGCGGTGCGCCGGCTCGTGAGGAAGGTGTTGCGCAGCACGCGCATCAGGTAGTAGAGCTCGTCGTCGCCGTGCAGCAGGCGCTGGCGCGAAAGCACGCGTGCGAAGGTCTCCTGCACGAGATCCTCGGCGTCCTCACGCGAGCCGCACAGGCCCCATGCCGCCCGGTACAGGCGATCGACGTGCTTGCTCAGGGACTCGGGGTCGAGGATGCGCATCGGGCGAGGAGTCGAAGGCCTCGGATTGGGGCTCCGACCCACTGGCGACTGTAGCGCCAGGCGCCCCGGCCGTGGTGATTTACGGAGGGTTGGGAAGGATTGCGCGCCGGCGGGGTCTGAGGTGGCATGCGCAAAGGGATAGCTGGTGCCGTCGTGGCGGCTTTGGGGGCGTTGGCGGTGATCCTGCCGGCAGTGGCTGGATCTGAAACGAGCCCGACGATCACGGCGGTCAACGGACCGGGGATGCCGCCGTCGCACTCGTGGTCGCCCTCTGCCGTGGGCGTCAGCGAAGGCGCGAGCGTGACGCTGAGCAACGCCACGGCGGTGCCGCACGGCGTGGAATGGATCGGCCCGCCGGCTACGCCGGTCTGCAGCGGCGTGCCGGTCGGTACGACGGAAGCGGCGTCGGGCACGCAGTGGAGCGGCAGCTGCACATTCACCCGGCCGGGTGCGTATCTCTTCTACTGCACGGTTCACGGCGCGGCGATGCGAGGCACGATCACGGTGAGCGCGCCGGCGGGGGAACCGCCGGTCACGACGACGACCACGACGACGACCGCGCCGCCGCCGAGCTCGGGCGGCAGCACGAATGGCGGCAGCGGCAGCGGGGGAGCGGGTCAGCCGGGGACGACAGGCGCGGGCGGCGCTCCGGGCGCGGGCGGCTCGCCGTTCGCAGGCGGCGCGGCGCAGGCTTTGAAGCTGAAGGCGGCGCAGCGCGGCAGTGCGGTCCACGGCTCGCTGGCGATCTCGCCGGCGGGGGCGCACGGACGGCTCGAGATCGATCTGCTGAGCAAGGCGGCATCGCTCGCTCGCCACAAGCAGGCGGCGGCCGTGCTCGTGGGCAAGCTCGAGCGCAGCTCCTTGACGGCGGGCACGCTGCGCTTCACGGTGGCGCTGAACGCTCGCGCCAAGCGCGCGCTGGCGCGTCGCGGGCACCTGGCACTGACGGTCGAGCTCACGCTCACGCCGCCGGGAGGCCGGGCGGTGAGGCTCGAGCGCAGCATCGTGCTTCGCGCACGTTTGCGCTAGCGCGTCGAGGACGCCGCGCGGGCGTCCGGGTCCTCAGGTGGGCTGAATCCTCAGGGTGAGGCCGGGTTCCTCGGGATGAGGCCGGGAGCGTCAGACGCCGGCCGGCGCGGCGGGAATCCACTCGGCGCTGAGCACGCCGGCGGGCACTTCGCCGACGGAAGGCGGGAAGTAGCGCGCGAGCGCGGCGGCAGGGCGTGGCTCGATCATCGGGCGCAGATCGCCGAGCGTCAGCAGCAGTCGCACGGTGCTGCCGATCTGCAGGTCGGCAGCGTTGGGCTGCTCGCCGCCAAGCAGACCGTCGGCGATCCAGCCGTCGATCCGATCGAGCTGCGCGGGCAGCGCGGCGAGGTCGGCGCGTACGTCGTCCTCGCGGGCCTTGTTCTTGAGCGCCATCAGCTTGGCCGTCAGCGGCAGGGCGGGACGCATCAGGCCGACCGGCAGCGGCAGCTTGGCGTCGCCGGCGTAGCTGACCATCGCTCCGGGGTCACTGAGGAAGGCGAGGTCGAGGATGCGCCGGGGCACGCTTTGCAGAACCTCGTCGCCCCAGCGCTCGGCGTCGAGCACCTGTGCGTAGGAGGGCGTGCCGACGGGCGGCAGCAGGGCGGGCTCGGGGACGAGCTCGTCGAGCCGGCGCATGATCGCGCGCGAGCCGACGAGCCGCTCGCCGTCGAGGCGCAGGCCGGGAACGGTGCTGCCGCCGTAGCGCAGCGGTCCGATCAGGACCTGGCTGAGCGGGAGCAGGTCGACGCGCTGAAAGTCGATCGACTTGATCCCCAGGGCGACTTCGACGGCGGCGCAGGGATGTGAGCCGGGCAGCACGTAAAGCTTGGTTGCACTCTTCGACATCGGCAATGCCGAGCATAATGGTTCGCGGATGCTGCTCGTCGTCGACGTGGGGAACACGCAGACGCACTTCGGTGCGTTTAGAGGGGAGGAACTGGTTGAGCACTGGCGCTTTGCGACGGTGCGCCAGTCGACGGCGGACCAGCTCGGCGCGGCACTGCGCAACCTGATGGAGCTGCGCGGCTATGGCTTCGGCGACCTGGAGGCATCGGTGGTCTCCTCGACGGTGCCCCAGCTGGAGCCGGAGTGGACGGCGATGGCGAGTCGCTACCTGCGCCACGAGATGCTGGTGGTCGGCCCGGGCACGAAGACGGGCATGGCGATCCGTTACGACAATCCACGCGAGATCGGCGCGGACAGGCTGGTCAACGCGGTGGCGATCCGCGAGCGCTTCGAGGGCTCGGCGGTGTGCGTGGACTTCGGTACGGCGACGACGTTCGATGTCGTCTCCAACAGCGGCGAGTACTTGGGGGGCTCGCTGATGACGGGCATCGAGATCTCACTGGAGGCGCTCTCAGAGCGCGGCGCGCGCCTGCCGAAGATCGACCTGGCGCCGCCGAAGAGCGTGATCGGCAAGAACACGATCGACGCGATCCGCTCGGGCGTGGTCTACGGCTATGCGGGGGCGATCGACGCGATCCTGCGGCGGCTGTATGACGAGTTGGGGGAACGGGCGCAGGCGATTGCCACGGGGGGGCTTGCCGGGCTCGTAGTGCCTTATGCGGAGGAGTTGGACGAGGTGGATGACCTGCTGACGCTCACCGGGCTGCGGTTGTTGCACGAGAAAAACTCGTAGGGGTTGCCGGGTTTTTTTTGAGGGGCGGCCTGGCGGCCGCGATACCGCGTTGGGTGGGTGCTCATGATTTGCACCACCCGGGGCGACGCTCGCCCGCGTTCACCCGGTCTGGCAACGGCTGGGCCTGGACGTGCTCGGCGGGTGGTCGCGGGAAGGTAAACGGCATCCAGCCTCTTAAGTCGAGCCGGCCTCCGCTCCTTGTCACAACCTGAGCCGCTCCGGCCGCCACGACAGGTACCGGGCCGGCCGTCCGGGCCGGCTGCTGGTGGTGCCGTGACGCAGTTCGGGGCTTCGCCCGGCCGGGGGCATAATTGGCGCATGGACTCTGCAGCCCGCCTGACCGACTCGTGGATGCTGGGGGACCTTCGTGTGCCCAATCGGGTGTTGCTGGCGCCGTTGGCGGGGATTGGGAATTGGTTCGTGCGGTTGCAGGCCAAGCGGTATGGGGCGGGGATGGCGGTGTCGGAGATGGTTTCGACTCATGCGATCCACCACGGCAACGAGAAGACGCATGTGGAGATGCTCCGAATTGATCCGCGCGAGCGGGAACCGTGCCCACCCGCCCCGGGGGGGCCGGTTTCGATCCAGCTGTTCGGCGAAGACCCGGCGCTGATGGGCGAGGCGGCGCGGCACGTGGCGAGCATTGGTGCGGATGCGATCGACATCAACATGGGCTGCCCCGTGCCGAAGGTGACAAAGACGGGTGCCGGCGCGGCGCTGCTGGGCAATCCGGACCGGGCGGTCGAGGTGGCGCGTGCGGCGGTCGAGGGGGCGCGGGGCGAGCGAGGGGGCCTGCCGGTTACGGTCAAGCTGCGCTCGGGGCTGCGCGTGGGCGAGACGAGCGGCTTCGAGTTGGCCCAGCGTCTGGTCGAGGAGGCGGGCGTGGCGGCGATCGGGTTTCACCCACGTTCGGCGGCCGTGCAGCACAAGGGCGTTCCCGACTATGCGCTGGCGGCACGCCTCGTTGAAGAGTTGCCGGCGCCGGTGATCCTGACGGGCGGGATGAACGACGCTCAGAGTGTGCGCGAGGCGTTCGCGCGGACGGGCGCTGCCGCGGTGATGCTGGCGCGCGGGGCGCTCGGCAACCCATGGCTGTTCGCCGAGCTGGTGGGCGAGCGGGAGGGACCACCGACGCGGGTGGAGGTCGGCGAGGAGCTGCGGTGGACGATCGATCGCGCGGTGGAGCACCTCGGCGAGCCGCGCGCGACGCGCTACTTGCGCAAGTTCTACCCGTGGTATGTCGAGCGCCTGCAGATGGACGCTCAGCAGGCTAAGCGCCTGCAGGCGGCGCTGCAGCAGTCGGAGACGTTGGCGCAGGCACGGGTGCTGTTCGAGCACTGTGCAGTGCCGCTCGCGCTGGCCGTCTGAGCCCTCTCGCCGGGGCGTCGCGGCCCCGCTATACTGCTGCGCTCTCTGGGGGCCGTTTGCCGCGAGAAGCCCCGCCCGCAGGCGGGTTTTTGCTCTCTGTCGGCCCCATCCTCCAATCGCGATCGAGGGTCACATGCCGAAGGACGTCATCCTCACCCCTGAAGGCCTCAAAAAGCTGAAGGACGAACTCGAGCTGCTCTCCACGGAGAGGCGCCGCGAGGTGGCCGAGCGCATCAAGGAGGCGAGGGAGTTCGGCGACATCTCAGAGAACTCGGAGTACGACGACGCCAAGAACGAGCAGGCGATGCTCGAGAGCCGCATCGCGCAGCTGCAAGAGAAGCTGCGCATGGCGAGCGTGATCGAGACGAAGGACCTCTCGACGGACGTCGTCCAGGTCGGTTCCGTGGTGCACGTCAAAGACGAAAAGACGGGCAAGTCGGTCAAGTACACGATCGTCGGCTCGGCCGAGGCCAAGCCGGAGGAGCAGAAGCTGTCCAACGAGTCGCCCGTCGGCCGTGCCCTGATCGGGCGCAAGCGCAACGAGACGGTCGCCGTCAAGGTCCCCCGCGGCCCCGCCCGCAAGCTGAAGATCACGAAGATCGACATCGGCCTGAAGTAGCGCGCTCGCCGGACCGGCGGACTGGGCCGGCAATGCGCCAGAGTGCCTGTCCCAGCCGGGCGGCCACGCCGAGCCATAGAGTTAGTTGGCCCTGATGGCCTCACGAGGCTTCTGGCCGTAGAGTTAGCCGGCCTGGATGGCCGGCCAGGTAACCGCCGTGGCGGCCGGAGCGGTTTCAAGTTGTAACGAGCAGCGGAGGCCGGCTCGGCCAAGAGGCTGGATGCCGGTTACAAACGCCCGATGACCGAAACGCCCGATGACCGAAACGCCCGATGACCGAAACGCCCGATGACCGAAACGCCCGATGACCGACACCCCGAACGATCCCGAGCCAAACCCCGAGTCTCCTAAGCACGGCCTACCCGAGCTGATCGCCGAGCGCCGCGCCAAGCGAGAACGCCTGCGCACGGCCGATCCTCGCGCCTTCCCCCACGCCTTCCCCGACGTCGAGTCGGTCGCGACGGTGCTGAGTGCCTACGAGCACCTCCAGGCGGGCGAGGAAACGGATGAGCGCCACCGCGTCGCGGGCAGGATCGCGGCGCGGCGCGGCACGGGCAAGGCGGCCTTCCTCGATCTGATCGACCGCACCGGCAAGATCCAGCTCCACGCTCGCCAGGACGTGCTCGGCGAGGAGCGGTACGCGCTGCTCACATCGCTGGACCTGGGCGATCTGCTTGGGGTCGACGGCAGTGCGATGCGCAGCCGCCACGGCGAGGTCTCGCTGCGCGTCGATGATTTCCAGATCCTCGGCAAGGCGCTGCGCCCGCCGCCCGACAAGCATCACGGTCTCTCAGACGTCGAGACGCGCTACCGCCACCGCGAGCTGGACCTGATCTCAAGCGTTGAGAGCCGACGACTGTTCATCGACCGCGCGCGGATCATCTCTGCGGTCCGCGCGGCGCTCGACGGTGACGGGTTCGTCGAGGTGGAGACCCCTGTGCTTCAGCCGCTCTACGGCGGGGCGATGGCACGCCCGTTCACGACGCACCACAACGCGCTCGACCGCGACCTGTACCTGCGGATCGCCACCGAGCTGTATCTCAAGCGGCTGATCGTCGGCGGCCTGGAGCGCGTCTATGAGCTCGGCAAGGACTTCCGCAACGAGGGCGTCTCACACAAGCACAACCCTGAGTTCACGATGGTCGAGTGGTACGAGGCCTACGCCGGCTACGAGGCCGCGATGGAGAGGACCGAAGCGATCGTGCACGCCGCCGCGGAGGCGGTTGACTACTCCGGGGAGCTGGACTTCTCGAAGCCGTGGCCGCGCCTCGGCTTCGTCGATGCGATTCATCAGCAGACCGCGATCCACCTGCCCGACTTCCCGACCGCGGAGGCCCTCGCTGCCGAGATCGAGCGGCGCGGCCTCGCGATCGAGACGAAGGGCAAGGACGTCGCCTGGATCCAGCTCGCCGACGACCTGCTCGGCAAGTACGTCGAGCCGACCCTGACGCGACCGTCTTTCGTCGTCGACTACCCCAAGGATCTCTCGCCGCTGGCGCGAGAGCATCCCGACCGCCCGGACGTCGTCGAGCGCTTTGAGGCGTTCGCCGGAGGGATGGAGATCGCAAACGGCTTCAGCGAGCTGATCGACCCCGACGAGCAGCGCGCGCGCTTTCAGGCGCAGGACCGGATCGACACGCTGACGGACGGCGAGGCCGAGACGATGCCCTACGACGAGGCGTACGTGCAGGCGCTGGAGCAGGGCATGCCGCCGACGGGCGGCGTTGGGCTCGGGGTCGATCGCCTCGTGATGCTGCTCACCGGTCGCGACTCGATCCGCGAGGTCGTGCTGTTCCCGGCGATGCGCGACTGAACGGCGCGCGCGCCGATGCCCGCTGGATGGGCAGTCGCCGGGACGTCGGCTCCGGTGGGGCTCCAGCACATCTGCCCGCGCGCGCTCGCCCCTCAAGCTGCGGCGCCGCGCTGACGATTGACCCCCACGGGGCCAGAGGACCGGTTGGTAGACTGCCGTTCAGGCCTGGACCCCGTCCAGACAGGCTTAGACCAGACCACATAGCTCACTTGAGGCGCCGTCCTCGCAGGAAGGAAAAGCATGTTCGAGCGATTCACAGAACGAGCCAGGCAGGTGGTCGTTCTCGCGCAGGAGGAGGCGCGAACGCTCAAGCACAACTACATCGGCACCGAGCACATCCTGCTCGGCCTGCTCCGCGAGGAGGAGGGCCTGGCTGCCCGTGTTCTGGAGAGCCTGGACATCACCGTCGAGCGAGTGCGCGCCCAGGTCGTGCGCATCGTCGGCTCCGGTGAGGAGGTCACCTCTGGTCAGATCCCGTTCACGCCGCGCGCCAAGAAGGTGCTCGAGCTGGCGCTGCGCGAGGCGCTGAGCCTGGGGCACAACTACATCGGCACGGAGCACATCCTGCTCGGCCTCGTGCGCGAGAACGAGGGTGTGGCAGCCCGTATCCTGCTCGACTTCGACGCCGACTCGGAGAAGATCCGCAACGAGGTCATCCGCATGCTCTCGGGTCCGGGCGGTCGCCGCCAGGGCCAGTCGGGCGGCGGTTCCGGGTCAGCCGCAGGCGCGGGTCCGGGCGAGGGCAAGAAGTCCTCGAAGCTGCTCGACCAGTTCGGGCGCAACCTGACCAAGCTGGCCGCTGAAGGCAAGCTCGACCCGTGCGTTGGGCGCGAGACGGAGATCGAGCGGATCATGCAGATCCTCTCGCGGCGCACGAAGAACAACCCCGTGCTCGTGGGCGAGCCGGGCGTCGGCAAGACGGCCGTCGTCGAGGGTCTGGCCCAGCGGATCACGAGCTCCGACGTACCGGAGCTGCTGCGCAACAAGCAGATCTACACGCTCGACCTGGCTGCGCTCGTGGCCGGCTCGAAGTACCGCGGAGAGTTCGAGGAGCGCCTGAAGAAGGTGATGAAGGAGATCACCCAGCGCGGCGACATCATCCTGTTCATCGACGAGCTCCACAACCTCGTCGGCGCCGGTGCGGCCGAGGGCGCGATCGACGCGGCCTCGATCCTCAAGCCGGCGCTGGCCCGTGGCGAGCTGCAGACGATCGGCGCGACGACGCTCGAGGAGTACCGCAAGTACCTCGAGCGCGACTCGGCGCTGGAGCGCCGCTTCCAGCAGATCCGCGTGGACGAGCCGACGGTCGACCAGACGGTGGAAATCCTCAAGGGCCTGCGCGACCGCTACGAGCAGCACCACAAGGTGCAGATCACCGACGAGGCGCTGCGCGCGGCCGGCGAACTGGCCAGCCGCTACATCTCCGACCGCTTCCTGCCGGACAAGGCGATCGACCTGATCGACGAGGCGGCTTCGCGCATGCGCATCAAGTCGATGACCTCGCCGCCGGCCAACCGCGAGCTCGAGGGCGAGGTCGAGACGACCCGCCGCGAGAAGGAGGCCGCGATCGAGGCGCAGGAGTTCGAGAAGGCCGCCGCGCTGCGCGACACCGAGCGCAAGTTGACAAATAAGAAACGTGAGCTCGAGCAGGAGTGGGAATCGGGCGAGTCGGGCGAGCGCCCGTCGATCGGCGAAGAGGAGATCGCGGACATCGTCTCGATGTGGACCGGCATCCCGGTGTTCAAGCTGACCGAGGCCGAGACGCAGAAGCTGATGCGGATGGAGGACGAACTGCACAAGCGCGTGATCGGCCAGCACCCGGCGATCGAGGTGATCTCGAAGGCGATCCGCCGCTCGCGCGCGGGCCTGAAGGACCCCAAGCGCCCGACGGGCTCGTTCATCTTCCTCGGCCCCTCGGGCGTCGGCAAGACCGAGCTGGCACGCACGCTGGCCGAGTTCCTGTTCGGCGACGACGACGCGATGATCCGCATCGACATGTCCGAGTACATGGAGAAGCACGCGGTCTCGCGCCTGGTCGGCTCGCCCCCCGGCTACATCGGCTACGACGAGGGCGGCCAGCTGACGGAGGCCGTGCGGCGCAAGCCCTACAGCGTGCTGCTGCTCGATGAGATCGAGAAGGCGCACCCGGACGTGTTCAACATCCTGCTGCAGATCCTCGAGGACGGCCGCCTGACCGACGCGCAGGGGCGCACGGTCGACTTCCGCCACGCGATCGTGATCATGACTTCCAACATCGGTGCCTCGGAGATCGCGCGCAATACGCCGCTCGGCTTTGCGGTGTCCGAGGACGAGACGGGGATCACCTACGACGACATGAAGGCTCGGATCATGGGCGAGCTGAAGAAGGTCTTCCGCCCGGAGTTCCTCAACCGCATCGACGACGTGATCGTCTTCCACAAGCTGCAGAAGGACGAGATCAAGCAGATCGTCGAGCTGCTGCTGCTGCGGATCCGCGAGTCGATGGCCGAACGCGAGCTGCAGCTCGAGCTGACCGGCGAGGCGAAGGACCTGCTCGTCGAGAAGGGCTGGGACCCATCGATGGGAGCCCGCCCGTTGCGCCGAGCGATACAGCGCTACATCGAGGACCCGCTGGCGGACTTCGTGCTGCGCGAGCAGGTCGTTCCGGGCGCGACGATCGTCGTCGATCCGTCGCCCGACAACGCGGAGGACGTGCGCCTGACGATCGTCAAGCCGAAGAAGCAGAAGACGCCGGTCGGCGTCGGCGCCGAAGGCGGCTCGCCGGAGGAGCTGACCGAGGGCGAGGACGCGCCGGCGGACGAGGCGCCGCAGATCGCCGAGCCCGACGCGGACTAGCGGGACCCCGGTCGGGCAGCCCCGCCCTCCAGTCCTTTGGGTCGGCAGACGATGAATGTCTCCTTGCGCCGAGCGCGCGTGGGCTAACTTAGGCCACGGTGTAATGATAGAATCTTTTTATCATGTCTTTGGTCTATCGAACACCTACGTTGGAATCGGTCGATGTCGAGGTTCTCGCCATGATCGACGAGCTTCGCGCCCAGCTACGTAGCAACGTGGACCCCGAGCCTCGTAGGTGGTTCGGCACGCTGCGACGAATGGCGTTCGCCCGGGCTGTGCAGGCCTCCAACAGCATCGAGGGCTACGACGCCAGTCTCGATGATGTCGTGGCGGCAGTCGATGACGAGCCCACGCTGAGCGCAGATGAGGAGACGCGTCTCGCGCTGGCGGGATATCGCGATGCCATGACCTATGTGCTTCAGGTGGCGCAGGACGCGGCGGCCACTGTTGACGAGGGGCTTCTCAAGTCGCTTCACTTCATGATGCTCAAGCATCGACTCGACAAGAGCCCTGGACGCTGGCGGCCGGGTGAGGTGTACGTCGTCCGTGAGTCCACCGGGGAGCGTGTATATGAGGGTCCGTCCTCCGACCAAGTTCCGGATCTCATCACGCATGCGATAGCCGAGCTCGAAGCCGGCGATGCGCCAGTCCTCGTCCGCGCCGCTATGGCGCACCTCAACCTGGTCATGATCCATCCGTTTCGGGACGGCAACGGTCGCATGGCGCGCGCGCTCCAGACTCTCGTGCTTGCTCGCGAGCAGATCATGGCGCCGGTCTTCTCGAGCATCGAGGAGTATCTCGGCAGGAACACCGAGCGCTACTACGAGGTGCTGGGAGAGGTTGGACAGGGGCAGTGGAATCCTCAGCACGATGCTCGCCCGTGGCTGAGGTTCTGCCTGACCGCCCATTACCACCAAGCCAGGACGCAGCTTCGTCGGATCGAGGAGACCGAGCGGCTCTATGCGGCATGCGGAGAGATCGCAGAGCGCCACGGCCTCCCTGACCGAGCGACAGGAGCGCTTGTCGAGGCCGCATATGGCTTCCGCCTAACCCACTCGACTTACAAGATGCTTGTCGATCTAACTGCGGGCGAGACCGTTTCGACGCTGACTGCGAGTCGCGATCTTCGTGCACTGGTTGACGCGAACTTGCTGAAGCCGATTGGACAGACGCGCGGCCGCTACTACGTCGGCGAACAGAGTCTGATCGCAGAACGTAAACGAATTCAGGCCGGCCGCACTCCCAAGGACACCAGCGATCCGTTCGAGCTGGCGACGGGTCAGCTTAGCCTGTCGCTTGGCTGATCCAGACGGCGATCCCCCGTTGCGTCCCCCGCTCAACGTAGGCTCAACCGATGAGTCGAGAGACCGCCTATAGCTGCAGCGAGTGCGGCATGCAGTCGGCTCAGTGGCACGGTAAGTGTCCTGGCTGCGAGGCATGGAACACGCTCGTCGAGGAACGCCTACCGGCGCCGGTCGGAGGCGGGCGGCGAAAGGCTGCGGCCAAGCCCGGCCTCGGCGGCGCGACCGGGGGCAGGGGCCGCGAGCGGCGCCCGACGCTAGCCGCGCGTCCGTTGCGCGACGTCGGCGCGGCGCCGGTGCAGCGCATGTCCACGGGCATCGGCGAGCTCGACCGCGTGCTCGGTGGCGGCCTCGTGCCAGGCTCGCTCGTGCTGCTCGGGGGCTCGCCTGGCATCGGCAAGTCGACGCTCACGAATATGGCGCTCGGGAATCTGCAGGATGCGGGCCATAAGACGCTTTACGTCAGCGGCGAGGAGTCGGCCGAGCAGGTGCGCCTGCGTGCCGAGCGTCTCGGCTCGGGTCCGGCCAATGCGGCGCTGAAGGTCCCGATCCTCGCCGAGACCGACCTCGAGACGGTGCTTGACGCGATCGCCGCCGAAAGCCCGGCGGCATGTGTGATCGACTCGGTGCAGACACTCAACTCGGGCGAGCTGTCGGGCGCCCCGGGCTCGGTCGGTCAAGTGCGCGAGGTGGCCGGGCGGATCATGGAACTGGCCAAGGCACGTGGCACGGCCGTGATCCTCGTTGGCCACGTGACCAAGGAGGGGGCGCTGGCCGGCCCTCGCGTGCTCGAGCATCTCGTCGACTGCGTGCTGCAGTTCGAGGGCGAGCGCGAGCGGCCCTATCGCGAGTTGCGGGCGCTGAAGAATCGCTTTGGCTCGACCAACGAGGCGGGGCTGTTCGAGATGCGCCAGGGCGGACTCGTGGAGGTGCTCGACGCCTCGGCGCGCTTCGTCGCCGAGGCGACGCGAGCCCCGGGCAGCGTGGTGCTGGCGGCGATGGAGGGCTCGCGCCCGCTGCTTGTGGAGGTACAGGCGCTCGTTGCGCCGTCTGAGCTGGAGCAGCCGCGACGCGTGGTCTCGGGCCTGGATCGCAATCGCCTGGCGCTGGTGCTGGCGATCCTCGGGCGACACGGTCGCGTCGGCACGGGTGGGGCGGACGTGTTCGTCAACGTCGTCGGCGGCGTGCGCGTGGACGAGCCGGGGTGCGATCTGGCGGTCGCCCTGGCGGTGGCGAGTGCGAGCCGTGGAGTGCCCCTGATGGGCACTCCCAGGGCCTGCTTCGGCGAGCTTGGTCTGACGGGGGAGCTGCGCTGGGTCGGCCATCCGGAGCGGCGCCTGGAAGAGGCGGCGAAGCACGGCTGCACCAACGTGATCGGTCCGCCGGACAGTGGCGGCGGAGCGTGTGAGGCGACGACGCTGCGCGAGGCGCTCGCGCTGGCTTTGCCGTCGGGCTCGAAGCGCCTGACGGAGGCTGTCGCTTGACCAACCGTACACGTGTGTACGAGGCGCTAAAGAAACGCTAAATGCCCTAGAATAGGGCTAGTGGCTCTACGATCCGGCGAAGATTTCCATACTGAAGTAAGGCCGGAGCCGGGGTTGATGAAGGCGCTGGAGATGATCGCTCCAGGCACCGCGCTGCGGGAGGGGATCGAGAACATCCTCCACGCTCGCACCGGTGGCCTGATCGTCATCGGTGAGCCGGAAGACCTCAGTTTCCTGAACTCCGGCGGGATCAAGCTGGACATCGACTACACCCCTGCCTTCCTTTACCAGGTGGCGAAGATGGACGGCGCGATCATCCTCAACGCGAGCGCCACGAAGATCACGATGGCCAACGTCCAGCTGATGCCCGATCCGACGATCCTCTCGCACGAGACGGGCACGAGGCACCGCACGGCGGAGCGTGTCTCCAAGCAGACAGACGCGCTCGTGATCGCGGTCTCTCAGCGCCGCGAGGTCGTCTCGCTATACGTCGACGGCGCCAAGTACATCCTCGAGGACATCCCGGTCGTGCTCGCCAAGGCCAACCAGGCGCTGGCGACGCTCGACAAGTACCGCACGCGCCTTGACCAGGTCTCGACGCGGCTGACGGCGCTCGAGTTCGAGGGAGGCGCGACGCTGCACGACGTGCTGACGGTGCTGCAGCGCTCGGAGCTGGTCACGCGCATGGCGGTCGAGATCGAGCGCTACATCGTCGAGCTCGGCAGCGAGGGGCGCCTGATCGAGATGCAGCTCGAGGAGACGACGGTCGGCACGGCGGCCGAGAAGGCGGCGCTCGTGCGCGACTATCTGTTCGACTACTCCGACGAGGCGTTCGCGGCCGGCCTGGAGGAGATCGGCCGGCTCGCCCATCAGGACCTGCTCGACTTCGGACGGCTCGCCGAGCTGCTCGGCTACGACCGCAAGCTGAACACGCTCGACTACCCGGTCTCGCCGCGCGGCTACCGCGTGCTCGGTCGCATCCCGCGACTGCCGAAGATCGTCGTTGCCGAGATCGTCGGCGAGTTCGGCGGCCTCGACGAGCTGCTGGCGGCGACCGATGCCGAGCTCGAGTCAGTTGAGGGAGTTGGGGAGATAAGGGCCAAGGACATTCGCGAGGGACTGCGCAGGCTGCAGGAGATCAACCTCGTGGATCGTTACCTGCAGACTTGAAGACGGGCCGGCCCGTGTGGCCGGCCGAACAAAGGAGAACACCATTCCGCCACAAGCAACGCAAGAGGAAGAGCTCGACGTCGAGCTCGAGGTCACACGCGAAGTCGAGTTCATCGAGTTCGAGCTCGGCGACCATGTCGTCTACCCCCATCACGGCGCCGGCAAGGTGCTGAAGAAGGAGGAGATGGAGATGCTCGGCGAACGGCGCGAGTACCTCACGATCAAGATCCTCCACAACGACATGACGGTTAGGGTCCCGACCGAGAACGCCGCGCTTGCCGGCTTGCGCCGGGTGATTGACGAGGAAACGGTCAAGAAGGTTCTCGACGTGCTGCGCGACGAGGTCTCAGAGATGCCCAAGAACTGGAACCGCCGCTTCAAGCACAACCGCGACAAGATCAAGACGGGCGACATCTACGAGCTCGCCGAGGTCGTGCGCAACCTCTCGCTGCGTGAGAGCGAGAAGGGTCTCTCCACGGGCGAGAAGCAGATGTTCACGCGCACCAAGAAGATCCTCGCCTCCGAGCTGATGTACGCGCTCGACAAGGACGAGGAAGAGGCCGAGAGCTACCTCGACGAGCTGCTCGCCGCTTCGGCCACCAGCCAGATGGCCGGAGCAGCGGCCGAGTAACGGGCTCTCGCGCACGCCCCAGCGGTGGAGCCGCTTGGAGCGTGCGCGACAGTCTCTCAAGCGAAGATCGCCATGAGCGAGCCGTGAGCAGATGGCGATCGCATTGATCGTGGCCGCCGGCAGCGGCGAGCGCCTCGGGGCAGGACGCCCGAAGGCACTGGTCGAGCTGGCCGGTCGCCCGATGCTCCACTGGTCGCTGCAGGCGCTGGCGGCTTCGGCGGAGATCGAGCAAGTCGTCGTCGCACTGCCTGTCGGTGCGGGTCTGCCTGAGGCCTCCGGTGAGGGGGTGATCGGCGTGGAGGGGGGCGTTACTCGCTCGGAATCGGTGCGCTGTGCATTGGAGGTCGCGCAGGAGGGCGACCCGGTGCTCGTGCACGACGCCGCAAGGCCGCTGCTTACGCCGGCGATCGTGCGCCACGTGCTCGCTGCGCTCGAAGCCGACGTGGATGCCGACGCGGCGATCGCCGCGTCGCCGGTGACGGACACGATCAAGCGCGTGGCCGACCACGGCGGCGTGATCGAGACGCTCGACCGCTCCAGTCTGTGGGCGGTGCAGACGCCGCAGGTCTTCCGTCGCGAGGCGCTCGAGCGCGCACTGGCCCAGCCGGCCGAGGTGCTGGCTGAAGCTACCGATGACGCCTGGCTGATCGAGCGAGCGGGCGGCCGCGTCGTGGTGGCTTCGGTGGCGGGCGAGAACCTCAAGGTGACCACGCCGCTGGATCTCGAGATAGCCGGGGAGCTGCTGTCGCGTCGCGCCCGCGATGAGGCCACCGATCCTGCTTGAATCGCAGCGCCGGCTGCCCGACGGCTGCGCATCGACATGCTGACCGACTACCACCTCCACCTGCGCCCCGACGATCTCGACGCGAGCGCGGATCGGTACTTCACGCCGGCCAACGTCGAGCGCTACCGTGCGGCGGCGAGCGAGCGGGGGATTGCGGAGCTGGGCGTCTCCGAACACATCTATCGCTTCGAACAGGCGCTGGAGGTGTGGCAGCACCCGTTCTGGGTGCCGTTCGCGCGCGATGACATCGACTCCTACTGCGCGTTCGTGCGCGAGCAGACCGACCTGCGGCTGGGGATCGAGGCGGACTTCGTGCCGGGGGCCGAGGACCGCCTGGCCAACCTGCTCGAGGCTCGCGACTTCGACTACGTCGTCGGCTCGGTGCACTTCATCCGCGAGGGCGCCGTCGATATGGACGACTACAGCGTGTGGGACTCCGGGCGCAGCGTCGAGGAGATCTGGCGGCGCTACTTCGAAACGATCGGCGAGGCAGCGCGCAGCGGCCTGTTCGACATCCTCGCGCACCCGGATCTGGTGAAGGTCTGGGGTGGCGAGCGCCCGCTGCCCGACGGCGATCTGCGTCGCTACTACGAGCTGGCGATCGACGGGATCGCCGAGTCTGGAATCGCCGTCGAGGTCTCCACCGCAGGTCTGCGTAAGCGCGTGCAGGAGATCTATCCGGCGTCCGCCTTCCTCGCGATGTGCCTGGAAGCCGGCGCCCCCGTGGCGCTCTCCAGCGACGCCCACCGCCCCGAGGACGTCGGCGCCGACTACGAGCGCGCGCAAGAGCTGCTCGGCGAGCTCGGCGTGGGTGAGCTGAGCGTGTTCGAGCGCCGTCAGCGTCGTCAGGAGCCGATCGGTGCGAGCGAGCCCGCGCAGTGAGCGCGCTCGTCGGTATCGGCTATGACTCGCACCGGCTACTCGCCGGGCGGCGGATGCTGATTGGCGGCGTCGAGATCCCCGGCGAGCTTGGGCTCGACGGGCACTCCGATGCCGACGTGCTTGCCCACGCGGTGACAGACGCGCTGCTCGGTGCCGCCGGTCTCGGCGACATCGGCGAGCACTTTCCTGACACCGACGAGCGCTGGCGCGACGCGGACTCGATGCAGCTGCTCGCCGAGGTCGTCGAGAGCGTCCACAATGCCGGTCTCGCGGTGGTCAATGTCGATTGCACCGTCGTAATGGAGCGCCCGAAGCTCGCTCCCCACCGGCAGGCGATCCGCGAGCGGCTCGCCGGCGTGCTCGGCCTCGATCTCAGGCGTGTCAACGTGAAGGCCAGCACGGGGGAGGGCATCGGCTTCGTCGGTCGCGGTGAGGGCGTCGCCGCGCTGGCTGTCGCCGGCTTGAGCACGGACGGCGACTTGCCCGACGGCGCCTGAGCCCAAGCCCCGCGCGCGTGAGCGCTAGGGTTGCCGCGCGATGCGCCGTATCCGTATACACGACACGCGCAGCGGCGAACTGCTGTCGCTGCAGCCTGCCCGGAGAAGCCAAGAGGGCTTGCCGCTTGTTGGGATCTACGCATGCGGTCCCACCGTGTACAGCCGGATACACATCGGCAATGCACGCCCGTTCGTCGTTTTTAGCCTGCTCAAGCGATTCCTCGAGCACGAGGGCTGTGAGGTCGAGCTCGTGATCAACGTGACCGATGTCAACGACAAGATCTACGACGCCGCGGTGGCGCAAGGTCGCCCCAGCGCCGAGCTTGCGGTTGAGACGACGCAGCTCTATCGAGCAGACACCGACGCCTTGGGGCTCGGTCGTCCCAACTACGAGCCTCTCGCGTCGGAGACGATCGAGGAGATCGTGGCGCACATTGCCTCACTGGTCGAACGCGACCACGCCTACGCGGTCGATGGCGACGTCTACTTCCGCGTTCGCTCGGACAAGGAGTACGGCAGCCTCTCGCACCGTCAGATCGATGACATGGACCAGGGGGAGGGGGTCGAGGGCTCCGAGCGTAAGGAAGACCCGCTCGACTTCGCCTTGTGGAAGGCGCACAAGGAGGGCGAGGACACCGTATGGGACTCACCCTGGGGCCCCGGCCGTCCGGGTTGGCATATCGAGTGCTCGGCAATGGCCGAGAAGTTCTTGGAGCTGCCGATCGACATCCACGGCGGCGGGTCCGACCTTGTTTTTCCCCACCACGAGAATGAGGCTGCGCAGACACGCGCCGCTCGTGACGGCGAGCTCACGCGCATTTGGATGCACAACGGGATGATCCAGTTCACCGGTGAGAAGATGGCCAAGTCGGTCGGCAACATCGCGCTGCTGCACGAGGTCCTCGAGGAGTACGGTGCCGAGGCCGTCGTGATGTACCTGGTCTCAGGTCACTACCGCCAGCCACTGGCGTTCTCCGAGACGGCGCTGGAGCAGGCGCGTGCGAACGTCGCCCGTATCCGTGAGGCCGGACGGCGCCTCGACGATGCTCCGTCCCGTGCTGACCTCGAGCCTCTACGCGACCGCTTCTTCGAGGCGCTGGCCGACGACTTCAACACGCCCAAGGCGATCGGCTTCCTCAACGAATGGATCGCATACGCGGCGAGCGCCGACGGGCGGGGCGATGCGCATCTGCGTGAAATGCTCGGTGTACTTGGCCTGGGGAGTCTGCTGAAGCCCGACGAAGCCGCACCCGCCGAGGTTCGCGTGCTCGCAGAGCAGCGCGAGCAGGCCCGCGCGGCGCGTGACTTCGCGGCCTCCGACCGGCTACGCGAGGAGATCGCGGCGCATGGCTGGGACGTGCGCGACGGAGCCGACGGCTTCGAGCTGCTCCGGCGGTGATCCTCTACGGGCGCAACCCCGTCTTCGAGGCGCTGCGCGGCAGGCGGGCGAAGGCCGTCGAGGATGTCTGGGCCACGGCAGGGGCCGCGCGGGAGCCGTGGCTGAAGCGGGCGCCGGCGAGGATCGTGACGGGAGAGGAGATCGAGCGTCGTTGCGGCTCGAGCGCGCACCAGGGCGTTTGTGCCGACGCCGGGCCTTTCGGCTACGCCTCCGCCGAGCAGCTGCTGGGCGGGAAGGAGCCGCTGATCGTCGCGCTCGACCAGGTGCAGGATCCGCAGAATCTCGGCTCGATCTGCCGTACCGCCGAGTGTGCCGGCGTGGCCGGCATCGTGATCCCGGAGCGTCGCGCCGCCGAGGTCACGCCGGCCGTCTGTAAGGCCTCTGCCGGCGCCGTCGAGCACCTGCCCGTCGCGCGCGTGCGCAACATGGCCGATTTCCTCGCCCAAGCGCGCGAGGCCGGATGCTGGTGCTACGGCGCCAGCGGCGACGAGGATGGGGCAGAGAGCCGGCAGGGCGAGGCACGAGCGGGGCAGGACGACGCACGAGGCTCAACCCGGCGACCCAGGCGCGGTTCGGCTGCGCCGATCCCATATGACCGCCCCGACTACGCCGGCGCCGGGGTCGTGCTCGTGCTCGGCAGCGAGGGCAGCGGACTGCGCCCGCGCGTGGCCGGCGCATGCGACGAGCTGATCGCGTTGCCGCTGCTTGGTCGGATCGAGTCGCTTGGCGTGAGCGCCGCCGCCGCGGCGATTCTGTACGAGATCTTGCAGAGTCGGGCGGCCGGCCTTGACAACTCTCCATAACTGTGCGAGGCTCGCGCCGACATAACGCTGAACCTAAGGTTGAAGAAGCCTTGGGTGTACATAGCTTTGGCGCCAGGGGAGGAGTGCGCCACTGAGCAAATTGGGGCCTGCCCTATGGGTAGACCGCTGGAAAGGATCTGCTCGTGGCTCGAATCTCCCACAACCCTAACTCTGAACCCAAGGTTGATGATGGATTTCTCATCGCCCTCGCCAAGCTTGGGGACCGCAACGCCTACGACCGGCTCGTGCGGCGCTATCACGGCTTCGTCCGTCTGAAGGCCTCCTCGTACTTTCTTGCGGGTGGTGACTCGGACGATCTGATCCAGGAGGGACTCGTCGGCCTGTACAAGGCCATTCGCGACTTCCGTACCGATCGCGAGTCGAGCTTCCGCAACTTCGCCGAGCTCTGCATCACCCGCCAGATCATCACGGCTGTGAAGACGGCCACGCGCAACAAGCACACGCCGCTGAACCAGTACGTCTCGTTTTCCTCGACGCCCGCAGGCGCCGGCGACGACGTGCCCACGCTCGACCAGATCCTGCCCGGCCCGACCGTGCATGACCCCGTCAACCAGGTGATCAGCTCCGAGGAGCTGCGCTCGCTCGTCGGCTGCCTCTCGAGCGCGCTGTCGGAGCTCGAGAGCCGCGTGCTCTCGCTGTACCTCGACGGTTACTCCTACGAGCAGGTCGGTGAGCGTCTGGAGTGCGACACGAAGACCGTCGACAACGCCTTGCAGCGCGTCAAGCGCAAGGTCGGCGCACACCTGCAGGCACGCGCCGTCGCCGCCTGAGGAGCCCGGCAAGCGAAAGCGCGGCCGCGCCGATGGGGCGCGGCGCGCGTCGGTCCACCGTGGTGGTCTGAGTCCGGCGCTTCCGGCGGGGAGTCGCGCTCCCCGCCGGAGCAGTCCAGGCGCATACGCGCCGTCGTGTTGCCTAGAGGTGCCCTTCCGCGGGCTGCGTCGAGTTGCCCGGTGCCTCAGGCGTCAGGGCGGCCGCGGGGGCGGGCGTCACTTCAAGCGGGACCCCAAGCGTCGCGGCGCCCTGGTTTTCGGGGTCGCCGGGGATCTTGACCCTGAGCTTGCGCGTGCTCGGCGCGTAGAACGCGTGCGTGATAGCGAACGTCCCGTCGTGTGCCACCGTTGCGACCTCGACCGTGTGGTAATTGACGCCCGTTCCGCTAAGCGCCTGCAGGTAGACCGGGTGCCCCTCGTGGGCCGGCGTGACGGTGCCCGAGAAGGTGACCGGCCGGCCGGCCGCGACGCTGCTCGCCGAGGCACTCGCCGTGACCCCGTAGCGGACTCCCTCGAACAGGCGCGAGGAGGATTTGCCGGCGCCCGTGACCTTGTAGAAGGTGCTCTGCGTGGGCGTTTGCACTGGGAAGGAGTAAGCGCCACCGGCACCGCTCGTGCTCGTCGCCACCGGAACGAAGTCGTGCTGCAGGCGGGTGCGCGCGAGCAGCGTGAGCGTCGCCGGGGTCGCCGATTCGAGCTTGCCGCCGATCGTCACGGGCTGGCCATAGGAGATGGGGTCAGCCGAGCTTTCGATCGTCAGGGCTGGGTTCTGCGCTTGCGAGATCTCGTAGGACAGTGATTCGGAGGCGCCCGGAGCGTTGCGCTTGGGCGCGCGCACGATCACACGGATGTTTGCGTCGCCCGGGACCGCGAAGGTGTGGATGATCGAGTAAGTGCCACCCTGGCCGACCGTGCTCCAGCCGATCCGGTGCCATTCTTCGTTGCCGGCCGAGCTCTCGCGCTGCAGCGCCACCAAGGCGCCCGCGTCGGCCGGGCTGACGGTGCCCGAGAAGACGACCTTGTTGCTCAGGCCCTGCCGGCGCAGGTGCGCGCGGACGAACGGGCCGCCGCCCGTGAACAGCTGCGAGCCGTCGGCCGGGCCCGTCATCGTGACCTTGGGCGAGACCTTCACGCCACGGTGTCCGCTCTGGACGCCGTAAACGATCGCGTAGAGCCGGCTGTTGGACTGCAGGGCGGGAGTCGTGAATGCGTAGCTGCCGTGTTCGTCGGTCGTCGTCGTGCCGAGTGCGCTCGCCGGCGGACCGCCGGCGGACTGCCCGTAGACGGTGACCGTCTGGCCGGCCGGCGGCTGGGTTCGGCAGGTCAGCTCGCCGAATACGACCACCGATTCGCCGGCCTCGATAAAGCGCGGCGCGACGTTGATGTGGACATGACAACCGCCCGTCCCCGCCGCATGGCGTACTGCGCGCCCGGAGGGGTTGCGGGCCGACGCCGCTGCCGGGGACAGCACGGCAACCGACGCCGCGATCGCCGCCAGGACCCATGTCACTTTGATCGAACGCATTACGCGCCTCCTTGACTCTCGCTCTGGTGGTGCTGCAAGTAACCCGGTCAACGTGGCGTCGATGCGGTCCTTGGACGAGGTGTGGCGACGGCTGGCTAGGGCACGATCACGTTCGCCGGGTTCGGCTGCTCCTCGGCCGGCGCCTGGCTGTAGTCGCCGAACGGCCCGTCGCGCTGGACGACGGCGCCGCTCACGCCGTCGCGTTCGGCGAGCTCGATGAACTCCGTCGCCTCCGGCGTGTTGCGCATCAGCCCGTCGAGCACCGGACCGAGCAACTGCGTCGAGGCCAGGCCCATGTTCTCGTATGCCTGATTGACGATCAGCTTCATCGCCGTCAACTGCGAGAGCGGGATCGCGGCGAGCTGGTGTGCGCGCTCTGCCACCTCCGCCTCCAGGCGCTCGAACGGCACCGCCGCGTTGATCAACCCTGCCTCGACCGCTTCGATACCCGACAGCGGTTTGCCCGTCAGCGAGTATTCCTTGGCCTTCGTCAGTCCCAGTCGATACAGCCACATACCGGTCAGGTAGCAGCCCCACATGCGTGAGTAGGAGGTGCCGATGCGCGCGTCCTCGGAGGCGACCACGAGGTCGGCGCACAGCGCCATGTCGCTGCCGCCGCCCACGCACCAGCCGTGCACCTGGGCGATCACCGGCTTGGGCGAGCGCCACAGGCTCATGAACTTCGGCACCGGGCCGACCGCCTGCGCGGTGGCCATGGCGAAGTCCTTGCCCGCGTCCCACTCTCCATCGGTGGTCAGCGACTCGTCCCAGTGATGAAAGCCCCCGCCGAGGTCGAAGCCCGCGCAGAACGCGCGTCCGGCGCCGCGCAGCACGATCACCTTTACCTGCTGATCGGCGATCGCACGGTGGACGGCCGCCTCGAGCTCGTCGGGCATCGGCGGCACGATCGTGTTGAGCCGCTCCGGCCGGTTCAGCGTGATCGTCGCGATCGTGTCCTCCGTGTCGTACAGCAGCGTCTGAAAGGACATCTGGCCTCCTCGGAATAGAACGACGGACGGGCGGGCACTAGTTATCTGACGATGTCATCCCCGGTCCCTCGGCGCGATGCTATTGGGGAACGCGCCGACGCAAGCGCGACGAATCGCCTCTCGAGCGCCACGAAGCGGCCTGCGGCCGCGCGCGAGCCCACTGTGCGGCCCGTCCAAGCGCGGGAGCGCCATTTTGGACGCGCGTCGAACGACCCGAGCGCCGACTCGCCGCACAATTGGGGCATGTCGGGGACCGCGCCAGCAGAGCTGCCAGCCGGGCGGGCGCTCGATGCGCCTGCGGACGCCATCGGCGAGCCGTCGATCGCCGACCCTCCGGCGCTCGGCGATGACGCCGCCGGGCCCTGGGACGTGCTCAACGCCCGCAATCGAGGTGATGAGCCCTACGACGAGGGCCTGCTCGCCGGGCCGCACGCCGGCGAGCACGACCGGCGGCTGCGACGCGCGCTCGACCGGCTCGACCTGCGCGAGCTGTGCGAGAAGGTCGCCGGCGAGGCCGGCCGGCGCGGCGTCTGCTTCGGCACGGCCGACGGCGTGCAGGACTTCCGCATCGATCCGATCCCGCGGCTGATCGAGGCCGCCGAGTGGCACGCGCTGTCCGCCGGCATCGCCCAGCGCGTGCGTGCGCTCGAGCTGTTTGTACGTGACGTGTACGGCGAGCGGCGGATCGTCCACGAAGGGATCGTGCCGGCGCGCGCGATCGACGGCGCCGACCACCACGAGCCGCTGCTCGACGGCACCGGCGAGCGGATCGGCACGTGGATCACCGTCGCGGGGCTCGACATCGTGCGCGACAGCGACGGCACGTTCAAGGTGCTCGAGGACAACCTGCGCACGCCGTCGGGCATCGCCTACGCAGTGGCCACGCGCGAAGCGCTGCGCGCGCACGTGGCGCCGCCCAGCGGCGTGCACGTGCGCTCGCTCGACGCCGCCTTCGACACGCTCGCCGCCGCGCTGCGCGCCGCCGCGCCGCAGGCGGCCGGCGAGGACCCCACCGTCGTGCTGCTGAGCGACGGCGAGGGCAACTCGGCCTTCTATGAGCACGCGCAGATCGCCGGGCGCACCGGCGTGCCGCTCGTGCTCGCCGGGCAGCTCTCCGTACGCGACGGTCGCCTCTATGCGCGGCTGCCCGACGGCGAGCGTCCCGTCGACGTCGTCTACCGGCGTACCGACGAGGACCGGCTGACAGGCGAGCGCGGCGAGCTCACGCACGTCGCCGAGCTGCTGCTCGAGCCCGTGCTCGAGGGGACGCTCTCCTGCGTCAACGCGTTCGGCACGGGCGTCGCCGACGACAAGCTCGTGCACGCCTACGTAGAGCAGATGGTGCGCTTCTACCTCGGTGAGGAGCCGTTGCTGCAATCCGTGCCGACCTACGACCCAGGCGATCCCGAAATGCTCGAGATGATCCTCGGGCGGATCGACGAGCTCGTGATCAAGCCGCGTAGCGGTCACGGCGGCTACGGCGTCGTGATCGCGCCGCACGCACGCCCCGAGGACGTGCGCAAAGCCGCCGAGCAGCTCGCCGCCACCCCTGAGCGCTTCGTCGCGCAGGAGACCGTGATGCTCTCGCGTCACCCGACCGTCACCGACGGGCGGGTGGAGCCGCGGCATGTCGACCTGCGCCCGTTCGCGATCGCCTCCGGCGAGGCCGTGCGCGTGTTGCCCGGCGGGCTCACGCGCGTCGCCTTCGACCGCGGCGCGCTCGTCGTCAACTCCTCCCAGAACGGCGGCAGCAAGGACACGTGGGTGCTCGCGTGAGGGGAAAGCCCGACAGGGAGGCCGAAGCGACATGAGCAGGCCCGTGATCGGCGTGACCGTCTCTGAGATCCGCCAGAAGGAACACGTGCAGAACGTGTTGCACGGCGAGCCCACGCACACCGAGATGACGCTCGGGCTGTCCTACATGCGCGCCGTTGAGATGGCCGGTGGCCTGCCCGTTGCGCTGCCTCCGCTGAGCACGGAGAACGTCGACGCGCTGCTCGACCACCTCTCCGGGCTGCTGCTGACCGGCGGCCCCGATCTCGACCCCTCGACCTACGGCGCCGCGCCGCATCCCCATCTCGGGCCGACCGATCCCGTGATCGACGCCTTCGAGCTTGCCCTCTGTCGCCACGCTTACCGACGGCGCATGCCGATCCTGGGGATCTGCCGTGGCGCGCAACTGCTCAACGTGGCTCGCCAGGGCACGCTGCACCAGCACGTGCCCGAGTTCACCAACGGCACGATCGAGCACCGTCAGGCCGAGATCGGCACGCGCACGAGTCACGAGGTGCGCGTCGCGCCCGACTCGAGCCTCGCGCAGACGACCGGCGGCGGCCCGGTCAAGGTCAACTCCTTCCACCACCAGGCGATCGACCAGATCGGTTTCGGCCTGCGCGCCGTCGCCTGGTCTGAAGACGGCCTGATCGAGGCGATCGAGGAGAACGAGGGCCGCTTCATGCTCGGCGTGCAGTGGCACGCCGAGACGCTTGTCGCAGACGCCGAGCAGCTGTCGCTGTTCGAGCGCCTCGTCGAGGCAACCAAGCATCCCGGCATGCCGGCGCCGCGCGAACGCGATCGCCCCGGCGCCGATCGCGGCGAGCAGGAGGATTTCGGTGCCCGCGCCGTCTGAGGCCCCGCCGATGGAGACGCGCGCCGGCGAGTGGTCGCGCTGGGCGCCGACGGCAAGCTCCTCCTGGACGATCGGTGTCGAGGAGGAGGTGATGCTGCTCGATCCCTTAAGCTGGGCGCTCGCCTCGGAGGCCGACGCCGTCATGTCGGGTCTGACCGGCGAGCTCGCCTCGCACACGAGCACCGAGACGCACGGCTCGGCACTCGAGCTGCGCACCGACCCGCACGCGACCGTCGCCGAGGGGGTCGCCCAGCTCGAGGATCTGCGCGGCGATCTCGCGCGTGAGCTCGAGCCGCTCGACATGCGAGCAGCAGTAGCCGGTCTGCATCCGTTCACGCTGTGGCAGGACACGCAGATCTCAGACGGCGACCGCTACCGCTTCCTCTACGGGTCGATGCGCGAGCTCGCGCGGCGCGAGCCGACGTTCGCCCTGCACGTGCACGTCGCGCTGCCCGATCCCGAAAGCGCAGTGCGCGCGATCAACCGGTTGCGCTCGCATCTGCCGCTGCTGCTCGCCCTGTCCGCCAACTCACCTTTCTGGCAGGGGCGCGAGACCGGTCTCGCCTCAGCACGCACGCCTCTGTTCCAAGCGTTTCCGCGCGTGGGTATTCCACGAGCGTTCCTCGACTACGAAGACTACGTCTCGACGATCGACCTGCTGCTGCGCTGCGAGGCGTTTCCAGAGCCGACGTTCCTCTGGTGGGACGCCCGCCTGCAGCCGCGCTTCGGCACGCTGGAGGTGCGGATCATGGATGCGCAGAGCACCGTCGCCGACTCCGCCGCGCTGACCGCCCTCGTGCAGTGTCTCGTGCGCTTGGAGGCGACAGACGGATCCGGCGTCGACGCCGCCTACGACGTGCCCGAGGTGCTCGCCGAGAACCGCTTCCTCGCCGCCCGCGATGGCGCTGAGGCGAGCCTGATCGACGCGCGGCTCGGGCGCCGATCACCCGTGCCCGATGTGCTCGAGGCCGTGCTCGAGTACTGCCTTCCCCATGCCGAAGACCTCGGCTGTGTCGAGCAGCTCGAATGGACGCGCAACCTCGCCGCTACGCCGCGACCCAAGCGCCAGCTCGACCTCGCGCGCGGGCCGGACAAGCTACCCGGGCTCGTCGAGGCGCTCTCGGCGCTGTTCTGAGCGAGCGGGGCGAGTGAGCGGGGCGTCGAGCTGCCGGCAGATCTTCGTCTTGTAATGTCGTCGGGCCATGATTCCGGCTGATGGAGATCCGCGCGTCACGATCGCCTACGAGGAGTCGATACGAGCATGGGCTCTGCAGAGCTCGGTTCTCGACGAGTTGCACAATCGTGCCGGCGTGCTTCTTTCGGCAGCATCGGTGTCGTCCGCGTTCTTGGGAGCCAAGGCGCTGGAAGGAGTCCACGGCTTCTCGACGGCGAGCATCGTGGCGACCGTCGTGTTCGGCGCGATCGTCCTGCTGTGCGTGTTCGTTGTCTGGCCGACGAAGGACTGGACCTTCGCACACGATGGCCGGGCACTCGTTGAGGCTTATGTCGACGAGGACTCCACGCTGGATGAGAATGCGTCGGCAGATGACACTAGACAACACGCAGTTCCGGATGGAGAACGGGCGTAAGATGAAGGTACGCTTTCTCGCATTCAGAATTGCCTGCTTCGCGCTGGGAATAGATGTGATCTTGTGGTTGATCGATCTCGGAACACGGGGGTAGAAACTTGCTTGGTGTAACGCTTGCGCAGCGTGGGGCTGGTCCCAACAAAGGGACCGGAAGCAAAGAAATAAGAAGCCCGAAAGGTCCGAAGGAAGAAATCTGATGCGCGCGCTCGTGCAGCGGGTGGGGAGCGCGAGCGTGGACGTCGAAGGGCAGCGGGCCTCGGAGATCGGTCCCGGCTTGCTCGTGCTGCTCGGCGTCTCGTGCGAGGACGGCGTGGAGGCTGCGGACCGGCTCGCGCAGAAAGTGAGGGCGCTGCGGATCTTCGCCGATGTCGAGGGGCGGATGAACGAGCCGCTCGGCGAGCGGGAGATCCTCTGCGTGAGTCAGTTCACCCTCTACGGCGACGCCCGCAAGGGCAACCGGCCCAGCTTCGTCGCGGCCGCTCCCGGGGAGCTGGCCCGGCCGCTCTACGAGCGCTTCTGCGAGCGCGCCCAGGCCAAGCGCGGCGAGTTCGGCGCGCACATGGCCGTGAGCCTTGTCAACGACGGACCTGTGACGATCATGCTCGAAGCATGAGCACATCCAGCCCGCGGCCAGCCGACGTCCGTGAGGACGTGATCCTTTACGTGATCCACGGTTCGCACGCCTGCCGCGCCGCGATGCTGATGCTCGCGCACAAGCAGATCCCATATCGGGTCGTGACGCTGCCGACAGGCGCCCATCCGATGCTGCTGCGCACGCGCGGCTTCGCCGGCCATCGCAAGCCGATCCGCAGCGTCGGTGGACATTCGCATCGATCGCTCGCGCTGCTCGATCGGATGGGCACCGTGCCCGCCCTGCGGTCCGGCTCAGAGCGCGTACAGACCAACCGCGCGATCGCGCGCTGGCTCGATCGCGTGCAGCCCGAGCCGCCGCTGTTCCCGTCCGATCCGCAGCGCCAGGCGGCTGTCGAGCGCGCCGAGGCGTGGGGCGATGAGGAGTTTCAGATGGCCGCCCGTCGGATCGTGCTAGCCGGTGGGCAACGCGGCCTCGACACGCTGCGCGACCGCGCTAATGACGGCCGACTCGGCGCGCTGCTCGCCAAGGACGAGCGGTCGCGCAAGATCAACAACCAGATCGCTGCCCGCGCGATCTTCAAGGCCGGCGGAGCCGGGGCCGAACAGGAAGTGCTCGCAAGCCTGCCCGCGATGCTCGACCAGATCGACACGCTGATCGCAGGCGGCGTGCTCGATGGGCCCGAGCTGAACGCCGCCGACTTCATGATCGCGCCGAGCCTCGCGTTGATCGCCTACCGGCTCGACCTGCGCCCGCAGATCCAGGCGCGATCCGCCACCGCCGCCTGGCTCGAGCGCGTGCTGCCCGAGCCGCCGCTAAGCGAGCGCTGAGGCGAGCTCCATCGGCTCCGCCGGCGCCCGTCCGTGACGGATCAGGTCGGCCGCGCGCTCTGCCACAGCGATCGTCGGCGCGTTGGTGTTGCCGCGCGGCACGACCGGCATTACGGAGGCGTCGACCACGCGCAGGCCCTGCAAGCCGTTGACGCGCAGCTCTGCGTCGACCACAGCGCCCGCGTCCTCGCCCATGCGGCATGTGCCGACAGGGTGGTAGATCGCGAACGTCGTGCGTGCCACGTGCTCGCGTAGCGCCGCGTCGCTGTCGTCTGCAGGCGTGTTGTACGGCGACGCCGCGTACAGCTTCATCGCAGGCTGTCCGCAGATGTCGAGCAGCAGGCGCAGCCCCGCGACCATCCGCTGCATGTCATCGCCCTGCGTGTAGAACGCATTGTGGATCACAGGCTTGGCCGTCGGGTCTTTCGAGAGCAGGCGCACCGTGCCGCGGCTCTGCTCGGTCAGCAGGCACGGCGAGGCCCACACGCCGTGTGCCTCGGGGTCGCGCATGCCCTCCTCGACGATGTGCACCGGCGCGACGTGGAACTGGATGTCCGGCGCCGGCGCCTCGTCGCCCACGCGCGCGAAGCCACCCGCCTCGGCGAGGTTCGACGCGAACGGGCCCGTCTGCGTCGCTTCGAACTCTTCGAGCGCCGCCGGCTCGAGCGCGAGCAGCAGGCTCTCGGGCTCGGGCGTCGTCCACACGAGCTGCGTCGCCGGGTGGTCTGAGAGGTTCTCGCCGACCTGCGGCTGGTCGAGCAGCACCTCGACCTCGCGCATCGTCAGGTGCTCGGCCGGGCCGACGCCCGACAGCATCAAGAGCTGCGGCGAGTTGTAAGCGCCGCCGCAGAGGATCACCTCGCGCTCGGCGCGTAGCTCCTGCAGTTGACCGAGCCGGCTCGCCTGCACTCCAACGGCGCGGGTGCCCTCGAAGAGAATGCGGTGGACGAGCATGTACGGCATCACCGTCAGGTTGGGGCGCTCTTCGGCCGGGCGCAGGTAGGCGACTGCCGTGCTCGCGCGCATGCCGCCGCGTTGGGTCACCTGGTAGAGGCCGACGCCGTCCTGCGTCTCGCCGTTGAAGTCAGGGTTGCGCGGCAGGCCGGCCTGCTCGCCGGCGTCGACGAAGGCTTGGGAGATCTTGTTGTGCGAGCGCTCCTCGCTGACCGGCAGCGGGCCGCCGGCGCCATGCCACTGCGAGGCGCCGCGCTCGTTGTCCTCGGCCTTGATGAAGTACGGCAGCAGGTCGGCCGCACTCCAGCCCGGCACGTCCCAGTCGTCGTAGTCGAGGCGGTTGCCGCGGATGTAGACCATCGCGTTGACCGACGAGGAGCCGCCCAGCACGCGCCCGCGTGGCAGCGTGATGCGCCGCCCGCCGCACTCGTGCTCCGGCGCCGAGTGGTAGTCCCAGTCGACCTCAGTCGAGCCCGAGCTGCAGGTAGCCGAGCGGCACGTGGATGTTCTCGTTGACATCCGGCGGGCCCGCCTCGAGCAGCAGCACCTGCACGTCCGGGTCCTCGCTGAGACGGTTGGCGAGCACACACCCCGCCGATCCTGCGCCGACGATCACGTAGTCGTACATCTGGCTCCCCTTCCTCGCGGTGGGGCAACGATACTCCTAGCCGGTCGGCCGTGGCGAGGGCGCTCGACTCCCTTTTGATGGAGCCCTTGCGGGCTCGATATGGCCGCGTCGCTGCTCGCGCGCGGGTCGTCGGCGGGGCTCAGCCCTCGGCCAGCGCCTGGCGCTTGATCTGCTCGAACTCGGCCTGATTGATCGCGCCGCGCTCGAGCAACTCGTGCGCTTTGGCGATCTTCTCCGTCGGGTCCGTCTTGCGCGCGACCGACTGCACGTACTTGCCGAATTCGTCTTCCACTGCTTTCTGCTGGCGCTGCGCACGTTCGGTCATGCCAGTGTGCTGCGTGATCAGGTAGATGAACGTGCCCAGGTAGGGCAGCACGATGATCGCGATGATCCACAACACCTTCACCCCGCCCGTCGTGTCGTGGCGGCGGAAGATGTCGCTGAGCACCGAGAACAGGATCATCAACCAGACGATGAACGCGAAGAAGACGAGGATCGTCCAGAAGATTTCGAGCAGTGGGTAGTCAGTCGCGAGGATCATGCTGCCGAGCATAGGCGAGGGTGGAGACGAAACTCTCGCGCTGCCACGAGGGGGCCGCGCACTGACGTCCGCGCGCTCGGCGCTACGGAGGTACTCAGGGCTCTACGGACGCACTCAGTCTTTGCGCATGCGCGCGTAGCCGTATGCCGCTCTACCCAAGAAGCCGACCGTGAGCAGGCCCCAGACGAGCGCCACGACCGGCGCGCCTTTCGCCCCTGCCAGGATCGTGATGATCAGGCAGGCGAGGGCCGCGCAGAGGGAGAAGACGAGGTTGGGCACATCTTCAGCTTGGCCGATCTCTGGCGGCCAAGGATCGAGCGAGCGGCGCTACTGCAGGTGGTAGCGCCCGCGCGAGTCCAGTTTCGTGCAATGCAACCCATAGCGTCTGTACTGCGATGCGAAGCGCCGTTTGCAGTACTGGCCGCGCGCGATGCACTTCGATTGCCCGCCGATCGTCACGTGGGTGCATGCAGAGCTCGCCATCGGTGTGGCCGGCGACGCACCGGCGGGCGCCGCTCCTGAGAGGGCGAGGGCGATAAGCACAGCGGCCATCGCCGCGCGCACGCAGTTGCCCCCGAGTCTCATCATTGACCGGCTCCGGATACGAACCACGTCGACCCCGAGCGAACCAGCTTCAGCGGCGCCGCGTTCGTGGCCTGCACTGTCGCGGTGCTCTTCGTCTTGGAGACGAGGTGAAGCTTCACGTGGGCGAGCTTCCCCAGCCGCGCGCTGCCACCCGCAATATGGCTCAGCGTCAGCTCGACGGCGTCGGCACAGGTGCTGGCCTTGGTCTTGCCGCCCGGAAGTCGCTTGCCTATTTCGATGAACCGGCGCTGGCGGTCGGCGGTACTGAGTTCGCAGAGCTTCTTGCCATCCCCGGCCGCAGTCGCGCGATACCACTGTTCGCCGGCCTGCACTGGCGTGGGTCCCGATGAATCGCCGCAGCCGGCGAGCGCGAGCGCTATTGCCGCCACCAGTGTTCCCATCGCTCTGGGCAAGGCTCCTCGTCTCCTATCTATCGGGCGGATCGCTTGACAAGCCGGAGATCGGGTTCGAACCGATGACCTCCTGTTTACAAGACAGGTGCTCTACCAGCTGAGCTACTCCGGCATGCGGGGCGCATCGTACCGCCGCCGCGTGTCAAGCGGTACGGCTCACGATGCCGAACGATCCGCTGTAACGGCGCCCTCGCACGCGGTGTATTTCGAGTATGGAGCAGCAGCACGAGCACACAGCCGACCTCGACTCCTTCCGCGATCGCTCGCTGAGCAAGGGCGTCAACCCGTTCGTCTACTGGACGCTGCGCGCGATTCTCGTGCCCGCGTTCCTCGTGTACTTCCGCATGCAGCGGATCGGCCGCGAGCACCTGCCCAAGCAGGGCCCGCTGCTGTTGGCCTCCAACCACCGCAGCTTCCTCGACCCGTTCGTGATCGGCATGCTCGTGCGCCGCCCCGTGTACTACATGGCCAAGCGCGAGCTGTTCGAGAAGCGTTGGCAGGCGTGGATCCTCAACGCCCTCGGCGCCTTCCCCGTCGACCGCGGGCACGGCGACAGCGCGGCGATGGACACCGCGCGGACGATCCTCGAAAGGGGCGACTGTGTCGTGGTGTTCCCTGAGGGGACGCGCGTTCGCCCCGGTCCACTCGCCAAGCCGCGCCGCGGCGTCGGACGCCTGGCGCTCGAAACCGGCGTGCCCGTCGCCCCTGTCGCGGTGATCGGCACCGAGGAAGTTCGCCGCGGCCGGCGCATTCGCCCGCGCAAGGTTCGCGTCCGCGTCGGGCGCCCGCTCAACTTTCCCACCGCCGGCAGCTCCTCCCCGTCGCTCGCCGAGGGAGTCACCGACCGCGTGTGGTCATGCGTGAGCCTGCAGTGGGAGTGGCTTGGTGGCGCCGGTGCCGATCAGCCCAGCGCCGAGCGGCGTGCGCCGACGACCTTTGTGCGCCGCCGGCGCAGCGAGCAGTCGCCCGCCCGCGCCGAGCGCGCGCCGCGACAGCCGCCGACTGTCGCTGTAGCCGCCGAGTCGGCCTCGCAGCCTTCCAGTGACGAGGAGAGCCGCGCGGCCTGAGCCGCGCGACCGCATGCGCCGAACGGGGCCGCAAGCCCACGATCGCGGGATAGGGTGTGCGATGAGTGACCGAGACGCACGTCAAGAAGTCCAAGGCGCAGCTCGACGCCGAGTTTTCCGAGCTCTACCGCGCCCATCTGCGAGACGTGTACAGCTACGCCTACTACCGCGTCGGCGACCACCACGACGCGGAGGACCTGACCGAGCAGACCTTCCTGCAGGCCTACCGGCACTTCGAGCGCGCGCAGCAGGAGTCCAACGGCCGGCCGCTGCGCCCATGGCTGATCCGCATCGCGCACAACCTCGCAGCCAACCTCTACCGCGACCGCTCACGCAAGCCGGCCTTGCCGATCGACGAGAACAGCAACCTGACCGCGCTGCACACGACCGAGCAGCTCGTCGAGGGGCGCGACGAGCTGAGCCGTGTGCTCGCCGGCGTGCAGCAAGCTGCCCGACGACCGCCGCGAGGCGCTGATCATGCGCTTCGCCTTGGGCATGGACAACCGCGAGATCGCGCGAGCGATGGACCGCACCGACGGCGCCACCAAGGTGCTGATCCATCGTGCCATCAAACAGCTCGAGGAGCTCGTCGGCGATCCGCGCGGGCGGAAGGAGGGCCGCGATGACTGAGGCCGCGCACAATTTCGAGAGCCTGCTGCGCGAAGCGCTGACCCCCGTCGAGCCGCCGGCCGACCTCGTCGAGCGTCTCGAGTCGACGCTCACCTCGATCACCGAACTGGCCGCCGACGAGCTCGAGGCGTGGGAGCTCTCGGCGATGCGCGACCCGCGCAACTGGGTTCGCCCGGCCGCCGCGATCGTCGCCGGCAGCGCCGCCGGCGCCGCGCTCGTCGTGTTGCGCGCGCGCCGACGAGCGGCCGCGCGCCCGAGTGGTCCACTCGGCGTCAGCCTTCCTCACCTCGACCGCGCTGCCGCCGAGCGCACGCTCAGGGACCTGAGCCGCGAGACGCGCAAGCTGTTCGGCGATCGCTGAGCCTTCCGACGCCGCCGCCGCGGCGGCGGCGATCGAGGAGGTGCGCTCACGCCGCGGGCGTCGAGCTAGTCTCTTTCCAGCACATGGCCACCTGCTACCGCCACCCCTCGCGCGAGACGGGGGTCTCGTGCTCGAACTGCGGCCGGCCGATCTGCCCCGACTGCATGACCACGACGCCCGTCGGCATGCGCTGTCCAGAGTGCGCCGGCGAACGCACCAAGGTCAAGACGATCCGCAACGTTTCCAGCCGGCCCGAGCTGACCCTCGCGCTGATCGCGATCAACGTGATCGCGTTCCTCGCCGAGGGCAACGTCAGCATCACCGGCCAACCGACCGACAAGGTCTACGAAAAAGGAGCGCTGTTCGGCAGTCTCGAAGGCTTCGTAGGCCAGGGCGTTGCGCACGGGCAGTGGTGGCGCATCGTCACCGGCGGCTTCCTGCACGAGAACCTCCTGCACATCGGCTTCAACATGTACGTGCTCTACCTGCTCGGGCAGATGCTCGAGCCGGCCCTCGGGCGGATGCGCTTCGGCCTGATCTACGCCGTCGCCCTGCTCGCCGGCTCGCTCGGTGCACTGATCGTCTCGCCCCACTCGGTCACCGTCGGTGCCTCCGGCGCTGTGTTCGGCGTGATGGGGGCCGCCGCCGTGGAGATGCGCGCGCGCCAGATCCCGATCATGCAGAGCGGCGTCGGCGGGCTGATCCTGATCAACCTCGTGATCAGCTTTGCCCTGCCCGGCATCTCCTGGGGCGGTCACGTGGGCGGGCTGATCGGCGGTGCGCTCACCGCAATCGCCCTGCAGCTCGGCAGTCGCTTTCGCCGGCAGGCCGTCGCACTGGGCGCCTGCGTCGTACTGGGTGCGGCGTGCTTCGCCGGCTGCATCGCCGTCTCCAAGGCGAGCGAAGCCGAAGCGGGCACGCCCGTGCGGCTGATCGAACCCGGCTAGCGCCGGACCGCGCCCGCGCGGGTATCGGCGCTGGACTCCGCGGCAGGTAGCTCGACCTCGAGCGCCTCGGCCGGCGCCGCCGGCAGCCGCTCGGGATGCAGGATGTGCCCGAGCAGCTCCAGGCCGTCGATCAGGCGCGGCCCCGGACGCGAGAAGTACGCCGACGCGTTCACCGCGACGATCCGCCGAGCGCCGAGCGCCGACAGCTCGGCGGCGTGCTCGAATGCCTCCTGGCGCGCGCGCTCGGCGTCGTAGCCACAAGGCATCACCACCACCACCTCCGGCCGGGCCGCTGCGATCTGCTCCCACGCGAGTACCTGCGAGTGTTCGCCTGGCAGGCCGAGCGGGTCCTCACCGCCTGCCAGCTCGATCATCTGCGGTGTCCAGTGTCCCGCTATGTACACCGGGTCGAGCCACTCCAGCGCCGCCACGCGCACGCGTGGCTGCCCGCGCACGGCGAGCTTGACGCGGTCGATCCGCCCCGCCGCGTGGCCCACGAGCTCGACGCCCCGGTCGCGCGTGTCCGTCGCCTGTGCCAGCGTGCGCACGTCGCCCAGCGTCTCGCCAAGCGTCTTCGGGTCCAGGGCGATCACGCGCGGGCGCGAGGGCAGCTCCCTGGCGATCGCCGCGACCTCGACATAGGAAACAGCGCAGACCGGGCAGAGCTCCTGCGTGACGATCAGATCCGGTTCCAGGGCGCCCAGCGCGTCGCGGTCGAGCGCGTAGATCGCCTCGCCCTCGAGCGTGCGCTCGCGCACCGCCGCATCGATCTCGCCCGCGCTCAAACCTCCCGGCAGCACGTCCCGCGTGACCTTCGGGCGCTCGAGCGCCTCTGCCGGGAAGTCGCACTCGTGTGTCACCGCCACGACCTGCGGGCCGAGGCCGAGCGAGAACAGCAGCTCCGTAGCGTGCGGGACGAGGCTCACAATCCGCATGCCGTCACTGTACGCACGCTCGCTATGCTCGGCGCTCCGGATGACCGTGCTGAGCGACGCGCAGATCGAGCAGGAACTGCAAGGCACCGAGTGGCGACGCGAGGGGCACGCGATCGTGCGCGACTACGAGCTCGCTGATTTTGTAGCCGCGATCGAGTTGGTCGAACGAGTGGCTCGGAAGGCCGAGGATGCCAACCACCACCCCGACATCCTCGTGCACGGCTGGAACAGGGTCCGCCTCACGCTCTCCACGCATTCCGCCGGCGGGCTGACCGCCGCGGACTTCGCGCTGGCCGAGCAGATCGACGAGCCGATCGGGCCCGTGTTCGACGGTTGAGAGTCCCGCGAACCACGCCCACGACCACGGCGAATCCCTCCCGCTTCCGACGCTGTGCCTTGCTACCTTTGGCGGGTCGGCAAAGCATGAACGACGAAGAAGAACTCCCCCGAAGTAGCTCGGCCCTTACGGGCCTCTCGCGTCGCCGTCATTCCGGGCGATGCATTCGCGCCGGGCGCACGGCCCCACAGGTGCTCGCCGTCGCGTGAACGCGCTGAAGATCATCCTCGCGGCCCTGCTCGTCGCGATCAACGCGTTCTTCGTGATCGCCGAGTACGCGCTCGTGCGCTCGCGCCGCACGCGCCTGGAGCAGATGCGCGACGAAGGGGTCAACGGCGCGCGTCTCGCGCTCGCACAGCTCGCGAACATCAACGAGTACATCTCGGCCGTGCAGATCGGCGTGACGCTGACCTCGATCGGCATCGGCGCGCTCGGCGAGCCCGCGCTCGCCGACGTCTTCAAAAACGCACTCGGAACCGCATTTGCGCACGGCGCCGCGGTTGCCATCTCAGCGATCGTCGCCTTCTTGATCATCTCCAGCGCCCAGCTCGTCGCCGGCGAGATGGTGCCGAAGTTCTACGCGATCGACCGCGCCGAGTCCGTCGCCCGGCGCGTTGCCCGGCCGCTGCAGGCTGTCAGCGTCCTGTTTCACCCCGTCACCGCCGTGCTGACAGGGATCGCCGACCGCATCCTGCGCCTGCTCGGCGTCGACATGAGTGAAGAGCGCCGCGGCGGCTCCCCCGACGAGCTCAAGCGACTGATCGCCGAGTCCCACGCCGGCGGGCACATCGATCTCGGCGAGGCCGGCATGCTCAGCGGCGTCTTCCACCTGCACGAGCAGGAGGCCCGCCAGGTGATGACGCCGATCCCGGCCGTCGTCACGGTCGACGCCGCGCAGGATGTCGAGGCGGCGCTGCAGCTGTGTGTCTCCAGCGGCCACACGCGCCTCGTCGTCACCGAGGCCGACGATCGCGACCGCGTGCGCGGGATCGTGCACTCCAACACGCTCGTGCAGCAGCTGATGGAGGACGGCCCGCACTCGCCGATCGCGCCGCTCGTGCACGACGCGCCAATCGTGCCCGAGACCAAGCCGCTCGACGACCTGCTCGCCGACCTGCAGCGCGAGCGCACCTCGATGGCCGTGATCGTCGATGAGTACGGGCGCGTCGTCGGCATCGTCACGGTTGAGGACATCATCGAGGAGGTCGTCGGCGAGATCTCCGACGAGACCGACCCGGCCGGGGGGGAGATCCGCAAGCTCGCCAACGGCGACTGGTTCGTGCGCGGGCACGTCGCCGTCACCGACCTCGAGGACTACGGCCTGCACCTGCCCGTCGACAGTGACGCCTACAACTCGATCGGTGGGCTCGTCTTCGCCGAGCTCGGCAGGCTGCCGCGCCGCGGCGACACCGTCGCCGTCAACGGCTTCTCCGTGCGCGTCGAGTCCGTGCGCGACAACCGCATCGAGGCCGTCCGCATCCGCGAGCGCCGCGCCGTCCAGACCGGCGACGCCCGCGGCGACGGCGAGGACTGAGCACGGCACAGCGAGGCGGCGAGGCGGCAGCCGCCGGCGTGCGTCTGGGGGTTAAACACGTCCGGCCCGCGGGGGGAGCGGACCGGACTGTGTTGCACTGGGAGGAGGCGGGTGTGCATTGCGACTCAATGTCGCTGATAACCAGTATCGCCCGCTCGATGAATGCCAGCTAAAAGTCTGCTGAGCGTCAATAAATATGAAAGCCGCGCCCGCTCTTGCGACCGAGCGCGTGTTCGCCGATCAGCTGATCTACGCGTGGCGGGATCGTCTCGCCGATTGTCTCGCCGATCGCCCTACTGACGTCCAGGCCGACGAGGTCGAGCAGCGCGAGCGGCCCCATCGGGTGTCCTGCGCCGAGGCGCATGCACGTGTCGATCGCCTCCGCCTGCATGCCGGTCTCTTCCTGTAGGCGCACGGCGCTGAACAGGTAGGGGAACAGCAGGCGGTTGACGACGAAGCCCGGCACGTCGGGCACCTCGACCGGCGTCTTCTCGAACGTCTCACACAGCGTCAGCGCCCGTCGGCGCGTCTCCTCGCTCGCGCGCGTCGGGAAGATCAGCTCGACCAGCTGCATCTTCGTCACCGGGTTGAACACATGCAGGCCGACGAAGCGCTCCGGGCGCCCGCTGGCCTCGGCCAGGCGCTCGATCGAGAGCGAGGAGGTCGTGCTCGCGAGGATCGCATCGGGGCCGACGATCTCGTTCAGTTCGCCGAGCAGGCCCGCCTTGATCTCGTGGTCCTCGACCACCGCCTCCACCACGAACGTGTCCCCGGCGAGCTCCTGCGGGTCGGTCACGATCTGCACGTGGTCCGGGTCGATCTCCGCGCCCATGCGCGCCAGCGTCTTCTCGACGGTCGCGCGGGCGCGCTCGGCCGAGCTCGTCGAGCGGGCGAGCAGCTGCACCGGTCCGTGGTGGGCGGCCGTCGCCGCCAGGCCGCATGCGATCGCACCGCTGCCGGCCACGGCCAGGCGTTTGCTCGGGGCGTTCGTCTGCTCGTTCACGGGTGAGCGTTTCCCTCCGGGATCTTGGCTCGTTCGGGCTGCACGGCGGCTCAACGCCGTTGACTGACCAGTCAATCTATAACTGCCCAGACCGCGGTAGAGTATGTGCTGCAGGGGCCGGGCACCATTTTCGAGCGCGCCCGTCGGTCGGGAGCGCCCCGCGTTTTCCCCAGAACCGCCGCGCAACGACTCCCCTAGGAGGATCACCCAAATGAGGCAAGCAGAGGGCCGCGAGGTCGTAATCGTCGAGGCTGTGCGCACGCCGATCGGGCGCGGGCACAAGGAGAAGGGCTACTACAAGGACACCCACCCCAACACGCTGCTCGGCAAGACCTACTCCGAGGTCATCAAGCGCTCCGGGATCGACGCCGCAGAGGTCGAGGACGTCGTCGCCGGCTGCGTGCAGCAGTTCGGCGAGCAGGGCTTCAACATCGCCCGCAACGCCTGGCTGCAGGAGGGCTTGCCGATCGAGACGCCCGGCACCACGATCGACCGCCAGTGCGGCTCCGCCCAGCAGGCCGTCAACTTCTCGGCCGCCCTGATCGCCGCCGGTGTGCACGACGCCATGATCGGCTCCGGCGTCGAGCACATGGGCCACCTACCGTTCGCCGCCGGGATGAAGACCCAGGAGGACTTCGGCTACGCCTTCACGCCCGAGCTGATGGCCAAGCACAACATCGTCGGGCAGGGTCTCGGCGCCGAGATGATCGCCGACCAGTGGGAGATCTCCCGCTCCGAGCTCGACGAGCTCGCCGTGCGCTCACACCGGCTCGCCCACCAGGCGACTGAGGAGGGGCGCTTCGAGCGCGAGATGGTGCCGATGACCGTCGATGGAGAGACGCTCGTCACCGACCAGGGCATTCGCCCGGAAACGAGCCTGGAGACGCTCTCGCAGCTGAAGACCGTGTTCAAGGCCGACGGCAAGATCACCGCGGGCAACGCCTCGCAGATCTCCGACGGCGCGGCCGCCGTGCTGCTGATGTCCGCTGAGAAGGCCAAGGCGCTTGGCCTCACGCCGCGCGCGCGGATCGTCGACCAGACGACCGTCGGCTGCGACCCCGTGAAAATGCTCGAGGGGCCGATCCCGGCCACGCGCAAGATCCTCGAGCGCAACAGCATGAGCATCAACGACATCGACCTGTTCGAGATCAACGAGGCCTTTGCGCCCGTCGTCGCAGCCTGGCGGCGCGAGCTCGACCCCGACATGGACCGCGTCAACGTCAACGGCGGCGCCATGGCGCTCGGGCACCCGCTCGGCTCCACCGGCGCGCGTTTGATCACAACGCTGCTGCACGAGCTCGAGCGCTCCGACAAGGAGATCGGCTTCGTCACCATGTGCTGCGGTGGCGGGCTCGGCACCGGCACCCTCATCCAGAGGGTCTGAGCCCTACGTGTTCGGCCCACCCCCGGTCCAGTTCACTGCGACCGGGGGAGGGTCAGCAGTGCCGCCCACGTCGGAGCTTCGGCGACGCCGTTCACCGTCAGACCACGCGAGGCCTGGAAGGCCCGCAGGTTTTCCTGCGTCTGCGCGCCGAACAGGCCGGTGACTTCCTGGGTCGGGATCGCGCCGGCGAGCAGCTCCTGCAGCCACAGCACCTGATCGCCTTTGGAGCTTTTGCTGAGCGCCGGGTAGCCCGTGTTGGGCGTCACGCTCGTGAGCGGCGCCAGCGGCGCAGTCAGGGCGCTCCAGCCGCTGGCCGGCGTCTCCTGCCAGTCCCAGAAGGAGAAGCCCGTGGCGCCGTAGTCGACCGCCTCCTCGCGGAAGCGCAGCACGTCGCTGGAGCTGACGCCGCCGTAGGTCTGCCCGAGCGGGAAGATCGGACGGTTGTAGATGCGGTTGTTGATGTACGTGTTCGCGTAGACCGTGTCGACGGAGACGCCGATGTCCTTCCAGTACATCTGCGGCGCGTTGTACTGCGCGCCGTTCGGCCCGAGGAACACCGAGTACGGGAACGACGGGTGGTAGTTGACGTAGGGGAAGGCCGCCAGCGCGAGCGGGTAGGCCGGGCCGATCTTCGCGCGCAGGTCGTTGATGTACGTCTGCGCCGCCGCGTAATGACCCTCATACTCGCCCTCTGCGTCGATCACGAGGCAGTCGGCGCCGTTGGCCACGGCTTGCGCGCCGAGGTTCGCCTCGCCGGCTGGATTGGTCCCGTACACGTACTGCCACGCGCACGCTTTGATGCCGTTCGCGTGCAGTTCCGCGACCAGCTGCGGCGAGAACTGGCTCCAGTAATTGCTTGAGCCGTCAGAGCTCTTGATGAACAGCGTGCTCACGCCCGCCGCGTGCGCCTGGGCGACGATCGAGGCCACGTTGCCGCCGTTGGATTTGCTCACGTACCAGATCCACATGCCCTGGCCGTCGAATGGCGAACCGCTGACCGCGCCGACCGTGGCCGGTAGCGGGTGCGGCGTGACCGGCGGGTGCAGCGCGTGTTTGTAGATGTAGATCGGGCCATAAGAGCTCGAATGCCGCGCGTGGCTCAGCAGCGCCTGGATGCGCCCTGAGTGCGCCGCGCTCGGCACGGTCAGCACCAGTCCGGCGCTCGTCTTGCGCAAATGCGAGACCGGCGAGCGGCGCCCGATGCGCCCGCCCGGCGCGCGCGGGAAGGCGATCGTCGATCCTGTCGCCAGCCCTTTGCCCGTGATCACCAGCGTCCCGTGCGCTGAGACCTGATGCGGATTGCCGCTGCACTTCGCCCGTGGTACGCAGCTCGACGCTCGTGATGCGCACGCTCAGCACATGAGGGCTCGAAGTCGCCCGGCTCTTCGCCGGCGCCGGCGTTGTCGTGGCCGAGGGGCTCGCGCCGCCGCTGACGCTGCCTTGGGAGGTGCCACCGGCGCTTGTCGCGGCGAGGCCGATGGCGGGACTCAGAGACGCTCCGAGCAGGCATAGCGAGACCGCGGCCAGCGTCGCCGTGAGCCTTGAGAGCCAGAGCCCGGATCGCTTGTGGGCGGCTTCGATCGCCAAGACAATCCCTTCTACGCGGGCGCTCATCTGGTGCCCGATTGAGGCGGCGTCAGAGGTTAGCCGCTCTCTTTGCGCAAACCGATCTGCGCCACGGAAGTTGCGTCAGCCCCAGCGGAAGCCGGCTGCCGAAGGGCTGGCGGGCAGCGGGCTCGACGGCAGGCCCGGCGCGGTGTCGGGCAGGTTGAAGCCCGTCGGCGCCACGTCGTTGGGCGCGTCGCCATGGAACAGCGAGGCGAGGTACTGGATCTGCTCGCGTCCGACGCCGAGCTCGAACTGCCCGCCGCCGTAGTTGCCGATGCCGCGCTCCGCACAGTAGTCATAGGTGTCGAGCAGCTTGCGCAGGCCGCCCACGCGCGAGGGCTTGACGTTGACCATGCGCGGCGGGTAGGGCAGCGCCTGGATGTCCGCGATCGAGTGGATCGGCGCATCCCAGGAGAAGCGCTCGCGGTGATCGGCCAGCAGCTCGTCGATCTCCGGCGTGAGCTTGGGGTCCTCGATCCACGCATCCGGAAAGGCCGTGACGACCCGCTCATACAGCACCGGGTCGGCCGGCTGGTCGACGATCGTGCCCGTGTACAGGCCCTTGAAGTCGACCGAGTCGACCGCGCCCGTCGCCTTCAGCTCGGCGATCAAGCGCTCGTCCCAGGAGCTCGTCGGGTCGAGCTTGAAGCGCAGGCCCGGGTAGAGCTCCAGGCGGCCGCTCACGGGCGCAAGCGTCGGTGGCTCGCCAAGGCGCAACGAGACGACGAAGCGCACCGGCTTGGGCTCGCGCCCGAGCGCGGCATGGAGCGTCGTGCCCGCTTGGCGCAGCGCCAGGTCGAGCGCGGCCGACTCATACGCCCACGTGCGGTAGTTCTGCGATACCTCCCGCTGGGGAGGCTGAGGGAACAGCTCCAGCCCGGCAAGGCGCTCCGCGAAGGAGGCGATCGTGAAGCTCCCGGACAGCGGCAGCGAGGGCCCGGCGTCCTGCAGGATCTCGTGGTCGACCGTGTCGTAGGTGACGTCCTCGCCGACGCCCTGCTCACCCATGCCGTGCAGCTTGATGACCGTGCTCTTGCGCGTGAAGTCGCTAGAGACGCTCGCCTGCAACGGGTCGAGCGCGTAGCCCTCGATCTCGACGGGCAGCCCGGCAATCAGCTCCCATGTGCTCATGTGCCCGCCTCGCTCATGCGCCGGCCTCGCGCTCGAGTCGAGCCACGAGCTCGTCCAGGTGCAGCTCCTCGAGCGCATTGCCCACCGCGCTCAGCTCGCGCGCGCACAGCTCGATCAGCACCTTGCCCTCCTTGACCAGCTCGAGCGTCTCGTTGAGGCTTGCTTCACCCGAGTCCAGGCGGCGGATGATCTCCTCCACGCGCGCCGACGCCGCCTCGTAGCTGAGCGGCTGCGTGGTGGCCGGCTCGTCCTGCAGCGGGAGCGTCCCTCCGTTCTGCTCGGCTTCGCTCATCGCTCGTGCACCTGTGCAGGCACCGCGCCGTCGGCGAAGCGCAGGCGCAGCTCACGCACCTCGCGCGCACGTGCCGCGCTCGTCAGCGGCTCGCCTGTGGCCGACTCCACGACGGCGTAGCCGCGCTCCAGCGTGCGCTGCGGGTCACGCGCGGCCAACGCCAGCGCCAGGCGCTCGAGCTCTCGTGGCTGGCGCTGCCGGCAGTCCGACAGAGTTGCCTCGGCCTTGCGCTGCACGACGAGCGCCCGTCGTCCGGTGACGTCGTGCTCGCTCTCCAGGCGCCGGCGCGAGCCGGCGCGGATCTCACGCAGCTGCTGGTGCAGGCGCGCTCGCTGGCGCTCGACGTGGGCTCCGGGGGCGCGCGAGAGCGATGCCAGCAGGCGCGCGCGGTTCAGCACCGCGCGCCGCCCGTGCTCACGCAGGCGGATCGCCGCCCGCGGCAGCTCTGCCCGTGCGAGCATCGCCCGTCTGCCGTGCTCGTGCAGTCGCAGGGCCATCCTTGCCTGCTCTGAGCGCGCGGCGGCGCAGTCGATCCCCACGGCCGCTTCGGCGGCGTGGGTCGGCGTCGAGCAGCTCGACGGCCGCGACGTCGTCCAGCAGCGTGCGGTCGGTGTGGTGCCCGACCGACGCGATCACCGCTACGGGCAGCAGGGCCACCGTGCGGCAGAGCGTCTCGTCGCAGAAGCAGAGCAGGTCGGCCAGCGAGCCGCCGCCGCGGGCGACGATCACCACGTCGACCTCGGCCAGTGCCGTCAGGTCGCCCAGCGCGCGCACGATCGCCGGCGCTGCGTGACGATCCTGCACGGGTGCGAAGCCCCACACCAGCCGCCCTGCCCAGCCGCGTCTAGCAAGCGCGGCAAGCACGTCGTCGCGCGCCTTGCCCTGTTCGGCTGTGATCACGCCGATCGAACGCGGCACGAGCGCGCGGGGGAGCAGCTTCTGCGGCTGCAGCAGGCCCTCGCCGTCGAGCTGCTTGCGCAACCGATCGATGCGCGCAAGCAGGTCGCCCTCGCCGGCCACGCGCAGGTCGGCGACCGTGAAGGAGAAGCCTGGCGAGGAGGTGGCGCTGCCCGGGTAGTAGTCGCAGCCGCCGGCGATCACCACCTGCACGCCCTCGCTCGGCTCGCCGCCGGTGCGTGCCACGATCGCCTCCCAGTCGGCGCGCCACACCGCGCACGGCAGCGCTCCGCCGGCGTCGCGCAGCTCGAAGTACACCCTCGCGCGTGAGGGGCGCAGGTTGACGAGCTCGCCGACGACCTGCACGCGCACGAAGGAGCGCAGCTTGCCGCGCAGGGCGGCCGCGTACTCGCCGACCGGGAATGGGCCGGCGAGGTTGCTCTCGGGGATGCCAACGGTGGCGCGCAGAGGCTTGATGGTGGGGTCCGTCGCGGCCATCAAAGGCCAGCATAGGCGGTACGATCGACGTCAATGCGCGGCACTCGACCCCGGCCCCCCGGCTCCTAGCAGCGGCTGTCGTGGCGAACCGCAGCAAGGGCGGTCGTGGGCGCTCGCGCAAGCGCAGATCGTCGTCGGCCCCGGCGCCGGGCGCCGGGGCGGGCAAGGCCGTGGCGGGAGAGCAGTCGGGGCGAAGGCCGCGCGCGCAGCGCCGGGGCGGTGCGCAGGTTCCGGCTGACGGCTATCGCGCCCCCGGCTCGGTCGGCGAGCGCCCGCGGGCGCCATGGCATCCATTCCCGCTCGCCGAGCTGTCGATCCTCGTCGGCTTGGTCGCCGTCGCGATCGGCGCGGCGCGTGGCGAAGCGGGCAAAACACTTCTGCTCGTCGGCGTGCTCGTGGTCGTGCTCGGCACGCTCGACACGACGATCCGCGAGCACCTCAGCGGATACCGCTCGCACGCCGGGCTGCTGGCAGCGGTGCCGACGGCGCTCGTGCACGGCGGCATCGCACTGGGTTTGTTCGCGCTCGGAGCGCCGCGCGTGACGTGGGTGCTCGTGCCGATCGTGCTCGACGTGCCGCTGTTTACGGTGCTGCTCAAACTGCTCCGCGCACGCTTTGAGGACGCCCGTCGTGAGCGGGTCTTCGCGGGGCGCCGCTAACTGCACCTGGGGATCGCGCCTGGGCGATGCGCGAACACGCGGGCGGCGCTGGATGCGCGCCCGCGCCCGGCGCGCTAGACGCGCCCGGCGGCGTTGTCGTCGAGCGAGGGCAGCGTGCGCTCGCCCGGGGCGCCCGGCTCGCCGCGCACCTCGCCGTCGAAGCCCAGACGCTCCAGCCGCGTGATCTCGCGCGCTCCTTCGATGCGCGCCGGGTCGTTCTCTGCCAGCCCGGCGATCAGCTTTGCGATGCGCTCGCGCAACTGCAGCGCGAAGTGCGGTGTGGAGGCGCCCATCAGCTTGCGCACGTCCTCGACGGTGACTTCGCCTGCGCGCTCCTTACGCAGCGTCCGCGGGTCCTCTGCCTGGCTCACTCGGTCCTCATCCGCTGGCGATCTCCGGTCCTGTCTCGTTGCTGACTCGCGCACTGTCATTCGGCCTCGGCGACCGACTGTTCGCCGGCCGATTGCTGGCGCGGGGCGATCTCGAGAACCGTGTCGATTTCGGCCTGTGCGAGCGCCGAGATCGCCTGTTCGTCGCCGATCAACCAGCCGTGATTGTAGACCTCGCGCACGGGTGGGATCGCCGTCGTGTAGCCGGGCTCGATGTTGCTCAGGTAGCGCGTCAGCGGTGTCGGCACCGAAGCGCTGTGTTCGAGCAGCAGCAGTGGCCCATAGTCGCCGTGTGCCGACAGCGGCGCCGCGGCCGGGGCGTCGAGCGCTCGGGCGACGTTGGCGAACACGAGCCCGTGCCCCGCTTCGTGGATTCCCCAGCCGAAGGTCCCGCGGGAGAAGCGCGAGACGGAGATCGCGTTTTCGATGGGATCGTCGCTCGCGTGCGCCGCGCCTTCGTCGGGACCGACTTCGCCGCTGACGTGCACCACCGTGCCCAGACGCGACAGCGCGGCGTACGTCGCGCTGTGCAGCGTCTTCGGTGCGATCACATAGATCGTCGGGCGCTTCAGCGCCGTCAGCGCGTCGCTCGTCGCCTTGGGTACGCCCGAACTGGTGACGAACAGGATCGGCGCGCCGCTCTCGGCGGCGAGCCCGGCGGCCGGCATCTGTAGCGACCGCGGCGCATCGACGGCGACGACGATGACGTCCTTGGGGGGGCGACCGCTCGCTGCTTCGAGTAGGTCCAGCACTGAGACCCCTGCGCCTGCCGCCGCGTCGCCTTCGCTCACTCCGGCGCTGCCGGTGGGGTTGTTGGTGCCGATCGAGCCGGTCGAGCCGGTGGTAGGGGTGGCGCTCAACCCCGTCGCCGGTGCCCCGGTAGTGCTGCCCGCGATCGCCTTGACCGTGTACCCGGCCGGCACGCTGACGGCTTTGCCGACGGTGATCGCCTGCACGCCGCCGAGCGTGGCGGCGCCGATCGGGCGCATCGCGCGTAGCGCCTGCTCGCTGACCTCGGGCAGCGTGCTGCCGTCGGCGTAGAGCAAAGGTGTGGCCAGCGGGGCAGACGCGAGCGAGGAAGCGGCCAGTGCGGCGGGCCAGTCGCGCTGATCGACAATCGCTACGGCCTGCGGGCGGGTGGCGGGCGTGAAGCCGGGATAGACGGTGCGCGCGACGGCGGCTGCGTCGTCGGCCGGCGCGGCGCCGCCGAGCCTCGTCGTGTTCTTCGTCGCGATGCCTGCGACGCCTCGCGCCTCCGGAGCCGGGAGTCCGGCGGCGCCGGATGAGGTGGTCCTCGCGTGGGAGCCCTTGCCGCAGCCGGCAAGCGTGGCGAGCGTGCCCCCGCACAGCAAAAGCGCCGCGAGCAGCCGGAGCGGGGGGACGCGCATGCCCGCGGACACTAGCGGCAGCGCCGGAGCGCGAGGCGCAGGCGCGGGGGTTTGTGTCGGGTGTCGGGCGGCTTGCGGCAGGAGTCCGGGCGGCAAGCTGGAATGCGTAGGTTTGAACCCGCGTCGCTCGGGTATACAAGGCGATTATTTTGCTTCTTTGCAGGCAGAACACGCACACCGGTGCCCACGTGCTGCAAGCGTCATTGCAGTTTGCTAGCGTGCGACGCCAAGAACGCCGAGTCCCTGACCAGATGTCAGAGACCGGGGGACCCAGGTTGTTGGGGCGAATCTCGCGGATGGCCGCGAGAAGCGCAGGCTCTTTCAGCGCTAGCCCGTCAGCTAACCCCGGAGGCCGACGAAAGAGGTTGTTGTCTTGCGGGTGCGAACCCTCAGCAGTTTCCTAGGCAGTTTGACGATCCTGGCCATAGCGGCCACCCCCGGAATGGCGCTCACCACAGGTGGTGCCGTCGCCGGCAGCGGCACCCCGGCGGCACCGGCGACGACGCCGGCGATCCATCTTTCCCCGATCGTTTCGAAGACGCGGCGCCTGACCTACAAGGGCCCGGTCTACGAGAAGACGGCAACGGGCGAAGTCGTCCCGTACGTGCCGAGCGCTCCGGCGCCGGCGGTTGCGACGGCCACGGGCGGGAGCCCGGTCGGAACGACCGCCTCGGCAAGCGCGATAGCGCCGATCCCGGGCACGCCCCAACCGGAGCTGCTCGTCCCGGGCTCGATTGCGCGCTACGTGAACGGTTACGCGGCGGCGCCGATGAATGCGCCGGCCAATGTTCAGCAGGTGATCTGGACGGCGAACCAGATCATCGGCCTGCCCTACATCTACGGCGGCGGGCACGCTTCGTTCACGGCATCCGGCTATGACTGCTCGGGCACGGTGTCCTTCGCGCTGCACGGTGGCAGCCTGCTCAACACGCCTGAGGACTCCTCGGAATTCATGCACTGGGGCTCGCACGGCGCGGGTCGCTGGATTGCGGTGTTCGGCAACGCAGGTCACGCCTACATGGACGTGGCCGGGCTGCGCCTGGACACGAGCGCCGCCGACGACCCGACCGACCAGCAGGGCCCGCGCTGGCGTCCGCTGCGCACGGACAACAGCGGCTACACCGTGCGTCACCCGCTCGGCCTATAGACGTCTCGTGGATCGCTCCCGGTCGGCTAGGCTGCAGATAGCCGGTCGATCCGGGATCGACCGCCCCCGCGCAAAGCAATAGGAGGATCACATGGCCGGCCTTACAGGGCGCATGTCAACCGTCGTGAAGGCGAAGGTCTCGAAACTGCTCGATCGCGCCGAAGACCCGGCCGAGACGCTGGACTACAGCTATCAGAAGCAGGTCGAACAGCTGCAGAACGTGAAGAAGGGCATCGCCGACGTGGTGACTGCCAAGAAGCGCCTGCAGATGCAGGAAAAGACGCTGCAGCAGAGCGTCGTCAAGCTCGACACGCAAGCGCGCCAGGCGCTGTCCTCGGGCAACGAGGATCTCGCGCGCACTGCACTGGAGCGCAAGAACGTCGCGCAGACCGAGCTGCAGGGTCTCGACGGGCAGGTCGCCGAACTGGAACAGCAGCAGCAGAAACTGATCGACTCAGAGCAGAAACTGCGCGCCAAGATCGAGGCCTTCCGCACGAAGAAGGAGGTCATCAAGGCGCAGTACTCGGCCGCCGAGGCGCAGGTGCGGATCTCCGAGGCAGCGACCGGCGTGGGCGAGCAGATGGCCGACGTGGGCCTCGCGATGCAGCGCGCCGTCGACAAGACCGAAAACATGAAAGCGCGCGCCGATGCCGTCTCCGAGCTGGAAGCGGCCGGTACGTTCGACGACATCACGGAGCTTGGCGGCGGCGAAGACGACATCGACCGCCAGCTCAAGCAGCTTTCCAGCCAGCCGGCCGTCGACGACGACCTGGCGAAGCTGAAGGCCGAACTCGGCAAGGGAGGTGGCGGCGAGGCGCCGCAGATCGCCCCCGGCGGCGATGCCGACACCAGCGCAGCGGCTGCCGCGCCGCCGAGCGAGAGCGGGCAAGCATGATCGTGCGCATCTCCGGCGAGGACCAGTACCGCCTCGCCGACGAGCAGAAGGACCGGCTCAACGAGCTCGACAACGCCGTCGTTACGGCCTGTGAGGGCGGCGATGAGAAAGGCTACGCGGAGACGTTCGCCGCGTTGCTCGACTATGTGCGCTCCAGCGGGGAGCGCGTCGGCGACGACGAGCTGGCCGGCTCGGACCTGATCCTGCCGCCCGCCGACCTGAGCTTCGCGGAGGCTGGGACGGCGTTCAACGGCGAGGGGCTGATTCCTGACTAGTGGGGCCGTAGTTGGTGGCTGACGCCCTTCGCTGCGAGGAACTCGGCCCCATACGAGCGCGTCAACCTGACTGAGTCATTCGGGCATCTAGGATGCGCCGATGGCAGACAGGTATGTCTTCGCTGATGAGGCGGGTAACTTCGACTTCTCCCGTCGGCCTGGAGCATCGCGCTATTTCATCCTCTGCACGATCACCTCGACGCACTGCGAGACAGGCGATGCGCTGTTGTCGCTGCGGAGAGATCTTGGCTGGCGCGGTCTTCACCTGGACCGAGTGTTCCACGCGACCGAAGATCCGCAGCCGGTTCGCGACGAGGTGTTCGCTCTACTCGCCGGGATGGACTGCTCCGTAGACGCAACGATCCTCGAGAAGAGTAAGGCCCAAGAGCACCTCAAAGACCAGGCCCAGCTATACAAGATGGCTTGGTATCTCCATTTCAAAAAGCTCGTCTGGCACATGTCTTCGTCCGACCGTCTGTTCGTGGCGGCTTCAAGCCTTGGAACCAAAAAGCCCGGCATGCCCTTCACGCCGCAGTCGATGAAGTCGTGCTGCAGCTATCCCCGTGCAACTCACATCGGGTGGCATTCTGGCCTGCGGACAGCGATCCGTGTCTTCAGGTGGCCGACTACTGCACATGGGCCATCCAACGGAAGTGGGAGCGCAACGATGAGCGCTCGCACGCGCTGATAGCGCCCAAGATCCACAGCGAGTTCGACGTCTGGCAACGCGGAACGGAGCACTACTACTAGGAGGTACGACTGGGACCGGCCCCCGCAAAGCTAGCTTCGCTGAGCGAGCAGAGCCCAGGGGCTCTTTCACCGTACGAGAGCCGGTCAAGACTCATCGTGAAGCTCTTTGATGATGGCACAAGGATGGGACGCCTCTTGCGTCCCTGCGACTAGATCGGGATCCCCCACAAAGGGAACCACCGCTCGATCTCAGCCTCGACCGGCAACTCGCTCCCGACCTGCGCCTTGAGCTGCAGCTCGCGCTCGACGGAGCGCTCCTGCGCGCCGCCGGGGGCGGGCACGAAGGGGTACCAGGCGCCGCGCTTGTAGTTGTAGATGAAGTAGATCGGCTGTCCCTTGGCGTCGGTGAAGCCGAACACGGCACACAGCAGCCGCTCGCCGAAGCCGGCGGTCTCGATCGAGCTGGAGACGGCGTTGATGCCGACGGCGAGGTCTTCGACGCTGGGGGCGCCGGCGGGGCTGCGCAGGATCATCCAGCGGTAGCCGTAGCTGTCGTCCTCGGTCTTGACAGTCGTGCCGTTGTCGCCGCCGGTGGCGGTGACGACTTCTTCCATGTCCTTGATCGTCGATTCGAATTCGCTCGTGGCGAGCGCTTGGAAGACGATCGCGGCGCTGCCGGAGGGATCGACCCCGTGCTCGGCCTGCAGGTCGACGTAGGCGGTGGTGATCGCGAACAGGCGGTCGGGCGCGGGTCCCTTGACCTGGTGGCGGCCGGTGAGGATGTCGCGCAGGCCCAAGGCTAGAGCCTATCCCGGGATAGGCTCAGGCGCTGGCGGCGCTGAGGCCGCCCTGCAGCTGGGACTCCAGGCGCTCGAGCGCGGCGAGGCGCTGCTCAAGCGGCGGGTGGTCGGCGAACAGGTTCATCAACGACTTCTTGGCGCGCGGCGGGATGATGAAGAAGGCGCTCGAGCCTTCGACACGGCGCAGGTCCTGGCTGGGTGCCTGTTCGATCGCGCCGCTGATCTTGATCAGCGCCGAGGAGAGCGCGCTGGGGCGGCCGGTGAGCACAGCCGAGCCGCGGTCGGCGGCGAACTCGCGATAGCGCGAGAGCGTGCGCAGCAGCACGAAGGAGACGGCATAGACGACGATGGAGACGAGGATCACGAGCATGATCTCGCGCTCCTCTTCGTCGCCGCCGTAGCCACCGCCGAAGAAGAAGGCGAACTGAAGGATCAGCGCTGCGAGCGAGGCGAAGAAACTGGCGAGCGTCATCACCATCACGTCGCGGTTGATCACGTGCGTGAGCTCGTGCGCCATCACACCTTCGAGCTCGGCGGGGGAGAGCATCTGCAGGATGCCGCGCGTCGCAGCGACGGTTGCGGACTTCTGCGAGCGCCCAAGCGCACAGGCGTTCGGCACGGCGGTCTCGATCACGCAGACGCGTGGTTTCGGCAGATCGGCCTGTACGCAGAGACGGTCGATGATGCCGTGCAGCTCGGGCTCTTCATCAGGCGTGACCTCTTTCAGGCCCATCGCGGCCATCGCGAGCTTGTCGGAGCCGAATAGCTGACCGAGCAGCAGGACGACGGCGACGACCACGATCAGCCCGGCACCGGCGCCGGCGGCGAACAGCACGCCGACGAACACGACGTAGAGCAGGCCGAGCAGGAACAGCGTCAGTGCCATGCGCGCCTGCAGCCCGTTGTCCTTGCCGAAGTTCCGACGGTTCGCGGCCATGCGCAGATTGTCGCAGAAGCAGTTACACGTGCCCTAAAGTTGCGCGCGGAGCCGATGTCCGACCGTCGCCAGCCATGAAGCCCGAGATCCACTTCCTGGGCATCTCGATCAAGACGTTTGGCGTGACGTTCGCACTCGGCTTCGTGGCCTGCGGGGCGGTCGTTGCGCGACGCCTGCGCGAGCTGGGCCGGCCGGTGGACTGGGCCTATGAGATCACCTTCTCGGCGCTCGTCGGCGGCGTGGTCGGCGCGCGCGCTTACTACTTGATCCAGAACTGGTCGACGGCCAAGCACGACCTCATCGGCAGCATCTTCTCGGGCTCAGGCCTGGTCTGGTACGGCGGCGCGATCGGCGGCGCGATCGGCGTGATCGGCTGGATGCGTTGGAGAGGAGTGCTCGAATTGCGGATGCTCGACATGTGCGCGACGGCGCTCGCGCTGGGCTATGCGATCGGGCGGATCGGCTGCCAGGTCTCGGGCGACGGCGACTACGGCATCAGCTCGAATTTGCCGTGGGCGATGGGCTACCCGCAGGGCACGCTGCCGACGCCGCCGGGGGTGAAGGTGCAGCCGACGCCGATCTACGAGACGGTCGCGATGTGCCTCGTGGCGTGGGGTCTGTGGCAGCTGCGCGACCGCGTGAGGCCTGGCGTGGTGTTCGCCCTGTACCTGCTGCTGAGCGGCTTCGAGCGCTTCCTGGTCGAGTTCATCCGCCGCAACACAGAGGTCTTCGCGGGTCTCACGACGCCGCAGACTGGAGAGTCTCGGGCTGATGGCGATCGGCCTGCTGTGGCTGGCGCTGATGGCGCGAAGAGGCGGCGCGGCCTCGCTGCGCGCCTCGCCGGCGTAGCGGCGTGCTGGGGCGCAGGGGTTCTCTAGTCTGCGTAGAACCCCCATACGCGGGGTAAAAAGGCCGAAGTTGCGGGGTGCGCGGCGTCTTGGAAACCGATCGTTCACCCGTCCAGAGAGCACCTCGACTACTCTTGCCGACATCAGCAACGTACCGAAGAGGCCATATTCGGCTGTCTGCTGTACGATCGGCTCAATCTGTGGGGGAGGTCATCGTGAGTTTCAGGGCAGCATTTGGGGATTCCCGGGTCGTCATCGGCAATCAGCAAGAATCAGCACAAAGCTTCTTCTTGAAGCGTATTCTCAACCGAAGGGTTGACTCGAAGGGAACGATGTAGCCGTGGCATCTGTGATGACCCCACCTAACCAGGCGATCCCTACCGTCGGGACGCCTTGGCCGCGTGACAGCCGAATCAATGAGCTTGGCCACCTTGAGATCGGCGGCTGCGACGTGGTTGAGCTGGCAGGTCAATACGGCAGCCCTGCGTACCTCGTGTCGGAACTCGAGCTACGGACAAGGGCACGCGAATACGTCGAGGCCTTCCATGCAACCGGACACGAGAACTTCGACGTGCTCTTCGCATCGAAGGCGCTCCCCTGTATCGCTGTGTATCGAGTTCTCGTAGAAGAGGGCCTCTCTGCTGATGCAGCATCTGCGGGGGAGCTTTTCCTTGCGATGAAAGGAGGCGTCGATCCCAGCCGTGTCTGCCTGCACGGGAACGCCAAGACGGACGAGGAACTTCGCTATGCCATCGAGGCCGGCGTGGGCTACGTGGTTGTGGATTCGTTCGATGAGATCGCCCGCCTTGCACGACTCGTGACCGATCGACAAGATGTCCTGGTCCGGGTCACGCCGGGTGTGCAGCCAACTACACATGCGTCGATCTCAACAGGCCAGGAGGATTCCAAGTTTGGTTTTGGCCTCCGCGACGCCCAGGATGCGATCGAGCAGTTGCAGTCCACGTCTAACCTCAACGTGCGAGGAGTGCACGTCCACATTGGCTCTCAGATCATGGATCTGCATCCTTTCAGAGAGGCAGTACGAGCCATCGCTTCGCTGGGAGACTTCGACGTCTATAACCTTGGGGGAGGGCTAGGGGTTGCGTACTCGGCTCAAGACGACCCGCCTCCGATTGCGGAGTATGTGGCGCAGAAGGTCCAGGCAGTCCACGATTATCTCGGCGTAGATAAGAGGATCCTGATCGAGCCGGGGCGGTCCATCGTTGCGAACGCTGGCGTCACGCTCTACTCCGTTGTGTCTGTGAAGCACAACGTATCGACCTATGTCGCAGTTGATGGAGGGATGTCCGACAATCTCCGCCCGATGCTCTACGCCTCAACGTACGAAGGTGTGATCGGTAACCGCTTCGATGCCCCAGCCAATGTGGCGTGTCGGCTCGCGGGGAAGCACTGCGAGTCCGGAGACGTGCTGATCTCCGACGCCCACCTGAACGATCCGGCTGTTGGGGATGTCGTTGTGATGCCCGTCACGGGGGCCTACGGCCATGCGATGGCCAATAACTACAACGCGATGTTTCGCCCCCCCGTCATTTTCTGCGGGGACGGAGACTCCAGGATCGTTGTGCGCCGCGAGAGCTTCAGCGATCTCGCGGCCCGTGACGCCTAACACCCTCCCGCTCAAGTGCAGCGCTATCTTGCTGTGCGTGTGCGCAGGCCGTGATCTCGGGACCGGCGGCTAAAGGCCCAGGGGTATAGATGTCAGTCGACGCTGTGGAAGGCAGCGCGAACCAGGCTGCCTTTCAGGTCGGCCTGCTCGGGCACGGCACGGTCGGCGGCGCGTTCGCGGCGCTGCTCGACGAGCGTGCCGATGAGATCGAGCGCTTCAACGGCCGCCGGCCGGTGATCTGCGGCGTGCTCACGCGCTCCCGTGGCGACTTCGAGCAGATCCTCGCCGACTCGGACCTGCTGGTCGAGGTGATGGGCGGCATCGAACCGGCGCGCGAGTACCTGCTGCGGGCGCTGCGCGGCGGCAAACACGTGGTCACGGCGAACAAGCAGCTGCTCTCCCAGCACGGCGAGGAGCTGTTCGAGACGGCGCGCGAGCACGACGTGCGGCTGCGCTTCGAGGCGGCCGTGGCCGGTGCGGTGCCGGTCGTGCGCGTGCTCGAGGAATCGCTCTCGGCGACGCCGATCGAGCGGATCCACGGGATCGTCAACGGCACGACCAACTTCATCCTCTCGGAGATGGCCGGCGGCAAGAGCTACGCCGAGGCGCTGGCCGAGGCCCAGCGAGTTGGCTACGCCGAGGCCGACCCCTCAGACGACGTCTCCGGGCGCGACGCGGCGGCGAAGATGGCGATCCTCGCGCGCCTCGCGTTCGGCTCGCCTGTGCACCTCGACGAGGTCCGCTACGAGGGCATCGAGCAGCTCGAGTCAGACGACCTCGAGTATGCGAGCGAGCTCGGGCTTGGCTTGAAGCTGGTCGGCACGGCTGAGCGCCGCGACGGCGGACTCTCGGTGCACGTGCACCCGACGTTCCTCTACTCGGGGCACCCGCTGGCGTCGGTCACGGGCCCGTTCAACGCCGTCACGGTCGAGTCGGACACGATCACGGAGATAACCCTCTCAGGCCCGGGCGCGGGCGGGCGACAGACGGCCAGCGCCGTGCTCGGCGACGTGGTCAGCGTGATGACGGGCGGCGCGCGGCCGCCGGCGCCACCGCTGCAGCTCGAGCTGATCCAGGATGTCGACAGCGCCTTCTACCTGCACCTCGACGTGCAGGACGTGCCGGGCGTGCTGGCGTCGGTGACGAGGGTGCTCGGCGAGCACGACGTGTCGATCAAGTCGGTCGTGCAGCGCGGCATTGCCGAGCACGCGCGGCTGGTGATGGTCACGCACCCGGTGCTCGAGTCGAGCCTGCGCGCAGCGGTGGCGGAGGTCGATGCATTCGACTTCATCCGCGCGCCGACGCGAGCAATACGGGTGATAGAAGAGGAGTTCGGTTGAGTTGACGATCCCGGCTGACATCAACGAGCTGCCGCCGGTGCCGCTGCCGCGCGTGGAAGGGGCTGCGTTCGAGGGCACGCACGTGCCGCTGATCGAGCGCTACCACGAGCGCCTGCCGTTCGAGCCGGGCGACAAGCTGGTCAGCCTGCAGGAGGGCTCGACGCCGCTCTTGCGCGCGCCGGTGCTCTCGCAGATGGTCGGCGCGACAGTGCGGCTGAAGCTCGAGGGGGCCAACCCGACGGGCTCGTTCAAGGACCGCGGCATGACGTGTGCGCTGTCGGCCGCCGTGCGCGACGGCGCCAAGGCCGTGATCTGCGCCTCGACGGGCAACACGGCGGCGAGCGCGGCGGCATATGCGGCGCGCGCGGGGATCACGTGCGCAGTAATCGTGCCGGACGGCAAGATCGCGCAGGGCAAGATGGCGCAGACGCTCGTGCACGGGGCGCGCGTGATCTCGCTCGCGGGCAACTTCGACCAGGCTTTGACGCTCGTGCGCGAGCTGACGGCGTCGCACCCGATCGTGCTCGTCAACTCGGTCAACGAGTACCGCATCGAAGGGCAGAAGACGGCGGCCTTCGAGATCCACGAGGCGCTCGACGGTGAGCTCGAAGCGCTGTGCATCCCGGTCGGCAACGCCGGCAACATCACCTCCTACTGGCGCGGCTTTCGCGAGATGGGAGCGGCACCGCGAATGCTCGGCTTCCAGGCCGAGGGCGCGGCGCCGCTGGTCGAGGGTCATCCGATCGAGCACCCTGAAACGGTGGCGAGCGCGATCAGGATCGGCAACCCGGTGCGCTGGGAGGACGCGATGGCGGCGTCGACCGACTCGCGCGGCGCGATCCGCGTGGTCAGCGACAAGGAGATCCTCACGGCCTACCAGCTGCTGGCCTCGCGCGAAGGGATGTTCTGCGAGCCGGCCTCGGCGGCCTCGGTGGCGGGGCTGTTGAAGTACGGCGCGGAAGGCGCCGAGCAGATCGTCTGCGTGCTCACGGGCCGTGGCCTGAAGGACCCGGAGACGGCGCTGGCCAACAACGACGGGCGGATCATCCAGTGCGCGGTGGACACGGCGGCGATCGAGGAAGCCGTCCTCGGCGACCCGTGAGCGACGAGCTTGTGAGTGCCGGCGCGTGATCCGCAGGCGCCTCGTGCGCGTGCCGGCGTCCTCGGCGAACCTCGGCCCGGGCTTTGACTGCATGGCGGCGGCGCTGGCGCTGCACGTCGAGCTGGAGGTGCTCGAGACGGGCAGCTTCGCGGTGGACACGGAGCTGGCTGTGGCGCGCGGGCGCGAGAACCTGTGCGTCCGCGCATTCGAGCGCCTGCACCCGGCGGATGAGTTCACGTTCAAGATCTCCTCGCAGGTGCCCCTGTCGGGCGGGCTGGGCTCGAGTGCGGCGGCGATCGTGGCGGGGCTGATGGCCGCCGACCACCTGTTCGAGCTGGACGCCGACCTGCTTGCGCTGGCGAGCGAGCTCGAGGGCCATCCCGACAACGCTGCGGCCTCGCTGCATGGAGGCTTCGTGATCTGCGCCGACGGAGAGGCGACGCGCTTTGAGCCGCCGACGGGACTGGAGGCGCTCGTGGTGGTGCCTGGTGAGGCGGTGCACACGAGCGAGGCGCGCGCGGCGCTGGCCGGCGAGGTGCCGCTGGCGGACGCCGTGTTCAACGTGGCCCACGGCGCGCTGCTCACGCTCGGCCTGGCGCGCGGGGATTGGGACATGCTGGGGCGCGGGCTGCGCGATCGCCTGCACGAGCAGCAGCGCTCGCACCTGTTCCCGCGCTCGTATGAGCTGGCGCAGCGGGCGGGCGAGCTGGGCGCGCTGGGGGCGACGATCTCGGGCGCCGGGCCGACGGTGCTCGTGTGGTGCTTCTACGAGCAGACGGGCGCCGTGGCGGAGGCGCTGCGCCCGGAGATCGACGGCTGGGCGACGCTCTTGCGGGCGCCGTTTGAGCCGCAGGGCGCGTACGTGACCGAGCTGTAGCGCCGCTCGTGGCCGCGCGGCGCTAGCGCAGCTGCGCGAGGCGCTCGGAAGCACCATCCATCGCAGGCAGTCGCGCGAGCACTTCGCCGGCGAGGTCGAGGTAGTCGCTGCCGAGGTCGGGGCGGTGGTCAAGGATCGAGCGTGCGCGCTCGGCTGACTCGGCGTAGGCGATCGAGGAGCGGATGGTCGTGTCGAAGACGAGCTCGCCGAAGCGCTCCTTCAGCGAGACGAGCGCCTCGCGCGAGTGGATCGTGCGCATGTCGGCGAGGTTGAGCAGCACGCCGACGACGGAAAGCTCTTCGTTGAGCCCGTCGCGGGCCAGCTCGACGACCTCCATTGCCTGCTCGACGCCCTGCAGCGCGAAGTACTGCGCCTCGGCCGTCACGAGCGCGCGGTCGGCGGCGACGAGCGCGTTTACTGTCAGCAGCCCGAGCGAGGGCGGGCAGTCGATCAGGATCAACTCGTACTCGTCGGGCAGCTTGGCCAGCGCGCGGCGCAGCGTCAGCTCGCGCCCCATCTTGCCGCCGAGCATCAGCTCCGCCTCGGCCAGCGTCAGATTCGCCGGGATCAGATCCTCGTGGATCGCCTCGGCCGCGCCGGCGCGGCCGGAGAGCACGTCGGCGATCGTCGGCTCTGCGTCGGGCGGGACGTCGAAGTAGTCGGACAGGTTGCCCTGCGGATCGAGGTCGATCGCGAGCGTGCGCACGCCGCTGCGGCGGAACGCATCGGTCAGCGTGCGAACGGTCGTCGTCTTGCCCGTGCCGCCCTTCTGGGAGAGCACCGCGATCGTGTCAGCCATCGGCTGATATTACGTCGCCTCGCATTCGCACGCGAGGTCGCCTGGCCGGATCGTCGGAGCGCGGTGCCTACGGCGCGCGCACGCCGCGAGCTACGGCGTGACGACGAGGTAGCTGAGCCGGTAGCGACCGACGATGATCTCATCGCCGTCTTGCAGCAACCTGCCGTCGATTCGCTCGCCGTTGACGAAAACGCCGTTGAGGCTGCGGTCGTCGAGCACGCGCACACCATCGGGCTGGCGCACGATCAATGCGTGCCGTCGCGACACGGTGGGGTCGTCGAAGCGCACGTCGGCAGCGAGGCTGCGCCCGATCCGTGTCCACTCCCGCGACAGCGGCACCGTGCGCGTCTCGGCGCCCTCGGCGAAGCACAGATACTCGCCGGGCTGCTCGATCCGCCTGCGCGCCTTGGCCAAGGTCGCCTTGAGGTCGAGCGGGGCGGGCTCGGAGAGCGCTCCTCCGTGGCGTGTCGTCTGCTCGCCCCCGCTCTCACCCGCCGTGGCCGGCTCGGCACTGAACAGGGAGGCGCGTACGAAGTCGCTGCCGCCACAGCCGGGGCAGTCGCTCAGCGTGTCCTCGCCGCTCAACGTGAGCACATAGCCGCAGGTGCGGCAGCAGAACGAGCCGGCGCCGACGAAGGCTCCGGGCGCAGAACCGCCGCCTGTGAGGGGTCCCTTGCTGAGTAGATCCATGCTGCTCTCCTCCTTCCTCTTTGCTCGGCGCTCCGCGATGCACTGCTGGTGCTTCCGTCGAGGGAAAGATCGTGTCGATCATAACAAGTTGTCCAACCCGGCAGATTCCAGATTCCCGCATTTTCCGGGAAGGTCAATGCGATTGCTGTCAACCCGGCCCGTGCCTTCGCCTCGGCGATATTCAGCTACCCGGCGCGGTCGTACGACAAACCACGAGGTGCGTTCCAGCCGAGGCAACCGCGATGCCACTGCACCGAGCGGGAGGAAGGCCCGCGTGTGCGGCGAAAAACGATGAGAATGGCTTCGACGACGAACGATGCGGAGCAGTTCGAGCGCTTCCTGCTGCAGCGCGGCGTGGGCGCCCTGCAGGCTGACCGCCACGACTGCATCGACTGCGGGCGCACGCCGCTGACGGGCGAGCACGTGCACCTGTACGACGAACGCGAAAGCGGCGTCGTCTGCGAGTTGTGCCGCACGCTGCGCCGCGAGCCGCCGGTCGCGAGCGAGATCGTGCGCCACTGCGAGCACGGTCACACCGTGCGCCTCACCGCCCGCGCCGCTTGACCGACGCCCCGAGCGGGTTCGCTGCGCTCTAGACTGGCGGGCGTTGTGGACCCATTGACCGTCTCGACCGTAATCTCGGCGCCGCGTGAGCAGGTGTTCGACTACCTGCAGGACATCGCCAACCACAGCGAGTTCACCGATCACTTCATCGTCGATTGGCACCTCACGCGGATCGACTCGGTCGGGCGCGGGGCGGGCGCGCGCTTCCGCGTGAAGGCGCCGGGCAACCGCTTCAGCTGGGGTGATGCCACGTTCGTCGAGGTCGATCGCCCCCATCGGATCGTCGAGGCGGGCCGCACGGGCAAGAACAACCGCATCCGCACGCTCGGAACCTACGAGCTGGCGCCAGGTGCTGCAGGCACGACACGCGTGCGCTTCACGCTCGAGACGGCGCCCGCGACGCTGTCGGATCGCCTGATGGAGTCGCTCGGCGCACGCGGCTGGCTGAAGCGCAAGAACGGGCGGGCGATGCGCCGCCTGCGCGCGATCATCGAGCGCGGCGAGCAGCGCGGAGATCGCGTGACGGTCGCCGCCGGATAGACTGCCGCGTCGCATGTCCAGCCGTCTGCGAAAGCTCCCGCTGCTCGGGCTCATCCTGCTCGCGGCCGGCGCCCTCGGTGCCTGTGGCGACTCGCACACGAAGGTCAGCACGGGAACGTATGCCGGCGAGTCCGGCCAGAACGCCCCCTACCTGGACGTTGGGCCGCTCGTATATGAGGTGCAGCTCTCGCGCGAGCTGAACCCGTACGACGTCGAGGACGCCTCCTACCTGGAAGGCCTCTCGGCGCAGCAGCGCAAGCTCCAGCCGGGGCAGGAGTGGTTCGCGGTGTTCATCCAGGTCTACAACAACCACTCCCAGCCGCAGCCGGCCTCGACGGACATGAAGATCACGGACACGCAGGGCAACGCCTACCTGCCGCTCGTACCGGCCGCGCACAACTCCTACGCCTACAGCGGCGGCACGGTGCCAGGCAAAGAACGCCTGCCGGCGCTCGACACGATCTCTTCGGAGGGGCCGACCCAGGGCACGATGCTGCTGTTCAAGATCCAGACCGTCTCGCTCGACAACCGTCCGCTGAAGCTGACGATCGTCGATCCCTCCGACGCGGCCGAGACCGCGTCGGCCGAGCTCGACGTCTAGCGACTCGATCCAGCCCGGCGAGGCCCGGCGGCCGGCGCTCAGCGGCTGGCCTGCAGCCCGGCCTCGAGCACTTCGCGCGCCACCGGTGCGGCCGTGTCGCCACCGGCGCCGTCTTTGACGAGCAGCACGCCGACCACGATCCGCGGGCGCAGGGCGGGCGCGAAGGCGGCGAACCACGCGTCCGTGTTGCTCGCTTCGCTGTCGGCGCCGACGCAGCCGGTGGAGTCTGATTCTTCGGAGCCCGATTCTCCACCCGATTCGCCGGATTCCCCGGAGGCACTGCACTCGGTCTTCAGTTCGGCCGTACCCGTCTTGCCGGCGACCGTGACGCCCGAGATCCCAGCGGAGGTGCCGGTGCCTTCTTTGACCACGCCGATCATCAGCCGGCGCACGGTGCGCGCGACCGAGGCGCTCGTCACGGCCGGCCCCGGCGGAGGGTGCTCGATCGCGAACGTCGGGCTCGGGCGGCGTCCACCGTCGGCGATCGTGGCTGCGACGATTGCCATCTGCAGCGCGCTGGCCTGCACCTGACCCTGGCCGATCGCGGTCGAGCCGACGTCGAGTTCGCCCTGTACGGCAGTGGCAGCGGGCAGCGTGCTCTCGGCGGCGCCGGGTACGCCCGGGTCGTGATTGAAACCGAAGCGTTCGGCCATCGCCACGAGCCGCGGCGCGCCGAGCTTGACGCCGAGTGGCGCAAACACGGAGTTGCAGGAGACGGCAAATGCGAGCGCCAGCGAGCCGCCGCATTCCTCGCCGTTGGCATTGCTCAGCTTGACCCCGTCGAGCGTGGCGTAGGTGGCGTACGGGAAGGTCGTCTTCGGCGTCGCGACGTGCGCGGCCAGTGCGCCGGTGAGCGTGACCATCTTGAACGTCGACCCGGGTGGCTGCACGCTGTTCAGGGCGATCCCGGCGACGGCGAGGATCTGGCCGGTGGACGGCTGCAGCGCGACGACGCCGCCGAGCCGCGAGCCGAGCGCGGCGACGGCGGCTTTCTGCACGGCCGGGGACACGCTCGTGCGCACGGCGCGACCCTCACGCGAGGGCGCCGTCGCGAGCACCCGCTGCCCGGCGAGCAGCTCGCCTCCGGGGGTCCCGCGCAGGCGCGTGTCGAGCGCGCGCTCGAGCCCGCTCGTGCCGACGATCGCGTTGGAGGGCACGCCCTTGGATTCCAGCGCAGTTCGCTCCGAACTCGGGATCGGGCCGACTTCGCCGACGACCGCGCTGGTCGATTCGCCGGTCGGCGAGATGCGCGGTCCTGTCGTGTCGGCCGGGCCTTCGGCAAGCACCGAGCCATCGCGCGCAAGCAGCTTGGCCCGTTCGGGCAGCGTCGTCCTGCGCGAGAGCTGCTCGCCGGAGTGCAGGCCGGGGAAGGCAAGCGAGCGCGACCAGGCGATCTTCTCGCCGCCTTCGGCTTGGCTGCTCACAGGCAGCTCGATGCTCAGCGCGAGCGTGCCGAATAGACGCGTGGACACCTTCACGGGCACCGCCACGAGGCCATCCGAGGAAGCGTGCGCCTTGCCGGCCACGCGCAGGCCCGTGGCGGTCGCCGTGTTCATCGCCTCGTGGTAGGCAGCGACGAACTCGTCGGCCGATACCGAGTGTCGCGACGCGGCGTCGACGTCGGCGTACATCGCGGCGTATTCGGCCCTCGCCCACGCGTGGGCGAACTTCTCGGCGAGCGAGTCGGCCGGCGAGGCCCCGCTGTTGGCGCCGACGATCGCGCCGATCGCAAAGGCCACGGCGGCCAGCGCGATCACCGGGCGTGCGCGCCTGACCCTAAGCGTCTGCTCTTCGCTCAGGGCACGGTAGAACATGGCGGGTGACGGGGCTCGACTGGATCATCGTCGCGTTTGCGGCAATCCTCGCTGCTTTCGGCTTCAGGCGGGGGTTCATCGTCGGGGTGCTCTCGTTCGCGGGCTTCGCCCTAGGAGCATTCCTCGGAACTCGCCTGGCTCCTCTACTGCTCTCGCAGGGATCCTCCTCGCCCTACGCGCCCGCGTTCGGTCTGTTTGGCGCGCTGCTGGCCGGCGCGATCCTCGCCGGCGGGGCCGAGGGGATCGGCTTCAGGGTCCGGCGCGCGCTGCTCGTGCTCAGGCTTGGGGCGCTCGACGGCCTGCTCGGGGCCGCGCTCGGCGTTGTGCTCGCGCTCGGCGTCGTGTGGATCGTGGCGGCTGTCGTCGCCCAGGCCCCCAGCGAGACGAGGCTGCGCGAAGACATCCAGCGCTCGGCGATTCTGCGCGAGCTGAACTTGCTGTTGCCGCCCTCTGGCCCGATCCTCAACGCGCTGGCCCGCCTGGACCCGCTGCCGTCGATCTCCGGTCCCTCCCCAGACGTGCCGCCGCCACCGGCCAAGATCGCGCACGCGCCCGGCGTGCGCAGTGCCTCGCCGAGCGTCGTGCGCGTGCTCGGCACTGCCTGCGGGTTGGCGATCGAGGGTTCCGGCTGGGTGGCGGCCCCCGGCGAGGTTGTCACCAACGCGCACGTCGTCGCCGGCGAGCGCGACACGACGGTCGAGCCGGGCGGGCACGCGCCGACCTTCCCCGCGCGCGTGCTCGCCTACGACGCGCGCGACGACGTGGCCGTGCTCGGCGTGCCCGGTCTGCAAGAGCCGGCGCTCGAGCTGGTCACCGATCCCCCTTCCGGTGAGGCAGGCGCGATTCTCGGCTATCCGGAAAACGGTCCGTTCGATGTCCGCTCGGCACGCATCGGGCGCACGCAGACGGTGCTTACCGACGACGCCTACGGCAACGGTCCTGTGCATCGTCTGCTCACGCCCCTGCGCGGACTCGTGCGCCCCGGCAACTCCGGTGGCCCGCTCGTGGACGGTTCCGGGCATGTGCTCACGACGGTCTTCGCCGGCACCGTCGGCAGCGGCCCGCGCGGCGGCTACGGCGTGGCCAACTCGACCGTCGCGCGTGTGCTCGAACAGGCCGCCGCCCGCGCAGTGGCTGGGACGAGCGTCAGCACCGAGGGGTGCGCGTCCGGCTGAGCCGCACGTTTGCGCCGGCCCGTCGTGCGGGCTAAGGTCCGGCGCGAGGCGGCTGACGAATGGCGATAGGAGCTTCGACTTTGCAGCTAAGCGATCGGCGCGGGCCGATCCTCAAGCGGGCGGCCATGGCGGCGACCACGGCGCTCGTGACCGTCAACGTCTGGACCGGCTGTCCGCTGCTGGCGCTGTGGGTCGGCTCGCGCGCCGTCGGGACCGGCGATCTGAGCATGGCGGCGGTCGTGGTCGTGCTGATCGTGCTCGGCCTGCTCGAGCTCGTGATGATGCTCGTGCTGGCGTGGCTGACGAACGTCTACGACGAGATGATCGGGCTGCAGCGCGCCGAGCACTCGACCACGTGGATGCGCCGGCTGTGCGCGCCCGAATCGGCCGGGCTGCACCGCAGGCTGCGGATCACGACGCTCGAGGGCATCGTCGTGATCAACGTATACGTCGCCGTCTTCACGCTCCTCGCCTGGTACCTGTTCTTCGCCGCGCATCGCTAGCGGCTGCCGTTTCGATCAGCTGCCGATCGAGCCGCCGGGGATGCCGCTGCTCGATCGCCGGCCGCTCAGGGCTCAGCCGCCTGCAGGGGCCGGGCGCGTCGTCGGTCGCGCCCGGGGGGCCTTCCTCGGTGAGCCGGCCGGCTGCGTCTTGACCTTGCGCGGCTCGCGTGCGGGCGCCTTGGCCGGGATCTGCTCGCGTCGCTGCTCGAGGTGCTCGTCGATCGCGCCCTGCACGATCGTCAGGCGCCGGATCAGTGAGGTGCGGATCTGCGCGAGCTCCTCGACGGTGAGCAGCGCAGGGCCGATCCCGCGGCGGCCGCGCGCAGGTGCGGGGGCGATCCCGGGATGGTCGGATTCGAGCTCGGCGATGGCGCGCTCGAACGCGGCGATCTGGCCACGCAGCGAACGCCTGCGCGCCTGCTCGGACTGCTCCTCGACGGCGGACTCGGCAGGTTCGGCGGCGTCGCCGACGTAGAGCGCGGCGGCCACCTCGCGCGGGTCGACGCCCGTCTCGTGCGCTTCGTGCGCTGCATTGGCCGTGATCGTCCCGACCGCGGCGGCGCGCTGCGGGGCGGCCGCGATGAACGTGCCGCTGCCCTGCTGGCGGTCGATCAGGCCGTCCTGCTCGAGGCGCTGGTAGACGGCGCGGGCCGTGTTCACGTTTACGCCCGTCGCCTCGGCCAGGTCGCGCAGCCCCGGCAGGCGCTGGCCGGCCGCGAACCGTCCCTCGGCGATCCGCGAGCGCAGCGCCCACGTCGAGCTGGACGCCGATCGGCACGTCGGCCTTGCGGTCGATCGCAAGGCCGTCGAGGTCGAGCTCGGCGGCGGCGTTGTCAATAGGGCGAGCCACGTCTCCAGAGTACCCGCTACTGGGGCAGGAATCATAGTGTGCTAGTCAACTAGTACACTCGCACAATGACTGAGCGGCTGTTTCGCCCGATGCGCGGAGTGCTCGAGGAATTCGGCGACGTCGTGCTGCTGACCGGGAGGACGATCGCCTCGGCCCTACGCCCGCCGTATATCTACGGCGAGGAGCTCGTCTCACAGTTCCTGTTTGCGCTGCGACTCGTGTGGTTTCCGCTGCTCGTCACGATCGTGGCGATCAGCTATGGAGCGCCCGGCCTGCAGGCGGCGAACTTCCTCACGCTGTTCGGTGCGCTCGACCGGCTTGGCGGCTTCTTCGTGCTGGCGGCGATCCGCGAAATCGGCCCACTGATCACCTCGCTGGTCGTCGCCGGGATCGCCGGCACCGCGATCACCGCCGACCTCGGCGCGCGCAAGGTGCGCGAGGAGCTCGACGCGCTGCAGGTGCTCGGCGTCGACCCCGTCAAGAGCCTTGTCGTGCCGCGCTTCCTCGCGCTGCTGGTCGTGACCGGCCTGTTCGACATCTACGCGTTGCTGTTCGGCATCTTCGGCGGGATCGCGGCCGAGCTCGTCAACGGTCAGCCGCTCGGCCCCTTCTGGGGCACGTTTTTCGCCAACGCCTCGACGACGGACTTGTGGGGGTCTGTGCTGAAGTCGAGCTGCTTCGGCGCGATCATCGCGATCGTCTGCTGCTACAAGGGCATGACCGCCTCCGGCGGCGCCGAGGGCGTCGGGCGCGCAGTCAACGAGGCCGTCGTCGTCTCGTTCCTGGGGATCGGCGCGTTCAACTACGTCTTCACACAGACGCTGCTGGCCACGCACCCGCAGATCCTGGTGTTCAGATGAACGAGCTGTTGCTCGCGCCGCGCGAATGGCTCGCCGCGACCGGCGAGATCGTGCGCTTCGGTGCGCGCATGTTCGGCGACATCTACGGCCTGCGCGTGTTCCGCTTCTTCGGCGAGTCACTGCGACAAGCCGGCATCCTGATCGTCGGCTCGACGGTCGTGATCTGGTCGCTGGTGTTCCTGATGGGGATCGGCGTGTGCGGCATCGGCGGGGGCTACTTCACGCTCTCCACGGGCGCCCCGGCCTACGCCGGCGTGTTCGCCGCTTGGTGCGACTTGCGCGAGGCCGTGCCCTACGCCTTCGGCTACATGATGGCCGCCAAGGTCGGCACCGGGATCGTCGCCGAGCTCGGCGCGATGCGCATCTCCGAGGAGATCGACGCGCTCGAGGTGATGGGGATCGATTCGATGGTCTTCCTCTGCGCCACCCGCCTGCTGGCCTCCTGGATTGTGCTGCCGTTCATGTATGTGGCGGGAATCGGCGTGGCCTTTCTCGGCTCATACATCGGCGTTGTGCAGCAGCTCGGCTTCGTCTCCTCCGGCGGCTACCTACTGATCTTCTGGCAGTTCCAGAACGCGCCCGACCTGCTGTTCAGCGTGATCAAGGGCATGTCGATGGCAACCGTGATCGTGCTCGTTGCCTGTTACTACGGCTACAACGCCGGCGGCGGACCGGTCGGCGTGGGCACGGCCACGGCCAAGTCGATGGTGCTCAACCTCGTCTTCGTCACGCTGATCGGGATGCTCGGCACGCAGGTCTTCTGGGGCGCCAATCCGCGGGCGCCGATCGGCGGGTAGGCGCTCGCGCCGTCCTCGCTGCCGCACTCACCCGCTACGCTCCCGCCATGTCCAAGACGCTCGTGATCGCCGAGAAGCCCTCTGTCGGGCAGGACCTTGCGCGCGTGCTGAAGGGACCCTTCAAGAAAGGCGAGGGCGTGCTCGAGGGTCCCGAGCACGTGGTCACCTGGGCAGTCGGGCACCTCGTCCAGCTGGCCGAACCGGATGAGTACGACCCCAAGTTCAAGCGCTGGCGCATGGAAGACCTGCCGATCGTGCCCGAGCGCTTCAAGCTCGTCGTGCGCGACGAGCGCTCGCGCAAGCAGATGTCGGTCGTCACCAAACAGATCGGGCGCGATGACATCGCCGAGATCGTCAATGCCTGCGACGCCGGGCGCGAGGGCGAGCTGATCTTCGCCTACCTGTACGAGAAGGCCAAAGGCAAGAAGCCCGTACAGCGGCTGTGGCTGAACTCGATGACGAGTGCCGCGATGAAAGAGGCGCTCTCCTCGCTGCGCCCGGCCGAAGAGTTCGCCCGCCTCGAGCAGGCCGCGCGCTCGCGCTCGGAGGCGGACTGGATCGTCGGCATGAACGCGACGCGCGCCGCCACGATCCGCCTGCGCAGCTCCTTCGACGGCGCCGTCTCGCTGGGGCGTGTGCAGACGCCGACGCTGGCGATCATCGCGCGGCGCGAGGAGGAGATCAAAGCGTTCGTGCCCGAGCCCTACTGGCTCGTCGACGCCACCTTCGAGGCCGACGGCAAGCGTGTCTATGAGGGCCGCTTCCACGAGGGCGCCAAGCCGCGCATCGCCACCGCAGAGGAGGCCGACGCGATCGTCGCCGCCTGCGTGGGCAGGCAGGGGACGATCACGAAGCTCGAGAAGAAAGAGCAGCGCGAGAAAGCGCCGATGCTCTATGACCTGACGACGCTGCAGCGCGAGGCCAACAACCGCTACGGCTTCTCGGCCAAACGCACGTTGGCGGCGGCCCAGCGCTGCTATGAGGAGCACAAGGCGCTCACCTATCCGAGGACCAATTCGCGCTACCTGCCGAACGACATGGTCGCCGAGATCAAGCCGACGGCCGAGCTGGTCGGCCACAACCCTGAATACACGAAGGGTGCCGAATATGTGATCGGCCTTGACCTGCTGCCGCTGGCGCGCGTCGTCAACGACGAGAAGGTCACCGACCACCATGCGATCATCCCGACCCGCTCCGAGCACAACCTCGACAAAATGGGCGCCGACGACCGGCGCATCTACGACATGGTCACGCGGCGCTTCCTGGCCGTCTTCCACCCCGAGGCCGTGTTCGAGAACACGCGCGTGGAGACGACGGTCGGCGAGCAGGGCCACATCTTCCGCACGCGCGGCAAGCTGCTGATCGTGCCCGGCTGGCGGGGCGTGTACGACGAGGTCGCCGCCGACACTCGTCCGAAGGGCGAGGAGGACGAGGGCGTTGACCAGCAGCTGCCCAAGCTCGAGGACGGGGAGACGGTCGACACCAACGAGATCGCCGCCGAGCGCAAGGAAACGAAACCGCCACGGCGCTACTCAGACGCCTCGCTGCTGGGCGCGATGGAGACGGCGGGCAAGCTTGTCGACGACGAAGAGTTGCGCGAGGCGATGAAGGAGTCGGGGATCGGCACGCCGGCGACGCGCGCGGCGATCATCGAGCGCCTGATCACGGTCGCCTACGTCGAGCGCGACGCGCGTGCGCTCGTGGCCACCGAGAAGGGCCTGAACGTGATCCGCCTGCTCGACGCGCACATGCTGACCTCACCTGAACTGACCGGCAACTGGGAGCACCGCCTCGGCAAGATCGAGCGCGGCGAGGACTCGCGCGAGAAGTTCATGAGCGACATCGCAGGCTTCGCCGAGCAGACGGTGCACAAGCTCGATGAGACGCTCAAGGACGTGCGCATCCCGCGCGCCAAGCTCGGCCCGTGCCCCGTGTGCGGTCATGAGATCAACGAGAACCGCAAGGGTTACTCCTGCTGGGCGCGCGAGGACCCCGGCTGTGGCTTCGTGATCTGGAAGGCCAAAGCGGGCAAGACGTTGACGGTGCCGATCGCGCGGGAACTGATCAAGACGGGCTACACCGAGAAGCAGGTGACGGGTTTTCGTGGCCGCAGCGGGCGCTCCTTCCGCGCGCATCTGGCGATGAGCCAGACCGAGGAGGGCAAATGGCGCGTCGAGTTCGACGAGGAGTGGGCCAAGGAGGGTGCCAAAGCGCCCGAGGCCGAGGCCGAGGCCGAGGCGAACGAGCTGACCGCGAAGTCGAAAGCCAAGAAGAAAAAAGCCGCGTCGGTCAGCCAGCGTAGCGCCGCCTGAAGACGCGCTGGGCCTGACCGAAGCTCAGGCGCTCGCCGCCGCCGGTCACGCTCGCTGAGACCGTGCGCGCGGGGTCCCGGTGACGATGTCGGGCGCTTGCGCCAGGATGGGTCGTGATGCCGATCACGCTGATCACAGGCCCCGCCAACGCGGGCAAGGCAGAGCTCGTGATGGATGCGCTGCGCTCACATCTGGCCCGCGGGGAGGAGCCGATCCTGGTCGTGCCGACGCGGGCCGACGCCGAGCATTACCTGCGTGAGCTGGCCGGCGATCGAGCGGCGATCGGGGTGCGCGTCGAGCGCTTCGCGGGGCTGATCGGCGAGGCTGTCCTGCGCGCCGGGATCGTTGAGCCGGTGATCGGCGGTTTGCCGCGTGAGCGCCTGCTGCTGGCGCTCGCGGCGGGCGATCAGCAGCGGCGCACATGGAGCGCTCGGCGCGGGTTCGCCCGTGCGCTGTCGGATCTGCTCGCCGAGCTGCAGTTGCGGCGGGTCGCCCCCGGCAGACTGCTGCGAGCGCTCGAGGCCTGGCGCGCCGCCGACGGCCCCGACGCGGCGCCGATCGAGCTGGGGCGCATCTACGCCGGCTATCGCGATGCACTGCGCCGGCTGGGACGCCTCGACGGCGAGCAGCGGGCTGTGCTGGCGCTCGACACGCTGCGCGAGCAGCCGGCTCTGTGGGGGCGCACGCCCGTTCTGCTCTACGGCTTCGACGACCTCACGACGCTGCAGCTGGATGCGGTCGAGACGCTCGGCGTCGTCGTCGACGCGCCGGTAACGCTCTCGCTGCCGTATGAGCCCGGCAGGGCGGCGTTCGGCGGACGGGCGACGACCTTCCAGGCGCTCGCGCCGCTGCTCGGTGAGCGCGGCGAGCACCACGCGCTGAAGGCGCGCGGTGACCACTACGCCCCGTACGCACGCCGTGCACTCAGTCACCTGGAGCGCTCGCTGTTCGAGCCCGGCGCGGCGCGCCTCGACGCCGGATCTGCCGTGCGACTGCTGGAGGGAGGTGGCGAGCGCGCTGAGCTGGAGCTCGTGGCTCGGGAGATCGCCTCGCTGCAACGCCGGGGCATGGCGGCGGAGGACATCGCCATCCTCGTGCGCGGGGCCGGGACATCGACGGAGCTGCTCGAGGAGGTTCTTGCGGCTGAAGGTGTGCCTCACGCGATGCAACGCAGGAGGCCGATCGGGGACGCTTCGATCGGTGCGGCGTTGCTCGGGCTGCTGCGCTGTGTGCCGGCCATCGACGGTGCAGATGCCATCGACGGTGGAGATGTCGTCGAGCCGGACGACGCCGGCACGCTCGGCGATCTGCTCGCTTGGCTTCGCGCTCCGGGACTGCTCGAGGTCCCAGCGCTGGCCGACCGGCTCGAGCTGCACGCGCGCCGCGCGGGCGCGCTCGGCGCGGCGCAGGGGAGAGCGTTGTGGGAGCAGCGCCACTGGCCACTCGAGACGATTGATCGTCTGCACGAGGCGCAGGCGCGTGGGCCCCTGGCGCTGATCGAGCGGGCCTCGCGCGAGCTCTACCGGCTGTTCTGCGCACCGCGGCGCTCGACGGCGGCTGTGCTTCAGGCCGAGGAACTCGACGAGGCAGGCGCGCTCGCCGCCGGGCGGCGCGCGTTCGCCGAACTGCGCGAGCTCGCGCGGATCGCGCCCGAGCTCGCCCCGAGCACCGCGCGCGAGCTGGCCGCGCTGCTCGAGCACGTCAGCTTCCTCAGCGGCGAGGGTCCCGGGCCCGGCGCGGTCGCCGTGCTCGACCCGCTCGCGCTGCGCGCCAGACGGGTGCGGGCGCTGTTCGTCTGCGGGCTGCAGGAAGGAGCGTTTCCGGCGCGCTCGCGCCCGCAGCCGCTGCTGTCGCAGGAGGCGCGAAGGCGCCTGGCCGAAGTGTCGGGGCTGCGCCTCGGCGAGCAGGTCGACGGATCGCAGGGGGATCAGCTTGCGTCGGAGCGCTATCTGCTCTATGCGGCTGTCTCGCGCCCGCAGGAGCTGCTCGTGCTGAGCTGGCACGCCTCCGACGACGAAGGACAAGCGACGCCGCGCTCGCTGTTCGTGGATGACGTCTGCGATCTGTTCGAGCAGAGCCTGCTCGAGCTGCGAGTGCGCCGGGCGCTCGGCGCGGTTGACGAGCGCGCCGAGGACGCGGTTGCGGGGCAGAACGGGCTGATCTCGCCCGCGGAGGGTGCGCGTCGCTCAGACGAGCCGCTGCGCGACGAGCTGCTCCTGGCCGAGCTGGCTGCGCGACCGTGGTCGGCCTCCGCGATGGAGCGGCGGATCGCCTGCCCGGTTGCGTGGTTCGTCGAGCGACTACTGCGGCCAGGCGAATTCGAGCCCCAGCCCGAGCCGCTCGCGCGCGGCGCGCTGGCGCACGCCGTATTGAAGGACACGCTCGAAGGGTTGCGCCTGCAGACGGGGAGCGCGCGGCTGCGGCCCGCGACATTCGCGCTTGCTCGCGAGCTGCTCGACTCCTCGCTGCAGGAGCGCGAGAGCGAGCATCCGTTGTCGGTCGCTCCGGAGCGCCGCGCAGCCGTTCGTCGCCGGCTGCAGTCGGATCTCGAGCGCTTCCTGGCTCAGGCGGCTGAGGCTGACAGCCCGCTCGAGCCCACCGAGCTCGAGCTCGGCTTCGGCTTCGACGGCTCGGACGACCGCGGCGAGGCCAGCGCGCTGCCCGCGCTCGAGTTGGGCGGCGGCTTCAAGCTGCGCGGCAGGATCGATCGCATCGACGTGGGCAGTCGTGGTGAGGCGGTCGTCTACGACTACAAGGGCAAAGATGCGCCGCCGTCGGCGCGCTGGATCAGGGACGGCAAGCTGCAGGTTGCGCTCTACATGCACGCCGCCGAACAGCTGCTCGGGCTTGACGTGATCGGCGGGCTCTATCAGCCACTATCCGGCAGCGACCTGCGCGCGCGAGGGGTGCTCGACGGTGACGGCGGCGTTGAGCTCGACTGCGTCTCGACCGATGTGCGCGAGCGCGTCGAGGTGGCCGAGCTGCTCGTCGATGCGCTTGCGAAGGCACGGGAGGTGGCCGAGCAGACGGCGAGCGGCGAGCTCGCGGCCAGGCCGCAGACGTGCGCTTGGCGCGGCGGCTGTCAGTACCCGACGATCTGCCGGTGCGAGCGATGAGCGCCCGCCACGCGTCGCAGCCTGGAGACGCTTCCCGGGATGGAGCCGCCGGGCGCGCCGCCGAGCGGCGATGGCCCGACGTTGACAATCGAGCAGGAGCAGGCGATCACGCGGCGCGCAGAGCCGCTGCTCGTCTCGGCAGCGGCGGGCAGCGGCAAGACTTCGGTGCTCGTCGAGCGCTTCGTGCGGGCCGTGCGCGAGGATGGCGTGGCGCCGGGGAGGATTCTTGCGATCACCTTCACTGAGCGTGCAGCCGGCGAGCTGCGCGAGCGGGTCAGGGCACGGCTGCTCGGGCTGGGCGAGCGCCAGGCGGCGCGCGACACTGAGGCGGCATTCGTCGGCACCTTCCACGGCTTCTGTGCGCGGCTGCTGCGCGCCCAGCCGCTGGCGGCCGGCGTGGACCCCGATTTCATCGTGCTCGAGGAGGGGCTGGCCGGGCGCCTGCGAAGGCGTGCCTTCGAGCAGGCCGTGCGCTTGTGGCTGACCGAGGACCGCACCGAGGCGGCCGACGTGCTCGCCGCGTACGGCGTTGACCGTGTCGGCACGATGCTCGAGCAGGTCTACCTCGAGCTGCGCAGCCGCGGCGAGCGCCTACCGCGGCTGCCCGTCGCGGCGCTTGGGGGCGATGCCGGCGAGGAGCAGCTCGAGGCCAGCGGCGTATGCGCGTTGCTCGGCGAGCTGCTCGAGCGCTTCGGCCTCGTTTACGAGCGGCTGAAGCAAGCGCGCTCGGCGGTCGACTTCGACGACCTGGAGCTGCTCGCCCAGCGTCTGTTGCTCGAGCGCGAGGCCGTGCGCGGGGCCTGGTCAGAGCGCTTCGAACTGCTGATGGTCGACGAGTTCCAGGACACCAATCCGCGCCAGCTGGCGATCCTGCGCGCGCTCGATCGCCAGAACCTGTTTACAGTCGGCGACGAGCTGCAGTCGATCTATGGCTTCAGGCACGCCGATGTGAGTCTCTTCCGCGCCCGGCGCGCACAGCTGCAGGAGCGTGGCGGCAGCCTGCCGCTGACGTACAACTTCCGCAGTCGCGCCGAGCTGCTGGATGTCGTGAACGCCGTCTTTGCCGAACGATTCCCGAACATGCCGACGCTCATGGCAGGCCGTGCGGATGCGAGCGAGCACGAGCCGCACCCGGCCGTCGAGCTGCTCCTCACCGACGTCGACGGGTGGGAGGAGCATGAGGCGCTGGCCGAACGGGTCGCAGCCGGGTTGCCGCCTGCCCAGGCTTGGCGCCAGGCGGAGGCCCGCCTGCTGGCGCAGCGCGTCGGCGAGCTCGTCCAGGACGGGCGCGCTCGGGCGGGGGAGATCGTCGTGCTGCTGCGCGCCTCCGGGGACCTGGAGGTGTTCGAGCGCGCACTTCAGCTCGTCGGCCTGCGCACGCTCGCAGCTGTCGGTGCCTTCTGGGGACACCAGCAGATCGGCGACCTGGTCGCTTATCTACGTGCGCTTGCCAACCCGCTGGACGAGGAAGCGCTTTATGGCGTGCTCGCCTCGCCGCTGGGCGGGTGCTCGCGCGATTGTCTGGCGTTGCTCGCGCGGTCGGCTCATGCGAGCCGGGACGGCGTGTGGGAGACCGCCAGGCGGGCCGCCTGCACCCTTGGCAACGACTCCCGACCCTTCGCTACAGAGGGCCCGGCGGGCGGCCCGCTCGGCAGCACCACCGTGGCTGTCGCCGGCCCCGCTGAGCTCGACGAGGCCCTGGCGAGGATCGAGCCTGCCGACCGGGCGGCGCTGGCGACGGTCGTGGGGCTGCTTGAGCGCGAGCGGGTCGAGGCCTCGCGCCGGACGATCGCCGAGCTGATCGAGCGGGCGATCGATGCGAGCGGCTACCGCGCCCACATCCTGGGCCTCGACTGGGGCGAGCGCCGCCTGGCGAACGTGCACAAGCTGCTGCGGCTCGCACGCGAGTTCGAGGCGAGCGAAGGACGCGAGCTACGGGGGTTTCTCGACCACGTCGAGTATCTGCAAGGCGCCGCGCGGATCGAGCCGGATGCCCCCGTGGAGGGAACCGAGCCCGACGCCGTGCGGCTGATGACCGTGCATGCGGCTAAGGGCCTCGAGTTCCCCGTCGTGTGCGTGGCCGATCTCGGGCGCCAGCCCAACGCGCGGATGCCCGACCTGCTCGTCGACGGATCGCGCGTCGGCTTGCGCCTGATGCGCCTGGACGGCGCCGGCTCGAGCCCGGTGCTGGCCTATGAGGAGCTGTGCGCCGAGCGCCGCCGGCGCGAAGCCGAAGAGGAGGACCGGATCCTTTATGTGGCGATGACGCGTGCCCGCGAGCTGCTCCTGCTGAGTGCCTCGGCCAGCTTCGCGCGCTGGCCGCGCCGGGGGCCGGGCGCCACGCCGATCTCCTGGCTCGGCCCGGCCATCTCGGACGAGCTGCCGGAGCTATTGGCCAAGGGTGAGCTGCCGCCGGCGGAGCTGGTGCTCGGCCCAGACGGCACGGCGCGGGTCGGGCTGCTGCTGAACGCGCCCGGCGCACCGGCGCTCGATGACATGCCGGCCGGCGAGCCGGCGCAACGGCGGCCGGACGGCGGGGGCGACTCGGCGAAGACGGCCCTCTCCGAGGCGCGCGTCGGCCAGCATTCCGAGGGGTGCGCGGCGGAGCTGAGCGCGGGCTCTACGGCCGAGCGCCATGTGGCGGGCGCCTCCGTGGGATCCGCGCGGATTTCGACGCTCAGCTACAGCTCGCTGACCGAGCTTGAGCGCTGCGGCTATCGCTACTACCTCGAACGTGTGCTTGGGATCGGGGAGGATCGCGCGGCGGCGCGCGGCCGCGAGGGCGAGGAAGGGCTCGAGGCGCGCGCTCGAGGAACGCTCGTGCACCGGCTGATGGAGCTGCTCGACTTCGCCCGCCCACAGCCGCCGTCGGCCGCCGACGTGGCCGAGCGAGCGGGGGAGCTCGGCCTGCGCGTGCGGCCGGGCGAGCGCGAGGAGCTGGCCGCGTTGATTGAGTCGAGCTGTGACTCGCGGATGGTGGCGCGCATAGCCGCCGCGCAGGGTGTGCGCCGCGAGCACCCGTTTGCCTTCTCGCTGGGCGCGAGCGAGCCGCTGATCAACGGCGTGATCGACCTGCTGGCGCTCGAGGCGGACGGCGCGAGTCTCGTGGTCGACTACAAGAGCGACCGCGTCGAGGCCGCGGTCGATCTGGAGCAGCTCGTCGAGCGTGAGTACGGCGCGCAGCGGCTGCTCTACGCGCTTGCCGTGCTGCGCGACGGCGCGCCTGCGGTGGAGATCGTCCACTGGTTCCTGGAGCGCCGCGAATGGGTGGTGGCTCGCTTCCTCGCGGCCGATCGCCTGGTGCTCGAGGAGCAGCTCTCGCAACGGCTCGCGCGTACGCGCGAGCACCCGTTCGCGGTCAGCGCTCATCCCCATCGAGGGCTCTGTCTGACCTGCCCGGGCCGGGCTGGACTGTGCTCCTGGGGCGAGGCCGAGACGCTCCGCGAGCACCCCTGAATCGCTCGTTTAGGAGGCCCGGCGCACTGCTACGCTTTCTGGCTCAGCCTCAGGTGCCCGCCTGCCCGCGCCACGGGGGATGCACCGCCCCAAGGGAGCACTTCCATGAATCCGCACAACAAGCAGCCTCCACAGGCGGTCGGACTGTACGACCCCAGCTATGAGCACGACGCGTGCGGCGTCGGCATGGTGGCGCGGCTCGACAACGAGCCGACGCACGACGTGGTCACGCGCGCCGTGACGGCGCTGGAGAACCTCGAGCACCGCGGCGCCAACGGAGCTGACCCGTTGACCGGCGACGGTGCGGGAATCCTGATGCAGATGCCCGATGAGCTGATGCGAGCCGTCGTCGACTTCGAGCTGCCGCCACCCGGCCAGTACGGGGTGCTGATGTGCTTCTTGCCGACCGACGAGGTCGAGCGCGCGGGCATCGAGCGGTTGCTCGAGCACACGGTGCAGGACGAGGGACAGCGTCTCCTGGGCTGGCGCGATGTTCCCGTCGACCCGAGTCAGGCCGGGGAGGTGGCGGGTGCGTGCCGGCCGATGATCCGCCAGCTGTTCGTGGGCGCCGGCCCGGAACACGCGGGCGATCAGGACTCCTTCGAGCGCAAGCTCTATGTGATCCGCCGTGTCTGCGAGCTGGCATCCGACGCGCCCGGCCTGTACATCGCCTCGAGCTCCTCACGCACACTCAACTACAAGGGCATGCTGATCAGCTTCCAGCTGGCCGCCTTCTACCCCGACCTGAAGGACGAGCGCTGCAAGAGCGCACTCGCGCTCGTGCACTCGCGCTTCTCGACGAACACGTTCCCCAGCTGGGAGCTCGCGCACCCCTACCGCGTGATCTGCCACAACGGCGAGATCAACACGGTGCGCGGCAACGTCAACTGGATGCGCGCACGCGAGAGCGAGCTGCGCAGCGAGCTGTTCGGCGAGGACCTGCCGAAGATCCTGCCGGTCGTCAGCGCGGGCAACTCGGACTCGGCGACGTTCGACAACGTGCTCGAGCTGCTGATGCTCGGCGGCCGCTCGCTGCCGCACGCGGCGATGATGATGATCCCCGAGGCCTATCGCGACCGCGAGGACCTACCCGAGGACCTAAAGGGCTTCTACGCCTATCACGCTTGCTTGATGGAGCCGTGGGACGGACCGGCCTCGGTCGCCTTCACCGACGGGCGCGTGGTCGGCGCCACGCTCGACCGCAACGGCCTGCGCCCGGGCCGCTGGGTCGAGACGACCGACGGGCACGTCGTGCTCGGCTCCGAGATCGGGCTGCTCGACATCCCGCCCGAGCAGATTCGCCGGCTCGGGCGCCTGCAGCCGGGCAAGCTGTTCCTCGTCGACCTCGAGCGCGGGCGGATCGTCGAGGACGAGGAGGTCAAGCGCGCGGTCTCCACGCGTAGGCCCTACCGCGAGTGGTACGAGCGCAACGCCGTGCCGTTCTCCGAGCTCGAGCCCTCCGACCAGGTGACGATCTCAGACCAGCCGCTGCGCACGCGCCAGCGTGCGTTCGGCTTCAGCCAAGAGGACCTGCGCGTGCTGCTCACGCCGATGGCGCGCGACGGTGCCGAGCCGGTTGGCTCGATGGGCAACGACCTCTCGCTGGCCGTGTTCTCCGAGCAGGCACCGCCGCTGTTCTCCTACTTCAAGCAGCTGTTCGCGCAGGTGACCAATCCGCCGATCGACCCGATCCGCGAGGAAATCGTGATGAGCCTGGCGACGACGCTTGGCTCGGAGAAAAACCTCTTCGAGGAGACGCCCGAGCACGCGCACAAGCTCGTGCTGAACCAGCCGATCCTGCTCAACCGCGAGCTCGAGACGCTCAGGCACGTCGACCACGACGTGTTCGCCGCGCGCACGATCAACACGACGTGGTCACTCGAGCAGGGCCCAGACGGCATGGCCGAGGCACTCGACCGGATCTGCAGGGAAGCCTCGGAGGCGATCGAGGAACGCGTCAACATCATCGTGCTGTCCGACCGCCTCGTCGGCCCGCGCCGCGTGCCGGTGCCCTCGCTCCTGACTGTTGCTGCCGTGCACCACCACCTCGTGCGCGAAGGCACGCGCCTGCGCGCCGGGATCATCCTCGAGTCGGGCGAGCCGCGCGAGGTGCACCACTTCGCCACGCTGATCGGCTACGGGGCGGTCGCGATCAACCCATACCTGATGCTCGAGACGCTCGACGACATGGTGCTCAACCAGAAAGCGATCAAGCGCGCCGGGCCCGACGGCGGCGAGGTCGCAATCGGCGCCGTCGAGGCTGCCGAGAATGTCGTCAAAGCGCTCGGCAAAGCGCTCTTGAAGACGATCTCCAAGATGGGCATCTCGACGATCCAGTCCTACTGCGGCGCACAGATCTTCGAGGCCGTCGGGCTCGCCCCCGAGGTGATCGAGCGGTTCTTCACTGGAACCGCATCGCGCATCGGCGGCGTCGGGCTCGACGTGCTCGCGACCGAGGCGATCGAGCGCCACGCGCGCGCATATCCAGTACCACAGGACGAGCTGCTGCCCGTCGGTGGCGTCTACGCGTGGCGCCGTGACGGCGAGCACCATCAGTGGAACCCCGAGACGATCGCGCTCGTCCAGCACGCGGTTCGCGCCGCGAACGGCAACGTCGGCGCTGCGCTGAGGGGCGACGGCGAGGCGTATGAGGAGGTGCGCTCCAGCGCCGCCTTCGAGAAGTACCGCGAGTACGCGAAGATGATCAACGAGGACGCCTCACGCAAGGCCACGCTCAGGGGGCTCTTGAAGATTGGTCCCTCCGCTCCGGGCTCGCGCGAGCCGATCGCGCTCGATCAGGTCGAGCCGGCCGGCGAGATCGTCAAGCGCTTCTGCACCGGCGCGATGAGCCTCGGCTCGATCTCGCGCGAGTCGCACGAGACGCTCGCGATCGCGATGAACCGCCTCGGCGGGCGCTCGAACACGGGCGAGGGCGGGGAGGACCCGTCGCGTTTCACGCCGGACGCCAACGGCGACCGGCGGCGCTCGGCGATCAAGCAGGTCGCCTCCGGCCGCTTCGGCGTGACGATCCACTACCTCGTCAACGCCGACGAGCTGCAGATCAAGATGGCCCAGGGCGCCAAGCCCGGCGAGGGCGGCCAGCTACCGGGTCACAAGGTCGACTCCTACATCGGCTCGATCCGTCACACGACGCCCGGCGTCGGCCTGATCTCACCTCCTCCGCACCACGACATCTACTCAATTGAGGATCTCAAGCAGCTGATCTACGACCTGCGCTGCGCCAACCCCGAGGCCGAGGTCTCGGTCAAGCTCGTCTCCGAGGTCGGCGTCGGCACGGTCGCCGCGGGAGTCTCCAAGGCGAACGCCGACCGTGTGCTGATCGCCGGCCACGACGGCGGCACCGGCGCCTCGCCGCTCTCCTCGATCCAGTCGGCCGGGATCCCCTGGGAGATCGGCCTGGCCGAGACGCAGCAAACGCTGCTGCTCAACGACCTGCGCTCGCGCATCAAGGTGCAGACCGACGGCCAGCTGAAGACCGGGCGTGACGTCGTGATCGCGGCGATGCTCGGCGCCGATGAGATGGGCTTCTCGACCGCGCCGCTGATCGCCACCGGCTGCATCATGATGCGCGCCTGCCACCTGAATACTTGCCCGGTCGGCATCGCCACGCAGGACCCGGAGCTGCGCAAGCGCTTCAAGGGCACGCCGGAGCACGTCGTCAACTTCTTCTTCTTCGTAGCCGAGGAAGTACGCGAGATCCTCGCCTCGCTTGGCCTGCGCTCGCTCGATGAGGCGATCGGCCGCGTCGACCTGCTCTCCGTGCGCGAGGCAATCGACCACTGGAAGGCACGCGGCGTCGACCTCACGCACATCCTCAAGCACATCGAGCTCCCCGACGGCACCGCGCGCCACCGCGTCGAACCGCCACCGGCGGTGCTGGAGGACGCCTTGGACTGGGAGCTCGTAGAGCGCGCCGAGACGGTGCTCGCCACGCCAGGCGACCCTGCGCTCGACGGTCGTGCTCGGATTGCGGGCGAGCGCCTGCAGATCGAGCTGCCGATTCGCAACCGCAACCGCTGCGTCGGTGGCATCCTCTCGAGCCGGATCGCGCGCGAGCGTGGCGCCGACGGCTTGCCGGAGGACTCGATCGTGGTCGACTTCGAAGGCTCCGCTGGGCAGAGCTTCGCCGGCTGGCTGGCGCCGGGTGTGACGTTCACGCTGCACGGCGACGCCAACGACTACGCCGGCAAGGGACTCTCGGGGGGGACCGTCGCCGTGCGCCCGCGCGAGGGGATGGACGAGCAGTTCGTCGCCGAGCAGAACGTGATCGTCGGCAACACCGTGCTGTACGGGGCCACGCGCGGTCGCGCCTTCTTCCGCGGACTCGCCGGCGAGCGCTTCGCCGTGCGCAACTCGGGCGCGAGTGCGGTCGTCGAGGGCGTGGGCGACCACTGCTGCGAGTACATGACCGGCGGTCGCGTCGTCGTGCTCGGTCCGACCGGGCGCAACTTCGCGGCGGGGATGAGCGGCGGCGTCGCCTACGTGCTCGACGAACGCGGCGACTTTGCCGAGCGCTGCAACATGGGCATGGTCGGCTTCGAAGCGCCCTCGGCGGAGGATGCGAGCGAGCTGCGCGAGCTGATCGAGGAGCACGCCAGGCGCACCGGCTCGCCGGTCGCGGCACGCGTGCTCGGCGCGTTCGACGAGCTCCTCGCCAGGGGCGTATTCGTGAAGGTCATGCCGCACGACTACAAGCGCGTGCTCGCCGAACGTGCGCAGGAGCAGTTGGCGGTGCCCGCCTGATGGGCAAGCTCGGCGGCTTCCTGAAGATCGAGCGCCACGGAGTCCCCTACCGGGACCCGGCCGAGCGCGCGCGCGACTACAAGGAGTTCCTGATCACGCGCCCGGAGGGGGAGTTGCGCGACCAGGGCGCACGCTGCATGGACTGCGGCGTGCCCTTCTGTCACAACGGCTGTCCGCTCGGCAACCTGATCCCCGACTGGAACGACCTCGTCTACCACGACCGTTGGCGCGACGCGATCGCGCAGCTGCACGCGACGAACAACTTCCCCGAGTTCACCGGCCGGCTGTGCCCGGCGCCGTGCGAGGCGGCCTGCGTGCTCGAGATCCGCGAGGGCGACGCGGTCACGATCAAACAGATCGAGAACTCGATCATCAACCGCGCCTGGGAGGAGGGCTGGGTGCTGCCCATGCCTCCGCGCAAGGAGACCGGCCAGGCGGTCGCCGTCGTCGGCTCAGGGCCGGCCGGGATGGCGGCAGCTCAGCAGCTGCGCCGCGCCGGACACCGCGTAACGCTGTTCGAGCGCGACGAGTCGATCGGCGGCCTCGTGCGCTTCGGCGTGCCCGACTTCAAGATCGAGAAGACCGTCGTGCAGCGCCGCGTCGAGCAGCTGGCGGCCGAGGGTGTGGAGCTTCGCTGTGGTGTCGAAGTTGGGCGCGACGTGACGGTGGCGGAGCTGCGAGGCGACTACGACGCGGTCGTGCTGGCCACCGGCTCGCGCGTGCCGCGCGATCTGCCCGTGCCGGGACGCGAGCTCGACGGGGTGCACTTCGCGATGGACTACCTCTACCAGCGCAACCGCTGGGTGGCGCGCGAGGTCGGCCCCGAGCCGTCCGCTGCCCAGCCGACAGCCGAGCGCGTGATCTCCGCCAAGGACCTCGACGTGGTCGTGATCGGCGGCGGCGACACGGGCGCAGACTGCGTCGGCAACGCTCTGCGCGAGGGCGCGCGTTCGATCACCCAGCTCGAGCTGCTGCCGGAGCCGCCGCCGAAGCGCCCCGACGAGCGCACCCCGTGGCCGGAGTGGCCGCAGAAGTACCGCATGAGCTACGCGATGGAGGAGGCCAGGGAGGCGCAGCTCGGCGAGCAGGACTACTCGATCGTTACGACCCGCTTCTCCGATGACGGCCGGGGGGGTGTCGCGGCGTTGCACGTGGCGCAGGCCGAGCCGGCACCACCGTTCGGGCCCGTGCCGGGCACCGAGCGGGAGTTGAAGGCGCAGCTCGTGCTGCTGGCGATGGGCTTCCTGCACCCGGAGCCGGCGCTGCTGGACGGGCTCGGCGTGGAGAAGGACCCGCGCGGCAACGTCAAGACGGCGGCGCCATATACGAGCTCGGTCGAGGGCGTGTTCGCAGCAGGGGACGCGCGCCGCGGGCAGTCGCTGATCGTTTGGGCGATCAACGAGGGGCGCCAGTGTGCGCGCATGGTCGACCGCTATCTCGCCGGACGCCGCAACGGTGGCGGCGAGCCGGCAGGGTTGGCACGGGACGAGGGGATTGCCGGGCACGAAGACGCCGACGCGGGGCCAGAGGGGCCGCCACGGCACGTCGGCCCCGGCATCCCGGCGAAGGACTAGTGGCGCTTCCGCGGGTCTGCATAATCGGCGCGGGCTCCTCTGGGATCGCCGCGGCCAAGGCGCTACACGAGCGGGGCATCGCGTTCGATTGCATCGAGAAGTCCGACCGCGTCGGCGGCAACTGGGTTTTCGCCAACAAGAACGGGATGTCGGCTGCCTACCGCGACCTGTTCATCAACACCTCGCGCCGGCGCATGGCCTACGCGGACTTCCCGATGCCGGAGTCCTATCCGGACTTTCCCCATCACACACACATCGCGGCGTACTTCAACGACTACGTCGACCACTTCGGCTTCCGCGAGCAGATCACGTTCGAGACCGGGGTCGAGCACGCCGCGCGCGACGAGCACGGCGTGTGGCATGTGAAGCTCGACAACGGCCAGGCGCGCAACTACGACGCGCTGCTCGTCGCCAACGGCCATCACTGGAAGCCGCGCTGGCCGGAACCTGCTTTCCCTGGCAATGGCACGTTTACAGGCGAGCAACTGCACGCGCACTCCTACGTGGACAACTCGATCTTCGAGGGCAAGCGCGTGGTGATCCTGGGCATGGGCAACTCGGCGATGGACATCGCCGTGGAGTCCTCCTACGTGGCCGAGCGGACCTACCTGGCCGCCCGCTCGGGCGTCTGGATCCTGCCGAAGTACATCTTCGGCAAACCGGTTGACCAGATGCGCAACGACCCGCGCGTGCCGTTCGCGATCCGCCAGCGCATGATCCAGAAATTGGTCAAGAGCTACGTCGGCCCGCCCGAGCGCTACGGGCTGCCCAAGCCCACCCACCGCTTCGGCCAGGCCCACCCGACCGTCTCGGGGCGGATCCTCGATCGCATCCAGCACGGCACGATCACGCCGAAGCCGAACATCGAGGCGCTCGAGGGCGGCCGGGTGCGCTTCGTCGACGGCACCGTCGTTGACGCCGACGTGGTCGTCTACTGCACGGGCTATCAGATCTCCTTCCCGTTCTTCGACGAGGACTTCATCTCAGCCCCGGACAACCACATCGAGCTGTACCGGCGCGTCTTCCACCCCGACATCCCCAACGTGTTCTTCATCGGGCTGCTGCAGCCGCTCGGCGCGATCATGCCGATCGCCGAGGCCCAGGGCGCATGGGTCGGCGACTATCTGCGCGGCGACTACCGGTTGCCGTCGGCCGCGGAGCTACGCGCCGACATCGCCGCCGATCAGGCTGCCATGCGCAAGCGCTATGTCTCATCCAAGCGCCACACGATCCAGGTCGATTTTGACGACTACATGTACGCGCTGGAGAAGGAGCGCGCCGGCGGAGCCGAGCGTGCACGCCAGAGCGGCTTCCAGCCACCGGTCGAGTGCCTACCTTCTGCCGTCACGGCCGCTTCCTAGAGCGCTGCCCGATCTGCAGTAAGACGCTGCCCGGCGCCGCGCCGGCAGGCAGATCTGCGGGTCCCGGCGCGAAACGGCGCTCGTCCTCCTCGGCCGCCGGCTCGCAGGCCGGCTCGCGCGCCAGGCGTGGCGGGTCGCGTGGCGAGGCCGTGCGCGTCAGGCGCCAGGAGCGCGCCGTCGAGGACGGCTACAGCAGCCCGCTGCTGCCGGGTCTACGTGCCTCTGCGGATGCCGCGCGGCTGGTCGAAGAGCTCGCTTTCGCCCAGGGGCGGCTGCAGGCCCTCGCGGGTGCGCCAGGCGCGGCGATGCTCCCCGACCTGTACGGCGAGGTGCGCTCGCTGGCGGCCGTCGGCGAGCTTGAGCAGGCCTGCTGGATCTGCTTTCTGACCGCTTACCTGTGCCCGCTCGAGGGCCCGCAGCCGTTCGCCGGCATCAGGCAAGCTCTGGCCGCGGGCCCCGACGAGCTCCCCGACCTCTCCGATGTCCGACTGGGTCCGCGCACCTCGCACGACCAGGCACGTGGCACGACGACCATGCGGGCCTACCGCGCCTGGTACGGGCAGGCGGGCTCTCAGGCATCAGCGTTCGCCGGGGATCCCAGATGGAGCCCGGAGCGCCGCTTTGAGCGGGTGTTCGAGCGCCTCGCGCTACCCGGTCTGACGCGCGCCGCGCGCTATGAGCTGCTCGTGCTGCTCGGCACGCTCGGGCTGTTCGAGCTCGAGCCCGACTCGCTGCATCTCTCGGTCGCACGCGCGGGCGGCCAAGAGGACGACACGATGCTCGCGGCCAAGCGGATCTTTGCGATCGGCGACCCGCTGCTGCTCGAGCGCCGCGCGCAGTCCCTGGCCGATGCCGTCCCGCTGCCGGTTGCGGCGCTCGAGCTCGCGCTCGCCAACTGGCAGCGAGGAGAGCGCGCGACACTCGGCTTCCCGAGCGAGACGGTCGACGATGAAACGCTGCTCCTCGCGCGCGAGGAGCTGGGGCTCTGAGCGACGCTCCGTCGCCGCGGGACGCGCGAAAGTGCCGTCCACACCGCTCCCTACAGTCCACCGCAGTCACCCTGTTTCCCACCTTCGCGGGAGTCACGATGCCACTCTGCTTCATCGAGCCTCAGGACGCCATACGAGTGATCGCCGAGTCCGTCGGGCGCGAGGCGCGCCGCCAGCTCGTCAGCGAGGTCGTGCGCGCGTGGGTCGATGACATACCCGAGCCGGAGCTGTCGGTCCACTACGCCAAGGCGATCGCCGATCTCGACGAGGATGACCTGCACCTGCTCGCCGCCTGGCACGCCTCGCTGGAGGTCGGCCAGCCGATACCGAACACCGACTTCCTCGTCGGCGTCTTTCCGAGTCTCGGCGACAATCGCCGCGAGGCGCTGAAGATTGCCGCGGGCTTCCGTGGCGAGGAAGCGTTCCAGGCCGGCGTGTCCGAGGAGCAGGCCCTCGAAACCGTGCTGCCGCGCCTCTCGCGCGATCGCGCGATCGAGCTGGCAAACGAGTGCATCCAGCTGTACATGTGGGACCGCTTGGGTTCTGACAACTAGGACGCCGCCGGCCGGCGGCGGCCGGTTCGGGGATGCGAGCGGAGCGAGCGTGTCCCGGTTCGGTCGGCGTCCTCGGTCGCTACCGTAGTCAGGCCAAGGGCACCGGCAACGACGCGCGCGGCCAGCAGCTCATCGTGCGGCGCCTGGTTCGCGAGCGCGATGACGGCGCCCTCGAGCGCGCCGAGCAACGCAATCGCCACGGCCCCGGCGGGCGGTCCCGGTGGGATCGAGCCGTCCTTGCGCCCCGCGTTGATCAGCCGGGCATAGCGCTTGACGCCGCGCTGCCAAATCTGCTCGATCTCCCGTCCCACAGGATGATCGCGTCCGCTGAACTCGAGCCTGAGCGCCATCACGACACGGGCGATGTCGCGGCGGCAGAAGACGGCATGACGTTGCGCGAGCCCCAGCAGCTCGGCGACCGGCTTGTCCTCTCGTGCGGCAAGCTCTCCCACCTCGCGCATCCAGTTCTGGTTGATCCAGCCGATCACCGCCAGGGCAAGGGCCTCCTTGTCCTTGAACTGGTGGTACAGCGCCCCGCGCGTGTAGCCGGCCTCGCGCGCGACCTCCTCGAGAACGAGATTGCCGTACCCGTAGCGCGAGAGCCCCCTGGCCGCCGATTCGAGCAAGGCACCGCGCGAGCGGGCGCTGCGCTCGACCTGGGTCCACCGACGGGGCACACGCGCGGCAGCGGCAGTCACCGGCTACTCGCCGCCGCCTGCGGAAGTAAACATACAAACATGTATGTATAATAGCGTCCGAGCGGACGGCGCTGGATCCGTCCGGCGCCGCGCATGCCAGGGTTCTTCGCGTTCGAGGAGGCGAGCTGATTTCCGTGTCGACGGTCCGATGGCAGCGAGACGTTCCCGAGTCGATCCGCTCGCTCGGCGCGCTCGAGGGAACCGACTACGAGGACGTGGTCACCTCGACGATGCAAGAGATCCCCGACATGACGCCGGAGCAATTGGTCCGCGCGACGTTGAGTAGGTTGCCACGCGGCCTGCTCTTGGTCGTCCCGTTGATTCAGCGCGCGGTCCTGGGCCTTCGCCTCGAGCTGCGACCCTCCCCCGATCACGTGCTCGGGTGGAAGATCGCCGAGCGCGGAGAGAACTGGATACGGATCGAGGCTGCCTCGTGGTTCTTGACGGGCCACGTCGTCATGCACGCCGAGGGCGGTTGCCTATCCTTCGCGACGTTCGTTCGCTACGAGCGACTGCCGGCGGCGCTCGTCTGGCCACCGGTGTCCCTGATTCACCGGCAGGTCGCGCTGGCGCTGGTGCGCAGCGCCAGGAAGGCTCGGTAGCCCCGGGCGACGTGGCTCGGAGCTCGTTCGGGCTAGACTCGACAGCATGTCCGAGGAGTCGATCTCAGAGGCACCGGCGAGCGCAGGCGAGCCGGGTGCAGCAGAGCCAATCGTGGCGAGTGCGCCCGCTCCGGGCCCCGGGGCGCCATCGCCGACCGTCGACGACGTGATGGACGCCCTGTCGAATGTGATCGACCCGGAGCTCGGGCTGGACTTCGTCGAGCTCGGCCTGATCTATGGCGTCGAGGTGCAGGACGCCAACGTCCACGTCACTTTCACGCTGACTACTCCGGGTTGTCCGATCGGCCCGCAGGTGACCGAACAGATCGAAGAGTTCGTCGGCGAACTCGACGGCGTCAAGTCGATCGAGTCCGAGATGGTGTTCGTGCCGCCGTGGTCGCCGGAGAAGATGAGCGAGGACGCCAAGTTCGCGCTTGGGTACTGAGGCGCGATATCCGACGCCTCAGCGGGCGGCCTTCTTGATCGCGCTGCGCGCTTTGCCCACCGCGTTCTTGGCCTTCCCCGCGATCTCCTCACCGGCGCCACGAGACTCGGTCCCGGGGCGTCCCGCATTGCTGCCTGCACCTCGCTTGACACGTCCTTTGACCTCTTTGGCCTTGCCCTCCAGTCGCTGTGTGCGGTCGCCCATGTCTGTCTCCTTGCTAATCGAGTGATGTACAGGTCGTGCAGCGCTAGTCGCGATCTATGGCCAGCGCTTCCTCGTGGCCGTCGTTGCTGAGATCGGGGTCCACCGCGCGAGCCTCGTCATGATGGCTTCGCGCCTCCTCGGAGTGACGCTCGGCCGCCATGCTCTGACGCTCAGCGAGCGCGCGGTCCTCACGGGCCTTCGCCGCGAGCTCTTCCGCTTCGGCTTCGGACCGACGGGCCTGTGCGGCCTGCTGATCGGCCGACGCACGCGCACCTTCGGCGTCGACCGCGCGATGCCTGGCCTGCTCGCGTAGCTCGCGTGCCTCGTCGCGGCGCGAGTCTTGCCGCCGCCGAGCGGCCGCCTGTGCGGCCAAGCTGGCCAAGACCAGCAGTACCACGACGACAACGACAATTGCGATGATCGCTCCGGTGCTCATATTTCTCCTTCCCCGCCGACGCCGGCGTCGGCTCAGTCATCAACTGGCTGTCTAGGGCCTCTAGCCCGTAGGCGCAAATGCCGCGCCGGTACAGGCCCTCTACCGGTCTTCGGCTTGGCTACCCGACTCGTGCATGCGCTAATCGCCGGTCAGCGGATCAAAACGATCCGTCATGAGAAAACTGACATCGCAGATTGCGCGACCTTGGCAGCGGGTAGGAACGGGCCGGTACTCAAACGGCCAGGAGGAGGTTTAGGTGGGACTCATAGAGTTGCTTTTGATCGTGCTGGTGATCGCAGCCATCGCCGGTGGAATTGGCGTCAGCCCGTTCCTGTGGCTGTTGCTGCTCGTCGCGCTTGTCGTTCTGCTGACGGGCGGCGGCTTCGGCTATCGACGTGGCGGACGCATTTAGCCGCGCCGACGTCGCCGGCGAATGTCTCTCATCGGCGAATGTCGCTTATGCCGGTGAAGCGGAGGCTGCTGGATACGCGAACGAGCGGCGACGCCGAGGCCCGCGGGCTTGGCGTTGCCTGCTCGGCCGCCGGGCGAGTTCTCAGGCGGGGGCGGAGACCGATTCGCGTGCGAGCGAAACGAGCTTGGCCAGTTCTTCAGCGATGTTGGCGCTGATCTCGTCGATGTCGGGCAGTGCGTCAAAGTCGCCGAGTAGACCGAAGTTCATCTGGCCGTTGTAAGACATGATGCCGATCGCCAGGGCATGGTTTTCGGGCAGGAAGGCGACCGGGTAGGCCTCGAGCATCTCGCGTCCCAGCACGTAGAGCGGGAACTGGGGACCGGGCACGTTGGTCACGATCAGGTTGAACAGGCGCGTGGAGAAGTTCAGCCGCGAGGCCTGCGCGAGGATCGTCGGCGGCGCGAAGCTCTGCGCGCCGGCGATCACCTCGGCGCCGAGTGCTTGCTTTGACTCCTTCAAGCCGTCCATTGCGTGCGAGACGAAACGCAGTCGCTGCACCGGGTCTGAGATGTACACGGGCAGTGGCCCGCGCATCACGACGATGCGGTTGCCGCCCTGCCCGTGCTCGTCATCGACGCGAACCGACACGGGGACCAGAGCGCGCATCTCCACGCCCGCCGTGCTGCGACCGCGCGAGATCAGGAAAGTGCGCAACGCCCCGGTCACGACGGCGAGCACGACATCGTTGACGGTGCCGCCAAAGGCATTCTTGACGGTCTTGAAGTCCTCCAGCCGGCAGCCGATGCCGAAGAAGCGCCGGTGCGGTCCGATTGGGACATTCAGCGGTGTTTCCGGCGCGGGGTTCAGACCTGCCCAGACGATCTCGCCGACTCCCTCGGCCGCCTCGCGGGCGCGCGTGAGTGCGCGCTCGGGATGTGTCAGCGCGTCGAGCGCGCCCTCGGCGAGCTCGAGCCCTGCCTTCACGGCGCCGCGCAGCCCGGCTGCGATGAGCTCTGCCGAGTGCGGTTCGCGGCGCGGCTGCCATGCTTTGCCCGAGTGTTTGATCGGCGGTGCGTCCGGCGAGAGGTCGAACAGCACGGTCGCGAGATCCACACCGGCGATCCCGTCGATCAGCGAGTGGTGCGTCTTGGTGATCAGCGCGAAGCGGTCGTCCTCGAGTCCCTCGATCAGCCACATCTCCCACAGCGGCTTGGAACGGTCGAGCTGCTGGGAGAAGATCCTCGCGGTCAGCCCGCACAATTGCTCCCAGCCGCCAGGACTCGGCAGCGCGGTGTGTCTGATGTGGTACTCGAGGTTGAAGCTGGGGTCATCGACCCACACCGGCCGGCCGCTGTCGAGCGCAGTCGAGGCGAGCTTGTGGCGGTAGCGCGGAACGAGGTGCAAGCGCCGACGGATCTGCTCGAGGAACTCGTCCATGCTCGGCGGCGGGCCTTCGACGATCGTCAATCCGCCGATGTGCATGTGCGAATGCTGACCCTCCTGATGCAGGAAGGAGGCGTCTACTGGTGTCAACCTATCGAGGTGGCGCTGGGGCACGAGTGCCTAGCGTACCTGGGTGGGCTCTACAATGGCAATCGTGTCGAACACGGTTGAGAAGCTGCTGCTCGCGGCGCCCCGCGGCTACTGCGCAGGCGTAGACAGGGCGGTGCAGACGGTCGAACGTGCCCTGGAGATCCACGGCGCTCCTGTCTACGTACGCAAGGAGATCGTGCACAACAAGCACGTCGTCGAGCAGCTGCGCGAGCGCGGCGCGATCTTCGTGGAGGAGGAGACGGAGGTCCCCGAGGGCGCCGTCTGCGTGTTCTCCGCCCACGGCGTCGCCCCGAGCGTGCGCGAAGGGGCAGACGCTCGCAGCCTGCGCACGATTGACGCCACCTGCCCGCTCGTGACCAAGGTGCACCGCGAGGCCGTGCGCTTCGCCGAGCAGGGCTACACGATCGTGCTCGTCGGCCACGACGGTCACGAGGAGGTCGAAGGGACGATGGGGGAGGCCCCCGAGCGGATCGTGCTCGTGCAGGACGAGCAGGATGTCGAGACGCTCGAGATCGAAGACCCCGACCGCGTCGCCTACATCACGCAGACGACGCTTGCAGTGGATGAAACGACGGCGATCCTTGCCCGCTTGCGCGAGCGCTTCCCAAAGATCGTGGGTCCGCGCACGGATGACATCTGTTACGCCACGACCAATCGTCAGGCGGCGGTCAAGCAGATGGCCGAGCACTGTGACCTGCTGCTGGTGATCGGCTCCCGCAACTCCTCCAACTCCGTGCGGCTCGTCGAGGTCGCGCGCGAGTGCGGCACCGAGTCCCACCTGATCGACCGGGCCGATGAGGTGCGTGAGGAGTGGCTCGACGGTGCGCGCGTGGTCGGCATCTCCTCCGGCGCGAGCGCGCCGGAGAATCTCGTCCAGGATCTTGTCCAGCTGTTCCGCGATCGAGGCGTCAGCGAAGGTGAGATCTCCGAGTTCCACGTGATCAAGGAGGACGTCCGCTTCATGCTGCCCAAGACGATCCGCGAAGCCACGACCGTCGGCAAGGCCCGCTGAGCGTCGCTTGCTCTCGGCGGTGCGTGCGCGGGACAGCGGCGCACCAAGGCTGTCTCCTGGTTCGCCCTGAGCAGACGATCTGATGCGCACACTGGTTCTCTCTGACCTGCACCTTGGTAGTGCGTCGCGCGCGGACCTGCTTCGCCGCGACGAGCTGCGGGCGCCGCTGCTCGAGCTCGCCGCAGAGGTCGACCGGGTCGTCCTGCTTGGGGATGTGCTCGAGCTGCGCCATGGGCCGCCACGCGAAGCGCTCGCGGTCGCGCGACCCTTCTTCGAGGAGCTCGGCCAGGCACTCGCCGGACGAGAGCTCGTGCTCGTCGCCGGCAATCACGACCACGCGCTGATCGAGCCGTGGCTGGCGATGCGCGCAGAGCTCCCCGAGCCTCGCCCGCTCGGCTTGGAGCAGCTGATCGAGCCCGCAGAAGCATCGCCCACGGTCAAGCGTCTGGCCGACTGGGCCGCGCCCGCACGGGTTCGATTCGCCTACCCCGGCCTCTGGCTGCGCCCGGACGTCTATGCCACGCACGGGCACTATCTCGACTGCCATTTCACTGTGCCGACGATCGAGCGGCTCAGCGTAGGCGTGATGAGCCGGCTGATGCGCCGGCCGGCGAGCTCGTTCGAGCGCGTCGGCGACTATGAGGCGGTCACGGCGCCGATGTATGCATGGCGGCATGCCGTCGCGCGCGACGCAGTAACCGGCGATGCGCTCAACGGGATGGGCACCGTGCATGCTTGGCGCGCGCTCAGCGGTAGCGACGGCGCAGGCCGAAGCAGGCGCAACGGCGCACGTGCCGGTGCCCGTGCGCGACTCGCCGCACTCGGTACGAGCCTGCGTACGCGGGCGCTCGTCCACGGCTTCCCACTGGCCGTCGCCGCGCTCAACCGCGCCGGCCTCGGACCGCTCAACGCAGAGGTCTCCTCGGGCGAGCTGCGTGGCGCCGGACTGCGCGCCATGGGCGAGGTCGCCACGCGCCTCGGCTTGGCCGATGCCTATGTCGTGTTCGGCCACACCCACCGCGCCGGACCGCTGCCCGGTGACGATCCAGGCGAGTGGAATCGCCGTGGCGGGGCCGGCGGGGCAGCGGCGCCCAGCGGTGCCGGCGCACGACTCGTCAACGTCGGCTGCTGGACGTATGACTCGATCTTCCTCACGCGCAAGCGTGGCGAGAGCCCCTACTGGCCAGGGACATGTGCGCTGATCGGTGATGCCGGGCCGCCTGAGCTCAGGCGGCTGCTGCTCGACCGCGACCACGACGAGCTCTCGCCCTCCCGCCCGCGGGCCAGCGCCTGATCGCTGCTCAGGCGGCCACGCCCGGCGTGAAACAGGTCGCGAGGCACCGCACGCCCTCGCCGAGCTCCAGCTCGAGCACGCCTGTCGTATGGCGCTCGTGCTCGATCAGCGCATAGGCACCTGACTGCTCGACGCTCAGCTCGCTGCCACCGGCTGCGCTCCCGCCGTTGACACGCACGCTGCCCGCTCCACCGAGCACCGCCCACACGGCCCCTGCTTCGTAGGGGCCCGAATAGGCCCCCGGCTGCTCGGCCGTGGGTGGCGCGAGGGTAGCGCCCGGCGCGTCCTCGGGGCGCAGCGGCCCAAACGTCCCGCGCTCGACGCCGAGCAGCTCCTGAATCGCGCGCTCGGTCCCCTCGTAGCCGCCCTCGCCGAAGTGGTACTCGAACAGCCGTGCGCCACCGTCGAACAGGTAGCGCGCCGGCCAGCCTTCGTTCTCGTACTCGCGCCACAGCTCGAGCCCTGAGTCGATCAGCACCGGATGCGCGATGCCCAGGCGTGCCACGGCCCGGCGGACAGCATCCTCATCGCGGGAGAGCTCGAAGCCCGGGCAGTGCACGCCAACCACGCGCAGACCGTCCTCGGCGTAGCGCTCGTGCCAAGCCGTCACGTACGGCAGCGTCCGCATCGAGTTCGGCCGGCAGAAGTCCCAGAACTCGACCAGCAACGGCCTGTCCCGCTGGATGATGCTCACCTGCCCGCCCGCCGGCGTGTTCACCCACGGCAGGTTCCGCGGGAACAGCGGCGCAGCGATGGTGTCGACCGGCGCCCTCAACCGGGCACCTAGCCAATACTGCCGACCATCTCCAACTGGATCAAGCGGTTTAGCTCGACGGCGTACTCCATCGGCAGCTCCTTCGTCACGGGCTCGATGAAGCCGTTGACGATCATCGCTGCGGCCTCGTCCTCGGTGAAGCCACGCGAGCCCATGTAGAAGAGTTGGTCGTCGGAGATGCGACCCACCGTCGCCTCGTGCGCGACTGTCACGTGCGGGTTCTGGATCTGGATGTCCGGCCACGTGTCCGAGCGCGATTCGCCGTCCATCATCAGCCCGTCGCATTGAACGCGGGCTTTCGAGCCGGCCGAGTTGCTACCCATCTTGACCAGGCCGCGGTAGCCCATGATGCCGCCGTCCTTGGAGATCGACTTGGCGAGGATGTTCGAGGTCGTGTTGGGGGCCAGGTGCACGACCTTGGCGCCCGTGTCCTTGTGCACGCCTTTGCCCGCCACGCCCACGTTGAGGTGGTCGGCGCGCGCGCCTTCACCCATCAGATAGGAGCCCGGGTAGAGCATCACGTACTTGGCGCCCATCGAGCCGCCAACCCACTCGACCGTGCCGTTGGCGTCGACGATCGCGCGCTTGGTGTTCAGGTTGTAGACGTCCTTGGACCAGTTCTGCACCGTTGTGTAGCGCGCCTTGGCGCCCTCGTGCACAAAGATCTCGACGACCGCCGAGTGCATCGAGTTGACGCTGTAGGTCTGCGCCGTGCAGCCCTCGATGTAGTTCACCTCAGAGCCCTCGTCGGCGACGATCAGGGTGTGCTCGAAGGTACCCTCGCCGGCGCCCTCCATGCGGAAGTAGGACTGCAGCGGCAGGTCGCACTTGACCCCCTTCGGGATGTAGCAGAAGGCACCGCCTGACCACACGGCGCCATGCAGCGCAGAGAACTTGTTGTCCTGCGCCGGCACGCATTTGGTCATGAAGTATTTTTGCACCAGCTCTGGGTACTCGTTGATCGCGGTGTCCATCGAGCAGAACAGGATCCCGAGCTTGGCGTACTCCTCCTTCAGGCCCTCGTAGACCGGCTCCTGGCGCCACACGCCGACGACGCCCGCGAGGTGCTCGCGCTCGGCCTGCGGGATGCCAAGGTCCTCATAGGTCTGCTTCATCTCCGCCGGCACTTCGTCCCAGCTGTTGAAGCGCCCGGCCGTCGGTGGCGAGTAGAGCACGAGGTCGTCGAGCTGCAAGCCGCTCAGGTCCGGGCCCCAGTTCGGCATCGGCTTGCGTTCGAAGATCTCCAGCGACTTCAGCCTTTTCTCGGCCATCCAGTCGGGCTCGCCCTTGATCTTGGAGAGCTCGCTGACAACCTCGCGCGAGATGCCCTGGCGTGCGTGCAGCTGGCCCTGCTCGTCCTCGACAATCGGGCTGGGCTTGGTGATCTTCGTGCGGTCTAGTGTCGCCATTCCGCTCCTTGCTGCGTCGCTCTGGGAATCCTGTGCTGTGAAGTAGGAATTGTACCGAGAGTGGTGGCCCTCACCAGAGCGTCGATGCGGAATCGAACGCGCGGATCGCCGCGTCCCGTGTAATTAGCGTCGCGCCGGTCGACCGCGCTGTCGCGTAGATCAGCCGGTCGATCGGATCGCCCGGGAAGCTCCGCGTGTCGAGAAGTCCTGCTGCAACGGCCACGTCGGCGCTGGGCGCGAGCGACTCGATACGCTCGTCGGCAAGCGCCCGCCCCACCCACAGGCTGACATCTCGGTCGAGCGAGATTCGTCCACGTACGACGAGCATCGCCACCTCCCAGGCGCTCAGTGTCGACACGCCGATGCGTGGGGCGCTGTCGATCGCGTCTCCAGCTACGCGCGAGAGTCGCTCGGGCGCCGTGAGCCACCAAAGCCATACGTGCGTATCGAGGACGATCACCCCGTGGTCGTGGCGTCCCACCGCATGTCGAGCGGCTCGACCAGCTCATCGTCGGACACGTTGAACGTGACCGAGCCACGCAGACTCTCCGGCTGCGCCACAGGCGACACCCGCGCAACCGCGCGCCCACGCTTGGTCACGACGACCTCCTCGCCCGTTGCAGCCACCTCGTCGAGCATCGCCAGGCACTGGGCCTTGAACTGGCTTGCGGAAACCGTTCGAGCACTCATGACCATGGTCATATTACCATGGTCAGCTCGATTGCTAGGTCGGCCACCCGGCGTCACCCGTGACCGCGCCGCGCACGGCCTTCAAGTTCAGCAGCGCGCACTTGCGCCGCGTCGCCGAGACGGGGATCCCGAGCAGCTCGATCATCCAATCGGCGTTCAGCTCGCCAACGTCGGAGAGCTCCATGCCCTTCAGCTCCTCCGAGGCGATCGACGCTGACGCCTGCGAGATCGCGCAGCCGTGCCCGTGGAAGCGCAGGTCCTCGATGCGACCGTCCTTCACGCGAATGTGCACGCCGAGCTCGTCGCCGCACAGCGGGTTGTGCTCGAGTGCCTCGAGGTCGTGTGGGTCGAGCTCGCCGAAGTTGTGCGGGCGCTTGTAGTGGTCGAGTATGTAGTCGCGGTAGAGATCGTCCATCGTGGGGCTCCTCGCTCCGACTACAGCTCGAAGATCTCGCGGCCGGCCTGCAGCGCCTGCACGAGCGCATCGATGTCGCTGGCCTCGTTGTAGACGCCCACCGAGGCCCGCGCGGTCGCGCCGACGCCGAGGCAGCGCATCAGCGGCTGCGCGCAGTGATGGCCCGCGCGGATGCAGACGCCGCCGCGATCGACCAGCTCGGCCACGTCGTGTGGGTGGATTCCCTCGACCGTGAACGATGCCAGTCCGCCGCGGCGCTCGGCCTCGGGCGGGCCGACGACGCGCAGGCCCGGGACCTCTGCGAGGCGCTCGAGCATGTAAGCCGTCAGCGAGCGCTCGTGCGCACGCACGCGCTCCATCCCGAGCGCGTCCAGGTAGTCGACGGCAGCCGCCAGGCCGACCGCCTCGGCGATCGGCGGCGTGCCCGCCTCGAACTTGTAGGGCAGCTCGTTCCAGCTGACCGAGTGGAAGTCGACCGAGGCGATCATGTCGCCGCCCGTGAGAAACGGCTCCATCCGCTCGAGCAACGCCTCGCTGCCGTGCAGCACGCCGATCCCCGTCGGCCCGACCGCCTTGTGGCCCGTCCAGGCGTAGAAGTCGGCGCCCAGCGCGGCGACGTCGACCGGCATCTGCGGCACCGCCTGCGCGCCGTCGACGATCGAGACGGCGCCTGCCGCGCGCACGCGGGCGGTCATCTCGGCGACCGGGTTGATCGTGCCGAGCACGTTCGAGACGTGCGCGAAGGCGACGAGCTTGACGTCGCCGCGCGCCAGCTCGGCGTCGAGCTGATCGAGCGAGAGCTCGCCGCGCTCGTCGACCTGCAGGTAGCGCAGCTCGGCGCCGCGCTCGCGGCACAGCACCTGCCACGGCACGAGGTTCGCGTGGTGCTCCATCTGCGTGATCAGCACCGCATCGCCGGGGCCGACGTTGGCGCGGCCCCACGAGTAGGCGAGCAGGTTGATCGCCTCCGTCACGTTCTTGGTGAAGATCGTCGTGCGCGGATCGCCGCCCACGAACGCCGCCACGCGCCGGCGCGCGTCGTCGTAGGCCGCGTCGGCCTCCTGCGCGAGCGCGTAGACGCCGCGGTGCACGTTGGCGTTGTGGCTGCGCAGGTGCTCGGCCTGCGCGTCGATCACGACCTGCGGCTTCTGCGCCGTGGCGCCCGAGTCCAGGTAGATCAGCTCGCGCCCTGAGAAGCGGCGCTCGAAGATCGGGAAGTCGGCCTTTACGCCAAGCGTTGACTCAGCGACTGGTGGCATAGGCCTCGATGTCCTCGCGCGCCGCCGCGAGCTTGCCGGCGACCTTCTCGCGCACGAGCTCCTCCAATGCCTCGTCGCCGAGTTCGGAGATCAGCGGCTCGAAGAAGCCCTCGACGATCACGCGCACCGCGGCCGGGCGGTCGAGGCCGCGCGTCTGCATGTAGAAGATCGCCGTCTCGTCGAGCTCGCCGACGGTGCCGCCGTGCGAGGCCGAGACGTCGTCGGAGGAGACCAGCACCGAGGGGATCGCGTCGACGCGCGCTTTTGGCGAGAGCATCATCGAGTGGATCTGCAGGTAGGTGTGCGTCTGCTGGGCTCCCGGGTCGATCTGGATCAGGCCCTCGAAGCTCGCCCGGCTCTCGCCGGTCGCCGCGCCGCGCCAGTGCACGTCCCCGCCCGACGGTCCCGTCTCGTGCAGGTCGACGGCGAACACGTCCATGTGCTCGCGCTCCTCGGTGAAGAACAGACCGCGGAAGGCCATGTCGCCGCCCGGCTCGCTGACGGCCAGCTCGAGGTGCTGGCGCACGAGGTGGCCGCCGAGCAGCGCCGGCAGCCAGTGGCAGTAGGCGTCGCGCCCGACCCCGACGAAGCGCGTGGAGACGTCGTAGACCTCGCCCGATCCCCAGTCCTGAACTTGCGCCAGACGGCAGCGCGCGCCGTCCTGCAGATAGAGCTCGAAGGCGCCGGCGTGCAGCGCCTGGCCGTCGAAGTCCTCGGCCAGGTCGAACTCCTGCACGCGGAAGTCGCTCATCGCTGCTCCCACGACGAGCGTTCGCCCGTACTGCGCCACGCCGGCCTGCTCGATCGCGTAGACGATCTCAAAGGGATCCTCGACGACGACGCCTTGGGGGACGTGCAGGAATGCGCCGCCGCTCCAGAAGGCCGCGTTGGCGGCCTCGAGCTTGTGGCGGTCGATCGGCAGGCGCTTGGAGTACCACGGCGCGACGAGCTCGGCGTGGTCGCGGAAGGCGTCCTGAAGCGAGCAGAGGATCACGCCCTTGGCCTGCAGCGCCGGGTTGAGCTCGACGTGCACGACGGTGCCTGCGCTCTGCACGATGCGCCCTGCGCGCGGGCGGTCGGGCAGCGTTCGCGTGACGACGTCGGGCACTCCCTGCGGAGCCGGCGAAGGATCGCTCGCGAGCGCATCCAACTCGACGCTCTCGAGGCTGGTCGTCCAGAAGCCCGAGCGCCGCCACACTGGCAGCTCGCTCGTCAGGAAGTGGGCCTTGGCCGCCTCGCGCAGTTGCTCCAGCGAGCGTCCGTCGCCCGCCCCCGTGCCCGCCAGCGCGTAGTACAGGGTCGCGTCGCGATGGCGCCCGGGCTTGCTCTGCACAGGCGCTGCACCATTGCGCGTCACCGTGGTCTCAGACACCGCTGTCACCGGCCGCCACGGCGTCGATCTCGCCACCGAACTCGCGGCGGATCTCGTCATAGCCTTCGCGCTCGAGGCGCTCGACCAGCTCGACGCCGCCCTCGAGCACGATCCGCCCGTCCATCAGGATGTGCACGAACTCGGGCTTGACGTAGTGGAGGATGCGCTGGTAGTGGGTGATGATCAGGGCGCCTAGGCCCTGCTCGTCGTGCAGCCGCTGCACGCCCTCGGCGACCGTGCGCAGGGCGTCGATGTCCAGCCCCGAGTCGGTCTCGTCGAGGATCGCCACATCCGGCTGGAGCATCGCCATCTGCAGGATCTCGGCACGCTTCTTCTCGCCGCCGGAGAAACCGTCGTTGAGGTGGCGCGAGGTGAACGTGCGGTCGACGTCGAGCAGATCGATCGCGTGCTGCAGGTGCGTGCGGAACTCCTTGACCTGGATCGGCTCCTCGCGCTTGGCGTTGATCGCCATGCGCAGGAAGTTGGCGACCGACACGCCCGGGATCGAGACGGGGTACTGGAAGGCGAGGAACAAGCCGGCCTTGGCGCGATCGTGCGGCTCGGCCTCGGTGATGTCCTCGCCCTTGAACGTGATCGTGCCCTCGGTGATCTCGTAGGAGGGGTGGCCGAGCAGCGTGCTCGCAAGCGTCGACTTGCCCGAGCCGTTCGGGCCCATCAAGGCGTGGATCTCGCCACGCGAGATGTCCAAGTCGACACCCTTGAGGATCTCGCGCTCCTCGATGCGCACGTGCAGGTCTCTGATCTCTAGGTCGGCCATGTTCTCCGTTCGTGCTCCAGATATCGGGGGTTGTTCAGGTTCAGGATGCGACGGTCCGCGCCACGGCGCCGAGCGCCGGCAGGGCGGGGCCGGTGCTCAGCGGCCCCGCCGGCAGCGATGGGCCCAGCACGAGGTCGGCGAGCGTCGTGTCCTGCAGCGTGCGCACGATCGAGAAGCGCACGCGGGTCCACAGCAGCTTGGTCGGGCATACGTGCCCGGGGTCGGTCTCGCGGGAGCAGACGATCGAGCCGTCGGAACCCTCGGTGATGCACTCGATCGGCGCGATCGAGCCCTCGAGCGCCTCGACGACCTCGGCCATCGTGATCTCGGTGGGCGAGCGTGCCAGCAGGTAGCCGCCGCGCGAGCCGCGCCGCGAGTCGACCAGGCCGGCCTTGCGCAGGCGCGCCACGAGGTGCTCGAGGTAGGCCAGCGGCAGACCGCCGCGCTCGGCGATCTCAGCGAGCGGGATCGGTTCCTCGCCGGACTGGCGAGCAAGCTCGACCATCACGCGAACGCCGTACTCGGACTTGGTTGAGAACATCATCGGATCGAATACCTACCTGGGCGCTAGGGTATCAACCGGCCGACGTCGCTCCGGCTTTATTCGAGCAGCTTGCGCACGTCGTGCGAGAGCGCTTCGGGGGTGAGCTGTTCGAGCTGGAAGATCACGCGCTCCCTGCCCCGGCGGTCGATCAGGAAGACTGAAGCCGAGCGGGCGAAGACCGCCTGGCCGGCGCTCGCGGGCAGCACGCGGAAGGCGTGCCACACCGGGCGCAGTTGCGCGGGCGAGCCGCTCAGCCAGCGCACGCGCCCGCTCAGCGACACCTGTCGCAGGAAGCGCTCCACGCTGCTCGGCGTATCGGCGGCCGGATCGGCACTGATCACGAGCACCGGGACCGACCGCCCGAGTTCGTCGAGCGCGCCACGGATTTGCTGCGCGATCACCACGCACGCCGAGCCGCAGCTCGAGTACAGAAACGCGACGAGCACGACCTGGCCACGATAGGAGGCGAGCGAAGCCGACGAACCGGCCTGGTCGCGCAGGAGAAGCCTGGGCGCAGAGACGCCGAGCGGCAGAGCGGCGCCGTCGAAGCCCGACGCGCCCGGCGTCTGCGCCGAGCTCGGGCGTGTAGTTGCGGATCTGTTTGAGGAACAGCCAACTGCACTGCCGAGTGCGAGCGCCGTCACGATCCCCATAGCGATCAGTCGGCGTCTGGACATGACGGCCAGCGTATGCGCAACGACGACGCGCGGGAGCCGTAGACGTTCAACTCCAAGTCCCCTGTGCGTCCGTTCGGGATCTGTGGCCGGCCTATCGGGCGGCGACGATCCGGTAAAGCCCACCCTGCAGCGAGGTCACGAAGATGTGTCCGCTTGCGTCCTGGCCGAGTGAAGAGGTGCCTTCGACCGACAGCCCCGTCGCCTTCAGCCCCGACGAATGGCCGCGGCTGAGCTTCACCGACTCGATCTGAGGGTGGCAGAAGTCACCGAACAGGTAGCGCCCGTACAGGCCGGGCAGCGAGCGGTCGCGCACGACATAGCCGCCGATGATCGCGCAGTAGCCGCTGTCGTGAAAGAGGGTCAGGCTGGGAGATACGGTGCCTGGCGCCGCGCCCGGCTTGTTGCGCCGATCGCCCTCCCACACGCTCCAGCCGTAGTTGGCGCCCGCTCCCGAACCGCGTGGTGCGAAGTCGATCTCCTCCTCGCGGTCCTGGCCGACGTCGCCGATCGCCATGTCACCAGTGGCGCGGTCGAAGGAGAAACGCCACGGGTTGCGCAGTCCGTATGCCCAGATCTGCGGGCGCTTGCCGGTCTTGCCGACGAACGGGTTGCCGGCTGGGATCGAGTAGCCGCCACCAGGCGAAGGGTGGATGCGCAGGATCTTGCCGAGCAGCGTGTTCGCGTTCTGGCCGTTGCCGTCGGGGTCGCCCTCGCTACCGCCGTCACCGACCCCGATGTAGAGGTCGTCTTCGGGGCCGAACGCCAGTTGGCCACCGTTGTGATTGGTGAAGGCGTGGTGATCGATCCTCAGCACCGTCCTGGCGCTGGCCGGATCGGCGAGGTCCGGGTCGCCGGCCGAGCGTCGGTACTGAACGATCGCGATGTTGTTGTCGGCGAGTGTGTAGTCGACATAGAAGATTCCGCTCTGGAGATAGTCGGGCGCGAACGCGATGCCGAGTAGCCCCTGCTCGGAGCCGCCCTCGCCTTGGGCCGCTCCAGTCGTCAGGAAAGGCCGCGTTTGCAGGCGGCCATGGCGAAGCAGCATCACCTGCCCGCCGCGCTGCAGGACGAACAGGCGGCTTGGGTCACGGGGCGGGCCGGTGACGTACACGGGCTGGTCGAGGCTCGCGATTCGCTGCAGGCGCACGCCGTTGGCGGGACCGCGCCGAGCGCCGCCGGCGCTCTCGAGCGCCGATCGACGCGTGCTGAGCGATCGTGCCGCTTCGCCCGTGCCGCAAGCCGCCGGCAGCAGAGCGAGTCCGAGCGCACAGGCCGCCAGGGGTGCTCTCGCACGCGCGCGTGCGAGGACGGCTGGGGCGGGCTCCGGCATCGCCTCAGCGTACGGCAGCGCTCAAGGCGAGTGGCACGGTGGCCGATCAGCGAAACACCTCGGCATCCGACGTGTTGAAGACGTCCAAATAAAGGACTAGGGGGAAACCATGAGGCATTCGGGCAGTTCGACGCAGGGTTTTGCGATGGCATTCGTCCGGGACGCACGGTCGGGCGTCTGCTCGCCGCGACGGCGTCGTGCGCGGCGGTGCTCGCGCTCGGGCTCGGTGTGAGCGCCGATGTCTCGTTTGCGGCGGCCGCGCCGCCCAACGACGAACAGGCCGATGCCCAGGTCATTCGCACGCTGCCGGCCACGATCAGCGGCACGACCATCGGCGCTACGCCCGAAGCCGCATCGCCCGGGGCCTCGGGCTGCTCGGGATCGACCGGCCCGTCGGTCTGGTACAGCCTGCGCTCGGCAAGCGTGCAGCGGGTCGCCGTCGATCTCGCCGCCTCCGGCGCGCTGGAAGCCGTGGTCGAAGTCTTCCACGCGGTTCGCTCGCAGCTCGAGCTCCGCCGTCTGCGAACGGACGGACGTCAAGGGCAAGGCCTCGCTCTCGTTCAACGCCTCCAAGAACGGCCTCTACCTGATTCGCGTTGCCGCGATCGCCGGCTCGCAGCTCGCGCCGTTCACGATGGACGTCTTCCTGCCGACACCCGCTGTGCGCCCGCCCGGCGCACCGCTACCGGCGGGTGGCATCAGCGGCCATGTCGATCCGATCCAGAACGTCAACGCCGCCTACGCGGTCACGCTGCACGCCGGCGTCAGCTATCTGATCAACCTCGCCAACGGACACGGCGGCGGTTGCGTCAACGGCCGGCTCTACGCGCCCGGCACCCGCTCCTTCGAAGAAGGCTCGCCGGCGGTGGTCCACATCAACTGTCGCGGCTACCGCCTGTTCACGCCTGGTCCGGGCCAGGGCGGGCGCTACAGCTTCGAGGTCACACCGCAGGGGCGCGGTGTCAAGCAGTTCCGCGTTCAGCTCGCGCGGGCCGACTCGTCTGAGACCGCGCCCGGCTTGGCGCTCGGCAACTACGCGCATGGAGATGGGCGCCTGGACGGGCGGGGCGTGCACGTTCTGCGCCTGTACCGCATGGACATCCACAGCCACTCGAACCTCACGCTCAAGCTGAAAGCGCCGCCGTCGGCCGACTTCAACGTGCAGCTTCGAGGCATCAACGGCCACGTGATCGAATGCGCCTGCGGCGACAGTGGCTCGCAGACGCTGCAGCACGAGCTGAAGCCGGGCCGCTACTACGCGGTCGTCTCGGTGCGAGACAACAGCTCGGGCGGCTTCACGCTCGTGCGCCAGTCGCGCACGATCACGAGCACCAGCCTGTCCTTCGGCTCGGCCACGACCTCCTCCGGCAGTGCCGTCGGCATCCACGTGAAGGTCTCGCCTTCGGCCTCGGGGCCTGTGACCGTCGAGATCGAGCGCTTCGACCCGGTGTTCGGTTGGCAGTTCTACCGCCAGGCGAACGCCGTGGTGCGTGGTGGGACGGCCAGCGTGCCGTTCGTGGCGCCCGCGATCGGTCGCTGGCGTGCCAAGGCGACCTTCGCCGGCTCGCGCACCTTCAGCCCGAGCGCCGTCGGCTTCTCCTACCTGCTCGTCCAATAGCCCCCCGGCCGGCTGGTTGAGCGTCGCTATACTTTGTGAAGTCAATAAAACCCGACCGTGGTTTAGGAGTTTCACGATGAGTCCCTCTGGAGCTGAGCTTCTCCGCGAGATCAAGAGCCGGATCGAGGAGATCGATCCTTCCAAGGTGCACGAGCTCCTCGACGAGGGCGTGGCGATCATCGACGTGCGTGAGACCGAGGAGTACGGCGCCGGCCACCTGCCGGGCGCCAAGCACGTGCCCAAGAGCTACCTGGAGAGCCGCATCGAGGGTGTCGTGCCCGACCGCAACGCGCACATCGTGCTCTATTGCCAGTCGGGCAACCGCTCGGCATGGGCGGCGCGCACGCTGGAAGAGGATCTCGGCTACACCAACGTCGCCTCGATGACCGGCGGCATCACGCTGTGGAAGGACCGCGGTTACGAGGTCGACGTCCCGCGCACGCTGACCGCTGAGCAGCGCGAGCGCTACTCGCGCCACATGCTCGTGCCCGAGATCGGCATCGAGGGACAGCAGAAGCTGCTCGACGCGAAGGTGCTGCTGCTCGGGGCCGGCGGTCTCGGCTCGCCCACCGCGCTCTACCTGGCAGCGGCCGGCGTCGGCACGATCGGCATTGTCGACGATGACGTAGTCGATCTCTCAAATCTTCAGCGTCAGGTGATCCACGACACCGCGGGGATCGGCAAGCCGAAGGTCGACTCCGCCGAGGAGGCGATCCACGCGCTGAACCCGGACGTGAACGTCGTCAAGTACCCGGTGCGCATCGACGCATCGAACATCGTCGAGATCATCGAGGACTACGACGTGATCGTCGACGGCGTCGACAACTTCCCCACGCGCTACCTGCTCAACGACGCGACGGTGCGCCTGAAGATCCCGGTCGTGTCCGCCTCGATCCTCGGCTTCGACGGGCAGCTCTCGGTGTTCAAGCCGTATGAGGGCCCGTGCTACCGCTGCCTGTTCCGCGAGCCGCCCCCGGCTGAGCTGGCTCCCTCCTGCGGCGCCAACGGCGTGCTCGGCGTGCTGCCGGGAACGATGGGCCTGTTGCAGGCCACAGAGGTCGTCAAGCTGATCGTCGGCATCGGCGAGCCCGCGATCGGACGCCTCTTGCTCTACGACGCGCTCGGCGCGACGCTCACCGAGGTCAAGGTCCACCGCGACCCGGAGTGCCCGATCTGCTCGCGCGATCCTGAGGAGATCCGCTACGAGGAGCTTGGCGTCTTTCCCGATTACGAGGCCTTCTGCGCCGCGGCCGGCTAGCGGAGCAGGTAGGCTCGCGCTCGATGGCAACGATCAAGATCCCACCAGTGCTGCGCGCGTCGGTTGGCGGCGAGAAGCAGGTCAGTGCCTCCGGCGGCAACGTCGGCGACGTGCTGAAGGACTTGGCCGCGAATCACCCGGCTACGCAGGACCAGCTGTTCTCGGCCGACGGTGAGCTCAACCGCTACGTCAACGTCTATCTCAACGACGAGGACGTACGCGTGCTCGACGGGCTCGACACAGCCGTCGGCGAGGGCGACACGCTCGTGATCCTGCCGGCGATGGCCGGCGGCTGCTGAGTCCCGGCCACGCCGCGGTGAGAGCAGTGTCATCGCCCGGCGGGCCAATTTCCTATGGGTGCGGTGATATATTTTTATATATAGATAATGATCCCAGGAGCTGTGATCCGTGAGCATCGCGAGCGTCAAGGCCTGAGCCAGCGCTCGCTTGCCCGTCGTGCGGGGACCACGCAAGCTGCCGTGAGCAGAATCGAGCGGGGTTTGACGACGCCCACGTGGGAGACCGTCCGGATGCTCTTGCTGGCGCTGGGCTACGAGCCCGAGCTCGGAGCACGCCGCCTGCGGGGCAGGTGGGACCCGTTGCACCTCGCCGCCTCGCTCGAGCGCTCGCCCGAGGAGCGGTTGCAGCTGGCGATCTCGGCCAACCGCCTGGCTGGGCGTCTGCGGGTTGCCGGAGCGGAGGCGAGCGGTGCACGGTGAGACACCACTCGACGCAGAGCGCATCCTCGCCGTGCTCGCCGAGCACTCGGTCGACTACGTGATCGTCGGTGGACTGGCGGTGCAGACGCACGGGCACGTGCGCACGACCGTCGACATCGATGTGTATCCCCGTCCGGAGCCGGCCAACCTGGAGCGGCTTGCCGATGCGCTGCGGGCACTCGACGCACGCCCCCTCGACCCGGGCGGCGAGGATCTGCAAATGGATGCAGCTACCTTGCCGCGCGCGACCCTGTGGCAGTTCGAGACGCGGCACGGGGCGATCGACGTGCTGCACGACGCGCCTGGAGCGCCGCCATACGATGAGCTCCGCGCGCGTGCGCTCGAGATTCAGCTCGGGGACCTGACGCTGGCAGTCGCCGGCCGCGATGACTTGATCAGCATGAAGCGCGCGAGCGCGCGCCCTGTCGACCTCGAAGATCTCGCAGTGCTGACCGAGCTCGGCGACAGCTAGGCGCTCACGCCGCTCGCTTCGGGCGCGAGCTTGGAGCCCTCGCCGCCCGCGGCCGCCATCCCGCTCGCCGGCACCCGGCTCATCGCGTGCTCGGCCAGCGCCGTGATCGTCAGCGACGGGTTGACGCCCACGTTGGCCGGGATCGCCGAGCCGTCGCAGACGAGCAGGTTCTCGTAGCCGAAGACGCGCTGGTCTGCGTCGAGGACGCCCTGCTCGGCGTTGGGCGCGATCACGGCGCCGCCGAGGATGTGCGCGGTGGAGGGGATGTTGAACAGTGCCTCGGTCACCGAGCTCTGGGCGATCCCACCCGTGCGCTTGGCGAACCATTCCGCGGCCTGGTTGGCGACCGGGATAAACGTCGGGTTGGGGCGCTCGGGATCCTGTTCGGTCTGCAGCCAGAAGGAGCCGAACGGGCCTTTGCGGGGGCGCAGCGCGATCGCGTTGTCGAGCGTCTGCATCACGAGCAGGATGATCGTGCGCCGCGACCAGTGCTTCGCGAAGAGGATCTTCGCCAGCCGTCCCGGGTGGCGCACGAGCTGCGCGAGCAGCTTCAGCGGCCGCGTCACGCGCGTGCCGTCGCCCGTCAGCAGCGTGTAGAGCAGACGCATCGAGTCGCCGTCATCGCCGTAGGTCACCGTCTCGATGTGCGTGTTCGGGTCGGGGTAGATCGAGGAGGTGATCGCCACGCGCTTGATCAGGTTCTCGGGGTAGTCCTCGGGCACGGTCACCGTCAGGATCGACTCGCTGTTGGTGCGCACGAGCTCGCCCAGGCGCGAGGAGATCCGCGGCAGCGAGCCTTCCAGGCGGCATTTCTGCAGCAGCCGGTTCGTGCCGAGGGGTCCAGCCGCGACGACGACGCCGCGTGCGCGCTGCACGCGCCGTTCCTTGCGCAGCCATGCCCCCGAGCGCACGCTTTCGACCTCGTAGCCCTCCGAGCCGACCAAACCCTCCGGGTTCGGTGCCCCCGGGCCGATCGGCCGGACGTCGATCACCGTACGTTCGGGCATCACGCGCGCGCCGCGCTTCTCGGCGAAGTAGAGGTAGTTCTTCACGAGCGTGTTCTTCGCCCCGTGCACGCAGCCGACCATGCAGCGCGCGCACAGCTTGCAGCCCGTGCGCTCCGGGCCCTCGCCGCCGAAGAAGGGGTCCGCCACCGTCTTGCCGGCCTGGCCGAAGTAGATCCCGACCGGAGTGCGTTTGTACGTGTCGCCCACGCCGAGCTCCTCGCCCAGCTCGCGCAGCAGCTGGTCGGCCGGATCCTCGTGCGGATTCTCCACCACGCCGAGCATCCGCTGCGCTTCCTCGTAGTGGGGCGCGAGCTCGCCCTCCCAGTCCGCCATCTGTGCCCACTGGCGATCCTCGAAGAACTGCTTCGGCGGGACGTACAGCGTGCAGGCGTAGCCGAGGCTGCCGCCGCCGACGCCGCAGCCCGAGACCACGGCGACGTCCTTGAAGTTGGTCAGGCGGAAGATCCCCTTCATGCCCACGCGCGGGTTCCAGAAGTAGCGCTTCAGATCCGCCGTGTTCTTCGGGAACTCGTCGTCCGCGAAGCGCCGCCCGCACTCCAGCACGCCGACCGAGTAGCCCTTCTCTGCGAGGCGCAGCGCCGAGACGCTGCCGCCGAAGCCCGAGCCGATCACGAGCCAGTCGAAGTCGTAACCGCCGTGCGTCGTCGTCGCCATGCCCCACTGCCCCCTGGATCGAAAGTGAACTGCAGCGATCTTAGAGGTTGCCTGGCTGCCCGGCCAGTCGAAACCGAGGCCGGATCCGCTATGCAGTCAGACGGCGGTCGGGGCACGATTGTCTCGCAGCTCCCAGGGGCCGCTATATTCCGTGAAGTAATGGCGGTTGAGAGGGTTCGAAACCGGCCGTGTGGCGGCCGCTACGGCGACATCGTCCAGTCGATCGGCAACACGCCGCTGATCGAGCTGCCGAGCCTTTCGCCGAAGCCGGGCGTGCACATCTGGGCCAAGCTCGAGTCGCACAACCCGACCGGCTCGGTCAAGGACCGTGTGGCGCGTGCGCTGATCGAGGACGCCGAGGAGAAGGGCGCGATCTCGCCTGGCCAGACGATCCTCGAACCGACGTCAGGCAACACGGGCATCTCGCTGGCGATGATCGCCAAGCGCAAGGGCTACAAGCTGAAGGTCGTGATGCCCGAGAACGTCACGCCCGAGCGCACGCAGCTACTGGAGATGTATGGGGCCGAGATCGTCTACTCACCCGGCAACCAGGGATCGAACGGCGCCGTGGCGATGTCGCTGCAGATGGCCGCTGAAGACTCATCGGTCTACATGCCCTACCAGTACGGCAACCAGGCCAACCCCAACGCCCACTACAACGGCACGGCGCTGGAGATCCTGGAAGAGCTCGACGAGATCTCGGCGTTCGTCGCCGGGCTCGGCACGGGCGGAACGCTGATGGGCAACGGCAGGCGCCTGAAGGAGACATTCGGCGACGCCTGCAAGATCGTCGCGGCGGAGCCGATGCAGGGCGAGCCGGTGCAGGGGCTGCGCTCGCTCGACGACGGCTTCATCCCGCCGATCATCGACATCTCGCTGCTGGACCGCAAGATCTTCGTGACCAACGAAGACGCGATCGTGTGGACGCGCAGGCTGCTCGACGAGGAGGGCGTGTTCGCCGGCGTCTCTACCGGCGCGATCGCGAGCATCGCCGTGCGCATCGCCGGCGAGCTCGACGAGGGCAATGTCGTGTTCGTCGTCGCCGACGACGGCTGGAAGTACCTCTCCAGTGGCATCTACACGCTGCCCGTCGAGCAGGTCCAGAACCTGGACGCGACCGTCTGGTGGTGAGGCGCCCGCCGATCTGTCGCGGAGCGTCCGAGCTGCCATGAAGATCGCCTCACAGCTACTCGACGAGATCGTCGCGCACGCCCAGGAGAACTCGCGCGTCGAGTGCTGCGGCATCGTCGCGGTCGAACCTGCACCAGAGGGCACGGTCAAGACGGCGATTCGCGTCTACCCAACCGAGAATGTCCACGCGAGTGCGCTGAAGTTCGAAATCGACCCGATGGAGCAGTACCGGGTGACGACAGAGATCGAAGAGAAGGGCTGGGAGATCGGCGCGATCTACCACTCGCATGTACGGAGTGAGCCCAAGCCGTCTCAGACAGACATCTCGTTCGCGGCGAAAGCGGGCCCGATCGAGTGGATCATCGTCGGATTGGCCAGCGGCGAGCGCCCGGTTGTCCGCTCATTCGTGATCGACGGGGCCGATGTCAAAGAGGTGCCGATCCCGCAAGCCACCGGGGAGGCGCCGAGCTGAGCGACAAGCCGCTCATCTGCCCGTCCTGCGGCCGCACGCATCCGCGCTCAGAGCGCTTCTGCCCGGACTGTCGGATGCCGCTCGTGCACGTGCCCGGCAGCGAGCGCGAAGCGTCAGAGCGCCAACGCAAGGCGCGCAAGATCAAGCCGCAGTACGCCGAGGGCCGCCTGGTCAAGGTTGCCTACGCGAACAACCAGCCCGAGGCCGAGCTGATCGAGACGCTGCTGCTGGAGGAGGGCATTCCGAGCATGTCGCGCCGCTCCGGCGGCTTCGACGTTCCCGACTTCCTTGCCGCCGGCCCGCGCGACATCCTCGTACCGGAGTCCGGCGCAGAGGCCGCTCGCGAAGCACTGGCGCCGCAGACGCTCGCGCCGGAGGCTTAGGCGAAGACGGGCTGGCCGGCTTCAGCGCCGGCGGCTTCGCTCGTGATCGCGCGGATCTCTTCAGAGGCCCGCTCGAACTCGGCGTCGGAGAGCACAGGCGTGCCCTCAAAGGGGAGCTCGCGCTGCAGCTCAATCCATGTCTGGGCCCCCGTGTACTCGTCCTTGACCTTGACGGTCACCGGGCGCGGGATGCGGTAGGTGCGCAGCAGCAGCACGTGAAGTGGTTGGTGGCGGCGCCAGCCGAGGCGCTTTTCGGCGTAGTCGGGCGTCCACACGTAGAACGGTGAGAGCGCGTCCACGCAGCGCGGGTCGGCGACCGTGAAGTGGCCGGCCACCTCAGCCCAGGCGCGGATCCGCACGCGGTCCGGCTGCTGCACGGGTGAGCCCGACGTGAACTTGTTCAGCAGCGGCTCGCCGTCGCTCCACACGCCCTCCTCGAGCGCGCGGCGCAGCTCGGGCTGGTGGGACTCGCGCACGAGGTCGCCCGGCTGGTGCTCGAAGGTCGGGTAGAGGAAGAACCGCTCGTGGGCGAGCCTCGTCGACTTGCCCGGCTGGCGGATACCGCCCTTGCGGAGGGTTATGAGCTGCTCACCTTCGGCTAGCGCACGAACGGTGACGGCCCATTCTTTGAAAGCAATTGGCATAAACGGGTGAAGCTAGGAATACGTCTCTATCTCTCGCCCGCTTACCGATTGATTCGGCGTCCGCGGACCCCTTAAAGATACGAAACCCAGGCGGAAATCCCAAATCCCCTGCAAATGACGGGTTTAATTCGCCTGCCAGCGACTGTCTGCGTGGCCAGTCTCGCCGTCGACCGGTCTCTGAGGCGTGTTTCTGACGCGTCCGCACGCTCTTCTCGGTCGACGTATACACCTTCGCTATCGCAACCCGAAATCCGAGCCTGCCGGCCCAAACCCGCCGCCGCCGGGCGTTTCGATGCGCAGCCGCTGCCCGGCGCGCAGCGTCCCCGTGACCTTGCCCGGCAGCGTCTCGCCGTCGAGCTCGTCGCGCCCGGCCGTCCCAGGCTCGCCGCCGCCGGCGCCGGGCGGCGCGTGCCGGCGGCGCTCGGCGATCAGCGAGAAGGACATCTCGCGCAGCGCCTGCAGCTCACGGATCACGCCGTCGCCGCCGCGCGTGCGCCCGGCGCCGCCGGAGCCGCGACGGATCGCGTACTGCACGACGCGCAGCGGGAATTCGCGCTCGAGCGCCTCGACGGGGGTGTTGAGCGTGTTGCTCATGGCCACGTGCACGCCGCTCGGGCCGTCGGCCTCGGCGCACGCGCCCTGCCCGCCGCCGAGCGTCTCGTAGTAGGTGAACGAGCCGCCGACGGGGGGGTTGCCCGTGCGTCCGGGTGGGCCCTCGGCCTCGCCCGGCGAGGCATCGGCGCCGAGCGTGAGGTTGTTCATCGTGCCCTGCCCGAGCGCGCGGCCGAAGGCGCCGAGCACGAGGTCGGCGACGCGCGAGGAGGTCTCGACGTTGCCAGCCGCCACGGCCGCTCCGGGCCGGGCGTTGAGCAGCGAGCCGAGCGGCGCGCGCACCTCGATCCGGCGGTAGGCGCCGGCGGAGGGCGGGATGTCGGGGTCGGTCAGCACGCGCACGGCGAAGTAGCAGGCGGAGCGCGTGACGGCGAGCGGGCAGTTGAGGTTGCCGTCGTGCTGGTCGGCGCTGCCGGCGAAGTCGAGGATCAGCCGCTCGCCCTCGACGCTCGCGCGCAGGCGCAAACGGAGGTCGCCGTCGCGCCCCTCGAGCACGTCCTCGGCGTGGACGTCACTGTCGGGCAGCGCGGCGATGCACGCCCGGGTGCGCCGCTCGGCGTAGTCGAGCACAGCGTCGGTCGCCTCGCGCAGCCGCTTCACGCCGAGGCGCTCGGCGAGCGCGGCCAGGCGCAGCGCGCCGACGCGGTTGGCGGCGAGCTGGGCGCGCAGGTCGGCGCGCCGCTGCTCGGGCTGGCGCATGCGTGCGACGAGCTCCTCGATCGCCTCCGCGTCGAGCACGCGGGGCGAGATCACGACTCCCTCCTCGTCCAGCGTATGACTGTCGGCGGGCATCGAGCCGGGCACGCGCCCGCCGACGTCGGCGTGGTGGGCGCGGCTGGCGGCGAACCCGAGCAGCGTTTGCTCATCGCCGGTGAACACGGGCGTGATCACGGTGATGTCGGGCAGGTGTGTGCCGCCGCGGAACGGATCGTTGAGGATCCACGAGACGCCGGGCGCATGGCGCTCGCCGAGCACGGCGGCGACGGAGGCGGGCATCGAGCCGAGGTGCACGGGGATGTGCTCGGCCTGCATGATCATCTGGCCGTCGGCGTCGAACAGGCCGGCCGAGGCGTCGTGGCGCTCCTTGATGTTCGACGAGTAGGCCGACTGGATCAGCGCGACGCCCATCTCTTCGCAGCCGGCGCGCAGCGCGCCGACGAGGACCTGCAGCTCGATCGGGTCGAGCGCGCTCATGCGTCGAGCCCCGTGCTCTCCGATGCCCGGACGGCCCGGCCGCTTCCCTGGCGCGTCCCGTCCTCGAGCACGCAGGTCCCGTGCTCGTCGACGATGCCGCCCCACCCGGGCGGGACGAGCAGCGTGGCCTCGGGCAGCGCGCACAGCGCGGGGCCGCGGACCTCGGTGCCGGGCGCGAGCTCGCCGCGCAGCACGCTCACCTCGAGCGCCTGGCCGCCAAACACGACCTGGGCGCTCGAGCGCTCGGGCTCGGCGGCGGTGTTGGCGTGCGGCAGCAGTTGCGGCGCGGGACCCCATACGGATACGCGCACGTTGACGAGCTCGACGGAAGCGTCGTCGTCGCGGTAGCCGTAGCGCTGCTCGTGCGCCGCGGCGAACGCCTCGCGCAGCGCCTCGGGCGTGGGATTGCCGGGCGCCTCGACGGACAGCTCGAAGGACTGCCCGGCATAGCGCAGCTCGTAGGCAACGCGCACGTCGGCGCGCGGGCCGGCGAGCGCGTCGTCGGCTGCGGCGATCAGCTCGTCGCGGGCCTGGCGCAGGCGCTCGGGCGTCAGCTCGGAGCCGCTCAGCATGACGGTGCGCGAGACGTCATGGCGGGGTGCGGCGGCGGCGAGCCCGAGCGCGCAGAGCACGCCGGAGGCGCGCGGGCAGAGCACGCGGGCGATGCCGAGCTCGCGGGCCATGGCACAGGCGTGCAGCGGCCCGGCACCGCCGAAGGGCATCAGCGCGAAGCGCCGCGGGTCGATCCCGCGCTCGACGGTGACGAGGCGCAATGCGCCGAGCATCTCGTGCTCGGCGACGCGCACGATGCCCTCGGCGCAGGTCAGCGGGTCGATCTTGAGCTCTTGGGCGAGGCGCGCGACGGCGTGCTCGGCGGCGGCGCGATCGAGGCGCATGTCGCCGACGAACGTCGACGAGTCGGGGGCACCGACGCCGAAGGCGTCGGTCAATCGCCCGAGCAGCAGGTTGGCGTCGGTCACGGTCGGTAGCTCGCTGCCGAGCCCATAGCAGGCTGGTCCGGGGACGGCGCCGGCGCTCTGCGGCCCGACGCGCAGCGCGCCGCCGGAGTCGCGCCAGGCGATTGAGCCGCCACCGGCGCCGACGGTGTGGATGTCGAGTGCGGGCAGCGCGAGCGGGCGCCCGGCGACGGAGCGCGCGGCGGTCTCGGAGACCTCGCCGCCGTCGATCAAGCAGACGTCGCAGGAGGTGCCGCCCATGTCGAAGCAGAGCACGTCGGGCTCACGGGCGAGCTGGGCGAGCAGCAGCGCGCCGCCGACGCCGCCGGCGGGTCCGGAGAGCACGGTCAGCGCGGCGTGGGCGGAGGCGCGGGCGATGTCGGTGAGCCCGCCGGAGGACTGCATGATCTGCGGCTCGACGAGACCCTGCTCGCAGGCGGCGCCGGCGAGCCGGCGCAGGTAGGCCTCGAGCAGCGGCGAGAGCGCGGCGTCGAGCGCGGTCGTGGCGGTGCGCTCGTACTCGCGGAAGGTGCCGACGAGCTCGCCGGACAGCGACACGGGCACGCCGGGCAACAGCTCGCCGAGCAGCTCGCCGAGCAGCTGCTCGTGGCGCGGGTCGGCGTAGGAGTGCAGGAGCGCGACGGCGACGGCTTCGGGCCGAGCGTCGGCGACGTGCTGCACGAGTGCCCGTGCGGCATCGGGCTCGAGCGCTCGCAGCACGCCGTCGGGAGCGATCCGCTCGGGCGCAGCGAAGCGCAGCTCGACTGGCACGAGCGGGGCCGGCGCGGCGTCGCACAGCCGGTACAGGTGCGGACGGGCCTGGCGGCCGAGCTCGATCACGTCGGTGAAGCCTTCGGTGGCGATCAGCGCGGTGCGCGCCGTCTGTCCCTCGAGCAAGGCATTGGTCGTGACGGTCATGCCGTGCGCGAAACGGCGCACGTCGCCGGCCTGAGCGCCGGCCCGCTCAAGCACGAGCGCGACGGCTTCGAGCACGCCGCGCGCCTGTTCGACGGCGGTCGTGGGGACCTTGGCGGTGTGCACGGCTGAGTCCTCGCCGACGAGTACGGCGTCGGTGAAGGTGCCGCCGACATCGACCCCGAGGAGCACGCCTCGGAGCCTATGCGACGGCGGCTATGCGGCCGCGAGCTCCCGGTTCTCGGTGTCGGCGAGGTGCTGGTGGGAGGGGCAGTAGCCGTTGTGCGGCAGCGGCACGCGCTGACAGGCAGCGCCCTTGCGGGTCGTGGCGCGGCACTGCGGCGGCGCACCGCTGACGGCGGCATAGCCCTCGACGGGATGCAGCGTGAGGTAGTCCTGGGCAAGCTGCACGTAGCGGCAGACGACCTGGTGCACGTGCGACTGCGCGGACATGGGGAAGTAGTTGCGAATGTCGGCGAACAGCGCGCGTTCGGGACGGGCGAAGTAGTGGCGGTCGGTGGCCAGACGGGTCACGACGGCCTCACAGGCGCCCAGCACGGCAGCGTGGTTGGCGGCGGCGGGCTCACCCGGCGGAGCAGGGAGGATCTGCGGGGCGAGCTCGCGGTAAATGGCTCGGCTGAACTGGTACATGGCTACTCCTGGCCCTCCTTCTTGGTTGGAGCAAACCCGCCTATTTGGAAGGACTCCGATGGCCTCGGATCCTTCTACGTGTGAGAACACGTCTCCGATCTCAAAAGGACCGAGATAAAGACTTAAAGGCGATCTTTTTATGTAGAGAGACGATCGCCTGCGCGGGTGGGCGCGGGTCGGGCGGGCCGTTAGCCCCAGGTCTGCCACGCGACCGCTGGAACCGGCGGCCGGCCGTGCTCGCAGTCGCCGACGGCTTGGTCGCCGGGCGCGTCGCCGGCCCCGCGCATGACGACGTGATGGAGGTCGAGCGCGGGGTCGAGCTGCGGGTAGTCGGTGCGCTGGTGCGCGCCGCGGCTCTCGGTGCGCGTGAGCGCGCACTGCGCGATCGCGCGCACGAGTGGATGGGGGTTCGCGAGCAGCCGCGAGAGCCCGTCGGCACTGCGCACGATGCCGGCGTCCTGCCACAGCGCGGCGCGCGTGTCGTGGTCGCCGACGGGCGGCGAGGGCAGCGCGGCGAGCGCGTCGAGCTCGGCCTCGCTGACGCCCTTGCGCGGTGCGCTCGGGGCGGGCTCGGCGAGTGCGTGGGCGACGGCGCGGCGGGCGAACACGAAGCACTCGCTGAGCGAGTTGGAGGCGAGCCGGTTGGCGCCGTGCAGGCCGGTGCAGGAGGACTCGCCGACGGCATACAGCCCAGGCAGCGTGGAGTGCGCGTGCAGGTCGGCGACGATCCCGCCCATCGTGTAGTGGGCGGCCGGTGCGACGGGGATCAGCTCGCTCGTGGGATCGAGCCCGGCCTCGCGCAGCGCGCCGACGACGTTGGGGAAGCGCGCGGGGTCGACGCCGCGCATGTCGAGGCCGACGGAGCGCCCGCCGGACTGGGCAAGGCGCTCCTGGATCGCCCGGGAGACCTCGTCGCGGGGCAGCAGCTCGTCGACGAAGCGCTCGCCGTGGTGGTCGTGCAGCGTGGCGCCCTCGCCGCGAATGGCCTCGGTCACGAGGAAGCCCTCGCGACCCCTGAGGCCGATCACGGCGGTGGGGTGGAACTGCAAGAGCTCGAGGTCGGCGAGCGCGGCTCCTGCGCGCCCAGCGAGCAGTAGCCCGACACCCTGGGAGCCGGGCGGGTTGGTCGTGCGCGCCCACATCGCGGCGCAGCCGCCCGTCGCGATCACGACGGCGCGTGCGGCGAGAATCCGACCGTCCTCGCAGATCAGCCCGACGCAGCGTCCGCCGGAGCGCCACAGCGCGCGGGCGCGGGCGCCCTCGAGCACGGCGATGCGCGGCTCCTCGGCGGCGAGCGCGGAGAGCTGGCGCACGACGCGCCGACCGGTGGCGCTGCCGCCGGCGTGCACGACGCGGCGCACGGAGTGCCCGCCCTCGAGGCCGAGCGCGAGGTGCCCGTCGCTGTCGGCGTCGAAGCGCACGCCGAGTCCCTGCAGGTCGCGCACGCAGTCGGGCGCCTCGCGGGCGAGGATCTCGGCGGCCGAGCGGCGCACGAGGCGGCGCCCGGCGAGCTCTGTGTCGCGCAGGTGAAGCTCTGCGCTGTCGTCGGCGGCGAGCGCTGCGGCGAGCCCGCCCTGCGCCCAGTAGCTGGCCGTGCGTGCGAGCGGCGTAGCCGAGACAAGTGTGACCGAGGCACCGTCGCGGGCGGCGCACAACGCGGCATACAGCCCGGCGGCGCCCGCTCCGATCACTGCTACATCGATTTCGCGTGCGACAGCACGGGAGACCGCCGGGGGAGACGCGGGCATCGCTGGAACCGTATCTGGCGGCGCGCGGCGAGCGTCCCGGCACGCTCAGGCGACCGCCGCGACGCGACCGCCGCGGGCAGCTAGCGCCCCGAGTTCGTCTTGGCGCCCGGTTTGAGTAGCCCTTCGACCTTCTTGCGCTGGGCAGGCGTGAGGCCGCGCAGTCCGGGGATCGCGTTGATGCCTTTCTTGGCAGTAACCGTTGGGGTGGTGCTCGGGCCGGCGATGCCGCCGGCGTTACCCGGCTGGGCGGTGACCGTGGGCGTGCTCACACCCGCGGTCGGCGTCGTCGAGGTGCTCGGCGCGATCGTGGTCGGCACGCCTGGGGTGGCGCTCGTCGGCGTGACCGGCGCGCTCGCGGCGGGCGCTGTGGTGACGGTCGTGGTCACGGGCGCTGCGCCCGAGCCTGAGCCGCCGGCGAGCTTGACGAGCGCTGCGGCGAGCACGCCGAGCGCGAGCACGGCGACAACGGCGATCGCGGCGACGGGGCCCTTCCAGTTGGGCGTCGCCGCGAGGCGCGTGCGCGCGGCGGCGCCGCAGCTGAGGCACCAGTCCTGGCGGGGGTCGAGCGGTGAGCCGCACAGTGGGCAAGCTTCGATCACGGCCGGACGCGTCGGCGAGACGGTGCTCTGCGGCGAGGGCGGCTGGGTGCTGCCCGAGGGGCTGTCGGCGGGCGCTGCGACCGTCACGAGCCGGGCGCCGGCGGGCGGATGATCTCGGTCGGCTGGTCGCCGCCGTCGTCGGCCGGGACCGCGTCAAAGGCTTGCGTGGCCGGCTGCGGTGCGGCCTGCGGAGGAGCGTGTCGGCTCGCCGGAGGGGTGCCGGCAGCGTGCTGCTGCGTAGCCGGACCAACGCCGGCGGGCGAGCTGTCTGGTGGCGGCTGGGTGGGCTGTGCGGCGGTCGGTGTCGGCGGTGCGGTGGGCGGCGAGCCTGCCAAGGGCGAGCCCGCGGGCGGTGGCTGAGTCCGCGGCGGCGGCGCGCTCGGTGGCGGTGTCTGCGTGGCGCCACCGGCCGACGCGCCGGCGATCGGCAGGTCGCTGCGACGGCTCATCGATAGCCCGCAGCTGGGACAAAAGCGGTCTTCGCCGCTGTGGATGGCGGCGCAGCGCGGGCAGGCCGTGATGCCGGCCTCGCGCAGCACGGTGACGGGCCGGCGCTCGCCGAGGCTGCCTTCGAGCGCGCGCAGCTCGGCGTCGATGCGGCTCAGCGTGGCGAGCTTGGCGAGCACGAGCGAGTCGTTGCGCTGACCGAAGCGATGCAGGCTGAAGACGAGCCCGCCGAGGTCGCGGTAGGCGAGCTCGCGCGCCTTGCGCAGGAAGCGGGCGCGGCGGCGGCGGCGCCCGCGCGAGCCGAAGCCGGGCTGCTGCTCCTCGGCGAGCGTCTGTGGCTCGGCTGCGGCGGAGTCGCTCGCGGTGGGTGAGGCGGGCGAGGGCTCCGTGGCAGGCTGGGCCGCCCCTGCAGCAGAGGACGGAGTCGTCGGCCCCTGGGCAGGCGGAGGGGTTGCGGCCCCCGCGGCGGGCGGGGCTGCTGCGCCGGGGCGCTCGTCCGGCTGCGCCGGGGCGGCTGGAGTCGTGGCGGATGTCTGGCTGTCCACGGCCACCTCATGCTACCCAGCGCGTCCGCGGGCTGTGCGCCATGCGTCGGCAACGCGCTGCGCCATGCTCGCGGCGGACCAGCGCTCGGCGCTGAGCCGGCCGGGCGCGCGGGGGTCCTCGTCGGCGAGCAGCGGCTGCAGCGCGGCTCGCCAGCGGGCGAGCTCGAAGGGCTCGCAGAGGGTTCGGGGCACGCCGGCGAGCGCCTGCTCGTGGATGCCGACGGGGGTGGCGAGCACGGGCACGTCACAGGCGAGCGCCTCGAGCACGGCCAGCCCGAAGCCCTCGCGCTCGGAGGGCACGAGCACGGCGTTGGCGGCGTTGACGAGCAGTGGCACGCGCGCGGGCTCGACGCCGCCGAGCGTGAGCAGCTCGGCGCCGGCGGCGGCGGCGAGCGAGGCTGCGCGGTCGTAGCGCTTCTCGGGACGCGCCGGGTCGGCGGCGAACAGCGTGTAGCGCCCGCCGGGCTCGAGGCCGAGCTGCGCGCGCGCCTCGGCGCGCGCCATCGGGCGAAAGCGCTCGAGCTCGACGCCGCAGGGGAGCACCTGCGCGCGCCGCGCGGCGCGGACGGGCAGCTCGTCGGCGAGCGCGGCGGAGACGACGGCGAGCAGGTCGACGCTGGGCAGCACGGCCAGCGTCAAGAGGCGCGTGCGCGGGTGGCGCAGGTCGGTGCCGTGCAGTGTCAACGCGCGCGTGTGCGCGGGAACGGCAAGTGCGGGCCAGGCGGTCAGGCCGAAGTGGGCGTGCACGACGTCGAAGCGCTCGCCGGCGCTGCCGGGCTCTGCACCGACGCCCGCCGAGCTCGCACCTGTGCGCTTGCGCGCGAACCTGCGGCGCAGCTCATGTGCGGCGCGTGCCAGTGCGGCGGGCCCCGGCGGGAACTCATACAGCTCGACGTCGAGCCCGTCCAGGCGGCGCAGCGCGGCGACCTGGTCGCGCACGAAGCTGCCGCGCTCGGGGTGCGCCTGGTCGGGCCGCATGTTGGAGAGCACGAGCGCGCGCACGTGCCGACGGTAGCGCCGGCACGCGACGGCGCGAGCGGGCGACGACGGCGCGCTTTGGAATGATGGCTTCGTGGGCAGCGACTTGCCGAGGCCAGCAGATCCGCGCGAGCGGCCGATCGGCGTGTTCGACTCGGGCGTGGGCGGGCTGACGGTGCTGCACGAGCTGCTCGTGCAGTTGCCACACGAGGACTTCCTCTATCTGGGCGACACGGCGCGCTTCCCCTACGGCGAGCGCACGCCGCAGGAGCTGGCGCGCTTCTCGGCGGAGATCGCCGAGGAGCTCCTGCGCAGGCGCACGAAGCTGCTCGTGGTGGCGTGCAACTCGGCGACGGCGGCGGCGCTGCCGAGCCTGCGCAGGCGGATGCTCGAGACGACGCTCGGCGTCGACGTGCTCGGCGTCGTGCGCCCGGAGGCCTCGCAGGCGGTCGCGAGCACGCGCACGGGGCGGATCGGGCTGCTGGCGACGCCGACGACGGTGGCCAGCGGCGCCTATGAGCAGGCGGTCGCGGCGATCGACGCGCACGTGACGCTGTACGCGGTGCCGTGCCCCGATCTGGCCGGGATCATCCAGGCGGGTGAGCAGTTCGACGAGCGCGCGGTGCAGATGGTGCGCGAGGCGTGCGCGCCGCTGCGCGGCGCGGAAGTCGACACGGTGATCTTGGGCTGCACGCACTATCCGCTGATCCGCCCGATGCTGCAGCGCATGCTCGGGCCGCAGGTCACGCTGGTCAGCTCGGGGGCGGCGCTGGCGCGGCAGGTCGAGCACGCGCTGAGCACGCGCTCGCTCGGCAACCCTCGCCGCGGCGAGGGCGAGTATCACTTCCTCTGCACGGGCGACACGCAGGCGTTCCACGAACTGGGCACGCGCTTCTTGCAGATGCCGCTGGGCGAGGTCGAGCACGTGCGGCTGGCCGAGGCCGAGGCGGCGGCATGATCGAGGCGGTGGCATGAGGGCACAACGACGAGGCGAGGAGACGGCGTGACGGCGGACAGCAGCGGCGGGGCGGCCCCACAGCGCAGCTATGGCCGTGCGGCGGGTGAGCTGCGCCCGGTCGAGATCGAGCCGGGCTTCATGCGCACGGCGACCGGCTCGGCGCTGATCTCGGCGGGCGAGACGCGCGTGATCTGCACGGCCTCGGCCGAAGAGAGCGTGCCGCGCTGGATGAGGGGCCGCGGCACGGGCTGGGTGACCTCGGAGTACGGCATGCTGCCGGCCTCGACGGGCCAGCGCAAGCAGCGCGACGCCACGCGCGGGCGTCAGGATGGGCGCACTGTGGAGATCCAGCGTCTGATCGGACGATCGCTGCGCGGCGTGGTCGACTTCAAGGCGCTCGGCGAACGCACGATCTACCTCGACTGCGACGTGCTGCAGGCCGACGGCGGCACGCGCTGCGCGTCGATCACGGGCGCATACGTGGCGCTGGCGCTGGCCTGTGCGCGGTTGCGCGAGCAGGGGCTGCTGGAGCGCTCGCCGCTGAGCGGCTCGGTGGCGGCGGTCTCGTGCGGGATGGTCGGCGGCCGCGCGCTGCTCGACCTCGACTACTCGGAGGACTCGACGGCGGAGGTCGATGCGAACGTCGTGATGACCGGAGACGGCGGCTTGATCGAGGTGCAGGCGACGGCCGAGCGCACGCCGCTCTCTCGCGCGCATCTGGACGAGCTGCTGGCCTTGGCGGCGGTCGGCATCGAACAGCTGCAGGCGGCTCAGCAAGGCGCGATTGCGCGCGCGGGGCACGGTGCAAGCGCCGCCTCAGAGTCGGGCGCCGGGACACCGGCCAGTTGAAGCTGATCCTGGCGACGCACAACGAGCACAAGCGGCGCGAGCTCGCGCGGCTGCTGCCTGAGCCGGGACATGGCGGCGAGGCTTGGCGGCTGGACGTGCTGCCGACTGAGGTGCAGTTGCCGCCGGAGGACGGCGAGACGTTCGCGGAGAACGCGCTCGGCAAGGCGCGCGCGGCGGCAGCAGCGACGGGGCGTGCGAGCATCGCCGACGACTCGGGCATCGCGGCGGCGGCGCTCGGCGGAGCGCCGGGCGTGCGCTCGGCGCGCTACGCGGGCGAGCACGCCTCAGACGGGGAGAACCTGGCGAAGCTGCTACGCGAGGCACCGGCGGGCAGCGGGCTGGAATACGTCTGCGCGATCGCCTACGTTGACCCGGCCGGCGGGGAAGATCGGCTGTTCCACGGACGCTGCGCGGGCACGCTCGCGGCTGAGCCGCGCGGCGAGCGTGGCTTCGGCTATGACCCGGCGTTCCTGCCCAATGAGGGTCCGCCGGGGCTGACGATGGCCGAGCTGAGCGACGAGCAGAAGGACGCGATCAGCCATCGCGGGCGCGCTGCGCGGGCGCTGTTCGAGTGGCTCGGCGAGCGCGCTGCGGCCGGTTGAAGGACAGGTGGAGCCGTCTAGAGCAGATTGATGGCGGCGGCGATCGCGACGGCCAGGCCGAGCGCGGCATAGCCGTTGTAGCCGCCGAGCAGCAGCAGGAACCCGGTGAGCAGCGCCACGAACGCGGTCACGAGCCAGGCGATTCGAGTGACGCTCATCGGGGCATTGTTGCGGATGGCCCGGTGAACGGGCGCAAAATGACGCTCGCCGGCCCGCCGGTGGGGCAGTGGTGGGCGCTGCGCGCAGGTTGCGCTGCGTCCGCGCATGGTGTTAGCGTCGATTGACCGGTTTCACGAACGAGGAGGAACCCAAGTGACGAAGGCCGAGCTGGTCGACCAGGTGGCGGATCGCGCCGATCTGACCAAGCAGGATGCCGGGCGCGCGGTGGACGCGGTGCTGGCGACCGTCGAGGACGCGTTGCGCCGCGGCAGCGAAGTCACGGTGGCGGGATTCGGCAAGTTCCACGTGAGTGACCGCGGCGCGCGGATGGGCGTGAACCCGCGCACTGGTGAGCGCATCCAGATCGCCGCCAGCCGCGTGCCGCGCTTCACGGCGGGCAGTGGTCTGAAGAGCGCGGTGAAGGGCCGCTGAGCCTGGCACAGCCGTTTGCGCAGGCACTGGCCGCTCGGGTCGCCGAGCGCGAGTCGCAGATCGTGCTCGGGCTCGACCCGGACCCGGGGGCTCTGTGGCCGGGCGCGGACCCGGCTGGGATGGTCGACGCCGCTCCGGCGGACCGTGCTGCGGCCGCCATCCTGCATCACTGCCGCGAGGTGATCGACGTAACGGCCGAGGCGTGCGTTGCGGTCAAGCTGCAGCTGGCGCGCTTCGAGCTGCTCGGCGCCCCCGGTTGGGCGGTGCTCGAAGAGGTGGCCAGGCACGCGCGCCGGCGTGGCCTGCTGGTGATCGCGGACGGCAAGCGCGGCGACATCGATGTCAGCGCACAGGCTTATGCGAGCGGGTTGTTCGGCGGGCGCGAGACGCCGTTCGGGCGACTCCCTGGACTGGGTGCGGAGATGGCGACGGTCAACCCGCTGATGGGCGTTGACGCAATCGTTCCGTTCGTCGCGCAGGCGCGGGAGGCCGGGGCGGGCGTGCTCGTGCTCGTACGCACCTCCAATCCCGGCGCGGCCGACATCGAGGACCTGACGGTGAGCGGTGGCGGTGCCGTCTGGGAGCGGATCGCAGAGCTCGTCGCGCAGCTCGGCGCGGATGCCCCCGGCGAAATGGACCTGGGCGATGTCGGCGCGGTGGTCGGCGCGACCGAGCCGGCGCACCTGATGCGGGCCCGCGAGCTGATGCCCCGCGCGGTCTTCTTGCTCCCGGGCGTGGGTGCGCAGGGCGGACGGGTCGAGGATCTCGCGCCGGCGTTCGCGCCCGGGCGCGCCGGCGGGCTGATCACGGCGTCGCGCAGCATCGTCAACGCTTATCTGACTCGCGAGAAAGGCGCTGGGGCCGCAGGGCCGGGGGCGGCAGCACGTGCGGAGGCGGAGCGCTTGCGCGAGCAGGCGTGGGCGCTGTCAGCCTCAACAGCCTGAGTGGCTGGAGCTGCGACGGGCGTCCGCTAGCCTGTGGTGGGTTCCGTTGCATGACTGCGGCGGGACCGGTTGGAAGGTCGAAGGGGGGGTCACGATGATCATCACGGTCACGCTCAACGCCGCGATTGACAAGTCGCTTTCGGTACCGAACTTCAGGCTCGGTAGGCGTCACCGCACGGTCGAGCAGCGCACGATGGCGGGTGGCAAGGGCGTCAACATCGCCCGCACGCTGAAGGCGCTTGGTCAGCCGGTGATCGCGACGGGCTTCGCCGGTGGGGCGACGGGCACACACATCGTCGAGCAGTTGACGGAAGAGTCGATCCTCAACGACTTCGTGCGGATCCGCGAGGAGTCGCGCACGAACACCTCGGTGCTCGACCCGACGACGGGCGAGCAGACGGAGATCAACGAACGCGGACCGGAGGTCTCGGCGAGCGAGGTGGAGCTGTTCCGCGACAAGCTGCTCTATCTGGCGCGGGGAGCGGCGATCGTCGTGTTCGCGGGATCGCTGCCGCGCGGGGTCGAGCCGGACCTGTATGCGGGCCTGATCCACGATCTGGAGCGCTTGGAGGTGACGACGGTGATCGACACCGACGGTGAGCCGTTGCGCCAGGCGGCTCGTGCCGAGCCGCATGTCGTCTCGCCGAACGTGCTCGAGGCCGAGGAACTGGTCGGGCACGAGTTTGCGGGCGAGGAGGAGCGCCTGCAGGTCGTGCGCGAGATCGCGGCGATCGGCCCGCGCGAGGCGATCATGACGCTGCCGGACGGCTGCATCGCGCAGGTGCTGATCGACGGCCAGCCACAGGCCAAACGCGCACGCATCGAGCAGCGCGCAGAGCCGATCGCCCGTCGTGGCTCGGGCGACGCGTTCCTGGCGGGCTACGTGGCGGCGCGCTACGAGGGCCGCCCGCCCGACCACTGCCTGCGCCTCGGCGTGGCGTGCGGCGCGGAGTCCACCGGGCGCCTGGAAGCAGGCTTGATCGACCCGCGCGAGGCGCGGCGGCTGATGGGCGACGTCGAGCTGTCCGCGGTCGAGCAGCCCGCGCAGGTAAGCTAGCTGCTGGCTATCTCGAACAGCTCGATCCGGGCATCGTGGCCGGGGGCTGAGGCGAGTCGCGCATCGCAGGTCACGAGCGGCGCCTGGAGTAACTCGGCGAGTGCGACGAACGTCGCGTCGTAGGCGGTCAGGTTGTGGCGCAGCTCCCAAATGCGGTCGCTGAGCGGCTGGTGCGCGTAGCGAGCGAGCGCCAGACTTGCGAGATCGGCGCGAACCGCTTCGGCGTGCCGGATGTCGATCGTCTCGTGAAGCGTCATGCGCCGCAGAACGGCGAGCACCTCGACATCAATCAACTGCGGCGCATGCAGGTCGCCGTCGGCCGCGAGGCGGTCGATCAAACGCGGTGGAGGGTCGATCGTCGCAAACACCTCTACGATCACCGACGAGTCGACAACCAGCAATGCTCACTCGCGTTCGCGGCGAACTGCTTCAAGCGCGGCGATCACGTCCCGGCTCCTGGCTCCGCCTGGGCGCGATTGCGCCCGTTGCAGCACCTCTGCAACGGGCGGGCGCTCCGCCACGCGCTCCAGCTCGCCGAGCGCAAAGTCCGACAGCGAGACCCCCGCGGCCGCCGCTCGCGTGCGCAGGGTGCGATGAACTTCATCGGGCACGTTGCGCACCTGGATCGTTTTCATAGCGGTGATTTTACCAAGTCGGCGGTATCACACCCAACTTGCACCCAACGGCTCTCGGCTCAGCCCCCGGCAACGTCGCGGCGCAGGAAGACGAGGTAGGCAGCGAACAACGAGGGCACTGCGTACAGCGCGCAGACCCACAGCGAGTGCAGGATCGGAGCCCAGTCGGTCGGCGTGCGCAACAACCCCTGCCAGGCGTTGTACTCGGTAGTGAGCAGGTACGGCCTGGCTCCCTCGAGGCCCGGGATGATCGGGATCAGCGCGAGCACGAGCGTCACGGCGAGCGTGCCGACGACGGCTGCGGCGCTGTTGCGCGTGACGGTCGAGAGCAGCACGCCGATGCTCACGATCGCGGCGATCGGGATCAGGTAGCAGGCGTTGGCGGCGAGGATCAAGAGCAGCGCTTCGCCCGGAGGAACAACGGTGCCGGAGAGCGAGACGATGTCGTTGAAGCCCCACGAGGCGACGCCGGCGACGGTGGCGACGAAGGCCGCGAGGAAAACCGCTGCGGCGGCGTAGGCGAAGGCGGCGAGCACCTTGGCGGCGAACACCTGCCCGCGGTCCACCGAGCGCGTGAGGATCGTCTTCAGCGTGCCGTTGCCATCCTCGTTGGCGACGATGTCGCCGCACACGAGCGCGGTCGACAGCGGCAGGAAGAAGGTCGAGGCGAGGATCAGCGAGAGCACGGGCGTGACCAGGCCGGACTGCGTGATCTCGGAGAAGAAGATGCTGTCCCCGCCGTGGCCGTGGTGCTGGTTGAAGTGCTCGGCGATCACGAAGAAGACGGGCACGACGACCGCGATCGCGAAGCCCAGGTAGGTGCGCTTCTGTGCGGCGAGCTTGCGCAGCTCCCAGCGCCAGATGGCGAGCGTGCTCGGACGGCGGGCCCTAGCGCGCGGCGCGAGCGCGGCAGGGGTGGCGGCGGAGGCGCTCACGCGACCTCAACGGGGTCGCGCTCGAGCGCGGGCGTTGGGTGCTCCTGTCCCGCCGCGGCGCCCTCGGTGAGGCGGAAGAAAAGGTCCTCGAGCGTGGCCAACTCGGGCGTGAGCGCGAGGATGCCGATGCCGGCGCGGGCGAGCGACAGCGACAGCTCGCCGACGGTGCGCTCCTCAGCCTGGAAGCCGAGCCCGTGCTCACCGCTCGCCGCGTGCTCGACGCCCGGCTGCTCGGCGAGGATCCGCACAGCCAGTGCGTCGTCGGTCGTGCGCAGCCGGTAGCCGGCGCCGCCCTGGCGGCGCAGGTCGGCGAGCGCGCCCTCGTAGACGACGCGGCCGGAGTCGACGATCGCGACGCGGTCGCACAGTTCCTGCACCTCGGGCAACTGGTGGCTGGAGAGCAGCACGGTGATCCCTTCGCCGGCGAGGCGGCGGATCAGCAGGCGCATGTCGCGCATCCCGCCGGGGTCGAGGCCGGTGGCCGGCTCGTCGAGGATCAGCAGGCGTGGGCGGCGCAGCAGCGCGGCGGCGATCCCCAGGCGTTGTCGCATTCCGTGCGAGTAGCCGCCGATGCGGTGCTTGGCGCGTGCCGTGAGCTCGACGATCTCGAGCACCTCGTCGATCCGCTCACGCGCCCCGTCGCCGTCGAGCGCGGCGAGCAGTTCGAGGTTCTTGCGCGCGCTCATGTACGGGTAGAAGCGCGGCGCCTCGACGAACCCGGCCACGCCCTCAAGCGCCCGCGCGCCCTGGCGCAGCGGGTCGCGCCCGAACAGCTCGACGCTTCCCTCAGTCGGCGTGATCAGCCCGAGAGCCATGCGCAGCGTGGTCGTCTTGCCGGCGCCGTTGGGGCCGAGGAAGCCGTAGACGTCGCCGGTCTGGACGTTGAGGTCGATGTGGTCGACCGCGAGCACCTCGTCGTAGCGCTTGACGAGGCCGCGTGCGCGAACCGGCTGGCGCTCCTCGTCCCCGACGGCGTCGGCCGCCTTGGGCACGGCTAGAGGCCTCGCGCGACTGCCTCGATGTCGGCTGGGGTGACGGCGCCGACGAGCACATAGCGCACGCCCGAGCGCTCGAAGCTGAGCAGCGTGCCGAGCGCCGTCGGCAGCTCGGTGGCGGTCGTCGTGCCGTCGATCTTCACCTTCGGCAGCCCTTCGGGCAGGCTCGCGGCCTTCTCGCCGGGCTTGAGCTTGCTTTCCACCACGGCCACCGAGGAGACGCCGTGGCCGTGTGAGGTGACATTCGGCTTGCCGTGCTCGTGTGCGGAGCTGCCCGCGTGTTTGCCGGCCTCGCCGCTGGGCAGCTTGACTTCTTCGACCTTTGCGCCGGCCGGGGGCGTGAATTCGAAGACCGAGCTGTCAACAGGGCCAAACGAGACTTCGCTCGCGGCTAGTTCGATCACGGGCGAGGAGCTCGTGGAGGAGTACAGCGCGGCGCGCAGCGGCAGACCGTTCTCAGCGTCCCAGGAGACCTCTGCGCCGCCGAGCAGGCTGCCACCTTCCTTGGGCGAGACGCGCGCGGTGTAGGCGGGCCGGCCGGCCACGTTGGTCGGCGTCGCGCCGGAGACATTGACGTGGTCGAGCTTGGCGATCGCTTGTTCGATCTTCGCCACGCTCGGGACTTCGTGCTTCTCGCCCTGGCCACTCGACGGATGTGTGGCGCTGTCTGCTTCGTCCGTGGGCGGTGCGAAATGGTAGAGCGTGTTCGAGGATGCGTCGTAGACGGTCAGCGTGTGGCCGTCGTAGAGCACTTGCGTATCGCCCTTTTCGGCCTGCAGCTCGAGCCGCACGCGCCCGTCCTTGGCGACCCACAGCCGGCCGGAAGCGCCGGACAGCAGTGGGTTGGAGGAGATCTGCCCGCCGGCTTCTCCGGCGGCGCTGGTCAGGCTCGCGCCTTCGAGCAGGTGGTCGGTCAGGGTGACGTTGGCGCTCACGCCTTCCACGGGAGGGGCGGAGAGGGCGTCATGGATGGCCTGAGCGAGCGGCTTGGGCGGTGGCTTCGGGCCCGCGCCGAGCGCGAGCGCAATCGCCGCGAGCGACCCTCCGAGCACAGCGACGAGGGCGCAGATGAGCAGCAGTCGCGACAGGGGAAGACGGCGAAGGATGTTCATCTCTGCTCGTTCATGCCGGGCGTTGCAGAAGCATTGGAAGACCATCTCCCAGGCTAGCGCCGAATCTTGGCGTTGCCTAAATCCAGGGCTGCTCCTCTCATCCCGCGTTTAGGTTCGAACGGCGCCGGTTGCCGGCTGCGCGCGCTCCCGAGGACCGTCCGGCGCCGCCAGGCGATATGTTCTCGCGCGCATGGTCATCGTCATCGTCCTCAGCTGGGTCCTGCTGGGCCTCGGCGTGTTCTTCGTCGCGATGCGTGGCGGCCCGCGCGGCGCGCGCCAGTCGCTGCACACCGAATCGAAGGTCAGCCGCCGCTCGGTGACGGCCGGAGTGATCGTGCTGTTCGCCTTCGGCTTGGCCGTGCCGGCGATCGTGCTGGCGTTCAACGGCGATCACAAGGCGAGCGTAGGCGTCGGCGGCGTGCACCTGAACGCCGGCGAGCAGGAGGGACGCGAACTCTTCTCCAAGTCTTGCGCCGTCTGTCACACGCTGGCCGCGACCAAGTCGGTTGGGCTGATCGGCCCGAACCTCGACGTTCGCGTCGGCGCCGACATTCCGACCCCTGCCGGGCGCAAGGCGCTCGTGCTAAGCGCGATCAGCGAAGGCCGCGCGCGCGGCCTCGGGCAGATGCCGGCCCTGCTCTACCAGGGCAAGGAAGCCGAAGACGTCGCCAACTTCGTCGCCGCAGTAGCCGGACACTGACCGCTCGGCGGCCGCCTGGCCGCGGAGGCGATTTGGCCATCCGTCGATACCGCGCGGCCAGAGCCATCGATAAGGTCAGACGGGCATGACGGAGTCGCCGAAAACCGCGGAGGACGTCAAGGCGATCGTGGCGGAGCGGGAGATCCGCTTCATTCGCTTCTGGTTCACCGACATCCTCGGCCAGCTGAAGTCGTTTTCGATCAACGTCGAAGAGCTCGACGACGCGTTCGAGAACGGCATGGGCTTCGACGGCTCCTCGATCACGGGCTTCAACGCGATCGAGGAGTCGGACATGATCGCGATGCCCGACCCTTCAACGTTCGCCGTGCTTCCCTGGCGTCCGGAGGAGCAGGGGGTGGGGCGGATGTTCTGCGACGTCGTCACGCCGGAGCGCACGCCGTATGAGGGCGATCCCCGGCACGTGCTGCGCCGTGCGCTGGAGCGCGCCCACGGGATGGGCTTCGACGTCTTCAACGTCGGCCCCGAGCTCGAGTACTTCCTGTTCAAGGACTCGCGCTCGACCGAGGTGCTCGACGAAGGCGGCTACTTCGACCTGACGACGCTCGACGCCGGCTCGGACGTGCGCCGCGAGACGGTGCTGGCGCTTGATCAGCTGGGCATCCACGTGGAGTACACCCACCACGAGGTGGGCCCGTCTCAGCACGAGATCGACATGCGCTACGCCGAGGCGATGAAGATGGCCGACGACTGCATGACCTACCGCATCACGGTCAAGGAGTACGCGATGAAGTACGGCTGGCATGCGACGTTCATGCCCAAGCCGCTGTTCGGCGAGAACGGCTCAGGCATGCACACGCACCAATCGCTGTTCAGCGGCGGGCGCAACGCTTTTTACGACGCCGATGACCAGTACTTCCTCTCCGACGTGGGCAAGGCCTTCATCGCCGGCCAGCTCAAGCACGCGCGCGAGATCTGCTCGATCTTCGCCCAGTGGGTCAACTCCTATAAGCGCCTGGTGCCGGGCTTCGAGGCGCCGACATACGTCGCCTGGTCGCGGCGCAACCGCTCGGCGCTCGTGCGCGTGCCGCTGTATCACCCGGGCAACGAGAAGGCCACGCGGATGGAGCTGCGCTGCCCCGATCCGGCGTGCAACCCCTACCTGACATTCGCCACGCTGCTGCAGGCGGGCCTCGAGGGGATCGAGAAGGGCTATGAGCTGCCCGAGCCGATGGAGAAGAACCTCTACCACCTCTCCGGCGAGGAGCGCCGGCGCCTCGGCGTCGAGCAGCTGCCCGAGAGCCTCGGCGAGGCGATCGAGCTGACGGCGCAGTCAGAGCTCGTGCTGCGCACGCTCGGCGAGCACATGTTCAACCGCTACGTCGAGATCAAGCGCCAGGAGTGGGACGACTACCGCGTGCAGGTCACGCAGTGGGAGCGCGACCGCTACCTGGCGATTCTCTGACACGCGTCTTGTAGGAGGGGAATCTCCCGCGCGCAGAATGCACACGTCCCCTCCGCGCCCTTTAGCTCCACGCCTCTTTAGCTCTGCGTCTCCTTAGCTGCGCGCCGGCACTGCGCAGGCGATTGGCCGTGCGGGGGAGAGGTGCCAGTGCATGACCTGCAGCAGGTGCCCGAACGAGCTCGGGTGGCGTGGCGCGATCTCGGCGAGCAGCCGCAGCACCGAGAGGGCATGGCGCTCGTAGCGCTCCTCGCCGGTCAGCTGGGAGAGACGCAGGAGGCCCATCGCGGCGCTCGAGCCGCCTGCCGGGATCGGCGAGTCCTCGAGGTCCTTGCGCCGCGCGATCAGCGGCTGCTGGTCGCTGGCGGTCGAGAAGAAGCCGCCGCGCTCTGGATCCGAGAAGCGCTTGATCGTCTCGTCGGCGAGCGCGAGCGCCTCGGTGAACCAGCGCTCCTCGCATGTCGTTTCGAACAGCATGAGCAACGCCTCGAGCAGGAACGCGTGATCCTCCAGGTAGGCGCCGATCTTGGCCTGGCCGTCATTGTAGGTGCGCAGCAGCCCTCCCCGCTCGTCACGTAGATCGAGCAGGACGAACTCGGCGCAGGCCACGGCCGCCGCGAGCAGCTCCTCGCCCAGCACCGGATCGAGACCGTCTCCGTCACGCAGCGCCGCGCCGGTTTCGGCGAGCGCGCAGATCATCAGCGCGTTCCATGACGTCAGGCGCTTGTCGTCGAGGCCCGGGCGCACTCGCTGCGCGCGCACCGCGAGCAGGCGCTCGCGGATGCGCATCAGCGTGGCGTCGTCGAGCTCGGCATCGGGCTCACGTGGCCCCTGCAGCACGTTCAGGCCCGGCTCAGGGTGATGGGGGTCTGAGAAGTTCCCTTGCTCATCGGCGCCGAAGCGGTCGATCGCCACGTCGGCGTCCTCGCCGAGCGCCTCGCGCAGCTGCCCCAGAGTCCATACGTAGAAGCGTCCCTCGACTCCCTCGGAGTCGGCGTCGAGCGCCGAGTAGAAACCGCCCTCGGGGCCGCGCATCTCGCGCAGCGCCCAACCGAGCGTGTCGAGGCAGACCTCGAGCAGGCGGCGCTCGCCGAAGCGCTGCCAACCGTGCAGGTAGATGCGCGCGAGCAGCGCGTTGTCGTAGAGCATCTTCTCGAAGTGCGGCACCGTCCAGGAGCGGTCGACGCTGTAGCGAGCGAAGCCGCCGCCGATCTGGTCGTGGATGCCGCCGGCCGCCATGGCGCGCAGCGTGGCGAGCGTCATCTCGCGCTCGCCACGCAGCATCAGGAACTCGAGCGCCGAGGCGTGGGGGAACTTGGGCGCGGCGCCGAAGCCGCCGTGGTGACGGTCGAAGGACTCGCGCAAACGCTCGACGGCGGCCTCCAAGGCGGCTTCATCGATCGGCTGCGAGGATGGTGCGAGCAGCGCGCCCCCCGAGAGGCGCTCGCGCAGCTGCTCGCCGCCGGCGCGGATCTCAGCGCTGCGCTCGCCCCAGGCCTCGGCGATCGCCTGCAGCACCTGCGTCCACGCGGGCATCCCGTGGCGCGGTTCCGGCGGGAAGTACGTACCGCCGTAGAACGGCAGCTGCTCGGGTGTGAGGAACACGTTCAGCGGCCAGCCGCCCTGGCCGGTCATTCCCTGCACTGCCTCCATGTAGAGAGCGTCGACATCCGGTCGCTCCTCGCGGTCCACCTTCACGCAGACGAACTGCTCGTTCATCAGCGCCGCCGTCTGCTGATCCTCGAAGGACTCCCGCTCCATCACGTGGCACCAATGGCACGAGGAGTAGCCGATCGAGACGAGCAGCGGCTTGTCCTGCTCGGCCGCGCGCCGCAGCGCCTGCTCACCCCACGGCAGCCAGTCGACCGGGTTCTCGGCGTGCTGGCGCAGGTAGGGCGAGGTCTCTTGTGCGAGCGCGTTGGTCATGCTCGGTTGCTTGCCCGATTTCTCCCGCTCCTCACTGACAGCTACCTGCCCGGTCGTCAGGTGGGCTTGTGCGCCAGGAAAAGGTAGCGGTTGAGACTGAGGAAGTAGTCGGGGCCGAGTTCGGTTAGGTCTTGTGCCCATGCTGTGGCTTCGGCCTCGCTCACGCCGTTGCGATCGGCTACGAACGTCGCGATCAGCTCAAGCATTCCGGCGCTGTAGGTGTTGGGGTCATAGCCGGCGTTGAACAACGGCACGATTTCCCGGGCGGTGACTTCCAGTCCAGCATCGCGCAGCAGCCGTGTGAGCGTACGCGGCAGGTGAGGGTGAACGAGGTGCTCCTCCCACGCGGCGAGCACCCGGTCCATGCGCTCGTCGTCGCTCGAAGCCCATACGATCGAGTCCCAGTCGGTGTCAAGCACGAGCGCCCGGCCCCCCGGGCGCAGCACCCGCCCCAGCTCCAGCAGCGCGGCGGGAACATCATCGACGTACTCGTAGACCTGTGTGCAGACTGCGACGTCGAAGCTCGCGTCCGCATAGGGGAGCGTGTGCGCGCCGGCTTCTTGGTACTCGATCGGGCCGCTGCCGGCTGGTGGTCTGCGCGCCCTGGCGAGGGCAAGCATGTTCTCGCTGACGTCCACCCCGCAGATCCGCCCGCCGGCCCCGACGGCAACGGCCATTTCGCACGCGAGTAGACCGGGGCCCGAGCCGATGTCGATCGCGCGCTCGCCGGGCTGGAGCGCGAGTGCCCGCAGGATCGCTTGGCGCTGTTCGATGACATCGGGCGTGGTGTAGATCCTCTCTACGCGCCGGGAGGCGTCCTCGTCGAATTGCAGCGTGGCGCTCATCGTTCGCCTTCGGTTGGTGAATGGCTCACTCTTGGGGAACGCCACGGTACACCTGATGCTCGATACGGTGTCCTGATCGGTCGCTGAGCAGCCGATGGGTCCGGGCGCTCGCCTTGGCGTCCGGTCGCCGCTCAGGGCAGGTCGTGCGAGCCTTCGCGCACGAGGCCCGGGAGAGGGAATCGTGCGCGCTTTGGCCAGTCGCCTTCGCCGGCGCTCGCACGTGAGAGCTTGACCTTGGTGAGGCTCACGTTGAAGCGCCTACCGCCGAGCACGCCGGTGACGCGTTTGTCCGAAGACAGCCTGACGCTGCCAGGCGCTGCGCTTCCGCCGGAGATGCGGATCGTGGCCGGCTGCAGTTCGTGGTTCTTGACCGGGAACGTCCCGCTCAGTTTCACGCCGGCGACAAAGGAGAAGTTCCGCAACGCCGCCGCCGAGGAGGTGAGCTTGGCGTAGCCGCCGCGTAGCCCGCCGAAGCTCGATCCACTCGGTAGTTCCTGCTCGGCCTGCAGCGTCGCCGCCACGACCTGGCGGTCGAGGTCGACGATCGCGTCGAGCACCGCCGTGAGCGTGCGCCCCGGCTTGCCGGCGAGCCCCTGGGGCGAGTGTAGGTAGGCGAGCTTGCGCGGCGCGACCGGCGTTGGCGAGAAGATGTCGCTCGTCGTCGCGCATGGCTGCACCGGCGTGCTCGTGAAGAACGCGCCGACCGCGGTCTGGGCGCATCCGCTGAAGTCGCTGCCGAGCACCGAGTGGCCGGTGTAGGGGATGGTGAGCACCTGCGCATCGGGGATCATCGCGGCGACCGCCTTGGCCCCCGAGGTCGGCGTGCGCAGATCTTGCTCGCCGGAGAGGATCAGCGTCGGCACGTTGGGCAGTGGGCCGGCCGCGGGCGGCGCCGGCGCGGCGTCGGGCCAGGAGTCGCACACCGGTACCAGGCTGCTCTGCAGTGCCGTGGTTGTGTCGAACGGGTAGAAGTCGCTGCTCGGCAGCGCGTGCAGGGCGTTAATTGCTTCGGCCAGCTTGGTCTGAGAGCTGGCCGCGCGCTGCCACGGGAACAGCGTCTCCTCGCATGAGGTCGCGATGAACAGGGCGTTGTTTTCTTCGTCGTTGCCGACCCGTTCGCGTTCGGCTTCCGGCTTGGTCGGCACGCTCGGGATGAGGCCCTCGGCGATCAGGTTCAGGCGCAGCAGTGGGTCGGGGTCGCCCTTCAGCGCAGAGTGCACCGCGGCGGGCAGCAGCGCGCGCAGCGCCGGGTTCAGATCGCCGGCCTGCAGGATGTCGAGCACGTCGAGCTCGCCCATCGACACCGAGTGGCGCCTGCCGGCGCCGTCGTAGGCCGAGCCGCTGAGCCGGTGCTTGCGCAGACGTGCCAGCAGCTTGGCGAGGTCGCTGACCGGGCTCGTGGTGATTCCAGCGCAGGCGCGGTTGGCGCACAGCTCAGTCAGCACCGGCGTGACCGCCTGCAGCCGGTCGATGCCGAAAGCTTCGGGTCCCGAGCTCGGCACGACCGAGTCGAGCACGAGTGCTTCCACGTGCTGGGGGTAGCGTTCGGCGTACTCGAGCGCCACCTTGGTGCCGTAGGAGGTGCCGTACAGGATCAGCTTCTTGTAGCCGGCCGTGTGGCGGATCGACTCGATGTCTTCGACTGATTCCTGCGTCGTGAACGATCCGCGCGCCTGGCCGATCTGCAGCGCGCACAGTTCGATCAGCGAGCCGAGCGTGCTTTCGGTCGCTTTTTCCAGTGCTGCTTCGTCCTTGAAGACCGGGCAGTTCAAAGGGCTCGCGCGACCCGTGCCGCGCTGGTCGAACACGAGCAAATCGTGCGAGGTGAGCGCCGGAGCGATTGCGGCGGCGAGCTGTTCGCCGAGCGGGTTGGCCGCCTGCCCCGGTCCACCGGCGAGTGCGATGACGGCGCTCTGGGTCTGGATCGTCCCCGCCGATTTGCGCTCGATCGGCAACACGATCGTCCCCGGCGCCTTGCCGCTGCGGTCGAGCGGCACGGGCAGCGAGGCGCATGAGAAGCCCGCGATGTTCGCGCACGGAGCAAACGGCAGTGCTGCCCCCGCCGGTGCGGCCGTCGTCGCGGCGAGCACCCAGGCGGCGAACGAAACGGCGAGCATCCATGTGAGCGTTCGCCGTGGCATGCGGGCGAACGTTAGCGGCACCCGTGGTCGAAGAGACGCAGTTGCAGGGGATTCGCCATGGCCGTGAGCTACCCGGGCGGCCGAGCGCGCAACCGGCTGCGCGATAGCCTCTACCGATGGCGGGCGAACGCGAGATCGTCGACGCGGCGGGGGCGCCTGCCGCGGCTGGCCCCTATAGCCACGCCGTGCGCGCCGGCGGCCTCTTGTTCTGCTCCGGGCAGATCCCATTGGACGCGCGCAGCGGCGAGCTCGTCGGCAACACGCCCGCTGAGCAGGCGCGGCGCTGCCTGGAGAACCTGAGCGAGGTCTGCGCGGCCGCCGGGACCTCGCTGGCGCAGGCCGTGCGTCTGACGATCTACACGACCCGGCTGGGCGCGTTCGCGGAGATCAACGAGGTCTACGGCTCGTTCTTCCAGCAGAGCCCGCCCGCCCGCGCAGCCGTCGGCGTGACCGAGCTGCCCAAGGGTGCGCTCGTTGAGATCGATGCCGTCGTAGCGCTTTAAGCGGCGCTGACGCTGAGCGACTCGGCCGGCTCGCAGGCCTGGTCGAGCTCGGGCTCGGCGCCGCGCAGAGCTTGGCCGAGCAGGCGCCACAGCGTCGCGCGCTCGTCGTCGTCGAGCGCCTTGAGCACGTCGTCCTCGATCGACTCCTGCCTGTGCTCGGCACTGTTCAGCGCCTTGGCGCCGGCCGGCGTCAGGTCGACGAGGTGGCGGCGACGGTCGCTTGGGTCGCGGCGGCGGCCGATGTAGCCGAGCTGCTCGAGCTCGTTGAGCAGCAGCACGACGTTGTTTGCGTCCATGCAGAGCGCCTCGGCGAGCTCCTGCTGGGGTCCGCCGTTGTGGTCGCGAACGTAGCTGAGCGACATCAGGTGGCGCATGTGCATGCCGAGCAGATCCTCTGTGCTGCGCCTGTAGACCTGCTTGGCCAAGCGCGTCAGCAGGGCCATCGAACCAGGAGCACAAGGCCTCTCTGCACCCATCGCGGCGTATTTTACACCATTTTGCATCGCTTGTCACTATAGCAGCGATGTTAAATTTTAGATTGATCTTCCTTGTTATAGTGATGATCCTTGCTATGGTGTCCCAGATCGCAACTGAAGGGAGCCACATGGCCACGATCATCGAACAGCTCGAGAAGAGAAATCCAGCCGGCAGCAGGCGTCGGCGCCCGGCACAATCGACCGCTCCGGCGGACGGGCAGACCGTCCCCGAGTCCTCCACGGACGCGCAGGTGCGGCCGGTCGAGCGGCTGCACGAGGATGCGCAGCTAACCGCATCCGCCGCCGAGATCGCGAGCAGAAACGAGCGCCGTCGTTGGATCGCGCTCGCCGTGCTCTGCCTCGGACAGCTGATGATGGTGCTCGACTCGACGATCGTCAACGTCGCGCTGCCTTCGATCCAGCACGATCTCGGCTTCTCCCAGGGCAACCTCACCTGGGTGCTCGACGGCTACCTGATCACCTTCGGCGGCTTCCTGCTGCTGGCCGGGCGCCTCGGCGATCTCGTCGGGCGCAAGCGCGTGTTCCTCAGCGGGCTCGTGCTGTTCACGGTGGCCTCCGTCCTTTGTGGGATCGCCGACAGCCAAGGGCTGTTGATCGGTGCGCGCCTCTTGCAAGGCGTTGGCGGTGCGGTGGCCTCGAGCGTGATCCTCGCGATCATCGTCACCGAGTTCCCCGAGAAATCCGAGCAGGCCAAAGCGATGGGGCTGTACGCCTTCGTCTCGGCCGGCGGCGGCTCGATCGGCCTGCTCGCCGGCGGTGTGCTCACGCAGTCGCTCGACTGGCACTGGATCTTCTTCGTCAACGTGCCGATTGGGATCGTCGCCTTCGCGCTCGGCTCGCGCTTGATCGTGGAGAACGACGGGATCGGCCTGCGCGGCGGCGTCGACTGGCTCGGCTCCGTGCTGATCACGCTGGCGACGATGGCCGGCGCGTTCGCGATCGTGAAGTCCAGCGAATACGGCCTGACCTCGGCGCGCACGCTCGGCGTCGGCGGGGGCGCGCTTGCCCTGCTCGCCGGCTTTCTCTGGCTCGAGTCGCGCCTGGAGAACCCGATCATGCCGCTGCGCATCCTGCGCCTGCGTGCCTTGATGGGCTCGAGCCTCGTGCGCGGGTTCCTGATCACGGGCATGTTCTCGGCCTTCTTCCTCGGCTCGCTCTACCTCGAGCACGTGCTCGGCTACGACGCGATCAGCACCGGGCTGGCGTTCCTGCCGCTGACGGCCGCGATCGCGGTCATGTCGATGGGCGTCTCCGCGCGGATCGTGGAGCGGGTCGGCGCGGTCAACACGCTGGTCGGTGGGCTCGTGGGGATCATCGCTGGACTCGTGCTGCTCGCCACACAGGGCGAGCACGCGAGCTACTTCCCCGGCCTGTTCTTCGCGTTCCTGGCACTTGGTCTCGGCGCCGGCGCGTCGTTCCTGCCGCTGCTTACGATCGGCATGTCCGACGCACCCAAGCGCGACGCTGGACTGGCCTCGGGCATCGTCAACGTGTCGGTGCAGCTGTTCGGCGCGATCGGTCTCGCCACGTTGGGGACGATCGCGACCGACCACACCAAGGCACTCAGCTCCAGCGGGCACGCGCTCAACAGCGCGCTGACCGGTGGCTACCACCTGGCCTACGTCGTCGGCGCCGTCTGCGTGGCGTTCGGCATCCTCGCCGCCCTCTTCACCCTGCGCCCGCCGTCGCGGACTGTGATGCAGGAGGTCGAGCAACTCGAGCACGAGTTTGGGCGCGCGAGCGCCGGCGCTCAGACCGCCGAGCAGCTCGTCTGAGTCGCACGCCCGACGCGGCGCCTGCACACCGGCGGCGCTCCGCGGCCCGTCGCCCTCCCCTGGGGCGGCGGGCCGCTTGTGCTTCTGCGGGCGCTAGCTCTCCGAGCGCAGCAGCGCGCGCCTGATCTTGCCGCTCGCCGTCTTCGGCAGCTCAGGCGCGAACTCGATAATGCGGGGGTACTTGTACGGCGCTGTTTGGCGCTTGACGTGCTCCTGCAGTTCGCGCACCAGCTCCGGGGATGGGGTATAGCGCTCGTCGCGCAGCACGACGATCGCGCGCACGACCGAGCCGCGCTCCTCGTCTGGTGCGGCGACCGCCGCCGCTTCGGCCACCGCGGGGTGAGCGACGAGCGCCGACTCGACCTCGAACGGGCCGATGCGATAACCCGAGGAGATGATCACGTCGTCGTCGCGCCCCTGGAAGCGCAGCCAGCCGTCGTCGTCCTGCTCGACCAAGTCGCCCGTGCGCCAGAGGGGCCCTGCGCGACGATCATTGATGGTCCAAGCGCCGTCCTCGCCACGGTGCACGTGCTCGCCGAGGTAGCCGAGGAAGAACGTCGGCACCGTGCTCGGGTTGGCCGTCAGCTCGCCGTCTTTCACCAGCAGCCCGACCCCCGGCAGCGGCTTGCCCATCGACCCCGGCCTGGCCGGTTCGCCCGGCGGGGCTCCGGTCAGTCTGCCCGGTCTCGGTCTGCCCATAGCCGTCGCGGATCTCCAGGCCCGTCGCCTCACGCCATGCGCGCAGCACCTCCGGGTTGAGCGCCTCGCCGGCCGCCACGAGGCCACGCAGCTCGGGCATCGGCTCGAGCGTCGCACGCTTGGCGATCACGCGGTACTCGGTCGGCGCCATGCAGAGCACGTTGACGCGCTCACGCGCGAGCAGCGCCAGACGCTCGTGGGGGTCGAAGCGCCCGTCGTGCACCAGCGCCGAGGCGCCCTGCAGCCAGGGCGCGATGAACACGTTGCGCGCCGACTTTGACCAGCCGCTGGCCGCCGTGCACCAGACCAGCTCGCCCGCGCGGGGGCCGAGCCAGCTCTTTGCCTGCAGGCGCTGTCCGTCGAGGTAGCGCTGGCCGTGCACGACCGCCTTGGGCTCGCCGGCTGTGCCGCTCGTGAACGTGATCAGGCATGGATCGTCGGCCGACAGCTCGACCAGCTGGGCGGGCTCGGCGGCGTACAGGCTCTCGTCGGGGACGAGCATGACCTCGCACTCCGGGCCCGCCGCCTCGAGCTCTGTGCGGTTGCGCTCGTCGGCCACGATCAGCGACGGTCGCACCGCATCCAGGCGCATGCGCAGGTCTTTGGCGCGAAGCTGCTCGGTGCACGGCAGCACGACGGCGCCGATGCGAAAGCACGCAACCATCGCAAACACCCACTCCGGGCGGTTGCCGATCAGCGTCATCACGACATCGCCGCGGCCGATGCCACGCCGGGCGAAGGCGCCCGCCATGCGCGCGCTGCGCTCGCTCACTTCGCGGAAGGCCCACTCGCGCCGCTCGTCCGTGCGCGTAAGCTCGACCAGCGCCGTCTGCTGCGCGGGCATCGCTTCGACGATGTCGCCGGTGAAGTTCATGCCGGTATTCTCCCGTTACCCAGAAAAAACGACTTTGGAGCGCTAATCCGCATGGCCGTAGCCGCCACTCCGTACACCGAGAAGACCGACGAGCAGAAGGCGATCACCGAGATGGTGCATCAGTTCGTCGACGAGCAGATCCTGCCCAACGCAGAGCACTACGACCACGAGGACTCCTTCCCCGAGCCGATCGTCGAGCAGATGAAGGAGCTCGGGCTGTTCGGTGTGACGATCCCCGAGGAGTACGGCGGCATGGGGCTCGACCTGACGACCTACGCAATGATCGTCGAGGAGCTCTCGCGCGGCTGGATCTCGATCTCGGGCGTGATCAACACGCACTTCATCGGCTCCTACCTGCTGATGAAGTTCGGCTCTGAGGAGCAGCGCCAGAAGTACCTGCCGCGGATGGCCACCGGGGAGATCCGCGCCGCCTTCTCGCTGTCCGAGCCCGAGCTCGGCTCCGACGTGCAGGCGATCAAAACGTCGGCCAAGAAGACCGATGACGGCGACTACGAGATCAACGGCCAGAAGATGTGGGTCACCAACGGCCTGCGCTCGGATCTCGTGTTCGTGCTCGTCAAGACCGACCCGAACGCAGAGAAGGCCTACAAGGGCATGACCTGCTTCATCGCCGAGAAGGAGGCCGGCGCGCACGAGAACTCGGGCGCCCACGCCGGGCTCACGGTGCCGCCGCAGCTGCGCAAGATGGGCTACAAGGGCGTCGAGTCGACCGAGCTCGTCTTTGACGGCTACCGCTGCCCCGCCGAGAACGTACTCGGGGGGGAGCAGGAGGGCCTGAACAAGGGCTTTCCGCAGATGATGGACGCGCTCGAGGTCGGGCGCGTGAATGTCGCTGCGCGCGGCGTCGGCATCGCCCAGCGGGCGCTCGAGTTGGGCCTGCGCTACTCGCAGGAGCGCAAGACCTTCGGCAAGCCGATCTCAGAGCACCAGGCGATTCAGTTCAAGCTCGCCGACATGGCCACGCAGGTCGACGCCGCGCGGCTGATGACGCTGCGCGCGGCACGCCTGAAGGATGCCGGCGAGCGCTCTGACCTGGAGGCCGGGATGGCCAAGCTGTTCGCCTCCGAGGCCGGGCGCTTCTGTGTCGAGGAGAGCTTCCGCATCCACGGCGGCTACGGTTATTCCAAGGAGTACGAGATCGAGCGCCTCTATCGCGACGCGCCGCTGCTGTTGATCGGCGAGGGCACCTCTGAGATCCAGCGCATGGTGATCGGCCGCAAGCTACTGCAGCGGCATAAGATCTGATCCGATGGCAGAGGACGCGAAGGCGCTGATCGAACTCGCCACGAGACGCTTCATCGAGGAGGTTCCGGCGCTCGCGCCGATCAAGCTCGTCGTCGGCGTCGAACTGCGCGGGCGCGGCGACGTCCAGCACTTCCGCCTGGAGATGCCCGACGTGAAGGTGACCAAGGGTCCGGCCGCCGATGCGCGCGTGCGCGTCGATATGCGCCGCGAGTTCTTCAACGTGATGGCGCGCGAAGGCAAGGTGCCCGACTGGGTCGAGGCTTTCGCCTACGGTCAAGCCAAGGCGACGGGGCCCGAGCAGATCCTCAAGCTGATCGTCAACGTGGTCGAGCGTCGGCAGGAGCGCGAACGCACGCGCAAGGCGCGTAAGTCCGCCTAGTATCGGATCCAAGTCGGTGTCTAGGGGATAGGGAGCATTAGCGCATCGAATACGATGCTTAGTCAATGCAATGAGCGACTATGCATCAATTCTAAAATATAAATAGAGAAATACTCTAAGCATCATGTATGATGATTTACGGTCGCTATCTCGACTAAGGCCTCATTTACGATGCTTGATGATCTTCTCACCAACGATGCGGTTCTGGCCGAGCTCGGGCGCAGGCTTGAGCGTCAGCGCCTGCAGCGAAACCTGACTCAGGACGAGCTGGCTGAGCGCGCTGGGATCGGCCGCGCGACCTTGCAGCGACTCGAGCGCGGCGATTCGGTGCAGAGCACCTCGCTCGTCAAGCTGTTGCGGGCGCTCGGCTTGCTCGAAGCGCTCGACGCCGCTTTGCCGCAGGCGCTGGAGCGTCCGATCGCGCAGCTCGAACGTGAACGCCGGCGCAAGGTACGCCGGCGTGCGAGCCCGCGGGGGCGCAAGGAGCGCTCTGAGCGGGCCTGGAGATGGGGCGAGGAGCCCGAGCCGGACGCATGACCGTCGCCGCGGTGATGCTCTGGGGCAGCCGCATCGCGGCCGTCTCGATCGCGCCGCGCGAGCGCTATGCGACGTTCGAGTACGACCCGGCGTTCCTCGGCAGCGGGATCGAGGTCTCGCCCGTGCGGATGCCGCTGCGCGAGGAGCCCTACAGGTTCGCCGGGCTCCCGCAGGATGCGTTCAGTGGCCTGCCGGGAATGCTCGCAGACTCGCTGCCCGATCGCTGGGGGACGGCACTCGTCAATGCGTGGCTGGCATCGCAGGGGAGGGAGGAGTCGAGCTTCGACGTCGTCGAGCGGCTCTGCTACGTGGGCACGCGGGGGATGGGCGCGCTTGAGTTCGAGCCGGCGCGCGAACCGGCGGCGAGCGAAGCGGCTGACCTGCAGTTCGACGCGCTCGTGCGGCTCGCCGGCGAGATGCTCGCCCAGCGTGAGCGGTTCGTCGCCGAGCTGGCGGCCGACCCGGAAGAGGACGCGATCAAGGCGATCCTCGCCGTTGGAACTTCCGCAGGCGGGGCACGCCCGAAGGCGATCATCGCTTACAACGACGCTACGCGGCAGGTCCGCTCAGGGCAGGTCGACGCCGGCGAGGGCTTCCGCCACTGGATGCTGAAGTTCGACGGCGTCGCTCAAGCCGGCGATCACGGTCTCACCGATCCCCAAGGCTGGTGCGCGATCGAGTACGCGTACTCGATCATGGCCGGCGCCGCGGGCGTGCAGATGAGCGAGTGCGAGCTGTTCGAGGAGCATGGCCGCAGGCACTTCATGACGCGCCGCTTCGACCGGCCCGAGGAGGGCGGCAAGCTGCACATGCAGACGCTCGGCGGAATCGAGCATGTCAGCTATAACGAGCCCGGCTCATACAGCTACGAGCAGGCGCTGCTGCTGCTGCGCCGGATGGGCCTCGGCACGCCGAGCGTCGAGCAGTTGTTCCGGCGGATGGTCTTCAACGTCGTCGCGCGCAATCAGGACGACCACGTCAAGAACATCGGCTTCCTGATGGACCGCCGGGGGGTCTGGTCGCTGGCGCCGGCTTATGACCTGACCTGGGCATGGCAGCCCGGCAACCTCTGGCTCGACAGCCACCAGATGTCGATCAACGGCAAGCGCGACGGCTTCACGGTCGCCGACCTGCGCGAGGTCGCTCGCCTCGGCGGACTCAAGCAGGGACGGGCCGAGGCCGTGCTCGCCGAGGTGAGCGGCGCCGTCGCCGGCTGGCGCGAGATCGCCGCTACCGTCGGCTTGGAGGAGGCGACGAGCGAACGGATCGCCCGCTCGCACCGCCTCGCGCTGCCTCATGGCTGAGCGCGTCTGAAGGGGCCGCGAGGACGCTCAGTGATAGGAGGTCAGCTGCTGCGCGAGGAACGCCAGCGAGCCGAGCAGGAACAGGCACATCACTATTAGCGAGAAGTTTTCGTTCATGGCCTTCAGACCAAGATAATGCACCCTGCGGCCCAATGCACGCTGTTCGTGCGCGCTCGCCCCCGCCGCGGCGTCCGCGAAGGGCTCAGAGCGTCGCGCCGTCGTCGTAGAGCTTGATGATCTTCACCACGCCCTCCGGCGCGGCGTCAAGACACAGTCGGCAGAGCACACACTCGTCGAGGTTCTTCTCCACCAGCTCGAGCGTGCCGCCGGTGGACTGCGCGTAGATGTCCACGGGGCAGGCCTCGGTCAGCTTCCTTGCCAGCTCCGTGTCGGCGGCGGCGTCGTCGTCGACCGCGACCGCGATGAAGAGGCCGTCCCTCCTCATGCCCGGCCCCTCTCCGCGAGCTTGGTCTTGACGAGGTCGGGGATCTCGTCGATCCGCTGCACCACGGGGATGCCGGCCGCCTCCAGCCGGGCGATCTTCTCCGTCGCTGAGTCCTCCTTGCCCTCGACGATCGTGCCGGCGTGTCCGAAGGACATGCCCTGCATCTCCTCGTCGTCCATGAACTTGCCGGCCATGAAGGCGATGATCGGCAGGCGCGAGTCGTTGTCCTTGACCCACTGCGACAGCTGAGCCTCCATGCGGCCACCGGGCTCGGTGTAGATCACGATCGCCTGGGTCTGCTCGTCGGCCTCGAAGTACGGCATCAGCTCGGCGTAGGTGGAGCCGATGATCGCGTCGCCGCCGATCGATACCGCCGTGGAGACGCCGAGGCCCGCGGCCGTCAGCGTCGAGGAGATCTCGGTGGTCATGCCGCCCGAGCGGCTCATCACGCCGACTGAGCCGGGCTGGTAGGCCACGGCGGCATTGCGCGCCGGACCGCCGATGCCGCCCATCTTGGCGACGCCCGGGACGATCACGCCAAGGCAGTTGGGACCGATGATTCGTGCGCCCTTGGCGTCGGCCAGCTCGACCATCATCGCCACGTCGCGGCGCGGGATCCGCTCGGTGACGATCACGATCGTCTTGATGCCGGCGTGCAGCGCCTCGAACACGGCGTCTCGCGTGCCCGCCGGTGGGACGGTGACGACCGAGCCGTCCGGCACGACGCCGCCGTTGTGCTCGACGACCTGCTCGACGGTGTCAAAGACAGGAACGCCGTGAACCTCACGGCCCTTGCGGCCCGGCGTCACGCCGCCGACGATCTTCGAGCCGTAGTCGAGGCACTCGCGCGTGAGGTTGACCGCCTCACGCCCGGTGATGCCCTGGATGATGAAGGTCGTGTCCTGGTCGATCAGGATCGACATGGCTAGGCCGCGGCTCCTTGGATCTTGGCGACGGCCCGACCGGCGGCCTCCCACAACGACACCGAGCGGTCGCAGTACTCGATCCCGTACTTGTCGAGGATCTTGAAGCCCTCCTCCTCCCAGGCGCCCGGGATGCGGAAGATCGCGATCGTCTCGCCGGGGTCCTTGTCGAGCTCCAGACATGCCTTGATCACGCCGCGCGCGACGATGTCCACGCGCGTGTTCGAGACGATCGACATCATCACGGCGATCTTCTCGACGCCGTCTTTCTGGAGGACCTGCTTGGCCAGGCCACAGGCCTTGGCGACGGATGGGTTGCCGCCGATCTCGGAGTAGTTGGCGGGCTTGCCTCCCTGCTGGCGCACGGCGTCGGTCAGCGTCAGCGAGCCGCCGCCGGCTCCGATCACCAGACCGATGTTGCCGTTGAAGCCGGTGTCCTTGCCCTGGATCACGCCACGGTGATCGGCGGCGTCGATCGCCTTGACGGCCTCCTCGAAGGAGGTCGGCGTGTGTCCCTCGCGGGTGCCCTCCTCGGCGCCGATGCCCAGTGCCGCGATCAGGCCCTTCTGACGCGGCATCCCCTCGTTCTCCATCTCCATGTGCGCGTCGAGCGCAACGAACGAGCCGTCCTTCAGCTCCGCCAGCGGGTTGATCTCGGCGAGCGTCATGTCGTTGTCGAGGAACAGCTGGGCCAGGCGGGCGAGCACCGGAGTGGCCCGCTGCAGGGCCCTGCCGGTGACACCGGCCGCGGCGATCACCTGCTTGGCCTGGAAGTCGGAGAAGGGCTCGAGCGTTGAGAAGTGGCCGCGACCGACGTGGTCGGGGTGCTCCTCGGCGACCTGCTCGATGTCGATGCCGCCCATGTCGCTGAACAGCATCAGCGGTTTCTTCGCGGCGCCGTCCCAGACGACGCCGGCGTAGTACTCCTGCGCGACCTCGGCCTTCGGATCGACGAGCACGCCGCGTGGCATGTGCCCGCCGATCTCCAGCTGCAGGATGTCCTTTGCGTAGGACTCGGCTTCGGCCGGCGTGTCGGCGAACTTGACGCCGCCGGCCTTCATCCGCCCGCCGGAGAGCACCTGGGACTTGATCACCGTCGGGCCGCCGATCCGCTCAGCGATCTGCGCCGCTTCGGCGGGATCGGTCGTGAAGCCGTAGTCGGTCACGGGGATGCCCGCGCGCTTGACGATCTCGCGCGCCTCGAACTCGAAGAACCTCATCTGCTGGACCTCATGCGGCCGGGAAGCCTATACGGCGACGTTGGGCGGCGACTTCAAGCGGCGGCAGCAGCCGGGGCGAAACCGTAGGCCTCGGCCAGCTCCGGGTCCTTCTTGGCGAGCATTTCGGCGAGGTTGACCATCACCTTGCACTGCTTCCACGTCGCGTCGTCCTGCATCTTGCCGTCGATCATGTGCACGCCGCGGCCGTCGGGGATCGCCTCGATCACCTTCTTCGCGAAGGCGACCTCGTCGGGGTCCGGCGAGTAGACGCGCTTGGCGATCGCGATCTGCCCAGGGTGCAGTGACCAGGCGCCGACGCAGCCGAGCAGGAACGAGGCGCGGAACTGCGTTTCGCAGCCCTCCGCGTCGGAGATGTCGCCGTAGGGGCCATAGAAGGGCAGCGCCCCTACCGAGGTGCAGGCGTCGACCATGCGCGCGATCGAGTAGTGCCAGGGGTCCTGCTGGTAGCTGGCACGCGGCGCTTCGGGGTTGTCGGGGTCGGGGTCGGCGATCGTGCGATAGCCCGGGTGCCCGCCACCGACGCGCGTGGTCTTCATCCGTCGCGACGCCGCCAGGTCGGCCGGGCCGAAGCTCATCCCCTGGATGCGCGGCGAGGCGCTTGCGATCTCCTCGAGGTTGGCCACGCCCTGCGCCGTCTCCAGCACGCAGTGGATCAGGATCGGGCGCTCGATCCCCGCCTTCGCCTCGAGCTGGGCGAGCAGGCGGTCGGCGTAGTGGATGTCCCACGGCCCCTCGACCTTCGGGATCATGATCACCTCGAGCTTGTCGCCGATCTCGGTCACGAGCTGCGTGAGGTCGTCGAGCACGTACGGCGAGGCGAGCTCGTTGACGCGCGTCCACAGCGCCGTGTCGCCGAGGTCCATCTCCTTGCCCACCTTGATCAGGCCGGCGCGTGCCGCCTCCTTCTTTTCCAGCGGCACGGCGTCCTCGAGGTTGCCCAGCAAGATGTCCACCTTCGGCGCCAGATCAGGCGTCTTCTCGACCATTTTCGGGTTCGAGAAGTCCATGAAGTGGATCATCCGGGACGGCTTGAACGGGATCTCGCGCGCCGGCTCCGGGGCGTCGATCGCGAGGGGCTTGAAGAAGTCGCGGGGGTTGCGCAAGTCGGCTCTCCTGGGTCTGCGGTGTCGGGTCGCTGCACGCTGAACGCTATCGCGCGCGGCGATCGGCCCGGCGCCGGCCGACCGATCGCGCCTGCGGGATACTCCTGCGCGATGTCCCACGAGTCCGCGATCCGCTACTTGGTCGAGTAGTCGATGGCGCGGGAGAACGTGGAGATCGCCATGCGAGCGATCGACGCCTTCAACAGGGTCGACATCGAGCTCTTCATCGCGCTCACGACCGCGGACTTCGAGTGGTCTCCGTCGATGGTCGCCATCGAGGGCCAAGTCTTCCGGGGGAGTGAGGGTATCCGTGCCTACTTCGCGAGTCTGAGCAATGCCTGGAAGGAGTTTTTGATTCTCCCGGGCACGTTTCGCGACGTCGGCGACGTCGTGATCATGCTCGGAGGGCTCAGCGGACGCGGACGGAACAGCGACGTGATGGTCGATTCGTCGCTCGGCATGGTCATCGAGCTGCGTGGCCGGAAGATCTCTCGGGTACGAGGCTTCCTCGATCACGCCGAGGCGCTGCAAGCAGCCGCACTCGCCGAGTAGCGGGCGCGGCCAACCACCGAGCGAGCGTGCGCTGCCTACTACTATGCTGGCGCGCGAGACGCGACCCGCATCGCGTGTTTGATCAACGCCGAGACGCTAGGACCCCATGAGCCAGACGCAAACCGTCGAGACCGACCAGGCCGCGCGCGAGGCGAGCGGCGCCCACCCGTACGGCCGCTACCTCGAGGAGTTCGAGGTCGGTGCGGTCTACAAGCATTGGCCGGCCAAGACGGTCACCGAGGCAGACGACCATCTGTTCTGCCTGATCACGATGAACCACCACCCGCTGCACATCAACGACGTGTACGCGCACAAGTCCCAGCAGGGGCGCAACGTGGTCGTCGGTCCGCTCGTCTACTCGCTTGCGCTCGGCATGTCGGTCTCGGACGTCAGCGGCAAGGCGATCGCCAACCTCGCCACCGAAGAGCTCAAGCACCCGGCCCCCGTATTCCACGGCGACACGCTGTTCTGCGAGTCCGAGGTGCTCGAGAAGAAAGAGTCCAAATCCAAGCCCGATCGCGGCACGGTCAAGGTGCACACGCGCGTGCTCAACCAGGACGGCGTGCTCGTCGCCGAGTTCAAGCGGCTCGTGCTGGTACCGCGCAAGAGCCCTGGGGCCGGCGAGGCCGAGGGTAACGTCGAGTAGGACGCGCCGGAGGCCCGCGCACCGGCGCTGAGCCCCGCCTCAGGGGGCCTTTGGTCCAGACGGAGACACGGTGGGCATTCCCATCGCGTGAGCGTGCGATACCCTCTTGACACCGCCCGCACGGGCGTTTTTTCCGTTCCCGGGGCCATCCAGGGCCCTTCGGACGGCGCCGACCGACAGAGGAGCGAGTCGGCGTGCCGATCATGACCGCGATCGAGGAGCCGCTTTACCCCATGAACACGACTGCCTCCGCCCCCACGACGAACGAGCGCCTGCTGACCTGGGTCGGCGAGGTGGCGTCGCTGACGGAACCCGACGACATCCACTGGTGCGACGGCTCCGCCGAGGAGTACGACGCGCTCTGCCGGGAGCTCGTCGACGCGGGCACGTTCGAGAAGCTGTCCGACGCCAAGCGCCCCAACTCCTACCTCGCCCTGTCGGACCCGGGCGACGTGGCGCGCGTCGAGGACCGCACATTTATCTGCTCGCAGACCGAGGACGAGGCCGGACCGACGAACAACTGGCGTGACCCCGAGGAGATGCGCGGGACGCTGAACGAACTGTTCTCCGGCGCGATGCGCGGGCGCACGATGTACGTCGTGCCTTTCTCGATGGGCCCGCTCGGCTCGGACAAGAGCCACGTCGGCGTGCAGCTGACCGACTCGATCTACGTGGCCGTGAGCATGCGAATCATGACGCGCATGGGTCAGGGCGCGCTCGACGCGCTTGGCTCAGAAGGCGAGTTCGTGCCTTGCGTGCACTCGGTCGGGATGCCCCTTACGGATGGCGCCGAGGACGTGCCGTGGCCGTGCAACGCCGAGAACAAGTACATCGTGCATTTCCCCGGCACGCGCGAGATCTGGTCGTTCGGCTCCGGCTACGGCGGCAACGCGCTGCTCGGCAAGAAGTGCTTTGCGCTGCGCATCGCCTCGGTGATGGCGCGCGACGAGGGCTGGATGGCCGAGCACATGCTGATCCTCAAGCTGACCTCACCCGAGGGCGAGGTGAAGTACGTCACCGGCGCCTTCCCGAGCGCATGCGGCAAGACGAACCTGGCGATGCTGATCCCCACGCTCGAGGGCTGGACGGTCGAGACGATCGGCGACGACATCGCGTGGATGAAGTTCGGCGCGGACGGCCGCCTCTACGCGATCAACCCCGAGTACGGCTTCTTCGGCGTCGCTCCGGGCACCGGCGAGCAGACCAACCCCAACGCGATCCGCACGATCGAGCGCAACTCGATCTTCACCAACTGTGCCAAGACCGACGACGGCGACGTCTGGTGGGAGGGGCTGACCAAGGAGGCCCCGGGGCACCTGATCGACTGGCACGGCAACGACTGGACACCCGAGTCCGGTGCCCCCGCGGCGCACCCCAATGCGCGTTTCACGACTCCCGCGGCGCAGGACCCGGCGATCGCGCCCGAGTGGGAGAACCCCGAGGGCGTGCCGATCGATGCGATGCTGTTCGGCGGTCGGCGCTCGACGGTCGTGCCGCTCGTGACCGAGGCGTTCGACTGGGAGCACGGCGTCTTCCTCGGCGCAGTGATGAGCTCCGAGAAGACGGCCGCCGCCGCCGGCACGGTCGGCGAGCTGCGCTTCGATCCGTTCGCGATGCTGCCCTTCTGCGGCTACAACATGGCCGACTACTTCGGCCACTGGCTGCAGATGGGCCGCCGCGAGGGCGCGCAGTCTGCCGAAGATCTTTTACGTCAACTGGTTCCGCAAGGACGAGGGCGGGCGCTTCCTGTGGCCCGGCTTCGGCGAGAACTCGCGCGTGCTCTCATGGGTGTTCGCGCGCTGCGCCGGACACGGCGCCGCGACCGAGACGCCGATCGGCCTGATCCCGCCCGTCGGCCCAGACGGGATCGACACGCGCGGCGTGGACATCTCCGACGCCGACATGTCCGAGCTGCTGCGCGTCGACGTCGATCAGTGGAAGGCCCAGCTACCCCAGCTTCATGCGCACCTGGCGCAGTTCAACCGCCTTCCCGACGCGCTGAACGTGCAGCTCCAGGCGCTCGAAGAGCGCCTGGGCTAGCAGTCCGGAAGCTGCCCCGCCGGCTCGCGCCGGCGGGCGCGGGCGCCCAGGCACGGGTCGAAGTAGAGGGGCGGGGAGAAGCGGCTGCGCGTGCGCTTAGGGCTGCATGGGGTGGGCCACACGTAGTAGCACTGGCGCGCGCGGCCGCGCTGCGGGGCAGGCTTGGTCTTTTGGCAGCCGCGACGCATCGTCCTAGGTGTTTTCGATCGCGCCTTCGGAGGTGTCCGAGCCGCCGTCGGGGTTCGTCACCGTCAGGTTGTATTTGCCCGTCTGAGAGCCGTTGCCGGCGGTGACTTTCACCTTCATTTCGCCTGCGCCCACGAACGTCACGAGGTTGACCGTGAAGCCGCCCGAGATCGAGACGGTCGCGCCGCTGACGAAGCCCGACCCGAGGACTTTGAATTCGCCGGAGGTGTTGTGCGTGATTTTCACCCTGCTGCCGAACGAGGACGTCGGCGAGGTGATGTTCGGCCCCGCTGTCACCGAGAAGCCGTTCGCCAGCGAGCCGGCGCCGCCGTCGGGGTTTGTCACGGTGACCGTGCGCGCGCCGGTGCTCGTGCCCTGTTCGACCGTTGCTTTGATCGACAGTTCGCTCGAGTTGACGAAGTTCGTCGATTCGACCGTGATCCCGGACCCGAAGGACGCCGTGGCGCCGCTGAGGAAGCCGCTGCCTTTGATCACGATCGTCTGTTTGCTCGCCCCCTGGCTGCGCGAGCTCGGGTTCGTCGATTCGACGCTCGGCGCGGCGCTCACCGTGAAGCCGTTCGCGAGCGTGGCCACGCTGCCGTCGCCGTTCGTCACTGTGACCGCGCGCGGGCCGGTGCTCGCGCCGGCTTCGATCGAGATCGTCGCCGTGAGTTCGGTCGCGGAGTTGCGCGTCGTCGATTCGACCGTGATACCCGGTCCGAACGAGGCGCCGGCACCGCTCACGAAGCCCGTGCCTTTGATCGCGATCGCCTGTTTGCTCGCTCCCTGGCCGCGCGAGCTCGGGCTCATCGACGCAACCGTCGCCGCGGCGTTCACGCTGAAGGCGCCGTTCGAGGTCGCGCTCGTCGTGTCGGGGTTCGTGACCGTCACGTTGCGCGATCCGATCGTCGCGTTCGAGGCGATCGTCACGTTGGCCGTCACTTCGCCCGCGCTGACGTAGCTGGTCGAGTTGACCGTGATGCCTGTGCCCGAGAACGAGGCCGCCAAGCCCGTGCCGTTCAAGAAGTTTTTCCCTTTGATCGCGATCGTCTGATTGCTCGCCCCCTGACCGCGCGAGCTGGGGCTGACCGATTCGACGCTGGGCGCGCTGTTCACCGTAAAGCCGCCTTCGAGCGTGTCCGAGCCCCCGTCGGTGTTCGTCACCGTCACCGTGCGTGAGACCGTGGTCGCCGACGAGGAGATCGTGATGCTCGCCGTCAGTTCGGTCGCGGACTGGAACGTCGTCGAGTTGACCGTGATGCCGGTGCCGGAGAACGTAGTCGCCGCGCCGCTCACGAAGCCCGTGCCTTTGATCGTCACGGTCTCGGTGCCGCCCCTGTCGCCGGCGCTCGGTGTGAGGGCTTCGACGTTCGGCGCTGCGTTCACCGTGAAGCCGTTCGTGAGCGAGCCGGAGCCTTCGTCTGGGTTCGTCACCGTCACGGTGCGCGGGCCCGTGCCGGCCGACGAGGAGATCGTGATGCTCGCCGTCAGTTCCGTCGAAGATTTGAAGCTCGTCGAGTTGACCGTGACGCCCGAGCCGGAGAAGCTCGCTTCGGCGCCGCTCACGAAGCCGCTGCCTTTGATCGTCACGTTCTGGGTGCCCGTGCCCTTCGCGCGTGCACTCGGGCTGATCGATTCGACGTTCGGCGCGGCGTTCACCGTAAAGCCGTTCGCGAGCGATCCCGTCCCTGCGTCGGGGTTCGTGACCGTCACGGTGCGCAGCCCGACGCTCGCGCCGGATTCGATGCTGACGCTGGCCCGCAGTTCCGTCGAGGATTTGAAGGTCGTCGAGCTGACGGTGACGCCGGTGCCGGAGAAAGATGCAGCGGCGCCGCTGACGAAGCCGCTGCCTTTGATCGTCACCGTCTGGTTCGAAGCTCCCTGACCGTGCGAGCTCGGGCTGGTGCTCGTGACCGTCGGCGCGGCGGTGACCGAGAAGACGTTCGTCTGCGTGTCCGAGCCGCCGTCGGCGTTCATCACGGTCACCGAGCGCAAGCCGATGGTCGCGGAGGGGGAGATCGTGACGTTCGCCGTCAATTCCGTCGAGGATTTGAAGGTCGTGGAGTTGACGGTGATGCCGGTTCCCGAGAACGTCGCCGCCGCACCGCTCGCGAAGTCTTTGCCTTTGATCGTCAGATTCTGTTCGCTGGCTCCCTGCCCGCGGGAGCCAGGGCTGACCGATTCGGCGTTCGGCGGCGCGTCGACGTTGAAAATGCCCGTCCCGGTGCCCGTGCCGGAGTCTGTGTTCGTGACCGTGACGTTGCGAGCGCCCGTAGTGGCGCTGCCGGAGATGCTCGACGTTCGCCGTCAGTTCCGTCGAGGATTTGAAGGTCGTCGAGTTGACGGTGATGCCGCTGCCCGAGAACGTCGCCGTCGCGCCGCTGAGGAAGTGCGAGCCCGCGATCGCGATCGTCTGGTTGCTTGCCCCCTGCACGCGTGCGCTGGGGCTGGCCGAGGAGACCGTCGGCTTTGAGATCGCCGAGACCGCTTTGGTTGCGCTCGTCGCGGTCCACGAGTGCCAGACGGCCGTTACCGTGTAGCTGTGGTTACCGGGCGAGACGCCCGAGTCCGTGCAGCTCGTCGCCGTGGATGGAGCGGACGCCGTCGGGCAGACTGCCTGCCGCCGCCGATCCGTCGCGGCTGACGTAGTACTTGACCGCCCCGGAGCTCGGCGCAGTCACGCTCGACCAGCCGATGGCCGCCGATTCGGCTCCGCCGAGAGCGCTCGTGATCGTGGGTGTCTGCAGCGTCCCCACGTGTCCGCTGGCGGCACCGCTCCCCGGTGCGCCCCAGAAGGCCCAGCTCGCCGTGCTCGCCGCGAGCGCGGCGCAGAGCGTCAACAGCAGCGCGCGGCGGCGCCCGGTCAGGTTTGCGAGCAGGGGTTTCATGAGTGGGCGCTCCCGCTGTAGGTGAAGGTGAAGCTCGCGCCCTTGCAGGCATCCTGGTTGACGGGCAGGTCCTTCATCAACACCTGTGGGGCGCTGATCGCGCCCGAAGGCAGCGCGACCTGGCCGTTGGCCGGGACCGTCAGCGCTTTGGCTTCGGAGATATTCGATTGCGCCAACTGCAGGTTGCTCGGCCCGTCGCAGCCGGCCTTGCTCGAGCCGGGCGCGAGCGATGTCGTCAGTGCGGTGACCGTGATCGCCACGTTGTTGGGGTTCGACAGCGTGATCGCCAGTGCTCGCGTCGTCCCCGGCGCCAGCGGCCCGGTGGCATTGCCTGACACCGTGAACGGTTTGCCCGGCGTTTCTTTGGCGATTTCTTTGACGATCGTCCACGAGTAGCCGGCCGGTGCGCTCATGTTGCCGACTGCGTCGACGGCCTCGACTTCGAAGCGGTGTGAGCCGAGCGACAGCGAGGAATAGGACTGCGGGCTCGAGCAGGCCGAGAACCTGCCGCCGTCGCGCCGGCAGAGGAAGCGAGCGCCCGCCTCGCCGTCGACGAAGCTGAACGCCGCCGATTTCGCGGCCGTCGTCGCCTCCGGCTTGCCCGTGATGCTCGCTGCAGGCGGCGGCGTCGTGTCGATCGTGAAGCGCGAGACGGCTTGAGCTGGGGATGAGGTGGTGTTGCCGGCCTCGTCGATCGCCCGCACGTGCAGCGTGTAGGTCCCGTCGGCCGGGAGGCGCAACGAGTAGGACCAGCGAACGTCGTCGCGACCGCTACCTGCGACGTCGACCGGCCCGAAGAACTCGCTCGAGCGATCGAATGCGCCGCCGCCCCACCAGTTGCCGCCGCTGCGCTGGATCGAGAGCAGCACGCTCTTGACGCCGTGCGCGTCGCTCGCGCTGCCGCAGAGCGGTACGTGACCCGGGCAGTGGGCGCCCCAGTCGGCTGCGCCGAGTGTGATCCCGGTGGTCGGGTAGGAGATAGAGGCGCTCGGCGCCGTCGTGTCGATCGTCCAGGAGTAAGAGCTGGTCGAGCTTGTCTTCGAGCCGCCGACGGCCTTCACCTTGAAGGTGTGCTGTCCCTGGCTCAGCGGGCCCGAGTAGTTGACGCCGTTCGTCGGGCACGAGCCGAACGAGCCGCCGTCCAGCCGGCACTGGAAGTTGACGCCCGACTGTGCGTCGGAGTAGGTGAAGTGCGCCATGGCCTGGGTCGTCGGGTCGGCCGGGCGGCTCGTGATCGTCGGCGCCGGAGGCGTCGGCGGCTCGGGGGGGCGTGGCGGCGCCGGGCGCAGCAGCGGTGCGAACGCGCCTGCCGCCGCGAGCGAGATGCTCGCGGCCGGCAGGACCGTCAGCGAGGCCAACAGCACGAGGAAGCGGCGGCTGCCGAGCAACCGGCGACGGGTCTCGTCGCGGGTGGCGTCGTCCGCTCGCCTCGCCTTTCTCTTGCTGTTGTCAGTTCGCAGGCCCATCTTGTTACCGCTCGTTCTCCTCGTTGAAGTTCAGAAGTCGCAAGTTCAGAAGTTCACAGCCGGCCAATGGCCGGCAAAGCTGGTGGAGGGGAGGCGTCCGTGCCTCCCCTCCACTGCCCCCTTCGCTAGCTCGTCAGAGCGAGCGAGATCGTGGCGCCCTTGCAACCGTCCTGGTTGGCAGAGGTGTCGGCCATCGAGATGGAACCTTCGTTCGCGAGCGCCGCTTCTTTGGCGTGCGCGGCGATCGTCTGGTTCTCAGATGTGTCGGCGATCGTGAAGTCACCCGCTTCACAACCTTTTTCGACATGCGCCTGGTCGATCGAGACGACCGCGTGAACCGTGCCAACCTGCAGGCTCGAAGTCCCGGCGTTGTCGGCGGTGAATGCGACCGGCGAGCTGCCGCCTGGGGTCAGTGCGTTGGCGATAGCGCCGTGCAGGGTCAGCGTGCCGTTGCTCGCCGACACCGAGCCAGAGCCTTCGCCCGAGCCGGTCGTCGTCCAGAACGCAACCGCGATGCCGGCAACCGCCAGAACGGCGACGGCGCTGAGCACCAGTGCGGTGCGCTTCTTGAGTAGTTTGCGGAACACAGGCTCCTCCTTGGTTGGTTTCCTTTCTTTGGAGCCGATGTGCTCCAGTGGCGGTCATGGTGGACTGCGCCCGGCGCAATCTCGCCGGAACTTCGTCTAGTTCCACCTGCACCTTCCGCTAGGTCCCGCGGTCGGCCACGTGCCGGCGGCCGGGGGAGGGCTCGATCTAGACCAAGGTGCAGTAGGCCGCCGATCGCTCCGGCGCAAAGCTGTCGGTCATGGATCGGGATGAGACATCGGAGGATGCGCAGGTGATCAGGCTGCACCCCATACGGGTGCTCGTCGTCTCGGAGGACGAGCCCTTCCGTGCGGTCAATGCAATGCTCGTCGCACGGCGCGGCTGCCGCGTGTTCAGCCTGACGGGGGTGTATGCCGCAGCCGAGCTGATCGCGCGCGAGCGAATCGATGTCGTCGTCGTCGACGGTCCGGACCGCGCCCGCTCGCTGATCGGCGAGCTCGAGCTGACTGCGGACCTCGTTCCGCCCGCCGGGATCGTCTGCGCCGGCAACACCGGCGAAGCCGCACCCAGCGGTGAGCCGGTGCTCGAGAAGTGGGCGCCCTTCGAGGATCTCTTCGCCGCGATCGTGCGGGCCGACCGTGCGCGTGTGCGCGAGCGCCCCTCCGATGCCGCCGCCTCTCCCGGCAGGGTGGCGCGCGCGCTCGATTGACAGGGGCGCGGGTCGTGGCCGCGCTTTGCACGAGCGATCGAGCTGGGCCGGGCGCGCAGGCCGGGCGGGATCGGGGCGGCCGGTCAGCAGGCGTCCTGACCCCGTTTGAGCTTTGTCTGCGAGATGCCGATAAATCCACCGCGTGCGCTCGTAGGACGGCGCGCGCCACCGCGATGAGAAGCCAGCCCCCCGTACAGCATGCGCCAATGCGCGATCTCGACCGCGTCGAGCACGCCTTCGCCGAGCTGGGCCTACTCCCGGATGCGCCGGCGCGCGAGCGCGCACGCGACGTTGCCGCCGCCGTGCTGGTGTCTGCCGACGTGCAAGGGGCCGAGATGCAAGCGGCGAAGCTGCTGCTCGCACGGGAGTTGTTCGCGCACGCCGCCCGCACGCCGGTCGAGGACCCCGCGCTGATTGCGCGCCTCGTCGACCGCCTGGCCGATGAGCTCGGCGACACGCGTGCCCATGTGGCCAGGGAGCTGCTCGGCGCGCCCGAGCTCGAGGGTCAGCGCCAGGCCTTCACGGCCGAGGCGCTGCTGGCCCTCGTCGAGGGCAGCGACCGTCGCCTCACCCGTCTGGGTTTCGATCTGCACGACGGACCGCTGCAGGAGCTGCTGCTACTCGGTGAGGATCTGCGGATGTTTCGCGGGCAGCTCGGCTCGGTGCTGGGCGAGGATCGGCAGGCCTGGCTGCTGCGAGGCCGCCTGGATGACCTGGATGCTCGGCTTGTGGCGCTCGAGCGCGGCCTGCGGCGGATCTCGACGGCCGTGCATGCGAGCTTTCTGATCGAGCGGCCGTTCACCGACGCTGTGCAGGAGATGACGGAGGCCTTCGCCGCGCGCACGGGAGTCGTTCCGGCGCTCAGCCTGCACGGCGAGCCGGCGAGCATGTCGCCTTCGCAGCGGATCGCGCTGCTCAGCGTCGTCGGCGAGGCGCTCAGCAACGTACGCGAGCACGGGCACGGAGCGAGCGAGGTCGAGGTGTCGATCGCGCTCGGTGCCGACGGCGTCAGTGCCCGCGTGCGCGATGACGGCTGCGGATTCGATGTCGAGGCAGCACTGCTCGGTGCCGCGCGCCGGGGGCGTATCGGCCTCGCCGGCATCCACGAGCGCGTGCGGCTGCTCGGTGGAGAATGTGTCGTCGACAGCAGGCCCGGCGGTCCGACGAGCGTTTCGCTGACGCTGCCTCGGTGGGAGCCCCTGACGGGCTCGATCGCCGCCGCCGGCGGCGAGTGAGCCCGCCCTCAACCGGCGACCGGAACGATCCCGTGCTCGTAGGCGTAGCGCACTGCGCCGCTGCGGTTGCTGACGCCGAGCTTGCGGTAGATGTTGGTGAGGTGGAACTTCACCGTGTGCTCGCTGACCCACAGCTCGCTCGCGATCGCCTTCGTCGTCAGGCCGCCGGCCACGGCCCCGAGGATCGTCAGCTCGCGCTCGGTCAGCGTCGACTCTGCTCCCTCTCCCTTGCCTGAGCCGTCACCCGGCTCGTCCTTGGGCGAGTGAAACAGCGTGTAGCCGCAGGCCACCTGACGCAGCAGCGCGGGGACGTCGAGTGAGCTCACGCTCTTGATCACGTACGCGCTGGCCCCGGCCTTCGTTGCGGCCTCGATCGAGGCGCGATCGTCCGAGCCCGAAAGCACCACCGCCTTGACCTCCGGCCAGCGGCGCTTGAGCTCGGTGATGCATTCGACGCCGTCCATCTCGGGCATGCGCATGTCCAGCAGCACGATGTCCGGGTTGCGCCGCTCGACCAGCGGCAGCACCTCGGCGCCGGTGCGCGCCTCGCCGATCACGTCGATGTCGTCGCACGCCTCGAGCGTCCGGCGCAGCCCCTGCACGATCAGCGGGTGGTCGTCGGCGACCAGCACCTTCAAGACCTGCTCCATGCAATTGCTCCCATCGTGGACGCCTACACGAGCACCATCGGCCGACGATCGCGCCGACTCAAGCCATGGCGCCTGGAGCGGACGGAGCCGCGGGCGACCCGTCGAGGACTATTCGTGACTGTGGTTGTCGCCGGCCGCCGCCGCCGGCGGGCGCGACTCCTCGGCCAGCGAGGTGATCGTCAGCGCTCCGCGCGCGGAGGACTCGAGCACGTCGGTCGCCTCCTCCAGCGAGCGGGCGTAGAGCTCGACGAGCAGGTGCACGATGATGCGCGAGTCGTCCTCGTGCTTGTGGAAGCGCACGTGCGTAAAGAACTCGCGCACGCCATGGTCGCCGAAGGCGGCGTAGGAGAGCGCATCGCCGGCCTCCGGCCCCGAGCAGCTCTCGACCTCGTCGGCGTCCACCGTGACCGTGCACGACGCCACCCACGGCGTTCCCGCGATCATCCGTTCCCAGCGATCCTCGATCGGCTCGACACGGCTGTTGTTGAAGCCGAGGTGGGGTTGGTCGTGCATGCAGTCGAGGCACTGCACGACTGCCTCCTGCAGCTCGTCGATCACTTCCGCGCGCTCGCCCGTGTCCGGATCGATCTTGTGAATCCCCTCGTAGTGGACCTGCACCTCGAGATCCTGCGACCAGCAGCGGTAACAGCGCAGCCAGCTGCGGGCGCCGGTCTCTGGGGTGGAGCCCTCCATGGCGCAATTGTAGGACGGCGCCCCCCGCGCACTCTTGCGAGTGGCGCGGAGGGCAGCCCGTCCCCGTGTTCAGTGGTGCTTCTTGTGAGTCTTCTTCTCCGCCTTCGGACGCAGCGTGACGCGCTGCTTCTTGGTCGTCACGACCGTGCCGTTGAGCGTGCGGATCGTGAAGGACAGGGTCAGGTGGACCGACTTGCCCTTCGACAGATGACCGAGAGCGTGCCTGCCCTTCGCCGTCGGCTTCAGGATCAGCTTGCCCTTGCCGGGCTTGCTCAGCTTGAGCTTGCCTTTGCCCAGCAGCACGGGCTTCTTCCTTTTCTTCTTCTTGCCGTGCGCGGCGGCGACTTCGGCGAGCGATTCGGTCCCGCCCAACGATGCGAGCGAGGCGATGTTCCCGAAGTCGGGCCCGTTGAACAGTTCACCAAGCGATTCGCAGGGGAAGCCGCATTCGATCGGGATTTCGACTTCGCCGCTGGGTTTGACTGTGCCCAGTTCGGAGAGGTCGACGTGCTCGGCGAGCGAGGAGGCCGGCCCGTAGTGGGTCTGCCCGACGCTCGAGTTGTGCGTCGCGTCACCGGAGTACGTCGCGGTGATCGCGGGGAAGGCGCTGTCTTTGGCCGGCGGCAGGAACTGCACTGCGCAGCTCGAGGTGTTGCCCGGAAGGGTTGGTTTGAGGCTGCACGTATTGCCGAGGCTGAACAGCCCGCCGTTGGCGCTCGCGAACGTGACGGTGCCGGTCGGGTTGGTCGAGTCCGACGGCGCGGCGTCGCCTACCGTCGCGGTGCACGTGTCCGAGGCCGTCGCGATCACGAGGTTGCAGATGACCTGCGTGACGGTCGGGTGACTCGTCGGTTTAGGCGGGACGATGCATGCTTCTTCGCCGACGCGGACCTGGCCAGCAGGGCACCCTGTGAGTGCTTTGGTAGCCCCGGTTTCGATGATTTTGGTGAGCGTCGTCGCGAGTTCGCCGCTGGTGCCGTCAATCGCTTGTCCGCCCGAGAGCGCGGCCCAGTATTCCCAATACGGCAGGTAGGGGCCGGCTCCGAGGTACTCGATCGACTGGAGCGGCTTGCCGTCGGCGGCGAGCTGGGCCGTGACGTTGCGAATGCCCAGGTTCGTGCCGGACGCCCAGACCGTGCCGGGGATGCCAAATTTGCCCGGCGGTTCTTCGAAGGTGTCGAACGGGCTCTGGGCCCACACGCTTTCGGGTAGGCCTTCGTTGAGGTTGGTGTCGTGGGGGACGTTGTCAGCGATCAGCACGATCTCGTGCCGTGCCCCGGGACGCCACCCGACGGTCGGGTTGGTGTCGGACTCCCACAGCGCGCGACCGTAGGCTTCCGGCCCGTCGCCGCCGAAGTCGATCGTCAACGCTTTGATCGCCGAGACGACTTTTTCACGGTCGGTCGTGATCGGCTGCGTCAGCGCCCAGGCTTTTTCGCGATCTTCAGCGTATTCCTGTTCGCTCAGTGTGGATTTGAACGTGCCGTTTTCATAGCCGGGGATGTCTTCCACGAAGGCGACGCCGAAGGCCACGTCAGGCAGGTGCGCTCCCACGGATTCCATCACGCTCGCGATTTTTTCCTTGGCTTCGGTGAGCTCGCTGCTCATCGAGCCGCTGGTGTCGAACAGGAACAGCACGTCGGTGTGCGCCGGCGTGTCCGCGCCGGCCGAGCTCACGGCGGGCCCGTAGCCCGCGATCAGCAGCGCGGCAACGGCCGCGATCATCGTGCACAGTCGGCGCCGCACGCCATGAGCGCGCGCAGGTCCTTGCATACGCATTCGTGATCCCCCGGATCTTGAGGTGGTTGTCCTTCTCCGGACACTCTCCGGACACAACGAGCGTATGGCACGCGACCTTTTGCGCCGTACCGGGCGACCCCGAGACATACGCACCGATACGTACCCCGCTCAGCCCGACCTCATGCTTAAAGCAGGCGGGGCGCCCTTGGGCGCCCCGCCTGTCCACCCACCGGCCGCTCGCGGCTAGTGGTGACCCTTCTTTTTCTTCTTGGCCTTCACCGTGAAGTGGTAGGTCTGCACGGTCGGGACCCCGCCGAGGGCCGACTTGTAGGTCAGCTTGGCCGTCAGCTGAACCTTCTTGCCCTTGGCCAGCGCCTTCTTCACCTTGCGCGAAGGCTTGACCGTGATCTTCAGCGGCACGCCGGCCTTACCAGCGGCTGTGACCTTGCCCGAGACGGTCGTCTTGGGGCGGCACTTGCCCTTGATGCGAACCTGGTTCTTCTTGCACTTCTTCCTCTTGGCGATCGACGCGTTACGCGAGATCGTCCCCGTCGGCACCGTCACTTCGACGGTCGCCGTGCCGTCCTGCGAGGGCACGAAGACGATCGTGAGCGTGCCGTCGGAGTTGGCTTTGATGCTCTGGATCGTGTATGTGCTGTTGGGCGTCGGCGGTGCCGGCGTCCAGATGACCTGTGCCGCCGAGGCCGGCTCGCCATTGCTTGCCGAGCCGTCGCCGTTGAGGTCCAGGAACATCTGCATCGTGTCCAGCCCGGCGGCCGTGCCGACGTAGCTGATCACCGCCTGACCGGTGGCGTTCGTCGTCACGCTCCCCGTTTTCGGGTTCGCCCCGGCGATCGAGTAGACGAGCGTGCGGTTCGAGTACGGCGTGCCGATGTTGTCCGTCGCGGTCACCGTGACCGTCGCCGTCTGTCCCACCGTGTGTGACTGCGAGACCGGCTGCACGCCCAGCGTCGTCGGCACCTGCGAGCGGTTGACGATCGTGAAGATCGCGTGTTCGCCCGCCGGTAGACCGGTGGTCAGGAACTGATCCCAGCTCGACGCCTGTGCCGTTGTCGATCAGGTTGGGGTCGATCGTGTTGTTGAACACGGGCGTCGCGGCGGTCGATTTGTTCACCGCTTCCCAGATCGGATCGAAGTAGCCACCCTCCTGCCAGTTGGACCACTCCGGAGTGGCTTCGATGAAGCCGCCGAGCGTGCCTGTCGTCGTGTTCTGGCCGCCGATGAAGCGCGGTGGGCCGCCTGCGAACACGCCCGTGCCGAGATCGCTGTTGGCGACGTACAGGTCGCCCGCGACGATCGCGTGGAAGTGAAGCGTCGCGCCCGGTGCCGGTTTCAGGCCGGGAATCGTCTGTCCGGTGACGTTCTGCACGTCGTAGCTGGATGTGAAGTCAGCAGCCCCGTTGACATATGTCGTCGTCACCGTGACCAGGGCGTAGTCTTCTTCTTCGACCGTCGCCTTGAACGTGGTGATCTCCTTGTAGGGATCGGCTGCCGTGCCGCTGCCTGTCGGCGCTCCCTGGGCGATGGCTTTGTAGAGCACGCCGCCTGACGCGCCCGTGATGTGCGGCCCGGCCGCACCCGCAAAGCCAAACACGGTGCCGGTTTTGCTCACCTGTTCGAGTGGCGTCGGGTTGCTGAGCGCCGGCGGGAACGCCAGGAAGAAGCCGCAATCTCCGAGCGTGTCCGATGGTGGGTAGAAGTTGGCGCCGCTGAGGTTCGGATAGCTGGACTGGCACTCGCCGAGCGAGCCGACCGAGACGATCAGCGGGCTGCCTGGAAGAGTCACCGTGCCGTCGGCGCTCGCGTTCACGGCGCCCGCCGAGAGTAGGCCGATCGCGGCGAGACAGGCCGCAAGGGCGCTCCGAGGGCTGCGGAATAGGCGCCCGCGCGCGTCCGGTCTGCTCCACCGGGAGCTTTCGATACGAGTCATGCGTTAGGCTGGGCAGCCTCCAAGATGTGCCGACAGGTGCGGCTCATCTGGCCTCCATCTTTCGGGCACGGTAGACGATGTCTGCGGGGATGCGTCCGCATGTGAGGCGGCCGTGGTGCACGCGGTCGTTGTTGTAAAAGCGCAGGTAGGTATCGAGCTCGCGTTTCAGCCCGGTGTAGCGGGGATAGAGGTAACGGGCGAACGCTGGTCTCCAGCACTCATCGAGGATCGTCTTGTGCAGCGCCTCGACGTGTCCGTTGGTCTGTGGGCGTCCTGCGTGAATGCGGGTATGGCACACCTTCAACGCGTCGAGGGTGCTCGTGAAGTCGCCCTTGAACTCGTTGCCGTTGTCGCTGAGCATCCTCTCCAGACGCCAGTCCGCGACCTTCAGCTCCCTGGCGACGCGCTGCGCGAGCTTTGAGGTCTGCGCTGCGGTGGGGTTGCCTTGCTTGCAGACCACGAGCTCCGCCCACGCGTAGGAGGAGGCGATGTCGATCGCGGTGAGCTGCCAGATCGCGCCCTCGGTGCCTCGCAGGCGCCCGACGTAGAAGCAGTCGATCCCAACCAGCTCACCGGGCCGCTGCACGTCGATGTGCTGCTCTGGGAGGGGATCTCGGGGCGGCTCATAGGGCGCGGCGTAGCCCGCGATCAGGCCGAGGCGCTTGGCACGGGTGTTCAGCCCGTGACGGCAGAGCACCTTCCACACGCCGTTCGGTGAGACCACGATCGCGCCCCACTTCTCCCTGGCCAGCTCCGAGGCGACGCGTCTGGGCCCGAGCCCCGGGTGCGCGATCGAGAAGGACACGATCCGCTCCTCGATCATCTTCGGCATCTGGTTGGGCATCTGCGGGCGGCGGCGCTCTCTGGGACGCAGCATCTCAAGGCCGTGGCGGTCGACCTGGCGCTTCCAGTGGTAGTAGGTGGAGCGGTGCACCCCGAACGTCCTGCAGGCTGCCGAGACGCTCGTCCTCGCTGCCTCCGCGAATAACTGCCGGCGGTAGCCGAACAGCACGTCATCCTTGGTCATCAGGCTCAACCTCTCTCTTCACTTGGCGGTGAAGGAGGCAGCCTGAGCCGAGGCGCGGACGGGTTCCCCGAGCGGGGAGCCCGTCCAAACCTCAAAGAGCTATCGAGCCCCCAACTGTCGGGAGCACTCGGAGACAGCCCACGTTAGGCCTCCTTGTGCCCGAAGCCCCCCTCGGGCACCGTGGCACGACGTTGCTGGGTCTGGAGCGCCGCAGATTACAACCTGGGGCGGCACCGAGGGCGATGCTGTGGACGCGTTGACATTCTCTCGCTCTGCGGGCGCTAACCGAACGTGAACGCGAAGCCGCTGACCCCCCGCGCGAAGCGCAGGCCGAGGCGGTGACGCTCGTCGCGGGGGAGTGACACGAGCGTGTAGAGCCGCTGCCCGCGCACGGTCACGCCGGCGCCGTGGACATCGGAACCGGCATCGGCCGCCGAGATGGGCCTCCCGTCCAGCAACACCTGCACCTGCCGCGGGCGGGCACCGGCTGAGCTCAGCACGAGATAGACGTTCTTGGCCTGAAACTCGACGTCGATGCCGGCGTCGGCGACGGCTTCGGCCGGCTGCGCGGCGATCTTCCACGTGCCGCTGAAGGCGAATTCGTTGAGTGCCAGATGGCCCGTGGCGGGAGCGCCGTAGTCGTGCACGCCGTCCTTCGGCCGCTGCAGCCAGCCTTCGGCCCGCTCGCTGCCGAGATAGGTCTCCGGCGTGGCCTGGCGGCTCGGCACGACCACGTCCTTGGGCGCGCTGCGCCCGCCGAGGCTGCTGCCCGCTTCGGCGAGTAGGGCGCGGATCGCCGTTTCGGTCTTCTCGTAGTCGCCCTCGCCGAAGGCCGCGTAGCGGACCTGCCCATGCGCATCGATCAGGTAGTCGGCCGGCCAGTACTCATTGCCGTAGGCGTTCCACGTGCCCATCTCGTTGTCCTGGACGACGGGGTAGCGCAGCCCGAACTGCTTGATTGCGTTGGACACATTGGCGGCGTCTCGCTCAAAGGCGAACTCAGGTGTCTCCACGCCGACGATCGTCAGCCCGTCGCGGCGGTATGAGGCGTCCCATGCCTTGAGGTAGGGCAGCGTGCGAATGCAGTTGATGCACGTGTACGTCCAGAAGTCGATCAGCACCACATGGCCGCGCAACGAGGCGAGCGACAGTGGCTTCATGTCGGGCGTGTTGAACCAGTTCTGGGTCTGCATGAAGTCGGGCGCCGGGCCGAGCTTGCGCAGGCCGCGCGCATCGGCGAGCAGCGTCGCCTGGCTCGCATTCGCCGGGGCCGCCGTCACGCTCGAGCCCGATCCGCCGCAGGCCGAGGAGCCGTTGGCCGGGGCGAACTTCGCCTGGTGGCCCGAGATTTCGTGCAGGTGCTTGGTGACCGTTTCCGAGCACTCGAGCGACGCCGTCAGGTTGACGTCGGGGATGTGCTGGGCGACAAACTGGTCGAAGTTGACGTCGAGGTTGGTCGCGATCGCGATCGCCGTGACGACCATGATCGCGCCGAGCGCCCGCTGTAGGGCAGGGCCGCGGCCGGCCCTGCGAATGCGCTCGAACAGCCGCCGGCCGCCGAGCGTCAGTGCGAGCAGCACGAGCGCCGAGCCGAGCGCGTAGGCAAGCGCGATCACGATCGTTTTCCCGCTTGCCGCGCTGACCGAGATGACGGCCGCGAGGATCGGGCTGGCGCACGGTGTGTAGACGAAGCCGAGCGCGCCGCCGACGAGCATGCCCGACCAGAAGCCGTCCCCGCGCGAGCGCGGGCCAAAGCGCGCCAAGCGTGACAAAGGCGCCTCGATCCGGTCGGCCAGCCGCGGCACGAGCAGTGCCGCGCCAAACACCAGCAGCACGACGATCGCCACATCGCGCAGCGGGTCTGAGCCAAGACCGACGCCGTCGACGACCTGCGCGACGCCGACGATCGTCACGGTGAACGTGATCGACAGGCCGAGCACGATCCCGAGCGGTCGGCGCCGCCCGCCCACGCCGCCCGCCGAAAGCAGCGCGGGAAGCACCGGCAGCACGCACGGCGAAAGGGCCGTGCCCGCGCCGGCGAGCACGGCGAAGCCAAGGAGGACGAGCATCGAAGGGGAGCCTACGCGCCGAGGTGCGTCTCAGGCGCTGATTCCGACGCGCAGCGTGGCCTCGAAGTCGGTCTTCGAGATCGGTCCGACGGATGGCGTTGTCGCGCCCGCCTGTCGATAGCGCTCGATGCCGGCGCGCACGTCCGTCTCGGCGCCGACCGCGGTCGAGCTGGGCGAGGAAGTCGTCGGAGATGGCGGCCTGCATCGCCGGCAGATCGCCGCTCGCCGCGTCGTAGCGCTCGATGTCGGCGCCAAAGCCAGAGCGCTCGATCATCGCGCGGTAAAAAGGCAAACCGAAGTATGGGATTAGTTCCATGCGCATCGTCGCGTAGGTCGAGTCGCGCTCGTCGGTCAGCGCCGACGGCACGGCCGGCACGACGTCGAAGCCCTCGAGCGTCTTGCCGGCGCGCTCGCGCCCGGTGCGCAGCTCCGGGATCACGACGTCCTCGATGTACTGCGGGCAGCACAGCCACAGCAGCACGCCGTCGGCGATCTCGCCGGCCAAGCGAAGCATCGCGGGGGAGAGGGCGGCGACATAGATCGGCAGCTGCGGTCGCGGGTCGATCCCGGCGAGCTGGAAGCCCGTCTGCCACTTCTCGCCGCTCTCATAGCTCTCGCCGCGCAGGATCGCGCGCACGATCGAGGTGTACTCGCGCATCTCGGCGACGGGCTTGTCGATCGTCTGACCGTGCCAGCCCTCGACGACGGGGCGGTGCGAGACGCCCATGCCGAGGTTCAGGCGACCGCTCGAGAGCTCGTCGATCGTGGCCGCCGTCTGCGCCATCGTCGCCGGCGTGCGCGTGTAGATCGGCACTACGCCCGGCCCGACACGGATGCTGCTCGTGGCGAGCGCATACGCCGTGACGACCGTCAGCGACTCGCGCCCGGCGATGTGCGTCACGTAGGCAGCCTCGTAGCCGAGCGACTCGGCCAGCTTGACGCGCTCGATCGCCGTCTCGAGCGAGCGGCCGCTCGAGACGAAGCACCCGGTTCCCATGCGCCTAGCTTATGCCGGCACGTGGCCTCGGTGCATGACTCAAGCCCATAACAGTAGGACCGGCTCAGCGCCTGAGCAGCACGTAGACGACTGCCAGCGCCAGTCCGATCTGACCGAACGACAGCGCCGTGCCGAGGTTCGCCGCGCCGAGCGCACCGGCGAGCGCGCTCGCGAGCACGAACGCGCCGAAGATCAGCAGCAGGTCGCCGCGCATGTGCGAGCGTGCTCGGGTGGGCTTCCCAGTCGGCTCGCGCGGCTCGTCGGCCACTCCCACGGGGGGTTCCTCATGCGCGGAGCGCCTGCTCATCGCCCGGCGCCTTCTTCGAGCTTGGCGACCAGCGCTGCGGTGTCCAGCTCTGCATCCTGTGCCGCCAGCAGCTGCTCGGCCGCCTGGCGCCCGCCGAGCGCACGCAATCCGCGCTCGCCGTGCTCATGCGCGAAGTCGGTCAGAGCATTGGCCCGCCGCGCACGCAGCCTGTGCTCGCGCACGTCGATGCTCGCACGATGCTCGTCGAGCGCCTCGATCAGCTCCTCGATCCCCTGCGGCGGCGAGAGCGAGGAGACCGCGACGACGCGTGTGTCACGCGAACCGAGCGAGCGCAGCGCGGCGCTGACGTCGCGTCGCGTGCTGAGCGCGATCTGCCCGAGATCGGCCTTGGTCACGACGAGCACGTCGGGAATCTCCATGATTCCGGACTTCAGGAACTGCAAGACGTCGCCGCTACCCGGTTGCGCGGCGACGGCGATCGTGTCGGCCACGTCGGCGACCTCGGTCTCGGCCTGGCCGACGCCGACGGTCTCGATCACGACGACGTCGAAAGCGGCCACCAGCGCGTGCGCCGCTGCGCGCGTCGCCCAGGCGAGCCCGCCAAGCCGCTCGCCGGCCGACGTGGAGCGGATGAATATCTCCCTGTCCTGTGGGTCGAACTCGACGCGCGCGCGGTCGCCGAGCAGCGATCCGCCAGAGCGGCGCGAGCTGGGATCGACGGCGAGCATCGCGACCGTACGACCCTCGGCGCGCCACCCTTTCAGCAGCGCCGAGAGCAGCGTCGACTTACCGGCGCCCGGCGGCCCGGTGATGCCGATCACGTGCCCCGGCGCCTCGACGCCGAGCGCGGCGGGGGAGACCTCGTGCAGCAGCGCCGCAGCCTGCTCGCGGTCAGCGGCCGTGGTGCTCTCGAGCAGGTTCAGCGTCGGCGGTGCGGCGCTCAGGTCGCGTTCGCGCAGCCGTGCGCCGAGCGCGGCGCCGACCCCGTGGGCAGCACCCGGACCGGCGGGGCCCACCCCTTCGGGGTGTGTGCCCGTCGGCCGTGGGGCCCCGCTCACGCCGCGCCGTTGGCGGAGGAGCCGTTGCCGGCCACCGCCACCGGGGCTGCCACGACGGCGCCGTCGCCACCCGCGCCCTCGGCGCCTACGAGCTCGACGATGTCGCGCATGATGCGCGTGATGTCGAAGTCCTTCGGCGTGTACACCGCCGCGACGCCGGCCCGACGCAGTCCCTCGACATCCTGCTCGGGGATGATCCCGCCGACGACCACGGGCGCGGTCACGCCGGCCTCGTGCAGCGCGTCGATCACGGCCGGGATCAGCTCGCGGTGCGAGCCGGAGAGGATCGACAGGCCGATCACGTGGACGCCCTCCTGCAGCGCCGAGGCGGCGATCTGCGCGGGGGTCAGGCGGATGCCCTCGTAGACGACGTCCATGCCCGAGTCGCGCGCACGCACGGCGATCTGCTCGGCGCCGTTGGAGTGCCCGTCCAGGCCGGGCTTGCCGACGAGGATCTTCGGTCGGCGCCCAAGCTTCTCCTGCAGGCGCGCGACCTCCTCGCGCAACTCTGAGAGATCGGCGTCGGCCGGCGCCGCCGCGGCCTCGCCGACGCCCGTCGGCGCACGGTAGCTGCCGAACACATCGCGCAGCGTGCGCGCCCACTCTCCCGTGGTCGCCCCGGCGCGCGCGGCGGCGATCGTCGCGGTCATCAGGTTGGTGCTCTGCTCGGGCGCCGCGGCCGCCTCGGCGAGCTCGGCCAGGGCCGCATCGACAGCAGGCTGCTCGCGCGCGGCACGCCACGCGCGGACCTCCTCGATCTGCTGCGCTTCGACGGCGGGGTCGACGACGAGGATGCCGCCCTCGGCGTCGGCTGTCAGCGGTGAGGACTCGGTCTCGGCGTAGCGGTTCTGTCCGACCACGACCTGCTCGCCGGCCTCGATCCGGCGGATCCGCTCGCGGTGGGAGTCGACGAGCGCGGCCTTCATGTAGGCGACGGCCTCGACCGCGCCGCCGTGCTCGGCGACGACAGCCATCTCGGCCCGGGACCCCTCGAGCAGCTCGGCGACGAGCCCATCCATCACGATCGAGCCCTCGAAGATGTCTGGGTACTCGAGGATGTCGGTCTCATAGGCGAGCACCTGCTGGATGCGCAGCGACCACTGCTGGTCCCACGGGCGAGGGAGGCCGAGCGCCTCGTTCCACGCCGGCAGCTGGATCGCCCGCGCCCGCGCGTCGCGCCCGAGCGTGACGGCGAGCGCCTCGAGCACGATCCGCTGCACGTTGTTCTCCGGCTGGGCCTCTGTCAGCCCGAGCGAGTTGACCTGCACGCCGTAGCGGAAGCGCAGGTGGCGCTCGTCCTGCACGCCGTAGCGCTCGCGGCCGAGCTCCTCCCACAGCACGCCCATCGCGCGCAGCTTGGCGTGCTCCTCGACGAAGCGCACGCCGGCGTTGACGAAAAAGGAGATGCGTCCGAAGACTTGTTCCATCAGCTTTTGCGTCGCCTGTGCGTCGCCCGCGTGAGCAGCCTCGACACGCTCGCGCGCCGCGTCGAGCACGGCCTGCGCATTGCTCATCGCGAACGCGATCTCCTGCACCGGCGTCGCGCCGGCCTCCTGCAGGTGGTAGGAGCAGATGTTGATCGGGTTCCACTTCGGCACGTGCTCGACCGTGTAGGCGATCATGTCGGCGATCAGCCGCATCGAGGCGGCGGGCGGGAAGGCGTAGGTGCCGCGCGCGAGGAACTCCTTGATGATGTCGTTCTGCGTCGTGCCCTGCAGCTGCTCCTGGGCGACGCCCTGTTCCTCGGCGGCGACGATATACAGCGCCAGCAGCCACGCGGCGGTCGCGTTGATCGTCATCGACGTGTTCATCTCGTTCAGCGGGATGCCGTCCATCAGTGCGGCCATGTCGCCGCGGTGTGAGACCGGCACGCCGACCTTGCCGACCTCGCCGCGCGCGAGCTCGTCGTCGGGGTCATAGCCGGTCTGTGTCGGTAGATCGAAGGCCACCGACAGGCCGGTCTGGCCCTTGGCGAGGTTGCCCCGGTAGAGCTCGTTGGAGGCCTTTGCCGTGGAGTGCCCGGCGTAGGTGCGCATCATCCAGGGCCGGTCGCGCTCTGGCAGCCGCGCGGAATGATCGCCGCTCATACGCTCAATTGTACGGCTGCGGCGCGCCCTTTATCCTCTCGGGCGTGGCAGAGACGATCGAGCTTCCGCGCGTCGGTGGGCCAGGGAGCGGCCTCGGCGGGTCGTGGCGCGTGATCGTGCGCAACGACAATCACAACACCTTCGAGCACGTCGCGCGCACGCTGGCGCGCTTCATCCCCGGCATCACGCTGCCCCGCGGCCACGAGATCGCCAACGTGATCCACAGCTCCGGCCAGGCGATCGTCTTCACCGGCATGCAGGAGCCCGCCGAGCACTACTGGGAGCAGCTCAAGGGCGCGGGATTGACGATGGCCCCGCTCGAGCAGGGCTAGGCCGACTCGCCCTCGACGATCTGCGGGGCGCCGTTGGTGCGCCCATTGCCGTGACCGTTGCCGGCGGTCCCTGAGGCGTCGGTGTGGATCTCCCCGCCGGCGGTCTTGTCCCACCAGCCGTAGAGCACGGGCACCTGGTACCAGCTCATGTGGGCGGTGCGGAAGTGGGTCATCTCGGGGCCGGCCCAGTAGCGGTCCCACTGCAGGTGGTGCTCGAAGGTCGCGAACTGCTGGAACTTGTAGCGGTCATCGCGCGCGCGATAGATGGCGTAGGAGGTGGCCCCGTAGCGCAGGGCGGCGGCGGCGACCGGCTCGAGCTCCTGCTCGAAGGCGTCTGCGCGGAAGCCCGTGGCGTACCACGGGACGATCACGGTGCCGGCCACTAGGCGCCCACCTCCGCGTGGATGGCGCCGGGTCCGTCGGCCGTCTTGCCCTCGCCCTCGTGCTCGGCGCCGACGAGGATCGAGATCTTGCCGAGGTGCTTGTTTTCGAGCATCAGCTGGTGCGCTTCGGCGACGCCATCGAAGCCGAGCGTGCGCCACAGCACGGGGCGGATCTGCCCCGACTCGATCAGCTCGTTGGCCTTCATGCACTCATAGGCGTTGGCGAAGTGCGAGCCGACGATCTCCTTCTGCTTCATCCACAGATAGCGAACGTCGAAGTCCAGGTTGTAGCCGGTCGTGCCGGCGCAGATCACGACCTTGCCGAACGGCTTGACCGTGAACACCGAGGTCGGGAAGGTCGCCTTGCCGACGTGCTCGAAGACGATGTCGGGCGCGTCGCCGAGGATGCCCTTGACGCGCTTGGCGAATTCGCGCGAGACGCCGAAGCGAGCCTTCTCCTCCTCGGGCGTCTCCTTGCCGGTGCGCATCATGCCCGTGAACTCGGCCCGGTCGATGTAGTCGACGGCGCCGAGGCGCTTGACGAGCTCGCCCTTCTCCGCGGAGGAGACGACGCCGACGCAGTGCGCGCCGGCGGCGGCGCAGAGCTGGGTCGCGAACACGCCGAGGCCGCCGGCGGCGCCCCAGATCAGCACGTTCGCGCCGGCCTGGATCTTGCACCGCGTGATCAGCATGCGGTAGGCGGTGAAGTAGACGAGCCCGTAGGAGGCGGCCTCCTCCCAGGTCAGCGCGTGCGGCTTGGGCAGCAGCTGCTGGGCCTGGACCTTCGTGAACTGGGCAAAGGAGCCCCAGGTGGTCTCATAGCCCCAGATCTTCTGCGAGGGGGCGGCCATCGGGTCGAGGCCGTGCACCTCGGGGTCCTCGTAGGAGGCCTGGTTGCAGTGCACGACGACCTCGTCGCCGGGCTTCCAGCGGGTCACGCCGGCGCCGACCTTCCAGACGACGCCCGAGGCGTCGGAGCCGCCGATGTGGTGGCCGTACTGCGGGTGGTCGCCGTAGCGCCACACGCCGACCGGTTCGCCGAGCGCAGCCCAGACGTTGTTGTAGTTGACGCCCGCGGCCATCACGCGCACGATCACCTCGAAGGCGCCAGGCTCGGGCACCTCGATCTCCTCGACCTGGAAGGCGTCCTTCGGTTCGCCCTGGCGCTCCTCGCGGATCACCCAGGCGGCCATCGTCTTCGGCAGCTCGCCGGGCTCTGTGCTGACGTCGGATACTTGCTGCAGGTCGAGTGCCACGGGCCGATGAACCTCGCGTGTTAGGGAACAAGTTGCGCCCGCCATCCTACCCGGCCGGCGTGGAGCGGGCAGGACCGTTACGGCCGGGACGCATGGCCTGCGGCCACATCCCCATGGACATTCGGTCGATCGGTCTCCGGGGCGTGCTGTAGGTTGGCCGGGATGGTCAAGAAATCGGGGGTGTTGGTTGGCGCGATGATCGCCCTGGGAGTGCTCGCCTCGCCGGCCGGCGCGGCGGAACGCGCGGTCAACTGCGGCGAACTCCAGACCGCGCTGAACGAAGCCAATTCCGGCGACAAGATCACGCTGAACGGGCTCTGCAAAGGCCCGTTCCCCTACAAACTGCCCGCAATCCAGATGACGCTTGCGGGCACGCCGGGGGCGGGCTTCGACGGCGGCAGCACTGTGCAGCTGGAAGGCAGTGGTGGCTCGCCCACGATCGAAGGCTTGATCTTCGAGAACGCCCATAGCACGGCCGTAAACAGCGGCGGCGCGCTGAGCCTCAACATTTCCTCGGAAGGCGTGATGGTCAGGCTCGGGCACGACACGTTCCTCAGCGACGTCGCGGGCGGTGGCGAAGGCGGCGGCGCGCGGATCAACACGGGAAGCGCGGACGTGACCGTGACGGATTCGACGTTCAGCGCCAACAGCGCCGCGACCGGTGCCGGTGCGCTTGCGATCTACGCGAGGACCGCGCACCTGAGCGGCGACACATTCACAGGCAACTCGGTCACGGGCGCGCAAGCCAGCGGTGGGGCTCTGCTCGCCTTCACGCTCGGTGGTCCGATCACGCTCGCGAGCTCGCAGTTCAGCGGCAACTCGGCAAACAACGAGGGCGGCGGAGCGCTGCTCGCCGCGGAGGCGGAAGGGGTCGCGCTCTCGCTGAGCGGCAACACGTTCAGCCACAACAGCGTCTCCGACCCGGCCGGGACGAACAAAGACCTGCGCGGCTACCTGGGTGGCGGGCTCTCGCTGCAGGGCGAGACCGCGACGCCGGTCCGCGCGGTGCAGCAGGGCAACACGTTCGACGGCAACAGCGTGAGCTTCAAAGCGGCACCGATCATGGCGATGGGCGGCGGCGAGTCGACCACGCACATCGAACTGCAGAGTACGGGCGATCGCTTCACGAACAACACGCTGCAGTCCCCCAGCGCCGCGGAAAACGCCGAACTGAAAAAGGTGTTTGGCTGGGGCGCGGGCCTGTCGGTGGCGCAGTGCGGCGACACGACTGAAGTACCGCCGACGGTCCCCAACGTCACCTCGACGCTGACGGACGCGGTCGTCGCGGGCAACACGCTGCAGGGCGGACCGAGCGCGAACGGGGCGGGCATCTACGTCGGCTTCGTCTGCCCCAACGCCTACGCCACGCTGCAGGTGAGTGACTCGACGGTGGCGGGGAACGTGGTCTCGGGCGCGAGTGGGCGGGTCGCGGGGATCAGCGGTGGTCCGCACGACGTGCTGAACCTGACGAACTCGATCGTCTACGGCGACAGTGGCGGCCCGGAGCTGGGCGGCTTCCAGGGTCTCGCGGGCGTCAGCGCCGCCAACAGCGACGTGTGCTCGGGCGCGGCGCCGTTCGCGGGCGCGGAGAACATCTGCGCCGACCCGCTGCTGGTCAGTCCGGGCCCCGGCAGTGCGGACGTGCGCGAGACGGCGGCCAGCCCGACGTTGGAGCGCGGCTCGAACAGCCTAATCCCGGGGGGCCTGAGCACGGACGCGTTCGGCGGCCCCCGCGTGCTCGGTCCGATGCGCTGCGTGGCGAGCCCGGTGGCGATCGTCGACATGGGCGCGGCCGAGTACGCCTATCCGCCGCTGTCGTGCCCGCCGCTGATCGTGTCCTCGCATCCGCAGCAGCCGCTGGCGCCGACACTCTCGGACCTGGGCCAGTCGGCGAAGACCTGGCGCGAGGGCAGTCAGCCCGCGAAGCTCAGCGCGAGCGGCATCCGGGGCAAGAAGAAGCTCCCGATCGGCACGACGTTCTCGTTCAAGCTGGACCGTCCGGCGCAGGTGACGCTCACGTTCACCAAGGCGGCTCCGGGTCGCAAGGTCGGCAAACGCTGCGTGGCGCATACCCACAAGAACCGGCACAAGCGCCGCTGCACGCGCACGGTCGTCGCGGGCACGCTCTCCTTCGCAGCGCATGCGGGCATCAACAAGGTGCGCTTCCAGGGTCTCGTCTCCAAGCGCAGGAAGCTCAAGCTGGGTAGCTACAAGCTGTTCGTGACGGCCACGGCGGCGGGCAAGCGCTCGCGCCCGGGCACGCTGAGCTTCACGATCGTCCGCTAGCGCAGCGCGGGAGGACGCCGCCGGAGAGGCTTTAGAGGACGGTCGACCGGCGGTCTAGCCGGCCGCGACCGGCTCGCGCACGCGCTCTGTGCCCTGCGCGGATTCTGCGCCGGAGCCGGCGAGCTCGCGGCCCGGGCCGCTGGACGCCTCGGGCTCGACGATCTCGGCAGCGTCGTGCTGCTCGTCAGCGCGCTTGCGGATCAGCATGAACGCGGCGAACGCACCGAGCAGCGCGACGGCGGAGCCGAGCAGCAGGCCGTAGTGCAGCGAATAGACGAAAGCCTGCTGCGCGGCGTCGGCGACGCGTGCCGGCACGCCATGCGCGACGCCGCCTGAGCCGAGCCCGTCGGCGAGCTTGCCGCGGGCGGCGTCGGGCAGCTGCGGCAGCAGCTCGTCGATCTTCGAGCGCCCGAGCGTGGCGACGAGCGCGCCGAGGATGGCCACGCCGAAGGTGCCGCCGACCATCCGGTTCATCGAGAGAATGCCGGAGGCGACACCGGCCTTGGCGCGGTCGACGGCGTTCATCGCGGCGAGGCTCATGGGTGACATGACGAAGCCCATGCCGACGCCCATCAGCATGAAGCCGGGCAGCAGCGCGCCGTAGCCGCTTGAGACGGTCAGGTGCGACTGCCAGAACAGCGCGCCGGAGACGGCGAGCAGGCCGAAGGTGATCAGCGGGCGCGAGCCGACGCGGTCGGCCAGGCGCCCGGCGAGCGGCGCGATGATGATGATCATCACGGTCGAGGGCAGGAAGCGCACGCCGGCCTGCAGCGGCGAGTAGCCACGGATGTTCTGCATGTAGAGGGCGAGGAAGAAGAACATGGCGAGCATCGCGAAGCTGACGATGAAGGCGACAATGTTGGCGCCGAGGAAGGTGCGCGAGCGGAAGAAGCTGAAGTCGACCATCGGCACCTCGCGGCGGCGCTCGACCAGCGCGAAGGCGGTTAGGCCGACGGCGGCGAGCGCGAACATGGCGAGCTCGAGCCCCGAGCCCCAGCCCCAGCCGTTGCCCTCGACGAGCGCGAGCACGAGCGCGGCGAGGCTGGTCGTCAGCGTCAGCACGCCGGGAATGTCGACGGAGCGCTCGACTGTCTCATCGCGCGACTCGCGCACGGCGAACAGCGCGATCACGACGGCGCCAACGGCGACGGGAAGGTTGAGGAAGAAGATCGACTGCCAGCTGACGCTCTCCACGAGAAAGCCGCCGACGACGGGGCCGATGGCGAGCGCCATCGCGGAGACGCCGGCCCACGTGCCGATCGCCTTGCCGCGCTCCTCGGGCGGGAAGGCGTTGGTGATGATCGACAGCGTGGCGGGCATCATCAGCGCGGAGCCGACGCCCTGCACGGCGCGCCAGGCGACGAGCCAGGTGTCGCTGGGGGAGAAGCCGATGGCGGCGCTCGAGCAGGCGAAGATGACGACGCCGGCGAGGAAGATTTTGCGCCGCCCGAAGAGGTCGCCGAGGCGACCGCCGGTGACGAGCAGCACGGCGAAGGACAGCGTGTAGGCGTTGACGGTCCACTCGAGCGACGATGTCGACGCGTTCAGGCTGCGCTGGATCGAAGGCAGCGCGACGTTGACGACGGTGTTGTCGAGCATGATCATGAAAAGGGCGAAGCACATCGCCCCGAGCGCCCACCAGCGGCGGTTGCCGTCGTGCATCTGCAGGGACCGAATTCGCTCAGTCATTCGTGGCTCTTTCCTCGGCGGATCGGTAGGCGGCAATCTCCTCGCGGCGTCCCAGGATCAGATCAAGCGCACGCGCGAGCGCTTCGGCCTGCTCGTCGTCGAGCGAGTCCATCAGCTCGTGCAGCGCAGACAGGCGCGCCTCGTTGAGCGCGAGCGGCGCTGCGCGGCCGGCGTCGGTCAGGCGCACGCGCTTCATGCGCCGGTCGACGGTGTCCTCCTCGCGCCTGACGAAGCCGCGCTCGAACAGACCGTCGACGGCGCGGCTCATGGCGGGCAGCGAGACGCCAAGTGACTCGGCGAGCGCCTTCACCGAGCGCCCCTCACCGTCGTCGTCGGACTCGAGCACGCACAAGGCCTTCAACTGCGTAAAGGACAGGTCGAGCTCGCCGATCTTCTGAAACGTGCCGACATTGGCGCTGCGCAGCAGATAGCTCGCGAGCGCGTACATGTCGCGGGTCAATGCGTCTCGCGCTGCTGCGTCAGGAGGCGAAATTGATTGCATCTAATTAATTATATATAATAGATAATCATTCCATCTGTGAGTTGCATCACAGTTGGCCAACCTCTACAGCCTCGGACTGAACAGCGATTCCGGCAGTGGCGCCGAATCCCGTGCGGTTCCTAAAGGGCTTGGACCAGCCGGGACGGCGTCCGACTAGCGCACATTGATCCCGGTTACGCCTAATAGCTGGAGCCAGGCGAGTTCGGCCCGCCATCCACACGCCCAAAGTCGGCCGCTTTGCGGGCCTGTCGAGAGGTCTGTTGGGACCTGTCGCCAAGGCGCGCTGAGTCGGTCCTAGCTGTAGCCCTTGAGGATGTCGTGATGACAGTGGTTCTCGACCACGATCACGTCGTCCTCCCAGAAGAAGGTCACGCGGTTTCCTCTGCTGACCTTAGCGTGGTAGATGTTGCCGGTGCCACCGAGCTTGCTCGAGCCAAGGCTGGGATGCCGCCAGTCTTCCCGCAGTTGGCGTAGGCAGGCGACGATCGCGCCCTGCATCTCCGGCGGCTTCTTTTCGAGCTTCTTCTTGAGATTCTTCGGAACCCGGACCGGCGTAAGCGCCATCCGGCTAGCAGTCGTCCACGCGGAGCATCCACCGGGCGATGTCGTTGGGGTCATCCGAAGCAAATTCCTCGTACTCGCCCTGAGAAAGTGCGCTCATCGACTCCCGCACATCACGCTGCCAGTGGAACGACCAGTAGTAGGCCTCATCGGCGCGAATGAAGGCTGGGGCGAGCCGGGCTCGTCCACCGAGATCATTGCTCGCGGTAGGAGAAGCGTCGACATATTCGAGCAGGCTCGTCGTCGGAACATCGGTGTTGAGCGTGATCGTCGCGGTCATGGTGTCTCCTGATTCTGCAGCGCGCTCATAAGATTCTTGTAGTTATTGCGTGTTTCTTCAAGCGAGGAGATTAGTTCGTCGAGCCCTTTCGGCGCCAGCGCAAGCCGCGCGACAGGCTTGATCGGCACGTAGGTGATCGCGCGTGCTTCCGCCTCCCTTTGCTCTTGAGTAGCACCGAGGATGCTCGGAGGTACCAGAGAGCCGATATTCACGAACACCGCATTGGGGCCCACGACGCCCGCAAAGGCGTTTGCAAAATGCACGGGGAGGTCCTCCAGACCTATCCACGAAGCAGCTACCTCAAGGCCCTGTGGGCTGTCCGCCATGTTGGTCTCCTCGACACCGTTCCCCTGCCGCATGACTGCAGCGACGACGCTGTCAGCATACATACGGCTCCAGCCTGCTGTATGGATTGGATGGCCTGCGATTCCGGGACCTGAAGCGGCGTACCGACAACGGCCCAATCCGACGATCAGAGACAAACGGCGCTAGTGGCCACCGAATCCCGGCCCGACACATGAGGCTTTGAGCGCTCTATCACTAGGGATTGGGTGAGGCCTACAAGGAACCTTCGTCCGCCTTGCACAAGAACGGCAGCTCGACGACCTGGGCGCTGACGTAGGCCTCGCCGACCTGCACGGTCTCGCCGGGCTCCGCCTCGCGCCTGACGAGCGCAAGCGCGATCGGGCCGAGCGTGGGGGAGATGGCGACGCTGCCGACGTGCCCGACCGTGCGCTCGCCCAAGCGCAGCTCCGCGCCGCTCGCGACGGGGGCCGACAGGCGCAGTCCGCGCAGGTGGCGGTTGGGCTTACCCTTGTAGTAGAGGCGCGCGACTGTCTCCTGACCGACGTAACAGCCCTTCGTGAAGCTAACCGCGCGCTCGTTCAGCCCCGCCTCCTGGGGAATCGTGCTCTCGTCGATGTCCACGCCGTAGCGCGGGCGACCGTGTTCGACGCGCACGCACTCGGCCGTGTGCTCGGAAATGGCCTGCGCGCCGCGCGCGAGCAGCGCATCGCGCAAGCGCTCGGTTTCGGTCGCGTCGCACAGCAGGTCGACGCCCACGTCCGTGCGGATCGCCAGCGCCGCGACGCCGTCGATCTCGACCGGTGCGTTTGCGTGCTCCTCGGCCGCGAGCGCCGTTGACGCGCCGTCGGCTGCGTCCGTGCTCGCCACGCGGTCCGACGCCGGCCCGACCAGCGAGAGCAGGCCGCGCTCGAGCGTGCGCTTGTGCAGCTCGACGTCGTAGCCGACCTTGAAGCGGCGGATCATGTCGAACAGCTCCTGCAGCGCCACGCGCTCGGTGTCCAGCAGCAGCTCCGCCGGTGCCATCGATGCGTCCGCGTCCTCGCTCGCGCCCGGTGCCGCACCGACCGCGAGGACGCGCAGGTCGCCGAGCATCTTGCCCTTGTGCGTGAGGAACGCCGCATAGCGGCCTTCGCCCGCCGTGAGGTCGGCCAGCTCGTTGGTGATCTGGCCGTTGAGGAACTCCACGGCCCCTGCGCCGCTGAGCGCGAGCTTCCCGCGCTCGGAGCGGTCGAGCAGGCCGCAGTGCTCGCTCACGATGCCGTGCTCTGCGGCGAGCGCGCCTGCCTCGGCGGCGCCGGAGTCTGTCTCTGTCGCGGCCACTGATTCGAGCATAGCCACGCTAGGCTTGCTGACAATGAGCCTGGCCGACACCTTCCAGCAAATCGTCGACTCGCTGCCCGACGACTGGACCGACCTCGAGCTCGACATGCGCATCGCCGACGAGTCGCGCTACGTCGAAGCGGCGCTGTACCTGACGACGTGCAATGCGCGGCCGTATTCCAAGCACGATTGGCACTGGCGGCTGCTCGTCGCCCATCGCTTCGGCCACGCTGCCTCGGCGCCCACCGTGCACGGTACGCTCGCCCTACTCGACGAAGCTGGCATCGAAGCCGAGCTCGTCGTGCGTGAGACGCGCAGCGGACGCGCCGAGATCACCCACGGCTGGGGCCGTCCGCAGTCGGCGCGTGAGGAGTTCCGCAGGCTGCGAGCGCAGTAGCCGATGGCGCGCGTGCTGGCGCTCGTGCCCGATCTGCTGTTCGGATCGCGCGTGCAGGGCTCACTGATCGCCGCCGGCGACGAGGTCGAGTTGATCGGCGACGTGCCACGGCTGCGCGAGCGCCTCGCCGCGCCCGAGGACCCGTCCGCCCAGGTGCTCGTCGTCGACCTCACCGACGCCCAGCTCGACGGCGCCGCCGTGCACGAATCGCTCGCCGAGCACGGCCTGCTCGAGGGGGTCAAGACGCTCGCCTTCTACTCGCACGTCGACGCCGAGATCGGCCGGCGCGCGCGCGACGCCGGCTTCGACCTGGTCGTGCCGCGCTCGCGCATGGCGCGCGAGGGCGCCGAGCTCGTCGCGCGCCTCGTCGGCGATGGCCCGCGCTGAGCTTCGCTGAGTGCGGCTAGGCGGCGGTTGCGCCGGCGGCTTCGCTGGGCTGCGCGGCCGCGCGCTCTGCTGCATCGCGCTCGTGCTTGAGCAGCAGCGGGTGCTCAGGGGAGGCGCCTGGGCCCGGCCGCGCGCGTGACTCGCGCGCGCTCAGCGGCCGGCCGCACTTCTCGCAGACGCGGTGCTCGTCGACCGCGCCGCCGCAGCCGCGGTGTTCGAGCACGACGGCCGGCCCGCCCGCCGGTGGCGTGTGGCGATCGCCCCACTGCATCAGCGAGACGACGATCGGCCACAGGTCGATGCCCTTCTCCGTCAGCCGGTACTCGTAGCGCGGCGGGCGCTCCTGATAGAGGCTGCGCTCGAGCACACCCTGCTCGATCAGGCGCTCCAGACGCGCCTGCAGCACGTTGCGCGCAATCCCGAGGTTGGCCTGGATCTGGTCGAAGCGGCGCAGCCCGAGGAACACGTCGCGCACGATCAACAGCGACCAGCGCTCGCCGACGACCTCGAGCGCGCCGGCGATGCTGCACGTCTGGCTCTTGTAGTCGTTGCCCAGCATCCCCACAACAGCATAGCGCCATAGAGTTGCATCACACAACCCTTATGCTACGGTGCGTTGCATCACGCAACCGAGACGGGCGGTGGTCATGCAACGGAAATGGGCAGTTTCACTAGTCGTGTGCGTCGGGGTCTTCATGGCGAGCCTCGACCTATTCATCGTCAACATCGCCTTTCCCTCGATCAGCAAGCATTTCGGCGGCGCCTCGCTCAGTTCGCTGTCGTGGATCCTCTCGGGCTATGCGATCGTGTTCGCCGCGCTGCTCGTCCCTGCCGGGCGCTGGGCCGACGCGTTCGGGCGAAAGCGCGCCTTCCTGCTCGGCCTGGCGATCTTCGTAGCCTCGAGCGCCGCCTGCGCGCTCGCCCCGTCCGTCGGCTTCCTGATCGGTGCGCGCGTCGTGCAGGCGATCGGCGGTGCGCTGATGCTGCCGACCTCGCTCGGGCTGATGTTGCCCGAGTTCGGCCCGCACGAGCGCCACGTGGCGATCGGCGTGTGGGCTGCGACGGGAGGAATCGCCGCCGCCGCGGGGCCCCCGCTCGGCGGGCTGCTCGTGCAGGCCGACTGGCGCTGGGTGTTCCTCGTGAACGTGCCCGTTGGGCTGCTCGGTCTCGGCTTCGGCCTGCGCACGCTCGTCGAGCGCCGTGAGCGCGACGCGCTGCGCCCGGACCTGCTCGGCGCAGGCGCGCTGATCCTCGCCGTCGGCGCGCTGGTTGTCGCGATCGTCAAGGGCCAGGAATGGGGCTGGGACTCGGCACAGGTGATCGCGCTGTTCGTGGCCACTGCGGTCCTGCTACCGGCGATCTGGTGGCGCTCGGAACGGCACGTGGCTCCGATTGTCGAGCCGGCGATGTTGCGCGTCCGCACCTTTGGTCTCGCCGTCGGCGCCTCTGTGCTGTTCTTCGCCGGCTTTGGCGCGATGCTGCTCTCGGGCGTGCTGTTCCTGACCGGCGTGTGGCATGAGGGCGTGCTGAGTGCGGGGCTGATGCTGTTCCCCGGCCCCGCGATGGCCACCGCATTCTCGATCCCCTCCGCGCGTCTGGGTGCGCGCTTCGGCTACCGCGTGCCCGGCGTGATCGGTGCGCTGCTGTTCGCCGGCGGATCGGTCTGGTTCATCACGCGCACCGGTTCCGCGCCCGACTACGCCGCGGACTTCCTGCCCGGCTTCATGATCGGCGGCGCCGGCGTCGGCCTGATGATTCCGACGCTGACCGGCGCCGGCGCCTCCTCGCTTGCGCCCGAGCGCTTCGCCACGGGCGCTGCCGTGCTGACGATGGGCCGCCAGATCGGTGCCGCGCTCGGCGTCGCGTTGCTCGTGGCCGTGCTCGGCACGGGCGCGGCCGACGTCGCCGACTTCCACGCCGCCGCGCTGATAACCGTCGTCGGCGGCTTGGCCGCCGGCCTCGCACTGGCTGCGATCGGGCCGCCCGCGTTCAATGCGGCGGGCGCGGCCGGCCCGGCGCGGCCGGTGATCTCAGAGCCGATCGCCGACCCGCTGATCGTGGAGCCGCTGATCGCAGAGGAGGCAGCAGCATGAGCACGCAATCGCAGTTCACGGCGGCCACGCGCACGCGCACGTTCAGCTGGCAGGACCCGGCGGCCACGGCGGCCGAGGGCATGAAGCTGGCCGGGCTCGACTACATCCGCGCGATCCAGTCCGGCGCGCTGCCGCCGCCGCCGATCGCCAGGTTGCTGGAGATGGAGATCGTCGAGGCCGAGGACGGCCGCGCCGTGTTCGCACTGACGCCGGCCGAGTGGATGTACAACCCGATCGGCATGGTCCACGGTGGCATCGCCGCGACGATCCTCGACTCGTGCATGGGCTGCGCCGTGCACACCACGCTGCCCGCCGGCGTCGGCTACACGACGACCGACGTGCAGCTGCGCTACATCCGCGCGATGGGCGGCGCAACCGGGCGTGTGCTCGCCGAGGGCCGCGTCGTGCATGCCGGGCGGCGCACCGCGACCGCCGAGGGACGCGTGTTCACGGAGGAGGGCGAGACGCTGATCGCGCATGGCAGCACCGGCTGCGCGATCTTGCGCTGAGGCGGTGCGCTCAGCTCGCCTCGGGCGCCTGCGCGCGCCCGATCTCGGCCAGTTCGGCCTCGCTCGGTTCGAGCGGCACGATCGCGCCGTTGGGCACGCGCTGGCCGTAGGGCAGCCAGCGGCCGATGCGGACCGACAGCGCGGCGCGGATGACCATGCCGTGGCAGACGACGAGCGCAGGCAACGGGCCGCGTTCGATCTCGTCGAGTGCGGACCCGACGCGCTCCTCCTGCGCCACGAAGGACTCGCCGCCGGGGAAGGCGAAGTCGGCGTCGGCGTTGGCGAAGGCCGCGAACAGCTCAGGCGTCTCGACGATCACCTCCTCGAACGAGCGGTTCGTCCAGTCGCCGGCGTCCGTCTCCATCAAGCGCGCGTCCTCGTGCGGCTGAAGGCCGATCCGCGCGGCGACGGCGTCGGCCGTTTCGCGGGCCCGCAGCAACGGGCTGCACCACAGCGCGGCGAAGTCGTACGGGACGGCGCGCTCGGCGAGCTCGACGGCCTGCTCGCGCCCGAGCTCATCGAGCGGGACTGGCTGCTGGCCCTGGAAGCGCCCCTCGTGGTTGTAGGCCGTGCGTCCGTGGCGCGCCAGGTAGATAGCGGGGGGGGAGGGGCCGGTCAGGATCGGTCGAAGCGGTCGAGGTTCATGACCTTGTCCCACGCGGTGACGAAGTCGCGAACGAATTTCTCCCCGGCGTCGTCGGACGCGAACACCTCCGCGAGCGCCCGCAGCTCCGAGTTCGAGCCGAACACGAGGTCGACCGCGGTGGCGGTCCACCTGACCTCGCCCGTCGCGCGGTCGCATCCCTCGTACACGTCCTGAGCCGAGCCGTTGCCGCCCGAGCCGGGCGCCTTCCACTCCGTGCCCATGTCGAGCAGCTTCACGAAGAAGTCGTTGCTCAGCGTCTGCGGCCGGTCGGTGAAGACGCCATGCCGGGATTGCCCGAAGTTCGCATTCAGGGCACGCATGCCACCGATCAGCACCGTCATCTCGGGAGCGGTCAGCCTCAACATGTAGGCGCGCTCCAGCAGCCCATGCTCCAGCGGGAGGCCCGCGCCCGCACGGAGGTAGTTGCGGAAGCCGTCGACGGTCGGCTCGAGCACGGCGAATGACTCAACGTCGGTTTGCTCCTGGGAAGCATCGGTGCGCCCCGGCGTGAAGGGAACCGCGACGTCGTAGCCGGCGTCGCTCGCAGCCTGCTCGACGGCCGCGCAGCCTCCGAGCACGATCAGGTCGGCCAGCGAGACCTTCTTGCCATCGGACTGTGAGCCGTTGAAGTCCTGCTGGATCTGCTCGAGCGTCTGCAGCGCGCTCGCCAGCTCAGCCGGTTCGTTGACCTCCCAGTCCTTCTGTGGCGCGAGGCGAATGCGCGCCCCGTTGGCGCCGCCGCGCTTGTCCGTGCCGCGGAACGACGATGCCGCCGACCAGGCGGTGGAGACGAGTCGCGAGATCGCCAGGCCCGACGCGAGGATCTTCTGCTTGAGCGAAGCGATGTCGGCCTCGCTGACCAGCTCGTGATCGACCGCTGGGACGGGGTCCTGCCACAGCTGCACCGCCGGGATCATTGGCCCGAGGTAGCGCGACACGGGACCCATGTCGCGGTGCAGCAGCTTGTACCAGGCCTTGGCAAACGCCTCGGCGAGCTGGTCCGGGTTCTCGTAGAACCGTCTGGCGATCGGCTCGTAGACCGGGTCGAACCGCAGCGCCAGATCAGTCGTGAGCATCATCGGCGCGTGCCGCTTGGAGGGGTCGTGGGCATCCGGCACCGTGTCCTGTGCCTCAGGGTTCTTGGGCGTCCACTGCTTTGCCCCGGCCGGGCTCTCCGTCAGCTCCCAGTCGTACTCAAAGAGGTTTTCGAGGAAGCCGTTGTCCCACTTCGCCGGCTCCTTCGTCCACGCGCCCTCGAGGCCGCTGGTGAGCGTCTGTGCGCCGCTGCCGCTGCCGGCGCTGTTCTTCCAGCCGAGGCCCTGCTCCTCCAGCGGCGCGGCCTCGGGCTCTGGGCCGAGGTTGCTCGGGTCGACGGCGCCGTGGGTCTTGCCGAACGTGTGGCCGCCGACGATCAGCGCGAGCGTCTCTTCGTCGTTCATCGCCATGCGGGCAAAGGTCTCGCGGATGTCCTTGGCGGCGGCCAGCGGGTCGGGGTCGCCGTTCGGGCCCTCGGGGTTCACGTAGATCAGGCCCATCTGCACGGCGCCGAGGGGTTTGGCGAGCTCGCGCTCGCCGCTGTAGCGCTCGTCCCCGAGCCAGCTGTCCTCGCTTCCCCAGAAGATCTCCTCCGCCTCCCAGATGTCCTCGCGCCCGAAGCCGAAGCCGAAGGTCTGAAAGCCCATCGACTCCATCGCCACATTGCCCGTGTAGACGAGCAGATCAGCCCACGAGATCTTGCGGCCGTACTTCTGCTTGATCGGCCACAGCAGTCTGCGCGCCTTGTCGAGGCTCGCGTTGTCGGGCCAGCTGTTGAGCGGCGCGAAGCGCTGGGCGCCCTGGCCGCCGCCGCCGCGTCCGTCGGCGATGCGGTAGGTGCCGGCGGCGTGCCAGCTCATGCGGATGAACAGCGGTCCGTAGTGGCCGTAGTCGGAGGGCCACCAGTCCTGGGAGCTCGTCATCAGCTCGACCAGATCGCGCTTCAGCGCCTCTAGGTCTAGGCCGGCGAACTCCTTCGCGTAGTCGAAGCCCTCGCCCAGCGGGTCCGAGAGCGGCGAGTGGCGGTGCAGCACGCTGAGGTCGAGCTGGTTCGGCCACCAGTCGTGGTTGGTCCTCGGGTGGGGCACCTCGGAGGTCGGGTTCGGGATCGCCGGGTTCTCGCTCTCGCTGACACTCTCAGTCATTTCGTTCCTGTCCTTTTCTCTGCTCTACGCGGTAAGCGAGCACGAGGGTATCGATGCGCACCGGATCGAGCCGGGAGACGGGGTGGCTACACGCTGACGAGGCGCCCGTCGCGGGCCGCGGCGTCGGCCAGCGCGGCGTCGAGCGTGATCAGGCCGATGTCGAGCCGGTGGGCGAGTGCGAGGTACGCGGCGTCGTAGGTGGTCAAGTTGAAGCGGAGCGTCCATATTGGCCACATCAACTCGCGGATCGGGTAGATCAGGGCGCGAAGGTCGGCGAGAGCCTCCAAGGCGTTGGTCACCTCCAGATCGTCGAGCGTCCCGCGAAGCGAATAGCGGCGCACCGCGGATAGCACCTCAAGATGAAAGTGTGCAGGGACGTGCAGCTCGGTGTTGGCCGAGAGCGCGGAGCGAATCGCATCCGCGCGTGGCTGCGCCAGCAGCAACTCGATGACCGTGCTCGCGTCGGCGACGATCAAATCGGCTTGCGCGCCCGCTCGGCCGCGATCGCTTCGGCCGGCGTTTCATCGAGCTCGACCGGTGTGAGCCTTTCGGTGCGAGCCAGCCATTCCTGCATGGTCGGCCGGGCCGCCAGCGTACGCAGCTCGTCGAGCAGATAATCCGAGAGCGTCTTTCCGTTCTGCGCCGCGCGCGCCTTCAGTTCTCTGTGCAGATCATCCGGGACGTTGCGAATCTGGACCATCGACATTGCTCCTGGACTCTAGCATGCGATTCACATGCTGCCGATAACTGTCTGCTGGTGGTGCGGCTTATGCTCCTCTCCGACGGACGCGGGACAACCGGGACAGCGAGGGTGAGCCTTCCGGCGAGCGGGCCGAGCCGTCATAGACTCCACCCATGCGTCGCCGAGTCACCTTCTCGCGCAACCTGACGCTGTCGCTGTCGCGTACGTGCCAGTGCTACTGCAAGTACTGCGCGTTCGCCACGCACCAGGCGCACCTGTACTCGCCCGAGGAGGTGATCGAGATTCTCGACGGGGCGACGCGCAGGCAGGTCAAGGAGCTGCTCGTGCTGACCGGCGAGAAGCCGGAGGTCAACTCGCAGGTGCGCGAGCGCTTGGCTGAGTACGGCCACGAGGACTTCACGGCCTACGTCGTATGGACGTGCGAGCGCGCGCTCGAGCGTGGCCTGCTCCCGCACACGAATCTCGGCGTGCTCTCGCGAGATGACCTGGCGCGGCTGCGCGAGGTGACGGCCTCGCAGGGGCTGATGCTCGAGTCGATCTCCGAGCAACTGATGCAGACAGTGCACGCGGGCTCGCCGACCAAGCACCCGGCACGGCGGCTGGAGACGATCCGCGCGGCGGGCGAGCTGAAGATCCCGTTCACGAGCGGGATCCTCGTCGGCATCGGCGAGTCCGAGCGGGAGCGCGTGGAATCGCTGCAAGCGCTGGCGGCGGTGCATGCCGAGCACGGCCATCTGCAGGAGGTGATCCTGCAGAACTTCGTCCCGCATCAGCGTTACTACGGGCAGGAGCCGGCCGAGATCGCCGACGCGGCGGCGCGTGACTACTGGCGCACGGGCGTCGGCGAGGGCCGACCCAGCCTGCCGCTGCCCGAGTGGGCGAGCCCGGTGTCGATCGAGGACATGAAGCGCCTGATCGCAGAGGCCAAGCGGCTGATGCCCGACGTCGGCATCCAGATCCCGCCGAACCTGGCCGACTGGTGGGGTGAGCTGGTGGCCGCCGGCGCGAGCGACCTCGGCGGGCTCAGCGCCAACGGCGACCACATCTCCCCGGAGCACCCGTTTCCCTCGCCCCACCAGGTGCGCAAGGAGCTGCAGGCCGACGGCTATGCGCTGACCGAGCGCCTGTGCGTGTACCCGAAGTACATTGATCAGGAGTTTCTCGCGCCGGGCGTGCTCGACACGATCAAGGTCAAGTACTGGAGCTTCATCCCGCGCCGCGGCTCGGGACGCACGGAGCCGCCGGCGCCGATCCGCCTCGACCTCGTGCCGCGCGCGATCGAGCGCGGGCGTGCGGGCGAGCCGCTCAGCGCGGCCGAGCTGACGGCGCTGTTCGCCGAGACCCGCCCGGAGGCGATCGAGGACATGCGCCAGGCGGCCGACGAGTTGCGCGCAGAGCTCGCGGGGGAGACGGTCACGTTCGTCGTCAACCGCAACATCAACGTCTCCAACGTCTGCACCGTCGGCTGCGCCTTCTGCGGCTTCGGGCAGGGCAAGCGCTCGCCGGACGCCTACGAGCACGACCGCGACGAGTTCGCCCGCCGCGTGCACGAAGCCGTCGACTACGGCGCCAGCGAGCTGTGCATCCAGTCGGGCATCCACCCGGACTGGACGCTCGAGGACTACCTCGGCTGGCTGCGCTTCGCCAAGCAGCTCGCGCCGCAGCTGCACCTGCACGCATACAGCCCGATGGAGATCGCGCACATGTGCGACATCTCGCACCTGCCGCCGAGCGAGGTGTTCGCGCAACTGCGCGACGCGGGGCTCGGCTCGACGCCGGGCACGGCAGCCGAGGTGCTGCACGACGGCGTGCGCGAGCGGATCTCGCCGAACAAGCTGCCCGTAGCGCGCTGGGTGGAGATCATCGAGGCCTCGCACGGCGCCGGCCTGCGCTCGACCTCGACGGTCATGTTCGGCCACATCGAGGAGCCGTGGGAGCTGGCCGAGCACATGCGCGTCGTGCGCGAGCTGCAGGAGCGCACGGGCGGCATCACCGAGTTCGTGCCGCTCTCGTTCATCCCCTTCCAGACCCTGCTGGGCCGGACCCACGGCGTCGAGGAGATCTCGCGCGAGGAGAACCTCAAGCACACGGCCGTCTTCCGCCTCGCCCTGGGGCGCACGATTCCCAGCCTGCAGGCGAGCTGGGTCAAGATGGGTCTCGACGCCGCCACCGAGGCGCTGCGCTGGGGCGTCAACGATCTCGGCGGCACGCTGATGGAGGAGTCGATCAGCCGGCTCGCCGGCAGCTACCACGGGACCAGGCTCGACCCCGACGAGCTCGTCGCCGCGGCGCACCACGCGGGACGCCCGGCCGCCGAGCGCACGACGCTGTACGAGATCCGTCGGCGCTACGAGCTCGCCGTCGCCGCTTGAGCGCGCCGCTCAGGCGCTCTTCTTGACGCGTGGCGCTGCCTGAGCCGGGCGCGTCCGGGCGCCGGCTTCGACCGTGCCGACTGCCGCGGCGACGGCGTATGGGTGTGTGTACGGCGCCATGTGCCCGCCCGCAATCATCTCCAGTCGCGCGCGCGGCAGCCTCGTTGCCAACCTGCGCCCGTAGACGGGCTTGACGAGCTCGTCGTGCGCTCCCTGGATCACGACGGCAGGCACGTCGATCATGTCCAGGCGCTTGTCGATCCGCTCGAACACGCCGTTGGCCTCGAGCGCCTCGCCGCCATACGCTTCGAGGTTGCCTTTGGTCATGTTGATCGCCAGCACGCGGTGGCGGTGCGCCGGGGCGACGGGCTGTGGATCGAAGGCCTTGCCGTCGGTCATGTCGACGGATGCCGTGTCGAGCAGCTGGCCGAACGTGGCATTGGCGATCTGGTGGATCACGGGAACTTGCAGGAACTTCACGACGTGCGCCTGGAGCTGCTCGAATGAGCCCGTGTGCGTGCCGGCGGCGGCCGCGTCGACGAGCACGAGCCCACGCACATTGCCGGGGTGGCGCTCGTCGTAGGCGAGCGCGAGCGTGCCGCCGTAGGAGTGACCGACGAGCACCGGGCGCGTCACGCCGAGTCGCCGCAGCAGCGCGTCCAGCACGTCGATCTGCCGGTCGAACTTGACGTAGCCGCCGCTGGAGTAGCCGAAGCCGGGCCGGTCGATCGCGATCGTGCGATGCCCGGCCAGCAGCGGCGTGACGGCGTTGAAGTCTTCGGCCGTGCCCGGCAGGCCGTGCAGCAGCACCACCGGCGTGCTCTTTCCGGCGTGTTCGAGATAGTGGATGCGCAGGCCATCGACCGTGACGAACGAGCCGTGCGGCTTGGGCTCGCCGGGCAGGCGGCCGTAGGTCCAGTTGAGCACAACGACGATCAGCGCGAGCGCCGCAAGGGCATACAGCGCGACCCGCGCGATCGTGCGCATCTAAGAAGGCCAGCCAGATCCACGGCGCTCGGTCATCAGCGAGCGATGATTATTGCGAAAGCACCGGATCGCCAAGAATGAAGACATCCTGGCCGTCGGGCTCTGATGATCCCTTGGTCCAGACGAACAGCAGGTCGGTGGCTTCGCGAAGGTCGAAGTCCATCTTGTGCACCTCACTCGGGCCATGGAACGTGGCCCTGTACAGGACCACCGAGTTGGGGGAGCTGTCGTCGTTCTTGTAGATGGTCAGCTTGTAGAAGGCTTCTGCGTTGGAGATCGTCTCCAGGCCGACTGCCTTCGAGCTCAAGCGCCGGAAGCCGGGGGTGGGCACCTGGAAGCTGACAGTGTTGCCGTCGGAGTAGTTGTCGATATCGAAGACGACTGCCTGCTGGTAGGTCTGACCTTGGAGTGCCTGCTTGGACGGTTCGCTCGACAGCGACACACCGCTGGCGTCTTCGTTGAGCTTGTTGCCGTCCTGCCCGGCAAGGTATTCCGCCAGGTACTGCTGCCCTTCTGTGGGCGATTCCGCCGGCGGTTCCGTGGTTGTCGTCGGCGTGCTCGCGGTCGTCGGCGTTTCGGCCGGCGCGGTCGTGCTCGCTGTCTGCGCCAAAGCCGTGCTGGACGCCGCCTGCGTGGTCTCCGTCACCCGGTGGATCTTCGTCGTCGTCTTGCCGCCGATGGCGACACCGACGGCAAGGCCGGCGATCGCTACGAGCAGTGCCCCAAAAAGGCTTGACTTCCAGTTCACAGGCTCCTCCCAAGTAGATAGGTAACCACCCAGATCGGGGTGTAGGCCGCTGCGCTGAGCAGCGCGGCGCGGAGATTTCGACGCCACCGTGGAAGCTCCGCTGCGGACTCGGCTCCTGAAAACGCCTCGGCGCCCGGCGGCGGTGTGCCGGTATCGAGCTGGAGTTGCGAGGCGGCCCAGCTCATCAGCGATCCCGCCGATCGTGCGCGCTGCTCAGGGTCCTTCTCCATTGCCCGCGCGACGACTACGTCGAGCGGACGCGGCAGGCCGGCAATCGCCTCACTGGGCACCGGCACCGGTGCGTTTACATGTGCGAGCAAGGTGGCCGTTCGGGTCTCGCGCGGGTACGGCGGTGCGGCCGTCAAGCAGCGGTAGACCATGCAGCCAAAGGAGTAGACATCAGCGCGCCCGTCCAGTGGATCGCCGTTGATTTGCTCCGGGGCCATGTAGTCGACTGTCCCAAGCATCTCGCCGGGCTGGGTGTGCTCGCCGGGGTCCTCGTTTGGCTTGGCCAAGCCAAAGTCGGCGAGGTAGGCATGCCAGCCTCGCTCGTGGGATTCGAGCAGGACGTTGGCCGGCTTGACATCGCGGTGGACCAGCCCCCGCTCGTGTGCCGCATCGAGCGCGTTTGCGATCTGCGTCATGATCGCCATCGTCTCGGCGACATCAAGGGGTCCCCGCTCATCGAGCAGGCTCTTGAGGTCGGGGCCGTCGACATAGCGCAGCGCCAGGAACAGCGACCCGTTTGGCAGCTCGCCGGCCTCATAGACAGGCAGGATGTTCGGATGATCGATTGCCGCACCTGAGCGGGCCTCGCGTCGGAAGCGCTGCCTGAAGCGTTCGTCGTCGCCCAGGCGTGTGGAGATGAACTTGAGCGCAACGCGACGGTCGAGCGATAGCTGTGTGGCCTCGTAGACCGCGCCCATTCCTCCACGAGCGATGAACCGCACGATCCGGTATCCGGCCAGCTCGGTGCCGGGCTCGAGTGCCTGCTCGTCGTTCATGTTCCCTCCGTGCCCCGTGCCCCAAGTCCGGCGCCGGGCCGGGCTCCAGCGCCGGGCGCGGCGCCGCCGTCGGGTGTCCGTTTGCGATGGGCTTGCCCGCTCGCCGATCCACCGATCGCGCCGACGATCAGCCCGCCGAGCAAGAAGGCCCCGAAGATGCTGTCGCCGCTTGCGCGGCCGAAGAATTGCTTGGCGATGAGCGCGTTGATGATGACCATTGCAACTGCCCAGATCGGCCCGACCAAGCATCCCCAAGCAGCCGCCGCCCACGGCGTTGCCGGCAGTCGTGACTGGGCTATCGCTGCGCCCGCGCTGAAAGCCAGTAGGAGCGCGCTCCCGAGCAGCAGGATGAGCATCGGAGCGAACGTGTAGATCGGCATCGCGTGGCTAAAGCCGAACAGCCTGTAGCGACCGGTGCTGTTGGTCTTCAGCTTCGAGATGTCGCCGATCGGGACGGGCAGTCCGCTCGCTCCGGCCTCCTCTCCGGCGAGCTGAAACTGCGCGAGTCCCGCGAGCTCGGTCCAGTGCAGGCCATGCTCGACCGCGTAGGCGGCATGGTCGATGACCGCCACGGGGGTGGAGTTGCCCTCCCGCAGGGAGGACTTCAGGAGCGTCTCGACCGTCCAGCTCAGAGTGCCCACGATCGTCAGCAGAGCAAGCAGCAGCGCGAGTGGCCGCAGTGCCAGGTACAGGGTGCGGCCGACTTCGCGGACGCGCGCGGGCGCGAGCCCGGCGAGCGTGCCCGGTTGCAAGGCGGGGCGAACGATGTAGTACGTGCCTACCAGCCCTCCGAGGGCACCCCACAGGGCCCCGAGCACGACCGCGCTCAGCGCGTTGGGTTCGGGCGCGCTCTGCCCGCCCCCCAGGCCACCGGCTCCGAGCGCCGGGATCAGCATCAGCAGACCGAAGACCAAGCCCACTGCGCCGCCGCTGAGGAGTCGGATCGGCAGCGCCAGGCCCAGCGTGCGTCGAGCCTGCGTCGCGGCACCGATCGCGCACGCGCCGATCGGGAACACGAGGAAAAGGGCGGGACCCAGCTTGCCGATGCCGTCGCCGTAGCCGACCTGGAGGAAGTTGACCATTTGGGCGAATCCAGCCGTGATCACGCCCTTGCCCGCGTCTACCAAGCCGATCGTCGAATGGTCAGGGAGGATGAGCCCGAGGATCAGGGCAATCCCAAATGTGCCAGCGGCGGCAAGCCCGCCGCCGGCGAGCGCCGTCATCACGGTGGGGGTGCGCAATTGCTCGGCGACTTGCGATGCAAGGTCTGCTGTGCCCGGCGCCAAGGCCTCGACACGATCGAGCGCGAGCATCTCTGTGGTGACCTTCGGCAAGCCGAACCGCCGCTCGCGCTCCCTGGCCTCGAGCTTCGCACCGCAATGTTCACAGAAGTTGGAGTCCCCTGCGAGGGGCTCACCACAAGATCTGCAGAAAACCGTGTCGGTCATGCCGAGTCCCCAATCGAGTCAACGAGCTGCGCGCACTGCCGGCACACCGGTTCTCCCCCCGCTGTCGTCCTGCCGCAGACCTCGCAGCTTATGTCAGGACCCGGCGACTTGGACTCCGGAGCGGGCGGGAGGGTGCCAGAATCGGCGACGTCGCTCGCCGACCGGTGATCGGAATCAGTCCGTATGGAGAGCATCGTCGAGTCTTCCTCCTGCGCTTGTGAGTCGTTGGGTGAATGCAGAGCCGGAGCGGGCTGAGTAGACGTGGATGCTGCCGTAGGGGGTGGAAGTGTGCGACCGCACGAGCGGCAGAACCTCGCGGCAGGCAGGACGGGCGCAGCGCAGGAGGGGCACGACAAGCTCACAGATCACGCTCCGAGATCAGGCCCCATTGAATGGCACACTCCACGAGACGCGCGCGCTTCTGATTTTGAGCCAGGTGGGCGATCTCGAAGCGCTTGTAGAGGACCCCCAGGTGCCCCTTGACTGCGTCAATTCCGAGGTGGACCTCCTTGGCCACCTGGATGTTGCTCGCGGGGACGGCAAAGGAGATGCCGGACTTATACGGCCGCGCGAGTGCAACGAGGACGGCACGCTGCGTTGGCGTCAGGCCCCCGATGTCCGGGTGCGCCGAGCTCGAGGACGTCAGCACCGACGAGCCGGGCGCGGGCCGTCGGTATTCGACGAGCGTAGCGCCAAGGCGCAGCACGTCGCCATCGACCAGGCGTCGACCCGAGACGCGCTGGTCTTTGACGAACGTGCCGTTGCGGGAGATGCCGTCATCGCCGATCGCCCAGTCCCCCGCGATCGGCTCCAGCTCGGCGTGAACTCGAGACACCTCTTCGTCGCCACTGAGCACGATGTCATTTGAAGGGCGACGTCCGATCGTCAGACGTCGGTACCCGCGCAAGGTGAAGATGCGCTGAACGCCCTGACCATCTCGCCAGACGAGGAATGGGAGCCCTTCTCGCTCGGCCTCGATCGTGCTCTTGATCTCCGCGGGCGACCGCGCGTGCAGGACGGGCTGGACTGTTGTGGGCGCCTCGCTCTCCATAGCTGCGTGCCCGAGCGGGCAGGCCACGATCGGTGCGCAAAAATTCTAACGGACGGACATGTTCGACAACACGACCACGTGGGGATGGTGCTTGCGAGGATCGCCGGGATCGAGCTCAGGGGTGGGTAAGCCTCCCACCTTGGTAGGTCCCCCGCGGGCCTCTCGGGAACAAGAATCAAGTGATTCCGCAAGTTCCCGGCAACCCCGGAAAGGACATGAAAATGGGCACGTGGATCGGCCAAATGCAGTTGCTGTGGCCAGCGATCGTCGCGGCGTTGATGGTTTCATTCGCGTGGCGAGCAGCGATGCGTGTCGGCCGCAGCATCGCCGCGCGGATTCCGTGGAATCGCGTGATCACAGTCGAGCTGCACATCACGGTGCGCAGGCCGACGAGGAAGCGATGAGCGGCGAGCGCCCGGCGTCCCTGTGCGCTACGCCTTTGCCTACGTGCGCGCGAACTGCCCGTGAAAGCCAAAGGGGATGTGGTGCGGCACGCGCGCCCGCGCGAGCTCGCGTAGGTCGCCCGCGTCGAGTACGAGCAGGAACGAGTTCCCGGCAGCGGCGTCGAGCGCGACCGAGAGCAGCACGCCGTCGTCCTCGCCCTGCGCGTCGGGGCGCGCGACGAACACGGGCTCGCCGGGGTAGCAGCCGCTCTCTGCCCACGACAGCGCAGCGCCGTCGTGTGTATCGATCTTGACGATCCGCTCGAGCCAGCCGCTCGGGCCGTTACCGACGCCCCACACGTACCGGTAGGGGCGCTCGTTGCAGCGACCGTAGTCGATCCGTGGCAACTCGATCTCCTCGTCGGACAGTCGTTCGTGCTGCACCGAGCGATCGGCGAGCTTCAGCCGGAAGCGGGTCAGCTCAGGCGATTGCACGGGCTTGCCTTGGCGCAGGCGGTCGAGGTAGAGGTCCTCGATCACGCCGGCGTCGGCGAAGGCGCACAGGTCGACGACGACCTCGCCGCCGTCCTCGTAGGCGTTGACGTGGTGGAAGGCGAAGCAAGCGTCGGTTTGAAAGCCGCCCGTCGCCTCGCCGGTTGCACGATCGACGAGCGTGAAGCGCGTGCCCAGCTCGGGCTTCCACTTGTAGTTCTCGATGTATGGCCGCCCCGACAGGACGAGCGCGAGCGGGTTGACGACGAGCGGGAACTCGGCGAGCACGAGCCAGCGCTCGGTCAGGCCGAAGGAGTGCATGTAGGCCGGCTCCTTGACCGGCAGCGAGCCGATCGCGCGAGGCTTGCTCGCGTCTGGGTCGACGGCGAAGAAGCGATAGCTGCTGGTGCGCCCCAGCTTGGCGGCGTAGTTGAGCATGCCGCGGCTCGCGCGGTCCATGTGCGGGTGCGCCGTCGTCAGCTGACCCGGGACCTCGTAGGGCTGCACGCCGGCCGTCTGCAGCGTGTGTGGGTCGAACTGCACGGGCATCGGCGTCTCGGTCATCGAGATGAAGCGCTCGCCCAGGCGCGTTACGTTGATGTTGGCGTTGTCCGGCAGCGTCTTGTGAGGCGCGAACAGCGTCTGTACGCGCTTGAACAGCGAGCGGCACGGGTCGGTGGCGAACTCGCCGTAGACCATCCGGCCCTGCTCCTGCGCGGCGCGGTAGGAGCGGCTCTGCAGGTAGCGATTGCCGTAGGAGACCTTGCCGGCGTCGATCGTGAAGCGGTGCAGCATCGCCAGGCCGTCGAACCAGTGGCGCATCTTCTGCTCGGAGACCTCGAATTTGGTCGGACCGGTGCGCAGCAGCGAGCCGCCGAGCCACGCCGGAAGCTCACCGCTCAGCGCGAGCTCGTCGATCACGGTCTCCTGCTCGAGCGTGGTGAAGCCGAGCGTTGGAGCGGCACCGGTATCGGCAGCGTTGGCGCCAGGGCCGGGTGCCTGTGTCGGGGCGTCTGCGGGCGTTGCGGGGCTGGCCATGACGATGCCTCCTGAATGGTTCGACTCGGATCATTCGCACCGTACGCTAGTCTGGCGGACATGTCAAGTCGCCCCCAAGTCGCGCCCGCTCCGGCGCAAGCCACATCGACTCTGCGCCTGACGGAGACGTCCTACATCGTGCTGGGCCTGCTCGAGCAGGGCGAGCCGGCGACGCCGTATGACCTCAAGCGCTTCGCCCAGCTCGAGCACGAACAACTTCTGGTCGGTGCCGCACACTCAGCTCTACACGGAGTGCGCGCGGCTGGCGGGGGAGGGGCTGCTCGACGAGCGCCAGGAGGAGACCGGCCGGCGCAGGCGCATCTACCGCCTGACCAAGCGCGGGCACCAGGCGCTCGAGGCATGGCGCAGCGAGCCGGCGAGCGATCTCTACGAACTACGCGACGCGGCTACGCTGAAGCTGTTCTTCGGCGGCGATCCGGCGACGCTGGCGGCAGCGCAGCTGGAGTCGCACAAGCGACGGTTGAAGGAGTACGAGCAGTTGCGCGAGGGCGTCGAGAGCCTGCCCGAGGGCCAGCGCTTGGCGCTCGACTGCGGGATCGGCCACGAGCGCGAGTTCATCCGCTTCTGGACGCGCTTGGCAGCCGGCGAGAGCTGAGGGCCGGCCCTGCGCGGGCGTGTGCCGCGGGTCAGCGAAAGAGGTCTTCGCCGAGCCCTCGCAGCAGCGCACCTGCCCCCGGGCCGTCTTCGTCGCTGAGAAAGCGCTCCAATCCCTCGACCACGACGACTGGCTCGCGTGAGTCCTTGGCCCGCGCGAGCTCGCCGAGCGCGGCGGCGGCATCGGCGACGGCGAGCCAGGTCGCGCGCAGCTCCATCCCGCGCGCGTCGCTGCGACCGCGCCAGTCCTCGAGCGGCTGCATCCCGGCGAGCCCGATCGCGACGTCGAGCTGTCCGTGGCGCCAGGCGCGCCCGAAGCTGTCGCTGATCAGCACGCCGAGGCGGGCGCCGGTCAGCTCGCGCAGGCGCGCGCGAATCCGCTGCGCCGAGCCGTCGGGGTCGCGTGGCAGCACGATCAGCGTCTCGTCCTCAGCGGCGTTGGAAGCGTCGACGCCGGCGTTGGCGCAAAGGAAGCCGTGATGGGTGCGGCAGATCAGCACGCCGCGCTCTGCGCGCACGATCTCGGCCGACTGGTCGAGCACGACCTGCACGACGCGCGGGTCGCGCACCTCGCCGGTGCCCTCGGCCGTCAATCGAGCGGCCAGCTCGCGCGCCCGCGCGCCCGCTTGCACGTCGCCGAGCGAGACGACGGCGCCCTCGGCCTTGGAGACGACCTTGTGCGCGATCAGCACGAGCTGTCCGTCGCGCAGGCCCTCGCCGTCGGCCACGGCGGCCTCGGCGATCAAGGCCGCGAGGTCATCGTCGGCGCGCAGCTCGGGCAGGCCCGCGAGGGCTCGGGCGCTGAGGCTTGCCATGTAATGCCCCGTTCAGCCGGCGTTGTGTGTGGTGAGGATTTCCGGATTGCTTGCGGGCTGCGCGAGTACCGCCCGAGTACGCTCGGCGGGCGTCTCGGCGCCGGCCAGGCGGTCGCGCAGGGCGGCCAGGTCCGCGCCCGTGTCGACGTCGAGCAGCAGCGAGGAGGGGTGCGCCACGTGGCAGTCCACACCGGCGTCATCCGCGAGCGCGCGGTGGCGCTCGCAACTGCCCGGGCCGAACGCCGGTGCGATCGCGTCGGGAGGGGTCAGCAGCAGCCCGTTCGTGCCCGTGCCGTGGCGGTCGGGGACGATCACGACCGAGCGCTCCCCGGTCATCGCCAGCAGTGCGTCGAGCTCGTCCGGGTCGAGCGCGGGGCAATCGCCGGGGATGCACAGCGCGCGCTCGAAGCCGTCGGCCATCGCGCGCTGCACGCCGAGCGTGACGGCCGCCGATTGGCCCTGCTCGGCCGTGTCCTCGACCAGTAGCGCGCCGTGCTCGCGCGCCGTCTCGGGCAGGCTCGGCTCGCGCGTGACGACGATCGTCAGCTCGACCGAGGCCGTCTGCGAGAGCGCCTGCAGCACGTCGGCCACCATCGCCCGCGCCAGCCGCGCGCGCAGCTCCTCGGCGACGCTCTCGCCGAGCCGCGACTTGGCCGCGGCGAAGCGCTTGACCGGAAGGATCGCTGCCGTGCGCATGCTGCGCCCACGATAGTGGCGAAGGTCTGCGTCCACCCGTGGTGCCGGCCTGGCGCGGGTCGTCGCGTCTAGCGATTTGCCCGCGTCACCAGCCGAGCAGCATCAGGCCGACGGTCACGCCCGGCCCGACGGTGATCGCCAGGCCACGCTGGCCGGTGCCTGGTTCGCGCGCCTCGATCGTGTCGCGCAGTACGTACATGATCGAAGGCGTGCCGACGTTGCCGTGCTCGGCGAGCACGCGCCAGCTCAGCTCGGTCTGCTCCTGCTCGAGGCCCAGCGCCGACTCGACGTTCTCGACGATCCGTCGCCCGCCGGGGTGCACGATCCAATGGTCGATCTGCTCACGCTGCAGGCGGTTGCGCGCCAGGAAGCGGTCGACGACGCCGCCCAAGCCGGCGCCCGCCAGGTCGGGCAGCTCGCGGGCGAGGTGCAGGTGGCTGTCGCCGTCGCTGCACTCGAGTTCGACGGCGCCGAGCGTGCCGGCGATCTGGTGGACCTGCGAGTCGAGGATCAGCGGCCCGTCGGCCTGCGGGTCGGCCGAGAGCAGCGCAACTGCACAGCCATCGCCGAAGATCGCCGAGCCGACCGTCTTGGCGCGCGGGTCCTCGTCGGTGGCGGGCACGAGGATGCCGCTCATGCTCTCCGCTGCGACCACCAGCGCGGGGCGGTCGGGGTGCTCGCGCATCGCCTGCGCCGCTAGTTTCATCAGCGGCACGGCGCTCGCGCAACCGACGCCGGTGATGTGGTACTTGTCGGTCGCCGGATCCATCCCGTAGTGGTCGACCAGCCTGTGTGCGAGCGTGGGACAGCCGAGTGAGTAGAGGCTCGAGCTGATCACGGTGCCGAGCTCGCGCGGGTCGAGCTCGAGCGCGTCGATCGCGCGGATCGAGTGGTCGAGCAGTTGCATCTCGACCTGTGCCGTACGTCCCTGCAGCGTGAGCGCGAGGAACTCCTCGCTCAGCTCCAGATGCCGGCGCTGCACACCGCAGCGCGCGAAGATCCGCTCGGCGAACTCATCGCCGGCGAGGCCGAGCCGATCGAGCACCTCGCGCTGGGAAAGAACCTCCGGCGAGTCCGACACAGCCAGTCCCGCGATGCGCGTCCCGGTGCGGCGAGCGCGTGACGGCACGCGCGTACGCGGCGTGACGGTCGGGCCGGCGTGGGGCGATCCGGCGTGCGCGGATCGGTCGCCAGGGCGGTGGATGCCGCTGTGCACAGTCTCAGAACTCCTTGATTCGCGTATGGGCGCCCAGCCCTCCAGCTGGGGCGCTTGCGACGATATGACCCATATACACCGCACAACGGCACTTTCCGGTCGTTCTTATCCAGTTCTTCGGCAGACAATCGCGCCGATTTGCTGGCATGGTGCCCCTGATCGGACGGCGTCTCGCCGTCCCCTAGCCACGATGGAGGGATGCGATGAAGGTAATAGGCGCAGGACTGCCGCGTACCGGCACGCTCACGCAGAAGCTCGCGCTCGAGCAGCTCGGACAAGGCCCCGCCTACCACTGGGTCAACGTGATCGCCGACCTCGATCAGGTCGAGCTGTGGGACGGCGCGATGGACGGCCAGGCGCCGTGGGAGCAGATCTTCGCGGGCCACGAGAGCACGGTCGACTGGCCCGGCGGCTACTTCTATCGCGAGCTGATGGACGCCTATCCGGAGGCCAAGGTGCTGCTCAGCGTGCGCGACCCGGAGAAGTGGGAGCGCAGCTTCCGCGAAACGATCTGGACGATGAGCCACGGCCGCACGCTGATGCCGCTGCTGGCGCACGCGCGGGCCGAGGTCGACCCGCGCTTCAAGCGCTACCTGGAGCTCGTCGATCGCATGTTCTGGGGGCCGCAGGGCACGTTCGCCGACGGGCACGAGACGCCGCAGCAGCTGATCGATCAGATGCTGCGCCACCACGCGCAGGTCAAGCAGGCCGTCCCGGCCGAGCGTCTGCTCGTGTGGGAGGTCGGCGAAGGCTGGGAGCCGCTCTGCGCGTTCCTCGACGTGCCCGTCCCGGACGAGCCGCTGCCGCACGCCAACGATCGCGGCGAATTCGTCGAACGGGTGATCGGCGGCGCGCTCGACACGCTGGGGGCTTGGCGCGAGAGCGGCGCGAAGGCTACGAGCTAGGCACCCGGTGAGAGCCGGCGCGGCGGCTGGGAGCTAAGCGCCCGGCGCGAGCGCTTGGGCGAACGCGAGCGTCTCCTGCGCGAGGCGCTCGCGCGTCGGTGCGTCGTCCATGCGCGTGCTCGTCTGCAGTGCCGGCACACGCGGGCCGGCGTGCTCGTCGGCCACGATCCCGTCGAGCAAGTCGCCATAGAAGTCGGCCACGCCGCGCGCGCTGCACTCGAGCGCGGCGAAGGCCATGAACGCCTCCGTCGGCCCCTTCAGCACCTCGCCGCCGACGATCGGGCTGACCGCCACGACCGGCGCGGCGGCCGTGGCGAGCGCCTCGCGCATGCCCGGCACGGCGAGGATCGGCGCGATCGAGGCGAGCGGGTTCGACGGGCCGATCACGATCGCGCTCGCCTGTGCGATCGCCTGCAGCGCCTGCTCGCTCGCCCGCGCCTGCTCGGCGCCGCGGAACTCGAGCCCCTCGACGGGCCCCGCCGCGCGGTCGCGGATCATGAACTCCTGGAAGGAGCGCCGGCCGGCCGGGGTGCGTACCCACGTGTGCACCGGGTCCTCGCTCATCGGCAGCACGCGGGCTTGCAGGCCGATGCTCGTAGCGAGACGTTCGTGCGCAGCCGTCGCCGAGAGCCCTTCGCTCTTCATCCGTGAGCGCTCGATGCACCACGCCAGATCGCGGTCGCCGAGGTTGAACCAGACATCCGATCCGATCGCCCGGAGGGCGTCCATCACAAAAAAAGTGTCCCCTTGCAGGCCCCAGCCACGCTCGTCGATCAGGTCGGCCAGCCAGAACGAGACGAGGTCCGGGTCCGGCGAGACATACGAGCCATAGATTTCGATGTCATCGCCCGTGTTGGCGATCACGCTGAGCCGCTGCGGCCCGATGACGTCGAGCATGCCCCGTGCCAGCTTCGCCCCGCCGGTGCCCCCGGCGAGCACCACGACATCGCCCTCGCCGCCTCCGCTTGCGTCCGGCCGGCTCACTCCCACGCGGGATCGGGCAGGCCGGTCAGGCGGATGCCGGCATGGGCCTTGTAGCGGCTGTTGACGCCGATCAGCAGCGCCGTCAGCGACTCCGTGATGCGCGCCATCTCAAGGCGCCCGCAGTCAACGCAGCGCAGCCCCTCGATCCGCTCGATCAGCCGCGCCGCCTCGGTCTTGTCGGCGCGCACCTCGCCGCACAGCAGCACGTCCTGCTCGAGCGGGTGGGCGAGGTCGGTCAGCGACGCCGCGCTGATCGTGTGCAGCGCCGAGACCACGCGCACGCCGTCGGGCACCATCTCGGCCACCTGCTGCGCCGCCGAGCCCTGCCATACGCCCAGCATGCGCGTCGCCTTGCCGCTGACCGCCGCCGCCAGCGGCACCGTCGCGTCGATCACGAGCTGCCCCGGCTTGAGCGCCTCCTTGAGGTTCGTCAGCGTCTCAGAGTGGTTGCGAAAGGGCACGCTGAGGATCACGACCGGCGCCGCCTGTGCTGCCTCGGCGTTGGCGTAGCCCGCGAACGAGCCGCCGGGCACCACCGAGAGGGCGCGCTGGGCTGCTTCCTGCGCACGGTCCGGGTCGCGCGAGCCGATCGCGATCGCCACCCCCGCGCGCGCCAGCCTGATCGCGACGCCGAAGCCCAGCGCCCCGGAGGCGCCGATGATCGCGACCGGATCTGTCGCGTCGGGGTCGGCGTCGGGGGACTGCATCGCGGCGAGTATAGGCTTCGGTCCTATCGTGGGCCCGACCATGGACGAGACACGCAGTCGCTGGTGCAACGGACGCAGGGGGAGCGATGGAGCGAACGCCTAGGACCGTGAGGATACGCGAGGTCGGTCCGCGCGACGGCTTCCAGAACGAGCCCGAGACGATCTCCACGGACGCCAAGGTCGAGCTGATCGACGCGCTCGCCCGCACCGGCCTGCGACGGCTGGAGGTGACGAGCTTTGTCCGCGCCGACGTGATCCCGCAGCTCGCCGACGCCGCCGAGGTGCTCGCGCGGATCGACGTGCCCGATGACGTCGCCGTCAGCGTGCTGATCCCCAATGCACGCGGGCTGGAGGCGGCGCTTGCGGCGCGCGAGCAGAGCGCATCGGTCCACCCGGCGTTCGACGAGATCAACGTCTTCATGTCCGCCTCCGAGACGCACAACCACAAGAACGTCAACCGCTCGATCGCCGAGTCGCTGTCAGATCTCGAAGGCGTGCTCGCCCGTGCACGCGAGGTCGGACTGCGCTGCGAGGGCGTGATCTCGACCTCCTTCGGCTGTCCCTACGAGGGCCATGTTCCCGTCGAGCGCGTGCTCGAGATCGCCGCCCGCTTGCGCGATGCCGGCGCGCAGGAGATCGGCTTCGGCGACACCACCGGGATGGCCAATCCGTGGCAGGTGTCCGAGTTCTTCGGCGTCGCCCGCGACGCGCTCGGCGCCGACGTGGAGCTGACCGCGCACTTCCACAACACGCGCGGGCAGGGTCTTGCCAATGTGCTCGCCGCGCTCGAAGCGGGCGTCGAGAGCTTCGAGTCGAGCTTCGGCGAGCTCGGCGGCTGCCCCGTGCCGGCCGGCGCCACCGGCAACATCGCCACCGAGGACCTCGTCTCGATGCTGCACGAGATGGGCGTGCAGACCGGCATCGATCTCGCCGCGCTGCTTGCCTGCGCGCGTCGCGTGCAGGAGATCCTCGGCCGCCCGCTCGGCAGCCACACGCTCGTCGCCGGGCCTGTCGACTGGCGCTGAGGCGGCGGCCCTGAGGCCCGGCTGCTCAGCCGACAACCGGTTCGCTCTGCAACTCTGCGGCCTCACGCGCGCCCTCGCGCGCGGCGGCCACGCAGAACTCCTGCACGGAGACCTCCATCTCGAGCGTCTGCGCGAGTGCCGGACGCGCCGAGGCGTCGATCACGCGCTTGGCGCGGCCGACGGCGATGTGCGAGTTGGCGAGCAGTTCCTCGACGAGCGACTGCGTGGCTGACTCCAGCTCCTCGGGGGCGACGACGCGGTTGAGCAGGCCGATCCGCTCGGCCTCGGCGGCGTCGATCGTGCGCGCCGTCATGATCAGCTCCTTGGCGCGGCCGAGGCCGACGACGGCCGGCAGGCGCGTCGAGCCGCCGACGTCGGGGATGATCCCGAACTTGACCTCCGGCAGGCCGAGCTGGGCGTCGCTGGAGGCGATCCGCAGATCGCAGCCGAGCGCCACCTCGAGCGCGCCGCCCACGCACGTGCGGTGAATCTGGCAGACGACCGGCTTGGCCATCTCTTCGCACACGTTGGCGCAGTCGAGGAAGACTTTGCGAAACGGGCGCAGCCGGCCTGGCGTGCCGGCCGACTGGCCGAGCTCGACGAGGTCGACGCCGGCCGAGAACACAGGCCCTTCGCCGCGCAGCACGACGCAGTGCACGTCGCTGTCGGTGGCTGCCGCGCGCAGCTCCTCGCCGAGCGCCAGCAGTAGCTCCTGGTTCATCGCGTTGCGCTTCTCCGGGCGGTTGAGGATCACGTGGCGGACGGCGCCGCGATCCTCCGTGAGGACGATGCTCATGGTCGCGATCGTACTAGGCTCCCGGCAACGGAAGAACGCGAGCGGAGGTCAGATGGCGAAGATCGAGAAGGTCGGGGTGCTGGGCGCAGGTCTGATGGGTCACGGCATCGCGCAGGTAGCGGCGCAGTCGGGCTATGAGGTCGTGCTGCGCGAGGTCGACGAGGCGACGCTCGCGAAGGGCATCGCAAAGATCGAGAAGCAGCTCGCGCGCGCCGTGGAGAAGGGCAAGTCCAGCCTCCAGGACGCCGACGCTGTGCGCGGGCGGATCCACGGCACGACCCACTACCGCGAGCTCGCCGATTGTGATCTGGTGATCGAGGCGATCACGGAGAATCTTGCGCTGAAGCTCGAGATGTGGCGCGAGGTCGATGAGATCGTCAAGCCCGAGGCCGTGTTCGCGACGAACACCTCCTCCTTGGCCGTGATCGACCAAGCCGCCTGCACCGGGCGCCCGGAGCGCTTCGTCGGCCTGCACTACTTCAACCCCGCACAGGTGATGAAGCTGGTCGAGGTCGTGCGCTGCGTGACGACGAGCGAGGAGACGTTCGACACCGCACTCGAGTTCGCCCGCTCGGAGGGCAAGCTCGCGATCCCGACGAAGGACAAGGCCGGGTTTATCGTCAATCGCCTGCTCGTCCCGTACATGCTCGACGCGATGCGCGCCTTCGAAGAGGGCGTCGGCTCGATCGAGGAGATCGACGAGGCGATGAAGGCCGGCGCCGGGCACCCGATGGGGCCGCTGACGCTCGCCGACTTCGTCGGGCTGGACACGCTCGGCTCGATCTGCGACGTGCTGTTCGACGAGTTCCGCGAGCGCCGCTTCGCGCGCCCGCCGACGCTGCGCAAGATGCTCAGCGCCGGCTGGTACGGGCGCAAGGCCGGGATCGGCTTCTACGACTACTCCGGCGAGGCGCCGCAGCAGAACGCGGCGCTCTAGCCGGGCTGCGGCGCGCGGCGGAAATGAGCTTCGGCGAGATGGGCGATGACGCAGACAGCCGGCGCGCGGTGGCGCTCGAGGACGCAACCGCGCGCGCTCTCGCGGGAGGCCCCGAGCGCCACCGCGAGAAGGCCCGCGAGCAGGGCAAGCTCGCCGTGCGTGAGCGGATCGCGCTGCTGCTCGACGAAGGCAGCTTCGCCGAGGAGGCGCTGCTGGCCAACTGGAACGAGGATGGGCTCGGCGCCGATGGCGTCGTCACCGGCGTCGGCGAGATCGAAGGCCGCCCGGTCGCGCTGATGGCCAACGATCCGACCGTCAAGGCCGGCTCGTGGGGTCCGAAGACGGTCGAGAAGATCCTGCGCATCCAGGAGCGCGCGATCAGCCTGAGCGTGCCGATGGTCTACCTCGTCGATTCGGCCGGTGCGCGGATCACCGAGCAGGTGCAGATGTTCCCCGGCCGCCGCGGCGCCGGGCGGATCTTCCACAACCAGGTGAAGATGTCGGGCGTCGTGCCGCAGGTGTGCGTGCTGTTCGGCCCGAGCGCCGCCGGCGGCGCCTACATCCCGGCCTTCTGCGACATCGTGATCATGCGCGAGGGTAACGCCTCGATGTACCTCGGCTCGCCGCGTATGGCCGAGATGGTGATCGGCGAGCGCGTCACGCTCGAGGAGATGGGCGGCGCGAAGATGCACACCGGCGTCTCCGGCTGTGGGCACCAGCTGGTCAAGAGCGACGAGGAGGGGATCGAGACGGCGCGCCGCTACCTCTCCTATCTGCCCGGCAACTGGGAGCAGTCCGCGCCGCAGGCCTCGCCGGTGGGTCCTGTCGCGCTGCCGGACGGGCGGTCGATCGGCGGGCTGATCCCGGCCGACGAGAACAAGCCGTTCGACATGAAGGCGCTGATCGCCGCGCTCGTCGACGAGGGCTCGCTGCTGGAGATCCATCCGCGCTGGGCCAAGGAGCTGATCGTCGGCTACGCGCGCCTGCACGGCCAGGCGATCGGGATCGTCGCCAACCAGCCGAAGTTCAAGGGCGGCGTGCTGTTCGGCGACTCCGCCGACAAGGCCGCGCGCTTCATCTGGGCGTGCAACGCGTTCAACGTGCCGCTGCTGTTCCTCGCCGACGTGCCCGGCTTCATGATTGGCACGCAGGTCGAGCGCGAAGGCATCATCCGCCACGGCGCGAAGATGATCAGCGCCGTCAGCGAGGCGACGGTGCCAAAGATCTCGGTGGTCGTGCGCAAGGCCTACGGCGCCGGGCTCTACGCGATGGCCGGCCCCGCTTTCGAGCCCGACTGCTGCCTGGCGCTGCCGAGCGCCTCGATCGCCGTGATGGGCCCGCAGGCGGCGATCAACGCCGTCTACTTCAACCAGCTGCAGGCGGTCGAGGACCCCGTCGAGCGCGAGCAGCGCACCGAGCAGTTGCGCACCGAGTACGCCGAGGACATCGACATCTTGCACCTCGCTTCCGAACTGGTGATCGATGCTGTGATCGAGCCCGAGTGCCTGCGCGAGGAGCTGATCCGCCGCTTCGCGCATGCTGCCCGCAAGCGGCGGACGTGGCCCGCCAAGCACAACCCGGTGACGCCGGTCTAAGACCGAGGATCGGCTCCCTACTTGTTCTTGACCGCCTTGCGGGCGGCCGTGGCGAACTGCTTGCGGGCGGCCTTGGTACAGGCCGCCCGCTTGGTCTTCGGCTTCTTCTTGCAGGCCTTCAGCGCCCGGGCAAGCTTCTGGGCCTTGGTGAGCGGGGCTTTCGCTTTGCAGCCGGTCGTAGCGATCTTCGTGCTCTGATGAATCGCCGCCCCGTTCTGGGCGATCATTTCTGTTGGCATCACGAGCTTCTGTCCGCAGAAGCTGCCGTTGGCCTTTGCCGGAAGATTGGCATCGAGCGCGGAAAACTGGCCCTGCGGCAGCGTCAGTTCAAAGGTGCTGAAGGGCACATCGGGGACCGTCTTGAAGGTGGTCGACGTGATCCCCGATCTGCTGATGAACGTCGTGCCGACCAGATCGACTGTGATGTTGTCGCCCTGGAGCACGATCACGACGCTGGGGAAGGCTTCTCCGCCGTGGGAGACGAAGTAGGCCGGGCCCGTCAGTGGCACGGGCAGCAGTGGCGTGTTGACCGTGGCGTGCCCGATGATCGAGCCCGACGGGCAGCCTGCGGGGTTTGTTTCGAACTGTGCCGAGAATGCAGGCCTTCTGCAGCGTTGTCAGCCGTGAGGGTAGCTGCTTTGGCAGTTCGACTTTGACCCTCGTCAGGTTCACGGCGCCCTGACCGGCGTAGGGATAGGTCAGCTTGGCCGTGAGGCTCGCGCCGTTCGCTTTGGAGGCCTGGCCGGTCGTCGCGACCGTGAATTTGGGGGCGAATTTCAACCTGTCGCAGCCGGCGACCTGGAAGTGGCTCCACAGGGCGGAGGTCGCCCCCGAGGAGGAGACTGCCTGCCCCGTCAGACTCATCGATTCACAGTTGGTCGGGTTCAGCACGAACCCGGGACGGTCGATCCTGGCGAGGATCGAACGGATCCTCAGGGGCACACCGTCAACGACCTGCGGCAGCGGGTCGGTCTTGACCGTCACCTGGGCAGTGCTCTTGTCAAGGAAGACAGCCGCCCTCACGACCACGGAGCCGAGGTCGAACGGGCCCGCGACAGCCGGAGTGATGAACACGAGGCTCAACGGGGCTCCCTTGTAAGGGCCGGCAAGATACGCGTTGCCGTTTACGTAGTACGGATTCGTGCCTGGGCCCGCCCCGGTCGTGATGCTCCCGACCTGGCTCGCAACGGGGCAGGACGGGTTGGCCTGCTCTTGCGCCCCGGTCTTTGCGGACGCCGCCGCGATCGCCGCCTCCGAGCAGTAAGGCTTCGCGGCGATCCTCGCCGTGAAGCCCGGTGGCATCGTCAGGTTCAGGCCGGCCAGCTCCTGTTCGCCGTCGTTTCGGGTCAGCGTGAGAACGAACGGGCTGGGGGCGCCCGCCACCGGGGTTTCGGTGAAGCCGGTCATCGAGGGGGCGAACGGCCGCTGCTCGGGCGTTGGGGCACAGGGCCCACCATTGGCGCCGGAGGTCACCTGGAAGGCCGAGGTCGGGTGCGCGTCGGCGGTGCCGGGCGTGCTCCACGGCACCATCTCGCTCGTGGTCGTGAACGTTCCACAAGTCACGGGCGTCGCGAGCGGGGCGAGGGCGCCTGAGTCGAAATTTAGCTCGATGTGCTTGACGGGCAGCTGCGGGTTTTCGGTGAACGTCGCCGTCAGCCGGCCCGTCGCTGCGTCTGCGAGGACGGTGCCCGGGAGCTTGACGTTCAGGCCGTCTCTGGCGGACTCGACCTGGATCAGCACGCGGAACGTGCCGCCTTGGCCGCCTGGCGGCAGATCGCCGGGATGGGGCTTGAGCACGTAGATATCTCCCGGGAGCGGTTCTGCGCCGGTGATCGCATCGGTCTCGGGGTTGCGGGTCGCGAGCAAAGGCGAGGTCGCGACGAGCGTGCCGATCTTGGAGCTTTCGGGGCAGCTCACGGGTTTCGTGTTGTCGTAGTGGACCTGGTCGCCGGTGGGGTCGCTCGCTTGGTCTGAGCAGCCGCCGAGGCCTGCGGCCGCGGCCGGCGAGATGCTCACGCCGGACGGGAGCATGACAGTCGCGTCCTTCAGCTCCGGGGCTTGCGGGATCGATGGGTCGAAGACCGTGCTCAGGTCGGTCGGGTCGTTTGACTGCGGAAAGTCCAGGGCGACCTTCAGCCCAGTGGGCTGATCGGCCCGGACGTCGACGGTCGACTGGACGGGCTTCACTTCGATGCTCGGATGCCACTGGGACGTCAGCGCCGGGTCTTCGCAACCCGTGACGGCGGGCGAGACGACCGAGGCGGTCTTCCAGAACGGGTCGCTCAGATCCGGGACCCCAAAGTCACCGCTCGGCAGTTCGGCCCCAGGGTGCTCCCAGGAGTCGACGAGGATCTTCGTCGTCGGTTCGGCTTCGCTGCAGTTGACGGAGTTCGAGATCAGCGGGATCGGGGCGCCGCCGCTGCCGTTGTGCGCCGACGGGACGCCGTAGAGCTGGACCTTGATCGATTCGATGCCGATTTCGGTGTTTGCGGGGGCGACCACGTTGATCCCGTAGTGGCCCGTCCGCGGACGCAGCTGCGGATAGATCATGATTATGTGGTTGACGTAGTCGAACGCGAACTGGGCGGGATATCCGGGCGCGGGCACCACGCTGTATAGGGTGAGTACGCTGGGACTCGTCAGGACGTTGAGGGTGACGACTCCGACCGCGCTCCCAGGCGGACAGGTGGGGAAGAAGCCTGCGAGATCGACCAATGGGCAACGCTGCGCGGCTGCCACGTTGCCGACGAATCCGGGCGGCAATTCGGTGAAGACGCTCTTGACATTTTCCAGCAGACCTACCCCGACTCCCAAGGGGGAGGGGGCGCTTGGAAAGGAAAACGAGGTGCTCGCTTCAAACGGGTGCCCGCCCGCGACCGTGTAGTCGTTGCCGGCTTCGTCGAGGACGCCGACGCTGAAGTTTTCGACGTTGAACAGGTCGGGGCCGAACGCCTGGGCCGGTGCGGCCAGGCACGACAGCGCAATGACGGCGAGCAGGAGGACGCGGGCCTTCTTGATCGAGTCGATAATGGTCATCTACTTGGCCCTCCGATAGGTCTTGTGCGCTCGCTTTTCGCAAGTCGTTCGCTTCTTCTTGTCGTGCTTGATTCTGCAGGCCTTCAGCGCTTTGGCGAGCTTCTGCGCGGCAGTCTGTGGCTTCGGTTTCGGATTCACGATCGAAGCCGGCTGCGCAGGCGGGTTGCCCGGGCCGCCCAACGTGGCGCTTCCCGACGCACCGGGTGCTTGGGGCCACAGCGCCGCGGCGCTGCGACAGGCTTCACCCGAACACGAGACGGAGGCGCTCGAAGGGAAGCCTCCTTCGACACGCGCGTCGTAGATGTCTCCTTCGGTACCGCTGTCGCCCGTCGTCAGCGGTTGGCTTGTAAAGAAGAAGACGTCTCGACCCGAGCTCGTGATCCACGGCTGCGACCCTCCACCGCTGGAGATCATCGACACGTGCCCGTCGTGCCACTCATACACGTCCGTGACGCCATCGGTGTCGGCCGGAGAAAGCGCCTCGGCGGTTTGGAAGACAACCGCGCTCGCGTCATCGGTCATCGCGGTCTGTGGCCGATTGCCGGCGCCCGGCGTGACTGTTGCTTCGGCGCCGGATTCGTTTCCTGCGCTGCCGCCGGTGTCGATCGACACGCGCAACAGGCGGCCGGTGTCGGCGTCGTAGCGGTAGACGTCCGTCGCTTCGTCGGTATCCGAAACAAGCAGCCTGCCGGCGGTATCGAAGACCAGGTAGCGGCCGTCGGCGGTGCTCTGCGTCCTGGAGATGTCGTTGGCTTGCAGCTTCGCGACGAACGTCGTCTGACCGGCGGGGTGGGCGGCGTCCTTCTCCCACACATACAGGTTGTCGTTGCCCGCGACGGCCGCCGCGTCGTTGGTGCCGAGGTTCGTGGCGAGCACGCCTCGCGCGACGAAGTAGACCCGCGAGCCGTCTTCAGCGACCTTGACGACGTCCTCGACGTTTGCGCCGGCGACATTGCCGGAGATCTCGGTCAGTGACGCACAAGGGTTCGCCGTACCCACCGGGGCCGGGGTGCCCGGCGGGATGTCGCACTCATACAGGTCGTTGCTCTGGTCAATGTCGCCGTTGACGAGCTGCTGGGTGGTCGTGAAGAAAACCCGCGAGCCATCGGCGGCCATGCCCGCGAAGCTGGCGGCAGCGAAGGCGTTGCACGCCCCTCCGGGATCGCCCGAGCTTCGCGTGCACTCAGAGTCCGACACCGCTACCGTCGTCGTGTCGCCGATCCGCGCCCACAGTGTCAAGAGGCCTCCATTGCAGCCCGAGTGGAAGGCGATCACCCGACCATCGGCCGACACGCCACCCAGGCACGACTCCCCAGGCGTTGGAGCCCCGGTGTTATCGACACTCACCCGTAGGGGCCCCTGATTGCCGGTGCCAACGAACTCGCGCAGGGCTGTGCTTGCGTCACTTCCGGCCAAGCCATAGCTGAACACGATGTGTGAAAGGTCGGCCGAGACGCCTTTGACCCCCACGGCTTCGTTGGTGTCGCCCTTGCCGACCCGTGTAAAGACCCCGTCGGGGCTACCCAGATAGAGAGTGGTCAGCACCGGTTCGTCAGCCGCTTGCCCCCTGCGACTAATCCTCCACAGCGACGAGCGAAGATCACCTGACTGCGCGTACGCGGAGCTGGCATTCGTGAAGTAAGTGTCTGCGGGCGGATCCAAGGCTGTTGTCGCCCAGCCCTCCGTCGAGCGCGTGCCGAGGTACAGATTCCCGATTGGGCCGGCACTGTTGCCGGCAAAGCTGCCGATGGACTTGTAGGAGACGAGCCCGCCATCGGTGTAGCCCGTCGGTTCCACCAAGAAACCCTCCTTGTAGACCGGGGTGACCATCTCGTAGGCTCGGCATTCGGGTAGTCGTGTCGAGTTGTTTTCGGCCCGCAGCGCTGCGTTGGGGCAGTCTTCGGCCAGCGCGGGAGCGGCCGGCAGAGTCAGGCCGGTCACGGTCAAGCACGCCAGTGTGCCGAGCATGCCCGCTACGCGCAGGAGGCGCCTGTGGCGAATGCCCGCAACGCGGTGGATGGCTGGGGCGTGTCGCATGGGGAGATCCTTTGAGGTGGGTGTGGACGTGGGCGCGCTTGCTGGTGTCGTGTCGGCGTTGGGATGCATCAGCGACCCGCCTTGCGCTTGAATGTCAGCGTGGCGGTCTGGGTTGCCGGCTGACCGTCAAGCGGGGTGAAGCGCAACTGCACCTTCACCGCCAGCGTGCGGCGCTTGGCCTTGGACAGAGCTTTCACACCGGCGCCTGAGAGCTTGAGCTGAACAGTGCGTGTTCCGGCTTTGGTGATGGTCACCGTGGCTGCTTTCGAGCGGGCGCTCGTGGCATGAAGCGTGCCGGGCCCGGGGAGCGTGACGGACACCGTCGCCGCGGTGCCTTTCACGACGGCCTTTCCGATATGGAAGGCGTTGCTCGGCGGGGCAGCGGTCGCGATCGCAATCGTGTTCGATGCGACGCCGCAGTTGACGGTCAGTCCGAGGGTGCCCGCCGCGTCCGCGGGCACTTCGATCGTGAAGCCATTTGTCGACCAGTTCGTCGCGATCAGGGCGTCGTCACCAAGCAGGACAGCGCCTTCGAGGCCGAGGTCGCTGCCGGTGATCGCGATGCTCGATCCTGGTCTCGCTTTTGCGTTATAGGGATCGAGGTGCGGCGCGTTGCAGCCATAGATCGAGCTCGGCGGCGGCGGTGCCGAGAAGCCTTCGCGTGGCGGTGGCGCGGTGGCGAAGGAGGCTGCTCCTGAGACGTCGCTGACTTCGTCGCTCGTGACGATCAGGCGGACACGGAGGTTCTGGCCCGGCGGTAGGCCATCGACCGGGGCGCTCACATGCCGGGCTCCCGTCGCGGCAGGCAGCGGCTGCTCGGCGGTGCTCGTGGCAAACGAGCCTTCCGTGGCGCTCACTTCGAAGTGGTAGCTGCCCGCGAGGCCGTTGGTGTCGACTGTGCCTTGAAGCGTCGCCGAGCTGGTCGTCACGGCCGTCGGGTCGGAGATCGTGGCTGCCGGGGCCGGCGCCGTCGTGAAGGCGCCATCGGCGCCGGAGCGGGTGACGCCGTTCGTGGTCGCGATGACCTGGACGTGGTAGGTGGTGGAGGGCGAGAGGCCTGAGATGTGCTCGGAGACGGCCTGTTCGCCGTTTCCGGACCCTCCATCCACTTCGGGCGTGCTCGCGCCATAGGCCGTGCTCGGGCCGTAGTTGAAGTGGTAGATGGTCGGCGCTCCGTGCGGATCAATGATCCCCCTCAGCGTCGCCTGCCTGGTCGTGACTTCGCCGGCGGACGCCGGCGCGGCGGGGGCGGTGATGAAGGTGGCGTCCGCTCCGGTCTGTGGGCCTTCGACGCCGTCTTCAGCCGAGACACGGAAGTGGTAAAGCGTGTCGGGCTCGAGCCCCGTGAGCGTCGTGGCCACGGCCTGGTCGCTCGACTGTTCGCCGACTTCGACGCCGCCTTCGGGCGCTGAGGAGCCGTAGGCGGTGCTCGTGCCGTATTCGATGCGGAAGCTCGTGAGGCTGTGCTGCGGGTTGACGGTGCCATGAACGCTCGCGCCGGTCGGCGTGATCGCCGAGACGAAGGCGGGAGAGCCATCGACTGTCGGCGGTGCAGCTTCGGTCGTGAGCGTCTGGTCTTCGCCGAGGATCGGCCCCGAGGCGTTGGTTCCGACGATCCGGTAGTGGTAGGTCGTGTTGGGGGTCAGGCCCGCGACCGGGCCTGGGGCCTGCGCGGCGATGGAGCCCGAGCCGGCGTCTATGTCGGCGGTGCTCGAGCCGTAGGTGTTGTCCAGGCCATAGTCGTAGTGGTATTTGGAGGCTTTGCCTTCCGGATTGATCGTTCCGTTGAACGTCGCTGCGGTACGCTGCACTTCGCTCGCCGCGGCGGTCGTGACGGTCGGGCCCACGACGAGCGTGAAGCGGTCAACGACTGAGTTTGTGCTGTCGGCCGCATAGACCGTGCCGTCGGGACCGACGGCCAGCCCCGTCAGGCTCGCTACGTTCGCCGCGGGGAAGGTGTAGATGACGCTCGCTCCACCAGCGCTGAAGTTCGTCACCTGGAGGCCCGAGGGGCCGGACTCGGCGACATAGACCTCGCCCGTTTTCGGGTCGCTGGAGAGAGCCTGTGGGGCGCCGCGGCTGCCGTCATCGACAGTGGCTTCCCAGGTACCGGCGCTTGAGTACTTATCGACTCGGCCGTTGCCCTTGCAGGGGTCGAGCACGTAGACGTGGTGGGTTGGGTCGACTGCCAGCCCGGTCGGGCAGATGAAGGCGCCGTCGGGGGAGCCTGATTCGCCGTTGAAGGAGGCGATCAAGGCGCCGGTGCTCTGATCGAAGGAGTCGATTTCCTGGGCGAAGGTTTCGGTGTTGAAGGCTGTCGCGTAGACCGTGCCGTTGGCCGGATCGACTGCCACCCGAGCACCGGGATCGATCGCCGTTGTTGAGCCTGCATCAAGGGTGTAGGCCAGCGCACCCGCGCTGTACTTCGCCACCGAAGGAATGCCGCCATTGGCGCCCGTGGCGACGTAGACCGCGCCGGCGCCGCTGGAATCAACAGCGATCGCGCTCACGCCACCTTCGAATGAGCCATTGAGGGCGAACGCTGAGGCAAAGACGCCTTCGGCGTTGAAGCTCTGGATCCGTGCATCGGCGACGAAGACTTCGCCCGAGAGGCCGACCCCGATGCCGAGGGGCGCCGGGCTGAACTGCCCGTTTTCACCACCCGGACCGCCGAAGGAGCCGGCGAAGGTGTGGCCGGTCGTTGCCAGGGCCGGCGTGGCGCAGAGGGCGAGCAGGAGGGTGAGGGCTGTTGTTGTAATCGCGAGACGGGCCGTCAGGTTCACTTGCTCTCCTCTTGGTGGTGGCGGACGCGAAAAGCCCAGCCAGGATCCGGCGAAGCCGCCGAAGGACGCGAAGGGGCCGTTGCTCCACGCCCCCCTCTCTGGCTGGTCCCGCGAAAGACGTCGCGGCGCGCATGAGTCCTACGTTGTGGTTAACCCACCCGCTCAGCGCCCGCGCGCCGGCGTGTGTCCCCTATGAAAAGTCACTCGCGAAACGTCTGAAACGCACATACCGCTGGATGCATCCCTTTTCCCCAATTCCCGTGCTGCGTGTGTCACAAATATCCCGGTGTGTCTGGCATCGCCCGTCGCACCGTCACATTCATGCTTCCGAGAAACGCTGGCGCGCACGTTAAACGGTCCTTCTACAATTGTCAAGTGGGGAGTGCTACTCAAGGTCGAGCGAGGCCTTGCTGAGGTAAGCCGTTGACAGCTAGCTCGGCGAGGGTGTCTCGGGGAAGCACAGCGTAGGCCGTCACGCGCGCGAGGAAGCGGTTGTAGTCGGCGACGAAGTCGTACAGCCCCTTTGGATAGCGGCCGGTGATCACGATCGCGAACCACGCGATCACGATCGAGATGCCGCGAGCTCGCATGACGCTCGACGAACATCCTACGCGGGTATCGGCGGGTGGGGATTGATTTTCAATAGATTCAAGGCGACGATGGACGCTTCCGAGATTGCCTTCGCAGGGATCGCCCGCCAGGCCGGTCTGATCGCCGCCGGCGAGTTCTCCTCGCGCGAGCTGGTGGAGCTCTATCTGCGCCGGATCGAGCGCAGCCAGCCGGTCTTGAACGCCTTCCGCGTCGTGTTTGCCGAGCGAGCGCTAATAGAAGCCGACCAGGCCGACGCGCGGCGCGGCGCGGGCGACGGATCGCAGATCGGACAGCGCCCGCTGCTGGGCGTGCCGATCGCGGTCAAGGACGACATCGACGTGGCCGGCGAGGTGACTGCGCTCGGCAGCAATGCCTATGGCGAGCCGGCCGCGGCCGACGCCGAGGTCGTGCGCCGCCTGCGCGCGGCCGGGGTGGTGATCATCGGCAAGACCAACGTGCCCGAGCTGTGCGTATGGCCGTTCACCGAGACGGCGACATTTGGCGCGACGCGCAACCCGTGGGACGTGCAGCGCGCGCCGGGCGGTTCGAGCGGCGGCAGCGCGGCGGCTGTTGCAGCCGGGCTCGTCGGCGCGGCGCTCGGCTCCGACGGCGCCGGCTCGATCCGCATCCCCTCCGCCTGGTGCGGCCTGTTCGGCCTGAAGCCCCAGCGGGGGCGGATCTCGATGGCGCCGCGCCCGCGCGCGTGGAACGGGCTGTCGGTCAACGGCGTGCTCACCCGCCGAGTCGCGGACACGGCGCTGTTCCACGACGTCGCATCGGGCGCGATCGACGTCGACGAGGACAAAGCTCCGCCGCCCCGAGTCTCCTTCACGCAGGCCGCCACCACGCCGCCCGGGCGCCTGCGGATCGCATACTCGACGCGCATCCCGCCAGGCTCGCCGGCGAAGCTCGACGCCGACGGCGCGCGGGCGCTGAGCGAGACGGTCGAGCTGCTGCGCTCGCTTGGGCACGAGCTGACCGAGCGCGACCCCGACTACGGCATGGGCACTGCCACGGCTCTGATCCCGCGCTACGTGCGCGGCGTCTACGAAGACGCTCGTGCGATGGCCCACCCCGAGCGTCTGGAGCGTCGCACGAAGGGAATGGCGCGCCTCGGCGCGCTGGCCGGGCCGCTGTTTGAAAAGGCGCTCGCCGCCGAGGCCGAGTACGCAGCACGTCTGAACGCGATCTTCTCCAACCACGACGTGGTGCTCACGCCGGCCACGGCGACAGGGCCACCGCGCATCGGCCACTTGCAGGGACGCGGCGCGCTGTGGACGCTCAACGCGGTCGCCGGATGGGTCCCTTATAACGGTGTGTGGAACGTGACCGGCCAGCCCGCCGCCTCGGTGCCGGCCGGCCTCGGCGCCGACGGGCTGCCCCGCGGCGTGCAGATCGTCGGGCGGGCAAACGACGAGGGGACGTTGCTCTCGCTGGCCGCGCAGATCGAGGCCGAGCGACCGTGGGCGGATGCGCGCCCGCCCGAAGCCGCGTGAGCGAGTCCGCCGAACGGGCGAGGAGGGACGGCGCGGCGAGCGAGGAGCGGGAGCTGCTCGAGCTGGCGGTGCAGGCGGCGCGGATGGCCGGCGGTCTGCTGCTCGAACGCGCACAGCAAGGCGCTGAGCACGAGGTGGCGAGCAAGAGCACGCCGACCGACCTCGTCAGCGAGGCCGACGTGACCTCGCAGCGCGCGATCCGCGCGCTGCTGCGCGAGCGGCGCCCCGACGACGGTTTCATCGGCGAGGAGGAGGGCGACTCCGAGCGGGGCACGAGCGGTCTGCATTGGATCGTCGACCCGCTCGACGGCACGGTCAACTTCCTCTTCGGCATCCCGCACTGGAGCGTCAGCGTGGCCGTCGCCGATCAGCGCGGGACGCTGGCGGGCGCTGTGTTCGATCCCAACCGCGACGAGCTGTTCACTGCGACGCGGGGCGGCCCAGCCGTGCTCGACTCGTTCGACGGCGGGCGCGCGCTGAGCCAGGGCGCCGCCGGTGGTGCATCGCACGAGCGCCGCACCGGCGCGGGCGCCGGTCCCGGCGGCGAAGATCTCGCCGGCGCGATGGTCGCGACCGGCTTCTCCTACGACGCGGGCGTGCGCGACGCGCAGGCGACGGTGCTCGAGCGCGTACTGCCACGCGTGCGCGACATCCGCCGCCTCGGCAGCGCCGCGCTCGATCTGGCCTGGACGGCGGCCGGGCGCTACGACGCCTACTACGAGCGCACGGTCAAGCAGTGGGACATCGCCGCCGGTGCGCTCGTGTGCGAACGCGCGGGGCTGCAGGTGCGCGAGCTGCCCGAGCGCGAGGGGTTGCCGTGGGGCATCCTCGCCGCGCCCCCGTCGCTGGCCGAGCCGCTGCTCGAGTTGGTCCTCTAGGCGCTGGGCCGCGGCACCCTGCTGGGCCGCGGCGCCCGGGAGGGCCGACGGCATTGAGGCATTACCCGGCCCCCACGAGCGCGTTGGCCTCGCGGTCGCGCAACGCAGCCAGCGGCGCCTCATACAGCCTGCGCTTGATCGCCCCGAGCGTGGCGGGGTCCTTCGACGCGAGCGCCGCAGCAAGCTCGATGGCCTCCGCTCGGACGCGGTCCTCCGCGACGGCGCGATCGACGATCCCCGCCGCCTGGGCGTCGAGCCCGCCGTAACGGCGGCCCGTGGTCATCGCCTCGTGTGCGGCGTGCTTGCTCAGGCGTGCCGCGATCAGCGCGTTCATGCCGTGCGTGAAGGGGATGCGGATGTCGACCTCGGGCAGGCAGAAGAAGCCGCGGTCGGCGCGCATCACGCGCTGGTCGTGGGCGAGTGCGAGCATCGCGCCCGCGGCGAAGGTGTGACCCTGAAGCGCCGCCACGCACGGCACGTCGAGCTCGAGCACGCGCGCCAGCAGCTCGTGCAGGCGCGGCACGAACTCGCCGATCAGCTCCTGGTTGGCCGCCATCCACTCGAGGTCGAGCCCGTTTGACCAGATCTTGCCGCTCGCCGTTGTCACCAGCGCGCGCGGCGCCGCTGCCGCCTGCACCTCGTCCAGGCATCGCTCGATCGCCTCGAGCGAGTCGTCGTTGAAGCGACTCTCGCCGTTGCCGAGGTCGAGCACGAAGACCTCGCCCTCGCGCGTCACGCTCGGAAGCGTCTGTACCTGCTCGTCTTGGCTCACTCGCTGCTCCTGTCCGTTCGGGCTGTCTTGGGGCGTCCCGGCTTCAGCCGTGGCGCCTGTGCGATCTTTTCATCCCGCGAGCGATCAGAGGAGGACGGATGAACGAGCAGGCCGAGAAGGCACGCCGGTTCCTGGAGCTTCACCACGAGCAACGACCGCTGTTGTTGCCCAACCCGTGGGATCGGGGCTCAGCGAAGCTGCTCGCCTCGCTCGGCTTCCAGGCGCTGGCGACGACGAGCAGCGGCTCGGCGGCCACGCTCGGCGAGCTCGACGGTGCGATCGGCCGCAGGCGGGCGCTCGCGCACAGCGCGGAGATCGTCGCTGCCTGCGAGTTGCCGGTCTCGGCCGACCTCGAGAACGGGTTCGCCGAGGATGCGGCGGGTGTCGCCGAGACGGTGCGCGCGGCGATCGCGGCAGGGCTCGCCGGCTGCTCGATCGAGGACTACTCAGGCGACGACGCGACGCCGGTCTACGAGCTCGCCGAGGCGAGGGAGCGCGTCGCGGCGGCTGCCGAGGCGGCGCACGGCGGCGAAGGTCGGCTCGTGCTCACGGCGCGCGCCGAGAACTACCTGCACGGGCGCAAGGACTTGGACGACACGATCGAGCGGCTGCAGGCTTACGAGCAGGCCGGGGCCGACGTGCTCTACGCGCCGGGGCTGATGGAGCTCGAGCAGATCCGCAGGGTGGTCGAGTCGGTCGGCGTGCCGCTCAACGTGCTCGCCCGGCCCGGGGCGCCATCGGTCGGCGAGCTGGCCTCGGTCGGCGTGGCACGGGTGTCCGTGGGCGGCGCCTTCGCCTTCGCCGCGCTCGGCGCGCTTGTGGAGGCGGCTGAGGAGCTGCAGGGGTCCGGCACCTATGGCTTTTGGGAGCGCGCCAAAGTTGGCGCGAAGGCCGCGCAGGCAGCGTTTGGCTAGACGGGCTGGGCCTGGGCCGTGTCTGCGGTCGTCGCACTCGCGGCCGTGCGTGCGGCCTCGAGCGTCTGCTTGACGATGCGGGTGCCCTGCGCCATCATCGCGCCCGTGGCCGCCGCCGTCTCCTCGGGCAGCACGTAGGCGATCCACACGAAACGCGCTCGCCCGGGACCGGCCGCGAAGACCTGCGCGCAGCCGGTGTGGTGCGCGTACGGACCGTCGACGATTGTCCATGCCAATCGCCGTGCCTGCTCGTCGAGGTCGAGTAGCACCTCGCGCATGACGGCGCCATTGCCGAACGTGACGATTCGATCGGCCCCGTCCAGCTGCGTGTCGACGACGAATCCCGGCACGAGCTTTTCGTGCAGCGCGCCCCAGTCGCGTAGCGCCGCCCACACCTCGGCGGGCTCGGCGTCGATCAGGATCTCCTCGTGAATGCGGGCCATCTGTTCCTCTCTTCGTCGGGTCCGCGGAGGCTTTCAGGCGACGGCGCGGTCGTCTTGGACATTTGTGCGCGTCGTGCGATGCTTGGTCGATGCTGAGCGCCGGCACGCTCCTGCGCAGCGACGGCGTCGAGCTCACCGACGTGCTCTGCACGCACGGGCGGGGCACTGGACGGGAGAGTGAGCTCTCCCGTGGATATGCGCTCGTGTTTGTGCGCCGCGGATGTTTCGTGCGTATAGCGGATGGACGCGAGCATCTGCTCGACCCCACGCTCGCCTACTGCATCAAGCCCGGCGAGGAGCAGCGATATGACCACCCACGCGACGGCGGCGACGCGTGCACCTCGCTCGTGCTCGACACCGACATGCTCGCCTCGCTGTGGGGCGGCGACCCAGGGTTGCCGAGCAGCCCGCTTCCGGTTACGCCTGCGCTGGACCTCGAGCACAGGCTGCTGCTTTCGGCGGTGCGCCGGGGCGAGGATGAGCACGGGCTCGTGGAGCGGACGATCGAGCTGGCTGCGGGGATACTCGAGCAGGCCGACGCGCGCCGGGTCTCATCGGGTCTACCGGGCCCGAGTCGGGCACGGCGCGCACTGGCCGACGGCGCCCGCGAACTGCTCGCGACGCAGGTCGAGCGATCGCTGCCCTCGCTGGCGCGCGCGCTGGCCGTCTCGCCGCATCATCTCAGCCGCGTCTTTGCCGAAGTGACGGGCAACACGATCTCGCGTCATCGCATGCGCTTGCGTGCCCGCGATGCGCTCGAGCGCATCGCGGGTGGCGAACGTGAGCTCGCGCGCATTGCCGCCGACGTCGGCTTCGTCGACCAGAGCCACCTCTGTCGGGTCGTCGGCGATGAGACCGGGATGACGCCGTCGGCGCTGCGCGCGATACTCGCGTAGGGATTTCGCCAACCGCAGTTCGGACTAAAGTGGGGCCATGCGGCGGTGGAGGAACGGTAGACTCGATGCGCTCAAAACGCATTGTCCGAGAGGACGTGTGGGTTCGAATCCCACCCGCCGCACTGTCTGATGTGTCCGAATTTGCGGTACTCCGAGCCGATGGCCCTCAGGCGGTCTGCGGCGGGGCGCCCGCAAACGTGCCTGGCGCGAGTGAGGGGTCGCGACGCTCGAGCTCGACGTTCCAGCCCTGCTGGAAGCCGCGCATCGCGAAGGCGACGAGCAGGATCTGCAGTGGGGCGATCAGCAGCGTGAGCGCGCCCAGCACCCCGGCGTCGATCGACGGTTGCGAGAAGCCCGCTTTGTCGCGGTCAAACCAGCCGGGGCCGGCGACGAGCGCGAAGATCAACAGCAGCACGGCGAGCACGGCCGAGACGGGGAGCACGCCGCGGTTCCAGCGCATCGCGTAGAAGGCGAGCGTCAGATACACGATCACGTAGGCGATCTGCACGGGCACGGCGCCCTGCAGCACGCTCCAGCCGCCGATCGTCACGATCAGCACCAGCGCGGCGCTCGCCAGCAGCAGCAGCACGACCGTGGCACGCGTAGCCTGCACGACTGCCTTGTCGCGGTTGGGGTGGGTGACGATTACCCCGCCCGACGTGGCATCGCCGGGCGACTGCCTGCCTGCGGTGGACGACATCACCGCATCACCATACAATCTCTCACCGCGCCACGCGCGGGCGTGGTGGAATTGGTAGACACGCCGGCCTTAGGAGCCGGTGGGCGAAAGCCCTTGGGGGTTCGAGTCCCTTCGCCCGCATCCCCTGGCCGTGCGGAGCCGACTCCACTGGGAGCCGACTCCGGCGCTCAGCATTTCCCGCTGGAGCAGAAGGTCGTGGGCGGGGCCGTCTCGCGGCTCAGTTTCCACGAGGTCGAGCTCGGGCTGAGGAAGCTCGGCGGCTGCTGGGAGGCGAGCCGTTCGTCGTAGTTGTAGTTCTTGATGTAGCCGTTGCCTTCGCCGCCGGAGGTTCCCACCGGACCTCGCCAGAACTGCGCGATCGAGCCCCACACGTTGAGTTCGCCGAGCTTTTTGCCGCAGTCGTAGTTGTCGACGATCCACGAGTGGTTGGTGCTGAGGATCGCAGCGTCGATCGTCGGGCTTTCGAGCGAGCCCCAGCCGTTGGGATCTTCTGCGGCGTTCAGGTTGGTGACTTTACCCGAGCAGTTGCTCGAGGTGTTTTCATACTTGCAGAACGCTTTGCTTGTGTAGGTGGATTCCGATTCGCATTCGGCGATGTACAGATTTTCGGATTCGCGGTATTCGTCGTAGCCCGTTTCCACTTTGTGGCATTTGTTCAGGCTTGAGTTCAGCAGGAAGCCTGTGGGGATGTTGAACTTGAGTTTGGTCGTTTCGCCGTAGAACTTGAGTTTGGTCGTTTCGCCGTAGAACTTGAGTTTGGTCGTTTCGGTTTTTTTGGCAGCTTTGCTCAGTTTGATCTTGCTTCCTTCTTTGATTTCCGCGATGGTCGTGCCCGCTTCGAGCTGACCCGTATTCGTCTGTTCGACTTCCTCGCCTACCACCAAGCCGGTAGTGCTGATTTTGGTAACTTCAGTCGACCCGCTTTTGATTTCCGCGCTGAGTTCGGTCGCGGGAGGCGTCGCCGCTTTGCTCAGCTTGAGCTTTTTTTCCCCAGCTTTGATTTCCGTGATCACCGTTCCGGATTCGATCTGCCCCGCCGTTCCTTCCACTTCCTGACCCACGACCAGCCCGGTTGTCGTGATTCCCGTGACTTCGACCGACCTGAGAATGCTCGCGCTGAGTTCTTTCGCGAGGGCCGGTTTGGCTGCTTTGCTCAGCTTGATCTTTTCTACGCCTTCTTTGATTTCCGAGATCGTCGTGCCCGCGCTGATTTGCCCGGCGACGGTCCCTTCGACTTCCGAGCCGGTTTTGAGTCCGGTCGTCGTGATTTCGCTGACTTCGGTCGACCGCAGCACTTTGGCGCTGAGTTCTTTCTGAGTGATGCATTTGCCGCTGATCGGCGAGTTCAATTCAGGTTCGACATGACTCGTCGTGTACCCCTGCTTCACTGGGTGATATACGCGCACATAGTTTTCGGCGATCAGGCCTAGCGTGGCGCCCCCGGTCGGTTCGCCGCCGCTTTCCGCGCTGGTCGTCAGGTTGCCGTTGACGATCACGTCGCCGGCCGATGCGACTGTCAGCGATTCGGTGTAGGTGCCGCTCACGTAGACGTTGCCGCAACCCGTGTCGTTCGTCGTGTCGCTGTTGAAGGGCGTGTACGTGAGACCGCACCCACTGGAGGCATTTTCGACGTAGACGACGCCGTTTTGGGGGAAGTTTTTGGTTTCTTTGCCACCGGCGCTGTTCGTTATTTCCATCGTGTTGGGCGAACCCGATTTGAGTTTCAGTACGGTGCGGCCGCTGAACTTGTATTCGGCGGCTTCGAGCAGTTCCGTGTCCGTTTCCGGCGGCAGCAGCGAGCCACCGGTTTCAGTGTATTTGCCGACCGAGTTGATTTCGTTGCTGCAGCTTCCCGCGGCATAGTGGCCGCCGTTCATCTCGATCGGGTCTTCAGCGCTGCGCCCGAACGTCGGCTTGAGGCCGCCTTTGGCGCACACCTCAGCCGAGTCGTTGGTGTGCATCGGGCCCCTGACTTTGTCTTCTGGCGCGAACTGGATCGGCGGGCATTTACCCGTCAGGTTGTTTGCTTTGCGGTAGGCGTAATAGTGTTCGCACGTGCTCGGCGACAATCCGTAGTTGACGGGGTCCTCGACCTCGTAGTTGCTCTCGTACACGTACTTCGTGAAGCCCGGGTGAGCGAAGGTCGCGACGATTCGGCGTGTGACCGCGGTGGCGCCGCTACCGGCTGTGCCCGTGGCGAGGATCCGGAAGGTGCCTTTTGCGTTGCCCGTCGTTTCGAGGATCGTCGCCTGTTTTTCTTTTTCGCAGCCTGTCGGCGCGGCGGCCGAACCGAGCGTCTTGTACGTATACGTCTCGTCCGTCGTCCCGGGCACCGCCGTCGGTTCGGCCGTTTTCGGGCATTCGATCCAGTAGTTCGGGTTCGACGAGATCTGGTACTGGTAACGCTCGACGCCCGCGACTGCCGCGTAGTAGGCCTTTGCTTGAAGCGTCGCTGTCTTGCTCAGTTTGACGTCGCCGTTCGCAGCGCTGAAGGCGGCGGCGACGAGCAGCGACCCGACGAACAGGGCAAGCAGCGCGAACAGCATCGTGAAACCCTCCTCGCCGGAGGGCCTGAGACGAGGTGTGATCGGGGTCTTCATGCGCATGTCGCTCCTTCCGTGCTCGCTTCCGGCGGCGTGAAGCGCAATGCGACGGCGCCGGAGAAGCTGGTTGTGTGCCCTTCGCGTGTGTCGCCTCGTTCGGGCGCCTGTTGGAAGGCGACTTCGACCTTGGCGATCTTCTTCGCCGTGGTCGTCGTCGGCGGCAGTTCGGCCGAGGTCAGTTCGACCAGTTCGCCGCGGGGCGGGCTGGTGCTCGATGAGGTGTCATAGCGCCGGTAGCGGAACAGCGGCGAGGGTTCCAGCAGCATTACGTTGGTCGCGAGCACGGTAGCTTTCGCATTTGCTTCGCTCAGCGTCGGGAAGACCCAGCTGGGCGAGGTGCCGGTGCCCGTGAAGGCGAAGTCCCTGAGCGTGCCGATCTGTGCGCCCACGCTCGCCGGCGTCCAGTGGATGTCGTGCAGCGTGACCTTTTCCGGCGCTGCATTGCCACTCGTCGTGATGCCGTAGTCGCTCAAGAACCACAGGTCCGTCGCGCCCGTCGATTCCAGTGGCGCCGTCGGCGCGGTCGAGGGGGCCTGAATCGCGGTCGAGCCGAAGCCCGTGCAGGCCGAATGGAGCTCGTCGAGCACGACGTTGAGCGCCGTCCGCCCGCGGCGGTCGGCCTGCACGCGGTCGCTGATCCGCGTCTCCTGGCGCAGCGAGATCTCGAGGATCGCCAGCAGCGCGCCGGTCACGATCAGCCCGCAGATCATCGCCACGAGCATCTCGATCAGCGTGAAGCCGGCCGCCGAGCGCAGGCTGGAATGTGCCGGCCGCCGGCGCCTTAGCATGTCAGCGCTTTCGTGTTCGACGTGAAGCCCGTTTTTTTGAGGAACATCGACGTCGTCGTCCCCGCTTTGGCTTCGTTTTTCAGCGTCGCCGTGTTCTTGTAGTAGGTCCCCGAGATCAGACCCACGACGCACAACTGCATTTCTTTGGAGTAGGGCTGGTACTTCGGTTCCATCACGCCCGAGCCGTTGATCGTCACCGTTCGGGCGTAGACGAGCGGTTCCTCGTTCAGTGCGGTGGAGCTGGAGCAGACCGAGTCGGTCAGCTTCGCCGAGGTCGCCGTCGTCAGCACGCCTTCGCCGGTCGTCGTCCCCTTGTAGACAGTCACGTTCAGCGGCGGGACTTCGACTTTCTTCGTCGTCACGCTGCCCGGTTCGACCTGCGCCTTTTCCGCCGTGATCCCAGCGACTTTTTCGGGGCTGTTGGCTTCGCAGTCGCCCGCCCAGATCTTGTACGGGTTTTCGGTGGGGGGTTTGCCGACGGTGACGAATGGGAACAAGCCGGAGAGCGAGGCAGTCGCTCCGTAGGATTCCGGTTTGCCGCCGATGAAGGGGCCCGAGGCGCCGGTCTGCAGCGCGAAGAAGGTGTCGCTTTTGACGCCGACAGAGCTGCCGTTGCTGACGAATTCGACCGCGATCGAGCCGGGTTCGGCGATTTTGAATTCGACGCTCGTCAGCGACGTCGCGGACAGCGTGACTTCCTTCGCCGCCGGTTCCGTTTCGCCATTGACGTTGACCCAGTTCGGTTTCGTCGCCGTGACGTTGACTTTTTTGTCGGCCAGCGCGCCGAAGATCACGCAGCCGGCCTGCGGCGTCGTCTGGCTCGCATTGGTTACTGCGCCGCTGACCGTGACCGTCGCGCCTTCCACCGGTTCGTTGTTCTGGTTGACGACTTTTACGAGCATCGCAGTCGAGCCCGGGATCGCCACGATGCTCGACTGCTTGACCGCTTCGCGGGTGCCGAGCCCAGGCCACGTGACCGTCGAGGTTGTCTGGATGTAGTCGGCCCCGCCGCCGCTCGATTCGCAGGTAAACGATTCTTTGGATGCCGAGACGAAGCGCGCGGAGGATTCGACTTTGTAGTTCGTGCCGTTTTCAGTGATCGGCCGCGTTTCGCTGCCGAGCTGGCCGAGCTTTTCGGCGCCGAGGCTGCGCAGCCGCTCCTCGTCTTCGCCGGCCAGCAGTGTCGCCTGGTTGTGCGAGCGCTCGTCGCCCGTCGCCCGCCCCGCAGCATCGAACCCCGTCAACGTGGCGATCGCGATCACCGCGACCAGCACCGCGCTGATCACGACTTCGATCAGCGTCACGCCCGACTCCGATCGGCCCTCGGCCGCCAGCGCCTCGACGGCGCGCGAGTTGCGGATCCGTGCGGCGCACCGGCTCACACCGGCTTGGGCGCGCTGGGCGGAGCGGGGCATGGCAGAGAAAGTGAGCATTGTTACGAGCGACCCCCGAAGGCTGCTGCTCCTGATGTCGGCATCGCGCGGCCCGTGCTTGAGCGCCGGCGGCGCCTCTAGGCGCACCGGCCGGCCCGCTCTCGCAGGCCGCGAGCGCCTACAATCCCGTCTCCCCGGGGGACTGGTGTATCGGTAACACGGTGGTCTCCAAAACCGCAACGCCAGGTTCGATTCCTGGGTCCCCCGCTCGCGCTCGAGCGCGCTCACCGTCAGAGCAGCCGGTTGAAGGCCTCACGGCTGATTCCGCCCTGGCCTTCGAAGAGTTTGACGAACTACTTGCCCGTGACGGCCGGGGTCTGGCTCACGCGGCGTGGACCGCTACGCGGTCGTGGTGCACGGTCGGGATGGACAGGCCATCCTCGTGCATGACCCCCAGATACCCCTCGATCGCCTCCTGGGCGTTTGCGCGCGCTTCCTTGATCGTCTCACCTTGCGTGGCGACGCTCGGCAGCTCGGGCACGAACACGCTGTAGCCGCCTTCCGGCTCGGCAACGATCAGAACATCGAACTCACGTTGTGCACTCATTGCTCAGCTCAACCATAGCGCTCTCGATCTCGCCGAACGCCGCGTTTGTCCAGTCGGCATCTCACGCCGCACCTGCTAAAGTCGATAAAAATGATCGACAAACAGAGATTTAGCGATTCGGCGGCATGGCCAGAGGGGAGATGAGGGCTTTGGCGACGGCAAGGGTCGACGTCCACCAGCACCTCTGGACAGAGCCGCTCATGCGAGCGCTGGAGCAGCGTGGCGAGCTGCCGTTCGTGCGCGACGAGCATGGCCTCACCGTGCTGTTCCTCGCCGGCGAGCGCCCGTACGTGATCGAGCGCTCCAGCGAGACGCCCGCGAGTCGCGCGCAGCTCGTACGCGAGGACGGTCTGGCCGGCGCGCTCGTCTGCCTGTCGAGTCCGCTCGGCATCGAGGGCCTTCCGCGCCGGCATGCGCTGCCGCTGATCGACGCCTACCACGACGGTGCACTCGCCCTCGGCGAGCCGTTCGGCGTGTGGGGCTCGCTTGCGCTCGACGGCGCCGGGCCCAGCGACGTCGAGCGTGTGCTCGAGCGCGGTTGCATCGGCGTCTCGCTGCCGGCGGGAGCGCTCGGCAGCGTCGAGGGGCTCTGCCGGCTGCGCGGTGTTCTGCACGAGCTCGAACAGGCTGACGCCCCACTGTTCGTGCACCCCGGGCCCGGCGTCGGCGGCTCGCGCGCGTTACCCGCGATGGTCGGCGAGCCGTCGCTCACCGACCCGCTGTGGTGGTCGGCGCTGACACTCTACGTATCCGACATGCAGGCCGCCTGGCTCGCCTTCGTGAGCGCTGGACGCCCTGAGCATCCGCGCCTGCGCGTCGTCTTCTCGATGCTCGCCGGACTCGCGCCACTGCACGCGGAGCGGCTGCGCTCGCGCGGCGGCCTCGCCGCCGCAGCGCACGACTCGCTGATCTTCTACGAGACCTCCTCCTACGGACCCGCCGCGGTCGGCCGGCTGGCCGACGCCGTCGGAGCTGAGCAACTGCTCTATGGCTCTGACCGTCCCGTCGCCGACCCAGGCGAGCACGGCATCGCCGACGCGCTCGACTGGGATGCGATCGGCAGGGCCACGCGACGCGCGCTCGGCGCCGCCGCGCCCGCCTCTTCACGAACGCGGTCGCCGCGAGCGGGGGTGGCGGTGCCGTGAGCAGCGGCGCATCCTCGATCTCGCTTGCCTCCTCGGCGCCGGCTTCTCGACGCTCCGCGCCGGCGCTCGACTCCGTGCCCCGCCCGCGCGGGCGCGACCTCGGCGGCATCGAGCTGGAGCGGTTCGTACGCGAGCTCGCCGACCGGCCCGAGCTGTGGATCGACTTCGTTCGTCACGACGCCACCCAGCGCGTGTATGAGGAGCTGCTCGGCGACGAGCACCTCACGGCATGGCTGATCTGCTGGATGGACGACCACGACACCGGCTTTCACGACCACGACGTCTCCTCAGGTGCCGTCGCCGTCGTCAGCGGCCGCGTGCGCGAGGAGCGCCTGACGATCGGTGGCGAGCCACGTAGCCGCTCGTTCTCCGCCGGCGAGGCCTTCCACTTCTCGCCCTCGGATATCCACCGCGTGCGTCACGGCGGCAGCGACCCGGCCGTCACGCTGCACGTCTACTCGCCACCGCTCGCGCGCATGGGCGCGTATGAGATCGACGGCGACGGCGTGCTCGCGCGCCGGCCGATGGCCTCTTCAGAAGAGCTGCGCGCGGCTTAGGACCTATCCCGCTTGGGCAGCGGCGAGGGTTGCGAGGTGCGCCTTCTTGAAGGCGATGAGGCCGCTGGCGAGCTGGAGTAGCGCGAGATGGTTCTCGTCCTTCTTGGACCAGCGGATGAGAATGGCGCGGTTGCGGTTCAGCCAGGAGTGACAGGCCTCGACCACCCAGCGCCTGGCACGCCAGCCGGGTGTGCGCGCTTTTAGCTTGATCTCTTCGCCGCGCGTTCGGATGTGCGGTGTGTAGCCGTGCGTGACCGCCAGATCGTGCATCGGCGGTGAGTCATAGCCGCGGTCCAGGCACAGCCCCTGCGGATGCTCTGCCGTCGGCTCGGGGCGCTCGATCGGGATGCTTTGGAGAGTCGGTTCTAGCAGCGGCTGGTCGTTGCGGTTGGCGCCGTCGTGCGCCAGCCCGATCGGAACCCCCGCTCCCTCGCTGAGAACCGAGCGCTTCGCCCCCCCTTGGCTCTATCAGTGGGGTTCGGCCCGGTCTTCGGGCCGCCGAGCGGCGCCTTGGTCATCGCGCCGTCGGCCGCCAGCCACTCCCAGTCGATGCCGACGAGCTTGTCGTACTCGAGCAGCCCTTGGCGCCAGATCTCAGCGAACACGCCGGCTTGCTCCCACTCCTGAAAACGCCGGTGCGCCGAGGAAGAAGAGCAGACCCCGGTCGCGTTCAGCGCGTTCCACTGCATCCCAGTCCTGAGCACCAGTAGGATCGCGTCCATCGCGTCACGATCGGGCACCCGCGAGCGATGCGTGCCCAACGGGTGAAACGGCGGTGGCGGCAGCAACGGCTCCACGCGCTCCCACAACCAGTCCGGCATCCGCCAACCATCATCACGACTGACCATGTAGCCCATCACAGACCTCCTGATCGAATGGCACGAGGCCGGCCGATCAAAAGATTCAACGAAGGTCTACATAACCCTTCCGGGATAGGTCCTTAGTCGTCCGTCTTTGCGCCGGCGCGGCGCTCGACGCCGCAATCGCCGGCGATCAGGACCGAGCTGACCATCTCCGGCGCGAACAGGCCGTGCTCGACAACGCCCGGCTGTGCGCTCAAAGTCTCGGCCAGCGCATGTGGGTCGCCGACCTCGCCGAGGTAGTCGGCGATCAAGCCGCCGTCCGGGCTACGCGGCACGTCGCGCAGCTGGGCATCTCCGAGCGCGCGCAGCGTCGTCTGCACGGCGAACGGCACGAGCTCAAGCGGGATCGGCGCGGTCAGTCGCTCGACGACCTTCTCGGCCGAGACGATCACGACGAAGCGTCGCGCGGCTGCCGCGACGATCTTCTCGCGCGTGTGTGCAGCGCCGCCGCCCTTCACGAGCCAGCCGGCCGGGTCGACCTGGTCGGCTCCGTCGATCGCCAGATCGAGCTCACCGAGCTCGTCCAGCTCCTGCACGCCGAGCCCGAGCGTGCGCGCCATGCTCGCCGTCTGCGGCGAGGTCGCCGCGCAGCGCACGCCTGTAAGCGAGGAGGCCCGCTCGCCGAGCGCCTGCAGTAGGAAGGCCACCGTCGAGCCTGTGCCCAGGCCGAGGCGCATGCCGTCCTGTACCTCCTCGGCCGCCGCATACGCTGCCTCGCGCTTGTGCTGCGCGATCGGCCCGGCGTCGCTCAGCGTCGCCGGCTGCTCTCGCCCAGTCGCACGCGCGGACGCCATGGCGCGGACGTTACCGCCCCCGCATCGCCCGTGAGACGCAGCCGCTCGGGCGAGTCCGGCCGATGCAGCAAAAAGCCCTGGCCGACCCTGCAGTCGAGCTCGCGCGCCAGCGCAAGCTGGCGGTTGGTTTCGATCCCCACCGCCACGGCTGTCAGCCCCGCCTTGTGCGCCAGCGCGGTCATCGCCGCGACCATCGCGCGCGTCTCACGGTCGCGCTCGACGGATTGGATCAGACCGCGGTCGAGCTTGATCATGTCCAGCGGCAGCTTGCGCGGCAGCGTGATCGACGAGTCGCGCCCGCCAAAGCTGTCGAGCGCGATCGCCACGCCCAGGCGGCGCACGTCTGCGAGCGCCGCGCGCGCCCGCTCGGGGTCGCGCAGCACGGCCTCCTCGGTCACCTCCAGGCACAGCGCGCGGCCGGGCAGTTGAAAGCGCGTCAGCTCCTTGTGCACGCGTGCCGCGAGGTCGAGCTCTGACATCTCGCGCGCCGAGATGTTGATCGAGATCGGCAGCGAGATGCCCTGGCGGCGCCACTCGGCGGCCTGGGCGCAGGCCGTGTGCAGCACCCAGTCGCCGATCTGCACGATCAGCTCGCTTTCCTCCGCGCGTGGCAGGAAGGTGGCGGGCAAGAGCTCGTCGATCTCCGATTCGGCCTCGCCGTCCGGGTGCCAGCGCACGAGCGCCTCGCAGCCGATCGCACGGCCACCCCCGAGCGGAAGGATCGGCTGGTAGGTCAGCACGAGCTCGTCGTGAGGGAGCGCCCGCAGCAGGCGTTCCTCGATCTCCAGGTGCGCCGTCATCTCGCGGCGCAGGCTCTCGTCGAACATCTCCGGGCGCTGCCCGCCGGCGCCCTTGGCGCGGTACATCGCCACGTCGGCCTCGCGCAGCATGCTCTCCGGGTCGGCCTCCGGATCGTGCGTGATCGAGACGCCCACGCTCGCCGGCATCGAAACCTCGACCGGGCCCACGCGGAACGGCTGCTGGAGCGTCTGCACCACTCGCTCAGCCAGCGCGAAGGCTTCCTCATCGCTTTTCATTTCCTCGCCGAGGATCACGAACTCGTCGCCGCCCAAGCGCGCCACGGTGTCGCTGTCGCGCATCATCTCAGCCAGCCTGTCGGCGACGGCGATCAGCAGCCTGTCGCCGATGTCGTGGCCGAAGTTGTCGTTGACCGCCTTGAAGCGGTCGAGGTCGATGAACAGCAGCGACACTACGCCGCCACTGCGGTGCACGCGCGAGAGCGCCTGGCGCGTGCGGTCCATCAGCAGCAGGCGGTTGGGCAGGTGCGTCAGCGGATCGCGCAGCGCCTGGCGCTCGAGCCACATGCGGTCGGTCACGTCCTTGGCCGCCGCGTACCACTCGTCGCCGTCGCAGCGCGCGCTCCACAACAGCCAGCGCCACGAGCCATCGCGGTGGCGGTAGCGGTTGGTGAAGTTCTCAAGGTGCGCCGGGCGATGGTTGCCGGCCAGCAGCAGCGCGATCGTCTGCTCGACGTCGTCCGGGTGGATCAGCTCGTGGATCGGGTTCGCTTCGAGCTCCTGCAGGGTCCAGCCGAGCGCCGCCTCCCAGGCCGGGTTGAGCAGCGTGAAGCGCCCGTCCAGCGAGATCGTCGCCAGCAAGTCGCTTGTCATCTCGAACAGCCGCTCGATGCGCTCGTCGGCGGGCCGTGCCCCCGTGGCTGAGGCAGGCCTCACCGGTGCCAACGCCGGTCCGTTCGTGGTCGGCGTCGCCGCGCCCGTCGCGGTCGTCGCGCTGTGCGTCTCGGCGCTCGCCGCCGCTGCGCCGGCGGCAGCCGCGCCAGGGCCGACCGCGCTCGGGCCAAGGGTGCGCAACGGCTCGAGGTGCACGACCTCGGCGTGGGTGCTTGAGCGGGATGGACGCATTCCTGCCCACCACGTCGGCGACCGCGCGCGCGTGCGGGCGCCACGACCGCCTTTCTGGACGGATTTACTACCGAGAAAGCCCGTGTTTTCGGGCTCTGCGCGGCTTACGTGCCCAGCGGCGCGGCGGCCTCGCCGGGACCGAGATCGGCCCGTTTGGCGGCTTCGCGCAGACCTGGATCGCCGCGCAGGAAGCGCCATACGGCGAGCAGCATCAGGATCGTCACGAGCACCGCACTCGAGACGCAGTACTCGCAGATGTGGTGGATCGAGAACAGCTCGCGGTAGGTCAGGTAGGCGCTGAAGCCGCAGCCGACGACCGTGAAGGCGACCGTCGCCAGTCGTGAGGTCTCGCCCTCGGGCACGAGCAGCGAGCCGAGGATTGCGATGTAGCCGAGCAGGCCGATCAGCGCGACCGGCACGCCCAACAGCTTCGAGTACTGCGACGTCTGCACGATCTCGCAGCCGCCGCCGTTGGTCCCGCACAGCGGCTTGATGCCCGCGTAGTGGATGTACGTCAGGTAGCTCGCCAGCGCGATGCCGAGCACCGTGAGGACGGTCATCGTGATCCTCAGCGTGCGCGCGCTCATCGGCGTACCAGTGCTACTTCAGCAGCGAGTTGATGGCCGATTCAAACGAAGACGGATCGGTCAGCGAGCCTTCGAACTTCTGCAATTTCTGACCCGTCTTGCCGAGCAGGAACGACGGCGTGCCCGTGAAGCCCGAGTTGTTCGCCGCCTGCGCGTCGGTCGTGATCGTGTTCGTGAACTCGCCGCTGCCGCGGTCGGCCGTCCACGTCGCGAGGTTCATGCCGGGCACCTGTCTGGCCAGTTCCTGCAGGTATTTCTCGGTCACGTAGCCAGTGTCCTCTTGGCCCTGCTGGTGGTAGAAGAGCTCGATGTAGTACCAGCTCTTCTGCTGCTTGCCCGCCGCGAGCGCCGCGATCTGCTGCGTGCGGAAGGTTTCCGGTTCGCGCGTTGCCGTCTCTAGGTTGCGGTATTCGATCTTCAGCTTGCCCGGGCGGACGTACTTTTCGATCAGCGGCTTCAAGGCGCCTTCGCTGAACTGCTTGCAGATCGGGCACTCGAGGTCGCCGAAGTACTGCAACGTGACCGGCGCCGTGGGGCTGCCGACAGTGTTTCCGTTCTGCGGGATGCCGCCGAGCAGCGCGGTCACGTCCTTGACCACTTTCGGCGTCTGCGGCGTCTTGCTGCTCGACGAAGTCGTTTCGATTCCGCCGCCGCCCGACCCGCTGCCCGTCGCGACGAGGATCACGACGATGATCACGACCACGCCAGCCACGACCGATCCGAGCTGGATCAGGCGTTTGCGGCGCTGCGCGCCGGCGGCTTCGGCTTCCTCGATCGCCTTGCGCTCGGCGCGCGCCTGCTCGCGCCGTTGCTTGCGCGTGAGATCCTGCTCGTCGTCCTCCACCGTGCTCATGGCAGGAACTTTTACAGATTTCCCATCAAGCGTGCCTAAGTCATGCCACGATTGCAATCGCGCGTGTGTGTAAAGGAGGCTCAATGGGACGCCGAAGCCTTGCCAGGCGCGCGCCACGTGCAAGCGTTGCTCGCGCCGCGTGCCCCCGTAGCTCAACTGGATAGAGCACCGGCCTTCTAAGCCGGGGGTTGCTGGTTCGAGTCCAGCCGGGGGCGCTTCACTTGAGCGGTTTCTCCATCGGCAGAGCGGGTACGAAGCAAGTGGGCCCCGTACACCCCGGCACTGGGGCCTCGATGGGGACGGGACCGGATCCCGGCCGCTCTCAGCGAACAGCTCCAATCCCCCGCGCGGGGCTGTCGAGAGCGGCGGGGCGGTCCTGAGTTGCTTGCGGCGCGTCCGGCACTGAGGCCGGGCGCGTCGCGAGGCTTGCGCCGTCGGGGCTTGCGTGGAGCCCTCCTGCCACAGCGACTCGCCCGATCGCTGCCCGCCGCGGGCCGATCGAGGATGATGGCGCCGTTGTTCGCGCTCACGGTGTTCGCCTATCCGCTCGTGCTCGCGCTGCTGTGCCTCGGCGCCGGCCTGGCGGTCGACCGCTGCAGCGGTCGCTTCCTGCCGCTCGCGCTGCTGCCGGCCGTCGGCGCCGCCGCGCTGATCGCGCTGTCGCAGCTGAGCACGTGGATCGTCGTTCTTGCGCCGTCCACGCCGTATTTGATGCTCGCGCTCGCGCTGCTCGGCTTCGCGCCGGCGCCCCGGCGCGAGCTGCCGGCGCGGTTGCGAAGGCGGGGCCGGCTGCTGCTCGTGCCGCTGCTCGCCTACCTGCTCGCGCTCGCGCCGGTGCTGCTCTCTGGGCGCGTCGGCTTCTCTTCGTTCATGGCGCTGTCGGATTCGGCCGTGCACATGATTGGCGCCGACTACCTGATCAACCACGGCCAGAGCTATGGCCGGCTCGACCTGCAGAGCTCCTATGGCCAGTTCATCGACGCCTACTACGGCACCGGCTACCCGTCGGGCGCCGACACGATGTTCGGCGGCAGCGCGCTGCTGCTCGGGCTGCCGCTGATCTGGGCCTTCCAGCCGTTCTGCGGGCTCGTGCTCGCGCTCGGCTCGGGCCCAGCCTGGGTGATCGCCCGGCGCTGCGGTCTGCGCCCGGGGTGGGCGTCGCTTGCCGCCTTCACGGCCACCGTGCCGGCGATCGTCTACGGCTACGAGCTGATCGGCTCTGTCAAGGAGCTCGTCGCCGTGCTCATGCTGCTCACGCTCGGCGCGCTGCTCGCCGTGCATTCGCGCTGGCTCGCGCGCTCACGGCGCCGCTCCGTTCCGTGCGCACTCGCGCTCGCCGCCGGCGTCTCCGCGCTCGGCGTCGGCTTCGGCGCGTGGGCGCTGGCTGCAGGCGCCGTGCTGCTCGTTGCGCTCGTGCAGGGTGTGCGCGGCGGGCAGGTCGACACCCGTGCAGCCTGGGCGAGCATCGCCCTCGGCGGCCTCGTGCTGCTGCTCGCCGCGTGGCCGACCTGGCGACACATCTCGCAGTCGCTGCACGTCGCCCAGAACATCGCCTCGACGGCCAACCCCGGCAACCTGCACGAGCCGCTCAAATGGGCCCAGGCCTTCGGCGTCTGGCTGCGCGGCAGCTACAAGGAGGAGCCTGCCGGCGCTGCAGCCGTCGTCACGTATGCGCTGATCGGGGTGACGCTCGTCGCCTGCCTGCTCGGCGCGCTGCAGCTGCTGCGCCTGCGCCGCTTGGCCCTGGCCGGCTGGATCGCGCTGACGCTGCTCGTGTGGATCGTGCTCAGCCGCACGGCCACGACCTGGGTGGACGCCAAGGCGCTCGTGCTCACCTCGCCCGTGCTCGTGCTGCTGGCCTGGGGCGGCGTTGCCGCGCTGCTCGGCGCTCGGGGTGATCGCGGCGGGAGCGCCCGGCCGCGGCGCGGTGCGTCCCACTCGCGCGGGACGACCCTGGGCGGCGTTGGCGCCGCGCTACTCGCAGTGGCGCTGGCCGGTGGTGCGCTTGCGTCCGACCTCGCCCAATACCACAGCTCCAACCTCGCGCCCACGGCGCGCTACGAAGAGCTCGCGTCGCTCGGCAAGCGCTTCGCCGGGCGCGGGCCGACGCTGTTCACGGACTTCGACGAATACTCGCTGTACGCGCTGCGCCGGCTCGACGTCGGCGGGCCCGACTTCGTCTATCCGCCGCATGGGCCGGCCGGGGGCCTGGCCGTGGCCTACGGGCATCCGGTCGAGCTCGACCGTGTCCCGCCGAGCGCGCTGAGCGGGTATCCGCTGATCGTCACACGACGCGATCCGAGCGCCGCCTCGCCGCCGGCCGCCTACGCGCTCGCCTGGCAGGGCACCTACTACGAGGTGTGGGCACGGCGCCCCGGCGCCCGCCCGGCGCTCGCGCACGTTCCCACCGCCGAAGGCAAGCGTCCCCTCTCGTGCGCGCGCGTGAAGCGACTCGTGCGGATCGCGCAGGCCAGCCATGCTCGTGCCGTCGCCGCGCTCGCACCCGAGCTCGTACGCGTCCGCCTGAGGCACGTGCGCCGGCCGCCCGGGTGGGGGCGCTCGCACGGTGGCTTGACGATGCGACGCGCCGGGTTCGTGTCGCTTCGCTTCAGCCTGCCGCGTTCGGGGACTTGGGAGCTGTGGCTGCAGGGGCAGTTCATGCCCGACATCCGCGTCGGCGTCGACGGCCGTCCGCTGGCCACGCTCTCCGGGCAGCTCGCCGGCAACTCGCTCGTCCCCGATACGGCCACGCTCTTGCGCGTGCGACTGCCCGCCGGCGAGCACCGCCTGAGCATCGCTCGCGCCGGCTTCAGCCTCGCGCCGGGCAACGGCGGCGCGGCCGTGCTCGACGCCGCCTTCCTCACCCCCGCAGGCGCGCCCGCGCGAGTGCTTCGAACGCTTCCCGCCGGCGCCCCGCCACGCATCCTGTGTGCTCAGCTTGTCGAATGGATCGAGCTCGTCCGTCGCTGAGCGCCGCCTTGCTGCACGACGCCGTCATCCCGCGGCGACTGCTCCATCGGCGGCCAGGCGTAGGCTCTCGCTCGGTGCGCCCCGGCGAGCAACCCCAGACCGATCAGGTTCTGCTCGGCGAGAATCTGCAGCTGCTGCCGTCTTTTGCCGACGGTTGCTTTCATCTGATCTACATCGACCCGCCCTTCAACACCGGGCGCGCCCAGGTGCGCAAAACGCTGTCCGTCGTCGGCGACGAGCATGGCGAGCGGACCGGCTTTCAGGGGCGGCGCTACCGCACACGGCTGCTCGCCGAGTCCTCCTACGGCGACGCCTTCGACGACTACCTCGGCTTCCTCGCGCCGCGTCTCGAGCACGCGCACAGGCTGCTTCGCGAGGACGGCACCCTGTACTTCCACATCGATTACCGCGAGGCTCATCACTGCAAGCTGCTGCTCGATCAGATCTTCGGCCGCCAGTGCTTCTTGAACGAGCTGATCTGGGCCTATGACTACGGCGCCCGCGCCAAGCGCCGCTGGCCGGCCAAGCACGACACGATCCTCGTCTACGTCAAGGACCCCGCCGCCTATTACTTCGACTCCGAGGGCGTCGACCGCGAGCCCTACATGGCACCCGGCCTCGTCAGCGCCGAGAAGGCCGCCCGCGGCAAGCTGCCCACCGACGTTTGGTGGCACACGATCGTCCCCACCAACGGCGCCGAGAAGACCGGCTATCCCACGCAGAAGCCCGAGGGGATCGTGCGGCGTATGGTGAGCGCTTCCTCGCGTCCCGGCGACTGGTGTCTGGACTTCTTCGCCGGCAGCGGCACGCTCGGCGCCGTCGCCGCCAAGCTCGGCCGCCGCTACGTGCTGATCGACTCCAACCCCGAGGCCGTGCGCGTGATGCGCGAGCGGCTCGGACCAGCCGTCAAGGCCGTCAGCGGCTGAGTCGAACGCACGTGTACCACCTCGAGCTGCGCAAGTTCCCGCACGTCGTCTGCCGCTTCAACCAGTCCGAGGCGCAACTGCGCGCGCTCGTCGTTCCCTGGATGCGTCAGGAATGGATCGAGGAGGGCGAACGCAAGTGGAACGTCAACGAAGCCACCCTCACGATCCTCGAGGGGCCCAAATTGTCGATGCCCGACCTCGCGATGGGCAAAGGCTGGCGCAACGCGCAGAAGCGCAGCCAGGATGTGACCGAGCGGGTGCTCGGCGCCGCTCACAGGGGCGGGGGAGGAGCGCAGGAGCGGCACGGTGGAGCTTCCTCAGGCGCGGTCGCCGGGGTCGAGGAGGGCGCGGGAGCTGTGGGCGGGCCTGTCGCGCAGAGGGGCGATGCTCCCCGCGGTGCGGATGGTGCGCGCGATCTCGACCTGCTCGCCGACTCGCTCGGACTCGAGCTGCTCGCGCTACTCGACGGCGGGGCCGTCGCGCCTTCGCGCGTGTGGCGGATGGCGCACGAGCGCCTGGGCAAGAGCGGCGGGGCGACCTCAGCCGCCGAGGCGCTTGCGCTTGCCGAGCGGGCTGTCGGCTCGCTGCTGGGACGGGGGCTCGCTGTGCTGCGCCGCGATGGCGGCGAGGGTGACGGGCGGGCCGGGGGCGATCGGCGAGGCGGCGAGGTCGTTGCGCCCGAGCAGCAGGAGACCGTTCTCGCGGCCGTCGAGACATGGGCCGGGGTCGGGCGGCAGCCGGTCGCGATCGCTCGCAAGGGCTGATCGCGCAGCGCTAGACTCCGGTTCCCCGTGGTGGGCGTAGCTCAGTTGGTAGAGCTCCTGGTTGTGGTCCAGGCGGTCGCGGGTTCAAGTCCCGTCGCTCACCCTAAAAGGGCTTGTTTGCAGGGATTTTCTATAGTCTGGTCTTGGCGAGAGACAACTCGCGGGATTGGCGAGAGCGCCGTTCTGCCGACCTGGCGCGAAGCCGACGATCAGTCTGGTCAAGCGGGATGCTGCGCATCGCCGTGTCGGGCGCCCGTCAGGGACAGGCGCGCGCCGATGGCTGGGGATCTGACTGCGGCTAACGCTCGTATGCGCGTCCGCGTGACAGAACGTGCCGAACGAGCACAGTCTGAGTGTCGCGGTCGTAGTCGAAGATCACTCGCCAGTCGCCGACACGCAGTCGGAAGTGCTCGCTGCCGGTAAGTCGCCTGACGTCGAGCGAGCGATCGTCGGCTGCGAGACGGTCGAGCGCGCCGAGCACCCGCGAGCGGATCGGCGGGTCGAGGCGGCGCAGCTCCTTCTCGGCGCTGCGCGTGAAGCGCAGCGAGCGCCGGTCGCTCACTCGGCGCTGGATCTGAGGTCTTGCTGGACCTGCTCGTAGGACACTGTGTGCCCGGCGGCGATATCCACGTCGCTCTCGGCGAGAGCCGCCCGCTCCTCAGGCGTCAGCGGCTCGTCGTCCTCGGGACGAGCGTCAAGCCAGTCGCCGAAGCTCTGCCCACGCGAGGCGATGAAGTCGAGGGCTGCCTCGGCCTCCTGCTCGGTGAGGTCTTCGACTCGGGCGCGCAGCTTCTCCTTCGCGGTCATGCAGCAAATGCTAACGCCGCTGAGGGTCGCGTTGGGAGACAGTACTGCCGTATTGGCCGTCGTTTCACGGAACGCGGCCCCGCGCTTCGGGCGTCGCCTGGCGGAGCTCGCGCCGTGTCCGTGCCCTTCTTGCGGGCAGCAGGTGCGCTTCGGTCGGCCGGATGGGCCGTGGAGACATTCAGCCTCCTTGATGTCATGATAGTTGAGATAGTGCCGTGCATGACGGCTGTCCGTGATGCACGTGCGAGGCGATGAGCGAGCTCGCCGCGGCGCTGAGGCGACCGGCTCGACACAAGAGCTGCATCGCCGATTTCATCCTGCCGGCCGCGTCAACGGGTGCGGCGAGATGGTCACGGCCACGTGCATCGCGCGGCGCGTGGATGAGCCAGAACTGTAGATCTGGGGCCCGCTGGGATGAAGAGTTGCATCCAGTCTGGACCCGCGTGGGTGAATAAATACTGACACGCCGTTTATAAGCAAGCGCGCGTCGCTATTAGTGGTAATCCGTCCATCAAACACCCCAGAAACAAGGGAGATTGAGGAACTACTGGACACGCGTCTCCGATCTGTTATAGGCTCACCACGGCGTTTATTTAGATCTAGCTAGACCCGTAGGCGCCAACTGCTTTCAGGTCCATAGTGTTTCTCGGAGGAGGCGCTGGACCAGCAGCCGTGGACAGAAAATCTCAACTGGGGGAATCGAAATGCGACGACTGTTTTTGCTGTCCATGGTGGGAGCGTTTGCGTTCGTGTGTTCCTGCGGCTCGGCGTGGGCCTCGTCGGGCCTGGACGCTCGCGCGACCGGTTCCCTGAACTCGTCGGCGCTGCCCGGCTTCGACGGGCTGACGGGCGTACCGCAGACGGAAATCGCCGAGCAGGCACGTCGCGCTGCACCGGCTGCCGTCGCCGCGCGCAGCGTCTCGCGCCTCGCCTTCAGCGGTCTCGACGCAACGGCCGCCGCGCACCTCGCGCGCCAGGCCTTCCCGAACGTCCTCGCCGTCGACTCCCCCTCCGACGGCGCGATGCTCGAGCCCGGCCAGAAAATCACGCGCTACCTCAGTCCGAACGCCGCGAGCCTCGACCTCGGGCACGGCAAGCACGGCGTGCTGGAGTCGATCGCGCCGATCGCGACGCGCACCCTCAGTGGTCGCACGGTACCCCTCGACCTGCGCCTGCGTCGCGCGAGCGGGGGCTTTGAGCCGAGCGTCGCAGTTTCGCGCGTGCTCCTGCACGAACACGCAGCGCAGGGCGCTACGCTCGCCGACACGGGCCTGTCGATCGCCCCGGTCCAGAGCGACGCCGGCTCGGCCGGTGTTCTCGACGGCGGCGGCGTGCTCTACGCGAACACCCAGACCGACGCGGACACGCTCTTGAAGCCGGTCGCGCAGGGCGTCGCGGTCGACGGCGTGCTGCGCTCCGCGGCCAGCCCGGAGCAACTTGAGTTCGCGGTCTCCGGCCCTGGCCGCGTGCGCCTGAGCCGGCGGCGCTCGGGTCCCGTGTCGGTTTCGCTCGACGGCGACGACGTCGCCACGGTGCTGCCGCCGAGCGCGCAGGACGCGGCGGGCACCGACGTCCCGGTCACGATGCGCGTGTCCGGTAATCATCTGGTGCTCGACGTCGCGCACCGCAGCGGCGACTTCCAGTACCCGATCGAGGTCGACCCGATGGTTGAAGACACCCTGGTCTTCGCCTACGGCAATTGGTTCCCCGCAACCAACAACGCAGCGGCGTTCCACCTCTTTTCCGGTGGCGGACTTTTCGACTGGTCGATCGGAACCTACGGGCCTGAACAGTTCGGCGCTTGGGCGTATACGACCCAAGGCGTTTCAAAGATCGAAGCAGCGAGCGCGGAAGTGTCGAGCGAAAATGGACTCAACGACATTGAGAATCGCCTGCTGATAGCCAATAGCGCCAAAGTGGTCGAAGCGCAGGAAGTGATACCTGCGAACATTTCCCATTTCACGGGCGTTGTGCACGCTACAGGCAGTGCGAACAATGCTGCGGAGTTTGGCCAGTGGGAGACCAAACCAGGCAACATCTTCAAGACAGAACTCCTCAACGCAAACGTCAGGATCGTTCAGGAAGCCCTTCCCACGGTCGGGGCAGACACGACCGACGCGACGCTTGAAGGCTATCCGAACGTCGCGCAGACCGGGGGCTGGCTGGGCCCGCTTGCGACAACCGGTGTCTACGGGGTCAAAGCGCTCGACCCGGGGATCGGAGTCAGCAAGCTCAAATTCCGCTCGCCCCAGGTTCCCGGCGCCGAACACTTCATCACTTACCTGAACGAAGGACTCAATATTTGCAAGGGCGTGCAGTGCCCGCAGGAAGAGAAGGCGGGCATCTACCCGTCGTGGTTCGCCTTCCCCGACGGCGAAGACACGGTCGAAGTGACCGCGTTGAACGCCACCAACGGCCCTGGCACCACGGCCTCGGTGAAAGTCAAAGTCGACAACACCGCGCCGCACGACCTCGCATTTGGGGGATTGCCGGCGAACGCGGAAATCGGTGACTCGACCTACAAGCTGACGGCGACCGCGAGCGATGGCGCGGGCGCCGTACCGAGCTCGGGCCTCGCGCCGCTTGCGATCGCCGTCGACGGGATCGCCTTCAGTACGCCGAAAGGCGGCTGCTCGGTGGGTCCATGCACGACGACCGGCGAATGGACGATCAGCGGCAGCCAGTTTGCCGTCGGCCAGCACAAACTGGTCCTGACCGCGACCGACAAAGCCGGCAACAAAGCCACGAAAGAAATGGCGCTCTTCGTCACGCGGCCCGTATCTCTCGTGTCGGCTGGGCCGGGCTCCGTCAACCCCGAGTCCGGCGAGCTCACGCTTGGGGCGAACGACGTCGCGATTGCGGCCGCCGGCGACACGCTCGGGGTTTCACGCAGCTTCAGCTCTCAGCACCTGACCAACGGTGCGGAAGGGCCGCTGGGGCCGAACTGGACATTGGACCTCGGCGGGGCGGCACAGAGCATCGTCAAGCTTCCCACGGGGAGCGTCCTACTCGATACCGGCGATGGCCTGAAGTCGCTGTTCACCCCTGGAACGGGTGGGAAATACGTGGCCCCGACAGGCGATGAAAACCTCAGCCTCGTCGAAAGCACGGTGGAAGGCAAAGTCCAGTTCCAGCTCTCGGGCAACACGGGGTCAGTCACTACCTTCAAACTCCCGGTGGGCGGGACCGGGAACACGTGGGTGCCGGTCTCTGAATCGGGCCCGAACAAAACGAAAGTCACGACGTTCTCCTACCAGGTGGCGGGTTCTGTGATCGAGCCGACGGAAGTGCTCGCGCCCGTCCCCGCGAACGTGACGTGCACCGGGACGCTCGTGCGCGGCTGCCGCGCGCTGAAGTTCGTGTATGCGTCCTCGACGACAGCGACCGGCGAAAGCGCGAGCGAATGGGGCGACTACAACGGCCGCCTGAAGCAGGTGACGTTCACAGCGTGGGACCCCGCGACGTCGGCGATGAGCACGACGACGGTGGCGCAGTACTCCTATGACAAATCAGGTCGCCTGCGCGCCGAGTGGGATCCGCGAGTCTCGCCGGCGGTGAAGACGACGTACGGCTACGACACCGAAGGACGTGTGACGTCCATGCTGCCGCCTGGTGAACAGCCGTACCTGCTCGTGTACGGCACAGGACCCGGCGACATCCGCACCGGGCATCTGTTGAGCGCGACACGTCCCGCGCCGACGACGGCCGCGGGCACCGGCATCACGCCGCAGAACACCGCGCTTCCGACGCTATCGACGACGAACGCGATCGAAGGCAAAACATTGACGGTGACAACCGGCACGTGGAGCAACACGCCGCTGGCCTACGGCTACCAATGGGAGGAATGCGGTGAAGAAGAACCGTGTTCGCTGATCCCAGGCGCCACAAGCACCAGCTATCGCCCTGAATACCACGGCCCCAACCGCCGGCTGAAAGTGCTCGTCACCGCGCTCAACTCAAATGGTGCGACGACGATCGCCTCGGGCTCCACCGGCTTCGTGGTCGCGAACTCCAATATGAATTTCTTCACTGAATTCGCGACGAAAGGCAGTGGCAACGGCCAGTTGAACAACCCCTCGGGCATCGCCACCGACAGCTCGGGCAATGTCTGGGTTGCGGACACCGCGAACAACCGCATTGAGAAGTTCTCCTCCGCCGGCGCGTTCATCGCGACATACGGGACGCTCGGCTCGGGCAATCTGCAGTTCAAAGGCCCGACGGGCATCGCGATCGACAGCGCCGGCACCGTGTGGGTGTCGGACACCGGCAACAATCGCATCGAGGCGCTCACGAGCGCCGGCGCATATTCGGGCGCCTTCGCGATGCCCGAAGGCGTGACGGCGCCACGGGGGGTCGCGACGCTCAAAACAGGCACCGAACAGACCGTCTACTTCGGCGCAACCGTCGGCGCAAGCGAACCGTACGTCGTGGGCTACCGTGGCTCGTCGGTGGCGACGATGACCCTCAATGTCGCGTTCGGGGGCACGGGTACGGGTAACGGCAAGTTTACGAGCGCCGTCGGCGGGCTCGCCGTGGACGAAAGCGCCTCGAAGCTCTACGTGAGCGATGCCGGCGGGGACCGCGTCGAGGTGTTCTCGACCGCCGGGGTCTACCAGTCGCAGTTCGGAACCTCTGGAACCGGCGAAGGACACTTCGGCGAACCGCAGGGTCTGGCGGTGCAGTCAGGCAACGTGTTCGTCGCGGACAAAACCAACGGGAACGTGCAGAAGGTCGGCGGAACTACATTCCTGCAGCTGTTCACCGCAGCGGCCGGCGCGTCCGCCGTCGCAACCTACCCCCAGGCGACAGATGGCTCGATGTACATACTCAATCAGACGACCGGCAAAATCACCAAGTGGACGGCGGGGCCGCGCTCTATGTTCTTTCCAGCTGCGCCAACTCCGGGTACGAGTGCGGTGACGACCTTGGAGTACGGCGTGGCAGTCTCTGGTCTCAATTCGCCCTGGAACATGAAAAGCAGCGAACTCGCCAAATGGGGTCAGACGGATATTCCGGTCGAAGCCATGGCGGTGCTGCCTCCGGATACTCCGCAGAGCTGGCCCGCGAGCAGTGGCAACCTTCAGCGGGGCACCGTCTACTACCTCGACAGCGATGGGCGCACGGTCAACGTCGTCTCGCGCGGCGCCCGCAGCGTGACCGAATACAACTCAAAGAACGATGTCGTGAGGACACTGTCCCCCGCGAACTGGGAAAAGGTCTTCTCCACAGAAGTCTCGAAAATGCTGGAAACCTCGCAGCTGCTTGATACCCAGAACACGTACAGCGAAGACGGCAGCGAGGTGCTGAGCACGACCGGTCCGCAACACACGGTCAAGCTCAGCAACGGTACTCAGGTGTTGGCTCGCCACAAGACGAAGTACTTCTACGACGAAGGAGCACCCGGTACGGGCGGCCCCTACCACCTCGTCACCAAGCTGACGGAGGGCGCGCTGCTCACGGGAGGCACAGAAGAAGATGTGCACACGACCGTGAACTCCTACGCCGGTCAGGAAGGGCTTGGCTGGAAACTGCACGCTCCGACGTCGATCACGACCGATCCGAGCGGCCTGAAAGTCGTGCGTTCGAAGCTGTATGACGCGACGACGGGCGCGGTCACCGATGCGATCATGCCGGCCGGCAACCAGGCGGGCGGGGATTCGCATGACACGCAGACGATCTACTACACGGCTCTGACGAACTCGAAAGTCGCGGCGTGTGGCTTGCACCCGGAGTGGGCCGACTTGCCGTGTCAGAGCAAGCTCGCGAAAGCACCGGAAACCGCTGGGATACCGAACCCGCCGGTCACGACGAGCACCTACAACCTGTGGGACGAGTCCAGTGAAATCAACTCCGTCGTCGGCGCGGACTCTCGCAAACAGGTGAAGACCTATGACGGCGCGGGACGACTGAAAACCTCCGCCCTGACGTCGACTACCGGCACCTCGCTACCGACGGTCACGCTCGCCTACGACTCGGTTTCGGGGAAGCCCACGACGAGCAGCACGACCGAAGGCTCGACGACGAGGACGCTCACGAGCGCGATTGACAAGTGGGGCGAGCTGAGCGAATACACCGATGCGGACGGTGTGACCTCGAAATACACCTACGACATCGACGGGCGCGTGGCGACGACCAACGACGGTAAGGGTGCGGCCACGTATACCTACAATCCGCTGACGGGCCAGCCGGCGACGATCGCCGATGGCGCGCTCACCTTCACCGCCGAATACGACGCGGAAGGCGACGTCGTGTCGCAGAAATTCCCGAACGGGCTCAACGAGAAATACACCTACGACGCGACAAACCAGTTGACGGGTGTCGAATACGTCGACACGACAAGCTGCTCGACGAATTGCACGTGGTACAGCGACAGCGTCGTCCCCTCCATCACGAGCAAATGGATGACGCAGTCGAGCACGCTGTCCGGGCAGGCCTACAAATACGACACCGCCGGTCGGCTGACGCAGGTGCAGGACACGCCCGCCGGACTGGGATGCACGACCCGCCTGTATGGGTATGACGCGGACTCGAATCGCACCTCCGAAACGGCCCGCGTTCCTGGTGCCGGTGGCGTGTGCGCCGGCGAAGGCGGAACTACGGTCAGCCACACCTACGACCCCGCAGATCGCTTGAAAGACACCGGTGCCACCTATGAACCCTTCGGAGGCACGACCTCGTTGCCGGCAGGCGATGCCGGCGGCACGGTGCTGACGAGCTCCTTCTACGTCAACGGCATGACCGCGAGCCAGACCCAGAACGGCCAGACCAACGGGTTCCATGTCGATCCGGCGGGCCGCATGCGCGAAATGGTGGCGACGGGCACCAAAAACCTGACCTCCGTGTCGCACTACGCGAGCAGCGATGACACGCCTTCATGGACCGCCGAAGGCACAACCGGCTGGACGCGCGACGTCACGGACGTGACCGGGGCGCTCGTTGCCACCCAGACGAATGGGGAAGCGCCGATCATGCAGATCACGAACCTGCATGGCGATGTGGTCGCAACTGCGTCGCTGAGCGCGGGCGCGACCGGCCTGAGTTCCTCGAACGACACGACGGAGTACGGCGTGCCGCGGTCGAGCAGCCCGCCGAAGTACTCCTGGCTGGGTGGCGACCAGCGCGCCACGACGCTCGCCAGCGGTGCGGTGGCGATGGGCGCACGCTCCTACGTGCCCCAGCTCGGCAGGTTCCTGCAGACCGACCCGATACCGGGAGGCTCGGCGAATGCCTATGCGTACAGCTCTGCAGACCCCGTCAACAACAGCGACCCCAGCGGCGAATCGACATCGGGATTCCCGCAGTGGCTATTTGAAGTGAACAACCAGATCGGTCAGGAAATCTTCGTCCGGGAAGCGGCGAGAGAGGCCGCGTTGCGCGCCGAGGCCGAGGCGGCGGCCGCACGCGCCGCCGAGCCTGCGTCCGCGGAACCTGGCGAATACGAGTCGCCGGCGGACACGGAGGACCCACTGGACGGACTGCAGTGGGGTGGGATCGGCAATCTGTCACATGGCATCTACCCCCCCAATCTCGTCGATATCGCAAAGAAATCCATAAAGAAAGGCATCCACACGGTCATCCACACGGGCATCCACGCGATCACCGCGGTTGCCACCGATATCTACTGGGTGGTCTTCGACGGTACCACCGTAAACGACCGAATCTGCACAGCGAACTCGGCCGTACTATTGAAGTACGCCCCCGAGGCTGGGTGGGAGAATTTTACGGCCACTCTCTGGTGCACAACACTGGGGAATAAATTTGACAAGCCCACCCCAAAAATTCTACGCCCGTGGCCATATAACCTCGTGCCTTAGCGTCGACAGCGTGCCCAATGCTCGGCTCGGGGTCGGGCCGACACCGTCCGCGTTTTGGATCTGACGGGCGGTAGCCAGTCGCTCTCCGACCCGGTAGGGACGCCGATGCCACCATCGGAATGGCCACAGTGGCGTTCGCGGGCACGCTGTTCGCCGCGGCTGTCGCGGCGCTCGTCGTAGCGGTGGGGATGTTCGATCAGAGCGCCCGACCGCTCGGTCGTTGAATCCGGTGCAGCTGAGCGTGGCGGCTAAGCTGGGCTGTCTCCGAGTGCCCCCGACAGTCGGGAGCCCGATAGCTCTTTGAGGTTTGGACGGGCTCCCCGGCCGGGGAGCCTCGGCTCAGGCTGCCTCCTTCACCGCCAAGTGAAGAGAGAGGTTGAGCCTGATGCCCAAGGATGACGTGCTGTTCGGCTACCGCCAGCAGTTGTTCGCGGAGGCAGCGAGGACGAGCGTCTCGGCAGCCGCCGACTGCAGGGGAGATCATCTGTGGGGCGGATGCAATCGCAATTGGATTCGCCTTCCCGGAGGAGCAAGCTGTGAGCGTGTTCGGCGGGGCGGGATGGGGGTTTGTGTGCTCGAGGCTAACCGCGGATGAATAAACGCCAGTAGATTGCACTCAAACGTAAGCCATTCAGATCTTGTCGAGTTCGTCAGGAGGGGTCTAATTTAGCCAAGCGCTTTGTGATTGGGGGCTCAGCAGCTACTGTCCAAGCCACGGCCGCGCCGTCAAAATAAACACTCGTCTAGGTTTACGTCAAAGGCCTCAGCTCGCACCGTGCCGAGCCGATCATCAGCACCATGCGAGCTCAAGGCCAAGCCTCGCCCGGCGCGAAGGCGTACGCGCCATCGCAGCCCAGCGCCGAGACGCCCTGTAAGCATCTCCGTCGCCTGGGCGATGAGCTCAACGCTCGAACAGAGGAGGTCGTCAGGTGCATGACCTCGCGCTCGGCCGAGTCGGGTGTCCTGCTTGACGCGATCGTCGAAGAGCGCTTCAGGCGCGTCGGCGCCGTCTCGACGATCGCCGTGGCGCGATGGATGGCGGGCGAGGGTCCCGAGGTCGCTCGCGAGCTAGGTCAGGAGTCGTGGAGCATCTTCGGCCAGCTCGCAGCCCAGCGTGCGGCGCCGCTGAACGAGGTCACCAAGCGTTGCCTGCGCTGGTGGAACGCGGCCGAGGACGTCGTCCGTCAGATTGCGGCAGAGCTAGAGATCTCCGGGCCAGTACAGGCGCAGGCGTTGGCGATGCTCCAGCGCAGCCTCAGCGTCACGCTCGTGCGCATGTGCGAGTCCTTCGAGAGCGAGCGCCGGCGCGCTGATGACGAGCTCGAACGCCGCCAGCAGGAGCTTGCGTTCATGGCCACCCACGACGCACTGACGGGCCTTCCCAACCGGACCCTGATCGTCGACCGCCTCGAGCAGATGCTCGTTCGCGCTCGTCACTCGCAGACGCCGGTGGCCGCGCTGTTCATCGACCTCGACAACTTCAAGACGATCAACGACACGCTCGGTCACGCCGCCGGGGACGAGTTGCTGCAAGCGGTGGCCGCGAGGCTCGACGGCGTCGTGCGCGACGTCGACGCGCTCGGGCGCCTCGGTGGCGATGAGTTCGTCGTCGTCGCTGCCGAGCTCTCGTTGCTCGCCGGGCCCGAGCTGATCGCCGAACGTTTGCTGAGGGCGCTGCGGGAGCCGTTTGAGCTCCAGTCCGCCGATACCCCGCTGAGCGTCACCGCGAGCATCGGCATCGCCGCCGGCGAGCGTACGTCCGCGGGCGAGCTGCTGCGCGATGCCGACATCGCGATGTACCGCGCCAAGTGGGATGGCAAGGGCCGCTTCGTCGAGTTTGAGTCCGGGATGCAGGACGTCGTCCAGAGTCAGATGGAGCTGGAGAGGGACTTGCGCGTGGCGCTCGCAAACGACGAGTTCTTTCTGGCCTATCAGCCGACCGTCGACCTCAGCGACATGACCCCAACCGGGATTGAGGCGCTGATTCGCTGGCAGAGCCCCACCCGAGGCATCGTCCAGCCCGACGACTTCATTCCGCTGCTCGAGGAGACCGGGATGATCGTCGAGGTTGGACGCTGGGTCCTGCAGCGGGCATGCGCACAGGGTGCATCCTGGCATGGGGCGGGCTACGCGATCGGCATCGCCGTCAACGTCTCCGCACGGCAGCTCGACGGCGATCAGATCGTCGCCGACGTACGCGACGCGCTCTCGCAGAGCTCCCTCGATCCCGCCGCGTTGACGATCGAGATAACAGAGACGACGCTGATGCGCAACACCGAGGAAACGGCTCGTCGCCTGATCGCGATCAAGGAGCTGGGGGTGCGCGTCGCGATCGATGATTTCGGCACGGGATACTCCTCCTTGGCGCACCTGCGTCAGTTCCCGGTCGACGCGCTGAAGATCGACCGTTCGTTCATCACGGGCCTGCGCGACAACCAGGAAGGCAAAGCGCTTCTCCACACGCTGGTCCAGCTTGGCAAGTCGCTCTGCATCGAGACGATCGCCGAGGGCATCGAGCAGCCGACAGATCTTTCCTTGCTGCGCCAGGAGGAATGCGATCGCGGGCAGGGATTCCTGTTTGCCAAGCCGCTGGACGCGCTCGCCACTGAGGCCTTCCTTGCACGTTGCGCCGGCGCCGGTGCTTCGCCGCCGGCAGCGAGCACGCCCGCGACGGCAAGCTGATAGGTGCGGTCGCATAGGTAGCGCGATCCCGGCGCGCCCGCGCGAACGTGGGCTCAGTCGGCACAAAACTACCTATAGATCGTTTATCGCTCGCTGAAGATTGAGGGATAGGGACCCAAAACTGCGAGATAAATAAGCCAAATTGACGAATGACTGCCCAATACGCTAGGTTTGCTCGACAGCGTTTATCAAGATGTCAAGCGGGGTGCTCGACGTCGACAGCCGCTGCCGCCCCGTGCATCGGGTGCGAGCAAAGATCATGCAGAGACATGTCACCAAAGGGGCGCTTCTGGCAGACGGAGCATTTGCCGTAGGGCGCCCAGACGCCTCGTGCCGGAGCCGCGGCGGCGGGTTTCTGTGAGCGCCACGATGATCCCCCTGTTCCCCGTGGCGCTCACAGAAGCACCGTCGCGACGATGGCGGTGCGCCGAGGCGCTGCATCGGTCGCGGCTCTCATGCCCCCGCGATCCGCGCGGCGGCTCCGCGTCCCCCGCCCCAGGATCGCGCACCGAGCTCTCACGCAAGTTTGCAGCCGCGATCGCCGGGACCGGTCGGTGACCTACCTCGGCTCTGCAAACGGTAGCGGCACGCGTGTCGCGATCGCCGATCGCCGCTCGGCGCGAGACGATCGTGCGGGCGCGCCGCTCGCTGAGCTGTATCGCGGACGAATCCTCCTGGCGATGGCCAGGATCACCTGCCAGGAGGGCCTGCAGTCGGTGACGATCGCTCAGATCCTCGACGAGGCGAAGGTTGGCCGGCGCAAGTTCTACGAACATTTCGATGGCCGCGAAGATTGCCTGCTGGCCCTGTTCGAGGAGGCGGTTGCCAGGGCCGAGCAAAGGGTGATGGCCGGCGTCGAGGACTCCGCTCCGTGGGCGCGGCGCCTCAGAGATGGTCTGCAGGCAGTGCTCGAGTTCTTCGACGAGGAGCCGGAGCTGGCCCGGGTCTGTGTCGTGCACGCGATGGCGGGTGCTCGCCCCGTTCTGATTCGCCGCCGCAAGCTGCTCTTCGACCTCGCGCGTCTGGTCGACGGCGGACAGGCCACGCGGCGCTCTAGGACCGAGTTGCCGCCGCTCACCGCCGAGGGCGTCGTCGGTGCCGTCTTCTCGTTGCTCCACGACCGCCTGCTGGCGCCTGAGCAGACGCGCTTGACGAGCCTCCTGAGCCCGTTGATGGCGATCATCGTCTTGCCTTATCAGGGGGCCGGTGCGGCCCAGCGGGAGCTCGGGCGCCCCTCTCAGGCCTCGCCGCGACCGATGCCCAAGCGGCGGAGGAAAGCCCGCGATCCGTTGCAAGGGCTTCAGATGCGTCTGACCTATCGCACGATCTGCGTGCTCAAAGCGATCTTGCACGCTCCAGCTGCCAGCAATCGCGAGATCGCCACCGCCGCGGGCATCAAGGATCAGGGGCAGATATCCAAGCTGCTCGCGCGCCTGGAGGGTCTGGGACTGGTGCTCAATGAAGGCGCCGGACAGGCTGAAGGATCGTCAAACGCGTGGACGCTCACGGCGCGGGGCGCGGCGCTGGCTCGCTCGCTGGGCGCCCCGGGAGGTGCCCCCCAGGCGCCTGGGGGCTAACAGAGCGCGGGATTTGCTCGAGCGTCGTCGCCCTTCTGGCGACGCTCGAAGAAACCCCGGCCTCCCCATCCTCCCGGGCCGGGCGCTCCGGGCGCCGCGATCTGCATCCCTCGGTCGCGGCGCCCTCTCTTGCCGACCCAGCGTCCCTCCGTTTCGAGCGCCTGGCGTGCGCCGGGGCCGGCGTTGATCGGCACGCAATACCTCACACCGGCGCTGCGCTGCTCGACGCAAATTGCAACAAGCCGCGCGCAGATGTCAAGCCGCCGGTAGCGAGTCGCTCGCCGCGCCTCTGCGGGTGCGGGCCGCCGCTACTGGCCGCGCACCCGACACGGCACTACATTTTTGGCTGGCTTTCGTCTACTCTTGACAGTAATGGGAGCGGAGAGGGCCACTCAGGCGGCTCCGATGCAGTCGCCGGTCAACTGGGCATTGCTCGGGTTGGTGATCGAGCGCCCCAGCTACGCGTACGAGCTCGCCCGCCGCTTCGAACGCACATACGGCGAGGTGCTGAGCCTGTCGAGCGTCTCTCATGTCTACACTGCGCTGACCGCGCTGAAGGGGCGCGGCCTGATCGAAGAAGTGCCCGGCACGAGGGTCGGAGCGCAGCCAAAGCCGCGCTACCAGCCCACGGACACCGGCCTCGAGCAGTACGTGCACTGGCTCGTCGGGCAGGTCGGCGAGGATCGACGGCGCCAGCAGCTGTTCGTCCTGCAACTGGCGACCTTCACGCGACACCCCCAGGCCGCGCTGGAGATCCTCGCCCGCTATGAGCAGGCATGTCTCGCCGAGGCGCGCGCGATGCCGGTCAACGCCAGTTCGCAGGAGTGCGCCGACGGCGCACCGCAGCTCGCCTCCAGGCTCGCCAACGAGGAGCGCAGGCTGTCGCTTGGGGCCAAGCTCCAGTGGGTCCAGTACGCGCGCCGGGAGCTCAGCGTGCTCGCGGGCGCGCGGCAATGAGCCTGCTCGAGCTCAGCGGCGTATGCAAGCGCTCACGCGAAGGTCAGCTCGAGCGCTTCGTGCTGCGCGACCTCGACCTGGCGCTCGACGCCCGCGAGCTGACGGTCGTGTGGGGAATGCGCGGCTCGGGCCGCTCGACGCTGTTGCGCATCGCCGCCGGGGTCGAAGCACCCGACGAGGGCACCGTTCGCTTTGAAGGACGCGACCTCGCCGGCCACGGTGGGGAGGCGTTGGGCGCTGGCATCGGCTACTGCCAGAAGACGCTCACGCAGGGTGGGTCGCAGTCGGTCCTCGACCTCGTGATGCTCGCGCTGCTCGCGCGCGGGGTCCCCGCCCGGCACGCGCGCTCTCGCGCGCGCGAGGCGCTCGAGCGGGCGGGCGCCGCCGCGGCCGCGACGGCGGCGACCTCGGCACTTGACAGCGCAGAGACGGTGCGAGTGGCGCTCGCGCGCGTGCTCGCGCTAGCGCCACGCGTGCTGGTCATCGACGATCCGATCGGTGGGATCGACTTGCTGGAGCGTGACGGCATTCTCGCGCTGCTGCGTCGCATCGCCGACGACGGCGTCGCCGTGCTCGCGAGCACCGGCGAGTCGACCGGCCTGTCCGGCGCGGATCACACGCTGACGCTCTCAGAAGGACAGACTGCGCGGGCCGGCGCCCGCCGAGTTGGCAGACGTACTGCCGTTGCGTCGCACATCAGTGCGACGGACCGGTGCGTGAGCATGCTCGAGCTGCGCGACGTCGTCAAGCGCTATCGCGCTGCCGGGGAGGAGGTCCCCGCCGTCGACGGCGTCAGCCTTCGCGTCGGCGCCGGCGAGATGGTCGCCGTGCAGGGACCATCGGGCTCGGGCAAGACCACGCTGCTGCTGCTGATCGCCGCTTTGCTCGCGCCCGACGCGGGAAGCATCCGCTTCGACGGGCGCGAGATCTCCACTCTCTCCGAGGATGAGGTCTCCGAATACTTGATGCGCGATGTCGGCTTCGTCTATCAGAGCTACCGTCTGATGCCACGCGTCTCTGCGCTCGAGAACGCAGCTTTGAAGCTGATCGTCGGCGGCGTGAGCATGCGTGAGGCCATGCGGCTGACCCTCCCGTGGCTCGAGCGCCTCGGTCTCGGCGACCGTCGCGACTGCACGCCCGAGCAGCTCTCCGGCGGCGAGCGTCAACGCGTCGCGATCGCACGTGCGTTGAGCGGCGAGCCACGTTTGATTCTCGCGGATGAGCCGACCGGGAACCTCGACAGCGCGCGCAGCTTGGAGACGATCGCGCTGTTTGCCGACCTGGCTCACGAGAAAGATGCCGCCGTAGTGCTCGTGACCCATGACGGCGAGGCCGCGCAGCTGGCCGACAGGCGCCTGACCCTGCGCGACGGCCGGCTGCGCGATCTCGGCGTCGAGACGCTCGGCGAAGCCTTGCAGCAGTCCGGCGCGTCCTCTCCGAGGCGATGAGCGCGCGATGAGCCCGCCCGCGCGACCTCGTAGTCGGGCGCTGGGGCCCTATGCGCTGTTGTACATCTACCGTCGCCGGCTGCGTGCGCACGCGGTGGCCGAGCTACTCGCGGGCGCCGGCATCGCGGTCGCCGTGGCGCTGGTGCTCGCGGCCACCGTTGCCGAGCGCAGCATCGCCGGCTCGACCGCAGAGGTCGTGCACGGTGTGGTCGGCAAGGCGACCTTGCAACTGCGCGCGCGCGGCAGCGACGGTTTCGACGAACGGATGCTCGCGAGGGTGGAGGCGATCCCTCAGGTCCAGCAGGCCGCGCCGCTGCTCGAGCAGACCGCGACGGTGATCGCAGCCAACGGCCGGCGCGTGACCGTCGACGTCGCCGGGACCGACGTGGCGCTGGCCGTGCTCGACGGGCTTGCGCACACGTTGCCACTCGACGCGCTCACTCCGGGCGGCATCGGTCTCAGCCGCGCCAGCGCTGAGGAGCTGGGGATCGGTCCCTCGGTCTCGCCAAGCGAGCGCGTGACACTGGAGCTTCGCGGCCGCGCGATCCCGCTGCGCGTCTCGGCCGTGCTCGGAGCGGAAGCCGCCGGCGCCGTCTCGGGCGCGCTCGTCGCGGTGATGCCGCTCGAGCGTTTGCAGCGCCTGGCCGGACTGCCGCGGCGGATCACGAGGATCCTCGTACAACCAAAGCCGGGTGCGCGGGCCGGCGTGCAGCGCAGCCTGGGCGCGCTGGCGGCGGGTCGTCTGACCGTCGCGCCCGCCGAAGACGACGTCGCGCTTCTGCGTCAGGCGCTTCGCCCGAGCGATCTCGCCAGCCAGCTGTTCGCGGCGATCGGCGCGCTGCTCGGTTTCCTACTTGCCTTCAACGCGATCTTGGTGACGGTTCCCGAGCGCCGCCAGGCGATCGCCGATCTGCGCCTCGCGGGCACGCGGCGCGCGGCGATCGTGCAGATCGTCGCCTTCCAGGCGCTCTGCCTCGGGCTCGTCGCGACGCTCGCCGGCCTCGGGATCGGCTACGCGCTGTCCGTGTGGGTCTTTCACCAGCCGACCGGCTATCTCGCCGAGGCCTTCACGCTGTCCGGAGCAACCGTCGTCGGGATCGGTCCGCTGCTGCTCGCCGGCCTGGGGGGGATGGCCGCGACGTTCCTCGCCTCCGCCATTCCGCTGCTGGACATGCGGCACGGACGCGCGCGCGACGCCGTCTACCGCGAGGTCGGCATCCCCGGAAACGCGCTCGGCGCCACCGCGCAGCGGACTCTGCTCGGCGCCTTCCTGACGGTCGTCGCCGCCGCGACGCTTGTGTTCGCGCTTGCGCCCTCCGCGGCGATCCTCGCAGGCGCGATGCTCGCCCTGGCCACGGTGTTGGTCGTGCCGATTGCCTTCGCCGCCGTCCTCGCCATGGCGCGGCTGTTGACACGACGCCGCGAGTCGCTCACCTCGCTGCCCGTAGCGCTCGCATCGCTGCAGGCGACGACCTTGCGCTCGCTCGCGCTGGCTGCCACCGGGGCCGTCGCGCTGTTCGGCAGCGTGGCCCTCGGGGGCTCGCGTGATGACCTGCTGCGTGGAATCCGCTCTTTCGCATCCAGCTATGTAGCCGACGCGGACATCTGGGTCTCGACGCCGGGCGACAATCAAGCCGTGCACGCGTTCTCGCCCGGCGAATATGCCAAGCAGCTGGCCGCCGTGCCGGGGGTCGCCGGCGTGCAGCGCTTTCAAGGCTCGTTCCTGCAGCTCGGACGGCGACGAGCATGGGTGATCGCGAGGCCGCCTGGAGCCGGCCGTGACGTGCTGAGAACCCAGATCCTGCACGGCCGCGAGGCCGCGGCGAACGCGCGTCTGGCGCGGGGGGGCTGGATCGTCGTGTCCGAGCAGATAGCAGCCGAACACCACACCGGCGTTGGCCGTGCGCTCGTGCTGCAAACCCCCAACGGCGCTCGCCGCTTTCAGATTGCCGCGACCACGACCAACCTGGCGTGGCCGCCGGGGGTGGTCTTCATGGGAACGGGCGACTACACCCGCGATTGGTCGAGCAGCGAGCCGAGCGCGCTGGCCGTGAGGCTCTCGCCCGGCGCGGACCCGCGTGCAGTTCGGGACGCAATCCAGCGTGCGCTCGGTCCGGGAAGCGGGCTCGAAGCCTCGCTGTCCTCGGTGCGCGCCGCGCGCATCGACAGGCTCGCGAGCGAAGGCCTCGGGCAACTCGGCGAGATCTCGACGCTGCTGCTGCTGGCCGCCATCGCGGCGATGGCGGCGGCGCTCGGGTCGAGCATCTGGCAACGCCGCGCCTCGCTTGCCGGGCTGCGTCTGCTCGGCGTCAAGCCAGGCCGTCTGCGGCGCATCCTGCTCGCCGAAGCTACGCTGATGCTCGCCGCCGGCTGCCTGACCGGGGCGCTCGCCGGGATCTACGGCCAGCTCGTGCTCGACGGCTATCTCAAGCGGGTGACCGGCTTCCCGCTCTCGCACTTGGCCACCGGCGCTCGACCGCTCGAGATCTTTGTGCTCGTGCTCCTGCTCGTGCTCGTGCTCGTAGCGACGCCGGGATGGATCGCCTCCCGTGTGTCACCGTCGCTTGCGCTGGAGGAGTCCTAGCCGACCGTCGTCGGCGCACGCGGGAAGAGTCGACAAGATGGTGCACATGAGCTCCGCAGATCAACCCAGCCCGAACCATGCTCGAGCGGTCCCGCGCCGCGTGGCGATCATCGCCGACGGCAACGCGCGCTGGGCGCAGGGGCGCGGCCTGCCGATCGCGGCTGGGCACGACGCGGCCGCCGACACGCTCAGTGCACGCATTGCAGATGCCGTGCAGCTCGGCGTGCAGGAGCTCGGCGTGTATGTCTTCTCAACTGAGAACTGGTGCCGTCCGGTGAGCGAGGTGAGGGAGCTGATGGGGATGTTCTCGCGACGCATCGCGCTCGAGGCCCCCGAGCTTCACCGACAGGGCGTGCGCGTTCGTTTTCTCGGTCGCCGTGAGGGGGTCTCTCAGGCGCTGCTCGAGCAGATCGACCGCGTGCAGGATCTGACTGAGACCAACGAGACGCTGAGGCTGTTTCTCGCGTTCAACTACGGGGGCCGCGCCGAGATCATCGAGGCCGCCGCTCGGTTCAGCGGCTCGACCGAGGAGGAGTTCGCCCGCGGCCTGTACGTGCCCGAGATGCAGGATCCCGAGTTGATCGTGCGCACCGGCGGCGAGCGGCGCCTCTCCAACTACCTGCTCTGGCAGTCGGCCTACTCCGAGCTCGTCTTCAGAGACGAGCTGTGGCCGGACTTCACCCGCGAGTGCTTCTTGCAGGCTCTGCAGCACTTCTCCGAACGGCACCGTCGCTTCGGCGGACGCGTAGATGATCTCGCCGAGCGACCGGACTGACGCAGCGGCGCAGCGGCGCAGCGGCGCAGCGGCCTCACCCGCGACGTCGGCGTTCGTCAGGGTCGGCCTGCTGCCGGGTGTCGCGGGGTCTCTGCTGCTGGCAAGCGGGCGCTACTGGGGCTTCGTTGCCCCGCTCGTGCAGAAAGAGCTGAGGCGTTGGCGCCGGCGTGCCCTCGCGATCGGCGAGCCTCAACTTCGTGAGCTGGCGCTGGCGAAGCTCGACGGGGAGCGCTTCAACGCCGAGGCCGGCGCGATGCTGGCTACCTTCGCGCCGGCCGCCGGGCGCGCGGACGTCGTGCGGGCGATCGTCGCGCTGCAGCTGTTGTTCGACCTGCTCGACGGGCTCACCGAGAGGCCCTCGCAGGACCCAATCGCCGACGGCCAGGGATTGTTCAGCGCCTTCATCGCCGCCGTGCAGGGCTCCGAGCAGACGATCGGCTCTTCGCCCCCCGGCCATGACAGCTATCTGCAAGAGCTGTCGGGCGCCGTTCACGATGCCGTCGGGCGCCTGCCCTCCTGGGACGCCGTCGCCGAGATCGCTGCCGCGTACGCGCAGCGCGCCGCGCAGGCGCAGATTCGCATGCACGCGACACCACTGCTCGGAACGGCACAGCTCATGCACTGGGCGCAGGCCGAGGCAGCCGAGACGGACCTGCACTGGCGTGAGCTGAGCGCTGGTGCGGCCTCATCGGTGCTCGTGGTGCACGCGCTCATCGCGATTGCCGCCGACTCCGCAACGAGCACTGCGCAGGCCGCCGAGATTGCGCAGGCATACCTCAGCATCTGCGTGCTGCTGACGCTACTCGACAGTCTGAGCGACGGCGAAAAGGACGCGCAAGCCGGCGAGCACGGCTACGTCAGCCTGTACGACGATCCGCGGCAGCTCACGCAGTCGCTCGCGGCGCTGGCAGACCGCGCCGTGTCTGAGGCGCGCGGGCTGCCTCACCCGGCACGACATACGATGATCCTCTCCGGCGTAGTGGCCTACTACGTCTCCGCGCCGGGGGCGCGCGGCGCGTTCGCCGGCCCGTATGTGACGGCATTGCGCCGAGGGCTTTGGCCGCTGATCTCACCGGCGCTCCTGGTAATGCGCTGCTGGCGCTTGGCAAGAGGATTTCGAGGGCGACGATGACCCGCCGCCGAAAGCAAAAGGGAGGACTATCATGAACACGTTGTCCGCCATACGGCAAGCGCGTCGCACCCGACCGGCGCGCGGGAGGGCCGAACAGCGTGGGAGGGGAATGACACGAAGAGGATCCGCACGGATGAGCGCCCTCATCGGCGCCGCTGTGGCCTTCGGCGTCACGCTCGCGTTTGCCGTCGTGGCTTCGAGCACCGCCCAGCCGATCGCGCGCTCCGCGCGCGTGCTCAACGTCCGCGACGAAGGCCATCTGCGCTTCGTCCGTGCCTCGGGGTCGACGCTGCTCGACGAAGGCCGCGTCGCGGGGAGCTTCCCGGGCACGGTCAAGGTTCGCTTCCTCTACAACGGCGAGCCGAACGTCAGCGCCCAGTTCACGATCTTCGGCGCCGGCGGCTCGATCAGCGCGCGTGGCTCGGGCAGGCTCTCCAGTCCTGTGAGCGCGACGCCGAGCTTCAAAGGTCACATGCAGATCACGGGGGGCAGCGGCCGCTACGCGCACGTTCGCGGCAGCGGAGAACTGTTCGGGGTCTTCAACCGCCGAACCTATGCGCTCAGCGTGCAGGCGATCGGCAAGCTCCCATACTGAGCGGGGAGCGACGCGCATTGCACTCACGCGCAGTCGCTCTCGTGCTCGCACTCGGCCTCTGCGCGCTGCCGGCGGCCGGTGCGCAGGCGTCGCCGAGGGCACGGATGAGCGCGGCGTTCGCGCCTGAGCATCTGGGGGCCGCCACAACCCTCTCCTTCGCGTTCCGCGTTGGGACGCCCGGGAAGGCGCCACCCCCGCTCGGCAGCGTGTCGATCGCCTATCCGCGTAATCTCGGCCTGGCCACGAGCGGACTCGGCTTGGCCGCCTGCCCGGTTCGCAGGCTGAAGATTCTCGGACCCGCCTCGTGCCCGGCGAACTCGCAGATGGGGTCCGGCACCGCCCTGATCGAGCTCCAGATCGGCCCCACGCTGGTGCGCGAGAGGGTCACCCTCAGCTTGCTCGCCGGACCCTCTTCGGACGGCTACCTGCACTTGTTGATCTACGCCTCGGGTGCCTTTCCCGTCGAAGCCGCCGTCGTGCTTACCGCGGTCCTGCTTCCCGGCCATCTACGCATCGTCGTGCCGCCGATCCCGAGCCTTCCCGAGGCTCCCTACGTGTCGCTGGCGGAGTTGCACATGACCGTCGGGGGACGGCTCACCTACTATGAAACCGTCAAAGGTCGAAGCGTCCCCTACCGTCCGGCGGGCGTCGGCCTCCCCGACAGGTGTCCGCGCGGCGGCTTTGCCTTTGCCGCGTCTTTTCACTTTCTCGATGGCACTCGCTCGCGCGCGCGCACCGCCGTGGCCTGCCCGGGAGAGTCGCGGCGCCGAGTGCGCGCCACAGTCAAGAGGTAGAACCTTCTAGGCCGTGACTAGATGCACGCACGCCTCCGGTGGATCATCGGCTCGTGGAGAGGGGAACACATGCCGCGGTCGGGCCCGAGCGTGCCCGCGCCGAGCGCCGCCGCAGCCAGCGTGAGCGACTGCTCGCGGCGGTCAGGGAGCATTGCGTGCGGGGCCCGCTCGACGCCGTCACGGTGGGGGACATAGTGGGCCACGCTGGAGTCTCGCGTCCCACCTTCTATGAGTACTTCACCGACAAGGAAGAGTGCTTCTTGGCGGCACTGGCGCCCGTCCGCGAGCAGCTCGTGGGCGAGGTCGCCGCCGCCGTTGCGGCTGATCCACCACGCTTCGCCGCCGTCGCGGCCACGCGCGCGTTGCTTGCCTTCGCGAGCGCCGAGCCGCAGGACGCGCGTCTGCTGATAGGCGACACGCTGGCCGGCGGGTGCCGAGCGCTCGATGCGCGCGACGAGTTGGTCGCAGCGCTCGCGAAACCGGTACAGGATGCCTTCGAGCGCGTTCGTCCGAGTACGGCCATTCCCGATTTCGCCCCCAGGCTGCTCCTCGGCGTGACTTGTCGGCTGCTGGCGGCTCGCCTCTCAGCGGGTCGACCGTGTCCACCCCAGCTGCTGGGCGAGCTGCTGGACTGGTTGGCAACTTACGAGATGCCCGCCGGCGAGCATCGCCGGCGTGCGCCGGAAGGCCTCAGAGGGCCGCAGGAGCCGGCGCCTGGCGCGATCGTCGCGCTTCGCCCGCCGCCTGCGCTCGCGCCCGGACGCCCGCGTATCGGCGCAGACGCCGTCAGCGAAAACCACTGGTTGCGGATCGTCTTGGCGACCGCCGACGTCGTCGCCGCCAACGGCTACGCCGCAAGCACCGTTGCGCAGATCACACGCCAGGCGGGTCTCGACGCTCGCGCGTTCTACCGGCTGTTCGCGTGCAAGGAGCTGGCGCTCGCCGCCGCGCGCGAGCTGATGTTTCGCCACGTGATAGCCGTCACCGCCGGAGCCTTCGCCTCGGGTGAGAGCTGGCCGGAGCGCATTCGCAGCGCCTGCCGTGCGCTGACCCACTGGCTCGAGCGCAATCCGGCGCTCGCCTACGTGTCGATCGTCGAAGGTCACGCCGGCGGTCGCATCGCGATGGGGCGCCTGCAGGAGCTGATCTCGGCGTTCACGATCTTCCTGCAGGAGGGCTACCGGCACGAGCCGAGCGGCGACCCGCCGTCCGGCTTGGCGCTGGAGGCGGCGGTGATGAGCGTCTTCGAGCTCTGCTACTTGAAGGGCCGCGAGCAGCAGGCCGGCGCACTGCCGGGCGAGAGCGAGCGGGTCGCCTTCATCTGCCTCGCGCCGTTCCTCGGAGCCGTCGAGGCGAACGCGTTCCTGCAGCGTCAGCGCAGCGCCGCTCGTTCACGGGCACCTCGCGAGCGCCGCAAGTCGGGCCTGGGGAAGATCGCGGTTGGCGAGTTCCCGCAGCTCGACGGCAGTGGCCTGAGCCCTGCCACGATGGGGCGTCCAATGCTCGGGGTTCAGCGAGCTGCGTCCGCGAGCATCCCCTCGATCAAGCGGTTCGTCTCGCTCGGGCCGAGGAACGGTGTCAGGCCGAGGTGCATCAGTGATGGCAGTGCCGCAGTGATTCGCGGCTTCGCGCTACGGCGCAGCCGGCGATAGAGGATCTCAAACACGCTCGTGACGATCGCCTCCAGTCCCAGCCGGCTGGGGGAGCCCAGGCGTGGCTCGTGCTGATAGCCCTCCTGCAGAAAGATCGTGAAAGCGATCAGGCTGTCCTCGACCCGCTGCACGGCCTCGGGTCCCACCGCGTAGGACTCGACGAAGCCGACGTGCGCGATCGCTGGGTTGAGCTCCAGCCACCTGGTCAGCGAACTCAGCGCATGCCACAGCCTCTCCGGCCAATGCTCGGCCGTGAAGAAGGCGGCGGCCGTGCTCGCCATCAGCTGCTGGAAGCCGAGCTCGTGGATCGCCGAGAAAGCCTCCTGCTTGTCGGCGAACATGCGGTAGAACGCGCGACCGTCCACCCCGGCGCGCCTTGTGATTTGCGCGATCGTGGTGGCCGTGTAGCCCTCGCTCTGCACGAGCTCGGCGGTGGCGAACATGATTCGCAGCCGGTGGTTTTCCGCGACTGCCTCCTCGGTGATTCGCGGGCGCCCCGGCGGCAGCGAAGCGGGGGCGCGCAGCCGGACTCCCGCAGGTGGGGGAGAGGGGTCCGGCGAAGGCTCTCCAGCGATCGGAGCTCGCCAACGATGCACGGCGAGCGGCTGCTCGTAGTGGCTCATCCACTTCAGCAGCGGCGAGGTCAGCGCACCCAGCGCGCGTTCGCCACGCCTCAGGCGTGAGCTCAACAGGCGGTAGCTTGCCCCGATCAGGATCTCGACGGGCAGGTCCGCGAGCACCGTCGGTCCGGCCAGCTGCTCGTGCGCTTGCGTGATGACTGCGGCGATCGCGCCAACGCTCTGATCGCGCGCGTCGAGCGTCGACGCGCCACCGGCAAGACTCTCGCTCATCAAGAAGCGCGCGCTTGCCGGTCGCGACGCCGCGAAGGCGAACAGCGCCTCGACCGTCGTCGGGCCGGCCAGCTGCGGTGGCCGGCCGCACGCGGCCGCCTGAACGGCCTGCAACAGCTCGGTCCGCACCGCATCTGTCGCCGCGAGAAAGCACTGTTCGCGGTTGGCGAAATGCTCGTAGAACGTTGGCCGTGAGACGCCCGCCTCCTGGATCACCGAGGCGACGCTTGCGCTTGGGTATCCGTCGCGATTGGCCGCCGTGACCATGGCTGCAAGGATTCGCTCGCGCTGGCTGCCCTCTCGCTGTTCGCCGTGCAGTGAGCCGTGCTCGCCGGCGCTTGGCTCGCGCGTCATCGCGGGCGCTCGCCACCCTCGCCGAGCTGCGCCGGGCGTTCGCCGGCGATCAGCTCGTCGATCAGCTGACCGGCGATCACGGGCCCCACGAACGGCGTGAAGGCCACGTAGCTGAGCTGCGCCGGCAACCCGGCCATCGCAGGAGCACGGCTGCGCGCCTGGCCATACAGGGCCTCGAAGTTGGCGGCAGCCGCAGCCTCGAGCGCCAACGCCGTGGGTCCACGGCCGTTCAGGCTTCCCTCGTATTGATAGCCCTCCTGCAGGAAGATCGTAAAGCCCGCCGTCAGGTCCTCGAAACGCTGCACCGTGTCTGGCCCGCCCGCGTGGCTGTCGATCAGCGACACGTGGCTGAGGGTGGGGTTCTGCCCGAGGCATTGCGTGAACGCTCGCGCGCCCTCCCAGATTCGCCGCGGCCAGTCCTCGGCCGCAAAGAATGCCCCCGCGGTGGCGGCCATCGTCCGCTGGAAGCCCAGCTCGTGCACCGCCATGAAGGCGTCCTGCTTGTCGTTGAACAGCCGATAGAAGGCGCGGGCGTCGAGACCGGCCAGGCGCGTGATCTCCGCCACCGACCCGCCGAGGTAACCGTGCGCCTGGATCGCCTGGGCCGTAGCGAAGATGATTCGCAGGCGGTGGTTTTCAGCGAGCGCGCTCGCCGAAGGCCTAGGTCGCGACGGCGATAGCGCCGGCGGTGCGCGCAGGGGCGCCTCGGGTACGAACGGACTACGCGCGACCTGCGCGAGGGGCTCGATGCTGCGCCATCGATGGTCTGCCGCCGGGTGGGCGTGGGCCGCGAGCCAACCGAGCAGATCGTCTCCCAGCACCAGCAGGCCTCGCTCACCTCTTCGCAGCCGGGAGCCCAGCAGGCGATGCGTGGCGCCGAGCAGCAGCGTCGCGGGCAGGTCGGGGATCGGGGCGCCGGCGGGCAGCTCACCGTAGGCATCCTCGATCAGCCGCGCAGCGTTGCGCAGCGCCTCGTCGCGCGCGTCCAGGATCCGCGGTCCTCCAGCGAGCGTCTCGTTCATCAGGAACCTCGCTGCCGGCGGTTCGGCCTCGGCGAATGCAAGCAGCGCCCCGATCGCCGCGGCCGCGGCCAACTGTGGCGGCCGGCGCGCGATCCGCTCGCCCACCTGCGCCAGCACCGAGCCCTCGATCTCGCTCAATGCCCGCAGGAAGCAGTCCTCTCGGTCTGTGAAGTGCTTATAGAAGGTGGCCCTGGAGACGCCCGCGCGGGCGATCAGCCGCGCGACGGTCACATGCTCATAGCCGTGTTTGCCAGCGAGATCGACAACTGCTCGCAGCAGCCGCCGCTCCGCTCCCGTTTGCTCGCGCTCGGCGTGCAACGCGCTGTTTACCGCTGCGCTGGGTCGGTGACGGCATGCTGCGGACCCGCGGCTGCAGTCGAGGAGGCCGCACCATGCGCTCGTACGTAGGCGCGCATGAGCTCGACGCCGGCGCGTCGTGCCGGCGTTAGCTGAAGGCGCTCGCTCCGCCACTTGCCCCGGCAACGTGCGTAACTCCATTTCGGCCGTTTATCAGAGCCAGGCTTCCGCGACCCGGTCCAGGGCGTTGGTTGGGCCGTGGCGGCTGTCATACCGAAGCAGTGGGGAGTATCGCGCCCCGATGTCACGCTCATCCGGCGCATAAGCTATCGGGAACACTGGCGTTTATCCAGAGCAAGCCCTGCCGCCGCTGCTGCTCGCCTCGAGTTGGTCAGGCGCTTCGGGCGCTCGTCCAGGCCCCTCGGCGACGAGTGCCGCGTGCTCGCGGGAAGTGCTCAGGCACGCCCGGAGGGCTCGCGCATACGCGGGCCCCGAACCGCGCGTACGGCCCGCCTCGTCGGCGGGTCGCCGAGCGAAGCGGCCGCTGCGGTCGGCAATCCCGGTTCGATCAGATCCGCGGCGTCACGCGGCCCGATGAACGGCGTCAAGCACAGGTGCAGCGAGTGTCCGAGCACACCGGACATCTGCGGAGCGGGGGAGGCCCGGGCCTGGTGGTAGACGAGCTCGAAGTTTGCGTGCGCGATCGCTTCGAGCACGGCCGGGGGATAGGGGGGTGCGCCACGTGCGTGCGTGTGGCCTTCGTTGAGAAACAGCGTGAAGGCACGCGTCAGCTGCTCGACGCGCGCCGACGCGCCGGGCATCCCGGCATAGGCCTCGACGAAGCATGCGCGGGCCAGCGCGGGGTTCTGCTCGACACATCCGGCGAGCGCGATTTTCGCCGCGAGCACCCGCTCTGGCCACGCGCGTGCACCGAAGAACGCACCCGCGGCGAGCGCCATCATGTGCTGAAAGTAGAACTCGCCGAGTGCCGTGAACGCCTCCTGCTTTCCCGCGAACAAGCGATAGAAGCTCCGCACCTCAACGCCCGCGAGCGCGCCGATGTCCGCGACCGTGACCGCCGCGTAGCCTTTCTCGGAGGCGAGCTCGGCGAGCGCCAGCAGCACGCGTTGGCGGCGCTGCTCGGCGTCCTCGACCACCCCCGAACCACGCCGGCGCGGCTTCGCCGGCGGCTGTGCGTGAACGATGCGCGTGCCGATCGCGCTCGGCGTGCTGTGCGGCGGCGCCGTGGTCGCCAGCACTCGCCAGCGGTGCTCGCCCAACGGTCGGGCGTAGCTATTCACCCAGCGCAGGAGCTCCGCGCGCAGGGTGGCGAGCTCGGTCTCGGCACGACGCAAGCGAAATCCCAACAGCCTGGAGATCGCGCCGAGGACGATCCGGGCGGGAATGTCAGGTACGAGGGTCTCTGCACCCAAGGGTGCGTATGCGTCTTCGATTGCGCGCTCGATCTCGAGCACCGTCAGGTCACGCACGTCGAGTGCTCGTGGGCCTGCCGCCAGTGACTCGCCGAACAGCGCGCGCGCCATCGCCGGCTCGTCCCGCGCGAAGTTCACAAGCTGTGCCACCGCGCTGGCCGCCGCGTGCTCTGGACGCTGTGCTGGGAGCGAAGTCACGACGTTGCCCAGCAACTTCTCGCGAATCTCGCCGAGCGCGGCCGCGAAGCACTCCTCGCGATCGCGGAAGTAGTCGTAGAAGGTGGGCCGCGACACACCGGCGCACGCGATCACTCGGCCGATGCCCGCGCCGGCGTAGCCCCGCTCGGCGACGACCTCGATCGTCGCGTCGATCAGTCGCCGTCGCTGGCTGGCCTTGCGCGCTTGCTGTTGAGCCCTGTTCACGACGCCTCAAGCCGGCCGTTGCACCCGGCGACGCTGGTTGGCCATCTAGTCAAAACCCATCGCAGTCGTTTATACGTTGAGCATACAAAGCGCGTGGGACTTATCAGAAACCAAGGTAGGCCCGAAGTGGACTGTGCCGGGCGATGTTTATTTCTGGTTGCGACGTTTTGCGCCGGTGCGCGTGCCTGTCGTCGCCCGAGACCGCTTCACGGCTTTCGCGCCCGTGGGCTTGCTCTTCTCGTCCAGCTTGCCCGCGATGAACGCGCCGGCCGCTTCGCTGCCCATGAACGGCGCGAGACACAGATAGACGATCGCGCCAAGCAGTCGCGTAGTCTGCGGCTTGGCGCTCGCGCGCGCCTCGCGGTAGACGATCTCGAAGATCGCCGTGATGATCGCTTCCAGCGCCAGCCGTGACGGCGGCGCTCCGGCCGGCTCGTGGCGATAGCCTTCCTGCAGGAAGATCGTGAATGCGCCGCGACTGTCCTCGACGCGCTGAATGCCACGAGGGCCGACGGCGTAGGACTCGACGAAGCCGACGTGCGCGACCGTAGGGTTTTCCTGCACGCTCTGCGTCGCGGCGCGAAACGCCTCCCAGATTCGCTGGGGCCAGTCAGAGCCGGCGAAGAACGCTCCGGCTGTGACCGCCATGAGGTACTGAAAGCCGAGCTCATGGATCGCCGAGAAGGCCTCCTGCTTGTCGGCGTAGAGGCGATAGAACTCGCGCCCGTCGACGCCGGCGAGGCGCGTGATCTCCGAGACCGTCGCGGCCGCATAGCCCCGTTCGGAGACGACCTGGCTGGTCGCGAACATGATCCGTAGCCGGTGGTTTTCGGCGACCTCCTCCTCGGGCATGCGCGGCCTTCCCGGGCCGAGCGGCTGGGGCGCGCGCAGCGCGGTTCGCGGCAGAAACGGAGAGGGCGCCGGCGCGGGCCCGCGCACCAGCTTGCGCCACTGCTGGCGGGACGCGGGCTGCCCGTAGCTTTCCACCCACGCCGGCAGGTCGCTTTCCATGTCAGTGAGCACGCGCTCGCCCCGGCGCAGCCTGGTTGCAAGCAGGCGCTGCGTCGCGCCGAGCACAGCGGCCACCGGAGCGTCGGGAACCGCCACCTCGCCCGAAGCGCTCGCGAGGCTTTCCTCGACCAACCGCGCCGTCTCGTCGATCCCATCGTCGCGAGCCGCCAACGCGACCGGTCCGCCCGCGAGGGACTCCTTCATCAGGAAGCGGGCCTGCGCGGGATGTGCGCTTGCGAAGGCGACCGTGGCTGTAGCCGCAGCGGCGGTCGCCTGCGGGGCCGGCGCCTCGGCGAGCTTGGCTCGCACCTCTGTCAGCAGCCGCTCGTGCACGTCGGTCACGCACGCCACGAAGCAGTCGTCGCGATCTGCGAAGTACTCATAGAAGGTCGGGCGTGAGACGCCGGCCTCGCCGATCACCGCCGAGACGCTCGCGCCCGCGTAGCCGTCGCGGTTGGCCGCCGCGACCATGCCCGCAAGTATGCGCTCGCGCTGGGTGGCCTTGCGCCCCTTCTGCAATGGCGTGTTTATTGGCCGCTTGGCAGCCGCCCGACGTGGCATGAGGCGCTAGACCCTAGCGCGCAGGCGGGCCGATCTCCCGAGAACACGCCAAATCGGGGTATTTGTGCGCTCAGGCACGAATCACGCTCGGCAGAATCGCGAGCGCCGGCTGCACCCGCGCTTCAGGGGCAAAATGCGAAGCGCGTGTTTATGGGGTGGGGGAGGCGCCTGTGCGACGTTCAGCTACGCGCGCGAGGTGGCGGACTACCTCCGCCCACCCCGCCGCCCCCCAACCCCAAACGCCCGCCGAGCCTCCCGCGCACAAGCACCCCGCCCCGCCCCCTTGCGCCTGCAGGCCTTCAGCGCCCGGGCAAGCCTCTGAGCCCTACTGGCCGTGGCCTTGTTGCAGCCGGTAGCAACGATCGGCGTGCTCTGACGAATACTCGCCCCGTTCTGGGCGATCATTTCTGTGGGCATCAGAAGCTTCTGCGAGCAGAAGTTGTAGTGGGCCTTGGTCGGCAGGTTGGCCCCAAGCGCTGAGAACTGCCCCTGAGGCAGCGTCAGTTCAAAGCTCGAGAAGGGCACGTCGGGCACCGTCTTGAAGGTCGTTGAGGTGATCCCGGCTTTGGAGATGAAGGTCGTGCCCACGAGGTTGACCGTGATCCCATAGCCCTGCAGCACGATCACGAGGCTGGGGAAGGCTTCCCCGCCGTGGGAGACGAAGTAGGCGGGGCCTGTGAGGGGCACCGGCAGTAGTGGCGTCTTGACCGAGGCGTGTCCGATGATCGAGGCAGAGGGGCAGGCGGCGGGGTTTGCCTCGAACTGGGAGGAGGTGCAGGCCTTCTGCAGCGTCGTCAGCCTGGACGGGAGCTGCTTTGGCAGTTCGACTTTGACCTTGGTCAGGTTGACTGCTCCTGCACCTGCATAGGGGTAGGAGAGCTTGGCCGTGAGGCTTGCGCCATTGGCTTTGGAGGCCTGGCCGGTGGTTGAGACCGAGAACTTGGGGGCGAAGCGCATGCCTGTGCAGCCTCCGACCTGGAAGTGGCTGGACAATGCCGAGCTTGCTCCTGAGGAGCCCAGGGCCTGTCCATCCACGCTCATTGAGCCACAGTTGGTCGGGTTCAGCGTGAAGCCTGGGCGATCGACCCTTGCTGTGATCGAGCGGATTCGTAGGGGGACGCCGTCGACTACCTGGGGCAAGGGGTCGGTCTTGACTGAGACCTGGGCGGTGCTCTTATCCAGGAAGACTGCTGCGCGTACGACTACCGAGCCCAGGTCAAAGGGGCCCGCCACTGCCGGGGTGATGAAGACCAAGCTGAGGGGGGCTCCCTTGTAGGGGCCTGCCAGGTAGGCGGTTCCGTTGACGTAGTAGGGGTTTGAGCCCGGGCCTGCGCCTGTGGTGATCGTGCCTACCTGGCTTGCCAGTGGGCAGGAGGGGCTTGACTGCTCCTGGGCCCCGGTCTTTGTTGAGGCTGCTGCGATTGCCGGCTCTGGGCAATACGGGATGCCGGCCAGCCTTGCCGTGAAGCCCGGGGGCATCGTCAGGTTCAGGCCCGTCAGCTCCTGTTCTCCGTCGGCCCTCGTTAGGTGCAGGGTGAAGGGGGCTGAGGCTCCCGCCACTGCTGATTCGGTGCCGGCGGAGAGGGATGGGGCGAACGGGCGTTCTTGGGGGGTGTTCGCGCAGGCGCTCCCGTTCGGGCCCGCGGTGACCTGGAAGCTTGAGGTTGGGTGCGCGTCGGGGGTTCCCGGGGTGCTCCAGGGGACCAGGTCGCTGGTGGTTGTGAAGGTGCCGCAGGTCACAGGGGTGGCCAAGGGCGCCCTGGGGCCGGTGTTGAAGCTCAGGTCCAGGTGCTTGACCGGGAGCTGGGGGTTTTCGGTGAAGGTGGCTGTGAGTTGGCCTGTGCTCGGATCTGCGACCACGGTGCCTGGGACCTTGACGTTGACGCCGTCGTTTTTGGCCTCCACCTGAAGGAGCACGCGGAAGACTCCGCCCGCTCCGCCTGGGGGCAGGTCGCCTGGGTGGGGCTTCAGCACATATAGATCTCCCGGCAAAGCTTCTGCGCCGGTGATCTTGTCACTCACTGAGTCGCGGGTGGCGAGCAGCGGCGAGGTCCCGACTAGGGTGCCTATTTTCGAAGAATCCGGGCAGCTGGCGGGTGTCGTGTTGTCGTAGTGGACTTGGTCGCCTGCTGGGTCGCTTGCTTGATCTGAGCAGCCGCTCAGGCCTGCGGCGGCTGAGGGGGAGATGCTCACGCCTGCCGGCAATGCGACCGTTGCATCCTTGAGCTCGGGGGCTTGCGGGATCGATGGGTCGAAGACCGTGCTGAGGTCGGTTGGGTCGTTTGACTGGGGGAAGTTGAGGGCGACGCTCAGGCCCGAGGGCTGGTCGGCCTGCACCGCCGGCGTTGACTGGATCGGCTTCACGTCGATGCTCGGATGCCACTGCGAGGTGAGCGCTGGGTTATCGCAGCCTGTGACCGCGGGCGACACAGCCGAGGCGGTCGTCCAGAAGGGGTCGCTCAGGTCCGGCTTGCCGAAGTCGCCGACCGGGAGTTCCGCGCCCGGATGTTCCCACGAGTCGGCGAGGATCTTCGTCGTCGGCTGCGCTTCTGAGCAGTCGACGGAGTTTGAGATCAGCGGGATCGGGGCGCCGCCGCTGCCGTTGTGCGCGGAGGGGACGCCGTAGAGCTGGACCTTGATCGAGTCGATTCCGATCGCGGCGTTCGCGGGCGCCACCACGTCGATCCCGTAGTGACCGGTCCGCGGGCGGAGCTGCGGATAGATCATGATGGTGTGGTTCTGGAAGTCGAACGCGAACTGGGCCGGATACCCGGGCGCGGGCACCATGCTGTAGAGGGACATCACATTGGGAGACCCCTTGGTGACGAGCGTGACGAGCCCGACCGCGCTCTCAGGCGGGCAGTGCGGGATGAAGCCCACGATGTCGGCCAACGGGCAGCGCTGAGCGGCGGCCACATTGCCGACGAACCCGGGCGGCAATTCGGTGAAAACGCTCTTGACTTCCTCGAGCGGAAGATCTTCAGAGGCTGGAAAGGAAAACGAGGTCGCTGCTTCAAATGGGTGCCCGCCCGCGACCGTGTAGTCGTTGCCGCCTTCATCGACGATGCCCGCGGTGAAGTTTTCGACTGCGAATAGGTCAGGAGTGACGGCCTGGGCCGGTACAGCGAGGCACAGCAGCACAGCGACGGCAAGCAGGAGCGCGCGGATGTTCTTGATCAAGCTTGAAATGGTCATCTACTTGGCCCTCCGGTTGGTCTTACGCGCTCGCTTCTCGCACGCTGTTCGCTTCTTCTTGGTGTGCTTGGACTTGCACGCCTTCAGCGCTTTGGTGAGCTTCTGCGCCTGCGTCAGAGGCTTGGGCTTGGGGTTCGCCGGCGGGGTTTCGCCCGCGAGCGGGCTGCCTGGCCCGTTGAACGCAGCACTCGCCGAGGTGCCAGGCGGCTGGGGCTGAAGTGGCGTTGCACCCTGGCAGGCTTCACCGGAGCATGGAGCCGGCGCCGGCAGGTCAAAGCCGCCTTCGACGCGCGCGTCGTAGATGTCTTCTTCGGTGCCGCTGTCGCCGGCCGTCAACGGCTGGTCCGTGAGAAAGAAGATGTCCTGGCCCGAGCCCGTGATCCACGGTTTCGAACCTCCACCGTTTGAGATCAGCGACACCTGCCCTTCGTGCCACTCATATACATCCGTCACGCCATCGGCGTCGGCGGGCGAGAGCGCCTCGCTGGTTTGGAAGACGACGGCACTCGCGTCATCGGTCATCGCGGAGTCAGGCCGGTTTCTGGCGCTCGTCCAGATGGATGCTTGAGCGCCAGGCTTATTGCCACCACTCCCGTTCGTGTCGGTCGAGACGCGCAAGAGGCCGTCGGTGTCGGCGTCATAGCGGTAGACGTCGGTCGCTTCGTCGGTGTCGGAGGCGAGCAGCTTGTTGGTCGTGTCGAAGAGCAGGTAGTGCCCGTCGGCGGTGCTCTGTGCCACGAAGATGTCGTTTGTTTCGAGCTTTGCGACGAACGTTGTCTGCCCGGCGGGATGCGCGGCGTCCTTCTGCCACACGTAGAGGTTGTGATTGCCCGCAACCGCCGCCGCGTCATTGGTCCCGAGGTTTCCGGCCAGCACGCCCTGGGCGACGAAGTACACCCGCGAGCCGTCTTCAGAGACGTTGACGACGTTCTCGACGTTGGCGGCGCTCGTCGCGCCGGAGACCTCGGTCAGCGACGCGCAGGGGTTCGCCGTACTCACCGGCGCCGGGGTGCCCGGCGGGATGTCGCATTCATACAAGTCATTGCTCTGGTCGGTGTCGCCGTTGACGAGTTGCTGGGTGGTTGTGAAGAACACCCGCGAGCCATCGGTGGCCATGCCCGCGAAGTTGGCGGCGGCCACGGCGTTGCACGCCCCTGCGGGATCGCCGGAGGTTCGCGTGCATTCAGAGCCGGATACCGCTACCGTCATCGAGCCGCCGACCCGCGCCCAGACCGCCAACATCCCTCCATTGCAGCCCGAGGCAAAAGCGATCACGCGGCCATCCTTTGAGATGCCCCCCGGACAGGTCTCCCCCGGCGTCGGGGCTCCGGTGTTATCGACATTCACCGACCGCGGGAGACCTTGATTGCCCACGCCGACGTACTCGTACAGGGCTGTGGTGCCGGCGCTTCCGGAAAGGCCGAAACGGAACACCACGTGCGAGAGGTCAGCCGACACCCCGACGACAAACGTGTTGGAGCGCGGTGCTCCGGGGAACAGGGCGTCGCCAATGCGCGTAAAGGCGCCGTCGGGAGTACGCAGGTAGTAGCTGAGTCTCTCGCCCGGCTGATCGCGGCGGCTCATTGCCCACAGCGAGGAGCGAAGATCGGCGGATGCGCCTTCCGCGGTGTATTCACCTGTGTCGTAGGTCTCTTCAGGCGGACTCAGAGCTGTGGTCCTCCAGCCCGCCGCCGAGCGCATCGCCAGATAAAAGCTACCGGCCACACCGGAACTGTTTCCGGCGAAGCTGCCGACAGATGTGTATGAGACGACCCCGTCAGCGGTGTAGCCCAGCGATGCCAGAGGGAACCCCTCCTTATAAAGCGGCGTGACCATTCCATACGCCCGGCATTCAGGCAGTCGTGTCGAGTTGTTCTCGGCCCGCAGCGCCGCGTTCGGGCAGTCTTCGGCAAGCGCTGGAGCGGCCGAGAGGCCGAAGCTCGCCACGCTCAAACACGCCAGCGTCGCGAGCATGCCAGCGAGGCGCCGCAGGCGACTCGGGCGAGAGCCCACGAGGCGGTGGATAGCTGGAGCGTGGCGCATGGAGAGATCCTTTGAGGAGATTGTGTTTGCGGAGGATGTGGACAGATCTGTTGGCGTAGGCGTGGTTGCCGCTGCAGTGCTCGTGGCCTCGGCAGGCATCAGCGACCCCCCTTGCGCTTGAAGCTGAGCGAGACCGTCCGGCTGCCCGCTTGCCCGCCTGTAGGCGTGAAGCGCAGCTGAACCTTCACCGCCAGCGTTCGCCGCTTTGCCTTGCGCAGCGCCTTCAGCCCAGCGCTTGAGAGCGAGACCTTGACCGTCTGCGCTCCGGCTTTGGCGATCGTCGTCGTGGTCGCCTTGGTCTTGGCGCCGGAGAGCTGAAGCTTGCCCGGCCCAGGCAGCGTGAGCGAGATGGTCGCGCCCGAGCCCTTGACCGTGGCCTTGCCGATGCCGAAGGCGTTGCTGGGTGTGCGAGCCACCGAGGTAGCGACCGCGACCGTGTTCGAGGCATGCCCGCAGTTGACGGTCAGCCCGAGCGTGCCTGCAGCGTCAGCCGGTACTTCGATCGTGAAGCCGGTTGCCGACCAGTTGCTCGCGATCAGCGAGTCTTCACCGAGCAGCACCGAGCCGGCCAGGCCGAGGTCAGAGCCTGAGATAGCGATCGTTGAGCCCGGTTTGGCTTTTGCGTTATAGGGATCGAGCTTCGGTGCGCTACAGCCATAGACCGAGCTGGCCGGTGGCGGCGCGGGGAAGCCTTCGGGCGGTAGCGGCGCTGTGGCGAAGAAGGCAGCTTCAGAGACGTCTGAGACTTCATTGCTTGTGAGGATCAGGCGGACCTGGAGGTTCTGGCCTGCCGGCAGGCCCCCGATGTGGCTGCTGACAGGCCGTGCGCCGGTGGCGCCCGCCAGCGACTGCTCGGCAGTGCTCGTGGCGAAGGAGCCTTCGGTCGCTGAGACTTCGAAGTGGTAGCTGCCGGCCAGGCCATTGGTGTTGGCCGTGCCCTGCAACATGGCCGAGCTGGTCGTGACCGCGATCGGGTCAGCGACCGTCGCGCTCGGTGCGGGCGCGGTCGTGAAGCTGCCATCGGCGCCTGAGCGGGTGATGCCGTTGCTCGTGGCCACGACCTGGACGTGGTAGGTACTCGACGGGGAGAGGCCTGCGATGTGCTCTGCGACCGTCTGCTCGCCATTTCCAGAGCCGCCGTCCAGCTCCGGCGTGCGCGCACCATAGGCCGTGCTCGGCCCGTAGTTGAAGTGGTAGGTCGTGGCGGTGCCGTGCGGGTCGATCGTGCCGCTGAGCGTCGCCTTCCTGCTCGTGACTTCAGCGGCGAAGGCCGGCGCGGCAGGGGCGGTGATGAAGGTGGCATCCGCTCCGGTCTGTGGGCCTTCCGTGCCGTTTTCGGCTGAGACGCGGAAGTGGTAGAGCGTGCCTGGTGAAAGCCCGGTGAGCGTCGTGGCGACAGCCTGGTCTGAGGACTGTTCGCCGACTTCGCCGCCGCCTTCCGGACTCGAGGAGCCGTAGGCGGTGCTCGTGCCGTATTCGATGCGGAAGCTGCTCAGGCTGTGCTGCGGGTTGACGCTCGCATGGAGGCTCGCGCCGCTCGGCGTGATCGAGGAGGCAAAGGCGGGTGAGCCGTCGACGCTCGGCGGCGCCGCGGCTGTCGTCAGCGTCTGGTCTTCGCCGACTATCGAGCCCGAGGCGTTGCTCCCGGCGATCCGGTAGTGGTAGGTGGTGTTAGGAGTCAGGCCCGTGATTGGGCCTGGGGCCGCATTGGCGGTATTGCCCGAGCCGGCGTCGATGTCAGGTGTGCTCGAGCCGTAGGTGTTTCCCAGGCCGTATTCGTAGTGGTATTCGCTGGCGATGCCTTCCGGGTCGATCGTGCCGTTGAAGGTCGCTGAGGTGCGTTCGACTTGACTGGCCGCAGCGGTCGTGACCGTCGGGCCGAGGAACGGCGTGAAGCGGTCGACCACTGCGGCCACGCCGTCGCCCAGGTAGACCGTGCCGTCAGGGCCGACGGCCATTGCGGAGAGGCTGGCGACGTTGGCCGCGGGGAAGGTGTAGATGACGCTCGCTCCACCGGCGGCGAAGTTCGTGACCTGAAGGCCTGAGACGCCGGCCTCGGCGACGTATACCTCGCCCGTTTTCGGGTCGCTGGCGAGAGCCTGCACCGCTCCGCGGCTGCCGTCATCGACGGTGGCTTCCCAGGTACCGGCGCTTGAGTACTTATCGACCCGGCCCTTGCAGGGGTCAAGCACGTAGATGTGGTGGCTGGGGTCGAGGGCCAGGCCCGCCGGGCAGATGAAGGCGCCGTCGGGGGAGCCAGATTCGCCGTTGAAGGAGGCGATGAAGGCGCCTGTGCTCTGGCTGAAGGAGTCGATTTCCTGGGCGAAGGTGTTGTTGTTGGTGGCGGTGACGTAGACGGTGCCGTTTGAGGGGTCGACGGCTACCAGGGAGCCGAAGTTGAAGCTCGTTTCAGAGAGCGAAGCGTCGAGGTCGTACTGGAAGGCGCCGGCGGGGCTGTACTTGGCCACTTCCGGGGCGCCCGTCGCAGGGATGAGGCCCGTTACATACACGCCGCCTTCAGTTGCCGAGTCGACCGCGACAGCGCCGGGTTCTATTAGGCCTTCCACCAGAAACGCGGCCTGAACGGTGCCCGTGGCGTCGAAGCGCTGCAGGCGAGGATGCGCGGAGGTCGCATCTTCCCCCGAGTCAGAGGCAAACACTTCGCCTGAGAGGCCCACCGCAACACCCGCCGGGCGCGGGGAGAACTTGCCTTCTTCTGAGCCGAGGCCGCCGAACGAACCGGCGAAGCCGTGGCCGGTTGTCGCCAGGGCCGGTGTGGCGGAGAGGGCGAGCAGGAAGGCGAGGGCTGTTGCCGTGATCGCTGTGGCGAGGATGCGGATCAAGGCGGCTGAGCGCGCACTGCTCCCTTTGGCGCGACGGTAGGTGGCAGGCGTGATCGAGGCACGGGTCGCGTCTCCCTGGCAGTCGCCAGAGATTCCGATGCTGGTCGCGAGGCGTGCCGTCGGGGTCACTTGCTCTCCTTGGTGGTGGTTGCGGTGGTGGTAGGAGCTCATGCCGGGGCTCCAGCGGGTTCGATGAAGGACGCGAGGCGGTTCAGCGCGCGCTTCGGCGCCGATTCAAGTGCCGCGAGAGAGACGAGAATGGCGCTCTGGGAGGCGCGAAATGCGGCTCGGCGGCGCGTCGCGAAGAGCGCGAAAACCCGTTGCGGTGTGCATAACCCGTACGGGTGGTCAAAAAACCCGCTCAACGACTGCACGTCGGCGTCTTTCCCCTGAAAAAAAGTTGCTGTCGGGATCTCTGAGATCCCGCGTACCGCTGGCTGCATTTCCTCTCCCACTGCTGTGCTGCGTGTGCCACGAACATCCCCAGGTGCGTCTGACAAGGTCGGCCGCGCCATTCTCGTTCGTGTTTGAATAAACGTTGGAAAGCACGCTATAGCATCCCCTTTACAGATGTCAAGCGGGAACCGTCAGGCCGATCTCGAAGGCGCGCGCGAGGGCCCGAGACCTCGGGCCAAAGAGCGCCATATGCAGGGATTCTCGTGGATCGCTCGCGGACTACCGGGGCGACGCGGAGTGAGCCTGACATTGGCGACCGGCGAAAAAAGATAAACGCAGGCCGTGCGCTTAGAGGGCGGCGGAGATAGCGCAGCGGGCGATACTCGAGCCGGCCGTTGACCGGTACCGACGCCAGCTGACCCAGATGAAGCCCTCTCCCCACGTAATACATGTTCGTCGATTGAGGAGCGCTTGATAAGTCAAGACTTAGAAGGTTTGTAGTTTGGGTCGCCATCGTGTTCCTTGGGGGTGTGGTGGGTGGGGGTTCGAAGCAGTTTTAGAGGTTGTCCGGATTTGCCACGGCCCGTTCGGTGGGCGTGGCGATGCGGGTGTGCTAATAGCCCATAGTTGTTGGGGTTAATCGTTCTTGGAGGCGTAGTTGGGGGGGTGGATTTTTAGGCTTGTGTTAAGCGTAGTGGAAGCTGAAAAGCCTGTTTCGCTGTCACTTAATTGTCACTGTCGTGGAGATTGGCGGAGAACGCTTTTTGGTGAGGTCAGAGGAGGCCTGTGGATACACACTTCGCGTGCAGGCTGCGGGGGGTGATGTTGGGCGCATTGTGGGGTTGATGACGACGCCTAAAGCGGGGTGGGCCTCGCGCGCGCGGGCGCGCGCGATGACTCTTCTCAGTTCTCAGCTCGTTCTCGACTCGGCTCGGAACTCGGCTGAGGGGGTGCGTGCCTTAGGCACTTGCCGGCTTCTTGACCGACCGGGAAACCGAGCAAGTGGACGCAGGCCCGCTGGGTGGGCCGAGGGTGCGAACCCGCAGGGCGCAGGGGGCGCGCATGATGTGATCCTGGGAGCTGGCCCTCGGGGCGCTGCGTCGCTAGCGAGCCTGGGCTCGGGACGCCTGCAGGTAGGCGTCCATCAGGCCTGCGGCCTCGTCCTCGGCGCCTGGCATCAGGTGGCCGTAGCGATCGAGTGTGATCGAGATGTTCGCGTGGCCCATGAATGTCGACAGGGCCTTGGCGTTGACGCCGGCCGCGATCATCAGGCTGGCGAAGGTGTGGCGACACTCGTGCAGGCTGATTGGCTCCAACCCGGCGGTGTTCCACGCGCGCAGAGCACGTTCGCCGACGGAGGAGGCGCTGAAGGGCTCGCCGCGGACACCGAACACGAGCGCGTCCGGCTCGCCGCCGCTTGCGAGCTTCGCGGGGGCGAGGAACGCCCGCAATGCGGCGGGTATCGGGACTCGGCGCGTGCCGGCCTTGGACTTGGGCGCCACCATCTCCACGATCCTTGGGGTCCCACGCGCGCACGACATTGATGATGCCCTGGGCGAGGTCGATGTCCTGCCAGCACAGCGCCATCAGCTCGCCCCGGCGCAGGCCGGCGTAGAGGGCCGCTGCCCACAGCGGCTGGTCAGCGCTCTTCAGGGCGGCAAGCAACTGCTCTGCTTCGGCTGGAGAGGCGATACGGTCGCGCCCGGAACGGACTGCCGGAAGCCTCAGCCCAGTCGTCGGGTTGACCAACACCTCGCGGCGCCGCCAGGCGCAGATCACCCGCACGGGCATGATCGAGTTGCGGATCGTCGAAGGCTGTGCGCCGGCGGTGAGCATCTTGTCCGCGTAGTCCTGCAAGTCATCGAGCGTCAGGTCGGAGAGCTTGATCGAGCCGAGCGCACCGAGCAGGCCGCCGTTGCCGCCCTTGGGGCCGCGCAGTGCCTGCTCGTAGGAGCGGATCGTGCTCGGCTTGTACACGTCTCCTGAGCGCGTCCGTATATAGCCGGTGCGTACGCCCGCAAGCCACTGCTCGGCCGCTTCGGCGAAGTTCATCGGCGAGGGCGCTCGCAACTCGCGGCGGCGCAGCTTTCCGTAGCTGTCAGAGCGCCACATCTTCGCGGCGTCGAGCGAGTCGAAGTGCCTGCGGATCCGCTTGCCGTCGCGCGCGCTCCAGACGGCCGCCTGGTAGACGCGACGGCAGTTGCAGCGGGCGCCGCGCTCAGAGGCGCAGCCCGCCCGGTGCTTGACGACTATCCCCACGTGGCGCGCTTGGGTGCCGTTGGCGCTCACAACCCCGCTCCTCCTGCCCCGTCCTAACCCCTTGACAATCTGCGCGGCAAATCATACGCCTTGTCAAGCCGCCGTAACAAGAGCGCCCTTGGGCGTTCGCTCCCGCCTTGTACGGCGTCTCGTAGCCGCCGGCGCGTGAGACCGTCACCGGACTGTCACCGCTGTCGAAAAACGCCCGTCGGCAAACGTGTCACGAGCGCGCCCTAGTTCTGCACCGTAGTTATGCACGCCGCGACGGTTTTGCGCCTGCCGCGTCACTCACCGTCTTACGCCGTTTCGCGCTTGTCAGAGCGCCATTCAAGCCTCTCCCGCAGCGCCTGAACCCGCGTCGACCCGCGGGCTGAACCCTCGCGTGCCCTTCGCCGCCCCCGCCGGAGCCCCGGCATGAGCTCCTACCACCACCGCAACCACCACCAAGGAGAGCAAGTGACCCCGACGGCACGCCTCGCGACCAGCATCAGAACCTCTGGCGTGCGCCAGGGCGACGCGATCGGTGCCCTCCTCACTGGCTGCTTGCGCGCCACCTCCGTTGGGATCAGTGCGCCTTCAGGGACCAGCGCGCCCTCAGCCGCCTTGACCCGCACCCGCCTCGCCGTCGCAATCGCAGCAGCAGCCCTCACCCTCCTGCTCGCCCTCTCCACGCCGGCCCTCGCCACGACCGGCCACACCTTCGCCGGCTCCTTCGGCGGCCCGGGCGGCGAAAACGGGCAGTTCAACCCGGCGCCCCTCGGCATCGGGGTCGGCCTCTCGGGCGAAGTCTTCGTCGCCGACTCTTCGCGGATGCAGAGCTTCAGCGCCGAAGGAGTCTTTGCCTCGGCGTTTGCCCTCGAGCCCTCATTCGATGGTGGCGTGAGCGCGATCGCCGTTGATTCCAGCGGCGCCGGCGCGGTCTATGTCGCCACGGGCGCCAATGGCGGCACTCCTTCGGTGGCGAAGTACAGCGCAGGTGCACTGTCCTACACCCTGGATGCAGGCTCAACGACGGGGATCGATCCCGGTGCGCGGGTGGCAGTCGATCCGGCCGACGGCACGGTCTACGCGACCGCCTTCAACACCGAAACCTTCGCCCAGGAAATCGACTCCTTCAGCCAGAGCACGGGCGCCTTGATCGCCTCCTTCAATGGCGAAAGCGGCTCGCCCGACGGTGCCTTCATCTGCCCGACCGGACTCGCGGTCGACCCGACCCACCACGTCTACGTGCTTGACCCCTGCAAGGGCCAGGGCGGGGTCGATAAGTACTCGAGTACCGGCACTTGGGAAGCAACTGTCGATGACGGCAGCCGTGGTGCGGTGCAGGCCGTCGCGAGCGACCCGAAAACCGGCGAGGTCTACGTCGCCGAGGCCGGCGTCTCGGGCCTTCAGGTCACGAACTTCAGTGCCGGGGGCTCAAGCGTCATCTACACCTTCCCGTTGACGAACGTGGTCGGCTTCGGTGGCCTGGCCGTCGGCCCCGACGCCACGGTCTATGTGGGCGACGGCGTCAACTCCGTGATCGACCGCTTCACGCCCTTCCTCGGCCCGACCGTCACGACCACAGCGGCCAGCGAAGTCAAACCGCGCTCAGCGACCTTCAACGGCACGATCGACGCGGAAGGCATCGCCAGCGAATACCACTACGAATACGGCCTGGAAAGCACCTACGGCTCGAGCACCGCCGACATCGGCGCGGGCTCGGGAAGCGTGGTGGGCGAAGCCCCCGGCCCGGTCACGGGCCTGACTCCCAACACGACCTACCACTACCGGATCGTCGGGAGCAACGCCTCGGGCTCGATAGTCGGTGAAGACCAGACGCTCACGAGCGAAGCGGCGCCGCCGACGGTCGATGGCTCGCCTACGTTCGTCTCCTCGATCACCCCCACCGGGGCAAGCGTCCACGCCACCGTCAACCCGCAGCACAGCCTCACGAGCTTCCGCATCGAATACGGCACCTCAACCGCCTATGGCTCATCAGCTCCTGAAGGTGGCACGGAAGTCGGCGAACAGTCAACAGACCAGCCCGTTGCCACGACCCTGACGGGGCTTCAGCCGGAAACGCTCTACCACTACAGAGTCTCAGCCGAAGACGGCGTGGAAGGAGCCCAGAGCGGAACAGACGCCACCTTCATCACCGCCCCCGCAGCAGCGGCGAGTGCCAGCGAAGTCACGACCAAACAGGCCACGCTCACCGCCACGATCAACCCGCACGGGCAAGCGACCACCTACCACTTCAACTACGGCCCGAGTAGCTCCTATGGCGCGAGCACGCCCGAAGTGGACGGCGGCTCCGGGAACGGCATACAGAGCGTCTCAGGGCACATCTCAGGGCTAACCCCAGGCACGAGCTACCACGTCCAGGTCATCGCCACCACCAACGGGATCACCCGCTCCGGCGCGGATGGCACCTTCACGACAGCGCCCGCGCCAACGGCGAGGGTCGCTGACCCGATCGACGTCACGGCCGGCTCGGCAACGCTTCAGGGCACAGCCGACACCCACGGGCAGAGCGGCAGCTATCACTTCGAAGTCTCAGCCACCGAAGGCTCCTTCGCCACGAGCACTGCAGAGCAGGCGCTGCCCGCCGCCACCGGCGCACAGCCCGTCAGCAGCTCAGTCTCGGGCCTGCCCTCCGGGCAGAGCCTGCAGGTGCGCCTGGTGCTCTCAAGCAACGAAGCGGTCGACGTCTCAGACGCTGCTTTCTTCGCCACGGCGCCACAGCCGCCCGAAGGCTTCCCGGCTGCGCCGCCGGCGAGCTCGCTCTATGGCTGCAGCGCGCCGAGGCTCAATCCCTTCAACGCAAAAGCAAAACCCGGCTCGACGATCGCGATCTCAGGCTCTGACCTCGGCCTCACCGGCTCGGTCCTGCTCGGTGAAGACTCGCTGATCGCGAGCAACTGGTCGGCGAGCGGCTTCACGATCGAAGTGCCCGCGGACGCTTCAGGCACGCTCGGGCTGAGCGTCAACTGCGGACATGGCTCGAACACGATTGCGATCGCTACTTCGGCCGCGCGCGCTCCGAGCAACGCCTTCAGCACCGGCAAGGCCACAGTCAAGGGCGCGACCGCGACGCTGAAGGTCACGCTCCCAGGCCCCGGCAAGCTCCAGGTCTCGGGCGCGAAGACCAAGACGACCGCGATCACCGTCGCCAAGGCTGGAGTCCAGACGGTCAAGCTCACGCTCTCAAGCGCCGGCGTCAAAGCGCTGCGCAAGGCTAAGCGGCGATCGCTCGCGGTGAAGGTGGCGCTGCGCTTCACGCCCACGGGTGGCCAAGCGGCCGCCCAGACCGTCTCGCTGAGCTTCAAGCGCAAGGCGGGTCGCTGATGCGTGCCAACGCCACTGCACCAGCGCCCTCTCCAACGGATCTGTCCAACCCCTGTTCAAAGGATCACTCCATGCGCCATGCCCATGCCATCCACCGCCTCCTGGGCTCTCGCCCGAGTCGCCTGCTGCGGTTCGCGGGCACGCTCGCGACGCTGGCGTGCTTGAGCGCGGCCGGCCTGGGTTTGTCGGCCGCCCCCGCCCTCGCGGAAGACTGCCCGAACGCGGCGCTGCGCGCCGAGAACAACTCGACGCGGCTGCCTGAATGCCGGGCTTATGAGAATGGTCACGCCGCTGTATAAGGAGGGGTTCGCGGTCGAAGCAGGGGCCTACACCGATGACGGGGTCGTCGAGCACAACTCCATCGGGAGTTTCGCCGGAAACGCCAGCGGCAAAGCGCCGAATCGGTATCTCGCGACACGGTCGGCGGCGGGCTGGGCAACCACAGCCCTGAGTCCGCCTGAAGACACCTACGGCGGTGAGACACTGTTCGCGGAGTCGCCCGACCTTCGCTCGTCGCTGTGGCTATTGAGTCGTCGCGATGGCGTGGGAGGCAACGACCTCTACCTCCGCGGTCCCGACGGCGGCTTCACATACGTTGGCCAGGGCGCCGACCCTGGCGCCCCTGAAGCTCGCCCCAGCCCGGGCGTGCTCGGGACGTCGAGGGATTTGTCGCATGTGCTCTTCAGCTACGGCAGAGGAAACATGTATGAGTATGTCGGCACCGGCAACGCTGGGTTTGCACCGGCGGTGAGCGTCGACAACCTCGGGCAGCCAACTCCGGGGGAAGCATGCTCCGACAGTATGTCCAACGACGGTCGGGTCATCGTCTTTTCCTCGGGCTGCGCCGGCACAGCCGGACCGGCGTTGTGGGCGCGGGTTGGTGGCTCGGCAACGGTGGCAGTATCGAGCTCTGAGTGCACGCGGACCTCCGGCGATCCGGGAGGAGCATGCAACGCCCCCGCTGAACCCCGCTTTGAAGGCACAGCGAGCGATGGCTCGCGGGTCTACTTCACCACCACCCAGCAGCTCGTCAACGGCGACACCGACCAAACCAACGACCTGTATGAGTGCGACATTCCGCCGGGTACCCCGGCGCCGGTCGGCACGGCGAACCCCTGCGCGTCGCTGACCGAGGTCTCCGGCAACGTGACCGGCGCGAACGTCGAGAACGTCGTCAACGTCTCCGAGGACGGCTCGCGGGTGTACTTCGTCGCACAGGGCGCGCTGGCCTCGAACCTCGGGACCAATGATGCGGCGGCGGTTGCGGGCGATCACAACCTCTACGTGTGGCAGAAGGACGCCGCGCACCCGGCTGGTCAGACGACGTTTGTCGCGAAGCTCGAAGCCAACGACATCTTTGGTGCGCAGAGCACCGCCGACGGCCGCTACCTGATCTTCAGCACGACCAACAGGCTTCTCGCCTCCGACACCGACGAAGCGTACGACGTCTACCGCTACGACGCCGAGACGCGCACCCTGGTGCGCCTGTCCACCGACACCAACGGCAGTGGTGGCAATGAGCCAGGGGGCCAAGCATTCCTCGGGTTGTTTATTCCCCCCGCGAACCGGTCGCACTTCGCGATGACCGATGACGCGCGCACCATTGTCTTCGAAACAAGCGAGGCGCTTTCGCCGGCCGACACCGGCGGCACTACCGACGTGTATGAGTGGCACAACGGGCAGGTGTCCTTGATCTCAAACGGTGGGGGATCACGACCGTGGATCTCGAGCTCGGGCCAGGACATCTTCTTCAGCACGGGACAGCCGCTGACGCCGGGTGACAGCGGCACCGAAGGAGACGTCTACGACGCGCGTGTAGAAGGCGGCTTCCCCGTCACCACCCCTTCTTTGTGTTCCGGCGAAGCGTGTCAGGGCTCGACGCCGCCCCAGCCACAGCCGCCCGGGACATCGGCGAGCGCCGCGTTCAACGGGCCGGGCAGCCCGCTGACGGCCGAAGCCCCACCCGCGAACGCGAAGCCCAAACCACAGACCTCGGCGCAGAAGCTCGCCAAGGGGCTGAAGGCCTGCCGCTCCAAACACAACAAGAAGCAGCGCAAGGCTTGCGAGAAGCGAGCGCGCAACACCTACCGGAGGGCCAAGTAGATGACCATTCTCAACTCGATCAAGAAGCTCCGCGCCCTCCTGCTCGCCGTCGTAGTGCTGCTCTGCCTCGCCGCACCAGCGGAGGCTTTTGGCCCTGACCTGTTCGACATTGGAGGCTTCAGCGCCGGCATCGTTGACGAAGGCGGCCACGACTACACGCTCGCGGGCGGCCACCCGTTTGAAGCGACCACCTCGTTCTCGTTTCCGTCCACCGGGGGCTACCCGCTCGAGAATGTCAAGAGCATCTTTACCGAACTGCCGCCCGGGTTCGTCGGCAACGTGGCCGCCGCCCAGCGCTGCCCGTTGGCTGACCTCGACGTCGGGTTCGGCACCCCCAGGTGTCCGCCCGGAAGTACGGTCGGACTCATCACCCTGGAAACCAATATCCCCAACTCGGTTTCCCTCTACAGCGTGCGGCCCGCGCCCGGCTATCCAGCGCAGTTCGCGTTCAACTTCGCCGGCAAGATCGTGATGATCTACCCGCAGCTGCGACCGCGGACCGGCGGCTACGGGATCAATGTGGTGGCTCCCGCGGCCACCACCCTAGGATTCACCCATATCACGGTCCAGCTCTTCGGCGTCCCCTCGGCCCACAACGGTAGCGGCGGCGCCCCGATTCCGCTGATCTCAAACGGCGTCAACTGCTCAGAAGCCGAACCCACGACGAAGCTCGTAGCGGACTCCTGGGAGCACCCGGCCGCCGAACTCCCCGTCGGCGACTTCGGCAAGCCCGATCTGAGCGACCCGTTCTGGAAGAGCGCCTCGTTTGTATCCCCGCCGGTGACGGGCTGCGATAACCCAGCGCTCGTCTCGCAATGGCATCCGAGCATCGACGTGCAACCCATTCAGCCGGTTTCGGGCATCCAAGCCGACCAACCAACAGGCCTGAGCGTGGCCCTGGACTTCCCCCAAAGCAACGACCCAACCGACCTGAGCACCGTGTTTGATCCCTCGATCCCGCAGGCCCCGGAGCTGAAGGACGCAACCGTTGCGCTCCCCGCAGGTGTGAGCATCTCCCCATCAGCGGCCGCAGGTTTGGGCGGCTGCTCTGACCAGCCCTCAGACCCAGCCGGCGATGAGGTCCACTACGACAACACCACACCGGCCAGCTGCCCCGACTCCTCGAAAATCGGCACATTGGTCGGGACATCGCCACTCTTGGCCACCCGCAACCCAGAAACCGACAAGATCACCGGCGCAGAACCCCTCCCCGGCGACCTCTATGTCCTAAAGCCCCACCCAGGCGATCTGCCCCCAGGAGGAGCGGGCGGAACCTTCCGTGTTCTGCTCCAGGTGGAGGCCAAGAGCGACGGCGTGAACGTCAAGGTCCCAGGCACCGTCGTGGCAGACCCAACCACAGGCCAGCTAACCGCCACCTTCACCGAAAACCCCCAGCTCCCGGTCAAGCACCTGGACCTGAGCTTCAACACCGGCCCCAGGGCGCCCTTGGCGACCCCAACCACCTGTGGCACCTTCACGACCACAAGCGACATGGTCCCGTGGAGTACCCCGGGCACCCCAGACGCCCACCCGACTTCGTCCTTCAACGTCACCGCGGGTCCCAACGGTGCGGCGTGCGCGAACACACCCCAAGAACGCCCCTTCGCCCCGTCCCTGTCCGCCGGCACCGAATCCTCAGTGGCGGGCGCCTCAGCCCCCTTCACCCTGCACCTAACAAGGGCCGACGGAGAACAGGAGCTGACCGGCCTGAGCCTGACGATGCCCCCGGGCTTCACAGCAAGGTTGGCCGGCATCCCGTATTGCCCAGAGCCGGCAATCGCAGCAGCCTCAACAAAGACCGGAGCAGAGGAGCAGTCAAGCCCCTCCTGCCCGGTGGCCTCTCAGGTAGGCACGATCACCACCGGAGCAGGCCCAGGGAGCAACCCCTACTACGTCAACGGAACCGCCTACCTGGCAGGCCCCTACAAGGGAGCCCCCCTCAGCTTGGTCTTCATCACCCCGGCAGTGGCAGGCCCCTTTGACCTGGGCTCAGTGGTCGTCCGCGCAGCAGTCTTCCTGGACAAGAGCACAGCCCAGGTGAGCGTCAAGACCGACCCCTTGCCTCAGGTAGTAGACGGCGTGCCCCTACGAATCCGCTCGATCACAGCCCATGTGGACCGCCCAGGCTTCACGCTGAACCCGACCAACTGCGGCTCAATGAGCGTGGATGGACAGGCCCTGGGCTCCTCAGGAGCAAGCGCGGCATTGTCCAGCCACTTCCAGGTCGGCGGCTGCACAGGCATGCGCTTCTCCCCGAAGTTCAGTGTCTCAACCACCGGCCAGGCCTCCAAAGCCAATGGAGCAAGCCTCACGGCCAAGCTCACCTACCCCTACGCAGGTGCTGGAGCGGTCAACCTGACCAAGGTCAAAGTCGAACTGCCAAAGCAGCTCCCCTCAAGGCTTACGACGCTGCAGAAGGCCTGCACCTCCTCCCAGTTCGAGGCAAACCCCGCAGGCTGCCCGGCGGCCTCGATCATCGGGCATGCCTCGGTCAAGACGCCACTGCTGCCGGTGCCCCTGATCGGCCCTGCCTACTTCGTCTCCCACGGCGGGGAAGCCTTCCCCAGCCTCGTGATCGTGCTGCAGGGCTATGGGATCACGGTCAACCTCGTGGGCACGACCTTCATCTCCAAAGCCGGGATCACCTCAACGACCTTCAAGACGGTGCCCGACGTGCCCTTCTCGAGCTTTGAACTGACGCTGCCTCAGGGGCAGTTCTCAGCGCTTGGGGCCAACCTGCCGAGGAAGGCCCACTACAACTTCTGCTCGCAGAAGCTTCTGATGCCCACAGAAATGATCGCCCAGAACGGGGCGAGTATTCATCAGAGCACGAGGATCACTGCTACCGGGTGTGCGAAGGCCTCGCTGAGTAGGGCGCGGAGGTTGGCTCGGGCGCTGAAGGCCTGCAGGCGCAAGGGGGCGGGGCGGGGTGCTTGTGCGAGGAGTGCTCGGCGGGAGATTGGGGTTGGGGCGAAGAGGGCCGGCAGGAGGTAGGACTCATCCGGGTCATGCACATGCCCACGGCACCGTCCGCGGGCTCACACCGAGAGGCCTCGCCCGGCTAGTCCGACAACGCGGAGTAGAGCACGCAGACGCTCCTGCGCGGATCCGTAAATGCTTTTCGGATCGGCAGTGGCGTAACGGTCGGAAGACTTGATCATCTCGTCGACGAATCGTGCGACCGGGTCATCTGCCGCTATGGAAAGGTTGGCGATGTTGGGTGCGTAGTCGTCGATCATTGCCGCTATGCGACCCTTCGTGGGATTGGCGAAACCAGGCGGTGGTTCCACTTCTCCGATTGCTCGCGCGACGCGCAACGCTCTCGCCCCGAGCTCAATCATCCGCTCTCGCACCAAGGCCAGATCCCGCGGGTCGGACGCCACGGCGTCGCTTAGGGCGATCGCTGCCTCTCGAATGAGCGGCGGCCCTCCGGCGAGGTCCAGCTTCTGTGGCGAGGTCGCCTCGACGATCTCCGCCAGGCGCAGAAGGTAGGCGTCTGGGGCCACGCGAGCGACCTTGGCCGAGGACTCGCCGAGGATCGTCAGGCAGCGATCTACTCGATCGGCCACAAGACTCACCAGGCGCTGTGGAAGTGGGCGCTGCAGTGCTGCGACCTCTGGGGCCGACGCTGAAGCTGCAAACGCATCGAGGGCGCGACCGGCGAGCTCCAGCAGCCGCTCCCGCACGGCATCGGGGTCGAGGCCGAGCTCCCGAGCAGCGCCCGGCCAGGGGTTGCGGAACGGGAGCACGGCATAGTCCTCGCCGATCTTCATCGCGAAGCGCAGCTTGCGCTCGTGAATGTCGTAGGGCAGCGCGGATGCGATGTCGTATAGCGGCGCCAGGCGCGCGTCCGCGGCGGCGAGCAGCAGCGAGTAGTTCTTGGCATGAGCGTCGGTGCCGACGATCAGCCAATTCCAGGCAAGCGCATCGAAGAAGCGCCAGACCGCGTCGTTAGCCGCCCGCACGGGCATCACGTCGCGGAGCAACTGCGCGACGTCGCGCGGCCCTGGTCCGCCCCTGTTCTGGTACTTGCGCTCTGGATTGACGCCCAGCGCCTGGCAGACGTCCTCCTGATGGATCCGGATCAGCCTGCCGTCGGCCAGGCGGCGGTCGTAGCGATCCACGACGATCGCGCTCTCGTCCTCGAACTGCTCGACGCGGGTGCGAGCCACCAAGAGACCGGCGCGGCGTGCGGCGTCCAGACATAGGTGCTCGTTGAGGTCGTGATCGTCAAAGCCGGCGACTGCCGGCTTCAGGATGTGGCTGGTCGCTGCCGAGCCCGATGGGAGCCCCCAGCGCTCCTCCTGAAACAGCAGCGCTGTCTTGGCCTGTGCGCCGGCGAGACTGAACTGGCCACTGAAGTCCCGCCCCAGCCAGGACGTCGTGTCTTCGCGGAGCTCCCGCAAGCGCTGCGCGATCTCCTGCTCGCTGAGCCATCTGATTGCCCCGGGATCCGCCAGCAGCCCACCGACATCCTCGGGCAGTGCGAAGCGAACTGCACCAGCGCAGTCGTGCCCGACCGGGGTCGCGAGCAGCGCAAAGGGCGTGGTCGAGGTGTGGAAGTCGCGCGCCCACCGAGCAAGAACGTCCTGATTGTCCGGGAGCAGGCCCCAGAGCCACGGAGTGATGATGGCGTCAGAGTGGGTGCGAACCGATTTTGGCATCGACACCGACAGCGGGGTGGTGCTCGGGATCGCTCGGTAGGAGTCGTCATAGTCGAACCGCAGTCGGCCCCCTTGCAGCCGGGTGACCGTGCCGGCTACTGCGTCATCGAGAATGACCGTCAAGCTGTCGGTCATCGGTCGCGGTGCTCGTTGATCAGGACATCGAGGTCTACGACATCGCCCCGGCCAGGAGCGCGTGCCTCTTCCTCCAGGCTTATCGCGAGCTCAAGGCCGAGCGCTTCCAGTACTCGAAGGATCAGGCCTAGCTCGGCGCTCGGTTTCCCGGCCTCAAATTCATAGACCCACTTACGCGACACATCAGCATGGGCAGCTAGATCCGCCTGGCTCATGCGGAGGTCCCTCCGACGACCGCGGATCACGGCCGCCAAATCACGTATCGAGCGCACTCTCACGTCAAGCTCCTTTGCCACCGATCGGTAGCAAATATAGCATGCCACCGAACGGTAGCAAGATATATAAGAAACTGTTCGGTGGCTCAGGGACCATCAGGTTGGCCGTGGAATAGACGTGAGTTCGGCTCGGTGCGCGGCGCTGCGCACCGAGCACTCAGGGCGGCCAGTGTCTGTGGGCACGCCTCCTCGCGCAGCGGCAGAACAGCGCCTCGAACGTAGGGGATCTATCGAGCGCCGGTCGTGTCGTGGGGCCGTTGTACGCGACCTGTGTGGCCGACACGGCCGTGACAGAACGCGACATCTACAAGTTATGCACGCCGCGACGGTTTTTCGCCGTTCTCGCTGCTCACCGTCATAGGCCGTTTCGCGCTTTCCAGAGCGCCAATCCCGCCTCGATCGCGATGTCTAAAGCGACCTCGGTACGAGCACTAAAGCCCCTCGCGCCGTCGACCGCCCCCGCCGGAGCCCAGGCATGAGCTTCGCCACCCACCACCACCACCACCAAGGAGAGCAAGTGAGCACGACGGCACGCCTCGCGACCAGTCCCAGAACCTCTGGCGTGCGCCAGGGCGACGCGATCGGTGCCTCCGTCACGCCCTCCGTCGCCCGTTCCGCCAAAGGGAGCGGTGTGCCCTCGCCCGCCTTGATTCGCGCCCGCCTCGCCACAGCGATCGCCGCAGCAGTCCTCACCTTCCTACTCGCCCTCTCCGTCACGCCGGCCCTGGCGACCACCGGCCACACCTTCGCGGGTCAGTTCGGCGGATACGGCAACGGCGAAGGGCAGTTCGGCGAACCGTTGGGAAATGGTCCCGCAGGCGTTGCGGTGATGTCATCGACCGACCAGGTCTTCGCAGTCGATGCGGCACAGGCAAACCAGGCCGCGGCGCCACGGGTGCAGCGCTTTGACGCCACGGGCGCGTTCCAGTTCGCGTTCCCGCTCGAAGGCGTCAGCGAGCTAGGCGCCCTCGCCGTCGACTCAGCGCCCGCCGGCGGTGTCTACGTGAGCGGCCTCGACTCGGGCACGGGTGCGCCCTTGGCCGCCAAGTACGACGCCGCCGGCGCCTTTCAATACGACCTTGACGCCTCGCTCTCAGAAACGAGCATCAACTTCGGCCCGGTCGCGGTCGACCCCGCCGACGGCACCGTCTACGTGACGGCGACCAACAACAACACCTTCGCCCAGGAAGTCGACTCCTTCAGCCAGAGCACCGGAGCTTTCATCGCCTCCTTCAACGGCGAAAGCGGCTCACCGGACGGAGGCTTCATCTGCCCCTCGGGCTTGGCGGTCGATCCTACCCACCACGTCTACGTGCTCGATGCCTGCAAGGGCCGGGTCGATAAGTACTCAGCCACCGGCACCTGGGAAGCCACGGTCGATGACGGTAGCCGCGGCGCCCCCCAGGCCGTGGCCACCGATCCGAAAACAGGCGAGCTCTACGTCGCCGAGACCGGCCCCTCGGGCCTACAGATCACGAACTTCGCTGCCGGCGGCGCAAGCGTGATCTCCACCTTCGAAGCATCGAACCTAGCCGGCGTCAGGGCTCTGGCAGTCAGCGGTGCGGGGACGGTCTACGCCTCTGATGCGAGCGCCCCGGTGGTTGAGCGCTTCACCGCCTTTGAAGGCCCGACGGTCACGAGCGCAGCAGCAAGCGAAGTCCAGCGCACGACAGCCACCTTCAACGGCACGATCGACCCGGAAGGCATCGCCTCCGAATACCACTACCAATACGGCCTGGATAACACCTACGGCTCGAGCACCGCACCAATCGACGCCGGCTCGGGAAGTGCTGCCGCCGAAGCCCCCGGCCCAGTCACGGGCCTGACCCCCAACACGACCTACCACTACCGCATCGTCGGCTCAAACGCCTCCGGTGAGATCAACGGTCAAGACCAGACGCTGACGAGCGAAGCCGCGCCGCCGACCGTCGACGGCTCCCCGGCCTTCGCATCGGCAATCACGCCAACCGGGGCGCGCGTCCACGCCACCGTCAACCCACAGCACAGCTTCACGAGCTTCCGCATCGAATACGGCACCTCAACCGCCTACGGCTCCTCGGCCCCTGAAGGCGGCGGCGAAGTCGGCGAACAGTCCTCAGACCAGCCCGTCGCCACGAGCTTGACGGGGCTTCAGCCAGAAACCCTCTACCACTACAGAGTCTCAGCCGAAGACGGCGTGGAAGGAGCCCAGGTCGGCGCGGACGCCACGTTCATCACGGCCCCCGCAGCAGCGGCGAGCGCCGGCGAAGTCACGACCAAACAGGCCACGCTCACCGCCACGATCAACCCGCACGGGCAAGCGACCACCTACCACTTCAACTACGGCCCGAGCGCCGCCTACGGCTCGAGCACGCCCGAAGCAGACGGCGGCTCGGGCGACGGAACAGAGAGCGTCTCCGGTCACGTCACAGGCCTTAGTCCCGGCACGACCTACCACGTCCAGGTCATCGCCACCACCAACGGGATCACCCGCTCCGGCGCGGATGGGACCTTCACGACAGCGCCCGCGCCAACGGCGAGAATCGCTGACCCGATCGACGTGACGGCCGGCTCGGCAACGCTTCAGGGCACAGCCGACACCCACTCCCAGAGCGGCAGCTATCACTTCGAAGTCACGGCCAGCGAAGGCTCCTTCGCCACGAACACTCCCGAGCAGGCGCTGCCCGCCGCCACGGGCCCCCAGCCCGTGAGCACCTCAGTCTCGGGCCTGCCGCCCGGGCAGAGCCTGCAGGTGCGCCTGGTGCTCTCGAGCAACGAAGCCGGCGACGTCTCAGACCCCGCTTTCTTCGCCACGGCGCCGCTACCGCCTGAAGGCTTCCCCGCGCCGCCACCGGCGAGCTCGCTCTATGGCTGCAGCACGCCGAAGCTCAATCTCTTCAACGCCCACCCCAAACCCGGATCGACGATCGCAATCACAGGCTCTGACCTCGGCCTCACCGGCTCGGTGCTGCTTGGCGAAGACTCGCTGATCGCGAGCGACTGGTCGGCGAGCGGCTTTACGATCGAAGTGCCGGCAGATGCCGCCGGGACGCTCGGGCTGACCGTCAACTGCGGGCATGCATCGAACACGGTCGCGATCGCTACTTCGGTGGCTCGCCTGCCGAGCAACGCCTTCGGCATCGGCAAGGCCGCCATGAAGGGGTCGACCGCGACGCTGACGCTCACGCTGCCTGGGCCGGGCAGGCTCCTCCTCTCAGGCGCGAAGACCAAGACGACCTCGACCACGGTCGCCAAAGCCGGGGCCCAGACGGTCAAGCTCGCCCTCTCAAACGCCGGCGCCAAAGCACTGCGCAAGGCCAAGCGCCGAACGCTCGCGGTGAAGGTTCAGCTGCGCTTCACGCCGACGGGTGGTCAGCCGGCCAGCCAGACGGCCACGCTGACCTTCAAGCGCAAGGGGGGTCGCTGATGCCTAGCGACGCCAGCGCGACCGCACCCCCGTCGCAGCCTGCGGATCTGTCCACACCCTCCTCAAAGGATCTCTCCATGCGCCACACCCCGGCCACCCACCGCGTCCCGCGCCCCGGCCCGAGTCGCCTGCTGCGCCTCGCGGGCACGCTCGCGACGCTGGCATGCGTGAGCGTGGCCGGCCTGGGTCTCTCGGCCGCTTCCGCCCTTGCCGAAGACTGCCCCAACGCGGCTTTGCGCGCCGGGAACGACTCCACGCGACTGCCTGAATGCAGGGCCTATGAGATGGTCACACCGCTGTACAAGGAGGGGTTCCCCGCAGAGCCGGAAGCCTTCACCGATCAGGACGTCGTCGCCTACAAATCCATCGGGAGCTTCGCCGGGAACACCAGCGGCAAAGCGGGGAACCGATATCACGCGACGCGCTCGGCGGACGGCTGGACAACCACGCCCTTGAGCGCGCCCGAAGACACTTACCGCCGTGAGGAAACGGTGGCGCAGTCGGCTGATCTTCGCTCGTCGCTATGGCTGATGTTCCGTCGCGACGAACCAACCGAAAATGTGGTCCCCACTGTCTTCTACCTGCGTGGCCCTGATGGGGCGTTCACGGCGATCGGCAACGGCGCGCTCGAAGGGCACTCGCCGACCCTCGTCGGCGTGTCGAGCGACCTCTCTCATGTGATCGTCAGCCACGGCGGATCGGGGAGTGTGAACGTCAGCGCGTTGTACGAACTGACGCCGGGATCGCAACGGCCGGTGAACGTTGACAACACCGGGGCTCTCACCTCCGGAGAAACCTGTCCGGCCAGCACCTCGGCCGATGGCCGAGTCATCGCGTTTAGCTCGAATTGTCCTATAGGCAGTGGCCCGCGAGCGCTGTGGGCGCGGGTCGGTAACTCCGCCACCGTGGCCGTGTCGGGCTCTGAGTGCACGCGCACCTCCGGCGATCCTGGAGGCGCGTGCAACCCCCCTGCCCCCGCCACGTTCGCGGGAACATCGACAGACGGGTCACGGATGTATTTCACGACCACTCAGCAACTGGTCAACAGCGACACCGACCAGACCAATGACCTCTATGAATGCAAGATCCCGCCGGGCACCCCGGCGCCGGTCGGCAGCGCGAACCCTTGCGCCTCGCTGAGCGAGATCTCAAGCGCGGCGAGCGGCGCCGACGTCCAGTACCTCGTGAGCGCCTCTGAAGACGGCTCACGCGTGTACTTCGTCGCCCACGGCGTGCTCGCCGCCAACCTCGGCGCCAATGACCTGCAGGCGATCGCGGGCGCCAACAACCTGTACGTGTGGGAGAAGGACGCAGCCCATCCCGCGGGCCAGACCACGTTCATCGCCGGGCTGGAAAACAACGGCGTCGGCGGAAAGACAACCGCCGACGGGCAATACCTCGTCTTCAGCACGGCCGCCCGGCTGCTCGCCTCAGACACCGACGAAGCGCAGGACATCTACCGCTACGACGCCGAAACAGGCGCCCTGCTGCGCCTCTCCACCGACACCGACGGCAGCGGCGGTAGCGAACCCGGCTTTGAAGCCTCGCTCCGGGGCAAAGCGATGACCCCCGATGCCGACACGGTCATCTTCGAAACCGCCGAGGCGCTCTCGCCCGCGGACACCGACGGCGTCGCAGACGTCTATGAGTGGCATGAAGGCCGGGTCTCGCTGATCTCCAAAGGCGGAGGTACGCCGCTGGGGATCACGAGCTCGGGCAAGGACATCTTCTTCCTCACAGGCCAGCCGCTGACGGCCGGCGACAGCGGCACTGAAGCAGACATCTATGACGCGCGGCTCGAAGGCGGCTTTCCCGTGAGCGCACCGGCGCCGTGCTCCGCTGAAGCCTGCCAGGGCACGCTGGCGCTTCAGCCACAGCCGCCCGGGACAGCGGCGAGCACGGCATTCAACGGGCCGGGCAGCCCGCTTGCGGGCGAAACCCCGCCGGCGAACCAAGCGAAGCCCAAGCCCCAAACCGCCGCGCAGAAGCTCGCCAAAGCATTGAAGGCCTGCAAGTCCAAACACAACAAGAAGAAGCGAGCGGCGTGCGAAAAGAAAGCTCGCAAGACCAACCGGAGGGGCAAGTAGATGACCACTTCAAGCTCGATCAAGAAGCTCCGCGCCCTCCTGCTTGCCGTCGCTGTCTTGCTGTGCGCCGCCGCACCTGCCCAGGCCTTCGGCCCGGACCTGTTCAACGTCGAAGACTTCTCTGCGGGCATCCTCGATGAAGCCGGCCACGACTACACGCTCGCGGGCGGGCACCCGTTTGAAGCGAGCACCTCGTTCTCCTTTCCTAATAACGGGGAAATCCCGCTCGAGGAAGTCAAGAGCATCTTCACCGAACTGCCGCCCGGGTTCGTCGGCAACGTCGCCGCTGCCCAGCGCTGCCCACTCGACGACCTGCTCAAACCTTCGTTCGGCCCCCCTCCTTGTCCCCCCGGGAGTCAGGTCGGAATCCTCACGCTCAATGGCCTCCCATTGTCCCTCTACAGCGTGCAACCCGCGCCCGGCTATCCGGCCCAGTTCGCATTCAAGTTCGTACAGACCGTCGTGATGATCTATCCGCAGCTGCGCCCGCGGACCGGCGGCTACGGAATCAACGTGGTGTCGCCCACGGCCTCCACGATCGGCATCACCTCCATCAAGGTCCAGCTCTTCGGCATCCCCTCAGCGCACAACGGCAGCGGCGGCGCGAAAATCCCGCTGATCTCAAACTCCGTCAACTGCTCAGAAGCCGAACCGACCACGACGCTCCTCGCCGACTCCTGGGCGCACCCTGCAGCCGAACTCCCCGTCGGCGACTTCGGCAAGCCCGACCTGAGCGACCCCTTCTGGAAGAGCGCGTCGTTCACGTCTCCGGCGGTGACCGGCTGCGACAACCCCGCGCTCACTTCACAGTGGCATCCGAGTATCGACGTCAAGCCCGTCCAGCAGAGCGCCGGCATCCAGGCCGACCAGCCCTCGGGCCTGAGCGTGGCACTGGACTTCCCGCAGTCCAACGACCCCACAGACCTGACCACGGTCTTTGACCCCTCGATTCCGCAAGCGCCGGAGCTGAAGGACGCAACCGTCGTATTGCCCGCGGGCGTCAGCATCTCCCCCTCGGCGGCCGCGGGCCTCGGCGGCTGCTCAGATCAGGCGAGCGACCCGACAGGCGATCAGGTCCACTACGACAACACCACACCCGCGAGCTGCCCTGACAGCTCGAAAATCGGCACGCTCGTCGGCACATCGCCCTTGCTCGCGACCCGCAACCCGGTCAGCGACGCGATCACCGGCGCAGAACCCCTCCCAGGCGATCTGTATGTCCTAAAGCCCCACCCGGGAGACCTCCCCCCAGGCGGAGCGGGCGGAACCTTCCGCGTCCTGCTGCAGGTCGAGGCCAAGAACGACGGTGTCAACGTCAAGGTCCCAGGCACAGTCGTGGCCGACCCGACCACAGGCCAACTGACGGCCACCTTCACCGAAAACCCACAGCTGCCCGTCAAGCACCTCGACCTGACGTTCAAGTCCGGGCCGCGGGCTCCCCTCGCGACGCCGACGACCTGCGGCACCTTCACGACCACGACCGACATTGTCCCGTGGTCGACGCCGGGAACCCCCGACGCGCACCCAACCTCCTCCTTCAACGTCACCGCGGGCCCCAACGGGAGCGCCTGCGCGAACACCCCCCAAGAACGCCCCTTCGCCCCATCCCTCAGCGCCGGCACCGAATCAGCAGCGGCGGGAGCCTCAGCCCCCTTCACCCTGCACCTAACAAGGGCCGACGGAGAACAGGAGCTAACCTGGGCAGCCTCCAAGATGTGCCGACAGGTGCGGCTCATCTGGCCTCCATCTTTCGGGCACGGTAGACGATGTCTGCGGGGATGCGTCCGCATGTGAGGCGGCCGTGGTGCACGCGGTCGTTGTTGTAAAAGCGCAGGTAGGTATCGAGCTCGCGTTTCAGCCCGGTGTAGCGGGGATAGAGGTAACGGGCGAACGCTGGTCTCCAGCACTCATCGAGGATCGTCTTGTGCAGCGCCTCGACGTGTCCGTTGGTCTGTGGGCGTCCTGCGTGAATGCGGGTATGGCACACCTTCAACGCGTCGAGGGTGCTCGTGAAGTCGCCCTTGAACTCGTTGCCGTTGTCGCTGAGCATCCTCTCCAGACGCCAGTCCGCGACCTTCAGCTCCCTGGCGACGCGCTGCGCGAGCTTTGAGGTCTGCGCTGCGGTGGGGTTGCCTTGCTTGCAGACCACGAGCTCCGCCCACGCGTAGGAGGAGGCGATGTCGATCGCGGTGAGCTGCCAGATCGCGCCCTCGGTGCCTCGCAGGCGCCCGACGTAGAAGCAGTCGATCCCAACCAGCTCACCGGGCCGCTGCACGTCGATGTGCTGCTCTGGGAGGGGATCTCGGGGCGGCTCATAGGGCGCGGCGTAGCCCGCGATCAGGCCGAGGCGCTTGGCACGGGTGTTCAGCCCGTGACGGCAGAGCACCTTCCACACGCCGTTCGGTGAGACCACGATCGCGCCCCACTTCTCCCTGGCCAGCTCCGAGGCGACGCGTCTGGGCCCGAGCCCCGGGTGCGCGATCGAGAAGGACACGATCCGCTCCTCGATCATCTTCGGCATCTGGTTGGGCATCTGCGGGCGGCGGCGCTCTCTGGGACGCAGCATCTCAAGGCCGTGGCGGTCGACCTGGCGCTTCCAGTGGTAGTAGGTGGAGCGGTGCACCCCGAACGTCCTGCAGGCTGCCGAGACGCTCGTCCTCGCTGCCTCCGCGAATAACTGCCGGCGGTAGCCGAACAGCACGTCATCCTTGGTCATCAGGCTCAACCTCTCTCTTCACTTGGCGGTGAAGGAGGCAGCCTGAGCCGAGGCGCGGACGGGTTCCCCGAGCGGGGAGCCCGTCCAAACCTCAAAGAGCTATCGAGCCCCCAACTGTCGGGAGCACTCGGAGACAGCCCAAGCTAACCGGCCTGAACCTAACGATGCCCCCGGGCTTCACGGCAAGGCTCGCAGGCATCCCGTATTGCTCTGAGGCCGCAATCGCCTCGGCTTCTGCGAAGACCGGAGCAGAGGAGCAGTCAAGCCCCTCCTGCCCGGTCGCCTCTCAGGTCGGCAGCATCACCACCGGCGCAGGCCCGGGGAGCAACCCCTACTACGTCAACGGCACCGCCTACCTGGCAGGCCCCTACAAGGGAGCCCCCCTCAGCTTGGTCTTCATCACCCCGGCAGTGGCAGGCCCCTTTGACCTGGGCTCAGTGGTCGTCCGCGCAGCAGTCTTCCTGGATAAGAGCACCGCCCAGGTGAGCGTCAAGACCGACCCCTTGCCCCAGGTAGTAGACGGCGTCCCCCTACGAATCCGCTCGATCACAGCCCGGGTCGATCGCCCAGGCTTCACGCTGAACCCGACCAACTGTGGCTCAATGAGCGTGGATGGACAGGCCCTGGGCTCCTCAGGAGCAAGCGCGGCATTGTCCAGCCACTTCCAGGTCGGCGGCTGCACAGGCATGCGCTTCGCCCCGAAGTTCAGTGTCTCAACCACCGGCCAGGCCTCCAAAGCCAATGGCGCAAGCCTCACGGCCAAGCTCACCTACCCCTACGCAGGTGCTGGAGCGGTCAACCTGACCAAGGTCAAAGTCGAACTGCCAAAGCAGCTCCCCTCAAGGCTTACGACGCTGCAGAAGGCCTGCACCTCCTCCCAGTTCGAGGCAAACCCCGCAGGCTGCCCGGCGGCCTCGATCATCGGGCATGCCTCGGTCAAGACGCCACTGCTGCCGGTGCCCCTGATCGGCCCCGCCTACTTCGTCTCCCACGGCGGGGAAGCCTTCCCCAGCCTCGTGATCGTGCTGCAGGGCTATGGGATCACGGTCAACCTCGTGGGCACGACCTTCATCTCCAAAGCCGGGATCACCTCAACGACCTTCAAGACGGTGCCCGACGTGCCCTTCTCTAGCTTTGAACTGACCCTGCCTCAGGGGCAGTTCTCAGCGCTTGGGGCCAACCTGCCGACCAAGGCCCACTACAACTTCTGCTCGCAGAAGCTTCTGATGCCCACAGAAATGATCGCCCAGAACGGGGCGAGTATTCATCAGAGCACGAGGATCACTGCTACCGGGTGTGCGAAGGCTTCGCTGAGTAGGGCGCGGAGGTTGGCTCGGGCGCTGAAGGCCTGCAGGCGCAAGGGGGCGGGGCGGGGCGGCTGTGCGAAGAGTGCTCGGCGGGAGTTTGGGGTGGGGGCGAAAAAGGCTGGAGGGAAGGCTTAAGCACTGCGGGGTGGCTGGGGTTGGGCGCGAGCTCACGCTCAGCGAGGAGGCGGGAGTCCCCGCCCCGTCCCCCAAGCGAAGCCGGCAGCATCCTCGAAGGGCCTTGTTGCGGCGACGCTAAGCGGCCGACGGACAGAAACGGACTGTTCCGTAGGGTCAAGGCTGCAAACCGCGCAGAAGGCCCTCGGGGCGGCGCTGAGGGGACGTTGTGAACCGCCACGGCCAGGCTGGGGGCGTCGGTGAAGTCATCGTCGGGCGCCTCGCCGGCTCGGAGCGTCGTTCCACGTACTCACCTCTCCCCAAGTCCTTTCAGATCTTCCAGATCTCGTGGCCCGGATGAACCCGTGGGCGCTGACTGCGAAGCCGCCCACCACGATGTACTCGATTGCCCGTTCGTGCAGGGCTCGAAGCAGGGGGAGCGGATCAAGCGCCTCGGACATGGCGAAATGCCTCGGCGAAGCGGTTCGCAAACCGGGCGAGCGCGGCGGCCTCTTCGAGGTTCGCGCTCACACCGCGCGCACGATCGCGTGCGACCTGCGCACTGGTCGCACGCTCATTGCGGGCCATCTCCTCTGGGGTCCACGGCCCTTTCGGCTTGGCCTTCGGCTTGGCTGCCATGTCTCGCATTGTAGGTCCAGCGACGGAAGCGAAGCACGGATTTCGCCGACGCCATTGCTTTCACGGGGCCACGGCGGGTGAGCCGTGACTGGCCGGACCCCGTTCATCGGCCCAACCCGACCGAACTCAGGGGGTCGGGCCAGCTTCAGTACAGCACCGTGAATTCTCGCGGACCTGGCAGTTCTCAACGCTGTGCGACTTCTGGCTTGCTCCCAAGACGGCCAATGCCCGCTGCGATCTGCTTCGAAAGGCCAGCCTATAGATCCGGATCGTTGGGTGTCGACGCCAGTCCGGGCTTAACCAGGTCTTTCATGTCGGTACTGACGAGCGTCCAGCTGTACTTGCGGGCAGCAGCGACGTAGGCGGCGTCATAGGCGGTCAGTCCATGCTCTGCTGCGAGCGCGATTGCTTGCTCGGTGAGTGCCTCATCCACTCGCGCGAGCTTTCCTTCGCTGCGCTTGAGCAAGGTCCGGCAAATCCGTGTCGCGATCTCGCCCTGGCCCTTGACGACCCCCACGACGTTGGCGATCTCGTACAACGTGAGATCGAGTGCTCCAAGCGGTCGTTCAAGATCCAGGACGAGTGTCCGAGCTGCGGCGTGATAGGTGTCCTCGGAGTCAGCAGTCGCGATCCAAACGCTCGCGTCGAGCAGCAGCATCAGTGCGAGCGACGATCCCGTCGGATCAGTCTTGCCGCATCGCCGCCAAGACGCACAGGCTCGCCGAGCAGCGCCTCGATCCCAGCTCGCTCCTCGCTGGCTTCCGCGGCCAGCTCGCGTTCGGCCAGCTCGCGCAGAAAACCGCTGCGGCTCTCATGCTTGGCTCGCGCCTGCATGTCGATGCGCTCCAACAGATCATCGGGGAGCGACACCATGACCTTTGCCATGGATCTGAGTATATCCAGTATTGCCAGGAGGCATTATTAGGCGCTCCCTGGGCCTGGTAGTTCATCACTCCAGCACTGGCGGGCCCTTCGATCTGGCTCTGTGGTCATGCGTGCTGCCGTCTTCCTGGATAAGACGCCGGCCAGTCTCAGCCGAGGCCGATCCACTACCGCAGACGTATATGGCCGATAAGCCCTAGCTATACGGCCGACACGGCCGTGACAGAACGCGACATCTACAAGTTATGCACGCCGCGACGGTTCCCCGTCGTTCTCGCCGCTCACCGTCATAGGCCGTTTTGCGCTTGTCAGGGCGCCATTCAAGCCTCTCCCGCGGCGCCTGAACCCGCGTCGACCCGCGGGCTGAACCCTCCCGTGCCCTTCCCCGCCCCCGCCGGAGCCCCGGCATGAGCTTCGCCACCCAACACCACCAAGGAGAGCAAGTGAGCACGACGGCCCGTATCGCGACCAGCATCAGCACACCTGGCGCCCGTCAGGGCGACGCGATCGGCGCTGCAGTCACGCCCTCCATCTCCGGTCTCGCCAAAGGGACGGGTGCGCCCGCGCCGCCCTTGACCCGCAACCGCCTCGCCGTCGCCATCGCAGCAGCAGCCCTCACCCTCCTGCTGGCCCTCTCCGCCACGCCGGCTCTCGCCACGACCGGCCACACCTTCGCTGGCTCCTTCGGCGGCCCGGGCGGTGAAAACGGGCAGTTCAACCCGGCGCCCCTCGGCATCGGGGTCGGCCTCTCAGGCGAAGTCTTCGTCGCCGACTCTTCGCGGATGCAGAGCTTCAGCGCAGAAGGCGTCTTTGCCTCAGCGTTTGCCCTCGATGGCTCATTTGAAGGTGGCGTGAGCGCGATCGCCGTTGATTCCAGCGGCGCCGGCGCGGTCTATGTCGCCACGGGCGCCAATGGCGGCACTCCTTCGGTGGCGAAGTACAGCGCAGGTGCACTGTCCTACACCCTGGATGCAGGCTCAACGACGGCGATCGATCCCGGTGCGCGGGTAGCAGTCGATCCGGCTGACGGCACGGTCTACGCGACCGCCTTCAACACCGAAACCTTCGCCCAGGAAATCGACTCCTTCGACCAGAGCACAGGCGCCTTCATCGCCTCCTTCAACGGCGAAAGCGGCTCACCGGACGGAGGCTTCATCTGCCCGACGGGCCTCGCCGTCGACCCGACCCACCACGTCTACGTGCTCGAACCCTGCAAGGGCGTGGGCCGGGTCGATAAGTACTCAGCCGCCGGCGCCTGGGAAGCCACCGTCGATGACGGCAGCCGCGGTGCCCCCCAAGCCGTCGCGAGCGACCCGAAAACGGGCGAGGTCTATGTCGCAGAGGCGGGCGTCTCGGGCCTTCAGGTCACGAACTTCGCCGCCGGCGGAGCGAGCGTCATCTACACCTTCCCCGCGGCAAACGTGGGGAGTCTCTCCGGCCTGGCCGTCGGCCCCGACGGCACGGTCTATGTGGCCGACGGCGTGGGCGCGGTGATCGACCGCTTCACGCCGTTCCTCGGCCCAACCGTCACGACCACAGCAGCCGGCGAAGTCAAACCGCGCTCAGCGACCTTCAACGGCACGATCGACCCGGAAGGCATCGCCTCTGAATACCACTACGAATACGGCCTTGAAAACGCCTACGGCTCGAGCACCGCTGACATCGACGCGGGCTCGGGAAGTGTGGTGGCCGAAGCCCCAGGCCCAATCACGGGTCTTGTCCCGAACACGACCTACCACTACCGCATCGTCGGCACCAACGCCTCCGGTGAGATCAACGGTGAAGACCAGACGCTGACAAGCGAAGCCGCGCCCCCGACGGTCGACGGCTCACCCACGTTCGTCTCCTCGATCACCCCCACCGGGGCGAGGGTCCACGCGACCGTCAACCCGCAGCACAGCCTCACGAGCTTCCGCATCGAATACGGCACCTCAACCGCCTATGGCTCCTCGGCCCCTGAAGGCGGTGGCGAAGTCGGCGAACAGTTCTCAGACCAGCCCGTTGCCGCGAGCTTGACGGGGCTTCAGCCGGAAACGCTCTACCACTACAGAGTCTCAGCCGAAGACGGCGTGGAAGGAGCCCAGACCGGAGCGGACGCCACCTTCATCACCGCCCCCGCGGCTGCGGCGAGTGCCGGCGAAGTCACGACCAAGCAGGCCACGCTCACCGCCACGATCAACCCGCACGGGCAAGCGACCACCTACCGCTTCAACTACGGCCCGAGCGCCGCCTACGGCTCGAGCACGCCCGAAGCAGACGGCGGCTCTGGAAACGGCACGCAGAGCGTCTCGGGGCACATCACAGGCCTTACCCCCGCCACGACCTACCACGTCCAGGTCATCGCCACCACCAACGGCATCACCCGCTCTGGAGCGGATGGGACCTTCACGACAGCGCCCGCGCCAACGGCGACGGTCGCTGACCCGGTCGACGTCACGACCAACTCAGCCACGCTGCAAGGCGCAGCCGATACCCACGGGCAGAGCGGCAGCTATCACTTCGAAGTGAGCGCGACCGAAGGCTCCTTCGCCACGAGTACTCCCGAGCAGGCGCTGTCGGCAGCCACGGGAGCACAGCCCGTGAGCACCTCGGTCGGTGCCCTGCCCTCCGGGCAGAGCCTGCAGGTGCGCCTGGTGCTCTCGAGCAACGAAGCCGGCGACGTCTCAGACCCCGCGTTCTTCGCCACAGCGCCACAACCGCCTGAAGGCTTCCCCGCGCCGCCGCCGGTGAGCTCGCTCTATGGCTGCAGCGCGCCGAAGCTCAACCCCTTCAACGCAAAAGCAAAACCCGGATCGACGATCGCGATCTCAGGCTCTGACCTCGGCCTCACCGGCTCGGTGCTGCTCGGTGAAGACTCGCTGATCGCGAGCAACTGGTCGGCCGCCGGCTTCACGATCGAAGTGCCGGCAGATGCGACAGGCACGCTCGGGCTGAGCGTCAACTGCGGACATGCATCGAACACGATCGCGATCGGGACTTCGGTGGCTCGCGCTCCGAGCAACGCCTTCGGCATCGGCAAGGCCACGGTCAAGGGCGCGAGCGCGACGCTGACGCTCACACTGCCTGGGCCGGGCAAGCTCCAGGTGTCAGGTGCGAAGACCAAGGCGAGCACGATCACGGTTGCCAAAGCCGGGGCCCAGACGCTCAAGCTCACGCTCTCAAGCGCCGGGCTGAAAGCGCTGCGCAAGACCAAGCGGCGAACGCTGGCGGTGAAAGTGCATATGCGCTTCACGCCGACAGGCGGGCAGCCGGCCACTCAGACGCTCTCGCTGAGCTTCAAGCGCAAGGGGGGTCGCTGATGCCTAACGACGCTCACATCACCGCAGCGACAAGCACTCAAGCGCCAACCCCTCAAGCGGATCTGTCCAGAACCTGTTCACACACAACCTGCTCAAAGGATCTCCTCATGCGCCATGCCCCAGTCATTCACCGCCTCGTGGGCACTGGCCCGAGTCGCCTGCGGCGCCTTGCGGGCACGCTGGGAGCGCTGGCGTGCCTGGGCATTGCCGGGTTGGGCCTCTCGGCCGCTCCCGCCCTCGCTGAAGACTGCCCCAACGCGGGGCTGCGCGCCGAGAACAACTCGACGCGGCTGCCTGAATGCCGTGCTTATGAGATGGTCACGCCGCTATACAAGGAGGGGTTCGGGGTCGAACAAGGGGCCTACACCGATGACGGGGTCGTCGCGTACAAATCCATCGGGAGTTTCGCCGGAAACGCCAGCGGCAAAGCGGGGAATTGGTATCACGCGACGCGGACGGCGGCGGGCTGGGCAACCACAGCCCTGAGTCCGCCTGAAGACACCTACGGCGAAGACTCACTGTTCGCGGAGTCGCCCGACCTTCGCTCGTCGCTGTGGCTATTGAGGCGTCGCGATGGCGTGGGGGCCAACGACCTCTACCTCCGCGGTCCCGACGGCGGCTTGACCTACGTTGGCCAGGGCGCCAACCCTGGCGCCCCTGAAGCTGAGCCCAGCCCGGGCGTGCTCGGGACATCGGCTGATCTGTCGCACGTGGTCTTCAGCTACGCTGGTGGAGACGGAGTCGGGGCGATGTATGAGTATGTCGGCACCGGCAACGTTGGGTTCGCACGGACGGCGACCGTCGACAATCTCGGGCAGCCGACGCCAGGGGAAGCATGCTTCGACAGGATGTCGAACGACGGTCGGCTCATCGTCTTTTCCTCGGGCTGCAATGGCACAGCCGTGCCGGCGTTGTGGGCCCGGGTTGGTGGCTCGGCAACGGTGGCGGTTTCAGGTTCTGAGTGCACGCGGACCTCCGGCGATCCGGGAGGAGCATGCAACGCCCCCGCTGAACCCCACTTTGAAGGCACAGCCGCCGATGGGTCGCGTGTGTTCTTCACGACGACCCAGCAACTCGTCGACAGGGACACCGACCAGACCAACGATCTCTATGAATGCGACATCGCACCGGGCACACCGGCGCCGGTGGGCACTGCGAACCCCTGTACGTCGCTCACCGAGATCTCCGGCAACGTGACCGGCGCGAACGTCGAGAAAGTCATCAAGGTCTCTGAAGACGGCTCGCGTGTGTACTTCGTCGCCCAAGGGGTGTTGACGGCCAACCTCGGGACCAACGACGCCACGGCGGTCGCCGGCGATAACAATCTCTTCGTGTGGCAGAAGGACGCCGCCCATCCGGCTGGTCAGACGACGTTCGTCGCAAAGCTCGAAGCCAACGACATCTTTGGTGCGCAGAGCACCGCCGACGGCCGCTACCTGATCTTCAGTACGACCAACAGGCTTCTCGCCTCCGACACCGACGAAGCGTACGACGTGTACCGCTACGACGCCGACACCGGAGCCCTACTGCGCCTGTCCACCGACACCAACGGCAGCGGCGGCAATGAACTCGGGGGCCAAGCATTCCCCGCGCTTTATAGCTCACCCGCCAACCGGTCGCACTTCGCAATGACCGATGACGCGCGCACCGTTGTCTTTGAAACAAGCGAGGCGCTTTCGCCGGCCGACACCGACGGCATTACCGATGTGTACGAGTGGCACAACGGGCAGGTGTCTTTGATCTCAAACGGCGGAGGATCACGACCGTGGATCACGAGCTCTGGCCACGACATCTTCTTCAGCACGGGACAGCCGCTGACGCCGGGTGACAGCGGCACCGAAGGAGACGTCTACGACGCGCGTGTAGAAGGCGGCTTTCCGGTGTCGCCCCCTTCTTTGTGCTCCGGCGAAGCCTGCCAGGGCTCGACGCCGCCCCAGCCCCAGCCGCCCGGCACATCGGCGAGCGCCGCGTTCAACGGGCCGGGCAGCCCGCTGACGGCCGAAGCCCCACCCGCGAACGCCAAGCCCAAACCACAGACCTCGGCGCAGAAGCTCGCGAAAGCGCTGAAAGCCTGCGAGGCGAAACACAGCAAGAGGAAGCGAACGGCGTGCGAGAAGCGAGCGCGCAACACCTACCGGAGGGGTAAGTAGATGACCACTTTCCAGTCGATCCAGATCAAGAGCCTCCCCGCCCTCCTGCTTGCCGTCGCTGTGCTGCTCTGCCTCGCCGCACCAGGGGAGGCCTTTGGCCCTGACCTGTTCAACGTCGAAAACTTCAGCGCCGGCATCGTTGACGAAGGCGGCCACGACTACACGCTCGCCGGTGGCCACCCGTTTGAAGCGAGCACCTCGTTCTCGTTTCCCTCCACCGGGGGCCACCCGCTCGAGAATGTCAAGAGCATCTTCACCGAACTGCCACCAGGGTTCCTCGGCAACGTGGCCGCCGCCCAGCGCTGCCCATTGGCTGACCTCGAAGTCGGGTTCGGCACCCCCACGTGTCCGCCCGGGAGCGTGGTCGGACTCATCAACCTCGAAACCAATATCCCCAACTCGGCTTCCCTCTACAGCGTGCTGCCCGCGCCCGGCTATCCGGCCCAGTTCGCGTTCAACTTCCTCGGCAAGATCGTGATGATCTACCCGCAGCTGCGACCGCGGACCGGCCGCTACGGAATCAATGTGGTGGCTCCCGCGGCCACCACCCTAGGATTCACCCATATCACGGTCCAGCTCTTCGGCGTCCCCTCGGCGCACAACGGTAGCGGCGGCGCCCCGATTCCGCTGATCTCAAACGGCGTCAACTGCTCAGAAGCCGAACCGACGACGAAGCTCGTAGCGGACTCCTGGGAACACCCAGCAGCCGAAATTCCCGTCGGCGACTTCGGCAAGCCCGATCTGAGCGACCCGTTCTGGAAGAGCGCTTCGTTCGTCTCCCCTGCGGTGACGGGCTGCGACTCCCCCGCCCTCACCTCGCAGTGGCACCCAAGCATCGCCGTCAAGCCCGTGCAGCAAAGCCCCAGCATCCAGGCCGACCAACCCTCCGGCCTGAGCGTGGCCTTGGATTTCCCCCAAAGCAACGACCCCACAGATCTGAGCACGGTCTTCGACCCCTCGATCCCCCAAGCCCCGGAGCTGAAGGACGCAACGGTCGTCTTGCCCGCGGGCGTGAGCATCTCGCCGTCCGCGGCAGCAGGCCTCGGTGGCTGCTCCGATCAGGCCGGTGATCCCGCCGGCGATCAGGTCCACTACGACAACACCACACCCGCCGGCTGCCCAGACTCCTCGAAAATCGGCACGCTAGTTGGGACATCGCCGCTGCTGGCGACCCGCAACCCCGTCAGCGATGCGATCACCGGCGCAGAACCCCTGCCCGGCGACCTCTACCTCCTGAAGCCCCACCCAGGAGACCTGCCCCCGGGCGGAGCGGGCGGAACCTTCCGCGTCCTGCTCCAGGTCGAGGCCAAGAACGACGGCGTCAACGTCAAGGTCCCAGGCACCGTCGTCGCGGACCCGACGACCGGCCAGTTGACCGCGACGTTCACCGAAAACCCCCAGCTCCCGGTCAAGCACCTGGAGCTGAAGTTCAACACCGGCCCACGCGCGCCGTTGGCCACGCCAGTGACCTGCGGCACCTTCACGACCACAAGCGACATGGTCCCGTGGAGCACCCCGGGCACCCCGGACGCGCACCCGAGCTCAAGCTTCAACGTCACCGCGGGCCCCAACGGGAGCGCCTGCGCGAACACCCCCCAAGAACGCCCGTTCGCCCCATCCCTCTCAGCCGGCACCGAATCAGGAGTGGCGGGAGCCGCAGCCCCCTTCACCCTGCACCTAACAAGAGCTGACGGAGAACAGGAGCTCACAGGCCTAAACCTGACGATGCCCCCGGGCTTCACGGCAAGGTTGGCCGGCATCCCGTATTGCCCAGAGCCGGCAATCGCAGCAGCCTCAACAAAGACCGGAGCAGAGGAGCAGTCAAGCCCCTCCTGCCCGGTGGCCTCTCAGGTAGGCACGATCACCACAGGCGCCGGCCCAGGCTCAAACCCTTACTACGTCAACGGAACCGCCTACCTGGCAGGTCCCTACAAGGGCGCCCCCCTCAGCCTCATCTTCATCACCCCAGCAGTGGCAGGCCCCTTTGACCTGGGCTCTGTAGTCGTCCGCGCAGCAGTCTTCCTGGATAAGAGCACCGCCCAGGTGAGCGTCAAGACCGACCCCTTGCCTCAGGTAGTAGACGGCGTGCCCCTACGAATCCGCTCGATCACAGCCCGGGTCGATCGCCCGGGCTTCACGCTGAACCCGACCAACTGCGGCTCAATGAGCGTGGATGGACAGGCGCTGGGCTCCTCCGGAGCAAGCGCGGCATTGTCCAGCCACTTCCAGGTCGGCGGCTGCACAGGCATGCGCTTCTCCCCGAAGTTCAGCGTCTCAACCACCGGCCAGGCCTCCAAAGCCAATGGCGCAAGCCTCACGGCCAAGCTCACCTACCCCTACGCAGGTGCAGGAGCGGTCAACCTGACCAAGGTCAAAGTCGAACTGCCAAAGCAGCTCCCGTCCAGGCTGACGACGCTACAGAAGGCCTGCACCTCCTCCCAGTTTGAGGCAAACCCCGCCGCCTGCCCTGCTGCCTCGATCATCGGACACGCCTCGGTCAAGACGCCACTGCTGCCGGTGCCCCTCACAGGCCCCGCCTACTTCGTCTCCCACGGCGGGGAAGCCTTCCCCAGCCTCGTGATCGTGCTGCAGGGCTATGGGATCACGGTCAACCTCGTGGGCACGACCTTCATCTCCAAAGCCGGGATCACCTCAACGACCTTCAAGACGGTGCCTGATGTGCCCTTCTCTAGCTTTGAACTGACGCTGCCTCAGGGGCAGTTCTCAGCGCTTGGGGCCAACCTGCCGAGGAAGGCCCACTACAACTTCTGCTCCCAGAAGCTTCTGATGCCCACAGAAATGATCGCCCAGAACGGGGCGAGTATTCATCAGAGCACGAGGATCACTGCTACCGGGTGTGGGAAGGCTTCGCTGAGTAGGGCGCGGAGGTTGGCTCGGGCGCTGAAGGCCTGCAGGCGCAAGGGGGCGGGGCGGGGTGCTTGTGCGCGGGAGGCTCGGCGGGAGTTTGGGGTTGGGCGGGGCGGGCGGAGGGAAGGCTTAAGCGCTGCGAGGTGGCTGGGGGTGGCCGCGAGCTCACGCTCAGCTGAGGAAGCGCGAGCCCGCCCGTCCCCATAGCTAAGCCGGCAGCATCCGCGAAGGGTCCCGTTGCGGCGACGCTAAGCGGCCGACGGACAGAAACGGACTGTTCCGTAGGGTCAAGGCTGCAAACCGCGCAGAAGGCCCTCGGGGCGGCGCTGAGGGGACGTTCATGGACCGTGGGCGCTCTCGGCTGGGTGCGAATGAGACCCTCGGGCCTGGGAGTAGCTTCAGCGATTGAGTGCAGCGCCCCCCTGGACTCATGAGAGCGCCTGCATGCGAGCGCCATCCGCACCGTCGTCTTGGGCCTATTCGTCTGTGCGATTGCTGCCTATCTGCTCGAGCCGGCGCAGCACGATGGCGTCGGCACGGGCCTGGCTGGCGAAGTCCGCCTGAAGCGCACCGCCAACACCCTCACGGAAGCGAGGATGAGCGACCAGGCGTCTGAGCTCTTCCGCCAGATACATCCGCAGTTCACTATTGGCGTTACGGACTTCGGTGACGAGCTCCTCGCGGCCATCAACAAGCGTGATGATGTCGCCGAAATCTCGGCTTCCGAGGAAGTCCTCCTTGGTCGCGTCCCATCGGCCGGGGGATTTGATTAGACGGGCGTAGCCTCCGCTTTGACCCTGATAAGTCGAAGATGGAGGTACGCCCGCATGCAGAAGGTAGCCCCGAGCGAGAGGTTTCGCTCTGAACTGGATGAGGTGCTGGCCGGAGTCGGCGGCGAGGAGGACCCGATCGAGACGGTCGGGCGCCTCGGTGCCCGGCTGATCCTGCAGCAGGCGCTGGAGGACGAGGTCTCGGAGTTCCTTGGCCGCCGACGATATGAGCGCGCCGGGGAGACGGTCGGTCACCGCAACGGCCATGAACCGAAGACGGTCAAGACGACGAGCGGGGCGATGCGCCTGGAGCGCCCGAGGGTGCGTGACGCCGGCAAGCTCGGCTTTGAGAGCCGGATCCTCGGCAAGGGCGTCGCCCGCACGCATGCGCTTGAGTCGCTGGTGATCTCAGGCTTCCTGCGGGGCCTGTTGGAAACGGCCACTTGCACTGGCCCCACCGCGGAACCCTGAACTGGCTCCACCCCGCGCTGGTTGTTGGTGTCTGTAGATGATCCCTGATCGACCCCTGCTGTGGAGTCACGGCGAGCTCGTAGCGGAGCGAAGCCCGTAGGGCGAGCGCAGCGGAGAGCTCGCCGGCGCGTCATCGGGCCGCCCCCTTTTCCTTGCGTTGGATGCCGTGGCGAAAACGCCATGACTCGGTGCCGGTCTCGATGATGTGGGCCCGGTGGGTGATGCGGTCGACGACCGCCTTTGCCAGGCGCGCGTCGGGGAAGACTTTGGTCCACTCACCGAAGGGGAGGTTGGTGGTGACGATCAGCGACGCTCGCTCGTTTCGCTCTGAGATGACCTGGAAGACGAGCTCGGCGGCACCCTCGGGGAGCGCCAGGTAGCCGAGCTCGTCGAGCACGACAAGCTCGGTGCGCGCGTAGCGGGCAACGACGCGGGCGAGCTCTCTTTTGCTCTCGGCTTCCTGGAGCTCGTTGGCGAGGCCCGCCAGCGTGGTGAAGCGCACGCGGCGTCCCTGCTGGCAGGCGCAGACCGCGAGAGCTGTGGCCAGCATCGTCTTGCCCGTCCCCGATTCACCGATCAGGATCACTGACTCGCGGTCATCGATCCAGGAGCACTCGGCCAGGGCCGCGATCGCGGCCTGTGAGACCTTCGGGTTATCGGCGAAGCGGAAGTCCTCAAGACGCTTCATCACCGGGAAGCGGGCTTCCAAGAGGCGTCGGCGTTCACGCCGTTCAGAGCGCTCTGCCATCTCTGCTTCAAGGAGCGCCGCGAGGTAGGCGACCGGGGTTTGCTGCTCGCGCAGGGCCTCCTCGGCGAGCGCCCTGAAGCGCCGGCGCACGGTGGGGAGCTTCAGCTCGATCGCATGGGCCTCAATCAGCGCCTCCATCGCCTGGGTCTTCGCAGGCGCGCTCATCGGCTCACCGCGCCTTCAAGCAGCCGGTCATAGTCGCCGAGGCTTGGCTCGGGGCCACCGATCAGCGAGAGCCTCTGCGAGAGTTCGATGCCGGGCGGCTCGGGGCGCTCAGAACGCCTGGCAAGCAGGGCGACCGCACGCCCGTCGCTCGCACCGGCGGCCAGCGCGCCGCGGACGGCGAGTTCCACGCGTGCGGGGGTGAGCTCGCGGGCGAGCAGTAGCACGTCGACCATCTGCCGGGCGGCCTCTGAGGTGCCATAGCGTGACTCGATCGAAGACCAGAGCTCGTCGAAGGAGGATGGCCATGCGCCCCGCTCACGCTCCTGGGCAAGGGGCAGCGAGGAGCGCAGTGCCCCCGGCTTTCGCTTCAGGAGCTCGAGGTAGTGCTCGAGCTTCCCCGACACGCCATAGCGGCCCTGCAGGCGCTCGTGGACGGCGATGAGCTCGTGCCCTTGAAAGACCTCGATCTCCCTGGCGCCGATCTTCACGAGTACCTTTCGCCCGACGAGGCAGACCGGAACCGAGTAGCGGTTCTGGCGGACCGTGACGAGGGACTTCGAATCGACCCTCGGCGTCGAGGACTCGCGCGCGTCAAAGGGCTCTGCGGGCAGCGCCCGCAGGAAGGCCATCTCTCTGGAGAGGGCCTCACCGACCGTCTCTGCGCGGCCTCGAATCGTGCGCTTCAAATCTCCGATGCAGCCGGCGGCGATCAGCACGTTCAGCTCGGCGATGCTCTGGACTTCAGGCAAGGGCACGAAGTGCCGGCGACGATATCGGCCCACTTCACCCTCGACGCCGCCCTTTTCATGGGCGCCCTGCTCACCGGGCTCACAGAAGGAGGAGACGAACAGGTAATGGGAGCGCAGCGCGATGAAGCGGTCTGATTCAACGCGCCTGCGGCCCTTGAGGATCTTCGTGACCGCGGACTTCAGGTTGTCATAGCGGATCGTCTGAAAGACTCCGCCGAACCAGTCAAAAGCGGCGGCGTGGGCCTCGAGGAAGGCCTGCTGGGTCTCGCGCCCGAAGGCCATCACGAAGGCGCCGCCCGAGTGACAGGCGCGCATGTGGAAGACGAACACCTTGGTCGGGACTCCCATGAGGATCACGACCGCCTCGCCCCAGTCGACCTCTGCCTCGACACCGGGATCGTGGACGAGGGGAACCATCGCCGCCGGGGGCTCGCCTAGCTGTAGTTCCTAAGAACGTTCGTCAGTAGACATCCGGGCCTCCTTGGAGGCTGGGCGGTGCTGAAGCCCCCAGACCCAAGGAGGACACCGGATGAAGCTCCACGGTAATGCCCGCACCTGTCCGAACAGCAGGCAATTGCTCGTCGATCGAGTGTGTGATCTGTCCTGGTCTGTCGCAGCGGCCGCTGAGGCCGCAGGCATTCTCAGAGCGCACCGCCTATCGCTGGCTGGCGCGATGGCGCGAGCAGGGCGCTGAGGGGTTGATCGATCGCTCCTCTGCGCCCAAGCGCATCCCCCATCGCACGCCTGCCGATCGAGTTCAGGCGATCGTGGCGCTCAGGCGTCTGCACATGACCGCCGCGGAGATCGCCGAGGTGCTCGCGATGGCGCTCTCGACGGTCTCAGCCGTCTTGAAGCGGATCGGCCTGGGCAAGCGATCGAGGCTCTCACCGCCGGAGCCTCCCAACCGCTATGAGCGCAAGCGAGCCGGCGAGCTCGTGCATCTGGACATCAAGAAGCTCGCGCGCATCAGCATCCGCGGCGCCGGGCATCGCGTCAGTGGCAATCGCTCGAGCCAGTTCACGGTCGGTTCCAAGCGTTTGGGCGCCACCGGCTGGGAGTTTGTCCACGTGGCTGTCGACGACGCCACGCGTCTGGCCTATGTCGAGGTGCTCTCAGACGAGCGCGGAGTCACGGCCAGCGCTTTCCTTCGGCGAGCGGTCGCCTGGTTTGAGGGCTTCGGCATCACCGTCGAGCGCGTGCTCTCCGACAACGGCTCCTGCTACCGCTCAAAGGTGCACGCGCTCACGCTCGCAGAGCTTCAGATCCGCCATCTCTTCACTCGCCCTTATCGGCCTCGCACCAATGGCAAGGCGGAGCGCTTCATCCAGACGCTCACTCACCGTTGGGCATATGGCGCGATCTACGGCAGCTCAGCCGAGCGCACCGCAGCGCTCCCCGGCTGGCTGAGCCACTACAACTTCAGAAGACCACACGGCTCGCTCAGTCACAAGTCGCCCGGCGCTCGTCTACTCGAGCTGACGAACGTGGCTGGGAACTACACCTAGCTCTCTGCGGCGATGGGCCACCCACTTGCGCACCGCTCGCTCGGAGACCTCTGCGCCGTGCTCCTCGCGGAGGCGCTCCCAGACGCGGTGGGCGGTGTGGCGCTGCTTTCGCGGTGCCGTGCGATCTGCGATCAGCCACTCGTCGATCAGCTCCCGGTATGCGCCGAGCTTCGGCGCCGGGCGCCCCTCAGGGCGCTTGCGCGGTGCAGGCAGCGGCGATGCGAGCGCTTCCCGGACAGCGCGACGGTGGACGCCATGGCGCTCTGCCAGGGCCCTGATCGAGAGGCCCTCGCGGTCGCGATCTCTTCTTATCTGCTCGAACAGCTCCACTCGTGATCCCATCCCTGTCTGCCGCCTTCCGTTCGAGCTTCATGAGGCTCGAACGGTCGGTGGCGAGTCGGACGGGGTGGGGCCAAATCAACGTTCCGGAATGGGGCCAAGTGAGAGTTCCGTTCCCACCTGTCCACGCGGGATGTGGAAGCCGCCCTGGAGGAGGTATTCGAGCAGCCGATCGCGTCCAAGAGCACGGTCTCGCGGATCTGCGAGGACACCCGCGAGCGATACCGCCGGTGGTGCAGGCGGCGGTTGGAGGCGCACGACATCGTCTACTGCTTCCTGGACGCGATCTACCTGAAGCTGCGCCCCGAGGATCAGCCCGCCGAGGGCGTCCTGGTCTGCTGGGGCGTGACGCTCGAGGGCCGGAAGGTCCTGCTCGGACTGGCGCTCGGAAGCCGAGAGAGCTATGAGTCCTGGCTCTCCTTCGGGCGCGACATGATCGAGCGGGGACTGCGCTCCCCGGCGCTCGTGATCGCCGACGGCGCACCGGGGATCTGGAAGGCGACCCGTGAGCTCTGGCCGCACGCCCTGGAGCAGCGATGCACAGTCCACGCCCTGCGGAACGTCACGGGCAAGCTCCCGGAGCGCCATCACGCAGAGGTTAAGGCGCGCTGGTGGAAGGCGTTTGACGAGGCCCGCTCACCGGGCGAGGCCACCCGCGAGCTGGGAGGCATCATCGCCGACTACAAGGCCGCCTACCCCTCGGCGATGGCGGTGATCGAAACGGACCTGTCGGCGCTCGTCACGCATCTGCGCTTCCCTTCCGATCACCGCAAGCGGATCAGGACCACGAACCTCCTTGAGAGGACGTTCGTGGAGGTCCGCCGGCGCACCAAGGTGATCGGGCGCTTCCCCGGGGAGACCTCGGCGCTCTCGCTGATCTGGGCCGTGCTCGAGCTCTCAAGCCGCAGGTGGCGCGGAGTGAATATGAACCCCAAGACCGTCGCCGAGATAGAGCGCCTGCGCCGTCAACTGCGCGAGGACCCGGCCCCACCCATGAGCGGCGAGGCCGAGGAGGTGATCGCCGCATAGGATGCGCAGCAAGCGGAGCTACGTCTCGGTGAATTCACCCGGGGAGTGGGACGCGACCGGTCCTCCTTTCCCCGGCTCTTGAACGCCTCAAGCTTGGTGGCAAGTAGATAGGCCGGCGGCGCAGCACGGATCCTTGCTCCCGAAGGCAGCGCGCATGAGACGGCGTGAGGGATCGATGCACCCTGCCAGACATTGCTGAATCCGAGGATGCTGGGGTCGGCCGGCATCGCGTCGAGGATCAGGTCGCTTTCGCGGTCGCGCCAGCGGCATATCACGCCGTCCTCTTGATCCTCGCTGAACCCCAGAGAACGCAGGCGAGCCCCAAAGGCGTGAAATCCGGAACGCGTCATGGCCTCCACGACCACATCGACATCCTTGGTTGGTCGAGGTGACGGCGCACCCGAGTCTGTAATCCACAGCGTGAGAGTTGCCCCACCGAGAAAGACCACCTCATCGAGCAGGGGCTTGAGCCTCTGCGCGGCCAACTCGAGCAGCTCGATGCTCAAGCGGGCACAGCCGCTGCGAGACGCTCGCCTAGCAACTTGACGGCCAGTCCGCGCGTACGAGCATCCCCAAGCCGCAGGCCATCGATCAAGGCTAGGTGCTCGGCGAGTGCTGGATTGTGTCGCGCAAGCTCAGCAGCGCAATCGTGCAGCGGCTGGAGTGCGACACCTCTAACGGGGCCTCTCGGGTCGGGCCACACCGGAGGCAGGTCGCTCGGCTGAGCGAGCATGGCATCCAACGGAGGTGCAGCCCAGGCGGTGGGGATACCACGTGTTTCGCCGCCCAAGACAGGCGGAAACAGATACTTCACCGCATGTACGAGGAACTCCTCGGCGCGGGCCAGACTGACTTGCCGGCGCTCGAGGTCCAACAGGCCGGCTTGCGCGAGGCGGACGGTTGAACGTTGGATCACGCTCCGAGAAATGCCAATCTCCTCCTCCAGCGAACGCATCGTCCAGTCCACGGGATTTATCGCCAGCCTCAATAGGACGACGATGTCCTCGCCTTTGAGCATGGTCGAAGAATAGCAGCTCGTCCCCAGTCTCGGGACTAGGGACGAATATGAGCAAAGGCGCGCGCTGAAGTGCGCGGCGGGACAACATTGTGGGGCACCGCCGATCGCGCGGTCCACCCGCGGAGCCCACGACACCGGACGATCTGAACGCTGGCGCGCGCCGAGGTCGCAATGTCGTATCGGTCGAGCGCTGAGCGGGTGCCTCGTCTCGCTCTTGCGGCAGTTGAGCTCAGACCGCGACTATCGGGTCGCTGCGTTATATGGCCGATCGCTCGTACCTGTGTGGCCGACACGGCCGTGACAGAACGCGACATCTACAAGTTATGCACGCCGCGACGGTTTTGCGCTCGTCGCATCACTCACCGTCAAACGCCGGTTCGCCCTTCCCAGAGCGCCATTCCCGCCTCTCTCGCGATGCCTGAAACGGCTCCGACGCGCGCGCTGAACCGCCGCGCGTCCTTCATCGAACCCGCCGGAGCCCAGGCATGAGCTTCGCCACCCACCACCACCAAGGAGAGCAAGTGACCTCGACGGCCCGACTCGCGACCAGCCCCAGAACCTCTGGCGTGCGTCAGGGCGACGCGATCGGTGCCTCCGTCACGCCCTCCGTCGCCCGTTCCGCCAAAGGGAGCGGTGTGCCCTCGCCCGCCTTGATTCGCGCCCGCCTCGCCACAGCGATCGCCGCAGCAGTCCTCACCTTCCTACTCGCCCTCTCCGTCACGCCGGCCCTGGCGACCACCGGCCACACCTTCGCGGGTCAGTTCGGCGGATACGGCAACGGCGAAGGGCAGTTCGGCGAACCGTTGGGAAATGGTCCCGCAGGCGTTGCGGTGATGTCATCGACCGACCAGGTCTTCGCAGTCGATGCGGCACAGGCAAACCAGGCCGCGGCGCCACGGGTGCAGCGCTTTGACGCCACGGGCGCGTTCCAGTTCGCGTTCCCGCTCGAAGGCGTCAGCGAGCTAGGCGCCCTCGCCGTCGACGCAGCGCCCGCCGGCGGTGTCTACGTGAGCGGCCTCGACTCGGGCACGGGTGCGCCCTTGGCCGCCAAGTACGACGCCGCCGGCGCCTTTCAATACGACCTTGACGCCTCGCTCTCAGAAACGAGCATCAACTTCGGCCCGGTCGCGGTCGACCCCGCCGACGGCACCGTCTACGTGACGGCGACCAACAACAACACCTTCGCCCAGGAAGTCGACTCCTTCGATCAGAGCACCGGAGCTTTCATTGCCTCCTTCAACGGCGAAAGCGGCTCACCGGACGGAGGCTTCATCTGCCCGACCGGCTTGGCGGTCGATCCTACCCACCACGTCTACGTGCTCGATGCCTGCAAGGGCCGGGTCGACAAGTATTCAGCCACCGGCACCTGGGAAGCGACCGTCGATGACGGCAGCCGCGGCGCACCCCAGGCCGTGGCCACCGACCCGAAAACCGGCGAGCTCTATGTCGTGCAGGCCGGCCCCGCGGGCCTACAGATCACGAACTTCAGCGCCGGCGGCGCAAGCGTGATCTCCACCTTCGAAGCATCGAACCTAGCCGGCGTCAGGGCTCTGGCGGTCAGCGGCGCGGGGACGGTCTATGCCTCTGATGCCAGCGCCCCAGTGGTCGAGCGCTTCACGCCGTTCCTCGGCCCGACGGTCACGAGCGCAGCGGCAAGCGAAGTCCAGCGCACGACAGCAACCTTCAACGGCACGATCGACGCGGAAGGAATTGCCTCCGAATACCACTACGAGTACGGCCTGGATAACACCTACGGCTCGAGCACCGCTGACATCGACGCGGGCTCTGGCTCCGGTGTCGCCGAAGCCCCCGGCCCAGTCACGGGCCTGGTCCCGAACACGACCTACCACTACCGGATCGTCGGCTCAAACGCCTCCGGTGAGATCAACGGTCAAGACCAGACGCTGACGAGCGAAGCCGCGCCGCCGACCGTCGACGGCTCCCCGGCCTTCGCATCGGCAATCACGCCAACCGGGGCGCGCGTCCACGCCACCGTCAACCCACAGCACAGCTTCACGAGCTTCCGCATCGAATACGGCACGACGACCGCCTATGGCTCCTCGGCCCCTGAAGGCGGTGGCGAAGTCGGCGAACAGTCCTCAGACCAGCCCGTCGCCACGAGCTTGACGGGGCTTCAGCCAGAAACCCTCTACCACTACAGAGTCTCAGCCGAAGACGGCGTGGAAGGAGCCCAGGTCGGCGCGGACGCCACGTTCATCACGGCCCCCGCAGCAGCGGCGAGCGCCGGCGAAGTCACGACCAAACAGGCCACGCTCACCGCCACGATCAACCCGCACGGGCAAGCGACCACCTACCACTTCAACTACGGCCCGAGCGCCGCCTACGGCTCGAGCACGCCCGAAGCAGACGGCGGCTCGGGCGACGGAACAGAGAGCGTCTCCGGTCACGTCACAGGCCTTACCCCCGGCACGACCTACCACGTCCAGGTCATCGCCACCACCAACGGGATCACCCGCTCCGGCGCGGATGGCACCTTCACGACAGCGCCCGCGCCAACGGCGACGGTCGCTGACCCGATCAACGTCACGGCCGGCTCGGCCACGCTTCAGGGCACAGCCGACACCCACGCCCAGAGCGGCAGCTACCACTTCGAAGTCACGGCCAGCGAAGGCTCCTTCGCCACGAACACCGCCGAGCAGGCGCTGCCCGCAGCAACGGGCCCCCAGCCCGTGAGCAGCTCGGTCTCGGGCCTGCCCTCCGGGCGGAGCCTGCAGGTCCGCCTGGTGCTCTCGAGCAACGAAGCCGGCGACGTCTCAGACCCCGCCTTCTTCGCCACGGCGCCGCTACCGCCTGAGGGCTTCCCTGCTCCACCCCAAGCGAGCTCGGTCTATGGCTGCAGCGCCCCGCACCTCAACCCCTACAACGCCCACCCCAAACCCGGATCGACGATCGCTATCTCAGGCTCAGACCTCGGCCTCGCCGGCTCGGTGCTGCTCGGGGAAGACTCGCTGATCGCGAGCAACTGGTCGGCCGCCGGCTTCACGATCGAAGTACCTGCGGATGCCGCCGGGACGCTCGGGCTGACCGTCAACTGCGGGCATTCATCGAACACGGTCGCGATCGCGACTTCGGTGGCTCGTCTGCCGAGCAACGCCTTCGGCATCGGCAAGGCCACCGTGAAGGGGTCGACCGCGACGCTGACGCTCACGCTGCCTGGGCCGGGCAAGCTCCAGGTCTCCGGCGCGAAGACCAAGGCGATCTCGACCACGGTCGCCAAGGCCGGGACCCAGACGGTCAAGGTGACGCTGTCGAGCGCTGGATCAAAGGCGCTGCGCAAGGCCAAGCGCCGAACGCTCGCGGTGAAGGTGACGCTGCGCTTCACGCCGAGCGGTGGCCAAGCAGCCACGCAGACGGCCACGGTCACCTTCAGGCGCAAGGGGGGTCGCTGATGCATGCCGACGCTCACCTCACCGCAGCGACAAGCACGCCGGTGCCAACCCCTCAAGCGGATCTGTCCACGACCACCTCAAAGGATCTCTCCATGCGTCACACCCCGGCCGTCCACTGTCTCGCGAGTATTCGCCCGAGGCGCCTGCGACGGTTCGCGGGCACGCTCGCGACACTGGCGTGCTTGAGTATGGCTGGCCTGGGTCTCTCGGCCGCTTCAGCGCTCGCCGAAGACTGCCCCAACGCGGGGCTGCGCGCCGCGAACAACTCCACGCGGCTGCCGGAATGCCGGGCCTATGAGATGGTCACACCGCTTTACAAGGAGGGGTTCATCGCGCTACCGGAAGCCTTCACCGATCAAGGCGTCGTCGCGTACGAGTCCATCGGGAGCTTCGCCGGGAACACCAGCGGCAAAGCGGGGAACCGATATCACGCGACGCGTACGGCGCAGGGGTGGGCAACCACGGCGTTGAGCGCGCCCGAAGACACCTACCGCACCGAGGAAACGGTCGGGCAGTCGACTGATCTTCGCTCGTCGCTGTGGCTGATGTTCCGTCGCGACGAACCAACCGAAAGCCCGTTCGCCACTGTCTTCTACCTGCGTGGTCCTGATGGGGTCTTCACACGGGTAGGCGACGGCGCCCTTGAAGGGCAGTCAGTGGCCGTCGCCGGCGTGTCAAGCGATCTCTCGCATGTGATCTTCAACCACGGGGGAGGGAGTGCGAACCTCGCCGCGCTGTATGAATTGACGCCGGGATCGCCGCGGCCGGTGAGCGTCGATAACACCGGGGCTCCCACCCCCGGGCAAACCTGCCCGGCCAGCACCTCAGCCGACGGCCGGGTGATCGTCTTTACCTCAGGCTGCCCTGCAGGGGGGTTTCAGCTGTTCGCGCGGGTTGCCGCCACAACGACGGTCGCGGTGTCGGGCTCAGAGTGCACGCGAACCTCCGGCGACCCCGGAGGCGCCTGTAACGCCCCCGCCCTCGCCAACTTCGCGGCGACGTCCTCAGACGGCTCGCGGGTGTACTTCACCACCACTCAGCAACTCCTAAACAGCGACACCGACCAGACCAACGACCTGTATGAATGCAAGATCCCGCCGGGCACCCCGGCGCCGGTCGGCAGCGCGAACCCCTGCGCCTCGCTGAGCGAGATCTCAAGCGCGGCGAGCGGCGCCGACGTCCAGTATCTCGTGAGCGCCTCTGAAGACGGCTCACGGGTCTACTTCGTCGCACACGGCGTGCTCGCCGCCAACCTCGGCGCCAATGACCTGCAGGCGATCGCGGGCGCCAACAACCTGTACGTGTGGGAGAAAGACGCCGCCCACCCGGCAGGCAAGACGACGTTCATCGCCGGGCTGGAAAACAACGGCGCCGGCGGGAAGACGACCGCCGGCGGGCAGTACCTCGTGTTCAGCACGGCCGCCCGGCCGCTCGCCTCAGACACCGACGAAGCGCAGGACATCTACCGCTACGACGCCGAAACAGGCGCCCTGCTGCGCCTCTCCACCGACACAGATGGCAGCGGCGGCAACGAACCCGGCTTTGAAGCCTCGCTCCGGGGCAAAGCGATGACCCCTGACGCCGACACGGTCATCTTCGAAACCGCCGAGGCGCTCTCGCCCGCGGACACCGACGGCGTCGCAGACGTCTATGAGTGGCACGAAGGCCAGGTCTCGCTGATCTCCAAAGGCGGGGGTACCCCGATCGGGATCACGAGCTCGGGCAAGGACATCTTCTTTCTCACAAGCCAGGCGCTGACGGCCGGCGACAGCGGCACCGAAGCAGACATCTATGACGCGCGTGTGCAAGGCGGCTTTCCCGTGGCTACGCCGACGCCGTGCTCCGCTGAAGCCTGCCAGGGCACGCTGGCGCTTCAGCCACAGCCGCCCGGAGCATCGGCGAGCGCGGCATTCAACGGGCCCGGCAGCCCAGTTGCGGGCGAAACCCCGCCGGCGAACCCGAAGCCCAAGCCTCTGACGCAAGCCCAGAAGCGCGCCAAGGCGCTGAAGGCCTGCAAGTCCAAACACAACAAGAAGAAGCGAACAGCGTGCGAAAAGAAAGCTCGCAAGACCAACCGGAGGGCCAAGTAGATGACCACTTTCAACTCGATCAAGAAGCTCCGCGCCCTTCTGCTTGCAGTGGCTGTTCTGCTGTGCGTCGCCGCACCGGCCCAGGCCTTCGGCCCGGACCTGTTCAACGTCGAAGACTTCACCGCGGGCATCCTCGACGAAGCCGGCCACGACTACACGCTCGCGGGCGGGCACCCCTTTGAAGCTGTCGCCTCGTTCTCCTTTCCCGTCCCGGAAGGCGGGAGTTTGCCGCTCGAGGATCTCAAGAGCGCCTTCACCGAACTGCCGCCCGGGTTCGTCGGCAACGTCGCCGCCGCCCAGCGCTGCCCACTCGATGACCTCCTCATACCGTCGTTCGGTCCCCCCCCTGTCCGCCCGGGAGTCAGGTCGGAATCATCACCCTCACCGTCGGCGGAGGACCCGACCCCCTGCCTCTCTTCAGCGTGCAACCCGCACCCGGCTATCCGGCCCAGTTCGCGTTCAAGTACGTACAGACCGTCGTGATGATCTATCCGCAGCTGCGCCCGCGGACCGGCGGCTACGGAATCAACGTGGTGGCGCCCACGGCCTCCACGATCCAGGTCACCGGCATCAAGGTCCAGCTCTTCGGTGTCCCCTCAGCGCACAACGGCAGCGGCGGCGCCCCGATCCCGCTGATCTCAAACGGAGTCAACTGCTCAGAAGCAGAGCCGACGACGAGGATCGTCGTCGACTCCTGGGACCACCCAGGGGCCGAAATTCCCGTCGGCGACTTCGGCAAGCCTGACCTGAGCGACCCGTTCTGGAAGAGCGCCTCGGCGGTGTCTCCGGCGGTGACAGGCTGCGATAACCCAGCGCTCACCTCTCAATGGCACCCCAGCATTGACGTCAAGCCCGTCCAGCAGGCCGCCGGCATCCAAGCCGACCAGCCCTCGGGCCTGAGCGTGGCCCTGGACTTCCCGCAGTCCAACGACCCGACGGACCTGAGCACCGTGTTCGACCCCTCGATCCCGCAGGCGCCGGAGCTGAAGGACGCGACGGTCGTGTTGCCCGCGGGCGTGAGCATCTCCCCATCAGCGGCCGCCGGTCTCAGCGGCTGCTCTGACCAGCCCTCAGACCCAGCAGGCGATGAGGTCCACTACGACAACACCACACCCGCAAGCTGCCCGGACTCTTCGAAAATAGGCACGCTAGTCGGCACATCGCCACTGCTCGCAACCCGCAACCCCGTCAGCGATGCGATCACCGGCGCAGAACCGCTGCCAGGAGATCTGTACGTGCTGAAGCCCCACCCGGGCGACCTGCCGCCCGGCGGTCGGGGCGGGGTATTCCGCGTGCTGCTGCAGGTCGAGGCCAAGAACGACGGAGTCAACGTCAAGGTCCCAGGCACTGTCGTGGCAGACCCCTCGACTGGCCAGATGACAGCAACCTTCACCGAAAACCCCCAGCTCCCGGTCAAGCACCTGGACCTGACGTTCAAGTCCGGGCCGCGGGCTCCCCTCGCGACGCCACCCACCTGCGGCACCTTCACGACCACAAGCGACATGGTCCCGTGGTCGACGCCGGGAACCCCAGACGCGCACCCGAGCTCCTCCTTCAACGTCACCTCGGGCCCCAACGGCGCGGCGTGCGCGAACACGCCGGCGGAACGCCCCTTCGCCCCATCGTTGAGCGCCGGCACCGAATCAGCAGTCGCCGGAGCCTCAGCCCCCTTCACCCTGCATCTAACGAGGGCCGACGGAGAACAGGAGCTAACCGGCCTGAACCTGACGATGCCCCCGGGCTTCACAGCAAGGTTGGCCGGGATCCCCTACTGCTCAGAGGCGGCAATCGCCTCGGCATCGGCCAAGACCGGAGCCCAGGAGCAGTCAAACCACTCCTGCCCGGTTTCCTCTCAGGTCGGGACGCTGACCACCGGAGCAGGCCCAGGGAGCAACCCCTACTACGTCAACGGCAGCGCCTACCTGGCAGGCCCCTACAAGGGAGCCCCCCTCAGCCTCATCTTCATCACCCCGGCAGTGGCAGGCCCCTTTGACCTGGGCTCTGTAGTCGTCCGCGCAGCAGTCTTCCTGGATAAGAGCACCGCCCAGGTGAGCGTCAAGACCGACCCCTTGCCTCAGGTAGTAGACGGCGTGCCCCTACGAATCCGCTCGATCACAGCCCATGTGGACCGCCCAGGCTTCACGCTGAACCCGACCAACTGCGGCTCAATGAGCGTGGATGGACAGGCCCTGGGCTCCTCAGGAGCAAGCGCGGCATTGTCCAGCCACTTCCAGGTCGGCGGCTGCACAGGCATGCGCTTCGCCCCGAAGTTCAGTGTCTCAACCACCGGCCAGGCCTCCAAAGCCAATGGCGCAAGCCTCACGGCCAAGCTCACCTACCCCTATGCAGGTGCAGGAGCAGTCAACCTGACCAAGGTCAAAGTCGAACTGCCAAAGCAGCTCCCCTCAAGGCTGACGACGCTGCAGAAGGCCTGCACCTCCTCCCAGTTTGAGGCAAACCCCGCCGCCTGCCCCTCTGCCTCGATCATCGGACACGCCTCGGTCAAGACGCCACTGCTGCCGGTGCCCCTCACGGGCCCCGCCTACTTCGTCTCCCACGGCGGGGAAGCCTTCCCCAGCCTCGTGATCGTGCTGCAGGGCTATGGGATCACGGTCAACCTCGTGGGCACGACCTTCATCTCCAAAGCCGGGATCACCTCAACGACCTTCAAGACGGTGCCCGACGTGCCCTTCTCTAGCTTTGAACTGACCCTGCCTCAGGGGCAGTTCTCAGCGCTTGGGGCCAACCTGCCGAGGAAGGCCCACTACAACTTCTGCTCGCAGAAGCTTCTGATGCCCACAGAAATGATCGCCCAGAACGGGGCGAGTATTCATCAGAGCACGAGGATCACGACTACTGGGTGTGGGAAGGCGTCGCTGAGTAGGGCGCGGAGGTTGGCTAAGGCTTTGAAGGCCTGCAGGCGCAAGGGGGCGGGGCGGGCCGGCTGTGCGAAGGCCGCTCGGCGGGAGTTTGGGGTTGGGGGGCGGAAGGCCGGCAGGAGGAGCTAGGAAGACCTATCAGGCGGTATCGGGCGCCCCTATGACTTAGCGACGAAGCAGGGTGATGGTCGCCTCATGCGAGGGCTACGCTGCGATCTCGACCTGCGGGGGTGGGAGCATCCGAAGGAGATCGGCGGGCAGCGTGTGGCTCGCTTCCCAGATCTCCAAGCCCACGATCTCCCCGCTGTCCGGATCCAGTTCCCGTAGGCCCGCGTTGGTTTCCTCGGCCACTGCCGTGCTCGGGTCATAGTTCTCGAAGCGGACCCAGGCAATGTCCGCCTCGCGATCATAGTGCCCTTCGATCTTCATAGTCATAGGCTAGCGCCGCCGCCACACGGTCACAACGCGTGCGACGAGGGGATCCTCGCCATCGGGGTGCTCGTAGGCGATCACGAGACGACCCGCAGCAACTCGCCACTGCGCCCTGCCGATGTTGCGCCGCCGCGCGCGATGATTCGCCAGCAACGCTGACTCGACGTCGAGGCGAGCGAAGCCAAGTTGGTGCGCCTTGTCGAGCGCATGGAGCGTCCAGCGGATTGAGGTCGGATCGGTGGGCACAGTGCGGCAGGCTAGCGGCGCTCCCCGTCCCCTCTGAGCCTGTGTCGGTGCGAGCCCGGCTGACGAGGTCCGCTCCAAGGGTGCCGGCGAACATCCTCGCCCAGCCGGTGTCGCTGGCGTGCCTGGGCGCAGGCGTTGGGGGAGTGCGCCGAGGAGAGATCACCGCTGAGGTCGTGCTCCTCGAGCACCGTGCGCGCGAGCCGTTCGGCGGCGGGCCGTTGACTCTTCCCGGAGCACACGACGGAGGCTCCCTTCTTTATACGGCCGATAGGCCGTAACTGTGTGGCCGACGCGGCCGTGACAGAACGCGACATCTACAAGTTATGCACGCCGCGACGGTTTTGCGCCTGTCGCATCACTCACCGTCAAACGCCGGTTCGCCCTTCCCAGAGCGCCATTCCCGCCTCTCTCGCGATGCCTGAAACGGCTCCGACGCGCGCGCTGAACCGCCGCGCGTCCTTCATCGAACCCGCCGGAGCCCAGGCATGAGCTTCGCCACCCACCACCACCAAGGAGAGCAAGTGACCTCGACGGCCCGACTCGCGACCAGCCCCAGAACCTCTGGCGTGCGTCAGGGCGACGCGATCGGTGCCTCCGTCACGCCCTCCGTCGCCCGTTCCGCCAAAGGGAGCGGTGTGCCCTCGCGCGCCTTGATTCGCGCCCGCCTCGCCACAGCGATCGCCGCAGCAGTCCTCACCTTCCTACTCGCCCTCTCCGTCACGCCGGCCCTGGCGACCACCGGCCACACCTTCGCGGGTCAGTTCGGCGGATACGGCAACGGCGAAGGGCAGTTCGGCGAACCGTTGGGAAATGGTCCCGCAGGCGTTGCGGTGATGTCATCGACCGACCAGGTCTTCGCAGTCGATGCGGCACAGGCAAACCAGGCCGCGGCGCCACGGGTGCAGCGCTTTGACGCCACGGGCGCGTTCCAGTTCGCGTTCCCGCTCGAAGGCGTCAGCGAGCTAGGCGCCCTCGCCGTCGACTCAGCGCCCGCCGGCGGTGTCTACGTGAGCGGCCTCGACTCGGGCACGGGTGCGCCCTTGGCCGCCAAGTACGACGCCGCCGGCGCCTTTCAATACGACCTTGACGCCTCGCTCTCAGAAACGAGCATCAACTTCGGCCCGGTCGCGGTCGACCCCGCCGACGGCACCGTCTACGTGACGGCGACCAACAACAACACCTTCGCCCAGGAAGTCGACTCCTTCGATCAGAGCACCGGAGCTTTCATTGCCTCCTTCAACGGCGAAAGCGGCTCACCGGACGGAGGCTTCATCTGCCCGACCGGCTTGGCGGTCGACCCAACCCACCACGTCTACGTGCTCGATGCCTGCAAGGGCCGGGTCGACAAGTATTCAGCCACCGGCACCTGGGAAGCCACCGCCGATGACGGCAGCCGCGGCGCACCCCAGGCCGTGGCCACCGACCCGAAAACCGGCGAGCTCTATGTCGTGCAGGCCGGCCCCGCGGGCCTACAGATCACGAACTTCAGCGCCGGCGGCGCAAGCGTGATCTCCACCTTCGAAGCATCGAACCTAGCCGGCGTCAGGGCTCTGGCGGTCAGCGGCGCGGGGACGGTCTATGCCTCTGATGCCAGCGCCCCAGTGGTCGAGCGCTTCACGCCGTTCCTCGGCCCGACGGTCACGAGCGCAGCGGCAAGCGAAGTCCAGCGCACGACAGCAACCTTCAACGGCACGATCGACGCGGAAGGAATTGCCTCCGAATACCACTACGAGTACGGCCTGGATAACACCTACGGCTCGAGCACCGCTGACATCGACGCGGGCTCTGGCTCCGGTGTCGCCGAAGCCCCCGGCCCAGTCACGGGCCTGGTCCCGAACACGACCTACCACTACCGGATCGTCGGCTCAAACGCCTCCGGTGAGATCAACGGTCAAGACCAGACGCTGACGAGCGAAGCCGCGCCGCCGACCGTCGACGGCTCCCCGGCCTTCGCATCGGCAATCACGCCAACCGGGGCGCGCGTCCACGCCACCGTCAACCCACAGCACAGCTTCACGAGCTTCCGCATCGAATACGGCACGACGACCGCCTATGGCTCCTCGGCCCCTGAAGGCGGTGGCGAAGTCGGCGAACAGTCCTCAGACCAGCCCGTCGCCACGAGCTTGACGGGGCTTCAGCCAGAAACCCTCTACCACTACAGAGTCTCAGCCGAAGACGGCGTGGAAGGAGCCCAGACGGGGGCCGACGGGACGTTCTTCACCGCCCCCGCGGCAGCGGCGAGCGCCAGCGCCGTCACGACCAAACAGGCGACGCTCACCGCCACGATCAACCCGCACGGGCAAGCGAGCACCTATCGCTTCAACTACGGCCCGAGCGCCGCCTACGGCTCGAGCACGCCCGAAGCAGACGGCGGCTCGGGCGACGGAACAGAGAGCGTCTCCGGTCACGTCACAGGCCTTACCCCCGGCACGACCTACCACGTCCAGGTCATCGCCACCACCAACGGGATCACCCGCTCCGGCGCGGATGGCACCTTCACGACAGCGCCCGCGCCAACGGCGACGGTCGCTGACCCGATCAACGTCACGGCCGGCTCGGCCACGCTTCAGGGCACAGCCGACACCCACGCCCAGAGCGGCAGCTACCACTTCGAAGTCACGGCCAGCGAAGGCTCCTTCGCCACGAACACCGCCGAGCAGGCGCTGCCCGCAGCAACGGGCCCCCAGCCCGTGAGCAGCTCGGTCTCGGGCCTGCCCTCCGGGCGGAGCCTGCAGGTCCGCCTGGTGCTCTCGAGCAACGAAGCCGGCGACGTCTCAGACCCCGCCTTCTTCGCCACGGCGCCGCTACCGCCTGAGGGCTTCCCTGCTCCACCCCAAGCGAGCTCGGTCTATGGCTGCAGCGCCCCGCACCTCAACCCCTACAACGCCCACCCCAAACCCGGATCGACGATCGCTATCTCAGGCTCAGACCTCGGCCTCACCGGCTCGGTGCTGCTCGGGGAAGACTCGCTGATCGCGAGCAACTGGTCGGCCGCCGGCTTCACGATCGAAGTACCTGCTGATGCGACAGGGACACTCGGGCTGACGGTCAACTGCGGGCGTGCATCGAACACGGTCGCGATCGCTACTTCGGTGGCTCGCGCACCCAGCAACGCCTTCAGCATCGGCAAGGTCACGGTGAAGGGCTCGAGCGCGACGCTTACGCTGACGCTGCCTGGGCCGGGCAAGCTCCTCCTCTCGGGCGCGAAGACCAAGGCGAGCACGATCACCGTCGCCAAAGCCGGAGTCCAGACGGTCAAGGTCGCGCTCTCGCCCGCCGGCCTGAAAGCGCTGCGCAAGGCCAAGCGGCGAGCGCTCGCGGTGAAAGTCGCGCTGCGCTTCACCCCCACAGGCGGGCAAGCAGCCACGCAGACCGCCTCGCTCACCTTCAAGCGCACGGGGGGTCGCTGATGCCTGCCACGGCCGACAGCACCGCACCGGCAACCCCGCAAGCCGATCTGTCCAGAACCTGCTCACACACAACCTGCTCAAAGGATCTCCTCATGCGCCAGACCCCAGCTATCCACCGCTTTGCGAGCTCTGGCCAGAGTCGCCTGCGGCGCCTCGCGGGGACGCTCGCGACGCTGGCATGCGCGACCGTGGCCTGCCTGGGTCTCTCGGCTGCTCCAGCGCTCGCCGAAGACTGCCCCAACGCGGGGCTGCGTGCCGCGAACGACTCCACGCGACTGCCCGAATGCAGGGCGTATGAGAATGGTCACACCGCCCTACAAGGAGGGGTTCATCGCGGAACCCGAAACCTTCACCGATCAGGACGTCGTCGCCTACAAATCCGTCGGAAGCTTCGCCGGGAACACCAGCGGCAAAGCGGCGAATCGATATCACGCGACGCGTACGGCGCAGGGGTGGACGACCACGCCCTTGAGCGCGCCCGAAGACACCTACGGGGCCGAGGAAACGGTCGGGCAGTCGCCTGATCTTCGCTCGTCGCTGTGGCTGATGTTGCGCCGGGACGAACCGTCCGAAGTCCCACCCCCCACTGTCTTCTACCTGCGTGGTCCTGATGGGGTCTTCACGCGGGTCGGCGACGGCGCGGTCGAAGGAAGCCCACCGTTCGTCATCGGCGTATCGGACGATCTCTCGCATGTGATCTTCAACCACGGTCTGTCAGGTCTGCGGGAGAGCGCGATGTACGAATTGACGCCGGGATCGCCGCGGCCGGTGAGCGTCGATAACACCGGGGCTCCCACGCCCAGGGACTCCTGTCCGGCCAGCACCTCGGCCGATGGCCGGGTCATCGTGTTCACGGCGGGATGCAATGTGGGCCGGCTTCAGCTGTTCGCCCGGGTTGCCGCCACAACGACGGTCGCGGTGTCTGGATCTGAGTGCACGCGAACCTCCAGCGACCCTGGAGGCGCATGCAACGCCCCTGCTGCCGCCAGCTTCGCGGGCGCATCCTCAGACGGCTCGCGGGTGTACTTCACGAGCACGCAGCAACTCCTAAACAGCGACACCGACCAGACCAATGACCTGTATGAATGCAAGATCCCACCGGGCACCCCGGCGCCTGTGGGGGCCGCGAACCCCTGCGCCTCGCTGAGCGAGATCTCAAGCGCGGCGAGCGGCGCCGACGTCCAGTACCTCTTGAGCGCCTCTGAAGACGGCTCACGCGTGTACTTCGTCGCCCACGGCGTGCTCGCCGCCAACCTCGGCGCCAATGACCTGCAGGCGATCGCGGGCGCCAACAACCTGTACGTGTGGGAGAAGGACGCAGCCCATCCCGCGGGCAAGACGACGTTCATCGCCGGGCTGGAAAACAACGGCGTCGGCGGGAAGACAACCGCCGACGGGCAGTACCTCGTGTTCAGCACGGCCGCCCGGCTGCTCGCCTCAGACACCGACGAAGTGGCGGACATCTACCGCTACGACGCCGAAACAGGCGCCCTGCTGCTCCTCTCCACCGACACCGACGGCGCCGGCGGTAACGAACCCGGCTTTGAAGCCTCGCTCCGTGGCAAAGCGATGACCCCCGATGCCGGCACCGTCATCTTCGAAACCGCCGAGGCGCTCTCACCCGCGGACACCGACGGCGTAGCGGACGTATATGAGTGGCACGAAGGCCAGGTCTCGTTGATCTCCAAAGGCGGAGGTAGCCCGATCGGGATCACGAGCTCAGGCAAGGACATCTTCTTTCTCACGAGCCAGGCGCTGACCGCCGGCGACAGCGGCACGGAAGCCGACATCTATGACGCGCGCGTGGAAGGCGGCTTTCCCGTGGCTACGCCGGCGCCGTGCTCCGGTGAAGCCTGCCAGGGCACGCTGGCGCTACAGCCACAGGCGCCCGGAGCATCGGCAAGCACGGCATTCAACGGCCCAGGCAGCCCGCCTGCGGGCGAAACCCCGCCGGCGAACCCGAAGCCCAAGCCTCTGACGCAAGCCCAGAAGCTCGCCAAAGCGCTGAAGGCCTGCAAGTCCAAACACAACAAGAAGAAGCGAACGGCGTGCGAAAAGCGAGCGCGTAAGACCAACCGGAGGGCCAAGTAGATGACCACTTTCAACCGCACCAAGAAGCTCCGCGCCCTCCTGCTCGCCGTCGCCGCGCTGCTCTGCCTGGCCGCACCGGCCCAGGCCTTCGGCCCGGACCTGTTCAACGTCGAAGACTTCTCTGCGGGCATCCTCGATGAAGCCGGCCACGACTACACGCAGGCGGGCGGGCACCCGTTTCAAGCTGTCGCCTCGTTCTCCTTTCCGGCCAACTCAAACGCGGTTCCGCTCGAGGATCTCAAGAGCGCCTTCACCGAACTGCCGCCCGGGTTCGTCGGCAACGTGGCCGCCGCGCAGCGCTGCCCACTTCACGACCTCCTCGAACTTTCGTTCGGTCCACCCCCCTGTCCGCCCGGCAGTCAGGTCGGAATCATCACGCTCAGCGTCGATGGGGTACCCGACGTGCTTTCCCTCTTCAGCGTGGTGCCCGCGCCCGGCTATCCGGCCCAGTTCGCGTTCAAGTACGTACAGACCGTCGTGATGATCTATCCGCAGCTGCGCCCGCGGACCGGCGGCTACGGAATCAACGTGGTGGCGCCCACGGCCTCCACGATCTCGCTCACCGGCATCAAGGTCCAGCTCTTTGGTGTCCCCTCCGCCCACAACGGAAGCGGTGGCGCTCCGATCCCGCTGATCTCAAACGGAGTCAACTGCTCAGAAGCCGAACCGACAACCAAGATCGTCGTCGACTCCTGGGACCACCCAGGGGCCGAAATTCCCGTCGGCGACTTCGGCAAGCCTGACCTGAGCGACCCGTTCTGGAAGAGCGCCTCGGCGGTGTCTCCGGCGGTGACAGGCTGCGATAACCCAGCCCTCACCTCTCAATGGCACCCCAGCATTGACGTCAAGCCCGTCCAGCAGAGCGCCGGCATCCAAGCCGACCAGCCTTCGGGCCTGAGCGTCGCCCTGGACTTCCCGCAGTCCAACGACCCCACAGACCTGAGCACGGTCTTTGACCCCTCGATCCCGCAGGCCCCGGAGCTGAAGGACGCAACCGTTGCGCTCCCCGCCGGCGTCAGCATCTCCCCATCCGCAGCAGCAGGGCTGGGCGGCTGCTCTGATCAGGCAAGCGACCCATCTGGCGATCAGGTTCACTACGACAACACGACACCCGCAAGCTGCCCGGACAGCTCGAAAATCGGCACGCTCGTGGGGACTTCGCCACTACTGGCCATTCGCAACCCCGTCAACGACGCAATCACCGGCGCAGAACCCCTCCCAGGCGACCTCTACGTCCTAAAGCCCCATCCCGGAGACCTCCCCCCAGGCGGAGCGGGCGGAGTCTTCCGCGTGCTCCTGCAGGTGGAGGCCGCCAACGACGGCGTCAACGTCAAGGTCCCAGGCACCGTGGTCGCAGACCCAGCCACAGGCCAGCTCACAGCCACCTTCACAGAAAACCCCCAGCTCCCGGTCAAGCACCTGGACCTGAGCTTCAAGTCAGGCCCCAGGGCGCCATTGGCCACGCCAACCACCTGCGGCACCTTCACGACCACCACCGACATGGTCCCCTGGAGCACCCCGGGTACCCCAGACGCCCACCCGAGCTCCTCCTTCAACGTCACCGCGGGCCCGAACGGCGCGGCGTGCGCGAACACACCCCAAGAACGTCCCTTCGCCCCGTCCCTCAGCGCCGGCACCGAGTCCTCAAGCGCCGGAGCCTCAGCCCCCTTCACCCTGCACCTGACCCGCGCCGACGGAGAACAGGAGCTCACAGGCCTAAACCTGACGATGCCTCCGGGCTTCACAGCCAGGTTGGCCGGCATCCCGTATTGCCCAGAGACCGCGATCGCCTCGGCCTCGACCAAGACCGGAGCTCAGGAGCAGTCAAACCCCTCCTGCCCGGTTGCCTCTCAGGTCGGGACGTTGACCACCGGCGCAGGCCCAGGCTCAAACCCCTACTACGTCAACGGAACCGCCTACCTAGCAGGCCCCTACAAGGGAGCCCCCCTCAGCTTGGTCTTCATCACCCCGGCAGTGGCAGGCCCCTTTGACCTGGGCTCTGTAGTCGTACGCGCAGCAGTCTTCCTGGACAAGAGCACAGCCCAGGTGAGCGTCAAGACCGACCCCTTGCCTCAGGTAGTCGACGGAGTCCCCCTGCGAATCCGCTCGATCACAGCAAGGGTCGATCGCCCAGGCTTCACGCTGAACCCGACCAACTGTGGCTCAATGAGCGTGGATGGACAGGCCCTGGGCTCCTCAGGAGCAAGCGCGGCATTGTCCAGCCACTTCCAGGTCGGCGGCTGCACAGGCATGCGCTTCGCCCCGAAGTTCAGTGTCTCAACCACCGGCCAGGCCTCCAAAGCCAATGGCGCAAGCCTCACGGCCAAGCTCACCTACCCCTATGCAGGTGCGGGAGCGGTCAACCTGACCAAGGTCAAAGTCGAACTGCCAAAGCAGCTCCCCTCACGCCTTACGACGCTACAGAAGGCCTGCACCTCCTCCCAGTTCGAGGCAAACCCCGCAGGCTGCCCGGCGGCCTCGATCATCGGACACGCCTCGGTCAAGACGCCACTGCTGCCGGTGCCCCTCACAGGCCCCGCCTACTTCGTCTCCCACGGCGGGGAAGCCTTCCCCAGCCTCGTGATCGTGCTGCAGGGCTATGGGATCACGGTCAACCTCGTGGGCACGACCTTCATCTCCAAAGCCGGGATCACCTCAACGACCTTCAAGACGGTGCCTGACGTGCCCTTCTCGAGCTTTGAACTGACGCTGCCTCAGGGGCAGTTCTCAGCGCTTGGGGCCAACCTGCCCACCAAGGCCCACTACAACTTCTGCTCGCAGAAGCTTCTGATGCCCACAGAAATGATCGCCCAGAACGGGGCGAGTATTCATCAGAGCACGAGGATCGCTGCTACCGGGTGTGCGAAGGCCTCGCTGAGTAGGGCGCGGAGGTTGGCTCGGGCGCTGAAGGCCTGCAGGCGCAAGGGGGCGGGGCGGGGTGCTTGTGCGCGGGAGGCTCGGCGGGCGTTTGGGGTTGGGGCTGGGCGGAAGGCTGGGCGGAGGATCTAGGAAGACCTATCAGGCGGTATCGGGCGACCCTATGGCTTAGCGACGAAGCAGGGTGATGGTCGCCTCATGCGAGGGCTACGCTGCGATCTCGACCTGCGGGGGTGGGAGCATCCGAAGGAGATCGGCGGGCAGCGTGTGGCTCGCTTTCCAGATCTCCAAGCCCACGATCTCCCCGCTGTCCGGATCCAGTTCCCGTAGGCCCGCGTTGGTTTCCTCGGCCACTGCCGTACTCGGGTCATAGTTCTCGAAGCGAACCCAGGCAATGTCCGCCTCGCGGTCATAGTGCCCTTCGATCTTCATGGTCATAGGCTAGCGCCGCCGCCACACGGTCACAACGCGTGCGACGAGGGGATCCTCGCCATCGGGGTGCTCGTAGGCGATCACGAGACGACCCGCAGCAACTCGCCACTGCGCCCTGCCGATGTTGCGCCGCCGCGCGCGATGATTCGCCAGCAACGCTGACTCGACGTCGAGGCGAGCGAAGCCAAGTTGGTGCGCCTTGTCGAGCGCATGGAGCGTCCAGCGGATTGAGGTCGGATCGGTGGGCACAGTGCGGCAGGCTAGCGGCGCTCCCCGTCCCCTCTGAGCCTGTGTCGGTGCGAGCCCGGCTGACGAGGTCCGCTCCAAGGGTGCCGGCGAACATCCTCGCCCAGCCGGTGTCGCTGGCGTGCCTGGGCGCAGGCGTTGGGGGAGTGCGCCGAGGAGAGATCACCGCTGAGGTCGTGCTCCTCGAGCACCGTGCGCGCGAGCCGTTCGGCGGCGGGCCGTTGACTCTTCCCGGAGCACACGACGGAGGCCTCTTTATATGGCCGATAGGCCGCAACTGTGTGGCCGACGCAGCCGTGACATAACGCGACATCTACAAGTTATGCACGCCGCGACGGTTTTGCGCCGTTCTCACCGCTCACCGTCGTAGGCCGTTTCGCGCTTCCCAGAGCGCCATTCCCGCCTCTCTCGCGGCACTTGAACCGGCGCCGAAGCGCGCGCTGAACCGCCTCGCGTCCTTCATCGAACCCGCCGGAGCCCCGGTATGAGCTTCGCCACCTACCACCAAGGAGAGCAAGTGAGCACGACGGCACGCCTCGCGACCAGCATCGGAATCTCTGGCGACTGCCAGGGAGACGCGACCCGTGCCTCGATCACGCCTGCCACCTACCGTCGCGCCAAAGGGAGCAGTGCGCGCTCAGCCGCCTTGATCCGCATCCTCGCCACAGCGATCACGACAACAGCCCTCGCCTTCCTGCTCGCCCTCTCCGCCACACCGGCCCTGGCAACAACCGGCCACGGCTTCGCCGGCTCGTTCGGCGGCCTCGGCTCAGAAGAAGGCAAGTTCAGCCCGCGCCCGTCGGGTGTCGGTGTTGGCCTCTCCGGCGAAGTGTTCACCGCCGACTCCGGGGAAGACTCAGGCAGCCCACATCCTCGCCTGCAGCGCTTCGACGCCACGGGCACCGTTCAGGCCGCGTTTCTGGTGGAAAGCCTAATAGAACCCGGCGCTGTCGCGGTCGACTCGGCAACTGAAGGCGGCGTGTATGTAACGGGCCTCATCCCTGCGACGGGCGCCCCGGAAGTGGCCAAGTACAGCCCCGCCGGCGCCTTCCAGTACGACCTCGACGCTTCGCTCTCTGAAACGAGCTTCAACTTCGGCTCCCTGGTAGCCGTCGACCCCTCAAACGGCACCGTCTACGTCACCGCCACCAACAACAACACCTTCGCCCAGGAAATCGACTCCTTCAGCCAGAGCACAGGCGCCTTCATCGCCTCCTTCAACGGCGAATCTGGCTCCCCCGACGGCGCCTTCATCTGCCCGGCGGGCCTGGCCCTCGACCCAACCCACCACATCTACGTGCTTGACCCCTGCAAGGGCCGCGTCGATAAGTACTCAAGCGCCGGCACCTGGGAAGCAACCGTCGATGACGGCAGCCGCGGAGCGGTGCAGGCTCTCGCCAGCGACCCGAAAACCGGCGAGGTATACGTCGCCGAGGCCGGCGTCTCAGGCCTTCAGGTCACGAACTTCGCCGCCGGTGGAGCGAGCGTCATCTACACCTTCCCCGCGGCCAACGTCGCCAGCCTCTCCGCAATGGCCGTCGGCCCTGACGGCACGGTCTACCTGGGCGACGGCGTGGCCGCAGTGGTCGACCGCTTCACGCCGTTCCTCGGCCCGACGGTCACGACCGCTGCAGCCAGTCAAGTCGAACGCACCTCAGCGACCTTCAACGGCACGATCGACCCGGAAGGCATCGCCAGCGAATACCACTACGAATACGGCCTGGGAAACACCTACGGCTCGAGCACACCTGACATCGACGCCGGCTCGGGCAATACCGCCAATGCGGCCCCAGGCCCAATCACGGGCCTGACCTCCAACACCACCTACCACTACCGGATCGCCGGGAGCAACGCCTCGGGCTCGATAGTCGGCGAAGACCAGACGCTGACGACAGCCGCGGCGCCGCCGAGCGTCGACGGCTCACCCGCCTTTGCCTCCTCGATCACGCCGAGCGGCGCGAGCCTCCATGCGAGCGTCAACCCGCAGCACAGCCTGAGCAGCTTCCGCATCGAATACGGCACGAGCACCGCCTACGGCTCCTCGAGCCCTGAAGCTGGCGGCGAAGTCGGCGAACAGTCAACAGACCAGGCTGTCGCCACAACGCTCACAGGTCTGCAACCAGGCACGCTCTACCACTTCCGCGTCTCAGCCGAAAACGGCACGGAAGGCCCACAGACCGGAGCGGACGCCACCTTCATCACCGCCCCTGCCGCGCCGGCCTCCGCCGCTGAAGTCACGAGCAGGAAGGCGACGCTCAGCGGCACGATCGACCCGCACGGCACCGCCACGACCTACCACTTCAACTATGGGCCGAGCACGGCCTATGGTGCGCGCACGCCGGAGCTGGACGGCGGCTCTGGAAATGGCGAGCAGACGGTCGCAGAGCACATCGCAGGCCTCTCCCCGTCGAGCACCTACCACGTCCAGGTCGTGGCCACGAGCAACGGCATCACCCGCTCAGGCGCCGATGGCAGCTTCACGACCGCGCCCGCACCGAGCGCGACGGTCGCTGACCCGATCGCCGTCACGACCAGCTCGGCCATGTTGCAGGGCGCGGCCAACACCAATGGGCTGGCGGGTAGCTACCACTTCGAAGTCTCAGCCACCGAAGGCTCCTTCGCCACGAGCACCGCCGAGCAGTCGCTGCCCGCCGCCACGGGGGTCCAGACCGTGAGCGCCCCGATCTCGGGCCTGCCGCCCGGGCAGAACCTCCAGGTCCGCCTGGTCGTCTCAAGCGACGAAGTCTCAGACCTCTCAGAAGCGGCCTTCTTCGCCACTGCGCCGCTGCCGCCCGAAGGCTTCCCCGCGCCGCCGCCGGCTAGCTCGGTCTATGGCTGCAATGCGCCGAAGCTCGATCCCTACAACGCAAAAGCCAAACCAGGCTCAACGATCGCGATCTCAGGCTCAGACCTCGGCCTGGCCGGCTCGGTCCTGCTCGGTGAAGAGGCCCTGCTCCCGAGCAACTGGTCGGCAACCGGCTTCACGCTCGAAGTGCCCGCCGATGCGACAGGCACGCTCGGGCTGAGCGTCAACTGCGGGCATGCCTCGAACACGATCGCGGTTGCGACCTCGGTCGCGCGGCTCCCGGGCAACGCCTTCAGCACGGGCAAGGCCACGGTCAAGGGCTCGAGCGCGACGCTTACGCTCACGCTGCCTGGGCCGGGCAAGCTCCTGCTCTCCGGTGCCAAGACCAAGGGCGCCACGCTCACCGTCGCCAAAGCCGGGACCCAGACGGTCAAGGTCTCGCTCTCAAGCGCCGGGCTGAAGGCGCTGCGCAAGGCCAAGCGCCGAACGCTTGCGGTGAAGGTGGCGCTGCGCTTCACGCCGAGCGGCGGGCAGCCAGCCGGCCAGACGGTCTCGCTCACCTTCAAGCGCAAGGGGGGTCGCTGATGCCTGTCGAGGCCACCAGCACCGGCACTACAGCGGCAACCCCGCTCACGGATCTGTCCACACACTCCGCAAACACAACCTCCTCAAAGGATCTCTCCATGCGCCACGCTCCAGCCATCCACTGCCTCGTGGGTTCTCGCTCGAGTCGCCTGCGGCGCCTCGCTGGCACACTCGCGACGCTGGCGTGTTTGAGCGTGACTGGGCTGGGCCTGTCGGTCACACCCGCGCTCGCCGAAGACTGCCCCAACGCCAGCCTGCGGGCCGAGACCAACTCCACGCGGCTACCGGAATGCCGGGCGTATGAGATGGTCACGCCGCTGTACAAGGAGGGGTTCCCGGTAACACCGCTGGCCTACACCGCTGACGGGGTGGTCTCATACGCATCCATCGGTAGCTTCGCCGGAAACAGTGCCGGCGTGCCCGGTAGCCAGTATCACGCGACGCGCTCGGCGGTGGGCTGGAGGACGACAGCCTTGAGTCCGCCTGAAGAAATTTACAACTCAGGCGGCTACTCGGTGGAAGGGGAGTCCGCCGACCTTAGCTCCTCGCTGTGGACAATGAGCCGCCGCGATCAGCCCGGTGACAGGCTCGGCTACTACCTGCGCACTCCCGACGGCGCCTTCACGCGGATTGGCGACGCTGTATTCCCCGGAGCACCGGCGCCCAGCCCATTTGTCGCCGGAGTGTCGGCTGACCTCTCGCACGTCGTGTTCCACTTCAGCCTTTCCGGAAACGCCGCCGTCACAGCCCTGTACGAGTACGTCGGCGTGGGCAATCAAGGTCTCCCGCGGCCGGTGAATGTCGAGAACACCGGGGCCCTGACGCCGGGGGAAACCTGTACGGGGGGCATCTCAAAGGATGGCCGCGTCATCGCCTTTGCCTCGGGCTGCAATGGAGGCGTGCTGGCGGTCTGGGCGCGGGTTGGCGGCTCGATGACGGTAGCGGTGTCCGGCTCTGAATGCACACGAACCTCAGGCGATCCCGCAGGGGCGTGCAACGCCCCTGCCGCCGCCAACTTCGCGGGCATGGCCACCGATGGCTCGCGCGTGTTCTTCACGAGCACCCAGCAGTTGGTCAACGGCGACACCGACGAGAGCAATGACCTGTATGAGTGCGACATCCCGCCGGGCACCCCGGCGCCGGTGGGCACAGCAAACCCCTGTGCCTCCCTGACCGAGGTCTCCGGCGCGGCAAGCGCCGCCAACGTCGAGAACGTCGTCAAGGTTTCTGAAGACGGTTCGCGCGTGTACTTCGTCGCGCGAGGTGTGCTCGCCGGAAACCTTGGCACCAACGACGCCACGGCGGTCGCGGGCGATAACAACCTCTACGTGTGGCAGAAGGACGCCGCGCACCCAGTCGGGCAGACGACGTTCGTTGCAAAGCTGCAAGCCAACGACATCTCCTTCGGGGCACAGAGCACCGCCGACGGACGCTACCTGCTCTTCAACACGACCAACAAGCTGCTCGCCACCGACACCGACGAAGCGACCGACGTCTACCGCTATGACGCCGACACCGGTGGCCTCTTGCGCGTCTCGACCGACACGAACGGCAGCGGCGGCAATGAACCTGGGGCCCAAGCATCGATCGGGGAAGGCGCCAACAACCAGTCGCACTACGCGATGACCGATGACGCGAGCACCGTCGTCTTCCAAGCCAGCGCGGCGCTGTCCCCCGCCGACATCGACGGCGTAACGGATGTGTATGAGTGGCACGAAGGGCAGGTGTCGCTGATCTCAAGCGGTGGAGGCTCGAGACCGTGGATCACGAGCTCAGGCCAGGACATCTTCTTCCTCACGACCGAGCCGCTGACGGCGGGCGACAGCGGCGCGGAAACGGACGTCTACGACGCGCGCGTCGATGGCGGCTTTGATTTGCCGGCGCCGGCTCCATGCTCCGGTGAAGCCTGCCAAGGAGCACCGGTGCTTCAGCCCCAGCCACCCGGCACCTCGGCGAGCGCCGCGTTCAACGGGCCGGGCAGCCCGCTCGCGGGCGAAACGCCGCCGGCGAACCCCAAGCCCAAGCCTCTGACGCAGGCGCAGAAGCTCGCCAAAGCGCTGAAGACGTGCAAGTCCAAACACAACAAGAAGAAGCGAACGGCGTGCGAGAAGAAAGCGCGTAAGACCAACCGGAGGGCCAAGTAGATGACCAATCTCAACTCGATCAAGAAGCTCCGCGCCCTCCTGCTTGCCGTCGGTGTGCTGCTGTGCCTCGCCGCGCCGGCGCAGGCCGTCACTCCTGACCTGTTCAACGTCGAAAACTTCACCGCCGGCATCGTCGATGAAGGCGGCAACGACTACACGGTCGCGGGCGGGCACCCGTTTGAAGCAGCCACCTCGTTTTCCTTCCCAGCCTCTGAAGATATTCCGCTGGAGGAAGTCAAGAGCGTCTTCACCGAACTGCCGCCCGGGTTCGTCGGCAACGTGGCGGCCGCTCAGCGCTGCCCGTTGGCCAAGCTCGAAGGTTTCTTCCCCACCTGCCCGCCCGGGAGCGCAGTCGGAGTCGTCACGCTCGTCGTCAAAGGGGCTCCCAATGTGATGTCCCTCTACAGCATGGTGCCCGCGCCCGGGTATCCGGCCCAGTTCGCGTTCAACTACGTCAACAACATCGTCATGATCTATCCCCAGCTTCGCCCGCGGACCGGTCACTACGGGATCAATGTGGTAGCCCCCGCGAACGCCGCGATTGCCATCGACTCGATCAAGGTCCAGCTCTACGGCGTGCCCTCAGCGCACAACGGCAGCGGCGGCGCCCCGATCCCGCTGATCTCAAACTCCGTCAACTGCTCGGAAGCGCAGCCGACGACGAAGATCCTCACCGACTCTTGGCCGCACCCAGGCGCCGAACTCCCGGTCGGCGACTTCGGCAAGCCGGACCTCTCAGACCCGTTCTGGAAGACGGCCTCGGCCGTCTCTCCCGCCGTGACGGGCTGCGAAAACCCGGCCCTCACCTCGCAGTGGCACCCGAGCATCGCCGTCAAGCCCGTGCAGCAAAGCCCCAGCATCCAGGCCGACCAGCCCTCGGGCTTGAGCGTCGCCCTGGACTTCCCCCAGGGCAACGACCCGACGGACTTGAGCACGGTCTTTGACCCCTCGATCCCGCAAGCGCCCGAGCTGAAGGACGCAACGGTCGCATTGCCCGCGGGCGTGAGCATCTCGCCGTCTGCAGCAGCGGGCCTCGGCGGCTGCTCCGACCAGGCCTCAGACCCCGCGGGCGACCAGGTCAACTACGACAACACCACACCGGCCAGCTGCCCGGACTCCTCGAAAATCGGCACGCTCGTGGGGACTTCGCCGCTGTTGGCAACCCGCAACCCGGAAACCGATGCGATCACCGGCGCGGAACCCCTCCCAGGCGACCTCTACGTCCTAAAGCCCCATCCCGGAGACCTCCCCCCAGGCGGAGCGGGCGGAGTCTTCCGCGTGCTCCTGCAGGTGGAGGCCGCCAACGACGGCGTCAACGTCAAGGTCCCAGGCACCGTGGTCGCAGACCCAGCCACAGGCCAGCTCACAGCCACCTTCACAGAAAACCCCCAGCTCCCGGTCAAGCACCTGGACCTGAGCTTCAAGTCAGGCCCCAGGGCGCCATTGGCCACGCCAACCACCTGCGGCACCTTCACGACCACCACCGACATGGTCCCCTGGAGCACCCCGGGTACCCCAGACGCCCACCCGAGCTCCTCCTTCAACGTCACCGCGGGCCCGAACGGCGCGGCGTGCGCGAACACACCCCAAGAACGTCCCTTCGCCCCGTCCCTCAGCGCCGGCACCGAGTCCTCAAGCGCCGGAGCCTCAGCCCCCTTCACCCTGCACCTGACCCGCGCCGACGGAGAACAGGAGCTCACAGGCCTAAACCTGACGATGCCTCCGGGCTTCACAGCCAGGTTGGCCGGCATCCCGTATTGCCCAGAGACCGCGATCGCCTCGGCCTCGACCAAGACCGGAGCTCAGGAGCAGTCAAACCCCTCCTGCCCGGTTGCCTCTCAGGTCGGGACGTTGACCACCGGCGCAGGCCCAGGCTCAAACCCCTACTACGTCAACGGAACCGCCTACCTAGCAGGCCCCTACAAGGGAGCCCCCCTCAGCTTGGTCTTCATCACCCCGGCAGTGGCAGGCCCCTTTGACCTGGGCTCTGTAGTCGTACGCGCAGCAGTCTTCCTGGACAAGAGCACAGCCCAGGTGAGCGTCAAGACCGACCCCTTGCCTCAGGTAGTCGACGGAGTCCCCCTGCGAATCCGCTCGATCACAGCAAGGGTCGATCGCCCAGGCTTCACGCTGAACCCGACCAACTGTGGCTCAATGAGCGTGGATGGACAGGCCCTGGGCTCCTCAGGAGCAAGCGCGGCATTGTCCAGCCACTTCCAGGTCGGCGGCTGCACAGGCATGCGCTTCGCCCCGAAGTTCAGTGTCTCAACCACCGGCCAGGCCTCCAAAGCCAATGGCGCAAGCCTCACGGCCAAGCTCACCTACCCCTATGCAGGTGCGGGAGCGGTCAACCTGACCAAGGTCAAAGTCGAACTGCCAAAGCAGCTCCCCTCACGCCTTACGACGCTACAGAAGGCCTGCACCTCCTCCCAGTTCGAGGCAAACCCCGCAGGCTGCCCGGCGGCCTCGATCATCGGACACGCCTCGGTCAAGACGCCACTGCTGCCGGTGCCCCTCACAGGCCCCGCCTACTTCGTCTCCCACGGCGGGGAAGCCTTCCCCAGCCTCGTGATCGTGCTGCAGGGCTATGGGATCACGGTCAACCTCGTGGGCACGACCTTCATCTCCAAAGCCGGGATCACCTCAACGACCTTCAAGACGGTGCCTGACGTGCCCTTCTCGAGCTTTGAACTGACGCTGCCTCAGGGGCAGTTCTCAGCGCTTGGGGCCAACCTGCCCACCAAGGCCCACTACAACTTCTGCTCGCAGAAGCTTCTGATGCCCACAGAAATGATCGCCCAGAACGGGGCGAGTATTCATCAGAGCACGAGGATCACTGCTACTGGGTGCGCGAAGGCCACGGCCAGCAGGGCTCAGAGGCTTGCCCGGGCTTTGAAGGCCTGCAGGCGCAAGGGGGCGGGGCGGGGCGGCTGTGCGAAGGCCGCTCGGCGGGAGTTTGGGGTTGGGGCGAGGAGGGGGCGCGGGCGGGGGTAGGGGTAGGGCTCGCGCAGGCGCTGGCACTAGCCGCGTGCCTCAGGCGCCGGCGAGCAGGCCTAGAAAGGCGCGCGGTGAGAACACGGGGATCTCCGCCTCGAGTGCAAGAAGGTGTTTGTCACCGGACACGAGAGCCGCGCGATGCGCTGATGCAAGCGCGATTAGATAGTCATCGTCGGGATCGCGGGAGCGCACCGGCAAGTCGGTCTGCGGATCGACGACGACGGTTGCTGCGCCGGCGAGGAACCGCAGGAGCTCGGCAGCATCTGGTTCTGAGATGTGTCGCCGCAGCTTGGGATACGTGAGCGCTCGCGCAAGCTCGTCCATCAGCGCCGCAGAAGCGATCAGCTCGAACTCACCCGCGTCGAGCGCTCGCAGCACATCGGCCGGGGCACCCCGAGAGGAGAGGGCACCGGAGATGACGACGTTCGGGTCAAGGACAGCCCGCACTCCTCAGCGCCGGGTGGAACGCGTCTGGTGCTGTGCCTCGACGGCGAGCGCCGTGGCATCACGCTCGGAAAAGTCGTTTCGCTCCCATAGGCGCTCGAGCAGGTCCAGCCCCATGTCGCGACGCAGTGATTCCTCGATTACCTGGCTGTCGCCGCGGCCCGTGCGGGCCGCTCTCATCTTCACTGCCTTCATCACCGACTCGTCAATCGTGAGCGTCGTGCGAACCTTGGACATCGTCACCTCATCATGGCAGCTCGGTGCAGGCGCATCAAGATGCGGTCTTACCGAGCGCGCACCCCAAGAAGCGTCGGATCTAGCTTTATACGGCCGATAGGCCGTGACTGTGCGGCCGACGCTGCCGTGACAAAACGCGACATCTACAAGTTATGCACGCCGCGCCGGTTTTGCGCCCGTCGCGCCACTCACCGTCATAGGCCGTTTCGCGCCTCCCAGAGCGTCATTCCCGCCTCTATCGCGACGTCTGAACCCGCGTTGACCCGCGCGCTGAACCGCCTCGCGCCCTTCACCGCCCCGGCCGGAGCCCCGGCATGAGCTTGGCCACCCACCACCAAGGAGAGCAAGTGACCCCGACGGCCCGTATCGCGACCGGCATCAGAACCTCTGGCGACAGCCAGGGCGACGCGATCCGTGCCTTCGTCACCCGCTTCTTCCCAGCCACCTCCAAAGGGACCGGTGCGCCCTCAGCCGCCTTGATCCGCACCCGCCTCGTCGTAGCGATCACGGCAACAGCCCTCACCTTCCTGCTTGCCCTCTCAGCCACTCCAGCCCTGGCGACGACCGGCCACGGGTTCGCCGGTTCGTTTGGCGGCCCTGGCACGGAAAACGGGCAGTTCAACGGCGCAGGCTTCCCGCCCTTCGGCGTCGGGGTCGGCCTCTCAGGCGAAGTGTTCGTCGCCGATGCTCGGATCCAGAGCTTCAGCGCAGAAGGCGTCTTTACCTCAGCCTTCGCCCTCGATGGCTCATTCGACGGTGGCGTGAGCGCGATCGCCGTTGACTCCGGCGGCGCCGGCGCGGTCTATGTCGCGACGGGCGCCAATGGCGGCGTTCCTTCAGTGGCGAAGTACAGCGCGGGTGAGCTGGCCTACGCCTTGGATACGTCGAGCTCAACGACGGCGATCGATCCCGGTGCTCGGGTGGCAGTTGATCCGGCCAGCGGCGCGGTGTATGTGACCGCCTTCAACACCGAAACGTTTGCCCAGGAAATCGACGCCTTCAGCCAGAGCACAGGCGCCTTCATCGCCTCCTTTGGCGGCGAATCAGGCTCCCCCGACGGAGGCTTCATCTGCCCGGCCGGCTTGGCAGTCGACCCCAGCCACAACGTCTACGTGCTCGAACCCTGCAAGGGCCGGGTCGATAAGTACTCGAGTACCGGCACCTGGGAAGCCACCGTCGATGACGGCAGCCGCGGCGCCCCTCAAGCCGTCGCCACAGACCCGAAAACAGGCGAGGTCTATGTCGCCGAGGCCGGCGTCTCGGGCCTTCAGGTCACGAACTTCGCCGCCGGCGGCGCGAGCGTCATCTACACCTTCGGAGCAGCCAACGTCGGCGGTCTGGCCGGCCTGGCCGTCGGCCCCGACGCCACGGTCTATGTGGCCGACGGCGTGGGCGCGGTGATCGACCGCTTCACGCCGTTCCTCGGCCCGACCGTCACGACCACAGCAGCCAGCGAAGTCAAAACGACCTCAGCGACCTTCAACGGCACGATCGACCCGGAAGGCATCGCCTCTGAATACCACTACGAATACGGCCTTGAAAACACCTATGGCTCGAGCACCGCTGAGATCGACGCGGGCTCGGGAAGTGTGGTGGCCGAAGCCCCAGGCCCAATCACGGGCCTGACCCCGAACACGACCTACCACTACCGGATCGTCGGCTCAAACGCCTCCGGTGAGATCAACGGCGAAGACCAGACGCTGAGCACCGAAGCAGCGCCGCCGAGCGTGGATGGCTCACCCGCCTTTGCCTCCTCGATCACGCCGAGCGGGGCACAGGTCCACGCCACCGTCAACCCCCAGCACAGCTCCACGAGCTTCCGCATCGAATACGGCACGAGCACCGCCTATGGCTCAAGCGCACCGGAAGGCGGCGGCGAAGTCGGCGAACAGTCCTCAGACCAGGCTGTGGCCACAACGCTCACGGGTCTTGCACCAGGCACGCTCTACCACTTCCGCGTCTCAGCCGAAAACGGCACCGAAGGCCCACAGACCGGAGCGGATGCCACCTTCATCACCGCCCCTGCCGCGCCGGCCTTCGCCGCTGAAGTCACGAGCAGGAAGGCGACGCTCAGCGGCACGATCGACCCGCACGGCACCGCCACGACCTACCACTTCAACTACGGGCCGAGCACGGCCTATGGGGCGCGCACACCAGAGGTCAGCGGCGGCTCTGGAAACGGCGAGCAGACGGTCTCAGAGCACATCGCAGGCCTCTCCCCGTCGAGCACCTACCACGTCCAGGTCATCGCCACCACCAACGGCATCACCCGCTCAGGCGCCGATGGCAGCTTCACGACCGCGCCCGCACCGAGCGCGACGGTCGCTGACCCGATCGCGGTCACGACCAGCTCGGCCATCTTGCAGGGCACGGCCAACACCAATGGCCTGGCCGGCAGCTACCACTTCGAAGTCTCAGCGACCGAAGGCTCCTTCGCCACGAGCACTGCCGAGCAGTCGCTGGCGGGCGCCACCGGCGCACGGCCTGTCAGCAGCCCCATCGGGGGCCTACCACCAGGCCAGAACCTCCAGGTCCGCTTGATCCTCACAAGCGATGAAGTCTCAGACGTCTCTGAAGCGGCCTTCTTCGCCACAGCGCCGCTACCGCCCCAGGGCTTTCCGCCACCACCGCCGGCGAGCTCGGTCTATGGCTGTAGCGCACCGAAGCTCGATCCCTACAACGCAAAAGCCAAACCGGGCTCAACGATCGCTATCTCGGGATCAGACCTCGGCCTGGCCGGCTCGGTGCTGCTCGGGGAAGAGGCCGTGCTCCCGAGCAACTGGTCGGCAACCGGCTTCACGCTCGAAGTACCGGCCGATGCGACCGGCACGCTCGGGCTGAGCGTCAACTGCGGGCATGCATCGAACACGATTGCGATCGCTACCTCGGGCGTTCGCACCCCCAGCAACGCATTCAGCACCGGGAAGGCCACGGTGAAGGGCTCGAGCGCGACCATCTCGCTCACGCTGCCTGGGCCGGGCAAGCTTCAGGTCTCCGGCGCCAAGACCAAGGCGACCACGACGACGATCGCCAAGGCCGGGACTCAGACGGTCAAGGTCACGCTCTCATCCGCCGGGCTGAAGGCGCTGCGCAAGGCAAAGCGCCGAACGCTGGCGGTGAAGGTTCAGCTTCGCTTCACGCCTACAGGCGGGCAAGCGGGCAGCCAGACGGTCTCGCTCAGCTTCAAGCGCAAGGGGGGTCGCTGATGTCTACCGAGGCCACGAGCACTGCAGCGGCAACCACGCCTACGCCAACAGATCTGTCCACATCCTCCGCAAACACAACCTCCTCAAAGGATCTCTCCATGCGCCACGCTCCAGCTATCCACCGCCTCGTGGGCTCTCGCCCGGGTCGCCTATGGCGCCTCGCGGGCGCGCTCGCGACGCTGGCGTGTTTGAGCGCGGCCGGGCTGAGACTGTCGGTCACACCCGCGCTCGCCGAAGACTGCCCGAACGCGGCGCTGCGGGCCGAGAACAACTCGACGCGACTGCCTGAATGCCGGGCGTATGGAATGGTCACGCCGCTTTACAAGGAGGGGTTCCCGGTGCCACTGCTGGGCTACACCGCTGACGGGGCCGTCTCGTACACATCCGTCGGTAGCTTCGCCGGAAACACTGCCGGTACACCCGGTAGCCAGTATCAGGCGACGCGCTCGGCGACAGGCTGGAGGACGACAGCCCTGAGTCCACCTGAAGAGACCTACTTCACGGGCGGCTACAACATGGAAGCCACGTCCGCCGACCTTCGCTCCTCGCTGTGGGAGATGAGTCGCCGCGATCAGCCGGGCGAAAGGTTCAGCTACTACCTGCGCACTCCCGACGGCACCTTTACGCGGATTGGCGACGCTGTATTCCCCGGAGCACCGACCGCCAGCCCATTTGTCGCCGGAGTGTCGGCTGACCTCTCGCACGTCGTGTTCCACTTCGGCCTTTCCGGAGGCATCCCCTTCACAGCCCTATACGAGTACGTCGACGTGGGCAATCAGGGTCTCCCGCGGTCGGTGAATGTCGAGAACACCGGGGCTGCAACGCCGGGGCAAACGTGTTTCAACAAGATCTCAAACGATGGCCGGGTCATCGCTTTTGTCTCGGGCTGTAATGGAGGCACGTTGGCACTGTGGGCGCGCGTCGGCGGCTCAACGACGGTAGCGGTGTCCGGCTCTGAATGCACGCGAACCTCAGGCGATCCCGCAGGGGCATGCAACGCCGTGGCCGCCGCCAACTTCGCGGGCATGGCCACCGATGGCTCGCGCGTGTTCTTCACGAGCACTCAGCAGCTCGTCAACGGCGACACCGACCAAGGCAACGACCTGTATGAGTGCGACATCCCGCCGGGCACCCCGGCGCCGGTGGGCACAGCAAACCCCTGCGCCTCCCTGACCGAGGTCTCCGGCAGCTCGACTGGCGCCAACGTCGAGAACGTCGTCAAGGTCTCTGAAGACGGCTCGCGGGTGTACTTCGTCGCCCAGGGCGTGCTGGCCGGAAACCTCGGCACCAATGACGCGGCGGCGGTTGCGGGCGATCACAACCTCTACGTCTGGGAGAAGGACGCCGCGCACCCAGCCGGGCAGACGACGTTCGTCGCAAAGCTCGAAGCCAATGACATCTTCAGGTCACAGAGCACCGCCGACGGGCGCTACCTGCTCTTCGACACAGCCAACCGGCTGCTCGCCTCCGACACCGACGAAGCGATAGACGTCTACCGCTACGACGCTGGCACCGGTGGCCTGTTGCGCGTCTCCGCCGACACGAACGGCAGCGGCGGCAATGAACCCGGGGGCCAAGCATCCATCGGGGAAGGCGCCAGCAACCGGCCTGACTCCGCGATGACCGATGACGCGAGCACTGTCGTCTTCCAAACGAGTGAGGCGCTCTCGCCCGCCGACACCGACGGCACCACCGATGCGTATGAGTGGCACGAAGGGCAGGTGTCGCTGATCTCAAGCGGTGGAGGCTCGAGACCGTGGATCACGAGCTCGGGCCAGGACATCTTCTTCCTCACGGACCAGCTGTTGACGGTCGGCGACAGCGGCGCGGAAACCGACGTCTACGACGCGCGCGTCGGAGGCGGCTTTGACCTGCCGGCGCCGGCTCCATGCTCCGGTGAAGCCTGCCAGGGCGCACCGGTCCTTCAGCCCCAGCCACCCGGCACCTCGGCGAGCGCCGCGTTCAACGGGCCGGGCAGCCCGCTCGCAGCTGAAACGCCGCCCGCCAACCCCAAGCCCAAGCCTCTGACACAAGCCCAGAAGCTCGCCAAAGCGCTGAAGGCCTGCAAGTCCAAACACAACAAGAAGAAGCGAACGGCGTGCGAGAAGAAAGCGCGCAACACCTACCGGAGGGGCAAGTAGATGACCAATCTCAACTCGATCAAGAAGCTCCGCGCCCCCCTGCTTGCCGTCGTCGCGTTGCTGTGCCTCGCCGCACCGGCGCAGGCCGTCACCCCCAACCTGTTCAACGTCGAAAACTTCACCGCCGGGATCGTGGATGAAGGCGGCAACGACTACACGGTCGCGGGCGGGCACCCGTTTGAAGCAGCCACCTCGTTTTCCTTCCCGGCCTCCCAAGATATTCCGCTTGAGGAAGTCAAGAGCGTCTTCACCGAACTGCCGCCCGGGTTCGTCGGCAATGTGGCCGCCGCTCAGCGCTGTCCATTGGCCAACATCGTGGGCTTCTTCCCTAGCTGCCCGCCCGGGAGCGCGGTCGGGCTCGTCACGCTCGTCGTCAGAGGGGCTCCCAACGTGATGCCCCTCTACAGCATGGTGCCCGCGCCCGGCTACCCGGCCCAGTTCGCGTTCAACTACGTCAGCAACATCATCATGGTCTATCCCCAGCTTCGCCCGCGGACCGGTGGGTATGGGATCAACGTGGTGGCTCCGGCCGCCGCCGCGATCGGAATCGACTCCATCAAGGTGCAGCTCTACGGCATCCCCTCAGCGCACAACGGCAGCGGCGCCCCGATCCCGCTGATCTCAAACGGGGTCAACTGCTCAGAAGCGCAGCCGACGACGACGCTCCTCGCCGACTCCTGGGCGCATCCGGGCGCAGAACTCCCCGTCGGCGACTTCGGCAAGCCGGACCTGAGCGACCCGTTTTGGAAGATCGTCTCGGCTGTGTCGCCCGCCGTCACGGGCTGCGATGACCCAGCGCTCACCTCGCAGTGGCACCCAAGCATCGCCGTGAAGCCCGTGCAGCAGAGCGTGGCTATCCAGGCCGACCAGCCCTCCGGCCTGAGCGTCGCTCTGGACTTCCCGCAGTCAAACGACCCGACGGACCTGAGCACGGTCTTCGACCCCTCGATCCCGCAAGCGCCGGAGCTGAGGGACGCGACGGTCGCATTGCCCGCCGGCGTCAGCATCTCCCCGTCCGCGGCGGCCGGGCTGGGAGGGTGCTCTGACCAGGCCTCAGACCCCTCCGGCGACCAGGTCCACTACGACGACACCAAACCGGCAAGCTGCCCAGACTCCTCGAAAATCGGCACTCTGGTGGGCACCTCGCCGCTGCTGGCGACCCGCAACCCAGAAACCGACGCGATCACCGGCGCAGAACCCCTCCCGGGAGATCTGTACGTCCTAAAGCCCCACCCGGGCGATCTGCCCCCCGGCGGAGCAAGCGGAACCTTCCGTGTCCTCTTGCAGGTAGAGGCCAAGAACGACGGCGTCAACGTGAAGGTCCCAGGCACGGTCGTGGCAGATCCTTCGACAGGCCAACTAACCGCCACCTTCACCGAAAACCCCCAACTCCCGGTCAAGCACCTGGATCTGACCTTCAACTCCGGCCCCAGGGCGCCACTGGCGACGCCCACTACCTGCGGGACGTTCACGACCACCACCGACCTGGTCCCCTGGAGCACCCCGGGAACCCCCGACGCGCACCCAACCTCAAGCTTCCAGGTCACCGCGGGCCCGAACGGGAGCGCCTGCGTGGGCTCTCCCCAGGAACGCCCGTTCGCCCCATCGTTGAGCGCCGGCACCGAATCAGCAGCCGCCGGAGCCTCAGCGCCCTTCACCCTGCACCTGACGAGGGCCGACGGAGAACAGGAGCTAACCGGCCTGAACCTGACGATGCCCCCGGGCTTCACAGCACGCCTGGCCGGCATCCCCTACTGCCCAGAGCCGGCAATCGCAGCAGCCTCAACCAAGACAGGGGCAGAGGAGAAAGCCGGCCCCTCCTGCCCAACAGCAAGTCAAGTAGGCAGCATCACCACAGGCGCAGGCCCAGGGAGCAACCCCTACTACGTCAACGGAACCGCCTACCTAGCAGGCCCCTACAAGGGCGCCCCGCTCAGCTTGGTCTTCATCACCCCGGCAGTGGCAGGCCCCTTTGACCTGGGCTCTGTCGTTGTCCGTGCAGCAGTCTTCCTGGACAAGAGCACCGCCCAGGTGAGCGTCAAGACCGACCCCTTGCCCCAGGTGGTAGACGGCGTGCCACTGCGGATCCGCTCGATCACAGCCCGGGTCGATCGCCCGGGCTTCACGCTGAACCCGACCAACTGCGGCTCAATGAGCGTGGATGGGCAGGCGCTCGGCTCCTCGGGAGCAAGCTCGGCATTGTCCAGCCACTTCCAGGTCGGAGGCTGCACGGGGATGAAGTTCGTCCCGAAGTTCAGTGTCTCAACCACCGGGCAAGCCTCCAAAGCCAACGGCGCAAGCCTCACGGCCAAGCTCTCCTACCCCTATGCCGCAGCAGGAGCGGTCAACCTGACCAAGGTCAAAGTCGAACTGCCAAAGCAGCTGCCCTCCAGGCTCACGACGCTGCAGAAGGCCTGCACCTCCTCCCAGTTCGAGGCAAACCCCGCAGGCTGCCCGGCGGCCTCGATCATCGGACACGCCTCGGTCAAGACGCCACTACTGCCAGTGCCCCTCACAGGCCCCGCCTACTTCGTCTCCCACGGCGGGGAAGCCTTCCCCAGCCTCGTGATCGTGCTGCAGGGCTATGGGATCACGGTCAACCTCGTGGGCACGACCTTCATCTCCAAAGCCGGGATCACCTCAACGACCTTCAAGACGGTGCCTGACGTGCCCTTCTCTAGCTTTGAACTGACGCTGCCTCAGGGGCAGTTCTCAGCGCTTGGGGCCAACCTGCCGACCAAGGCCCACTACAACTTCTGCTCGCAGAAGCTTCTGATGCCCACAGAAATGATCGCCCAGAACGGGGCGAGTATTCATCAGAGCACGCCGATCGTTGCCACCGGCTGCAACAAGGCCACGGCCGGTAGGGCTCAGAGGCTTGCCCGGGCGCTGAAGGCCTGCAGGCGCAAGGGGGCGGGGCGGGGCGGCTGTGCGAAGGCCGCTCGGCGGGAGTTTGGGGCTGGGGGGCGGAGGGGGCGCGAGCGGAGCTTACAATCGGGTGGCTTGGTCCCTGCAGCTGACGACGTGTCTCGCCAAACGCTCTCGCGATAGCCAACGCTGCGCGGCGTACAGAGTCCCGGAGATGGCTTGTGCACGGCCCGATGGTCTGGCCCTGACGCTACGGTAGTCCCATGTTCGACGAGGAACTCATCGCCGAGGCCGCGCGCCGTCTCTCGGCGGCGGCTCCACAGGCGCAGGTGATCCTGTTCGGCTCACACGCGCGAGGCGACGCTGGTCCAGGCAGCGATCTGGATTTCCTGATCGTCGAGCCGGCGGTTAGCGATTCCGTCGAGGAGTCGGTGCGTCTGCGCAGGACATTGCGCGGCCTCGGCTTGTTCGCCGACGTCATTGTCGTCAACGAGCGTGAAGTGGAGGAGTGGCGCGAGGTCCGCGGCAGCTTGATCCACGCGGCGCTCTCTGAAGGACGGTCACTAGCGGCGTGATGTCTGCTGTAGACCTCCCCGAGACGCTGCTCGGGCTGGCGCGCGATGACGAGTTTGCTGCCAGGTCGCTGCTACCCGTGGCGGGCGTCGCGGATTCGATCCTCGGTTTTCACGCGCAGCAGGCGGTCGAGAAGGCCCTGAAGGCTACGCTTGCGGCCCAGGGCGTCACGTTTCCCTACACGCACGACCTCGACGGCCTGCTTGAGCTATGCGAGAGCAGCGGGCTTGAGGTTCCGCACGCGCTTGAGGGCGTCGATCGCCTCGCGCCCTACGGCGTACACATACGCTACGGCACCAGTCACGCGCAGGGCCTGGATCGCGAGCAGGCTCTGCGATGGGCTGCCGCGGCGATCGAGTGGGCGCAGCGCGTCATCGAGTCGCCTAGCGCTTAAAGCGCCAGACAGGGTCCCGGCAGGGATGGGAGAGGCGATTGCGTCTGCTCCGGGCTGACGACAGCCTGTCGTTCGCACCGATGTTTCGCCTCTCACTCACCGACGCATCGCGCACTCCTTTTTAGCGCCCAGCTTTGTCCGCGTGCTGGTCTGCAGGGCGTAGGCGCCAGGGCATTGCGCTCGCGCGAGATCGTAGTCGAGATCGCACTCCTTGGGCGAGGTGCTACCTGAGCAAGGAGGGTCTGGCCGACCCGCTCTCCGCGCAGCAGATCTTCGGCGGCGCCCGTTGCAGCATGTGCTCCAGGGTAGGGAGTCCTGAGCGACGCGTTGCAGGTAGTTCATCGAGCCAGAGTAGCGCCGTGTGGCCTGATCACGACAACAACTTATGTGCGGCCGTTATAGGGATTCCATGCGGCCGATCCTGCCGTGACATAACGCGACATCTACAAGTTATGCACGCCGCGACGGGTTTCCGCTTGGCGCGCGACTCGCCGTCAGACGCCGTTTCGCGCTTCCCGGAGTGTCATTCCCGCCTCTCTGACCGCGCCTGAGACGGCTCCGACGCGCGCACTGAACCGTCGCACGTCCTGCACCGGACCCGCCGGAGTCCCGGCATGAGCTTCCGGTCCACCACCACCAAGGAGAGCAAGTGATCCCGACGGCCCCTATCGCGAGCAGCATCGGAACCTCTGGCGTTTGCCGGGGCAACGCGAGCGGTGCCTCGATCGCACCTGTCCTCTCCGGTCTCGCCAAAGGGACCGGTGCGCGCTCAGCCGCGTTCGGGCGAGCCCGACTCGCCGCAGCGATCACGGCCACGCTCGCCGCGCTCCTGCTCACCTTCGCCGCCCAGGCCCTGGCGACGACCGGCCATACGTTCGCCGGTCAGTTCGGGGGGCTGGGCAACGGCGAAGGTCAGTTCGGCGAACCGCTGGGAAATGGTCCGGCGGGTGTAGCGGTGATGGCCTCGACCGGCGAGGTCTTCACGGTCGATGTGGCGCAGACAAGCCAAGGCGTGGCTCCACGGGTGCAGCTCTTCGGCGAAGCCGGCGTGTTCGCCTCGACGTTTGCCCTCGATCCCTCACAAGCCGAAGGTGGCCCGAGCGCGGTCGCCGTCGATCCCGCCGGCTCCGGCGCGGTCTATGTCGCCACAGGCGCCAACGGCGGCGTTCCTACGGTCGCGAAGTACAGCACTACGGGCGCTCTGGTCTACACCTTGGATGCGTCGACGTCGGGGACCTCGATCAACTCCGGTGCTCAGGTGGCGGTCGACCCCGCCGACGGCACCGTCTATGTGACGGCGAGCAACAACACCTTCGCCCAGGTAATCGACTCCTTTGACCAGAGCACGGGCGCCTTCATCGCCTCCTTCAACGGCGAAAGCGGCTCACCCGACGGCGGCTTTGTCTGCCCCTCGAGCATCGCAGTCGACCCCACCCACCACCTCTACATCCTTGACCCCTGTAAGGGCCGGGTGGATAAGTACTCAAGCACCGGCACCTGGGAAGCAACAATCGATGACGGCAGCCGCGGCGCCCCCCAAGCCATAGCCACCGACCCGAGCACAGGCGAGGTCTACGTCGCCGAGGCCGGCCCATTGGGCCTACAGATCACGAACTTCGCCGCCGGTGGCGCAAGCGTCATCTACACCTTCGAAGCCTCCAATGTCGCCGGCGTGAGGGCTTTGGCGCTCAGCGGCGCGGGGACGCTCTACACCTCTGACGCCACCGCCCCGGTGGTCGAGCGCTTCACCTCCTTCCTCGGCCCGACCGTCACGACCACCGCGGCCGGCGAAGTCAAACGAACCTCGGCCACCTTCAACGGCACGATCGACCCGGAAGGCATCGCCACCGAATACCACTACCAGTACGGCCTTGAGAACACCTACGGCTCGAGCACGGCTGAGATCGACGCGGGCTCGGGCTCTGCCGCGATCGAAGCCCCCGGCCCGGTCACGGGTCTTATCCCCAACACGACCTACCACTACCGCATCGTCGGGTCAAACGCCTCCGGTGAGATCAACGGCGAAGACCAGACGCTGACGAGCGCCGCGGCACCTCCGAGCCTCGACGGCTCGCCTGCCTTCGCCTCGGCGATCACGCCGAGCGGGGCTCGTGTGCATGCGAGCGTCAACCCCGAGCACAGCCTGAGCAGCTTTCGCATCGAATACGGCACGAGCACCGCCTACGGCTCGAGCACACCGGAAGGCGGCGGCGAAGTCGGCGAACAGTCAAGCGATCAAGTCGTAGCCGCGACGCTCACGGGCCTTGCACCCGGCACGCTCTACCACTACCGCGTCTCAGCCGAAAACGGCGTGGAAGGCCCACAGCTTGGTGCCGACGCCACCTTCATCACCGCTCCCGCCGCAGCGGCCTCCGCCGGCGAAGTCACGAGCAGGAAGGCGACGCTGAGCGGAACGATCGATCCACACGGCGTCGCCACCACCTACCACTTCAACTACGGCCCGAGCACCGCCTACGGCGCGAGCACGCCGGAGGCCGACGGTGGCTCTGCAAGCGGCGAGCAGACCGTCGCAGCACACATCTCAGGGCTCTCGCCCTCCACGACCTACCACGTCCAGGTCATCGCCACCTCGGGCGGCATCAGCTACTCCGGTGCCGACGGCAGCTTCACGACCCGATCCGGGCCTGGCGCGACGGTCTCTGACCCGATCGCCGTGACGACCGACTCGGCCATGCTGCAGGGTGCCGCCGACACCAACGGCCTGTCGGGCAGCTACCACTTCGAGGTCTCAGCCACCGAAGGCTCTTATGCGACCAGCACCTCCGAGCAGCCCTTGCCCGCGGCCACCGGCGCCCAGCCCGTCAGCGCCCCGGTCTCGGGCCTGCCGCCCGGGCAGAAGCTGAATGTCCGCCTCGTCGTGAGGAGCAACGAAGTTACAGACGTCTCAGAAGCGGCCTTCTTCACCACCGCGCCGCTGCCCCCTGAAGGCTTTCCGACCCCGCCAGCGGCGAGCTCGGTCTACGGCTGCAACGCACCGAAGCTCGATCCCTTCAATCGAAGGCCAGCACCGGGCTCAACGATCGCGATCTCAGGCTCAGACCTCGGCATGGCCGGCTCGGTCCTACTCGGTGAGGACTCGCTGATCGCCACCAGTTGGTCATCCAGCGGCTTCACGATCGAAGTGCCCGCCGATGCGACAGGCACGCTCGGGCTGAGCGTCAACTGCGGCCGTGCCTCGAACACGATCGCGATCGCGACCTCGACTGCCCGCCTGCCGAGCAACGACTTCAGCACGGGCAAGGCCACGGTCAAGGGCTCTACCGCGACGCTGTCAGTCACGCTTCCCGGCCCAGGCAAGCTGCAGGCCTCGGCTGCCAAGACCAAGGGCGCCACGCTCACCGTCGCCAAAGCCGGAACCCGGACGCTCAAGCTCTCGCTCTCACGCGCCGGTGTCAAGGCGCTGAGCAAGGCCAAGCGGCGAACGCTCGCGGTGAAGGTGCAACTGCGCTTCACGCCGACAGGCGGCCAGCCCGCCACCCGGACGGCCACGCTCAGCTTCAAGGGCAAGAGGGGTCACTGATGTCCGCCGACTACATCGCCCTCGCCACCGCCCGGGCAAGCAGGCAAGCGGATCTGTCCACACCCTCCTCAAACACACCCTCCTCAAAGGATCTCTCCATGCGCCACGCCTCAGCCAGCCACCGCCTCGCGCGCATCCGTTTGATCCGCTTCCTGCGCCACGCACGCGCGCTCGCGACGCTGGCATGCATGAGCGCAGCCGGCCTGGGCCTCTCCGCCGCTCCGGCGCTCGCCGAAGACTGCCCCAACGCGGCGCTGCGCGTCGAGAACAACTCCACTCGACTTCCTGAATGCCGGGCGTATGAGATGGTCACGCCGCTGTATAAGGAGGGGTTCCGGGTGGAACCGGCGGGCTTCACCGAAGATGGCCTTCTCGCGTACAGCTCGATCGGCAGCTTCGCCGGTAACCAACAAGGCAGGCCGGGCTCCTTCTATCTCGCAGGGCGATCCCTCTCGGCGGGCTGGACGACGATCGCCTTGTCTCCCTCCGAAGCGATCTATGAAAAACAGGGCTACAGCAGCGAAGGCCTGTCAGATGATCTTCGCTCCTCGCTGTGGCCCATGCGCCGCCGCAGTGAGCCGGACGAACCGCTCAGCTTCTACCTCCGCGGTAGCGACGGTTCCTTCACGCGCATCGGCGAGGCCGTGTTCCCCGGAACACCCACCTCCCCGTTTGTCAAGGGGGCGTCGGCTGACCTCTCGCACGTCGTGTTCAACTTCGGCTTTTCTGGAGGTGCCGGCATCACAGCCCTGTATGAGCTCGTCGGCGTAGGCAATCAGGGGCTCCCGCGTCGGGTCAGCGTCGACAACGACGGCAACTGGACACCGGGTGAAACCTGTCCCAACGCGACGGGGACCGACGGCCGCGTGATCGTCTTTACGTCGGGGTGTAACGGTGGCACCACGCAGGTATGGGCGCGGGTAGCCGGCGCAGCGTCGGTGGTGGTGTCGGGCTCTGAGTGCACGCGAAGCTCAGGCGATCCCGGCGGGACATGCAACGCCCCCGCCGCCGCCAACTTCGCGGGCGCAGCCGCCGATGGCTCGCGGGTCTACTTCACAACCACCCAGCAGCTCGTAAACGGCGACACCGACCAGAGCAACGACCTGTATGCGTGCGAGATCCCGCCAGGGACCCTGGCACCAGTCGGGACGGCCAACCCCTGCGCGTCGCTGAGCGAGGTCTCCGGCGCCGCGAGCGCCGCCGACGTCGAGACCGTCGTCAAGGTCTCTGCAGACGGCTCGCGGGTTTACTTCATCGCTAAGGGCGTGCTGGGCGCCAACACGGACGCCCTCGGTGACCCGGCTGTCGCGGGTGATCACAACCTCTACGTCTGGCAGAAGGACGCCGCGCACCCGGCGGGTCAGACGACGTTCGTGGCAAAGCTCGAAGCCAACGACATCTTTTCTAGGTCGCAGAGCACCGCCGACGGGCGCTACCTCGTTTTCAACACGGCCAACAGGCTGCTCGCCTCAGATACCGACGAAGCGAGGGACGTCTATCGCTATGACGCCGACACTGGTGCTCTGCTGCGCCTCTCCACCGACACCAACGGCAGCGGCGGCAACGAAGGGGCCGAAGCCTCGATCGTATTCGCAGCGCAAACGGGCGGCCGGGCGCATTCCGCGATGACCGACGATGCGAGCAGCGTCGTCTTTGAAAGCACCGAGGCGCTCTCGCCCGCCGACACCGACGGCGTCATGGATGTGTATGAGTGGCACGAAGGGCAGGTCTCGCTGATCTCAAACGGTGGCGGCTCAAGACCGTGGATCACGAGCCTCGGGCAGGACATCTTCTTCCTCACAAACCAGCCGTTGACGCCGGGCGACAGCGGCACCGAAGAAGACATCTATGACGCGCGCGTCGAAGGCGGCTTTGATCTGTCGGCGCCGGGGCCATGTTCTGGTGAAGCATGCCAGGGCGTAACGCCGCTACAGCCACAGATGCCAGGCACATCGGCAAGTGCCGCCTTCAACGGGCCGGGCAGTCCGCTCGCGCCCGAAACGCCGCCCGCGAGCCAAACGAAACCCAAGCCCCAGAGCGCGGCGCAGAAGCTCGCCAAGGCGCTGAGGGCCTGCCGGGCCAAACACAAGAAGAAGCGAACGGCGTGCGAGAAGAAAGCGCGCAACACCTACCGGAGGGGCAAGTAGATGACGATTTCAAGCTCGATCAAGAAGCTCTACGCCCTTCTGCTGACCGTCGCCGTGCTGCTGTGCATCGCAGCACCGGCGCAGGCGTTCGGACCGGACCTGTTCAGCATCGAAGACTTCACCGCCGGCATCCTCGACGAAGCCGGCAACGACTACGCGGTTGCGGGCGGGCACCCGTTTGAAGCAAGCACCTCGTTCTCCTTCCCAAACTCCGTGGGTGTCCCGCTTGAGGAAGTCAAGAGCGTCTTTACCGAACTGCCGCCCGGGTTCCTGGGCAACGTGGCTGCCGCGCAGCGCTGCCCGCTTGCCGAGCTCGAACCATTCTTCCCAAGCTGCCCGCCCGGGAGCGCGGTCGGACTCGTCACCCTCGTCGTCAGTGGGGCTCCCAGCCTGCTTTCGCTCTACAGCGTCGTGCCCGCGCCCGGATATCCAGCCCAGTTCGCGTTCAACTACGCCACAAACATCATCATGATCTACCCGCAGCTTCGCCCGCGGACCGGCGGGTACGGGATCAACGTGGTGGCACCCGCCAACGCCGCGATCCACATCGACTCGATCAAGGTCCAGCTCTACGGCATCCCCTCTCAGCACAACGGCAGCGGCGGCGCCCCGATCCCGCTGATCTCAAACGGCGTCAACTGCTCAGAAGCCCAGCCGACGACGAAGCTCCTCGTCGACTCCTGGGAACACCCGGCAGCGGAAATCCCCGTCGGCGACTTCGGCAAGCCGGACCTGAGCGACCCATTCTGGAAGACCGCGTCGGTCGTCTCCCCAGCCGTTACGGGCTGTGATGACCCGGCGCTCACCTCCCAGTGGCATCCGAGCATCGACGTGAAGCCCGTGCAGCCGACGGTCGGCGTCCAAGCCGATCAGCCCTCGGGCCTGAGCGTCGCCCTGGACTTCCCCCAAAGCAACGACCCAACCGACCTGAGCACGGTCTTTGACCCCTCGATCCCCCAAGCCCCGGAGCTGAAGGACGCGACGGTCGCCTTGCCGGCAGGCGTGAGCATCTCCCCATCCGCCGCGGCAGGCCTCGGCGGCTGCTCAGATCAGGCGAGCGACTCCGCAGGCGACCAGGTCCACTACGACAACACGACACCCGCAAGCTGCCCCGATTCCTCGAAAATCGGCACATTGGTCGGCACATCGCCCTTGCTCGCCACCCGCAACCCGGAAACCGACGCGATCACAGGCGCAGAACCCCTCCCGGGAGATCTGTATGTCCTGAAGCCCCACCCCGGTGATCTGCCTCCAGGCGGCTCAGGCGGGGTGTTCCGAGTCCTCCTACAGGTAGAGGCCAGGAGCGACGGCGTCAACGTCAAGGTCCCGGGGACAGTCGTCGCCGACCCGAGCACCGGCCAACTAACAGCCACCTTCACAGAAAACCCCCAGCTCCCGGTCAAGCACCTGGACCTGACTTTCAACTCCGGCCCGAGGGCGCCGCTGGCCACGCCCGTGACCTGTGGCACCTTCACGACCACCTCGGACCTGGTCCCGTGGTCGACCCCGGGCACCCCAGACGCACACCCGAACTCGAGCTTCCAGGTCACGGCGGGCCCGAACGGGAGCGCCTGCGCGAACACCCCCCAAGAGCGCCCCTTCGCCCCGTCCCTGTCCGCCGGCACCGAATCCTCAGCCGCCGGAGCCTCGGCCCCCTTCACGCTGCATCTGACAAGGGCCGACGGAGAACAAGAGCTGACCGGCCTCAACCTCACGATGCCTCAAGGCTTCACAGCGCGCCTCTCGGGTATTCCGTATTGCTCAGAGGCCGCAATCGCAGCAGCATCTGCGAAGAGCGGAGCAGCGGAGCAGCAAAGCCCCTCCTGCCCGGTGGCCTCTCAGGTAGGCACGATCACCACAGGAGCAGGCCCGGGCTCAAACCCCTACTACGTAAACGGAGAGGCCTACCTGGCAGGCCCCTACAAGGGCGCCCCCCTCAGCCTCATCTTCATCACCCCGGCAGTGGCAGGCCCCTTTGACCTGGGCTCTGTCGTGGTTAGGGCAGCAGTCTTCCTGGATAAGAGCACAGCCCAGGTCTCTGTGAGGACCGACCCACTACCCCAGGTAGTGGACGGCGTCCCCCTGCGAATCCGCTCGATCACAGCCCATGTGGATCGCCCCGGCTTCACGCTGAACCCGACCAACTGCAACTCAATGAGCGTGACCGGGCAGGCGCTTGGCTCCTCTGGAGCAAGCGCCGCTCTCTCAGGCCACTTCCAGGTGGGAGGCTGTGCGGGGATGCGCTTTGCCCCCAAGTTCAGTGTCTCAACCACCGGGCAAGCCTCAAAAGCCAACGGCGCAAGCCTCACGGCCAAGCTCTCCTACCCCTATGCAGATGCAGGAGCAGTCAACCTGAGCAAGGTCAAAGTCGAACTGCCAAAGCAGCTCCCGTCCAGGCTGACGACGCTGCAGAAGGCCTGCACCTCTGCTCAGTTTGAGGCCAACCCCGCAGGCTGCCCGGCAGCCTCGATCATCGGGCACGCAACGGTCAAGACGCCGCTGCTGCCGGTGCCGCTGACAGGCCCTGCCTACTTCGTCTCCCACGGCGGGGAAGCCTTCCCCAGCCTGGTGATCGTGCTGCAGGGCTATGGGATCACGGTCAACCTCGTGGGCACGACCTTCATCTCCAAAGCCGGGATCACCTCAACGACCTTCAAGACGGTGCCTGATGTGCCCTTCTCGACTTTTGAGCTGACGCTGCCCCAGGGGCAGTTCTCGGCGCTCGGGGCCAACCTGCCTACAAAGGCTCACTACAGCTTCTGCAAGCAGAAGCTGACGATGCCTACGGAAATGATCGCCCAGAACGGGGCGAGCATCAGACAGAGCACGAAGATCTCAAGCACCGGGTGTGGGAAGGGCTCGCTCTCCAGGGCGAAGAGGCTTGCCGGGGCGCTTGCGGCCTGCAGGCGCAAGGGCAAGGGGCGGGCTGCTTGTGCGCGGGTGGCTCGGGGGGAGTTTGGGCGGGGGGCTCGGCGGGTTGGGGGGAGGTAGCGCTGCGCGGCCTGATTGGGTAACGCCGAGCCCACACTCATCCGACACGGCGCATGGCTGTCTTTAGGTGTGGGAACGGAACTCTCACTTGGCCCCATTCCGGAACGTTGATTTGGCCCCACCCCGTCCGACTCGCCACCGACCGTTCGAGCCTCATGAAGCTCGAACGGAAGGCGGCAGACAGGGATGGGATCACGAGTGGAGCTGTTCGAGCAGATAAGAAGAGATCGCGACCGCGAGGGCCTCTCGATCAGGGCCCTGGCAGAGCGCCATGGCGTCCACCGTCGCGCTGTCCGGGAAGCGCTCGCATCGCCGCTGCCTGCACCGCGCAAGCGCCCTGAGGGGCGCCCGGCGCCGAAGCTCGGCGCATACCGGGAGCTGATCGACGAGTGGCTGATCGCAGATCGCACGGCACCGCGAAAGCAGCGCCACACCGCCCACCGCGTCTGGGAGCGCCTCCGCGAGGAGCACGGCGCAGAGGTCTCCGAGCGAGCGGTGCGCAAGTGGGTGGCCCATCGCCGCAGAGAGCTAGGCGAGCCCCCGGCGGCGATGGTTCCCCTCGTCCACGATCCCGGTGTCGAGGCAGAGGTCGACTGGGGCGAGGCGGTCGTGATCCTCATGGGAGTCCCGACCAAGGTGTTCGTCTTCCACATGCGCGCCTGTCACTCGGGCGGCGCCTTCGTGATGGCCTTCGGGCGCGAGACCCAGCAGGCCTTCCTCGAGGCCCACGCCGCCGCTTTTGACTGGTTCGGCGGAGTCTTTCAGACGATCCGCTATGACAACCTGAAGTCCGCGGTCACGAAGATCCTCAAGGGCCGCAGGCGCGTTGAATCAGACCGCTTCATCGCGCTGCGCTCCCATTACCTGTTCGTCTCCTCCTTCTGTGAGCCCGGTGAGCAGGGCGCCCATGAAAAGGGCGGCGTCGAGGGTGAAGTGGGCCGATATCGTCGCCGGCACTTCGTGCCCTTGCCTGAAGTCCAGAGCATCGCCGAGCTGAACGTGCTGATCGCCGCCGGCTGCATCGGAGATTTGAAGCGCACGATTCGAGGCCGCGCAGAGACGGTCGGTGAGGCCCTCTCCAGAGAGATGGCCTTCCTGCGGGCGCTGCCCGCAGAGCCCTTTGACGCGCGCGAGTCCTCGACGCCGAGGGTCGATTCGAAGTCCCTCGTCACGGTCCGCCAGAACCGCTACTCGGTTCCGGTCTGCCTCGTCGGGCGAAAGGTACTCGTGAAGATCGGCGCCAGGGAGATCGAGGTCTTTCAAGGGCACGAGCTCATCGCCGTCCACGAGCGCCTGCAGGGCCGCTATGGCGTGTCGGGGAAGCTCGAGCACTACCTCGAGCTCCTGAAGCGAAAGCCGGGGGCACTGCGCTCCTCGCTGCCCCTAGCCCAGGAGCGTGAGCGGGGCGCATGGCCATCCTCCTTCGACGAGCTCTGGTCTTCGATCGAGTCACGCTATGGCACCTCAGAGGCCGCCCGGCAGATGGTCGACGTGCTACTGCTCGCCCGCGAGCTCACCCCCGCACGCGTGGAACTCGCCGTCCGCGGCGCGCTGGCCGCCGGTGCGAGCGACGGGCGTGCGGTCGCCCTGCTTGCCAGGCGTTCTGAGCGCCCCGAGCCGCCCGGCATCGAACTCTCGCAGAGGCTCTCGCTGATCGGTGGCCCCGAGCCAAGCCTCGGCGACTATGGCCGGCTGCTTGAAGGCGCGGTGAGCCGATGAGCGCGCCTGCGAAGACCCAGGCGATGGAGGCGCTGATTGAGGCCCATGCGATCGAGCTGAAGCTCCCCACCGTGCGCCGGCGCTTCAGGGCGCTCGCCGAGGAGGCCCTGCGCGAGCAGCAAACCCCGGTCGCCTACCTCGCGGCGCTCCTTGAAGCAGAGATGGCAGAGCGCTCTGAACGGCGTGAACGCCGACGCCTCTTGGAAGCCCGCTTCCCGGTGATGAAGCGTCTTGAGGACTTCCGCTTCGCCGATAACCCGAAGGTCTCACAGGCCGCGATCGCGGCCCTGGCCGAGTGCTCCTGGATCGATGACCGCGAGTCAGTGATCCTGATCGGTGAATCGGGGACGGGCAAGACGATGCTGGCCACAGCTCTCGCGGTCTGCGCCTGCCAGCAGGGACGCCGCGTGCGCTTCACCACGCTGGCGGGCCTCGCCAACGAGCTCCAGGAAGCCGAGAGCAAAAGAGAGCTCGCCCGCGTCGTTGCCCGCTACGCGCGCACCGAGCTTGTCGTGCTCGACGAGCTCGGCTACCTGGCGCTCCCCGAGGGTGCCGCCGAGCTCGTCTTCCAGGTCATCTCCAGAGCGAAACGAGCGAGCGTCGCTGATCGTCACCACCAACCTCCCCTTCGGTGAGTGGACCAAAGTCTTCCCCGACGCGCGCCTGGCAAAGGCGGTCGTCGACCGCATCACCCACCGGGCCCACATCATCGAGACCGGCACCGAGTCATGGCGTTTTCGCCACGGCATCCAACGCAAGGAAAAGGGGGCGGCCCGATGACGCGCCGGCGAGCTCTCCGCTGCGCTCGCCCTACGGGCTTCGCTCCGCTACGAGCTCGCCGTGACTCCACAGCAGGGGTCGATCAGGGATCATCTACAGACACCAACAACCAGCGCGGGGTGGAGCCAGTTCAGGGTTCCGCGGTGGGGCCAGTGCAAGTGGCCGTTTCCAAGGTGCTTTCCGAAGAGAGGCTTATCCATGCCGAAGTCGGTCTATAGCTCGGTTCGTCGAACATCGCCGCCAAGCGGGCTTGACCGCGCAACGTCCAGGACGAGCTTCCGTATGCGGTGGCCGTTGCGGCCCTCAACATCCGCGATTGTCAAGCCGCGATGGATACGACACACGAGGTCCAGCCCCATGCGTCCATACTGACTAGCGCGGTTCTGAGACCTTGAGGCCGAGCGCCCGCGCAGCGCTTGCAAGCCGGGCGTCGTAGCAGTAAAGGCGCCCGAGATCCGCGCCGAGGCTCACGATCGTCGCAAGGTGCAGCGCATCGAGCGAGCGCAGCTCGGGTGGGTCCAAGTCGCCGGCAGCATCGAGGATCGAGCTGTCCATCGGGATCAGCGTGATCGTCGCCAGGGCCGCGTTCGTCCGAGTGAGCGCAAGCTCGCCGTAGCGCCTCGCTGCACGACGTGCCTCCACGGCAAGCAGACTGCTGCTGACGAGCGCGCTGCCGGCGAGCTCGCGGCGCAACGCGGTGCTCTCGGGCTCCCAGCGGACGAGCTTGATCAGCGCTGACGTGTCGAGATAGTCAGGCACGCGCGCCAGTGCCCTACTGACGCTCGGCGCGGAGCTCCTCGAGAACCTCGCTCGAGGACGGCCCGGGGATCGCCTCGGGGAGCTCTCGAAGCACATCGGACAGGTTGCCGTGGCCTCGCCGGGCGCCACGCTGCGCAACGAGTCGGTCAACGGCCGACGCATGCGCCGGCGCCGGTGTCAGCTGCGCGACCTCGCGACCCCGGTCGGTGATCAGAAACGACTCGCCGCGACGTGCTCGCTGGGCGTAACGGCTGAGGTTCTGGCGCATCTCTCGTATACCTACGCTCTCCATGTGCGTCATTGTAGCGCCGTCGGACGGAGAGCGCGACGTGGCCCGCAACTTGTCTAACGCAGGCAGGCGGGGGCGATCAGCTCGAACTTCCCAGCGTCGAACGCTCGTAGCACATCGGCTGGCGCGCGTCGCGTGATGTCAGCGTGCCGGAGATGACGACGTTCGTCAAGGATGGCCAGCACTTCATGTGGTGGAACGGATGCTGTCATGGCTCGAACGCCACTATGAATGCGACAGCCTTCGCTCTATACGGCTGATAGAGCTTTGTCGTGCGGCCGACACAGCCGTGACAAAACGCGACATCTACAAGTTATGCACGCCGCGACGGTTTTGCGCCTGTCGCATCACTCACCGTCAAACGCCGGTTCGCGCTTCCCAGAGCGCCATTCCCGCCTCTCCCGCGACGCCTGAAACGGCGCCGACGCGCGCGCTGAACCGCCTCGCGCCCTTCATCGAATCCGCCGGAGTCCCGGCGTGAGCTTCCGCACCCAACGCCACCAAGGAGAGCAAGTGATCCCGACGGCCCGTCTCGCGACCAGTATTGGAACCTCTGGCGCAAGCCAGGGCGACGCGATCGGTGCCGCAGTCACGCCCTGCGCCCGCAGTCGCGCCAAAGGGAGCAGTGCGCGCTCAGCCGCCTTGATCCGCATCCTCGCCACAGCGATCACGGCAACAGCCCTCACCTTCCTGCTCGCGCTCTCCGCCACACCGGCCCTGGCGACAACCGGCCACGGCTTCGCCGGCTCGTTCGGCGGCATCGGCTCAGAAGAAGGCAAGTTCGGCCCGCGCCCGGCGGGTGTTGCGGTGGGCCTCTCAGGCGAAGTGTTTGCCTCTGACTCGGGGGAAGATGAAGCGACGCCCGGCGCCCCGCGCCTGCAGCGCTTCGACGCCACCGGCGCCTTCCAGGCGGCCTTTCCGGTCGAAGGTCTAGAAGAACTCGGCGCTGTCGCGGTCGACTCGGCAACTGAAGGCGGCGTGTATGTAACGGGCCTCATCCCTGCGACCGGCGCCCCGGAAGTGGCCAAGTACAGCTCAGCCGGCGCCTTCCAGTACGACCTTGACACCTCGCTCTCTGAAACGAGCTTCAACTTCGGCTCCCTGGTAGCCGCCGACCCCTCCAACGGCACCGTCTACGCCACAGCCGGGAACAACAACACCTTCGCCCAGGAAATCGACTCCTTCGACCAGAGCACCGGAGCCTTCATCGCCTCCTTCAACGGCGAATCAGGCTCCCCCGACGGCGCCTTCATCTGTCCGGCGGGCCTCGCCCTCGACCCAACCCACCACATCTACGTGCTTGACCCCTGCAAGGGCCGCGTCGATAAGTACTCAAGCGCCGGCACCTGGGAAGCAACCGTCGATGACGGCAGCCGCGGAGCGGTGCAGGCTCTCGCCAGCGACCCAAAAACGGGCGAGCTCTATGTCGCCGAGGCCGGTGTCTCGGGTCTTCAGGTCACGAACTTCAGCGCCGGTGGAGCGGGTGTCATCTACACCTTCCCGTTGACGAACGTGGTCGGCTTCGGTGGCCTGGCCGTCGGCCCCGACGCCACGGTCTACGTGGCCGACGGCGTGAGCGCAGTGGTCGACCGCTTCACGCCCTTCCTCGGCCCGACGGTCACGACCGCTGCAGCCAGTCAAGTCGAACGCACCTCAGCGACCTTCAACGGCACGATCGACCCGGAAGGCATCGCCTCGAAATACCACTACGAATACGGCCTGGGAAACACCTATGGCTCGAGCACCGCTGAGATAGACGCGGGCTCTGGCAGTACCGCCGATGCAGCCCCAGGCCCTATCACGGGCCTGACCCCGAACGCGACCTACCACTACCGGATCGTCGGCTCAAACGCCTCCGGTGAGATCAACGGCGAAGACCAGACGCTCACGAGCGAAGCGGCGCCCCCAACGGTCGACGGCTCACCCGCCTTTGCCTCCTCGATCACCCCGAGCGGCGCGAGCCTCCACGCCACCGTCAACCCGCAGCACAGCCTGAGCAGCTTCCGCATCGAATACGGCACGAGCACCGCATACGGCTCCTCGAGCCCCGAAGGTGGCGGCGAAGTCGGCGAACAGTCAACAGACCAGGCTGTCGCCACAACGCTCACAGGTCTGCAACCAGGCACGCTCTACCACTTCCGCGTGAGCGCCGAAAACGGCACGGAAGGCCCACAGACCGGAGCGGACGCCACCTTCATCACCGCCCCTGCCGCGCCGGCCTTCGCCGCTGAAGTCACGAGCAGGAAGGCGACGCTCAGCGGCACGATCGACCCGCACGGCACCGCCACGACCTACCACTTCAACTACGGGCCGAGCACGGCCTATGGTGCGCGCACGCCGGAGCTGGACGGCGGCTCTGGAAATGGCGAGCAGACGGTCGCAGAGCACATCGCAGGCCTCTCCCCGTCGAGTACCTACCACGTCCAGGTCGTGGCCACGAGCAACGGCATCACCCGCTCAGGCGCCGATGGCAGCTTCACGACCGCGCCCGCACCGAGCGCGACGGTCGCTGACCCGATCGCCGTCACGACCAGCTCGGCCATGTTGCAGGGCGCGGCCAACACCAATGGGCTGGCGGGTAGCTACCACTTCGAAGTCTCAGCCACCGAAGGCTCCTTCGCCACGAGCACCGCCGAGCAGCCGCTGGCGGGCGCCACTGGCGCACGGCCTGTCAGCAGCCCCATCGGCGGCCTACCAGCAGGCCAGAACCTCCAGGTCCGCCTGATCCTCACAAGCAATGAAGTCTCAGACGTCTCTGAAGCTGCCTTCTTCGCCACAGCGCCGCTACCGCCCGAAGGCTTTCCGCCACCACCACCGGCTAGCTCGGTCTATGGCTGCAATGCACCGAAGCTCGATCCCTACAACGCAAAAGCCAAACCTGGCTCAACGATCGCGATCTCAGGATCAGACCTCGGCCTGGCCGGCTCGGTCCTGCTCGGTGAAGAGGCCGTGCTCCCGAGCAACTGGTCGGCGAGCGGCTTCACGCTCGAAGTACCGGCCGACGCAGCGGGCACGCTCGGGCTGAGCGTCAACTGCGGGCATGCATCGAACACGATCGCGGTCGCTACCTCGGTCGCGCGGCTCCCGAGCAACGCCTTCAGCACGGGCAAGGCGACGGTCAAGGGCGCTACTGCGACCATCTCGCTCACGCTGCCTGGGCCGGGCAAGCTTCAGGTCTCCGGCGCCAAGACCAAGGCGACCACGACCACGATCGCCAAAGCCGGGAGCCAGACGGTCAAGGTCACGCTCTCATCCGCCGGGCTGAAGGCGCTGCGCAAGGCAAAGCGCCGAACGCTGGCGGTGAAGGTTCAGCTTCGCTTCACGCCTACAGGCGGGCAAGCGGGCAGCCAGACGGTCTCGCTGACCTTCAAGGGCAAGGGGGGTCGCTGATGCCTGCCGAGGCCACCAGCACTGCAGCGACGACACCGACGGATCCGTCCACACCCTCGCCAAAGGACCTCTCCATGTGCCACAGCCCAGCCATCCACCACCTTGTGGGCTCCCGCCCGAGTCGTCTGCGGCGCCTCGCGGGCACGCTGGGAGCGCTTGTGTGCATGAGCGTCGCTGGCTTCGGTCTCGCCGCTCCGCCGGCGCTCGCCGAAGACTGCACCAACGCGGCGCTGCGGACCGAGAACAACTCCACGCGGCTGCCGGAATGCCGGGCGTATGAAATGGTCACGCCGCTTTACAAGGAGGGGTTCCTGGTGAGACCGGCGGGCTACACCGCCGACGGGGTCGTCTCGTATACATCCATCGGTAGCTTCGCCGGAAACAGCGCCGGTCTCAGTGGTCAGTACCAAGCGACGCGCTTGCCGACGGGCTGGGCAAGCACAGCCGTGAGTCCGTCTGACGTGACTTACAGAACAGGCGGCTACAACATGGAAGCCACGTCCCCGGATCTTCGCTCCTCCCTGTGGGCGATGAGCCGCCGCGATCAGCCGGGCGAAAGGCTTGGCTACTACCTGCGCACTCCCGACGGCGCCTTTACGCGCATTGGCGACGCCCTGTTCCCTGGAGCACCGGGCTCCAACCCGGGTGTCGTCGGGGCGTCGGCTGACCTCTCGCACGTCGTGTTCCACTTCAGCCTTTCCGGAGGCGCCGCCGTCACAGCCCTGTACGAATACGCCGGCGTGGACAATCAAGGTCTCCCGCGGTCGGTGAATGTCGATAACACCGGGGCCCTGACGCCGGGGGAGACCTGCTTCAACAAGATCTCCAACGATGGCCGCGTCATCGCCTTTGCCTCGGGCTGCAATGGAGGCATGTTGGCGCTGTGGGCGCGCGTGGGCGGCTCAACGACGGTGGCGGTGTCCGGCTCTGAGTGCACGCGAACCACCGGCGACTCCGGAGGGGCATGCAACGCCCCGGACGCCGCCAACTTCGCGGGCATGGCCACCGATGGCTCGCGCGTGTTCTTCACAACCACCCAGCAGTTGGTCAACGGCGACACCGACCAGAGCAATGACCTGTATGAGTGCGACGTCCCACCGGGCACGCCGGCGCCGCTCGGCACGGCGAACCCTTGTGCCTCGCTGACCGAGGTCTCCGGCGCGGCGAGCGCCGCCAACGTTGAGAACGTCGTCAAGGTCTCCGAAGACGGCTCGCGCGTCTACTTCGTCGCCCAGGGCGTGCTGGCCGGAAACCTCGGCACCAATGACACGGCGGCGGTCGCTGGCGATCACAATCTCTACGTCTGGCAGAAGGACGCCGCGCACCCAGCCGGCCAGACGACGTTCGTCGCGAAGCTGCAAGCCAACGACATCTCCAGGCCACAGAGCACGGTCGACGGGCGCTACCTGCTCTTCGACACGGCCAACAAGCTGCTTGCCTCCGACGCCGACGAAGCGACCGACGTCTACCGCTATGACGCGGACACCGGCGGCCTCTTGCGCATCTCGATCGACACGAACGGGAGCGGTGGCAATGAACCCGGCGCTCAAGCATTCATCGGGGAAGGCGCGGGCAACCAGCTGCACGCTGCGATGACCGATGACGCGAGCATCGTCGTCTTTGAAACCAGCTCGGCACTGTCCCCCGCCGACACCGACGGCGTCACCGATGCATACGAGTGGCACGAAGGGCAGGTGTCGCTGATCTCAAACGGTGGAGGTTCGAGACCGTGGATCACGAGCCCGGGTCAGGACATCTTCTTTCTCACGGGCCAGCCGCTGACGGCCGGCGACAGCGGCACAGAAACAGACATCTACGACGCGCGCGTCGATGGCGGATTCACCGTGACTACCCCGGAACTGTGCTCGGGCGAAGCCTGCCAAGGAGCACCGGTGCTTCAGCCACAGCCACCCGGCACCTCGGCGAGCGCGGCGTTCAACGGACCGGCCAGCCAGCTCGCGGCCGAAACGCTGCCTGCGAACCCGAACCCCAAGCCGCAGACCGCGGCGCAGAAGCTCGCCAAGGCGCTGAAGGCCTGCAAGTCCAAACACAACAAGAAGAAGCGAACGGCGTGCGAGAAGAAAGCGCGTAAGACCAACCGGAGGGCCAAGTAGATGACCAATCTCAACTCGATCAAGAAGCTCCGCGCCCTCCTGCTTGCCGTCGGTGTGCTGCTGTGCCTCGCCGCGCCGGCGCAGGCCGTTACTCCTGACCTGTTCAACGTTGAAAACTTCACCGCCGGCGTCGTCGATGAAGCCGGCAACGACTACACGGTCGCGGGCGGGCACCCATTTGAAGCCGCAACCTCCTTTTCCTTCCCAGCCTCTGAAGATATTCCGCTGGAGGAAGTCAAGAGCGTCTTCACCGAACTGCCGCCCGGGTTCGTCGGCAACGTGGCGGCCGCTCAGCGCTGCCCGTTGGCCAAGCTCGAAGGCTTCTTTCCCACCTGCCCGCCCGGGAGCGCGGTCGGGGTCGTCACGCTCGTCGTCAGAGGGGCTCCCAATGTGATGCCCCTCTACAGCATGGTGCCCGCGCCCGGGTATCCGGCCCAGTTCGCGTTCAACTACATCAGCAACATCATCATGGTCTATCCCCAGTTGCGCCCGCGGACCGGCGGATACGGGATCAACGTGGTCGCCCCCGCCGCCGCCGCAATCGGCATCGACTCGATCAAGGTCCAGCTCTACGGCATCCCCTCAGCGCACAACGGTAGCGGCGGCGCCCCGATCCCGCTGATCTCAAACGGGGTCAACTGCTCAGAAGCGCAGCCGACGACGACGCTCCTCGCCGACTCCTGGCCGCACCCGGGCGCGGAACTCCCGGTCGGCGACTTCGGCAAGCCGGACCTGAGCGACCCGTTCTGGAAGATCGTCTCGGCTGTCTCACCCGCCGTCACGGGCTGCGATGACCCAGCGCTCACCTCGCAGTGGCATCCGAGCATCGCGGTCAAGCCCGTGCAGCAGAGCGTGGCCATCCAGACCGACCAGCCCTCCGGCCTGAGCGTCGCCCTGGACTTCCCGCAGTCAAACGACCCGACCGACCTGAACACGGTGTTCGACCCCTCGATCCCACAGGCCCCAGAGCTGAAGGACGCGACCGTCACGCTTCCGGCCGGCGTGAGCATCTCCCCGTCGGCAGCAGCGGGCCTCGGCGGCTGCTCTGACCAGACCTCAGACCCATCAGGCGACCAGGTCCACTACGACGACACCACACCGGCCGGCTGCCCGGACTCCTCGAAAATCGGCACGCTCGTGGGCACATCCCCACTACTGGCGACCCGCGACCCAGAAACCGACGCGATCACCGGCGCAGAATCCCTCCCCGGAGACCTCTATGTCCTAAAGCCCCACCCAGGCGACCTACCCCCAGGCGGAGCGGGCGGGCAGGGCGGAGTGTTCCGCGTCCTTCTCCAGGTCGAGGCAAAGAACGACGGCGTCAACGTCAAGGTCCCAGGCACCGTCGTGGCCGACCCAACCACAGGCCAACTCACAGCCACCTTCACCGAAAACCCACAACTCCCGGTCAAGCACCTGGACCTGAGCTTCAACACCGGCCCCAGGGCGCCGTTGGCGACCCCAACCACCTGCGGGACGTTCACGACGACGACCGACCTGGTCCCGTGGTCAACGCCGGGAACCCCCGACGCCCACCCGAGCTCAAGCTTCCAGGTCACCTCAGGCCCGAACGGCTCGGCGTGTGCCGCTACACCTCAATCCCGGCCCTTCAGCCCGTCCCTAAGCGCCGGCACCGAATCAGCAGTGGCGGGAGCCTCAGCCCCCTTCACCCTGCACCTAACGAGAGCCGACGGAGAACAGGAGCTCACAGGCCTGAACCTGACGATGCCCCCGGGCTTCACGGCAAGGCTGGCAGGCATCCCGTATTGCCCAGAGCCGGCAATCGCAGCAGCCTCAACAAAGACCGGAGCCCAGGAGCAGTCAAGCCCCTCCTGCCCGGTGGCCTCTCAGGTAGGCAGCATCACCACCGGCGCAGGCCCAGGGAGCAACCCCTACTACGTAAACGGAACCGCCTACCTCGCAGGCCCCTACAAGGGAGCCCCCCTCAGCTTGGTCTTCATCACCCCGGCAGTGGCGGGCCCCTTTGACCTGGGCTCGGTAGTCGTACGCGCAGCAGTCTTCCTGGATAAGAGCACCGCCCAGGTCTCAGTCAAGACCGACCCCTTGCCCCAGGTAGTCGACGGCGTCCCCCTACGAATCCGCTCGATCACAGCCCGGGTCGATCGCCCGGGCTTCACGCTGAACCCGACCAACTGTGGCTCAATGAGCGTGACTGGAGAGGCGCTGGGCTCCTCAGGAGCTACTTCGGCCCTCTCCAGCCACTTCCAGGTCGGCGGCTGCACAGGCATGCGCTTCTCCCCGAAGTTCAGCGTCTCAACCACCGGCCAGGCCTCCAAAGCCAATGGCGCAAGCCTCACGGCCAAGCTCACCTACCCCTACGCAGGTGCAGGAGCGGTCAACCTGACCAAGGTCAAAGTCGAACTGCCAAAGCAGCTCCCGTCCAGGCTGACGACGCTACAGAAGGCCTGCACCTCCTCCCAGTTTGAGGCAAACCCCGCCGCCTGCCCCTCTGCCTCGATCATCGGACACGCCTCGGTCAAGACGCCACTACTGCCGGTGCCCCTCACAGGCCCCGCCTACTTCGTCTCCCACGGCGGGGAAGCCTTCCCCAGCCTCGTGATCGTGCTGCAGGGCTATGGGATCACGGTCAACCTCGTGGGCACGACCTTCATCTCCAAAGCCGGGATCACCTCAACGACCTTCAAGACGGTGCCTGACGTGCCCTTCTCGAGCTTTGAACTGACGCTGCCTCAGGGGCAGTTCTCAGCGCTTGGGGCCAACCTGCCCACCAAGGCCCACTACAACTTCTGCTCGCAGAAGCTTCTGATGCCCACAGAAATGATCGCCCAGAACGGGGCGAGTATTCATCAGAGCACGAGGATCACTGCTACCGGGTGTGGGAAGGCCACGCTGAGTAGGGCGCGGAGGCTTGCTACAGCTTTGAAGGCCTGCAGGCGCAAGGGGGCGGGGCGGGGCGGCTGCGCGAAGGCCGCTCGGCGGGAGTTTGGGGTTGGGGCTGGGCGGAAGGCTGGGCGGAGGTAGCGCGGGCGCGCTTAGCTGCCGCGCGCGGCCTTCGGGTTGGGGTTGAAGCCGAGCGCGATCCAGCCGCGATAGGCCTCATGGAACGCCGGGAGGTTCACAGCCACGAGCAGCGCGGCCTCGCGAACCCGCTCGGCAGTCGCGCTCGCGTCTTCGCGGAAGAGCATGCGCCGCAGCTCCCGCAGCTGCTGCAGGCGACGGGTCAGCTCGCCTGAGAGCACGCCTGCGCGCCCCAGCGAGTCGAGGTCTCTGCGGGCGCTGGGCTCATCGCGGCGGGCGCGAAGCTCGGCGAGCTCCAGTCCGAACGCGGCGAGCTCGACGATGTAGTCGTAGAGCTGATCGACACCCCGCTCGACGGCCTTCACGAGGTTCAACTGCACTGGATCATCTGAGGCGTATGCCGCGCGAAAGACCTCTGTGTCGAAGTCCTCGCCGAACTCGGCCATCGCCGTGCGCAGCGCGAGCAGATGGCGGCGCACGTCGCTCATGCGATAGCGAACCTTCGCCTTCAGCGTCCGCGCGCGCCTGACATCGCTTGTCTCCAGAGGGGTAGGCGGTGGGCTGGATGCGCTCACGCGCCATCACCGCCGAGCTCAGGTTCCTCCAGCGCGACAGGAGAGACCTTTTCGGCGCTGCTGGCCTTGCGCCGCAGTCTCGCCGTGCCCTTCTGTAGTCCACGCCACAGATCGTCGCGATCCACGAGCACCCTGCCTTGCTCGATCACCTCGAGCATCAGCGCCGGTGAGCCCTTCGCCTCGGAGAGTCTCACGATCTGAACATCGCGGCCGGCCCTCCGCTGAAGCCGGGAAGCGAGCTCGGCCATGCGGCCAAGGTTGCTGTCGCTCAAGACGACCAGCAAGTCGACGGCGGAGTGCTCCTCATCGCTCCCCGTGGCAGTTGAGCCGAACAGCACCGCGAGCCTGACGTTTGGCTCGGTGCGCAGCGCCGCGCGCAGGGCGCTCAGCAGCGGCCAGTGGGTTCGTAGGTATGCCTCCTCTCGCAGCCCGACCTGAAAGCGCCGCGGGCTGACGCGCTCGCCGCGGACCAGGCCCTCGCCGGCGGCTCGCCGCAGGGTGCGCTCGGGAATTGCGAGTTCCGCCGCCACGCGGCGCAGGGACTCCATGCAGGAAGTCTAGCTCGGTATGGCCGATGGGCTCTAGCTGTACGGCCGACACGGCCGTGACAAAACGCAGCATCTACAAGTTATGCACGCCGCGACGGTTTTGCGCCTGTCGTGCCACTCACCGTCAAACGCCGTTTCGCGCTTGCCAGAGCGCCATTGCCGCCTCTCTCGCGGCGCCTGAAACGGCTCCGACGCGCGCACTGAACCGCCTCGCGCCCTTCCCCGCCCGCGCCGGAGCCCCGGCATGAGCTTCGCCACCTACCAACAAGGAGAGCAAGTGAGCACGACGGCCCGTCTCGCGACCAGCCTTAGGATCTCTGGCGACTGCCAGGGCGACGCGACCCGTGCCTCGATCACGCCTGCCACCCACCGTCGCGCCAATGGGACCAGCGCGCCCTCAGCCGCCTTGATCTGCACCCGCCTTGCGAGCCGCACCCGCCTCGCCGTCGCGATCGCAGCAGCAGCCCTCACTCTCCTGCTCGCCCTCTCCGCCACCCCGGCCCTGGCCACGACCGGCCACACCTTCGCCGGCTCCTTCGGCGGTCCGGGCGGCGAAAACGGGCAGTTCAGCCCGGCGCCCCTCGGCGTTGGGGTCGGCCTCTCAGGCGAAGTCTTCGTTGCCGACTCTTCGCGGATGCAGAGCTTCAGCGCCGAAGGAGTCTTTGCCTCGGCGTTTGCCCTCGAGCCCTCATTCGACGGTGGCGTGAGCGCGATCGCCGTTGACTCAGGCGGCGCCGGCGCGGTCTATGTCGCCACGGGTGCCAATGGCGGCACTCCTTCGGTGGCGAAGTACAGCGCAGGTGCACTGGCCTACACCCTGGATGCAGGCTCAACGACGGCGATCGATCCCGGCGCTCGGGTGGCGGTCGATCCGGCTGACGGCACGGTCTACGCGACCGCTTTCAACACCGAAACCTTCGCCCAGGTGGTCGACTCCTTCGACCAGAGCACAGGCGCATTCATCGCGTCTTTCAACGGCGAAAGCGGCTCCCCCGACGGTGCCTTCATCTGCCCGACCGGACTCGCGGTCGACCCGACCCACCACGTCTACGTGCTCGATGCCTGCAAGGGCCGGGTCGATAAGTACTCAGCCGCAGGCGCCTGGGAAGCAACTGTCGATGACGGCAGCCGCGGCGCGGTGCAGGCCGTTGCGAGCGACCCGAAAACGGGTGAGGTCTACGTCGCAGAGGCCGGCGTCTCGGGCCTCCAGGTCACGAACTTCAGCGCGGGCGGCGCAAGCATCGTCTCCACGTTCCCCGCGGCAAACGTCGGCAGCTTGTCCGGGCTGGCCGTCGGCCCCGACGCCACGGTCTACGCGGCCGACGGCGTGGGCGCGGTGATCGACCGCTTCACGCCCTTCCTCGGCCCGACCGTCACGACCACAGCAGCCGGCGAAGTCAAACCGCGCTCAGCGACCTTCAACGGCACGATCGACCCGGAAGGCATCGCCTCCGAATACCACTACGAATACGGCCTGGAAAGCACCTACGGCTCGAGCACGCCGGCGATCGACGCGGGCTCGGGAAGCGTGGTGGCTGAAGCCCCCGGCCCAGTCACGGGCCTTACCCCCAACACGACCTACCACTACCGGATCGTCGGGAGCAACGCCTCGGGCTCGATAGTCGGCGAAGACCAGACGCTCACGAGCGAAGCAGCGCCCCCGACGGTCGACGGCTCGCCCACGTTCGTCTCCTCGATCACCCCCACCGGGGCAAGCGTCCACGCCACCGTCAACCCCCAGCACAGCCCGACGAGCTTCCGGATCGAATACGGCACCTCAACCGCCTATGGCTCCTCGGCCCCTGAAGGCGGTGGCGAAGTCGGCGAACAGTCCTCAGACCAGCCCGTCGCCACGAGCTTGACCGGTCTTCAGCCGGAAACGCTCTACCACTACAGAGTCTCAGCCGAAGACGGCGTGGAAGGGCCCCAGAGCGGAGCGGATGCCACGTTCATCACCGCCCCCGCAGCTCCTGCCTCCGCCGGCGAAGTCACGACCCGCAAGGCGACGCTCACCGCCACGATCAACCCGCACGGGCAAGCCACGACCTATCGCTTCAACTACGGCCCGAGCGCTGCCTATGGCGCGAGCACTCCCGAAGCGGACGGCGGCTCCGGGAACGCCACAGAGAGCGTCTCGGGGCAGATCACAGGCCTTACCCCCGGCACGAGCTACCACGTCCAGGTCATCGCGACCACAAATGGGATCACCCGCTCTGGAGCGGATGGCACCTTCACGACAGCGCCCGCGCCTACCGCGACGGTCTCCGACCCGATCAACGTCACGGCCAACTCAGCCACGCTGCAAGGCTCCGCCGACACCCACGGGCAGAGCGGTAGCTATCACTTCGAAGTCACCGCGATCGAAGGCTCCTTCGCCACGAATACCGCCGAGCAGGCGCTGCCCGCCGCCACCGGCGCACAGCCCGTGAGCACCTCGGTCAGTGCCCTGCCCTCCGGGCAGGGCCTTCAAGTGCGCCTCGTGCTCTCAAGCAACGAAGCGGTCGACGTCTCAGACCCCGCTTTCTTCGCCACGGCGCCGCCGGCGCCTGAAGGCTTCCCGGCGCCGCCGCCGGCCAGCTCGGTCTATGGCTGCAGCGCGCCGAGGCTCAATCCCTTCAACGCAAAAGCAAAACCCGGCTCGACGATCGCGATCTCAGGCTCTGACCTCGGCCTCACCGGCTCGGTCCTGCTCGGTGAAGACTCGCTGATCGCGAGCAACTGGTCGGCGAGCGGCTTCACGGTCGAAGTGCCCGCAGACGCTGCAGGCACGCTCGGGCTGAGCGTCAACTGCGGGCATGCATCGAACACGATTGCGATCGCTACTTCGGTGGCTCGTGCTCCGAGCAACGCCTTTAGCACGGGCAGGGCCACGGTGAAGGGCTCGAGCGCGACGCTGACGCTCACGCTCCCTGGCCCGGGCAAGCTGCAGGCCTCCGGTGCCCGCACCAAGGCGAGCACGATCACGGTTACCAAAGCCGGAGTCCAGACGCTCAAGGTCACGCTGTCGAACGCTGGATCTAAGGCGCTGCGCAAAGCCAAGCGGCGAACGCTCGCGGTGAAGGTGGCGCTGCGCTTCACGCCGAGCGGTGGCCAAGCGGCCAGCCAGACGGCCTCGCTGACCTTCAAGCGCAAGGGGGGTCGCTGATGCCTGCCAACGCCGCCGTCATCCCACCAGCAACCCCTCGAGCGGATATGTCCACACCCTCCTTAAAGGATCTCTCCATGCGCCATGCCCCAGCCATCCACCGCCTCGCGGGCATCCGCTCAAGGCGCCTGCTGCGCTTCGCGGGCACACTGGGGGCGCTGGCGTGCCTGAGCGTGGCCAGCTTGGGGCTCTCCGCCACTCCCGCGCTGGCCGAAGACTGCCCCAACGCGGCACTGCGCGCCGAGAACAACTCGACGCGGCTGCCTGAATGCCGGGCGTATGAGATGGTCACGCCGCTGTACACGGAGGGCTTCCCGGTGGAACCACAGGCCTACACCGACGAGGGCGTCGTCGCGTACAAATCCACCGGGAGCTTTGCCGGGAACACTGGCAGCAGCGCCAACCTCAACTACCTTGCGACGCGTAGGGTGGCGGGCTGGACGACCACAGCCTTGTATCCGCCTGAAGAAATCTACGCCCCAGAAGGCAACACCGCGCAAGCATTTTCGGCTGACCTTCGCTCGTCGCTGTGGGTGATGGGCCGTCGCGATGGCGTTGGAGGCGCCCACGACTTCTACCTCCGCAGTCCCGACGGCGGCTTCACATACGTCGGCCAGGGCGCCGACCCTGGCGCCCCTGAAGCTCGCCCCACCCCGGGCCTGCTCGGGACGTCGGGGGATTTGTCGCATGTGCTCTTCAGCTACGGCAGTGGAAACTTGTATGAGTATGTCGGCACCGGCAACGTTGGGTTTGCACCGGCGGTGAGCGTCGACAACCTCGGGCAGCCAACTCCGGGGGAGCCATGCTCCGACAGTATGTCCAACGACGGTCGGGTCATCGTCTTTTCCTCGGGCTGCGCCGGCTCAGCCGGACCGGCGTTGTGGGCGCGGGTTGGTGACTCGGCAACGGTGGCGGTTTCAGGCTCTGAGTGCACGCGGACCTCCGGCGATCCAGGAGGAGCATGCAACGCCCCCGTTGAACCGCACTTTGAAGGCGTAGCGAGCGATGGCTCGCGGGTCTACTTCACCACCACCCAACAGCTTCTCAACGGCGACACCGACCAAACCAACGACCTGTATGAGTGCGACATCCCGCCGGGCACACCGGCGCCGGTCGGCACAGCGAACCCCTGTGCGTCGCTGACCGAGGTCTCCAGCGCGGCGGTTGGCGCGAACGTCGAGAACGTCGTCAACGTCTCCGAAGACGGCTCGCGCGTGTACTTCGTCGCACAGGGCGCGCTGGCCTCGAACCTCGGGACCAACGATGTCGCGGCGGTTGCGGGCGACAACAACCTCTACGTGTGGCAGAAGGACGCCGCTCATCCGGCCGGTCAGACGACGTTCGTCGCGAAGCTCGAAGCCAACGACATCTTCAGCAACGCCATCTTCAGGCTGCAGAGCACCGCCGACGGCCGCTACCTGATCTTTAGTACGGCCAACAGGCTTCTCGCCTCCGACACCGACGAAGCCTACGACGTCTACCGTTACGACGCTGGCACCGGCAGCCTGTTGCGCCTTTCGACGAACACTGCAGGGACCGGCGGAAACACACCCGGTCTTGACGCGACGGGGACGTCGATGACGGCCGACGGCTCGAGCGTCGTCTTCCAGACGGCAGAGGCGCTGTCGCCCGCCGACACCGACGGCATCACAGATGTGTACGAGTGGCACGAAGGCCAAGTGTCGCTGATCTCGATGGGCGGAGGTTCGAAGCCCTCGATCACGAGTTCCGGCCGGGACATCTTCTTCCTCACGAGCCAGCCGCTGACCGCGGGCGACAGCGGCACGGAAACAGCCGTCTACGACGCGCGCATCGAAGGTGGTTCTCCCGTGACGATCTCGACGCCGTGCTCGGGTGAAGCGTGTCAGGGCGCAACAGCGCCGGCGCCCCAGCCCCTCGCTACCTCGGCGAGTGCCGCATTCAACGGGCCGGGCAGTCCGCTGACGGTCGAAACCCCGCCTGCGAACGCGAAGCCCAAACCACCGACCGCGGCACAGAAGCTCGCCAAGGCGCTGAAGGCCTGCAAGTCCAAACACAACAAGAAGAAGCGAGCGGCTTGCGAAAAGCGAGCGCGTAAGACCAACCGGAGGGCCAAGTAGATGACCACTCTCAGCTCAATCAAGAAGCTTCGCGCCCTCCTGTTCGCTGTCGCTGTGCTGTTCTGCCTAGCTGCACCGGCGCAGGCGTTTGGTCCAGATCTGTTCAACGTCGAAGGCCTTACCGCCGGCATCGTCGATGAAGCCGGCAACGACTACACGCTCGCCGGCGGGCACCCGTTTGAAGCTGCCACATCGTTTTCCTTTCCAAACGTCGAAACCGCACTCGGGCGTGTACCGCTGGAGCAACTGAAGAGCGCCTTCACCGAACTGCCGCCCGGGTTCGTCGGCAACGTGGCTGCTGCTCAACGCTGCCCAATGGCCGACCTCGAAGTCGGGTTCGGCACCCCCACGTGTCCGCCCGGAAGTACGGTGGGAATCATCACCATCGCCAACAGTGGGGTTGTCAACCAGCTCTCCCTCTACAGCATGCGACCCGCCCCCGGGTATCCGGCCCAGTTCGCGTTCAACCTCGCCGGCAAGGTCGTGATGATCTACCCGCAGCTACGCCCGCGAACCGGAGGCTATGGGATCAACGTGGTGGCGCCGGCGGCCACCAGGATCCAGATCACCAACATCAAGGTCCAGCTCTTCGGCGTCCCCTCGGCGCACAACGGCAGCGGCGGCGCGAAAATCCCGCTCGTCTCAAACTCCGTCAACTGCTCAGAAGCAGAGCCGACGACGAGGATCGTCGTCGACTCCTGGGAGCACCCGGCGGCGGAACTCCCGGTCGGCGACTTCGGTAAGCCGGACCTCAGCGACCCCTTCTGGAAGAGCGCGTCGTTCACGTCTCCGGCGGTGACCGGCTGCGACAACCCCGCGCTCACTTCACAGTGGCATCCGAGTATCGACGTCAAGCCCGTCCAGCAGAGCGCCGGCATCCAGGCCGACCAGCCCTCGGGCCTGAGCGTCGCCCTGGATTTCCCCCAAAGCAACGACCCAACCGACCTGAGCACGGTCTTTGACCCCTCGATCCCGCAGGCGCCGGAGCTGAAGGACGCAACCGTCGTATTGCCCGCCGGCGTGAGCATCTCCCCCTCAGCCGCTGCAGGCCTGGGCGGCTGCTCAGACGAGGCAAGCGACCCAGCCGGCGACCAGGTCCACTACGACAACACCAAACCAGCCGGCTGCCCGGACTCCTCGAAAATCGGCACATTGGTCGGGACATCGCCACTATTGGCCACCCGCAACCCGGAAACCGACGCGATCACCGGAGCAGAACCCCTCCCAGGAGACCTCTACGTCCTGAAGCCACACCCCGGAGACCTGCCCCCGGGCGGAGCGGGCGGAACCTTCCGCGTGCTCCTGCAGGTAGAGGCCGCCAACGACGGCGTCAACGTCAAGGTCCCAGGCACAGTCGTGGCGGACCCAAGCACGGGCCAGCTCGACCGCCACCTTCACCGAAAACCCGCAGCTCCCGGTCAAGCACCTGGACCTGAGCTTCAAGTCGGGCCCCAGGGCACCACTGGCGACGCCTGTGACCTGCGGCACCTTCACGACAACGAGCGACATGGTCCCGTGGTCGACGCCCGGCACCCCCGACGCGCACCCGACTTCCTCCTTCAACGTGACCGCGGGCCCCAACGGGAGCGCCTGCGCAAATACCCCTCAAGAACGCCCCTTCGCCCCATCGTTGAGCGCCGGCACCGAATCCTCAGCAGCCGGAGCCGCAGCCCCCTTCACCCTGCACCTGACGAGAGCCGACGGAGAACAGGAGCTGACCGGCCTTGACCTAACGATGCCCCCGGGCTTCACAGCGAGGCTGGCAGGCATCCCGTATTGCCCAGAGCCGGCAATCGCAGCAGCCTCAACAAAGACCGGGGCCCAGGAGCAGTCAAGCCCCTCCTGCCCACTGGCAAGCCAGGTAGGCACGATCACCACAGGAGCAGGCCCAGGGAGCAACCCCTACTACGTCAACGGCACCGCCTACCTCGCAGGCCCCTACAAGGGCGCCCCCCTCAGCCTCGTCTTCATCACCCCGGCAGTGGCAGGCCCCTTTGACCTGGGCTCCGTGGTCGTCCGCGCAGCAGTCTTCCTGGACAAGAGCACCGCCCAGGTCAGCGTCAAGACCGACCCCTTGCCCCAGGTAGTAGACGGAGTCCCACTACGAATCCGCTCGATCACAGCAAGGGTCGATCGCCCGGGCTTCACGCTGAACCCGACCAACTGCGGCTCAATGAGCGTGGATGGACAGGCGCTGGGCTCCTCAGGAGCAAGCGCGGCATTGTCCAGCCACTTCCAGGTCGGCGGCTGCACAGGCATGCGCTTCTCCCCGAAGTTCAGCGTCTCAACCACCGGCCAGGCCTCCAAAGCCAATGGCGCAAGCCTCACGGCCAAGCTCACCTACCCCTACGCAGGTGCAGGAGCGGTCAACCTGACGAAGGTCAAAGTCGAACTGCCAAAGCAGCTCCCGTCCAGGCTGACGACGCTACAGAAGGCCTGCACCTCCTCCCAGTTTGAGGCAAACCCCGCCGCCTGCCCCTCTGCCTCGATCATCGGACACGCCTCGGTCAAGACGCCACTACTGCCGGTGCCCCTCACAGGCCCCGCCTACTTCGTCTCCCACGGCGGGGAAGCCTTCCCCAGCCTCGTGATCGTGCTGCAGGGCTATGGGATCACGGTCAACCTCGTGGGCACGACCTTCATCTCCAAAGCCGGGATCACCTCAACGACCTTCAAGACGGTGCCCGACGTGCCCTTCTCGAGCTTTGAACTGACGCTGCCTCAGGGGCAGTTCTCAGCGCTTGGGGCCAACCTGCCCACCAAGGCCCACTACAACTTCTGCTCGCAGAAGCTTCTGATGCCCACAGAAATGATCGCCCAGAACGGGGCGAGTATTCATCAGAGCACGAGGATCGCTGCTACCGGGTGTGGGAAGGCCTCGCTGAGTAGGGCGCGGAGGTTGGCTGCGGCTTTGAAGGCCTGCAGGCGCAAGGGGGCGGGGCGGGGCGGCTGCGCGAAGGCCGCTCGGCGGGCGTTTGGGGTTGGGGTGCCGCGGGCTGAGCGGAGGTAGCTGAATTCCATACGAGTCCTACGTCGGCGCGTAATCCGCGTCTCACTGACGGCGTAGCATGAACTCATGTCCCCTAAGGCGAAGGTTCTCTTGGCCGCCACGTGGCGAGCACGCATCAAGGATGATCCGCGCCGCGCACGTGTGCTGCTTCCGCGATCTCTACGTGCATCGCACCTGCTGCTCACCGAGCGCGCGCGCGAATCGGGTGCCCAGGCGCTACTGCTCAGCGGCTCCACAGCACGCGGGACCCGTACAGCGATCAGCGACCTCGACTATCACCTGGTGGGAAAGCCCATAGCCACCGATGACATGCCCGCGGATTTCGATCTGCACGTCGTCTCGGCCGAGAAGCTGCGTGAGCGCTTGCGCGAAGGAGACGACTTCACGCAATGGTCGCTGCGCTTCGGCCTGATCGTGTTCGATCGCGGGGTCATCCGCGAAGCCATGCAGGCGATCGTCGAGCAGCAGTCTGTGGCCCGACCCGGCCCGCAAGCGCGCGCAGGCTGAGACGTCGCTGCGCATCGCACGAGCGATGGTCGAAAGCGGCGATCAGGACGCAGCGATCGAGCAGGTGCGCACCGCCCTCACGCTCGCCGCGCGTTGGTATCTGCTGGGACATGGGCAATTTCCCCTCTCGCGAGGCGAGCTCCCTGCACAGCTGAAGAAGCTGGGTGCCACCGCTCTGGCGACGTCCCTGACCGACACCATCCATGGCGCTCCAGCACTCGAGCAGCTCGCAGGCTTCGTCGAGGCTGCGGGTGAGCTCCTCGACACCGCCGCCGCAGTCTCAGAGCCTGCGCTCGCGCATCGCTGAGGCGACGCGCCGCACGAACTGCACGGTCACCTAGCCCGCGCGGCCCACATCATTCACGCCGGGTGGCGAGCCATCGGTCAAACCGCGCCTGGCCGACTCACAGTAATTACGTAGGCGATGTTTATCAAAAGGGGCCGCCTGGCCTGCTCTCAGCATTCTTGCGTATCTGAGGCGCCTACACTTTGGTTCGCTTTTGACAGACATCATTCCGCTGCGGTAATCTTATAGAAGACGTTTATTTGGTTTGGACGAGAGGGAGTGCGGTATGGGAGAGCAGGCTTTTTGCGACGGTCGTGGGCAGTCCCCACATCGGGATGTACAGCCCTCTGTTCGCGGTGGACTCCTGGCGCTTGCAACTGCGGCTGCCCTTGCCCTGCCGGCTGTCCTCGGAACCGGACTTGCCCCCGCCTCGACCGCGCATGCAGCCCGCACGCTCTCCCTCAACGAGAGCGGTCGCCTGCACCTCACGAGCCACCACGGCTTCACGCTCAACGAGCAGGGCTCGGCCTCGGGCACGATCTCCGGCACGATCTACATCCACCTGACGATCAGCTCGACCAATCACGTCTCAGCCGAAGTCAACATCTACCCGAGTGGCGGCTCACTTACGGGCAAGGCATCTGCCGCCTACCGAGTGCAGGGCGCGACGGCGAGCTTCAACGGCACGATGAACATCACCCGCGGCTCGGGACGCTACAGCCACGCCAGTGGCTCAGGCCTGTCCTTCACGGGCACGATCCAGCGCTCGAACGACGCGGTCAACGTGCGCGTCAGCGGCAGGTTCTCCTACTGACCCGCGGGGTCTGAGGAGGCGTCCATGTTCAAAGCGAGAACCCTCACGGTGCTGCTCGTCGCGCTGGCCTGCGCCGCGCTGCCCGCTGCCGCCTCGGCAACGACCGAGCGAGCGACGCTGCGCGCCTCCTTCAGTCCCAACCGCCTCGGCGCCAGCACGACAATCACTTTCGGCTTTCACGTCTCGACGCTCGAAGGGACCGCGCCGCCGCCGCTGACGAGCGTCGACCTGCACATGCCGGCCGGCATGAACTACACGCGCACGACGCTCGGCCTGTCGATCTGTCAGCCGGCGCCACTGTTGCTCGAGGGGATCGCCGGCTGCTCACCCAACTCCCGCCTGGGCTATGGCAAAGCCTACGTCGAAGTCCCCTTCGGAACCGGCGCCGGCCACGAGATCCCGGAACTGCAGGCGATGATGGGACCCTCGCCGACGGGCAACCTGGTCGTCCTGTTCTACGCCAGCGGGCTCTTCCCGGTCACCGCCCAGCTGACCTTCTTGGGCGAAGTGCTCCCAGACCACGGGCGCTTCGGCTCGCAGCTGATGACCAGTGTCCCGCCGGTCGCGAGCGTTCCCGGCGGCCCGGATGTCTCGATCGTTGATGTCGAAACGACGATCGGCCCCAGCCACCTCACCTACTACAAGCACGTCCGCGGCCGCAAGGTCGCCTTCGAACCTCAGGGCGTCCTGGTCCCGACGCGCTGCCCTCGCGGTGGCTTCCCCTTCACCGCCGAGTTCGGCTTCCAGGACGGCGGCAGCACGACTGCTTCCATCGCGGTGCCCTGCCCACGCAAACGCCATCGATAGCGCCGTGAGAGCACCGTCGATGCCCCAATACGACTCGTTCTCCGCCGCTTCCCGCGAACCCCGCCATGGATCCGCCATGCCGTTCCGCGTGCGCACCGCGTTCCCCGGTGCTCGGACCGCGGGCCCGCTGGAGCTCGTCAGGCTCGCGAGCGCCTTCGCAGCGACGGCTTACGGTTACCTCTTCACCGTCCTCCCACGCGTCAAGCGCGAGCTGGCCCACTGGCAGAAGCAGGCTCTGAGCATCCCCGATCCCGTGCTGCGCCGCCTGGCTTTGGAGGCCCTTGCAAAGCGCGGCAACATGGAAGGGGCAGCGCTCTTCGCGATCTTGGCGCCGCGCGCTGGACGCGCGACGGCGATCCGTGCGCTGGTGACATTCCAGGCTGCCTACAACTACCTCGACACGCTCGCCGAGCAGCCCAACCCGGACCCCGTGAGCAATGGCTACCAGCTGCACCAGGCCCTGCTCGTGGCGCTCGACCGCGGCGCCCCGCAGCCGGACTACTACGCCGGCTACCCGTACCGTGCCGACGGTGGATACCTCGCGGCAATGGTCGACACGTGCCGCACAGCACTCACCGCGCTGCCCTCGCATGCCGCAGTTGGCGACGAGGCCTGGGTGGCCGCCGCCCGAATCGTGGCGTTCCAATCTCTGAATCTCACGGAGGCTCAGGGTGGCCACGAGCTCCTGGAGCGCTGGGCGCGCGAGCAGGCGCTCGCCGGCTCGGATCTGCACTGGTGGCAGACGGCGGCAGCGTGCGGCTCCTCGCTGAGCGTCCACGCCCTGATCGCGATGTCCGCGACGCCGCATCTGCACGCGGGCGAGGTGATCGAGGTCAACAACGCCTACTTCCCTTGGATCGGCGCGCTGCACTCGCTGCTGGACAGCCTCGTGGACGTCGCTGAGGATCAGCGCCATGGCCAGCGCAGCCTGCTCAGCCACGCATCGCCCGCCGAGCTCCCCGAGCAGATGCGCCGGCTCGCCGTCCGCGCCCGCAAGGCGGCCCGCAGTCTTCCCAACGGTCCGCGCCACACGGCGATCCTCACAGCGATGATCGGTTATTACCTGTCGGCTTCAGAGGTCTCTGCGGCGCAGGCTCGTCCAATCGCGGCCGGTGTCAAAGCAGCAGGGGACCCTCTGCTGAGGTTGGCGCTCCTGCTCAGCAGCGCCAGGCGAGCCTGCCTCGGCCTGACTCAGACACCACGCAGATAGCGCCTGTCCGGCGGGAGCCAAATGCTCGAGCTGCGTGATCTCGTCAAGCACTACCCAACCGCCGGCGCCGAGACCGTCCGCGCCGTCGATGGAGTCTCTCTGCGCGTAGAGCCCGGCGAGATGCTCGCGCTGTACGGCCCCAGTGGTTCGGGCAAGACGACGCTCTTGCTGATGGTCGCAACGCTGCTGGCGCCGACCGCCGGTGCGGTCCTGATCGGCGGTCGCGACGTCTCCGGCATGAGCGAGCGAGAGGCATCGCAGTTCAGGCTCTCCCAGCTCGGCTTCATCCGCCAGAACTTCGACCTGTTGCCCGGGGTCTCGGCGATCGACAATGCCGTGCTGAAGCTGCTCAAGGGGGTACGCTGGCGCGAGGCGCACCGCCAGATCGCCCCGCTGCTGCAGCGCCTGGGGCTCGGCGAGCGACTGGGACACCGCGCGGAGACCCTCTCGATGGGCGAGCGCCAACGCGTGATGATCGCAAGGGCGTTGTCGACCGAACCAAGCTTGCTGCTCGCGGACGAGCCAACCGGGAGCCTCGACAGCGAGCGCAGCCGCGAAGTGCTGGAGCTGCTGCGCGAGCTATGTCGCGAGCGCAACGTCGCGGTCGTCCTGGTCAGCCACGACCCGCTCGCCGCGCGCTACGCCGATCGCGTGTTCGCGCTGCGGGACGGCAAGCTGTCCGACTACCAGCCCGACCACGTCCCTGCGCTGTCCGCCGGCAGCTAGCGACGCCTCGGTGGCTGCGTTGTGAGGCTGGGCAACGTCCTTCACCTCTATCGCGTCCGTGTGCGGGCGCGCGTGGTACAGGAGTGCTTTGCGGTGATCGGGATCGCGGCGGGCGTGGCGCTGCTGTTTGCCTCCCAGGTGGCGAGCCAGAGTCTCACAAGCTCCGTCGCTCAGCTCTCGCACGGCATTACCGGCCGTGCGTCGCTGCAGGTGCTCGCGCGCGACCCGCACGGCATGCCCCAAGCGCTGCTTCAGCAGGTTCGCGCGATCCGCGGCGTGCGCGTTGCGGCGCCCTTGCTGGAAGCCGGCGCCGAGGCGAGCGGACCGAAGGGCAGCGAATCGGTCAGCCTCGTCGGTGCGGACTCGAGCCTCAAACAGCTTGGCGGGGGTTTGGTGCGCCACACCGAGCTCGCTCCCTTCGCCGGCATCGGGGCGGTGCTGCTGCCCGAGCGGCTCGCCAACCACGTCGGCGTGCACAAGTTCGGTAGCGAAGTCACGCTTCAGGTCTACGGCAGGGCCGCCCGGGCACCGCTGTACGAGGTGCTTCACGAAAAGCAGGTCGGCGGCCTGGCGGCAAGCCCGATCGTCGTCGCGCCGCTCTTCTACGCGCAGGAATTGACCGGCCTGCCCAGCCGCATCAGCCGCATCCTCGTTCAACCCGCGCCAGGCGAGCAAGGGCAGGTGCGCGCCTCGCTCGTGCGTCTCGCCGCCGGGCGCCTGAACGTCGAGTCGGCGAGCTATGACGAAAGGTTGTTCGCGAAGGCGGCCGCAGGCAGCAACCAGTCCACGGCCCTGTTCGCGGTCATCAGCGCACTGGTCGGGTTCCTCTTCGCGTTCAACGCGATGCTCCTCACCGTTCCGCAAAGACGGCGTCTGATCGCCGACCTGCGTCGCGACGGCTACACGCCGAGGACGGTCGTCGGTGTGATGCTGCTCGACGCGATCCTGCTTGGCCTCGCGGCATGCGCGCTCGGACTGCTGCTCGGGGAGGAGCTCTCGATTCACCTGTTCCGCTCCAACCCCGGCTATCTGGGGTCGGCCTTTGCGGTGGGCACACAGCGCGTCGTCGGCTGGCAGAGCGTCGCGATCGCCGTGGGCGGTGGGATGCTCGCCGCGGTCGTCGCCGTGTTGAGTCCTCTGCGCGACATTCTCTCCCGTGACCCGCTGGCGGCGATCACGCCGAGGCAGGGGGGAGGGGGGCGGTACGCAAGCGCACGGACCGGCCTGGCCGGTCTGATCTGTCTTCTCGCCGCGACCGTCATCTTGCTCGCTGCGCCGAAAGCGGCGATCGTCGGCATGGTGCTGCTGATCGGGGCGCTGGTGCTCGTGTTGCCCGCGACGCTCGGCGGAGCTCTATGGCTGCTCACCCGCGTCGCTCGCCGGCTGACCGGCGCCGTCCCGCACGTCGCGGCGATGGAGCTGTCTGCCGCGAGGGTGAGAGCGATCGGGGTCGCGGCGACCGGCGCCATCGCGGTGTTCGGCGCGGTCGCGATCCAGGGCGCGCACGGCGACCTCTTGCATGGGCTGCAGGACGCCGCCCGCGACACCAACGCGCTGACCGACCTGTGGGTGTCCCCGCCGGGGGGCTACAACTTGCTCGAGACTTCCCCGTTTGATCCGAGCGAGCAGGCGGCGCTGCAGCGCGTGCCCGGCGTGAGCGCTGTGCACCTCTACCGCGGGGGGCTGTTGGATTGGGGTGAGCGGCGAGTGTGGGTGATCGCACCGCCGGCGCAAGCGATGCCACTGCTTCCGGCGTCGCAAATCCTCGAAGGCTCGTTGCAGCAGGCGACGGCTCGTGTCCGCGGCGGTGGTTGGGCCGTGTTCTCGCAGGCCCTTGCGAGTGAGAAGCAACTGCGCATCGGCGAGCGGGTCACTCTGCCAACCCCGATCCCGACCACGCTCCGAGTGGCCGCGCTGTCCACGAACATCGGCTGGGCGCCTGGTGCGCTCGTGATGAATGCCCGTGACTACGCTCGAGCGTTCGACAGCTCAGATGCGAGCGCGTACAACATCCTGCTTGCCCCTGGGGTCGTGCCGGCCGTAGCAGTGCGGCGCGTCCGCGCGATCCTCGGGCCTCGTTCGGGGCTCGCGGTGGAAAGCTCGCGCGCCCACGCCGCCCGGCAGAACGCGCTCAGCCGCCAGGGCCTGCAGCGTCTGACGCAGATCGCGACGCTGATTCTCGCCGTCGCAGTGCTAGCGATGGCGGCCGCGATCGGCAATATGGTCTGGCAACGTCGGCCGCGCCTGGCAAAGCTCAAGCTCGAGGGCTTCCCGCGCGTGGAGCTGTGGCGCACGATCCTGCTGGAGAGCTTTCTGCTGCTGCTCACCGGCTGCGTCACGGGCGCAGCGTTCGGACTGTACGGCCAGCAACTGCTCGATCGGGCCCTCGCGACCGTCATCAACTTCCCGGTCGTCTATTCCGTCGCTGTTGCGGCGGCCTTCCTGAGCCTTGCGATCGTCGCCGCCACGGCACTCGTGATCGTCTCCGTGCCCGGCTACCTGACAGCCGGCGTTGCGCCCGCCGTCGCGTTGCAGGATTGACGGTGCGCGGGCGGTCGCGCGCGTTGGCGGCGACCGCAGGCGCGGCAAGGCCCCGTAAACCACATTAGAACCGTTTATATTCCCAACGTACGGCAGTTATTTTCCTATATAAAAAGATGATTGACAGTCACTGGGCCGATCCGCTACTGTGCTTGACAGACGTTTATTGATCACGCTGTGATCCGGTTGGCGTCTGTCGCAAAGCACTACGGGGAGCGGAGGTGGGGAAGTCGATGCAGGCACGTATGGAGCATGCCGATGCTGCCTTCGTGAGGTCGAGCGACACCCTCATATCCAGGCCTACGAGCTTTGCACTAAAGAGAGCCCCGAGTTTGCTCGAGCGCGGTTGCCTTTACCTCCCTGGCGGCGCGCTCGGAGAAACCCGGGTTCGTACCCCCCTCTCGTATGGGCCCAACCGGGCGCCGCGGGTAGTTGTCCCCACCCGCGGCGCCCGACTTAGCTTGCCCCCCGAGGTTGGAGGCGGCCGGTGACGGTCCTCTACGATCTCCTGATTGCCTGGGGGGCGCTGAATGTCGCCGTAGTCCTGCTGGCGACCCTCTCGCCGCATCGAAGCAAGTTTCGCCGCGGTCGGGCCTTCGTTGATCGTGCTGCGGCCGGTGGCGACCCCGCGGTGTCGCTTGGAAGGCATGCGCCGAGATAACACCCGGCCGGGATCGGGCAGAGACCGCGCCTGCGTTCTCATGCCCATTGCGGTCGGAGGCCAGTGCGCTCCCCGATGAGCGCTCCTCGGCCGTCGATGCCTTCGCTCGGTGCCCTGATCAGGGCGCTCAGCGCCCTGGGGAGCGCTCCGACGCTGATCGTCACCGAGCATCTCTACGTGATCCCATTCCGCCCGCAGGGGGAGCTCGACGCGACGAGTCACGGTCGGCCGGCGGCCTTTTTCCCGGCGGAGTTGCAAACGCGGGCCGGTTATCCAGCAGGCGGCGTGCAGTGCGCCGAGGTTCGGGCCGCGAGGGTCGGCCCGTCGCGGCGAGCCCCGGGAGGGTCGGGCTGATTCAGATCACAGCGATCAGACTGGGGGAGGGGAGCGGACACGAGTGCATCACCGAGGTGCGCTGGCGCAGCAACTTCACCTTCGGTCAGTGCACGCGCGAGGGGGTCATCGCGTGGCTGAGCGCAGCTCCCGCAAATCAGGCGATTGTGACCGACGGATCGCAGGCGGTTCCGGTGCTCGTCGTGCGCCCCGACGGGCAGGAGCCGCACCTTCGCGCCCGTCTCGACGGCGCCTGGACCGACGCCCTGCTGGCGCTGCCCCGCTTCTGAGGTGAGCGCGAGCGCTGGCCTTGCTCGGCAGTTGACGCGTCCAACGCCGGGCTTGCGCCTCAAGCTCACGCCGCTACTCGGCGATGCGTTGACAGTTCGATCCCGAGGTCGTCGAGCGCCTCTGCGTGGCGCTTGAGCGGCTGGACGTGGCTCATGCGAGCCGGCTCACGTCGGCCTAGATGACCGGTCGGCCGGTCGAGCCGGCGTGCCCGGACCGACGTCGCAGACACTACGCCCGGCGCGGTTCGAGCTGCCAGAATCGTCAGCAAGGGTGGTAAGAAACGGATATTACTTTGAACGACCGCTTGTGAAAGGCTCATCAGATAGGGCGATGACGGAGTTCTTGTTCACTGCAGACGGTCTACTGCGCGAGCAGACGCGCGGGGCCGAGCCGCGCATTCTTTCGCACGTCGTCGAGGGCCCGACCGGCACGGGAGCGCGGCTGCTCGCCGGCGAGCACGAGTACGAGATCGTGCCGTTCGCGCAGAGCGGCTGGGGTTTCGAGCTGCGTGATGGCCACGGTGCCCGCAGTGGGGGATTTCAGCCGTTTCGCTTGCGTCGCGGCGGGCGTCTGCGAGTCCGCGAGGTCGGAATGTCGCTCCACGGCAGACCTTGGAGTCATGAGGGCTGGGCGTTCTCGCTGCCCGATGGGCGAAGGGTGGAGGCGACCGTCACCACGACGGGCGATGTCAGCCCGAATGGCGATCGCGCCACTGCCGACGCTGCCACTGCCGTCGCTGCCCCGGGGTCGTTTGTCGTCGTGCTCAAGGCCGTTGCAGCGCTCCAACCGCGCGCGCTTGCCGAGGTCCTTGCCCTCGGAAGCTGGCTGATTGCGCGCTGGCAGATGGCGCCGGCGGCAGACCACGTGCTCGCATCGGCGGTCACTGGGACGGGCTTTGCCGGTGGCTCGGCAAAGCCCATCTCGGCAGGGATCCGCGCCCAGACGGCGAACTAACAGAGGTCGTTCACCGACGATCTCGAGTAGGAGGTTGGGATGGCTCTCAAGCGTGCTTCTGCAGAGTTTCTGGGCACCTTCGTGCTCGTGTTCGGCGGTGTTGGAACCGCGGTCCTGGCCGGCGATCACGTCGGCTATCTCGGCGTGGCGTTCGCCTTCGGACTCTCGCTGCTGGCGATGGCCTATGCGATCGGTCCGATCTCGGGCTGCCACATCAACCCGGCCGTGACGATGGGCCTGCTCGTCAGCGGCAAGGTCGAGCTCGGCGAGGCCGTGCGCTACTGGATCGCGCAGATCCTCGGCGCGATCGCGGCGGCCGGCATCCTGCTGGCAGTCGTCTCGGGACGCAAAGGTGGTTACGACGTACGTATGGAAGGCCTCGGCGCCAACGGATATGCCGCACACTCGCCGGGCGGCTTCCGCGTCGGCTCGGCGCTCGCCGTCGAGGTGATCCTCACGGCCTTTCTCGTCTTCACGGTGCTCGCCGCGACCGACCGGATCGCCAACGTCGCCTTCGCCGGCATCCCGATTGGCCTCGTGCTGACGCTGATCCATCTCGTCGGCATCCCCGTTACGAACACGTCGGTGAACCCGGCGCGCAGCATCGGCCCGGCGATCTTCGTCGGCGGCTGGGCGCTCAGTCAGCTGTGGCTGTTCATCGTGGCGCCGCTCGCCGGCGGTCTGCTCGGCGCGCTTGCGCATCGGCTGCTGTTCAGCGGCAGTCAGCAGATCGCGCCGGGGGAGTCGGCCGTCGAGGCCGGCGGCTGAAACAGGAGCTCGCCCACATGCTCACGCTCAACGGCCTGGACGAGGTCAAGACCTACATCGGCAAGGAGCTCGGCGTCAGCGACTGGCATCTGGTGACGCAGGAGAAGATCAACGAGTTCGCAGAGGTGACGGGCGATGACCAGTGGATCCACATCGACGTCGAGCGGGCTAAGCAGAGCCCGTTCGGGGGAACGATCGCGCACGGCTACTACACGCTCTCGCTGGCGCCGCGCTTCTCATACGACATGGTCAAATTCGACGGCTTCGCGTTCGGCGTCAACTACGGCCTGAACCGCGTGCGCTTCCCGGCGCCGATGCCGGTCGGCGAGAAGGTGCGCATGCGCTCGAAGCTCGTCTCCGTGGACGACATGCCGGGCGGCGCGCAGATCACGACGGAGCTGACGTTCGAGCGCGAGGGCGGCGAGAAGCCGGTGTGCGTGGCCGAGTCGCTCGCGCGCGTCTATACCGGCTGAGCAAGCGTCGAGGCCGAGCGATGAGCGTGGGGATCGCGATCGAGTAGCGCTTGAGCGCGGCGGGCGCGCTCAGCGGCCTTTGGGCGCGACGATCGCGACGGCCGCCTCGGGCGTGAGCACGCGGAAGCTGTAGGACTCCTCGATGTACAGGGAGACGTTCTCGGCGTCGTGTGACTCGTAGCCGACGGACAGATCTTGACCGCAGTCGAAGGCGAAGTCGCCGCCGCGCATGCTCAGCACGATCGCGCCTTTGACGCCGGGCGCCCACACGAGCGGCCCTTTGACGATCGCGCGCAGGTGCTCGAGCAGCGGGTAGCCGCCGTGCTCGGCCGTTTCGACGACGCTCGTGTAGTCCTCACCTCCGAGCGCGATGCCGTACGGCCCGGCGATGCCGTTGCGCAGCAGCAGCTCGACAGCGCGAGCGACGCAGCCGGGGTAGTCTTCAAAGCTTTTCTTGCGCACGATCGGCTGGTGCGGCGAGCTCGTCGCGATTCCCTCGACGCCGGCCTTTGGCCAGGAGTGGAAGACGGCTGTGTTCTCGGCCTCGACGATCCGCTGCGCGGCGAGGTCGAGCTCGTCGAAGTCGACGTCCTCGGCGCCGCGATCGCCGGCGCGCAGCTCGGCGCGCGAGAGGAGAAAGCGCGAGCGCAGCTCGATCAGCGGCAGCACGATGCGGCGGTTGGCCTCGAGCCCTTTGAGCGCGCTCACATTGGCGTCCTCGACGCGGCCGAGGTTGGTCGCCGAGTGCTCCCAGCCGTGCGGCCCGGAGAAGTCGGCGAGCCGGCGGGCGGCGAGTCCGGGCGTGAGACGCTCGCGCGCCTCTTCGTCGATCAGCTTCCAACCCTCGGCGGTGATCGGCGCGTGCTCGCGCAGTAGATGGCTCACATTCCCTCCCCTCGTAGGCTGCCGATGCCGAGCGAGCCGCCGCCGGATACGCCGCCGCTTGCTTTCGAGCCGGCGCCGGGAGCATCGCTGCTGCCGGGCTCGCCGTCGTCGTCGGCGCCGGCCTCTGCCGCCTCGCCGTGCTCGACGATGTCGCCCTCCCGGAACAGCACGCCCTGGGCGATCTCGCGCCACTTGGGCGTGCGCCGCAGCAGGAACTCGAGGTCCATGCTGAAGTGCTTGTACTCCTCGCCGACGGCATCGGACATCACGGCGACGGCCTCGGGGTCGCGCTCGACGGCGAGCCGCTGCTCGTACCAGCCGATCGCTTCGGCCTCCTCGGTCAACGAGGCGCACAGCCGCGCGAAGGTGCGCGTCTGCTCGGGCAACTCCTCGGGCGGCTCGTGGTACTGGTCAAAGCCCATGTCGCGAGTTTATTGCCCGGGGGCGCCCGGGCTCAACCTTGGGGGCGCTCGGGCTCGGGCGACGGGGCATGAGCTGCGTATGCTGGGCAACGCATGAGCGATCCTGGGCCCGGCGACGCCGTCTCCTTCGTCACGCTCGACCGCGACCACGGCGAGCGCTTTCAGACGCTGCGTAAGGAGCTCGGCGTCGAGTCGTTCGGAATCAACCTGATCGTGTTGCGCCCGGGCGAGCGCGGGCGCATCCACTCCCACGCGCACCAGGAAGAGGTCTACTTGGTGCTCGCGGGCGAGCTCACGCTGGGCGTCGAGGGCAGCGAGCACGTGCTCGGTGTCGATCGTCTTGGGCGCGTGCCGGCACAGGTGCGCCACCAGCTCGTCAACGCCGGGTCAGAGCTGCTCGTGCTACTCGCGCTCGGCGCCGCCGGCGAGCACGTCGGCCGCGACGGCAGCGCCTGGGAGTCATGGGAGCAGACGGGCCCTCCTCGCCCGCCGCAGGAGGTCCCGCTGCCCAAGGACCTGCCCCGCGTCTAGGCTGTCCGTGATGGATGTGCGCTCCTACGCAGAGCTCGAGCCGTTCACGACGCTCGATGGTTCGCAGATACGCGAGTGGGCCGGAAAACTCGCGATGCCGGCGTGCAACCAGAGCCTCGCCGAGGCGACGATTCCAGTGGGCGGCGCGACGACGGAGCACTACCACTACGCGACCGAGGAGCTGTATCTGATCAGCGCCGGCCGCGGGCGTCTGCTGATCGACGGCGAGGAGCGGCTCGTGGGCGAGGGCGACTGCGCGCTGATCCCGCCGGGCAAGCGTCACAAGCTCTACAACGTCGGCGAGGAGCCGCTGCGCGTGGTGTGCGCCTGCGCTCCGGCCTACTCCGACGAGGACACCTGCCTGACCGAGTGAGCGAGCGCCTGGATCCGGCGAGAAGCCCGGGCGAGCCGCTACAGCTGCTCGAGCGCTGGCTCGCGGACGCGCGCGATGCCGGGCTGGCGGCGGCGGAGTCGGTCGCGTTCGTGACCGTCGGTGAGCAGGGTCGCCCGACAGCACGTACGGTCTCGCTCAAGCGCCTGCAGGACGGTGCGCTGCTGTTCACCTCGGCGCTGTGGACGCGCAAGGCGCGCGAGCTGGCGGCGAACCCGCACGTGGCGCTGCTGTTCCACTGGCCCTCGCTCGGGCGCCAGGTACACGTCGCCGGCGATGCCGAGCCGGCCGAGCGGGCGCTGGCCGAGCAGCTGTTTGCCGAGCGCCCGCCGGCGCACCAGATACAGACGCTCGTCTCGCGCCAGGGCGAGCCGATCGAGAACCTGGCGCCGCTGCAAGCGCGCCATGCACACCTGCTCGAGGCGATGGAGGCGCCGCCGGCGTGCCCGCCCGACTGGGGCGCGATCCGCGTGCGTCCGCAGGCGGTCGAGTTCTGGCTGGAAGGCGATGACCGGATGCACGACAGGCTGTTGTATGAGCGTGACGGCGAGCGCTGGTCGCTGACGCGCCTGGCGCCCTGAGCGCTCTTCAGCGTCGCTGCGCGGTCACGAGAATCGCCTCGTAGGGCATCTCGAAGGACCCGCCGAGCAAGTCGATCGCCTCGCCGATCGCGTCGAGCAACCGCTCGCGCTGGTCGATCGGGATCGCCTGGTGGTCACTGTGGGTCTGCAGGATCTCGAGCCATTCGACGGTTGTGTGCGTCTGCCGCCACGCATACTTGCTCGTCTCGGCAGTCTCGAACTGTCCAGCAACGGCGATCCCGGCAGTGGCCGTCTCCGCTCGAGCGTCCTGCCCGCCGAGCAGCACCGAGTAGCCCTCGAGGCCAGGCGCGAGCCGCTCATAGATCGGATCGAACAGATCGGCCACGGCTCGCGGCTGCAGGCCGAAGTTCCAGAACAGGGCTAGCCGCCCGCCCGGCTCGAGCACGCTCGCCGCCTTCTGTGCCCCCGCGAGCGGATCGATCCAGTGCCACGCCTGTCCGGACACCGTGAGCTCGAAGGTGCGCCCGGCGGGCTCCCAGTGCTCGAACTGCGCCACCTCGACCCGAACTCCATGAGCGCGCGCGAGACGCGCCATGCGCTCGTCGATCTCCACCCCGAGCACCTCGCAACCGCGTGCGGCGAGCAGCCGTGAAGCAATGCCGGTGCCGCAGCCCACGTCGAGCACGCGTCGCGGTGGATCGACTCGGGAACGATCCTCGCCGGCCAGCAGTGCGTCGACCATCGCCGGCGGATAGGACGGGCGCACGCGGTCGTACAGCTCGGCCACTGCACCGAATGACTCGGCGCGTGAGCGCTCCCGATAGAGCATCGTCGTCAATCATCCCAGCTCGCATGTGCCCGTGGCGCGCGCGGGCGGTGCGCCCGGTAGGCTCGCGCCAGGGTCAAACGTCGAGCAAGCCGAGGGAGATGGCGATCCGAACACAGAGCATCGGCACGAGCGAGTCGCCGCTGAGTGCTGCGCAGCGGATCGCGCCGCGCGCGGCCGAGCTGGCCGAGCAGTCAGAGCGCGAGCGCGCGCTGCCGGGCGAGCTGGTCGGTGAGCTGCTCGACGCGGGGCTGCTCTCGCTGTGCCTGCCGGCGGCGCTCGGCGGGCGCGAGGCGCGGCCGGCTGAGATGGTGCGCGCGCTCGAGGCGCTCGCCTGCGGCGACGGGGCGAGCGCGTGGTGCGCGATGGTCGCCTCTACGAGCAGCCTGCTCGGCGCGTACCTGCCGCAGGCGGACGCCGAGCTGATCTTCGCGGGCGGGCGCAACGTGACCGGTGGCGTGTTCGCGCCGCGCGGGCGCGCGGAACGCCGCGACGGCGCCTATGTGGTCAGCGGGCGCTGGTCGTTCGCCAGCGGCGTGCAGCACTGCGACTGGGTGCTCGGCGGATGCGTCGTGCATGCCGGCGAGGAGCCCGAGCTGTTGCCGAGCGGCGCACCCGACGTGCGCCTGATGCTGATGCCCACGGATGCGGTGGAGGTGCTCGACACGTGGTCTGTCGCGGGCCTGCGCGGCACGGGCAGCCACGACATGACAGTCGTCTCGCAGGTTGTGCCGGCGGCTCGCGGCATCTCGCTGATGAGCGACGCTCCGCGCCACCCGGGCGCGCTTTATGCCTTCCCGTTGTTCGGGCTGCTCTCGATCGGCATCGCGGCGGTGGCGCTCGGCATCGCCCGTGGTGCGGTCGAGGATTTCCTTGCGCTGGCCGGCGCAAAGACGCCGGCGGGCGGTCGTCGCACGCTCGCCGAACGCTCGACGGTGCAGGCCGAGCTCGCACGCGCGGAGGCCGCGCTGCGCGCGGCGCGGGGGCTCGTGCTGGACGAAGCCGAGCAGGCCTGGCAGGCGGCGCAGCGCGGGGGGGCGATCCCGGAGCGACACCGCGTGGGCCTGCGCATGGCAGCGACCCACGCTACGGGGGTTGCGGCGGAGGTGACGACGGCGATGTACCACGCTGCCGGCGGCTCCTCGATCTATGACTCGAGCCCGCTGCAGCGCCGCTTCCGCGACGTGCACGTCGCCACGCAGCATGTGATGGTCGCGCCTGCCACGTGGGAGCTGATCGGTCGGCTGCTGCTCGGGCTGACCACGGACAAGACGCAGCTCTAGCGCGCCGCCGTGCGCCTGCTCACCTATGACGATGGATCGGGTCCCCAGGCCGGGATCGAGCTCGAGCGGGAGCTCGTTCCGGTCGCGGCGCTCGGCGCCCCTGTCAACTCGCTGCGCGGGCTGCTGCACGCGCTCGACATCGACGGCTTGGCCGAGCTGGGGAGGCGTGCGAGCGACGCCGACAGTCGCGTCGCGCTGACTGACGTGCGGCTGCTGGCGCCCGTGCCCGATCCCGAGAAGGTCATCTGCCTCGGCCTCAACTACCGCGACCACGCGGCCGAGGCGGGACAGGAGATCCCGTCGGCGCCGATGTGGTTCGCCAAGTTCGCCAACTCGCTGATCGGCAGTGGCGAGTCGATCGTGCTGCCGCCGGCGCACGCCGACCACGTCGACTACGAGGCTGAGCTTGCGGTCGTGATTGGCCGGGCGGCGCTGCGCGTGAGCCCTGAGCATGCGCTCGAGCACGTCGCCGGCGCGATGCCGTTCAACGACGTCACGGCGCGCGATTTGCAGTTTCAGAACCCGCTGTGGACGAGCGGCAAGGCGATCGACACGTTCGCGCCGTGCGGGCCGGCGCTGGTCACACTCGATGAGATCGAGGATCTGCAGTCGCTCGCGCTGCGCACACGCGTAAACGGCGAGACCTTGCAGGAGGGGACAACGGCCAACCAGATCTTCGGCGTAGCTGAGGTGATCGCGTGGCTATCGCGAACGATGACGCTGCTGCCGGGCGACGTGATCGCGACGGGCACGCCGGCGGGCGTCGGCGCCTCGAAGAACCGCTTTCTGCGAAGCGGCGACAGCGTCGAGGTCGAAGTCGAGGGGCTCGGTGCGCTCGCCAACCCGGTGCGCGCGTAAGCTGGCGTGAGCGCAGGCGAAAGCGAGGAGCAGGGGATGTCACAAGTGCACACCGTCCAGGGCCCGGTCGAGGCAGAGCAGCTCGGCCTGACGCTCGTGCACGAGCACGTGCGCTTTCGCGATGAGGCGGTCGCGGCGCAGTGGCCGGGGCGCTATGACGAGCAGCTCGAGCTCGACGCGGCGCTGCTCGCGGTCAACGCCGCGAAGGATAGGGGCGTGCGCACGATCGTCGACCCGACGGCGATGTTCGGCGGGCGCGACGTGAGCTTCATGAAGCGTGTGGCCGAGCAGACGGGCGTTCAGCTCATCGCTTGCACGGGGATCTACAGCTATGACTACCTGCCGCACTACTTCGCGAACCGCGAGATCGACGTGATGGCCGACCACTTCGTCGAGGACATCGAAATCGGCGTGCAGGGAACGGGCATCCGCGCGGCGTTTCTCAAGTGCGCGGCCGACGCAGCGGGCGTGACCGAGCACGTCGAGAAGATTCACCGCGCGTGCGCGCGGGCGAGCCTGCAGACGGGCGCGCCGATCATGGCGCACTCGATGCCGGCCGTAGGCACGGGGCCCCGCCAGGTGGAGATCTTCCGCGAGGAGGGCGTCGACCTGGCCAAGGTGCAGATCGCCCACTGTGGCGACACCGAGGACGTCGCCTACATCGAGGGGCTGATCGAGCAGGGGGTGTACGTAGGACTCGACCGCTATGGCCTTGAGATGTATCTGCCGATCGACAAGCGCAACGCCACGGCGGTGGAGCTGCTGCGCCGCGGGCACGCCGAGCGGCTGATGATCTCCCAGGACTTCTGCGCGACGATCGACTGGTTCCCGCCCGAGGCGGCCGAGGTGTTCGAAGGCCAGGGGGCGATCCGCAAGTGGTCGATGACGCTCGTGTTCGACGAGGTCGTTCCGGCGCTGCGCGAGGCGGGGGCGATGGACGACGACTCCTTTCAGACGGTGTTCGTCGAGAACCCCAAGCGCTGGCTGACGGCATGAGGCGCGCGCTGCGAAGCCGACCGAAGCCGCCGGCGCGCGCCGCAGCGGTCGACGGGCTGGTCCTGTCGGGCCTGACCGAGCTGGCGCTCGGTGCGCTGACGGGCTGGCCGTACGCGATTGCGATTGCGGACCCGGCCCGTGCGCGGGCGCTCGGCATCCGCTCGACGGCGCGGATGCGCCAGTGGCACCTCGACCTGATCGCGCTTGGAGGGCTGACGGTGCTGGCGGGCACGGCGCTGCCGGACATGCCGGCGCGTGTGAAGTGGCCACTCGGGGTCGGCGCGTGGACGAACGCGATGTCCTTCGGCGTGCTCGTGGCGGCACCGGATGCGAAAGACCATCCGCTCTATCGCGCGGGCGTGGTCGGCTCGTTCGTGGCGACGAGCACGGGCTTCGTCGGCATGGCGCTGGAGGGCTACAAGCGCCGACGGTGCGCGCGCTGAGCTGTCCCGGCCGGGGCCTCGGGGGCATTGGTAGGGTGAGCCGCGAGGTGCCGCACTGAGACCAAGAGAGGGCAAGGGCGATCGCGAGGAGCAGGCGCGAGCGGCCTCGCGGGATGCGCCCGCACCTGCGCCGGTGGCGACGCTCCCGGCGCAGTTCGACGAGTGGCAGATCGAGCTGCACGGGCGGCGCGTGATCTACCGCGTGGCAGGCAGCGGCCCGCCGATCGTGTTGATCCACGGAATGCTCAATTCCTCGAGCCACTGGCGCTCGGTGGCGCTCAACCTGGCGAGCGAGTACACGGTGATCGCGCCCGATCTGATCGGTCACGGCGACTCGGCGGCGCCGCGCGGGGACTACTCGCTGGGCGCGCACGCGGCGAGCATCCGCGACCTGCTGGCGGCGATCGGAATCGACCGCGCGACGATCGTGGGGCACTCACTCGGCGGGGGCGTGGCGATGCAGTTCTTCTACCAGTTCCCCCAACGCGTGGAGCGGTTGGTGCTGGTCTCAAGCGGCGGGCTCGGTCGCGAGGTCAAGCCGACGCTGCGCACGGCGGCGCTGCCTGGCATCTCGGGCCTGTTGGCGCTGACGATCCGCCCGCGGCTGGTCGGGGCGCTGTACGGCGCGGGCGCGCAGATGCGCGAGCGCGGGATGGGCGCGGGGGTGTACCTGCAGGCCGCCGCCCGCGCGCTCAGGCCACTGCAGAATGCCGATGCGCGCGGCGCCTTCCTGCACACGCTGCGCTCGGTGATCGACATCCATGGCCAGCGCGTCAGTGCGACCGACCGCCTGTACCTGCTCGAGGCGCTGCCGACGATGATCGTGTGGGGCGAGCGCGACAACACGATCCCGCTCGCGCACGGGCGCAGCGCGCACGAGGCGATCCCGCACAGCGACTTCCGCACGCTTCCCGCAGCCGCGCACTTCCCACACCTGGAGGACCCGGATGGCCTCTCGGGTCTCTTGCGCGAGTTCATGCGCACGACGCGCCCCGGCGTGATCGAGGACGGCGACTGGGGCGCGATCCTGGCGCGGCGCTCGCTGCCTTCGCGGCGCATCGGCAATGCGGCGTAGCGCGCCGCTCGCTGTGGCCGTGCTGTAGGGGAGCTACGCGAACTGGGCGCGCTCGTCCTCAGCCTGCCCGAATCGCAGGACAGGCACGGGGGCCGCTAACGTGAGCGTCACGATGATGAGCACGGAGCCGATGATCGCTCGCAGCACGCACTACACGGCGCTGATCGAGCTGCTCGACCACCACGGCGCCGCCAAGCTACACCCCGGCGAGCGCGAACAGCTGCTCGAGGCAGCCGATGCGCTGCTGTTCGGCGAGCCCGAGAGCGAGCGTCTGGTTCGTGTGGCGGAGACTCAGATCGAGGCCCTTGAGACCAGCGGCCGGTGGTCGGCGGAGAGCTGTGATCAGCTGCGCGAGCACCTATACGGCTGCGACGCTCCCGGCGAGACGCACTGACAAGCGCGTTCCGACGGGGGATGCCTAGGTAGGACTACTTAATCTTGCCCAGACGTTCCCCATCGGGGCGCGCACCACTGCGAGTATGAGCTCCGATGACCGAGCCGACAAAGGAAGCTGTCAATCGGGCGGGGCGCCTGGTCGCGGAGCTCCTCACTGCCTACAAGGCAGACGACGCCGAGACGCTTGAGCGCCTCGAAGTAGACGAACTCGAGCATCTGGAGGCCGCGGTTCAGGTCATCGAGTGGTGGCGCAGCCTGCACGCCAAGCCGCTCACCTTGCTTAGCGCGAATCTTCGGCACTACCTCAAGGAGCAGGGGCCTGTCGTCGTCACACAGCGCCTGAAGCGCGCGCCGACGATTACTTCGCGAGCCGACCATGAACCTCACGCAGATGGCCGACATCGGCGGCTGCCGCGCGCTGCTCATCGACCAAAGCAAGGCTGACGCGGTTGCTGCTCGCCTACGCCGCAACTGGGACGTCACACGGACCCGCGACTATGCAGCCGAGCCGAAGGACTCCGGCTACCGCGCTGTCCACCTGATCGTTCGGCGTAAAGGCCGGCTGATCGAGGTGCAACTGCGAACCCCGCTGCAGGACGCATGGGCGAACCAAGTCGAGGAGGACTCGGGAGGAGACCTATCGGGGTCGCGGTGACATCGAGGTCGTGCTGCTCGGCGCCGACTCGATCGACACGATCAAGAAAACCCACTCGAGCTACTTCAGCACCCGTGAGCAGGGCTTCGAGCGGTTCTTCTCGGTCGATGATCTCGTCGCGTCTCTAGCCAAGTAGTTCCGGCGCCCCTCTGCCCGTTGCGGATTGACGCTAGCGCTTGCCGCTCCACTCCTTCTTGTGCTCTCGCTTGGCCGCTTGGTAGTCCACGAGCGCCTGCGCCGAGTCGACGTCGCCGAGCGTTGGGTGCCACGGCACGAGCTCCTTGGCGGCCTTCACGCGGAAGCGCTTCGCGAGCACTGCGCCGAGCGCCTTGACCTTCATCTCGCCGAAGCCGGGCAGCGCTTCGATGTTCGCGCGTAGGGTGCTCGCGTCCTTGGCGCCGGTCCATACGCGGGCGGCGTCGCCGTCGTACTCGTCGCGGATGTATGCGGCGAGGTCGTGCACGCGTCCGGCCATCGAGCCCGGGAAGCGGTGGATCGCTGGTTTCTCGCGGAAGATCGGCTCGAGGTCGGCCGCAGCGAGCTTGTCCGCATCGAGCGTGCCCAGGCGCTCGCGCAACACGAGCGGGCCGGCGAACGCCTTCTGCACGGAGACCTGCTGATCGAGCACGAAGCCGATCAGCAAGGCCATCGGGTCTGAGGCGATCAGGCGATTGGCCTCGGCAGACTCCGTGAAGTACAGCTGCGCCGGCACGTGGGGAATGCTATCCAGAGCGCGCCACCAGCTGGAAGATCGGGATCGTGCGCCCCGCCTTCGCCGCTCGCTCGCGGTAGTCGGCGTACTCTGGAAACACGCGGTCGGCCAGCGCCCACAGGCGCCGGCGCTCGGCGTCGTCCTCGATCAGCTCAGCGCGGAACGGCAGGCCGCCGTAGACCACGTCGGGGTGCCTGCGCAGGTTGTAGTACCAGGCCGGGTTCTCGGGCCAGCCGCGCTTGGAGGCGATGATCGTCACCCGGTCGCCGTCGTGGAAGTACAGCGTGGCGTTGCGGCGCGGCTGATTCGTTCGTGCACCGCGCGACTCGAGCAGCGCCGTGGCGAGCGGACCGGCCGTGCTGAAGCGGCCGCCCGTGAGCTCCAGCAGGTACGGGTCGAGCTTCCACGCAACGTTGACCGAGAACCACGCACCGGCCTTGGTTGCCGAGAGCCGGGCTACCGCCAGATACAGACGGCTCCGCCGCTTGAACGGGTCCACGTAGGGCAGCTTTGACGTGCGTGCCATGGCGAAACGCAGCTCGCTTCCCTACGAATCGTCCGGGGGTTGCTCTTGCTTGGCCTGAGGGGGGCGGCCGCCCAGCGACATCGCCATGCCGATGATCAGCACGATTGCGGCCAGGCCCAACACGACGGCGACCAGCCCGCCCACGCCGCTGTTGCCGACGATCTTCACGCCGGCGACGACGACGAACACGCCGAGCATCGCCGGCAGCCCAAGCACCTGTGGTCCGAAGGCGAAGTACAGCGCCCAGAGCAGTACGGCGATCAGGACGACGTAGATCGCGACGCCACCGACGGCTTCCAGCAGTTCGGCCACAGCCGGACCGTAGCGCGTGCGGCGCCTCAGCCGATCGCCGCGACGGTGGCCAGCGCGGCCACGTAGTCGGCGGGCAGACCGCGCTCGCGCGCGCCGTCCACGAGCGCCTGCAGGTACTCGCGCGAGGGCTGCACGTGTTCGGCGTCGGGCGCGATCACGGCATAGGCGAAGGCCTCGAGCTCGCCGTCGGTCGCGATCACCCGCACGCCCCGGCGCTCATACGCCCAGCCGTTGCCCTCTTTCTGATCGATCGCCGAGAGGTGCGTGTCGTCGAGCTCGTACAGCATCCCCCACACGCTCGCGCCCGGCGCGGCGAGGACGTCGGCCACGCCCGTGCCCGTGCACAGCGAGCGCCGCGTGAAGGCGAGAAGGTGATCGCGCAGCTCGGCCACGCCCAGACAGCGATGTCCGGGGCAGGCGAGTTCCATCGCGCGCATGCCCATGTTGCGCCCGTAGGCGAAGTAGAGCGGGGATGACTGCTGCGTTGGGGCCACTCGGGGAGCGCTCAGCGTCCACCCGCTTCGAGTGGCGCGATCGGCGCGGGCTTCTGCTCGCTGAGCCCATTGAGCACGCGCGCCGCGCCGACGACGTCGCCGCTGTCGTAGAAGTCGGTGAGGATCAGGTTGGGCAGCTTGTGGCGTTCTTGCTCGCACCTGCGTGCGCGTTTGACGATGAAGCTGCGCTTCACCAGCGGCAGGTTGGGGCTGCGCCGCGGTGGGAACACGTCGGCCCAGTTGTTCATCATCAGCAGCGGGCTGCTCGGCAGCCCGCGGGCGAGCTTGCACGTGAACTGCTTTGGCTTGACCGCGCCGAGCGGCGTGTCTTGGATGAAGCCGCCGAAGGCGTACATGTCCCACGGGTAGCGCCCGCTGACGGGCTCCTGGGTGAACACGATCACGTTGTGCTGCGAGCGCACGAGCCGGCCGAGCGTCGGCATCTGCTGGCCCTCGCGCAGCACGGCCAGGTGCGAGAACAGGCCGGCCGCCTTGAAGACCCCTTCGAGCGACTTCTCCGAGACGTAGTCCTCGTCGAACATCACGATCACGTTGCCCGGGTTGAGCGCCAGGAAGTGGCGAATCGTCGAGAAGAAGCCGACGGCGTTGGTCGCGCCGAGCTCGCACAGCGTGTGGCACAGCCACACTTCGCGCTTGCCCTTGCGCGGTCCGAAGCCGACGGAGCCGCTGAAACGCTGCAGCGCGGCACGCGCTTCTTTGGAGAGCTTCTCCGAGACGCGGTTGGCGCGCGCGCCCTCGGCCTCGATGTCGGTGCGCACGTTGCCCGGCTTGCCCTCGCCGTAGTGCGTCGAGATCTTGAATGCCCGCAGGCCGTCGTCGAGCTGGCGCGCAATCGCGTGCTGCTGGTTGGCGATGAACCAGCCGGGCGAATCGGCGGCGGACATCGCGTTGTGCGTGCCCGCGAGCACGACCTGATCGAGGCGCCGCGAGCAGAGCTCGGCGTAGCCGTTACACGTGCTCAGCGCCTGCGCCGCCGGCGGACGCGAGACCGAGTGGCCGCTCACGCCGAGCGCGACTGCGACGCCGCCGATCAGCACGCCGAGGCTGACCGCAGTCGTGGCGATCAGCGCGCGGTAGTGGCGCAGCGAGGGCCGCTCGTGCTCGGGCGGGACGCCGGCCGCGGAGAGCAGCTCGCCGGTGCCGAAGTACACGAGCAGCACGCCGCCGAGCACGCCGATGATGTCGATCGACAGCGACGGGTCGCCGACCAGCGCGAGACCGAGCACGAGCGCCAGCGCGCCCCGCACGATTACGCCGCGCTGGGTGCGCGGCGAGAGGCGGGCGCGCAGGCGAGCGAGACCGGCGTCGGCCGTGTAGGGGCGCAGCACGTTCGCCGAGGCAGCCGCCACGATCGTCGCGACGACGGCCAAGCCGAGCGCCCAGTCGGAGAGGTTGCCGAGGTAGGAGTCCCACAGCCCCCCGGCGGCGGCGCGCACGTCGGCGTTGCTCAGCTCTTCGGAGCCGAACAGGTTGGCGATGGTCGCGTGGCGCAGCAGGATCAAGTCGAAGAACACGGCCGCCCCGGCGATCGCGAGCGCGACGGCACAGCGCGTCACGGCCTGGCGCCTGCGCGGCGCAATTGCCACGGCGAGCGCCAGTAGGGCGATCCCGAGCAGCGGCAGCACGAGGCCGAGCAGCCGGACTTTGCCGGCAATCCGCAGCGTGCGCACGGCGAAGCTCTGGCGGCGCAGGTCGAGCAGCTTGCCGTCGATGTTCTTCGGGATCTTGGCCGCGATGTTGGGGGAGAGCGTGCGCAGCGCCGAGATCACGACGGTGCTCGCGTCGGCGATGTCGAAGACGACGTTGCCGCCACGGTCGAACAGCAGCCGGTGCGCCTGTTCGGCGACGAGGTGGATCGCGCCACGGAACTGCTGCGTGGCGGCGAGCGTGTCGACGACGGATGTGATCAACGGCCGCGCCGCGATCAAATCGGGCGAGCTCTGGTCGATCACCTGCACCACGATCTCGCGCGAGACGACGCGGCGTACGGGCTCCTTGGCCAGCGCCGAGACGGTGTGGTCGGCGAAGGCGTGTGCGTCGAGTAGCTCAGCGCGCGCGTAAAGGCACGTCCCACCGACCGCGATCGCCACGGCGGCGAGGACCGCCAGCGCGATGCTCGACCCCGTGCGCACGGGCTGATCCTATAGAGCGCCCTTCGTGCTCGGCCCGGCCGAACGAGCGGATCGTCGATCGCCCCGCAGCCTTTGCCTCGACTGGGGAAGGTCTGCGCGACACGCGGCGTCCTGAGCGATTAGGCTTTCCTAATTAGGTAGCCCTAATTCAGTATCTCGTCAACGCACCTGGAGGTCCTTCCTTGCACTTCTCGTCCCCCCGGCTTGCGATCACAGCGGTCCTGCTTGGCGTGTCTGGTCTGGCCGCAGTCGGCTGCGGTTCCTCCGGGTCATCCGCGTCCTCGGGCAAGGGCGGCACGCTGACCCTGTACAGCGCCCAGCACGAGCAGATGACCAATGCCTTCGTCAAGGCTTTTGAAAAGAAGACCGGCGCGACCGTGCGCGTGCGCTTCGGCGAGGACGAGGGCCTGGCCAATCAGATCGTGCAAGAGGGCGCCGCCTCGCCGGCCGACGTGTTGCTCACCGAGAACACGCCGCCGCTGGAACTGCTCACCGAGAAGGGCTTGCTCGTGAAGGTCGACGCCTCGACGCTCGCGCAGGTTCCCTCGGCAGACAATTCGCAGAGCGGCGACTGGGTCGGCGTGGCGGCGCGCGAGACGGTGCTGATCTACAACCCGAAGCTGCTCGGCGCGATGTCCCTGCCCAAGTCGATCCTCGACCTGGCCAAGCCGGAATGGAAAGGCAAGCTGGCGATCGCGCCGTCCGAGCCCGACTTCGTGCCGATCGTCAGCGCGATCGACAAGCTCGACGGACGCGCCGCGACGGAGACCTGGCTGAAGGGCTTCGCGGCCAACGCCAAGCGCTACGACGACAACGAGGGCATCGTCGCCGCCGTCGAAGCGGGGCAGGTAACGGCGGGCATCATCAACCACTACTACTGGTATGAGCAGCGGGCCGAGGTGGGCGCGAAGGAGGTGCGCTCCAAGCTGTACTACTTCGGCCACCAGGACCCGGGTGCGCTCGTGAACATCTCTGGTGCTGGTGCGCTGAAGTCGAGCAAGGACCCGGCGCTGGCGCAGCGGTTCCTCGCGTTCCTCGTGAGCAAGGAAGGCCAGAGCGCGATGACGCACAGCGGCGACTGGGAGTATCCGCTCGTCGCCGGTGTGGCACCACCGCCGGGGCTGAATCCGTTCGCCAGCCTGGAAGCGCCGGACGTCGGACCGGCGGTGCTCGGCGACGGCAGCCGGCCGCTCGCGCTGATGCAGCAGGCGGGGCTGCTCTAGGCGGGAAGAGTGAGACTGGGCGAGTGAGGCGCGCACGGACATGAGCACGGCGGCACCAGCACCAGCACCCGGCCGTGGCTGGGCCGTCGCGCGCCGCTGCGGCCATTGGGGAGCCCGGCGACCGCCGCTCGCGCTGGGCGCGATCGCGGTGGCGGTCGCGCTGCTCGTGCTGCTGCCGCTCGGCTTCCTCTTCAAGCAGGCACTGGCGGTCGGCTTCTCGCAGGCCGAGCACCTGCTCGTGCGCCCGTTCGTCGGGACGCTGCTGGTCAACACCGTGCTACTCGTGCTCGTCGCGACGACGGCGTGCGCGCTGCTCGGCGTCGGCGTGGCCTACCTGGTCGAGCGCACGGACCTGCCGGGCCAGCGCGTGTGGGCGGTGCTCGCGGCGCTGCCGATCACGGTGCCGGCGTTCGTGACGAGCTACAGCTGGGTCTCGATCACGCCGGCCGTTCAGGGGTTCTGGGGCGCGGCGCTGATCGTCACGCTGGCCTACTACCCGCTCGTCTACCTGCCCGTCGCAGCGGTGCTGCGCGGGATGGACCCGGCACTCGAGGAGAGCGCACGCTCGCTTGGCTTCGGCCCGTGGCGGACGTTCGCCCGCGTGACGCTGCCGCAGACCCGGCTGGCGCTGCTGGGCGGCTGCCTGCTCGTCGCCGTGCACCTGCTGTCGGAGTTCGGCGCCTTCGCAATGCTGCGCTTTCAGACGTTCACGACGGCGATCTACGACGAGTATCGCCTCAGCTTCGACGGTCCGGCGGCGTCGATGCTGGCGAGCGTGCTCGTGCTGCTGTGCTTGGCGCTGCTGCTCGGCGAGTTGGCGCTGCGCGGCAAGGGTCGCTACGCGAGCGTCGAGGCCGGCGCGCCGCGGTCGCCGACGCGCGCCCGGCTGGGCCACCGGCGCTGGGCGGCGCTCGCTGCGCTGGGCACGCTGACTGCCGTCGCGCTCGGCCTGCCGCTGTTCACACTGATCTACTGGGTGCTGCACGGCGGCTCGACGACGTTCCCCGTGGCGTCGCTGCTGTCGGCCACCGGCAACTCGCTCGAGCTGGGGCTGGGGGCGGCATTGCTGACCACGCTGCTGGCGTTGCCGGCCGCGATTCTCACGATCCGTCACCCCAGCCGGCTCTCGACGGCGCTCGAGCGGGCGGCCTACCTGCCTTACGCGCTGCCCGGGATCGTGATCGCACTGTCGTTGATCGTCGTCTCGGTGCGCTACGTCCCGCGGCTGTACAGCACGCGGCCGCTGTTGCTGCTCGCCTACGCGATTCTCTCGCTGCCGCTCGCGCTGGTCGCGATGCGCGCGGCGCTCGCCCAGGCGCCCGTGCGCCACGAGGAGCTCGCGCGCTCGCTCGGCTGCGGTCCGGTGAGGGCGCTCGTGCGGGTGACGCTGCCGCGCATCCTGCCGGGGCTCGGTGTGGCCGCGGCGCTGGTCTTCCTGGCGACGGTGACAGAGCTGACGGCGACGCTGCTGCTGGCGCCGATCGGCACGCAGACGCTGGCGACGCAGTTCTGGGCGGATGCAAGCACGCGCGCGTTTGGCGCGGCAGCGCCCTACGCTGCTCTGATGGTCGCGATCTCGGCCCCGCCCACATATTTGCTCACGCGCCGGCTCGGCCCCGTCCGAGGGCCCCGGACGAGATGAGCACCGCGGGCAAGACGGTTGCGCGCGACGGCGACGGCCGTGCGGCGTCGCTGTCGGTGCGCTCCGTGCACAAGGCGTTTGCGAGGACGCCGGTGCTGTGCGGTCTCGACCTCGAGGCGCCGTCCGGCAGCCTCACGGCGGTGCTCGGTCCTTCGGGGTGCGGCAAGACGACGCTGCTGCGCCTGATCGCCGGCTTCGATCGTGCCGACGGCGGCACGATCGCGGTGGGGGGGCAGGTCGTCTGCGACGAGCGCACGCAGCTGGCGCCGGAGCGACGCGGCATCGGCGTGGTCGCTCAGGAGGGAGCGTTGTTTCCGCACCTCGACGTGGCCGCGAACGTCGGCTTCGGGCTGTCACGTGCAGAGCGGCGCGGAGGGCGCGTCGCGGAGCTACTCGAGTTGGTCGGTCTCGGTGGGCTTGGCAAGCGCCACCCGCATGAACTCTCAGGCGGTCAGCAGCAGCGCGTGGCGCTTGCCAGAGCGCTCGCGCCGGCGCCACGTCTGGTGCTGCTTGACGAGCCGTTCGACGCGCTCGACGCGAGCCTGCGCGCGCAGGTGCGCAGCGAGGTCTGTGCGGTACTGCGCGAGAGCGGCGCGACGGCACTGCTGGTCACGCACGACCAGGAGGAGGCGCTGTCGCTGGCGGATGGCGTCGCGGTCATGCGAGACGGCGTGATCGTGCAGTCAGCCGACCCGCGGACGCTGTATCGCGACCCGCTTGACGCCGATCTGGCGAGCTTCCTCGGCGACGCTGTGCTGCTCGACGGCGAGCTGGGCGAGAACGGCGCGCATACGGCGCTCGGCTACCTTCGCACGCGCGGTGGCGCTGCCTCGGGCGAGGGCTCGGCCACGGTGATGCTGCGCCCCGAGCAGATCCTCTGCGGCGAGCCGCTCGCCGGCGCCCCGCGTGGACGCGTCACGTCGAGTCGCTTCTACGGCCACGACGCGACCGTCGAGGTCAGCCTGCTCGACACGCCGGGAACGCTGATCACGGCGCGGGCCGCCGGCTACAGGACTCCGGCGGTCGGCGAGGACGTCTCGCTGCGCGTCGAGGGCAGTGCGCTCGTCTTTGCGCGGGATGCCGCTGCGCGGAGTGGCGGTCTTGGGGGTGGCGATGTCGCGGGACATCACGACACCTCGCGCAGCGCATCCGTGCTCACGTCGTAGAGGAAGCCGCGCTTGTCGGTCGTGCTCATGGGGGGCCTCAGCTTTCTTTCGAGGGCGGGCGCTGAAGGGGGAGGACGCTTGGAGGAACTATTCTATCAATAAATAAGATCGACTTTATGAGGTTTATGCTCGGAAACGTTCTCACGGGAGTCTTGACGACGTTCGTCGGGCGCCGTTAGGTTGGGGCGATCCGCGCTTGGGGAAGAGGATGCGGGACGGGGACCCCTGGCGTACAACGGCAACGAACAGGGGATAGTCATGAGCAAGCAAGCCCGCATGGTCGGCGTCCTCGCCGTCCTTGCAGCAGTCCTGATCCCGGCCGCCTCGGCGGCCGCCTCGCAGTACGTGGCACTCGGCGATTCCTACTCCTCAGGCGTGGGCACGCGCGTGTTCTATGAAGAATCCGGTAGCTGCAAGCGCAGCCCGAAAGCGTATGGGCCACTCGTGGCTGCCGCCAAGGGCTACACGCTGAGCTTCCAGGCGTGCAGCGGCGCCAAGACGACAGACGTCAACGCCAACCAGCTCGGCACGCTGTCGAGCTCGACAGCGCTCGTGACGATCACGATCGGCGGCAACGACGCGGGCTTCTCCAATGTGATCGTCAACTGCGCGCTGTACTTCTTCACGTGCGGCTCGGCGATCGGCGAAGCCAACAACTTCATCTCCACCAAACTGCCCGCCCTGCTCGAAGCGACGTACAAAAAAATACGCGAAAAAGCGAGCACCGCCAAAGTCGTCGTGCTCGGCTACCCAAAGCTGTTCACCAAAGAAGGCGCGACCTGCAACGTCAACTTCCTCACGTCCGGCAACGAGAAGAAATTGAACGAAACCGGCGAAAAACTCGACGCCGCGATCAAGGCGCGCGCGGAAGCCTCGAAATTCACGTTCGTCAACCCGACTGCGCCGTTCGAAGCGCACGAGGTGTGCTCAACCTCTGAGTGGCTCAACGGCCAGTCCAACCCGCTCGAAGAAAGCTACCACCCGAACGTCAGCGGACAGGCTGAGTTCACGACGCTCGTCGAGGGCGTTCTGTAGCGCAATCTCTCGCTGCCCACGCCTTGACCGGCGATCCGCCCGCGGCCCTTCGTGGTTGCGGGCGGCGGGCATCGGCGTGCGGGCGGCGGGCGCGGTCGCGACATTCGTCCTCATTGCTGCGGGCGCATGTTTGGAGTGCCTGTCGGCGGGCTATCCCCGCTCTGTAGGATGGCGCCAGAGCTACAGCGACGGCGCTCTGGTCAAGCGTGCCGCGCGCGGTCGCAACCACAGATCGGGACAAGGAGGCAGATGATGCGTCAACCGGCGATCGTCACATTGGCATCGGTGATGCTCGCACTCGGTCTGAGCGCCGCACCGGTCCTCGCCGCGAGCCCGAGCCCTTCCACAGCGTCGACAAGCGCGATCCCACTGCCGGGCAGCACGCCCGACGCCATGCCCGGTGCGCCCGTCGCCGCGACGCCGGCCGCGACGCAGATCGAATTCGACGTCGGCCTCGAGCTGAGCGACCCCGCCGGCGCCGTGGCGCTGCAGCGTGCCGTGTCCGACCCGAGCAGCTCGAGCTACCGCCGGTACCTGACGGCCGCGCAGTGGGAGAAGCGCTACTCGCCGAGCAAGGCATCCGTCGAAGCCGTCACCGGCTGGCTGCAGTCCCAGGGCGTGGCCGTCGAAGGCGTCAGCGCCGACCGGCTGACCGTCCAGGCGACCGCGTCGGCGGGCACGATCGAACGAGCCTTTGGCACGAGCCTCGGTCAGTACAGTCGCGACGGGCAGGTGCTGCGCTCGAGCTCGGGCGCGCTGTCGGTGCCCGCCGCGATCGCGCCGCTGATTGCCGGCGTGAGCGGCGTCGATGAGCGGCCGCAGGCCCCCCGGCGGCTGACCGGTGCGAGCCTGCCCGTGCACAAGAGGGCCGCCGTCCCGCGGGCGAGCGCGCCGCCGGCAAAGAAAGGGCCTGAAGAAATACCGCAGCCCGAAGGCTTCCGCAACGCGCCGCCATGCTCGCCCTTCTACGCCAAGAAGCTCGACACGAGCGACCCTCAATACGGCGGCGGCTTCCCCGACCCGCTGCCCTACGCCGTGTGCGGCTACACGCCGCCACAGCTGCAGGGCGCCTACGGCCTCAACACCCCGATCGCCTCCGGCCTCGACGGCCGCGGCTACACGGTCGCCGTGGTCGACGCCTATGTCTCGCCGACGTTGCTCGCCGACGCGCAGCAGTACAGCACGCGCAACCAGCCCTCACAGCCGCTGAGCAGCGCCCAATACGGGCAGCTGCCGGCCAAAAAATTCAACAACGCAGCCTTCTGCGAAGCCAGCGGATGGTTCGGCGAGCAGACGCTCGACGTCGAGGCCGTGCACGCCACCGCGCCCGGCGCCAAGATCCTCTACGTCGGTGCCAAGAACTGCGAAACGGCGCTGTATGACTCGGTGCAGCAGGTCGTCGACGGCCACCTCGCCGACGTCATCACCAACTCGTGGGGCGACGGCGGCGGCGACCTGCTCGACTCGCCCGGCTCGCGACGCGCTTTCGACAACATCCTGCTGATGGCCGGCGCCACCGGCATCGGCGTGCAGTTCTCCTCGGGCGACGAAGGCGACGAGTTCACGACGCTCGGCTTGACCGTCGCCGACTACCCCGCCTCGAGCCCATACGCGACGTCGGTCGGCGGCACGAGCCTGCAGGTCGGCAAAGGCAACGAGCGCGTCGGCGAGCTCGGCTGGTCGACCTCGCGCAGCACGCTCTGCACGGCACTGCTGCAGGAAGAAGGTCTCCCCGGCTGCAACAAGAAACGCATCAACACGTGGACGCCGAAGGCGCCCGGCGAATATCTCTACGGCGGTGGCGGGGGGACCAGCTATGAGTACTCCGAGCCGTGGTATCAGGAAGGCGTCGTCCCGGCACCGCCGGCCGAACGCAACTTGGCCGTCACGGGGATCGCCAACCGCGTCGAGCCGGACATCTCGATGGACGGCGACCCGACCACGGGCATGCTCGTCGGCGAGACGCAGACCTTCCCCGACGGCACCTACTACGACGAGTATCGGATCGGCGGGACGAGCCTCTCCTCGCCGCTGCTCGCCGGCGTGATGGCCGACGCCGACCAGGCCGCCGGCGCTCCGCTCGGCTTCGTCAACCCGCTGCTGTACAAGCTCTACGCCTCGCCCGGCGGCGCCGCTGCCTACTTCGACGTGCTGCCCGGCGGCAAGCAGGCCAATGTGCGCAACGACTTCCTCGACGAAGTCGACGCCAAAGAAGGCATCCTCACGACGGCGCGGGTGCTCGGCTACGAAGGGCGCGAGACCTTCTGCAGCGCCACCGGCAACTGCACGCACCAGAAGGTCGCGCTGGGTGCCGCCCCAGGGTTCGACTCGATGACCGGGCTCGGCACGCCGACGGGCGGGTTGGCGGCGGCGCTCGCGGCGACGCCTTAGTCGAGCCGCCGCTCGTCGCGGATCGCCGGTCGCCGCGCGCGGGTCAGCGCTCGCCTAAGCCGTCCTCGAGCGGTCGGCCGGGGTATCGCCCGCGAGCTGCTCGTCGATGAACTCGTCGCTCTCGCGGACGCCGAGGAACGGCGCCAGCCACAGGTGTGCGATGTGCGGCAGCATCGCCGACACCTCCGGGCGGCCGTGATCGCGCGCCTGCAGATAGATGATCTCGAAGATGCTCGTGACGATCACTTCCATCGCCAGCCCAGAGGGAGGGTTGCGCTGCCTGCGGTACACGAGTCCTTCCTGCAGGAAGAAGGTGAAGGCGATGTGGCTGTCCTCGACCCGCTGGATCGCGGTCGGTCCGACGGCGAAGGCCTCGACGAAGCCGACGTGGGCCACGAGCGGGTTGTCCTCGATCAACTGGGTCAGCGCGCGACCGCCCTCCCAGGCTGCGCACCGGCCACGTCTCGCCCGAGAAGAACGCTTGCGAGGTCAGTTCCATGACCTGCGCGTAGCCCAGTTCGTGGACCGAGAGAAACGCCTCCTGCTTGTCCGCAAACAGGCTTGCGAAGGCGTCGTCCTCGACGCCCGCCAGCGTCGTGATGTCGGCGACAGTCGTCGCGATGTAGCCCTTCTGCTCGGCCATTCTTGCCGTCGCATAGAGGATTCGCAGGCGATTGTTCTCGGCCACTTCCTCCTCGGAGAAGCGTGGGCGACCAGGCGCATGCACGTTGTCCATCCGCTGGATCGGCTCCTCCGGCACGTACGGCGAGGGGGCGAGGCGCGCGGTCGGTCGCAGCGCTCGCCAGCGGTGGTTGCGCAGGGGGCGTCGGTAGGTTGCCAGCCACCGTTCCAGCTCGTCGGTCAGCCGTGAGATGGCAGGCTCGCCGCGCCGCAGTCGCGGTGCGATCAGGCGGTACACGCCGCCGATCAACACACGATGCGCGACATCCGGGGCGAGGCTGTGCTCGTCGGCCGTCACGAGTGCTTGCTCGATCGACTGCGCGATCTGCGCGATGCCCGCGTCGCGTGCCTCACGCCCCTGCGCACCCCCGGCGAGCGCTTCGCTCATCGCGAAGCGCGCCCATGCCGGCTCGGAGCCGGCATACGACACCAGGGCTTCGACGGCCGCGCAGGCGGCCTCGCATGCGGGCCGCGCTGCGATGCTCTCGGCGACGAGCGTCGCCGAGCTGGGCCTGCACAGCCTCGATCGCCGCCCTGAAGCATTCCTCGCAGCTCGCGAAGTGTTCGCGGAAGCTCGCTTGCGAGACGCCTGCGCGCGCGCTGACCGCCGCCACGCTCACGCCGGCATAGCCCGTGTGATTGGTCGCATCGATGATCCCGCCGAGCAGGCGCTTGCGCTCGGTGCTCTGGCGTGGCTGTCGCATCTAGCTGTCGCTTGCCCGCTCCCCGCAAGGCGGGCGAGCGGGCGCTGCCCCCTCTGTGGTCCCCATCGACTTTACCGCCGCTCTCCGTGGGACACGCCGGGGGACACGGCGGAGGGCAAGTCGACTTAGGGTTCAAGCGAGTTGCGCAGCAGGCTTCTCTTGAGTCAGTCAACAGCCCTCCCCCGACGATGAGTGCATTCCCCTGGCGCCGCGGCTCGACTCCGCGGCGCCCTGCCCGAGTGTGCCGCGGGCGAGACCGGCGGCTGAGCGTTCGCCGCCTAGGAGCCGCCGAGTGAGCGGGTTTTCGTACAAACGTCGAACATTGCGCCTGCAGCGTCGCCTGAGCAGCCGGCTCTGCCAATGTCGAGCGTGTGGGGGGCGTCGCACAAACACGCGGGGGCAATTCGGCATCGCACAAGCCGGCGGCGCACTCGCCGAGCGGCAAGCCGGGCAAGCGCACGCACAAGGCGGGTGGGCACAAGGCGGGTAAGCACAAGCCCGGTAAGCACCATCGCAAGCACCGCCGCCATCACAAGCACCGCAAGCCGGCGCATCCGCTCGTCAAAGCGCCCGCGGTCGCGGTCGCGCCGGTTCCGGCCGGACTGCCCGGCGCACCACTGGCGCCGGCGATCCCGGCCAACCCGCCGGCGCCCTCCGACATTCCCGCCCCGGCTCTCGGCGCGCCGATCACGCTTGCCCAAGCGCGGCGTCTGCTGTGGCGTGCCGGGTTCGGCCCGACGCCCGGCCAGGCCGAGGCGCTTGCCGGCCAGCCGATCGAAGCCGTCGTGCAGAGCCTCACCCGACCGAGCGGCCCCGCGGCGCTGCACGGACCGGCGCCGACCGACGACGAAGGCAACGCGCTCGCCCCGGCCGATTCGTGGGGGCACGACCACTGCTGGTGGCTCGACCGCATGGTTCGCTCCGACCAGCAACTGATCGAGCGGATGACGTTCATCTGGCACGACTGGTTCGCCAACTCCAACGAGAAGGTCAACGACCAGCAGCAGATGCTCGACCAGAACAACTTGTTCCGCGAAAAGGCGCTCGGCAACTTCCACGATCTGTTCCTCTCGGTCACGACGAACCCGGCGATGCTCGTGTTCCTCGACGGGATCTACAACGACAAGTGGGACCCCAACGAGAACTACGCGCGCGAGATGATGGAGCTGTTCTCGCTCGGCGCCGATCGCGGCGCGTACAGCGAGGACGACGTGCGCGAAATGGCGCGCGCGCTGAGCGGCTGGACGGCCGACTGGGTCGAAAGCGTGGGCCTGCAGAACTTCCGCTTCCTCGCCTCCCGGCACGACAACGCCAACAAGACCGTGTTCGGCCAGACCGGCAAATGGAGCTGGGAAGACGCCGTGCGCCTATGCGTCACGCACCCGCTGCACCCGTCCTTCTTCGTGAGCAAGCTGTGGGGCTACTTCGTGCCGACGCCTCCCTCGGAAGCGACGCTTGCCTCGCTGCAAGGCCTCTACGTCGGCTCGGGCTATGAGATCCGGCCGGTCGTCGAGGCGATCCTGCAGCACCCCGACTTCCTCGATGGTCCGGAGCTCGTGACGCCGCCGGTCGTCTACAACGCCGGCCTGCTGCGCGCGATCGCCCGCCCGATCGACACGACTGCATGGTCCTGGTTGGGCTCGGGCGCCGGGCAGCAGCTGTTCTACCCGCCAAACGTCTCCGGCTGGGATTTCACGCGCTGGCTGGACACCTCGACCGCGAAGGCGCGCTGGGAACTCGCCAGCTACGTGACCGCCAAGACCTACCCCAACCCGTGGCCTTCGGCCGGCGAAGCGAAGTACAGCGAAGATGAGGAACCCGCCGAAGCGCTCGCCGGCGCGCTCGGCTACTGGGCCAACCCGGGGCTCTCGAGCGAGTCGCTGGCCTCGATCACCCTGTTCGCCGAATCTTGCCTGCAGGGCCTCGTCACGGCCAAATGGCAGAAGAGTCCCTACAAGGCGATGCGCCAGAACGCGCTGCGCATGCTGATCGCGACCTCGCCCGACATGCAGGTGAGCTGAGCATGGCCAGAAGCTGCTCCTGCAACGACTTCACCCGCGCACAGCTCTTGCGCCGTGGCGTCGCGCAGGCCGGGCGCGGGCTGCCCTCGGTCGAGCCCGGCCAGCCGCTCCCGGCGGGCAGCGGCATGGACCGCCGCTCCTTCCTCTTGCGCTCGGCCGGGGCCGTGCTGTCGGTCTACGGCGCCGCCGCGCTCGCGCCGCATCAGTTCGAGGAGGGCATTCTGCAGGCGGCCGCCGCCGCTCCGCCGAACCAGCCCGTGCTCGTCTCGATCTTCATGGAAGGCGGCTGGGACGCGCTGTCCGTGCTCTCGCCCGTGCGTGAAGCCAAGTACCACGAACTGCGCCCCACGCTCGGGCGCCAGGAAGGCGAAGGCGTCGAGTTCTCAGAGGACGAAGCGCTGATGTGGCATCCGCAGGCGGACGGTCTTGCCCAGCTGCACGGCGAAGGCAAGGTCACCGTGTTCCCCGCGATCGGCTACGACCCGCCCGATGAGAGTCACTTCACGAGTCGCCACTACTGGGAGGTGGGCGAGCTCAATGCGCAGACGCGCTCGGGCTGGATGGGCCGCTACCTCGACGTCGCCGGCGATCCCGGCAACCCGCTGCAGGGCCTCTCGCTCGACTACTCGCTCGCGCCGGCGCTTGCCACGACGAGGGTGCCCGTCGCTGCCGTCTCCTCGCCCTCCGACTACGACTTCTGGGCGTACGGTCTCGGCGACCCGCTGACCTCGCCGACGCTCGACGCGTTCGGCGCGTTGGGGGCCCTCTCATCGCCTTCGCCCGCGTTTGCGCAGGCGCGGACGGCCTCGCTGAACACGAGCATCATCCGCAACCAGATCGCCCCCTTCGGTGAAAGCGAAGGCAAACCGGGCTTCACCTCGCCGGTCACCTACCCGACGAGCGGTGGCGAGTTCCCCAAGCGGCTCGCCGCGCTCGCGGCGATGCTCGACGACGAAGCGCTGCCGATCAAATGCGTCTCGCTCAGCGCCGTCGGCTCCTACGACACGCACTCCGACGAGGTCGACACGCTCAGCTCGAACCTCGGTGAGACCGTCGAATCGGTGCTTGCCTTCCAGCGCGACCTCGAAGCGCGCGGCCTCGACGACCGCGTGCTGATCCAGCTGTGGTCCGAGTTCGGCCGCCGCCCGCGCGAAAACGGCTCGGGCACAGACCACGGAGCGGCCGGCGTCGCCTTCCTGATCGGCTCGCGCGTGAAGGGCGAAATGGTCGGCGAATTCCCGGGCCTCTCGAAACTGGACCCGAATGAAAACGTGCTCAACACCTCCGACTTCCGTGCGATGTACGCCGGGCTGCTCGGCCAGTGGTTCCAGACCGAAGCCGGCCTCGTGATTCCCGGAGCAGGCACCGGCGAGCCCGGCTCGAGCGCCTACGGCACCGTGCCGCAATTGATCGCATGATCGAGCCGCCGCGAAAGCATTCGCCGCTTGACAGGCGTCTTGCGACAGCCGCCGTGGCGCTTTCGGCCGCATTGGTGCTGGCCGTCGTTGTGCCACTCGCACTCGCCGCGACGGGCCCTACGGCCGGCGGAACGACGCACGCCTCGCACGCCTCTCATCGCGGCAAGTGTGCGCGGCATGCCCGTCGTCGGCACGGACGTCGTCATCACCCCTGCTCCGCTCGTCGGCGGACCGCCCCGAAGGCTCCGGCTCCGACGCTCGCGCTCGTGCCGCCGGCCGGGCCGACCGCTCAGCCGGTCACCTTGGTCGCCCCGCTGCCCGCCCCCGTCGCGCCGAGCGCTTCGGCGCCGGCGAGTGAAGGTGGCACGCCCGGGCCGGGCGGCGGCCAAGTCGGCGAACCGGGCGAACCGCCATCGGTGCCACACGTGCAGGTGAGCGCCGTCGAGTATGCCTTCACGCTCTCGCGCACGACCGTGCCGGCGGGGAAGGTCATCTTCCAGTTCGTCAACAACGGCCAGGACGAACACAACCTGCAGATCGCATCGAGCGAAGGCCCGCCGGCTGGGTCGTTCGCCAACACGCCGTCCAAAGGCATCGGCGACCTGGCGCTTGAAATGCAGCCGGGCACGTACACGCTGATCTGCTCGCTGCCGACGCACGAGCAGAAGGGGATGAAAGCAACGCTCACCGTCGAATGAGCGTTGGTCAACGGGGATGGGCGTCCTCGGCCAACGGGACGGGCATCGCCGCGCGCGACCTATGAATCTCCCGATGCCCCAGGGACCTGCTGCGTGATGCAGTGGACGTTGCCGCCGCCGAGCAGGATCTCGCGCGCTGCGACGCCGATCACCTCGCGCTCGGGAAAGCACTCGCTGAGGATCCCCGCCGCCTGCTCGTCGTAGCGCGCGTCGAGCAGCGGGAAGACGATGCGCGAGTTGGCGATGTAGAAGTTCGCGTAGGAGGCCGCCATGCGATCGCCCGCGCGGCGCGGCAAGGTGCCCTCGACCGCGTCCACGCCGCGCGCCTCGTCCTCGCTGATCGTGAGCGGGCCGGGGGAGGGCAGGTGGATCACCTCGAGCGGGCGACCGCGCGCGTCGCTCGCAGCCAGCAGACGCTCGTGGGCGTCGCGCGAGATCAGGTGCTGCGGGTCGGCCTCGTTGTCGGTCCACGTCAGCAGCACCACGCCCGGACGGGCGAAGCAGGCGAGGTTGTCGACGTGGCCGTCGGTCTCGTCGTTGCAGACGCCCTCACCGAGCCAGATCACCTTGCTCGCGCCGAGGTAGTCGAGCAGCGCCTGCTCGATCTGCTCGCGCGAGAGCTCGGGATTGCGGTTGGGGTTCAAGAGGCACTCTTCGGTCGTGATCACCGTGCCCTCGCCGTCGACGTGGATCGAGCCGCCCTCCAGCACGATCGGCGCGCGGTAGCGCTCGGCTGCCTCGATCTCGAGCACCTTCGCGGCGACGCGCTCGTCTCGATCCCAAGGGAAGTAGAGCCCCCCGCGCAGCCCGCCCCAGGCATTGAAGCGCCAGTCCACACCACGGCGCCGGCCGTCGCCGTCGATCACGAATGTTGGGCCCGTGTCGCGGATCCAGGCGTCGTCGGTCGAGACCTCGACGATGCGGATCGAAGGGGAGAGCAGCGAGCGGCAATGCTCGAACTGGGCATCCGAGACAGCCACCGTGACCGGCTCGCCGGCGTTGATCGCCTCGGCGACTGCCGCGTAGGCCTCTTGTGCGGGCTTTGCGCCCAAGCGCCAGTTGTCGGGGCGCTCTGGCCACGCCATCCAACACCCTGCGTGCGGCTCGAACTCACCCGGCATGCGATAGCCGTCAGCGCGTGGGGTCGAGTCGATCGTGGCACTCATCGCGATACCACCGTACATTCACTGAAATGCCAGAGCAGACTCCGCTGATCATCTTGTCCGGGCCGCACTCCTCGCCGGCGCGCAAGCGCCCGCCCAGGCGCGCGCCGTTTCGCGTCGGCGCCGTGCAGGAGCGCTGGCACGCCGATCCCGAGGAGCACGAGCAGGCGCTCGCCGAAGGCATCCGCCGGGCTGTCGAGCAGGGAGCGGAGCTCGTCTGCCTGCAAGAGCTCACGCTCAGTCGCTACTTCGCCACTGACCCCCGCGGGCCGGCTGAGGCCGGCGTGCAGCCGGAGCCGCTGCCGGGCGGCCCGACGTTCCAGTTCGCCGCGCGGATGGCAGTCGAGACGGGGGCGCACGTGCACGCCTCGCTGTATGAGCGCGCCGGCGATGAGGACGGCCTCGGCTTCAACACGGCGATCGTCGTCGCGCCGGACGGCGAGTTGGTGGCGCGCACGCGCAAGCTGCACATCCCGCTGACGGCCGGCTACCACGAGGACCGCTACTTCCGCCCGGGGCCCGGCGAGGGCGAGCACCCCTACCCGCTGGTCGAGCTCGCCGAGGTGCGTCTCGGCCTGCCGACCTGCTGGGATCAGTGGTTCCCCGAGGTCGCGCGCGCCTACAGCCTGGAGGGCGCCGACGTGTTGGTCTACCCGACCGCGATCGGCTCCGAGCCCGATCACCCGGAGTTCGACACGCAGCCGCTGTGGGAGCAGGTGATCGTCGGCAACGCGATTGCCAACGGCGTCTTCATGGTCGCCGTCAATCGCATCGGGGAGGAGCCGCCGCTGCGCTTCTACGGCTCCTCGTTCATCTGTGACCCGTACGGGCGAAAGCTGGTGCAGGCCCCACGCGATCAGCCGGCCGTGCTCGTCGCCGAGCTTGACCTGGACCAGCGCGAGGACTGGCTCGAGCTGTTCCCGTTCCTGCAGACGCGCCGGCCGGACACCTACGGCGGACTCGCGCAATAGCAACGGGCCTCGCGCAATGCGCGGTTCGATCCAGCGCAGGGCGACTACTGCTTCGCGAACGGCGCCTTCAGCCCGCGCACGAGCTCGGACGGGTCGACCCCGAGGCCGCCTGCAACCTTCAGCAGGTTGTGCAGGCTCAGGTTGCGCCGACCGCGCTCGACCTGGCCAAGGAAGGTCCAATGCACGGCGCACCTGTCGGCCAGTGCCTCCTGGCTCAAACCGAGCTCTTCGCGCCGCTCGCGCACGCGACTGCCAAGCAGGCGTGTGGCATCGGACAACGGCTCGGGCATGGAATGTCAACACCATCCGACCGCGACTGTCTATGTCCAGAGCAAGTAGGTCTAATGCATCTAAGTCCCAACTATTCGTATCCTGGTACAGTCCGCGTCCCCACGCGGAGAGGCCGGGGAGGCAGGCTCCCACTCAGCCTGCCTCCCCGAGCATTTCGGAGGTGCGCAGTAGACTGCCAGCGGCTTCGGCACCCACGCGCGAAGCAGAGCACCATGGCAGCGACTGTTCCTGAGCCCCCATTCCACCTGTTGCTCGAGGTCGACGAGATCGACGTGACGTCGACTGCGCTGAAACTGCTGATCGCCGACGAGGCGCACGAACAGCAGATCCGCCGGCTCGCGCGGGAGGTGCTGGCGCAACTCGACGGTCAACCGGACGAGCACGGCATCCTCTCGGTGACGCTCAGCTCGCGGCAGATGAAGATCACGCACACCGCGCTGCGGTCGCTGTTTCACGACCTCGGGCGGGAGCAGGCCGACGACCTGGAGCGCCTGCGCGCGATTCTGGAGAAGCTCCCCGACGAGCACACGATGCGCGCGATCGCACTCGACTGAGCGAAGCTAGCGTCCGAGCGGCAGCAGCAGCAGCCTACGACTCAGCGAATCGCGACGATCACGGCGAAGCGGTACTCCTTGAAGAGGCAGTCGACATCGCTGAAGCCGGCGGCCCTCAACCACGCCAGTTGATCCTCGAGGCCGGCCAGTCGATCGTGTGACATTCGCTCGAGGGCGCGATGCCACTCGGCGTGGTCTGATCCGGCGCTTCGCGACTGCTGCTCGTGCCGGCGCTCGTACAGTGCCGTGAGCCGGGGGGTCGGCCCGCTGACCTGCTCGGCATTGACGAACACCCCGCCGGGGCGCAGCGACGCACGGATGCGCCCGAACAGATCGCGCTTGTGCTCGTCGCTGAGATGGTGGATCGCGAGAGCCGAGACAACTGCGTCCCACGGTCCTGCGGGCAGCGGATCGCGCAGGTCTGCGGTGAGGTAGTGGACGCCGGCGTCTCCGAGCAGCTCGCGTGCCTGCGCGAGCATCGCCGGTGCCCCGTCGAGCAGGGTGATCTGGGTATCGGGGAAGGACTCCTTGATTGCCACAGACAGCAGCCCGGTGCCGGCGCCGATGTCGAGGATGCACTCGACTGGATCGGCGAGCCGCACGGCTTCTACGGCTGTCCCGTAGAAGGATTCGAACGGTGGGATCAGCCTTCGCCGAGCCGCGTTGTAGGAGTTGGCTTGAGCATTGAAGGTTTGTAGTGCATCCGTCATGACGTACGAGTGTACGTGATCCTCATCGAACGCGAGCACGAGCGGCACGTGCAGACTGGTCAGCGTGCTGCTCATCGCGCCATCAGGCTCATCAGCTGCGCGGCGGCGAGCCTCGCCTGCCGCGCCCGGCCGCGCTCGGAGCTCACCTCGAGGTCGACAGAGCGCAGCAGGGTGTGGCGGTAGGAGATCGGCGCGAACGTCAAGGAGACAAACAGCAGCACAGCCTCCTGGACCTGGAACGTCTTGAGCCCCCGCTTGGTGCCGCCACGCCGCAGTGCCCGGAAGGCGTCTTCCATTGCGGTTGAAGAGTGGCTCGCTCGCCTCAGCCTGCGTCCGCCGTCGAGCTCCTCGCGCATGATCAGGGCGACGAACGCGGGATGCCCCTGAAGGAAGCGCATGTATCCGTCAGCCGCGGCAGCCAACGCGAGCTGCAGCCGCGGGAGCCCTGCATCGCCCTCACACCACGCGTGAACGGGTGCAAAGGCCTGCTCGGTTGCCCGCCGGCGCTTGCTGAAGACGGCATCGAGCACGTCTCCGTACAGCGATTGCTTGGAGCCGAAGAAATAGCCGGGCGCACCGCGCGAGAGGCCGGCGGCGGCGCCGATCTCGGACATGCTCGCGCCGTCGTAGCCCTGTGCGGCGAACAGCAGCGCAGCGGCGTCAAGGATCGCCAGGCGGCTACGCTCGGCGTCGCGGATACGGGCGGCAGGGGCGAGAAGCGGGCGATTGCCCCCGCGCGCTCGCTTCGCTTCAGAGAGAGCCTGACCGTCGACGGACGCCCGTGCCATTCCCACATATTAGCTTGTTGCATGACAAGCTAATGCTGGTAACTTGTTGGGCGTCAAGTTAGCTGTCGTCGCTGGCGAGGAGGATCGCTTTGTCCACTGCGGACCCGGTTATGTACTTCGATCTAGGCTCCCCCTACGCGTACCTCGCGCTGGCGCGCGCGAGAGCGGTGCTGGGGGTCCAGCCTGCGCTCGAGCCCGTGCTGCTCGGCGCGATCTTCGCGCGTCGGGGCTTCGGCTCGTGGGCGCATACGCAGGCCCGTGACGGGCGGGTCGCCGAGATCGAAGGGCGAGCGCTGCGCTACGGGTTGCCGCCGGTGCGCTGGCCCGCAGGATGGCCCGGCAACGGCCTTGTGGCGATGCGCTGCGCAACGTGGGCCGGCGAGCAGGGAAAGGGCGAGGCCTTTGCCCGCGCCGTGTTCGACAGGCAGTTCGTCGAGGGTGCCGATATCGCGGGGCTCGAGCTACTGCTCGGTTGCGCCAGGGACGTGGGCCTTGACGCCGAGGCGCTCAGCGGGGCGCTCGGACAGCCGGCGCTGAAGCGGTCGCTGCGTGAGGCGACCGACCGCGCTTGGGAGGCCGGGGTGCGCGGCGTGCCGACCCTGAGGATCGGCGAATCGTTGTTCTATGGCGATGACCAGCTCGAGCTCGCGGGCGAATCGTTTACAGCGCGATGAGCCGGCCGCTGGGATCCTCGAGCCGGCACGGTCACACGAGACAAAGTTCTGCGGCACCACCTACCTCCAGTGCTCGGGGACAGCGCCATCGTCTTAAACGCCCCGGACGGCAAACCCGGGGACGAGGGTTTACGCGACAGCCTCCTTTGCAGGGCTTTTCGCATGCGCTCGAGTGGCCCTCAAATTCATCTGGGGGTATAGGTGAATTTTCGCGTGCCCGATACGCGAATTTCACACAATTCTCTGGGCGCATTGATCCGGCCGGAGGGAGTGGCTTTTGTCAAAGTTTTATCGCACCTTTCTGTGATGTCTCCGATGTATGATGGGGTTTCGTGGCTCGCCAATGGCGTCCCGGTGCAGGAGATGAGTCCGCCAGCCAGAACTCTGCTTCAGTCGGAACGCGCTTATCAATGCCGTTGACCCCTGCCGAAGCCAATAGCCCAGTTCTCCTTGACCAGGCGCGTCGATATGTTGACGCTGAAGATGGGCGAGTCGGGGGATTGCAGACACGCGCAGCCTCGCTGCTCGCCGCCGTGCTGGTTCTGGTGGGTCTTACGTTTACGGTTGAGGGTCAGTTCTCAGGTCGCGATGTCCCTCGATGGATATGGCTGGCGGTTGCGGCGGTCGCCCTGGTGTCGCTGCTTGTTGGTGCGCGCTCGTTCGTGCTGGTACTGGCACCGCGACGGGTCGATCGGGATGCGCCACAGACGATTCGCGTCCTATCTGTACCCGGGTTCGTTGATACCGAGCCGTCGGCATTGACTCAACAGCTGATCGGAACCCTCGCAGGCGAGTTGGATGCCGCACGATCAGAGGTGGCTCGGACGCAACGAGCGCTGCAAGTCGGAGTACGGTGGCTGGCGGCCGGCGTCGTTGGGGTATTTGCGTTGGCCGTGCTATTCGGAGCCACTCACGACAAGGTTCCGGTCCAGCAAGTGAGGCTCGTCGCACCCATCCACACGCGAGTTGATGCCCCGATACAGGCGAGAATCATAGCGCCCGTTCAGACGCACATTACGACGCCGGTGCGCGCTAAGATAGAGGGGCAGTGCACGCCAGAATCGTGTCGCCCATCACGATAGTCCTCCCTGGCGAGGATCTGTCGCCGCTGTACCAAGATCCATGAGCCTCGCAGCCTTTCTCATCCACGGCACGCTGAACGGCACGCAAGATGCTGATCCGTCGGCTTTGTTTGACTCGCCCGAGGCGCGTCCAAGCCGGCGCCAAGATATTGTCCTCGACGAGGCACTGCTACCGCTTATGCATGAGAGGGGCAGCATCGACTGGCCGACGCTGCTCCAAGCCGCCGTCGATCATAAGGATCTTCCTCAGGCGAACTTGCTTCGATGGCTGAGCGAGGGGCTCCACTATCAGTTGGTCGAGAGCGATCCCGCGGATTCCGGTGCCTGGCAGCTTACGAAGGCCGGCGAGCAGCGCGCGCAGGAACTTGCATCGCAGGAGCCCGTCGCAACGCGATAGCTCCGATCGGATCGCGCGCCTGGCGCACAGCATGCGCCAGAGCCGAGCGCAGACACCCTCGCTGGCCTATCCCGAGCTGCCCGACCCGCTCTATGGCCCCGGCTTCACAGATCGTGTCGAGCGCGGCCGTGGGCGCCTTCCGGGGATCGCCCGCGTCCTTCAGCGGCTGGCGAGACCGCGAGAGGCGCCGGAGCGCACGCGATGAGCCACAAGTACAAGCTGACGCTGCCGGGTCCGCTCGCCGAGCAACTCGAGGAGCTGGCAGCGGGGGCAGAGCTTGCCCCAAGCACGCTCGCCGGGCAGTTCGTGGCAAGCGAAGTCGCGCGCGCCGTCGCCGAGGGCAAGGTGCGCCCGTTGCGCCGACCTCCGCTGAGCACGGGTCTCGCAAAGAAGGGCGGCTCGCGAGCGCGCTGGCTTGAGCCCTACGGCGGCGACGCCGACTGGCGCGCCGACATATGGGGGCAGGTCGTGGCGCTGCACGGGCGCTACCCGAAAGCGCTCGGGTGGCTGCAGGAGGGGTGGTGGAACGAGGAGGAGCAGAGCGAGCCGCTGTGCGCGCTTGCGATATGGCGCTCCGAGCTCGACGACGCCGACGGAGACGTGCGCGAGGAGCTTTCCTTTCACCTGCAGCTGCGCGAGCTCTCTGAGGTGCTGCGACAGGCCGGGGGAGGGGTCACGAAGGCGTGGAAGCCGGACGCGCTGCCTGATGAGTGGCGGTAGGAGTGGGTGCGGATCGTAGCGTTCGTTCGCCAACTTGCATCCACTTTGCATCAACTTTGCATCCTCGGCTCACGACGACCTCTCCAGCGCCTACCGTGGGTCGAATCCGACAACAAGTGGCGCCGGCGACAGCGCGAACTGTCCCGACGCCGTGGCACAGGAGGGTCAACTCCCATGCGACACAACCGTACCCAAGCGGGCTCGGACGAGCACCGACGCCTCGAGCGCGCGATCGTCCTCGAGCTGCTCAGCGAGGACCACGACGAGCGCCGGCACCGCGATGAGTTCGCGGCCTCTCTCAGAGTCGATCGCTCGACCCTGGACGCCGCCGTCGAGCGCCTTCGCGACGAGGGCGTCGTGCTGCTCGACGGGGAGGACGTGCTCGCCTCGCCCTGCCCGCAGCGAATCGACGCACTCGAGCTGATCGGCGTATGAGGACACCCGCCTCGGAGCTCGGGCGCTTTCAACCGGTCTCCGAGAACCTCGTGCTGGCGGCGTGCGAGCGCGCGCAGCGCCACGACACCGCGAGGGCAGTTCCGGTCACGCTGAGGCGAATCGCCGAACACCTCGGCTTCGTGGCCGGCGCGTACACGACGCGCCACGTCGGGCCGCTGCTGAGGGCACTTGAGCGAGCGGGCGCCGTTGAGCGCTCGCGCTCGTATGGCGCTGAGCGATGGGGGCTGACCACCGTTGGGCGCCGGCGGTTGAGCTGCGCGCGAGCTGCGGGTGAGCCGCTCGCGCTGGCAGAGGCTCCGCAGCACCGCGAGTGGCGGCAGAAGCACGCCACGGCGATCGACGGGCTCGGCGATTACCGCGAGCGAATGCGCGCGGCGCTGCAGGAGGCTCTTGAGCTGCTCGAGGATGAGCGCTCCGGCTCCGAAGCGTGGCGTGCGATGGCCAAGCGCCTGCACGCCCGCGCGCAGGCTGCTCTGCTCGGCGATCTACTGTGCGCGCGAGTGGGCAGAGCCCGACGACGCGTATCGAGACGTCGACAGCAACCGGCCCGCCGAGGATCGGCGGCGGCTGCTGTGGCGCCTGGAACAAGACGCGTGATCTCGAGCCGTGCGCTTCAGGCGCTACTGCATGACACCGTGTCCCGGTATGGCCCGTTATCAACCTGACCACGCGATGGTCTTGTCCGACGCCCGATAGTCAGCGCTATTCGCACGATCAAGACACGCTGGTGGATGAAGTGATACAAGTCCAGGCGCACTGGGCGGTCCGCTGGCAAATCGGAGGCGAGTCGGGGCGGGATGCGAAACGGTATGAGGCTTACGAGTGCCTCGAATGGGGCCGACGGGCGCCGCCATCGACCAGGTGCTGGCCTGTCCAAGCCCATCGCGGGGCTTCTTTCGGTTCTCCTCTGTGCCCTGCTGGCGTGGGCGCCTTCTGTTACAGCCGAACCGTCATGCACCGACACGTGGACGGGTCCTTCGGAAGGAAGCTGGGGAACGGCTGCGAACTGGTCGACGAGCGCGGTGCCGGGTTCTTCGGACGTGGCGTGCGTCGGACCCGGCGCCACGGTCCACATCAGCGGTGGATCTGAACAGGCGGGAGTGCTCCGCGACGAAGGAGCGCTGGTCGTCTCGGGCGGATCGCTGGAACTGACCAGCACAACGGATTCCTCCATGATCGCCTCCCTGACCGTGAGCGGCGGCACGCTCACGGGTGCGGGCGCGGTGATGGTCTCCGGCTCGTTCTCCTGGACTGGCGGCACGATGTCGGGCTCCGGCAAAACCGACCTGGAAGCCGGCGCGACCGGCTCGATCAACCCCGGCAGCAGCGGTACCGTGACGCTCAACGAACGCGAACTGGTCAATGCCGGCAGCGTGACCTGGAGCTCGGGGTCGATCTCCGGTGGCTACGGGGCTCGTATCGACAACAGCGGCACGTTCTTTGCAAACGCGCAGGACCCGGGCGGAAGCTGGTTCTCGACGGGAATGCTGCGCGGGGGCGGCGCGACCGCGGCGTTCGTGAACACCGGCACACTGGACAAGAGCTCCGGCAACGGCCTCTCGGTCATCCAGTTTGCGCTGCAGAACAGCGGCACCGTCGAAGACTCCGACGCCGAAGGTCAACTGAGCTTCACCGGTGGTACGACGGGAAGCGCCAGTGGAGGATCGTGGGTAGCGCCCACCAGCGACCCGTGGGCTGCCGGCATCGTGTTCACGACCGGATCGTTCGCGCTGGGCGAAGCCGTCGAAATGTCTGGTGCGATCTCGCTCGCGGGCGGAAACGTGGAAGTCGGCTCGATCGACGGCCCGAGCGCGAAGCTGACCCTTTGGAGCAGCAGCAGCACGCTGACGGTCACCGACGCCTCCACTCCTACGCACCTGGAAAACCTGACGATTCAGGATCTCGCCGGTGCGACGACGCTCACCGGCGCTGGCACGGTCGACGTCGCCGGATCGCTGTCGTGGACCGGCGGCAACATGACCGGGGCCGGCAAGACGGTGCTAGCGTCGGGTGCGACCGGCTCGATCGAAGCGGGCTCAGGGAACTCGGTGAAACTCGCCGGACGAACTCTCAAGAACGAAGGCACGCTGACGCTTTCATCTGGCTCGCTGTCCGGCAGCGAATCCGCCGAGCTTGATAACTCCGGGACGTTCAATGCCAACGTCGACGCGCCGGGGTCGGAATGGTGGCTGCACGGGATGATGAAAGGCGACAGCTCTGCCGTCTGGCTGCACAACACGGGAACGGTGCGCAAGACCGTCGGGACCGTCTTCACGCAGATCGGCTGGCAGATCGACAACGAGGGCACCGTAGAAGCGAAAACCGGGCAGATCATCATGTCCGGCGGCAACCACGGCACCACCGAACAGTCCGGGAGTTGGGTCGGCGCCGAAGGGGCGTCGATCGCGTTCAACGCCAACTCCTACGTGTTCGGCTCGGCTGAACTGTCGGGCTCGATCTTCCTCGCGGGCGGAAACGTGAAAGCTGGCGACCTGCAGGGCCCGAGCGCGACGCTGTACCTCTGGTCCGGCGGCAGCAGCAAGCTCGACCTCACAGGCACGACGGCGTCCTCGCATCTCGGCACGCTGGACATCCTGAACAACACGACCCTCGCCGGTGCCGCGACGCTCCACGTCGCCACCGCACTCTCGGTGGAAGGCAATGCGACGATCGAAGGCACGGGCAAACTCGTGCTGGACTCCGGCGCCACCGGCTCGACGACCGGCAGCTGCGCTCGCATGCATCTGAGCGGCGCCACCTTCCTCAACGAAGGGACCTTCACACTCACCTCGGGCAGCGCCGCCATGTGGCTAGGAAGCGGCGCTCGCCTCGACAACGCCGGCACGTTCAAGGATCAAACCGCCGACCCCGGCTGCGGCTACGGATCAGGCAGTATCTCGATCTACAACGGCGGAGGGACCGCGCCCGCGATCGTCAACACCGGAACGCTTCTCGGAGAAGGGTCGGGCGGGACCCTGCAGGTGCTGGTGCCGGTTCAGAACGAAGGCACGGTCGAAGCGAAGAGCGGGACGCTCGAACCGCGTGACGGCGGAGAAGACAGCAAAGGGACTTGGAAAGCCGCTACGGGCACCACCGTCGCATTCGCAGCGGGTTCGTTCGGGGTGACGGAAGACACGTTTTCCGGGGGCGGCACGGTCGCGCTGACGGGGGCATCGGTGACCGCGACCGCGTTGAAAGCGACCGGCAACGTGAGCCTGAGCAGCGGGTCACTGGCGATCACGTCGGGGAGCATCGCGGAAGTGTCCGGGTCCGGTTCGCTACAGGTCAGCGGGAACTTCCCAATCGCGGGCCCCGGCCGGCTCAAGATCGCGACCGGCGCCAGCGGATCGACGGCCGGTAGCTGTGCGCGGCTCGTGCTGAACGGCTCGACGCTCGACAACGAAGGCACATTTACGCTTACCTCGGGCAGCGCCGCGATGTGGCTGGAAAACGGCGCGCAGCTGCAGAACGCGGGGACCGTGGACGACAACTCGGTCGACCCCGCCTGTGGCTACGGGTCGGGCGGCAGCTCGATTTACGCCGGCGCCGGGAGCGCGCCCGCGATCTCAAACACCGGGACCTTCCACGGCAACCCGGGCAGCGGCAGCGGGCTTCCGGTCCGGGTGCAGTTCGACAACGAAGGCACCGTGAATGCGGACAGCGGTGTGCTTCAGCTGCTCGCCGGCGGAAGCGGGAGCGCCGGAACCTGGTCGGCCTCCTCGAGCGCTGTCCTGTCGCTCGCGGGTGGCTCCTTCTCACTCTCGGGCGACACGTGGTCAGGTGCGGGGACGGTGGCCGTCGAAGGCGCCACGGTGACTGCTGCGCATCTGGAAGCCGGCTCGGCACACGTCGGAGTGGGCAGCGGCACGCTGACGATCCCGGAAGGCACGACTGCCTCTGTGACATCTCTGTCGCTCGGCAGCGCGACGCTCGACGCGGTCGGCGAGCTCGACGTCTCGGGGTCCTTCTCGCAGAGCGGCACCTCGACCGTCGAAGGTGCAGGGAGATTCGTCCTCGGCTCAAGCGCCACCGGCTCGACGGCGGGCAGCTGCGCACGGCTGCTGCTCAACGGCGCGACGGTAGTCAATGACGGCACATTCACGCTCACCTCAGGCAGCGGCGCGCTGTGGCTCGAGAACGGCGCGGAATTCGACAACACGGGCACCTTCATCGACCAGTCATCAGATCCCGGCTGCGGCTATGGATCTGGAGGCACCTCGATCTACAACGGCGGTGGCACGGCGTCGCGATTCGAGAACGCAGGCACGTTCGTGGGCGAATCCGGCGGTACGTTGCAGATCCTGGTTCCGTTCGATAACCAAGGGACTGTCGAAGCGAACAACGGCACGCTTGAATTCCGGGCAGGAGGCGTGTCCGAAAAAGTCGCGGCCGGCATCTGGACGACCCACGGCGGCGCCTCGATCGTGCTGGGCGCGGGCCTTTTCTTGATCGGCGAAGAAGTCGACCTCTCTCACGTGACCGTCAGCGGCGCGACGGTTGAACGCATGCCGGTGAAAGGCGCCCCGCGCGGCTACCTGTATCCGCACCCCTACGCAGCCCTGACCGCGGTTCTCTACGGGTATGGAAAAAGCGTGGGCACCGGCTTCTCCGGTGCCACCATCGAAGTCACCCCAAGCGGCAGCGAAGAATGGAAAGCGCTCTGCAGCGGGCTGACGCCGAGCCTGACAGGCGAATACGAATGCGCCTGGAACACCGCTTTGGGCGGCTACCCGGATGGGAGCTATCGGGCGCGTGCACAGTCTGTCTGACGGCGAAGAACCGCCGAACACCGCGCCCACCGCGGTGATCGCGATCCTGGTCGATAACACCGCTCCGAGCGGCTCGATCGCCCCGTCTGAATACATCGGCGGCGCGACCGCCACGGTCGCCGGTACGGCCACGGACTCCGGTTCCGGCGTCGCCGGCTGGCAGCTGCAGATCGCTGCCACCGGTAGCTCGGAATGGGCGAGCGTCTGCTCCTCGAGCAAACCGGTGAGCGGCAGCGAATACCAGTGCTCGTTCAACGCCACCGGATACGCCGAAGCCGCTTACAAGCTGCGCGCGGTCGTCACCGACAACGCCGGCAACACCTACACCACCTCGGTCGCGGAAGTAATGCTCGACAACACCGCGCCGACCGGCACGCTCGCCCCAGCGTCCGAAAGCGGCTACGGGCGCGGGACCCTGACACTCGAAGGCACCGCCGGCGACGCGCGCTCGGGGGTGGCCAGTTGGACACCGCAGATCGCGTCAGCCGGCGGCTCCTCGTGGAGCAACGCCTGTTCGCCACAGACCACTCCGGTGTCGGGCAGCACCTACCGCTGCACCATCAACTCCGCCACTTACGCGGATGGCGGCTATCGAGCTGCGCGCCCAAGTCCTCGACCGCGCGGGCAACCTCTCCACAACCTCGGTCCAGTCGATCACGCTCGACAACACACCGCCGACCGGTGCTGTGGAAGCGCCCGGACGAATCTCGAAAGGCACGATTGCGGTAAAGGGGCCGGCGCTTGACGCGACGAGCGGCGTGGCCAGCTGGCAGCTGATGATTCGTCCCACCGGCGGCAGCAGCTGGACAGCGGCGTGTCCCCTGCAGATGAGCCCCAGCGAAGGACTCGACGTCTACTCGTGCAGCCTCAACACGACAGGCTACGCGGACGGCTCATACCAGCTCCGTTCCCTCGTCAGCGACAGCGCCGGCAACACCTACACGACGCGATCGGTCGCCACGAGGATCATCAACGGCGAAGGGGAAGTCGGCATCGAAGAAGGCTGCACCGCCACCTTCACAGGCGAATCGGGCGGCGCGTGGCAGACCGCGGGTAACTGGTCGACGTCCAGCGTGCCTACCGGCAGCGACCGTGCCTGCATCCCCGCCGGTACGGGCGTGACGGTCAGCTCGGGGACCGACCAGGTCGGCTCGATCGCCGGCGAAGGCAGCGTGATGCTCACCGGTGGCGCCCTCGAACTGACGGACGGCTCGACGGTCTCGGAAATCAGTGACCTGAGCGTGCAGAGCGGGACACTCAGCGGATCCAGCACGCTGTACGTGTTCGGCACGCTCACCGGCACCGGCAGTGGGCACCCGGTGATCAGCTCGTCGGAGCTCGTGCTCGCGGCGGGCGCGACCGGGACGATCGATGGTGCGGCCTGCGGCAGCGGCGGCGGCGACTTCTTCCTGAGCGGGGTCGAACTCGTCAACGAAGGCACGCTTACGCTCGGCGTCGCCGGCGGCGGACCGAATGGCGACCTCTACATGTCAAGTAGCGCGCGCATTCTCAACAAGGGTACGTTCAACGCGGACACTTGGAGCAACAACGTCGGACCGTGCAACTACCCGCCCGCGTCGTTTGTCAACGGCAGCGGCTCGCCGAGCATCAGCAACACTGGCACCTTCAACGTCGACGTCGGCGGCGGCAACGCGACCGAAACTCGTGTCCCCTTCTATAACGAAGAAGGCACCGTCCACGTGGCCAGCGGAAGCTTCACGCCGACCGCCGGGGGGTCCTCAACCGGCGGCACCTGGGCGACCGCCGGCGGAACCGCGGTCCACTTCGTAACCGGTTCCTACTCGCTGACGAACAGCGACGCGACCGGCGCACATATGGCGCTCGCTGGCGGCACACTGAGCGTCCCTGCGGAAACGACCAAAATCGGTTCGTTGTCAGTGTCCTCTGGCACGTTGAGTGTTGGTGGGGAGTTGGATGTGACGGGTTCGCTTACTGGTAGCGGCGCGGCTCATCCGACGCTTGGCGGGTCGGGGCGACTGGTTGTGGAGTCGGGAGCGACTGGCTCGCTGAACAGCGCTGCGTGTGGTAGCGGTAGTGGTGACATGTACCTCTCGGGGATCGACCTGGTGAACGAAGGGACGCTTACGTTGGGTTCCTCTGGTGGCGGTCCGGATGGAGATCTATACATGTCGGGCGGTGCTCAGCTGGAGAACAAAGGCACGTTCAACGACGATTCGTGGAGCAACAATGTCGGTCCGTGCAACTACCCGCCGAGCTCGTTTGTGACTGGCGGGTCGGCGAGCATCACGAACACGGGGACCTTCAACGTGGAAGTCGGTTCCGGCAACACGAGCCTGTCGTCGGTCCCGTTCAACAACCAGGGCACCGTCCACGTCGCCAGCGGCAACTTCACGCCGAGCAGCGGAACCTCCGCGTCGGGTAGCAAATGGAGCACCGCCGGCGGCGCCGTGGTGAGCCCGAGCGGCTCCTATACGCTCGTCGGCACCGACGCCTCCGGGGCGAGCTTCGCGGTCGGCTCAGGCACCACATTGAGCGCGCCGAGCGGAACCTCGACGATCGGCACCCTCACGCTCACCGGCGGGGCGGTCAGCACCGCCGGTGAGCTTGAGATCACGGGCACGTTCACAGGCACCGGCGCCAGCCATCCGACGATCGGCGGCTCGGGAGAATTCGTGATTGCCCCCGGCGCAAGCGGCACGATCAACGCTGCCGCGTGTGGCAGTGGAGGCGGCGACTTCTACCTCAGCGGCGGTACTCTGATCAATGAAGGCACGTTCACGCTGGGCACCGCCGGCGGCGGACCGAACGGCGACCTGCTGATGTCCAACGGCGCGCAGATCCAGAACAAGGGTCGCTTCAACGACGACTCGTGGAGCAACAACGTAGGACCGTGCAACTACCCGCCCGGATCGTTCGTCTACGGCGGTGGCAGCACGCCGAGCATCACGAACACCGGCACCCTCAACGTCGAAATCGGCGCGGGCAACCAGAGTGTCGGTTCGGTTCCATTCGAGAACAAGGGCGTCGTGCACGCCACCAGCGGTCAGCTCAGGCTTACCGGCGGCGGCCTCTCCGGGCAGGTGGCGACAGGGGCGTGGCAGGCTTCCGTCGGCAACTCGCTGTGGCTGAATGGCGGTACCTACATGGTCGAGGAAGGAGTCGAATTCAACGTTGACGCCGAAGGCTCGACGATTATCTGGGTCGCCGCCCACCCGCGCGGCACGATCGAAACCTCATCGCCGGCGGCGGGCACCGTCACCGTCTCCGGCCAGGGCGAAGGCAGCGTCGCCGGCTCGCTCGCCACCGCCGAAGTCGAAATCGCCCCTGCCGGTACGAGCGAATGGCACACGCTGTGCGAACCGCTGATCCCGGGAGGCTTCGGCGAATTCAGACTGCTCTTGGAACACCAGCTCCGGCAGCTATCCGGACGGCGAGTATCAGATGCGCGCGCTGTTGAGTACCAGCTTGACGCCGGTCGCGACCGGCTACACGCCGACCGTCGACGTGCTCGTCGACAACACCGCGCCGAGCGCGGCTCTCACTGCGCCCTCGCACGCCGTCGGCGGATGGCCGACGATCACCGGCACCGCTACCGACAGTGGCTCGGGCGTTGTCTCCTGGCAGTTGCAGATCGCCGCCGAAGGCAGCTCTGAATGGGGCGAAGCCTGCGCTGCGCAGACCACTCCGATCAGCTCAAGCACCTACGGCTGCGCGCTCAACACCGCGGCTCACGCCAACGGCGCCTACGACCTGCGCGCGATCGTCACCGACGGCGCGGGAAACACCCACACGAGCTCGTCGGTTGCGTTGCAGATCGATAACACGACGCCCAGCGGGACGCTCGCCGCTCCCGCCGCCTACATCGGTAAAACCGTCGAATTGTCGGGTACGGGGAGCGCGACGGGCGCTTCAGTTGCAAGCTGGGCAGTGCAGAGCGCGCCGGCCGGCACGAACGACTGGAGCAGCGGCTGTAGCGCGACGACGCCAAGCTCCGGCAGCGAATATCGGTGCAGCCTAAACACCACGACGCTCCCCGACGGCGAATACGAACTACGCGGCGTCATCACCGACAGCGAAGGCAGCACGTACACGACTGCCTCGCATGCCAGCACGATTGACAACACAGCCCCGACCGGGGCGCTGTATCCGCTGCCGGCCAAGGTGACGGGCAACCTCGAAGTCGACGGCGCCGCGCACGACGCAGGCTCCGGCGTGGCCACCTGGACGCTGCAGATCGCGTCCGCCGGCAGCGAAAGCTACGAAGAAGCCTGCTCGTCTGAAGGCGTGCTGATCTCTGGGATCGCCTACGGCTGTACGCTCGAAACGGGTTCTCTCTCGAGTGGTACTTATCAGCTGCGGGCAGTGATCGCCGACCAGGTTAACAACAGCTATACGACCTCTGTTACCACGCTCGTCGTCGAAAACTCCGCCCCCAGTTCGAGCACGGCGCCGATGGTAGGAGGTGAAGCAGTCGACGGAAGGACGCTGAGCGCGAGCACCGGCGAATGGAACGGCGATGGGCCGATCTCATACAGCTACCAGTGGCGTCGCTGCAACAGCTCCGGCGAAAGCTGCGTGAGTATCGAAGGCGCGACCGGAGCGAAATACGTGCTGACGGGCTCGGACATCGGCCACAGGTTGCGCGTGGTCGTTACTGCCGTCAATGCTGCGGGAGAAGCATCGGCCACCTCCGCGGCCAGCGAAGCAGTCTCCGCGAGCGCGCTGGCGAACGTCACGGCACCTTCGATCGCAGGCAGCGCCCGTGTCGACGGCGCAGTCACCGCCGACCCCGGTCGCTGGCGGGGGGCGCCGACGATCTCCTACGCTTACCAGTGGCAGCGATGCAACGGCTCCGGCGAAAGCTGTGTGAGCATCGAAGGCGCCACCCAGCAAAGCTACGCTCCGGTTGCCGGCGACCTGGCGCACACGCTGCGTGTCCAGGTCAGCGCCAGCAACGGAGAAGGATCCGCGAGCGCCACCTCGGCGGCCTCGTCGCAGGTCGTGGAAGGAGCCGGCTCGGGCATCCGCTACCTGTACGACGAAGCCGGCAGGCTCGACCTAGTCGACGACCCGACCCAGGGCGCCGCGGTCTATCAGTGGGACGCGGACGGCAACCTGCTGTCGATCAAGCGCTACAGCGCCAGCAGCGTCTCGGTCCTGCAGATCTCGCCCGCGCACGCGCCGCCTGGCACGCCCATCGACATCACGGGCACGGGTTTCAGCACGGAAGCTTCCAACGACGAAGTCAGCTTCAGCGGAACGCCGGCGACGGTCAGCAGGGCAACAACTACCGACCTCTACTTGACTGTGCCCGAAGGCACGACCACCGGCACGATCACCGTCACAGTCGGCGAAGACTCCGGTGAAAGCCCGGGCACGTTCAAACCGTTTGCTAGGCCGGTCCGTCGACCGGCCAAAGTCGGCACGCAGCCCTCGCTTACGCGGCACAGGGCGAGCGAAACGAGCGCACAACCGGCACTTGCCGCCCAGGGACAGGCCGCGGCCGGACCGGCTTTGGGCTATCGCTCGCCCTACTCGCCAGCGTGGCACCCGGGCGCCAAGAACAAGCGCGACGGCAATTGGGTGACCGGACGCCAGGCATCGCCTTGGGCGCGACTGCCGAGGCGCGCCGCACGGCATGGCGTTACGGCTCTCAGCGGCCAAGCGCTGGTGATCGACGGCACGCCTCTCGCCGGTGTGACAATCGCGCTGCAAGGCGCCGGCAAGCAGACACGGACCGACAGCAGCGGGCGGTTCCTGCTGAGCGGACTGCCCGCCGGCCATCAGGCGCTCGTGATCGATGGGGGGAGCGCGCGCGCGAAAAGCAAGCGGTTCGGGCGCTTCACGGTCGGCGTCGACCTCCTCAAGGGCAAGACCAACTCGCTCGGCTATACGATTTGGATGACGCCTCTGGACTCGGCAGGCGACAGCAGGATCCCGGCGCAGGTCAAGCACGAAACCGTCATCACCAACCCGGACATGCCCGGGCTGGAAGTGCGCCTGCCCGCCGGCACGACCGTACGCTCGGCCAGTGGCGCCGTCGTGCGCAACCTGAACCTGACCGCGATCCCGATCGACCGGCCGCCGTTCCCCCTGCCCTTCGTCACGGGGATCCCGACCTACTTCACGGTTCAGCCCGGTGGGGCGTACCTGAACAAGGGCGCCCAGATCATCTACCCGAACTGGGGACACCTGCCGCCTGGGCAGCGCGTCGACTTCTGGAACTACGACCCGACGGATCGCGGCTGGTACATCTACGGAAAAGGTTCGGTCAGCAAAGATGGCAAGCAGGTCATCCCGGATCCTGACGTGCGTGTATGGGAATTCACCGGCGCGATGGTGTCCGGCACAGGCGGTGTGGGCAGCGGGCCGTCGCCGGGCGGCGGCCCCTCTGGCGGCGACCCCGTCGACCTGGGCACCGGCCTGTTTGTTTACCGGCACACCGACCTGCAGGCACCCGATTCGTTGATGCCGGTATCGCTCACGCGAACTTACCGTCCGAACGACAACAACTCCTATAGCTTCGGGGTCGGAACAGAGAGCCCGTTCGACCTGCGGCTTTGGTCGAACGAAAACTACCGGACCGCGAGCCTGATACTGCCGGACGGGGGGTCGGTGAAGTTCAAACGGACCTCGCCGGGCACGAGCTATTCAGAAGCCGTCTACTCTGCAGTCGAAACGCCGGGACTGTGGCAGAACGCGGTGCTCCAGTGGTACACGCCCGAAGGCGGTTGGGTGGTGCGCAGGCGTGACGGGATGAAGTATTACTTTCCCGACTACGACCCCGTGCGACTGATCGAAGACCGCAACGGCAACCGTATCCACATCATCCGCGAAGGCGGCGGCAATGGCCCGGCGATTGAAGTCCGCGGACCTCACGATCGCTCGATCTACCTGCACCACGACAGCTACAACCGCATAACCGAAGCGACCACCAGTGCCGGGCAGAAAGTCCACTACGAATATGACTCCTCGGGCCGGCTAGTGAGGTTCACGGACGCGACGGGAGCAGCGACACGCTACGCCTACGACGCGGCGAACGACATGACTTCGGTGAAGGACGCAAGGGGCAACGTCGCGATCGTGAATCACTACGACGGCGGCGGCCATCTGCACTCCCAGTGGCTCGCAACCCAGGGAACGTATCGCTTCGTCCCGCTGCCGACGTGCTCCGGCTGCGAAGCAAAACAAGTTACTGGAAGCGAGATCATCAACCCTGATGGCAGGAAGCGCGACTACTACTTCACCAAAGGTCTCGTGACTAGCGAGGTCCTCGATCCGGGATCCTCGGAGCAGTCGATGACCTATACACGCGACGGCGGAGGCAACGTCGTGAAGACGACCGGCTCCACCGGTGACGTCTCCTACACGTATGACAGCGAAGGCAACGTCGCCAGCGAAGCACGCGAAGGAGCGGGAGTCGCTCCGCTGACGACCCGCTACACCTACAACGCTTTCGCTGAGCCGACCAGCATCACGGACCCGCTCGGGCTGACTACCGACTACTCCTACGACAGCAACGGCAACGCGGTTTCTGTGACCGACCCGAGGGGCCGCCAGACGGTGAGTGGCTATGACTCCCAGGGCGAGCTCACGTCCCTGACCGATCCACAAGGGGAGACCACGAAATACACCTATTCCGAGGGTGAGCTGAGCACCATGATCTCGCCCCTCGGCCAAACGACGGAATTCACATACAGTTCCGCAGGCGTCCCGCTCAGCGTGCGCGACCCCGAAGGCAGGACAACGACTTACAAGTACGACGCCGACAATGCGCTGGAAGCTGTCACTGACCCGGCGGGCGAGACGACCACTTACAAGCGGGACCCAGACGGCAACGTGGTCCAGGTCACCGACCCGCGCGGGCATAGTCAAACGGGTCACTACAACGTCTTCGACCAGCTTGCAGAATGGACCGACGCGTTGGGCAGGACCACGCACTACGAATATGACCCGACCGGAGTACTCGCGAACGTCACCGACGCGAAGGGCCAGACGACGAGCTATTCCTACAACGGTCTCGGTTTTCTCAGCTCGATCTCCTACGGCGCGGTTGGTGAAGGCGCTCCGACGAGCAGCGTCAGCTACGGCTACGACGCCGCGGGCAACCTCGCGACCGTGACCGACTCGCGCGCCGGCACCTGGACGCGCTCCTACGACCCCTTCCACCGCCTGACAGAAGAAGCCGGACCCACCGGGACCGTCACCTACGGCTATAACGCCGACGGCCAGCGCACAGAGATGAGCCTCGGCGGCGAAGAAGCTGCCAGCTACACCTACAACGAAGACGGTCAGCTGGCGGGGATCACGGCACCGGCAGGGAACGTGACCGTGTCATACAACCGCGATGGGCAAAGGTCGCAGACGGTCCTGCCCGACGGCGATGTCGAGCGCTACAGCTACAACGCAGCTCGCCAGCTCACCGGCATCGGCTACTACAAGGGCTCGGGCGAAGAGATCGGCGATCTCCAGTACGTGCGCGACGCGCTCGGACGTGTCGTCACGATCAAGGGTAGTGAGGCGCGCGTGACGCTCCCATCCGAAGTCAGCGAAGCCAGCTACGACGCCGCAAACGAGCTCACGGCTTGGGGTGGTCAGACACTCGAATACGACGCCGACGGAGAGCTCACCTCTCAAGGCACGACGAGCTACACGTGGAACGACCGCAACCAGCTCACAGGGGTCACGGGCGGCTCTAGCAGCTCAAGCTACGGTTACGATCCCTTCGATCGCCGGATCAGCAGAACCGTCGGTAGCGCCGAAACCAAATACGCCTACGACGGCCCCAACGTGCTGACGGAAACGATCGGCGGCGCGACGGCGACGCTGCTCAATGGGCTTGCGCCGGACCAGCGCTACGCTCGCACCACTTCGGCGGGCACGAGTTCCTACCTGACCGACCAGCTCGGGAGCACGATCGCCCTCGCCGGCGCCACCGGTACACCAGCGACCGAATATACCTATGACCCGTTCGGGGCACCCAGCGCCACCGGTACGAGCAGCACCAATGAGTTTGATTACACCGGCCGAGAAAGCGAAGAAAACGGGCTCCAGTACAACCGTGCTCGCTATTACGACCCCGGCGCTGGCCGGTTTATCAGCCAGGACCCGCTCGGGATGGCGGGGAGCGCTATCAACCTGTACCGCTACGTCAATGACACACCGCTAAACGCCACCGATCCGAGTGGCCTTACGTACAACCCGCTCGAAACAGAGCCACGGGGCGAGTGCGAAAGAGAAAAAGAACTGTATGAAGGCACTCCTGAAGAAATGCACGGAACTTGTGGGCCCGTGGAAGTCCCAAGGGTGGTCGAAACAGCACTTTGCGAAGTTGGAACCACGTTTGTTCCGGTCCCTGGTGGCCCTGTGACAAAAGTCGTGGGAGGTCAGGTGCTGCAGGGTATTTGTAAAGCGGCCCTTCCCCCTGAAAAAGAAGGAGGCGGAGGTGGGTCGGGCGGAGGCTCTGGGTCGGGCGGAGGCTCTGGGTCGGGCGGAGGCTCTGGGTCGGGCGGAGGAGGTGGCTTCTCTGGGTAGCGACATGGCCGGACGGCGCCGTCACCGACAATGGCTGGCGCATGTCCGCGACTGAGGCCGCTCAGGGTGCGGTTGGCCGGATACTGTGAGCCGTGGCACGGTCAAGCAGGAGCTGCAGAGTTCGAACCTCGATTGATGCGGGCACGGGGTGACCGAAACCAATAGCTTCGACTTCGAATTCGGCCGGGCCGGTGGTAAAGCCAAGAATGTCGCGGTAGATGTGAGCGCGAAGCGTCGCAGTGCCGAGCAAACGTGTTTCGTCTACTCTCGTCAAAGAACCATTGACGGCGCCGGACAATGGGATCGGCGCGGTGGTGATCGTGAAAGGCCCGATTTGCCCTTTTCGTTCCACGTTCATCCGGTGATGGAGTGCCCGGAGAAAGCGAGCGAAGCACACGCGAGAGCGCGATCTGTGGTGCGGGCCGTTGTTGACTGCGACCACAGTCGGCGTTGGCCAGACTTCGACAGCGGATTTTACGAGCTCGCTGTGAGACCCGCGACCTGCAGAGAATTCTGCCGATTCGATCCTCGCGATTCTGCGGGCAGGATTAGTGGTGCCGCTACAGCGGATCTCCGCGAGGGCCAGCCGCCCAGGCTTGGGGGCCTCAAGTTCTGCCCCGTGGCTCGCGAATCCCGGGATATCGCCGGCTCGCAGATTCACGGCGTGTGCATACGCCACGGCTTGTGCGTTGGAGATCGGGCCAGACGCTGATGTGCTCGTGCCGACCGCCGAGGCGGCTCCGCACCCGGCGAGCAGACCGGACATGAGCAGGGCAACGCACGCTGTGGTGGGAAGCCTGAGCGGACCGTTGGCCATGCGATCACCATCGGCATCGGGTGCCATTTGCTGGAGTCGTGCGGCGAGTCGCGCACTAACTCCACCCGCAGGCGGTGTCGTTGTGATGTGCCATCATTTCCTACGGTGGGCGGCTGGGCATGGAAATTGGTAGGGGTAGCGAGCGTGGGCGCCTTCTATTGGCTGTGGCGTCACGTCGGATTGGTACCGGCGATAATTCCCCCGGCGATAGCTCTGCTTGCGGCTTATGTGGCACAGCGTTCTTCGCGGTGACTTGGACGTTTGTTCGAGCGCTACGCGGCCATCTACGTGTAGGGCCTCGTCGCGGCGTGAGTCTAAAGCTTGGTCCGACCCCGCCACGACACCTCTATCCGATGCGGCGCGGCTTGAACCGGCGCGTGACCGATCTCTCCGGGTGTGTTCGAATTGAGCTACCGACGGCGGTTTGAATGTCGCGCTTAACCCGTCGTGAGGTCTTGTCGGGGGCAGCTCTGCTTGGATTGGGAGCGGGCGTGGATCACCTGGTTGTGAGTGCGTCTGGTGGCTCGGCGAGGCCTCTCTCGGGTGCCTCGAGGGCGACGGTGGCGTTCCACGGAAAACATCAGGCAGGAATCGCGACTCCTGCTCAGGATTATCTGTATTTCGCGGCTTTTGATGTGACGACCGGTGCGCTGGGTGAACTGCGGGCGATGCTCGCGCGGTGGACTGCAGCGGCTGCGTCGCTGACAGCGGGAGCGCCGTATGGGCCGTCTGGCTCTGAAACGCTGGATGAGCCGCCCGTCGAGACGGGCGAGGCGCTTGGTCTTGGTCCATCTCGGCTGACGGTCACGTTCGGTTTCGGCCCCGGCCTGTTTGGCTCGTCCGGCGCGGACCGCTTTGGCCTTGCTCGCCATCGCCCCGCGGAGCTGCAGCCGCTCCCATCGTTTCAGGGCGAGAGCCTGCAGGAAGCGCAATCGGGGGGAGATCTCTGCGTGCAAGCATGTGCTGATGACCCGCAGATCGCCTTTCACGCGATCCACGTGCTCTCACGAATCGCCGATGGCACGGCCGTGCTTCGTTGGGCACAGGCTGGTTTCGGGCGGACCTCAAGTACGAGCCGCTCCCAGCCCACACCGCGCAACCTGATGGGGTTCAAGGACGGCACCGACAACATTCGCGCCGAGGACACAGCTGCGATGACCGAGTACGTCTGGACGCAGCCGGGCGACGGTCCTGCATGGATGATCGGCGGCAGCTACCTAGTCGTTCGTCGCATCAAGATCCTGTTTGACGTGTGGGACGCGACGAGTCTCGAAGGACAGCAGCGAGTTATCGGGCGCCACAAGCTCACGGGTGCTCCACTCGGTCGGCGGGAAGAGTACGACACGGTAGACCTCGGGGCGGCGAGCAACGGGGAGTTGGCGATCCCCGAAAATGCCCATATCCGCCTCGCGAGTCCCGCGAACAACGACGGTCAGCGGATACTTAGACGCGGCTACTCGTATAGCGAAGGAATCGATCCAGGGACTGGCGACATCAATGCCGGCTTGCTGTTTATCGCGTTCCAGCGCAGCCCGCGAGGCCAGTTCATCCCGCTGCAGCGGAGGCTCGCCTCCTCAGACGCGCTCAACCGACACACGCTTCACACCGCCAGCGCGATCTTCGCGTGTCCACCGGGAGCACAAAACGGGTCGTTCGTCGGCGAGCACCTGTTTACTCAGGCCTGAGCCCGTCCTCTTCAGCGCCCCGCTCGCTCAACGGGGGTGGGGCCGCTATCGGTCCGCCAAGGCTCGTTTGCGTACCAGCATCAGCCCCGAACGCATACCGCGCAGGATGAGCCCAAGAGCCGCGTAGCAGAGCCAGCCTGAACCGCTCGCTATGACCGCTTGCTGCTCGGGGCCGGGGGAAAGGCGTCCGTCTCGGAGCTGGCGACGCCACTCGCCGGATATCTGGCGAACATCTGGCGAACATCTCGCCGGGAAATCCCGGGAATCGCCGGGCAACGCTAGGGGCGTGATAGCCCGAGTGCGTTGGCGTTGTCAAGGCCGGTTGAAAAGTCCCCAACTTTCGCCGGTTGAAAAAGGGACTCCTTTGGATGTGTGGGGGCTGATCAAGTCAGCGTGTAGTCGGTCGTAGCAGCGTTAGTGGTGCGTGGGTGGGCGTCCGAGGTCCTTGCCTTGTAGGCGGTATAGCGAGAGGATCTCGGCGTGGTGGACGAGTCGGTCGATCATGGCCGCGGCGACGACGTCATCGCCGAAGACCTCTCCCCACGCCGAGAAGGGCTTGTTCGAGGTCACGATCAGCGAGGCGCGCTCGTAGCGTGAGGAGACGAGGCTGAACATGAGGTTGGCGGCCTCGGGGTCGAACGGTATGTAGCCGACCTCATCGACGACGATCAACGGGACGAAGGTCAGCCGCCGGAGCTCGGCGTCGAGGGTTCCTTGGCGCTTTGCGTCGCCGAGGCGTGCGACCCATTCGGTGGCGGTGGCGAAGGCGACGCGTTGGCCGGCCAGGCAGGCGCGGATCGAGAGGGCGATCGCGAGGTGACTCTTGCCGGTGCCGGGCGGGCCCAGCAGCACGACGTTCTCCTTGCCGTGCAGGAAGTCCAGCTGGCCGAGGTGCTCGATCACCTGCTTCTTGACGGAGCGCTGGAAGGTGAAGTCGAACTCCTCGAGCGTCTTTCGGGCGGGGAAGCGGGCGGCCTTGATCCGATTCTCGCCGCCGTGGGACTCGCGGCGAGGCGAGCTCGGTGGAGAGCACCGCCTCGAGGAAGCGCTCGTGAGACCAGGACTCCTCCCGCGCGCGCTCGGCGAGCTTTCCCATCGCCCGGGCTGCGGCCGGCGCCTTCAGGGCCTGGAAGATGTGGGCGAGCTCTGACGCGCTGCTCATGCCGGGATCAGCGCGTCATAGCGAGACAGCGGGCGCAGTTCGACGTCGACCTCAGGGCCCCGGCGGCGGTTCCCGCGCAGCCGATCGAGCTGTGCCTGGTGGGCGGGGTCGGTGAACGTCAGGTGCTTAGCGAAGGAGCGGGCGTGGCGCGCGCAGAGCTCGCCTGAGTCAAGCGCCGTGGCTGTGATCTGGCGCCGGCCGATCGTGAGCTCGACACGCCGTCCGGCAAACCTGGGATCCAGGGAGTAGTCGTTCGTGTCGAAGCGGAAGTAGGGCTGTTGCGGGACGCGCAGGACGCTGCGAAGCACGATCGCGGGCATCGGCTCAGGCAACGGCCGCATGCGCTCGCGCTCCTCGATCAGCCGCTCATCGGGGACAGCCCGGATGCCGCGGTGAAAGCGCGGGTTGGCACGCTCTGTGAACCAGCGTTCGAGCTGGTCCTGGAAGTCCAGGGGGTTCGCGAAGCTCCGCGCCGGCTCAAAGCTCGTGCGCATGAAGCGGTGGGTGCGCTCCAGGGCACCCTTTGACTCCGGGTCGCGGGGCTCGAGGATTCGCCAGCCGAGCGCGAGGCGACCACAGAAGGCGGCCAGGTCCTCGCTGGCGTTGCCGCGGCCGTCGTGGATCGCTCCCTCGCGGTCCCAGACGATCGTCTCGGGCAATGCGCCGAGCGATGCGAGGCAATAGCTCATGCCGAACGCGAGATCCTCAAAGCGCTTGGAGAACACCAGAGCGCCCGCGGCGGCCCTTGACCAGCCGAACTCGCACGTCACGACATAGCCCTTCCGGGTCTGGCCGTGGCCGACCGGGATCTCCCGTCGTGGCTCGATCAGGTCGAACTGGGCCAGCTCGCCGGGGCGATAAACCGTGCGCTGATAAGTCCGCTTCGGGCACAGGATCGGGCGCAGCTCGCGCAGGTAGTCATCGGGGATCGTCTTCGAGCCCTGATAGCCCGCTTCTGTGATCAGCTCGCGGATGCGGGTGTTGGTGATGCCCTCCACCTCGCGCACCAGGACAGCGATCTGCTCGCGGTGGGCGTCGAGCTTCGATCCGACCGGGGCTCGTTGATAGCCAGGCGGCTCAGGGCTCCTGATCGCCCGCCGGATCGTCTTCCGGTCCCTGCCCGTGCGCCTGGCGATCGCGTTGATCGAGAGGCTCTCCACGAAGTGCATGCGCCGGATCTCCGCCCACTGCTCCACAGCGATCAACTCCTCCTCCTGGCCTCGGCATCACTAACCGAGCCAGGTTCTCACCCCGCCAGGGGGGTCCCTTTTTCAACCGGCCAAGAGTGGGGAGTATTCAGACGGCGCCTACAGGCGTTTTGTGCCCGTTCATCCCCTGGCGTTGCCCACCTGTTTGGCCTCGACAAGGCGGAGGTCACTGGCTCGAGCCTGGTATCGCCCCCTCGCTTGCGCCGCACGTTCCACGGGTTTGCCGGCTAAGGGCCTATCCCTGTAGAAGGGGTTCGGGGTGTCCCGGCGAACTCTGACTTCGATCTGTTGATCGGACATAGGGGGTCGCGTGATGGGTTTGGTCGACCGTGACGATGGCTGGCGTATGCCGGACTGGTTGTGGGAGCGGATTGAGCCTTTGCTACCGCCCCCGCCTGAGCATCCGTTGGGAACTCACCGGCGTGGTCTTCCCAAGCGTGAGGTGATGGACGCGATCTTGCTCGTGCTGCGCACTGGCATGCAGTGGAACGCGCTCGACGCTACCGGGGTTTGCAACTCCTCCACTGCGCATCGGCGCTTTCAGGAGTGGGAGCGGGCGGGCGTCTTCCACGAGATCTGGCGCCAGGGTCTGCTCGACTATGAGAAGGAGATCGGGATCGACTGGTCTTGGTTGGCGGCCGACGGTGCGATGAGCAAGGCACCGCTCGGTGGGCCGAAGACCGGCCCCAATCCCACTGATAGAGCCAAGGGGGGGCGAAGCGCTCGCTCTTGGTCGAGGCGCGTGGGGTCCCGATCGGGCTCGCTCACGACGGCGCGAACCGCAACGATCACAAGCTGCTGAAGGCGACGCTCGACTCGATCCCGATCGAGCGACCGGAACCGACCGAGGCCGACCCCCAGCGCCTCTGCCTGGACAAGGGCTATGACTTTCCCGTCGTCCGCGACCTGCTCGAAGACCGCGAATTCACACCGCACATCCGCACTCGTGGCGAGGAGATCGATCTCAAGCAGCGCAACCCCGAGTGGCGAGCGCGGCGGTGGGTCGTCGAGGCATGTCACTCATGGCTCAACCGCAACCGAGCGATCCTGATCCGCTGGTCAAAGAAGGACGAGAACCACCTTGCCCTACTTCAACTCGCCAGCGGCATGATCGCCCTCAAGCGCGCACACGCCTCGCGAGCAGCTATCGCCCTACAGGGATAGGCCCTTAGCTTAGCCGTGTGCTACGAGGGCGGCCGACACACGTTGACAAAGTCCCCGCCGAAGGGAGTAAGCCCGATGGTCCGAAGGGGATCGACTCCCGGCGGCGGCGGCACGCCCGCTTTCTGCCAGACGGTGTCGGAGATCTCGACCAGGCCGACGCGTTCTCGGTTGTAGAGCGCCGCTGACGATGTGCCCGTCTTGTTTCCTTGAGCGATGACCCGCGTCCCGCCGTGGCTGCCCCCAGCCTGGATTTCGCCGTTGGCGATTCGGTCTAGGGTGACGATCTCGACGGGGTCGAGTTGACGCAGCACCTCCGCATAGGCTCGCGGGACACCGGCTTTTCCTCCCGCGAGCCCATTGGCGAGCATGTTCGCCCATACCTCTTGAAGGGTCTCGTCTTCCTCTCGGGCGCCTTCTTCGAGTAGGGCTCGCATCTGCTCGTCGCGCACAGCCCCAGGTCGCACGCCGGCCGCTTCGAGCTTCGCGACGGCTCGCTCAATCTGTTTTGCCGCTGAGGCAACGTGCCGCGGATGGAGCCAGCTTGCCAGCCAACCCGTGACTTCTTTCATCGGGATCGTGGCGCCACTCGACTCCAGTACGGCCTCAACGACCTCTCCAGTGGTCTTCGCTGCGAGCTCGATCTCATCGCCCACCGTCGAAAGGATGCCGACTCGGTGGCCGGAGAGGCGTGGCGGGTCGGTCCTAGTCTCCCGGCGCGGGACCGGCGTTGGCCTGCGGCGGCGATGCGCCGGCAACTCCGCTGGCCGCATCGGCGCTTCCAGGGTCAGTAACCCAGGTGAGCTCAGACGGAACCTTTGGCATCGACCTGCTCAAGCCCTCGGAAGTCGCCACGCGTCTGCGAGTGTCGCGGACCTGGCTCTACGACGCCGCCAAGCAAGGCCGTATCCCGTCGATCAGGATCGGCGGGGCCGGCGGTCCGTTGCGCTTCCATCCCGACGACATCGAACACTGGGTCAACGACGCCAGGGCCGCATGGAGCCCTGGCGGCTCAGCGCAACCGACCGCCGCCCTGGGACCGGCTCACCGCGCCGCTGCGCGCCGGCGGTCCGCATAACCGCTGCGCCGACGGCCGCCGTGCTCGCGCACCGCGCGGGCGATCGCCGCCTCGGTCGCCTTCGCGCCCTCCTTCTTCACATGGCGCTCCAGGTGCCCGTAGTAGCGCTCGGTCGTGCGGATATCACCGTGCCCGAGCTGGTCCTGCACATACTTCAGGGAGTTGCCGCCCGCCAGCCACGCCGCAGCTGCGCTGTGCCGCAGCGCGTGCAACGGCATATCGCGCAGGTCCGCGTCATGCAACGCCGCCTTGTGCCAGTCACGCGAGACGGTCGTGCGATCGAATGGCTTGCCATCGCCGTCGCCCTCCCAGCGCCCTTGGTCGGTCTTGCGGACCCGCACCGGCATCGTGTAGAGCAGCGCGTCCAGCTTGTCCCCGCCGGCTATCGTCGCGCGCTTCTCGACCTGCTCGCGCACAACCGCCGACAGGTGAGGTCCGATCTCCACCGCGCGGAAGCGATCCGACTTCGTTGAGCCGACCCTGCCCTTCTTTCGCGAGCGGTAGACCACGATCACGCCGCCGGAGTCTTCGAGCTCCAGATCGCCGAGCTGCAGAGCGATCGCCTCCGAGATACGCAGACCGCTGCCGATCAGCAGCTCGGCCAAGGGGCGGTACACCAGCGAGCACGAGTCGAGATAGAGCGGAATCTCGTGCAGCCGCAGGTAGTCGCGCTCCACATGGCCCAGCGGCAGCTTCGGGATCTCCAGCGCCGGGTTTGCGACCATCAGCTTGTCTTTGATCGCTTCGTTCAGGCACACGACGAGCGTGGTCAGCGTGTTGTTGACGGTCTTCGGCGCGATCTCCCCGGCTTCCATCCCCTCGGTCATCACGTCCATCAAGTCACGGACGTGCTCGACCTCCATCCCCCCGAGCGGGACCGACTCGAGCGCCGGCAAAAGCCGGATGCGCCCGTCGCGCGCTCATAGCAACTCCAGCTGCCTTCCTCGAGATAGGGCCTGCGCCGAGTCAGCCAGCGGGGGAAGAACTCGCCGAAGGTTTCGTTCGTGTGCACCACCTCGCGCCGCTCTACTCGCTCGAGCTGGCGGCGCCGCCAGTTCGTAGCCGCGCTCGGGCTCTTGAACCCGCGCTTCTGTGTCCACGTCCCATCCGAGCGCTTGACCTTGCATCGCCACCGCGTGCCGTCCGCGGTCTGATAAGGGTAGACGCCGCCGCTCTCCCCGTAGGTCCTTTGCTTGCGCTCCCGGACCCTCTGGTCGTGGATCGCATCGTCGAACGCCTTCGCGGGTGCCTCGTCATCGAAGCGACGCGAGCGCTGGCGGCCATCACCGTCGCGCCAGCGCACCTCCCACTTGCTCCGCACGAAGCTGTAGCTCACCTCACGCCTCCAGGTTGCCCGCTCCGCAAACCGACCGGGCGTCGGAGAGCTCGCCGTCGCCCCGGGCACATCTGGCGCATCTCGGTCGGCTCCACAGCGTCTGGACGGCTCTCAGTCTGCATAGCTCCATTGACCCCAGAGCCGAACAACCGGCACACGAGATGTTCGGCAGACTGTTCGGTTGTGCCACTGGCACAAAACCGAACAATCGCCCCGCGCGCCTATTGGGAGCCGCTTAACGCCGCAAAGCCCCGATTTACAGGACTTTTCGTATGCGCTCGAGTGGACTCGAACCACCACGGGCCGTAAAGCCCACAAGGCCCTCAACCTCATTCGCCCGGCGCATATGCTTCCACCGCTGTCCAGATCGTCCATTTCGTGGGGGTTCGCGGACGCATCGGACGGATCTGGAGGAGCGAGTGTTGCCGCGATGTTGCCACGGAATTGCCGCGCAACAAGTGCCGTCGTCGACAGGGCTACCGTCTCGATGGTCGCGTCCCACTCCCCGGGTGAATTCACCGAGACGTAGCTCCGCTTGCTGCGCATCCTATGCGGCGATCACCTCCTCGGCCTCGCCGCTCATGGGTGGGGCCGGGTCCTCGCGCAGTTGACGGCGCAGGCGCTCTATCTCGGCGACGGTCTTGGGGTTCATATTCACTCCGCGCCACCTGCGGCTTGAGAGCTCGAGCACGGCCCAGATCAGCGAGAGCGCCGAGGTCTCCCCGGGGAAGCGCCCGATCACCTTGGTGCGCCGGCGGACCTCCACGAACGTCCTCTCAAGGAGGTTCGTGGTCCTGATCCGCTTGCGGTGATCGGAAGGGAAGCGCAGATGCGTGACGAGCGCCGACAGGTCCGTTTCGATCACCGCCATCGCCGAGGGGTAGGCGGCCTTGTAGTCGGCGATGATGCCTCCCAGCTCGCGGGTGGCCTCGCCCGGTGAGCGGGCCTCGTCAAACGCCTTCCACCAGCGCGCCTTAACCTCTGCGTGATGGCGCTCCGGGAGCTTGCCCGTGACGTTCCGCAGGGCGTGGACTGTGCATCGCTGCTCCAGGGCGTGCGGCCAGAGCTCACGGGTCGCCTTCCAGATCCCCGGTGCGCCGTCGGCGATCACGAGCGCCGGGGAGCGCAGTCCCCGCTCGATCATGTCGCGCCCGAAGGAGAGCCAGGACTCATAGCTCTCGCGGCTTCCGAGCGCCAGTCCGAGCAGGACCTTCCGGCCCTCGAGCGTCACGCCCCAGCAGACCAGGACGCCCTCGGCGGGCTGATCCTCGGGGCGCAGCTTCAGGTAGATCGCGTCCAGGAAGCAGTAGACGATGTCGTGCGCCTCCAACCGCCGCCTGCACCACCGGCGGTATCGCTCGCGGGTGTCCTCGCAGATCCGCGAGACCGTGCTCTTGGACGCGATCGGCTGCTCGAATACCTCCTCCAGGGCGGCTTCCACATCCCGCGTGGACAGGCCCCGCAGGAAGCCTGAGATCACCAGCGACTCAAGCGCATGCGTGCGGGCGACGCCCTTGCCGAGGATCCGGCTCTCAAAGCCGAGCTTGCCGGCGTCACGCACCCTCGGGCGCTCCAGGCGCATCGCCCCGCTCGTCGTCTTGACCGTCTTCGGTTCATGGCCGTTGCGGTGACCGACCGTCTCCCCGGCGCGCTCATATCGTCGGCGGCCAAGGAACTCCGAGACCTCGTCCTCCAGCGCCTGCTGCAGGATCAGCCGGGCACCGAGGCGCCCGACCGTCTCGATCGGGTCCTCCTCGCCGCCGACTCCGGCCAGCACCTCATCCAGTTCAGAGCGAAACCTCTCGCTCGGGGCTACCTTCTGCATGCGGGCGTACCTCCATCTTCGACTTATCAGGGTCAAAGCGGAGGCTACGCCCGTCTAATCAAATCCCCCGGCCGATGGGACGCGACCGTCTCGATGACGCAGCGCAGCACGTGGACAAGCGTTCATTCAAGAGCTCTCACGACCGGCTCGGTAGGCGCACGGCGAGCTAGCGCGTAAGGCGCGCGAAGGAAGCACGAGCGACAAGCAGCTGAGCAGCATCGAACCTAGCGTCGAGGTCTTCATCGTGCAGCCTCAGTTTGTCCCTGGCCGCGACAAGCCACTTGCGCTCCTTGGTAGTCAGGGTGTCGATCACCGAGCGGGGATCTGTCATCAGCCCAAGCAACGTCACCAGGTCCTCGCGCTGAGCCTCGATCTGGTCATGGACGAGCAGGCTGCGCGCCTTTAGCAGGATCGCGCCGAGCAGAGTGGGCCGGCTTAGGACCTATCCCGCTTGGGCAGCGGCGAGGGTTGCGAGGTGCGCCTTCTTGAAGGCGATGAGGCCGCTGGCGAGCTGGAGTAGCGCGAGATGGTTCTCGTCCTTCTTGGACCAGCGGATGAGAATGGCGCGGTTGCGGTTCAGCCAGGAGTGACAGGCCTCGACCACCCAGCGCCTGGCACGCCAGCCGGGTGTGCGCGCTTTTAGCTTGATCTCTTCGCCGCGCGTTCGGATGTGCGGTGTGTAGCCGTGCGTGACCGCCAGATCGTGCATCGGCGGTGAGTCATAGCCGCGGTCCAGGCACAGCCCCTGCGGATGCTCTGCCGTCGGCTCGGGGCGCTCGATCGGGATGCTTTGGAGAGTCGGTTCTAGCAGCGGCTGGTCGTTGCGGTTGGCGCCGTCGTGCGCCAGCCCGATCGGAACCCCCGCTCCCTCGCTGAGAACCGAGCGCTTCGCCCCCCCTTGGCTCTATCAGTGGGGTTCGGCCCGGTCTTCGGGCCGCCGAGCGGCGCCTTGGTCATCGCGCCGTCGGCCGCCAGCCACTCCCAGTCGATGCCGACGAGCTTGTCGTACTCGAGCAGCCCTTGGCGCCAGATCTCAGCGAACACGCCGGCTTGCTCCCACTCCTGAAAACGCCGGTGCGCCGAGGAAGAAGAGCAGACCCCGGTCGCGTTCAGCGCGTTCCACTGCATCCCAGTCCTGAGCACCAGTAGGATCGCGTCCATCGCGTCACGATCGGGCACCCGCGAGCGATGCGTGCCCAACGGGTGAAACGGCGGTGGCGGCAGCAACGGCTCCACGCGCTCCCACAACCAGTCCGGCATCCGCCAACCATCATCACGACTGACCATGTAGCCCATCACAGACCTCCTGATCGAATGGCACGAGGCCGGCCGATCAAAAGATTCAACGAAGGTCTACATAACCCTTCCGGGATAGGTCCTTAGTGATGTGCGCTCGTCGTCGATCACGATCACGACCGTCTCCCGGCGTCGTAGAGCCTGTGTTCCGCCTGGTATCTGGATCGTCTCAAACTGCTGATCGGTCCTCGCGGGCGCGGCAAGCCCATCGGGAGCGAGCACGTCCACAACGTTGTTATCGAGCTTGAAGCGAAAGCCCTTCTCGCTCTCAAATCCACCGATGCTGTGGCGAAATCCTCCGAGTTGCTGAAGGCGTTTGGTTAGCTGCTCGGTCCCGCTCGGGCGCTGGCGAGCATCGCTGAGGATGTCGATGTCATCGGTTGCGCGCTGGATCTGGCCGGCCTCGATCGCAAACAGCGCGACCATCAGACCACCGACCAGACACCAGCGAACGTCCTCGTCCTCGAGCGATTGCGCAATCTTTGCCACGGTCCGCCAAAGAGACATCGTCGCCGGATCCAGCGCGTTGATGACGATCTCCGTTGGTGGCTGCTGAGCAGTCGCACTCGAGGAGGTGATGCCTGTCACTGAGCTGCACTTCCGTGCTCGAGTTGGCCCAGCATCTTCATCCCAACCCTGGTTGAGCGTGGGTCGGGATAAGAGGCCAGATCTAGGGCCACCGCCGCCGCAGGTGCGACCTGTCGATCCTCCATCATCCACGCCCTATCGGGCACGGCGCGAAGGATGACGTTGGCCAATTTGGCGGGCACGTCTTGCAAGCCGTATTCCTCCTTGATGCCATCAAAGCGCGAGGAGGGGACATAGGCATCGATGGTGTCCGGGGCAGCGAGTCCTAGCTTTAGCTCGCCGGCCGCGCTTGAGCCCGTCAGCACCATGTCCTGCTCTTCACGCAGCGGCGCGAGCTCGCCAGGCAGGGCCCACAAAGAGCGCTGCTCTGCGCGTCGCTCAAGCCGTCCGCGAAGCGCCAGCAGTCCGCTGTGAGCGAGCGATTGGCGTATGCGCCAATAGGCGACGGAGTCGACCTGCTTTGAGACCGCATCCCCGGAGGCCTCTAGCAACAGAGCCCAGGCGTTCTGTGGCGCGAGGGGACGCCCGGATGGCACAGGGCTCCTTCGGCGAGCCTCAATGCTGTCTTGCTGTACCAGCCACCGACCACCGATCTTGCTGGCCTCTAGCAAGCCATCGGCGATTAGCGAGCGCACCCTAGAAGGATGAATCTCTAGCGCTTCGGCCGCATCAAGTACACCTATCATCTCAGACATATCAAAAGGGTAGCAGCTAGAAGTGATTTTCGTAATCTATAGCGTATACGCTTGGGTTATGATATCGGCAGCTTACAGACCGCTCTTGATGAGACGCTTGCCGCGGCGTCGCCGCCGGACAGCGAGAACCCGCAGGCGACCGAGCCGGTGTAGCGAGGCCCTACGCCTGGAGATATGCCTAGCGGACCGCCAGTGCCTCCTTGAACGCCTCAATGCGGTTCAGGCGAAACGCCACGGCGCCCTGCATCGCGACGAAGCGCTCCTGGATGACCGCATCATGGCCCTCGATCGGGCCTAGCAACTGTTCGTCGAGGGTGCCGATCGCATCGACGAGTGCACGCCCGCGCTCCGTCAGCGGTGCGATGAAGCTGCCGACCATCTGGCGCTCGCGCGCCGCCTCGCGCCAGGCATCGAAGTCGATCCGTGCGAGATCGTGGGCGATCAGGAAGTCGATGTAGGTATCGATGAAGCGAAAGCGTCCTCGCCCAGTTCTGTCGCCCCCAAGTCGGCGCGGACGACCTTCGCTTCCGCGATCTCGTCTGCGAGATCCATGCCGAAGTAGAGGCTGTAGGCGATATCGGTCATGCCATGGCAGAACAGGTCGAAGTAGCTGAGGTCAAAGCGTGGGTTGCCGCTGCTCGTCGCGATCATCTCTGCGATCAGATCCTCGATGGGCTGCGCGCTCACCGGGAGGGGGCCATCGCTGGCGAGCGCGAGGCGTACTCCCGCGGCGTCGAGGATGTTCGCCTTTGGCACCTGGATGGTTCGCCCGCCGGCGGCCAACGCCGCGCGCGCGTCGGTCCAGATCGTCAGCGCGCGCGTGGGGTCATGCAGGACGAGGATCACGGGCAGCGGGTGTACGGCCCAGTAAGCGGCGTGCACCGGATCGACGGTGAAGCGGACCTCGGTCTCGGTCTCGGCGCTAAAGCGCGACGGTCCGGACTTGACCTGCACCGCAACGATCCGTCCGGTGACTTCGCCGTTGTCGAGAACGTGCTCGACCTGCCCGTCGATGCCGACATCTCGCATGGGCGTCTCACGCCATATGCAGCAGGCCTGATTGACCGCTGTCTCGACTGCGATTACGCCGGTGCGCTCGGTGAAGTCGTTGGTCGTGACACGGGGAAGGGGCACCGTCGCTCCGTAATACAGCACAGCGCATGTAGATGCTAGGTTCGCGGCCATGTCCGAATCAGTGGAACCTGTCCGCCAGCGGGTGAGAAGATTTTTCAAGCTCGTCTCGGGACAAGGGGCACCTGCGCGTCCCGCTCTTCGCCTGCCTGGCGAGGCGAACTTGATCGAGGTGCGAGGGGAGAGCCGCTGCGTCCCGGCGCTCGAACGCCTGGCCGCAGATCACGGCGTCCAGCTAGCCCACGTGGATGAATTCGACATCGACGATGTCTGGCTGCGGCTGATCCCCGAGCCGACCAACGCTGTGGACCCGAACGCCCTGCTGGTCACCTCGGCGCAAGGTCGTCGTCTCGGTTACATGGCGCGCGAGAGAGCAGCGCGTTACGCGGCCGTTGTCGCAGAGCTGGCCGCGACGCACGATCTGTGGTGTCGCGCGCATGTAGGGGGAGGGCGCCATGACGGTTCTTGGCGCATAGGCGTCTGGCTGCATCTCGTCGCGCCACGCGAACTCAAACGCGCCGCGGGCGCCTAGCTCGAGGCCCTGCTGACCTCCGCAGCGAACCTGGGGCGATCGCTCAGCTTGAAAACAGACTGCTCTGTCCGGGTACTGGTGCAGGGCCGGCCGTGGGGACGTCGTGCTCATCGCGATGCATCCAGCCAAGGCCTTCCAGGCGGATCAGCATCGGCGTCGTGTTGACCAGGAACCTGTCGCACAGGCGAAAGACCCACGGCCAACCGTGCCAGGCAAGACCGGGTAGCTCGGCGCCAAGACGATCCTTGGGCATCAACAGCGCTGCTGAGAACATCTCCGCCTGACGCTCCAGCGGATCGTGTGATCCGTCGCGACACCACGTCCGCTCATTCTCGATCAGGGTGAGCGCGCCGGCTCGCCCGAGATGGGCGTGCAGGAACCAGTGCCCGATCTCGTGCCCGACCGTGAATCGCCGTAGTCGGCCCTGCTTGTATTCGAGCTTCTCAAGGTGCTTCTCGTTGAGCACGACCAGCTTCTCGCCCGGAATCAGCTGGCCGAGAATGATCGCGCCCTCCTCGTCCTCGATCGGCTCCCAGACCAGGCCCAGGCCAAGATCATCGAGCAGCTGCTCGACATCGAAGCCCGGCGCCAGGCAGTGACGCTGCCAGAGCTCGGCGGCGCTCTCTTCAATCCTCGGGGCTGGGATGTAGGTCATTTCTTTGGCGGGGTGATCTTCAAGCGCCGGTAGATCGGCTGCAGCTCGTCGTCGGGGACGTTTGGCAGGTGGCGCAATAGGCGTGCGAACTGTGCGTCGCGTTTGGCTCGATCACGAAGCTCGGGCGAGACCTTGCCGGCCAGCGCGAGCAGCTCCTCGGCGTCGGCCCGCAGGATCTCGGCGAGCTTTCGCACGGTCTCCTCGCTCGGGCGCTCACCCCGGTCGTTCTCGAGCTTTGACAGATACGTGAAGTTGATCGCGAGCCGCTGGGCGACCTCTCGCTGGGTCAGGCCGCGCTCGCCGCGCAGGCGACGGATCGTCTCTCCGAAGGTCCTCTCCTCGTCGCCTCGCTCATCGCCCATGAGCACCTCGCTGTCGTCCGGCCATTGCTCCCCCCGAGGTTGTAGTAAACTTCCCAACATCAACTTGTAGTAGTTCTCCCAACCAGCCTAACAAGCGGGCCGGAACGGACCAACCGAGATCGAGAGGTGCAACGCCATGTCCCAAAGCCAGGAACAGACCGAGACCGACTCACAGAAGAAGAAGCCGATCGAGTACTTCGTCAACGGCGAGCGCCATACGACCGCCGTGCACAAGCTCGAGGTCAAGGCGATCCTCGTCGCGGCCGGGTTTGAGCCGATCGGCGAATGGCGCCTTTCGCGCGACAGCGATGGCCACGAGTTCAAGGATCCCGATCACGTCATCGAGATCCATCGCGACGAGCGCTTTACCGCGACGTTCACCGGTCCGACGCCGACCTCCTGGTCATGACCGCCGATGACCTGGAGGGCTACCTCGCCGCGATCGGCCTTGACGTGCGCCGCGAGAGCGACGCGCAGGGCGCCCAGTACACGGTCGCCCAGGGCGTGGAGATTCCGACGGGCGCCCTGCGCGGCAAGCGCTGTGATGTCGCCATCCAACGCTGTGACACGAATCCCTACGTCGTGCCGGCGGCGATCCACACCAAGCCGGCGCTCGTGCCGATGGACGTCAACGAGCCCGTGCGCACGATGGCCAGCGCACTCGGCGGTGAGTGGCAGTACTGGAGTCGGCGCTTTGACCATGCGCCGACGCCCAAGCGCATCTGGGCGCATGTGCTGACGGTGCTCGGCGACGATCGCTGGGTGGCGGCATGAGCGTCTCGGCGGCGGATCTTGCTGAGCTGGAGCTGTCGGTCGCGATCAGCGCGCCGCTTGAGGCGCAACTGCGAGCACATCTGGACAAAGGCCCCGATCAGGAGGATCTGACCTTCGCCTACTGGCGTCCCAGCGCCGGCGCCACGAGGATCACGGCGGTTATCTCACAGATCGTCCTGCCCGCTGAGGGCGACCGTGTGCTTCAGGGCAACGTCGCCTTCCGGCGACCCTATCTAACGCGCGTGCTCGCCGGGCGCCCAGAGGGGGCGGGAATCGCCCTGCTGCACTGCCATCCGGCGCCGGGCTGGCAGGGCATGAGCGACGACGACGTAGTCGCCGAGCGTGACCGTCTGGCCGGCCCCGTATGGGGACAGTCTGATCTGCCGATCCTCGGCCTGACCAGTGGCACCGACGGTGCATGGAGCGCGCGCTTCTGGCTGCGCACGGAGCCGGGCAAGTTCGCGCGTAGAGACGTTGCCACGGTGCGCGTGCTCGGGCGAGCGCTTGCGATCACCCACCACCCCGACACGATCGTGCCTGCCGCGACCGCCAGCCAGGCCGCCACCGTCAGCGTCTGGGGCGAGGATGCCCAGCTCGCTCTGGTGCGCGCGCGCATCGGCATCGTCGGCCTGGGCAGCGTCGGCAGTATCGTCGCCGAGGGTCTCGCGCGCATGGGCGCCAGGCACATCACGCTGATCGACTTCGACGTGCTGGAAGAGCGAAACCGCGATCGTACCGCCAGCGCCACGCGAGCCGACGTGGCAGCGGGGCTGAGCAAGGTCCAGCTCGCCGCGCGCAACGTCACCCGGGCGGCGACGGCGTCGGATCTGGATCTGCGGGTCGTGTCCTACAGTCTGCTGGACGAGCACGGGCTGGCCGCCGCGATGGACTGTGACGTGCTGTTCAGTTGCGTCGATCGGCCGTGGCCGCGCTTCGTGCTGAACTCGCTGGCCTACGCGCATCTGATTGCGGTGATCGATGGCGGCATCGCAGCCCGGGTAAAGCCCGACGGGACTCCGCTTCACGTCGACTGGCGCATCCACACCGTCGGGCCCGAGAACGCCTGCCTCGTCTGCCAGGACGCACTGCGGCGGAGCGATGTTGCGCTGGACCGCGCGGGGCTGCTGGAGGAGCCCGACTACATCAACGGTCTGCCGTTGGCCGACCGAGCTCGCTTCTCTCGGCGAAACGTCTTCCCGTTCAGTCTCAGCGTGGCGGCACATGAGCTACTTCAGCTCGTCGGCCTGCTCACCGCCATGACGCGCATCGGCGGCACGGGGCCCCAGACCTACCACGGCTACCCAGGAACGATGAGCGTCAGCGATGTGTCCTGTACCGAGGACTGCGAGTTTCAGGCGCTCACCGCCACGGTGGCAGATCAGCTTGCAAACATTGCTGCGCCGGACAAAGCGCCAGGTGGCGCAAAGTCATAGGATCGGAATGCGAGGGACTGCAGGAATGATGCAAGGCGAAAAGGAAATCGGCGAGTCGCTGTACTTTGAGGACTGGGCAGCCAGCTACGGCTCGCCGTACTTGATCGACGAGGAGACCGTCGCCGCCGGCGCCGAGCTGGTCGAGCAGGGGAAGGGCTTCATCCGCGACGCGCCCCCCGGACCCGAGCGGCGGACCGCGTTCATCGACGGCGTTCGTCGCGGCGAGGGCATCCTCTACCGGCTGACCTCCACGGGCGCTCTGGCGAGCGGCCTGGCCGGTGCGCATGGGTGCGGAGCGGCGCTGTGGACTCCCGGCGAGGGCGTCGTGTTCGGGCCGATGCACACGCGGCGACTGGTGATCATGGGGTGCGGCCTGCATGTGGAGCTGCCGGGCGTCGACGGCTATCGCTGGGAGTCGGTGTCGCTTGACTCAAGCGAGCCCGACCGACCGCTGCAGGAGCTTCAGCGCTGCATGCGCGAAGCCGAGGGGCGTCTGGCCGAGTCACTAGCGGGCGATGGCTGGCTGGCGGTGCTCGACGGCCCGCTGAACTTCATCCGCAGCCGCGGGCTGCCCATGATCGGCTATGTCAAGACTCACCACCGCGCGCTGTTGGCGCCCGAGCTTCACGCACGTGTCGGCGAGCTCGGCCCCTCCCAGCGCACGGCGCTGTTCTCGCTGGGGGAGGATCGCTACTCCTGCTATCTGCGCATCGCCGAGCCACAGCGGCTCTCGGGGCCGTGGTATGGGGTCGTTCGCATCGAGATACCGCAGTCCTTCGGCTTGGAGCAGGCGAGCCTCAGCGCCGATGAGGCCGCGCGCGTGCTGCCACGCTTTGCCGGCGTCGCACACCGCGACCCGCGGGCTCCGCAGAACTTACAGCCGATCGGCATGCTCGAGCAGCGCCTGCGCCACCGGCTGGGAATGGCCGGCCTGGCCTCGCGCGCGGTCCGTCAGGCCGTCGCCCACGTACTGGCCGACGCGGCATGAAGCCCGGTGAGTTCATCCGCACGCGTCAGGCGCTGCTCGGCGTCGCCCAGGGTCCATCGGTCGAGCACGGCGATGGAGCTCCGTGTGAGATACCCGCGGGCAGCCTCTGTGAGATCTATGACGTACAGCCGACGCTCGGCTGGCTGACGCTGCACTTCGAGCTTCTGCACAGCGGACCGCGCCAGCCCTACCGCTGCGAGGCGATCGCCACTGCCGAGCAGGTGCAGCCGGCCGGGCGCCCGGGCTTGCCTCCGATGATGCCCGAGGGAGGTCCCGATGGTCGAGGCTGAGAGCACCCCCAAGCGCCTCGGTGTCGTCGACGGATCGTCGCCGACGAACACGCGTCAGTTTCGCTTCGTGCTCGACGAGCAGGCGACGGTGCAGCTCGACGACCTGATCGTCTGTCGCCAGCGTCTGGCCTCCGGTGAGGAGGTCGCCCACTACGGCATCGTCGTCGAGCAGTCAGGCGTGATCGAGGGCGCCGAGCTGCCCTCTGACACGCCGCTCATCGCCATCGCAAAGACGATGCCAGGCGTTACCAGCCGACTGGCCGACGTGCAGATCTTGCGCTCAGACCCTGAGCAGTGGCTGGCACCGCTGCCGGGCGCTGAGATCGCGCCGGCGCGTGGGCGCGAGCGCGAACTTGCGCTGTTCGTCGACCGCATGGAGCAGCAGACTGCCGGTCGGCCTTGATCAGTCCGGACAGCCGGTGTTCGCCGACTTCTCCTACATCAACGGCGAGCAGGGTGCCCACGTCTCGATCTCCGGCATCTCCGGCGTGGCTGCAAAGACCTCCTACGCGCTTCACCTGCTCTACACGATCCTCGAGAGCCCGCGCGGGCGCACGCTGCTCGGTCCCGGTGCGACCGGCGCACGGGCGATCGCCTTCAACGTCAAGGGCGAGGACCTGATGCATCTGGACCGACCCAACCGCAAGTTCATCGAGGAGGAGCGCGCGCGCTGGCAGCTTCTGGGAGTCGAGGATCCTCAACCGTTTCGCTCGGTGCGCTTCTTCGCGCCGCCGGCGCCCGGTCACAGCGATCAGCTGGTGCCCCAGACCGCCTCGCGCCCGGACGCGCATGTCTATGGCTGGACGCCGGAGTCCTTCATCCGCCAAGGCCTGCTGCGCTTCTGCTTCACCGACGGCGATGAGCGCCAGACCCAGGTCGGCTTCGTCGAGCAGGTCGTCCGCGCCGAGCTGGCCCGACACGCCTACCCGTTGCAGGGAGTGGAGGGGGCCGTGGTGATCTGCGAGCAGCCCCACACGCCCTCACACACCTTCGAGCGCATCGTCGCCGCGCGAGCCGACGCCCGTCCGGCCGGCGACGGCACACCGGTCCGCGACTATCAGGATCTGCTGGACTTCCTGATCGGTCGCCTGGAGCTCGATCTCGAGGAAGGCGGCGGGCACGCCAGCTGGACCGGGCGCACACAGGCGGGCACGGTGATGGCATTCCTGCGCCGGCTGATGGCGCTGTCACCGCGCCTGGGGCATCTGATTCGCACCGGCGTGCAAGAGGTGCAGCTTCAGACTTCGCTGACGGTCGTGGACATCCACTCACTGCACGACGCCGCACAGCGCTTCGTCGTCGGCGCGCTGGTCGCGCGGATCTTTGATGACAAGCAGGCCAGCGGGCGCGAGCCGCTTCGCTTCGTGATGCTCGACGAGCTCAACAAGTACGCACCGCGCCAGGGGCACGGTCCGCTGCGCGAGCTGTTCGTGGACATCGCCCAGCGGGGTCGTTCGCTCGGCGTCCTGTTGATCGGCTGCCAGCAGAGCTCGGCCACGGTCGCCGAGCCGGTGGTGCGCCAGCCCGCGCTGAAGGTCTGCGGGCGCCTTGATGCCAGCGAGGCGGCCGACTATCGCTTCCTGACGCCCGAGCTGCGCGAGCGAGCCAGTCGCTTCCTGCCAGGGACGATGGTGCTCGACCAGCCGCTCGTTCCCGCTCCGCTGCCTATCCGGTTCCCCTTCCCGCCGTATGCAACCAACAGCTCGGACAGGCTCCCGGGCGAGCTCGATGTGGCCGCGCGCGATGACGCATTTCGCAGGCTTCAGTAGCGATGGCGCTGATCGCTCACACCGCCGATTGGCACATCGGTCGAAGCCTTCTCGGCTGCGATCGGCGCGCCGATCACCGCGCCGTCCTGGCCGAGGTCTGTGAGCAGATCGAGCAGCGCAGGCCCGACCTCGTGATCCACAGCGGCGATGTCTTTGACGGTTTGCGCCCGGCCACCGAGGACCTTCGAGCTGGGGATCGAGACGCTGCAGCGGATCGCAAAGGTCGCACCGACGATCGTGCTGATGGGTAACCATGACTCGCCAGCGTATTTTCGTCTGTTCAGCACGATCCTCGGCGATCAAGAGCGACTTCGCTTTCTCACACACGCCAAGGAGCCAAAGCACGGCGGGATCATCGACGTGCCCACGGGCGCTGGTCAACGTATCCGCGTGGCGGCGGTGCCGTTCATCCACGAGAACCGTCAAATCGACTGGTTCGGTGACCCGCAGCGCTTCATGGCCGACTACTCGGCGCGGATCGCCACGATCAACGAAGTGCTCGGCGAGGGTCTCGCTGACGGCTATGACGCCGAGCACGATGTGCTGCTCTACGCCGCCCACCTCTATGTCGCTGGCGCTCACTGGGCGCGCTCAGAGCGCCCGCTGCACGTAAGCGACGTCTATGCGACGCGCTCAGAGACCCTGCCGCAGGTCAGCTACGCCGCCTTCGGGCACATCCACAAGCCGCAGCAGCTTCCCGGCGCACAGCTCGGGCACTACTGCGGCTCGACGCTGCAGCTGGATTTCGGCGAGCAGGGCGAGCAGAAGTCGCTGGTGTTCGTCACCGCCGAACCCGGTCAGCTGGCGACGGTGCAACTCGTACCCCTGCAGGCAGGACGGCGGGTGATAGCCCTGCGCGGTGGCCTTGCGCAGATCGCCGCATCCGCCGAGGAGGCCGGCGATGCCTTGGTGAAGGTCATCGTCGACACCGACGAGCCGATCGCCGATCTCTCTGATCGGGTGCGCGAGGCTCTGCCCCACGCAACCTTCGTGGACATCCAGCAAGCGCTGACCGGCACCAAGCTGCAGTCGCTCGGGGAGGCTGAGCTCGACGAGCAGAAGCAACTGGGGGTCAACGAGCTGTTCGCGCAGTACCTCAGCGAGCACGGTACGCGCACCACCGAGGCCCAGCTGGTACACGAGCTGTTCTGCTCACTTGACCAGGCCGCCAGCGAGGAGCAGCCGGCCAAGGATTGGGTGCCGGCGTTGCGCGAGCTGCTGGACACGCCATTGCCGCCGGCGCCGGCGCTCCCGTCAGCGACCGATGCGCAGCCGGTCCAGGAGCCACCGGCGTGAGGCCGCTTCATCTGAAGATCAAGGGGCTTCGCTCCTACCACGCCGAGCGGGAGATTGATCTTCGCCCCGAGAGTCTGCTGGCGATCATCGGCGACACCGGCGCCGGGAAGTCAAGCGTCCTGGAGGCGATCAGCTTCGCCCTGTATGGAAGCTCGACGTGGGATCGCAGAGGTGGGCGCGACCTGGTCTCAGACCGCACCGGGGCGATGACCGTGCAGGCTGGAGTTCAGGGCCGGCGGGGAGGAGTGGCGGGTGCGGCGCATGATGAGCAAGGGCTCACGTGCCCCCGAGCACGAGCTCGTGTGCACCTCAGACCCCGAGCATCCGCGTGCCGATGGCGCGCGTGAGGTAAACGCGCAGATCGAGAAGCTCGTCGGGCTCAACCACGAGCAATTCTGCTCTGCGGTGATCCTGCCCCAGGGACGCTTTGAGCAGCTGTTGCACGCCAGCGCGGCAAAACGTGTCGCGGTCTTGAAGGGCCTGCTGGGCCTCGATCGCGCCGATGACCTACGCGAACGCGCAAGCGAGTTTGAGAAGGTGCTCAGCGGACGACTCGTCGAGATCGTCGAGCGACGCGGAACCTTTTTGGTCGATCCGCATGCCACCCAGCGAGATGCCGAGTCTCAGATCGCGCTGGTCCAGCCCCAGAGTGAGCGCCTTGACGACGCCCAGAAGGAGCTCGTCTCCCGCGAGAAGCTCGCTGGCGACCTGGAGGCAAAGGCCGAGTCACTGCAGCAGCAGGCCGATGCGCTCGGCCCGCGTATTGCTGGGGACGCCGCCAAGCTAAGAGCTCTCCGGGTGCGCGAGCAGAAGCTTCACGCGTTGCTCGATCCGTCAAAGAAAGAGTGCCGTCACCTCTCTGACGAGCTGGCCACGATCGATGAGCAACTCGCGCAGAGCAAGCGTGAGCAGCGCGACCTGACCTCGATGCGGCGAGCGAGCGAGCTGCTCGAGGGGGCAATCGAGCAGCTCACCACATTGCTTGCGGAGCAGAGCGCACTGACCGAGAAGCGCCTCGCCACCGATTCCGGTCGAGAGACGCTAATCAGCGGGGAGAAGGAGCTAGCTGTAAAACCTGAGGACGTTGTTCATCCGGGCCCCCTTGGAGGCTGGTTGGTGTCTAAAGCCACCAGTCCCAAGGAGGACACCGGATGAAGCTGCACGCTAACGCTCGTCTCAGCGTCAAGGGCCGTGAGCTGTTGATCGCTCGCGTGGAGGATGCGCGGTGGTCGGTGATGCAGGCCGCCGAGGCGGCCGGAATCACCGAGCGAACTGCGCATAAGTGGTTGGCCCGATACCGGGCGGAGGGAGCGCCCGGCCTGCTGGATCGCTCCTCGGCGCCGCTGCGGGTCGCTAATCGCACTGAGGAGCGGCGTGTGGAGACGATCGCTGCGCTGCGACGCCTGCGGATGACGGGCGCGGAGATCGGCGAGGCCCTCGGGATGGCCCTCTCTACCGTCTCGGGGATCCTGAGCCAGATCGGGATGGGCAAGCTCGGCCGGCTCGGGCTGGAGCCCGCCCAACGCTATGAACGCCAGGTCCCCGGCGAGCTGATCCATATCGATGTCAAGAAGCTCGGGCGGATTCACCAAGGCGCCGGACACCGTGTGCACGGCAAACGCGGCCGCTACAACCCGCAGCGCACCGATGCTGAGGGCAGAGTGCGCAAGACCGTCGGCTGGGAGTTCGTTCACATCGCGATCGACGACGCGACTCGCCTGGCCTACGTCGAGGTGCTCTCAGATGAGAAGGCGCTCACAGCGATCGCCTTCCTTACCCGAGCCGTGGCGCACTACAAGAGCTACGGGATCACGGTGCAGCAGCTCATCACCGACAACGGCGGCGCCTACCGCTCGGGCGTGCACGCAATCGCCTGCCGCGCTCTGGGTATCCGCCACCTCCGCACACGCCCCTACCGCCCGCAGACCAATGGAAAGGCTGAGAGGTTCATCCGCACAATGCTCGGCGGGTGGGCCTATGGCGCGATCTACCGCGACAGCGCAGAGCGCACCGCTGCGCTCTGTGGGTGGATCGACTTTTACAATCGACGAAGACCCCACGGCGCCCTCAGCCACAAGCCGCCCATCGCTCGCCTCAACGAGCTGAACAACCTCCTCGGGTCTTACAGCTAGCCGACGCCGAGCCCACGCTTGGGTTGACGCGTGCGGCGGCGCTTGCGGCCGAGGCAGACCTCGCCCAGCACGCGGCCGACCAGGGAAAGCTGAGCGAGGCGATTGCGTCGCTGCGCACGAGTATCGCTGCTGAGGAGGCCGCCGCCGTGGGCCTGGAGGAGAACCAGCGAGCAAGCGCCGAAAGCGAGGATCTCAAGCGCACCCGCCAGCGCCTCCTCGACGAGGCGAAGGGGGCGCGCGAGCTCGCCCAAACTGAGCTTGATCGACTCCGCACGCTGGCACCGGTCGCGGCGCTGGCCCATGCCTGCAGCCCCGGCGAGCCGTGTCCGGTCTGCGGACTTGAGCTTGGCGAGGACTTTCGCGCACCCGATGTTGAGGGACTGCCGGCGGCCGAAGCGGCGCATCGCAGCGCCGTGGCGGCCGAGACGCAGGCCGGGGAGAGCTGGGCGCAGGCCAATGCCAGCGCGGATCACCTGCTGCAGCTACAGGCACAGCTCAAGCGCGAGGCGGCGACGCGCGCCGAGCATTTGCAGGCCTGCGAGGCAGCGCTGCGCCCAATGCTGGGCGACGACGAGGGCGCCTGTGGTGCACTGCTGGTGCGGAACGCAAGTGTCCAGGAGCTGACGATCGCTGCGCAGACTGCAGCAGGCCCAGGAGGAGACGGAGACCAAGCAGAAGGCCTACGCCGAGCTGGAACGCGAGCACCTGAAGCTCTCCGCGCGCCTGGAGGGCGAGCGCCGACTGCTCGAGCAGGCCGACGGCGCCAACGAGCTGGAGCACAAGCGCATTGCAACCGCGCGCGAACGCATCCAGCGGACCCTGAAGAAGCTCAATCCGCCGTTGGAGCTGGCTGAGCCACCGCAGGTCGGCGCGCTGGCAGGTCGACTCAAGGTCGTCGAGCTGGCACGCTCTGAGGCGCAGGAGCTCGAGCAGAAGCGCAGCGAGATCGCCGGTCAGCTCGAGCAGGCACAGCAAACACTGAAAGACACGGAGCTTCTGCTGGCGCAGGAGGTAGAGGAGCCCGCCGGTCAGGCGCGCGAGATGCTGCTGGGGCTCGGCCAAGAGCTCGCGCGCAGCTTAAAGCAGACGCTGGCGGAACCTCCGTCACGCGCCGCCACGGTGGCGACGCTCGCCACATGGGGCGAGGTACTCGAAGCAGATGCCATGCGTCAGCTCGTCTCCCTGAATGAGGGCGCGGCCGCGGCGCTCAGAGCCGCGGGCGAGCACCGAGAGGCCGCCGCAGCGCTGCTGCGCGAGCTTGAGATCCAGAGCAGCAGCGAACTTGAGCAGCGCAGGATGACGCTGCACAGCGAGCTCACGCGCCATCGACGCGCGCTCGCTCAGGTCAAGGCAGAGTCCGGCGCGATCAACACGCTGGAGGAGCTGCGCTCGCGCACCGAGAAGATGAAGGCCGCCCTCTCCGAACTGCACCATCTGCTGCTCGACAGCAACTTCGTGCAGTACGCCGTGGAGAACCGACAGCACGCTCTTCTGGCGTCCGCATCACTGGTGCTCGACGAGGTGACCGGTGGGCGCTTTGGCTTCTCCGCGGACTTTCTCATCGTCGACAATGAGACCGGCCAGGCGCGCGCAACGCGCACGCTCTCTGGAGGCGAGACCTTCCTGGCGAGCCTCGCCCTGGCGCTGGGTCTCGTGGAGGTCACCGCGCGCTCGGGCGGGCGACTGGATGCACTGTTTCTCGACGAGGGCTTTGGCTCGCTCGATCCTAATGTCCTACAGCAGGCACTAGGCGCGCTCGAGCGCCGGGCGCAGTCCGGGCGCCTGGTCGCGCTGATCAGCCATGTGCCGCTCGTCGCCGAGCAGATCGAGCGCGTCCTGCAGGTCAGCAAGGACCACGAGGGCTCCCAGGTTCGCCTCCTCACAGCCCAAGAGCGCGCTGAGTTTGCGTTTGCCGATGTCGCGCAGGCCGCTCTGTAACACCCACGGCGTGTCTTAAAGCCGCGGCCCAAGACCCACGAGTTCGCCGCAGCGAACTCTGCCCCGACTTGCCAAATCAGTTGGTCGCTTCTCGCGGTTCAGGGTCATCAGTCAGACAACAGCGGCGACTCAAGTGTTGCCACGGTGTTGCCACGGATTTCGACTAGCTGAACCAGGAGTCAACCTATGAGCACTTAATAGCACTGTCTTGCAGGATTCTCAATGCGCTCGAGTGGACTCGAACCACCACGGGCCGTAAAGCCCACAAGGCCCTCAACCTTGCGCGTCTACCAATTCCGCCACGAGCGCAGAGTGCGCGAGTATAGCCTCGCCGGGCCTTCGCGAAATGGACCGTGGCGCGCGGCTCATCGGGCGCGCGGTCCCGTCCCGCGGTGGGCGCCGGCTTGCAAGCGGGTCGACGGGTTCTTGCATCCGTCCACGGCCGCCGCTACAGTGCGAACAAGTGTTCGTTTCACGACATCGCCCACCCGACCAGGGAGTCGAGCAGAAATGGATCTGACCAAGCGCCAGCAAGAGATCTTCGACTTCATTCGAAAGTACTCGGCGAAGTACGGCTACCCGCCGACGGTTCGCGACATCGGCAAGGCCGTTGGCCTGGCCTCGTCTTCGACCGTGCACGCGCACCTGGCGAACCTCGAGAAACTGGGCCTGCTGCGGCGTGATCCGTCCAAGCCGCGCGCGATCGAGCTGCTCGACCGCGCGATGGGCGGAGCTGTAGAGACGATGCGTGGGCTGGTCCGCTCGGACGGGCTGCCGCTGCTTGGCTCGGTGGCCGCCGGCCAGCCGATGCTGGCGGAGGAGAACATCGAGGACTACGTCTCGGTGCCAGAGGTAGCGGGCGGCGGCGAAGGTGAGTACCTCCTCCGTATCCGCGGTGACTCGATGAAGGAAGCGGGGATCATCGAGGGGGACTTCGTCGTAGTGCACCCGCAGGACACGGCGCGCGACGGCGACGTCGTCGTGGCCCTGCTCGGTGAGGAGGCGACGGTCAAGCGCTTCTTCCGCGAGTCCGACCACATTCGCCTGCAGCCGGAGAACGACACGATGGAGCCGATCCGCAGCAAAGAAGTCACGGTGCTCGGTCGCGTCGTAGGGCTGCTTCGGAGCGTCTGACGACCTGACCCTGCGGTCGCTCGCGCACAAGACGCACGGGCACCGGTCGGATGTATCGCCAAACGGCTACCAGCCCTTCCCACGGCACGGCCTACGCGCTACCGTGGCTGTGCAGGTCAGGCAGCCGCGGAGGTGCAAGCCTTCGAGGAAAGTCCGGACATCGCAGGGCAGGGTGGTCGAGTGATTGACCCGGGGAAACCCGCGGGAAAGTGCCACAGAAACACACCGCCGATGGGGCCGTCCCACGTGAACGGCCCACAGGCAAGGTTGAAATGGTGCGGTAAGAGCGCACCAGCGTCGCGGTGACGCGGCGGCTGGGTAAACCCCACCCGATGCAAGGCCAAACGGGACCGCTTGCAGGTAGCCCGCCAAGGTCCAGGTAGGCCGCTCAGATGGATGGCTGCTCAACGACAGGATCCGGCTTATCGACCCGCTAAGGAAAGGCCCCGCTCCGGCGGGGCCTTTCTATGGGCGAGATGGAGACCCACCGGTGCCCTTCTTCGCGATCGAGCTCTTTGCGGCGTGCCCAACTCCGCCGTCGCGCCGGCCTTCGCAGGCGGCCGGGTCGTGTACAGGCGATCATGAAGCCATGAGCAAACACAGGCACTACAACGAGCAGGAATTTGAGGAGCTTGTCCGCGCGGCGCTGGACGATTTGCCGACCGAGTTTCAACGTGCGCTGGACAACGTCGCAATCGTGGTTTCCGATCGTGGCGCCGAGCACCACGCGTACGGCTTGTACGTCGGGCTCAAGATGGGCGGCAGCAGTTTCTTCGGCGGCGGCGGCCCGCCGAACGAGATCCTGATTTTCCGCGACACGCTAGTACGCGACTTCGGTGACGATCCGAAGCGCCTGCGATCGAAGGTCACGCAAACGGTGCGTCACGAGGCCGGGCACCATTTCGGCTTCGACGAGGACGGCGTTCGCAAGCTCGGGTTGTGATCCGGTCGCGGGGGGTAGGCGCTACAGACACAACTCTTACCCGCCCAACAGGTCCGTCTTACGGCCTCCGCCGAGGATGCTCGCAAGGTCGAGCTCGGATTCGTTGCTCGGCGAACCGGCAGAGCAGGAGGTCCCAATGTTCCGCAAGAAGTTGATCGGCGTGGTGGCGGCGATATGTGCGCTGGCCGCCGTCACGGCCGCGATCGCGCAGGGCTCGGGCACGACGAAGGGCTCGAGCGCGAAAAGCAAAGGCACCACGGGGCACGCCGCCCAGGCGTCGGGGTCGCAGGCGCCGCCGGGCGCAATGGGCGGTCCGGACGGCGCCATGCATGGACCGGACGGCGGCGCTGTGCACTCTGTCAGCGTCGTGCCCGACAAAGCGGGGACGTCGTTCATCACGCTTACGAGCGACAGGGGCACGGTGAAGAGCGTCGACAGCGGCGCCGGCACGATCACGATCGTCGAGGGAAGCAAAGGCGCGACGTACAAGACGCTCACGCTAAGCGTGCCCTCGGGAGCGAAAGTCATGCGTGACGGCAAGATGGCTTCGCTGGCTGAAGTCAAGGCGGAGGATCACGTCTCGGTGAGTTCCTCCTCGGAAGGCACGACGGTGTTCGCGATGGACGCCTCGTTCCGACCCGAACATGGCCCGGGCAGGGGCGGACCTCCGGGCATGGGAGGCCCGCCGCCGGGTCAGGAAGTGACAGGCACCGAAACGAAGTCGGGCGCCGGCGCGAAGACGGGCACCGAAGCGACCACGACGACCGAATAGTCGATCCGGTGAGAGGCTAGAGCGCCGTGAGGGTTCCGGGCCGGGTCGAGCATCCCGGCTCGGGACCTTTCATCTTTTTCTATTTATTAATTGATTGATGGCGATCGTGCTCGTGCTCGGCTGGAATCTGTTTCACGGGCGCTCGTTGCCACCAACGGGTCGCTCGTTGTTCGACGAGTTCGCCGCCAAGTTCGGCGAGTGGAGCTGGGACGTGGCGCTCTTGCAGGAGGTGCCGCCGTGGTGGCCGCAGCGGCTCGCCGACGAGCTGGGCGTCGATCAGCGCAGTGCGCTGACCTCGCGCAACGCGCTGCCCGGCCTGCGCCGAGCGCTCGCCGAGCGGCGGCCGGAGCTGCTCAAGTCAAACGGCGGCGGCTGCAACGCGATCCTCTCGCGGGTGCCGATCGCCGAGCACTCGGCGGTGCGTCTGCGTCGCTGGCCCGAGCGTCGCATTGCCCAACTGGTGCGCCTGCAGGATGGCACGTGCGTGGTCAACCTCCACGCCGGCACGCGCCCGGCGCACGCCATGCAGGAGCTCGAGCGGCTATGGCCACGCGCGCTCGACTGGGCCCGAGCAAATCCGTTGATCCTCGGCGGCGACCTCAACCTGCGCGCGCCGCCCTCCGCGCTCGTCCCCGCACCGAAGCCGGCGTCAGCGCCGAGCGAGGCGAGCATGCACGGCGACGCGCTCGTCCACGTGGCCGGCTCAGGCGTCGATCACGTGTACGCCAAGGGGCTGCTGCCGGCCGAGGAGAGCGCCGACGCGTCGGGCTCGGAGGGCGCGTCGGGGCGACCGAGCCGAGCGATCGTGCTGGACGGGCGTCGGGTCGAGCTGTCCGACCACGCGCCCCTACTCGTGCGCTTGCGGGCGCGCGAGCACTAATCGCTGAGCTGCTCCTCGTCGGCCTCGCCGTACTCGGCGCCGCTGGCCTCCTCCTCGCCGTTGCCAAATGCGTCTTGGGAGATCTTCGCCGGCCTGTGCTCGTCGCCGTGGGAGGTGTGCTCGATCAGTTCCTGCTCGGCCTGCTCGAAGCCCTCGGACTCGCCGCCGCCGGCCTCTTCTACGGCCTCGCGCTCTTTGCGCCGGCGCTCGTCGAGGTCGAGCAGCGGGTCCTCGGGCGTGAGCTCGGCGGCCATGGGAGCACTGTATCGGCTCGCCGTCGGCCGGCAGCCGCCGAAGGCCGCAAACGCCGGTCGCTTCGCCCGCCATCGGATGTTATCCCCCCTGGGGGTATCCTTGGGGGGATGACCGAGACCCGGAAAAAACCACCTGCGCGCGGCTACACGGCGAGCAAGGACGAGCTACACAAGCGCCTGGCGCGGATCGAGGGGCAGGTGCGCGGCGTCTCGAGGATGGTCGGTGAGGACCGCTACTGCATCGATGTGCTTACGCAGATCGCTGCGATCGAGGCGGCGCTCGACAAGGTCGCCCTGGGGCTGCTCGATGACCACGCGCGCGTCTGCGTGCTCGGCGGCGAGGAGGGCGAGCGCGAGCAGCGCACCGAGGAGATGATGGCCGCCGTCGGGCGGTTGCTGCGCCGCGGCTGAGTTGCGCCCGAGTGCCTAGAGCTGCAGCGCTTCGTGCGCAGTCTGCATCAAGCTCGGCGTCGCCTTCAGCTCGTCGAGCGCCGTGCGCATCGCGTCGAGCTCGCACGCGATCTTGTCGGGCCAGCGCTTCGGCGGGTGCTCGTCGAGCGTCTTCAGCCCGTTGCCCGTGATCAGCGCCACGACCGTGTCACCCGCGCCGAAGCGCCCTGCCGCGGCGAGCTTCTCGAGCACGGCGATCGTCGTGCCGCCGGCCGGCTCGGTCAACAGACCCTCGGTTGCTGCCAGCAGGTCGATGCCCGCGAAGATCTCCGGGTCTGAGGCGAACGCCGCCGTGCCGCCGCGTTTGTGCACGGCGTCGATCACCAGGTAGCCGTCGCCCGGCGCGCCGATCGCCAGCGAGTGGGCGGCCGTCTCGGGCATCACCGGGTGGACCTCGGCCTCCTCGGCGAGGATCGCCGAGGCAATCGGGTTGCAGCCGCTCGGCTGGGCGATGTGGATCGCCGTCCGCGCCGTCTCGGCGAGGCCGAGCAGCTCGAGCTCGCCCAGGCCCTTGTGCATGCGCGAGGAGAGCGTGCCGCCGGCGGCCGGGCTGACGATGTGGTCGGGTGACTCCCAGTCGAGCTGCTCGACGATCTCGAACGCCGCCGTCTTGGCCCCCTCGGCGTAGAACGGGCGCAGCGTGATGTTGGCGAAGTCCATGCCCGTCGCCTCGGCCACTTCGCGGCAGCGCCGGTTGGCTTCGTCGTAGTTGCCCTCGACCTGAAACACCTTCGCGCCGAGCGCCATGCACGAACGCGCCTTGGTGCCCTCGAGGCGGTTGGGGTAGCAGATGTATGCCGCCACGCCGGCCTTGGCGGCAAGCGAGGCGACGGCCGTGCCGACGTTGCCCGTCGAGACGCAGCCGATCTCTGACTTGCCACGCTCGAGCAGCCGCGCGACGGACATCGAGACGACGCGGTCCTTGTAGGAGAGGCTCGGGCGATTGCTCGAGTCGTCCTTCAGGTAGAGGTTGGCGATGCCGAGCTCGGCGCCGAGCCGGTCGGCGCGAATCAGCGGCGTGTAGCCCGAGTGCTGTCCCACGCGCGCCTGCGCGCCGGCGTCGACGATCGGCAGCAGCTCCTCGAAGTGCCATACGTTCTGCGGGCGCTCGGCGCCGGGGACGTCCTTGAAGTGGCTCGCGGCGAGCTCGTAGTCGTAGACGATGTCCAGACCCTTGCCGCAATCGGGGCACGAGAAGACGGTTGACTCGAGGGGATAACTGTTCTCGCAGCGATGACAGACGAGGCCCGTCGCGCACGAGCGCGTCCGTTGCCTGGCCCCCGTGGGGCTCTCGATCGTCTGCGGGCTCATACAGCTATCTCCTGCAACGATACGCCCGGCCAGGGCGTTTGAACAGCGCTCTCGTCGTTGCCGAGTGCAATCCACAGCTCCTCGGCCATGTGCGGCGCGAACGGCCCGAGCAGCTGAGCGAGCAGCGAAAGGGCTCCCAACAGCGCCTCGGAGTCGGCTGGGCCGAGCGCGGGCCGGCGTGCGAGCACACGCTTCTCAAAGTCCTTGATGCGGTCGAACAGGCGCATCACGTTGCGCACCGCGCTGTGCATCTCAAGGCCCTCCATGTCCTCGGTAATCTTCTCCACGCCCTTCTCAGACCACTGCGAGAGTTTCAGCCGCAGGTGCTCGCTCGTGTCTCTGATGGGCTCGCCGGCGGCGCCCGCAACCTGACTCTCGCCGGCCCCTTGCTCCTGCGCAGCAGCGAGTCGTGTCTGCGTGAACTCCCAGACCTGCGTGAGGAAACGGTGCGCGCGCAGCACGGCCGAGTCGTTCCAGTTGAGCGTCTTCTGCGGACGCGCCGCGTACAGCACGGCGAGCCTCACCGTGTCCGCGCCATAGCGCTCGACGAGCGCGTCGGGGTCGACAACATTGCCGAGATGCTTGCTCATCTTGCGCCCATCGCTGATCACCATCTCGTGAAACAGGCAGCCCGCGAACGGCTCACCGTCCTCGAGGAAGGCAAGCGGGCCGATGTCGCGCAGCGCCTTCGTGACGATGCGCTGGTCGAAGACGAAGTTGCCGCTGTCTGATCCGGCGACGACGCGCTCGGAGGGCAGCCAGTGGCGCAGGTCTCCCAGAGCGAGGATCTGCTCCAGCGAGTCTTCACGCGACTCTGGCGGCACGCACGCCGGCACCCACAGCCACAGCGCGTCGAAGTGGCAGTCGAGCGTGTCGGTCTCGCGCTTGGCCGGCCCATCGCACAAGGGGCAGGTGGTCTCGACGAACGAGCGCAACTCGGCCAGCGGGTTGCCGCTGCCGGTGGGCGTGATGTCGAGTGGCAGCGCCACTGGAAGCTGCTCCTTGGGCAGCGGCACGGCGCCGTGCTCCTCGCAGTAGACGATCGGGATCGGCGTGCCCCAGGAGCGCTGGCGCGAGATTGAGAAGTCCTCCGCCTTGTAGCGAACGGCCGCGCGCGCCGGTGGCTCCTCGCCGGATATCGATGAGGGGACGCCCCGGGCGTCTGGGGCGAGAGCGCCGATGCGCTCGGCGAGTACCTCGTCGGTGCGGTCGGTCTCGGGGATGCCGAAGACGGCGGTAGCGCCGAAGCGCCCGTCGACGCCGGGGGAGATCAGCACGGGCAATGGTGTGCCGCTGCCGGGGGCGGGCAGTGTGCGCCCGGTATCGACCAGTGGGATCTGCGCCGCGTCGCGTGAGCTGCGCGCGAGGCCCCCCGAACGCAACTCCTCCAAGCGCTCGCGCACGCCCGGCTCGGCCGCCCAGGCGTCGATCTGTGGGTGCTTGGGCGAGATCAGGACGAAGCGCGCCTGCTCGAGCGCCTCGGCGTGCGGCGTGAACACGGTCAGCTTCGTTCCGTCCTGCGCACTCAGCTCGACCTCGACGCCGTCGACACGTCCGAGCACGAAGCGCTGGCTGGCCAGCGCGACCTCGTCCCATTTGCCCGAGTCGGCGCGCTCCTGCAGCCGACGGTCGTTCTCGGGCACGTAGGCGCTGATCCGCAGGTACCAGGTAGGGCGCTCGATCAACCGCACCGGGTTGTGGCAGCGCCAGCAGAGCCCGTCCTCGACCTGGATCGTGGCGAGCGTCGTCTGGCAGGTGTCGCACCAGTCGACGGTCCCGGTGCCGCGGTACACCAGGCCGGCCTCCAGCAGCGTCAAGAACAGCCACTGCGACCAGCGATACATGACGGGGTCAGAGCTGAGGAACGTGCGCTCCCAGTCGAAGGAGAAGCCGAGCCGTTGCAGCTGCCCGGTCATGTGCGTGGCGCAGCGCGAGACCCACTCGCTCGGCGGCACGCCGCCGGCGATCGCGCCGAGCTCGGCGGGCAGGCCGAAGGCGTCGAAGCCGAAGTTGAACAACACCTGGTCACCGCGGGCACGGCGGAAGCGCGCGTAGGCGTCTCCGATCGAGTAGCTGCGCACATGTCCGATATGGACGTTGCCCGAGGTGAACGGCGCGGAGGGCTTTATGTACAGGTGCGGCAGATCGTCCTGGACGGCGGGCGTCCGGGTGGCGCCGCGCTCGCGCCAGGCTGCCTGCCTGCGGGCCTCGATGGCGTGCGGGTCATAGCCCGTGGGCGAGCCCATGTTTGTCTCCCTCGCTCATGTCAGACGAGGATATCCAAGGGCTTGGGACGCAAGGCCCCGTTGCTATGCTCGAAATCCGTTGGCCGACGTCCGTGACAACACCATCCAGGCGCCTCGCCGACCCCCTTCCGACCCCGCTGCCGGCGGGGTCGTCTCGTCCGGAGCGATTGCGAGGATCAACCGATGGAGATAGACATTGGGCGTGGCAAGAAAGCCCGTCGCGCATACGGATTCGACGACATCGCGATCGTGCCTTCACGGCGCACGCGCGACCCCGACGACATCGACATCTCCTGGAAGCTCGGCCCTTACCAATTCGAGCTGCCGATGCTGGCCTCGGCGATGGACGGCGTTGTCTCGCCCCGTACGGCGGGCATCGTCGGCAACCTCGGCGGCCTGGCAGTGCTCAACCTGGAGGGCATCTTCACCCGCTACGAGGACGCCGAGGAGCAGCTGGAGCGGATCGCGGGTCTGCCCAAGGACCTCGCCACGCGCGAGATGCAGGAGATCTATGCCGAGCCGATCAAGCCTGAGCTGATCGCGCAGCGAATCGCGGAGATCAAGGAACAGAAGGTCGTCGTGGCGGCGTCGCTGACGCCCCAGCGAGTGCTCAAGTACCACGAGATCGCGATGGAGGCGGGCCTCGACGTGCTCGTGATCCAGGGCACAGTCGTCTCCGGCGAACACGTCTCGACGGTCTCGGAGCCACTCAACCTGAAGGAGTTCATCCCCTCGCTCGAGGTGCCGGTCGTGGTCGGCGGCTGCGCCTCCTACCACACGGGCCTGCACCTGATGCGCACCGGCGCAGCCGGCGTGCTGGTCGGCGTTGGTCCTGGCGCGGCGTGCACGACACGCGGCGTGCTCGGCATCGGCGTGCCGCAGGCGACGGCGATCGCAGACGTGGCGCACGCTCGCTCGACGCACATGCTCGAGACGGGCGAGTACAGCCAGGTGATTGCAGACGGCGGCATGCGCAACGGCGGCGACGTCTCCAAGGCGATCGCGCTGGGCGCGGACGCGGTGATGATCGGTTCCCCGCTGGCGCGCGCCTACGAGGCTCCGGGCCGCGGCTTTCACTGGGGCATGGCGACGTTCCACCCGAGCCTGCCGCGCGGCGCGCGCGTGGCGACGCACCAGAACGGCACGCTGGAGGAGATCCTCATGGGACCGGCACGGGAGAACGACGGTACGTTCAACCTGTTCGGCGGTCTGCGGACGTCGATGGCCACGTGCGGTCACAAGGACCTGGCGGAGTTCAACCGCGCCGAGGTCGTGATTGCGCCGTCGCTGCAGACCGAGGGCAAGTCGCTGCAGCGTGACCAGCAGGTCGGCATGGGCGCGACCAACGGGAAGGCTGCAGCCCTAGTAAATGACTGAGCTCGCCGTCACGGCGCCCGAGGCGGTCGCCGACACGGCGGGCACGATCGAGACGGCCACGGACGAGATCGTCGTGCTCGACTATGGCGGGCAGTACAGCCAGCTGATCGCACGCCGCGTGCGCGACTGCGGGGTGTTCTCAGAGCTACTGCCGCACACGGTCGCGGTCGAGGAGGTGGCCAAGCGCAAGCCGCGTGGGATCATCCTCTCGGGCGGTCCGGCGTCGGTCTACGCTGAGGGGGCGCCGCGCCTGCAGCGCGAGCTGCTCGCGCTGGGCGTTCCGGTGATGGGCATCTGCTACGGCATGCAGCTGCTGGTCCACGAGCTGGGCGGGCGCGTCGAGCAGGCTGAGGTGGGCGAGTTCGGCCGCTCGGACCTGCACGTTTCAGAGCCGGGCACGCTGCTGCACGACCTGCCGCGCGAGCAGACGTGCTGGATGTCGCACCGCGACACGGTTTACGAGCCGCCGCCGGGCTTTACGGCGCTGGCGTCGTCGAGCTCCTCGCCGGTTGCGGCCGTGGAGGACACGACCCGTGGCATCTACGGCATCCAGTTCCACCCGGAGGTCGTGCACACGCCCTACGGGCAGGAGATCCTGACGCGATTCCTGACGGAGATCTGCGGCTGCGAGCAGACCTGGTCGCCGGCGTCGATCGTCGAGGAGCAGATCCGCCGCGTTCGCGCGCAGGTGGGCGAGGCGCAGGTCGTGTGCGGCCTCTCGGGAGGTGTCGACTCCTCGGTGGCAGCACTGCTCGTGCACCGCGCGATCGGCGATCAGCTCACGTGCGTGTTCGTCGACCACGGCCTGATGCGCAAGGACGAGGGCGAGCAGGTCGTCAGCGCGTTTCGCGACACATTCAAGGTGCCGCTCGTGGCGGTCGACGCCGAGCAGCGCTTCCTGGAGAAGCTCAAAGGCGTGACCGAGCCGGAGGCCAAGCGCAAGGTGATCGGCGCCGAGTTCATCCGCGTGTTCGAGGAGGAGGCCGCCACGCTGGCCGAGCAGAGCGGCGGCGAGGACGCCCGCTTCCTCGTGCAGGGCACGCTCTACTCGGACGTGATCGAGTCGGGCGGCGGCACGGGCGCGGCGACGATCAAGTCCCATCACAACGTGGGCGGGTTGCCGGAGGATCTGCAGTTCGAGCTGGTCGAGCCGCTGCGCGCGCTGTTCAAGGACGAGGTGCGAGCGGTCGGAATCGAGCTGGGCCTGCCCGAGCGTCTGGTCTGGCGCCAGCCGTTCCCCGGCCCGGGCCTCGCAATCCGCGTGGTCGGCGGCGAAGCGACGAAGGAGCGCCTGGACGTGCTGCGCGAGGCCGATCACATCCTGCAAGAGGAGATCCGCAAGGCCGGTCTCTACCGCGAGCTGTGGCAGTCCTTCTGCGTGCTGCCCGACGTGCGCACGGTCGGCGTGCAGGGCGATGAGCGCACATACGGCTACGTCGTCGTGCTGCGCGCGGTCACAAGCGATGACGCGATGACGGCCGACTGGGCACGCCTGCCGTACGACCTGTTGGAGGCGATCGCCTCGCGCATGATCAACGAGCTGCGCGAGGTCAACCGGGTGGTGTTGGACATAACCAGCAAGCCGCCCGGAACGATCGAGTGGGAGTAATCTCGAAGTAGCCCGCGAAGTCGCCCGACTTCGCCTATGATGTCGGCCTCGCCGCGCGTCCGGAGTACTCGGCACGCGTGGCCTTTTTCACGCCCATGGCCCCCTCGACGAAGACATACGTAGCGAAGCCGACCGACCGCGAGCGCAATTGGCTGCTCGTGGACGCGAACGGGCTGACGCTCGGCCGCATGGCGACGCAGGTGGCGGACATGCTGCGGGGGAAGCGCAAGCCTGAGTACACGCCGCATTGCGACACGGGGGACTTCGTGATCGTGATCAACGCGGAGAAGATCCACGTGACCGGCAACAAGCGCCAAGCCAAGCGCTACTACCGCCACTCGGGCTACCCGGGCGGCCTGCGCTCGCGCACGTTCGAGGAGATGCAGGCACGCCGGCCGGAGGAGATCATCCGCTTGGCGGTCAAAGGGATGATGCCGCGCAACCGCCTGGCGCGTAAGCAGTTGACGAAGCTGAAGATCTATGCCGGGCCCGAGCACCCGCACGTCGCCCAGAACCCGCAACTTTTGGAGATCGAGCGCTGATGGCCGACGACGAGACCCCCGAGAACACCGACGCCGCGGCCGACGACGCCGCGGCCGAGGGCGCCGAGCCGACGGCCGAGGGCGCAGAGGCGCCCCAGCACGCCGTCCCGAGCGAGGAGGCTCAGGAGATCGCGGGCTCGGCCGAGGACGCGGCCCTGGAGGCCGCCGAGGAGGCGCGCGACATGCCCGCCGAGCACCCTGCGCCGGAGCCGGCGACGGTCGAGCCGAGCGGCGAGGGCCACGCGGTTCCGACGGATGCCGCGCAGGAAATCGCCGGCACGGCGGAGGACGCAGCACTGGAGGCGCTGCAGGAGTCCGAGGACGCGACGGCCGTCGAGGCCGCGATCGACGAGGAAGAGGATGAAGGCGATGACGCCGACGTTGCGGCGCCGAGCGCCAAACCGGCTGTCCCAGGCGCGCACCTCGAGGTCGACATCGTGCCCGAGGGAGCCGACCCGCTGGGACGCGGCGAGACGGCCTACGAGGACCCCTATGCGGTCGTCGGCGAGGAGGGTGAGGGCGAGGCCGGGGGTGAGGACGCGGCCGAGGACGGCGAGGAGTCCCTGAGCGAGCCGATCGCGACAGCGGCGATTGACCTGGCGGCCGGTGCGCGCTACCGCGCGACAGGCAAGCGCAAGACGGCGATCGCACGCGTGACGCTGCGCCCGGGTAAGGGCACCTACTTGATCAACGGGCGCACGCTTGAGCAGCACTTCCCTCGTGACACGCTTCAGCGCAACATCCGCCAGCCGCTCGAGACAGTGGGCTATCAGGAGAAGATGGATGTCGTTGCGCGCCTGCATGGCGGCGGCATCTCAGCCCAGGCCGGGGCGCTGCGCCACGGCGTCTCGCGCGCGCTGCTCGAGGCCGACCCGAATCTTCGCGGCGAGCTCAAGCGCCGTGGCTTCCTTACGCGCGACTCGCGTGCGAAGGAGCGCAAGAAGGCTGGCCTGAAGAAGGCCCGCAAGAAGCCTCAGTTCTCCAAGCGCTAGCGCCGATAAACGAGGGTGACGATACCCCGCAAGTTGTTTGGCACGGATGGAGTTCGCGGACTCGCCGGCGAGTTTGTGACGGCCGAGTTGGCACTCGCGCTGGGTCGCGCGGCCACGGAGCAGACAGGAGCTGAGCATCCGCAGGTGCTGATCGTGCGTGACACGCGCGAGTCGGGTGAGATGCTCGAGGCGGCTATGGCCGCCGGCGTCAGCGCGGCGGGCGGCGATGCCCTGCTCGGCGGCGTGCTGCCGACGCCGGCCGCACCGCTCCTGCTCGGCCGCTACGGCTTTGACCTGGCGGTCGTGCTGTCCGCCTCACACAATCCTTTTCACGACAACGGCATCAAGTTCTTCGCGGGCGACGGCTACAAGCTGACCGACGACGCCGAGCACTCGATCGAGCGGCTGCTCGACCGCGAGGCGCCGCCGGCGAATGCGGTGATCGGGCGCGTGCGCGAGCTGCGCGGCGCGCCGGAGGACTACCTGCGCGAGCTGCACACGCGCTTCGTGGACCTCGACCTTTCGGGCATCGACGTGCTGCTGGACTGCGCCAACGGTGCCACCTATCACGTGGCGCCTGAGATCTTCCGCCGCCTCGGCGCGACCGTGAGCGTGATCGCGGACGAGCCCAACGGTCGCAACATCAACGACGGCGTCGGCTCGACGCACGTCGAGGCGCTCGCCGAGCGTGTCGTCGCGGGCGGACACGCGCTCGGCTTCGCCTTCGACGGCGATGGCGACCGCGTGCTGGCGGTCGATCGCGGTGGCAATGTGGTCGACGGCGACGAGCTGCTGGCGCTGGCGGCGCTGCACCTGCGTGCAAATGGGCGACTCAGCGGCGATGGCGTGGCGGTCACTGTGATGACCAACTACGGCTTTCACTCGGCGATGGAGCAGGCCGGCGTGAATGTGGTGACGACGGGCGTCGGCGATCGCTACGTGCTCGAGGAGCTGCGTGCGCGCGACTGGGCGCTGGGTGGCGAGCAGTCGGGTCACATCATCGAGATGGGGTTCAACCGCACGGGCGACGGCATCGCGAGCGCGCTGTTGACGATGGAGGCGCTGGCGGGCGGCGAGTTGAGCGAGCGCCACGCGATGGCGAAGCTGCCCCAGCGCTTGGTCAACGTGCGCGTGCGCGACCGCGACGCGCTCTCGCAGGCGGCGGAGGTCGATCGGGCGGTGCAGGCGGCGGCGCGGGAGCTGACGGGACGTGGCCGCGTGCTCGTGCGCCCGAGTGGCACCGAGCCGCTCGTGCGCGTGATGGTCGAGGCGCCGACCGAGGACGAGGCGCACGAGGTCTGCGAGCGCCTGGTCGCGCTTGTGCAGGCGGAGCTCGGCTAGAACGGGCGTCTGGTGAGCCCTGTGCATCCCGAGCTGGGCCGAAAAGCGCTGGTATCTTCGATCTGATGTGCGGCATCGTTGGCTACGTTGGCGGACGTCCGGTACGTGAGCTGCTGCTGCAGGGATTGAGCAAGCTCGAGTACCGCGGCTATGACTCGGCCGGCATCTCGGTGATCGCCGACGGGCAGATCGAGGCGGTCAGGGCGGTCGGCAACCTGGCCGCGCTCGAGGCCAAGCTCGAGAGCGCGCACACGGCGGCGCAGGGCAACGGCTCGGTGGCGCTGGCGCCGAAGCCGGCGACCACGGGGATCGGCCATACGCGCTGGGCCACGCACGGGCGCGTCAACGAGGAGAACGCGCACCCGCACTACGACAACGAGGATCGTGTGCACGTGGTCGTCAACGGGATCGTCGAGAACTACATGGCGCTGAAGGAGCGTCTGCTCTCCGAAGGCGCCGTGTTCACCTCCGAGACGGACGCCGAGGTGATCGCCCACCTGATTGCGGGGCACTACAAGGACGACCTCGCCGAGGCGGTGCGCCTGGCCTACAACGAGCTCGAGGGCCACTACGCGTTCGTGGCAATGGCGCTCGAGGAGCCCGAGGTGCTCGTGGGCGCGCGCAAGGAGTGTCCGCTGATCATCGGTCGCGGCGAGGGCGAGCAGTTCGTCGCCTCGGCCGTGCCGGCGTTCCTCTCGGAGACGCGCACCGTGCAGTACCTGGAGAACGGCGAGATCGTCGTGCTGCGCCCCGAGGGCGTGCAGATCATGACCGGCGACGGTAAGCCGGTCGAGCGCGCGGTCGAACAGGTCGACTGGGATCAGGAGACCGCCGAGAAGGGCGGCTACGAGACGTTCATGCTGAAGGAGATCCACGAACAGGCCGACGCGGTGGCTGACACGCTGTTCGACCGCACGGCACGGGGCGATGGCGTCGACCTGGATGAGGAGGGCGCGCTCGATGAGTCGATCCTTGCGGACGTCACGCGGATCGTCGTGGTCGCCTGCGGAACGGCCTACCACGCGGGCCTGATCGGGCGCTACGCGCTTGAGGAGTGGGCGCGCGTGCCGGTAGAGATGGACATCGCCTCGGAGTACCGCTACCGCAATCCGGTCGTCGGGCCGGGCGACCTGGTGATCGGCATCTCGCAGTCGGGGGAGACGGCGGACACGCTCGCGGCGATGCGTCTGGCGCGCGAGCGCGGCGCGACGGTGCTCGCGATCACCAACACGCGTGGCTCGCAGGCCACGCGCGAGGCCGACGGCGTGCTTTACACGCGTGCAGGGCTCGAGATCGGCGTGGCGGCAACGAAGACATTTGTCTGCCAGGTCGCGGTCATGTATCTGCTGGCGCTGCGTCTTGCCGAGTTGCGCGGCACGCTCGAGCCGGCCCGAGTGACCGAGCTCGTGGGCGAGCTCAAGCGCCTGCCGCACTGCATCGACGAGATGACCGGCCGCGTCGAGCGCGAGGCGCAGGAGATCGCGAAGACCTGCTGGGACGCAGACTTCTTCTTCTACATCGGTCGTCATGTGGGCCTGCCTGTAGCGCTCGAGGGAGCGCTGAAGCTGAAGGAGATCTCCTACATCTCGACCGATGCCTACGCGGCGGGCGAGATGAAGCACGGACCGATTGCGCTGCTCGACGATGCGACGCCGGTCGTCTGCGTGGCGACGCGCTCGCCGGTACTCGACAAGCTCGTCTCGAACATCCAGGAGGCGCGTGCTCGTGGTGCGCGCGTGATTGCGGTGAGCACCGAGGGCGACAATGAGGTCGACCCGCATGCAGACGCGACGATGACGGTGCCGGCGACCGACTGGATGCTGCAGCCGATCCTCGCCGTGATCCCGTTGCAACTACTCGCCTACGCCGTGGCGCGCAACCGCGGGCTGAACGTCGATCAGCCGCGCAACCTGGCCAAGACGGTCACGGTCGAGTAGGGGTCCGACCATCTAGCATCGCTCCTCGTGGAGCGTCTGCCGGACTGGCTCGAGCCGCTGCCCGACGCGGAGACGATGCGGGGGGTCGACCGCTGGGCGATCGAGGGTCAGGGGGTTGCGGGACTGGATCTGATGGAGCGCGCCGGCGCCGGCGTGGCTCGTGCCGTCGAGGTGCGCGCCTCCGACGGTCCTGTGGCGGTCGTCTGCGGCAAGGGCAACAACGGCGGCGACGGGCTCGTCGTGGCGCGGCTGTTGCGCGAGTCGGGGCGGGAGGTGACGGTCGTCTGCGTGGCGCCCCCGGGAGACTTCAAGGGAGATGCGGCGGCGAACCTCGCACGCCTGCCCGGCGATGGTCCGGTCGCGCTCGCGCAGGGCGCGGCTGCGATCGAGCGGGCGAGTGTGATCGTCGATGCGCTACTCGGGACGGGCTTCGCCGGTGCGCCACACGGCGCGGTGGGCGAGGCGATCGCGCTCGTCAACGCGGCGAATGGGGCGGTCGTCGCGGTTGACGTGCCGAGCGGCGTCGATGCGTCGAGCGGCGCCGTTGCGGGCGAGGCCGTATGCGCTGAGGTCACGGTCAGCTTCCACGCGAGCAAGCCGGGGCTGTGGATCATGCCGGGCAAGCGCCACGCAGGGGAGGTGCGCACGATCGACATCGGCATTCCCCGCGGTGCGCCGATGTCCGCAAGCAGCGGCCTGATGACATCGGCCGTGGCCGAGCTGCTTCCGAGACGAGCCGGCGACTCGACCAAGTTCGCCTCGGGCCAGGTCGTCGTGGCCGGCGGCTCGCGCGGGCTGACGGGCGCGCCGCGGATGGCGGCACACGCGGGCATGCGCGCCGGCGCGGGATACGTGATCGCCTGTGTGCCGGCTTCGACACAGGACGTGATCGTCAGCGCGGCCACGCCTGAGCTGATGACGCGCGGGCTGGCCGAGGACGCCGGCGCGCTCGCGCCGGGCGCGGTTGAGCAGGTGATCGAAAGCATCCGCCCGGGCGGTGCGCTCGCGCTCGGGCCGGGCCTCGGCCGCAGCGATGGCGCGTTCGCGTTCGCGCGCCGCCTCGCGGCCGAGGCGGAGGCGCCGGTGGTGCTCGACGCCGACGGGCTGAATGCCCACGCCGGCCGGCTCGCCGAGCTGCGCACTAGGCGCTCTCCTACCGTGCTCACGCCGCACGCCGGGGAGCTCGGGCGCCTGCTGGAGCTCGACAGCAAAGAGATCGAGCGCGAGCGGCTGTGCCACGTGCGCGCAGCGGCCGAGCAGTCGGGCGCAGTGGTCGTGCTGAAGGGCGATGACTCCTTGATCGCGGACCCGTCGGGCTACGTGGCGGTCAGTCGCGGCGGCAGTCCGGCGCTCGCGACGGCAGGCACGGGGGATGTGCTGACGGGCGTCGTCGCGGCGCTGCTCGCGCAGGGACTCGGTGCGTTCGAGGCGGCCGGCGCTGCCGTCTGGCTGCACGCGGCAGCGGGACGCGAGGCGGCACGCCGCCATGGCGCGCCCGAGGGCGTGATCGCGAGCGATGTGATCGAAGCGCTGCCGGCGGCGCGCGCGAGGGAGGGTCCGTGAGCGCCCCGTCCGACGCCCAAGCTCAGCTAGACCGCGTCGTGATACGCGCTCGGGCGAGCGTCAACGTGGCCGCGATCGCCCGCAACTGTGCGCGGTTGCGCGCGGATCTGCATGGGCAGGCACGGCTATGCGCAGTCGTCAAGGCAGACGGCTACGGGCACGGGGCAGTGCAGAGCGCGCGCGCGGCGCTCGACGGCGGCGCCGGCTGGCTGGCGGTGGCGAGCGCGCAGGAGGCGTGCGAGCTGCGGGCGGCCGGGCTGACGGAGATGCCGATCCTCGTGATGGGCGCGCTCACGCCGGGCGAGCTCTCCGAAGCGCTCGCAGTGGACGCCGACGTGGTCGTATGGAGCGAGCGGTACATTCGCGAGGTCGCGGCGGCCGGCGGCGGGCGCGTGCACGTGAAGCTCGACTCTGGGATGGGTCGCCTCGGCACGCGCGACGCCGTCCTGGCCTCACGTGTGCTGGCGCTCGCCGAGCAGAGCGCCGGGGTTGAACCGATCGGCTTGATGACCCACTTCGCCACGGCCGACGAGCTTGATGACGAGGGCTTCTTCGCGCGCCAGCTCGACTGCTTCGCGCGCTGGGCCGGTGAGCTGAAGGCGCGGCGGCCCAGCTTGATCGTGCATGCGGCGAACAGTGCGGCGGTGCTTCGCGAGGCCGGCGCGCAGTTCGACATGGTGCGCTGCGGGATCGCGGTCTACGGGATGGACCCGTTCGGCGTGGAGCCGGCCGAGCGCGACTTGGAGCCGGCGCTCGAGCTGAGCTCCTACGTAGCAGACGTGAAGCTGTACCGGGCGGGGGAGAGCGCCGGCTACGGCCGCCGCTTCGTCGCCGAGTGCGACACCTGGCTCGGTGTCTTGCCGATCGGCTATGGCGACGGATGGCGCCGCGGGCTCTCCAGCAACGCCGAGGTGCTTGTCGGCGGCGCGCGCCGAGCGCTGGTGGGGACGGTGAGCATGGACAACGTGACGATCGACTTGGGCGCCGCGACGAGCGCGCAGAGCCTGCGCGGGTCACCGGCCGTGCTGATCGGCATGCAGGGCGAGCAGCGGATCACGGCCGAGGAGGTAGCGCGGCGACTGGACACGATCAACTATGAGATCACCTGCGGCCTGATGCCGCGCGTGCCGCGCCTGTACCACCGCGACGGCATAGCGCTCGAGCCGGCGCATGGCTGACCCGCTGCAGGCTGTCCGCGAGGCTCTGGCCGGGCATCCGGCGTGGCTCGTCGGCGGGGCGATTCGCGATCGTGCGCTCGGGCGGGCGACGATCGACCTGGACGTGGTCGTCGATGGAGATCCGTCGCAGGCTGCGCGCGCGATCACTCGCGCCGCGGGACGCGCGGCCTGCTTCCCTTTGTCGGAGGAATTCGGTGTGTGGCGCGTCTCGGCGCGCGACTCCTCCTGGCAGGTGGACGTCGAGCCGCTGCGCGGCGGCTCGCTGCATGCCGACCTCGAGCTACGGGACTTCACGGTCAACGCGATCGCCGAGCCGATCGCGGGCGGCGAGCCGATCGACCCACTCGGTGGCCTCACCGACCTCGCGGCCGGGCGCCTGCGCATGGCCGGACCGGGCGCCTTCGCCGACGACCCGCTGCGCGTGCTGCGGCTCGTGCGCGTCGCGGTCGAGCTGGGACTGGAACCGGAGCCCGAGACGCTGCGGGTCGCCCGCGAGCACGCTCAGAGACTCGTGCGCTGCTCGCCGGAGCGCGTGTTCGTTGAGCTGCGCAGGATCATCGCCGCTCGCGAGGCACTGCGCGGGCTCGAGTTGATGGGTGAGCTGGGGGCGACGGAGGTTGTGCTTCCTGAGCTCGAGGCGCTGCGCGGCGTCGAGCAGAACCACTTTCATCACGCCGACGTTCACGGGCACACGCTGGAGGTGCTCAGGCGGACGATCGAGCTGACCGAGTTCGCGGTGGGCGGCGCCGAGGGCTTGCCTGAAGGACTCGACGGGGAAGGCGCTGCCGGTCGCGCCGAGGCCGGCGCAGCGGGCGAGCTCGGCGTCGTGCTCGCCGGGAACCGGGCGGCGGTCGCGCAGTTGCTGGCAGAGCCGCTCGCGGACGGCCTCACGCGGGCGGAGGCGCTGCGCTGGGGCGCGTTGCTGCACGATGCTGCCAAGCCGCTCACAAGGGGGGTCCGCCCGGGCGATGGACGGGTGACGTTCATCGGCCACGACGAACGCGGCGCGGCACTAGCCCGCGAGATACTCGGAAGGCTGCGCACGAGCGAGCGGTTGCGCGGGCACGTGGCGGCACTCGTGCGCCACCACCTGCGGCTCGGCTTCCTCGTGCACGAGTCGCAGCCGCTCTCGCGGCGAACGGTGTTCGCATACCTGCGTGCGACAGATCCGGTCGAGGTCGACGTCACGCTGCTGTCCGTTGCCGACAGGCTGGCCACGCGCGGCGATCGTGCGCAGGAGGCGATCGCGGCGCACCTGGCCGTGGCGGAGGGCATGCTTGGAGACGCATTGCGCTGGCGCGCGCAGGGCCCGCCGCGGCCGCTGCTGCGCGGCGATGAGCTGGCACGGGAGCTCGGGCTTGCGCCCGGGCCGCGCCTGGGAGCGCTGCTCGAGCAGCTAGCCGAGGCGCAGTTTGCGGGCGAGGTGGCCACGCGCGAGCAGGCGCTCGCGCACGCCCGCATCCTCCACTAGCCAATAGGCTTGCGGCGATGTCTGACCCGGATTGCATCTTCTGCAAGATCGTCGCCGGCGAGTTGCCCGCGACGATCGTGGGCGAGGACGAGCGCACGATCTCCTTCATGGACATCTCGCCGGCCACGCGCGGGCACGCGCTGGTGATTCCGCGCGAGCACTCGGCCGATCTGCTCACCGTTGGGCGCGAGGACCTGACGGCGGTGGCGCTCGCGGCCCAGCGCCTGGCTGGACGGATGAAGGAGCGGTTGGGCGCCGACGGCGTGAACCTGCTGAACTCGTGTGGTGCGGTCGCCTTCCAGACGGTCTTCCACTTCCACATGCACGTGATCCCGCGCTACGAGGGCGATTCGCTGCGCCTTCCGTGGGTTCCGGCGACCGGTGACGCCGAGGAGATCGCGGCCGCCGCGCAGGAACTCGGGCGGGAATAGCGAAATGTCGATATCGCTACATCTGTCGTTCCGACGTGTTGCAGTGGCAATGATCAAACGCACAAACATCGCCATCCTCGCGAGCCTTGCGCTCCTGCTTGCCGTGCCTGGGCTCGCCACCGCGACGATCACCGAAGTGGGCGTGATCCCGCCGACGACGCCCGAAACGACTCCGAGCTGCCCGGCAAGCCCCTGCCTCGCGGTCAGCCGCACGACCGGCTTCCAGGTCAAGGTCGCTACGAACACGACGCTGACGAGCGTCCCCAAAGCCGGCTCGATTGTCGCCTGGACGGTGAGCCTGGGCAAGCCGAACGCGACGCAGATCAAGTTCTTCAACGCCAACGAGGGTGGGGCCGCGGAAGCGGGGATCGCGATCCTTGCACCGCAGAAGAAACCGAACCTCACGTACAAGCTGATCGCATCGAGCCCGATGGTCAAGCTCGAAAAGTACTTTGGCAAGACCGCCCAGTTCCCGCTGGAACGCTCGATCCCGGTCAAGAAGGGCTACATCGTGGCGCTGACCGTGCCGACGTGGGCGCCGGCGCTGGCGCTGGGCTTCGGCAAGGACACCTCCTGGCGCGCCAGCCGCGAAAAGAAGCAGTGCGCGAGCACCAGCTCACAGAGCACGCAGACCTCGATCGGCTCTGCGGTGCAGTACTTCTGCCTCTACCAGACCGCGCGACTGACCTACAGCGCCACCTTGGTCTCAACACCCTAAGACGCCGCCGTCTCAACACCCTAAGACGCCGCCGCCGGCGCTATTTGCCCGCCGCCGGCGCTATTTGCCGGTGGGCGCGCTGGCGCCGCCGGATGGACTCGAGCCGGCGGCCGATTTTTCTTCTTCTTTTTCGGAGGAGGCGCCGCCGGAGGGGCTGCTCGTTTCTTCTTCGCTGGCCCCGCTCGAGCTGCCGCCGCTTTCGGGTTCTTCGGTGGCTTCGTTGCCGCCGGATTCGTTGGCCGGGCTTTCGCCCGTTGAGGTTTTGCCCGCCGAGGTCGACGTCGATGTGGTCTGCGCGGCAGCTTGTTCGGCGCTCGTGTCGTTCGGCGGCGTGATGTTCGGCGTGCTCTTGGGCACGGCGTCGGAGGCGCTGCTGCCACCTCCGCATGCGCCCAGAGTCACGCCCGCCAGCAGCAGCGCGAGGGCGAGCGGTAGTGCGCGGATGCTCAACGATCTCCCACGGGCGATCCGAGCGGTCCCATGCGCCGGCCACAGGTGGGGCAGTCGTTGAGGTCCTTCTGCGCGAGCTGGGCGCACCACGAGCAGAAGCGCAGGTTCTCGACCGACCAGGGAAGCCGCGAGCTGGAGGGGGCAAGCGGCAAGATCTTGCCGACGACCTCCATCGCCTCGCCGCTGTCGCGGTCGAGGTAGATCTCCCCGGGCTCCGCCTCGATAACGATCTCGCGGCCGCTGGCGGCGTTGCGCAGGCGATAACGCTGACTGCTCACGAGCGGGACTTTATCGGAGCGTCCCGCGGGAGCGTCCTTGGGCCAGGAGGGCGGCCGGTAGGCTCGCGCGGTGCGCATCCTCGTGTTCCACGGCTACCTCCTCTCGGGGACGGGCTCGAATGTCTACAACGCGCGCCTGGCGGCGGCTTTCGTCAAGCAGGGCCATGAGGTGCACTTGCTCTGCCAGGACCGCCACCCCGAGCAGCAGCCGTTCGCTGACGCGGCGGGAGACTGGGATGCGGGGAGCCTGAGGGTGCGCGAGCTGGATGGCGCGCGGCCGGGTGTGGGCGAGGTCGACGCGGCCGCTGCGGGGCACTGCACGGTGTATCGACCGGACATCGGCGGTTTGCTGCCCGTATACGTGGCCGACCGCTACGAGGGCATCCAGGCGCGCACGTTCGCCGAGTGCAGCGATCAAGAGGTGACAGGCTACGTCGAAGCCAACGTGACCGCCGTGCGCGAGCTCGTCGAACTGCTCGCGCCGGACGTGGCGCTGGCCAACCACCTCGTGATGGGTCCGGCGATCCTCGCGCGCGCGCTGGCAGGGAGGGTGCCCTACGCCGTGAAGGTCCATGGAAGCGCGCTCGAGTACACGGTCAAGCCCGAACCGGCGCGTTTCCTCCCATACGCGCGCGAGGGCGTGGCCGGCGCCGCCGGCATCCTTGTCGGCTCCCACCACACAGCTGCGAGCCTGTGGCAGGCGCTCGCAGAGCCGCAGATCGAGCGCCGCACACGACTGGGACCGCCCGGCGTTGACGTCGAGCGCTTCGCGCCGCGTGAGCGGCCTGCGGCGCAGGCACAGCTCGACACGCTGACCGCTCGGCTGCGTGCATTGCCGGAGGGCCGCGGGGTGTCTGACGGCGACCTGGGCGTCCAGGTCGACGGTGGCGATGCCTTTGCGCGCGACGAGCGCGCGGCGGGTGAGGCGCTCGAGCGGCTCGACCTGGACGAGGACCGGCTCGTCGCGTTCGTCGGCAAGCTGATCGTCAGCAAGGGCGTCGACCTGCTGCTCGCAGCCTGGCCGCTGGTGCTCGAGCAGGTGCCGAGTGCGAAGCTCGTGGTGATCGGCTTCGGCGCCTACCGCGAGGGCTTCGAGCGCCTGCGCGACGCGTTGCGGCAGGGAGATATCGAGCGGGCTCGCGAGATCGCTCGGGCCGGGCGCTCGCTGGAGGCCGATCCGGCGAGCGCTGGCCCGACGGCGGATGCGCAACCGCTTCGTCACCTGCTGGCGTTCCTCGACGGGCTGCACGGGCCGTCACTACAGCGCTATCTCGCTGCGGCCGGCATGCTGGACGAGCGCGTCGTCCTCACGGGTCGGCTCGAGCACGAGGAACTGACCGAGCTGCTGCCCGCCTGTGAGGCGCTCGTCGTGCCGAGCACGTTCCCGGAGGCCTTCGGGATGGTCGCTGCCGAGGCGGCGGCGTGCGGCGTGCTGCCCGTCAGCGCCGCACATTCCGGACTGGCCGAGGTCAGCGAGACGCTCGCGCGGGCCGTTCCGCCTGAGGCCGCGAGCCTGCTTTCGTTTCCGGTCGACGACGATGCCGTACCGGCGATCGCGCAGCGGCTGATCGGCTGGCTGACGGTCGATCCGGCTGCGCGCGAGCGCACCCGCGCGGGCTTGGTGGAGACGGTGCGCGAGCGGTGGTCGTGGGACGGGGTCGCACGTGGCGTGATCGCCGCCGCCGAGGGGCGGCTCGAGGAGCTCCCGCTGCCCTGAGAGCGCGCATGCCGAGGGTGCGCGGAGGGGCCAAAGCGCGCAGGAGCGGGCGTCGAGCCACCCGCCCGTTGGGATAGTGTTCCGCCCGCTCATGCGCCGCACGCACGCTCCAGCGCTCGCACACACCGCCGCCCACGGGCGGCGTGGGCTGCTCGCGCGCGCGGCCGGACTGTGCGTCCTGCTCGCCGTCGCGCTGGCCACGAGCGGATGCTCGGTCAAGGGCGGCGACGACGCCAACCTGATCGCGGGCAAGAAGGCCTTCGTCGGCAAGTGCGGTTCCTGCCACACGCTCGCCCGCGCCGAAACCAAGGGCGTCGTCGGGCCGAACCTCGACGAAGCATTCCGCGCGAGCCTGCAGGAAGGGGCCAACCGCGACACGGTGAGGGGGGTCGTCGAAAAACAGATCCAGATCCCCAACCCCGAAGGCGCGATGCCGAAAGACCTCGTCAGTGGCTCGACGGCCAAAGACGTGTCTGCCTATGTCGCTGAGGCGGTCGACAAGTCCGGTAAAGACAGTGGCCTGCTCGCAAGCGCCGTGAAAGCGCCTGGATCGGGCAAGCCGGCGGAAGAGAAGGGCGGCAAGCTGTCGATCGCCGCCAATGCGCAAGGGCAGCTCGCCTATGAAACGAACAAGGCGAACGCGAAAGCCGGCTCCGTGACGATCGAAATGCCCAACATGTCCGGTGTGGACCACAACCTCGCAGTGGAAACCGGGGAAGGCGGCGCCTCGCCGAAGGGCAGCAAAGTCGGGGCTACCCCGATCATCGCCAAGGGCACGGCCAAAGTCACGGTCACGCTCAAGCCCGGCGCCTACACGTTCTTCTGCGAGGTCCCAGGGCACCGCCAGGCGGGCATGTACGGCACCCTGACGGTGAAGTAGACGAAGCTCACATCCCGTCGAGGCGGGCGGAGCCAGTCTGACGAAACGCGCAGTTAGTCCAGATCGAAGGCCGCTTGAATAGCCTGGCTGAGCTGCTGCTCCTGGCTATCGAGCAGCACACCGATCTGGTCTCGCAGGGCCGCGGCGGGGATGGTCGTGACGTTGTCGCAGCTGACGACCGACGGCGCTGACAGCCCGTTGGCTGCATCGACGTGCACCTCAGTAGAAAGTCCGCGAACCGTAGTCGTGATCGGCGCAACCGTGACGGTCTTCAGATGGGGACGCACGAGCTCGCGGGTCAGAATCAGCACCGGACGCGCCTTGTCGAGCTGCGCGACGTGGATCGGGCGCATCAGGCAAGCGCGGAGGGCAGGCCCGCAGCATGCTCGGCCAAGCCGGCAAGCTCCGGGTCAGAACCGGTACGCGCGAGGATCTCGGCATCTCTTGCGGCGATGGTTCGACGGCGCTCGCGTTCAAGCGCACGAGTGACCATCGATGCCCGGCTTCTTGCCTTGCCAGACGCGATCACGGTGTCCACGAACTCAACGAGGTCGTCGGGCAGGCGCACAGCGATCTGCTTGCTCATACCATTATGGTAGCAAATTGATACCAACTCAGACCCGCAGCAGCGGGTCGTGCGCGAAGAACAGGAACCAGACGACGAAGGCGACGATGGCGAGCACGACGACGAGCGTCGCGACCATCTCGATCGTGCCGATCAGCGCCCGCCGATCGCGCTCCTCGGGCTCCATCCGCTCAGAGTACGTCGCCGGGGCGCGCGCCGCTTACGAAACGGCGCGAACGATCAAGACCACGGCGATCGCCACGACGATCACGCCGAGCACGTACAGCAGCGCCCGAAACGCCTCGCCCTCGGTCCGCAGCGGGTTCAGCACGGCTCGGGCGCCGTATCCACGGCTAGAGGATGTAGACGGTGAAGTAGACGACCAACCACATGACGTCGACGAAGTGCCAGTAGATCCCGGGCACTTCGACGCCGCGATGGGACTCGGGGCTGTAGTGCCCGCGGAAGGCTCTGATCGTGACGAACAGGAGCAGCAAGAGGCCGATGAAGACGTGTGCGCCGTGCAGGCCGGTGAGCGAGTAGAAGATCGTCTGCTGGGCGGCGTCCTGCGGGGCGAAGCCGATGTTGGCGTACTCGTTGATCTGGATGAAGAGAAAGGTGCAGCCGAGCAGGAAGGTCGTCAGCATGCCGGCCTTGAAGCCGAAGCGGTTGCCTTTCTTGATCGCCTGCTCCGCCCAGTGGATCGTGAATGACGAGGAGACGAGGATCGCCGTGTTCATGCCGGCGACTTCGATGGGCAGTTTGGTGCCGGGCGCCGGCCACGGGTCGCCCTGGGCGATGCGGATGAAGAAGTAGGCCGTGAAGAAGGCGCCGAACACCATCACCTCGGAGATGATGAAAAGCAGCATCCCGAGCAGCGCCGGGTTCACGCGCGAGCTGGCGTGGGCGGCGGGCGGGCCGTGGTGCTCGTGGGCGTCGTCGTGCGCGCCGACGCCGGGGTGGGGGAAGCTGGCGGCCTCCATCGCCTTAGGCCGCCGTAGCGGCGGTCGAGTTGGCCTGGAGGTCGACGACGACGTGCTCGACGTGCGCCGAGGTCATGTGCTGGACGCGCTCGATCAGGTTGGCGCGCATCCAGCCCGAGCGCTGGTCGGGCAGTGTCGAGATGACGACGTCGTCGACGCGGAACAGCTCGAGCGCGTTGACGGCGGCCGTATAGGGGTCGGGGTCACCGATCATGCCCGAGCTGAGCAGGCCTTCGCTGTGCAGCCGGTCGAGCATCGTGGCCAGGCGAGCGCGCGCGAGCTGCGGAGCGCCGCCGCTGCCGTCGGGCTGGGGGACGATCACGACGAACAACCGTCGGTCGCCGCTTGCGGCCTTTTCCTTGAGGCGGTTCAACAGCTCATCGCCGCCGAGCGTCTTTGAGGCGAGCACGAGCGTGACCTTGAACGGCAGGCCCTCCTGCTCGATGTCGACGACGACGTGCTCGACGGGCAGCCCCGAGGCGTTGCGGATTCGCTCGACCAGATCGCGCCGCAGCCAGCCGGAGCTGACGACAGGGTGGGTGGAGATGATGATCTCGTCGGGCCGGCGCTCGGCGACCGCATCCATCGTCGCGAGGAACGGGTCGGAGTCGCCGACTTCGCCGCTCGCGTCGATTCCCTCGGCCGTGACGAGCTCGAGCGCAAGGTCGACGCGAGCCTGCGCCGATTCGCGTACGGCCTCGTCATAGATCACGAGGCCGGCGGTCGGGTCGCTCTGCGGCACGACCAGGCGAAAGCGCGTCTCGCCGTCGGCGGCGCGGGCGCGCACGGCCTCGAGCAGCTTGGCGCCGCCGAGCGTGCGATTGGCGACTACGAGGACTTCCCTCACCGCGACACCTCGGCGCTCACTCGCTCGGCCCCGCTACCTGTCTGGCGCCGGAGGAGCCGGCGGTGGTCGGCGTGGGGGTCGGCGCGAACGTGCCGTGCACGGCGCCGGGGACGCCGTACTCGTAGGGCCCGCCGACGACGGTCGGGAGCTTGTCGAAGTTGAACACGGGCGGCGGTGAGGAGACCTGCCACTCGAGCGTCATGCCGCGCCACGGGTTTTTCACGGCCTTCGGTCCACCGCGCCAGCTGGTGACCATGTTGTAGATGAAGATCAGCGTGCTCAGGCCGAGCGCGAAGCTCATGATCGAGATCGCCAGGTTCAGGCCGGAGAACTTCGAGGCGTAGTCCTCGACCCGGCGCGGCATGCCCTGCAGGCCGAGGATGTGCATCGGCCCGAAGGTCGCGTTGAAGAAGATGAACGTGCTCCAGAAGTGCCACTTGCCCAGGCGCTCGTCGTACATCCGCCCGGTCATCTTCGGGAACCAGTAGTAGACGCCGGCAAAGATCGTCATCAGCGAGCCGCCGAACAGCACGTAGTGGATGTGGGCAACGATGAAGTACGTCGCCGAGACGTGGATGTCGAAGGGGATCATCGCGAGCATCACGCCGCTGATCCCGCCGAGCGTGAACGTCGTGAGGAAGCCGAGCGCGAACAGCATCGGCGTATCGAGATGCAGCACCCCTCGCCACAGCGTGGCCAGCCAGGAGAAGATCTTGATGCCCGTCGGCACGGCGATGATGGCTGTCGTGATCGCCATCGGGATGCGGATCCAGGCGGCCATGCCGGAGGTGAACATGTGGTGCGCCCACACGGTGAAGCCGAGGCCGACGATCGCGAGCAGCGAGAAGGCCATCATGCGGTAGCCGAAGATTGGCTTGCGCGACTTGACGGCGATGATTTCGCTGATGATCCCGAACCCGGGCAGCATCATGATGTAGACGGCCGGGTGCGAGTAGAACCAGAAGACGTGTTGGTACATCAGCACATCGCCGCCCCTGGCGGCGTTGAAGAAGTTGAAGCCGAGCGCGCGGTCGAGCAGCACGAAGAACTGCGAGGCCGCGATGAACGGCGTTGCGATCACGACGAGCAGCGAGGTCGCGAAGTTGGCCCACACGAGTAGCGGCATGCGGAAGAAGCTCATGCCCGGCCCGCGCATCGTGATGATCGTCACGAGGAAGTTGAGCGCGGTCATGATCGAGGAGGCGCCGGCGAACTGCACGGCGACCGAGAAGAAGGTCTGCCCGATCGGCGCATTGGTCGACAGCGGCGCGTAGGCCGTCCAGCCGTCGGCGAAGGCGCCGCCGGGAGCAAAGAAGCTGGCGAGCATCATCACGCCGGCGATCGGCAGCAGCCAGAAGGACAGCGCGTTCAGGCGCGGGAAGGCCATGTCGGGGGCGCCGATCATCAGCGGGATGACGAAGTTGCCGAGGCCCGCGAAGACGGGGATCACGAACAGGAAAATCAGCAGCGAGGCGTGGACCGAGAAGAGCCCGTTGTAGGTGTTGGCATCGACGAACTGGGCGCCCGGCGCGGCGAGCTCGGCGCGCATCAGCATCGCGATCAGCCCACCGACGAGCAGGAAGAAGAACGAGCTGACCGTGTACTGGATGCCGATCACCTTGTGATCGGTGTTGATGCGGAAGTAGTCCTTCCACGTGTAGGCGCCGTGGCTGGAGTGATCCTCGGGGCGGGTCTTGCGCCCGGCGGCCCAGTAGAACCAGTAGTCGAAGCCGCCGATGCCGACGAGGAACGTCAGCGGCACGGCGAGCAGCGAGACGGTCAGGATCGCTTCGCCGTCAATGAAATGCTTGAACGTGGAGTGGCCCGTGCTCATGCGCACGATCCACGTGATGAAGAAGGCGAAGACGACGCCCAGCACCATCATCCAGGCTGCGCGGTAGAAGCCCGGTGCGCGCAGTTTGGCGCCGAACGAGAGGCTGTCGCCGCCGTGGCCGGGGCTCGACTGTGGCGGACGCTGCGCGGGAACGGTAGTCGTCGCCATCAGGCCGTCTCCCTCGCGTCCCTGCTCGGCTTGCTGCACACGCTCATCGCCGACATTATCCCGCAGCCGTCCCCGTCGTGCTCGACGTCGAGCCGCCGCCGGAGCCGACCGTCGCGCTGGCACTGGCGCCGGAGGCGGCGGCCCGGCGCTTGAGGAATTCCTTGAACTTGGCCTCGGTCACGACGTGGACCTGGGCGCGCATCAGCGAGTGCCCGACGCCGCACAGCAGGTTGCAGACGATCGGGTAGGTGCCGAGGCGGTCGGGCGTGGCGCGGTAGTGGACGGTGATCCCCGGCACGACGTCCTCCTGCAGGCGGAAGGCGGGGATCCAGAAGGCATGGATCACGTCCTTGGAGTGCAGGCCGAAGCGGACGGACTCGTTCACGGGCAGCCACAACTGGTCGGATTCGACGGGCTTGCCGCCGGTCACCGACGGCGGGTACTGGAAGGTCCAGGCGAACTGCTGGCCGGTCACGCCGACCTCGATCTCGCGGGCCGGCTTCTTCTCGTTGTCGCGCAGCACGACGAACGAGTAGGAGACGAGCCCGAGCAGGATCACGGCCGGGATCGCCGTCCAGAAGACCTCAAGGCGCGTGTTGCCGTGGATCGGCGGGCCGTCCTTGAGCTCCTCGCCGGGCTTCATGCGGAACTGCCAGGCGCAGTAGAGCACGACGCTGATCACGAGCACGAAGATCGGGATCGAGGCGTCGACGAGCACGTGGTAGAGCCGGTCGGTGTTGTGCGCCTGCGCCGAGGCCTGCACCGGGAACCAGTGGATCACGTAGCTGAGCACGATGCCGATCGCGACGGCGATCACGGCCGCGACGATCGTGAGGACCATGGGGCGCTGTTTGTTCACGAGCACCGCCGCCTGTAGCGGCCGGGTGAAGGGGTGTCTGCTGCGGTCCTCTCCATCAGGAGGCGTGATCCTAATGCCTTCTCCCCCCGAACGACTCGGCGCCTATCGCGATGCTTGACGGGCACGCATTCGGGTAATAGATTGAGCCAATCGTTGCAAATGCTTGACCAGTGCTCTGAGCAGAGGGCTGGACGGGAAAGGAGCGGCCATGCAGGTGAGCGAAGGCATGAGTCCGACGGTCCTGGCAGTCGGGCCGGGCCATCGCCTGCGCGCCGTGGCGCAGCTGATGTCGCGCCGCGCCGTCGGCGCCGCCGTGGTGATGGACCCCGACAGCGGCGGGCCGGGGATCATCACCGAGCGCGACATCCTCTCCTCGTTGGGCGCCGGCGAGGATCCCGACGCCGAGCTCGTCGCCGACCACTTGACGAGCGATGTCGTCTACGCCGCGCCGGACTGGTCTTTGGAGGAGGCCGCAGCCGCGATGGTGCGCGGCGGTTTCCGCCATCTAATCGTCGTCGAGAGGGGAGAGACTGTGGGCATTCTCTCCGTTCGCGACGTCGTGCGCTGCTGGACCGAGGATGGAGCGATCTGTCCTGTGCCGGCGAGCGCTGCAGTGGGGTGAATGAGGGTTCGCGCGCGGTGTGGGGACCGCGCGCGGCACCCCCTCAGGACCGGAGCTAGTCGAGCGGGAGCTCGTCGATTTCGCTGCGCGTGTCTTTGATCCAGCGCACGATGCACCAGAGTGTGAGCACGGCACCGAGCACGGTCAGCTCGGGGAATGTCGTGATGCCGACGAGCACCAGCGTGATGCCGACGGCCGTGAGCACCGGCAGGATGCTCGGCCCGGGGAGGTGGATCTCCTCGCCGACCGGCGGGACCTCGGGGTCGAGCGGGCTCATGAGACGTATACCGCCGCCACGACGAACGTGATGCCGAACATGAACATGCAGATCGCGGCGACGATCCAGCCGGTGCGGAGGTTCTTGCGTGCCAGTCGGCGGTTCATCGGCGCAAAGCCTAGCGATCCGGTCTACAGATGGGCGTCGGCGACCATTGCGCAGAACAAGAGCGCGAGGTAGGCCAGCGAGTAGAGGTATAGGCGCAACGCCGAGGCGCGGTCGGCGCGGCGGTACAGGCGCACGGCGCCGGCGATGAAGCCGAGCCCGAGCGCGAGCGAAGCGACGAGGTAGATCGCGCCGAAGCCGCCCGCGCAGAACGGTAGTTGCGTCACGGCGTAGAGCAGCACCGAATAGAGCAGAATCTGCCGGCGCGTCTCGGCCTCGCCGCGCACGACGGGCAGCATCGGCACGCCGACCTTCTCGTACTCGCTCTTCATCAGCAGCGAGAGCGCCCAGAAGTGCGGCGGCGTCCAGAAGAAGACGATGAAGAAGAGGATCACGGCCGTGCCGCTGACCGAGCCCGTCACGGCCGCCCAGCCGACCAGCGGCGGCACCGCTCCGGCGGCGCCGCCGATCACGATGTTCTGCGGCGTGCGCCGCTTTAGCCAGACCGTGTAGACGAGCACATAGCCGAGGAAGCCAGAGAAGGAGAGCGCCGCCGCAAGCGGGTTGACGGTCAGCGAGAGCTCGAGCAGCGAGAGCGCGGCGAGCGTGCAGCCGAACGTCAGAGCCGCGCGCGGTGAGATGCGCCCGGCCGGGATCGGCCGCGTCGCCGTGCGCGCCATCTGCGCGTCGATGTCGCGGTCGAACCAGTGGTTGACCGCGCCGGCGCCGCCCGCAGAGAGATAACCGCCTAGACACGTCAAGAGGACCAGCCATGGCGAGGGGTCGCCGGCGACGTACATCGTCGTGATCGTCGTCAGCAGCAGCAGCGACTGGACCTTCGGCTTGGTCAGCTCCGCGTAGTCGCTCAGCAGTTGGCGCGTGCGCGGTGCAAGCCCGACCCTGGACGCCTCGAGCGTGGGTGCTGCGCTCGGCACGCTAGACCCCGACCTGCGTGGCCCCGGTCGGCACGACCGCGCCCGAGGCCGGCGCTGCGCCCGTGCGGCGCTCGATCTCGCGGCGGATGTCCTTCATCGGTTCGACCGAGCGTACGGTCGGCACGATGTCGAAGTTGTTCTCCGGTGGCGGCGAGGTCGTGAACCACTCGAGCGTGTTCGCCTTCCACGGGTCCGGTCCGGCGGCCACTCCGACCTTCACGCTGCGCACGACGTTGACGATCGTCACGAGCACGCCGAGCGCGAGGATGAACGAGCCGACCGTCGAGATCTGGTTGTACAGCTCGAGATGGCCGACGTTGTCGTACTCGTACACGCGTCTCGGCATCCCGTCGAGGCCGATCACGTGCTGGATCAGGAAGGTCGTCAGCACGCCGAGCAGCATCAGTCCGAAGCTCAGCTTGCCGAGGCCTTCGCTGAGCATCTTGCCCGTGATCTTCGGGAACCAGTAGTAGATCGCCGCGAAGATCGTGAAGACCGAGCCGCCGAGCAGCACGAAGTGCAGGTGGGCGACGACGAAGTACGTTTCGTTGACCTGCCAGTCGATCGGGAACGTCGCCAGGAAGATGCCCGAGATGCCGCCGATCAAGAACACGCTGATCGCGCCGACGCAGAACAAGAGCGGCGTGCGCAGTTCGACCGAGCCGCGCCACAGCGTGGCGATCCAGTTGAGGATCTTCACGCCCGTCGGCACGGCGATGAAGTAGGAGCTGAGCATCACGAACACGAGGATCGCCTCGGGGATCGGCGCCGTGAACATGTGGTGCGCCCACGTGAGGAAGCCGAGGAACGCGATCGCCACCGTCGAGGCCGCGATCGCCTTGTAGCCGAAGATCGGCTTTCGCGCGAACACGGGCAGGATCTCGGAGATGATGCCGAAGCCGGGCAGCACCATGATGTAGACCTCGGGGTGGCCGAAGAACCAGAACAGGTGCTGCCACAGCACCGGCGAGCCGCCCGTGGCGGGGTCGAAGAAGTGCGTGCCGAAGTGGCGGTCGGTCAGCAGCATCGTCACGGCCGCCGCGATCACGGGCATTGCGAAGATGATCAGCACCGCGTAGACGAGAATCGTCCACACGAACAGCGGCAGGCGCCCCCAGCTCATGCCCCGCGCGCGCATGTTGGCGATCGTCACGTAGAAGTTGACCGCCCCCAGGATCGATGGAGATGCCGGTCAGGTGCACGAGGTAGATCCACGCGTCCTGGCCGCCGCCCGGCGAGTAGGTGCTGTCGGCGAGCGGGATGAAGCTGACCCAGCCCGCTTCCGGTGGGTTCCAGAAGACCGACGTGTAGAAGACGATGCCGCCGGCCAGCAGCAGCCAGTAGGACAGCGCGTTCAGGCGCGGGAAGGCCATGTCGCGCGCGCCGATCATCAGCGGCAGGAAGTAGTTGGCCAGGCCGGCCATCATCGGCACGACGAACAGGAAGATCATCGTCGTCCCGTGCATCGTGAACAGCTGGTTGTAGGCCGTCGGCGTGATCAGCGTGTTGTCCGGCGTGCCGAGCTGCAGGCGCATCAACAGCGCCTCGACGCCCCCGAGCAGGAAGAACACGAAGGTCGTGACCATGTACATGATCCCGATCCGCTTGTGGTCGGTCGTCGTGATCCAGCTCGTCCAGCCGCGCGCCGGGCGCTCGACGCCGTGGGCGGTTACCTGGGGGACGGGTGCGAGTGTCGTGGTGGCCATCGTGCGCTTGGTTCCTCTGTCCTAGGGGTTTTCGACCTGTCCGGCGCCCGTTTGCGAGTTCAGTTTGGCGCGCGCCACCTTCGCCTGCTTGTTGGCTTCGCTGAGCAGCTTCTTCTGGTAGGCCAGCCATTCGTCGAACTGTGCCGGCGGCACGGCCTTGACGGTGGCCACCATGCGCGCGTGTCCGCGTCCGCAGAGGATCGCGCACTGGCCTTTGTAGACGCCCGGCTTTTCGATCTTGAACCACGTGTAGTTGTGGTAGCCGGGCACGGCCTGGAACTTGCCGCCGAGCTGCGGCACCCACCAGGAGTGCACGACGTCGGCCGAGGCGATGTCCAGCGTGACGGTCGTGTGCGTCGGCACGACCATCTGCTCGTAGGAGTACGGCGCGCCGAGCCCGTCCGATTCGTCTGCCCCGGGGTAGACGTACTGCCAGATGAACTGGCGCCCGATCACTTTGATGTTCAGCGCTTTGCCGTTCGGCGGCAGCTTGCGCGCGTCGCTCGCGTACAGGCGGCTGACGTCGCTCGAGGCGAGCTTGTCGCCTTCGGGGCCGGAGTTCGGCGGGTTCTGGATCGAGGACAGCTTGGCGAAGGTGACGATCGCCAGCGCCAGCAGGATCACGGCTGCGGCGACCGTCCAGCCGACCTCCAGGCGCGTGTTGCCACGGATCTGTGCCGCCACGGCGCCCTTGCGCGCGCGGAACTTGAACAGCGCGTAGAGCATGCCGCCCTCGACGAGCACGAAGATCACGAGCGCGATCACCAGCGTGATCTTGTAGAGGCTGTCGATCTGGTTGGCGTTCGACGAGCCGCCCGACTCGGGGGTGAAGAAAGCGAGCGTTGCGGAGAGCAGATGGCCCAAGGCGGCGGGGATTCTATTCAGGCCTGGACGGGACGCGCTTGATGACGTCTGCCACAAGCCTGCCCGGCGCGGCGCTCATGCCCCGCTGAAGCGTGGCGGGCGCTTCTGCACGAACGCCATCGCCCCCTCGACGAAGTCCTCGCTGCCGGCCATCTCCTGCTGGATTTTGGCCTCCAGCTCGAGCTGCTCCTCGATCCGTGCGTACAGCCAGTTGTTGAGCTGGCGCTTGGAGCCCGCGTAGGAGCGCGTCGGCCCGGCGGCCATGCGCGCCGCCAGCGCGGCGACCTCCAGCTCGAGCTGCTCGTCGGCGACGACACGGTTGATCAAGCCCCACTCGAGCGCCTTCGGCGCGGGCAGGCGCTCGCCGAGCATCGACAGCTCGGTTGCTCGTGCCATGCCTATACGCGTCGGCAAGAACAGCGAGGAGCCGCCGTCCGGCACGAGGCCGATGTTGACGAACGCGAGCAGGAAGTAGGCGCTCTCGGCGGCCACGATCAGGTCACAGCACAGCGCCAGCGAGCAGCCGATGCCGACCGCCGGGCCGTTGACGGCCGCGATCACGGGCTTTGGCATCTCGCGGATCGCGTGCATGATCGGGTGGTAGCGCTCGGTCAGCGTCTTGTAGACGTCCGGGCGACCGTCCGGCGTCGTGTCGGTGCTGATGTCCTTCAGGTCGGCGCCCGAGGAGAACGCACGCCCGGCGCCGGTGAGCACGACTGCGCGCACGGTCTGGTCGGCGGCGAGCGCGCCCAGCGCGGCGAGCAGGTCTTCGCCGAACTGCGCGTTCCACGCATTCAGCGCGTCGGGGCGCTTCAGCTCGACCGTCGCGGCGCCGTCTGCGCGGCTCACGTTGACCGTCTCGAGTTGCATGCCGGGCTCGCTCATCGCTCTCCTCGTTTCAGTCGGGGCTCGCGGATCCTATGGTGTGGGCATGGATCGACCCGTGATCGGGCTGTGCATGGCGCTCGAACGCGCGCAGTGGAGCGTGTGGGACCAGCCCGCCGTGCTGCTGCCGCGCAACTACGTCGACGCTGTTCAGCTCGCCGGCGGCCTCGCGCTGCTGCTGGCTCCCGACCCACGCCTGGTCGAGGCGCCGGGCGAGCTCGTGGGAAGGCTCGACGGTCTGCTGCTGGCCGGCGGTGCCGACATCGACCCGGCCACCTACGGCCAGGTTCCGCACCCCCAGACGCAGGAGACGGTGCCCGAGCGCGACGCCTTCGAGATCGCGCTTACACGCTGCGCGATCGAGCGCGACGTGCCCGTGCTCGGCATCTGCCGTGGCATGCAGCTGATCAACGTCGCGCTCGGCGGCAGCCTGACCCAGGACCTGCCCGAGCACCTCGGTCACGAGCAGCACCGAAAGGTGATCGGCTCCTTCGAGGGCTCGGATCACGACGTCGAGGTACTCGATGGGACGCTCGCGATGCGCGTGATCGGTGCCGCACGGCATGCCACCAAGTCCCATCACCACCAGGGGGTCGATCGCGTCGGCGAGGGCCTACGCGTCAGCGCCACCTCGCCCACAGACGGTCTGATCGAGGCCGTCGAGCTGCCCGAGCGGAGCTTTGTGCTGGGCGTGCAATGGCATCCGGAGGCGGACTCCATGAGCCCCGTGATCGGCGGCCTCGTGCAGGCCGCCGAGGAGCATGCGCGCGGGCGCGTGCTCGCGCGCTGAGACGCGTCCCGGCGCCGCGGACGGCCATCGCCGACGCCGGCTGACGCGCCGAGCACGCCCATATACTCGGCCTGGTGCGCCGCTCCCGCGCGATCAGAGCAATCGCCTGGGGGACCGTGGCTGCCGGGATCGCCGCGCCGCTGTTGCGCAAGCGCTTGCCGGCACCGCCGCTCTTGACGCAGACCGTCGCCTTCGCCGCCCCGCTCGGGCTGTCGGTCGCGATGCGCCGCACGCGCACGCGCGACGTGGCCGTCTGTGCGCTGCAGATGTGGGCCTATCTGGCCGCCTACAAGTCGCCGCACGACGACCCCGACGCGCAGGAGCAGAAGACCCACTTCCGCTACCCGATCGCCGCCGACCGTGCGATCGGCCTGGGCGAGCTGCCGACCGTGCGCCTGCAGCGCGCGCTCGCGCGGGTCGGGCTGGACGGCCCCGAATGGCGCGACCTCGACCGCGTGCTCGTGTGGACGCACTGGGTCTGGTTCATGGTCCCGCATGGCACCGTTGCTTACACACTGCTGCGCCACCCCGCGCGCTTCCCGCGCGCGGCGGCGCTGACCTATGCCGTGTTCGACGTCGGCGCGATGATCTACTGGGTGCTGCCAACGGCGCCGCCCTGGTACGCGGCCGAGGGGGCCTACGAGCTCGACGGCGTGCCCACCGTCAGTCGTGCCCCGGGTCGCGCCGTGGACGCCGCCCACTCCGACCTCTCCGAGCACGCCGAGGGCGCGGCCGTGCGGCGCATGATGGTCGAATACGGCGAGCACTTCTGGCGTGACGGCTGGGGCCCGCTCTACAGTGTCCTCGGGGGTAATCCCCTAGCTGCGATGCCGTCGCTTCACTTCGCCACTTCCCTGATGGCCGCGCTTCTGCTCGCAGAGCTGGGGCCGCTGGCGGGCGCCGTCGGCTCCGCCTACGCCGCCACGCTCGGCTTCGCGCTTGTCTATCTCGGCGAGCACTACGTCGTCGATCTGCTGGCCGGCGCCGCGTTGACCGTCGCCGTGCGCCGGCTCGCGCCGCGCGCGGCGCCGCTGACGATGGGCTTCGCGCGCGCCGTGGCCGCGCTCGAGGCGCGCGCACACGAGGGAGGCAGCGTGGCGGCGTGAGCAAGGACGAGTACAGCGAGCAGGAGGAGAAGGAGGCCCTGGAGGAGGCTGCGCCGGTGCACGAGGGGGGCGGAGCGCACGAAGAGGAGATGCCCCGCGTCGTGCTCACGCGCAGGCGGGCCCTCGGGTTCGGTCTGTTCGTGCTCACGGTGATCGCGTTCTTCTACTTCGTGCTGCCCAAGCTGAGCGGCGTCGGCACGACCGTCCACCGGATCGAGCGCGGCGATGGCTGGTGGATCGCAATCGGCGTCGTGCTCGAGCTGTTCTCGTTCGCCGGCTACGTGATGCTGTTCAGGGCGGTCTTCGTGCGCGGGCACGGGCGGATCGGCTGGCCCGAGAGCTACGAGATCACGATGGCCGGCCTCGCCGCCACGCGTCTGTTCGCCGCGGCCGGTGCCGGCGGCGTCGCGCTGACCGCCTGGGCGCTGCGGCGCTCCGGCATGGAGCCGCGGATCGTCGCCTGCCGGATGGTCGCCTTCGTCGTGCTGCTGTACGTCGTCTTCGCCGGCTCGCTGCTGCTCGACGGGATCGGCCTCGGCACAGGGCTGTTCCCGGGCGGTGGCTCGTTCGCGATCACCTACCTGCCGGCGATCGTCGCGCTGCTGCTGCTCGGCGTGGCCGGCGCCGTGGCGGCATTGCCGGGCGACGTCGAGCGGCGGCTCGAGCGCCGCGCCTCCGGCTCCGGGCGCCTCGCGCACTGGCTCGCACGCGCCGTCACCGTCCCCGCGCTCGCCGCCAGCGGCGTGCGCACCGCGATCGACCTCGTGCGCTCGCGCAACGCCGGCCTGCTCGGTGCGATCGCCTGGTGGGGCTTTGACATCAGCGTCGTGTGGGCGATGTTCCACGCCTACGGCGACGCGCCGCCGTTCACGGTGATCTGGATGGCCTACTTCGTCGGGCAGTTCGGCAACCTGCTGCCGCTCCCCGGTGGGCTCGGCGGCGTCGAAGGCGCGATGATCGGCGCGTTCGCCGCCTTCGGCGTCGACTTCAACCTGTCCGTGCTGGCTGTGCTGTCATATCGCGGCATCTCCTTCTGGCTGCCGACCATTCCCGGGGCGATCGCCTACTTCCAGCTGCGGCGCACGGTCGCGCGCTGGCGCGAGGAGGAGGGCGCGCAGGGCGCAGGCGAGCTGCACCCGGGCTCGGTCGGGACCGCGGGGGCGGTTGGGGCCAGATGAGGTATACAGAGCCCAGTAGCAGCGCTATACTTTACTTTATGAAGTACCACTTGATGAAGCGATTGGAGAGCAGATGAGCGACGTCGAGAACGTGATCATCATCGGCAGCGGCCCGGCCGGCTATACGGCGGCGCTCTACACAGCGCGCGCCAACCTGAGCCCGCTCGTGTTCGAGGGCTTCGCCTGGGGCGGCCTGCTGCAGCAGACGAGCGACGTCGAGAACTTCCCGGGCTTTCCCGAAGGGATCATGGGCCCGGAGATCATGCAGAAGTTCCGCGACCAGGCCGAGCGCTTCGGCGCGCGCCTGGAGACCGAGGACGTCGATCGCGTCGAGCTCGCCGATGCGCCCGGTGGGATCCACCGTGTGTGGGTCGGAGACACCGAGTACCGCACGCGCACCGTCGTCTTGGCGATGGGCGCCGAGCACAAGAAACTGTGCGTGCCCGGCGAGGAGGAGCTTTCAGGGCGCGGCGTCAGCTACTGCGCCACCTGCGACGCCGCCTTCTTCGGCGGCGCTGAGACGGTGATCGTCGGCGGCGGCGACTCGGCGATGGAGGAGGCCATCTTCCTCTCCAAGTTCGCCTCGAAGGTGACGATCGTGCATCGTCGTGCCGACTTCCGCGCTTCCAAGATCATGCTCGAGCGCGCCCGCGCGCAGGAGAACATCGAGCTGCTCACGCCCTACACGGTCGACGAGTTCATCGCCGGCGAGAACGGCGCGCTTGGCCACGCCCGGCTGAGGAACACCGAGACCGGCGAGCTGCGCGAGCTGCCCGTCTCGGGCGCCTTCATCGCGATCGGCCATGAGCCCCAGTCGAGCATCGTCGGCGGGCAGATCGAGGTAGATGACGAGGGCTACGTCAAGACCGACGGCAAGTCCACGCGTACCAACCGCCCTGGCGTGTTCGCCGCCGGCGACCTCGTCGACCACACCTATCGCCAGGCGATCACCGCCGCCGCCTCCGGATGCGAGGCGGCGCTCGACGCCGAGTGGTACCTGCGTGACACGCCCGAGGTGCCGACGCCCGAGGGGATGCCTGAGGGCGACCTCGCCGAGGCGCAGTGGGCCCCGCCGGCCGTCGCCGCCGAGGCCGCCGCGGCCGAAGCCTCCTAGCGCGCGCCCTCCAGCTCCAGCAGGAACTGCTTGCGCGGCAGGCCGCCGGCGTAGCCGCCGAGCGCGCCGCTGCCGCGCAGCACGCGGTGGCAGGGCACGACGATCGGGATCGGGTTGGCTCCGAGCGCGTTGCCGGCCGCGCGCGAGCCGCGCGGGCTGCCCGCCTCGGCGGCGACCTCGGTGTACGTGAGTACGCGGCCATAAGGGATCTGTGCCGTCGCGCCGAGCACGCGGCGGCCGAACGGTCCGACCAGCGTCCAGTCGAGCGGCAGCTCGAACTCGCGCCTGTGCCCTTCGAAGTACTCGTCGAGTTCACGGCGGATCCGATCGAGCTGGGCCGGGGCCTCGACGATTCGCGGCGAGACGCGCGCGGCGAGGCGCTCGAGCACCGAGTCTGTGTCCTCCTCCGGGAAGGCCAGCCTAAGCAGGCCCTGCTCGCTCGCCGCTAGCAGCAGCTCGCCGAACGGCGAGTCGACCGGTGCGTAGCCGATGTCGGCGAGCCCCTGCTTGGCCATACGCTCGCCGAGCCGCTGGGCGGCCCTGCGCGCCGTCTCCGCGCTCGCTGCTGCCGCTGCGTCCTTGCCCGCTGCAGAGCTGCCGTCGCCGCGCGCGTGCGCCGGGCCGTGCCGCAGCGCCTGCTCGATCTGCTTGACCGTCGTTACGTCTCGCCCGCTCATGCCGGCACCGCCTTTCTCAGCTTCGTCAGTCCCTCGTGCAGCGAGCGCCGCGCCGCCTCGACCGAGCAGTCCATCGCCGCCGCGATCTCGCGGTGCGGCAGGTCGGCCACGTAGCGCAGCACGATCGCCGAGCGCTGACGCTCGGGCAGCGCCGCCACTGCCTGCCACAGCTCTCCCTCGCGCGCCGGCAGTTGCTCCTGCGCGCTCGGCCCCGCGCTCTCGCGTCCGTCCTGCTCGGCGATCGGCTGTGGCCGGCGCTCGCGCGCGCGATGCGCGTCGATCGCCTTGTGCTGGGCGATCGTCAGCACCCACGCGCGCAGGTTCGACTGCGCGCGCAGGCGCGGGTAAGCGCGGAGGGCCGCAATGAATGTCTCCTGGAAGCAGTCCTCGGCCTCGGCCGCGCCGACCTGCGCGACGAGGTAGCGCCAGACGACCTCGCGTTCGGCGTCGAGGAAGCGCTGGAAGGGGGGTAGGCCCCTTGCCGGGGACTGCGTCGCGCTCACATCTGCATAACGCCGGCGCCCGCGCGAACGTGAGGTGGCGTGGCCGGTCGCGCCGCGATCGTCCGCCGGGTTCGGCGTGGCCCTCGCCGTCGTCTCAGCTCTCGCTGTCGTAGTCGAAGAAGCCGGCTCCGCTGACGCGCCCGAGACGCCCTGCGTGCACCAGCCGGCGCAGCGCCGGCGCCGCGCGGTAGCGCTCCTCGCCGTACTCCTCGCGCAGCGCCTGCAGCACGCTGAGCACGCGGTCGAGGCCGATCGTGTCGGCCCACTCGAGCGGTCCACGCGGATAGCTGAGGCCGAGCATCATGCCCGTGTCGATGTCGATCGCGTCGCCCACGCCCTCGCCGAGCGCAAACGCGCACTCGTTGATCACCTGGCAGACGATTCGCCCGAGCACGAGCCCCGGCGCGTCGCCTACCCACTCCACATGCTTGCCGAGCGCCGCGAAGAAGCGCTCGGCGCGCGCCGCCGCGAGCGGCGAGGAGCCCTCGTTGCGCGTCAGCTCGATGAGCGTGCCCTGCTCGAGCGGCGCCAGCACGTGAAAGCCGACCGCGCTGCCGCCCGGGTCCAGGCGGCCCAGCGAGCCCGCCTCGCAGAGGATCAGGTGGGCGCCTCCCTGCGGGTGCTCGCGCGTGACCGGCGCGGCGGCCGAGGGCTCGCCGCCTGCGAGGGGGACGCGGTCGCATTCGATCACCAGCGACGGCAGTACCCCGCCGGTGCTGTCGTGCGGCGAGCGCACCTCATAGCCCGCCAGCCCCGCCTCGTGGCGCAACTCCTCGGCCACCAGGCCTTCGCCGTCGATCACGACGACGCCCTCGCCGTTGCCCGGCGGCTCGGCCTCGCGCGCCTGCGGGTCTGCCGGGCGGTGACCCGGTCCGGCGCCCGGGGCCGGGCGCTCGCTCGGGTAGCTGTAGTAGCCCCGGCCCGCCTTTCGCCCGTGCAGCCCCGCCGCCACGTAGCGCGCCGCGATCGGCGACGGGCGCCAGCGCGGCTCGCCGAAGCTCTGCTCGTAGAAGCTCTTTGAGATCTCGAAGCCCACGTCGACGCCGACGAGGTCCATCAACTCGAACGGCCCCATGCGAAAGCCGCCCTCCATGCGGCAGATGCGGTCGATCGTCGCGACATCGGCGATCCGCTCCTGCAACAGGCGCAGCGCCTCCAAGCCGAACGGCCGGTTGCAGCGGTTGACGAGGAAGCCCGGGCCGTCGCTCGCGCGGATCACCGTCTTTCCCATCGCGCGGCCCGTCGCCTCGGCCAGCGCGAGCGCCCGCCCCGATGACTGCTCGCCGGCGACGACCTCGAGCAGCGCCATCAGCGGCGCCGGGTTGAAGAAGTGCATGCCCACCACGCGCTCCGGGTGGCTCGCCGCCGGTCCCAGCGCCGTCACGAGCAGCGAGGAGGTGTTGCTCGCCAGCACGCATTGCTGATCGACGATCTCAGACAGCTTGGCGTAGAGCTCGTGCTTGAGCTCCAGGCGCTCCGGTGCCGCCTCGATCACGAGCTCACATGGCGCGAGCGCCTCAAGCGTTCCGACCGCCTCCATGTTCGCGCTCGCCTGGTCGGCCTGCTCGTCTGAGAGGCGGCCCTTGGCCGCTTCCTTGGCCAGGCCGTCGCGCGCGCGCTGCAGTCCCCGCTGCAGTGCCTCCGGGATCGGATCGTGCAGCAGCGTGCGGGCTCCGCTGCGCGCCGCGAGCTGTGCGATCCCCGAGCCCATCGTCCCTGCGCCGAGCACCCCGATCACACGCGCCGCGCGGCCATCTCTGCCGGCGGAGCCGGCTATCTCATGATCTTTTTGGTCCGGTCGAGTGGACAAGCCGATCGTCCTCGCCTCAGGCGGGAACGAGCGCGCCGATGCCCGTCATTTCGCGGCCGATGATCAGTTTCTGGATCTGCGAGGTGCCCTCGTACAGAGTCGTCACGCGCGCGTCGCGGAAGTAGCGCTCGACCGGGTGATCATCGACGTAGCCCGCGCCGCCGTGCACCTGGATCGCCATGTTCGCGCAGTCAAGCGACGCCTCCGTCGCGTGGAGCTTGGCGATCGAGGTCTCCAGCGTGTTCGGCCGGCCCTGGTCCTTCAACCAGCCCGCGCGCCACACGAGCATGCGCGAGGCGGCCGTCTTCACCGTCATGTCCGCGATCATCGCCTGCACCAGCTGGAAGCTCGCGATCGGGCGGCCGAACTGCTCGCGCTCCTTGGCGTAGTTGACCGACTCCTCCACGCAGCCCTGGCAGATGCCCACGCAGCCCGCCGCCACCGAGTAGCGGCCCGAGTCGAGGTTCGACATCGCCACTTTGAAGCCCTGGCCGACCTCGCCCAGCACGTCCTCGTCGGACACCTCCACGTCTTCCAGTGAGATCGACGCTGTGTCCGAGGCGTGCAGGCCCATCTTGTGCTCGATCGTCTGCGCTTTGAAGCCCGGCTGGTCGGTGTCGACGATGAAGCACGCCAGGCCTTTGTGGCCGAGCTCCGGATCGGTCTGCGCGAAGATCAGCGCGACCTTCGCGTAGTTGGCCATCGAGATCCACATCTTCGCGCCGTTGATCACCCAGCCGTTGTCCGTCTTCTTTGCGCGCGTCTTCTGGTTGGCCGCATCCGAGCCCGTGTCCGGCTCGGTCAGCCCGAAGCAGCCGAGCCACTCGCCCGAGCACAGCTTCGGCAGGTACTTCTGCTTCTGCTCCTCCGTGCCCCACTTGAGGATGCCCGAGCACACCAGCGAGGTCTGCACTGAGATGACCGTGCGGATCGCCGAGTCGCCGCGGCCGATCTCCTCGACGATCAGGCCGTATGACAAATAGTCGAGGCCCGCTCCGCCGTACTCGGTCGGCACGATCGCCCCGAGATAGCCCTGTGCGGCGACCTTGCCGACCATCTCCACGTCGAAGTGGTGGTTGCGCGCGTTTTCGCGCGACTGCTCGACGATCTCCTTGTCCGTGAACTCGCGCGCCGTGTCCTTGATCAAGCGCTGCTCGTCGGTCAGTTCGAAGTCCATCCCGCTCCTCTCCGGCCGGTCGCCCTAAGCCGGCTTTGGTGTTTGCCAAGGCGCCGTCACGCGCCGCTCGATCTCCTGCGCGATCCCCTCGATCGGGATCCGCTCCTGCGCCAGTGAGTCGCGGTCGCGCAACGTCACCGTTCGGTCCTCGATGCTCTGGTGGTCGATCGTCAGGCAGTACGGCGTGCCGATCTCATCCTGGCGGCGGTAGCGCTTGCCGATCGAGCCGCCCTCGTCGTACTCAGCTTGGACGACGCCGCGCACCGCGCGGTGGACCTCCTGCGCGAGCTCCGGCTGGCCTTCCTTTCTGAGCAGCGGCAGGATCGCCGCCTTCACCGGCGCCAGGCGCGGGTGAAGCCTGAGGAGTGTGCGTAGCTCGCCGTCGCCTGCGCCCTCGCCTTCGACCACTTCCTCGTCGTAGGAGTCGACCAGGAACGCCAGCGTCGCGCGGTCCGCGCCCGCCGCCGGCTCGATCACGTGAGGTACGTAGCGCCGGCCGCTCTGCTGGTCGAAGTACTCGAGCTTCTCGCCCGAGAACTCCGCGTGGCGCGTCAGGTCGAAGTCGCCGCGGTTGGCGATTCCCTCGAGCTCCGACCAGCGGGCGCCGCCGACGGAGTCGGTGGCCGGGAACAGGTATTCGACGTCGCTCGTGCCCGAGGAGTAGTGCGAGAGCTCGTCCGCGTCGTGCGCGCGCAGGCGCAGGTGGTCTGGACGGATGCCGAGGCCCGTGTACCACAGCTCGCGCTCGGCGAGCCAGTGCTCGAACCAATGCTGGGCTTCGTCGGGCGGCACGAAGAACTCCATCTCCATCTGCTCGAACTCGCGCGTGCGGAAGATGAAGTTGCCCGGCGTGATCTCGTTGCGGAAGGACTTGCCGACCTGCGCGATGCCGAACGGCGGCTTCTTGCGCGCGAACTGCAGCACGTTCTTGAAGTTGATGAAGATCCCCTGCGCCGTCTCCGGGCGCAGGTAGGCGACCGAGCCCGATTCCTTGACCGGGCCGATCGTCGTCTCGAACATCAGGTTGAAGTCGCGCGCGTCGGTCAGCTCGCACTCCTCCGCTTCGCCCGGGTGCTTGGACGGTTTGCGACCGCACTCGAGCTCCATCAGGTGGTCCGCGCGGTAGCGCTTGCCGCACGTCTTGCAGTCGACCAGCGGGTCCGTGAAGCCTTCGAGGTGGCCCGAGGCCTCCCACACGCGCGGGTGCTGCAGGATCGCCGAGTCGATCGCCACGATGTCGTCGCGCTCGGTGATCATCGAGCGCCACCACTCGTTCTTCACATTCGACTTCAACAGCACGCCGTAGTGGCCGTAGTCGTAGGTCGAGCCGACGCCGCCGTAGATCTCAGAGGACGGGAAGACGAAGCCGCGGCGCTTGCACAGCGCCACGATCTTCTCCATTGTCACGACGTCGGCCGTCGCAGGAGTGTCTGAGTCGTCTGGGGTCATCTGTCTCAATCGTCGCACGGCGGGCGCCGCGTCTGGAGGGGGTAGGGCTCGCCGTCGAGGCCCGGCGGCGATCATAGGCCACGCCGCTCCCTAAGATGGCGCGCCGTGGACGGCTCGTGGCCAGGATCCTGATCGTCGGCGGCGGCTGCCGCGGCAGGCGCTTCGCCGAGCGGATGGTCGAGCAGGGTCACGCCGTGCGCGCCACCACGCGCGCCGAGGCCGGCCGCGCCCAGATCGAGGCGACCGGCGCCGAGTGCTGGATCGGCACCCCCGACCGCCTCGCCACCCTGCGCGGGGCGCTCGAGAACGTGACATTCGCTTGCTGGATGCTCGCCTGCGCGACCGGCACCGAGGAGCAGCTCGCCGCGCTGCACGGCTCGCGCCTGGAGTTCTTCCTCTCCCAGGCGATCGACACCACTGCGCGCGGGTTGCTCTACGACGCGTGGGCCGTGGGCGGCGGGATGGGCGGGGCAAGCGGGGTAGGCGCGGATGGGGCCGATGCTCCGCGCCCATCAGCCGAGCTGCTCGCCGAGGGCGCGCGGGTCTTTCGCTCGCTCACCGAGCTGAATTCGATTCCCGCCGTGGTGCTCGGCGGGGGGCGAGACGAGGGCGGAGGGGGCGAGGGCGGAGGTGGCGCCGGCACGAGTGCGCTCGGGCAGGACTCCGATGACGCAGCCTGGATCACTGCGGCCGACGACGCCGTCGCCGGACTGCTCGGCGGCGATCGCTGAGCGTCGATATTCCTCTGCCGCGGTAAAGCAACGATGCTCGCCGGCCGATGCGGTCGGTGCAATGGGGGAAGCTTCGGGGGAATCGCGCTCCACTTATGGGCTGCTCGTCTCGGCGCTCGGCGCCGTGCTGCTCGCCGTCGCCGTGTTTCTTCCGTGGTATGGCGTCAGCTTCAACGCGCATGCCATCGCCACCGCCGAGCAGGCCGGCGAACAGTTCGCTACGCAGTACGGCAACGCCGCACTGCAGAGCCATTCTCGGCGGCCTCCACGCCAGCCTCACCGGGCTCGTCAACCACGAAGTGTTCGCGCTCAGCGCGCACCAGGCACTGAGCACGCTCAACGTCGTGCTGCTGATTCTCGCCGGGCTCGGCATCCTGATCGCGCTGCTCGCACTCGCCGGCCCCGCCTCGGCCTCCTCGGAGGCCAACCGCGTGCCGCTCGCGCTGCTTGGGCTGCTCGGCGCCGCGTGCGTCGCCTTTCGCATGGTCGACCGTCCCTCGCCGGCAGGCGAGTTGATCTCGCTCTCCCTGCGCGAGGGTGCCTGGCTGGCCCTGCTGGGCTGCATTTGCATGGCCGCTGGTGCGATGTGGACGCGCCGTCTGCCCGCCGCTGGGCCGGTCAAGGACAGCGCTGAGGTGTGGTCTGAGCTGTCCGGCTGGACGCCCGGGACCTAGCCTCCCTGGCCGTGCGCGAGTCTGGCCGGGGACCTGTCGTCGGGCTTGCCGCGGACAAGGTCCAGAGCCCGCCGGGGAAGGGCCTTCCGCTATCCTGTAAGTAATCCCTGTAAAGCTGATCAGGATTTTTATCTCGAGGTAGGCCAGCCAATGGCTCTCGAACTTTGGGAAGGCTGCCTGTCGAGAAAGGAAGACATAAATGACGCTGAAACTTGGCGACGTAGTCCCCGACTTCGAGGCCGATACGACTGAGGGCCGGATCAAATTCCACGACTGGATCGGTGACTCCTGGGCGGTGCTGTTCTCGCACCCCAAGGACTTCACGCCCGTCTGCACGACCGAGCTCGGCTACATGGCAAACGCCAAGCCCGACTTCGACAAGCGCAACGTGAAGATCATCGGCCTTTCTGTCGACGCGCTCAACAACCATGAGGCGTGGGCGAAGGACATCGAGGAGACACAGGGCACCGCTCCCAACTATCCGATCATCAGCGACGACGACTTCAACGTGTCCAAGCTCTACGGCATGCTGCCCGCGGAGACCTCGGGCGACGCCGCCGTGCGCACGCCGGCCGACAACCAGACGGTGCGCAACGTGTTCGTGATCGCACCCGACAAGACGCTCAAACTGGTGCTCGTCTACCCGATGACGACCGGGCGCAATTTCGACGAGGTACTGCGCGTGATCGACTCGCTCCAGCTCACCGCCAAGCACAAGGTAGCCACGCCGGTCAACTGGAAGCAGGGCGAGAAGGTGATCATCGCCGGCTCGGTCTCAAACGACCAGGCCAAGGAGACCTACCCGGACGGGTGGGAGGAGCCGCGCCCCTACATCCGCATCGTTCCTCAGCCGAGCTAGCGCTCGGTCAGGAGAGCAGCAGGCGGGCGTCGTCGAAGGCGCCCGCCTGCAACTGCTCGAGCAGTTCCTCGAGGATGCGGAACGTCGCGCCCCAGATCAGGTTGCCGTCCAGGATGTAGGCGTCGACCTCGAAGCTGAAGCCGCGCCGCTCGATCTCGGTGCGCGTGCGGCTTGCGCGCACGTCGTGCAGCGGCAGCTCGAGCACGGCGTCGACCTCGCGAGGTGAGACGCGCCAGCTCTGCCCCGGCGGGATCAGTCCGACGAACGGGTGGATCAGGTAGTTGGTCGCGAACGTCGAGATTGCCGGCAGCTCGCCGAGCGGCGTGACGAGCTCGCGCGGCAGGCCGATCTCCTCCTCGGCCTCGCGCAGCGCCGTCTCACGCAGGTCGGCGTCCGCGGCGTCACGGCGCCCGCCGGGGAATGAGATCTCACCGGCGTGGCGTCGCAGGTCGGCGCGACGTCGGGTGAGCACTACCGAGGGCGCCCCCGAGTCGGCATGCAGGAACAGTGGGACGAGCACCGCCGCCGGCGTCTGCTCGGCGGGGTCCTTGGCGATCAACCAGCTCGGATCGGGTGTGCCTCTGGGCAAGCGCGTCGCGCCTGTACCGCAAGCGCCTCGGCGCTGGCCTCAGGCGGCCATGTGGACGCGCTCGAGACGCTCCAGGAACATGACCTCGCCGTCCAGCACACGGTGCACCGGACACTTGGCCGCGATCACGCGAAGTCGCTCGACCTGATCTTCGGGCAGGTCATCGGGCAGGCGTGTGACGAGCTCGAACTTCGTCGGACAGCCGCGTTCGGCCGGGGTGTACTCGACGTCGACCTCGACGTGGCCGATGTCCCAGCCCTTGCGCGCCGCGTACATCTCCATCGTGATCGCCGTACACGACGCGAGGCTCACGGCCAGCAGCTCCTGTGGGCTCGGGGCGGTGTCCTGTCCGCCGACATGGAGCGGCTCGTCGACCGTCAACTGGTGGTCACGTACGTGGACGGTGTGCCTGAAGCCACCTCCGTCGCGACGCGCGGTGGCTTTCATCCGTGCCAGCCCGTCCGATCCACCCATTTTGGCTCCTTTCGAAGACCCAGAGAACTCTCATTTACATGGTACTGCGCAAACCCGCCTACGAAAGCGGGTTGAACAGCAGTCCGGTCAGCAGCTTAGGGAAGAAGTAGGTCGACTTGGGCGGCATGTTCTCGCCCTCCGCCGCCACGTCGCGGACCTGCTCGACCGGGGTGGGGCGCATCAGGAAGGCGGCGTCGTATTCGCCCGAGTGCACGACACGCAGCGCCTCCTCGGTGCTGCGCGCGTAGAAGAGGCCGTTGAAGTGGGAGATGTCGTCTTCGCTGAGGCCGAGCGCGCCCTTCAGCAGCAATGTCTCCAGGATGCCCGTATCGAGGTGGCGGTAGGCCTCCGAGTGGCCGCTGAGCGCGTCGTCGGCGATCGTCTGATCCTTCAGCGTGAGGCGGTAGGCGCGTGTGTCGCCGCTCGTCACGTAGCCGAGCTCGAGCGGGCCGCCTCCGGGGGCCGGCGCCACCTGATCGAGCGGGACCTCGCGCATCCCGAAGTCGCGCTGCAGCGTGTCCGCGAGCGCCGCCCTGCGATCGTCGTCGAGCTTGTTGACGAGACGGTGGGTGGGGAAGACCGTCAGTCCCGGGTCCTCGAGCGCGACCAGGCACATCAGGATGTAGCGGTGCTCGTCGTTCGGTGGAGTGCCGGCCGCTTCGACCTCTTCGGCGTAGGCCTGCATCGTCTCGTAGCGGTGGTGACCGTCGGCGATCAGCAGCTCTGCGTCGCGCGTGGCCTCCTGTACGGCGGCGATCGCCTCGGCGTCGGCTATGCGCCACAGCCGGTGCACGGTGCCGTCGGCGTCGCTCACCTCGCCGTAGGGCTCCTCCTCGGTCGCCGGCGCGAGCGCCCTCCAGGCCGCGTTTGTCGGGTCCGAGTAGAGCGAGAAGATCGGCGAGATATTCGCCTTGGTGGCCCGCGTGAGGCGCAGGCGGTCCTCCTTCGGACCCGGGTGCGTGCGCTCGTGGGGTCGCACGCGGCCTGGGCCGTAGCCCTCGATCCGCACGCGGCAGAAGAAGCCCCGGCGCGTGCGACGCTCGCCGTCCGGCCCGGTGTAGTCCTGCGTGTGCGCCCAGATCGCCGGCTGCTCGTCGCGCACGAGCGCGCCCTCGGCCTGCCAGGCCGCGAACTGCTCGCGCGCTGACTCGTAGGGATCGGGCTCGCCCTGAGGCAGGTCCACGGCGACGACGTTGAACGGCGAGCGCTCGAGCAGGGCCGTGCGCTGAGTCGAGTCGATCACGTCATACGGCGGCGCCACGACGTCCGCGAGCGGCCCGGCGACAGCCGGGTCGTAGTGAAGTGCGCGCAGCGGTTGGACGTCTGCCATGGCGGTGGCGCAGGCTAGCAGTGGGGTGGGGCAGGACGCTCGCGTGGGCTGCGGGTGGCCATGGAATCCTGTCGTGGAGCCGAATCGGGAGATGACGGCCGGCTACGCACGGAGAGCTCATCTATGCGAACATATGTTCGTATGGCGCACTCGCGATACCTCAGGCAGATGGCGCGCTCGTTGCGAGTCGAGCAGGAGTTGACGGTGGATGAGCTGGCCGCTCGGCTCTCGCTGCCCCGCAGCACGATCTACTACTGGGTACGCGATCTGCCGCTGCGCGGCGGCGCGCGCGACGGCACGCCTGGGCAAGCGCCGGGGGAGCGCGGTACAGGACGGGGGGTGAGCACGAGCGAGCAGGCCGACGAGGCGGGCGGGCAGAAATGCGAACCGGGCAGGATCCCGCGACGGCCAGGGGAGGACACGCCCCGCAAGATCTCTCGCGCGCGCAGCGATGCCGCCTACGAGGAAGGGCTTGCGAGCTTTGAGGAGCTCTCGGCCCAGCCGACGTTCCGGGACTTCATCTGCATTTATCTCGTGCAGGGCGATCAGCGCGATCGCACGCGCGTGGCGCTGACCAACTCCGATCCGGCCGTGATGCGGCTCGCCAGCCGCTGGATCCGGAGGCTGACCGACAGGGCGCTGATGCTGTCTCTGCAGTACGGGCCCGGCCAGAGCCTGAGGGAGTTGCGGCACTTCTGGAGCGAGACGACCGGTGCTGAGCCGCGCGCGATCCGCGTGCGCGGGTCTGCCGAGGGGAAGTCCGATGAGCAGCCGGTTCCAGGAGCGCCGCACGGAGTGCTCACCGTCACGGTCGAGGACACGCTGCTGCGCGCGCGATTGCAGGGCTGGATGCACAGGGCGCGCGAGAGCTGGCGGTAGACTCGCCAGTGACGGGACGTGGCGCAGCCTGGTAGCGCACCTGCTTTGGGAGCAGGGGGTCGCCGGTTCGAATCCGGCCGTCCCGATTGGTTAGATAGTCGCGACGACGTGGGCGGGCAACCGGCGTGCCGGACTAACAGTCCTCACGCGGCTGCGCGTAGGCCGCTGTGAATCGCGACGATCCCGCCGGCGAGCAGCAGGCAGCGCACGTCCTCAAAGCCTGCATGCGTCATTTTTGCAGCGAGTTCCTGTGGGCCAGGAAAGGCACGCACGGATTCCGGCAGGTAGGTATAGGCACCTGGATCCTTGGATAGTCCTCCCACGATTGGCACGATGCGATCGAACCAGATCGAGTAGAAGACAGAGAACGGCTGCCGTTGGGGACGGGTGAAGTCGATCACGACAACGCGGCCGCCCGGACGTAGGACGCGTGCCAACTCACCCAGACCGCGATCGGTATCGGCGAGGTTACGCAGGGCAAAGCCGACAGTGGCAGCGTCGAAGCTTGCATTCGCATAAGGCAGTTGCAGCGCATCGGCATGCTCGAAGCGCACACATCGAACGCCCCGACGGACGGCCTTCTCGCGGGCAAGGCTCAACATCGGCTCTGAAAAGTCACAGCCGACCAGTTCTGCCCCCGAGACCCGGCCCGCCATTCTCGAGCGTGAGGTCGCCGGTTCCGCAGCATACGTCCAGCACTCTGTCGCCCGACACCAGTTCGGCACGATCGGCGGCGCGTTCGCGCCAGCGGTGGTGCAGGTTCGCGGTCATCAGAGAGTTCAGCAGGTCATATCGGGCCGCTAGACGGTCAAACATGTCGTTGACTTGCTCCGCGAAGTCGGAGGACTCACGGGTGGGCGGCGCGCTTATGGAGACGCTCATAAGCGCGGTACTTTACCAAATGATCGTTTGGTAAGGTATTCTCATGCTGGCTTCAGCCCAGGCGCCCCCACGACGGCGTCTCAAGCCAGAGCAGCGACGGGAGCTGATTCTGCGAGGTGCGCGCGAGCTCCTCGCTGCGCGTGGCTATGAGCGCATGTCGATGGCCGATGTGGCTATGGCGGCAGGGATCACGCCCGCCGTGATCTACGACCATTTCGACTCCAAGGCGCAGCTTGTGATCGAGTTGCTCGAGCGTTACACCGACGAGCTGCTGCGCGCGGTCGGGACCGCGGTGCAGGAGGCCCCCGCAGCTGCGGCCGACCAGTCTGCGGGCCGGCGTGGAAGCCTTCTTTGCCTACGTCGAGGAGCACCGTTCCACATGGCGGGTCCTGCTCCGCGACCCGCCCAGCGACCCCGATGTCGCGGCGGCCCACCGCCGACTCGACAACCAGGCAACAGCGGCGATCGCCTCCTTTCTCCAGAGTGGCGAGAACGAGGGAGCCCTCGATGCCGATGGGAAATCAGCACAAACGGCCGAGATGTTCGCCGAGGCTCTAAAGGCGGCCCAAAACGGGCTGGCCTATTGGTGGTACGAGCATCCCGATGTACCCCGCGAGGAGATCGTCGAGCGGCTGCTCGATTTCGCCTGGAGGGGGCTAGGGCAGGTGTCGCTGACGCGTGAAGGAGCGAGACGATGACGCGACGCAGGCGCAAGGCGATCGGCGAGGGAGACCTCCTGCGACTCCTGGCCTTCGCGCACACGATTGTCGGCTTCGGCTTCTATCGTGCCGAGCTGCGCTCCATTGGCAGAAGCCGTATCTTCGCCAGCGTTCCCTATCGCGGCCCGAGGGCGACTGCATTCTGGTTCCTCGTTCCCTCGCCCCTGATGTGGATCATTGGAAGCCTCGTCAGGGACGCAGAACACGCGGGGCGTTTGCATGCTGTGCGAGCTGCCCACCGGGTTGGCATCATGAGCGCGGCGGTGGCGATCGTCTGCATGCCCATCTCGGGGTTTTGGGGGTGGTTCGCCATATCGGTGAGAGGTCATAGGCGGAGCCGCAGTCGGAAATAAACTACTGACATCACGCTCGCGTGGGACGGCTTGTGATCGAGATCGCAGAAAGACCGCAGACGACGAAAAAATGGCTTAGGAAAGCCGGTCCGAACCGTTCGCCCCGACTACAGCTTGGCGCGCTCGATCAGCGCGGCTGCGGTGACCCCGAGCGCGGCCGCGATCTGCCCGATGGCCTCTAGCTCGGGCGCCCGCTCGCCGCGCTCGATTGCCTCGTAGGTCGACGGCTCGATGCCGGCGCGTGCGGCAAGCTCGGCGGCGCTGAGCCCGGCTCGCTCGCGCGCATCGCGAACAGCGCCGGCGAACGCCGCCGCCGACTGGGACCTCGGGCGCTCGGACGACATCTAGCGGCCTCCTTTAACTGACAATGCTGATGGTTCCACGGGGTGAGTTGGAGACTAGCCGACATCGCGATTGCATGCAGACAGATGTCGCAAGCTCAAGTTCGGCGCACGCGCAATCGCACGGTGATGTCGAGCTCGGTCGTATGCGGCGGCGCGGCGCACGAGCGGGCGAGAACATGGTCGAGCAGGTCGTTGAGCGCGGCGAGCGCGCCCGGGATCGCCAGCGCGAGCGCGAGCAGTTCGAGCGTGAGCACGCTACGCCGTCATTCCGCCGTCGGTTCGCCTACGCTTGCAGACAATCGTCTTCACGCTGAGGAATCATAAACCGTGGAGCGCTGTTCCCAGGAGGGCAGCCGCGAAACCAACCTTCGCTCGTCTAATCGCACACTCATGTCCCGCAAAAGATCTCCCACGACCATCGCGTTCGGCGCAGCCGTGCGAACGCTGCGTGTCGAGCGCGGCTTCGCACAGGAGTCGTTCGCGGCGCATGCGCGTATGGACCGCAGCTACTACGGCGCGATCGAGCGCGGCGAGTTCAACGTGAGCCTCGAAACGATCGTGAAGCTCGCGGGCGCGCTGGGAGTCACCGCGGCCGAGGTGCTGCGGCGCGCGGGGCTGTAGGCCCGCGCGCGGGTTATGCGACTCAGCGCAGGGGGGTGCCTGACAGGCGTGCGCGGCGCGGCGCGGCACGGCGCATCTGCGCGGTCCGGCTGCGCAGCCTGCGCACGAGCTCGCGCTCGGATTCGGCGGCCTGTCGCGTCAGCGCACCGGCGATCTCGTCGGGACCCCGCTCGACCACCCAGTAGTTGCTCGCCCTCTGCTTGACGGTCAGCTGTTCGTCCTCTTGCATGGCACCCAAACTAGCCTCGTCCTTGCGTATGTCGGTTGCCGGCCTGTGAACGACTCCCCTCCTCGGCGTTCTTGCTCTCGCGCCAGAGAGCGCCCGTGTGAGAGGTACGGTGACAGCATGCGAATCGGCAGCGACGCGAGGGTCCAGCGCGTCACGTTGGTGGCGTGCATCTTGGGATCGGGGATCGCGCTGCTCGACGGCACGGTGGTCAACGTCGCGCTGCCGACGATCCAGCGCGCGCTGGGCGGCGGCCTGGCGGCGCAGCAATGGGTCGTCAACGGCTATCTGCTGACGCTGGGGTCGTTGATCCTGGTCGGCGGTTCGCTCGGCGATCTGTACGGCGAGCGGAGAGTGTTCGCGCTGGGCGTTTCGGGCTTCGGCGTCGCCTCGGCGCTGTGCGCGGTGTCGCCGTCGATCGGCGTGCTGGTGGCGGCGCGTGCGCTGCAGGGAATCGCGGGAGCACTGCTCGTGCCGAGCTCGCTGGCTGTGATCGTGAACACGTTTCCGGCATCTGAGCGAGGCGGCGCGATCGGCACGTGGACGGCGTGGGGGGCGATCGCGGGCGTGCTTGGGCCGCTGGCCGGCGGTGAGCTCCTGGCGATCGCCTCGTGGCGCTGGATCTTCGTGATCAACGTGCCGCTGGCGGCCGCCTGCGTGTGGCTGATCCTCGCGGTCATCCCGCCGAGCGCGGTGCGCGAGCGCGGCGGCAGGCACGTCGACTATCCGGGCGCGCTGCTTTGCGCACTGGGTCTCGGCGGCCCGGTGTTCGCGCTGATCGAGCAGCCGCGTCTGGGTTGGTCGAGTCCGGCGGTCTACCTGCCGCTGCTCGCGGGGGTTGCGTTGCTCGCGGCGTTCACGTTTTACGAGTCGCGCGCAAAGGATCCGATGCTGCCGCTCGTGCTGTTCCGCAGGCGCAACTTCTCAGCAGGCAACGTCGAGACGTTCGCGATGTATGCGGGATTGGCGATCGTGTTCTTCTTCCTCGTCCTGTTCCTGCAGCAGATCGGCGGCTACTCGCCGCTGAAGAGCGGCCTGGCGACGCTGCCGGTGACGGTTGTCATGTTCGTCCTCTCGCGACGCTTCGGCGCGCTTGCCGATCGCTATGGGCCACGCTTCTTCATGGGCGTCGGACCGCTGATCGGGGCAGGCGGGCTGCTGCTGTTCCAGGCGACCGGGGTGAAGGCGGACTACCTCTCGGAAGTGCTGCCGCCGCTGCTCGTGTTCTCGCTCGGCCTGTCGATGACCGTGGCACCGCTGACGGCGGCGGTGCTGGCGGGATCGGAGAAGGAGGCGGGAATCGCCTCGGGGGTGAACAACGCGATCGCGCGCGTCGCAGGACTGCTCGGCACGGCCGCGGTGGGCGCAGCGATCGCCTCGTCCTTTTCCTCCTCGATCGACGGGCGTCTCTCGGACGTAGCGCTCGGAGGCGCGGCGCACGCGGCGGTCGCGGAAGCCAAGCGCCTGCCGCTCGGCTTGCCAAGCCTCGACGGGATGCCCTCGGCGCAGGCGCACGCACTCAGGACCGCCGCCGAAGGGGCGTCGCTGCACAGCTTCCATCTCGGCATGGTGATCGCCGCGGTGCTCGTCGCGATCGGCGGCATCGTCGGCGTGGCGGGAATTCGTAAGCCGCGCAAGGAAGAAGCGGAGATCCACGCCGAGAGTTGCGCGGGCGGCCAGCTCGTCGGCGCGAGCTCGGAGATCGGCGGGTCGGCCGGCGAGCCCGAACCGACCCGCGCGTGAAGCTCACAAGCTAGGCCGGTTCGGCGTAGGTGCGCATGGCGTCGATGATCGGACCTAGCCGTCGTCCGCGCTCGGTCAGCCGGTACTCGACGGTGGGCGGGCTCGAGGGAATCACGGTTCGCTCGACGAGCCCGGCGGCCTCGAGATCGCGCAGGCGCTCGGAGAGCATCCTTGGGGATATCCCGGCGACGGCCTCGGCGAACTCGTTGAAGCGCAGGGCGCCGGTGAGCGCGGCGTAGATGATCGACAGCTGCCAGCGCCGCTCGAGGAGGTCCGCCGTCTGGCGGACCTCCTGCGGAACGGGCTGACAGCGGTTAGGCGTGCGCGACATCGCGGGCGGGCTCCAGTGCGCGGTCGAGCACCTCCTGCACGGTCATCACGGGGTGGAAGCTCATCTGCTTGCGAACCTCCTCGGGAATCTCGTCCAGGTCGCCGCGGTTGCGCTCAGGCAGGATCACGTCGGTGAGGCCGGCGGCATGAGCTGCAAGCGCCTTCTGCTTGAGCCCGCCGATCGGCAGCACGCGACCCTGCAGCGTGACCTCTCCGGTCATGCCGACCGTGTGCTTTACGGGGCGTCCTGACAGCAGCGAGGCCAGGGCGGTGACCATCGTCACGCCGGCACTCGGGCCGTCCTTGGGGATCGCGCCGGCGGGCACGTGCACGTGGAACTCCTTGTTCTCAAAGGCGGCGGGCTCGATGCCGAGCTCCTCGGCATGTCCGCGCACGTAGGAGAGGGCGATCTTGGCCGACTCCTTCATCACGTCGCCGAGCTGTCCGGTCAGCACGAGGCCGTTGCCACCGGAGCTGCCGTTCTTCATGGCGGTGGCCTCGACGAACAGCACGTCTCCGCCGGCGCCTGTCACGGCGAGTCCGGTGGCGACGCCTGGCGTCGCGGTCCGCGCGGCGGACTCCTGGAAGACCTTCTGGCGTCCGAGCGCGTCGCGCACGGCGTCGATGTCGATCTCCACGGGAGCCTCGGCCTTGGCGGAGGCGATCTTGGTGGCCGTCTTGCGCAGCACGGTGCCAAGCTCGCGCTCGAGGCTTCTCACTCCTGCCTCGCGCGTGTACTCGCCGATGATCGTGCGCAGCACGTCATCGGGGATCTCGACCTCGTCCTCGCGCAGGCCATTGCGGTCGCGCTGGCGCGGCCACAGGTAGCCCTTGGCGATGGCGAGCTTCTCTTCTGATGTGTAGCCGTCGAAACGGATTACCTCCATACGGTCCAAGAGCGGGCCGGGGATCGTGTCGGCGACGTTGGCGGTGGCGAGGAACAGGACCTGTGAGAGGTCGAGCTCGACGTCCAGGTAGTGGTCGCGGAAGGAGTGGTTCTGCGCGGGGTCGAGGACCTCGAGCAGCGCCGCGGAGGGGTCTCCGCGCCAGTCGGCTCCGACCTTGTCGACCTCGTCGAGCAGGATCACGGGGTTCATCGTGCCGGCGTCGCGCAGGGCCCTGACCAAGCGACCAGGCAGCGCGCCTATGTAGGTGCGGCGGTGACCGCGGATCTCGGCCTCGTCGCGCACGCCGCCGAGCGACATGCGCACGAACTCGCGTCCAGTGGCACGTGCGATGGACTCGCCGATCGAGGTCTTGCCGGTGCCGGGTGGGCCGATCAACGTGAGGATGGCCCCGGACTTGGGGTCGGCCTCGATGTTGCGGTCCTGGCGCAGCTTGCGCACGGCCAGGTACTCGGTGATGCGGTCCTTGACGTCCTCGAGGCCGGCGTGATCTGCATCCAGCACCTCACGTGCGCTCACGGGATCCAAGCGCTCCTCGGAGCGCTTGCCCCAGGGCACGGCGATCAGCCAGTCGAGGTAGGTGCGGATCATGCTGGACTCGCCGGTCTGCTCGCCCATGCGCTCGAAGCGGGCAAGCTCCTTCAGCGCCTGCGCCTCGACGTCCTCGGGCATCTCGGCCTCCTCGATCTTGGCCCGGTACTCCTCGGCCACGGAGGCGTCGTCGTCGCCCAGCTCCTTGCGGATCGACTCCATCTGCTTGCGCAGGAAGTACTCGCGCTGCTGCTTCTCGGCGCCCTCCTGCACGTCCTCGCGAATGCGCTTGCGCACCTGAAGCTCGGCGAGGCTCTCGCGCTGCAGCGCGACGGCCAGCGCGAGGCGGTCGGGCACGTCGATCGTGCGCAGCAGCTCGACCTTCTGCTCGTATGACAAATTCGGGGAGTAGCCGGCGGAGTCGGCCAGCGCACCGGGCTCTGCGATCGCGCGCAGGAAGGCGGCGATGCGGCCATCGTCGCCGCGCAGCTCGAGGATCTCCTCGACGACTGCGCGGTACTCCCGCTCGAGCTCACGGGTGCGTTTGTCGACGGGCACCTCATCTGGGCGCTCCTCGACCTCGACGCGCAGCTCGCCGCCGGGGCCGGTCTGGGCGGCGCCGATCAGCGCGCGGTGCTCGCCGGAGATGGCCACGGCGCGGCCGCCGCCGGGGAGACGGATCTGCTCGGTGACCTCGGCGATCGTGCCGACCTCGAGGAACTCGTTCTCGTGGCGCGGTACGAGCACGACACGCTCGTCATCGCCGACGTCGATGGTCAGCGTGATGCCCATGTTGGGGAAGACGACGGTGTCGTCGAGGGGGATCAGCCGCAGCACCTGCTTGGGCTGATTGGGCTCTGTCTGGGGGCTGTCAGCGGGAGAAGTCATTTAGTTATCGCTCCATATGAGCTTACGAAAGTGTAGTTAGTATAGCGCGGGGTGGTTGCGTGCGCAAGTACCTGGGAGTGATGCCGGAAACGGCTTGTTGGAGCCAAATCTGCTCGCTCCTATCGAGTTCAGGTGGGGAGGCAGGCCCGCATGCGGGCCTGCTCGAGGCCGCACATGTGCGGCCTCGCCGGCGGCGCATGCGCCGCCGGAAGGGAGGGCCGCATGCGGCCCTCCTCCCCAGACGGGTGCATGCACCCGTCTGAACTGCGACGAGAGAACCATCCCGACGTCAAGCCACTCATCGAGTCCCATCCCAAGCGCGATGTACAAGCGGGGGATGGGCGAATCGATCGAGCGGTTGAGCTTCGAGCTGAGCACGCGCGCGCTGGCCGAGCAGGAGCGCATGCTCGCCGGCATGCGGGCGACGGCCGGGACGCTGATAGCCGCGGCCTCAGTCGCGGCTTCGTTGCGAACGCCGTCGACCGCTCACGTCTCGCTCGGGGGTGTGGTGGCACTGGCCGCGTGCGCCCTTTCCGTCGCATGCGCGGTGTGGGTACTGCTGCCGCACGGGCTCGCATTTGCCGTGCACGGCGACGAGCTGCGCCTGGTCGATCATCAAGCACGCTCCGAAGGTGCCGCCCGAGCGCATCTCGTCGCTTCGCTGTGGACCGAACATGAAGTCCACTCGAACAAGCGCGTACTTGCCCGCATTGCGCTGTCGCTGTCGTTCGGCTGCGTCTTCCTGTTGTTCGAGATCGTCTCGCTGATCGTCGCGACGGCTTGGTAGCCTGCAATCATGGCTGTAGACAATACGCAACAAGATGAACCAGGATTTCGCGACCCTGATTGGCCCGTTTGGGTGCCGTCGATTCCGCCGACGTTTGCCGTCCGCGAAGAACTCACAGCTCCGCAGCGCGCGCTGCAGAGGCTCGGCCGGTATCTCCGCGGCAAGCTGCAGAGGCGCCCCGCCGCAGATGGACGGGACGCCTCTTAGTGCTTGGAACGCCAAGATCCCGGCGCCCCGTATTTCGAGCAGGCCGCGCTGAACGACCCGTTCGGGCCGGCGCTCAGCTGGTTGAGCGCAGGCGCGCCGATCACTTCGAGGAAGACAGGCACGAGCAGCGAGGCGAAGGGGAACTTTTCGATCAGGTTGGTCGGGCCGCTGACGGTCGTCCCGTGGTTGCTCGGCGAGAGCCCGATCAGCGTGTGCACCTTGCTCGCGCCTGCCGAGGAGCTTGAGGTAGCGCGGCGTCGTCGGGCCATTGGCTCGAGCACGGCCCCGCTGCACCGGCTGTGGTGAACGTATCCGCCCGCTGTCAACGATCGAGGCCGGCTGTCTCGGACCCGGGGGGTGTGCGCTCCGGCTCGATCGGATCTGCCGCCGGCTGAACCGCTCGATCGTCGAAGCTGACCTCGACGTTCTCCTGCTCAACGCGCTCCTCAACCTCGGCCGAGGATCTCATCGCGCGCTTGTCGGCGTCGAGTAGCGGCTCGGAGAAGAAACTACGCGGCCACAGCTTTTGCACACGTACGACGTTGACCTCTGCGGCGAAGATCGTCAGCTGCGCGCCCAGGTAGAGCCAGGCGAGCAGGCCGAGGACCAGCGCGAAGATGCCGTAGAGCGGTTTGGTGTGCTTGAGCTCGTGGTCGACGTAGTAGCCGCCGAGGTGCTGCAGCAGTTGCCAGCAGACGGCGGCCACGATCACGCCGGGCAGCAGCTCACGCCAGCCGACCTCGACGGCGGTCAGCAGCTTGAAGGCGGTCATGAACAGTGCGAGGTTGAGCACGAAGGCGACGATCACGCCCGCCAGCACGGCCGCCGCGCCGTGCGAACTGGTTCCGACGAAGCCCGCGGCGGTCGTCGAGACGACGCTGAGCGTGCCGAGAATCGCGAGCATGCCGAGGCCGCGGAGGTGGGCGAAGACGAAGTTCGGCCGGCTCTTGAACGGCACGTGCCAGATTCGGTTGAAGGCGTTTTGGGTCGCGCCCGTGATCCCCATACCGGCGAGTAGCGAGCCGACGACGCCGATCGCCAGGCCGATTCCGCTGCCCGTCAGCGATCGCAGTTTGAGTTCCTCGCTGATGATCGGGAACTGACCGAGCGCCCCGTCGAGGATTTTCCTCTGCTCGTCGGGATTGCCCTGCAGGACGAAGCCGAGAATCGTCACGAGCACCAGCAGCAGCGGGAACAGCGAGACGAAGCCGTAGTAGGCGATCAGAGCGGCCAGTTGGCCGGCCTGGTCGTCGCCGAACTTCTTGTAGACGGCCGCGATGAAGCGCAGCCCGCGGGTTTGCTGCTGGCGGCGGTCGAGCGAGTGGAGCGTGTCGGTGATGCTCATCGGCCGTTGCTCATGGACGATGCGCTACGCGCGACATCTGGGGCGTCGAAAATTCGAGGGGGGGTCTGCGAGCGATTGGGTGCGACATGCGTATGTGTCTACCCGAAGAGGAGAAAAACGAGCGGTCGGCTACGGACGATCGCTTGCGGACAGTAGCGGGAGCCGTGCACACGATCCCTGCGAGGAGGTCGCGACCGTCGCCTCTGGCAAGCGTGGGCTGCTGTTGCGGGTGCATCGTCATCGACTGCGGCGTGAGGATCTCGAGGATTGCTACAGCCAGGCGACGCTCGAGCTGATCGTCCACGTGAAGGCTGGAGGGTTATTCGCCGGCAGGTCGCACATCGCCAATGCGCTCGAGCTGCGGTTTCTCTCGCGGGCTCGCGATCGGCAGCGGGCGCTTGGTGGGCGCAGCCCGATCCAGGCCGCGCTCGAGCAGGCGGAGGCGCTCGGCACGATCGCCGGCGAAGGCGTCGAGATACTCGACCGAGGAGCGTCGGTCGACGCCAAGGTGATCCTGCGTGACGAGCTTCGACGGCTGAGCGGTCTCCTCAGGTTGCTCAGCGTCGATCAGCGGCTCGTACTCGCCTCGCAGGTTAGTGGGGAGCCCTGCGCTCAATTCTGCAGCAGGCGTGGATGGTCTCGCGAGAAGTACCGGAAGGTCGCTCAGCGCGCCCGGATGAGATTGCGCGCACTGACGGTCGAACCCGATGTCCCGTCTTCAGCGGCGACGTCGGAGGAGCACGTAGGACCGACCTATGAGATCACTCCCCCAACATAGGCCTGTCCAGGGACGCCGGCCGTCGGTCGCACCCACGACGGCACGGCGACGCCCATTCGCGCGCAGGCGGCCGGGGGTCGGGATTCTCCCCGCTTGGCACCCGGCCGCTCGCGTGGGCGCGCCCGCAGAGCGTTTTCGTGTGTACGCCGAGGACGAGTACTTCGCGCAGGGCGAGCAGATCGCTGAGCTTGCGCGAGACGGATCCGCTTGGCGGAGGGGGGGCAGCGCCCTCCCTCCGGATGGGGCAACCGCCGGCGGCACCCGCCGCTTTCGCGTCGCCGTCGGGACCATGCTGTTCGCCGGCACCGGTGCGCTCGGTCTCGTGTTGGCGTTCGGCGTGCTCGGGCCGTCGAACCATATGCGTCGCAAGGCAGCGCTTCGCGCGGCGCGCGCGAACGCCAGGGCAGTCGCCGCGGCTTCGGCGATCGCCGAAGCACGGACGTCTCCGCTGCGTCGCAAGAGGATCAGTCGACGCGCGAGGCCGGTCCGGGCCGCCGCCGTCGCGGCGAGCAGCGCGCGCCACGGCCACGGGAGGGCGCACGTTAAGGACCGACCGCGCACTCAACGCTCCGCGGTCGTCACCTCTCGATCGACGGCGGACGACGTGCTTTCAAGTGCTCGCCTCGCTGGAAGCGACGCGACCCCATCGGGCGATCGTGGGACGGGAAACTACGTTCTCGATCACAAAGCGGCGGTCGCTGTCCCGAGTGAATCGACGTCGCGCCCGGCCAAGGGGGAGTTCGGCTTTGAGCGGTGATCGGGAAATCGCCGACCGCGCGACCGAGGCTCGCGCGGTGACGATCGCCAGCGCTCCTCTCTGGCGTCTTCGCCTGGCCCAGAGCCTGCCGAGGTATCTGTTCTATGCGACGGCCTGCGCGGGCTTGATCGCCAGCGCGCGCTTCGCCGTGTTCCCACCGCGCGCGGGCACCGCACCTACCGTCACAGGGACTCTGCCGGTCGCCGATCGGGCGGCCGAAGGCTTTGCGGTTCTGTTCACACGCCGCTATCTGACGTGGGATACGGCGAACCCTGAGACGAGCGACCGCCGGCTCGCGCCGATGGCCGGCTCTGAGATGGCACTCGATGCGGGCCTGACGTTGCCGTCGAACGGCGCGCAGCAAGTTGTGTGGGCCGAAGTCGTGCAGCAGCGCGAGCAACAGCCCGGCGCGCATGTCTACACGGTGGCCGCGCAGACAGATGTGGTCGGTCTCGTCTACTTGGCGGTTGGCGTGGTTCGCACCGCAGACGGGACGCTCGCGCTGTCGGGCTATCCGTCCTTCGTTGGCGCGCCGGCGCAAAAGGGCTCGCGACTTCCGACGCACATGCCGACGGTTACGGACACGCGCCTGGCTGCAGTGATTCGGCGCGCGTTGCGCAACTACCTGGCCGGCTCACCCGAGGAGCTTGCCGCCGATCTCGCAACGGGCGCACACGTCGCCGTCCCAAGCATCGTCTTGACGCTCGAAACGGTGCAAGCCCTCGCCTGGTCCGGCGACAGGCGCTCGATCCTCGCCGTCGTTCAGGCGCACGACGTTCGCGGTGTGCGCTACACGCTCGGATACGAACTCGACGTCGTCGACGTCAACGGCCGATGGGAGGTATCGGCTGTGGAGATGGACCCCGACCAGTGAGGCGGTCTGACTCGAAGCACGAAGCATGCGGCGAGCGCTCGCGCGGCACGCGACGTCGTCGATGTCATCGCTCGGGTGGCGCGGCGTTCGCGTCAATCGTGATCGTGTGCCTACTCTCGGGACTCACGCCGTCGGTCGCCTTGGCAGCCGTGTCGTCTCGCACGGGCGGAGTCGAACGTGCGCAAGCACAGGGCGGCGGCGGATCCTCGCTGGAAGCGGCCGCGGCGAAGGCTGGTGCCACGGGCCGCGCGGTGGCTATGAGCCTGATCGGCCTGGCATTCGCGGTCGCGGCGACAGTGCTCGCATTTCGTCGTGACTTCAAGGAGGCGGCAGGAGTATTCGCGGTCGGCATCGTCTCGGTTCTGCTCGCGACCCCGACCGGGATCAATCTGTTGCGTGACACGGTGGGCTCACTGTTCGGTGGACAGTGATGGTGATTCGCTCCTACCGCCGCGTGTTCGATCTCGAGCGTCGCATCTATCGGATCGAGGGCCTGCGCCTCAATCCCGGCGGCATACCGGTCCGGGGAATCGCCTACCTGATGACGCTGCTGTTCCTGGCGCTGGCGCTTGAACGCTTGACGCCGATCAGTTTCCTCGCGCACGTGTTGCCTTGGTATGTGCGCGATCTCGCCCTGCCGGGGATGTTCTCCGTTGCGCTCGCGGTCGTTCGGATCGAGGGTCGGCCCTTTCATCTGGCCGCGCGCGCGGTGCTCGGCTGCAGTCTGGGTCCGCGCCGAATCGCTGGGCTCGGCGGCGGCCGGCGATCGGCTCGGTCTACCTCGGCGGTCTGGCGGCCGGGGCCGCTGCTGATGGTTCCCGACGGCTCAGACCACCGCATGCGGCGACTGGCCTACCGGGGGCCGGGCGCGCTGCTCGTCGCCGTTGCGCACGAGCGCCGCTTGCGGCGAGGGCCGCTGGCAACGCTCGGGCTACGCCCTCAGCTCGTTCTTCGGGAGCTCCACGGCGTGGAGCGTCCGGCACGTGGCGAGGTTGTGGTGCTCGATCGCACGGCGCGGCTGAGCGTCTGCTGATGCGAGCCCCGATCCGCTTCACATACGGCAACTGTGTCTTCGCCGAACGTCTTTCCGACGCATGGGCGGCGTTCCGCGTCGAGCCGTCTTCCTATCAGTGGCTGGGTGAGGACGACAAGCGGACGCGTTTTCTCACGTTGCTCGGTGCGCTCGAGGCGATCGAGGCGGATGTGCAGATTCTGCGCTTGGGGCGGAATCCTCCCTTCGACAGGTACGCGGCGCAGCTAGAGGACGAAGTAGGCGCTCTCGCATGCGGAGAGCCGCACGCGAGCCTGCGCCGAGGCTACGCGCGTGCGCACATCGGCAGACTCGCCGAGCTTGGATCCACGAGCCCGGCCCTGTTCGTGCTCGTGAGCCTGCGTGAACCGGAACGTGACGTTGCGAGCTTCCTCTCCAGGGCGGTCGAGCGAAAACCGGGTGACTGGCGAAAGGCTCTGGCCGACACGTTCGCGCTCGGCGACGGCCGCTTCCTGAAGGCCCGAGAGCTGGAGCAGGTTCGCGTTCGCGCCGACCGGGCTCACGCGCGGCTCGTCGAGTTTCTCCCCGCTCGTCCTGCCAAGGGCGTTGAGCTGCAGTGGCTCGTGAGGCGAGCTTTCTGCCGCGGGCTCGGTGAGCCGTCCGTCGATGGGCTGCACGAGCCGCGGGCACTGGCCTTCGAGCGCAACGGGGAGGCTGTGCTGGCGCCGCTTGAGGGAGACGTGCTTCGCTGGGTCGACAGTCACGTCGAGCACCATCAGCGCTTGCTGCGAGTCGAGTCCGAGCAGGGAACCAGCTGGCAGGCACACATGGTGCTTGGTGCCGTCCCGGACCAACTCGAGTTTCCGGGCTCTCGTGTAGAGCTGATGTTCGCGCCGCCCGAGAGCCTGCCGTTCGGAATCGATCTATCGCTGAACGCTCGTTTTCTACCCAACGAGCTGGCCCTGCGGATCACGCGCAGGCGCATCCAGGACGCAGATCAGATCGTGCGCGCCGAGTCCGACGGAGACCAGGGTGTCAGCGATCTTGGCTACACACGATCCCAGGAGGCGCGCGACCTGCTCGGCCACCTTCAGACATCCAGCCGTCCGCCGCTCTTGCGCGCAACGCTCGCGATCGCCGTTTCCGCCGCCGATCAGCAGGTGCTCGAGGAGCGCGTCGAGATGTGCCGCCGGGCGTATGGGGAGATCCGTCTCCACCGCCCGATCGGCGAGCAGCTTCAGCTGTTCCTGCAGCATCTTCCGGGCCAGCGAACGCGGGTGGCCGGCTATGACGACACGTTCACCACGGAGCAGGTCTCGGCGATGATGCCGACTGCGACGCACGCGGTTGGCTCGCGCGGCGGCTTCTACCTCGGGCATACGCTCACCGGCTCCCGGCAGCCGGCGAGGTTCAACCTCCGCGAGGGGTCGGACAGCGATCGTAATACGACGATCCTCAGTGTCGGCGCGCTGGGCTCGGGCAAGACCACGCTCGACCAGAAGCTCAAGTACGAGGGCTTTCTGCTCGGGGCACGCGTGATCGATTGTGATCCAAAGGGGGACCACCGCTTTCACCTGCTCGACGACGTGGCGCCGCACACAGAGTGCGTGACCCTACGGCCCGATCCGGCATTGCGAGGAATGCTCGATCCCCTGCGGATCGCGCCGACCCACCTGCGCCAGGATGCGACCGTCTCGTTTCTACGCGACCTGTTGCCGAGCCGGGCCGAGCCGAGCTGGGAGACAGCGCTGGTGGCGGCGGTGGACCGTGTCGCGTGCACGGCGCATCCGACGTGCGGCGAGGTCGTCCGAGCGCTGCGGGAGGGGGATGCGGTCGATCAGCAGGTCGGCAGGGCACTCGAGGTGTACGCGCGTTCTGGCCTGACACAGCTCGGGTTCGCCGAGACCGGCGTGTCGCTGCCGGCGATCGGGCTGCAGCAGGTCACCTATCTGCCGATTCGTGATCTGCCTGGGCCCGAGCCGGGCATATCGCGGCGCGACTACTCGCAGTCGGAGCGAATCGGCGAGCAGATCGTGCGCTTGATCGCGATGTTCGCGATGCGGCTGATGGATGCCGAACGCGATCGCCTGAAGCTGTTTTCATTCGACGAGGGCTGGCGGCTGTTGAGGGATCCCGCGGGGCGCAGCCTGTTGGCCTCGCTGCAGCGCATGGGTCGCTCCGAGCTCGCCGTGCCGATCATCAGCACGCAGCTGGTCACCGACACCCTGACGGGCGACCGCGAGTCACTCGAGAACCTCCTCGGCGCGACCTTCGTCTTCGGCATGCGCTCCGAGGCAGAGGCTGCTCGGGCGCTTGCTCTGCTCGGTCTCGACCCCGAGCGGCGTAGCCTGCGCCAGAGCCTGCTCGAGTTCGACGCGGGGCGCTGCTTGTTTCGCGACCACCGCGGGCGCGTCGAGGCGATCCAGATCGACGTGGTTGTTCCCTCGCTGCTGCGTGCCTTCTCGACCACGCCGCCGCGCCGTTGAGCCGGCCGGCGCGACGGTTTGCCGAGACGGTCTCATTCGTGATCGCGTGCGCACTCGTGACGGCCGCGAGCGCTTCCGCGACACAGCCGTCCGGCGGGTCTGCGGTGCGCACGCGACAGCACCGATCTGACGCTCCGGCGCGGGCGGCTCGGCGGGCCGATCCATCGAGCTCGGGCACAACCACCCCGCGTCCGTCACCTGCCGTGCGCTCCCCCGCGCAACCGCCGCTGCTCAACCCTGGCGCGGGTGGCGTCGCGGGCGGCGACGAACCCCAGGCAGGCGGCTCGCTTGGGGCAGAAACCGATCCGCTGGTGAGCAATGGGCTCGGCAGCCCGCTCTGCAGCGGAGCTCCCGGAGGATCGGCGCTCTCGCCGTCGGCTCACCGGAACTGTGAAACGTCGGGTTTCGTCGCTGCGGCGGCACCGACCGGCAACTTCGGTATCGACGTTCACATCGACACCGGGCTGCTCGGACTGAGCTCGGCACAGCTGCTGACGATCGTGCAAAACCTGTTCGTCACGCCGCTGTGGATGGCGCTCGTCTGGGTCGTGCATGCGCTGGTCGTGATGCTCGAGTGGTGCTTCACGATCGATCTGCTCGAGGGGGACACGCTGCGCGGAGGAGTGGCCGGCGGCCTGCAAGAGATGCAGGCCGCGATCACGATGCCCTGGCTGGCGACTGTGCTGGCAATTGCCGCTGTGCTCTGTGCCTACCAGGGCCTGATCCGGCGACGTGTGGCTGAGAGCTTGGCCCAGGTGCTGATGGCGCTGGTGATGATGGCGGGGGGAATCTGGGTGACGGTCGACCCAGCCGGGACGGTGGGGGCACTCGGCGACTGGGCCAACCGGGCGAGCCTGGGCACGCTCGCCGTGACGGCGAGCGGGAGCCCGGGGGACGCAGGCGGCGCGCTCGCCGTGAGCATGGGCCTCGTCTTCGCGACGACCATCGAAGTCCCGTGGTGCTATTTGGAGTTCGGCGACGTGGATTGGTGCCGCAATCCCTCGCGGCTCGATCCCCAGACTGCGGGCTGCGGCGCTCGCCCTTGCCAGGTCCGAGCTCGACGGCGTGGGTTGCGGAGGCGGCGCCACTTCTTCCGTGTGCTCGGACCGGGGAGCGAATGCGACAGCGATCGAGCGGAGCGCGCGACTCCTTCGCGTGGCGCGTACGAACGGGGCGATCTTCCTCGCGCTGGCGCCCAACGGTCCGGGCCGCAACGCGATCAACGATCCGACGTCGCTGCTGCGTGCGATCTGCCGCGGCGACACGGCGACGGACTGCCACGGGCCGTCCGCGGCGCCGGCCGAGTTCCGTACGAATCGCGGGACCTGGCCGAGAGTGGGAGGGCTGCTGTTGATCGCGGCGGGCGTTCTCGGAATGCTCATGCTGCTGAGCTTTCTCGCGCTGCGGCTGCTCGGCGCGGCGATCTTCAGCCTCGTGTACCTGATGCTCGCCCCGGCCGCGGCGCTGGCGCCGGCGCTCGGAGAGACGGGACGGGCCGTCTTTCGCAAATGGGCGGTGCAGCTGCTCGGCGCGGTCGTTTCGAAGCTGCTGTTCGCCTTCCTGCTCGGCGTGGTGCTCGCGGTTCTCGCGATCCTCGAGCATCTGGAAGCGCTCGGCTGGTGGACACGGTGGCTGCTGATGTCGGCGTTCTGGTGGGGCCTGTTCGCTCGTCGTCATCAGGTCGTGCAGCTCGCGAGTGGTGGTCGAGGCGACGAACGGTCGGCCGCTCGGCGCCCGGTATTTCGCCGCGTGAGTGAAACGCTCGACGCGCGGGCGAGGATGCAGCAGCGCGTGCATCTCGCGAGAGGGCGCTCGCGCAAGCTGCCCCCCGAGCTCGAGGGCGATGCGGCCCGCACGCCGCGCAGCTTGTCGACGCGAGCGATGAGGACGAGCGATGCAGGCGCTCGAGCCGTGTCCGCGAGCGAGATCGCTGCGCGCGGCGTACCGGCCGAGCCTCGAGCTGCCGCCCGCTCCGGCGACGGGCGCTCGCGTTCCCAGGCGACGCCGCGCTTGCGCGCTGAGGAACCGCCTGACGGCGGCTCCGACGCCGCTCGCCTGCGAGTGATCGCCGAGCAGCGAGCCCAGTCGCTGGCGAGCGGGAATGTACGGCGAGCGGCACGGCTTGCCGCTCGGGAGCATCGGATCGAGCTCGAGGCCCGGTCCGAGCCGGGCACCGATCGTTCTCAGCGAGTGGCCGGCCGAGACCGCGGGGCCGAAGCCGGATCCCGCCACGCGCGCTTCCTCGATGCCCAGTCGAGGCTGACCGCGAGCGGTGAGGGCCGGCGGGTGGGGGGCCGAGGCGGGCCCAGCTACGGCGCGCTGGCGGGGATCGCGGGTTACGGGCGTCGCGAATATAGGGAGCTCGATGCCGCCGCAAGGCGAGCGGCGCGGGATCTGATCGACCGTGAGCTGGCGGCTCGCAGGGAGCGTGCCGTGCAACAGCCAGAGCAACGTCCCGGCGTGAGGAGACGGTCGGAATCAGTCGTCATGAAAGATGCCCGCGAGGTGGCCGCGGGGCGCAAACGCCAGCTCGGCCCAGGTCGGCCATGACCACCGGTTCGCTTGCCGGGATATCGCGGGGGCGGGCCGGCTCCACGGGCGGGCTGGCGGTGGCGACTTCGGTACTGCTGCTCGGCGCCCTGATGGCGCTTTTGATCGTGGCGGCTGTCACGGGAGCCTCGCTGGACGGGGATCTGGAAACGGCCGTCGAAACCGTAGGTGGCATGCCGTCGACGCTGGCCCGACGGGAGATTCCTCAGCAGTATTTGCGTCTCTATGAGGAGGCCGCTCGGCGCTATGACGTCGACTGGGCGATTCTCGCGGGGATCGGCAAGGTCGAGTGTGACCACGGCCGCGACGCCGACCCTTCGTGCGTGCGCGAGGGTGCAGCCAATGCAGCCGGCGCCGGCGGTCCGATGCAGTTCATTGCCTCGACATGGGTGACCTATGGGGTGGACGCCGACGGCGACGCGAAGGTCGACCGCTGGGACCCGGCGGATGCGATCTACGCGGCGGCGAACTTCCTCGCGCACGCCGGCGCCCCGAGCGACTACCGCCGGGCGATCCTCGCCTATAACGACGCCGGCTGGTACGTCGAGGAGGTGGAGGAATGGGCGGCGCGTTATCGCGGCTCGTCGCTGCCCAGCGTGCCCGACTCGCCGTTGACTGCCGGGGCGTCCGGATCGGGAGACGGCGTAGTGCAGCAATACGGGCCCGACATGCGCCTGTCGGCCGAGACAGCCACGCCCGTGCGGTTCATCGCCGGCGAGCGCGCGATGCTCGCGCCCGGCGACGGGCACGTGGCATTGATCCCCGCCGGTGTGCCGGCCGTCGTGGAGGCGATGCTCGTTTCTGGCAACGAGCTACAAGCGCTCCCTTACGGCCCAGGTGGGCATCCCGATCCACGGGGCGCCTTCGAAGAGGATTGCTCGAGCACCGTCAACTACGTGCTCTACCGGGCAGGCGTCAGACCGATCGGAGAAATTCTCGCCAAGAATCCCCTCGCGCAGGACTACGTCTACTGGGGCGCGACGGGACCGGGCCATTGGGTGACGATCTACTCCACGACGAGCCCGACCAATCACACGTTCATCGTCGTCGCCGGCTTGCGCCTGGACACGAGCCACGACGGCACCGATGTCGGCCCGAACCGCGCCGAGGACGGCCCGCGCTGGCGCATCCTCGACCACATCCCGACGTGGGCCCGCTGGTCGGTCCGTCATCCACCGGGGCTGTAGCCGGCTACCCCGCCATCGAAGCTTCAAGGCTTTTTTTGGCGAACTCGAGCATCCCGAGCGAGACCCACGGGTACTGCCCGGCGCGCACGCGCAGCCCGACTTCGCCGTCGGGCCCGGTGACCTCGACGATCGTGATCACGCGCCCGATCGTGTAGCCGTCGCCGAAGTCGGCTTCGATCGCATCCATCTGCTCGGCGACTTCGTGCATCAGCTTGCCGCGGGCGTCCGGCTGGTCGCCGTCCGGGTCTGGGGTGTCCTCCGTGCCGGCCATCTGTCCTCCTCTTTGGGATCGGGGAGAGGCAATCATGGCATCGATTCGCCGCGACTTGACCAGATGTCCCTGGCTGCTTCCGGCGGCTCACGCGGTCCGCGTCCAGCGCCGGGGGCCGCGCGTCTTTGTATGGTGCGCTGATGCCCACCCGCAAGGTCGACTACCTGCTGATCGGCGGCGGCCTGGCGTCGGCCAACGCGGCGCGCTGGCTGCGCGAGGAAGGCGCCGACGGCGAGATCGTGCTGGTCGGCCGCGAGCCGGACCCGCCGTACAACCGCCCGGAGTGCTCGAAGGGCTACCTGCGCGGCGAGGAGCAGCGCGAGGAGGCGTTCTTCCGCCCGAACGAGTGGTGGCAGGAGCAGCAGATCGAGCTGCTCACGCGCACGAGCGTCACGGCGCTCGATCTGCAGGCGCGCACGGCCAAGCTCTCGAACAAGGACGAGCTCGAGTTCGGCAAGGCCCTGATCGCGACGGGCGCCAACGTGCGCCGCCTGAACGTCGACGGCTGTCACCTCGAGCAGATCCACTACCTGCGCACGCTCGGCAACTCAGACGCGATCCGCGAGGGCGTCAAGGACGCGGAGGAGGTCGTCCTGATCGGCGGCTCCTACATCGGCTGTGAGGTCGCGGCGTCTCTGACAAAGCTCGGCAAGCACTGCACGATCGTGATGCAGGAGGGGCACACGCTCGAACGTGGCTTTGGGCCGACGGCGGGCGCGTTCTTCCAGCAACTGCTCGAAGCGCACGGCGTGACTGTGCACGCAAACGACGAGCTCGAGCGCTTCGACGGCGAGGGCAGCGTGGCGAAGGTCGTCACGCGCGCCGGCCTCGAGCTGACGGCCGACGCGGTCGTGATCGGGGCGGGCGTGAGCCCCGATGTGCAACTCGCCGAGCGCGCGGGCCTGCAGATCGGCGAGCGCGGCGGCGTGGTCTGCGATGCGCGCCTGGAAACAGCCGTCGAGGGCGTGTTCGCGGCAGGTGACATCTGCGAATACGACTCTGTCGTCCATGGCGGCTCGCCGGTGCGGATCGAGCACTGGGACGTCGCCTTCAACCACGGCAAGACCGTTGCGCTGAACATGCTCGGCCGCAATGTGCCCCACGAGGAGGTCCCGTACTTCTATTCGGTGCTCGCCGACTGGGGCGAACTGGAGTACGTCGGCCCGGCCTATGAGTGGGATCAGGAGATCGTGCGCGGCTCGCTACAGGACGGCGCCTTCAGCAACTGGTACCTGAAGGACGGGATCGTCAAGGCGGCGCTCGCGGTCGGGCGCTCCGACGACCTCGACGCGGCCAGAAAGCTGATCGTCGACGGCACCGTGCTCGACCAGGCGCAGCGCGCATCGCTGGCCGATCTCGATGCCTCTCTCGATTTTTAATTAATAGAAATAAAAGAGGGCGCCGTCGAGCGCAAGCGCTGAGCGCCGGCACGCGAGCGGCCGGCGCGTCCGCCATCGGGTACGCTTTCACTCGTTCAACGGTCGGTGGTCAAGGGAAGTCGGTGCGAATCCGACGCGGACCCGCCACTGTGACCGGGGATGCCAGTCGCGGCGCGTAAAGCGCGCAGCCACCGAGACCGCGCTCGCGGCTCGGGAAGGCGCGGCCAGGTAGGCCCGGGAGCCAGGAGACCAGCCTCCGGCCGAAAGCCCACAAGCCCTCGTGGAAAGGGGTTGGCTCATATGTCCTGCTCTTCTCGTAGTGCCCGAAAGCCCTCGACGCTGCTCGCTTCCCTGCTGCTCGCTCTGTCGCTGCTCGCCACACTTGCGCTCACCGGTGCTCCGGTCGCACACGCCGCCGCTGCCGTGACCGTTCGTGTCGAGGGGATCAGCCAGACGCTGCTGCCACCCACCCAGGTCACAACCGACGCCACGCCGGTCGTCAAGGACGGCAACAGCGAACACAGCTGCAGCGGCGCCGGCGCCGCGGGTGCGCTGCAACTCGCCACCGGCGGCAGCTGGGGCGGTGAATGGTTCGGTGGCTTCGGCTACTCCGCCGAAACGATCCTCGGCGAGACGCACGCCTTCGAACCGGGTGCCGCGGCCAACTACTTCTGGAGCTACTGGCTCGACAACAAAGCCTCCTCCGTCGGCATCTGCGAAGGCGAACTGCAGGCCGGCCAGAGCATCCTCTTCTTCCCCGAATGCTTCAGCGAAACGGGCGCCTGCCCGGCGCCGCCCAACCCGCTCGGCGTCTCCGCCCCGGCGGTCGCCGAACGCGGCGCACCCGTGGCCGTGACCGTGACCTCCTATGACAACGTCAGCGGCGCCGCCTCGCCGGCCGTAGGCGCGACGGTGGCCGGCGGCGGCACGAGCGCGAGCACCGACGCGCTCGGACACGCCACGCTCGCGATCCCGCAGGCCGGGAACATCCAGCTGCAGGTGACCGCGCCCGGCTCCGTGCGCACGGAGACAACCGTGTGCGTGCACAACGGCAACGACGGCACGTGCGGCACGACGAGCCCGTCGGGAAGCTCGTCTCCCGCGCCGGGCGTGACAGTGGCGGCCGCCGCCTACAAAGGCCCGTTCGCCGTCGTCGCGCAGGCCACGGGCGTGCAGGAAGGACGCGTCTACCCGCGCGGGCGCGGGCCCAAAGTGCTCGCCGGCACGATCGCCACGCACACGAGCGTCGCCTCGGTCAGCCTCGAGCTGCGCCGCTCCTACCGCGGCCGCTGCTTCGCCTACGACGGCGCATCCGAGCGCTTCAAGCGCGCGCATTGCGGCGAGGGAAGCTTCTTCGCAGTCGGCTCGGCGCCGAGCTTCTCCTACCTGCTGCCAGCCGCGCTCGCGCCCGGGCGCTACGTGCTCGACGTGCAGGCCACCGACGCCGCCGGCAACCGCACCTCGCTTGCGCGCGGCAGTTCGAGGATCGTGTTCTATGTCCGCTAGTGCCGTGCGACGGGGATCGGAGCGAGTGCCGCGATGAGTGGCGCGCGCCGCGGGCGCCTTCGGGCGGAGTCGTCCGCGGCGCTGCGCGCGCCCACATTGCTTGCGCTCGTGTTGCTGCTGGGGATCGCGCTGTTCGCCTCGGGCTGCGGCCTTGGCGCGGGCAAGACGCCCAGTGGTGTGCGGCTGCTCGTCACGCGTGACTTCGGCGCTGCCACGATCCGCTCGTCGAGCGCGCCGCAGGCGCAGGGCGAAGAGACCGTGATGAGCCTGCTCACGCGCAACGCGAAGGTCGCCACGCGCTACTCGGGCGCCTTCGTGCAGAGCATCGACGGCGCCGCCGGCGGGCGCGAAGGCGGTAAGCCGGTCGACTGGTTCTATTACGTCAACGGCGTCGAGGCGGCAAAGGGCGCGGCCTCCACGCAGCTGCACCCGGGCGACAGCGTCTGGTGGGATCGTCACGACTGGAGCCAGACCGATGACGTGCCGGCCGTCGTCGGCTCCTTCCCGCAGCCGTTCCTCAACGGGCTCGAAGGCAAGCGCCTGCCGGTGCGCGTCGAATGCGCCGACGGCGACGGCGAAGCTTGCGAGAAGGTGACCAAGCAGCTGCGCGCGCAGGGCGTGCCGGCGGGCGTGTCCGCGCTCGGCAGCGGTGGCGGCAAGCTGACCCTGCGCGTGCTCGTCGCGCCGTGGAGCACGCTCTCGCACGAACTGGCGCTGCGCGAGCTGAAGCAGGGACCGCAGGCAAGCGGCGTCTACGCGCGCTTCTCAGGCGGCGGGCAGACGCTCGCGCTGCTCGACGCAAGCGGGCGCACGACGCAGACGCTCGGCGCGGGCGCGGGGCTGATCGCGGCCACGCGCAGCGGCCATGGCGAAGAAGCCCCCGTGTGGGCGGTGACCGGCACGGACTCGGCGGGCGTCGACGGCGCGGCACGCGCGTTCGGCGCGGCGAGCCTGCGCAACCGCTTCGCCGTCGCCGTCGCGCCGGGTGGTGGAACGCTGGCGCTGCCGAGGCCGGGTGCGTGATGGGCAGCTCGTTCTTCTATCGCCGCCTGGCCAGCCCGCTGCACGCGACGCGCGCGTGGGTGGGCGCGTTGTGGGTCGTCTCGCTGACCGAGGCCGCGCTGATCCTCTACCACCCGCTTGCACTGCTCGCGCTGCTGTTGGCCGTGCTCGGCGCCGGCTGGGGGGCGAAGGTCGGGGGACGCCTGTCGCGCTCACTGCGCACGGCGCTGGTCGTGGCGGCGCCGATCGTGCTCGTCAACGTGCTCGTCAGTCGCCAGGGGCTGACCGTGTTCGCGCGTCTCGGCGACCTCGGGCCGTTCGGCCAGGGTGATCTGACAGTCGAGGCGGTCGCCTACGGCGGCGTGATCGCGTTGAAGGTGACGCTGCTGATTCTGATCACGTCGCTGGCCGGGCTGGCCGTCGACCCCGACGAGCTGCTGCGGATCTTTCGCCGCTTCTCGTTTCGCTCGGCGCTGACGGCGACGCTGGCCACGCGCATGCTGCCCGTGCTCGCCGCCGACTCCCAGCGCCTGGCCGAGGCGCAGCGCACGCGTCCCGGCGGCGCTCCGGGCGGCGTGCGCGGCAAGGTCGCGTTGATCAGCGCCGTCGTCGGCGGCTCGCTCGATCGGGCGATGGACGTGGCCGCGACGCTCGAGGTGCGCGGCTTCGCCGGTCCGCCGCCGGCGCGTCCGAGTGCCGGGCGCCGCCCACGCCGCCCGGGTCGCTCACGCGGCCCACGCCGCCAACGTCCCGGCAGTCCCCGCCGCCCGTTCTCGCGCCACGACCTCGCCTTCGCCGCCTCGGCGGTGGCGGTGCTCGCGCTGGCCACGGCCGGGCGCCTGGCGGGGGTGGCCTCGTTCGACGCCTATCCACGGATCGAGATGGCGCTCGACCCGGGCACGCTCGTGCTCTGCGCGGCACTGCTCGCGGCCGTGCTGCTGCCGTTCTGCGACCGCCGGGGGATCGACCCGTGAGCGGCGCCCTGATCTCCTTCGAGCAGGTCACCTACCACTACCCCGGCGCCGAGCGCCCGGCGCTGGTGGACGTCAGCCTGGAGCTTCACCCGGGCGAGTTCTGCCTGCTGGCGGGTCTCTCGGGCTGCGGCAAGTCGACGCTGCTGCGCGCCGCGTGCGGGCTCGTGCCGCACTTCCACGGCGGGCGCTTCGCCGGCCGCGTCGAGGTCGCCGGGCTCGACACGCGCGAGCACGGACCGGCGCGGCTCGGGGCGTTCGCTGGGGCGTTGTTCCAGGACCCCGAGACGCAGCTCGTGACGAGCTCGGTGCGCGCCGAGCTCTCGCTCGCGCTGGAAAGCCGCGGCGAGGGTGCCTCGGCGGTCGCGCGCGGGGTCGAGGAGGTGGCGCTTGCACTCGGCATCGACGCGCTGCTCGACCGCTCCACGCACGAGCTCTCAGGCGGCGAGCAGCAGCGCGTGGCGCTCGGCGCCGCGCTGGCCGGCCGCCCGCGCGTGGTGCTGCTCGACGAGCCGACCTCGCAGCTGGACCCGGTCGCGGGCGACGAGCTGATCGGCCTCCTGCGCAGGCTCAACCAGGAGTGGGAGACCACGATCGTGCTGGCCGAGCACCGCCTCGAGCGCTGCCTCAGCGCGGCCGACCGGGTGATCGCGCTCGACGCCGGGCGCGTCGTCTGCGACGGCGCCCCGGCCGACTTCGTGCGCTGGACCTCGGCGCACTCGCCCGCGCTGCAGACGCCCGGGGCCAAGCTGTTCGCGATCGCCGGGCTGAGCCCAGCGCCGGTGGGCGTGCGCCAGGCGCGCGCGACGCTGCGCGCCAACGGGCTGCTGCCCGAGCCGGGCGAGCCGGGCGAGCCGGGCGAGCCGGCACCGGAGCCGCAGCCATCGCGGCGAGGCCGGCGCAAGGGGGTACCCCAGCCGGCGCTCGCGTTGCGCGGCGTGTGGCACGAGCTGCGCGACGGGCCGGCGATCCTGCGCGGCGCCTCGCTCGAGCTGATGGCAGGCGAGACGGTCGCGCTGATGGGTCGCAACGGCGCGGGCAAGTCGACGCTGCTGCGCCACGCGGCGGGGTTGCTTGAGCCCACGCGCGGGCGGATCGAGCGCGCGGGGCGCGTGGCTCTGCTGCTGCAGAACCCGGGCGACTACTTCATCCACGAGCATGTCGCGCAGGAGACCTCGCAGCGGGCGCTCGCGGCAGCCGGCCTGGAGGCGCTGGCCGCGCGCCACCCACGCGACCTCTCCGGCGGCGAGCGCCAGCGGCTGGCGCTGGCGATCGTGACCGACGGCGAGACGCCGGCGGTGCTCGCGCTGGACGAGCCGACGCGCGGGATGGACCGCAGCGGCAAGGCCGAGCTGGCGCAGGAGCTGCGCAGGCGCGCGGGGGAGGGGCAGGCGGTGATCGTCGCCACGCACGACCCCGAGTTCGCGGCGGCGTGCGCGCGCCGGGCGGTGCTGCTGGCCGACGGCCGCGTGATCGCGGACGGCCCGACGGCGGAGCTGCTCGCGGGCGGCTGGTACTTCGCAACCGAGACGGCGCGCATCCTCGGCGGCGCGGGCGGCGCGCTGCTGCCCGAGCAGGGCGCCGAGCTGTTGCTGCGCGAGCAGCCTGCGCAGGCGGTGCCGGCGTGAGTTGGCCGCTGGCCTCGTTCCTGCTCGTCAGCGTCGTGCTGGCGCTCGGCTGGCTGGCGTACGAGCGAACGCGCCCGTCGGCGCGGATGATCGCGGTCGTGGCGACGCTCGCGGCCGTGACGGCGCTCGGCCGCGACGCGTTCGTGGCGGTGCCCGACGTCAAGCCGATCACGGCGCTGACGCTGGTCGTCGGCTACGCGCTCGGCCCGCTGCCGGGCTTCAGCGTCGGCGCGCTCGGCATGCTGGCGTCGAACTTCGTGCTCGGCCAGGGCCCGTACACGCCGTGGCAGATGGCCGCGTGGGGCCTCGTCGGGCTGGCCGGCGCGGCGCTCGGCACAGGCAGCGGACGGCGGCTCGGCCGCGTGCAGCTCGCGCTGGCCTGCGCGCTGGCGGCCTTCGCGGCGAAGGAGGTGATGAACGTGTACACGTGGACGCTCGGCGCGAGCCACACGCCGGCGGCGTTCCTCGCGGCGGCGGGCACGGCGCTGCCGTTCGACCTGACCGACACGGTCGCGAGCTTCCTCTTCGGCCTCGCCTTCGCGCCGGAGCTGGCGCGCCTGCTGGCGCGGCTGCGCGCGCGCATGGACGTGAGCTGGGAGGCGGTGCAGCCGCCCGCGGAGATCCCCGCGAGTCGCCCGGTGCGCGCGCTGGGCGCGCCGGGTCCGCTCGTCGCGATCGCGCTCGCCGCCGGGCTGGGCCTCGCCCTGGCCGGCGGCCTGGCCAAGCCCTCGCCGGCGTCGGCGGCGTCGCTCGGGCGCGAGCTCGGCTACCTGACCTCGGCGCAGAACCCCGACGGCGGCTATGGCGGGAGCACGTCGCAGCACAGCAGCGAGCTGTACACGGGGTGGGTCGCGATGGGCTTCGCCGCGGCCGGGCGCAACCCGGCGGGCGTACGCCGCAACGGACACTCGCTGCTGGACTCGCTGCGCGGCGAAGTCGCGACGCTGGCGAGCCTGGGTGACGTCGAGCGCACGGTGCTCGCGGCGCGCGCGTGCGGTGCCTCGGCGTACTCGTTCGCGGGGCGCAACCTGGTCGCCGAAGTGCTGCGCGCGCGCAGTGGCGACGGCTCGTTCGAGCACCAGGTCAACCTCAGCTCGTTCGCCGTGTTCGCGCTGCGTGCGGCCGGGCACTCGGCGAGCTACAGCCCGATCCGCAAGGCGGTGGGCTGGATCGAGCAGCAGCAGAACGGGGACGGCGGCTTCGGCTTCGGCGCGCATGGCTCGCGCAGCGACGTGGACGACACGGGCGCGGCGCTGCAGGCGCTGGCGGTCGCGGGAGCGCGCAACCGCGGCGTGCCGGCACGCGCGGTCGGCTACCTGACGCGCTCGCAGGGCGCCGACGGCGGCTTCCCGCAGCAGTACGGCGGCGAATCGAACGCGCAGTCGACGGCCTGGGCGGTGCAGGGCCTGATCGCGGCGGGCGTGAGCCCGGCCTCGCTGCGGCACAAGGGCAGCCGCTCGCCGGTGGCCTATTTGGAAAGCCTGCTGGCGCCGAACGGCAGCATCCGCTACTCACGCACGAGCGCGCAGACGCCGGCATGGGTTACGGCGCAGGCGCTGATCGCGCTCGCCGGGAAGACCTTTCCGGTGGGCTGAGCCAGGTCAGGACGCACTGCTTCAGCGGCGCTTTAGCGGCCGTTCTAGGCTTATTGCATGTCCGCACGCGCATATACGGCAGGGGCGCTGCCGCGTGGCAGCTCGGCCCCGCGACCCCCGCGAGGAGGTGGCCTGGCGCGTCCGCTGCTCGTGGCAGCCGCGCTGGTGGCCACGATGGCGCTCGTATGGGCGGTGACGACGCAAATCGAGGCCTTCCGCGTACACGACGCAGAATTGCTGCGTCGCCTTGCGTTTGCCGGAGGCGACCGCACGAACCACGTCGCGGGAGTGCTGCTGCACCTGATCAACCCGCTGCAGTTCACGATCTGGGCGGTCGCGGTCGTACTGTTCGCGCTTGCGCGCGGCGATCGCCGGCTGGCGTTCGCGGTGGCGGTCGTGATGACGCTGGCGCCGTTCAGCGCGGATCTGCTCAAGCCGCTGCTGGCCGAACCGCACGTCGGCTTCGGACGCACGATCGCGCCCGGCTCTTGGCCGAGCGGCCACGCGACGGCGGCGACGGCGCTCGCGCTCAGCGCCGTACTCGTCACGCCGCCGCGCTGGCGGGTGCCGGCGGCGCTGCTGGCGGTGGCATTCATGCTCGGCGAGGGTGCGGCGCTGTTGATCCGCGTGTGGCACATGCCCAGCGACGTGCTCGGCGGCTATCTGCTCGGCAGTCTGTGGATCGCGCTCGCGGTCGTCGGCCTGCGCGTGTCAGAGCGGCGCCGGCCGCGGCGGCGCTCTTAGGAGGAGCGGCGCTCCTCGGCCTCGTGCGCGCCGGGTTGCCACAGGGGCTCGGCGTGCTCGCCCTCGCCCTCGTTGTTGGCGGCGCGGCTGAGGATGAACAGCAGGTCCGAGAGTCGGTTGAGGTAGCGCACGACCTCGGCGTTGCCGTCCTCGCCGACGGCGATCGCGCGGCGCTCGGCGCGGCGGCAGACTGTGCGGCAGACGTGCAGGTGCGCGGCGGCGGGGGTGCCGCCGGGGATCACGAACGAGCGCAGCGGGGCGAGCGTGGCGTTGGCCTCGTCGCAGGCGGCCTCGAGCCATTCGGTGTACTCCGGGCCGACGCGCAGACGCGCCCGCGCAGGTGAGGCAGACCCAGTGCCGGGCTCGCCGTCCTCGGAGGCGCCGTCCTCGGCGGGCGGCGGCACGGACAGGTCGGCGCCGACGTCGAGCAGGTCGTTCTGCACGCGCCTGAGCCACTGGGCGAACTGCTCGGGCATGCCGGGTGCGAGCAGCGCGACGCCGAGCGTGGCGTTGAGCTCATCGACGGTGCCGTAGGCCTCGACGCGCGGGTGCACCTTGGAGACACGGCTCATGTCGCCGAGGTGGGTCTCGCCGCCGTCGCCGAGCTTGGTGTAGATGCGCGTCAGGTTTACTGTCATTGGCAGTCGGCCGGTGTCGGCTGAACGCTTCGATGATAGGCGCGCGGGGAGCGTCTGTGCCGATGAGCACACCTCGCGTCGTCGCGATGGGATACGTTCCCGCCCTTCATGCGCATTGGCGTTCCGAAGGAGACGGCTGCGGGCGAGCACCGGGTTGCGCTCGTGCCCGAGGTCGTGGGCAAGCTCAAGGCCAAGGGCCTGGACGTGCTCGTGCAAAGCGGGGCGGGCACGGACGCGCTCGTGCCGGACGCGGCGTTCGCGGAGGCGGGCGCGGAGCTGACGCAGGACGCGGGCGAGGTGTGGCGCTCAGACGTGGTGCTGACGATCGCGCCGCCGGACCCGGAGCAGATCCGCGCGCTCGGTCAGGGCTCGATCCTGATCGGCTTCCTGGCGCCGCTGTCGAGCCCGCAGACGACGAAAGCGCTGGCGGACGCAGGCGCGACGGCGTTTGCGATGGAGTCGATCCCGCGGATCTCGCGCGCGCAGTCGATGGACGCGCTGTCCTCGCAGGCGAACGTAGGCGGCTACAAGGCGGCGCTGTTGGGCGCGGAGGAGATGGGCCGCTTCTACCCGATGCTGATGACCGCGGCGGGCACGATCCCGCCGGCGAAGGTGCTCGTGCTTGGGGTCGGCGTGGCCGGCCTGCAGGCGCTGGCCACGGCCAAGCGCCTGGGCGCGCGCACGACGGGCTACGACGTGCGCCCGGAGGTGGCCGAGCAGGTGCAGTCGCTCGGCGCGATGTGGCTCGACCTGGGCTTGGAGGCCAGCGGCGAGGGCGGCTACGCGCGCGAGCTGACCGACGAGGAGCGCGCGCGCCAGCAGCAGGCGCTGACGGATGCGATCAAGGGCTTCGACGTGGTCATCACGACGGCGCTCGTGCCGGGTCGCCCGGCGCCGAAACTGGTCACGGCGGAGGCCGTGGAAGGGATGAAGCCGGGCTCGGTGATCATCGACATGGCGGGCGAGACGGGCGGCAACTGCGAGCTGACCGAGCCGGGGCAGACGGTGGTCAAGCACGACGTGAAGATCGTCTCGCCGCTGAACTTGCCGTCGAGCATGCCCGAGCACTCCTCGCAGCTTTTCGCGCGCAACGTGCTCTCGCTGCTGGAGCTGCTGGTCGGCGAGGACGGCACGCTAAATCTTGATTTTGATGACGAGATAATCGCCGGTGCGTGCGTGGTGCGCGACGGCGAGATCGTCAACGCGGGCGCGAAGTCCGCAGTTGAGAAAAGCGGCGGAGCGGCGCCGGCCCCGTCGAGCCCCGCTGCCCCGGCCGCGGGCGATCCCCTGAGCGGAGGTGACCAAACATGATCCTGGCGAGCACGCTCACGACCAACCTGGCGATCCTTGTGCTCGCGGGCTTCATCGGCTTCGTCGTGATCTCGAAGGTGCCGAACACGCTGCACACGCCGCTGATGTCGGGCACGAACGCGATCCACGGGATCGTGCTGCTGGGCGGCCTGCTGGTCGTAGGCGCGTCGGGCAACGGCACGTTCAACAAGATCATCCTCGTGATCGCGATCGCGTTCGGCACGATCAACGTGATCGGCGGCTTCCTCGTCACCGACCGCATGCTGGAGATGTTCAAGTCCAAGCCGAAGCCGCCGAAGGGTGACGGGGACGGCGAGGGGGGAGGCGGGGCGAAATGATCCTCGCCAGCAGCTTCCTGCAGGACCAGAACTTCCTCGACGTCCTCTACATCGTCGCCTTCGCACTGTTCATCCAGGGCCTGCGCGGGCTCTCGGGGCCGACGACGGCGGTGCGCGGCAACCGCATCGCGGCAGTTGGCATGCTGATCGCGGTAATCGCGACGCTGCTGAACGAGGGCGAGGGCAACTGGGGCTTGATCGTGCTCGGCGTCGCGCTCGGCACGGCCGTCGGCGTGCCGGCGGCGCGCCAGGTGAAGATGACGGCGATGCCGCAGATGGTCGCGCTGTTCAACGGCGTCGGCGGTGGCGCGGTGTTCCTGATCTCGTGGTCTGAGTTCCGCCTGACGGACGGCTTCAACGGCGTCGCGACGTACATCACGGTGTTCTCGCTGTTCGCGGCGATCGTCGGCTCGGTCTCCTTCTGGGGCTCGAACATCGCCTTCGGCAAGCTCCAGGAAATCATCCCTGGGCGCCCGATCAGCTTGGGCTCGGCCCAGCAAATCGTCAACCTCGTGCTGCTGATCCTCGCGCTCGCGGCAGGCATCGACATCGCCGCCGGCTCTCATTCGGAGGCGATCTTCATCGGCCTCTTGATCTGCTCGGCGCTGCTGGGCAACGCGGTCGTGCTGCCGATCGGCGGCGCGGACATGCCGGTCGTGATCTCGCTGTTGAACGCCTTCACGGGCCTGTCGGCGGCGGCGACGGGGATCGCGCTGGACAACACGGCGCTGATCGTCGCGGGCATGATCGTCGGCGCCTCGGGCACGATCCTGACGAACCTGATGGCGACGGCGATGAACCGCTCGATCCCGGCGATCGTCGCGGGCGGCTTCGGCGGCGGCGGCGCGGTCGCGGGCGCCGAAGGTGCGGGCGAGCACGCGGGAACGGTCAAATCGACAAGCGCCGCGGACGCGGCGATCCAGCTGGCCTACGCGAGCCGCGTGGTGATCGTGCCGGGCTACGGCATGGCGGTCGCCCAGGCCCAGCACGCCGTGCGCGAGCTGACGAAGGAGCTCGAGAAACGCGGGGTCGAGGTGAGCTACGCGATCCACCCCGTTGCGGGGCGCATGCCGGGGCACATGAACGTGCTGCTGGCCGAGGCCGATGTGCCGTATGACCAGCTCAAGGAGATGGACGACGCCAACCCGGAGTTCCAGCGCACCGACGTCTCGCTCGTGATCGGCGCCAACGACGTGACCAACCCGGCGGCGAAGAACACACCGTCCTCGCCGATCTACGGGATGCCGATCCTCGAAGTCAACGACAGCCAGTCGGTGATCGTGATCAAGCGCTCGATGAACCCCGGCTTCGCGGGCATCGAAAACGAGCTGTACTACGACCCGAAGACGGCGATGCTGTTCGGCGACGCGAAGTCGGCCGTCTCGGAGATCACGGCCGAGCTCGGCGAGCTCTGAGCGGCGTGCGCCCTCGTCCGGCGCACGCGTTCTCGACGACCGTCGTCTGTGCGCTGGCACTTGCGACGTGCGCGGCGAGTATCTCGGTGGCGAGTGCGGCAGCGGCGGGCGTGCGGCCGCGGATCGTGCACGGTGCGCCCACGCCGATCGAGCACGCGCCGTTCCAAGTGGCGCTGTACGCGCCGGAAGCAGTCGACCCCGAAGAACCGGACAACCTGCTGGTGGCGCAGTTCTGCGGTGGCGTGATCCGCGATGCGACGCATGTGATCACGGCGGCGCACTGCGTCACGTTCGATGGCTTTGAAGCGGTCGCTCCGGAGGAAATCGAGGTGCTGGCGGGTAGCGAGAACCTCGAAGAACCGGGGGCGGGGTCGGTCAGGGACCCCGTTGTGACGACATCGTTCGACCCCGAATGGAATCCGGGCACGTTCGAACACGACGTCGGTGTGCTGACGCTCGAAAAACCGCTGTGGGCGGATCCGACGCCGGAAATCGACGGCGTTGCGAAGATCGCCCCGATCGGCCTGGCGGGCAGCTATCCGCTGATCGGATCGAACGCGACGGTCAGTGGCTGGGGCTTCACCAAACCCGTGCCGGCGGAAGGCTCGCCGAGCGAAGCCGAAGAACTGGAAGGTCACCCGGCGTTGCTGCAGTCAGCCGAAGTCTCGATCCTCTTCCCGGCGGAATGCGCGGCCGACTACGAAGAAGAAAGCCTGCTGCGCGATGACTTCATCTGCGCGCTCGGCGGTAGCTCGCCGGTCACGGACGCCTGCTATGGCGACAGTGGTGGTCCGCTGTTCAGCGGTCCACCAGGCAGCCCCGAAGACAAGCTGCTCGGGCTGGTGGACTTCGGCGAGGGCTGTGCGCAGAAAGAATTTCCGGGCGTCTATCAGAGCGTCGTGACCGGCCAGAACCGCACGTTCGCGAGCTCGGACCCGCCGCAGGCGCCACGCAACACGGGAGCGCCGGCGATCGTGGGCACGCTGGAAGCGGGGCACACGGTTACCTGCCGGCCCGGCTCCTGGCTCGGTGCGCCGCTGCAGTTCGGCTACACCTACTACGGCGACGGAGCGAGCGTGCTGGACCCGTTTGCGGTGGAAGCGCTGACGGGCGAATCCTCCAGCCCGGACTACACGATCGAGGGCCGCGACGTGGGCAAGCGGATCTTCTGCGCCGTGACGGCGCGCAACACGGGTGGCATCGGCGAAGCGATCAGCCGCGATGCGGTGATCCCGGCGTTGATCATGCCGCTGCCTGTCACAGCGACTCCGGTGTCGCCGAGCCCGCCGGCGAAAACGGCGAGCCCGGCGCCGACGCTGCGCCTGCTCTCAGCGCGTTGTCGGCGCGGCGTCTGCACGGTGACCGTGCGCGCGAGCAAGGCGGCAGGTGCGGCGGCCGTGACGAAGGTCGAGGCGACGCTTTCGTTCGTGCACCGCGTCCGCTGCCGCAAGCGCGGGCGCCGGGCGACGTGCAGGCGGCGGGTCACGCGCAGGCTCGGCGCGAGGCCGCTGGGCGGCGAGCGCTTCTCGATCACGGCGACGGGGCTGCGCCCGGGCTCCTACACGATGTCGCTCGTGGCGGTGAGCGGCGCGGGGGCTCGACAGACACATGCGACGAGCGTGCCGCTCGTGCTGAAAGCCGCGCGCGGGCGGCGCTAGCGGCGGACCCGGCTGCGCCTCTGCGAGACTGCGCCCGTGATCGAGCGCGGACAGGCTCTATCGGCGCTGAGCGAGGAGGAGTTCGACGTCGTCGTCGTCGGCGGCGGCATCACCGGAGCGGGCGTCGCCCTGGATGCGGCCTCGCGCGGCTACAGCGTGGCCCTGCTGGAGCGCGCCGACTATGCGGCGGGGACGTCGAGCCGCTCGAGCAAGCTCGTCCACGGCGGCCTGCGCTACCTGCAGAACTTCGACCTCGGGCTAGTGCGCGAGGCGCTGCTCGAGCGCCAGCTGATGGTGGCGCTGGCGCCGCACCTGGTGCGCCCGCTGCCGCTGGTCGTGCCGGCCTTCGATGGCGCCCACCCGGACCGCCTCGTGGGCGTTGGGCTGAACCTCTATGACGTGATGTCGGTCGAGCGCGGACGGCGCCGCTCCAGGCGCGGCAAGCGCAAGGGCGCCGAGGCGCCCGCCGACGGCGCGGAAGCGCCGGCGGGCCCCGACGGCGGCGAGTCGTGGAGCCCCGAGCGCCACCGCATGATCTCGGGCGAGGAAGTGCTCGAGCTGCTGCCGGCGCTGGCGGCGCGCGAGCCGACGAGCGGCTACCTGTTCTATGACTGCCAGACCGACGACGTGCGGCTCGTGCTGACGGTGCTCGGCGAGGCCGAGCGCTTCGGCGCTGTCTGCGCCAATCGCGTCGAGGTGACCGGGCTGCTCGAGCACGACGGGCATGCGCGCGGCGTGCGCGCGCTCGACGGCGAGAGCGGCGAGTCATTCGACGTGCGCGCGGCGAACGTGATCAACGCGACCGGCGTGTGGGCGGATGAGCTGCGCCCGCAGGAGCTGCACGACGAGGCCGAGCTGCCGCGCATCCGCCCGAGCCGCGGCACGCACATCACGCTGCGCCACGAGGCCCTGCCGCTGATCGGCGGTGCGATCGTGCCGGCCGGCTCGGGGCGCTCGATCTTCGCGCTGCCGTGGCTCGGACACACGCTGGTGGGCACGACCGACAACGACTACGAGGGCTCGCTCGAGCACGTCAAGCCCTCCGACGACGACGTCGCCTATCTGCTGGATGCGATCAACGCGTTCTTCGGCGCCGAGCTGGATGCGGGAGATCTGACGGGGGCGTTCGCGGGCGTGCGCCCGCTGATCTCGACGGGCGATCCGAAGAAGTCGGTCGACATCTCGCGCAAGGCCGAGCTGTATGAGACCTCCTCGGGGATGATCACGATCACGGGCGGCAAGCTGACGACGTGGCGGCGGATGGCGAAGATGACGGTCGACCGCCTGGCGCTGCGCGACGCGAGCGACGCGCCGTGCCGCACGCAGGAAATCCCGCTCGGGCAGGCGATCGACGCGCAGGAGCTGCCGCGCGTGGAGGGTGTGCCCGAGCACTCCTACGCGGCGCTCGCGGCGCGCTACGGCCACGCGGCACATCAGGTGCTGGCGCTGGCCGCCGAGCGCGGTGAGCTGGCCCAGCCGGTCGTCGAGGGGCTGCCGGACCTGCTCGCCGAGGCGGTGCTCGCGGCACGCCAGGAGCAGGCCCGCGGGATCTCGGACGTGCTCCTGAGGCGCACCCGCCTGGGGCTGCTGGCGGCACGCGAGCTGGCCGCCGAGGAGGGGCCGGTGGCGCGCGTCGCCGACGTGCTCGCGGGCGAGCTCGGCTGGGATCGGGCGCGCACGAGCGCCGAGATCGAGCGCTTTCGCGAGGAGGCCCGCGTCGAGGGCCTGCTCGGGTCGTGAGCCGGATGGCGCCGCTGCCGGCGCCGAGCAGGCGGCTGCGCGCGGGTGCGCAAGTGCTCGAGCTCGGCGAGCGCCCGCTGTTGATGGGGATCGTCAACGCCTCGCCGGACTCCTTCAGCGACGGCGGTCGGCACCCGACGCTCGACGACCAAGTCCGCCTTGGCGAGCAGCTGCTGCGGTCGGGTGCCGAGATCCTCGATGTCGGCGGCGAGTCGGCCACGACGGGTCGCCCGCCCGTGCCGGCCGACCAGGAGGCCGAGCTGGTCGTGCCGTTGATCCAGCGGTTGTCGGGCGAGCTCGGCGCGCTCGTCTCGGTCGACACCTACAAGCCGGTCGTGGCGCGCGCGGCGATCGCGGCGGGGGCGGGCATCGTCAACGACGTCAGCGGGCTGCGCGACCCGGAGCTCGCGACGGTCTGCGCCCAGACGGGCGCGGCGCTCGTCTTGATGCACACGCGCGCGGCGCCGCGCGAACGTCTGCAGGACCCGGATCTGTACGAGGACCTCACCGAGGAGGTGCTGGCGTTTCTGCGCGAGCGGATTGCCATGGCGATGGCGGAGGGTGTGGCGGCGGAGCAGCTCGTGGTCGACCCGGGGCCTGATTTCGCCAAGACACCGGCGCAGACGATTCGCCTGCTCTCCGAAGTGGGGCGCCTGCACGAGCTCGGGTGCCCGCTGCTGATGGCAATCTCGCGCAAGGACTTCATCGGCGCGCTCACCGCTCGCGCGCCGCGCGAGCGGCTCGCGGGCACGCTCGCGGCCCTGGCGCATGGCGCCGACGCGGGGGCGCACATCTTCCGCGTGCACGACGTCGCTGCGGCGTCTGACTTTCTCGCGGTGCGCGCCGCGCTGGCGGGCGAGACGATGCCCGGCAGGGATCTGGCGCTCGCCGAGGAATTGCGTCACGACCGAACCGGTGGCCGTAGCAGCCGCTAGGCTCACAAGCAACGGGTGCCTGCCGCTGTCCAACGCGGCGGGACGCCAACCACCCATCCAAACGAAGGAGAAGATGAAAATGGCATCAGTGCTCGACCGCTCCGAGCTGGAGGCAAGTCCTCTGGCCGACCTGCACGCGATCGCAGACCAGCTGGGACTCGACGGCTTCAGGCGACTGCGTAAGGCGGACCTGATCGACAGGATCCTGGGCGAACACCCCAGCGCAGACGCCGAGGGCGCGGGGTCCGAGGAGGCGGACGAGGAGAAGCCCTCGACGCGCTCCTCCAGCCGCAGCCGGCGCGGCGGGCGCTCCCGGCGCTCGCGGGGGACGGCCGAAGCGGACGCCGACGTCGACGCCGACGCGGGCGCGGCCACGGACGCGGCGGGCGAGGAGGACGCCGAGCGAGAGCAGAAACAGGAGCCGCGCGAGCGCCGCCCGCGCTCGCGGCGCGGCGGTGCCGGACGTGGCACGAGCCGCCGAGAGGCCGACAAGAAGGACGCGGGCACGACCGACGCGGGCGCCAAGGACGCCGAGTCGGAGGACTCCGATGAGCGCGAGGGCGGCGAGCTCGCCGAGGGCGTCGTCGAGGTGCTCGGCAACGGCTCGGCCTTCCTGCGCATCGACCCGCCGGAGCCCTCCGACGGCGACATCTACATCTCAGCCGCCCAGGTGCGCCGCTGCGAGCTCGTCTCGGGCGACCGCGTGACGGGTCCTGTGCGCACGCCGCGTCGTTCCGAGCGCTACCCCTCGCTGGTCCGCATCGACACGATCAACGGAGACTCGGCCGACGCGGTCTCGGCGGGCGCTCGCTACGAGGACCTGCCGGTCGACTACCCCGGAGAGCGCTTCGCGCTGGAGGCGAGTGACCCGACGCTGCAGGCGATCGAGTGGCTGACGCCGTTCGGGCGCGGCTCGCGCGTCGTGATCGTCGGCGCCGCGCGCGCCGGCAAGAGCGAGACGCTGCGCGCGCTGCTGTTGGCGCTCGCTGCCGGCGAGGGCGTTGAGGCCTCGGTCATGCTGGCCGGCGCGCGGCCGGAGGAGATCGGTCGCTGGCAGCAGGACGAGCAGCACGCGCCGGTCGCCGCACTCAGCTTCGCCGCCTCGGCCGACTCGCAAGGTCAGGCCGTCGAGCGTGTGATCGACGCGGCCAAGCGCGTGGCGGCGCGCGGCGGCAACGCGATCGTGCTGATCGACTCGCTCGACGCCCTGCACCCGCACGCGGCCCGCAAGGCGCTCGCGGCGGCGCGCAACCTGCGCGATGGTGGGTCGCTGACGGTGATCGCCACGGCGTCCAAGCCGTTCGGCGGCGAGACCACGGTGATCGCGCTCGACGTCGCGCTCACCGCGACCGGCCGCCAGCCGATTCTCGACCTCGCTGCCAGCGGCACGCTGCGCCCCGAGCTGCTCGTCGGCGAAGACGGCGCCACGGCAATTCTGAAGGCCCGCGCAGAGGCGATGGACGTCGGCTAAGCAGGCGGCGAGGCGGCCGGCTAGCGCCGGTAGGCCACGCGGCCCCATGAGGGCTCGGGTGCCAATTCAATCGGTTCGCCGCCGGTCTCCGTGAGGGGATCGGTCGGCTGCACGTAGGCGAAGCTGCCGGTCTCTTCGTCGAAGGCCACGCTCAGCTCGCCCTCGTTGACGCGCTGGTCGAGCCAGGCGCCGCGGAAGACGAGGCGGCGCAGCCAGTGAACCAGCGAGCGCTCGGCCGGTCCGACGAGCTCGGGCCAGCAGTCGTTGACGTGCTGACCGAGCGCTGAGGCCGGGTCGGAGATCTCGCCGTTGACGGCGAGGTTGACGAGGTCTTCGAGCTCCTCCTCGCCGAGCCTGCCGCCGACGAAACCGACCTTGATCGCCGCCTGCTCGCAGCGCTCGGAGAAGTCGGCCTCGTTGAAGGTGAAGCGCAGCTCGCCGTATTCGAGGACGAAGTCCTCTCCAGAGTCGTAGTTTCCGCGGCGCGAGGTATCCATGGTGGGCAGGCCGGGGAGATGCTTGCCCCCGGACCGTCGGGATCATAAGGCGGCCTCCTGCTCGGCCGGCTGCGGTGCATGGGATTTTGCATCCATTCCGGCCTATCGAATGACGGGCCAGAGCCCGCCAGGAGTCTCCCTCGCCGGCCACCGTGTGCGGCGGACGCCCGCTATACGCTGCGCTGATGGCGCGTCTCTCCCAACACGGCCTGCGGCGCGTGCTCGGCACGAGCGCGCTGTTCTCGACCGCCTACGGCAACGTCGGCTCCTCGATCTACTACGCGCTCGGGCTCGTCGCCTCCTACGCGCTCGGGCTGACGCCGATCGTGTTCCTGATCACCGGCGTGATCTTCTACCTGACCGCCGCGACGTACGCCGAGGCGACGGCGATGTACCCCGAGGCCGGCGGCTCCTCTTCCTTCGCCCGCCACGCCTTCAACGAGCTGTGGTCGTTCTTCGCCGCATGGGCGCAGATGCTCAACTACACGATCACGATCGCGATCTCCGCGTTCTTCGTGCCGCACTACATCGGCGGCCTATTCTGGCCTGCGCTCGAACACGGCCCCGGCGACATCATCTTCGGGATCGTCGTCGTCGCCGTGCTGTCGCTCGTCAACGTCGTCGGCGTCAAAGAGGCCGCTGGGCTGAACATCGTCCTCGCGATCACCGACCTCGCCACGCAGCTGCTGCTCGTGATCGTCGGCGTCGTGCTCGTGCTCTCGCCGGACGTGCTGATCCACAACGTGCACCTCGGGATCGCGCCGAGCTGGAAAGACTTCCTGATCGCGATCCCGATCGGGATGATCGCCTATACGGGGATCGAGACGATCTCGAACATGGCCGAGGAGGCGCGCGATGAGACGAAGACCGTCCCGCGCGCGATCAAGTTCGTCGTGCTCGCCGTGTTCGCGATCTACGCCGCGTTGCCGATGGTGGCTCTCTCCGCGCTGCCCGTGCACAAAGGCGCCGACGGCAAGTACACGACGCTGCTCGGCACGAGCGAGGCCAACGGCGGCTTCGCCGGCGACCCCGTGCTGGGGATCGTCAAGCACTTGCATCTCGGTGCACTGCAGGGCGCCGGCGAGATCTATGTCGGGCTGCTCGCCGCGACGATCCTGTTCATCGCCGCCAACGCCGGAATCATCGGTGCCTCGCGGCTGGTCTACTCGATGGGCCTGCACCGCCAGGTCCCCGACCGTCTCAGCCGCCTGCATCCGCGCTTCTCGACGCCCTGGATCGGGATCCTGCTGTTCGGCGGCGTCGCCTGCCTGACGATCATCCCCGGCCAGGCCGAATTCCTCGGCAACATGTACGCGTTCGGCGCGATGCTGTCGTTCACGATCGCCCACCTGTCGGTGATCCGGCTGCGGATCAAGGAGCCCGACCGGCCACGGCCGTATCGCGGGCCCGGCACGATCCACGTCGCCGGGCGCCCGCTGCCCGTGTTCGCGCTGCTCGGGATCCTCGGCACCGGGCTCGCGTTCGTCGTCGTCACCGCGCTGCACCTCGCGGTCGCCGCGGCGGGCGTGTTCTGGCTCGGGCTCGGGATGCTGCTCTACATCGGCTTTCGCAAGCAGCAGGGACTGGACCTGCGCACGACCGTCAAGTCGCCGCGCCCAGAGCGTCCGCCGGACTTCGAGGAGTTCGACTACCGCACCGCGCTCGTGCCGATCTTCGGCAAGGACATCGGCGCCAGCGTGCTCGGTCACGCCGCCAAGCTGATCGGCGAAGACGGCGTCGTCTACGCGATCTACGTGCTGCCCGTGCCGAGCCAGCTCTCGCTCGACGCGGGCCTCGAGGAGGAGGAAGCCCACGGGCGCTCGGTGCTCGAGAGCGCGCGCATCCAGGCGCGCCGCGCCGGGATCAAGATCCATACCGGCCTGATCCGCACGCGCAACCCAGGGGCCTCGCTCGTCGAGGAAGCCAAGCGCGTCAACGCCGACGTGATCTACTGGTCGACGATCCACGCCTCCTCCAGCGATCAGCGGATCGGCCCGACCGCGGCCTACCTGCTCGGCAAGCGTCCTTGCCGCGTGATCATCGAGACCGAGAACCCGCCCGCGCGAGCGCGCGAGCCGGTGCCCGCCTGATGGCATTCGCCTGATCGCGCCGCGGCAGGCGGGCCCCGCGCGGCTGCGACGTCGGCTCCTCGCAAGCCGTCACGCGGTCATCTCATAAATCGTCACAAAATCGTTATGCGCCGTGCCGCGATCGTTATGCGCGCGTGATGCCGGCCCGCCTAGCTTCAGATTGGGATGGCACGCCTCACCGAGCACGGCCTGCGCCGCTCCGTCGGCGTCCCCGGCCTGTTCGCCACTGCCTACGGCAACGTCGGCTCCTCGATCTACTACGCGCTGGGACTCGTCGCCGCGCACGCGCTCGGGCTGACCCCGCTCGTCTTCCTGTTCGCCGGCGGGCTGTTCGTGCTTACCGCCAAGACGTACGCCGAGGGCGCCTCGATGTATCCCGAAGCAGGCGGCTCCTCATCGTTTGCTCGCCACGCCTTCAATGAGCTCGTCTCATTCTTCGCCGGCTGGGCGCTGACGCTCGACTACATCATCACGATCGCCATCTCGGCCTTCTTCGTGCCGCACTACCTCGGCGCCTTCTTCCCCGCGTTGACGCACAACCCGGGCGACATCATCGGCGGGCTCGTGACGATCGCGCTGCTGGCCGCGCTCAACATCCGCGGGCTCGGCGAGTCGGCCAAGCTGAACCTGTTCCTCGCCGTCGCCGACCTGTGCACGCAGGTGCTGCTCGTCTGCCTCGGCATCGTGCTCGTGCTCAACCCGTCGCTGCTCGTGCACCAGGTGCACCTCGGCACCGTGCCCAGCTGGAGTCAGGTGATCTTCGCGCTGTCCGTCGCGATGGTCGCCTACACCGGGATCGAGACCGTCTCGAACATGGCCGAGGAGGCCAAGGACCCCGGCCACGACATCCCCAAGGCCGTCAACCTCGTGTTGCTCGCCGTGCTCGGCGTCTATGCCGGCATCTCCGTCGTCGCGCTCTCTGCGCTGCCCGTCGTCGAGCACGCCGGGCACTTCTCCACGGCGCTCGGCACGACGTACGAGAACGACCCCGTGCTCGGCATCGTCTCGCGCCTGGGGCTGCACGGGACGCTCCTGACGGTCGCGCGCGACTACGTCGGCGTGCTCGCCGCCACGATCCTGTTCATCGCCACCAACGCCGGGCTGATCGGCATCTCGCGTCTCTCCTGGTCGCTGTCCGAACACCGCCAGCTGCCGCGCATCTTCTCGCGCCTGCACACGAGCTATCGCACGCCGTGGTTCACGATCGTGTTCTTCTCGGTGCTCGCCGGCGTGCTGATCCTGCCCGGCGAAACCAGCCTGCTCGGCAACCTCTACTCGTTCGGCGCGATGCTCTCGTTCACGACCGCGCACGTCGCCGTGATCGCGCTGCGCGTGAAGAAGCCCGACCAGGAGCGCCCCTACCGGATGCCGTGGAACGTGCGCATCCGCGGCGCGACGATCCCGCTGACCGCCGTGCTCGGCGCGATCGGCACGTTCGCCGCGTGGTGCGCCGTCGTCGCGCTGCATCCCGAGGCGCGCACGATCGGCATTCCCTGGATGCTCGTCGGCCTCGCCGGCTACCTCGTCTACCGCAAGCGCCAGGGCCTCGACGCGCGCGCCTCCTACAAGCTCGAGCGACCCCAGCGACCACCCGACTTCGAGGCGCTCGACTACCGCACCGCGCTCGTGCCGATCTTCGGCGCCGACGTCTCAGCCAGCGCGCTGCGCAACGCCGCCAAGCTGATCGGTGCCGAAGGCGCCGTCTACGCCGTCTTCGTGCTGCCCGTCCCCAACCAGCTCTCGCTCGACTCGGGCCTCCTCGACGAGGAGGCCCACGGGCGCTCCGTGCTCGAGAGCGCGCGCATCCAGGCGCGACGCGCCGGCATCAAGATCCACACGGGCCTCGTCCGCACGCGCCACCCCGGTGCGACGCTCGTCGAGGAAGCACAGCGGATCGGCGCCGACGTGATCTACTGGTCGACGATCCACGCGCCGGCCGGCGAGCAGGGCATCGGGCCGACCGCCGCCTACCTGCTCGGCAAGCGCCCGTGTCGCGTGATCGTCGAGACCGAGAACCGCGAGCGCTCGCGCGAGGGCGCCAACGGGTCCGGCGCCGCTCGACTGCCCGCTAGCCGCGTGCCAGTGCCGAGCTGAGCGCCTCGTCGAGCTCGGGGTGGGCGAACTGATAGCCGAGCACGAGCGCCTTTGCCGGCACCACGCGTGCGCCCTCGGTGACGATCTCGGCCATCTCGCCGTAGAGCAGCTTCAGTGCCACCGCCGGGACCGGCAAGAGCGCCGGGCGTTTGAGCGCGCGCCCGAGTGCGCGTGAGAAGTCGCGGTTGCTGACCGGCGTCGGCGCCGTCGCGTTGATCGCGCCGCTCCAGCGCTCGTCGCTGACCGCGGTTGCCATCATGCCGACCAGGTCTTCGCGGTGGATCCAGGAGATGTACTGGCGCCCGCCCGCGACCGGGCCGCCCACGCCGAGGCGGAAGGGCGGCAGCATCTTCTCGAGCGCCCCGCCGTCCTTGTGCAGCACGACGCCCGTGCGCACGCACACCACGCGCGTGCCGAGCGCCTGCGCCTTGTTTGCCTCGGCCTCCCACTCGACGCACACCTGTGCGAGGAAATCCCGGCCGGCCGGCGCCTCCTCGTCGAGCGGCTCTTCGCCGTGGGGGCCGTAGTAGCCGACGCCCGAGGAGCTGATCAGCGCATGCGGCGCGTGCTGCGCCCCCCGCATGCCCGAGAGCAGGTTGCGGGTTCCCGTCACGCGGCTCTCACGGATCGCCTGCTTGGCCGGCGCGCTCCAGCGCTGGGCGATGTTCTCACCTGCCAGGTGCACGACAGCGTCGCGACCCTCGAGCGCCTGCACGGGTGCCGGCTCGGCCATCAGATCCCATGCGTAGGCGTCGACCGGGGCGTGGCCGTCGCGCTGCAGGCGCTCGCGTGCGCGCTCGGGGTCGCGCGAGAGCACGCTCACCTGCGCGCCTGCGTCCTGCAGCGCCGCGACCACCGGCGGACCGATCAGGCCGGTCGCGCCGGTCACGGTCACGCGCGGCGAGCTCACTACTGCGCTGCCGAGCTCGGGGTCAGCGTGTCGCCCTGCGCGAAGCCGACCTCGTGGCCCGCCCGCGCCGCGCCCGTCGCGCGTGCCTCGTCCGCGACGGCCTTCGCCACGGCCGGAGCCACATCACGGTTGAAGACCGACGGGATGATGTAGTCCTCGCGCAGTTCGGACTCGTCGACCGCGTCGGCGATCGCGTGCGCCGCCGCCATCTTCATCTCCTCGGTGATCGTCGGTGCACGCACGTCGAGCGCGCCGCGGAACACGCCCGGGAAGCACAGCACGTTGTTGATCTGGTTGGGGTAGTCCGAGCGGCCGGTCGCCACGATCCGCGCGTACTTGGCCGCCTCCTCCGGGCTCACCTCGGGGTTCGGGTTTGCCATCGCGAAGACCATCGCGTCGTCGTTCATCCGCGCGAGCGCCTCAGGCGGCATCGCGCGCGCTCCGGAGAGGCCGATCAAGAGGTCCTCGCCGTCGATCACCTCGGCCGGCGAGCCCGCGCGGCAGTCCGGGTTGGTCTGCTCGGCGAACCACTGCTTGACGGGGCTCATGTGGCCGTTGAGGTAGTCCTCGCGCTGCACGTGCAGCGCTCCCTTGGAGTCGGCGCCGACGATGTTTCGCACCCCGCCCGCGTGGAGGATCCGCGTGACCGCGATGCCGGCCGCACCGAGGCCGATGATCAGCACGTTGAGCTCCTCCATGCGCTTGCCCGTGAGCTTCACCGCGTTCAGCAGCGCCGCCATCACGACGACCGCCGTGCCGTGCTGGTCGTCGTGGAAGACCGGGATGTCGAGCGCCGCCTTGAGGCGATCCTCGATCTCGAAGCAGCGCGGCGCCGAGATGTCCTCGAGGTTGATGCCGCCGAAGGCCGGTGCAATCAGTTCGACGTTGCGCACGATCTCGTCGGCGTCGGTCGTGTCGAGGCAGATCGGGAAGGCGTCGACGCCCGCGAACTCCTTGAACAGGCAGCACTTGCCCTCCATCACGGGCATCGCCGCGCGCGGGCCGATGTCGCCGAGCCCGAGCACCGCCGTGCCGTCGGAGACGACCGCCACCGTGTTGCGCTTGATCGTGTACTGGAAGGCCTTGTCTTCGTCTTCGGCGATCGCCTCGCAGACGCGAGCCACGCCGGGCGTATATGCCATCGAGAGGTCGTCGCGCGTCTTCAGCGGGTGCTTGTTGTGCTGTTCGATCTTGCCGCCCACGTGCAGCAGGAACGTGCGGTCGGTCGTGTCGATCACCTCGACGCCCTGCAACGCCCGCATCGCCTGCAGGATCTGCTCCCAGTGGTCCTGGCTGGAGGCGTCGACGACGATGTCGCGCAGACTGTGCGGGCCGTCCATCTCGACCAGGTCGACCGCGCCGACCGTACCGCCGGCCTCGCCGATTGCGCCGGTCAGCAGGCCGAGCGTTCCCTGGGCGTCCTCGATGCGGACGCGAATGGTCAAGCGGTACTGCGCGCTGGTCGTGGCGCTCACTGAAGGCTTCTCCTCGTGGATTTGGGCGGCACGGCATGTTAGGGCCAACGTGGCGCACACGGCGGAGCGCCGAGCCTCGGGGTCTTCTGCGATGCGGCCGAACAGCGCTCGGCCTCTCCTCGTAGAGTGACCGACGATGGCCGCCACCAGCACGAGCGCAAAGACGCCCGCCACGGGCACGGGCGACGGCGAGCGGCGCCTGTTCTTGATCGACGGGCCCAGTCTCGTCTACCGCGCCTTCTTCGCCCTGCCCGAGTCGATCGCGACCTCCACGGGGGTGCCGACCAACGCGATCTTCGGCTTCGCCTCGATGCTCGTGAAGATCGTCACCGAGTACGGCGTGCAGCCGACCGTCGTCGCCTGGGACGCCGGTACCTCCGGGCGCACGGAGATGTTCGCCGAGTACAAGGCCCAGCGGCGCTCGCGCCCTGACCTGCTCAAGCAGCAGTGGCCCGCGATGGAACCGCTGGTGGAGGCCTTCGGCTACTCGAACGTGAAGATCGACGGCTACGAGGCCGACGACGTGATCGCCTCGCTCGCCGAGCGCGCGCTGGCCGCCGACCCGCCGGTGCCGGTGATGATCGTGACCGGCGACCGCGACGTGTTCCAGCTGATCGACGAGCAGGGGCTCGTCAAGGTGATGGCGACAGCGCGCGGGATCACCGACACGAAGATCTACGACCGCCAGGCCGTGATCGACCGCTACGGCATCCCGCCCGAGTCGATCCCCGACTTCTACGGCCTGAAGGGGGACACCTCGGACAACATCCCCGGCGTCCCCGGGATCGGCGACAAGACGGCCAGCGACCTGATCCAGAGCTATGGATCTTTGGAGGATGTGCTGTCGCACATAGACGAGATCAAAGGCGCCAAGCGCAAAGAGAACTTGATCGCGCATGCCGAGGACGCACGCATCTCAAAGCAGCTCGCGACCGTGCAGCGCGACGTGGCCGTCGAATTCGACATCGCCGCCGAGTCGGTGCGCGAGCCCGACCGCTCGCGTGTGCGCGAGGTGTTCCGCGAGTACGAGCTGCGCGACCCGCTGCGGCGCTTGGAGGAAGCGCTCGGCGACCCCGACGTCGCCGCGCCTGTGCCCGCGGCCGAGGTCAGGCTGAGCGGGCGTGTGCGCGCCGGCAAGCCCGCTGAGATCGCCAAGCTCGGCGGCGCTGAGCAGGAGCTGATGCTCGTCGTGCGCGAGACCGAGACGCCCGAGGGCGAGCTGTTCGCGGAAGGACCGCCTTGGCGTTTCGCCGCGGCCGTGGGGGAGGGCAAAGGGGGCAAGGGCGCCGAGGTGCTCGCCGGCGACTGCGAACGGCCAGAACAGGTCGTCCAGGCCGTCGCCGAGCGCGCAGTCGTCGCACACGACGCCAAGGCGCTCGGACTGGTGCCGCCGGGCCTCGCGCACGACACGCTGCTCGGCGCCTTCCTGCTGGAGCCCGCCCGGCGGCGCTTCCCGTTCGACGAGCTGTGCGAAGAGCGCGGCCTGGCGAGCGATCTCGATGACCCGCTCGCTGCCGAGGCCGTGATGCTGCGTGCGCTCGCCGACTGGCAGCGGGGGCAGATCTCAGAGCGCGGCCTCGACGGCGTGATGCGCGACATCGAGCTGCCGCTCGTCGCCGTGCTGCGCGAGATGGAGCTGCTCGGCGTGCGGTTGAACCTCGAGCGCTTGGCCGAGATCACCGGCCGCGTGCGTGAGGAGCTGATCTCACTCGAAGAGGAGATCTTTCTGCTCGCCGAAGAGGAGTTCACGATCGGCTCGCCCCAGCAGCTCGGGCAGATCCTGTTCGAGAAGCTCGGGCTCTCGCGCAAGCGGCGGGGAAAGACGGGCTACTCGACCGACGCGCGCGTGCTGCAGGCGATCCGCGCAGAGCACGAGATCATTCCCAAGATCGAGCGCTGGCGCGAGCTCTCGACGCTGGCGAAGACGTATCTCGACGTGCTGCCGGGGGAGGTCGACGGGCGCTCGCGGATTCACACGACCTTCCTGCAGGCGGGAGCGCAGACGGGACGGCTGGCGAGCACCAACCCGAACATGCAGAACGTGCCGATCCGCACGCCGCTGGGGCGCGAGATCCGCGGCTGCTTCGAGGCGGAGGAGGGCAACGTGCTGATCTCCGCCGACTACTCGCAGATCGAGCTGCGCGTGCTCGCCCACGCCGCTGAGGAGCCCGTGCTGAAGGAGATCTTCGTGCGCGAAGAAGACGTGCACACGGCGACCGCCTCACAGGTCTTCCAGGTCGACCCCGAGGAGATCGACCCCGGCATGCGCTCGAAGGCGAAGATGATCAACTACGGGATCGTCTACGGGCTGTCGGACTTCGGCCTCGCCGATCGCTTGAACATCCCGCGCGAGGAGGCCAAGGAGTTCATCGACACCTATCTCGAGCGCTTCCCGCGCGTCGCCGCCTTCATGTCCGAGACGATCGAGCGCGCCAAGGAGCAGAGCTACGTGACGACGCTGTGGGGGCGTCGCCGGCAGATCCCCGAGCTGCAAGCGCGCAACTATCAGGTGAGGACGCTCGGCGAGCGGCTCGCCGTCAACACCGTGATCCAGGGCACGGCTGCCGACATCATCAAGCTCGCGATGGTGCGCACGCACGCGGCGCTCGCCGCCTCTGAGCTACAGACGCGGCTGCTCTTGACGATCCACGACGAGCTGCTGTTCGAAGGCCCCCCCGGCGAGGCTGACGACGCGCGCGGGCTGATCGAGCGCGAGATGTGCGGTGTGTGGGAGCACGACCCGCCGCTCGCGGTCGACGCCGGCGTCGGTCAGAACTGGCTGGAAGCCAAGTGAGCGCGCGGGGGCGGCGGTGAGCCGCTTCGCGGCGGTGCTGCTCGCGGCCGCCGCGGGCGGGCTCGTCGGCATGCAGGCGCCGGTCAACTCACGCCTGGGCAGGAGCGTCGGCTCGTTCGAGGCCGCCACGTTCTCGTTTCTCGTCGGCACCGTCGCGCTGGTGCTGATCCTGCTCGTCGCGCGCGGCGGGATCGGCGGCTTCGGCCAAATCGGGCGCGTGCCGTGGTGGGGGCTCGTCGGCGGCCTGCTCGGCGCCGTCTACGTGAGCGTCGCGCTGATCGCCGTGCGCACGCTTGGCGCAACCGGCCTGACGGCCGCCGTGATCGCCGGCCAGCTCGTCATCTCCGTCGTGATCGACCGCCTCGGGCTGCTCGGCGTCGCCAAGCACGGGATCGACGTCGGGCGCATCCTCGGCGTCGTGCTGCTCGTCGCCGGCGTCGCGCTGATCGTGCGGAAGTAGCTACCCGAGCGCCGTCTCGAACCCCTCGCGCCAGCTCGCATGGCGCGGGCTCCAGCCGAGCTCGCGCTTGGCGAGCGCGTTGGACGCGCCTTGCGCCTGGGTCATCAGCGCGACGCCGTAGCTGCCGGCGAGCACTCGCGCCAGTACCGCCGGCATTTTCCGCGGCTTGCGCGCGCCGAGTGCCTGCGCGAGTGCGGGTATCCAGTCGGCCACGCGCGCCGGCTCGTCGTCGACGACGTTGAACACGCCCGGCTTGTTCGCGCTGAGCGCCGCCACCGTCGCGGTAGCTGCGTCGTCGACGTGGATGAGCGACCACACACCGGCGCCCGAGCCGACGATCGGCAGGCGTCCGCGCGCGACTTCTCGGCCCGTCGAGCCCTCGCGCGAGATCGCGCTGCCGGGGCCGTAGAAGTAGCCGTAACGCAGCACCGTCCCGCCGGCGCCAAGCACGGTGCGCTCGAGCGAGAGGAGCGCCTCGGCCGAGCGCTTGACCGGTCCTGTCGCCTGCTCGGCGCGCAGCAGCGGGTCGCGCTCGTCGTGCACCGTGCCCGGCGGGCCCGGGGCGTAGAAGAAGGCGACGCTCTGCGCGAGCAAGCGCGTTACGCCCGCAGCCTTTGCCGCTGCGACGAGATTGGCCGTGCCCTCGGTGCGCAGGCGGTCGTTCGTCGCGAAGTCGCGCTCCATCTTGCGCGGGTCGATCCGCGGCGGGATCGAAGTCAGCTGGTGGATCACCGCATCCGGGCGAGCCTCGACGACGACATCCTCGAGCGTCTTCGCGTCGAACGCGTCGGCAACGACGCCCTCGGCGCCGGCCGCGCGTAGCTGCTCCACGCGCCCTGCCGAGCGCGTCATGCCGGTCACCTCGTGACCTTCGGCGAGCAGCAGCGGCAACAGCCGGCGTCCGATCACGCCGGTCGCACCCGCCAGGAACACCCTCATGTCACATCAGTGCCCGCGCCGGCCGCGGCCAAAACCCCGGCGGGAGCCGCGCTCACACCGGCGCCGTTTGCCGCCACGGCCTCTGGCACCGCGCAGACCATCCCCTCGCTGAAGCCGGCCGGGGTCATCTCGAAGGCGCTGTTGAAACGGGCGCGCATGTTCTCCAGTGCGATCACATTCGTCAGCTCGACCAGCTGGCGCTCGTCGAAGTGCTCGCGCAGCGATGCGAACAGCTCGTCGCCGACACGCGCGGGCGTGCGGCTGATCGCCGAGGCGTAGTCGAGCACGAGCTTCTCCAGCTCGGAGAACTCGGCGCTCTCGCGGTAGTGGGGGAGGGCGAGCAGCTGGGCCTCGGTGATGCCCGCTTCGCGTGCAATCGAGGAGGCGATGTCGCAGCAGAACTCGCAGTTGACGATCGCCGCGGCCTTCGTCTCGGCGAGCACCTTCAAGCGCTCCTCGACGCGATGCTCCTTCGCCGTGGCCTTCTCGTAGGCGCCGTAGCCGACGAGCAGTCGAGGCGCGTAGGCATAGACCCCGACCGGATCGACGTCGCGGCCGAGGTCGCGGCGGCTGGCGCCGTAGGTCCAGCGCACGAGCGGGTGGGCCTTTCGCTTGGGCAACGGTTCGATTCTGGTCATCGTTGGACCTCCGGGGGTCGGGTTGACTCGCGTGTCAGCCACGCCAGCGCAACGGTCGTCAGCGCCAGCGAGGCGAAGTCGAAGGGGCCGAGCCAGTGCGGGTGGGCGGCGCCGATGTCGACGAGGTGATTGAGCGCGTGCAGCGCGAACTGCAGCGTCACGCAGAAGAGGACCGGAGTGCGCCAGGCCGGGCGGCGATAGGCGATCAGCAGTGATACGCCGAAGGCGAGGTTGAACGTCGCCGTGTCGCGCAGGTAATGGTTGTTCTGTGTGCCGAACGGGCCGATGTTCGAGAAGAACGTATGCGGCGCGAAGATCATCAGCGCCGCGATCACGAAGTGGTAGGCGGCGATCGCGAGCAGGCCGACGCTGAGCACCGACATGCCGCGCACCGCCGGGGCAGTTCCCGGCGCCGGCAGACCGCTTGGCTCGGGACTCCTCTCGACGGTTGACATGGCCGCTACTCTAGCCCACAGGTGGTTCCCAAACAGTGACCAGTCTCATCACAGAATCGGGTACCAGTTATGGCCCGGAGCTGCTCGTCCGCCTGCGCGGCGGGCGCCGCCGTGCGCAGCTCGAGGATCGCCTGCGCGAGCTCGTGCGCGACGGCACGCTCGCGGGCGGCAGCCGGATGCCCTCCTCGCGCGCGCTGGCCGGCGACCTCGGCGTGTCGCGCCGGCTCGTCGTCGACGCCTACGCCCAACTGCTCGCCGAGGGCTATCTCGTGGCGCGGCGGGGTGCCGGCACCTACGTCGCGGCCGCCGGGAGCGTCCAGGACGCGGCGCCGGCGGCGGCGCCGTCGAGCGCGCCGCAGTTCGACTTCTTCCCGGGCGCCCCCGATCTCTCGGCCTTTCCGCGCGCGCTGTGGCTGAGCGCCACGCGGGAGGTGCTGCGCAAGGCGCCCGATGGGGCGTTCGCCTATCCCGACGCGCGTGGCGCGCCGGCACTGCGCCATGCATTGAGCGCCTATTTGCGTCGCGTGCGCGGCGTCGCCGTGGAGCCCGAGGCGGTCGTCGTCTGCGCCGGGGCCACGCAGGGGCTCGCGCTGCTCGCCCGCGCGCTCGTGAAGGGGGGCGTTGAGGCGATCGACGTCGAGGACCCCGGGCTACCCCCGCACCGAGCCGTGCTCGACTACGCCGGCCTACGCGTGAACGGGGCACGCGTGGACGAGCATGGGCTTGACGTCTCCTCGCTGCGCTCACCGGTCGTGCTCTGCACCCCGGCGCACCAATGTCCGACCGGCGTCGTGCTCTCGCCGCAGCGGCGCGGCGAGCTCGTGCGTTGGGCGCGCGAGGGCGGTCTGGTGATCGAGGACGACTACGACGCCGAGTTTCGCTACGACCGCGCGCCGCTGGCGGCGCTGCAGGGTCTCGCGCCGGACCGCGTCGTCTACTTGGGAACCGTCTCAAAGACGCTCGCGCCCGGGCTGCGCCTTGGCTGGCTGATCGTGCCGCCGTCGCTGAGCGAGGCGGTCGTGCAGGCCAAGGCGCTCGACGACCTCGGCTGCTCGGTGCTCGAGCAGCTCGTGCTCGCGCGGCTGCTCGAGACTTCCGCCTACGACCGCCATCTGCGCAAGGCGCGGCGGCGCAACCGCGCACGGCGCGACGCGCTGATCGAGGCCGTTGCGCGTGAGCTGCCCGAGGCGCACGTGAGCGGCGTCTCGGCGGGGCTGCATGCGCTCGTGCGCCTGCCGCGGGCGGTCGAGCTGCAGGCGCTGCTCGCCGGCGCCGGCGCCCAGTCACTGGGCATCTATCCGTTGAACGTGCACCGAATCGACCCTCAGGGCGGCGTGGAGGCGCTCGTGATGGGCTACGCCAACCTGTCCGAGCCGGCGATCGCCGAGGGCGTGCGGCGGCTCGCCGGCGTGATCGAGGCACTGTGACACCCCCGACCACCAACCGACCGAACGAACGGAGCTCGCCGATGGCATCCCAGCCGAAAGACGCCGCACCGCAGTCAACAATCCTCGCCCGACCGAGCGCCCATCCGGTGCCGCACCGCCGGCTGCCGGGTGCCCTGTTCAGCGCGCGCATGGCGGCGCGTACGGCACCGCAGGGCGCGCGTGAGGTCGTCGATGCGCCGCGCACCGGGTCAGCCGATGACATCGCGCGCCACAAGCGCGCGCTGCTCGTCACCTATCGCCGCGACGGGACACCAGTGCCCACGCCCGTCTGGGCGGCACGCGGCGGTGCGCATCTGTATGTACGCAGCGAGCGCGACGCGGGCAAGCTCAAGCGCCTGCGCAACGACTCCCGCCTGCTCGTGGCGCCGTGCACCGTACGGGGCAAGCCGCTCGGCGCACCGTTCGAGGCGCGCGCGAGGATGCTCGCGCCGGCCGAGGAGCTCGTCGCCGAGCGTGCGCTGGTCGCACGCTACGGCCTCGGCCGCAGACTGTTCGAGGGCGCGATGGATCTGCTGCGCGTCGACATGTGCTTCCTGGAGATCACGCCGGGAGCTTGGGAGGACTAGGCCGAGGCCGGCGCGTTGGCCGATAGCGCCGACAGGCGAGAGCGCGTCAGCGCGCGCGGACCGTCGGCGACGAAGTTGGGTGGCGCGATGTCGAGGTAGCGATCGAACACCCACCCGCACAGCCTGCGGTTCTCAAAGCAGCGCACGACGGCCGTCAGCGAGCGGCTCGGCGTGATCTGCCCGACGGCCTGCTGCACGCGCAGCATCCAGGCGAACTTGCGTGAGTGCGCGGCGGAGAACGCGCCATAGCGCTGCAACGCCTGCTCGCGCGTGCGCCGACCCTCGACGACGGCGCGCAGCTCGCGTCCGCAGGCGAGGCCGAAGTACAGCGCCGTGCGGATTCCCTCAGCGGTCAATGGGAGACAGTGTCCGGCCGAGTCGCCGACGAAGAAGACGCCATCCTCGACGGCTGCGCGCAACTTGTGCGGGATCCAGTTGCCCTGGTAGCGCTCGGCGCGCAGGCCGAGGTCGTGCGCGAGTTTGACCGTCGGCTCCTTGACATGGTGCGAAGGCCAAAAGGAGCCGACGCCGACCCGCAGCTCGCCGTCGGCGGGGAAGCTCCACGAGTAGCCGGAGCGCACGTAGCGTGGGTCGACCCACAGCTCCATCTCCGCCCCGTCGCCGTGCGGATGAACCTCCAGGCCACGCGAAAGGCGGGCGTTCGGCGGCTGGATCGTCGGTCCGTTGGAGAGCACGCGGCGCCAGCCGAGGCCGTCGACGATCAGCGGCGCGCGCAGCGATCCGCGATCGGTAATCACCGTGTCGCCTTCCCGCCCGGTGATCGTCGCTGTCTCGAACTCGAGCTCATCGTCGTCTGCCTGCGCCCACAACAGCGCGCACAGCTCGCGGTAGTCGAACGTCGAAAACGACCAGGGCAACGACCAGCGCGAGGTGTGAAACGGCGTGTGCACGACCAACTCGTCGAAAGTCTGGCGGTGGGAGTCCTGCAGCTCCATCGCGTTCAGCCAGCGCGTCGGCATCGCGCAGGCCGAGGTCTGGCGCTCGCCGATCTCGTAGCGGTCGATCACCAGCACGCGCGCGCCTGCGCCCGCCAGCTCGCGGGCGATCGCCAGCCCGGCGAAGCTCGCGCCGCAGACCAAGACGTCGCAGTCTCGCTCCAGCGGTGTGCGCGCCGCCCCCCGCATCGTCGCTCGAACAGGCATCTGTGGGGCAATGATACGGACGACTGCGCGGTGGCTGCGCTAGGCTTCGCCGGTGCAAACGGTGATGGAGAATCCTCAAGCTCGCGTGGTCGAGGGGTCAAACGGCCTCCTGCTGGAGATCGACGGCGCGATCGTGCCCAACTACGAGGCGACCTTCCGCACGATCGAGGAGGGCGAGGTAGTCACCGGCCACGTCGTCCGGATCGACAAGGACGAGGTGCTCGTCGACATCGGCTACAAGTCCGAGGGCGTCATCCCGGCCAACGAGCTGTCGATCCGCAAGTCGGTCGACCCCAAAGACGAGGTGCACCTCGGCGAGGAGGTCGACGCGATCGTCATGACCAAGGAGGACCAGGACGGTCGCCTGATCATGTCGAAGAAGCGCGCGCGCTTCGAGAAAGCCTGGAAACGCATCGAAACGGCAGCCGAGTCGGGCGAGCCGGTCGAGGGCACCGTGATCGAGGTCGTCAAGGGCGGCCTGATCATCGACCTCGGCGTGCGCGGCTTCCTGCCGGCATCGCTCGTGGACATCCGCCGCGTGCCGAACCTCGACGAGTACATGGGCACGAAGATCGAGACGAAGGTGATCGAGCTAAACCGCTCGCGCAACAACGTCGTGCTCTCGCGCCGCGCTGTGCTCGAGGAGGAGCGCAAGGAGGTCCGCCAGCAGATCCTCGACCGCCTGCAGCCAGGCCTCGTCGTCGAGGGCCAGATCTCGAACATCGTCGACTTCGGCGCGTTCGTCGACCTCGACGGGATCGACGGCCTGATCCACATCTCAGAGCTTTCCTGGTCGCACGTGAATCATCCGAGCGAGATCCTCACGATCGGCGACACCGTCAAGGTCAAGGTGCTCGATATCGATCGCGATCGCCAGCGCATCTCACTTGGCCTGAAGCAGACCCAGGAGGATCCCTGGCAGCGGATCGTCGACACCTACAACGTCGGCGACGAGCTCGAGGGCAAGGTCACGAAGGTCGTCACGTTCGGCGCCTTTGTCGAGATCCTCGACGGCGTCGAGGGGCTCGTGCACATCTCCGAGCTCGCTCCGCACCACGTCGAGAGCCCGCGCGAGATCGTCCATCCGGGCGATGAGATCAGGGTGAAGATCTTGGAGATCGACTCCGAGCGTCGGCGCCTGTCGCTGTCGGCCAAGCGCGTCGAGGACCAGATCCTGCCGGTGTCGCGCCCGGGCGAGCCGCAGGCGCAGCCCGCGGCCGGCGAGGACGCAACCGAGCAGGCGCCCAGCGCCGAGGCTGTTGCAGAGGCTCCGAGCGCCGAGGTTGCGGAGTCACCGGTCGCCGAGGCTGCGGAGGCACCGGTCGCCGAGGTTGCAGAGGCTCCGACGGGTGAGACTGCAGAGGCGCCGACGGCTGAGGCTGAGGTCACAGAGGCGCCGGCCGCCGAGGAGGCTGCCGCGCCGGCGGAGGCCGAGCCGGCCGCTGAGGAGCCGCAGGTCGCCTCCGACGCAGATGCGTCGCCGAGCGCCGAGAGCGCCGTGGCGGAGCCGGCCGAGGAGCAGCCACAGGCTTCTGCGCCCGACGAGGCCGCCGAGCAAGCACCGGCTGACGCAGAGTCGGCGCCGGACGCCGAGCCGGCGGCCGAGCCCGCGCAGGACTGACGCGCGCGCCGGACGGCGACGCGGTGGCGAAGCACGTGGTGCCCTTCGTCGGCCTGACCGGCGGCATGGGGGCCGGCAAGTCGACTGCGCTGGCGGCGCTCGAGCGTCTGGGGGCGTCGACGATCTCAAGCGACGCTGTCGTTCACGAGCTGTGGGCCGGTGACGAGCGGTTGCGCCGGGCGGTGCTCGAGCGATGGGGACCGGAGGTCGCGCCGGGGGGCGTGATCGACCGCTCGGCGGTGGCCGAGCGGGCGTTTGCCACACCCGAGGATCGCGCATGGCTGGAGGGGCTGTTGTGGCCGCTCGTCGGTGTACGCGTGGCAGCGTGGCTGGGTGAGGCCCGCACGGAGCCGGCGCCTGGGGAGGCGCGGCCGCGGGCAGCGGTGGTCGAGGTGCCGCTGCTGTTCGAGGCCGGCCAGCAGGCGATCTACGACGCGACGATCGCGGTCGTATCCGATGAGGAGCTGCGCCGCGAGCGCGCCGCCGCACGCGGCCACGCATCGGCCGACGAGCGCGCGGCGCGTCAGCTCTCGCAAGAGGAAAAGGCGCAGCTTGCGACGTTTGTCGTGCGCAACGACGGCACCCTGCAGGAGTTGGAACAGGAGTTGTCGGCTGTTCTTGACAAGCTAGACCGATGAGTCGCCAGACGGCGATCGATGTCCGTCGAGGTCGCGCCGCCAGGCGGGGCCGCGCCTCCCGGCGCGCGCGTGCGGCCAGCCGGCGAACGCTCGGCGCGCTCGTGGCACTTGGCGTCGTGGCGCTGATCGCGGTGCTGATCGCCTCGGAGGTCAACCACGCGGTCAGCAAGCTTGGGCTGCCGCTGACGAACGCCGAGGTGATCCGCAAGCAGGCGGCCGAGAAGCACCTCGACCCGGCGCTGATCGCGGCCGTGATCTACGCCGAGTCGAAATTCTCTCCGCAGCAGTCCTCGGCCGGCGCGGAGGGGCTGATGCAGATCCTGCCCGAAACGGCTTACTTCATCGCGCATCTGTCCGGCGGCAGCCGCTTCACCGAGAGCGATCTGGCGACGCCGAGCATCAACGTGGCCTACGGCAGCTACTACCTGCGCTACCTGCTCGGCCACTACGACGGCAACGAGATGCTCGCCGTGGCGGCCTACAACGCGGGGCTGGCCAACGTCGATCGCTGGGTCGCCCGCGCGCGGGCGAATGGGGGGCACCTGACGGTCGCGGCGATCCCCTTCCCCGAGACGCGTGCGTACGTGGAACGCGTGCTGAGCGCGCAGCAGGACTACCGCTCGGCCTATCCGCGCCAGCTCGGGCTGCAGTAGACGCGTGCGGGGCTTGAAGCGCTCGCTACGGTAGGAGCGATGCCCGACTTCAAGCTCGACTCAGTCTTCACGCCGACGGCCGACCAGCCGAAGGCGATCGCCGCGCTGTCCGAAGGGATCGAGGCGGGTGAACGCTTTCAGACGCTGCTCGGCGCGACGGGAACGGGCAAGACGATGGCGATGGCCGGCGTGATCGAGGCCGTGCAGCGGCCGGCGCTCGTGATCGCGCACAACAAGACGCTCGCGGCGCAACTGTGCAACGAGTTCCGCACGTTCTTCCCCGAGAACGCGGTCGAGTACTTCGTCAGCTACTACGACTACTACCAGCCCGAGGCCTACGTGCCGAGCCGCGACCTGTACATCGAGAAGGACTCGGCGATCAACCAGGAGGTCGACCGGCTGCGCCACGCTGCGACAGCCGCCGTGTTCGCGCGCCGCGATGTGATCGTGGTCGCCTCGGTCTCGTGCATCTATGGCCTGGGCTCGCCGGAGACGTATGAGATGAACATGCAGATCCTCCGCCGCGGTGAGGAAATCGACCGCGACAAACTGCTGCGCAAGCTCGTCTCGATCCAGTACACGCGCAACGACCAGGTGCTCTCACGCGGCAGCTTTCGCGTGCGCGGCGAGACGCTCGAGGTATTCCCGGCGTACGCCGAGACGGCCTTCCGCGCGACGTTGTTCGGCGACGAGGTCGAGCGCCTGCAGCACTTCGACCCGCTCACGGGCGAGCTGATCGAGGATGACCTCGAGCACGTCGCGATCTGGCCGGCCACGCACTACAACGTCAAGGAAGGCACGATCGAGGACGGCGTCGCCGAGATCGGCCGCGAGCTGAACGAGCGCTGCGAGCAGCTCGAGTCAGAGGGCAAGCTGCTCGAGTCCCACCGCCTGCGTCAGCGCACGCAGTACGACATGGAGATGCTGCGCGAGATGGGCTTCTGCTCGGGGATCGAGAACTACTCGCGGATCCTCGACAAACGCCGGCCGGGGGAGCGCCCGTACTGTCTGATCGACTACTTCCCGGAGGACTTCATCTGCTTCATCGACGAGTCCCACCAGACGGTACCGCAGATCGGCGGAATGTTCGAGGGTGACCGCTCGCGCAAGCAGACGCTCGTGGATTACGGCTTCCGCCTGCCGAGCGCGATGGACAACCGCCCGCAGCGCTTCGAGGAGTACCTCTCGATCACGCCGCAGCTGCTGTTCGTCTCGGCCACGCCGGGCGAGTACGAGCGGTCGCACTCGACGCGCATCGTCGAGCAGATCGTGCGCCCGACGGGGATCGTCGATCCGCGCGTGGAGGTGCGCGAGACGAAGAACCAGATCGACGATCTGATGAACGAGGTGCGCAAACGCACCGAGCGCGACGAGCGCGTGCTCGTGACGACGTTGACGAAGAAGATGTCCGAGGACCTCTCGCAGTACCTCCTGGAGATGGGTTTCAAGACGCGCTACCTGCATTCGGAGATCGACACGCTCGAGCGCATCCAGATCATCCGCGATCTGCGCTTGGGCGAGTACGACGTGCTCGTTGGCGTGAACCTGCTGCGCGAGGGCCTGGATCTGCCGGAGGTCTCGCTGGTGGCGATTCTCGACGCCGACAAGGAGGGCTTCCTGCGCGGTGAGACCTCACTGATCCAGACGATCGGACGCGCGGCGCGAAACGTCGACGGGACCGTGCTGATGTATGCCGACAAGGAGACCAAGGCGATGAAAGCGGCGATCTCCGAGACCGATCGCCGGCGCGAAATCCAACTCGCCTACAACGAGGAGCACGGGATCACGGCGGCGACGATCGTCAAGGGCATCTCCGACATCGCCGAGTTCCTGCAGAGCGACTCGAAGGTGCCGAAGGGGCGCAAACGCCGCACGGCCAAGCGCGGCAAGGCTGAGGAGATGCCCCAGCACGAGCTCGAGCGGATGGTCGTGGAGCTCGAGGAGGAGATGATCGCGGCGGCCGACGAGCTGCGCTTCGAGTACGCCGCGCAGCTGCGCGACGAGCTGCGTGAGCTGCGCCGCGATCTGCGCGAGATGCACGCCGCAAGCGAGGCTCCGAGCGGCGACATCGCCTAGGATGGCCGCCGTGGACATCGACCGGCAGGCGATCGAGCGACGCGACTTTCCGATCTCCAGGCGCGGCTATGAGCCGGCCACGGTGGACGCCCACCTGCGCGCGCTGGCGAGCGAGATCGAGCAACTGCAGCGCGAGCGTACGGGCGGCGGCTCTGAGCCTTCGCTCGCGACAACGGCCGGCAGCCAGGTGCAGAGCATCCTCGCCGCCGCCGAGGCGGCGGCGGCGGACATCGAGCAGCAGGCGCGCGAGGGCGCGCGCACGACGCGCGAGGACGCCGATCGCGACGCAGCGCAGACGCGCGCGGAGGCGATTGGACGCGCGGGCGCCCATGTGGCGGCGGTCTCGCAGGCGACGGCGGCGCTGCTTGAGCGCGTCGACGCGATGGACAGCGAGGTCAGCGCGCTCGTCGAGAGCCTGCGCGCGGGCGCCAGCCGCCTCTCCACCGACCTCGCGGCGGTCGAGACGAACATGGGCGAGCTGTATGACGCGGCGACCGGCAAGAGCGTCACGCGTGCAGTGGCCGGGGAGGCAGCGCAGCCCTCTGTGTCCGCGCCGCCGATTCACGCGCCTGCTGCATCACAGGCGGTCGGCTCGCCGCCCTTGTCGCCGCCGGAGAGCGCCGAGCCGGACGTGCACGTGACCCCGGAATCGCCGCCCCGTCAGCGCATCGCCGGCAGTGCCGCCGCGGGCGCAACCGCGACTCAGGTTGACAGCGGTGATCTCGACAGCGCGCGGCTGATCGCTCTGAACATGGCACTCAACGGCGAGCCACGTGAGGACGCTGAGCGCTATCTGGCCGAGCACTTCACGCTGGCCGATCGCGGCAAGCTGATCGACGAGGTGTACGCGGCGATCGAGGGTTAGCGCCGGCCGGTCAGGCCGACGGATCGAGGATCTCGAGACCCTCGAAGTAGCGCCGGTAGAAGCCGCGATCACGCGTGAGCAGGCGATCGGCTTGGTGCAGGGCGTGTGCGCCAACGAGAAAGTCGGGTACGACTCGCTCGCGGCCGCCTCCGGCTTGCCGGTAAGCTCGCCAGCTCTCACCCGCCACGCACGCCGAGGCGACGTTGATGGGCGAGAAGTCCACACGGAGCTCGGCGAGGGCCGCCTGGGCGTGCTGGGGCGCGGTGAAGCAAGCAGTGGTCTCCGCCCAAACGGTCGCGCATGCGAGCAACGAGCCCTCGTTGAGGCAGCGTCGGATCGCGCGGGCCGAACGCAGCCCGAAATCGTCGTCGGCGTCGAAGACGTCGATCAGCACGTTCGTGTCTACGGCGGTGATCAAACCGCGTCGACGGGACCGCGTAGTTCCTCGATGATCTCGTCGGTGCTGAGCCCGCTGTCGAGGATGCCGTACACGGCCGAGACTGGGTCGTCGGTCGCGGCCTTGCTCAGCACGATCTTGCCGCCCTCGTCGATGACTTCGAGCTCGTCGCCCGGGCGGATGCCGAGGCGCTCCCGCAGCGGTTTGGGAACGGTGATCTGCCCCTTCTCGGAGACCTTCGTGCGCATGGCATACCAAACTAGCATGATTTCCTACTAACTCATCCGACAAGCCCTGACCACCTGGACATTCGAACATCTGTTCGTAGTCATAGAATGCGCGGCGATGGCTACCCACAGCGAGATCGTGGTTTCTGGTGCCCGCGAGCACAACCTCAAGGACATCTCCCTGTCGCTGCCGCGCGACGCGCTGGTCGTGATCACGGGACTGTCCGGTTCGGGCAAGAGCTCGCTGGCGTTCGACACGATCTACGCCGAGGGGCAGCGTCGCTACGTCGAGTCGCTGTCGGCCTACGCGCGCCAGTTTCTCGGGCAGATGGACAAGCCCGACGTGGACTCGATCGAGGGTCTCTCACCGGCGATCTCGATCGACCAGAAGACGACCTCGCGCAACCCGCGCTCGACGGTCGGCACGGTCACCGAGATCTACGACTACCTGCGCCTCTTGTGGTCGCGCGTGGGCAAGCCGCACTGCCCGATCTGCGGGCGCCCGATCGTCGGACAGTCGGCCGAGCAGATCATCGACCAGGCGATGGAGCTGGCTGACGGCACGCGCTTCATGGTGCTCGCGCCGGTCGTGCGCGGGCGCAAGGGCGAGTACGGCAAGCTGCTCGAGGAGCTGCGCAACGAAGGCTTCGCGCGCGTGAAGATCGACGACCGCGTGCGCATGCTCGAGGAGTCGATCGTGCTCGACAAGCGCTACAAGCACGACATCTCGGTCGTCGTCGACCGTCTCGCGATGCGCCACGACGTGCGCAAGCGCCTGGCCGACTCGATCGAGACGGCCGTCGCTCGCGCCGAGGGATTGGTCGAGCTGGAGATCGTCGGTCGCTCCTCGGATGCGGCCAAGGACGAGCCCGCGGAGGGGGTGGAGCAGGCCAAGGGCGCCAAGGGTGCCAAGGGCCCGCGCGCCGCGGCGGCGCAGATAGTTCCCGGCGAGCTGCCGGAGCCGGGCACGATCTTCACCTTCTCAGAGCGCTTTGCATGTCCCGAGCATGGGCCCTCGCTGGTCGAGCTCGAGCCGCGCATCTTCTCGTTCAACTCGCCGCACGGCGCGTGCGACCGCTGTACCGGCCTGGGCTCGCAGATGGAGATCGACCCGGACCTGGTCGTGCCCGACCCGTCGCTGTCGATCGGCGAAGGGGCGCTCGCGCCGTGGGCGAACAGCAGCTCCAACTACTACGAGCAGGTGACCGAGGCGATCGCCGATCGTTACGACGTCGATCTGGAAGTGCCGTGGGAGGAGCTGTCGGATGAGCACAAAGACCTGTTCCTGCACGGCACCAACGGCGAGCCGTTGCAGGTCACCTACCGCAACCGCTACGGGCGACGGCGCTCGTATGCGACGCGCTTTGAGGGGATCGTGAAGAACCTCGAGCGCCGCTACCGCGAGACCGACTCCGAGTGGACGCGCGAGAAGATCGAGGAGTTCATGTCGCTGCGCGCCTGCCCGGTGTGCAACGGCGCACGCCTGCGCGCCGAGTCGCGCGCGGTGCTCGTCGGCGGCACGCGGATCGAGGACTTCTGCGCGCTCTCCGCGCGCCGCGCGCTGGAGTGGCTGGAGCAGGTCGAGCTGTCGGAGACCGATCGCCACGTGGCGCGGTTGATCCTGCGCGAGATCTCAGAGCGCCTGCAGTTCCTCGAGAACGTCGGCATCGGCTACCTCTCGATGGACCGCGCCGCCGCGACGCTGTCCGGCGGCGAGGCGCAGCGGATCCGCCTGGCTACGCAGATCGGCTCATCGCTGGTCGGCGTCCTCTACATCCTCGACGAGCCCTCGATCGGCCTGCACCAGCGCGACAACTCGAAGCTGATCGCGACGCTCGAGCGTCTGCGCGACCTCGGCAACACGGTGATCGTCGTCGAGCACGACGAGCAGACGATGCGCTCAGCCGACCACCTCGTCGACCTCGGCCCCGGCGCGGGCGAGCACGGTGGTGAGATCGTCGCGCAAGGCACGGCCGCGCAGGTGCAGCGCGTGAAGGGCTCGCTGACCGGTCAGTTCCTCGCGGGCACGCGCACGATCGACGTTCCTGCGCGGCGGCGCACGCCGGGCGGCTACATCGAAATACTCGGCGCGAGCGAACACAACCTGCGCGAGATCGACGTGCACGTGCCGTTGGGAGTACTCACATGCGTGACCGGCGTGTCGGGCTCGGGCAAGTCGACGCTCGTCAACGAAGTGCTCTACAAGGCGGTCGCCAATCGGCTTCACCGCGCGCGCCAGCGCCCGGGGGCGCATCGCGCGATCCACGGCCTCGATCAGCTCGACAAGATCATCGCCGTCGACCAGTCGCCGATCGGGCGCACGCCGCGCTCTAACCCGGCTACCTATACGGGCCTGTTCGACGTGATTCGTGACCTCTTTTCGAAGACGCAGGAGGCGCGCGCGCGTGGCTACAAGCCGGGACGCTTCAGCTTCAACGTGAAGGGCGGGCGCTGCGAGGTCTGCCGTGGCGACGGGCAGATCAAGATCGAGATGCATTTCCTGCCCGACGTGTACGTGCCGTGCGAGCAGTGCAACGGCAAGCGCTACAACCGCGAGACGCTGGAAATCCGCTTCAAGGGCAAGAGCATCGCCGACGTGCTGAACATGCCGATCGAGGAGGCACTGCAGTTCTTCGAGCACATCCCGAAGGTCCGCCGCCGCCTGGAGACGCTCAACGCGGTTGGGCTCAGCTACGTCCGCCTCGGCCAGCCGGCGACGACGCTGTCGGGCGGCGAGGCGCAGCGCGTGAAGCTCGCGACCGAGCTCTCGAAGGTCGCCACGGGCCGCACGCTCTACATCCTCGACGAGCCGACGACCGGCTTGCACTTCGCCGACGTGCAGCGGCTGTTGGAGGTGCTCCAGCGGCTGGTCGACGCCGGTAACAGCGTCGTCGTGATCGAGCACAACCTCGACGTGATCAAGTCGGCCGATCGGCTGATCGACATGGGCCCGGAGGGTGGGGAGGAGGGCGGCATGGCGATCGCCGCCGGCACACCCGAGGAGGTCGCCGCGGAGCCGGGCTCGCACACCGGCCAGTTCCTTGCAGAGCTCTTGACGCCGACCGTCTCGCGCGGCACGGCACGCGGCAACGGCAAAGCGCCGAAGCGTGGGCGCGCAGCCAAGGTCGCCGCTTGAGCGAGCCGGCGGTGCCGGGCGAGCTGCCGGCGCAAGCTCGCTTGTGGGCGCAGAAGTGGCGCTGGTATGAGCACAACTCGCTGCCGTGGAACCGTGCGCGGATTCACTGGGAGCTGATGCGACGCGGCGCGTTCGCGCGCTGGCCGCTGCACGGAAACGTGCTCGAGGCGATGCGCGAGGGGCGTCTCGAGCTCGGTCCTGAAGTCCTGTTCGAGCCGGGCGTGTGGATCACGGCTCCCGCTGCGGCGCGAGTGCGCATCGGCGTCGGGAGCCTCCTCAACCAGGGGGTGATGGTCGCATCCGAGCAGCTAGTCGAGATCGGCGAGCACTGCATGCTGGCCAACGGCTGCTTCGTCTCCGATGCCAACCACCGCTTCGACGACCCCGAGAAGCCGATCACCTGGCAGGGTTTTCAGAGTAAGGGCCCGACGCGGATCGGCGACAACTGCTGGCTCGGCGCCAACGTCGTCGTGACCAGCGGCGTGAGCATCGGCGAGCGCTGCGTGATCGGCGCCAACAGCGTCGTCACCCACGACATCGAGCCCTTCTCGATCGCCGCCGGGCTGCCCGCGCGCGTGATCAAGCGCGTCGAATACAGCTGAGCGAGCTACGCCGACGTAGGCAAGGCCCGCAGTCGAGCCCGCGGCTCGCTAGTAGGCTCACCCGATGGATCTGCACGAGGTAATGCGCTGTGCACCGACAAGCCGGCGCTTCACCGACGAGTCGGTTTCACTTGAGGCGCTGCGCCGCGCGCTCGACAGCGCCCGCTTCGCACCGAGCGGCGGTAACCGGCAGGGCTGGCGCATCGTCGTCGTACGCGATCCCGAGCGCCGTCGTGCGATTCGCGACCTCTACCTGCCGCACTGGCGCCGGTACATGGAGGAGACCGGCGGCGCGCGCATGCTCAGCGCGCCCGACGATTTCGACACGCCCCGCGGGCGCATGGTCCAGCGCGCCGACGGCTATGCCCGACGGATGGACGAGGTGCCCGTGCACCTGCTCGTCTTCGTTCGAATCGGCGACCTCGTCGTGACCGACTCCGAGCTGCCCCGCGAGAGCATCGTCGGCGGTGCCTCGATCTATCCGTTCGTGCAGAACCTGCTGCTCGCGCTGCGCGGCGAGGGGCTCGGTGCCGCGCTGACGACACTGCTCGTGCCCGCCGAGGCCGAGGTCAAGCGGCTGCTGGAGATGCCCGACGACGTCGCGCTCGCCGCGCACATCGGCACAGGCCATCGCGCCGATCCGTGGCCCAAGCAGCTTGCGCGAAAGCCGCTCGAGGAGTTCGCCTTCGCCGAGCGCTACGGCGAGCCGCTCTAGCCTCAGCCCAGCTGCGCTTGCAGCTCTGCCAGCTCGGCCGGGTCGATCTTGTAGGTGTGCTCCGCCCCCGGGTAGCGGCGCATGCGCACGTCCTCGGCATAAGCCGAGACGCCCGCGTTCATCTCCTCCTGGATGTTCGCGTAGCGCTTGACGAAGCGCGGCCCGAGGCCGTCGCGGATGCCCAGCAGGTCGTGGAAGACGAGCACCTGGCCGTCCGTCGCCGGCCCCGCACCGATGCCGATCACGGGGATCTCGATCAGCGCCATCAGCTGGTCGGTCACCGCGCTCGGGATCGCCTCGAACACGAGCGCGAAGCAGCCGGCCTCTTGCAGCGCCTGTGCCTCCGCGCCGATCCGCGCCGCCGCCCGGGCCGTGCGCCCTTGCGCCTTCCAGCCGCCGAGCGCCGTCGAGGTCTGCGGCGTCAGACCGACATGACCCATGACCGGGATGCCTGCATTGACGATTGCGCGGGCTCGTTTGACGGAGGCTTCGCCGCCGCCCTCGAGCTTGACCGCCTCACAGCCCGCCTCCTTGACCATCCGCATGGCCGTCGTGATCGCCTGCTCGTCCGAGACCTCGTAGGAGCCGAACGGCAGGTCGCCGATCATCAGCGGCGTGCGCAGGCCACGGCGCACGGCGCGTGCCAGCACGAGCATGTCGTCGAGCTCGACCGGTGTCGTCGCGTTGTAGCCGAGCACCGTCGTCGCAGCCGAGTCGCCCACGAGCACCAGGTCGACGCCGGCGAACTCGGCCGAGCGGGCGCTCGGGTAGTCGTAGGCCGTGACCATCACGATCGGGTCGGCCAGGCGCTTCTTCTCGGCCAGCAGCGGCAGCGTCATCGGCAGCCGGCCGGGATCGGAGGGGGCTTGTATGTCGGGGTGACTGGACATGGGTAGGTAGTTCCTCTCTGACGTTGGTTGACCCCTGCTTAGGTCAGCAAGGTGGCCACTGCGTCGTCGATCGTGATGATCCGGTTGGTCTGCGCCTGGACGTGCACCACGCGCGGCTCGTAGCGCTCGAGGTCGGCCTCGTCGTATGTGCCATAGGAAACGACGATGATCGTGTCGCCGCGCTGCACCAGGCGCGCGGCAGCACCGTTGATCGTGATCACGCCCGAGCCGCGCTCGCCGAGGATCGTGTACGTCTCAAAGCGCGCGCCGTTGTCGATGTCGAGCACATGAACCTGCTCGTGCTCGAGGATGTCCGCTGCCTCCAGCAGGTCCGGGTCGATCGTGATCGAGCCGACGTAGTGCAGATCGCAGTCGGTGATCGTCGCCCGGTGGATCTTGGACTTCAGCATTACGCGTTGCATCAGGCGATCGCCTTTCTCGGGAGCTGTTCGTCGTATGGGGTTCCGATGGTTTGTGCAGCCTGATTCGATGCAGCCGATGGGCGCAGGATCGCGTTGTCGATCAGCCGCGTGCGCCCGACGCGGGCGGCAACGGTCAGCAGCGCCTCGCGCGTGAGCTCCTCGCAGGGCTGCAGCGTTTCGGGGTCGACCAACTCGAGGTATTCCGGCTGAACCTCGCGCGCGAGCATCGCCGCGCAGGCGACGTCGAGCAGCGCCTCGGCCGAGCGCTCTCCCTCGGCTGCACGCTGTGCGGCCGCCCGCAGACCCTCCGCGAGCGCGACTGCCCGCGAGCGCTCGGCTGGGTCCAGCCGGGCGTTGCGGCTCGACATCGCCAGGCCGTCGCGCTCGCGCACGGTCGGGCAGGCCTGGACACGCACCGGCAGGTTCAGATCGGCCACCAGCCGGCGGATCACGACGAGCTGTTGCGCGTCCTTCTGCCCGAAGTACGCGACGTCGGGCTGGGTCATGCCGAGCAGCTTCGTCACGACCGTGCTGACGCCGCGGAAGTGCTCGGCGCCGCGCGAGACGCCCTCGAGGCGCTCCGTCAGACCGAGCACTTCCACCGACGTGGCGAAGCCCGCCGGGTACACCTCATCGACTGTCGGCGCGAACAGGATGTCCGCGCCCGCCCGCGAAGCCAGCTCGCCGTCGCGACGCGCATCGCGTGGATAGTGCTCGAGGTCAGCGTGCTCGTTGAACTGAGCTGGGTTGACGAACAGAGAGACGACAACCACGTCGCACTCGCGCCGCGCACGGCGGATCAGCGAGACGTGGCCCTCGTGCAGCGCACCCATCGTCGGCACCAGACCGATCGTGCGCCCCTCGCAGCGCGCTGAGGCGAGCGCGGAGCGCAGCTCCTCGACGGCGCGCACGGTCCTCATGCGCAGGCGAAGGTTCGGGTGACGGTGATCATTGGCTTCGGTCCAGTTCCTTTCGGATACCGGCGCGACAAAAGATCTTGGTGCGATTCACTTCGGGTCCGGCCCGGGCGTGCCCGGTGACGGCCTGTCACGAATGATACAGCCGCTCCGGTCGCTCGCAAGGGGTTCGAGCTTTGGCGCCGATGGGAGTGCGAGCGCGGCGTGCGGACAATCGTTACCAGGCGTCGACGTAGGGGCGCGTCTTGCCCTCGCGCTGCCACCACTGTGGGTGCTGCTCGTCGAACAGCATCGCGATCCAGCGCCTGGAATCGGCCGGATCGATCACGTCGTCGATCTCGCCGTAGGCGGCCATGTTCAGGCCGCGGCCACGTTCGTAGGCGATCGCCACGAATGACTCGAACAGGCGCTCGCGCTCGGCCGGGTCCTCGACGGCATCGAGCTCGCGGCGCATGCCCAGACGCACGGCGCCCTCCAGTCCCATCCCGCCGAACTCCGAGGTCGGCCAGCCGACCGTGAACAGCGGCGCCTTGAAGCCGCCGCCGGCCATCGCCTGCGCGCCGAGCCCATAGCCCTTGCGCAGCACGATCGTGCCGCACGGCACGCTCAGGTTGGCGCCGCCGAGGAACATGCGCGCGAAGTGGCGTACCGTCGCCGTGCGCTCCGCCGCCGGTCCGACCATGAAGCCCGGCGTGTCGCAGAGGAACAGCACCGGCAGCCCGAAGGCGTCGCACATGCCGGCGAAGCGTGCCGCCTTATCCGCCGCATCGGCGTCGATCGCACCGCCGAGGTGCGTCGGCACGTTGGCCACGACGCCCAGCGGCCGGCCGTCGACCTTGGCCAGCGCTGTGACCATCCCCGCCCCGAAGCCACGGCGCAGCTCGAGCACCGAGCCAGCATCGAACAGACCGTCGATCACCGCCCGTACGTCGTATACGCGCTTGCGCTGCTCCGGGATCAGACCGCGCAGGAGCGTCTGGTCGGGCACCTCGCCCGGTGCCGTTGCGCCGCGGAAGTAGGAGAGGTAGCGCTTGGCCGCCACGACCGCTGCCGCGTCGTCGGCCACGCGCAGGTCGACCACGCCGTTTGCGTCCTGCACGTCGATCGGTCCGACCTCGCCCGGCTCGAACACGCCCAGGCCGCCACCCTCGATCATCGCCGGGCCGCCCATGCCGATGCTCGAGTCCTCGCTCGCGATCACCACGTCACAGCAGCCGAGCAGCGCCGCATTGCCGGCGAAGCAGTAGCCCGAAGCGATGCCGACGAGCGGCACCAGGCCGCTGAGCTTGGCAAACAGCGCGAATGCGCGGCAGTCGAGTCCGGCGACGATCGGCATGTCGACGTCGCCCGGGCGCCCGCCGCCGCCCTCGGCGAACAGCACGAGCGGCAGCCTGCGCCGCTCGGCGATCTCGAACAGGCGGTCCTTCTTGGCGTGGTTGCGAAAGCCCTGCGTGCCCGCCAGGACCGTGTAGTCGTAGGACATCGCCACGCATGGGCGCCCGTCGATCTCGGCCACGCCCGCCACGAGGCCGTCGGCTGGCGTGCGCTCGATCAGCTCCTCGCGCGAGCGGCGCTGCTCCTGCGCCGCGAACAGCAGCGGCCCGTACTCGACGTAGCTGCCCTCGTCGACCAGTTCCGCGAGGTTCTCGCGCGCCGTGCGCCGTCCGCGCTCGCGCCGCCTCGCCACCGTCTCTGGTCGCGCTGTATCGAGCCCGATCGCGTGGCGCTCGCGCACTGCCTCCAGATCGGCACGGAAGCCGTTGGCGACCATCTCGCTCCCGCCCGGCGTGGCGCCGGACTGCGGCTCCTCGTCCACGCTCATCATGAGCAGCGCCTGTCCCTCCTCGACCGCCTCGCCCACCGCCACCTCGATACGGCTGACCACGCCGCCGGTCTCCGCGAGCACCTCGTGCTCCATCTTCATCGCCTCCAGCACGAGCAGCGCCGTGCCCGCGCCAACCGGCTGCTCAGGTTGGTAGGCGAGCGAGACGACCACGCCCGCGAACGGGGCCCTCACGGTGATCTCCAGGCTTGACGACACGGCCAGATCATTGCGCAGCCCCGCCGCGGGGCCACTTCAGGCAATCAAAGTGGTCCTCGCTTGGCTTTGCGCAAACTGCGGGTTTGCCCGCGTGCCGGGACTCGCCTCGCTTCCCAGGCAGCAATTACCATCGGCCGATGGTCACCACCACGAGTGAGCTGTCCGCCGCCGAGCGGCGCGAGCGGCTCAAGCAGGTCTACGCCCAGGCCAAGGTCTGCACGCGCTGCCCCGAGTTGGCTGCCACGCGCAACACCGTCGTATTCGGCGCAGGCAACGCCGACGCCGACCTCATGTTCGTCGGTGAGGCGCCAGGTGCGACAGAGGACGAGCGGGGCGTGCCGTTCGTCGGGCGTGCCGGAAAACTGCTCGAGACGCTACTCGGGGAGATCGGGCTAAAGCGCTCGGAGGTCTTTATTGCCAACACGCTCATGTGCCGACCCCCTGGGAATCGCGACCCGCTTCCGCTCGAGATCGACAACTGCCACGAATACCTCCTGCAAAAGGTCGAGCTGATCCAGCCGACCGTGATCTGCACGCTCGGCAACTTCTCCACCAAGCTGCTGCGCGGCGACCCGACCGGGATCACGCGACTGCACGGCCGGCCCGAGGTGCTCACGCTCGGCCGCCGCGCCGTGTGCCTGTACCCGATCTTCCATCCCGCCGCCGCCCTGTACACGCCGCGCATGCTCGACACGTTGCGCGAGGACTTCGTGCGCCTGCCCGAGTTGCTTGCGCGTGGAGCGCCAGAGCAGCCGTCACTCGAGGAGATCCCCGAGCTCAAGGAGTCGCCCGCGCCCGAAGCAGAGTCGCCGGCCGGCGCGCCGCAGGCCGCTGTCGACGCAGGTAACGGCGCCGGCAGCGCGCTCGAGCAGGTCGACGAGCCCGACCAGCTGGGCCTCTTCTAGATCGAGATGAAATGTAGGGCTCGCGCGGGCCAATCGCCGCGGGCCACGGGATGGTCAGTTCGGCGATTCGGCTGGGCGTCCAGGCACTCTGGACGCTTTTCTGGCCGATTCCTGGGACTATTTACCCTGCAAAGAGGGTATTTTTGCGCGAGGGCGAAGATTTCTAGCCCAAGGTCTAAAGTCGGTTTGCATCACTGCCGATACAGGCCATGTCTCCATCCCTCCAGCAGTACCGATCGGCCCGCGACCCTTTCTCCTGCGGGCCGATCGCTTTTAACTGGCCAGCTGCGCTTCGCTCTACAGTCTCGTCGTGGCTGCGCGCATCGTCGAAACCACCGATCCCGCCGAGACCGAAGCCTTCGGGGCCGAGCTGGCCGAGGGTTTGAAGGACGGCGACGTCGTGCTCGTGCGCGGCGAGCTCGGCGCCGGCAAGACCACGCTTGTGCGCGGCGCCGCCCGCGCGCTCGGCGTCAGCGACCCCGTCACCAGCCCGAGCTTCAGTATCGGCCACCGCTACCGTGCCGGCGAGCGCCTGACCGTCTCGCACCTCGATCTCTATCGCCTCGCCGGTCTCGAGCAAGAGGACCCCGACCTGCTCGCCGACTACCTCGGCGCGGGGCGGATCGCCTTCGTCGAGTGGCCACCCGACGCCGAGCGTGAGCTCGCCGGCGCGCGCGTGCTCATCTCGCTCTCTCATCGCGGCGATGACTGCCGCCGGATCGAGGTGCTCGAGCGATGATCGTGCTCGGTTTCGATACCGCCACGCAGGCCACCGCCGTCGGGCTGCGACTGGCCGACGGCACGGCGCTCCACACGCGCGACGACCCCGCCCACGACGCGCACCCGGGGCATGCCACCCGCCTGCTCACAATGGCTGCCGAGCTGCTCGCACAGGCCGGGCTCGGTTGGAATGACCTGCAACGGATCGCCGTCGGCGTCGGCCCCGGACGCTTCACCGGCTTGCGCGTCGGGATCGCGACCGCCCGCGGCCTTGCCCAATCGCTGTCTGCCGAGCTCGTCGGCGTTTCGAGCCTGCACGCACTCGCCCTCCCCGCGATGCAGGATCACGGCAGCCCGGCCGCGACGATTGCTGTGGTCGACGCCCGCCGCGGCGAGGCCTTCGCCGGCGGCTATGCCGGCCGGGCTGAGATCGTGCTGCCTCGCGCCCTGCGCCCAGCCGAGCTCGAGCAAGTCATCCGAGAGCTCGAGCGTCACGGCGCCGCCACCGGTGAGCGCTGGCGTGCCGTCGGCGATGGCGCCGTCCTGTACGCCGAGCAGACTGCGCGCCGGCGGCGTCGATCTCGCCGAGCCCGGCTCGTCGCTGCACCTGCTCGACGGAGTCGCCATCTGCGAGCTCGGTGCGCTCGCTGTGTCGCCCCCCGCAGGAGTCGACGCGCTCGCCGGGGTCCTGCCCGACTATCGCCGCTCGCCCGATGCCACGCTCGCGCGCGGCGAGCAGCCGCCCGCAGTAGGGGTATCGCGAGCGTGAGCGAGCCATCATCACCACAGCTCCATCCCGATCGGGACGCTCCCGTGATCGACATTCGCCCGCTCGTCTACCCCGACCTGCCCGAAGTGCTCGCCATCGAGCGTCGCGTCTTTCCCACGCCCTGGTCGCTCGCCATGTTCGTGCTCGAGCTCTCCAAGCAGACCGGCATCTGCCTGGCCGCCTGCGAGCGGGTGGGCCGCGAGAGCGACGGTGGCCCTCAGGCCGAGCGGCTCGCCGGCTATTTGATCTGCTCGCGCTACGACACCGTATGGCACGTGATGAACGTCGCCGTCGACCTGCACCGTCAGCGCATGGGGCTCGCCTCGCGCCTGCTCGCCGAGCTGTACGCGCGCGTCGGCGACGAGCATGCCCGCTTCACGCTCGAGGTGCGCCGCTCCAACGCCGTCGCCATCCACCTGTACGAGCGTGAGGGCTTTCGCGCCGCAGGCACCCGCCGGCGCTACTACCAGGACAACGGCGAGGACGCCCTGATCATGTGGCGTACTCCCGCCACGCTGCAGGGCACGCTCGAAGACGTGCCCAACCCCGGGCCCGCATGAGGGCGGTCCCTCCAGGAAACGTGTCCCGCGAGCATGGATGTCCGTCTCGCTGCGCTCGCGCTCCTTCGCGGAGGGCGCCGGCAGGACGCAGGCACGAGCGATGATCTTGGCGCTCGAGACCAGCTGCGACGACACCTGCGCCGCCGTGATCGACGGCGACGGGCGCGTGCGCGCCAACGTGATCTCCTCGCAGACCGCGCACGAGGACTTCGGTGGCGTCGTGCCCGAGATCGCATCGCGCCATCACCTCGAGATCGTCAACGCGATCGTCGCGCGCGCGCTGGAGGAAGCTTCCGTCGGGCTCGACCAGCTCGAGCTGGTCGCCGCCACGCAGGGCCCCGGCCTGATCGGCGCCCTGCTCGTCGGCCTCTCCACGGCCAAGGGGCTCGCCGCCGCGCGTGAGCTGCCGTTCGCGCCCGTCGATCACCTGCAGGGCCACGTCGCCGCCAACTTCCTGCTCGGCGGCGGCGATCCGGCCGCCGGCTCTGGGCCCGCCGCCTTCGAGCCGCCATTTCTCTGCCTGATCGCAAGCGGCGGGCATACGCTGCTCGCACACGTCACGGCGCACGACGGCTTCGACGTGCTCGGGCGCACGCTCGACGACGCCGCCGGCGAGGCCTTCGACAAGGGCGCGCGCATGCTCGGGCTCGGCTACCCCGGCGGCGCTGCGCTCGAGCGACTCGCGCGCGACGGCGACCCCGAGGCCTTCGTCTTTCCCGGTTCGCGCTCCGAGCGCGCGCGCGGCGGGCGCGGTGTGCATCGCCAGGCCTTTGCCGAGGGGCTCGACTTCTCCTTTGCCGGCTTGAAGACGGCGCTGCTGTACAAGCTGCGCGAGCTTGGCGAGGACGAGGCCCGTGCGCGTGCGGCAGACCTCGCCGCCTCCTACCAGGCCGCGATCGTCGACAACCTGACCGAGCGCGCCCAGCGGGCGCTGCAGCGCACCGGTACCGATCGCCTCGCCGTCGGCGGTGGTGTCGCCGCCAACGGCCCCTTGCGCGAATGCCTGGCCGGGCTCGGCGTCACGCTGCACGTGCCCGCCCGCGTGCTCTGCACCGACAACGCCGCGATGATCGCCGGCGCCGCGCGCTATGGCGCGCAGCTCGACTACCCCGACTACCTCGCCCTCGATGCCTACGCCAGCGGCGAACGGGCGCGATAGCCGATGAGTTCCGCCGCGCGCGCCGAGCGAGGGCGCCGAGCGAGGCCGTCTTCAGCCGCCGCATGACGCCCGAGATCACCGTCTACTCAAGGCCCGACTGCCACCTGTGCGCCGATGCAATGGCCGCGCTGCGCGCATTGCAGGCCGAGCTCGGCTTCAGCCTGAGCGAGCGCGACATCGACCAGGACGAAATGCTGCAGCGCGCCTACTTCGAGCGCATCCCCGTGATCGCGCTCGACGGCGAGGAGCTGTTTGACTTCTTCATCGACGAGGCGCTCCTGCGCGAGCGACTAGAGTCACGACCATGAGCTACGGCGAGACGACCACGCGCCCGCGAGAGCTTGCAGTCGACGGCACAGGCGCCTCCAGCGAGCGCCTCTCGCTCGGCGTCGCGGCACGCCTGTCGCGCTACCTGCAGGTGCTTACCCAGGCCAAGAAGATGGGCAAGGAGACGATCTCCTCGCAGGAGCTCTCCGACTACACGCACGTCAACTCCACGCAGATTCGCCGAGACCTCTCGGGCTTCGGCAAGTTCGGCAAGCGCGGCGTCGGCTACAACGTCGAGGCGCTCGTCTCGCAGATCCGCAAGATCCTGCGCACCGCCGGCCAGCACAACATCGCGTTGATCGGCGCCGGGCATCTGGGCAAGGCGATCGCCTCCTCCGACATCTTCGCGGACCACGGCTTTCGCGTCGTCGCGATCTTCGACGTCGACGAGCGCAAGGTTGGCACGAACGTCGGCAACCAGGCCGTTCGCCACACTTCCGAGCTGCGCCAGATGGTCGAGGACGAGGACATCGTCGTCGGCGTGCTCGCAGTGCCGCCGCAGGCCGCTCAGGGTCTCGCCGACGAGCTCGTCGAGGCCGGCGTGAAGATCATCTTCAACTACTCCGAGTCGCTGCTCTTGGTGCCGCCCGAGGTGACCGTGCACACCTCGAGCCCCGCCGTCGATCTGCTCTACGCGCTGTACTTCTACTTGACCTAAACCGGACCGATCTCACAGGACTCTCCGCCCCGCGCGCTATCACACAGGGGGCGAAGCGCCGAGCGCACACCGCACGCGGACCCAACGCCGAACGCCATGACCAGCCTGGACCTAGACCGAGCGGCCGAGACGTTTGCCGCGGCGACCGACTTCACCGTCGGCGTCGAGGAGGAGTTCTCGATCCTCGACCCGCGCACGCTCGAGCTCGTGCCGCGCTTTGAGCAGCTGCGCGACGTCGCGCAGCAGACTGACCCGCTGCTGGCCGAGCACATCACCGGCGAGCTGATCTCCTCCGAGATCGAGATCATCTCCGGCGCCGGTGCCGACCTGCACGACGCGCTCTCGCGCCAGCGCGAGCACCGTAAGCGCTTGTTCGCGCTCGCCGATGCCCAGAGCGTGGCGCTCGGCGCGACCGCCACCCATCCCTGGGCCGACTACCGCGAGCAGCCGATCATCGACACCGAGCACTACCACCGCGTCGAGCAAGGTCTGAAGTACGTCGCCTGGCGCAACAACACCTTCAGCCTGCACGTCCACCTCGGCGTGCGCGACCTCGACCGCGCGATACGCGTGTGCGACCGTCTGCGCCCCGTGCTGCCGCTGCTGCTGGCCATCTCCGCAAACTCGCCCTACCTCGACGGACGCGACAGCGGTCTGCACTCGGCGCGCACGCAGAGCTTCACCAAGAGCTTTCCGCGCTGCGGCGTGCCCGACGCGTTCGGCGGCTGGGCGGCCTACCGCGAGTACATCGAGTTCCTCGTGCGCACGCAGTCGATCGTCGAGTTCACGCAGGTCTGGTGGTCCGTGCGGCCGCATTTCAGCTTCGGCACCGTCGAGGTGCGGATCTGCGACGTGCAGGCAACCGCGCAGGAGTCCGACGCGCTCGCCTCGCTGATCGCCGCCTGCATCGCGCAGGCCGTACGCGACGTCGATGAGGGCGCTCCCTTCGATGACCCCGCGCCGCGGCTGATCGAGGAGAACATGTGGCGTGCGATCCGCTTCGGCCTCGACGGCAAGCTGATCGAGCTCGCCGGCGGCGAGCAGTACCCCGCGCGTGAGGCGATCGAGCGGCTCGCCGCCTGGACGGCCCCCATCCGCGGCGAGCTCGGCATCGAGCTCGCCTTCCCCGAACGCAACGGCGCCCAGCGCCAGCGCCAGATGATCGAGGCCGGCGCCTCGCGCGAGGAGGTCTTCGCGGCCTCCGTCGCCGAGACCCGGCAGACCTACTCCCAGGAGGTGACGGTGTGAGCACCGATCCCGACGCACTGCAAGACCCGGCTGGAGCAGCGGCCGACGGCGAGCCCGCCGCGCCCGGCCCGGGGGGCGCTCCCGCCCCGGCCGGACCCGGAGCGCAGCCCAGCGAAGAGGAGCTACGCGCCGCCTACGAAGCCGAGCTGGCGCGCATGACGAGCACCGACATGATCCTGCAGGCCGCCGTCTCGCTGCTGAACGTCGGCAGTTACCGGCTGATGCCGGCGCCCGCCGGCGGCCCGCAGGCCGGCGCGCCTGCTGGTGCCGGGCGCGACCTCGAGCAGGTGCGCGACGCGATCGACGGCGTGCGTGCGCTGCTCGAGATCCTCGAGCGACGCGTGCCCAGCGAGGTGCGTCCGCTGCGCGACGCGCTCTCGCAGACTGCAGATGGCCTATGCGCGCGAAGTGCAGGCGAGCGGCGCAGCGAGCGGTGAGCCAGCTCCGAGCAGCGGCGAGCCGGGGCAGGGTGGGGGGCAGGCGCCGCCCGCAGGCGGTTCCACGAGCTCTTCCGGGGGCGCTCCAGGCACCCCGGGCGGCTCGTCCCCCGCGCAGGGACCGGCCCCGGGCGAGGAGGGTCAGCCCGGCCCAGGCCCGGCCGAGTCGAGCGGCAGGCTGTGGGTGCCCGGCCGCTGAGCGCCGCGGACGTGCCCTGACTCGCGGTGAGCCGCGCTCGAAGGTTGTCGTAAAGGCGGATTCGCAGGCGGGTCAGATACGCAGCGACCGGGCATTGCGCCGCACGACGCGGTAGACTGCCCGCGCGTTTGCACCGGGTTGTCGCTTTACCGAGCGCCCGGTTAGACAAATGTGCGCGCGACGATCCTCGCGCGGCACGCCAATCAGACCGCGGAGGATTTTCAGTTGAGCAGCTTTCTGACGAACCATGGGGTCGTCGTCGCCCTCGTATGCGCCGCATGTGCCGTTGTCTATGGCCTGCTGACGACGCGCTCCCTGCTCGCACTCTCGCCTGGCAACGAGAAGATGCAGGGCATCTCGCTGGCCGTCCAGCAGGGCGCTCGGGCCTACCTGAATCGCCAGTACGCGACGATCGCGGTCGTCGGCGTGGTGCTGTTCGTCGCGCTGATCTTCATCCAGAACATCGCCGTTGCCGGTGGCTTTGCGATCGGCGGCCTGCTGTCGGGCTCGACCGGCTACATCGGTATGAACGTGTCCGTGCGCTCCAACGCGCGCGTCGCCGAGGCCGCCCAGGGCGGCGTCTCGCCCGCGCTGCAAGTCGCCTTCCGCGGCGGCGCGATTACGGGGATGCTCGTCGTCGGTCTCGCGCTGATCGGTGTCGCCGGCTACTACGGCGTGCTCACCTCGATCTTCGACGACAGCCCCAAGACGGCCGTCGACGCGCTGATCGGGCTCGGCTTCGGCGGCTCGCTGATCTCCGTCTTCGCCCGACTCGGCGGTGGCATCTTCACGAAGGCCGCCGACGTCGGCGCCGACCTCGTCGGCAAGGTCGAGGCGGGCATCCCCGAGGATGACCCGCGCAACCCGGCCACGATCGCCGACAACGTTGGTGACAACGTCGGCGACTGCGCCGGCATGGCGGCCGACCTGTTCGAGACCTACGCAGTTACCGCCGTCGCCGTGATCTTGCTCGGCGTGCTCACGTTCCACGAGGAGACGAAAGTCGCGATGTACCCGCTGGTCATCGGCGGCGTGGCGATCATCGCCTCGATCCTCGGCACGTTCGCCGTGCGGACGAAAACCGACAACGTCGAGCGCGCGCTGCTGCAGGGGCTGCTCGTCTCCGGCGTGATCGCGGCGGCTGCCTTTGCGCCGATCACTTACTGGTTGATGCACACACTGAGCTTCAAGGCCACGAGCGGCCCGGTAAACCCGCCCGAGTGGTGGAAATTCTACCTGTGCTCGCTGATCGGTATCGCCGTCACCGCACTGCTGTTCGGACTGACGGAATACTACACCTCGACCCGTTTCTCGCCTGTCAGAAAGACTGCAAAGGCATCTGAGACAGGGCACGCGACGAACATCATCCAGGGCTTCTCCTCGGGTCTGCAGGCGACGGCGCTGCCGGCGATCGTGATCGTGCTCGGCATCCTCGGCGCGTGGAAGCTCGCCGGTGGCGGCGTAGAGGGGATCTACGGGATTGGCGTGGCCGTGATGGGGCTGCTCTCGCTGACCGGACTGATCGTGGCGCTCGACGCGTTCGGGCCGATCACCGACAACGCCGGCGGCATCGCCGAGATGGCCGAGCTGCCAGAGGACGTGCGCAAAGTGACTGACCGACTCGACGCCGTCGGCAACACGACCAAGGCCGTGACCAAGGGTTACGCGATCGGATCCGCCGTGCTTGCCGCCGTCGTGCTGTTCGCCGGCTTCCAGAAAGAAATCGAAGAGAAGGTCGGCCACGTGATCTCCTTCGGGATCAACGAACCGCCCGTGCTGATCGGTCTGCTGCTCGGCGGCCTGATGGTCTGCCTGTTCGCTTCGCTCTCGATCGAGGCCGTCGGCCGCGCCGGTGGCGCCGTCGTCGAGGAGGTGCGCCGCCAGTTCCGCGAGCACCCCGGGATCATGGACTACACCGAAGAGCCCGACTATGCCGCCTGCGTGGACATCGTCACGAAGACGGCCCAGCGCGAGATGATCCTGCCCTCGCTGCTGCCGATCCTGCTGACGCTGATCGTCGGCCTGATCGACCAGCAGGCGCTCGGCGGTCTGCTGATCGGCGTGATCGTCGTCGGCTTCTTCTTCGCCGTGATGATGACCGCGGGCGGTGGCGCGTGGGACAACGCGAAGAAGCTGATCGAGGACGGCGCGTTCGGCGGCAAGGGCTCCGAAGCGCATGCGGCTTCGGTCACCGGCGACACCGTCGGCGATCCCTTCAAGGACACCGCCGGGCCGGCGATCAACCCCATGATCAAGGTCGCCAACATCGTGGCGATCCTGATCATCCCGATCATCACTTGATCGAAGCCCGGCCGGACTCGCCGGCCGGGCCCAGGGCCCCCTAAGCTCACCATGAGATGAACGGCCGAACCGTGCACCGCTCAGGCACGCTCGTGCTGTCGCTGCTGATGGCCGCGGTCGGGCTCGCGCTGATCGGTCAGGTGATTGCGGGCATTGGCGGCGTGCTCTCGGCTCGCCTGCTGCTCGGCGTGCTGTTCCTGGCCGGTGGCGTGGCACGCCTGTGGCTCGAGCACAAGCGAGGAAGGCAGCCGTGAGGGGCGGGTGGAGATGAGCGAGCGCGGGGGCGGCGACGCGGGGGAGCCTGCCGGCCGGCAGCGGGCGCCGCTCGGGGGTGCGGGGGGTGAGGCGCCCAGCGATGCCGATCCATCCGGCGTGAAGCCGCAGGCCGAGCTTGGCCGCGCCGAGGCTGAGCGGATCGCGCTACAGATCTCCGCGCGCTCGCTCTCGACGGCTCGCCGCAGCGTCGGCTCACCGACGCTGTTCGCGGTCGTCTACACGCCGCTGGCGAGCGCGATCTATTTCTCACTCGGCGTGATCTCGGGGCACGCGCTGGGGCTCACGCCGGTCGTCTTCCTGATCTCGGCCCTGCTGTTCGCGCTGACCGCGATGACCTACGCCGAGGGTGCATCGCTGCACCAGGAGCGCAGCGGCTCGACGGTGTTCGCGCGCTACGCCTACAACGAGCTCGTCAGCTTCGTAGCGGGCTGGGCGATCTTGCTCGACTACGTGATCCTGATCGCGGTCACCTGCTACTCGGCGACGCAGTACCTGCGCGTCTTCTGGAGCCCGCTCGGCAACAGCGCCGAGGCCTTGGGGCTGGCGCTCGTGTTCATCCTGCTCGTCGTGCTCGGCAACATTCGCGGCTTCGGCTGGCGGCGCTCGCGGCGCGTGGCGATGATTGTCGTCGCCGACCTCGCGCTGCAAGGGCTGATCGTCGTGCTCGGGCTCGTGCTGTTCCTCAACCCGCACACGCTGCTCGACCCGATCCACCTGGGCAGCGCGCCGAGCTGGTCGGACCTGATCTTCGCCCTGACGGTCGCAGCGATCTCCTTCACGGGCCTCGAGTCGGCGGCCGGGCTGGCCGGCGAGGTGCACATCTCCAAAGGTCAGCTCAAGCGGCTCGTCGGCACAGGTACGGCGACGGTCGTGATCATCTACGTTGGCATCGCGCTCGTCGCGGTCACTGCGCTGCCCGTCCACGACGGCCATACGCGAGCTGGCCACGCGCTTTCTCGATGACCCGGTCGTGGGCATCGTCGGTCAGATGAAACCCCACTGGCTGGCCGAAACACTGCGCTACGTCGTCGCCGGGCTCGGCGCGCTGACGCTCGTTGCAGCGGCCAACTCGGCGATGCTCGGGCTATCGCGGCTGGCCTACTCGCTTTCGACCAACCGCCAGATCCCGAGCGGCCTCGGGCGGCTGCACCCGCAGCGCTCGACGCCGTACGTGCTGATCATCCTCGCCGGGATCGTCGCCGCCGGCCTGGTCGTGCCGGAGAATCTGGACTTCCTGGTCGGCATCTACGCGTTCGGCGCGCTGCTGGCGTTCACGATCGCGCACGTCTCGGTCTGCAAGCTGCGCTACTCCGAGGCCGACGGCGCGCGCGGCTACCGCATCCCGCTGTCGGTCTCCTGGCGCGGCGGCAGCCTGCCGCTGCCGGCCGTGTTTGGCGCCGTGATCTCGGCGTTCGGTTGGCTGGCGGTGATGGTCGTGCACGACCCGGCCCGCTACGTCGGGCTCGGCTGGATGGCAGTGGGAATTGCCATGTACGTGATCTATCGCCGCGCCGACGAGGCGCCGCTGCTGCGCCGCGTGACGGTCGCGCCGGAGGTGCTGCGCGCCGAGCCACCGCGCGAACGCGACTACGGCTCGATCCTCGTGCCCCTGTTCGGCACGCGCTTGGATGAGGACATCGTGCAGACCGCGGCGCTGCTCGTGGCCGGCGAGCAGACCGACGAGGCGGCGATCGACGAGGCGACGATCGAGGCCGTGTGGATCTTCGTGATTCCGATGTCGCTGCCGCTCGACGCGCGCCTGCCCGAGGCGCAGGTCAAGGAAGCGCGCCAGGCGCTCGCGCGCGCGAAGGCGGTCGGGGAGGAGTACACGGGCGTGCAGGTCGCCACGGCCACCGTGCGCACGCGCCGCGCCGGCTACGCGATCGTCGATGAGGCCAAGCGCCGTGGCGTGGAGGCGATTGTGCTCGGCGCCGAGGAGCCTTCGCTGATCCGGGGCGGCGCGCGCCTGGGTGGCCGCGGCGGGCCGCTCGAGAACTTCGTCGGCGACGTGACCAAGTACGTAATCGACAAGGCGAGCTGCCGCGTGATCGTCACCGCGCCGGCCGCCGGCGATTCGCTGGCCGAGAGCCGCTCGCGTCTGGCCGGGGCCGGCGCGGCTGAGACGCGCTCCTGAGGCTGGAGCCGCAGCTTGCGTGAAGCCCCGCATCGACTAATCTGCGGCGCATGTTCGTGATGATCGTGGGAGCCGGGCGCGTGGGCTCGGCTGTCGCCAAGTCGGCGCTCGCCTCGGGCCATGAAGTCTCGGTGCTCGACGAGGACCCGCTCTCGCACGAGCGCCTGGACGCCGGGCAGACTGTCAGCTGGGAGGACGCCGGCGGTCAGTTCACCGTCGGCACGGCGCTCGAGATAGACGCGCTGATCCAAGCGGGGATCGAGCGCGCAGAGGTGTTCATAGCCTCCACCGACGGCGATAACACCAACCTGATCATCGCCCAGATCGCCCAGCGTCGCTTCGGCGTGGAGCGGGTGATCGTGCGCGTGATGGACCCCGCCCGCGCGAGCTGGTACGGCGAACAGGGCCTGCATACGATCTCTCCGACCAAGCACGCGATCGAGATGTTCGAGCGCGCCCTGGCGCCAGAGCCGGCCTAAGGCATGTACGCGATCATTGTCGGCGCCGGCAAGGTCGGGCGCAACCTCGCGCGGGAGCTGATCGGCAAGGGTCATGAGGTCACGATCATCGAGTCCTCGCGCCCGCGCTACCTCTCGATGGAGGAGGAATTCGAGCACGCAGCGCAGTACGGCGACGCGACCGAGCTGTGGGTGCTCGAGCGCTCCGGCATCCAGCGCGCCGACCTCGTGATCGCCGTGACCGGTGACGACGAGGACAACATGCTCGTCTGTCAGGTCGCCAAGGAGAAGTACCTCTGCGACCGCATCATCGCGCGCGTCAACAACCCGCGAAACCATGACCACTTCCGCCTGCTCGGGATCCAGCCCGCCGTCTCGGCGACTGACTTGATCCTGCGTTTGATCGAGCACGAGGTGCCGCGCTACGGCCTCGTGCACCTGCTCGCGCTCGAAGAGGAGCGCTTGGAGATCATCGAGCTCGAGGTCGCCGAGGACGCGCCCACCGTCGGGCAGTCCGTCTCCGAGATCGCCCTGCCCGAGGGCAGTCTGATCATCTCCGTGTTGCGCGGCGGCACCGGCTTCGTGCCCAAGGCCGACACCGTGATCGAGGCCGGCGACGAAGTGCTGCTCGTGCTCGATCCCGGGCTCGAGGAAGCGATCACCGCGTACTTCGCGCCCAACGGGCACGAGTTCGCGAACTAGCCTTACCCTTGGCTATCCTTTTCGCCTGAGACGCCCTTCCGGGATAGTCCAATTGGCAGTGACGCCCGGTTCTGGTCCGGGAGATTGGGGTTCGAGTCCCTGTCCCGGAGCTCGATCAGAAGTCAGGCCGCGGCCGCCTGCGCGGCCCAGTCGCGATAAAGCTCGTAGTAGCGTCCCTCGGCGGCGATCAGCTCGTCGTGGCTGCCCTGCTCGGCGATCTGTCCGTGCTCGAGCACGACGATCCGCCCGGCCTGGCGGATCGTGGAGAGCCGGTGGGCGATCACGATCGAGGTGCGCCCGGCGAGCAGGCGGCGCAGGCCCTGCTCGATGCGCGCCTCGGAATGCAGGTCGACGTTGGAGGTGGCCTCGTCGAGCACGAGGATGCGCGGGTCGGCGATCAGCGCGCGGGCGAAGGCGATCAGCTGGCGCTGACCTGCCGAGAGCTGCGTGCCGCGCTCGCCGATTTCGGTGTCGTAGCCGTTGGGAAGCTCTGCGATGAACTCCTCGGCGCCGACGGCGGCCGCCGCGGCGCGGATCTGATCGGCATCGGCGTCGGGGCGCCCGAAGGCGATGTTCTCGGCGACGGTGCCGGAGAAGAGGAAGGCCTCCTGCGGCACGATCCCCATCTGCGAGCGCAGCGAGCTGGAGGCGACTTCGCGCAGGTCGTGGCCGTCGACGAGCACGGCGCCGGAGGTCGGGTCGTAGAAGCGCGCGATCAGCTTGGCCATCGTCGACTTGCCGGCGCCGGTGGCGCCGACCAGCGCGACGGTCTGCCCGGGCGGGATCTGCAGGCTGATGTGGTCGAGCGCGAGCACCTGCTCGGTCGAGTCATCGCCACGGCGCTTCTTGTAGGCGAAGGAGACGTCGTCGAAGTCGACCTCGCCGGCGATCCGGCCGAGCTCGACCGCGTCGGCGCGGTCCTCCAGGTCGGGCTGCTCGTCGAGTAGCTGGAAGATCTTCTCCAGGGCGGCCATACCCGACTGGTAGGTGGCGTACAGCTGGGAGAGCTGCTGGATCGGTTCGAACAGGTTCGACAGGGCGGCGACGAAGGCGACGATCGTGCCGATCGAGATGTGCCCTTCGATCGCCTGCAGCCCGCCGTAGAGGACGATCGCGGCGACGGCCAGCCCGGAGAGCATTTCGACGGAAGGGAAGTAGGCGGCGTTGAGCTTGACGGTCACCATGTTGGCGTCGCGGTTGTCCTCGTTGAGCGCGACGAACTGCTGCTCGTGCACGGGCTCCTGGGCGAAGGTGCGCACGACGCGGATGCCCGAGAGCGTCTCCTGCAGGTAGCCGGTGATCGCGCCGATCGTCTCCCGCGTGCGACGGAAGGCGCCGGCGGAGATGATCCGGAACCAGAGCGAGCCGGCGAGCACGATCGGCAGCACGCAGAAGGTGATCAGCGCGAGCTTGACGTCGAGGTAGAGCAGGATGCCGACCGTGCCGATCAGCGTCAGCCCGGCCTGGAACAGCGTCACGACGGAGTCGGTGACGAGCGAGTCGAGCGCCTCGACGTCGTTGGTGATGCGCGAGATCAAGACACCGGCGGGGCGGCTCTCGTAGAAGCCGACGGGCAGCGTCTGCAGGTGCGTGAAGATGCGGATGCGCAGGTCGGCGAGCGCGCGCTGGCCGACCCAGCCGACGAGGTAGGTCTGCGCGTAGGTCATCAGCCACACGAGCAGTGCGGCGGCCATGAAGGCGACGACGACGAGCTCGAGTTTGCCGAAGTCGTGGCGCTGGATGCCGTCGTCGATCGCGGCGCGCGCGAGTAGCGGCGGCGCAAGCGAGGCGGCTGTGCCGAGCACGAGCGCCACGACGGTCAGCGCGGCACGGCCGCGGTAGGGCTTGATCAACGCGAGCAGCCCGCGCAGGTTGCGCCCGCGCGTGCCGCGGCTGGCGCGCTCGCCTGTCCAGGTCGAGCCGGGTCCACGTCCGACCATCGGGCTCACAGGCCGCTCACCTCGCGTTCGAGCGGCTTGCGCGTCATGAAGACCTGATCGGGCAGCCCCTTCTCGACGATCTCGCGATACAGCTCGGAGGCTCCCAGCAGGTGCTCGTGGTCGCCGTGGGCGACGATCCGGCCGTGCTCGAGCACGACGATCTCGTCGGCGAGCGAGATCGTCGAGAGGCGGTGGGCGATGACGAACGTCGTGCGCCCGGCCATCGCCTCGTCGAGCGCGAGCTTGATGCTCTGCTCGGTCGAGGCGTCGACGGCCGAGGTCGCGTCATCGAGGATCAGCACGCGCGGGTCGGCGAGCAGCGCGCGGGCGATCGCCAGGCGCTGGCGCTGCCCGCCGGAGAGCGACAGCCCGCGCTCGCCGACGCGCGTGTCGAAGCCGTGTGGCAGCCGCGCGACGAAGTCGTAGGCCTGGGCGCGGCGGGCGGCGGCTTCGACGTCCTCGCGGCTCGCGCCTGGACGCCCGTAGGCGATGTTCTCAGCGACGCTCGCCGAGAACAGGAAGGGGTCGTCCGAGACGACGGCGACAGCTTGGCGCAGCGAGGCCAGCTCGACGCTGCGCACGTCGGTGCCGTCGAGCAGCACGGTGCCTTTGCTCACGTCATACAGCCGCGAGATGAGCGAGACGAGGCTCGTCTTGCCCGAGCCGGTCGCGCCGACGAGCGCGACGGTCGTGCCGGCGGGGATGTCGAGGCTGACGTCGCTGAGCACGGGGCGCGTGGCGCGCGCGGCGAGCTGGTTGCCGTCGCTGTCGCTGTCGAGCGAGAGCGCGCGCGGCCCGGCGTGCACGGCGCCGAAGTCATCCCCCTCGTCGTAGCGCAGCGTGACGTCGCGAAACTCGACGTGGCCGTTGCCACGTGGCAGTGGCGGTGCGTCGGGCGGGGCGAGGATCCGCGGGTCGCGGTCGAGCACTTGGAAGATCCGCTGGCCGGAGGCGGTCGCGCGCTGGGCCAGGCCGAGCGTGACGCCGAGCGAGCGCATCGGGCCGATCAGCATGTTCAGGTAGAGATAGAACTGCGTGAACTGCCCGAGCGTGAGGTGCGCGTGGATCACGCGGTTGCCGCCGATCAAGAGCACGGCGGCGAGCCCGAGCTGCGGCAGGAAGCCGATCGCAGGGTTGAACTTGGCCTCCAGGCGCGTGGCGATCATCGACTGGTCGAACACGCGCGAGACGCTGTGGCGGAAGCGCTGCAGCTGCTGTGGCTCGCGCGCGAAGGACTTGACCACGCGTACGCCCGAGATGTTCTCCTCGGCGTCGGCTGTGAGCTCGCCGATCCGCTGTTGGACCTCCTGGATGGCCGGGCGAGCGGTGCGCCCGTAGCGCTGGGAGATCCACACGACGAACGGCGTCGGCGCCATCGCGATCAGCCCGAGCTCGGGGTTGATCACGATCATCGCGATGCCGGCGAGCACGAGCGTGAGGATCGACTGCAGGATGAAGACGAGGCCGTAGCCGAGGAAGAAGCGCACGGCCTGCAGATCGACGGTCGCGCGCGACATCAGCTGACCGGTCTGCTGATGGTCGAAGAAGCCGAGCTCGAGCCGCTGCAGGTGGCCGTAGATGCGCTCGCGCAGGTCGAGCTCGATGCCAAGCGAGACGCGCCCGGCGATCATCCGTCGCATGTAGGTGAGCAACCAGCGCACGACCACGATCGCGGCGATCACGATCGCGAGCATCAGCAGCGTGTGGCGGTCGTGCGCGCGCGCGGCCAGTTCGTGGTGGCGGGCGTGGCGATCTCCGTGCCTGATCGCTTCGACGGCGGAGCCGGTGAAGTGGGGGATCAACACGGTCACGACCATCGCGAGGCTCGCGAGCGCCCAGGAGACGATCAGCCCCCGCTTGTAGGGGCGCAGGAATCCGAGCAGTCGGTAGAACGTGGTCATAGTTGTATGGTCAACGATTATCGCAGGCGCCGGTCGGCGGGTGTGTCCGGCCCGAGATCTCCCGGCCTAAGCTTGCTCCATGTCCGAGCGCCCAAGCCCACCGCCGCGCGACGGTGCCCGAGCGGGGCTGTGCGACACGTGCGCTCACCAGCAGGAGGTCCGCAACACGCGTGGCTCCGTCTTCTCGCTCTGCACCCGCTCACGCGTCGATCCAGCTTACCCCCGATACCCGCGCGTCCCGGTGCTCGAGTGCCCCGGCCACGAGCGCCGGCAGTCCTGATTTTTTGATGATCTGAAGAGATGGCCGCGGGCGGCTCGCGCAGTGCGTGCAGCCGCTGAACGCGACCGGCAAGGCTCAGCCGGCGACGGCCGCCGCCGGCTCGCTGCCGTCTCCGTCCCCGGCGGCGGCGCCGGGGGCGACGACGAAGTCGCGGCTGCGCACGAGCACGAAGGCGAGCAGCGAGCCGGCGAGCGCGACGCAGGCGGCGACGATCAGGATGCTCGTGAAGGCCTCGGTGAAGCCGACGCGGTAGGCGTGCATCAACGCCGTGCGCCCGCCGGCGGGCAGCCCGTGCCCGAGCTGGCGCAATTCGCCCGAGACGAGCGCACCGGTCAGCCTGTCGTGCCCTGTGCGCAGCACAGCGCGTCCCGGGCCATCGGCGAGTGCGGCGCTCGTATTGCGTGTGATGTCGTGCTGGAAGATCGCACCGAGCCCAGCGATGCCGGTGGCGATGCCGACCTGGCGGAAGGTGTTGTTGATGCCCGAAGCCATGCCGCTGCGCGAGTGGTGCACGACGCCGACGGCGGTCGAGGCGAGCGGGGGGTTGATCAGCCCGACGCCGATCCCGGCGATGAGGAAGCCGGGGATCAGCGTGCTCCAGCCGGAGCTTGCGTCGACGGCGGTCATCGCGAGCAGGCCGGTGCCGACGAGTGCGAGCCCGCAGCCGAGCAGCAGGCGGATCGGCACGCGCACCGACAGACGACCGGAGATCGGCGCGACGATGAAGGTGACGAGGGTGATCGGCAGGAAGCGCAGCCCCGCCTGCAGGGGGCTGTAGCCGAGCACGTCCTGGATGTAGAGCGTGAGGTAGAGGAACATCGAGAACATCGAGGAGGAGACTGCGAAGGCGACGATGCTCGCGCCGGCGAAGGCCGGTCGGCGGAACAGCGCGAGGTCGAGCATGGGGCGGCTCTGGCGACGCTCGACGATCACGAACAGCACGATCAGCACGGCTGAGGCGATCAGGAAGCCGAGGATTCGCGTCGAGCCCCAGCCCTGTTCGTTGCCCTCGATCAGCGCGAACACGAGTAGGAACAGCGAGCCGGAGAAGGTCACGAGGCCGAGCCAGTCGACGCCCTGTGCGTTTGGGTCGCGCGACTCGGCGACCTGTGTGAGTGTGAGGAACACCGCGCCGATGCCGATCGGCACGTTGATGAAGAAGATCCATTCCCAGCCGATGCCCGAGGTGATCACGCCGCCGACGACCGGGCCGACGGCCACGGCGGCGCCGATCACGCCGCCGAACACGCCGAAGGCGATGCCGCGCTCGCGCCCGTGGAAGGCGTGTGCGATCAGCGCGAGCGAGGTCGCGAACATCATCGCCCCGCCCGTGCCCTGCACGGCGCGTGCGAGGTTCAGCGTCAGCGGCGTGCCCGCCAGCCCGCAGGCGGCCGAGGAGAGCGTGAAGACGACCAGCCCCGTGACGAACACCAGCCGCCGCCCGAAGCGGTCGGCGAGCGCGCCGGCCGTCAGGAGGAACGCGGCGAGCGTCAGCGAGTAGGCGTTGACGACCCACTGCAGGTCCTGGAAGCTCGAGTGCAGCGAGCGCTGGATGTCGGGCAGCGCGACATTCACCACTGTGATGTCGAGCAGCAGCATGAAGATTGCCACCGACACGGCGATCAGCGTCCACCACTTGCGCTCCACGTCCGCTCCTTACCCGCTCGTCCTCATCCGGCACTCATCCGGCCGCCGCGACGCACTATAGGACCGGAGTCCGCTCGATCGATTCCTCGTGCAGCCGTTAGAGGATCGCCTTCGGATAGGCGCGTGTGGCGGCAGCGAGCATCGCCGCGAAGAAGCCGAAGACGACGAGGAAGTCGAGCCACACCTCGCCGGCGGGGTGGGTGGGACCCCCAAAAACGAGCATCTGGCGCAGGCCCTGGACCTCGTAGGTGAGCGGGTTCACGCGTGCGATCACGTGCAGCCAGCCGGTTAGCCGATCGAGGAGCGCACGGCGAGGCTTTCGCTGCGTACGTCGTGCCCGGCCACGAGCGCGCGCCCGTCGCTCGGCGGCAGCAGCGTCGTGAGCACGCGGATCGTCGTCGTCTTGCCGGCGCCGTTGGGGCCGAGCAGGCCGAATACCTCACCGGGCGCAACGGCGAAGGAGACGCCGCCGACGGCGAGCGTCTCGTCGTAGCGCACGACGAGGTCGTCGACGAGCACGGCCGGGTCCGACGGTGCCGCAGCGTTCGGCGACAGAACGGCGCGCTCGCCGCCCGGACGCTCGGCGTCGGCAGCCGGCATCGTCACGGTTTCGAGCCGCTCGTCGCCTCGAGCTCGGGCGCGAAGGTGCCCTGCGCGCGGGCGTCGAGCTCGCGAATCTTGCGCCGGGCGCGCTTGCGCGTCTCGGACAGCTCGTGCTCGAGCTTGGCCAGCTCGCCGGCACGCTTGCGCACGAGCTCGAGCTGGCGGTCGATGTGGCCGAGCGCCTCTGCCAAGAGCTCGCGACGGCGCGCTGAATCGACGTCCTCGCGGCGCAGTTGCGCGCGCACCTCGGCGCGCGCCTCCTCGGCGCTGAGCAGCGTCTTCAGCTCCTCCAGCGAGAGCCCGAGCAGGTCTTTCAGGCGCATCAGCTCGCGCAGGCGCTCGACCTCGGCCTCGGTGTACAGGCGGTGGCGGCCCGATGGTCGTGCGGGGGCCTCGGGCAGCAGGCCGATCTCCTCGTAGTAGCGGATCGTGCGCGGCGTCGTGCCGGCCAGGCGCGCGACGTCGCCGATGCGCAGGCTCTCGGGCTCCGCCGGGGCCGTGCCCGCGGGATCGGGCTTTGCCGGTTGCGGGCTCATGCACGCACCCCCAGTCGCTGCTCGCCGGGCGTGGGGGAGGGCCGCTCGCCTTCGACAGACTCGTCGCGCCCGGGCACGAAGGCCTCGTCGGCGAGCGCTTCCTCCCACGGCCTGATCGCCGAGCGCTCGTCGGCCTCAGTGGCGGCGTCGGCGTCGGCCGTCACGCTCGCGTGGCTCGGGCGCAGCAGGCACACGCCGGCGCCGAGCACGGAGGTCGCGGCGAGCACCCACAGCGCGACGTGCATGTTGGCGATGAACGGCGCCAGCTTCTCCGTCGAGAGACCCTGCGCGAGGCCGGAGAAGACGGCGAACAGCGTTGCCTTGGGCACGGCCGAGGTGACGATCGCGAGCACGAAGGCGATCGACAGCACGGCGCCCGTGTTCTGCAGCAGCGTGCGCGCACCGGCAGCGATGCCGCGGCGGTGCGCCGGCACGACGCCCATCATCGCGGCCGTATTGGGGCTGTTGAACATGCCCGAGCCGACGCCCACGACGGCGAGCCACAGGCCGCTCTGCCAGTAGGCGGTGTGCACGTCGAGCGTCGACATCCCGGCGAGGCCTGCCGCGGTCACGAGCATCCCGAGCGAGGCCAGCGCGCGCGAGCCGTGGCGGTCGGCGTAGATGCCGGCGATCGGCGAGGCGATCAGCATGCCGAGCGCGAGCGGGATCAGCTTGACGCCGGCCGTGATCGGCGAGTCGCCCTGTGCCCCCTGGAAGTAGAAGACGAACAGGAACATCAGCGCGAAGCGCGCGAGGCCGTTGAGGAAGGACGCTGCGCTGGCCGCCGCGAACAGGCGGTTCTTGAACAGCGCCAGGTCGAGCATCGGCGCGCGCGAGCGGCGCTCGATCACGACCCACAGCGGCAGCAGCACGCTCGCCACGATCAGCGCGCCGATCACGAGGTTGTCATCCCAGCCGGAGATGCCACCGCGCGACACGCCGTAGACCAGGCCGGTGAGGCCGAGCACGAACGTGCTCGTGCCAAGCACGTCGTAGCTGCGCGCCGTGTCCTGCTTGGCCAGCTCGCGCAGGACGAGCGCGCCCCAGGCGGCGCCGGCGAGCGCGAACGGCACGTTGAACCAGAAGACCCACTGCCACGCAATCGCCACGAGCGCGCCGCCGAGCACCGGCCCGAGCACGAGGCCGATCGCGGCGACCATCGTGTTGGCGCCCATCGCGAGGCCCAGTTCCTCCTTGGGGAAGGCGTCGGTGACGAGCGCGGCGGCGTTGGCGAAGAGGAAGGCCGAGCCGATCCCCTGCAGGATCCGCCACAGGATCAGCACGGTCGCATCGCCCGAGAAGCCGGCCCCGAGCGAGGCCAGCGCGAACAGCAGGAAGCCGCCCACGTAGGCGCGCTTTCGCCCGAACAGGTCGCTCAGCCGGCCGGCCATCAGCACGAGCACGGTGGCCGCGATCAGGTAGGCCAGGATCACCCAGACGAGCGCCAGAATGCTCGTGTGCAGCGAGCGCTCGAGGTCCGGCAGCGCGATGATCAGCGTGCCCGAGTTGGTCGCCGCCAGCAGCATGCCGAGGCTCGTGCAGGACAGGGCCCACCACTTGTAGTTGGCGTGCCCAGCCTCGACGCCGAAACGCGATCCGGCAGTCGTCTTTTTATTATTAAAAATTGACGTGAACGTAAAGATCACGATAGCAGGGCTCTGCTAAAACATTTGCTATGAGCGAGCACAAGGTGGTCAAGTCAGACGAGCAGTGGCGTGAGGAGCTGACGCCCGCGCAGTACGACGTTCTGCGCAAGGCCGGCACCGAGGCGCCGTTCAGCGGCGAGTACGTTTACAACAAGGACTCCGGCGACTATCGCTGTGCGGCGTGCGGGGCGATGCTGTTCGACGCCGACACGAAGTTCGAGTCAGGCACCGGCTGGCCGAGCTTCACCGAGCCGGCGATTGCCGAGGCCGTCGAGTTGCGTCCGGACAACAGCCTGTTCATGCGCCGCACCGAGGTCATCTGTCGCACGTGCGGCGGGCACCTCGGCCACGTCTTCGACGATGGCCCCGGCGAGAGCGGGCAGCGCTTCTGCATCAACTCGGCGGCGCTCAAGTTCGACCCGGCCCGCTCGGCTGCGAGCGCCGCTGCCGAGGCCGGCGCAGGCACCGCGAGCGCCGCCGACGGGCCCGCCCCGAACTGATCGGCGCTCGCGCTTCGGCGCAGCCATGCTGCATCACTCGGTAGGCTCCCCCGCATGATCATGGAGGCCCGCGCCAAGCGGCTTTCGACTCCGCTGCAGTGGGGTCGTCGTGAGAAGGCGGCCGTCGCGAGCCTGCTCGTCGTGCTGTTGGCCGCGCTGATCGCGCTCGGCGCCTACGCGCTTACGAGCGGCTCGCCCGGACGCAAGGATTGCGTCGAAGCGCTCGCCCCGAGCACGCTTGGGGGCGTCAGGATCCACGGCTGCGGCGGTCATGCCCGCCAGCTGTGCTCGACTGCGTTGCAACAGACCGACACGCGGATCAGCGACGCGCTCACCGAGTCCTGCCGGCGCGCCGGCTTCGCCGTCAAGTAGCCCCAAATATGGGCTTTTCGCCGCCGTCAGGGGCTGTTGAGAACCCATCTATACAGGTGTCGAAAGGCCCGCTCCAAGTGTTGGCCAATCTGTCCCTACCCGCCCCCTGACAGGGCCTGTTTCATACCCCGATCGTTGTGGTGCGCTGCCGCTCGCATGTGCGGGCTGGGGTTTGTCACCCGACATGACGAAAGGGGAACTGCACGCACATGCCTACTTGGGTTCCATACCTTGAAGGGGCGCACCAGTGGCTGAATCCTGGCGACAACGCGTGGCAGATGACGGCAGCGACGTTCGTCGGGCTTATGAGCCTGCCTGGCCTGGCGGTCCTGTACGGCGGCGTGATGCAGAAGCGCTGGTCGGTCAACAGCATGATGCTCACGTTCGTCGCATTCTCGCTCGTGCTGGTCGCGTGGGTGCTGTGGGCGTTCAAGATGGGCTTTGGCAGCCCAATCGGGGGCGGCAAGGGCTTCTTCGACACCTTCTGGGGTAAGTCCGGAACGGTGCTGGGGGCCAATGAACTCCAGAAGCAGGCGATCATTCCGTCGATCACGACGGGGCCGCCGTTCCACTTCCCACAGGCCTCGCTTATCTACTTCCAATTCGTGTTCGCAGCGATCACGCCGATCCTGATGCTTGGATCGGTGCTCGGGCGGATCAACTTCAAGGCATGGATTCCGTTCGTGCTCTTGTGGATCACGTTCGTGTACACGATCAATGCGTTCCTGATCTGGGGCGGTGGGTTCTTCTCCGCGCACGGCGCACTGGACTACTCCGGTGGTTACGTGATCCACCTCGCGGCCGGCATATCCGGCTTCGTGGCGGCGGCCGTGATCGGACCGAGATTGCAGCGAGATCGAGAGATCGACGCGCCCAACAACCTGTTGATGGTCGCGGTCGGCGCCGGTCTGCTGTGGCTCGGTTGGAACGGCTTCAACGGTGGAGACTCCTACTACGCCGGTGCCAACGCGTCGGTGGCGGTGGTCAACACGAACCTGTGCACCGCCGTGGCGATGCTCGTGTGGATCGCGTGGGACTACATCTTCAAGGAAAAGCCGTCGCTGATCGGCTCGGTCAACGGGATGATCACGGGGTTGGTCGCGATCACGCCAGGAGCCGGTTTCTTCAACGGCTGGGGCGCGGCCGCGGTCGGCATCATCGCCTCGACGATCGTGTGGTTCGCGATCCGCTACCTCAGTCGTGCCCCCGTCTTCAGAAATGTCGACGACACGCTGGGCGTGATCTATACGCACGGGATCGCCGGACTGACAGGCGGTCTCCTGGTGGGCATCTTCGCCGATCCGCACATCATCGAGTACATACCGACTGGAGGTGGAGCCGAAGCGCTGCCAGGATTCTCGGGAGTCGTGCACGGCAGCTGGACGCTGCTGCGCTGGCAGGCCGAGACAGCGGCGTTCGTGATCATCTTCAGCGGGATCATGACGTTCATCCTGCTGAAGATCGTGGGGATATTCGTCCCGCTCAGGCTCTCCGATGAGGAGCTCGAGATCGGCGATCACGCGATCCACGGCAACGAGGTCTATCCCTCGGACGTTCCGACGCTCGGCGGCCCGCACGCGCCGCCGGCGTGGCAGCCCAGCCCGGCGCCGTCAGGCGCATAGGTAGGGAGGCCTGGAGCCCAGGGCGCGTCCAATCCCCGCGGACGCGCCCTGGGTGGACACGACGGACTGCGACCCCGCTTCGGCGGGGTCGCTCCGTTCGAGCTCGGGCCGGGCGTGCCGACGCTCGAGCCGAGCCGGCCATGCCAGGCTGTGCCGGGTGTGTGGCCCGTACCGGCCATGCAGGCCGTGCCGTGCTCTGCCCGTGAGATCGTTCCACGGTGGCTGACGCTCACCTCATCCTCGCCGCCGGCGCCCTGCTGGCGGCCGCACTGGTGGCGTCCTTCGCGGCGTGGAGGCTGCGCATCCCCGGGCTTGTGCTGTTTCTCGGCGTGGGGATGCTCGTCGGCTCGGATGGCTTGGGCTGGTTGGAGTTCTCCGACTACGCGCTCGCGCGCCGCGTGGGCACGATCGCGCTCGTGCTGATCCTGTTCGAGGGCGGCCTGACCTCGGGCGTCGCCGAAATCCGCCCGATCCTCGGCTCGGCTGTCAGCCTCGCCCTGCTCGGCACGCTCGGCACGGCGCTGATCGTCGGGCTGTTCGCGACATTGCTGTTCGACTTCTCCACGCTCGAGGGCCTGCTGCTCGGGTCGATCGTCGCCTCGACCGATGGCGCGGCCGTGCTCGCGCTGCTGCGCGGCTCGACGCTGCGGCGCAAGCTCGCGAGCACGCTGGAGGGCGAGGCGGGCTTCAACGACCCCATCGCCGTCGTGCTCGTGCTCGGGCTGATCGATTGGATCACGCGTCCGCACTACGGCATCGCCGACATGCTGGCGCTCGTCGCCAAGCAACTCGGGATCGGCGTGGCCGTCGGCCTGCTCGTCGGCTGGCTCTCGATCCGGGTGCTCTCGCGCGTGCGCCTCTCCGCCGGCGGGCTGTTCCCGGTCGCCTCGCTGGCCGTCGCAGCGCTGGCCTACGGCGGCGCCGCAAGCCTCGACGGGTCGGGGTTCCTCGCCGTCTATCTCAGCGCCCTTGCGCTCGGCAGCGCCGCGATCCCCGCCAAGCGCACGATCACCGTGTTTCACGAGGGGCTCGCCTGGGTGGCGCAGCTCGCGATGTTCGTCGTGCTCGGCCTGCTCGTGTTTCCCTCGCAGCTCGGTGGTGTGGCACTCGAGGGCACGGCGCTCGCGCTCGTGCTGATGTTGATCGCCCGGCCCCTGGCGACCTGGCTTGCGACGGCGCTCGGCAACTACAGCGCCGCCGAGCGGCTCGTGCTCGGCTGGGCCGGTCTGCGCGGCGCCGTCCCTGTCGTGCTCGCCACCTTCCCCGTGCTGGCGCACGTACCGCACAGCCTGCAGTTCTTCAACATCGTGTTCTTCGCCGTCGTGCTCTCAGCGCTCGTCCAGGGGGCGAGCTTCGAGCCGCTCGCGCGGCGCCTGGGGCTGACCAGCAACGAGCCCGCGCTGCCACGCCCGCTCGCCGACTCCGGGACGATCCACCGCCTCGGCGCCGAGGTGCTCGAATACCCCGTGGCCGACGACGACGCGATCGTCGGCGGCAGGGTGCGCGACCTTGGGCTTCCCCGCGACGCCGTCGTCAACGTGATCGTGCGCGGCGACGACGCGATCCCGCCGCGTGGCTCGACGCGTCTGCGCGCCGGTGACGTGCTCCACGTGCTGACGCGCCTGCGCTCGGCGCGCAACGTCAACCTGCTGACCGAGCGCTGGCGCTCGGGCCCCGTCGGCCCCGCTCCGCGACCGGCCCGCCGGATCACCGCGAGCAGTCCCGTCTTCTCGACATGGCCGTGGAAGGCCGACGAAGGCGATCCGGCGGACACGAGCGTGATCCGCGGCCAGTCCGTCGTCGAGCAGCTGCGGATCCGGCGCGACGAGGCCGGCGGGCTGTGGTATCTGGCCGACGGGCGCTACGCCGTGACCGGCGAGCGAGCGGCGATCGGCGGGCCCGAGGCAATGACGCAGTGGGCGATCCGGCGACTTGGCTATGCCGGCCCCGACGAACGAGCCTGGCTGCAGACCGTGATCGGCGTGCTGGCCGCCGATCGCCACGAATGAGCGGCCGCCGGTTGGTGACGGTCGGCTCGGCGGACGGCTGGTAGACGGCCGGCCGTAGGCGGCCGGCTCGCCCTAGCTTGAGGCTGTCAGCCCGATCGGGCAGCTGACGCCCGTGCCGCCGAGCCCGCAGTAGCCGTTGGGGTTCTTGGCGAGGTACTGCTGGTGGTAGTCCTCGGCGTAGTAGAACGGCCCGGCCTCTGCGATCTCCGTCGTGATCTCGCCGTGGCCCTGCTCTTTCAGGCGCGTCTGGTAGGTCTCGCGCGAGGCCTCCGCCGCGGCGTGTTGGGGCTCGCCGTGCCAGTACAGGGCCGAGCGGTACTGCGTGCCCGCGTCGTTGCCCTGGCGCATGCCCTGAGTCGGGTCGTGGCCCTCCCAGAACAGCTTGAGCATGTCCTCGAAGCCTGTCTGCTCGACCTTGAAGGCGACCAGCACAGCCTCGGTATGGCCAGTGCGCCCGCTGCACACCTCCTCATAGGTCGGGTTCGGCGTGAAGCCGCCCGCATAGCCGACCGCCGTCGTATACACGCCGGGCGCTTCCCAGAAGATCCGCTCCGCGCCCCAGAAGCAGCCCATGCCGAAGACCGCCGTCTCGACGCCCTCCGGGAAAGGACCCTTCAGCGGTGTGCCAAGCACCTCGTGCCTGGCCGGAACCGGCAGCTCGTTCGCGCGCCCCGGAAGGGCCGAGGATGCATCGATCATCTCGGCCTGCCTGCGTGTGAAGGGCATGACTTCAGGCTAGTCGATTTCGACTGGTTCGTAAGGTGCCGACAGGGAGAGCTCGGCCGGTTCGCGCTCGCTCCATACCCTGCGTCGGAGCTCGGCTCAGGCTTTGGTGCTGCGTGGCGCGTAGCGATGATGGAGCATGAAGGCGTTGCCTTCGGGATCGGCGAAGAACGCCATGTGGCACACGCCGGTGTCAAAGGTGTCACCGCTGAACTCGACGCCGCGCGCTTCGAGCGTCTTGCGCGCCTCGGCCACGTCGTCCACGTGCAGCGCGATCGCCGTCGGCTGGGGGTGGTGCTCGAGGCCCATCTTCTCCGCGTCGATGATGCTCAGCGTGAGGTTGCCCGTCTCGAACTCGGCGAAGTTGCGCTCGGGCATGTAGACCGAGCGTGTGAGGCCGAGCGTGTCGCCGTAGAAGGCCGCCGATGCGGCCACATCGTGCGTCGGCAGTGCGACGAAGTCGACGCCGCCGATCATCTGCTCGGTGGAGGTGGAGGGGGTCATCGGTCTGCTCCTTTCTATCGCGGGTCGAGCACGAACACAGCAATGTCTCGCGCCGTCTTCGCCTCGTAGTCGTCGAAGCCCTCGTACATCTCGTTGACCTTGCGCCACAGCCCGGCACGCTCCTCACCCTCGGCGACGCGGGCGCGAACAGGCCGGCGATCGCCGCGGATCTCGATCTCGGCCTCCGGGTTGGCCTTGAGGTTGTATGACCATGCCGGCGCGCGCACGTTGCCGGCGTTCGAGCCGACCACGACGAACCGCTCGCCGTCCTTCAGATAGAGCACCGGCGAGGTGCGCTTTTGTCCCGAGCGGCGGCCGGTCGACGTGAGCAGCAGCACCGGTCCCGTGCCGACCGTGTTCATCAGTCGTCCTCGACTCAACCGGTAGATCGGCACGTTCAGCTTGCCCGTCGCCTTCAGCCACGAGTCGGGCATGCTCATCGAGAGGCGTGAGTAAAAGCGGTTGCTTGGCATCGTGTCAGTATCCCACCGCCGTGCCGGTGGGGCCAGCGGCACGGCGGATATAGGATCGCGGCTATGAGCGATCAGCCGGTCGTGCTTTACGAGGTCGCCGATGGCGTCGCTCGCCTCACGCTCAACCGTCCCGAGCGGGGCAACGCGATCACGCCCCGGCTGATCGCCGAGCTGGTCGAGTGCGTAAGCCGCGCAGACCTCGATCCGGGCGCGCACGTGCTGCTGCTCGCCGGCGCTGGGATCGGGTTCTGTGGCGGCTATGACTTGCTCGAAAGCGCCGAGGGGATGGGCGGGCGAGCCGGTGCTCCCGGCGAAGGCGGGCATGCCGACGCTTCATCCGGCAAAGCGACGGGGCTCGGCGCGGTGCCAGCAGGCTCGCCGCTCGATCCCGGAGTGATGGCCGCCAACCACGACCCGCGTGGCATGTGGGACCCGATGGTCGACTACGCGATGATGAGCCGCAACGCGCAGGGCTTCATGAGCCTGTTCAACTGCGGCAAGCCCGTGATCTGCAAGGTGCACGGCTTCTGCGTCGCCGGCGGCACCGACATGGCGCTCTGCTCGGACCTGCTCGTGATCGCCGACGACGCCAAGATCGGCTATCCGCCGGCGCGTGTATGGGGCTCACCCACGACCTCGCTATGGGCACATCGGATCGGCGCGCAACGCGCGAAGCGGCTGCTGTTCACCGGCGATTCCCTGTCTGGCGCCGAGGCCGTCGAGTGGGGCCTCGCGATCGAGGCGCCCCCTGCTGAGCAGCTCGACGAGCGCACCGAGGCGCTCGCGGGACGGATCGCGCGGATGCCCGTCAACCAGCTGATGATGATGAAGCTGCTCGTCAACCAGACGCTCTACTCGCAGGGTTTGCACGCCAGCCAGGTGCTCGGCACCGTATTCGACGGGATCGCCCGGCACACCACTGAGGGCTACGCGTTCCAGCAGCATGCCGCCGAGCACGGCTTTCGTGAGGCCGTACGCGAGCGCGACGAGCCGTTCGGCGACGCCGGGCGTTCGACCTTCAAGGGCTGAGGGGTCGGACACGCCTCGCCGAGAGGCGCGTGACGCGCCCGTCTGCCTGGGGGCTAGAATGGGCGATCGCGCGGATGTAGCTCAGCTGGCTAGAGCGTCGCCTTGCCATGGCGAAGGTCGAGGGTTCGAATCCCTTCATCCGCTTTCGCAAAAGCCCCGGAAATCCGGGGCTTTTGTGCGTTCGGGGTGAAGTCGCTCAGCCTCGGAGTGTCCGTGGGTACCACCTGTGGGTACCAAACGAGCATTTGCCGGACGCCCGCCCTTCGGTATCGCGTGATCCGTCCTACGGGTGAACTAACGCGACAGAGACCCGGTCGCGGACGCCCATCCGGCCGTGGTCGGTTCGCTTCCATCCGTTCCTGCGTCGGCGCGGCCAAGGCGCGGTTCGGCGAGATCGAGCCGTAACGGAGCTACGGCTATCACAAGTTTGGTATATTGATACGGGATGAAGCTGTCGGATCTTCCGACCCACGAGGATGTTCTCGCCGAGCATCTCGACGCCGATCCCGAGTACCGCCGGGAGTGGGAGCGCACCGCGCTTGCGCGTGCCGTGGCCGTCAAGGTGATCGCCTACCGAGCGGAGCACGGGCTCAGTCAGACCGCGCTCGCCAAGCGGCTGAAGATGAGCCAGCCGGCCGTCGCGCGGTTGGAGAGCGGGGAGCACAACCCGACGTTTCCGATGCTGTTGCGGATCTCCGACGCGCTTGGGATCGAGTTGGCGATCGACATCACGCCGAGCGGACAGGAGCCTCGGCTGATCGGGAGTCGGGCTCGGCGGAATGCCTTGGAGTCCTTTGAGGGCAATGGCTACGCGGTGGTCGTTGCGGCTACCTGAGCATCTCCCTGAAGCGGTGCTGGGGCACGTGACGTAGGTCTTAAGTCCTGTCTCCCCGATGAACTTCAAAACTGGGAATAGCCGGGAACACGCGGGAAGGGCCGCGAAAATACTGGGGCCTCGTGGTCGATTGTTCTCGCCTGTTCCTGCCCGCTCCTAGCACTCGGGACCGCAAAAGGACCGCAGGAAGGCGCTGCGGTCCGTTGTGCGGTCGTAGACGCTGATGATGGGCCGGTCGACGGCGTCTAAACTCGAGCGCCTTGTGAGGCGCCCGTTCTCGATGGAGCTCGATCGTGACCTGTCTCCCTTTGGGTCGGCCGACGCCGTGTGCGATGCACATGGCGATGACGAGAGCCTGAAGAGCTGGATCGCCGAACACGCGACCGAAACGACGTGCGACTACTGCGATCGCACTGGCGGGGAGCCGTTCGCAGCGAGCTTCGAAGACTTCCGTACCCACGTGTTTGGCTCACTGTTGCTCGAGTACAACGGCGCCGATGACGAGGGCATTCCCTACGACAGCGGCGAGGGCGGATATCAAGCGCCGATCCACGACACGCTCGACATCCTCATAGATGAGGGAGTGGCGCACGATCAGAGGTTGCTCGACGACCTCAATGGGTCCTGGAACGGCCAGCCGTGGGTGCGTCGTGACGCGTGGGGTCTATCCGAGCAGGAGGCGCTGGGCTACGGGTGGGAGCGCTTCCGCAACATCGTGCTGCATGAGCGACGCTACTGGTTCGTGCTTGCGGCCAGCGACCCTTACGAGCCCCAGGCGATTGCGCCAGATCAAATGTTGCCGGCCGTCGGAGCAGCGATCGAGAGCGCCGACGTCGTGCGGCGGGTCTCCCCGGACCGCACGGGCACGGTCCTGTTTCGCGCGCACGCGCACAAACCCGGCGAGATGCTCGCCGGGGCCGCGCGACTCGGCGCCCCGCCTTTGGATCGCGCGGCGAGCAACCGCATGAGCCCGGCGGGAATTTCGATGTTCTACGCGGCCGAGGATCCTGATACTGCGGTGGCTGAGGTCCTCGCAGCCGAGACGGATCAGACTCGAACCGAGGTGACGATCGGGGTCTTCGCGCCCTTGCGAGACCTGGTCATCGTCGACCTGTGCGACCTCCCGCAGATGCCGGGACTGTTCGACGAGGAGCGAGCGCCTGCTCGTGGGGCGCTGCGGTTTCTCGGTGACTTTGCCTCACAGCTTGCCGAGGCCGTCCGTCGCGACGGCCTCGAGCACGTCGAGTATGTCCCGACGCAGGTTTTCAGCGAGTGGTTGCGTTATGAGTTCCGGCCTTCGGGCGGGGCGATCGATGGGGTGCGCTACCGGTCCTCGCGCGGCGATGGGGCTTGCGCAGCGCTGTTCTTCGGGCCACCCGGCGCGATCGACACCGACGAGGAGGCGCTGCAAGGCGAGGCCCTCCGACTAATCGACGTTCAAGGCCCCGCGGCCGCGTAGACGCCCGAGGCTGGGGATTCGTTCGGCCTTCTTCGACGTAGGGCTCGCGGGGCTCGCGAATCAGGTCCCGGCCGCTGGGACCGCCGATTGCCCGCGGGCGCGCTGATCTCATGGTCATGCGTCAGAGATCGAAACCAGTTGGTCTGCGAGTGCTTCGATCAGGTGGTTCTCGCCAATATCGTCCAGCATTCCACGTAGGGCGACAAGCGCGTAGGCGGTCCAGTCGCGCTGGAGCTCCGCTCGGCGACGGTGTCGAACGCTATGGCCCTGGCCAGCGAACAGACGGTCGGCGAGAAATTGGCGCAGTCGATGGGGAACCTCTAGGCCGGACGCGGGATGTAGAAGGGTGTTCAGCGAAGCAACAGGTCGACCGTCGCGGTCGCGCGGCTTGCCTTCTCGGTCGCACTCGACGATCTCGCGAGCCTCCGCCAGCTCCCAGAGCATTCCCTCGACGCCGCCCAAGAGGAGGTCGCACGGAACCGCCCAGGTTTCGCCGGGGTGGCGCAAAGCGACAATCCCTGCTTCTACGCGCTCCCTCTGTGAACCACTGACCGGACTGCCGTCCAACGCAGCCATGATTTCGGTTGTCGCGCTCGGGAGTGCGTGCACAACGAGCACCGCATCGACGATGACGCGACGCCCGCCTGAGCGTTGGGCGAGCAGCTTGTCGGCGGCGCTCGCCGGCATATCGCCGTAGACGAGCAGGTCAGGGTCGCGTTGCGCCCGGTCCAGCTCGGCGCGGAAGCTACCTAGGAAATCGCTGAAGATCTCGCGAACTTCCTCCGGCTCGGCGTCGGTGAGCTTTCGCTGAAAGTCGCGGACAGCGTCGCGGCCGCTTGGTCCGATCCGTTCCCACATCGTGCCCAACGCGTGACTGAGAAGGTCGCGCATTCCGTTCGGAGGCGTGGCGGACGGGCTCGAGGCGGGCATCTGGTAGCGCGGGTCGCGGGGTGATTTCGGCGTCGGCGGGGTCACAGCGCGTTGGGTGTGGTCACGTCGAGATCGGATCGCTTGCCTTTGTCGGCAAGCTTGCAGAAATCGTCGTAGATAGCGATTGCGGCGTCGCTCCCGCGGTCCAACTCGAGGCATGGGACCTCGTCGCTGTCGCGGCTTGCCAGGTAGGTCGCGGTGATGAGCGTCCGCTCGTTGCCGACCAGCATGTAGGGCAACGCCATGTGATCCTCGAGGGTTGAGATCGTCAGCCGCGCGCGGTGCGCCTCGGGGAGGCTTCGAACGAACGGTCCGAGCGCGCGCATGCTTTCTCCCAGGCGTTTGGAGTAGTCGGTGCCTGTAGCGCGCGTTAGCCGCTCCAGCTCAGGCGAGCCGGGGGCGAGTATGACGAGCTTTACGGTCCCGCCGGAATGCTTGAGGATCCGCGCGATGTTGCTTTCGAAGACCTCTCGGTGTGTGTTTTCGCACCACTTGCCGAGCGTGTGCCCTGCCAGATAGAACTCGCTCTTGGCCTGGGTCAGCACGTGAAGCCATTCCTCGCCGCTCAAGCTGCTCTTGGACGTGAGCCGGACGAAGCCGCTCATGTGCGACACCCTGTCGCTTCCCGAAGGCGGGCGCGGTGTCCATGTGAGGACCGATCCAACGGCGGAGGTGATTGCGGTCCCAGCCACCGCGCCGAAAATCGCGATCGCCCCAGGCGAGCCGAAGGCATCGCTGCGGTTGGCAAGCACCCAGCTCGCGACAAATGACAGAACGCTGATCGTTCCAAGCACGACGAAGGCGCGGGGTCCCGGCCATTTCATGGGTGGTACTGTCGGCGCTGCCACTCGGCGGGGTGCGCGGTCATGCCTAGAACAGGCTCGCCTGATCGCTCAGGAGGGCCTTGTGTAGCTCGCGCGGCTCGCGCCCGGCAATCTGGAGCTCGAGTGTCAGCGCCGAGTGGTCGGTGAGGCTCGTTTCGCGTGTCTCGTGCAGATAAGAACAGGAGATGAGGTAATCCGCCACGTCGGCCGAAACAAAGGCGTGGTCGAAGCGATACCCGTTGCCTTCGTAGCCGACCCAGCTGTGGTCCATCTCGGTCGGGTGTGTGCGTCGGTAAGCGTCGACCCACCCAGCGGCGACTAGGTCCCTGTATAGCTCGTACTCCCAGGCTTGGAACCACGCGTGGTGAGGGCGGTGCCCGGGCTCCAGAATGTTCAAATCTCCGATCAAGACGCTCCGCGCGGCGATGCCCGAGGCGGCCCGACCGAGTTCGTCCACAAATCTACGCTTGCGTTCGACCTTGATCCGCGACTCGTCGCGGGACGGTACATATACGGCGATGACGTTCAGGCCGGCCCCGCGCACAGCTGCGCTCTCACTCCGGGCCGACAGATACGACGTCAGCCCGCCGACACGCTCCTGCAGCAGCTCTACGCGACTGGCGATCATGACGCCACGCTCCCCGGCTCCGACGCGCGGATAACGCACCACCCAGCCGGTCTTCAAGAAACGCTCCTCCAACAGGTCGCAGCCGCGACTGGGGGCGGTCTCCGTCAGCACGAGGATGTCCTCGTCACGCTCGGCGAACCATTCGAGCTGTCGCCGCGCCCGATCTGGGGACGGGTTCCCGATATTCATCGTGAGGATGCTCAGGGCTGTGGCGGGCTCGCTCAAAGCTTCCCGTTGAGGCTCGCGTAGATGACTTTGCTCATCTTCTTGGCGAGGCCGCGAGCACTGGTGTGGCTCGTGTCGTAGACCGTCGCAGGAAGCCGTTGCTCGCGCGTTAGAAGGCGATCGGCCTCGTCGTACAGCGCGAGTTCGCGCTCAGGCCCGCCGGGCATCTGCTCAAATCGCCGGGAGGCGTCAGCAGCGCGGGCGGCGACGCGCTCGGAGAGCACAGCTGCGTCCGCGAGCAGGCGAATTCGGAGATCTGGTCGAACGATTCCCCGGTTGATCGCGAGGATGTCCTCCGTGGGGACGCCGTCCATCCGCTGCAGAACGAGGGACGACTCGACGTAACGGTCGCAGAGCACGAGTGCGCCCTCTCGAAGCCGCGGCAGGATCTCGAGCACAAGCTGTTGATGGCGATCGCCGGCCACCAGACATGCAAGCGCGCGCCCCTGATAGCGGTGCTCGCTGCTGCGGATGAGTTCGCCGAGTGCGCTCGGAGACGGCTGGCACGTGCAGTGCACGTCGAGTTCAGGGCCCAGCACCTCCTGCACTGCGTCGATGAGCGTGCTCTTGCCTGAGCCGTTCGGTCCGTCGACCGTGACGAGGAGCCCCGGAGCAGTGTTCGTCTCCGCAAACAGCGGGCCGGTCATGCTGCGCTGTCGGCGTCGCTGATCGGACACTGTTCGCGGTCGCGTTCACCGAGGCTGCCGCCGGCAGCTATGACTGCGGCCGGGCACCCGCGGCCGCAGGTCGACGCCATCGCGCACGAGCCGCAAGTCGGATCTGCCGTCACCTTCGCGCGATCGTGCAGGCGGTATCCGTCGAGACGCGCGGCAATGTCGCTGTCGCGGAGGATGTTGCCGACGATGAACTCCTCAGGTGCGTGCTTTGAGTCTGGAGTGCGGGCCGCGAACACTAGGTAGGGACAAACGGTGACGTCTCCGGTCGCGAATACGTAGAGGATCGTGCCGGCTTCGCAACCCGCTAGTGGGGCGCCGTCGTTTGGGAAGCGGATTCGCACTACGTCGAGCTCAGGGCCGGCGAACGGATCCGTGAGGCGTGCGACCTCCCGCAGGGTCCGCTCGCCGGACGCCAGCCGGCGAGCTCCCTTCACACCGCGCCCCATCGACGCAAGGGGATTCATCAGCACGTACTCGGCGCCGCATTCGCGAGCAAACGCACACAGCTCGGCAAACTCCGCTGCCTCGGCAAGCGTATTGGGCGTTGCGAGCAGCCCCTTCAGCAGCCCAAGCCGTCCGAGCTTGCGTACAGTCGCAACAGTCTGATCGAAGGAGGCTCGGTTTCCGCGAAACCGACCGTGGCTCTCGGAGGAGAACCCATCGAGACTGACGTTGCACGAGACGCCGCCGATCTTTCGCAACTCGGTGAGCACGTCGTCGTCGCAGATCGTCCCGTTCGTGCAGATCGTCACAGTCATCTCGGACTCGCGGGCGGCGGTGACGACCTCGAGCATGTCCGGGTGCGCAAACGGCTCGCCGCCCGTGAGCGTTAGCCGCCCGACTCGGGCCTCTGCGAGTTGAGTAAGTACGTGGCTTCGAATCTCATCGATCGGGATATCGGCGCCGGACCGGACGGCCGAGACGAAGCAGTGTGCGCAGTGCAGGTTGCATCGCTCGGTGATCTGCAGAAGCGCCTTTCGCTCTGGGGCCGCGGTACTCGTGCGGAAGTAGCACGAACTCGCAACACCGGCGGGCGCGATCCGCTGCCGCGCACTCATGGTGCTCCACCCACACGTGTCGGTCTACCAGAGGCCCGGAAACTTCCCGTGCACGGTTCGCGTCCGGCTGGCGCGCACGGCACACTACGAACCCTCGGCGAGGGGCGCGAGATCACCATGCCTGATCGATCTTCCAAGACGGCGCTTGCGGCAGCTTGTCCGGCGCGCGCCAAACGACGCGCATCCGAGAGCCGGGGCCAAAGCAGCGCGGAGCATCAGCTCACGAGGACGGCCGTCACCGTCGTTGCACCCCAAGCCTGTGCCTCGTATCGCACGCGAGTGTGCGCGCGCTGAGCCTGAACATCGGTGCCGCTGCGCCGCCCCGCGCGAGCACGATCCTCGCTTGGCTGCGACGCCGCAGCGAGGACGTCCTCGTCCTGACCGAGACTAGTCGTGGGGATGGCACGCGCCTGCTGCTCGACGACCTCGAAGCTCGCGGCTACAAGACGTTCTCGACGGTGGAGGGCCGTGACCGGGGCGTAGCCGTGGCGAGCAGGATCCCGGTGCACAGCATGTTGGACGACAGGTTGTCGCTGACCTTGCCGTGGCGCGTGTCTGGCGTCGTTCTCGATACCAGTCCGCGGATTGCGTTGATCGGGGTCTACGTCCCGTCGCGTGATCGCAGCCCTCTGAAGATCGCGCGCAAGGAGGCCTTCATCGCATCGCTGTTGGCGAGCATTCGGGATCTCTCGCCGAGCCTGCGGAATCATCTTCTCTTGGCGGGGGACTACAACACCGTCGCTCGCCACCATCTCCCGCGACTGCCGGGCTTCTTCCCCTACGAGTATGCGCTGCACGAGGAGCTCGAGGAGCTCGGCCTTCACGCCGCCCACGAGCTGCGGGCCCGAGGATCGCAGCCGCACAGCTGGGTCGGCCGTACGGGCAACGGCTACCTGTACGACTACGTCCACGTCGGGAAGGCGCTTCACTCCTGCGTCGAGCGCTGTGATTACCTGCACGGTCCGCGCCAGCGACGCCTGTCCGACCATGCGGCGGTCACCGTGCGGCTGCGCATCGCCTAGACAGACAGTCATCCGATTGCCACCGCACGGATCAATAGCGCGTCAGGACGGTCGAGGCGCTTAAGATCAACCCTCTGCGCGAACTCTGCAGCTACGAATGCACGCGCTGAGCCTTCGCGCTCCGCCTCTTTGTTCGCCGAGCCCCACCTGCTGTCCGGCCGTGCGAGGTTCGGAAGACCAAACGCCGCCACGAGAAGCACCAATGGCACGTTGTAGCCCCGCGATTTCGCCGCGTCGATTGCCTTGAACTTGAATTTGGCGTCTGGGTCAAGCCCCTCCAAACGATGCTCGATTTCGTCGAGCATCTCGCGGTATCCCGGCACGAGGAGGTCGAGCGCGTATTCGTTAGCCGCCTTCTCCTGTCCGTCGTCGGGGCCGTTCCATGCCGGCCCCGCATCAACGATGCCGCGTCGCGCGACATGCCCGAGAGCGAAGTGGCCTAGCTCATGGGCAAGCGCGAAGAGCCAGTGGGCCTTGAAGTCGGGCGCTTCCTTCAAGACGACGACCGGTTGATCACCGACACGCCAGGCACCCGCCGAGAACCCTCCTGTCGCCTCCATTGGCACAACGAGGACGCCACTCTCCCAACACCACCGCACGAGGAGCTCGAGCGTGATCTCACGCTCGGCGCCGAGGATGATAGCCCGGAGCGCCCGCGGGTCGTCCGGGACCGTTCCGGGGCTTCCTGAGTAGGCGAGTGCGCTCCGCTGCGCAAGAGACTCCGCCAGTGCGAGTAGCGCTTGACCCTTTTCCCGACCCTTTTCCCCAGTGGTGCCCCGGCTCTTGAGCGTCACGGGCGCGACCAGGACGGGCGGTGCGAGTTCGTCGGCGATGATGCTACGGGAGTCCCACCCGAAGGCCCGCGCGAGAACCTCCAGCAATTCACTCGGATCCACGTGAGCGGCGATCCGCTTGACGATCTCGGCCGGCACTCCGACTCGGCGCGCGCGCTTCGTGAGCTCTTTCACGGACATCTCCGGGGCATCAGGGCCTGAATGTCGGCGAACGTCGCGTCCATCGCGCGTAGCAGCGCGCGCACAGTGGAAAGCCGCATGTCGCTCTCGCCCTTTTCCAGCTTTGAGAGCTGCGGGGGTGTCATCCCTACGAGTTTTGCCAGCTCGCCCTGAGCGAGCCCACGCTCTTCGCGCAAGGCGCGCACTCTCCGACCGACGCGATGAGATTCCTCGGTGTCGCGCTCCCGTAGCCAGCTCGCGAACTGCTCGTCGGTCGCCGCGCGGATGGTGGTCCAATCGACGTCGCGCGTGGTGGCGGGCGAGATCACACGCAGACGCGTGGGATCGTCAGGGTCGACCTCGGTGACGAAGTCGGCAGTTCGGGCGCCGAGGACACCCGGACTGACCGTCACGGCATCGCCGTTGGCGAACGTGACGAGTATGCCCTCGGGACTAGCCGTGGCGGTCTTGATGTCGCCGTAACCCGGCGTGTTCCAGCGCTGTGACTCGGTGTCGCTCATGATTCGTTCAGCTCTTGCCATCTGTCGAGGAGCTGCTCCTGTTCGGAGGAGATGGCATCCACCAGTGAGGCAGGAAGGTCTTCGAGCGCCATGTAGTACTCGAGCGTTTCGAGGAAGACCGACGCGACACGCATGCCTCGGTGCAGGATGTGGGCGTGAGCTCGGTGATGTGGTGCCCCTCGCTCGTCGTTGACGTATACGCCGTAGTTCTTATGCTTGATGACTCGGACCATTAGATTAGCAAACTTGCTAAGACTCGCTGGGAAGCATAGCGCGGCGCCGGACGCACCTTGAACGCAAGGTGCCGCAGCGGCCCAAATCGACTCGCTGGCGCCACGAGGCACCCCCAGGACATCGCGAGGCGCCTCGCCGGCGTCCGCAGCGAACTAGCGGCATCGGGTTCGAGCGATCGGTCCGCCGGGGAGCCCATCGCTGCCGAGACTCGAAAGGACCCCACGCGTCATGGACCACAATCTTATCCTTCGGAACTCCACCGGCTAAGTTGACTCTTGCACCAGCGCCGAGCTACGTGCCACACCAGCGGAATCGGTGGAGCGGGGCTGCATGTGCACATGACGATCCGTGGTGAACGGTTGTCAAGGCTGTGGTGCCGATGATCGGCACCATCGAGTCGTCGCCCATGCGGTCGCGCGCCGAGCCGCTGTCGACCGACAGCGACGCGTGTTAGGCTCGCGCGCATGTTCAGGGGATGGCGGTGCATCTTGATCGCTTTCGCGTCACTGATGATCGCTGTCGGCACGGCGTCCGCACTGACAACGGTCACGGTCAAGCGCTGCGGCTACGCGGCCAAAGGCTTCTACGGCAAGGACGCGATCTATCCGTGGCACATGTCATGCGCGCGCGCCCGGACAATTCTTGCCGGCGCCATCAACTCAAACGCCAAGCACATCAACCTGACCGCGGACGGGGCCGCTACCGGCGACGCCGGGCCGGTACTCATTGACGGCCGCTGGTGGGTGTGCGGCGGTCGTATGGGGTTCTACTTCTGCGGCTATCCCTACCGCCCGGCCTACGTCTCAGGGACCGGCGGCGGAACCACTTGGAAGGGTCCCTTCACAGAAGAGTCCGCCTACAACGCGTGCTCGGCCGGGGGCACCTGTAGTCCCCGGGATGTTGTCTATCTGCCGCACTGAGCGGCATTGCACTGGAGACAGGTCGCCGAACACAGGACGGTCCACGAACTGACGTAGGGAAATCCCGGGGGGCTGGGCGACACCTTGGCGCGGGTTAGACCTTATCCGGCAAACTTGGGGTCATTAGGGCGGCGTTCGGGAGTGTTCGGGGATGTTCGCGGGGATTGGGACCGCAAAGCGACCGCAGCGACGAGCGAGAAGGATTGCAGACGGCGTCTGTGGGCAGTGTGGCTCCTGCCTCGGCTGTCATCCACCCTCGCCTCTTCGCTATCTGGTCCGAAACACGACGGTCGAGCGCGCGTACGAAGATCGGGTTGTAACCGAGTCCTGAGCGTCGCTGCGGTGGGTGGGCGCTGGGCCGAACGCTGCCTCACGAGGTGGTCGGAGTGGCTCATGACTTGGAGCACACGGAGCGTCGCGCTTCCCGGCAAGCAGCTCGTCGAAGCTCGATCAATCCTAGAGCTCGCTGACCTCGCTGGCAATGCCGTTCAGCGAGACACATCGGCAAAAGCGCTGGTAGTCATAGGCAACGATGGCCGTCCGACCGGCGATCCGCTCGGCGTACGCTTCGCGCGCAAGCCATCGTTTCAAGTTCCGAAGGACGGTCGCCGAGCGTTACGTAAGCGCTCCTTCGAGCCCGGTTGGCATCCAATGTGAACAAGACTCCCCGATGCGCGAGAAGTCCTGCGAAGGCGCCATCTTTGGTGGAGATCGGCCGCCCTCAATCGGCGGCCGTGTTCTATTCATGTTCTATTTCCGCGGCCTTTGCGGCGTCAGCTCCACCCGGTGGCCGAAACCACGACCAGGCGGTCGGCTTGCAGTCAGCGCCGAGAATGTGATTATGATCCAGATAGTCGAACTTTGGGGGTCGTCAGTTGCAGCTTCGAAGAGGCGCTTTCGCTGTACTCTGCGCGCTGATGATGTGGTGCTGCGTCGGCGCGAGCGTCGCCTCAGCCGACCCTCGCTACGCCGTCATGAACGCCGAAGGCGGCATCTATTGGCGGTCAGAACCGAACTGGAGCGCCGCCGAGGCGATCTCCGGCTTCGGCTTCTACAACGGCACTACCGTTGAAGTGCACTGCTATCAGAACGGCACTTCCGTGCCCGGGTCCGCCGACACGATGTGGGAGCAGGCCACGGATGTCGGTGGACCCGGGTACGGGAGCGGTTGGATCAACGAGCACTTCATCAATGACGGACAACCGATCAACCAGCCGTCGCCCGGAGTTCCAGCCTGCGGGAGTGGCGGGGGACCCACAGGAGGATCGACCGGTGAAGGTGGTGGTGGATCGAGCGGCGGTGGCGGATCGTCCGGCGGCGGGGGGACGTCTGGGGGTGGCGGCAGTTCGGGCGGGACGACGACAGAGACCACTGGCGGAGCAGCGCACACCTGGACTAACCCGCTGAACGCCGGGGGAACACAGGGACCCACTATTCCGGGCTTCAGTCCCGTCCAGATCGCCTGTAGAACCATTGGGTTTGCGGTTGCTGACGGCAACACATGGTGGTACGACATCGCCTCGCCGCCCTGGAGCGGGACTTACTACGCGTCGGCGGACGCGTTCTACAACGACGGAGCGACCTCGGGGAGCCTCGCAGGGACCCCGTTCGTTGATCCCGCCGTACCCGTTTGCGGTGCCCCGGCGTCTCCTCCTCCGACTCCATCTCCGTCGAGCGCTTCGACAGTCACACTCGGGCAGGGACCACCGGCTCCAGCGGGCTACCGATACGCGATCGGCTTGCGTTCGTTCGCCCCTAACTCTCACGTAACTGTGAGCTGCCGAGACTCACTCGATCCGGGCGGGTTCTACTCCTTTGTCCTAACTACGGACGCTTCGGGATCAGCGGCCACGAGCTCGTCCTGCTACTCCGGCGATGGCCCCGACCATTGGGTAGTGGCTAACGGCATCGAATCCAACCACGTGAGTTGGGGAGGCGCAGCACCGGGCGGAGGCACCACACCTCCGGGCGTAAAGCCGATCCCGACGAAGTCATCGGGGAATTGGGCCGGCTACGACGCGACTGGCGCCGCGATCAACAAAGTCGAAGCGAGTTGGGTGGTGCCGACCGTGAGCTGCGGCGCGGTATCGGCTCCAAGCTACATGTCGATCTGGGCGGGTATCGACAACACGCCAAATGACCTGATCCAGTCGGGGACCGGCGCGGAATGCTCGGGACCGCACGCGCGGCCGACTTACTACGCTTGGTGGGAGTCGTTGCCCGCCACCGAAACGAGGATTCGACCTGTGTCACCCGGTGATCACATGTCGGTCGTTGTCTACACCGACCCCGGAGCTCACAGCTTCGAGCTGATCGGCCTCACCGACAACGGGCGCCAGATCCTCGGCCTCTCGGTCCCAGCAAGTCACGCGTCGCGCTCCGAGGCCGAGTGCATCGCCGAGGCCCCGACCCTGGAGTCCAATACAACACGGCGCGCGCTGGGTCGAGGCTCCACGCCGCGCCACGACCGCCGCGTCGCTAGACATCATCGACGACATCGCCGCCACCTGAAACGGGTAGGAGTCCGCATTTCGAACATCGCCAGCAACCAAGCGCGCCTCGCGTTCCTCGCCGACTTCGGGACGGCCACCTTCACCAACTGCTCCGCTAGCACGCCGAGTAGCGGAAGCGCGGTTCAGCTCGGGGCCGGCTCCGCAGATGGCCTCACGGTGACGCGCTACAACATGTTCGACGCGAGCGTGCTGAGAGGCGAAACGAGTCTCGCTGCGCCTGGCGGTGCGCCTTGGAGCGTTTCCTGGCGCGCGCCGTAAGGAAGGCTGATCCTTCCGCCTACGAGAAGGCGATACGTGGAGTTTCGAACCCAAAGAGCACAGAACGGGAGCGATACAACCGTTTAGGAAGGCAGTACTCGCCTGTCACTCAGGCGGCGGGGTTTCTAGCCGCCTCGTAAGGCACTACTCTCGCCAGAGAGTGGAGCGACGAATCCTTAGGACCAGGGTGACCACGACTCATCCGGTCGAGATCTACGGCGGGTATCAGCATCCCCCTGGGATGCTTGAAATGCTTGCGGATGCGATCCGAACGGGCGCAATTCCGATGCAACTGGAGCACGACTTGACAAAGACGATCGACGCCAAATGTCTGCGGGTGGAGGTCGTCGATCTAGACGACGGCCACAAAGCCGTTGATGCCGAATTCGATGTACCTCTTGCAACGGTCGAGGCGCTCGGCGATCGCAAAGGCATGTCATTTGCGTACAGCGAGACGATCATGATGATTCCGGAGTCGTACGTCGGGGCGCCGAAGCTTGCGCTGTTTGCCGACCCGGCGCACTTCGGTGACGTGGCGATTCGCGAGGCGGCAGAGATTCTTACGCCTCATGGTCCGGTCGCGGCGGGACGGTACCGACAGTTCAACGCAATCCCGACGTGCAAGATCGTCGTCGAATACGCCCACCAGTCGGGCGGCGTGGATGGCGTGACGGTAGCGGTAGGCGTTGGCGTCAGCTTGGTCGCGAACGCAATCACAGAGGGAATAAAGGGCCTGCTGAGACGACGGCGTTCGCCGAGGGAGCGTCAGGAGGAGCCGGCAAACATCGAGCTACATATCGTCCACGGCTCTTGGCGAGAAAGGGCGATCCTGCGAACGAACGACGAGAGTGTCATCGACGCGGCGCTCGCCGAGCTTCCTGACGCGATCGAGACAGCAAGTCGTTACGAGTGGGACGACGCTCGTGGAATGTGGCTCCCGTGTGACTAGCAACTCGCACCGTGACTGCCACGTCATAAAGTTGACGCTGCCGGTCCCACGCCGCCACCGAGTCGGGTTCGCCAGCGAGCTTCTGCGTGAGAGCGGAATCTACGGTTTCCGTGTCGAGGCGGCGAAGGATCTGCTTGATGAGGGCGCCCGCCTCTTCGATGAGACTGGGCGCGCGGAGAACCGTCGTGCCAGGCTCCTGCTGACCGCGCAGGCCGCACGTTGCATCCACATCTTCGAGTCCGTCATCGCCCTCTGCCGAATCGGGCGGGGCGTCCCTGCCTCGATGCTCAACCGTGCGCTCCTCGACGAGGCGCTCGATGCCTACTGGATCGCGGCCAACCCTGACATCGCGCCTGTGCGAGCCGACGAGCACGAGCGCGCAGTCGAACTTGCGGAGCGCGCGGTGCAACAACCTTTCAAGTCGTCGGAACCGCCCATGACCGAGGCCGAAGAGGCCGAGCTTCAGCAAGCTCGGCGCCGATACAGGAACTTCAAGGAGTCTTGGACGCTGGCAACATTTCCCGCACGCTTCGCTCTACTCAAGGCCGCCTGGGATGACAAGGCGGACCATATGCTCGGCTACGTGTACGAGGTGATGCAGCGTCAGAACAGCGTGATGCTCCATCCGTCACCATCAGGCTACGGCCTCGCGATGACACCAGGACGCCGGCACCCCAACCGGATCGGACCCGACGAGTTCTGGGCAGAGGCGCTGAAGCAGGGCTGCCTAGGCTTTTACTTGGTGCTTCGCGTGCTTGCGTCGGAGTGGGACCTGGATCGGAGCGCCGTCGAGGCTCGCTTCGTCCAGGCGAGCTGCCTCATGCTCCGGTTTACCGACGACGAACTGCGGGTGATTCCCGACGGCGAGCCGTGCCCATGCCACAGCGGTCGATCCGTAGAGCACTGCCACCGGGCGTAGAGGTGGTCGGTACGCGCCAGCCCGCCCCCGGGCGGCCGCGCGTCGGCGCTCGACTCGGTCAACGCTCGATAAGCGCTCTTCTGCGCCCGCACCGGCTTGACGCACCGCCCCGCGCAAAGTCGCGCCTCAGCGCAGCACTGCCTGCGTCGCCCTAACGCTAGCGCGGGCCGGTCGGCACCCAAGAACCGAGTCACAAGCTCGCCTTCCCCCTGACTGGCGCACTGGTCCGAGCTCGGACATACGACATGCACAGGAGTGCGAGTGCTATCTCAGCGCTATCCAATTCCATGGCCGCTTCGCGGCGCTCGGGGTCTATATGGGTTGTGCTGACCGCCGCAAGCATCGGCGCCGCCAAAGCCGGCGGCTACGCCCGCTACCTGGAGGCGAAGACGATTGAGCCAGAGCGCGGCGACTACTACCTGAGCCCGACGGGAGAGCCGCAGCAGGCGCCGGGGCGCTGGCTCGCCTCGGCGGACACGCTCGCGCGACTTGGCATCGAGGGGCAGAGCGTCGAGGGGCGCGACTTCATCGCGCTGATGGAGGGGAAGCATCCGCGAAGCGGCGCCTGGCTTCGCCGCGAGGGCGCCGGCGGCGGGCGCGGGGGAGGGGTCGACCTGACCTTCAGCGCGCCGAAGTCGGTCTCGGTGCTGTGGGCGCTCGGCGACGAGCGAACCCGTCGCGAGATCGAGGCCGCCCACGCAAACGCCGTCGAGCAGGCGATGGGCCATCTGCGAGACAGCGTCGCAACCGTGCGTCGCAGCGCCGGGCGTATCGAAGAACCTGCCGCCGACCTGATCGCCGCCGAGTACCGCCACACGACCGCGCGCGCCGTGCTCGACGGCGAGGCTCCCGACCCCCAACTGCATAGCCACGTCGTTGTTACCAGCGCCGTACGCGAGGACGGGCGGATCGTCGCCGTCGCCTCGCGGCCGGTCTTCCGCGCAGCGCGCGAGGTCGGCGCCTACTACCGCTCGGCGCTCGCGCAGGAGCTGAAGCGGCGCGGGCACGCGATCGAGCGTGCCACCGGCAAAGAGGGCCGCTTCTTCGAGATCGCCGGCGTGCCGCGCTCGGTGATCGAGTCCTTCAGCGCACGCGGGCGCGAGGTCGTGCGCGCGATCGAGCGCTTTCGCACGGAGCACGGCAGAGCGCCGGAGGTGGGCGAGCTGCAGACGCTGAAGCTCGAGAACCGCAGGGCGAAGGTGCTCGTCACGAAGGTCGACCTGCAGCGCGCATGGAACGAGACCGCCATGCGCCACGACTTCGACGCCGATCGTCTCGTGCCCGGCGGCACGCCGGCCGAAGCGCCCGAGTCCTCGCTGGCGGACCGCATCGAACAGCGCTTGAGCGAGCGCGCCGCGACGTTCCCCGCGAGCGAGCTGCGCGCGGTCGCACTCGAGCAGTCAACCGGCGAGCTCTCGCCAGAGCAAGCGGTCGCGCTGACGCAGACGATGATCGCCGAGCGGCGCGTGCTGCCGCTCCATGGTGGGCTGATGACGACGCTGACCGTTCGTGCCCGCGAGCAGGCGATCGAGCGCCGGTTTGCAGAGCTCGCGAAGCCGGCGGAGCGCGATGTCGGTGAGCCGTCGCGCATGCGGGCCGCGACCCTGGTCCGTGATCGGATCGGTGCACCGCTTTCCGAGGAGCAGCTCGAGCGCGCTGAGAACGATCAGCGGTCCCGAGCGTGGCGCGGTGCTCGTCGGACCCGCCGGCACGGGCAAGGGCGTCGTGATCGACGCGGCCGCCCGCGCCGAGCAGCTCGCCGGAGCCGAGGCATTCGGCATCGCGGTCGCCGGCGCCACGGCACAGCGCCTCGGCCAGGACAGCCCGGCGCTCGCCGGGCGCACGCTGACGCTTGACGCGCTCGTCTCCCGTGCCGAGCGCGGCCGGCTCGCGCTAGGCCAGCGCACGACGGTCTTCTTCGACGAGGCCGGGATGGCGGACACCGCGCGCCTCGATCGCCTGACCGAGCTGATCGCCGATCGCGGGGCGAAGCTCGTGATAATCGGCGACGCCGCGCAGCTTCCCTCGATCGGCGCCGGCGGGATGTTCGAGCGCCTCGCGGAGCTCGTGTCGAGCGCCGAGCTTCTCGAACGTCAGACGCACGCTCGATCCGGCCGAGCAGCGCGCCTGGGCGGAGCTGCGCGCCGGACGCGCAGAGCGGGCGATGGCCCACTACCTGGCCGCGGGACGCCTGCACTTCTCTGATGAGCGCGATCAGGCTGTCGAGCGCGCGGTGAGCGAGTGGGCGAGGCTGACCGAGCGCCACCCAGTCGAGGAGGTCGCGCTGATCTCAGACGCCTCGAATAAGGAGATCGACCGGATGAACGCCCGGGCGCAGCACTACCGCGCGGCGCGCGGCGAGCTCGGCGACGTCGAGGTCCAGATCGCCGGCGTACACTACGACCTGCGCGCCGGCGATCGCGTGGCGCTGATCGCCCAGCACCGCCAGCAGGGGATGGCGCGGATCGAGAACGGCGAGCGCGGCGAGGTGCTCGCGATCGAGCCAAACAGGGCGGCGCTGATCGAGTTCGACTCCGGCGAGCGCCGCAGCTTTGCCGGCGAGGAGCTTGAGCGCGTGCGCCTGGGCTACGCCCAGCACATCCACCGCGCCCAGGGCGCGACCGTCACGCGCACGCTCGTCGTGACCGGCGGCTGGCAGACGAGCAAGGAGCCCGCCTACGTCGAGGCGTCGCGCGCGCGTCGCGGCACCGACTGGTTCCTCGCGCGCGAGGATCTCGGCGTCGAGGGACAGGACTCAGAGCGGATCGCGCGGCTTGCGCAGCGGATGAGCGAGTCCCGCGCGCAGGTGCCCTCGCTCGAGTACGCGGAGCTGCCCGATATGCGCAATGGCCCGGGCTTTCGCGATCCAGTCGAGCACGCCCGCGCGATCCCGCCGGGCATCGCCCGTGTGCTTCAGCGCCTCGCCCGAGAGGTGGCGCGGCCGGAGCGGTCACGGTGAGCCGCAAGTACCAGGTGACGTTGTCTGATCCGGCGGCCGAGCAGCTCGAGCAGCTCGCCGCCGGCGCCGGCGAACCGCCGACGACGCTCGCTGGTCACTTCGTCAGAGGCGAACTCGCACGCGCTGCTGGCGAAGGCAAGGTGCGCCCGCTGCGACAGCGTCCGCCGGCCACGGGCGCGCTACCGGCTGGCTGGCGCGCGCGTTGGCTGGAGCCTTACGGCGGCGATCAGGGCTGGCGCGCTGAGATGTGGGGACAGCTCGTCGCGCTGCATGGCCGCTACTCGAAGGCCCTCTCCTGGCTGCAGGAGGATTAGTGGGAGGAGGAGGCGTTGCTCGAGACGCTCTGCGGGCTTGCGGTCTGGCGCGCAGAGCTCGACGACGCTGGCGTCGACGCGCGCGAGGAGCTCGCCTTTCAGCCTGCAGCTGAGAGAGCTCTCCCATGTCCTGCGCGCGGCTGGCGGCGGCGTCAGCAAGGCGTGGAAGCCGGGGGCGATGCCCGACTCCTGTCGCGAGGACTGAAGGCGAAAAGCATCAACTTTGCATCCTTGCCCCACGCCGAGCATCCAGCGGCGTACGGTTGAGGCAAACCGAAAATTGACCCCGGCGACAGGTGATGCTGCCCCGGGGTCGTGGCACAGGAGGTATGAACTCCCATGCGTCATCACCGTACCCAAGCGGGCTCCGATGAGTACCGCTCCCTTCAGCGCGCGATCGTCGGCGTACTGCTCGGCGAGGAGCACGACGGACCCTGGACTCGCGAGCATCTTGCCACGAGCGTTTACGCCGATCGTTCCGTCCTCGATCAGGCGCTCGAGCGGCTGCAGGCCGATCAGATCGCCGTGCTCGACGGCGAGCGCGTGCTGCCCTCGCGCTGCGCGCGGCGCTTGGAGGGGCTGGGGCTGATCGGGATATGAAAGCCCTCGCTTCAGAGTTGGGCGCGATGGGCCGTTACCGAGAACGAGCTGCTCGCCGCTGTGTTGACGCGGCCCCGGTCGCGCTCGGGGTCCGAAGACGGAGGTAGCCTCGCGTCCGTGTCAAGTCTCGTTGACCGGACGTGCGGCGACCTTGCTGAAGGCGGATCATCCGGCTCGCCTGAACGACCGATCCTGGGCGAGGCGCGGACGCCGGACGGCACTCGCGTCGTCCTGTTTCAAGACACCTGGCTCCTGCACATCCTGAATCCGGCGAGCGGCCACGCCGAGCTGGAGCCACATCTGGCGTCCGTCTTGCAGGTGTTGGAGCTGCCGGATCATCGCGAACCGGAGCGCTGGCCCGAGCGAGAGCGCTATTTCAAGCGCGGGGTGGGACCCACCGAGTGGCTGATGGTCGTCGTAGACTTCGAGGATGAGCCGGCACGGATCGTGACCGCGTTCGGATACGGACACGGGCGCACTCCCGAGGGATGGAAGCCATGAACATCACGATCGATGACATCACCTTCAACCGCGGCCACTACGACGCCGAGGGCGACGTTCTGTACCTGGGTCGCGGGGACACGAGCGTGGCTTCGAATGGTGCGCTCACGCCAGAGGGCCACGCGGTGCGCTACGACGAGAACGGGGACGTAATCGGCGTCACGATCATCGACGCCCGGCGAATCATCGAGCACGACGGATATCTGACGATTACGCTGCCACACGCCGTTCGTGTGCCGGCGCGCGATCTCGCTTCGGCGCTTAGCTGATCCGCCTGGCTGCTTGGAAGGCGCTTCCACCACCTCGCTGGCCGATCTCTGCGGTTCGGGGTCATTACGTACATGGGCCGAGCTGCGCAGATGGAGCCATGGGCACAAGGCGACTGACCGCCGACGACGTGCTGACCGGGCGCGACGTCGCTCGGCTTCTCCACACGCCTGTCTCAACGGTCGAAGACTGGGCACGCAGGGACATCCTCCCCAGCGTCAAGATCGGCAGGCGTCGGCTCTACATCCGCCAGCAGATCGAAAGCGCACTGATCGGTCAGGCTGCGGAGGATCGCACCAGCTGATCGACCTGGAGGTCGTCGCGCTTCAACTGTCGAGGTTGATCGTCAGCTTCCCGACGCTCCCGCCGCCGATCGGCGGCACGCTCCCCTCGTCGCGATACGACGCGACCATCTCGCGCGCGGCGTCGAGCAGCATCGCCCGCGCCTCCTCAACACTCGGTGCGCAGGTGACAACCGCCGGCCACTCGGCGAGCTGGGCCATCGTCCAGCCGTTCTCGTCGCGCGTGAACACTGCAGTCATCGTCAAGGGATCGTCCATGCCTCCAGTATGCGCTACGCCGGGATCGTGTCGACGCCGTTCTCGGCCAACGGCGCAAACGCCGCCGTGAACGCCTGAGCCTGCTCGGACGCCGGCCGAGCGTGCAGGTAGCGCCCCGTCGTTCTGAGCGCGCTGTGTCCCATCGCGCTCTGGATCGTCACGACGTCGACGCCGCGCGCGGCGAGCAGCGACCCGAAGGTGTGGCGCAGGTCGTGGAAGCGCAGCGGCCGGACCTCTGCGGCGTTCTGCGCGCGCCGGTAGCGACGGCGCAGCGCGGACCCGTCGAGCGGTCGGCCGAATACGTTGCAGAAGACGAGCTCACCAGGCGCGGTGAAGTGCTGGCGCCGGCTCAGGCGGTCGAGCGCGGCGGCGGCCTGGTCGGCGAGCGGTACCCGGCGGACACGCCCTGACTTCGTGGTCGATTCGACGCCGGCGCTCATCGCGCGCGCGACGGTCAGCGCCGAGCCGGCGAAGTCGACGTCGCGCCAGCGCAGCGCGAGCAGCTCGCCCTGGCGCAGACCGGCGTAGGCGGCCACGCGAATCAGCTCGGCGTCCTGCCGGTCCTCTGCCTCTCGCGCGCTTCGCTTGCTGTCGGAGATCGCCGGGAACCTCGGATCGCGATGCCGCCCGTCGGCGAGCGCGCGCGCGATCGCCTCGATCTCGTCAGGCGAGTAGAAGACGAGCGCGCCGGGGCTCGGCTCGCGGCGTTTGTCCGCCTCGTTGACGGGATTGCCCGGGAGCGCGAACGTCGATGGCTTGCAGCCGTGGTTGAACACCGTAGAGATGACCGCGCGGTACTTGTTGACCGTGCTGGCCGACGCGCCCGTGGCGCTGACCGCCGCGAGCACGTCGTTGACCTCGCGTGTCGTGATCTTCGACGCCGGACGGTCGCCGAGTGCCGCCATCACGTGCGCGCGCAGCGTGCCCTCGCCGCGCTTGCGCGGGACCCCGGGCTCGCCGAGGACGCTCTCACGATCGCGCAGGGTGGAGGGCTTGGCGCCGGCGACGTCTGCGAGCCAGCGCAGGTAGTCGTGGGCGACCTCGCGGAACGTCACGCCGCGCGTGCGGCGCTCCCGCTCGATGCGTTCCGCGTCCGCGGCTTCGGCCATGTGGGCGGCCGCGATCTCCGCCGCCGCGACCACCGCGCCGCGCTCGTCATAGGAGCCGTCGGGCACTCGTCCGCGTCGTCGCTTCCACGCGCCCGTCGAGGAGTCGCGCTCGATCCACGCGGGTCCGATGCGGCGCTTGACCTGCCGCCCTCGGTGGCGGAACTTGGCCTCGAAGAACGGCTGGCCGAGGCTCTCGCGGACGATCACGTTGGCGGTCGGCTTCCTCGGCATCGACCAACCTTACACCGTGGGTACCACGTGGGTACCACCCTTCGCCGTGGGTACCGCTTTGGGTACCAAACGAGCCTGATTCGGCACCACAAAGCCGTTTCAGCGACACCGAAGACCCCCGAAAACAGGCGCCTCGGGGTGCCTGCTGTGCGTTGCCATGGCGAAGGTCGAGGGTTCGAATCCCTTCATCCGCTTTGATCAAAACTCACGCTAACGCGGGGGTTTTGCGCGTTTCGGAGGAAAGGTATAGTTGCCGCCATGGGCCGTGGGCAGCACCCGTGGGTAGAAAATCAGCGTGGCAGTGCACCGCCGGGTGTCCGCCCGGCCGGACCGCGAGCTACAGGTGAGCCCGCGTAAAGAGGTCGCTGAGAGACAGACCGAGGCCGGTGGCCACCTTTGCCACTTTGTCCACCGTCGGACTGGACTGAATCCACCCCGCTCGATCGCTCCGTGGAACGGTCCAGTCCGATCCGAGCGTTTCCTGGCTATCTCCCTGCTCACCTCGCGCCGAGCGCATCGCCTCGCCCAGCGCGACGCTGTGGGCCGACTTCTTCGCCGCCACCGCTCAGATGGGTTGCCGAGCAAGTCGTCCAGATACCGAGCCGGGCGTGTGGGCTCGATCAGATCGCCCGAGACGTGGACGAGGCCTGCGCCATAGAGCGCGCCGATCGCGCCGCCCACATCGGCGGCATCGTCGCCCGGCCGGGACGGCCTTGCCGACGCGGCGACGTTGATCTTCAACGAGATCGGCCGGCGGGGACTCCCGCAGCTCATGCACGACGATCATGTCCCGGACGACGAGGAGCAAGCTGGCGAGTAGCCTCCGGCTTGATGGGAGTCACCCGAAACAGCTTCGAGCTCTTCTCGCTGACGGACGGTGTGTCGGACACACCTCACCAACTCAGTCCGGCGAGCTTCGCGTCGGTGGGCGCGCTTGAGCTGCAGGACATCGAGCGCTGGATCCGCGAGCGACCGCTGCTACTCGGCGAGGATCTGAAGATCATCACGCACCAGTTCGCGACCTTCGAGGGCTCGAAGGATCGTCTCGACGTACTGGCGATCGATCACGCCGGGCGCTTGGTCGTGATCGAGGTGAAGCGCGATATCTCGGGCGCGTACCAGGATCTCCAGGCCTTGCGATACGCCGCGTTCGTGTCCACCTTCCGCGCTGAGCAGCTCGCCGAGGCGCACGCGGAGTACCTCAGGCGGACCGAGCGGCGAGAGATCGATGCGGCGGGCGCGTACCTTGAGCTAGAGGCGTTCGTCGAGGGTGGCGACCTCAATGTCGTCGACGAGGACGTTCAGCCCCGGATCATGTTGGTCGCCGCCGGCTTTCAACCCGCGGTGACCTCGACCGTGATCTGGCTGACGCGCGCGTACGGCATGGACATCACTTGCGTGCAGCTCGTGCCGTATGAGGTGGGCGGCGAGTTGCTGCTCGGCTCCTCGATCCTGCTGCCGCTTCCCGAGGCGGGCGACTACGAAGTCCGGGTCGCTCAGAAGCAGCGTGCGGCGACGACCAGGAAAGCCACCGCTGCTCCGCTCCACCACGACCAGGCCCTGGCGTTCATTGCCTCAGTGCCGACGGGGCGCTGGACCGCCTACCTCGATGTGGCGGTTGCCGGCGGCTCGCCGAACGGGGCGATGGGCGTGGGCTCGTGGCTGTCGAAGACGGGCGACGACATAACCAATGTCTACCGCGTGCTGAATCGGCGCGGCGAAGTCAGCGGCGGATGGAAGGCGAGCAACCCTAACCTCCCACCCGACGCCGCCGGCGTCCGCGCGCTTCTAGTGCGGGAGGGAGTTCGCTTTACCGAGGACGGTCGCGCTGATCAGGAGCAGCGCTGGACAGCCGAAGACTGGACTCCGGTCGTGGTTGGGAACAGCGGCGCCAGCGAGGACTAGTTCGTCCGTCCCAGTCGTCGACGGCCGCTCAGCTGATCGAGGCCATCGGCGCGCTGCCGACCGCGACCTCATTGGGCGCTGCGTCGTCCCCGCTTCCCGGCCGGGGCTCGCCCCACCCATTCGCGATGACCCGAGGCTGCCATTGGCGCTTCGCTGCCTCGCGTCTCGCGAGCGATCTCGATGGCTGCCGCAGCTTGGCGTTTAGCGATCTCGATCGCTGCGTCGCTTTGCGTTCGGGCGCCCCTCACTTGCTGTTCGTTCGCCCGAATCTGCGAGTAGGCGAGCAGAGCGAGCCCCACTGTCGCGGCAGCAGTAACGATGGCAGCGGCGAGGACTGAGCCAAGGTACGCCGAGGAATGGACGCTACGAAAGCTCCAGCAGACTGGGCGAAGTCCGCATACGGTAACTACGACCTTCCCAGTCCCGCAATTGATTTACCTGGTACCTCGTATCAGATCACGCGACCCTCGGCTGTCCGAAAGGCGATACTGTTCCAACGAAGTATCGAACCGGGGGTCGGAGTAACGGCGTGGCTGGAGCCAAGAAGTCAGCCGGGGCGGTAAAGCTGCCGACGCCTCGTGAGTTTCTTTATCTGGTGTCCATTGAGGTCGTGGCTGCGGTGATTGTCGGCCTCCAAGGTCTCGCCGTGGGACTGTTCGGGAGCGGGCACAGTTCTGGGTCGTTCGTTCTTCACGTGCTTGCCGGCTCGCTCCCCATCGTGGCCGCGTTTCTCATCGCGTTCATAGCTCCTATCCCGCCGCCCTTCGTGTTCGGCACTGCTGCAGCCGTGCTTGGAACGAGCGTCGTCGTTCTCGTCGTCCAACTGCTCGGAGGACTGCCTTCGGGCGAGTCGGAACTCGCGAAGTTTGCGGTCAGCGCTTACGGGAGCTACCTGGCGGCCCTATATGCCTGGACGTACTACGAGCTACGGAAGGCGGGGAGGTCTGGACGAAAGCCGGGGGATTGGCTTTTCGTCTATCGGCGGATAATCGGACTTGGATGGCAACTCGGGTTGCGCCTCGGACTGCGCCTCGCCGGGAGTGACCCCGGCGTAGAGCAACAGCCGCAGGCACCAGCAATGGACCACCCTGCAACACGCGGCGAATCAGCCTCGCGGAGTGAGCGCAGCGACCGACCGTAGCTCAGCAGCTAGGCCGGCCTCCGCAACCGACGTACAGCTACACTTCCCCGAGCACGCTCCAGTCTCCGGCAAGCAGGCACGTTGCTCCTACGTCAAGCGAAGGACGGAAATTGCGGGGGGAGTGTGCCGCTCGTCAATGCACAAGTTGCTCCGTATCCAATGGGTGGCACTGGGTGAACGGCATGCTTGTGGGTGCTACATCTCCTCGGGGCAGTACAGACCAGCGCGACTCTCCGAGATGAGCTGCTCGACTCGCCTGCGTCATCGAGCTTGCCATTGATGCCCATGGCATGCGCCATCGTTTTCGCACTGGTAGCTATAGGCGTTGAGGGACCGAACTCTCGGTCCCCCACATATTGGGCAATCGGGGATAGGCTGGCCGGCAGGCGTGGTTAGCGCCGCGTTTGACAGAGACGCTCGATGCTCCGCCAGCTGCTGGTTCTGCAAGGCCCACCAAGTGTGGGGATCCATATTCTCAATCCTTTCGTGCGGACTCAGCCCACAAGGCTATCCAAGTTCAAATATCCGAACTAGCGCTAGGCTCAAGATCAATGCTGACACCTCGCATCGTCACTTGGGTCCCGGCGGGAAGGCGTAGCCCTTGAGTGGCCCAGGTTCAGCTTGGGTGCCCGCAGGGCAGGGCTGTTAGATGTCGGAAGAGTGGGAGCATCTAATGCAAAAAGCCACGCGGCAGCTTAACGCTGCCGAGCGCGAGCGTGAAACGCGTGAAGCCGACGAGGAGGAGAAAGCGGTGGATCTGAAGGCTAGGTTTAACGCAGTGTCTATGCAATACGCGGCGATCGCCGCGTCGTTCGCCCAGGAAGTGCTCGCATACGGCCTTCCCGGGAAGGAGGACTACACGTTCGACCGTCGCAAGCAGCCACTTTTTGGATCGCGCCTCGTGCGGATCCCTCTTGTGGTCGTTCCAGGGGTCGCGCGCTCCTGGTATCAGGTCGGCGAGGGAGCTAGCGGGCCCATCTACTCGCATGAACACGCGCTTGCCATCGGCACGCGGATTCGCCCAACAATCATGCCGCCCTTCACGACGACAGAACGGATCTGGATGCAGCTTTACAAGGATGCTCGTACGTCCGCCGAGGGCGTGCACGGGCTCGCCCGGATGCTAACCGAAGCCGAATGCTATGGAGTGGAACCAGAGGGCCTTCTGCCTGTGCTGAAGGAGGGGCTTGCCGCGTGGGCTGCCAAGAATTGCCCGGAGCTGAAGCTCGACCTACCGCCCGTGTATTGATTGCCTGTCTCATTCGTCTGAAGCCGCGCTCCTATCAGGTCACGCCGCAGGTCCTGGGCGGTTGGTGGATGACGCAACGAGCTGTGGTCCCACCCAGCGGCCGACCAGACTAAAGAGTCAGTCCGCCACCGGTCCAAGACCCAACCCGGCGAGCCGGACGGCAAGCACGGCATTCCTTCCTGCCAGCAGAGCGTCCGTCAAGCCGGCCGCTGCGACCGAGAACCAGCGCCGGTTCCCGGAGCAAGGTCCCGGTCTCCAGCAAGCTGGCAGAAAGCACAGACTATGGGCATGAAAATGGGGATGAGGCTCTTGTCCGGTCGCGTTCGTAGGGTCGTTTGACCGGGACAGGGGCCTCGTGGGAAGGACGTTTGTGGGCAGGCCGTCGTGCATTTGGGCTGAGAGCCCGTCAATGACTAATTGGCCGCCCCTGCGACTCGCCCGGTTGGGCTGCGAGCCCGAATCCGTATTTGTCGCTGCCCGCGGCGCCTTCCAGATCAACGTGTTCGACGTCGAGTGAAAGGGGTTGGCGGTGCGCTGTTTCGGGATGGATGTTCACCTGGACTCATGCGAGATCGCGGTCGCCGAGGGCGGCCGGGTTCGTCGAGTCGGGGAGATCCCTTCGACGCCGGTGGCGATCAAGGAGTTTGCCGCCGGCCTGGGCTCTGATGATCAGGTGGTGCTGGAGGCGAGCGGCAGCTCGATGACGATCGCCCGGATCCTGCGCGAGAGCCAGGTCGGGCGGGTCGTGGTCTCAAACGCGGCACAGACGCGGGCGATCTCCCACGCGCGTGTGAAGTCCGATCGCTTCGACGCGGCGATGCTGGCGCGGCTGTTGGCGGCGGGGATGATCAGCGAGGTGTGGCTGGCCGATGAGGGCACGCTCGCGTTGCGCCGGCGGGTCGCGCGCCGCGCGGCGCTTGTCAGGGCGAGGACGCGCATCAAGAACGAGGTTCACGCGGTCTTGATGCGCTGTTTGCTCGGCCGTCCGCCGGCCAGTGGCCTGTTCGGCAAGAAGGGACGCGTGTGGCTTGCCGAGCAGCAGCTCCCTGAGGAGGAGCAGGAAACCCTCGCCGGCTGTCTGCGCCAGATCGATTTCCTGGCCGAGGAGATCGCCGTGCTCGATAAGAGCATTGCTCAGCAGGCGCTGGCGTGGCCCGGATTGCAGCGGCTCTTGACGATCCCGGGCGTCGATATCGGGACCGCCGCGGCGGTGCTCGCCGCCGTTGGCGACATCTCCCGGTTTCCGGGTCCCGGCCAGCTCGTTGGCTACCTCGGGCTGGACCCGAAGGTCCGCCGGTCCGGGGCAGAGCCGGCGCGCTACGGGCACATCTCAAAGCGTGGGGACCCTCAGGCTCGCGCCGTGCTCGTCGAGGCGGCCTGGCGAGCGATCCGAACTCCGGGCCCGCTGAGGGCGTTCGGGGAGCGTGTCCGTGCGCGCCGCGGCGCGCAGGTCGCGGCGGTCGCGGTTGCGCGCAAGCTCGTGGTGCTCTGCTGGCATCTGCTCTCAAAGGACGAGGACTACGCGTTCGCGCGTCCGTCGCTGACACGCCAGAAGACTCGCCGCCTGGAACTGATGGCCGGTGCGCCGCCCTTGCCGCGCCGCCACCAAGGGGCGCCGGTCAGTCCCAGCCCCAGCCAGCGCGAGGCCGAGCTCGAGCTGCAACGCCAGGCCGAACAGGCCTACCGGCGCTTGGTTGATGACTGGCGCTCGACCGCGCCGAAAGGTGGTGCGGGCGCGACACCGGGGCGCGCATCTAATCGGCCCTCGAAGGGCAAAGCCGCGCGGCAGGCCACAAGCCCCTGACGCCTGCGCTTCGCTACGTCAGTCACCCGCACCAGCACAAATCATCGCACCCCGCAGCATCCGACGCGCGCCCGCCGTCGAGGCGACCGCCTGCCCGCGACACGCCCGCCGGTGAAACGGCAACGGTCGGATAGACAATATGCACTGTGAGTGTGCGTACAGCAATCGCTGTCTCGTGAAAGTGCGTTCAGCGACTGCGTTCTAGTCGACGTTTCCCCGGCTGGGGAGCGTCGGGCCTGGTGTTCAGGCTGGCCCCGGTGGCGATGGACGTGACCCCCATATGCACTGGCCCTGCGCTCGGCGTGGGTGCTCTTGTCCCGATCTGTCCGTCTGTTGCTGCCGGACCCGGCCTGGCCTCCGCTTGTGGCCTGATCAGAAGCCTGTCCGCCCCGTTGCGCGGAGCGTGACTCATCACAGTCTTGCCCTTTGCGGTTCCGATGCCCAGGCCGAGCACCGACAGACAAACCCCCAAGGAACAGGAGGTCATATTTCATGCTGGCAGACCAGGCCGACCATGTGCTCGGCATCGACACGCACCGCGACTCCCACAGCGCGGCGATCCTCGCCACGGACACGGCGGTCGTTGAGGGACAGATAACCGTCGCCGCCAACGAGCGCGGCTATCGCAGGTTGTTGCGCTTCGCGCGTGAGAGCGCTCCAGGCCGCAGAGCGTGGGCAGTCGAGGGGACGGGCAGCTATGGCGCGGGACTGACCGTGTTCCTTCTCAGAGAGGGAGAGCTGGTGCTCGAGGTCGACCGTCCTCGTCGCCCGCCACGGCGCGACCGCGCCAAGTCCGACGAGCTCGACGCGATCCGTGCAGCTCGCGAAGCGCTCACGCGTGAGCATCTGGCCCGTCCACGCCGGCGGGGAGAGCGCGAGGCGCTGCGGGTGCTCTTGGCCACACGTGACAGCGCCGTGCGCTCCAAGCGCGCGGCGATCACGCTGATGAAGGGCCTCTTGGTCTCCGCTTCACCGGGCCTGCGTGAAGGGCTGCGCTCGCTGGCGACCAATGAGCAGCTCGCGCGCTGCGCCCGCCTGCGCGTCATCAGCACGCAGGACCCAGAGCAGCGCGCCACGACGATCGCGATCCGCGCGAGCGCCAGGCGAGCGCTCGCGCTGCAGCAGGAAGCGCTCGAGCTCGAAGCGGAGATCAAGCCGATCGTCGCCGAGCTGGCGCCCTGTCTCTTGGCGGAGATGGGCGTCGGGCCGATCGTCGCAGCGCAAGTCCTCTGCGCCTACTCCCACCACGGACGAATCCGCTCGGAGGCGGCCTTTGCCTCACTTGCCGGCGTCGCGCCGATCCCGGCCTCCTCGGGGCAGACCGGGCGCCATCGCCTGAACCGCTCAGGCGATCGTCAGCTCAACCGGGCGCTTCACACGATCGTGCTCTGCCGGATGCGCGATGACGCTCGCACGCGCGCCTATGCGGCTCGCCGACAGGCCGAAGGACGCAGCACGCGTGAGATCAGGCGCTGCCTGAAGCGCTACACCGCACGTCATCTCTACCGGCTGCTTCAGGCCTCACCGCCGAATCTCGCAAATAGCGTGACTTGACAAACATAGAAGCATCGGGTGTGCGAGAGGTGTGTCGGCGGGAACCTGGATGAGCCGACATTTCAGGGTGGGTCAGCGGGCTACAGCGGCATTCAATGGCCACATCGAGACGCAGGAGACCCCCGAAACGCGCGCCACGCTCAAGCGCGCCCGCAAGAAAAAGCGCTCGTTGGCCTTGACTTTTCATCCGTAGATGCACGGGGGCCGAGCACGGGCCAGCGAAGGGCCGCGAAACTGCGTGGCCGCTTCGGGCCACTTGAGGTCATAAACGCGAGGAGGCGCAGGAAAGCCCCGACCGCGAGCGATTGGAGACCCAGAGATGGATCGTCGAGTCAGAATCACGCTCCCCGAGCCGTTGGTTTGCGTTCTCGAGCGCATGGCCGACGAGGAGGACGAGCCCGTCGCTCGTGTCGCTGCGCGGCTCGTCCGGGATCAGCTTGATCAGTTGCGCGCTGGAGGACGGCGCGCGCCGTCCACACACCGAGCGGTGCCGGAGCGCCGGCCCGGCGAGCGTCCGCCTTGGCTTGAGCCATACGGCGGTGATCGGGAGTGGCGCGTTCGCATATGGGGCGAGATCATCGCGCTGTATGGCCGCTACCCAACCCAGCTGCGCGGGCTGCAGGAGGGCTGGTGGAACGTGCAGCACATCTTGAGCTGGTGTGTGCCCTCGTCTGTTGGCGTCAGGTGCTCGACGACGCTTCGTATGACCCCGTCGACGAAATGGCGCTGACCGGCTAGGCCGGAGAGGATCGGTCTAGTCGGTCGGGCGTCCATCTCTGGCGCGAGCCGGTCGGCGGTGGTACGGCGAGCTGCCGACAGATCGCACGCGCCGTACCGAACGGGATCTCGCGGTGGCGCGGGACAGGCGTTCGCAACTCCCGCCCACGACTGGCCCAGATCGCGTGCTTGGCACCTTCGCGGATCGGCTCGCAACCATGGTCGCGAAGATGGCCTTCGAGATCGCGACGCTTCAAGCGGCGAGGCTGATCGTCAGCGCCTCGGCATGTCCGCCGCCGATCGGCGGCTCACGGCCTTCGTCGCGATAGGTCGCGATCATCTCGTGCGCAGCGTCGAGCAGCATCGTTCGCGCTTCCTCGATCGTGGGCGCGCACGTGACAACCGCCGGCCACTCGGCCAGTTGGGCCATTGTCCAGCCGTTCTCATCTGGCGTGAACACGGCCGTCAATGTCACGGCATCGCTCATACCCGAAGTATGCACCTTCGCACCTCGCAAACCCAAGACCGATCGGTTCATGGCGAAGCCACTCATCCCAGGACCGCCTCGGCGTCGTTCTCCGCCGACGGCGCGAACGCCGCCGTGAACGCCTGGGCCTGCTCGGATGCTGGGCGAGCGTGCAGGTAGCGGCTCGTGGTGCTGAGCGCACTGTGGCCCATCGCCTTCTGGATCGTCACGACATCGACGCCGCGTGCGGCGAGCAGCGAACCGAAGGTATGGCGCAGGTCGTGGAAGCGCAGCGGCCGAACCTCTGCGGCGATCTGAGCGCGGCGATGGCGTCGCCGCAGGGCTGACCCGTCGAGCGACCGGCCGAGCACGTTGCAGAAGACGAGCTCGCCGGGTGCGGTGAAGTGCTCGCGTCGGCTCAGGCGGTCGAGTGCTGCGGCGGCCTGGTCGGCGAGCGGCACTCGGCGGACACGCCCGGACTTCGTGGTCGATTCGACGCCCGCACTCATCGCGCGCGCCACGGTCAGCGCCGATCCTGCGAAATCGATGTCGCGCCAGCGCAGCGCCGGCAGCCGTGCGTCCTGGTCCACCCTGTGCCTGTGCTTGGACATGCTCGTTGCATCGGAGCTGCTCGGACCTACTTGAGCTAGATCGCCAGGCCGAGCGCGATCGCCCCGATCCCGATCCCCACGCTAACGAGGACGTTCAGCACGGCCGCCCCCCGCCCCCCGTTCGCCGCCAGCAGATGGGTCTCGAGCATCCAAGTCGAAAACGTCGTGTAAGACCCGAGCGTGGCCGTCCCGGCGAGCACGAGCGCATCGCCGTTCAGCGATACACCGGCCAGGACCCCGAGTAGCAGCGACCCGCTTGCATTGACGACGAGCGTGCCGAGCGGCAGTTCGCCGCCGGCGTGTGTCGTGGCCAGCGAGTGAACGAGAAAGCGCGTATTGGCGCCCACGCCGCCGAGCACGGCCACTCCGAGCCAAGTCCAGGCGCTCATGCCGCCGCTCCTCGCATGCGCACGAGCGTCGCGGCGGCGCTGATCGCGAGGTAGCCCGCGAGCACGCTCGCCACCGCGTACCCGAGCGCCAGTCCGAGGCGATCGTGGTCGATCATCCGTACCAGCTCGAGCTGCATCGTCGAAAACGTCGTGTACGCGCCGCAGAAGCCCGTGCCGAGTAGCGGGTGCCAATGGGGCGATTCGGGTGGGCGCTCGCGCAGGTGCGTCGCGATCAACCCGAGCGCAAAGCAGCCGCTGACGTTGACGAGGAACGTCGCCCACGGCCAGGTGGCCACGCCGCTCGTGACCGTCTGCGCCAGCCACACCCGCAGCAGCGAGCCGGTTGCGCCGCCGAGGAAGATCGCGGCGATCTCACGTCTGTCCAGCTGCGGCACGATGCTCGGCGGCTCCTCTCGCGTACACGAATAGTTCGGCGAAAGGAGTCATCAGCCCTTGTCTTCAGTGGGCGGTTTGGAGCGCCGCACGCGGCGGCGGGATCCCTCAGGACTCCATCTGAGCAACCGAACCGTAGCGCAGTCCGCGCCTAGCGTCACGGGCTGCAAGCCAGATACCGTCCGCCATCGCCACGCCGCAGCAGCCCCATCGACTCGAGCTCGCCGAGCGCCTGCAGCAGTTCGCCGGTATCCGTCGATCCTGCCGTCAGCTTGCCGGGCGTGTCGACGCCCGCGCCTACTTGATCGAGCACCGCACGCAACTTCGCCGAAAGCCGGGGTGGGGGAGGAGCGGGCTCGCGCGGGCCGTCCTCGCGAGCACCATGCGTCGCCGTGATCCCGTGCGAGTCGAGGCCATACAGCAGGTCGAGCACGTCGGTCGCGTCGCGCACGAGGCAGGCGCCTTCGCGAAGCAGCAAGTGGCTGCCACTCGACGTGCGCGAGGTCACGCGCCCCGGGCAGGCCGCGAGCGTGTTGCCCAGCTCACGCGCCAGGCGAGCCGCTGCGAGCGCGCGCGGGCTCTCCTCGGCCTCTACGACGATCGCGACGTCGGCCAGCGACGCGACTGTTCGCTCGCTCGCGTTTGCGCCCCATCGCCGTCCCCGCACGCCGCACGGCAGCTCGGCGATCGTGCAGCCGCGTCGCTGCGCAAGCTGGTGCCAGCCGCGGCGAGCCCTTGCCGCCGAGACGCTGAGCCCATCGCCCGCAACAGCGAGCGTCGCTCCGTCTGCCTCGAGCGCCCCCGCGAGTGCTGCCTGCGCGAGCCCGCCGGTGCAACCGGTTGCGATGGCGACGCCACTCGCCGCCAGGCCTCGACCAAGATCGTGTGCGAGCTGGAGTCCGTAGTCACTCGCACGAGAGTTGCCGAGGAAGGCGGCTACGGGCTGTGTCGTGAGCTCACCCAGTCGCGCGTGTCCTCCCGCCACGTAGAGCAGATGCGGAGCCCCGGGGTGCAGCAGGCCGTCCGGGTAGCGCCGGTCGTGGCGGCAGATCATCGAGATGTCGCCTGCTTCGGCCGGCTCCGGCTCACGAAAGTCGGCGTGGCGCCGGTGCAGCTCCGCCCGCCGGCGCCCGCCGAGCGCCGCGATCAGCTCATTGTCATCGAGCGCGAGCAGCGCGAACAGGCGCCCGTCAGCCCGGCTGTTGTAGTCGAGCACGGCGCTCAACTCGCCGAGCAGCCAGCTCCGGCGTTGGCAACGCCCGCAGGCAGCGCCTTTGCCCGAGCCGCCCATCGCTCAGGCCGCACGACCGCCCGCGAGGCTCGCGTCGCCGCGCATCGCGATCGCCTGCGCGACGTGCTCCGGGCGCACCTGCTCACAGCCCTCGAGGTCCGCGATTGTGCGCGCGACGCGCAGCACCCGATGCTGACCTCGCGCGCTGAGCAGCCCTCGCTCACGCGCGTGGCGCAGCAGCGCCTCGCCGCGATCGTCCAGCCGCACGTGCCGTCGCAGCATCTGTGCGTCCATGTGTGCGTTGACCGACACTCCGTCGCTGCGCAGGCGCGTCGCCTGGCGCTCACGAGCGGTGAGCACCTGGGCGCGAGCCTCGCGCGAGCTCGTGCTCGGCGGGGCGTCGAGATCGTGCGCTGCGTGGTGCTCGAACTGCGCCAGGAGATCGAGCCGATCGAGCAGCGGCCCACTCAAGCGGCGCCGGTGGCGTGCGAGATCAGCTTCGTTGCAACGACACAGCTCGCCGACGCCGGCGTAGCCGCACGGGCACGGGTTGGTCGCCGCCAGCAGCATGAAGCGTGCCGGGTAGATCGCCGAGCGCCGCGCCCTGACAATCGCCACGCGCCCGTCCTCGAGTGGCTGGCGCAACGCGTCGAGCGCCGTTCGCGAGAACTCGGACAGCTCGTCGAGGAACAGCACGCCGTTGTGTGCGAGCACGACCTCGCCGACCCACCCGCGCCCGGCACCGCCGATCAGCCCGGCCGTCGTGATCGAGTGGTGTGGTGCGCGCAGCGGACGCTCGCGCGCGAGTGCGGTCGCGCTTGCCCCGGCGATGCTGTGAATACGGGTTACATCGATCGCTTCGGCGCGGCTCAGCGGAGGCAGGATCGAGCCGAGCCGCTGGGCAAGCATCGTCTTGCCGGTCCCGGGTGCGCCGCTGAGCAGGCAGTTGTGCCCGCCGCCGGCGGCGATCACGAGCGCGTGCACCGCGTATGGCTGCCCGCGCACATCGCTCAGGTCGGGTGCGGAGCCCGGGGCCTGCGCGGTCGTCGGCTTCGGCCGGGCCGGAGCGGCGTCGGCGGCACCGCCGCCGAGCACGCGAACGGCACTGCGCAGCGAGTCGGCCACGGCTACCTCGAGCTGCTCGACCAACTGCGCCTCGGCCGCCCGCTCACCGGCGAGTACGAGCGTTGAGAGGCCGGCCTTGCGCGTCGCCTGTGCGACGGCGAGTGTGCCGCGGGATGGGCGCACGCGTCCGTCGAGCGCGAGCTCGCCGAACAGGGCATGGCTGTCGAGTCGCTCGGTCGAGATCTGTCCGCTCGCCGCGAGCACGGCGCACGCCAGGGCGAGGTCGAGTGCAGCGCCGGCCTTGGGCACGTCGCCGGGGGCCAGGTTGGCTGTGATCCGCCGCGCCGGGAACTCGTAGCCACAGTTGAGGATCGCCGCGCGAACGCGCTCGCGCGCCTCGCGCACGGCGGCGTCAGCCAGGCCGACGATGGCGAACGCGGGCAGGCCGCGGCGCACGTCGACCTCGACGCGCACCTGCCGCGTCTGCAGTCCATCGATCGTGAACGTGTGTGCTCGCGCTAGCATCGCCGGGGCGCTCCTCGTAGTAGCTCTTTGTCGGAGGGCTCGAGGCTAGGCGGCGCTTGGGATGGGACGCTCGGACGCTGCTTGTCGGAAGTCCGCAGCGCATCGTCTGGATGGACGCCACGCTTGCCCGACGAATGATTTTATGCGAACATATGTTCGTATGAGGTCACGATGACCAGGAACGGACGACGAGTCGTCAGATGCGCTTCGATGCGGTTGCGTCGTTGTCCGCTAGGCGACTGGTATGACGTCGTCCCATGCGTTGTCGCACCGGGTCAGGGTGTCCGTGCCGCCGACGATCTCGAGGTGCTCGGCAGTGGGGGTATGTGTATCAATCGGCGCGAGCCCCAAGGCCTCCCGCACGAGCATCTCGGCACTCACGCCCTGAGCGGCGGCAAGGCTGTTGAGAACGCGATGCTCAGCGGTCGAGAATCTGACCGTTACTTTTCGCATATTCGAATTCTACATATCGCGGAGCGCATGCAGTCTGCCCTACGCGGTCGAGCGCCTAGCGGTCTACCGCATGGACTGCTCCGCACGCGGCTGCCATGTTTTTGAATATGCCGCGCTCTCCGAAACCCGACCCAGCGCTGGCAGCGGCACTCCGCGGGCTCCGCGAGGACAGCGGGCTGACGCGCGAAGCGCTCGCCTATCACGCAGGGATTACGACCGCCTCACTGGCACGGATCGAGCTGGGCCAAGCGACGCCTGGCTGGGACACGATCCGCCGGATTGCCGGTGCACTGGACCTGTCGATCGGTGGGCTGGCGGCGGCGGTCGAAGCCGCCGAAGAGGGGGCAGTCCGTCCGGCGTAGCGTCGGACGGACTGCGGCAACTGCGCTCGCCGTGAGGCGGGCGCTGTGGGGGTGGCTCGGCGCGGCCAGATGGCCGCGCCGAGTGCAGTTGGCTGGGCCGGTCGGCGTTCGCGCGGTCTTCAGGCTCAGCACCTGAGCCGCCCGGAGCGTTGAGCCCGGAGCGTTGAGCCGTTACAAGCCGGCCGGGTGGCGCACGACGTAGCCGCTGGTGTCGCCGACGGAGTCGGCCCAGCGCGAGCCGCTCTCCTGCTGGGCGATCGTGTCGAAGCGTTTGCCGTCGACGACCATGAAGGCGTGTCCGGAGTTGGCGTAGATCGTGATGTACTTTCCGGGGCCGGCTTCGCCGTAGGACTCGAGCGCGGAAGAGTCCTCGGGCGAGCTGATCAGGCCGCCGCCGTGCAGCGCGTAGGAGACCGAGCCTGAGCAGTCGTAGCCGGTCGACTGGAACGAGCCGTGCCCGCCGCCGTAGACGTAGGGGCGCGTGGCGATTTCATCGCCGGCTGCGATTACGCGTGCGATCACGCTGGAGCCGCCGGCAGAGCTTTCGTGGCTCGAGGAGCCACTCAGGGCGGAATGCGGCGGGTTCAGCGTTTCCTGGCTCTTGATGCCGAGCACGCTCCAGGTGGCGGGCCCGACGACGCCGTCGACGCTCAGCCCGTGGCGAGCTTGCAGGCGCTTGACGGCAGACTCGGTTTCGGGGCCGAAGGTGCCGTCGGCGTTCAGGTGCAGTGCGCTCTGCAGACGTGAGACGGGATCGCCCGAGGCGCCTTCTTCACCTTCGCCGGATTCGGCGTCGGCGACGTTCGCGGTGTGGGCGCTGTGTCGAGAGGAGGTCCGGGCAGAGGCGGGCGGGGTCAGCGTTTCCTCAGTTGAGACGCCGAGCACGCTCCACGTGGCGGGGCCGACGACCCCGTCGACGCTCAGCCCGTGTCGTGCCTGCAGGCGCTTGACGGCGGCCTCGGTTTCGGGGCCGAACTCACCGTCGGTCGAGAGGTGCAGTGCGCTCTGCAGGCGCGAGACGCCGCCGCCGCCGCCTTCTTCTGAGGGGGTGAAGTTGACGGCGTCGCGGCGCACGCCCGAGGAGGCGGCATGCGCGGAGGAGTGCCCGCGTAGTGCCGCGATCGTGGCGGGTCCGACGATCCCGTCGACGGTCAGGCCATGCGCTGACTGGAAGCTGCGCACGGCTTCTTCGGTTTCTGGGCCGTAGACGCCGTCGGCGGAGATACCGAGCGCTTCCTGCAGCATTTCGACTTGGCGCCCCTGGCTTTCGGAGGTGATCGCGATCGTGTGTTCTGTTGTCGTAGTCGGTTCGGAGCCAGACGAGGCCACGGCGGTGCCGGCGCCGGCGGCGAGGCTCGCGGTGGGGCCGGCCGTCAGCGCTGCGAGGGCACCGAGCGAGAGGCGTTTGGCACGCGAGCCGCTGGGCACGAAGCGGATCTCCTCGGCGCGCCGGCGTGCGCGTGAGCGTCCGAGGGAGAGCTCCCAGGGTTGGCTGGCAGCGAGATCGCGGCGCTCGCGCTCGTCCTTCATCAGCAGCGTGCCGAGGCCGAAGGGGTCGAACAGGCGACGATCGCCGGCAAAGCGCGGCTTGGTGGCGCTGCGCTTGCGAGCGCGACCTGCTCTCGCGCGACGTGCGCGAGAGCGCTCCAACGAAGCGTCCCAGGGGGCGACCACAGCAAGATCACGTACGAATCCCGGCATGCAAAGACGTCCTTTCTCACATTGCTTTGCGCCTACGGGGTTAGCTGTCGGGCTCGCGTGAATTACGCTACGCCACTGTTGTGGCGATTCGCCCCCGCAGCCTCTCGGCTGCATTGGGTCCCCCGCTCCCTGGCCCCGTGGGGGCAAGGACTCGGCACGAACGCGCTGCAAACTAGCATGTTTTCTGCAAGTCGTGTCGCATGGGGAGGTTTGCACAGGTTCTTGCCGACGGGGCTCAACGCAGGGAGCGGCGCGTTGTCGGGCGGGCGTCGCTAAGCTCGGACGCCGATGCGTCGTGCCGGCTTGAACTCTCGCTCGCTGATCTCGGTGCTTGCAGCTGTCGCGCTTGCGGCGGGTGTCGTGCTCGTTTCGGGGTGCGGCTCGTCGGGCTCCTCGAAGCAGGAGGCGGCCACGAGTACGACGAGCGCGGCGAAGGCCGCGTACAAGGCCGAAGCGGTGCTTTCGCCGCCGACAGCGGAGCCGCCGCTGCAGCTGCACAACTACCTCGGCCAGCCGGTCAACATCGACTCCTACCGCGGCAAGCCGGTGCTGGTCACGTTCGTCTACACGCACTGCCCGGACGTTTGCCCGCTGATCATCTCGAACCTGCATGTGGCGCAGAACCTGATGGGCAAGGACGGCTCGAGCAAGGCGCAGATCATTGCGGTCTCGGTCGACTCGAAAGGCGACAATCGCAAGACGGTGACGGCGTTCCTGAAGGCGCACCAGATGACGGGACGGATGCAGTACCTGATCGGCTCCACGCCCGAACTGGCGCGCGTGTGGAAGTCGTGGGGGGTGGGCTCCGAACGTGACGCCAAGGACCCGGACTTGGTCGAGCACTCGGGCCTGGTCTATGGGATCACTGCGTCTGGTAAGCGCACGACGCTCTACTCGGCGAGCTTCAAGCCGGCGACGATCGTGCACGACGTGCCGCTGCTGGCGTCCAACTAAGAGCCCGCGCTGATGGGCCGGCGCCGGCTGCTCTCGATCTCGATCCTGGTGACGGCGGCGCTGGCGGCGTTGATCGTGTTCGGGCTCTCCTCGAGCGGCTCGGGCCCGGTTGGGCGGACAGCCCCGCCGCTGCCGCATGAACATCTGGCGGGACCGGCGGTGACGCTCGCGAGCACCCTCGCGAGCGCCCATGGGCGTGCGACGCTGATCACGTTTTGGGCGAGCTGGTGCGGGCCATGCACGCGCGAGGCGTCCGCGCTCGAGCGCTTCTCCCGTAGTCGCTCGGGCAAGGGCCGCCTGATCGGCGTGGACTGGAGCGACGGTCTGTCGGGCGCTCGCGCGTTCGTGGCCAAGCAGGGCTGGACGTTCCCGGTGCTGCGCGACGCGGAAGGCACGGTCGGCAACGACTACCGTCTGACGGGGCTGCCGACGACGTTTGTGCTCGACGCCGAGGGGCGCATCCGCTCGGAGCTGCGCGGCCCGCAGACGCAGGCGACGCTGGCGCGGGCGATGGCCGGCGTGAAGCGTTCCTAGCTTCGGCGATGGCGGACGGGCTGCAGGCGGTGCTGTTCGACCTCGACGGGACGCTGATGGATCACGACGCTGCGCGCAGGGCGGGCCTGCAAGCGCACCTCGCCGTGTTGCTCCCGAGCATCGAGGCACGCGAGCTGGCGCGGCTCGATGAGGAGTGGCGGCGCCTGGAGGCGCTTCACTACGACGAATACGCGGCTGGTCATTGCACTTTTCAAGAGCAGCGCCGTCGCCGCGTGCGCGGCATGCACGAGGCGCTCGGGCGCGCGATGGACTCCGACGAGGCGGCGGACGAGTGGTTTGGGACCTACCTCGGCCACTACCGCGCGGCATGGAGCGCCTTCGAGGATGTGCTCCCGGCGCTGGCTTCGCTTACAGCGGCGCATCCGCAGGCGAAGCTCGGCGTGATCACGAACGGAGAGGGCGAGGCCCAGCGCGCGAAGCTCGCCGCGATCGGACTCGCCGAGCGCTTCCCGCTTGTCGTCGCATCGGGCGAGGTTGGCGTGGCCAAGCCGGACGCCGAGATCTTCATGCGCGCGTGCGAGATGCTGGGGGTGCGCCCGGCGCAGGCGGCGCATGTGGGCGATCGGCTGGACCTCGATGCGCAGGGAGCCGCCTCGGCGGGTCTTCGCGGCATCTGGCTCGACCGGCTGGATCGTGCGGACGCGCAAGGCTCCGCACAGGCTATTCAGGGAGTAGCGAGGATCTCTACGCTGCGCGAGCTGCGAGCGAAGCTCGACGCCTGATTAGTAGACCTTCTGTCGCGCACGTACGCGACTTGCCTCGAAGCCGTGATCGCTCATGCCGTCACGGCACGATATTCCGGCCGGTATGTTCGCAGGGGGGATCGTGCAAGTAACAGTTCCGTTGCTCTGTTCGGTCCCAAGGGGAGCTTCGGAGCCACTGCCTCGCGCGACAGCCAGACCAGCCGTCGTATACGCCGTCCCGCCGCCGGAAGGAAGCACGAAGGTGGTGTCGGTCGATGCGACGGAGCACTTTGCGCCGTCTCCTTGGATAACGCAGGTAACGTTCCCGCTGGGAGCGAAGAATGTGCGTTCGCTGCTGTCTGAGGGTGGTTGAGTCTGCGCGCCTGGAGTCAATACGGTCGTGACCGTATTTGGTCGCGTCGAAGCCCTGGCCACTTGGCGAACGATTGAGATATGCGTCGATCCTGGGGCGGCGTCGGAGGCGCTGCCGATCACGTCAATAGTCGTCTTACCGCCGTGCAGCGCCGCGGTACCGGTGAACACTCCATTGCCGACGGCGGCCGGCTCGCCTTGAACTTGAACGACCGCGTCGGCGGGGAATACCGTGCCGCGAACCGTTACGTGGTCTGCCGCGATGACACTTCCGTCCGTCGGCGAGGTCACGACGACCGAGACAGCGCGTGGGGTGTTGCCGGCGGCTTTCTTTGCCGTTGAGCCACAGCCGCCGAAGGCGACTACAAGAATCGTTCCTCCGCAGGCAAGACTCAAGGTCTTGCGGCGACTGGCCCCCCAAGTGCGCCCCATATGGCGGGCAATCTACCATGGTTCATATTCACGGAATGAGACTGTCATGCAGAATTAGCGATCCAGCGAATGCTGAGAACGATAATTTGAGCTCCGCCCGCTAGGCTTAATCCATGTGCAGAAACATCAGAACACTCCACAACTTCGAGCCGCCGGCAGACGAGCGCGAGGTCAATGACGCGGCGCTGCAGTACGTGCGCAAGATCAGTGGGACGACAAAGCCCTCGCAGGCCAACGCGGAGGTCTTCGAGCGGGCGGTGCAGGAGGTGGCCGAGGTCACGCGCCGCCTGCTCGACGGACTCGTCACGGCGGCGCCACCGAAAGACCGTGAGGTCGAGGCGGCCAAGCGGCGCGCGCGAGCAGCCGAGCGCTACGCGGCGTAGAGCCAGGCTGCTCAGCGCACGAGCGGGCTGATCGCCTCGACGCCGGCCGGCTCGGCGGGCAGGTCGGCCAACGTCGCAGCCACCTCGGCGGCGAGCGAGATGGTCGTGCCAGGCGTCTCGCTCAGCCAGCGCGCGAGCCACCTGCAGGCCCACAGGTCGTAGTCGACCCCCTGCTCGGCGACGAGTGCGACGAGCCGCAGCGCCAATGCCAGCCCGATCGGTCGGCGCTCGCGGGCGATGTCCTTGGCGATGCCGATCGCGATGTCCAGTTCGCGTCGCTCGAGCGCGGCTTCGAGCTCGCGGGTAGGGCGATAGGGGCCGACTCCCATCATACGAACGTATGTTCGCATAAGAGTCAAGCCGGTTTATAAGTGTCAAATATTGGACCGACCAGTCCAAGGCGCTCCCACAAGCGAGCGCTCGGCGCTCAGGCGCTGTCTCATATGGGCATCGCGACAGGAGCGCGGCACGCGAGCTCGCGGCCCGGCAGGGCCCGAAGCCGCGTGCGCCCGTCTCTGACTAGATGCCGATCGCCCGCCGCACGTGCGAGCGGATCGCGATGCGGTACAGCACATCGGCCAGCAGCGCAGCGACGGTCACCTGACGCATGCTCACCTGGCGAGGCTGGCTCGCCGTCCTCGTTGCCCTGCGCGGCCAGTGCGGCGCCGCGGAGCGTGCTTTCCCCATGGTCATCCCTGACTTCCTCTCCCCGCGCCCGACTCCCATGCCGGGCGATTTGTCTCCCCAAGCAGAGTGTAAATATGCCGCGCCTGCTGTCAAGCCGTGAACGCGTGCGCTCGCCGCTGCCAAAGTGCGGATTTGACTGGTGTCGCCGTACTGCTCAACGAGCTCGGCCATACGCACAAAGTCCTGCGTTTGAGCTGTTGCCGTAACGCCTCTAACGCCTGGCGATCGAGCTCGGAGGGCCCTCGCTACTGGTCGATCGTCGTCTCCGGCGGTGCGGCGGCGCGCGCCCGCTCGGCCTCCGTGCGCGCCTCCTCGGCCTCGCGGCTCTTCAGCACGGCCTCGCCCTGTGCATCCTGGGCGGCATCCTTAGCTTGGTCGGCAGCGGCTGTGCGAGCACGGGCTTCCTGGTCAAGGCTGCGCGCGCGCTCCTGCGCCTCCAGCGCCACGCGCCTGCGCTCGGCGATCGAGCCGGCGCTCTGGTAGTCACCGTGGGCCACGGAGATGCCGTACACCTCGGCCAGTCGCTGCGCGGTCGCTTGGTCGATCGTGTCGCCGGCCTCCACGTCAGCCGCCGCATCGAGCTGCGCGGCCGAATAATCGAGGCGCACGTGGCCGCGACCGACGGTGGCGCCGCGCAGCGGCGCCAAGCGCGAGCGGCGGCCCAGCAGGCCGCTCTTGATCCGCGCGAACGTCGCCTCGCCTTGGCCGTCGCTCGGGTAGTACACCTCCTCGAGCTTGCCCGCTCGCTCGCCGTCGCGGTCGAGCACATCCTGCCCGGTCCACTCCTCGATCTGCTCGACGCTCGGCATGAGATGAGAGTACCCCTCCGGACGCGGCGCTACTCGCGGATGTCAGTCGCCTGGCGAAGCTGTGCTGCGCTCGCGCCGCTCACCGCTTCGCGTCCGGCGACGCCTCCCAGAGGTTGTCGGCGGGTGGTGGTGGCGTGTGGATCGCTCGTGTGTCTCCTCTACCCATTCGATCGGGGACGTGATCGTCGAGCCGGTCAGAATGCAGGGATGACGGAAGAGCCCGACCACGGCAAGCCGCTGTGCGAGCAGGACGTGGATGCCGACCCGCTGGCGCAGTTCGCGGCTTGGTACGAGGAGGCGAGGGCAGCCGGGATACGGATGCCTGAAGCGGCGGCCGTGGCGACGGCAAACGCGGACGGCGTGCCGTCGGTGCGGATGGTGCTGGTCAAGGGCTTTGACGAACGGGGGTTCGTGTTCTTCACCAACTACTCGAGCCGCAAGGGCAGCGAGCTGACGGCGAACCCACGTGCGGCACTGCTGTTTCACTGGGATCCGCTGGGCAGGCAGGTGAGGATCACGGGGCCGGTGACGCGCACGAGCGCGGGAGAGACGGCGGCATATGTAAGGACACGCCCGCGCGGCAGCCGGCTGAGCGCGCTGGCCTCGCCGCAGAGCGAGGTGGTGGCCGACCGCGAGCAGCTCGAGCGCGCGGTGGCGCAGCTGGCGGAGCGCTACGGCGAGGGAGAGCTGCCGACGCCGGAGGGCTGGGGAGGCTTTCGCGTGGCGGTTGAGCAGGTCGAGTTCTGGCAGCAGCGCAGCGATCGCCTGCACGACCGCCTGCGCTACCGGCGTGACGGGCAGGGCGGCTGGGCGATCGAGCGACTCGCTCCATAGCCTCACTCAAGCAGAATTCCATTTATTGATATCAAAAAGATAACGACTCAGGATCTGCCTCGGCATAGGTTCTTCAGAGCAACGCACGACCCTCTCCCGTGTGTTGCACCTGCTGGCCGAGACGGATCTGGGGCGTCGAACCCCTGGCGACGGCGAGCACGTGTGACGAGCGCCGGGGTCCGGGCAGGGTGCCGGACTCCGGCCGCCGTCCCATGACTCGAGCGAGCACGCCTCGGCCCTGCTGTGCGTCGAGCGCGACGCACGCGCGTGCGACCGCTCGCTGATCGCCGAGCTGCCGGCGGCTGAGCACGGGGCGAGGATCGTCGATCTCGTTACGTGACGGGACAGCCTCCGATGAGCTCTTCCTCTCAGCGCAGATCTCATTGGGGGTAGGGTGGATGTCGTGACGACGGATGCGATAGGAGTTCTGGTGCGACGCTTGGCTCGGCCGCATATCTCCGGCGGCATGGTGATCGAGCGCTCTGTGATCCTCGCCGAGGGGGCCGACTCGGGGGCGATCCTGAGCTGGATATCCGATCACGACGGCGTCGCCGATTCCACGGCGCCCCCTTCGCGCAGCAGCGGCTTGCACGGGTCGCGGGAGACGCTCCGCGTCGATTCCGCCCCGGCTCGTCGGTTCGTGCTGCCGGCAGACGCATTCGACTGAGCGACGTTCTGCGTCCTCAGCGTCGCCTGCGGTCTCCGTCTTACGCTCTGCCCGTCGTGTAAGAAGCTTCGCGGCTGCGACGCAAAGCAACTATGGGACTGGACGACCTGTCGATCCTTCCAACGAGTGCGACCCCATTGGTTGCATGTGTAGCGTCTGTGCGAGCGCGATGCCTCACACCCACCAAACCCCAATCGATGCTCGTGCGCTCGACGCCGAGTCGGCAACTTGGATCGCGCGTCTGCAACCCGGCGGCTCAGGGCATGACGCGGCGGTCAAGGAGTTGCACGCATTGCTCTTGAAGGCAGCCGGCTTCGAGGTGCGCAGGCGCGGGACGATGCTCGGAGAGCTGCGCAGCGGCGACCACGACGACCTCGCCCAGCAAAGTGCCGACGACGCGCTGATGGCGATCCTGCGCAAGCTCGCAGATTTCCGCGGCGACAGCCGCTTCACGACGTGGGCCTACAAGTTTGCGCTGCTCGAGGCCGCAGTCAAGGTTCGCCGGCGTGTGTGGCAGGGCCGTGAGGTGCAGCTCGAGCCCGAGAGCTGGTCGGTGATTGCCGATCGGATGCAGGCGCCGCAGGACGATGTCGAAGCGCACGAGTTCATCGAGGCATTGCAGCGGGCGATCAAGCATGACCTCAGCGCGCACCAGCGAGAGGTGCTCGTTGCGATCACGTTGAACGATGTCCCGATCGACGTGCTGGCAGAGCGGTTGCAGACGACTCGCGGAGCGCTCTACAAGACGCTCCACGACGCTCGACGCAAGCTCCGCGCGAGGCTCGCCGGGAGCGGCTTGGACGTAGATCGATACCTGGAGGCCAAAGGCAAATGAGCGCTCCAACCGACCCCGACCGCCTGCTCGGCCGACTCGTGGGACCGCATGGCCCGGAGGTCGGCTGCGAGCAGTGCTTTGACCAACTCGATCGTTACGTTGAGCTCGAGCTGGCCGGAGCTGACGCCGACGAGGAGATTCCGGGGATGCGGGCACATCTCGATGGATGCCCTGCCTGCGATGAGGACCACGAAAGCCTGCTGGCTCTCCTCCGTGAGGCGCGCTGAGAGTCAAGGACGAATTCGCCGAAGGCTGAGTTGCGCACGTAAGAACCGTCGCTCTTGAGACGCAAAGCCACCAAGTGAACCCAGAGTTGCGTTCGCGCACAGTGAACGCCTCGCCCACAAGGAGGCCTCAATGAGCACCCTCGAGACACCGGTCGGTCGCGAAGCGGCGAGCAGCCGGCGAAAACCTGCCGTCGCTTTCGGCGCGCTGAGCGTCGACGCCGCCGCCTACCAGGCCTTCTGGTTGCTGCGCATTGGCTTCACGCTCGCGCCGATCCTGTTCGGCATCGACAAGTTCTTCAACTGGTCGGTCTACTGGCCGCAGTACCTCGCCCCGTGGGTCAACGAAATCATCCCGGGAAACGGCCAGGATTTCATGTACGTCGTCGGTGGAGTGGAGATATTTGCCGGCTTGCTCGTGGCGTTCGCCCCGCGCATCGGCGCGTTCGTGGTCGCCGGTTGGCTGGCCGGGATCGTGATCAACCTGCTCACGAACGATGCGCCGCACTACTACGACATCGCGCTGCGCGACTTCGGCCTGCTGCTCGGGGCGCTGACGCTCGCCCGTCTGGGGCTGGCCGTCGTGCCGGCCCACAGGGCGCGCTGAACGGCTGACGCGGGCTGGAAACTCGAGCTCGAGCGCGCGCGGCACCGTGATAGTGTCGCGCGCGCTCGGTCGGAGAAATGCGGCTCCGGCCGGGACGCCGGCGACGTCTAATCGATGGTTGCGCCTTGCGCCGCCTGTAGGTCGAAGGAGCGGGGATTTGTGAAGCTCGTGACCGCGATCGTGCGGCCCGAGAAGGTCAACGATGTGCTCGAGGCGCTCTATCGCGCCGAGGTCCGCGGCGTCTCGATGAGCCGCGTCCAGGGTCACGGCGGCGAGCTCGAGCGCGTCGAGACCTATCGCGGAACGACCGTCAAGATGGAGCTCTCCGAGAAGGTGCGCTTCGAGGTCGCAGTGTCTGATGACTTCGTGCAGAGCACCGTCGATGCCCTCTGCTCGGGCGCTCGAACGGGCGAGGTAGGTGACGGCAAGATCTTCGTGACCGCCCTCGAGCAGGCGGTTCGCATTCGCACGGGAGAGACCGATGAAGGCGCCGTGACGCCAGTGGACAAGTGACCGCGCTCGGCGCCGTGGGGATCAGCGCGGGCGACACGGCGTGGATGCTCGCCGCGACGGCGATGGTCCTGCTGATGACGCCGGCACTCGGATTGTTCTATGCGGGGCTGGTGCGCTCGAAGAACACGCTCAACACGTTCATGATGTCGATCGCGGCGATCGCGGTCGCGACGATCATGTGGGCGGCGGTCGGCTACTCGCTGGCCTTCGATCAGGGCGACGGCTTCATCGGCGGACTGGGTCATGTGTTCCTCAAAGGCGTCGCCTTCGCGCCGCGAGCCGGCACGTCGATTCCCCAACTCGTGTTCTTCAGCTTCCAGGCGGCGTTTTGCATCGTCACGGTCGCGCTGGTCTCGGGAGCGGTGGTCGAGCGAATGCGCTTTGTCCCGATGCTCGTGTTCTCGGCCCTCTGGTCGGTGCTGGTCTATGCGGTGCTGGCGCATTGGGCGTTCGGCGGCGGCTGGTTGCAAGCGCACGGGACACTTGACTTTGCCGGTGGAGTGCCGGTTGAGATGGGCTCGGGGTTCTCGGCGTTGGCGGCTGCGCTCGTCGTGGGTGCGCGCAAGGACTACGGCCGTCAAGCGCTGCTACCGCACAACGCCGTCTACGTGCTGCTCGGCGCGGGACTGCTGTGGTTCGGCTGGTTCGGCTTCAACGGCGGCAGTGGCTTCTCGACAGGTCGCTCCAGCGTGCTCGCTTTCACGAACACCTTGCTGGCGCCGGCCTGCACGCTGTTCGTGTGGTTCCTGCTCGATCTCCTGCGCCAGCGCCGCGTGACGGCAATCGGCGCAGCGACGGCGATCATCGTCGGCTGCGTGGGCATCACACCGGCGGGCGGCTACATCAGTCCTGCCTGGGCGATGGCGCTTGGCGCACTGGCGGCACTACCGAGCTACGCGATCATCGTCCTGCGTCCGCGCACGCGCGTGGATGAGACGCTGGATGTACTGGCGGCTCACGGAACGGCCGGTCTGACGGGAATCCTGTTTCTCGGCTTCGTGGCCCAGCTTTCATGGAACGGGGTATCCGATGGCTTGCTTTATGGCAATGCGCGTCAACTCGCCTGGCAGGCGATCGCGGGGCTCGCCGGGCCGGCGTACGCGTTTGCTGCCACCTTCGTTCTGCTGCGGCTGCTCGCATTGATCACGCCGCTGCGCGCAACCGAACGCGAGGAGGGTCTCGGGATGGACGTAGTGGAACATGGCGAGGAGGCGTATGCCACGGGGGAGGGGGCGATCCTCGTCTCGACCGAGGCCGGGCTCGAGGCCCCGGCGGCGGTAGCGCAGCCGTGAAGGCGAGTTGACATCTCTGGAGGCACGGTCGTCCGTCGGCTCGTAGATCTGCAAAGCGCTCGAGTCGACCCCAGATCTGACAAACTCCACTCGCAGCGGGTGACGCGGACATCAAAGGGTGGGACGATGGAGGCACGATCGGTGGGGACCGTGAAGCTCGGGCCGGCAGGTCCGTTGCGTTCTGCGCCGGCTCTCCCTGTGGGCGTTCGCCGTGTGCCGCGGGTCCAGACGCTGGGCTCGTGGCTGCTGTTGCTCGCCGTCGCGCTGCTGGCGCTGGCCGTCGGAACGGTGGTGTACGAGAGTTTTCCCGGTAGGCACTCCGTAGGCGCCGCACATGTGCAAGCCGACCGCTTTTCGCATGCTGGCCTCATGAGCCTCCCGGTAGCTGCTCAAGGGCCTGTGTCCGCCGCATTGGGAGCCGAAGGTCAGGCGTATCGGATTAGCCACCCGAGGGGACGATTCACTGCGTCTAACCCTGTCCAGCACCTGAGCACGAGCTTCACCCGCTCGGGGGTGTCGGTGCGCTCGGGCAGCGCCGAGGTCGGGCTTGGTCTTCTTGCCGTCGGATATGGCTCTACGCTCGCTCCGCTGGCGCAGGTCGCGCCGAGCGCCAATGCCAACCGGGTCCTCTACCAGCACCCTGGCCTGGACGAGTGGTATGCGAACGGTCCGCTCGGCCTCGAGCAAGGGTTCACCATCCCTCGTGCGCCAAGCGGGCACACGGATGGGCCTTTGACGCTCTCGATGCTGCTCACCGGCAATGCCAAGGCCTCGCTTTTCAGGGGCGGGCAGGAGATCGTCATCAACCGTGCCGGCAGGGCTGTGCTGCGCTACACGGGCCTGCTCGCCAGCGACGCCGGCGGGCGGGCGTTGCACAGTTGGCTTCAGCTGGACGGCGGGCGGCTACTGCTGCGGGTCAATGCGACTGGTGCGCGCTTTCCGTTGCGGATCGACCCGATGATCCAGCAGGGCGAAAAGCTCACAGGCACGGGCGATACCGGAAGCGGCCGGTTCGGCTATAGCGTGGCGCTGTCCGGAGACGGCGACACGGCGCTGATCGGAGCGCGCTACCGAAGCCCCGATGCCGGTGGCGCTTGGGTATTCACGCGCTCCGGCTCCACTTGGGCCCAGCAGGGTGGAAAGCTGATCGGCACGGGCCACGCTGGAGCAGGCGAATTCGCCCACGTCGGAGAAGGCGAATTCGGCGAGAGTGTCGCGCTCTCCGCCGACGGTAACACCGCGTTGATCGGCGCACCCACCGACAACACCCGCGCCGGCGCGGCATGGGTGTTCACACGCTCAGGCTCCACCTGGACCCAGCAGGGCGAGAAGCTCACCGGCGGGGACGAGGGCGGAGAAGGCGAATTCGGCGAGCGCGTCGCGCTCTCCGCCGATGGTGGCAGCGCGCTGATCGGGGGTAGGCGCGACAGCGGCCGCACGGGCGCGGCATGGGTGTTCAGACGCTCAGGCTCCACCTGGACCCAGCAGGGCGAAAAGCTCACCGGCGGGGGCGAAACTGGAGAAAGCGAATTCGGCTCCAGCGTGGCGCTGTCCGAACACGGCGACACCGCGTTGATCGGGGGGTCCGCTGACAACGACGGCAAGGGCGCGGCGTGGGTGTTCACACGCACGGGGAACGCGTGGAGCCAGCAGGGCCAAAAGCTCACCGGCGAAGGAGAAGAGACGGGAGAAGGCGAATTCGGCACAAGCGTCGCGCTCTCCGCCGACGGCGGCACTGCGCTGATCGGCGGACGCGGCGACAACAGTCGTACGGGCGCGGCGTGGGTATTCACGCGCTCGGCCTCCGTTTGGACCCAGCAGGGCGAAACGCTCACCGGCACGGATGAGACGGGAGCAGGCGAATTCGGCTCCAGCGTGGCGCTGGCTGCCGACGGCGACATCGCGTTGATCGGTGGCCCCGCGGATAACGGTGGCAAGGGGGCGGCATGGGTGTTCACACGCACCGGTTCCGCCTGGACCCAGCAGGGTGAAATGCTTACGGGCGGGGGCGGGACCGGGGAAGGAGAACTCGGCTCCAGCGTGGCGCTCTCTGCTGCCGGCGACACCGCGCTGATCGGCGGGCCCGAGGACGACACCGCCACGGGCGCGGCTTGGGTGTTCACGCGCTCTGGTGGGGTGTGGAGCCGGCAGGGCCCGAAGCTCACCGGCGGCGAAGAGGGCAACAGCGAACAAGGCGTGCTCGTCGCTCTCTCCGCAGACGGCAACACGGCACTGATCGGCGGCTGGAACGACGAGGGCAGAAAGGGCGCGGCTTGGGTGTTCACGCGCTCTGGTGGGGTGTGGAGCCAGCAGGGCCCGAAGCTCACCGGCACGGGTGAGATCGGAGAAGGCGGCTTCGGCACGAGCGTCGCGCTCTCCGCAGACGGCAACACGGCACTGATCGGCGCGCCCGGCGACAGCGGCCGTAAAGGTGCTGCGTGGGTGTTCACGCGCTCGGGTTCCACCTGGAGCCAGCAGGGCGGGAAGCTCACCGGCACGGGCGAGACCGGGTCTCCCTGGTTCGGCTACACCGTTGCGCTCTCCGGTGACGGCAAAACCGCGCTGATCGGCGGCTGGCTCGACAGCAACTGGAAAGGTGCCGTTTGGGTGTTCACTCGCTCGGGTGCCACATGGACCCAGCAGGGCGAAAAGCTCACGGGTGCCGGCGAGACGGGAGAAGGCATGTTCGGCACGAACGTCGCTCTCTCCGCAGACGGCAACACCGCGCTGATCGGCGGCTGGAACGACGACAATGTCGCCCTCGGCGACCGCGACTACAGCGGCAAGGGCGCGGCATGGGTGTTCACCCGCTCGGGCTCCACCTGGACCCAGCAGGGCGGAAAGCTCACCGCCGGAGATGAGACTGGAGAGGGCAAGTTCGGCACGATCGTCGCGCTGTCCGCCGACGGCAACACCGCGCTGATCGGCGGCTGGAACGATGACACCAGCAAGGGCGCGGCGTGGGTTTTCACACGCACCAGCGGGGTGTGGAGCCGGCAGGGCCCGAAGCTCACCGGCACGGGCGAGACCGGAGAAGGCAGATTCGGCGTAAGCGTCGCGCTGTCCGCCGACGGCAACGCGGCGCTGATCGGAGGGCTCGACGACAACGGCACCAGAGGTGCGGCGTGGATGTTCCTGCGCTCGGGCTCCACCTGGACCCAGCAGGGCGCAAAGCTCACCGGCAGCGATCAAGCGGGAGAAAGCGAATTCGGCACAAACGTCGCGCTCTCCGCCGACGGCGACACGGCACTGATCGGCGCCTGGCGCGACAACGGTGGAACGGGCGCGACGTGGGCCTTCGTGGACCCGCCCACAGCGACGACGGGTGCGGCGACGAGCGTCGGCGAAACCAGTGCGACCCTCAACGGAACCATCGGTGTTGGAGGCTCGAGCACGGCGTATTTCGAATACGGGACGACCGCAGCCTATGGAGCCTCCACTGCCACCCAGAGCGTAGGCGCTTCCGGCAGCCCGAGTTCGCTTGCGGCCGCCACCGGCGGACTCGCGCCGGGGGCGACGTACCACTTCCGACTCGTCGCCGAGAGCTCCGGTGGAGTGGCCTACGGTGGCGATCAGACGTTTACGATCGAAGCCCGAGGCACAACCGTCACCACTGAAACGACCACCACACCACCGGTCCTACCCGCCACCCCGTCGACCCGACCAACCCCTTCGTCGCCGTCGCTACCAAGCACGATGCCTCTGCCTCCTGTGGTGCAGCACGCAAGCCAATCCACGACGAGATGGCGCGAGGGCAATCGGCTCGCCGGCATCAGTCGGGCGAAGACGCCCACCGGAACGACCTTCTCGTTCTCGCTCAGCGAGCAGGCAACGGTGACCTTCAGCTTCGCGCAGCTTCTCAGCGGTCGCAAGGTTGGCGGCAAGTGCGTCGCGCAGACCGACGAGAATCGCCGCAAGCCCGTCTGTAGGCGTACCGTGGCGGCGGGTACGCTCACCTTCACGGGCCACAGTGGCACAAACAGGGTGGCGTTCCAGGGCCGCATCTCGCGCGTAAAGAAGCTCAAGCCGGGGCTCTGCGCACTTGCGATTACGGCCGCCAACTCTGCCGGAGTGCGCTCTGCGCCCAAGTCGCTGAGCTTTACGATCGTGACGTAACGCTCGGAGGGCGACGAGCACGGCCCGTGATCGCCTCTGGATCAAGGCAGGGCGCTACTTGTTGAAGGCGACGACCGGAATCGAACCGGTGTAAACGGCTTTGCAGGCCGCTGCGTAGCCACTCCGCCACGTCGCCAGAAGATCCCCCAAGGGTATCGGTCTGTAGGCACTTACGAAGCTTTTGCTCACCAGTTAGCTGCCCTTTCGGATCGCATTAGCCCCCGCACAGCCAGGCGTCCCAGCATGGACTGATCCCGTCCAAGCCCAGGAGGTCAGCTGTGAACAAGCGCCTACTCGCACCCATCCTGCTCGCCGCCCTGCTCGGAGCGGCCGTCGCGAGCGTCGCTGTGATCGCTATCGCGGGTGGCGGCGACGCGTCTTCGGCCAAGACGACCAGGGCGTCGAGCGTCGGCACCAGCTCAACCGGCACGCGCCAGACGGTTGCCTCGACAGCGCTGTCGGCGACGCAGATCTACAAGCAGGCCTCGGCTGGCGTGGTCTCGATCAGGGCCGTCACGGCGCAGGGCGAAGACAGCGGCACGGGCATCGTGCTCAACGATAACGGCCTGATCCTGACCAACGACCATGTGGTCGCGGGCGCAAGCGGCCTGACGGTCGCGCCGCAGGGCTCGGCCTCGGGCACGCGCTCAGCAACGCTTGTCGGTGAGGAAGCCAACGATGACCTGGCCCTGATCAAAGTCGACCCGTCCGGCCTAGGGCTGAAGCCGCTCACGCTGACGAGCTCGAAGTCGGTCCAGGTCGGTGACGCGGTCTATGCAATAGGCAATCCGTACGGACTCAACGAGACGCTGACGCGCGGCATTGTCTCGGCGCTCGGGCGCACGATCTCTGCGCCCAACGGCTCGAACATCGCCGGCGCAATCCAGACCGACGCGGCGCTCAACCCCGGCAACTCGGGCGGCCCGCTGCTCAACGATCAGGGCGAAGTTATCGGCGTCAACGCGCAGATCGCCAGCGAGGCGGCGAGCGTCGCCGGCTCGCAGCCCGGCAGCACGGGCGTCGGCTTTGCCGTTTCCTCCGACACCGTCGCTCACGCAGTCAAGACGATCGAGGGCGGCAAGGGCATCTCCTCGAGCTCGGCCACGTCTCGTTCAGTGCAGACCGAAGCCGAAGGCGCCCAGGTCGAAGGTGCGCAGTCGCCGTACGGTGGCCGCTCGCCATACGGGCCGGAAGGCGTCGAAGCGGAACCCGGCGAAGCCGGTTCGGCCGGCACCGAAGAAGGTGTCGGCGGCTCCGGCGAAACTGGTGGCACTCGCGAAGGGCGCGTCGGAATCGTGCCGTGACCGGAGGCGTGGGAGGCCTGGGCTTCGCTCCTTGGCCCAGCCTCCCCCGCCGCGCTCGGCCGCCGCTTGGCGCTTGCCGCATCCGTGCTTCCAGTGCTGGCGCGGCCGTTTCCCGTTGATAGGCTTCACGCCTTCCCAGGGCGATTAGCTCAGCTGGGAGAGCGCCGCCTCGACAAGGCGGAGGTCACTGGTTCGAGCCCAGTATCGCCCATCGTTGGATTTGGCTCTAGGGCACGGAATAGTCAGCCCAGGAGGACCCATGTGGTAGCAATTTGGTAGCAATCTCCTGGGTTCGGAGGAGGTCTCGCAGGCTCGGCGGAAGCCAGCTGAGGCTCTACCCAGGACCGTCTAGTGCCAAGATGGTTCGGCTTGCGCTCGACCTTCGGACACTGAGTCGAGAGCGGAAGTGAAGGAGCGGAGGGCGATGGCAGTGGTCCTCGGAGAGACGGGTCGAGCTAGGAGGAGCACGACTTGGCTAGGCAGTGGTTGCCACAAGGCGAGCTGCCATGCAAACATGGATGGGCATGGGTACGCACATACGCAGTTGGGAGAGCGCCGATCCACAGCAACTCGAACGCGCGGCGGGGGACGCGACGGCGGCAGCTAGCCGCGCTGATGGCGACGTTCACACGGTCATGGGACACCTCACGCAGAAGCTGGCCGGAACCGGGGACTGCGAGCACTTGCGGAAGGTGGCCCGCATCCTCGCCCCGGCCGACAAGTCCGCCGCCGAGGCCGTTGGGGCCGCACGCGAAGCGCGGGAGGCAGCTCAGCGGGGCGAAGCCGAGCGCTGTTTGGAGCTAGCAGCAAACGCGCAGCGTCACGCGATCGATGCCCGCACCGGAGCTGATCGCGGAATGGAAATCATCCGTTAGCCGGCCGTATCGAGGTCTAGCTTGGCCTTCCACAGCGCGTCATATTTTCGGGTGAACACCCGGACATCGAGTCCAGGGGTGCCCGCGCGTAGCGCCTGATTGAAGTCGTTGATGTACTCGTCGATCACTAGACCGATAATGCGCTTGGCTTCGCCCATCCCCCACGGTGCCACGATGGGCGCGACCGGCTTGCCGTCGTTGATCGCGGCATGAACCTCGTCCATCCGCTCCGTGTCACGCTCGGGGTCCGGCTCAGCCATTGCGCGTCAACCTACTCTTCTCGATCGCAGGGAGGGGCGTGATGATGCGCCCTCCCTGCGCATCAAGGAGGCGACGGCTCGGACGCTCCAAACAAGGGGCGAAAGTCGTATGAGCGTTGGTCCCGTCGCTGTTGCGGTCATCGGCGCGGGCGGGGCGTTGCTTGGTGGTGGTCTGACCGCCGGGTCGAATATCTGGCTCGAGAGCGCACGCGCGAAGCGTGGCCTTGCGCTCGACCATCGGCGAGCAGAGCTGGAACTGCGCCGGGCAGCGCGCCTCGTCGCCGACGAGCTGACTCATTCTGTGGCGGTCATTGCCATGGCTGAGAGCGATGGTCATTGGGACGAGGCCAATCGCAAGGAGCTGAAATACAACCGCTGGGCGACGCACCAGCAGGCTCTGGCCGACCACCTGCCGGATGAGGATTGGCTCGCGGTGACGGGCGCATACGAGCTTCTATATCTGATCTATCGAGACACCGACTCGGGCGGGGGCGAGCCCTCGCCCGACGAATACCGCAAGGTCAAGTCCGTCGTCGGCAAGGCACTCGGAGTGCTCAAAGGCTATGCCCGAGGCTATCCGGGAACGGTCCCGCGAACAGCTTCTGAGGAGTAGGTCGCCGTCGCCGGAGCGCGAAACGATCAACGGCGGGACTGGCGTCTTCGGTAGCCATCAAAATGGGTCGATGAACTCGTCAGAGCAACTCATGCCCGTCAGCGGTCTTGAGATCCTTGACCGTCTCGGCCGCCGCGCGCAGCAGACCGTCGAGGCTCTATTGGGGCGCTCGGGCGTGCGTTATGAAGACATCAATGCTGGAGGCGGTGCGTTCTTTGTTGGCTGGAACAAGTGGCAGTGGGAGCCGGTCCCTGACGACGCGCAGCCGCTCGTCGGTGCGGCTCGACATGCGCACGACGAGTTGCGCGACTACGCCGCGATGATTTTCCAAGCTGGCGCTCCCGACCGTACCGATACGGTGGATGACATCTCGGAGTGGCTTTTGCGGCTCATTGAGCAGCCTAACGGCAGCTATCCGCAAGGCGCTCCTGCCTCCTCGATCGAGAAGATCACGAGTCTTGTCGGTCCCCGCATTGATGAGTTTTTGGGGGAGGCCGCGCGGCTACCGACTGCCCACGGCGCGGACGAGCGACTATTGGTTGCAGACACGAGTGCGCTACTTGACCGTCCTGATCTACAGGAATGGAAGCTCGATGGTGGACCGTGGACCGTTGTGCTCGTTCCACAGGTGCTATCCGAGCTAGACGAGCGCAAGCGCGATCCTCGCACGGCAGATGCGGCTCAGAAGGTTATCCGCCAGATTGAGGAGTTCGACAGGCGTGGGGACACGTTCGCTGGTGTACCGCTGTCGGGCAAGCTCCGGTTGAGAGAGGTCGCGCAGAGCCCAGATATGTCCCGCGCCTTGCCGTGGCTACGCTCCGATACCCCAGATGATCTGATTATTGCGACGGCCCTTGAGCTGGTCGCCCGTGACCTACAGGGACGGGTTGCGGTGTTGGCAAGTGATCGCAATGTCCGCAACAAGGCGAGGATGGCAGGGCTAACAACGCTAGCCACGAGCCAGCTATGAGCATGACGAATCGTGATCGCAAGCGTCTGTGGGGCAAGTCAGGGGGGCGTTGCGCTCGGTGCCGCTGTCTACTGTTCCACCCGGGCGAAACCGGCGCCAGGGAAACCGTCATTGGTGAGGAGGCCCACATCATTGGAGAGCGACCAGGCGCCGCTCGCCACCAAGCGCTTACTCCAGACCAGCGGGACGCGTACGAGAACCGGATTCTGCTCTGTGCGAACGATCACGTCGTCATAGACGGACAGGCTGAGCATTGGACAACCGAGAGGCTGCACAGACTTAAGGACGAGCACGAGCAGGCAATGACCTCACGAACGGCCGACCGGCGCCCGGATGGTGTGCAGTTCCATATGCCGGATGCTGTGCTGCTCGACACTGTGATGACGGGGCCGCAACTACTCGACATTGTGGGACCGGCATATGCGTACGTTTTCGAGCACGACGAGCTTGAGGGGGACGCTGAGCATGAGGCCGCCAAGGACTTGCTCGGTGAAGCACACGATCTGGGGGAGATATACAGCATGATTTCCCCCGCCGAGCGGATCGACGTGGAGCGTGATCTGAGCGAGAGTGTGCTCGACGCCCTGCGTGACGGGCTACTTCTTCGGGGTGCGCGCATCGACGTGGACATGACGATCGACGGGGAGCCCGACCGCTGGCCGGTAGCGATCCTGGTGCTCCGCAAAGCCGTTGTTGTAGTCAAAGAACAAAAGGCCGCGAAGGAAGCAGAGCAAGCACTACGTGATGAGGGGGTTGAGGGCTTGGAGGCATGGGCAGAGGCGGTCAGCAGCAAGCAGGATTCGGAGGACTCGGCGGCGACAGCGCAAGGCATCCGATCGTGATGCTTGCCGTCCTCCTTGGCTCGGCCATGATCCCCGGCAGCTTCGTAGTGGCGAGGCCAGGCAATGACTGACGATCGTGCGCTCATGGAGCGCGCAATTGCGATTGCCCGCCAATGCGAGAGTGAGCCGGGCAAGGTTTCGCCGAAGGTCGGAGCAATCGTCGCCCGCGACGGCATCGTGATCGGCGAAGCGTTCCGGGGCGAGCTAGCTCCTGGCGAGCACGCTGAGTTCACGCTGTTGGAGAAGAAGCTCCGCGAGGACACACTTGCGGGCACCACGCTATTCACCACGTTGGAGCCGTGTACGGGCCGTAATCCGCCAAAGATCGCTTGCGTGGAGCGAATCATCGAGAGACGTATTGGTCGAGTTGTGATCGGCGATGCTCTCGTGTTCGCCGATCCTCACACGGCGGGGCCGCTCGACAAGGCGGCGATCCTACGGCGCTTCCGCCGGGCTCTCAAGGCCGCGCGGCTTGAGCAGTCGCATCGCTTCCACGATCTGCGCCACACGTTCGGTACGGCGATGGCTGGCACTGGCGTTCCCATGCGGACCTTGCAGGAGTGGATGGGGCATCGGGACATCGAGACAACCCAGCGCTACGCGGATTACTCGCCAAGCGCGCACGAGTCGGCGTTTGTGGAGGCAGCCTTTGGCCGGGTGGCACCCGCTGACCGGCTCGCAGCGCAGACGACGTAATGGCGCTCGAAGATGCCTAAGGATCGGACTCGACGCCGCTTCCTGGCCTCCGATGTGCAGCTGGTGGTCGAGCGTTCGAGCGAACACCCTGTCGAGTACGCGATCGTGCTCCTCGTATTGCGGGATGGTCGCTGGCGCACAGTGCGGACGTTCGACTATGCCCACGATCCGACCGAGCACCACGAGCACGCATACGTCGGCCTGGAGAAGCAGTCTCCGACCGTCACGTGTGGCCCGGTGAACGACGCGATGCACGCCGCCGAACTCAAGCTGCTACGTGAGTGGCGCGATATCGTTCACGGCTGGGAGCACATGCAATGAGCGAGATCACCGACAAGACCGATGAGCTGTTCATGGCGGCGTCGCGTAGCGACGACGATCTCGGCTACCCGGCGGATGTCGCGTTCGTTCCCAGCGATGAGGAGTGGACCGACGATGTTCTGTGGCGCAACCTGATCGAAGGGCAGGCGACCGTCCTTGTCGGCGAGGACACCGAGTTGCTGCTGGTGCCACTGCGCCGCGGCGTGATCGACCGGCTCACGGGCCGTGTGCCAGTGAGCGTCGCGCCCCGAACGCATGGGCACGCCTCGTCCTACGCGACGTTGAGTCGTCTTGGGCGTCACCCGGTGCGCCAGATGCGCGCCCTCGCGCACGTTTGACTTGCCGGCAAGTGCCTGAGCTGGTGCGGTGTGCCCGAAGTGGCTTGTCGATTCGCGTCGGTGGTAACGATCGCTCGTACACCTGCTTTTCGTCCGATGCGAGCAAGCGAAGGCTTGCGGTGATGGCGCTCGCGTTCGCGAGAAGGCGATCGTCCGCCGCCGACCATCGGAAACACGCGATCCCCTCCTCGCCATACGACTCGTGAGCAACGCGGTCACGCGCCCGACACGGGGCTGAAAGCGGGCGCCAGCGGGCATGGCCACCGGCGCTCGCGTCGAGCGGAGTCAAAAGACGCGCCCGGCCCGACGGCTAACCGGGCTACGGTTCGATCGAGCTGCTTGCTTGCGGCCGGCTGGACCGCGCGAACCGCTATAGCATTTGACGAATGCGACGGTCGGATGGGGCGGTGCAGCGATGCACCCGGTGCGGCCCGAGCAATTTCAGGAAGCACTCGCCACGCGACTGTGGACGAGGCATCCGTGAGCCCTAGCCCGCCGCCGCAGTGGGACGTCTTCCTGTCGCACGACAGCGCCGACAAGGGGCGGGTCCGGCGTCTCGCGAAGGAACTCCGGGCTCGGGGCGTCCGGGTGTGGTTCGACGAGGATGCCATCCCGGCCGGCGGCTCGATCCCACTCGCCGTCGAGGAGGGCATCGACGGGTCCCGCACCGTGGTCGTGTGCCTGTCGCCGGACTTCCTTACATCACAGTGGGCCCGTGCGGAGCGGAGCGCCATGCAGTTCGCGGACCCAGCAAACCGGAATCGCAGCCTGCTCCCCGTCCTCTTTGCCCGGTGCACGCTGCCAAAGAATCTCGCGCACCTGAAGTACATCGATTACCTACGACACAGCAGCAAGGCGGTCGACGAGATCGTCGCGGCTCTCAACCTCACGCAGCCGACCGCGCCAGCGCCAAAGCATCCGGTCGCAGTGATGCTTGGTGAGGTCACGACGCTCGAGGACGCGGGCGACGACCGCGCTGCGCTTCAAAAAGCCCGCGAAGCTCGCGATCTGGCCGAGTCGACGACGGGCGACGCCGCGCCGCCCGGCCCACTGCTCGCTCAGGCACGTAATGCGTACGCACGTGGGCTGATGTTTCGTCACGGTGATCTGGATGAGATTTGGCAGGTCGCCTGCGCGGCTGTTGCGACGCCTGGTATCGATGAGGATCCCGATGCACTGTTCGACGCTCTCTTGACGCAAGCTCAGGCGGCCGTGGCGACAGGGCGGATTCGGTTGGCCGGTGGGGCACTTGGCGCCGCCGCCGGGCTGGTAGACGCTCAGCCCAACCCGTCGTCGGCACGTCTGACACTTCTGCAGGTCCGTGCCCAATTCGAGGCCCGACGCGGTCATCCCAAGGAGGGCATCGCGCTGTACGACGAGGCCGCGGCCGAGTTCATGCGTCTTGTGGCCGTGGAAACTGACACGGCCCGCGAGCGGCGCGCCAAGCGCGCCGTGGCCAGTTGCCTCAATAACAAGGCGCTTCTGCTTCTGGACAGTGGCGCTAGCGATGGCGCTCTCCGGGCGCTAACTGAGGCCGCTCGTTGGTACGCGGATGCCGATTCGCCGGTTGATGAGACGGTCAGCCGTCTGCTCCTGGCTCGTGGCTGCTTCGCCACAGGCGATAATACTCGCGGGTGGGAGGCACTCGACCGGGCGACGGCGCTGAGCCGCACCGCTGGCTTCGAGCGCGGGCTCATCGAGTGCCTCGAACTCCGCGGCAGCGTCCACGCGACGAGCGGCGAAATCGACGAGGCATTTGCCGTCTTCGAGGAGGGCGTCCGAGTCGCGGCGTCCGCCGGTGATGGCCGAGGCGTCATGTCGTTCCACTGGAAGCTCGCAACGCTCGCCCGCGAGTTTCGACCGGACAAGGTGCAGGCCCTCGAGCAACTGTCGTTGGCTCATGACGCGGCCGTGGCCGCTGGCGACACGCAAGCTGCCTCCGAGATCGCGCTCGAGCGGGACGCGCTATCGGCGTCTGGGAGCAACGCCGCGTCGCTGCGGGCCGGCGTGATCGCTGCGCTCCGGCAAGAGCTGGAGCACACTGAGGTCCCCGGTCGCGCGGCGTACCTGCTGGCGCGGCTTGGATCCGAGCAGCGCGTGGCCGGAGACTTGGAGGCGGCGCGAGCGGCGTTCCTCCAGGCTCGCCGAGCGTTCGACGATCTTGGCGACGTCATGAGCGTGGCCAAGGTCCTGCTCTCGACGGCCGACGTGGAGATGGCCTTGGGCAAGCACGCTGAGCCGACGCGGCTACTGCACGAGGCGCTCGCCCTGATCGCGGGGAAAGAGCATTGGGAGGTGGAGGTCGGTGCGCGGGTGTGCCTCGCGCGTCTCGTTCTCAGTGAGGGTGACCCGCGTACCGCGCGGCAGTTGCTGGACGAGGCCGCCGCTCTCGCTCATGCTCGGCAAATGCGCAGCGAGATGGAGACGGTCAAGTCGCTCGGCGAAGACGTTGACCGGTTTCTCGACCTCCACGCCGTGCCAACGATCTCGCTCTCCGGCCTCGGCACGGAGTTCGCGAAGCTGGTCGAAATGCCGTTCACCGAGAACGGACCGCTGCTGCGTTTTTGGTTCTATTGGCGCGGCCCGATGCTGCTCGCCAATCTCCGAGCAGATCCAAAGGTTGCTGGGCTCATCGTGTCCCCCGATGCCGCGGCGATCTGCACGGCGCGGGATGACTTCTCGGTGCTATTCGAGTCTGCGGCCTTCGCCTCGACAGAGCCGTTCGCGGATGGCCCGACGGCAATGGATGTAGTGCTGTTCCCAGCCGACTGGCCGATTCCAGAGTGTGTGGGTTTCCGACCAGCGGTGATGATCCCACTCGGGAAGGCCGACGAAGCCTCGGATGGGTCCGGTGGCTAGGCGCGACGTCCCACGGACCTACACCATCCTGACGGGCGAGGAGCCAATTCGTGATGCGGATGGCAAGGCGATCGCTGGGACGTTCGCGGGCGTCACGCGGGCGCTCCCGACGGTCGCCGACGAGATCACCATCAGCGAGGTTGAGGCCGGCCACCCCAGTCTCTGGTGGCTGCCACAAGATCTAGCGGTCGGCGGTGGGCTGATCTTGTCCGCATTGCGCGTCGCGATGCGCCTGGAACTAGTCCCGGTTCTGGAGCGGGCCGCGGTCGCAGAGGCAGACGAGATCGCGCTGCTCACTGCGGTTGAGGTCACAGTCCCGTCATACATCACGGACACACCGGAGCGGCGTCCGTCGGTCCGCGCCATCAGAGGGGCGATCGTAGACCTAGTCGCCGGCACGGCGAGCGCGGCCGATGTTCGGCGGGTTGCTGGCCTGATCGAGCAGCTTGGGCAGGACTTTCCTGGCGACCACGCCCGGACTGCGACTCTGGCGCTGCTGCGCTTCCCGCACCTCGACAGCAGTCGTGATCACCCCGCGTTGCTTGTCGCCGACCTCGGCTGGCGAGCTCGCGAAGCTAAGTCCGAGCGAGCCGGACGGGATTCGCATCATTGACTGCTGAGAGTGCCGGCCTCTCACCCGCCTCGCCAGCCAGGCCGGCGGTCTCGGGTCTCGACAGCGCACGAACTCTTCGGCGACGAGGAGATGGTCCCGTTTCGAGCGGTCGGCAGCGGACACTCGCCTCCTCGCGAACGCGAGCGCCATCACCGGTCGCTTGCTCGCCTCGGACGAACATGAGGCGTGTGAGCACTCGTTACTAGGGCCGCGAATCACGCGGGCTTGGTAGCAATTTTGGTAGCAATTTGAGCGAACCTGCGCTGATCTGAGGGTGCCGATCCCCCGTAAAACCAGGCAGCCTGGCTTTACCTGAGCCCTATGGTTCAGTTCGAGCCCAGTATCGCCCATGACATAAAAGCGCTGCTAATAGAGGCTGTCGCGTAAACCCTCGTCCCCGGGGTTGCCGTCCGGGGCGGTTTAAGACGATGGTGGTGTCCCCGAGCACTGAAACTCCCAAAGCTGTACGCCGTGCATGGCAACGCCATAGGCGAAGTAGAGGGCGCTCGGATCGCGTTCTACGTCGGGGTTCATAGCATCCACTCTGACTGCATCCTGGGTTTGACGGTGTGCGCAAATCGAACACTTGTGTATCCAAATGTGTACGCATTCTGCTATGATTCAGGCATGAGCCCAAGAGTGGATGAGGTGCTGCCAACCCGTGAAGCGCGTGCCCAGTTGCCCTCGATGCTGGCCGGGTTCAGGGCTCGTGGCGCGGAGGCTGATCCGGTGGTGATCGGTGCGCACAGGCGCCCTGAGGCGGTCGTCCTATCTTACGAGCGCTACCTGGCGCTCTTGAGTGGGCGCGAACAGATCAAGGCGATTCTGGCTGATCACCGCTCGTCCGCAGAGGGCATGGGGGAGGACGAGGCGATGGAGATCGCGGTCCGAGAGCAGCACGCCTCCCGCCGCTGAGTCCGGCGACACGCACCTCACGCAGCTCGTCGACCCGCGCCCGCCGGTCCTGGCGCCGCGCGAGTTTCTCAACAGCATCGGCTGAGCGGCGCGGCCGAACCGTCACCCCGTCCGCTGCGCACGCCAGCGTTCGCAGCCTGCCCCGGGAACGGCTCCGCCAAGCCAGTTTTCGCACCCCTCCAACCAAGTATCGCCCGTAGGTTGCCTCCGGTGCGAAGGAACGCGAATTTCGCACTGTTGAGCCAGCCTCTCTTGGCGCCAGGGTGAAGTGCTGCGAAGCAAACGCACCGATATCGAGCGAGTCGTGGGCTGCGTACGCTGCGACCGTTACTTCGAGGTGGGCGTGCGCAGAGTGCAGGGAAGGGACGCCTCGTCAGTCCGCGTGCGGCGGATACTCCTCGGCTGGGGGTCGAGATCGAGTGTGCAGGACTCGCATGACCGTCGTCCAACGGATGCCTCGGTGGCCGTCCTTGAGCTGGGGCAGGTTGGTCGCGTCCATCTCGGCGCGCTCGCTGCCTATGGTGCTGCGATCCGGCACCTGATACCGGAGGCTTTCGCGAGGCGTTTGTCGAGTGTGACGAGAGTTAGGTCGGTGATCTCTGCAAGCGCTACGTAGGTGGCATCGTAGATGGAGAGGTTTAGTCGTAGCTCCCAGGCGCGCGTGGCGAGGACATCGTAGGGCCATAGCTCGATCGCAAGGTCGAGCAGATCCGCGTGGGCTTGCGCTGACTGATCGGGGCTGATTTGGCCAGCGAGTTCGTGCCTTCGTATTACGTTGGCCGTCTCATAAGCGACAAGGGCCGGCGCTGCGATCTCACCCGATCCGATTGTTCGCGTGACCCACTGGCCGTCCGGGCCGCTGTCGAGCAGCAGCGCGGCTACGGCGGATGCGTCGCAGACGAAGCTTGAGTTCACCGCCGGTCGGCGTCGCGCGCCGCGAGAATGGACGCTGCGCTCACCGTGGAACCAGTCACATCAACGCGGGCGCGCGCACGTGCGATCACGTCGCCCACGGGCGGTCGCGCTGCAGAATCGATGAGCATGCTGCGCAGGTATTCCTGAAGAGACTGATGGGCTCTGGCGGCTCGTGCTGCAAGCTCGTCCCGAACATTGTCCGGGACATCGCGGACCGTGATCGCTACTGTCATGCAGATATTTTAGCAGCATTGCAGCTACAATGAAGGCGTCTGCGGGGTGAGCTCATACGTGCGCAAATGGATGCTGCGATCCACGCTGCTTAAGCCCAGACATCACGAGGGCTTGCCAGTGGATGCCGGCAAGCCCTCTCGCGTCCGGCTCCACGTCTTATGAGACGTCCGTGCTGACAACCTGACCGTTCGTGTCACCGACAAAGGTCGTGTCAGATCGCCAGCATCCTCCGGTAGTCGGATCATTCGAACAGCCGCCTGCTTGATAGTCCACAGACCGCACCTCGTACTTGTGCCCGGACACGGGTTTGAATGTGAAGGGCATTCCCCTCTGAGGGCAACCTCCGTTCACATACTGCGAGTCGAGCTGGCCCATGTCGGTCCATCGCCCTCCGGCCGTGAGATCCGACACCCACATCTCAAGCGGTCGTTCCTCGCTGATGCAGTTGTAGACGACGAACGTCTTTACGCCAGAGGGCGATGAGAGCGGTGTTGGTGGCGGCGACTGGGTTTCCTTGTACCAGTCGAGGCTCGCGCCAATCGACCGGTGCCCCGCCACGAGATAGTCTTTCGCGGCGCTGTTCCACAGCGCAAATGATCCATTGTCGAGCGTGGAACCCGGCGTATTGCCCAAGACGTACCACTCGTATACCGGGGTTTCCGACAAAACGAGGTCTATCCCCCAGGTCTCATTACCGTACTTCAGCCAGCCACCGCCCCAGACGCGCAGTGCCACTGCCTGACCATGCATCAGTTTCGGTCCTCCCTGTGCCTCGATCTTCCACAGCGCCTGGTTTGTCTGCCAGTCGAGGTCCACCCCAAACGTCTGGTTTTCGTGCGTCAGCGAGAGGTCCCGGGCGGAGTTGTACAGATCGCCGATGCCATCATTCGTGTTGCTCAGGCCGTACCACTTCTCTGTCGACGCTGGGTCGGTCTGAGGGAATTGGGTCTGGTCCGGCCGTACCGTGCATAGTTCCTGCGTGTAGCCGGCCCCGCTCGATTCGGCGACGGCAGCGATCATGTAGCACTGCCCGCTCACGCTGTGATCGGTGTCCAAGTATGAGTAGTCGCCGGATTCACCGGTGACGTTGCGCGTCGGAATCTGGTTGATCACCTGCCAGCTGCCATTCTGACCACGCTTGTACACCACGAACCTCTGCTCGGTGGTGGAGCGGTCATACCAGCGAACATTCACCGCCTGCGCGGTCGCCTGGAGCGGGTACATCCCCGGCGATGCTGGCGCGGGAATTGAGGCAACTGGGCCCGGGGTGGGGCGAGCGATGAGAACGGCAGATGCGGCCTCCGGGATCGACAGCGCAGCGACGGCCGCGAAGGCGATGATGAGACTGTGGATCTTATTGTTGAGCATTTCTTGTGCATCCTTTGGGCGCGGTGGTTAGTGCAACCAGTCTCGGCTCGCCGAGTGCCCCTGCACACCTACCCTAGGGGTAGACCTGCCTTACTTTCAGACCCGGGGGCGAGGCCGCAGGGCCGGCTCACTCAGTTCAAGAAAGCCCGCCGGAGAAGGCTGCACGACCCGCGGGTCCCCCCTCGTTAGAGTCCTGCACATCGAGAGGGTTCTTCGCAGGCGCGATCGTAGGAGCGACATGCACGATAGTCATCTGATCAAGACCAAATCGACTGCGTCCCGTGAACTCTTCGAACGGGTCAAGGTGGCGACTCGGCTCTCCGCAGTGCTCAGCGCCCACTGCGTGGACGAACCAGAGCCGATCCGAGAGGCGTTCGAGGAGCTGATCGGCAAGGCCGTCGGCGACTCGTTCACGCTGATCCCTCCGTTCTATGCGGACTACGGCCTCAACATCACAGTCGGTCGGACGGTTTTCATCGGCCCCGAATGCGCATTTACCGGCCACGCACCCATCGACATCGCAGACGAGGTAATGATCGCCCACAAGGTCAACCTGGTCACCGCGGGTCATCCCGTCGAGCCGGACCAACGGCGCGCGTACATCACGGCGGAGCCGATCACGATCGATACGAACGTTTGGATCGGAGCGGCGGCCACAGTGCTGCCTGGTGTGCACATAGGCGCCGACTCCGTAGTTGCAGCAGGCGCAGTGGTGACACACGACGTCCCACCCTCGACGCTCGTCGCAGGTGTTCCGGCGACGGTTATAAGGGGCCTGTAGGCCAGGGCGTCAGCTTGGGGCGAGAGCCTTTGAAATGCCAGAAGGTGCCGCGCGTCAGCCGTTTGGGCCGGCGAGACTTTCCAGGGCGTTCGCTTCGCGGGCTTCAAGCGCGTCCTTGGCCAGCGAGCTGAGCTTGGCGGCGGGGATTCTGGCCCGGCTCAGCTTCGCCTCGATTGAGCTGATCGCGGCCGCAGACTGGGCGCTGGAGAGGACACCGCTCACGCCTACGCTGCGGAGGATCGACGCGACCCGGGTGCCATTGGATCCTCTGCTCTCGAGTGCTCGGAGCAAATGACCGTGGAGGCTCTTGAAGTGGAGATACTGCCTTTGCGCGGATGCATAGTCATGAGCCCGGATCGCGGCGCTGTCCCGGTTTATCGTGACGAGTAGTGCTTCGGTGATGGCCCCGGCCCTCGCGCTGTCGATGAGCATCGTCAGCTCGGCTCCGCGAAGGCTCGTGCACAGAGTCCGTTCAGCGTCGGGTATCGCTGCGCAGGAGGGGAGAGCTGGACGCTTGGATGCGCCGGGCTTTGCAAGCCGGCGGAAGCGGCGATCGGGCGGGTCGTTGATGATCCGGTAGTCGTTGATCACCCTCGCCGTCGCGTCGTTGCTCTCCAGCAGAGCCCCATCCTGACCGAGTTCGTCCAACACTGTCGACAACGCGAGGCCGTAGTTCAGTCCGATCAGAGTTCCCAGTCCGTGTGCCTTCCAGGCCTCTTCAAGTGCTGGTCCGAGGTCTTCCCGCGCCTGTTCCTTGAGCTGTTTGCGGCGCGCTTCGCTTACTTTCCGCTGCGGGGGTGAGTTTTTTGGGCCGGGACCTCCGCCGCCCGGAGCGGGTTTCGTTTTGATGTTGTTCCCGGACGCTGGACTGGTCGCGCTAACCGTGAGCGTCATGCTCTCCTTGACGTGGGTTTCGGCAGGCAGGCATGCGCAGTGGCTCATGCCGTCGAAGGAGAACGTCCGGGTCCTCGTCGCAGGCCTGCCGGGCGAGAATTCGATTGGGTCGAGGATCGCTTCGTATTCCTTCATCTGGGCCGGCGAGAAGGTTTCCTGTTTGAGCAGCATCTCGTTGGGCTGCACGAGTTCTTCGACCTGGACCGAGCTACAGCGGCCCGTCTGGGCTTCGAGCACGGGGACGACCTCGGGGACGCCGAGGGCGACGTACTTCCAGCCGGGGCTCGGGAAGTCGCTCGTCTCGTTCAGGGTCCAGCCGTTGGCGACAGGGCTCTTCGCCGCCGCGAGCGAGAGCGTCGCCGTGGAGTCGTAACAGTTGCCGTTCCCATCGAGCGAGGACGACCCGCTCACCGACGAGAAACCGAGGGCCAAGCCCCCGTCGGAGCCTGCCGAGTTGGCGGTGGCCGTCCAGTTGATCGTGCGTAGCTGGTGGCTCGACTTGCCCTGCGTCGGGAACACCTCCACGGACATTTTTCCCGAGTAGGTGATCTGTACCGGCGGCAGGTGCGCAGCCGAGGCCGTTGCGGTCTCGGAAAGGGTGGCGCCTGCGAGGGCGAGAAGGGCTGCCACGACATAAAGCCTCGCCACACCGCGAAGCCGGCGAGTAGCAGCCCGGCTGGTCAGCGCGCATCCCCTTAGCACCACCCGGTCAAGCTATCAACCGCGGTGACACCCACGCGGCTGACGGCTGCCGCATCTTCACGGCTGTGAGCACTGCTGCGGCCCAGAGGGCGCGTGTGCTGATAGAAGTACCGACATGAGACGCGCGCGCATCCTCTGCCTGGCCCTCCTCGGCTCGGCCCTCCTCATCGTTCCAGCGCAAGCCCCGGCCGAAGAAATCCCTCCACCGACGCTCAAGGTCAAGGCAGCGGCGGTCCCGATCCCCGGGTTTCCGGGTACGGGCAACTTCTACGGTAAGGGCGCCGACGTCGAAGCCACCGTTGAAATCGCAGGTTCTGGATACGGCGCCACCCCGCAGAATCCGAAAGGGAGCGTGCCGCCCGTCTCCGCCGTCAACGTCTACCTGCCAAAGGGCGTGAAGCTGCATCCCGCCGGCTTTGGCTCCTGCGCCGAGGCCACCCTCCAGAACATCGGCCCCAACGGCTGCCCCAAGAGCTCGGTTGCGAGCCCGCTGGGGAGCGTGCTCGGCGAAGTCACGTTCGGCACCGAACGCGTGCCCGAGACCGCCACGCTCCAAGCCTTCTTCGGCCCTGGCGGCAGCATTCTGTTCTACACGCAGGGCTCGACTCCCGTCAGCCTCGAAGTCGTCTCGACCGGTCGGTTCGTACGGAGCTCCGGCAAATACTCTTGGGAGCTGCAGACGCTCGTGCCGCCGGTCGCCACCGTGCCCGGGGCCCCGTTGGCGTCGGTGAGCAGGATCCACCTCAAGGCAGGCGCCGCGTACAGGTCGCATGGGAAGGTGATCCCCTACGGCACCGTGCCGAAGAAGGGCGAATGCCCGAAGGGCGGCTTCTTCGGCAAGACCGAAGTCACGTTCGGCGGGACCTACGGCGGCGAACGCGAATTCGGGATCCCGGCCAAAACCGTGACCAACGTGATCCGCGTTCCCTGCCCGCGCCGGTAGCGCCCGACCTGCCAGGCGGGCGGATGCCCGGAGTCCTCAGACCGTAATGACGCGCAGCTCGGGGTGTGCTTGTGCGATCTGCTTGTAGTCCTGGTCTTGAGTGACCACGGGGAGCCCGTGCACGATCGCGGTCGCAGCAATCAGCGCATCGGTTAGCTTGACCGTCCGGTGAACGCCGGCGCCGCGGCAGGCGCCTACGAGCCGCGCCCATGCGACCATCACCGCCTCGCTGACAGGGATCGGATCGGCGGCTCTGGCGAGTGCGAGCGTGTCGGCTCGCCGTGCTCTTGCCGAATCCTCGCGAGCAGCGAGTACGCCCAACTCGAGCTCACCGATGGTGATGACCGAAACCGCCACATGCGCCGGGAGCTCTCCCAGCGGCCGTCCCGTCTCGCGGGCGATGAACACCGAAGTGTCGAGAAGGCCGCTGCCGGACGCGCTCAAAGCTCGTCGATGGTCTGGCCTGCCATCTCGTCCAGCTCTTTCTGCAGAGCTGAATCCGCGGCGCGCTCAGCGAGTTGCTCGCGCAGGTCCGGGCCCGAGAGCCACCGTGCACGGCGACCGTGGGGCACGATGTCCGCGATCGGCTCACCGTGCACGGTGAGGGTCACTCGCTCACCAGCCCTAACCGCGTCGATCACCCGCCCGGTCTGATTGCGTAGATCGCGCACCCCAACATCCATGTGCGACACTGTAGCATCGAACCATCTCGTGAGCCTGGGGTTGCGGGTATTGCTGCTCTGGCGAGCCCAAGTTTCGCGCCCTTCCGAGAAGCGTCGCCGATGCTTCGTTCGGGCAGCGCGCTGCGACTCCGAGTGCCCGAAGCGGCTTGTTAGCCGAGCCTGATCAGCGCTTGAAGTCCCAGCGAAACAGCAGGTCGATCCCGGCCATCGTGTAGCCGTCGACCCGCGGTTCGCCCGGCCGCGCCATCGGGAAGAAGCCCGTGGCGAGCGGCGTGCCGTCGACGATGCTGCCCACGGCCTCACCCCGGCTCAGCGGCAGCGTGCCTGGGCCGACAGCGCTCAGCGCCAGTCCGTCGCTCGAATGGATGCGGTTCTGGATCACCTTGCTGCGGACGTCGAACACGTGGATCTTCACGCGTCGCGTCGTGATCGCATTCGGCTTCGGTCGAAACGGGGGCCCGACATAGCGAGCCGTGCAGCACGTGTAGGTCCCTGGTAGGTCGCGCCCGGCGAACGTGTCGACGCGGCTCGATCCGGTCAGGACCGTCACGCGAAGCATCGCCGGGTTCGGCCCCGACTTGACCTGGATCCGCTTGACCCAACCCGTTCCCGGAACGATCGACGTCGGGCGCAGTGAGTTCAGGTAGCCGCCGTGGCGGTAGGTGCACGACGTCTGGTTCGTCGGCGCAAGTTCGACGCCGCCGAGCGGGCCGAGGATCAGCGCCGACTCGCAGCCGTAGCCGGCGTTGGGCGATCCCGCCATCGTGCTGCCGAACCACTGCGCCGAGGCTGGGCCAACGCTCAAGATCGTCGTCGACGCGGCGAGCGTCGCCGTGAGGGCGGCTTTCCATAGCCCAGGCACGCGGCGATCCTTGCACATCGCGGCTGACCGAGCGATGCCTTGCACGACCTGCTCGCCCCGCGCTGGCCCGTTACCTTGACGGCGATGGCGGGGACGTCCATACCCGACGCGGCGAAACGGCGCCGGCGCCGCCGCGTTCGAGCGCGCCGGCGCCGCGTGCTCGCGCTGGTCGTACTCGGGGTGGTTTGCGCCGCGATCGCCTTCACCGTCGCCGACGTGCTGGCGGTGGACACTCATGGTGCAAAGGTTGAACACTTCGCGATCCACAGCACCCGAGTCCACGCGACTCTCAAGGAGGCGCTCGTCGTGCCGCCGGGCAGCGACGGCGCCGGGCGTCCACTGCTCGTCTTTCTCCACGGCAAGGGCGGCGACGAGGACTCCGAGCTGAACTCGGCGTTCTTCTCCGCGCTCGCGAGCCTCGGCTCCCGAGCACCCGACGTCGTGTTCCCCAACGGTGGTGACGATTCCTACTGGCATGACCGCCCGAGCGGGAGCTGGGCTGCGTACGTTATGAACGAAGCGATCCCTCAGGCTGTCAGCCGTCTGCACGCCGACGGCAGCCGGGTCGCGATCGGTGGCATCTCGATGGGAGGCTTCGGCGCCTACAACCTCGCACGACTTCACCCGCGCCGCTTCTGCGCCGTCGGCGGCCACTCGGCGGCGCTATGGCGCTCCGGCGGCGAAACGGCAGAAGGCGCATTCGAAAGCGGTGAAGACTTCGATCGCAACGATGTGATCAAAGCCGCGCGAGATGGCGAAGGGCCTGGATCGAGGGCGCGTTTGTGGATTGACGTGGGCACCGAGGACCCCTTCAGATCGGCGGACGTGGAACTCGCCCATCTCCTACGCGCAGACGGCCGGCAGATCGAGCTTCACGTCTGGCAGGGGGGACACGAAGGCGCCTATTGGGCACGTCACCTCGCCGCTTACCTGACCTTCTATGCGCGCGCCCTGCAGCAGTGCAAGCCTGCTTGATCAGCGGCGCCCGGACGGTTCCCGGTAGAGCGTGCGAGGCGCGCAAGAGCCGGTAAGCCGGGCTACTCCGGCCGCGCCGCTCAGCGCGCGGCAAACAGCGAAAGCGCGTAAGCCCCGGCCGGGTGCTCGCGCGCCCGTTCGACCAGCGCCGCCGTCTCGGCGCGCATCTGCTGCGGCTGCGGCAGCGTCACGCCATAGACGGGCGGCACGACGACCGCCGCCGACAGCGACGCGAACGTCAGATCGGCCGCCGTGAACCGCTCTCCGCACAGGTACGGACGCCCGTCGGCGAGCAGTCCCGCGACGAAGTCGAACTCGCTCCAGACTGCGACCTCGTCGCTCTCCTCGACGCCGGGCGTGATGTCCAGCACGCGTTTGATCACAAGCTCGATCGCCCGCCAGCCGTAGCGGATCGTGCGCTCCTCCCAGCGTGGCACGCCCTCGTTGTTGTAGCGCAGTGCCAGCGGTCGATCGCGCATCAGGTTCACGTACATCAGCCGTCGGCCCTTCGGGCCGAGCTCCGCGTCAAAGCGCCGACAGAGGCGCTCGACCTCCGCGCGGGCCTGCGGCTCCTGCGGAAACAGACGCCGCTCGGCCGGCGTGCGCTCGTCCACCCATTCGAGGATCTCGTGCGACTCGCCGATCACGCCATCCGGCGTGACCAGCACCGGCACCGTCGCGCCGCCACCCGCACGCGCCGCCTTGAGCCGGTGGATCCCCTGCACGTGGCGCTCCTCGCGGTAGGCGATCCCCGCTCGCTGAAGGGCCCAGCGCGCCTTCTCGCAGTAGTGGCTGATCGGGATCGTGACGAGGCGCAGCATCATCCGTACACGAACTTTGCCACCGGGTTCTTCTTGCTGTGCAGCGTTTCGCTGCCGCTCTTGCCGGTGAAGCGCTTGCCGCCAATGCCCACGAGCGTGCCGCCCGACAGCGGGCCGGCATTGGGCACGACGTTGCCGACTCCCGGCGCCGAGAGCGAGGCGAGTTGTGCCTGGCGCAGCTCGGCCCGCGAGCTCGATTGCGCCGCGAGCGCGGACGAGGTCGCCGGCAGGCCGATCAGGAGCAGTACGGCGATCGCGGCCGCGGTTGGCCGACGACGACCCTCAACACGTGCTTGGGGCGGTGAGCTGCGGTTCATTCTCGTCTCCCTCGCTGGTGGCGGGTCTCTTTGGTGGGCCTGCGCTGTCTTTACCCGCGTGTCACGTCTGCCGGCCCGGTTCCCGACCCGGTCGAGGTGGGCTGGCTGCGTCCTGATACCGAAACCCAGAATACGCCCAACTTTCGAGCGCACGTGCCCGGGCTGTGAACTTCCGGTTGCAAGTCGTGACCTCGCCGGGTTGGGCCTCGTGTCCAAATGCCCAGCGCCGAAGCCTGGCCAGATGACCCTTCTGGCAAACGCTCGCGATCGCGATATTCCAAGTTATGTACCGTCCCCAACCGATCAGGAGCGATCCGGGGATCATCGGCGGGCCGACCCCGATCCAGGCACCGCGTCCGGGTGACACCTATCGCTTCAAGGTGCAGCACGGCACGGCTGAAAAGCACGTCTACGTACAGATCGCCGACTCGCTGCGGCCCGAGGCCTTTGAGGAGCCGCTGCGCTCCGGGATCGAGTCCAAGGGCGAGTCGGTGCTCGTGAAGCTGCTCGAGCGCGGCGACGTGCCCACGCGGATCAAGATCACCTCGGCCGGCATCACTGAGATCGGGATCGATCGTCGCCTGCGCGCCTGCGCGCTGTAGCTGTGAGCAGGAAGTAGACGAGCAGCGTCAGGCCGGCGCCGGCGGCGGCGTCGAGTAAGAGGTGATTGCCCGTCGCCGTCACCGCGTAGGTCGTCAGGAAGGGGTACACGCACGCCGGCGTGCGCAGCCGGCGCCGCTTGCTCAGCGCCCACACGCCGAGCGCGCTCCACGTGGCCCACGCAATGTGCAGCGAGGGCATCGAGCAGAGTTGGTTGGAATGAAGCGCCGTCGCGCCGATCTGCCACACCGGCAGTTCGTGCGTGCGCGCGACGAGGTCGACGTAGGCGCTCGAGAGCATTCGCGGCGGGGCCACAGGGAAGCTCCAGAAGACGGCGAGCTCGATCAGGTTGACGATCACGAGCGTCGCGCGCAGTGCGCCGAGTGCATCCGAGCGACGCCACCACAGCCAGGCGAAGACGAGCAGCGTCACGACGATGTGGACGTTTTCGTACCAGAACACGACGATCTCGCTGAGCGCGTGGTGGCGTGCCAGCGAGGCGTCGAGCGCGCGCTCGGGATCGATCTGCAGCGAGCGCTCGAGGTCGAGCACGCCGTTGCCGTTGCGCACTGCGAGCGCTTGGCGCACCGGCGCGAGGTTGTTGATCCAGTCGAACAGCCAGCACAGCCACGCCACGATCAAGAGGTCGATCAGCAGCCACCCCTGTTCGCGCCGGTCGCGCAGTCGCCGGCCCAACGGCCGTGGCGGCAGCGGCCGCTCGCCGGTTGTCTGACTCGCCGCTCCCACGGCTCGATTAATACAGACGCTACCCTGCGCCGGAATGGACGCGAGCACGATCGCTTCACTGGCCACCGCCGGTGGCACGCTCGTCCTGGCGATCGCCACATTCGCTTCCACGCGCTCGGCCAACCGCGCGGCGCGCATCTCCGAGCAATCGCTGAAGGTCGGCCTGCGCCCGGTGCTGTTCAACGCGCGCCCGCAGGATCCGACGCAGAAGGTCGGCTATGGCGACGATCACTGGGTTGCGCTGCGCGGCGGGCTGGCCGTGGCACAGGAGGCCGACGGCAACATCTACCTCGCCATGCCGCTGCGCAACGTCGCCTCCGGCATCGCCGTGTTGCATGGCTGGCACCTGTGGCCGCGTCGCGCCGGCTTGGACGACCCGCACCCGGAGATCGGCGAGTTCCGCACGCAGACTCGCGACCTGTACGTGCCCGCTGGGGACATCAGCTTCTGGCAGGCCGCCTTGCGCGACGCAGAAGACGAGCTGTACGGCCCCGTGCGCGAAGCGATCGCGACGGGAGGACCGCTGAGCGTTGACTTGCTCTACGGCGACCACGAGGGCGGCCAACGCACGATCACCCGCTTCTACATGATTCCGCGTCCCCGTCAGGCCCGGGACGGCGAGGAGCAGGAGCCCTGGCTGCGGCTGTGCTCGGTCTCGCGGCACTGGAACCTCGACCGCGCTGACCCGCGCTGACGAACCGCGCCGCTTGGCCCCGGCCGACCCGCCGGTCCAGCATGGAGGCCACGAAGCCGCAGCTAGACTCGCTCGAGAGCCGTCCAATGAGGAGGAAGCCATGCGCGCCGTGCTGCTGAGCGAGACCGGAGGCCCTGAGGTGCTGCGCATCGAGGCTATCCCGACACCCGAGCCCGCCGACGGCCAGGTGCTGATTCGCGTGCGCGCCGCCTCGATCAACCCGATCGATTGGAAGTTCCGGCGTGGCATCTCGCCCAAGGACCTGCCGGCCGTGCTCGGCAACGACGTCTCCGGCACGATCGAGCAATCGCGCGCGGAGGGCTTCGCCGAGGGCGAGGACGTGTTCGGCTTCGCGCCCAGTGGCGGTTACGCCGAGTTCGCCGTCTCCCCGGCCGGCGCGATCGCGAAGAAGCCACAGGGCGTGAACCACGCTCAAGCTGCCGCGCTGCCCGTCGCCGGGCTGACCGCCTGGCAGGCGCTGTTCGATCGTGGCGGCCTGCAGAGTGGCCAGAAGCTGCTCGTCGCCGGCGCCGCCGGCGGCGTCGGACACCTCGCGGTGCAGTTCGGCAAGCACGCCGGCGCACACGTGGTCGGCACCGGCTCGGCGCGCAACCGCGAGTTCGTGCTCTCACTCGGCGCCGACGAGTACGTCGACTACGCCTCCCAAGACGTCGCCGAGGCAGTCGATGACGCCGACGTGGTGTTCGACACGGTCGGCGGTGAGACGACCAAGACGCTTGTGCCAACGTTGCGCGAGGGCGGCACGATCGTCGTGATCGCCGGGGCGCCGCCCGAGACGGAGGCGGCCGAGCGCGGCGCGCGCGCGGAGCTGCTGATCATGAGCCCCAGCGCCGAGCAGCTCGCGACGATCGCCGAGCTGGTCGCCGCCGGCGAGGTCCAGGTGGAGATTGCCGGCACCTTCTCGCTGTCGCAGGTCGCGCAAGCGCACGAGCTGAGCGAGGCCGGCCACACCCGCGGCAAGCTGATCCTCGAGCCGTAGCGAGGCGCCGCTCGGGCGAGTGCGCCGCTGAGCTGGTCTGAGCGCCGCCCGCGCCGCCGCCCGCCCGTCGACACCGCCCGCTTGGCGCGGATAGGCTGCTCGCATGCGAGCCCACCACGTGCACATCGAGCACGACTTCGCCAAGGCGCCCGAGCGGATCTTCGCCCACCTCGCCGAGCACGAGAACCTGGCTGAGGTGTTCGGCGCGAAGGTCTCGCGACTGCACGATGGCGAGAGCGAGCGCAACGGCGTCGGCTCGGTGCGCCAGTTGCGGATCGGGCCGCTGCCGCCGTTTGAGGAGACCGTCGATGAGTTCGTCGTGCCGCAGCGGATCGTCTACCGCATCACCAAGGGCAGCCCGCTGCGCGGTCACGTTGGCGTGATGACGTTCGCGCCCACGCCGGCCGGCGGCACGCGCTTCGTCTACGACATCCGCATTGCCTCGCCGATCCCCGGCCTCGCACCGCTCGTGACCGCGTCGCTGACGCGCTCCATCTCGAAGTCGCTGGCGAGCGTCGAAGCAGCCGCCTGAGGGGCGATGATCGACCAGCACGCTGCCCGCGAGGAGGCGCGGACCGTCCGCAAGGGGGACGCCGCCGGCATCGAGGCGATGGCGGAGGCGTTGGCGTGCGCTTTCTTCGACGATCCCGTCTTCACCTGGGTGCTACGCGGTGACCCGCGGCGGATGAGCGTGCTGCGCAGCGGCTTCGCGCTGTTCCTGCGGCGGCTGTGGCTCGACCACGAGCACACCTACACGACTGCCCGCACGGCCGGCGCCGCCGTGTGGGAGCCGCCCGGCATGTGGAAGCTCGGCGTCGGCAAGCAGCTCGGCCTGCTGCCCGCGATGCTCGGCGTCTTTCGTCGCCACAGCCCACGCGTATTGCGTTCGCTCACGCTGCTCGAAGCAGGCCACCCGTCTGAGCCTGATTTCCGCGAGCACTACTACCTCGCCTTCCTCGGCGTGCACCCCGAGTGGCAGGGTCGGGGGCTCGGCGCCTCGCTGCTTGCGCCCGTACTCGAGCGCTGCGAGCAGGAGGGTAAGCCGGCCTTCCTCGAGGCTTCTTCGCCGCGCAACCGCGTGCTCTACGAACGTCACGGTTTTGAGGTGATGGAAGAGTTCGCGTTGGGCCGCGACGCGCCGCTGCAATGGCGCATGTGGCGCGAGCCCAAAGGTACTGGTTAGTCGCAGCTACACCGCAGTTGCACGTTTGCGCAGCTTGTGTAGTCGTTACCACCTATGCGCAAGGCTTGACAAGCAGGACACAGGTCATTACCTTGCGCCCCGATGGGGGCCGCATAGGGCAGAACGTCGTGGGATGCGACGTCTGCGACGGGGAGGGGCAACTTGCCGGTCATCCGTGCGGCTTTCATCTGGGGCCGCCCCGTGGAGGGGGTCTTATCTGCCCGAGGACTTCGGCCCGAGGGTCTATGGAAGACGAATGGAGACCAAATGATTGGAAAGATTCCTAAGTCCGTCGGGGCGATCCTCGCAGTAGCTGCGATCGTGGCCCTTTCGGCTTCTGTCGCGAGCGCGGCGACGATCTACAACAACATCCCCAAACCGGCGCCGAAAAACACGGCTTCGATCGGCTTTCAGGCTACCTCGACCTCCGAGCTCGGCGGCGCCGTCGGCTTCAGCGGGTCGGTTCGCAGCAACCCGCAGGTGACGATCGTGCTCAGCAGCTGGGCCTGTCAGGAAGGCGGGGGAGCCTCGTGCAAAACGACCGCCGGCGCAACCTTCGGCTGGCCGGTCACGGTGAAGCTCTACAACGTGGGCCCCGAAGGCTCGGTTGGCTCGTTGATCACCGAATCGACGAAAACGCTGGCGATCCCTTATCGCCCGTCGGCCGGCAAAAACTGCACGCCCAATGGGGAAGGCGTCGTCGGCTACGGCAGTGAATGCATCCACGGCAAGGAGAAGAAGTTCACCTTCCCGCTGGCAGCGATGCTTCCCAACGAAGCGATCGTCAGCGTCGCCTACAACACGACCAGCTACGGCGCGAGCCCTGTCGGTGCGGCGGCATGCAGCAAATTCAACCCGTCGCGCTGTGCGTATGACTCCCTGAACGTCGGGCTGGAAGAAGAAACCGCAACGACGGCCGGCACGCAGCCTCGTCCCAATGACGCCTACCTGAACTCGACGTGGGCCGGCTTCTACTGCGACGGTGGCGCCGGTGGTACCGGCAGCTTCCGTCTCGACTCAGGGTGCTGGACGGGTTTTCAGCCGCTGATCTCGGTAAAGGCCTCCAAATAAGCAGTGCCGTCTGACTTTTAGGTCAGGCGAGCTTGACCGGGAGGGCCCCGCCGCGAGGTGGGGCCCTCTCCTGCCTATGCTCGATGCATGTGCGGGCGCTACACGAATACGGCCGGCGTGCAGGAACTGAACGAACGCTTCAAGGTCCCCTTCCCGGGGCAGGAGGGCACGCACCGCTTCAACATCGCCCCCACCGAAGAGGTGCTCACGGTCGTCGCGCCCAAGGGCGAGCCGCAGGCCGAGCTGATGCGCTGGGGGCTAATTCCGTCGTGGGCTACCGACCCGAAGGTCGGCAACCGCATGATCAACGCCCGTATCGAGACGGTCACGAGCAAGCCCGCCTATCGCCGTCTCGTGCCGCGCGGCGCACGGCGCGCGCTGCAGATTGCCGACGGCTACTTCGAGTGGCTCAAACCGGAGCGCAAGGGTGAGCCCCGCCAGCCGTTTCTGTTCCGCGTCGACGGCGGCGTACCGTTCGCATTCGCCGCGCTCTGGACGCCGGCCAAGGTCGAGGGTGAGTGGGTGCACAGTGTCACGCTGTTGACATGCGACTCGGCGCCCAACCGCGTGGCCGCGGCGATTCACGATCGCATGCCCGTGATCCTTGCCGACAGCGACGCGCAGCGGGCGTGGCTCGACGGCGACGTCGGTGCCGAGGAAGCGCTCGCGCTGTGCGGGGCGCTGCCCGAATCGCGCCTGTCCGCGACGCCTGCCAACCCTGCGCTGAACAAGCCGGGAGTCGCCGAGGAGGGCCCTGAGCTGCTGCGCGCGCCCGACTGAGCGCGTCGCCGGCGCGCGCAGGCGCAACAGGCCTTCCGCGGGATGCCGGCGCGCATCGGTCCATCGCGCGTTGCAAGTAGCAAGTCCTCCCGCGACCCTGTCGATGGAGGGGCATGGCGTGCGATCACTCGGCCCTGCACAGTGGCGGCGCCCGTTACGTGCCCGGGACCGCCCAACTGCAACTGGTGTTGCTGTGCGATTCGTGCGGTAGCGAGCTCGGGCCGCTCGGCAGCGTCGAGTACGAACTGCGTCCGCGACGACTCGTCGGTCACCTCGCCGAACTGACCGCGCGTGAGCTCGGCCTCGCCGAGCAGCAGGTAGCGCGCGTGCGCTTCGCCGCGCTTGTCTGCGGCCAGTGCCGCGACCAGATTCCGCCCGAGATCGTGCGCAAGGACGGCCCTCTCACACCGGCCGAGTGGAGCGAGGTGCAGCGCCACCCCGAGCTTGGCGCCGCGTTGATCGCAGACGTCAGCCTTGAGGACATCCGCGAATGGATTCTCTGTCACCGCGAGCGGCCGGACGGCCGCGGCTATCCGCGCGGTCTGGGCGGCCCGCATATCCCGCTCGAGGCACTGATCTTGTCTGTCGCTGACGCCTACACGGCGATCACCACCGACCGCCCGTACCGTCCGGCGCGCACGCACGAGAGCGCCTGCGAGGAGCTGCTCCGCTGTGCCGGCACACAGTTCGACGAGCGCGTCGTCGAGGCGTTCTTGGCGGCATCCGAACGGCGCAACCCGCTGCTCGCCCGCGCCGCCGCCTGAGCCGCCCGTCGGGTGGCTGGTGTCGCTGCCGCCTGAGTTGCGTGTGGCGCCCTGGTTCGCTGCCCGCTGAGTTGTATATCGGGCGCCTCGCCTCACCGCCGTCCTGGAGTCAGCCTCGAGTCAGAGCTGCGGCAGGCGGTACTTGCGCGTGCGCGGACAGCGCTCGAGCAGGCCGAGCTCGACGAGCGTCAGCGCATAGCGGTGCGCCGTGCTCGGGCTCATGCCGAGATCCCTGGCCAGTTCGACGATTCCGCGCTCCTGGCCGTCGGGGCCGAAGCCCGTCAGCAGCGACAACCCGCGTAGCAGCGAACGCGACAGCCGCGCGTCGGTCGTCTCGCTCGGCATGTAGCCGCGCGCCGGCGGCGAGCCCCGCACGGCTGCCACCTTGCCGTTCCCCGCCCGCCTCGAGCGCGACGAGCCGTCGCCGTTGCCCGCGACCGGCGCCGCCAGCGAGTCGGCGATCAGCGTCGAGATGCTCGGCGCGCGCCCGCGCGACGCCGCGCGCACGATGTCGTCGACCTGGGTGGGAGAGAGGGTGATCGTGATCGCCTCCGGCGCTCCATCGGGCATGTGTGCACTTTCGCATATTCAGACGATTGTCTGCATAGGTGTTTCTCAGTCATTTGTCTGCAGCGGGCTCAGGTGCTCGTCGATCCACGCGCACGCGCTCCGGGTGGATAGCCTCCAGCGCTGAGATGACCGTGACCGTGACATTGCCCGACGGCAAGCCGCTGCAGCTCCCGGACGGCGCGACCGGCGCCGACGCGGCCGCGGCGATTGGCCCCGGCCTCGCGCGTGCCGCGCTGGCCGTCGAGGTCGGCCACCCCGAGGCCGGCGAGGCGCTGCAGCCGCGCGACCTCTCGCGAGCGCTGCCCGACGGTGCGCATCTCGCGATCCTCACCAAGACGAGCGGCGACGGCGCGCTCGAGTTGATCCGCCACGACGCCGCCCACGTGCTCGCCGAGGCCGTGCTCGAGCTGTATCCCGGCGTGAAGATCTCGATCGGGCCGCCGATCGCCGACGGCTTCTACTACGACTTCGAGTTCCCTGAGGGCGTGAGCATCTCCGAGGACGACTTCCCGCAGATCGAAGAGCGCATGCGCGCTCACGTGAAGGCCGCCGAGCCATTCGAGCGCCGCGACGTGACGCCCGGGGAGGCGCGCGAGCGCTTCGCCGGCGAAGGTCAGGACTACAAGGTCGAGCTGATCGACGACCTCGTCGCCGCGGCGCAGCACGGCCACCCGCCACGGCCACTGCAGAGCGTCTCGCTGTACACCAACGGCCCGTTCACCGACCTCTGCCGCGGCCCGCACGCGCCGAGCACGAAGACCGTCGGTGCGTTCAAGCTGCAGTCCGTCGCCGGCGCCTACTGGCGCGGGGATTCCGAGCGCACCATGCTCACGCGCATCTACGGCACCGCCTTCTTCAGCAAGGAGGAACTCGCCGAGCACCTGCAGCGGATCGAGCAGGCCAAGGAACGCGACCACCGCAAGCTCGGCCGCGAGCTAGGTCTGTTCACCTTCTCCGAGGTCTCGCCCGGCGCGGCCTTCTGGCTGCCGGCAGGGACGACCGTGTTCAACACGCTGCTCGGCGTCTCGCGCGAAATGGGTCGCGTGCGCGGCTATGACGAGGTGAAGACGCCGCAGATCTACGACGCCGAGCTGTGGAAGACCTCGGGCCACTGGGGCAAGTACCGCGAAAACATGTTCACGCTCGACGTCGAGGGACGTGGAGATGGGCGTGAAGCCGATGAACTGCCCCGGTCACGCGCACCTGTTCGGCAGCCGGCGTCACTCATACCGCGACCTCCCCGTGCGCTACTCCGAGCCTGGCCTGCTGCACCGCAACGAGGCCTCCGGCGTGCTGCACGGCCTCCTGCGCGTTCGTCATTTCGCGCAGGACGACGGGCACATCTTCTGCACCGAGGAGCAGGTACAGGAGGAGGTGCGCGCCTGCTTGGAGATGGCCTTCGCCACCTACGCGCTGTTCGACCTCGACGTGAGCCTCGAGCTCTCCACACGCCCTGAGCAGCGCATCGGCGACGAGCAGATGTGGGACCGCGCCGAGGCCAAGCTCGCCGACGCGCTCTCCGAACAGGGCCTCGACTACGAGCTGAACCCCGGCGATGGCGCCTTCTACGGCCCCAAGATCGACATGCACATGACCGACTCGCTCGGTCGTTCGTGGCAGTTGGGAACAGTTCAGCTCGATTACTCGATGCCCGCGCGCTTCGAGCTGAGCTACACGGGCGCCGACAATCACGAGCACACGCCCGTGATGATTCACCGCGCGCTGTTCGGCTCCTACGAGCGCTTCATCGGGATCATGCTCGAGCACTACGCCGGCGAGCTGCCGCTGTGGCTCGCGCCGGTGCAGGCGATCGTGCTGGGAGTGTCCGATCGCTTCAATGGCTACGGCGCAAAGGTGCGCGACCGCCTACGTGCCGACGGTCTGCGCATAGAGCTCGACCGGCGCAACGAGTCGGTCGGTCGCAAGATCCGCGAGGCCGAGCTGCGCAAGGTTCCCTACATGCTGATCGTCGGCGAGCGCGAGCAGGAGGATCAGACCATCTCCGTGCGCGAGCACCGCGGCGGCGACACCGGCTCCACGACCGTCGAGCAGTTCTCCGGGCAACTCCAGGGGGAGCTATACTCACCGGCCTTGCAGCCGCAAAAATCTCAAGAGCGCGACGTCTAGCCGCTTGACGCGCGCGCAACACAGCTAGTGCCGGTTCCTCGCAGGTTCGACCGGCGCCCGCCCGAGCGGGACACGACCAGGATCAACGAGCGCATTCGCGTGCCCGAGGTGCGCCTGATCGACGACGAGGGCAACCAGGTCGGCGTGCTGAAGACGCCCGACGCGCTCGCCTTCGCTCAGGATCGCGACCTCGACCTCGTCGAGGTCGCACCCGAGGCGCGTCCGCCGGTGTGCCGCGTGCTCGACTACTCCAAGTACAAGTACGAGCAGGCGCAGAAGGTCAAGCAGGCGCGCAAGCACCAGCAGCAGATCACGGTGCGCGAGATCAAGTTCCGCCCGAAGATCGCCGAGCACGACTACGACACCAAGAAGCATCACGTCGAGCGCTTCCTGCGCCACAAGGACAAGGTCAAGGTGACGATCATGTTCCGCGGCCGCGAGGTGACGCATCCGGAGCGCGGCATCGCGATCCTCGACCGCCTCGCCGAGGAGCTCGCCGAGCTCGGCGTCGTCGAGCAGCGCCCGATCCAGGAAGGGCGCAACATGACGATGATGATGGCCCCCTCCAAGGCCGTGCTGTCCGGCAAAGCTGACTCCGGCGAGGCCGCCGACGAGGTCTTCACCGCAGGCGAGAGCGGCGATGTCGCCGAGATGGCCCTCGAGTCGCCACTCGGCGCCGACGTGACGCCGACGAACGAGCCGCCCGAGGTCGCCGACCCGCCCGCCGCGGAGCCGGCCGAGCCCGCCGCGGAGCCCGCGGAGCCCGCCGCCGAGAGCGCGGATGAGCCTGCCGGCGACGCCGCACCGGTGCCTGCTGAGACCGCGGACGCGTCCGCGGACACAGCCGTGTCATAATCTTCCGCTGCTCATGCCGAAGATGAAGACCCACTCGGGCGCGAAGAAGCGCTTCAAAGTAACCGGCACCGGAAAGGTGCGCGGTCGCCACCCCTTCACGAGTCACATCCTCGAGAAGAAGTCGCCGAAAAAGAAGCGCGCGCTGGGCGGGCCGAAGATCATGAACGCGCATGACGTTCCCCGGATCAAGCGGATGCTCGGAGAGGGCAAATGACCCGCGTCAAGCGTTCGGTCCACGCGCGCAAGAAGCGCCGCGCGACGCTCGAGCTGACGAAGGGCTTTCGCGGCGAGGCCCACTCCAACTACAAGCGCGCCAAGGAGGCCCTGCTCAAGGCCGACGCCTACGCCTACCGCGACAGGCGCAACCGCAAGCGCGACTTCCGCCGCCTGTGGATCACCCGTATCAACGCCGCCGCGCGGATCAACGGAATGAGCTACTCGCAGCTGATGCACGGCCTCAAGCTGGCCGGCGTCGAGCTCGACCGCAAGGTGCTCGCCGACATCGCCGTGCGCGACGCCGACACCTTCCGACGTTTTGCCGAGGTCGCCCGCGAGGCGTCGGCTGCCTGACCCGGCCACCGACATCGAGAAGCCTCCCGGGCGCCGTTCTCAGTAAGGACGGCGCTTTTTTTATGTCCCGAGGAGATTGAGCAGCAGACCGTGACGATCATCATCGAATCCCCACAAAATCCAAGGCTGAAGGAGCTCAAGCGGCTCGCCACACGGCGCGAGCGCCGGCGCAGTGGGCGCTTCGTCGTCGAGGGCGAGGATCTCGTGCTCGCCGCCCGCGAGGCCGGACGGGAGGCTGTCGATGGATTCCGCGTAGCCGAGTCAGGCCTCGGCGAGCCTAGCTTCCACGACGTTGAGGCCGGCCTGCTGCGATCCGTCTCCACGCTCGGCTCGGGCGCGCGCGTGATCGGCGTTTACGAGCAGGTTTGGAGCGATCCCGTCGGTCCGCTCTGCGTCTACCTGCACGGCGTCGGCGATCCGGGCAACGTCGGCACCGTGTTGCGCTCGGCGCAGGCCTTCGGTGCCTCGTGTGTCGCGCTCGGGCCCGGCTGCGCCGATCCGCATTCGCCCAAGGCCGCGCGCGCGAGCATGGGCGCGATCTTCTCAGTCACACTCGCGCGCGTGAGCGACGTCGGCGAGCTGCCCGGCGAGCGCGTCGCGCTCCTCGCCGAGGCCGAGGACGTGCTGCGCGGATCTGCCATCGGGACGGGCGCCCGACACGAGCTCGCTGATGTGCCCGCGTCCGACGCTTCGAGCAGCACCTCAACCGGCCCCTCCACGGACTCGCTCACGTTGCTCGTCGGCTCCGAGCGCTACGGCTTGCCTGAGGAGGTCGTGGCCGCCTGCGAGCGCAGCGCGCGCATCCCGATCGCCTCCGAGTCGCTCAACGCCGCGATGGCCACCACCGTCGCGCTGTACGAGGTAACCCGTGATCGCTTGCTCGCCCCCGCGTCATCTAGGGTCCGGGCGTCATGATCGAGCGCATCCAGGAGCTGCGAGGGCAGGCTGAAGCTGAGATCGCGCAGGCCGGTGGCGGCGCGGCCCTGGAGGAGCTGCGCGTGCGCTGGCTCGGGCGCAAGGCCGAGCTGCCACAACTGCTCCGCGGCGTCGCGCAGCTTCCGGCAGAGCAACGCGGTGCGGTCGGCAAGGCCGCCAATCAGGCGCGCCAGGCGCTCGAGGCGCTGATCGAGACACGCGGCGAGCAGCTCGGCGGCGCCGAGCTCGAGCTGAAGCTGCGCGAGGACCGCGTCGACGTCACGCTGCCCGGCGCCCCGCCACAGCCGATCGGCCGCCTGCACCTGCTCACGCGCACGCGCCGCGAGCTCGAAGACATCTTCCTCGGCCTCGGCTTCACCGTGATGGAGGGGCCCGAGGTCGAGACCGTCCACTACAACTTCGACGCGCTCAACCACAGCCCGACGCACCCCGCACGGGCGCGCACCGACACCTTCTACGTAGCTCCGCCGCCGCTCGAAGCCGAGGGGCGCGGCAGTGCGACGACCGCATCGGATGCCGGCCTGCCGCCCACGGCGCTCGCCGCCGAGGAGCTCGTGCTGCGCACGCATACCTCGCCGATGCAGGTGCGCGCGATGGAGGCCCACCCGCCGCCGCTGTACGTCGTGATCCCCGGGCGCGTCTATCGCCCCGACTCCGACGCCACGCACACGCCGCAGTTCCACCAGATCGAGGGCCTCGCCGTCGATGAGGACATCACGCTCGCCGACCTCAAGGGCACGCTGCTCACCTTTGCGCAGGCCGTGTTCGGCGATACCCGGACGGGCACAGGCGAGCGCGACGTGCGCCTGCGCCCGCACTTCTTCCCCTTCACCGAGCCCAGCGTCGAGGTCGACGTGTCCTGTTTCAACTGCAACGGCAAGGGCTTTTTGCGCGACGGCTCGCGCTGTCATCTCTGCAAGGGCGAGGGCTGGCTCGAGGTGCTCGGCGCCGGCGAGGTCGACCCCAACGTCTACTCATACGTGCCCACCACCGAGGCCAACGCGCCCGGCTATGACCCCGAGAGGGTGCAGGGCTTCGCTTGGGGGATGGGCGTCGAGCGGATCGCCATGCTCAAGCACGGCGTGCCCGATCTGCGTCTGTACTACGACAACGATCTTCGCTTCCTGGAGCAGTTCTGATGCGCGTGCCGCTCACATGGCTCAGGGAATACTGTGACCCGACGCTCGACGTACACCAGATCGAGGAGCGCCTGACGCTGACCGGGACGAAGGTCGAGGCGATCCATCACCACGGTGTGCGCGGCACCCACGGCTTCGTCGTCGGGCGTGTGCTCGACGTGCAGCCGCACCCCGACGCCGACCGGCTGCGCGTGTGCAAGGTCGACCTCGGGCCGCCCGGCGGGCTGGATGGCGACGGCGGCGATCACGGGGGCGAGCGGGCGCCCGCGACAATCGTGTGCGGTGCCCCCAACGTCGCCGCCGGGCAGACCGTCGCCGTCGCCCGGCCTGGGGCGGTGATGCCCGATGGCACGAAGCTCAAGCAGGCCAAGCTCCGCGGTGTCGTCTCCGAAGGGATGATCCTGGCCGAGAGCGAGCTGGAGATCGGCGCCGGAGGGGAGGGGATCATGGTGCTCGACGGGCTGCAGCTCGACGCGGAGTTCGCCGCCGGCACGCCGCTCGCCGACGTCTTGCCGATCGAGACCGACGTGATCGAGCTCGAGATCACGCCCAACCGCCCCGACTGTCTCGGCATGTACGGCGTCGCGCGCGAGCTGCACGCGGCGACCACCGCGCCGCTCGCGCCCGAGCCGTGGCTCGAGGACGAGGGTAGCGACGGGCGGCTCGACGGCGCCGAGGTGATCGTCGAGTGCCCCGAGCTGTGCCCGCGCTTCACCGCGCGCGTATTCGAGGACGTCAAGGTCGGTCCTTCGCCGCCCTGGCTGAAGGCGCGGCTGATGGCCGCCGGGCAGCGTCCGATCAACAACGTCGTCGACATCACCAACTACGCGATGCTGCTGACGAGCCAGCCGCTGCATGCCTTCGACCTCGACCGCGTCGCCGGCGGCCGGCTGACCGTGCGCCGTGCCCGTGAGAACGAGCAGGTGCAGACGCTCGACGGGCAGACGCGCTCGCTCGACGCGCAGATGATCGTGATCGAGGACGCCGACGGGCCGACGTCGATCGCCGGGTTGATGGGCGGCGCGCGCTCCGAGGTCGAGCCCGAGACGACGCGCGTGCTGATGGAGGTCGCCACGTGGGACGGCCCCACGATCCACCGCGCCTCCTGGCAACTCGGTCTACGCAGCGAGGCCTCCTCGCGCTTTGAGAAGGGGCTGCAGCCAGAGCTGTGCATGCACGCGCAGGCGATCGCCACGCGGCTGATGATCGAGTGCGCCGGTGCGCGCGTCGCGCCCGGGACGATCGACGTCGCGCAGCCGCTGCCGGCGCTTCAGGTGCTGCGCCTGCGCGAGGCGCGCGTGCAGTCGATCCTCGGTATCGCCGTGCCCGCCGAGCGCCAGCGCGAGATCCTGCAGGCACTCGACTTCGCCTGCAGCCCGGTTGTAGCGGACGGCGCTGTCGACGGCGCTGCGCCCAAAGCTGAGGCCGACGGCGGTCTCGACGTGACCGTGCCCGCGCTGCGCCGCGCCGACGTCACGCGTGAGGTCGACCTGATCGAGGAGGTCGCGCGGATCGACGGGCTCGAGCGGCTGCCCGCCACGCTGCCCGCGCGCCGCGGCGCCGCCGGGCGCCTGAACCACGCCCAGCGCGTGCGCCGGGCGGCCGAGGACGCGATGGTTGGGCGCGGGCTGTACGAGGTCGTCGGCTGGAGCTTCACCGAGCCGTCGCTGCTCGACCGGCTGCAGTCTGCCGCCCGAGCACGAGATGCGGCGCGTCGTGGCGCTCGAGAATCCGATGTCGGACGCGCAGTCGATCATGCGCCCGACGCTGCTCGGCTCGCTGCTCGACGCCGCCCAGCACAACCTCGCGCGCAACGGGCCCGACGTGGCGATCTTCGAGTCCGGCACCGTCTACCGCGCACAGCTCGAGCCCGGCGCCGACGAACACCACGCGCTCGGCGTGCTGCTCAGCGGGGCGCTCGCGCCGCGCTCGTGGCTGGGCGAGCCCGCGCAGGCCGACTTCTTCGCCGCCAAGGCGCTGCTCGCCGGGCTGCTCGACTCGTTGCACGTGCACTGGTCGGTGAAGCAGGCGCAGTGGCCGTTCCTGCACCCAGGGCGCAGCGCGGCCGTGCTCGCGCGCATGCCCGAGGGCGCCGGCGGCGACCATGCCGAGGGCAAGCCGCTCACGCTCGGCTTCGTCGGCGAGCTGCACCCGCTCGTCGCCGGCGCCTGGGACATCGAGCGCACGACCGCCGCCTTCGCGATCGACCTCGGCAAGCTCGCGCTCGTCGCGCCTGAGGTCGTCGCCTTCGAGGCGTTCGGCTCCTTCCCCGTCCTGCGCCAGGACATCGCCGTCACGCTGCCCGAGGACGTGCCCGCGCGCGACGTGCTGCACGGCGTGCGCCGTGCCGGGGGAGAGGAGCTCGATGGCGCCGAGATCTTCGACGTCTACACGGGCAGCCAGGTCGGCGATGGGCGGCGCTCGCTCGCGCTCGCGCTGTCGTTCCGCTCGCCGGCGCGCACGCTGACCGACGAGGACGTCGCCCCCGCGCGCGAGCGGATCGTCGCCGCGCTGGCCGAGCTCGGGGGTGAGCTGCGTGGCTGAGCTGCACGCCACGCGCTCGGCCGCCGGCCTGAGCCCGGCGCAGGTCTTTGCGCCCGGCTCGCCGCGCGTGATCGTCGCCGGCGCGACCGGCTTCGCCGGGGCGCTCGCCGCGCACCTCTTGTGGCGTCACCCGCGCTTCGAGCTGATCGCCGTGACCGGGCGCTCGGAGGTTGGGCGGCGCCTCGACGACCTCTACCCGCGCTATCGCGTGCCGCTCGAGATACGCGAGCTCGACCTCGACGCTTACGGTCTGCTCGACGCCGCCGTCGTCGCATACCCGCACGCCGCCGCCGCGCCCGCCGTCGGCGAGCTGCGCGACCGGGGCGCGCGCGTGGTCGACCTGAGCGCCGACTTCCGCCTCTCCTCGCTTGCGACCTACGAGCAGTGGTACGGCAAGCACCCGCGCCCCGAGCTGCTCGCCGACGCCGTCTACGGCCTGACCGAGCTGCACCGCGAGCAGATCGCCGGCGCCGGCCTCGTCGCCAACCCCGGTTGCTACCCCACGGCCTCGCTGCTCGGCCTCGCGCCGCTCGCGCGGGCCGGGCTGATCGCCGACGTCGTGATCGACGCCAAGCAGGGCATCTCCGGCGCCGGGCGCGCGTTCGACGAGACCACGCACCAGTCGTTCACCGGCGAGACGATCCTCCCGTACAAGGTCGCCGAACACCGCCACACGCCCGAGATCGAGGAACAGCTCGCGCCGCTGCGCGCGCACGGCGGCACCACAGACGAGCTCGCCGTGCTGTTCCAGGCCCACCTCGTGCCGCTCGACCAGGGCGAGCTGGCCGACTGCTACGTCACGACCACGCGCCGCGTCGAGAACGCCGAGCTGGCCGAGCTGATGCTCGCCGCCTACGAGCACGAGCCGTTCGTCGAGGTCGTCGGGGCGCCACCCGGCACGCGCGAGGTGCAGGGCACCAACTTCTGCCGCGTGTTCGCCAAGGCCGACCCGCACAGCGGCAAGGTCGTCGTGCTCTCCGCGCTCGACAACCTGTGGAAGGGCACCTCCTCGCAGGCCGTGCAGAACCTGAATGTGATGTTCGGCTTCGACGAGACGGAAGGGCTCAGATGAGTGCTGAGGGGAAGAAGGCCCCCGGCACGAACGTCTTCGGCGGTGTCGCCTCAGGCCCGCCGCAGCCGTTCTTCCATTCGCGCTGGGTGCCCGCGCCGGGGCATGTGCGCGACCTTGGACCCGACGCGGGGCTGCCCAGCGGCTTTCGCGCGGCCGGCGTCGTCTGCGGGATCAAGCCGAGCGGCAACCACGACCTCGGCCTGCTCGTGTGCGACGCCGAGCGGCCCGTCAGCGCGGCGCGCTTCACCGCGACCGGGTTGCCCGCCGCGCCGGTGATCGTCAGCCAGGAGCGCTGCCGCCTCGACGGCCTGCGCGCGGTGCTCGCCAACTCGGGCTGCGCCAACGCGGCCACCGGCGGGCGCGGGCTCGACGACGCCGCCAAGACGCAGGGCGCGACGGCGATGGCGCTCGGCTGCGACCCGGCCGAGATCGCGCTCGCCTCGACCGGCGGGATCAGCCACCACCTGCCCGTCGAGAAGATGCTGCAGGGCATCCTCGCCGCCGGCCCCGCGCTGGAGCAGGGCGGAGACGTGAGCTTCCAGCAGGCGATTCAGACGACCGACGCTTCGGAGAAGCGCGCCAACCTGCAGGTCGAGCTGCCCTCGGGCACGGTCCGCCTGTCCGCGCAGTGCAAGGGCGCCGGGATGATCTCGCCGAACTTCGCCACGATGCTCTGTTTCATCCAGACCGACGCCGGGCTCGAGCCCGAGACGGCCGACCTACTGCTCGGCGTGTGCGTCAAGCGCTCGTTCGACCGTGCTTCGGTCGACGGGCAGCTCTCGACGAACGACACGGCGATCCTGATGTGCTCCGGCGCGAGCGGCGTGCGCGTCGCCCCCGAGAGCGAGGACGAGCTGCTGCTCGGCGAGGCGCTCGACGCGCTGCTGCGCCAGCTCGCGATCATGATGGTCGCCGACGGCGAGGGCGCCGAGCGGATCGGGCGCGTGATCGTGCGCGGCGGGCACCAGCCGAGCGCCGAGGTGGCCGCGCGCGCCGTCGCCAACTCGCCGCTCGTGAAGACGGCGCTGCACGGCGCCGACCCCAACTGGGGGCGGATCGTGCAGGCGATCGGCGGCGCGCTGCCCGGCACCGCGCCGCTGCAGGTCGAATTGACGATCGAGGGCATCCCCGTGTGCATCGCCGGCGCGGCGATCGACTACGACGAGCAGGCGCTCGCCGAGGCCGTGCAGGGCAGGGAGATCGAGTATGAGGTCGGTCTGCCCGGGGAGGGGGTTGAGACCGAGGTGTTCTTCTCCGACCTCGGCCACGAGTACATACGAATAAATGCGGAGTACACGACATGAGAGGCGGCGCATGCCATGCGTGACGTAGGAACGCTGCTCGAGGCGCTGCCGTACATCAGGGAGTTCCACGGCAAGACGGTCGTGATCAAGTACGGCGGCGCGGCGATGGAGGACGACGCGCTGCGCGAGGAGTTCGCGCGCGACGTCGTGCTGCTCAAGTACGTCGGGCTGAACCCGATCGTCGTGCACGGCGGTGGCCCCGAGATCAGCGCCTACATGAAGCGCCTCGGCCTGCCCGTCGAGTTCGTCGGTGGCCTGCGCGTCTCGGACAAGGACACGGTCGAGGTCGCGAAGATGGTCCTGATGGGGAAGGTCAACAAGGAGATCGTGCTGCGCCTGAATCGCCACGGCCAGCCGGCGGTCGGCCTGTGCGGCGACGACGGCTCGCTGTTTCGCGTCGCGCGGCGCAGCGCGCCCGGCGGCGAGGACATCGGCTTCGTCGGCTCGATCGAGCGCGTCAACGTCGGCGTGATCGACCATGTCGCGAGCGACTACATCCCGGTGATCGCCTCGGTCGGCGCCGACCGCGAGGGCAACTCCTACAACATCAACGCCGACGAGGCCGCCGGCGCCGTCGCCGGCGCGCTCGGCGCGTACAAGGTGATCTTCCTCACCGACGTGCCCGGCTGGCTGGGCGACGCCGAGGATCGCGACAGCCGGATCGCGCGGGCCAGCACGCAGCAAGTGCGCGAAGCGCTGCCCGCCCTCGCCGGCGGCATGCGGCCGAAGCTCGCAGCGTGCGTCGATGCGATCGACGCCGGCGTCAGCGCCGCGCACATCCTCGACGGGCGCGAGCCGCACTCCTTGCTGCTCGAGCTCTTCACGGATGAGGGGATCGGCACGATGATCGAGGCCACGACATGAGCCTCGCCGAGTTGCAGGAGCTCGAGCGCACGAGCGTGATCGCCTCCTACGCGCGCCAGCCGGTCGAGTTCGTGCGCGGCGAGGGCACGAAGCTGTGGGACGAGCACGGCAACGAGTACCTCGACTTCCTCTGCGGCATCTCGGTGACGAACCTCGGCCACTGCCACCCGCGCGTGGTCGAGGCCGTGCGCGAGCAGGTCGGGCGCCTGATGCACGTCTCGAACCTGTTCTACACCGAGCCGGCGATGCGGCTCGCCTACCGCCTCTCGCAGTCGAGCCTCGGCGGCAAGGTGTTCTTCTGCAACTCCGGCGCCGAGGCCAACGAGGCGGCGATCAAGCTCGCGCGCAAGGCGCGCCCGGCGGGCGAGCTGGTCGTCGTGTTCGGCGCCTTCCACGGGCGCACGTACGGCTCGCTCTCGGCCACGCCGCAGGAGGCAAAGCAGGCGCCGTTCGCGCCGCTCGTGCCGGGCTTCCGTGCGGTCGAGACGACGCCCGAGGCGCTGACGGCCGCGGTCGACGAGAACACGGCGGCGGTCGTGCTCGAGCCGATCCAGGGCGAGAGCGGCGTGCACGTGCTCTCAGAGGAATGCCTGCAGGCGGCGCGCGCAGCATGCGACGAGCACGGCGCGGCGCTGATCTTCGACGAGATCCAGTGCGGCATGGGCCGCACGGGCACTTTGTGGGCCTATCAGCAGACCGGCGTCGTGCCCGATGCGCTGACGACGGCGAAGGCGCTCGGCGGCGGGCTGCCGATCGGCGCGCTCGTGACGGGCCCGCGGCTGGCCGACGTGTTCCAGCCTGGCGATCACGGCTCGACCTTCGCCGGCGGACCGACCGTCGCGGCAGCTGCGCTCGAGGCGCTCGAGCTGACCTCGGACCCCGGCCTGCTCGCCGCCGTGATCGAGCACGGCAGGCGCCTGGCCGAGGGCCTCGCGCGCCTGCCGCACGTGCTCGACGTGCGCGGGCGCGGCTTGATGCTCGCCTCCGAGCTCGACGTGGCCGCGCCCGAGGTTATGCGCCGGGCGCTGTTCGAGCAGCGGCTAGTGACGAACGCGACCGGACCGAGCACGCTGCGCCTGCTGCCGCCGCTGACGGTCACGGCCGATCAGATCGACGAGGCGCTGCGCCGGCTCGGCGCGGTGCTGGGGAGCTGAGCATGAGGCGCGAGCTGCCAGGCGGCTTCGAGCTCGACGACGACCGCGAGCGGATCGACATCGATGCCGTGCACGCCTTCATCAGCGGCGAGTCCTACTGGGGCCTCGGCCGCGCACGCGAGCGCGTCGTGCAGGCCGTGGCCGGCTCCCAGCGCGTGCTCGGGCTCTACCACGAGGGCGCGCAGATCGGCTTCGCGCGCGCCGTGTCCGATGGCGTCACGCTCGCCTACCTCGCAGACGTCTACGTGCTCGGCGACTACCGCGGGCGCGGGCTCGGCCTGGAGCTCGTGCGCGAGATCGTCGAGAACTCCTTCGGCGAGGTGCGCTGGATGCTCAACACGGCCGACGCGCAGGGGCTGTACGAGCGACTCGGCTTCAGCGAAGAGAAGCCTCCCTATCCCTTGATGGAACGCGCGCCGAGGCGCGCAGCGTCCGTGGAGCCCCGACGCTAGCCTTCCCCGCCCGTGAATATCGATCAAATTAAAAATAAGACGATCCCGACGGCTTCCTACGAGGCCGATCCTTCGCAGGTGAGCCGCGTGCTGTTGCTGTACTCGGGCGGGCTTGACACGAGCGTGATGCTCAAGTGGATTCAGGACGAGTACGAAGCGGAGGTCGTCTGCCTGACCGTCAACCTCGGCCAGCCCGGTGAGGACTACGGCGTGATCGAAGGCAAGGCGCTGAAGCTCGGCGCGCTCGAGTGTCACGTGGTCGACGCGCGCGAGGAGTTCGCCCGTGAGTACGTCTCGCCGGCGATCAAGGCCAACGCGCTGTACGGCGGCGGCTACCCGCTGTTCACGGCGCTCGGCCGGCCGCTGATCGCCAAGCTGGCCGTCGACCACGCGCGCAGCTCCGGCTGCGACACGATCGCGCACGGTTGCACCGGCAAGGGCAACGACCAGGTGCGGATCGAGGCGACGATCGCCACGCTCGCGCCCGAGCTGAAGACGATCGCGCCCGTGCGCTCGTGGCAGATGGGCCGCGAGGAGGAGATCGCCTACGCGCGCGAGCACGGCATCCCGGTCAAGGGCGGCACCGAGGCCGCGCCGTACTCGATCGACGACAACCTGTGGGGGCGCTCCTCGGAGGGTCGCTGGATCGAGGACTTGGGGCACGCGCCGGAGGACGACGTCTTCCAGCTCGTCACGCGGCCCGAGCTGGCGCCGGACGAGCCCGAGACGATCGAGGTCGAGTTCGAGGCCGGCGTGCCCGTCGCGCTGAACGGCGAGCCGATGGGGCTCGTCGAGCTGCTCGAAGCGACCGCCGAGATCGCCGCGCGCCACGGCGTCGGCATCGTCGACCACATCGAGGACCGCATCGTCGGGCTGAAGGTGCGCGACATCTACGAGGTGCCCGCCGCCGCGATCCTCTTGCCCGCGCACGAGGAGCTCGAGCGCCTCGTCTGCACGATCCACCAGAATCAGTTCAAGCCGCAGCTCGACCACCAGTGGGCATATCTCGTCTACGCCGGTCTGTGGTGGGAGCCCCTGCGTGAGGATTTGGATTCTTATATGGAGGCTGTCAACGAGCGCGTCAGCGGCACGATCGGCCTGAAGCTGTACAAGGGGCACGCGCGCGTGATCACGCGCTCCTCGCCCAATGCCGTGTACGACGCGAGCCTCGCCTCCTTCGCGCAGTCCGGCGGCCTCTTCTCGCAGACCGCCTCGCCAGGATTCATCGAGCTCTGGTCGTTGCAGTCGCGGATGGCTTGGCGGCTGCGCAACGAGTAGGGGGCGGGCTCTCCTCCGACTAAGTCGCGACGGTGCCCGCTACGTGGTGAGGCGTAGGAAGGGAGCCGCCGTGCTCGCGCAGGTCATCTGTGTATGCCGCGAGCGCCTCACGGATGCGCTTCGCGACGACCGCGCGCGATACGCCGAGCGCGACGACGCCCGGGACGTCGGGGAGATAGGCCCCCCAGCCACCGTCGTCCGCCTGCTCGTAGATGACTACGTACTTGCTCATCGAAGGTTCTCCAAGCCGCTTGCACGACGAATGCTACCGAGGGTGCCCCTGGGCACCGTGTCGCTGTCCTTTCCCGCGACGATTATGTGGACCCGCCAGTCGAATCGCGCCCATACCTCGTGGGAGCCGCGTTGTCGTATCACGTGCCAGCCGGCATCGGTGAGCGCCTTGCGCACGTCTCTGTACTTTGGCATGGCGGTCGACCATAGGCGCGGCTTGGGATGCGGCAGTCGGGCGAGGCGCGAGGACGCATCGAGCGAGACTTGGTTGCGTGCGTGGCAACCCGGCGTAGACGAGGGCCGTGCGGGGTAGCATCAGCGATATGAACGGAACCGGCTACAAGCTGCTCGGTCTGGTCGTCTGGCGCGGCGGCAAGTGGTACCTGCGCAAACGCGGCCCGTCGCGGCGCAAGCTCGTCCTCGTCGGCGCCGGCGGCGTCACGGCGGCGGCCGGCGCGGCAGTGCTCGCACGGCGCCTGGCGAGCTGAAAAGCGCCCCTTGCGGGGGCTTTGCGAGCGGGCGCAAACCGTCCGAAGCTGAGCGTAGTTTGCGGGCACTGTGATCGCCGAGGGGAACGAGACGCCGGGAGGCGATTCCGGCAGCGCGGCCGAGGGTCGCGGAAGGCGCAGCGAGGGCGATCTGCTCGCCGAACGGCGTGCCCGCCGCACCGCCGAATCGGGTGAGCACGCGCTGACGCTGCGCGCCGAGGCGGCCGAGGCGACGGTGCGCACGCTGGAGACGCACCTCGCCAGCCTGCAGCAGCGCTTGCGCGAGGCCGAGGAGGAGCGCCATCGTCTCGCCGAGCGCATCGAGCAGGCACGCGAGAGCGAGCGCTCTGAGATCGGCTGGCGCCAGCCGATATCCCGTAGCGCGGAGGCGCTCGAGCGTGAGCTCCAGCGCGTCTCCCAGCGCGAGTACGCCGAGCAGCGGCTGCGGATGGAGGCCGAAGACCGCTGCGGCGATCTCGAACGCGAGGCGCGCGCCGAGGTCGACCGCCTCGCGCAGCGCCTACAGGCGAGCGAGCGCGAGGCCCAGGCGCTGAGCGCGAGGCTGGAGACGGCCCAGCGCGAGCTGGCCGAGGCCGAGCAGGCGGCCGCTGCGCAGCGCTCGGCCCTGTTGGGCACCGAGCACGCGCTGCGCATGCGCCTGAGCGAGCTCGAGCACCAGGCCGAGGAGCTCCACGCCGGGCTGGCCGTCGAGCGCGCCGCGCGCGAGCGGGCCGAGCGGTTGCTCGAGGCGATGCAACAGGCCCAGCGCGGCGCCCTCGCCCTGCTTGGAGGCCTCGCCGACACGGTCTCGCGGTTGCGTGAGGCGGCCCTGCGCACCGCGAGCGCTCCGCCGCCGCCCTTGTCGGCGTCCCCGGCTTCAGAGGCTCCCCGGGCGCCCACGCCCACCGAGACGGCCCCGCCACGCGCGGTGCGTCCCCCCGCGCAGAGCCCGCCGCCGGGCCCCGAGCCCAGGCAGGCATCCTCCGCCACAGTGCCGATTCCCCAGCAGCGCCCGCTCGCCTCCGGCGAAGCGCGCGGCGGCGAGATGGCCGAGGCGCTGGCTGCCGCCGTCGAGCGTCTGCGGGCGCGCGTGGAGGAGCAGCCGCCGGCAACGGTCGCGGCCGTCGTCCAGCGCGCTCCACATAAGCACAGCATGTCGCTGATCGGACGCATGCGGTTGCGCCTGCGGCGGCGGCGAGAACGACGCAAACAGCGACGCGCCGGCTGATCGGCCGCCGCCGCGATACCTAAGATCGGAAAGACCTTGAGCACACCCTCCTGCGCCCACCTCCACGTGCACTCCGAGTACTCGCTGCTCGACGGCGCATGCAAGATCGAGGCGCTCGCCAAGCGCGCCGCCGAGTTCGACCAGCCGGCGCTGGGGCTGACCGACCACGGCGTGATGAACGGCGCGATCGAGATGTACGAGGCGTGCAAGAAGCACGACGTCAAGCCGATCCTCGGCTGCGAGATCTATCTCGTCGACGATCACGCGGCGCGCGGGCCGGGCAAAGTCGAGCGCAATCACCTGACGCTGCTGGCGTCGAACGACACGGGCTACCGCAACCTCGTGAAGCTCTCCTCGGCAGGCTTCCTCGACGGGCTGAACCGCGGCAAGCCCTCGGTCGACATGGGTCTGATCGAGCGCTACTCGGAGGGCGTGATCGCGCTCACCGGCTGTCTCGCCTCGCGTTTCTGCCAGCGTCTGCTGCAGGACCGCGAGCAGGACGCTCGCGCCCACGCGGATGAGCTGCGCAATGTGTTCGGCGCCGAGAACGTCTACTTCGAGGTGCAGAAGAACGGGCTGGCCGAGCAGGAGAAGTGCAACGAGGGGATCGTCAGGATCGCACGCGAGCTCGGCGCCGGCCTCGTCGGCACGGGCGACGTGCATTACCTGCGCCGCGAGGACTACGACCATCACACGGCGCTCTTGTGCGTGCAGACCAAGAGCACGATCGCCCAGCCGAAGCTGACGTTCGACACGAATGAGTTCTACCTGCGCGACAGCGGCGAAATGATCGCAGCCTTCGAGGAGTGGCCGGAGGCGATCGCGAGCACGCTGGAGATCGCCGAGCGCTGCAATGTCGAGCTCGAGCTCGGCAAGCAGCTGATTCCGAGCTACCCGACGCCGGACGGCGAGGGCGAGCGCGAGTACCTGCGCGCGCGTGTGGAAGACGGCATGCGGCTGCGCTACGGCGACCCGATTCCGGCCGAGGCGGTCGAGCGGATGAAGATGGAGCTCGACGTGATCGACGGCATGGGCTTCAACGCCTACTTTCTGATCGTCTGGGACTTCGTCAAGTACGCCAAGGAGAACGGCATCGCCGTCGGCCCGGGCCGCGGTTCGGCGGCGGGCTCGATCGTCAGCTACTGCTTGGCGATCACCGACGTGGACCCGCTCAAGTACGACCTGCTGTTCGAGCGCTTCCTCAACCCCGAGCGCGTCTCGATGCCGGACATCGACATCGACTTCTCGGTGCGCGGGCGCGAGCGCGTGATGCGCTACGTGACCGAGAAGTACGGGCGCGAGTCGGTCGCGCAGATCGTCACCTTCGGCAAGATGTTCCCGCGCGCTGCCACGCGCGATGCGGCGCGCGTGCTCGGCTTCGACTACGGCATGGGCGACCGGCTGGCGAAGCTGATCCCCGACCCGATCATGGGTCGTGCGCCGTCGTTCGAGGAGTGCATGAAGACGGGCCAGCCGCTGCGCAAAGCGTGCGACGAAGACCCGCAGGCCCAGCAGATCGTCGACGTGGCGCAGGGTCTTGAGGGGATCGTGCGCAACTCCTCGATCCACGCGGCGGCGGTCGTGATCGCCGACCGCCCACTGACCGACATCGTGCCGTTGCAGCTCGCCGACGCCGGCACGGATGAGAACGGCGAAAAGGTCTTCCGCACGGTCACGCAGTTCTCGATGAAGCCGATCGAGACGATTGGGCTGCTCAAGATGGACTTCCTCGGCTTGCGCAACCTCGATGTGATCGAGGACGCGTTGGACATCATCGAGCGCTCGAGCGGAAACCGCCCGGACATGACGACGCTGCCGCTGGACGATGCGCGCACGTATGAGATGCTCGCGCGCGGCGACTCGACGGGCGTCTTCCAGTTCGAGTCCGAGGGCATGCGCGAGGCGTTGAAGAAGGTCTGCCCGGACGAGTTCAACGACCTCGTCGCGCTCGTGGCTCTGTACCGCCCGGGCGCGATGGACCAGATCCCGGTGTATGCCAAAGGCAAGCGCAGCCCGCAGTCGATCACCTACGCAGACGGGCGCCTGCGCGAGATCCTCGAGTCCTCCAAGGGCGTGATCCTCTACCAAGAGCAGGCGATGCAGATCTCCAAGGAGCTCGGCGGCTTCTCGGGCGCCAAGGCGGACGACCTGCGCAAGGCGATCGGCAAGAAGAACCGCGCCGCGATGGCCGCGCTGAAGCCGGAGTTCGTCGAGGGCTGCCGCGCCTCGGGCACGAGCCAGGAGACGATCGAGTTTCTCTGGCAGACCAACGAAAAGTCAGCCGACTACTCCTTCAACAAGAGCCACGCCGCGTGCTACGCGCTGATCGCCTACCGCACGGCGTGGCTGAAGGCGAACTTCCCGGCCGAGTACATGGCGGCGCTGATCTCCTCGGTGATGTCGACCAAGGACAAGGTGCCCTTCTTCGTCGCCCGCTGCGAGGAAATGGGGATCGAGATCCTGCCGCCCGACGTGAACCTCTCAGATCACGAGTTCACCGTCGTCGCCGGCAACATCCGCTTCGGACTGGATGCGGTCAAGGGCGTCGGCTACCAGGCGGTCGAGGCGATCAAACGGGCACGCGAGGAGGGCGAGAAGGGGCCCTTCGCCTCGTTGTGGGACTTCTGCGAGCGCGTCGACAACCGCGCGGTCAACAAGAAGGCGATCGAGGCGCTGATCAAGTGCGGCGCGCTCGGCTCGACGGGCGCAAGCCGCAAGGGCATGCTGGCGGTGCTCGAGCAGGCGCAGGGAGCGGGCCAGAAGATCCAGCAGGACGCCCAGATCGGCCAAGGCTCGATCTTCGACCTCGCAGAACCCGTCGAGGCATCGGCGGGCGAGCAGAGCGCCGCGCCCGGATCGGCCTTCACGAGGCCGATTCACCCGCCGATCTCGGGCGAGGAGTTCGAGCAGGCCGAGCTCTTGGCGGTGGAGAAGGAGGCGATCGGTCTGTTCATCTCGGCGCACCCGCTGAAGCCGCTGCGTGAGGCACTGCGTGCCCGTTCGGACTGCTCGCTCGCGGCGCTTGCCGATCGTCGCGACAAGGACTGGGTGACGGTCGGCGGGATCATCGTCGAGGCGAAGAAGATCCGCACGCGCAACGGCGATCACATGATGTTCGCCACGCTCGACGATCTGGCCGGCAGCGTGGAGATGCTCGTGTTCGGCAAGGCGCTCGCCGAGCACGAGTCGGCACTGGCCGTCGACGAGGTCGTGCTCGTCAAGGGTCGCGTCGACCACAAGGAAGCGGGCAAGACGTGTCTGGTCGTGCAGAGCGTCGAGTCCTTCTCGCCGAGCGAGGAGGAGATCGACCGCGCCAACGCCGAGGCGGGTCGCCGCGCGGCGACAGCCACGGCGATCGCCGAGCCGATTCACCTGCGGGTCGACTTGAGCGCACTCGGGGCGAGCGCGATCGAAGACCTCAAGCACGCGATCGAGGACTTCCCGGGGCCGGCCGAGGTCGTGCTTGACGTCGACACCAGCACCGGCGTGCGCCGACTCAAGCTGGGCGAGGCCTTTCGCGTGCAGCACACGCCGACGTTGCGGGCCGAGTTGGAACACGCGCTGGCGCCGCTGCGCGCTGCCGCAACCGCCTGAGCTCAGCCGCGGGCGCCCAGGCCCTGGTCGCGCAGCCGTCTGGCGAGCGCGACTTCCTGGCGCCCAGGCCCTTCACGCTTCTCGCCGGGCGTCTCGAGCACGCACGGCAGCTTCTGCAGCGAGGGGGCAGAGAGAAACGCGGAGCAGCCGGTGCGCCCGAGCTCGCCCTCGCCGACGTTGGCGTGGCGGTCGCGGTTGGAGCCGAGCGGAGTCAGCGAGTCGTTGAGGTGCAGCGAGCGCACGACGCCGCGTCCGAGCTTGCGCGAGCACTCGCGCAGCACGGTGCTCATCTTCGCGGGCGTGCGGATGTCATAGCCGGAGGCGAGCAGGTGGCAGGAGTCCAAGCAGACGCCGAGTCGCGTGTCGGCGCCGGCGGCGTCGATCAGCGCGGCGAGCTCGTCGAAGGAGCGGCCGAGCGTGCCCCCGGCGCCGGCGGTGTTCTCGAGGTGCAGTTGGCACCCCTCGCTGTCCGAGAGCGCTTGCTTGATCGTCTTCCCGGCGCGCGCGATCGCCTCGCCGACGTGCCCGGTCTTGGCCGATCCTGGGTGCAGCACGACGCCGCCGGCGCCGATCGCGTGGCCGACGCGCAGCGAGTGGGTCAGCGAGGTGAGCGACTTGGCGCGGATCTCTTTGTCATCTGAGGCGCAGTTGAGCAGGTAGACGGCGTGGATCAGCACCGCTTGGATTGGGCTGTCGGACATCGCCTCGCGGAAGGCGGCGACGTCCTCCTCGCGGTAGGTCGTCGGCTTCCACATCCGCGGCGATTGGTTGAAGATCTGGATCGCTTCGCAGCCCCGCTCGACGCCTCGTTCGATCGCCTTGGGCAGGCCGCCCGCGGGCGATACGTGTGCGCCGATTAGCATGCGAGCGGATTATGAGGGTTCGCTTCGCTCCATCGCCGACGGGCGCGCTGCACATCGGTGGCGCTCGCACGGCGCTGTTCAACTGGCTGCTCGCACGCCACGAGGGCGGCGAGCTGGTGCTGCGCATCGAGGACACCGACCGCGAGCGCTCCACGCCGGAGAACGTGGAGCAGATCCTCGACTCGCTGCGCTGGCTGCAACTCGACTGGGACGAGGGGCCGATCATGCAAACGGACCGCGGCGAGCGCCACGGCGAAGCGCTGCAGGCACTGCTCGACGCGGACCTGGCCTACCGCTCGAACGCGACGGCGGCGGACGTCAAGGAGTTCAAGGAGCTCTACGGCGCCGAGCGCGGCTTCCGCGGCAAGGCGGAGGACAGCGGCGCTGTGCGTTTGCGCGTGCCCGACGACGGTGCGACGGTCGTGCAGGACGCGATCCGCGGGGAGACGCGCTTTGAGCACGTGCACATGGACGACCCGGTGATCGCCCGCGCGGACGGCTCGGTGCTCTACAACTTCGCGGTCGCGATCGACGACCTGGATGCACGGATCACGCACGTGGTGCGCGGCGAGGATCACCTCTCGAACACGCCGAAGCAGCTACTTGCGCTGGAGGCCGCGAAATCGGTCGGCCTGGGCGAGGGGGCGCAGGTGCCGGCGTATGCGCACCTGCCGTTGCTGCACGGTCCGGACGGCAAGAAGCTCTCAAAGCGCCATGGCGCGGCCTCGGTGGGTGAGCTGCGCGAGGCGGGTTACCTCCCGGCGGCGGTGCGCAACTACATGGCGCTGCTCGGCTGGGGGGCGGGCGACGATCAGACGGTGCTCTCGACGGCGGAGCTGGTCGGGCGCTTCACGCTGGACACGGTCAGCCGCAATCCGGCGCGCTTCGACGAGGTCAAGCTGCGCTGGCTGAACGGCGTGCACATCCGCGCGCTGGCGCTGGAGCAGCTCGTGGAGCAGGTGGCGTCATATCTCGATCTCACTGCCCATGCCGGATTCCGCGACGACCCGCGACTCCCGCGAGCGGTGGAGATCAGCCAGGAGAAGATCCACACGCTGGCCGACTTCTGGCCACTGACGGGGCCCCTGCTCGACGCCCCGATCGACGATGCCAAGGCGCGTGAGCGGTGGCTTGGCGAGCAAGGGCGCGCAATGCTGGCCCAGGCGCGCGAGGTCTTGGCGGCTTTGCAGAGCTTTGACGAGGGTTCACTTGCACCGGCGCTCGAAGGGCTCGTGGAGCGCCTCGGCTGCAAGCCGCGCGAGGTCTACCAGCCGCTGCGCGTGGCGCTGACGGGCACGACGGTCTCTCCGGGGATCTTCGAGAGCATCGCGCTGCTGGGCCGCGAGGAGACGCTGCGGCGCGTGGATGGGGTGCTCGCGAGCACGGCGAGGGCGGCGGGCGCGTCAAGCTGATTGGGGGAGGGCTCAATCTCTCGCGCTGAGCTGCCGATACGGGTGGGGAGCGGCCGCCACGGATGGCCGACTACGAGCTAAGCGCAAGATGCCAGCAACCGCTTCCAAGTCAAAGACCAAGACCCAGGCCAAGCCGAAAACGGCGCCCAAGGCGAGCAAAGTGGCGAAGGCCGACGTTGCTCGCCGAGTGAGCGCCAACGGCAAAGCGCCTGTGCGCAGCATCAACGGCAAGGCCGCCACGAACGGCAAGGCGGAGCCCGCGACGAGGGCTGCGCGGGCTCCGGTAGGTGCGGCTGGGCGTGGTCAGACTGCGCCCGCTCGTCCGGGAGCGGCTGCGGCTGCAAACCGCGCCCCGGCTCAGCCGGGCGAGCGCCACCAGAACGAGGGCCACGGCCGTCGCCTGACGATGGCCTTCGAAGCGCTTGAGGCGTTCCCGGCGCTGGCGGAGTCGCGCGCGCGTCTCTTGGCGGTGATCTCGAAGGACCATGTGGCCACGGCGGACGTGGTGACGGCGGTCGAGTCGGACGTCGCGCTGATCATTTCGGTGCTGCGACTGGCCAACCAGGTCCAGGGTGGTCGTGGGCGCGTCGACACGGCAGTGGCCGCGGTCGAGTTGCTCACGCCGCAGACCGTGCAGGGCCTCGCGGGGCGCCTGCGCACATTCGACTTCTTCGAGCGTTCGAGCGTGTGGGAGGCGGCACCTGAGCGTTTCCGCCTGCACGCGCTGGCGACCCAGCACGCCGCGGACAGGATCGCGGCCGAGATCGGCTTCGAGCATCGCGACCGGCTGACGGCGACGAGCCTGTTGCACGACATCGGCAAGCTCGTGCTGCTGCACGCCTACCCGGGCTACCCGGCGCAGGTGCATCGCGGCGCGCGCACGCCGGAGGACCGCATCCACCAGGAGCGCCGCGAGCTGGGCGTCGACCACGCGTTGGTCGGCGGCGTGCTCGCCCGCCGCTGGGGTCTGCCCGCGACGATCGCCACGACGATCGAGCGCCACCACAACGCTGAAGCTGAGGGTGAGGCTGCGGTGGTGCGCTTGGCGGACATGCTCGCCCACTACGAGCAGGGCGCGCCCGTGTCGCCGGCGGAGATGCTGCGCACGGCGCGCACCGTCGGGCTCGGCCCGGACGAGCTGCGTCGTGTGATGTATGAGCTTCCGAGTGCGCCCAGTCAGCGCCGCCGCCATGTCGACCCGTGCCCGCTGTCGGGCCGCGAGCTCGGCGTGCTGCAGCGCCTGGCCGAAGGCAAGGTCTACAAGCAGATCGCCCACGAGCTGACGCTCTCGACGAGCACCGTGCGCACGCACCTGCACAACATCTACGGCAAGCTCGGCGCGGTCGATCGCGCCCAGGCCGTCTTGATCGCAACCGAGCGCGGCTGGCTCTAGCCACAACGCCGGCGTTCATCGATCTGTCGATCCGGCCAAGCCGCCGCCCGCGCATCACCGCACTTCCGTAGCATCGCTCGTGAGCATGATCTCGATCACGAGCAAGTCACCGTACGCGGTGCTGGCGCTGGCGGAGCTGGCGCGCAGCGGCGGCTCGGAGCCGGTGCCGATCGGCGAGCTGGCGCGCAAGCGCGATGTGCCGGTGCAGTTCCTCGAGCAGCTGTTCGCGGTGCTGCGCAGAGCGGGAGTGATCAGCTCGCAGCGCGGCGTGAAGGGCGGCTACCGCTTCGCGCGCGAGCCGGCTGAGGTGACGGTGCTGGAGATCGTGGAGCTGCTCGACGGGCCGTTGGGCCGCGACGCGCAGGGGCCGTTCGCGGATGCGGCGGCGGCGGCGCGGGCAGTGCTCGCGCAGACGACGATCGCGGACGTGATCGAGCGCGAGGCGCGCGAGGCGGGCGCGAGCATGTACCACATCTGAGCTTCGTTGACTTCACGTCATTTTGCGTTTACTTTGCGTGAAGAGAAAGGGCGTTGGTAGGGCGTTACGTGAGGTGAGGACACTCCCGCGTTCGGGCTATCTGCGATAGACGATGCGAGACAACTGAAGGGATGGACCGCTGACGATGAGTCCGCTGCAAGCGATGGATCGCGCGATGGCGACCGAGTCATGCCGGGCAACGGCGAGGCTGAGCACATCGGCGCCGATACCGAGTCGACGTAGGGTTCTCACGGCGGTGGCGCTCGCAACTGCACTGCTGACGCTGCTGATTCGCATCGACGCGGCGCAGGCGAGTTACCCGCTGACGATCGATCCGCTGGTGCAGGCGGGCGGCAAGCTGGTGGGCAGCGACGAGCAGGGCGAAGGCTACTTTGGCACGAGCGTTGCGCTGTCGGCGGACGGCAGCACGCTGCTGGTGGGTGGCCCGCACGACGAAAACGAAAACCGCGGCGCGGCGTGGGTGTTCGTCCGGCAGGGGTCCTCGTGGGTCCAGCAGGGCTCGAAGCTGACCGGTGCGGAAGTCCCGAGCGACGAAGGCGAAGAAGAACAGTGTGCGGAAGAATCGCCGGAGGAAGCGGGGGAATGCGCGTTCGGTAGCAGCGTGGCGCTGTCGGCAGACGGCAATACGGCGCTGATCGGCGAACCGTCGGCGACGGCGCGGCCGGGCAGCGCATGGGTGTTCACCCGCACGGACACGACGTGGACGCGCAGCGCGGTGCTGACGGGCGAAGGCGGCCCCGGCGAAGGGCGCTTCGGCAAGAGTGTGGCGCTCTCGGCGGATGGCGCAACGGCCCTGATCGGAGACCCGTCGGCGTCCTCGCAGCGGGGCGGCGCGCGGGTCTTCACGCATGGCGGCTCGGGCTGGTCGTGGAGTGCGACGCTGGCCGACGCGGAACTCAGCAAGCTGGCCCATTTCGGGCGCAGCGTGGCGCTGTCGGGCGACGGCGCGACGGCGCTGATCGGTGGCCCGGGCGACTCGAGCTACGAGGGCGCGGCATGGGTGTTCACGCGGGGCGTGTCGAGCTGGAGCCAGCAGACCGGAAAGCTGACGGGCACCGAAGAGGTAGGGCAGGCGCGCTTCGGCAAGAGCGTGGCGCTGTCAGGCGACGGCACGGAGGCGTTGATCGGCGGGATGAACGACACGGGAAACCTGGGCGCGGTGTGGCCGTTCGCGCGCGTGGGCTCGTCGTTCATGCAGCAAGGCGGAAAGATCATGGGGGCGCCGGACAACGAACCGCGCTTCGGCTACAGCGTGGCGCTGTCGGGCGACGGCTCGCTGGGGTTGGTGGGCTCGCCGCGCGCGAAAACGACGGGTCTGGTGACGGTGCTCACGCGCACGGGCTCGAGCTGGCAGACGGCGAAACAACGGCTGGCGGGCTCGGGCGAGTTCGGCAAAGGTTGGGCGGGCGCCGCGGTGGCGGTGTCGCAGGACGGCACGGTGATCGGCGTGGGTGCGCCGCGCGACAACGCGCGCAGCGGCGCGGCGTGGATCTTCACGGGCTCGGCTGAAGTCATGGAGCCGCCGCCGACGGTGACGAACGTGCTGCCGGGCGCGGGCGAAGCGGGTATCGCGGTGCAGGTCGCGGGGGAAAACTTGGCGGGCGTGGAAGCGGTGTACTTCGACGGCAAGCCGGCGACGTTCACCGAACATTCGGCGCTGGAAATTGAAGCGGTGGCGCCGGAAGGACTCTCGGGCACGGTCGACGTCACGGTCAAGACACCGGCGGGCGTGAGCGCGATCAAGCGCCCGGGCGACGAGTTCCGCTACGTGACGGCGAGGGGCAAAGACCCGCTTCCGGGAGGCAAAGGCGACGGCTCGGATGGCGGGGGGAGGAGTACGACGCAGATGACGACGGGCGACGGCGGCTCGAAGATCCCGGCGGGCGGTGTGCTGGGCGCGACGGGCTCCTCGGGCGCGGCATGCGTGCTGACGCTGCGCAACAAGCATCTGGCGGTAACGGGCTCGCGCACGGTGGCGTTGCGCCTGCAGCGCACGGGCGCGGGAGCGTGCAACGGCAAGCTGACGCTGAGCTTCAACAGGGCCAAGCGCGGCAAGCGGCCGAAGCTGCAGACGATCGGCACGGCGTCGTTTGCGATGGGCTCGGCGAGCAGCAAGGTGCTGAAGGTTGACCTGAACAAAGCGGGCCGCAGGCTGTTCGCCGGCCACGGCCGCAGGCTCAACGCGAGCCTTTCGTTCGTGCGCTCGCTGCCGGCGCCGAAGCTGGCGCGCAGCGCGAGCGTGCGCCTGACGTGGAAGAAAGCGAGCAAAGTCACGCTCGGGCGCTGACGGTCGCGCTCGGGCGCACGCGCCCGCCGAGGCGGCGCCAAGGCTTCGTTCACTATTGTCGGGGCCGTATGGCCCAAATCCCGATCAACATTTCGCAGCTGGTGGGGAACACTCCGCTGGTGGAGCTGTGCGACATGCTGGCGGGCACGGCTGCGGCGGATAACGGAGTACGACTGTTCGCGAAGCTGGAGTCGTTCAACCCGGGCGGCAGCGTGAAGGACCGGATTGGGGTGGCGATGATCGAAGCGGCGGAGGCGGAGGGGAGGATCGAGCCGGGCCGCACGACGATCGTGGAGGCGACGAGTGGCAACACAGGCATCGCGCTGGCGTTCGTGTGCGCGGCGAAGGGCTATGACCTGGTGTTGACGCTGCCGCAGGGGATGAGCCGCGAGCGCGAGAGCCTGCTGCGCCTGTATGGCGCGCGCGTGGAGGTGACGGAGTCGCTGGGCGGCATGAGCGAGGCGGTGGAGGCGGCGCAGGCGATGGCGCAGGGGGAGGACGTGTTCCTGCCCGACCAGTTCACGAACCCGGCGAACCCGGAGGCCCACCGCAAGCACACGGGCCCGGAGATCGAGCGGGCGCTGGACGGCGAGGTGGACGTGCTGGTGGCGGGCGTGGGCACGGGGGGGACGATCACGGGTGTGGGCGAGTATCTGCGCGAGGGCAATCGGAAGCTGCGGGTGGTGGCGGTCGAGCCGCGCGGCTCGGCGGTGATCTCGGGCAAGCAGGCAGGTCCGCACCGCATCCAGGGCATCGGCGCCGGCTTCGTGCCGCCGGTGCTCAACCGCGAGCTGCTGGACGAGGTGATCGCAGTCTCAGACGACGATGCGATCCACACGGCATGGGCGTGTGCGAAACGGGCGGGACTGCTGGCGGGCATCTCGTGTGGGGCGGCGCTGTGGGCGGCGCTCGAGGTGGCGCAGCGGCCGGAGTCGAAGGGCAAGCGCATCGTGGTGGTCATGCCGGACTCCGGCGAGCGCTACGTCTCTCAAGCCTTTTTTGCGCCGTAGGCGAGGATATTTTGATGGGCCCCCAACGGGGCCGACGATCGCCCGAGCGAGCGGCGCGAAAATAGCTGCACGCTCAACTATCTCGTGATTTCAGCGCTACGCTTCTGGGATGGCCGGCTTCGAGCTCGCGCGGGTCGTCAAGGAGCTGCGTCGTGACGTGCAGGCGGCACGCACGCGCGACCCGGCGGCGCGCGACGTGGGGCAACTGGAGATCCTCACGACGTGGCCGGGGATCCATGCGCTGCTGGCGCATCGCGTGGCGCACGCGTTGGACGCTGCGGGGGTGTCGCTGCTGCCGCGCACGATCTCGATGCTGACGCGCATGCTGACGGGGATCGAGATCCATCCGAAGGCGTCGATCGGCGGTGGCCTGTTCATCGACCACGGCACGGGCGTGGTGATCGGCGAGACGGCGGAGATCGGCGACAACGTGACGCTGTATCAGGGCGTGACGCTGGGCGGCACGGGTTTCGCGGCGGGCAAGCGTCACCCGACGGTGCAAGACAACGTGACGATCGGCTCGGGGGCAAAGCTGCTCGGACCGATCACGATCGGCCACGGTGCAAAGATCGGCGCTAACAGCGTGGTGATCACAGATGTACCGCCGAACTCGACGGTCGTCGGCAACCCGGGCCACCCGGTGCGCGTGGAGGGGCGGCGCCCGGAGGGTCCTGACGCGGACTGGATCCACCTGCCGGACCCGATCGCCGAGGCGATCCAGGGCCTGGCGAGCCGGATCGGGGCGCTCGAACGGACGGTGGCGGATCTGTCTGAGGACAGTCCCGAGCCCGTGGCCGAGGTGCGGCCGCTGCGGACTGTGAAGGGGCCCAATCCGGCGGGGGGCTGAGAGTCCGAGTCGGCGCGAGCTTCATCGAGCTTCGACTTACGTACCACGACAGGGCGCTGGTCTGAGGGTCGCGCATCGGGACCAAGCAGCTCTTCGAGGATGTTCAGTGGCTATGGGGCGGTGCGCTAATGCACACGCCCTTTAATGCAGATGGTGCCCTTTCCGACACGTTCGAGTGTTTGGGCTGTTCTGTACGCGTCGCATGATCAGTGTTGCTGACAATAAACTCTGCCTCGTATCAGTAATACCAGGTCATTGACTTATGCCAAGTTATAGGATTATTCTATAGCGCTTGTTCAAGGATGAACAAATACTGGTGGGTAAGTCGATCAACTAGCGGTCCCGGAATTCTACTCTCGCAGCGCTGGCTTGTCGACGTCGGCGGTTCGCGACTCAGGCTGAGCTTATTTCGGTCTGACGGCGTAGCTGCTTAGCAGGTTCACAAGGGGTCTTGGGGGCATGGAAGCTGTTCTAATAAGCATTGGTGGAGCGCTCGTAGCGTCAGCCGTGATTCTTGGAGGGCGCGTGATACGTGAGTGGTTACTCACGCGCAGCGGGATGCTCACCGGATACTGGTTCTGGATCCTTTACGAGGAAGGGGATTCAGAAATGAGCGGGCCAATCCATTCAGTGGAGGTGGTCCACTTGCGGCACAGGAAGATGCGCAGGGTCGACAGGCTGTGGGGCACTGCATGGCGACTGTTCGCCAAAGAAGAATCAGTGCATAGAAGCAGAAGATGGTCCTTTGAGGGCCATTGCGACGATCCGGTTGTTTGGGGATCATACGTATGGACGCGGGAACGTGATGGTGCAGGAGGCACGACCGATGTGCTCCGCGTGGATAAACGTCTTGCTGGGGCATTTACTCGGGAGGAGCGCACCACGAATGGGCACGCTGTGGAATATGATCGAAAACGTCACTGGACGCGGTGGGTCCAAGTACCCGACCACATCTCTCCTCGACTGCGCAAGAAGCTTGACTTTGTGCCCGTGGTCGATGCTAACCGGTATCCATGGCGCATCAGGAGGCGGCTCCTTATCCCCAATAGAGGCATCGGATGGCTGGCTGGAGCGCTTGCATTGTCCGTGAGTCCTATCGATAATCGACTCGCACTGAGCATCCGGGAATCCGAACGAGCACCAAGGGAATGTGGCGACGATGACCCGCCCCTCGAGCTTTGCGATTTTGATGACTACCGACCGTAGTGATCAGCGGACATCGGATGTCGTGATGGCTGTCGCGCAGGAACGCGAAGAGCGAGACGCCGTAGGTATTCTCGCCGGCCCGATTGTGCCGGCTGCCATTCGCCCGGGCGGCGCCAGGGGTGTTTGTCGCGATGGATGAAAGATCGCTGGCGCGAGAGTACTGGGCGAGTCGCGATCTCGTCCGAAATTATCTTCGGAAGGCGCCGTCGCTGCCTCGGCGTAAGGAAGGGGATGACGTCATGATTAGTCGCCTTCCTCGAAGTCCGCAGCGCGTTCTCGATCTGGGGACCGGTGATGGTCACCTAATCGGCATGCTTCAGCGACGATTTCCATCGTGTTCTTACGTTGGCGTCGACTTCTCGGAGCATATGTTGAACGCCGCGCGGCGCAGGTTCGGAGACTATGCACGTGTGAGGTTTCTCCACCATGACCTAAATGAGCCTCTACTCGACTTGGAACCGTTCGACATCATCGTCTCCCGCTTCGCGACGCACAATCTTGATCCTCAACGCCAGGTTGCGTTGTACTCAGAGGTCTTTGAGCTGCTTACCCCGGGGGGTACGTTCTGCAACCTTGAGCATGTGCCCTCCTCGACGCTCGACTTGCATAAATACTTCTACGAAGAACTGGGGGACGCGGCGGACTGCTTCAACGATATCGAGAGCAAGCCCGTTGGCCTGTCGACGCATCTTCGCTGGCTTCGAGAGCTCGAGTTCGACGACGTTAAGTGCTGTTGGCGGTGGCTTGAGATGGCGCTCATCGTGGGGGTGAGGCGCCCAGTCCGGGAGCGGGTGTCCGTCGGGGCCATAGATGCCAATCGGGACATCTTCGTGTGCTAACGCCCTTTCTTGAGGCCACCGTCACTCGACAGCCACGGCGAGTTGCGTACACCCGACTGCGCGAGCAATCAGCCGCCTGCGCGCCTATGCTGAAGCTATGGCAGTAAACCCCCACGCCGAGCACCTCCAAGAGCTGCTGGAGGGCCTCAACGAGCCCCAGCGTGAGGCGGTCACGCACGGCGAGGGACCGCTCCTGATCTTGGCCGGCGCGGGCAGCGGCAAGACGCGCGTGTTGACCCATCGCATCGCGCATCTGATCTACTCAGACGAGGCCCAGCCGAACGAGATCCTCGCGATCACGTTCACGAACAAGGCGGCCAAGGAGATGGCCGGTCGCGTCGAACGACTGCTTGGGCGCGCGACGCGCGGCATGTGGCTGATGACCTTCCACGCCGCCTGCGCGCGCATCCTGCGCGTCGAGGCGGAGCGTCTCGGCTACACGCGCCAGTTCACGATCTATGACCAGGCCGACGCGCGGCGGCTGACCAAGCGCTGCGCCGACGCCGTCGGCGTCGACCCCAAGCGCTATACGCCGGCCGCGCTACACAACCAGATCTCGGCCGCCAAGAACCGCCTGCGCTCCGCCTCGGACCTGCGCGAGAGCGCCGCGGACTCGCAGTTCGCCGAGATGCTCGCCGACGTCTACGAACTCTACGAGCGTGACCTGCTGCGGATGAACGCAATGGACTTCGACGACCTGCTGTTTCGCACGGTGAACCTGCTCGAGCTGTTCGAGGACGTGCGCGAGCGCTACCAGCGCGCCTTTCGCCACGTGCTCGTCGACGAGTACCAGGACACCAACTACGCGCAGTACCGGATGCTGCAGCTGCTCGTCGGCGGCGGGCGAATGGATCCGGCACGCGGGGACCGCACGAGCATCCCCGGTCACCGAAACCTCGCGGTAGTCGGCGACGATGCCCAGTCGATCTATTCGTTTCGAAGCGCGGACATAAAAAATATTTTGGATTTTCAGCAGGACTTCCCGGACGCCCGCGTGGTCAAGCTGGAGCAGAACTACCGCTCGACCGGGACGATCCTGCGCGCGGCAAACGCCGTGATCGCGAACAACCGCGGCGGCATCGCCAAGCGCCTGTGGAGCGAACGGGGCGAGGGCGATCGGATCCACCTGCGCGGGCTCGAGGACGAGCACGCCGAGGCGCGCTTCGTCGTGGGTGAGATCGAGCGGCTCGTCGACGAGGGTGCCTCGCGCGAGGAGATCGCCGTGCTGTATCGCACGAACGCGATGTCGCGCGTGATCGAGGACACGCTCGTGCGCCGCGAGATCGCCTACCAGGTGATCGGCGGCACGAAGTTCTACGAGCGCGCCGAGATCAAGGATGCGATCGCGTATCTGCTGTTCCTCGCCAACCCGTTCGACGTGGTCAGCTTCACGCGGATCGCCAACTCGCCCAGGCGCGGGCTCGGGCAGACCTCGCTGGCGCGCGTGCTCGCGCATGCCGATGCTGCCGACGTCTCGATCTGGCAGGCCGCGGCCACACCGGAGGAGGTGCCCGGCCTCGGCGCGGCCGCAATCAAGGCGCTGACTCGCTTCATGGACACGATGGCCGAGCTACGCAAGCTCGCCGGCACGGCAAACGATGACGGCACGCCCGAGCGCGAGCACGACGAGCTCTCACTCGAGATCGACGCCGCGACGGGCGCGAGCGCGGACGGTGTGCCGGTCGGTGACTTGATCGAGGCGGTGCTCTCGCAGACGGGATACGTCGAGGCGCTCGAGGCCGAGCGCACGATCGAGGCGCAGGGACGGATCGAGAACCTCGAGCAGCTCGTCGAGGTTGGTCGTGAGTTCGATGCGACCGCTGAGGCCGAGAACGACACCTTGGAGGTCTTCCTGCAAGAGGTCGCGCTCGTCGCCGACGCCGACGCGCGCAGCGACGACGAGGGCTTGGTCACGCTGATGACGCTGCACAACGCGAAGGGCCTCGAGTACCCGACGATCTTCATCGCCGGTTGCGAGGAGGGCGTCTTCCCGCACTCGCGCGCGCTCGACGAGGGCGGTCTCGAGGAGGAGCGGCGCCTGTTCTACGTCGGCGTGACGCGTGCGATGCGCGAGCTCTACTTGACCTACGCCCAGCGCCGCGCCGTGTTCGGCGCGCAGACGATGGGCCTGCGCAGCCGCTTTCTCGGCGAGATCCCGGCCGAGCTGCTCGACGAGGTCGAGCCGAGCGACCGCCTGCGGATCGGCGCGCCGAGCGGACCGATCACGGCCGGTCTCGGGCGCGGCAGACGCGCGACCGCGCTGCTCGGTGGCGCGGGCTCCGGCGGCGGCAACGGCTCCGGCGGCAGCGAGTGGGCCGCCTCCAGCTCCCCGCAGACCGCCGTCGCGTTCCGCCTCGGTGAGGACGTCGTGCACGCCGCCTTCGGCGAGGGCGTCGTCACGGGCGTCGAGCCCGACGGGGTGATCGTCGTGCGCTTTGCCGGCGATGGCTCGGAGCGCAAGCTGATGGCCGAGTACGCCCCGGTGAGCCGACGCTGAGCCGGCCGAAGTCGCCCCGGCGATGCGTAGCATCCAATCCGTGAGCGCGAGCATCATCGACGGCAAGGCAATCGCGGCGCGCGTGCGCGCAGAGGTGGCCGAGCAGGTAGCGCTGTTCAATCAGCAGACCGGCCGGGTGCCGGGCCTCGCGACGGTGCTCGTCGGCGACGATCCGGGCTCCGCCGTCTACGTCGCCGGCAAGCAGCGCGCCTGCGCCGAGGTCGGGATGAAGCCGTTCGATGTGCGCTTGCCCGTCGACGCCTCGTTCGAGGCCGTGGCCGACGAGCTCGCTCGACTGCGGGCCGACGAGCAGGTCAGCGGCATTCTCTTGCAGTTGCCCGTTCCCGAGCATCTCGACGGCCCGACGCTGACCAACATGGTCCCGCCGGAGAAGGACGTTGATGGGCTCACGCCCGTCAACGCAGGGCTGCTCTCACTCGGCCTACCCGGCCTGCGCTCGTGCACGCCGCAGGGCGTGATGGAGCTGCTCTCGCACACGGGGGTCGGGCTCGACGGCACCGAAGCGGTCGTCGTCGGGCGCTCGAACCTGTTCGGCAAGCCGATGGCGCAGCTGCTGCTCGCCGAGAACGCGACCGTCACGATCTGCCACTCGCGCACGCGCGATCTGCGCGAAGTGTGCGCTCGCGCCGACGTGCTGATCGCCGCCGTCGGGCGAGCGCGCCTGATCGGCCAGGGCTTCGTCAAGCCGGGTGCGGTCGTGATCGACGTCGGCATGAACCGCCTCACGCCCGAGCAGGCCGGCAACAAGAGCGGTCTCGTCGGCGACGTCGACTTCGCGGTGGCCTCGCAGACTGGCCTCGTGGATCACGCCCGTCCCGGGCGGCGTCGGTCCGACGACGATCGCCTTCCTGCTGCGCAACACGTTGCAGGCGGCGCGTCGTCAGGCGGGAATCGAGCGATGACGTCGAACAGTTCCCGACATGAGCCCTAGCAAGGTCCGCGTCGGCGAGCTGCTGGCGCTCGTGGGCGCCGCCTGCGTGATCGTCTCGCTCTTGGTGCCCTATTACGAAAGCCCGGCGGCGGGCACGCTGACCGCCTGGGACACGTTCGGCCCGGCCGCTGCGCTGTTGCTCGCGGCAACGGCGGCGGGCCTGTGCATGTTCGCGACGACGCTGACCGAGCGCAGCACGGCGCTGCCGGTCGTGATCACGGTGTGGACCATTCCGCTCGGCCTGGCCGGTGTGATCTCGGCGATCGTGCGGCTGCTCGAGCGGCCCAACCACGCGACCGCCGTCTGCTCTGGGGCGTGGCTTGCGCTTGCCGGCACGCTCGCGATCCTCGCCGGGGCCTGCCAGGCGATCCGCGACGAACGGCGCTCGAAGTACTCGCCCGCAACGCCCGCTCCCCGCGCAAGGCCAAATGGCGGCGGCGAAGCCGACGGCGGGGAAGCAGGATGAGACTCGACGCGGGCCGTGCACGCCTGCCTGAGCGCCTCGAGGCGGGGGGTGCGGTTGCCCTGCTCATATTCCTGTTCCTGCTGGATTGGTACGGCGGCAGCATCACGGGGCTGTTCCCCGGGAGCCACATCAGCGGCGGCACGATCAGCGCGACCGGTTGGGAGGCGTTCACGAGCAGCCGCTGGATCTGGCTCGCGACGATCGTCTTCGCGCTCGGCGGGGCGCTTGCCGGGGCAGTGGCTTATCGGCTCGAGGGCCCCGTGCAGATCGGCGCGGTGGTGCTTGGCCTGGGCGCGCTGTCGAGCGTGTTGATCGTCTACCGGATCATCTACCACCCGGGCGCCAACGCGAGCGGGCACGGCATACACATTGCCTACGGCGTCAAGTTCGGCATCTGGCTCGGCCTGCTCGCGGCACTCGCGATCACGCTCGGCGCTTACATGCAGCTGCGGGCCGAAGGCGGAGCCCCCTTGCTCCCCCTGCCCGAACGCAAACACCGGCCGCCGGCGGCGGCGCCGACGAGCGATCAGCCGGAGCAGGCCTTCAGCGGGCTGACCGTCCAGCAGGCTGAGCCAAGTCCGGGATCGCCGCCGCCCGATCGCGCCCCTTAGCTCGCGACGCCTAGAATCCGCGGCATGATCGACCGCGACGAGGTATTGCACGTGGCGCGACTGGCGCGACTGGCGCTGAGCGAGGAGGAGCTCGAGCCGATGGCCCAGGAGCTCTCGGCCGTGCTCGACCACATCGCCAAGATCGGCGAGCTCGAGCTGGACGACGTGGCGCCGACCTCCCATGTGGTCGAGTTGACCGGCGCGCTGCGGCCCGACGAGCCGCGCCCGTCGCTGCCGCGCGAGGTCGCGCTCGCGCGCGCGCCGGCCGTCGATCGGGACGGTTTCCTCGTCCCCAGCCCTCAGGCGTAGCCGTGAGTGACGATCTGCTGAGGCTGTCGGCCGCACAGGCGGCCGGCGCAATCGAGCGGGGCGATCTCAACGCCCAGGAGCTGTTCGCCTTCTACCGCGAGCGCGCGCATCAGGATGCGAGCGCGAACGGTGACGGGCTCAACTGCTTCACCTGGGTCGCCGAGGACGTGTCCACGACGCCGCTGGAATCCGGCCCGGGTTGGTCGAATGCCGGCGGTGTGCCCGGCACCGGGCCGCTCGCGGGCGTTCCCCTTGCCGTCAAGGACCTGTTCTGCACGAAGGGTGTGCCGAGCCAGTCGGGCTCGCGCATCCTCGAGGGCTACCGGCCGCCGTACACGGCGAACGCCGTGCAGGCACTGACGAGCGCCGGTGCGACGCTGCTGGCGAAGACCAACCAGGACGAGTTCGCGATGGGCTCCTCGACAGAGAACTCCGCATACGGGCCGACGCTCAACCCATGGGACCGCTCGCGCGTGCCGGGCGGCTCCTCGGGCGGCAGCGCCGCCGCGGTCGCCGCCGGTCTTGCGCCGTGGGCGATCGGCACGGACACGGGCGGCTCGATCCGCCAGCCGGCCGCCCTTTGCGGGATCGTCGGGCTCAAGCCGACCTACGGCGCCGTCTCGCGCTTCGGCATGATCGCGTTCGCCTCCTCGCTCGACCAGGCCGGGCCGCTGACGCGAGACGTGACCGACGCGGCGCTGATGCTCAAGCAGATGGTCGGGCGTGATCGCTGCGACGCGACCTCACTCGACTTCCCGCACGAGATCGAGCTGCCGACCGCCGAGCGCCTCGACGGACTGCGCCTGGGCGTACCGGCCGAGCTGCGCGCGCCCAACCCCGACGCAGCCGGCGGCGAGGCCGAGGGGGGCGCGCAGATCGAGCCGGGCGTGCGCGAGTCTTTCGAGCGCGCGCTGAAGCTCGCTGAAGACCTGGGTGCCTCGGTCGAGGAGATCCGCCTGCCGCACGCCCCGCACGCGCTCTCTGCCTACTACGTGCTCGCGCCCTCGGAGGCCAGCTCGAACCTGGCGCGCTTCGACGGCGTGCGCTACGGCATGCGCGCCCCCGACGCCGAGGACTTGCTCGACATGTACACGCGCACGCGCCACGACGGCTTCGGCAAGGAGGTCAAGCGGCGCATCATGCTCGGCACCTACGCGCTCTCCTCGGGGTATTACGATGCCTACTACGGCCGCGCCCAGCGCGTGCGCACGAAGATCGCCGAGGACTTCAAGACGGCCTTTGAGAGCGTCGATTTGATCGTTACGCCGACCTCGGCCAACGTCGCCTTCGGTCTCGGCGAGAAGACGGCCAACCCGTGGTCGATGTACCTGAGCGACTACTTCACCGTGCCGATGTCGCTCGCAGGCATCCCCGCGATCTCGATTCCCTGCGGTCTCAGCGAGGGTCTGCCCGTCGGGCTGCAGATCGCGGGCCCGGCGTTCAGCGAGAACAGGCTGCTCGATGCCTCCTACGCGCTCGAGCAGTCACTCGGCTTCGAGCAGGGAGCGGCGCGTGTCTGACGCCGACACTCCGGCGGGCGGCGCGGGCAACGGCGGGACCGACGCCGTGGCAGGCGGCGGTCCGGTCACGAACGGCGCAGGGCCGCCCCTGGAGCCGGTGATCGGCCTGGAGATCCACGTCCAGCTGGCGACCAAGACGAAGATGTTCTGCAGCTGCGCGCTGTCCTTCGGCGAGCCGCCCAACACGCGCACGTGCCCCGTCTGCCTCGGGCTGCCCGGCAGCCTGCCCGTGGCCAACGCCCAGGCGATTCACTTCGGCCTGATGATCGGCATGGCGCTCGGGTCCGAGCTCGCGCCGCGGTCGATCTTTCATCGTAAGAATTATTTTTATCCTGATTTGCCGAAGGGCTATCAGATCTCCCAGTACGACGAGCCGCTGTGTCTCGGCGGCCACCTCGGTGACGTTCGCATTCACCGCGTTCACCTCGAGGAGGACGCGGCCAAGCTGACGCACGTGGGGGAGAGCGGACGGATTCACGGTTCTGATGCGAGCGTCGTCGACTTCAATCGCGGTGGGACGCCGTTGGCAGAGATCGTCACCGAGCCCGACATCCGCACGGCCGAGCAGGCGAGTGAGTGGCTGAAGCTGTTGCGCACGACTTTGCGTGCACTTGGTGTGAGCGATGTGAACATGGAGGAGGGCTCGCTGCGCTGTGACGCCAACATCTCACTGCGGCCGACCGGCACCGAGGAGCTCGGGGTCAAGACGGAGCTGAAGAACATGAACTCCTTCCGCTTCATCGAACGCGGGATCAAGGCCGAGGTCGAGCGCCAGCGCCAGATCATCGAAGGCGGCGGCCAAGTCGTGCAGGAGACGCTTCACTTCGACCCGCACTCGGGCGCGATCTCCTCGCTGCGCTCGAAGGAGGAGGCCCACGACTACCGCTACTTCCCCGAGCCCGATCTCTTGCCCGTGGCGATCGACGAGCAGATGCTCGAGACGGCGCGCGCCGACATGAGCGAGTTGCCGGCGGCGCGTGCCGAGCGTTTCGAGCGCGAGCTTTCGCTTACTGCCGAGAGCGCGCAGATGCTGGCCTTCCGCAGCGAGCTCGGCGACTACTTCGAGCAGGCGCTCGCCGCCAAGTCCGATCCGCCGCCGTCGGCTCAGGCGCTTGCCAACTGGGTCAGTGGCGACCTCCTCTCACGACTCGGCGAGGGCGAGGACCCCGCCGACTCGAAGGTCGAGCCGGGCGCGCTGGCCGCGCTCGTCGGCCTCGTCGCTGAGAAGACGATCAGCGTCGGCGCCGGGCGCCAGGTGCTCGACAAGCTCGTCGCCGAGGGCGGCAGCGATCCGGCGGCGATCGTCGAGGCAGAGGGCCTTGCCGCGATCGGCGGGGGCGATGAGCTGGCCGAGATCGTCGCCGCTGCGCTGGCCGCCAATGCCGATGCCGCCGAGCGCGTGCGCTCAGGCAACGCAAAGGCGATCGGTCCGATCATCGGGGCGGTGATGCGCGAGACCAAGGGGCGTGCCGACGGGGGCGAGGTTACGCGACTCGTGCATGAGCAGCTTGCGAATCAACGTCATGCAGACAATACGTAGCAAATCACCATGTCGGCGCGTACGGCCCGGCACTCATACCAGCGTGCTAACGTTGTACGTACTTGACTACGCACAGCAGAGGAGATCGCCGTGAGCACGATCGGTGTCCGTGACCTAGCCAAACGCGCGAGCGCGATCATCAACGACATTGAGCAGAGCAAGGAGCCGGCGCTCGTCACCCGCCGGGGGCGTCCCGTCGTCTACATGCTCCCCGTCGACTCCGAGGAGTTCGAGGACTTCGTGCTTTCGCAGGCGCCTCAGTTCGTCGCGGGTATGGGATCTGCCGATACTGAGTTGGCAGCCGGCGAGACGGTGTCGCTGGCAAGCGTTCGTGGCGAGCTCGAAACGGACGAGTCGGTAGCTGACGACTCGTAGAGTCGCTGGCTCGGTCGGCATGTATCGAGTCGAGCTCTCCAAGCGCGCCCTGCGTGACTTGCGGCGGGTTGATCACGGCAGCCGGAGGCGCCTTCTTGACCTGCTCGAGAACGACCTTCGGGCGGAGCCTCAGCCGGCGAACCTTGACGTAAAGCCGCTGACCGGCCGGGCTCCCTGGGTGCGCGCTCGCCGCGGCGAGTACCGCGTTCTTTACAGGCCCCTCAGCCGAGCCGAGCTCCGATCCTTGAATGCGACGGAGCACGCTGGATTCCTAGTGGAGCGTGTCGTCGATCGCCGCGACTTGGAGCGCGCGGCATCGTCTCTGCCGAGCTAGCGAATCTCAGTTGCCAGCAGGGGCGGGCATGTGCAGCCGGACAGGGCCGCGGTTCCCTGTCCGGCTGCACCACCGAATCCGTGCCAGCGAGTACCCTGGTCCTATGAACGAATCAACTTCAAAACCGCTCGGCCGGACGATCATTGCGGGCCTGGTCCTGCTGATCGCTGCCTGGCTCCTGCTGCACTTCGTGATCGGCATCGTCACGGCGATTGCAAGCATCCTCGTGGTGGTGCTGGCGATCGTGGCTGTCATCTGGGCCTTGCGCGTCCTCTTGTAGGACCGCGAGGCGATGGCATACGTGATCATCGCCGTCTGCTTCGGCCTGGCGGGCGGCATCGTCGGGCGGATCAAGGGCAGCTCGTTCGTGCTGTGGTTCCTGATCTCGGGGGCGGTGCCGTTCTTTGGCCTGCTTGCGGCGGTCTTCTATCGCTTCGAACGCGACGAGCTGCGCCGCGAGTGCCCGCGCTGCCACAAGGTCGTGAAGCTGCACGACACGCTGTGCACGCGCTGTGGCACCGAGCTCGACTTCCCCGAGCGCGTGATCGCACCGGAATCGTGGAAGCGGACGCCGGCAGGCTCCTGAAGCCGCCTGGATGAGGCCCTCCGAATGAGGGCACCCTAACCCGTATTCGGCTTACCTAAGCCAAATCTTACCCTAGTGTGGGGTGCGCAGACGATGAGCACGCACCCGAACCAAAGCGCCGTCGCGGACCCCGCGGGAGACCTCGAAGTGGCTCCCGATACGCACACACTGATTACCCGCCTGATCCACCGCGCGGGCTTCGCGCACGAGCGCGAATTCGTCCTGCGCGTGGTCCAGCCGGCGCTGGTGGGCCTGATCGACGGCACGGTCTCCTCGCTGGCGCCGATCTTCGCGGCGGCGATCGCGGCGAACTCGCACACGGCGCTGCTGGTGGGCCTCTCGACGGCGCTGGGCGCGGGCGTGAGCATGGGCTGGTCGGAGGCGCTGTCTGATACGGGCGAGCAGACGGGCCGCGGCTCGGCGATCGTGCGCGGCTCGATCACGGGCGGGATGACGGCGCTGGGCGGCCTGTTCCATACGCTGCCGTTCATCATCGGCAACGTGCACACGGCGCTGCTCGTGGCGGGCTGCGTGGTGGCGGTCGAGCTGTTCGTGATCGCGTGGGTGCGCAACCGCTTCCTCGAGGTCTCGATGCGCTCGTCGCTGCTCGTCGTGACGGTGGGCGGCGCGATCGTGCTGGCGATCGGCGTCGGCATCGGCTCTTCTTGATTTTTTGAAGGCTCCCTCACGGTCGCGATATGGCCGCAGGCTGCACGAGCGCAGGATCGCCCCCAACCCCAGGAAAACGCCCGCGATCGGGGAAAAACCCACTGGTACACTGGCCTTTATCCCTGTATCGGGGCCAAAAAGGAGCTCGAGCTGATGGAAGGAGGTCGATGAGATGCGCGCGGTCGATGCCGTGATGGAATGCTTGAAGGCGGAGGGCGTGGACGTCGTCTTCGGCCTCCCTGGCGGGGCGAACCTGCCGACGTATGACGCGTTCGTGAACGGCGGCCTGCGCCACATCCTCGTGCGCCACGAGGCGGGCGGCGGGCATGCGGCCGAGGGCTACGCCAAGGCGACGGGCAAAGTGGGCGTGGCGTTCGCGACGAGCGGCCCGGGCGCGACGAACCTGATCACGCCGATCTGCGACGCGATGATGGACTCGGTGCCGGTCGTCTTCATCACGGGCCAGGTGCGCACGGAGCTGCTCGGCACGGACGGATTCCAGGAGGCGGACACGATCGGCATCACGATGCCGATCGTCAAGCACTCGGTGATGATCACGCGCCCGCAGGACATCCCGCGGGCGATTCATGAGGCCTTCCACGTCGCGCGCAGCGGCCGCCCGGGGCCGGTGCTGGTGGACATCCCGCAAGACCTCTCGCGTGCGGAGATCGACTACGAGCCGGTCACGGACGTGCGCCTGCCGGGCTACCAGCCGCGCGTGGAGGGCAACCAGAAGCAGATCAGGCAGGCCGCCAAGGCCCTGGCTTCCTCCCAGCGTCCAGTGATCTACGCGGGCGGCGGCGTGGTCAACGCGGAAGCCTCGGCGGAGCTGACGGAGTTCGCGACATCGGACCGCTTCCCGGTCACGTGCACGCTGATGGGCCTCGGCGCATTCCCGGCGCCACATGAGCAGTGGCTGGGCATGCTCGGTATGCACGGCACGCGCGCGGCCAACTACGCGATGGACGAGGCCGACCTGATCTGCGCGGTGGGCGCGCGCTTCGACGACCGCATCACGGGCAAGCTCTCCGAGTTCGCGCCGCGCGCGAAGTTCATCCACATCGACGTCGACCCGGCGGAGATCTCAAAGAACGTGCCGGCGCACATCCCGATCGTGGGCGACGCCAAGCACGTGCTGGCAAAGCTCTTGATCGAGTACCGCGCGATCGGCGCGGACCCGGCCCGCCTCGAGTCGTGGTGGAGCCGGATCGAGGGCTGGAAAGCGAAGTACCCGCTGGCCTACGAGGATTCCTCGGACAACGAGATCAAGCCGCAGTACATGGTGCAGGCGCTGTATGAGGCAACGAAAGGCGAGGCGATCGTCACGAGCGACGTCGGCCAGCACCAGATGTGGGCGGCGCAGTACTACGACTTCCCCAAGCCGCGGCGCTGGATCAACTCGGGCGGCCTCGGCACGATGGGCTTCGGCCTGCCGGCGGCGATGGGCGCGGCGGTCGGCTGCCCGGATCAGCTCGTGTGCTGCATCGCGGGCGACGGCTCGGTGCAGATGAACGCGCAGGAGCTGGCAACGTGCGCGCAGGAGCAGATCCCGATCAAGGTGTTCATCATGAACAACGGCTTCCTCGGCATGGTGCGCCAGTGGCAGGAGCTGTTCTGGGACGGCAAATACAGCCACGTCGAGACGGGCGAGTTCCCGGACTTCGTCAAGCTGGCCGAGGCATACGGCGCGACGGGCATGCGCTTCGAGGACAAGACGACGCTCGTGGCGGACATGAAGCGGGCGATCGAGACGCCTGGCCCGGTGTTCGTCGACGTGCGCGTGACGCGCGAGGAGAACACGTATCCGATGATTCCGGCCGGGCAAGCCGCCCGCGAGATGGTCGGGTGAGCGCCGCCATGGGAGAGCCAGGAACGAAGGAGCCACTGAGCCTCGAGCAGCTCGAGGCCTCGGCGGGCCTGCGCACGGGGCGCAAGCACGTGCTCTCGATCCTCGTGGAAAACAAGTCGGGCGTGCTCACGCGCATCGCCGGCCTGTTCGCGCGGCGCGGCTTCAACATCGACACGTTGACGGTCGGCCCGACGGACGACACGCAGGTCTCGCGCGTGACGCTGACGGTCGACGGTGCGATCCACCCGATCGACCAGGTCACCAAGCAGCTGCACAAGCTGATCAACGTGCTGAAGATCCGCGATCTGGAGCCGAAGGACACGGTGGCGCGCGAGCTGGCGCTGTTCAAGGTCTCCGCCGACGGCACGCAGCGTGGCGAGCTGATGCAGATCGCGGAGATCTTCCGCGGCAAGGTTGTCGACGTGACCAAGCGCGCGGTGATCGTCGAGATCACGGGCACGACGGACAAGATCGCGGCGTTCGAGGACATGGTTCGCCCGTTCGGCCTGATCGAGATGATGCGCACGGGCGAGATCGCGATCTCGCGAGGCCGCAGCGAGACCTGAGCGCGTGAGCGCGGCTGCTCCAGGCGCCGGGGCCCGTCCGGTCGCCGGCGCCACTCCGGGCGCCGGCTCGGGCAATCCCGGCCGGACGGACGCCGGCAGCCGATTCGCGCTGACGAGCGTCGAGCAGGAGCGCCTCACGTCCAGCTTGCGCGAGGCGGTCAAGCGCGCCCGCCGCAGCGGCGAGCAGACGCTGGCGTCGATCTCGCTGGAGTTGCCCGTCGAGGTCGACCCGACCGAGGTCGCGTGCACCTCGCGCCGGCCGGGCGAGCCGTGGTTCGTCTTTGAGCAGCCCGACCACGGCCGTGCCGCGCTGGTGGGCCTGGGCGAGGCGATCCGGCTGCAGGCGGGAGGCCCGCAGCGCTTCGAGCGGGTGACGCGCCGCTGGCGCGCGCTGTCGGCTGCGGCGGTCGGGGAGGGTGCGATCGCGGTGGGAGGCTTCTCGTTCGTGGCGGACGGTGGCGCCTCGCCGCACTGGCAGGGTTACGAGCCGGCCTCGCTGATCGTGCCGGAGCTCGTGCTGAGTCGTCGCGAGCGGGCCGTCCGCTTGACGCTGACGGCGCCGGCCTCGCCGGACGATCTCCCGGAGGAGCTGCTGGCAAAGCTGTTGGCGCGCGTGGCGGAGCTCGAACAGCGCCGGTTGCCGCTGCTGGACCCCGCGCCTGCGGGTCGCTTCCAGGTGGCGAGCGCGATGCCACCGGAGCACTTCGAGTCGGCGGTGGCGCGGGCGGGGGAGCTGATCGGTCAGGGCCGCATGGAGAAGATCGTGCTGGCGCGCGAAGTGCAGGTGCACGCGCCGCGCGCATATGACCCGGCGGCGGTGCTGGGCGTGCTGCGCGAGGAGTTCCCGTCGTGCTTCACGTTCTGCGTGGGACGGGGCGAGGCGGCGTTCGTGGCAGCGAGTCCGGAGTTGCTCGTGCGTCGCGAGGGCCACCGCGTCAGCACGCTGGCGCTGGCGGGCTCGACGCGCCGCAGCGCGGACCCGGCCGTCGACGCCCACCTCGGCGAGCAGCTGTTACGCGATCAGAGCTACCGCGAGGAGCACGCGATCGTGGCGCGGCGGATCGAGCGTATGCTGCGCGCACACTCCGTCTGGGTGGCGGCAGCGCCGGAGCCGGAGCTCGTGCGGATCGCCAACATCCAGCACCTGGCAACGCCGATCCGTGCGCAGTCTGGCATCACCGATGGACGCGCTCGAGCTTGTGGGGATGATGCATCCGACGCCGGCAGTGGGGGGCGAGCCGCTCGCGCGAGCGGCCCCACTGATCCCGGCGCTCGAGGGCCTCGACCGCGGCTGGTACGCCGGCCCGGTCGGCTGGACGGACGCGACCGGCGACGGCGAGTTCTGCGTGGCGCTGCGCTGCGCGCTGCTGCGCGGGTCCGTTGCGCGCTGCTATGCGGGCAACGGCATCGTGCGCGACTCCGAGCCGGCGGCCGAGCTGGCCGAGACGGAGATCAAGCTGCAGGCGCTGCTGCCGCTGCTAACCGCCTGAGCACAGCGACGAGCCCGCCGCCGGCTTTGAACGCGGACTAGGTTTTGATCACGACCATCTTGCTGAACGAGATTTCAGCGCTTCCCTGCAGACCGGCAGCTTCGAATTTTTCGCCGAACTTCGCTTCAAGGGGTTCTTTCAAGAGTTTTTCGCATTCTTTGGTAGCACCGATGCATTTGCCGGCCAGCTGTTTGCCTTTTTCCTGTGAGAATTCCAGCAGCACGGCTTCGCTCGCGCCAATTTGTTTGTTGACTAATCCGACGAGGCCGGTGACTGCACCGTGGATTTCGTCTTTTACGCCGGCACAGTTGATTTTCAAGGCCGCCGGCAGAATCATCGCAAGACCGTCGTTTAATTCTTTGCTTTCGGTGTTTTCGGTGGAGACGAGGCGAAGGCTCGCCGATGCGACTAAGACGGTTTCCATCGGATCTTTTTCGGCTTTTTCGGATTCGCTTGCGCAACCTACTTTGCTGCTTTTGCAGCCTGTGAGATCAATCGCGCTCGTACCGGACGTGGACGTGGTGAGTTCTCCTTTATAGGATTGGGCGGTACAGGTGAGTTTGCTGCCGGCGGCTGTTTCGAATGTGCTCGCACCGCCTGTGCCGGTAATCGTCACGGGCAGTTTTTCCCCGGCTAACAGCGAGACTTCGGGCGGGCCTTCTCCGCCTTCGACCAGTTCTTCATCTGTTTTCGTGCCCGCTTCGATCTTCACGAAGCCGCCTTTGTTTCCTTCGCCTGGTTCTTGTACGACCGTGCACGTGTTGTTTTTCCAGCTGCTTGGCTGGGTGGCGGATTGCACTCGGTAGCAGAAAATGCCGGGTTCGCCTGCCACGGCTGTCCCGCTGTAGTTGCTCGTTTTGACAAAACCGTTTTTGGACGCCAGTACCCCGGTGCAACCAAACCAGCCGTGGAATTCGTATAAGCTGAGTTCCCCGGTCTTGACGTGTCGACACCAGGCGGATGCCGATCCGGTCGAGACTGCGCTGAGCGCGCAGACCGCCAGACAGGCAAGCCCTATCGTGGTGATGCGTTTCATCGCTTTGCTCCTTGATCGGTTGTCCCCCGACAACGACTGCGAGGAGGGATCACGCGGATATGGAAAGGCCTGCGTGCTCCGTTGCAAGCATTTGCATCACCTGCTGTAGCGCCGACGCCTGACGGTGTCAATCAATTGGCATTACTGTTTCCCACCGGCGTCCCGGTCCGCCCGAAGTGGAGATATCTCTGAGTTCCAGGTGACAGTGCGCCCTGGCTTGTGGATAAGGCTCCGGTGAGGGTGCGCTGGATCGCAGACGTCGTGTCGGCCGTCAGGCGATCGCACTGAGGGCGCCGCGGACCGCGCTCCAGGCGCGCCTGTGCAGCTCGACGTTGCTGTCGCGCTCGCCGCGGACTTCGACGATCGTCGAGCTCTCGCTCGCCAGCGCGCGCTCGAGTGCGGAGCGGAACGAGCTCGCGTGATCGACGCGCTCGTGTACGAGCCCGTAGAGCTTGGCTGCGTCGGCAAAGTCGAGGCCCGTGGGTGTTGCGATGTGGCGGGTGTAGATGTCGCTGGGCGCGGGCCTGCCGGGGTCGAGGGCGCCGGGGTCACCGGCGCCGGGGTCGTGCTCGTCGGCGCGCAGGCTCTCAGCGACGGGCAGGAAGTCGAAGATTCCACCACCGTTGTTGTCGAGCAGCACGATCGTCAGCTTCAGGCCGAGGCGTCTCGCGGCAAGCAGACCACCGATGTCGTGTGCGAGCGCGACGTCGCCGATCAGCAGCACGACGGGGCCGCGTTCGGCGGCCGCCGCGCCGAACGCGCTGGAGACGATCCCGTCGATTCCGTTGGCCCCGCGGTTGCACAGCACGCGCGGGGGATCCTCGCGCACGGGCCAGAACGTCTCGATGTCGCGCACGGGCATCGAGGAGGCGACGAACAGCGTCGCCTCCTGCGCCAACAGCACGCCGAGCTCTGAGGCGACCCGCGGCTCGCTGAGCGTGTCTGCGCCAAGCACGCCGAGGATCGCCTCCGCGGCCAACTCGTCGCAGCTGCGCCACTGCGCGAGCCAATCCTCTTCGGCGGTGGGGATGCCGGCCTTGGCAAGCGGCCCGAGCACGGCGGCCGGATCGAGCGCGAGCGAATCCGACAGGACCGAGTCTGGGTCCTGCCAGGCGCCCTCGCGGTCCAGCGCGATCTGCTGCACGTCGCCCATGCTGCCGAGCCAGCCTGCGCAGCGGCTTTGACACGGGCAGGTCGCCAACGCGCAGGACGAGGTCGGGCGCGACCGTGGCGAGGAAGCTCTCGTCGCGCAGCAAGGCGTCGTAGTGGGCGATCGCGGCTGCGCCGCTGCGCGCGCCCGACAGGGGATCGGCGAGCAACGGCCAGCCGGCGGCGGCGGCGAACGCGGCCGCGGCCTCGCCCGGAGACCAACCGGCGAACACGCGCTCGTCGCGTCCGGCCACGACTACGCCGCGTCGCGCGCCGTTGATCATCTCGCGCAACACGTCGAGGTCTTCCTCGCTGCCGAAATGTCCCCACTCGCGCGTGTTCAACGGCCGGCGTCGGACGTAGGGCGCGCTGCCGGGCCGGGCGCTTGAGTCCTCGGGCAGCGGCTCGTCGGTTACAAGCGGCTCGCGCAGCGGGAAGTTGGAGATGAACCACGCCGGGACGGCCTTTGAGCGTGGCGGCATACGCACGGCATGCGAGCGTGCGCATCCAGCGCAGGCGTGCGGGCGTGGCCTCGTGCGTGCCGACCTCGAAGAACCACTTGGCGGCGCCGCCGAACAGCTTCAGTTGGTCGATCGCCTGTCCGGCGCCGTTCCCGCGCAGCTCGGGCGGACGATCGGCGGTCAGCAGCAGCAGCGGCACGCGCGCCTCGCGCGCCTCGATCGCGGCCGGCAGCAGCTCGGCGGCAGCCGTCCCGGAGGTGCAAGTGACGGCGACGGGCAGGCCGCTCGCCTTGGCCAGGCCGAGCGCGAAGAAGCCGGCGCAGCGCTCGTCGACGTGCGAGTAGCAGCGCAGGCGCGGCTCGCGCACGAGGCTCAGCACGAGCGGCGCCGAGCGCGAGCCGGGCGAGGTGCAGGCGGCGCGCATGCCGCTGCGGGCAAGCTCCTCGACGAACGCGCGCAGCAGCACGTAGGTGTCGGTGGCGCTCGTCACGGCGCGTCTTGCGTCACGGTTCGCGGAGATGGTCGGAGTAGGCAGGCATGGTTGATCAACGGCGATCTCGCGGCTCTACGATGGCGGGCGTGGCCGAGACATTGGTCTTCTTGCATGGCTTTGGGGGAACCCGGCACGCCTGGGACCGCGTGATCGCGCGACTCGATCCGCAACGCTATCGCCCGCTGGCGCTCGATTTGCCCGGTCACGGCGATTTACGCTCGTATAACCGTCCAATCACGTTTGCGGCGTGTGTCGAGCAGGTGCTCGCCGCGGCCCCGCAGCGCTTCGTCCTGTGCGGCTATTCGCTGGGCGGGCGGATCGCCCAGCAGGTGGCGCTCGCCGCGCCGGAGCGCCTCAGCCGGCTGGTGCTCGTCTCGACCAGCCCCGGGATCGAGGACCCCCACGAGCGCGCGCGGCGACGCGCGGCCGATCGGCAGCTGGCCGACGAGCTGGAACGGCTTCCCTTCGAGGATTTCATCGAGCGCTGGCGCACGCAGCCGCTGTTCCTCGACGATCCCCCCGAGGTCGGCGCGCTCGCCCGCGAGGATCAGCTGCGCAACGATCCACACGCGCTCGCCGGGGCGATGCGTGGCATCGGCACGGGGGAGATGGAGCCGCTGTGGCAGCGGCTCGGCGAGTTGACGATGCCCGTGACGATCGTCGTCGGCGATCGCGACGCGAAGTTTCGCGCGCTCGGCGAGCGCATGCGGGCCCTGCTGCCGGCGGGGCGCCTCGTGATGCTCCCCGGGGGTCATCGCCTGCCGCTTGAGAGTGCGGCCGGACTGGCTGGAGTAGTAGACTAAGTCGATGACTAAGTCTGTTGGTGTCCACGAGGCCAAGACCCATCTGTCCCGCTTGCTCGATGACGTGGCGGCGGGCGAGGAGGTCGTGATCACTCGACGCGGCGAGGAGGTCGCGAGCCTTGTGCCGACGCGTCGCCCTCCGCGACGAGAACTGGGGACCGAGCGCGGCCGTCTCGTCGTGCCCGAGGACTTCGACGATCCCCTTTCGGACGATTTGCTCGATGCCTTCGAGGGCAGATGAAGCTTCTCCTGGACACGCACACCTTTCTGTGGCTGCACGCCGAGCCGGAGCGGTTCGGCCGGCATCTCGCGCGCATCGAGGACGCGCGCAACGATCTCGTCGTCTCCGCCGCGACCTCTTGGGAGATTGCGATCAAGCATGCGCGAGGTCGACTCCCGCTTCCCGACCCCCCGCAACGCTACATCCCCGAGCTGATTCGCCGGATCGGCGCCGAATCACTCGCGATCGAGCACAGTCACGCGCTTGCCGTCGGCTTGCTACCGACGTTGCATCGGGATCCCTTCGATCGCCTGATCGTCGCCCAGGCGCAATCGATCGATGCGACGCTCGTGACGGCCGACGAACGACTCGCGCAGTATCCGGTTCGCACGCTGATGGTCTAGAGCGGTCTCACGCCGAGCCCCGGGCCCGAGGGCACGGCGATGTCCCCGCCGCGTGCCGGCAGCGGGTTCTCGATCGCGCTGAACAGGTCCAGCGTCGCCAGGCCGCAGTGCGGCACGGGGCCGCGCGAGGCCAGCGCGGCCGCGACGTGGACGCCCGCGGCGATGCCGAGCGGACCGTCGTAGGTGGATGCCATGTATGCCTCGGCGCCCGAGGCGCGCACCAGCGTCGCAGCGGCGATCGTCCCGCTGATGCCGCCACAGCGCGAGATCTTCAGGCACACCGCGTCGGCCACGCCCGCGCCGAGCGCGCCATGCTCGGCGGCCGTCTCATCGATCGCCACGCGCACCGCGACGCGCTCGCGCACCTCGCGCACGCCGTGCAGACCGTGCACGGGCTCCTCGACGAGCTCCAGCCCGGCCGGTGCGAGCGCCTCGATTGTGTGCACCGCTTCCTCCACATCCCACGCGCCGTTCGCGTCGAGCCGAAGCAGGACCTCGGGCCCGACCGCCGCACGCGCAGCGGCGACACGCCCGGCGTCGTCGCCGAGGCCGACCTTCAGCTTGACGCAGCGAAAGCCCGCGGCCGCGGCGGCCGCTGCGTCTTCGGCCACGTCTGCACGGTCGCTCGAGGAGAGCGTTGCGTTGACCGGCAGCGTGCTCGCCGGGTCGTCGGTGAGCAGCGCCGCGATCGACTTTCCGCTGATCCGTCCGCCGCGGTCCCACAGCGCGAGATCGATCGCCGCCAGCGCCTGGGGCAGGTCGTCGACGGCGCGGCACGCGTCGATCAGCTGCGCGCCGTTCAGGCCGCGCGACTCGGCGAGCACCGGAACATAGCGCTCGAGTGCCGCCTCGGCGCGCTCGATGCTGACCCCGTCGTAGGGCTCGAGCGGCGCAGCCTCGCCGTGACCGCTGATCGCGTCCTCGCCGGTGAGCGAGACTGCCAACAGCTCGCGCTCGCTCAGTTCGCCGTAGGAGGTCTGCAGCGGTCGCTTCAGGCGCAGCGAGCGCCGCGCGAACTCGAGCTTCACGAGCCGATGCCGCCGCTGGCGAGGATCCCGGCCGAGTACAGCAGGCAGAAGACCAACTGCGTCGCGCCGGTCTTCGCGAGTGCGCCGTTCAGCGCCGGTCCGTCCACATGCGTGCGGACGATCCCGACGACGCTCAGGGCCAGTGGGATCGCAAGCCAGCAGAGCAACAGCCAGGCCGTCATCGAGCCGAAGGCCCAGGGCAGCGGGGCGGTGATGAACGCGCCGGCGACCATCGCCGTGTAGAGCATGCGCGTTCGCTCTCGCCCGAGCCTTACGGCGAGCGTGCGCTTGCCGGCGCGACGATCGGTCTCGAGGTCGCGGACGTTGTTGACGACGAGGATCGCACTCGCCAGCAGGCCCACCGGCACGGCGCAGACGAACGCCTCCCACGGGAGATGCTGGACCTGCACGAAGTATGAGCCGGCGACGGCGACGATGCCGAAGAAGAGGAACACGAACACCTCGCCGAGGCCCTCGTAGCCGTACGGACGCGGGCCGCCGGTGTAGAGCACGCCGGCGAGGATCGAAGCGGCCCCCACGGCCACGAGCCCCCATCCGGCGACGACGACGAGATAGGCGCCGCAGGCGACGGCGAGGCCGAACGTGACGTACGTCGCCAGCAGCACCTGACTCGGCGGGACGAGCCCGCCGGCGGTCACGCGCACCGGGCCGAGCCGGTCCTCCGTGTCCGCGCCGCGCCGCGCGTCGGAGTAGTCGTTCGACAGGTTGGTGCCGACCTGGATGAAGACGGCCCCGAGCAGGGCGGCGAGGAACGCGAGCGGGTGGAAATGCTCGTCACCGAGCGCGAGTGAGGTGCCGACGAGCACCGGTGCGATCGCCGCCGGCAGCGTGCGCACGCGCGCTGCCATGATCCAGATGCGCGCCGCACTCACGTGGCTAGGCGCGCCGGGGAAAGCGTGAGAAGTCCGGTTTGCGCTTCTCGCGGTAGGCGTCTCGACCCTCCTGCGCCTCCTCGTTGCCGTAGAAGAGCAGGTTGGCGTCGTGCGCGAGCTGCTGGATGCCGCTGAGGCCGTCCTCGGCGGCGTTGAAGCTGGCCTTCAGCAGCCGCAGCGCGAAGGGGGAGAGCACGAGCATCTCTCGGCACCATTGCACCGTCTCCTGCTCCAGGCGCTCGAGTGGGACGACCGTGTTGACCATGCCCATCTCGCGTGCCTCCTCGGCCGAGTACTGGCGGCAGAGGAACCAGATCTCCTTGGCCTTCTTCGGACCGACGAGGTTGGCGAGCAGGCCGGCGCCGAAGCCGCCGTCGAACGATCCGACCTTCGGCCCGACCTGGCCGAAGCGGGCGTTCTCGGCGGCGATCGTCAGATCGCAGACGAGGTGCAGCACGTGACCGCCGCCGATCGCGTAGCCGGCGACCATCGCGACGACCGGCTTGGGCAGGCGGCGAATCTGGATGTGCAGGTCGGTCACGTGGAAGCGCCCGACCCCCGCTTTGCCGGCAGCGTCGTCCGAGAGGTAGCCGGAGTCGCCGCGCACGCGCTGGTCGCCGCCCGAGCAGAACGCGTCGGGGCCCTCTCCCGTGAGCACGATCACGCCGATCTCGGTGTCCTCGCGTGCATCGTCCAGCGCTCGCGAGATCTCGACGATCGTGCGTGGGCGGAACGCGTTGCGGACCTCGGGGCGCGCGATCGTGATCTTCGCGATGCCGGCGTCCTCGCCCGCGGACTTCTCGTAGCGAATGTCCGCGAGCTGCTCGCCCAGAGTTGCTGCAGCGTCTGTCCACACGGTGCTCACCGGGCAGAGGCTAACCGCAATCGGCGACTAGCTGCCCGCTACGGTCGTCCTTAACTTCGTGCCCGCGTAGCAGGCGGAGAACACATGCGCCTTTTCCTGCGCGCTTTTTGCGGGGGAGGTGTAGGTGACTTCGGTGCAGACTTCTAATCCGTACTGGATTACCTCCGTCAGACCTCTGACCAGCGCCTTGTTGCAGGTGTTGTAGAGCTCCTGCTTGTTGGCCTGCGACAGCCACGTCGCGACGTTCACGCCCTGCCTGCATGCAGTCACGGCCGCGACGATGTCCGCGTGGGTTTCTTGCACGATCGGCTTGAAGGTCGTCGTGCCGGCCTCGCTTGAGGCGCTTCCGCGATGATCCGTGTCCGAGCTACCGCAGCCCAGGAGCAGCACGCCTGCGATCAGCGCGAGGAGGAGCGCCACGGCGCCCCGGCGTCCGGCTGGTCGAGTCGGGGTTGTCTCGGTGGCGGGCGGTGACATTTGACGAGTCGGTCGTGCAGCGAACTGAAGACGGCGACGCTACCGCGGCTCAGCGGGGAGCGCAGGTAGGACTCCAGGCCCAGGGCAGACACTGCGAATTCGGGGGTTTTGGCGTCTCTCACTCGCCGGGGACGGCGCGCTGGCTAGCCTGCACCGATGGTGATTGAGCCATGGCTCATCCGGGCCGCTGTCGGGCGGCCGCGGCACACGGCGCTCGACACGCCCGAGGGTGGCTGTACGTTCGCAGAGCTGCTCGCCTCGGCGAGCGCCTCGGCGCATGGTCTCAGCGCTCGTGGCGTGAGTGCCGGCGACAGGGTCGCGCTCGCACTTCCCGCCGGGCTCGACTTCGCCTACGCGCTGCACGCCTGCCTGCTGCTCGGCGCTGTCGCCGTGCCTGTCGACCTGCGAATGCCGGTAGCCGAGCGGGCGAGGATCGCGCAAGGGTGCGCCTTGCTGGTCGACGATCCGAGCACACTGCAGGTGGATCACGCGCTCGAGTTCGGGCAAGGCACTGATCCCGAGCTGGAAGACGGGTGGATCGCAGGGCACGAGCTCGACGCGACGGCCGTCGTGATCCACACCTCCGGCACGAGCTCCGCCCCCAAGCCGGTCGAGCTGACCTATGGCACCCTGCTGTGGAGCGCGCTCGGCTCCGCCGTCGCGCTAGGTCTCGATTCGAACGAGCGCTGGCTGTGCGCGCTCCCCCTCTCGCACGTCGGCGGGCTCTCGATCCTCGTGCGCTCGGCGATCTACGCCACGACCGCCGTCGTACACGAGCGATTTGAAACCGAGCGCGTGCTGCGGGCGTTGCGCCGGGAAGAGATCACGCTCGTGAGCCTCGTCGCGACCACCCTCGCGCGTCTGCTCGAGGCAGGCCTCGAGCGCCCGCCGGCGCTGCGCTGTGCGCTGACCGGGGGTGGCCCCGTGCCGGCGGCGCTGGTCCGGCGTGCCGCCGAGGCGGGCGTCCCGGTGAGCATGACCTACGGCCTGACCGAGGCCTGCTCGCAGGTCACGACCGCGCCGATTGCAGCGCTTGCCGCCGGCGAGCGCGGCGCCGGTCCGCCGCTTTTCTGCACGCGCGTGCGCTGTGCAGAGGACGGTGAGATTCTCGTCGCCGGCCCGACCATTGCACCCTGCGCGCGGGCAGACGACGGCTGGTTGCACACCGGCGACCTCGGCGCGCTCGATGAGCAGGGACGCCTGTCGGTCACCGGGCGCAAGGCCGACACGATCGTCAGCGGCGGCGAGAACGTCGCTCCGAGCGAGGTCGAGGCAGTGCTCGAGGCGCACCCGGATGTGCTCGAGGCTGCGGTTCTCGGCATGCCTGATCCCGAGTGGGGCGAGGCGGTCACGGCGATCGTGGTCCTGCGCACTGTCGGCGACTCGCCTCTCGAGGGGGCCCCTTCATTACGAGTGAAGTGCCCTACCGCTGTGGATGAGGCTGCGCTGCGCGCCCACTGCGCAGCGTCGCTCGCGCCGTACAAGGTCCCCAAGAGCGTCATCGTCCGCGAGCAACCGCTGCCGCGCACGCGCTCGGGCAAGCTCTTGCGACGCGAGCTGTGATGAGCTTCACGCGATGAGCTTCGATGCGAACGCGCACCGTGACGCGAGCCTGAGCGCATGGGAAGAGGCCGCCGCCGGCTGGGTGCGTAGCCAGGCGCTCTTGCGCGAGTTCGGCGCGCCCGTGTCGCACTGGATGCTCGACGCCGTCGCGCCGCAGCCCGGGCAGCGCGTGCTCGAGCTGGCTGCCGGGCTGGGGGAGACGGGGCTGCTCGCCGCCGAGCTCGTCGCCCCCGTCGGCGGCGCGATCATCTCCGATCAGGCCGAGGCGATGCTCGCGGGCGCGCGTGAGCGGGCCGCGCAGCTCGGGCTCGCCAACGTCGAGTTCCAGGTCATCAACGCCGAATGGATCGACATGCCCGTGGCCAGCGTCGACGTCGTGCTCTGCCGCTGGGGCTACATGCTGATGGCCGATCCTGCCGCCGCGCTGGGTGAGACGCGACGCGTGCTGCGCAGCGGCGGGCGCGTGGGCCTGGCCGTGTGGGACTCGATCGAGCACAACCCGTGGGCGCAGCTGCCCGGGCTCGAGCTGCGTGAGCGTGGGCTGGCGCCGGCGCCCGAGCCCGGAACGCCGGGACCGTTCGCGCTCGGCAGGGCCGAGGGCGTGCACGAGTTGCTGCAAGAGGCCGGCTTCGCCGAGGTCAACGTCGAGTCACTGCAGCTCCACCGCCGCCACGGCAGCTTCGACGAGTACTGGGAGTCGACGCTCGATCTCTCGCGAGCGATGCACGACGCCGTGCTCTCGCGTCCATCGGCTGAGGTGGAGGAGATCCAAGCGGCTGTGAAGGAGCGCTTCAGGCCCTACGAAGCCACCGACGGCACGCTCGACATTCCCGGGCGCACGCTCGTCGCCTCCGCCGGCGCCTGATCTGTCCACATCCTCGATCTCGGTAGGCGTGCGGCTGAGCCGAGCAACCTCAGTTCCGCGCTCGCCTCACGCCCTGGTTCGCGCTGCCGCTCGCCGGCTCGTCCGCCCGTGACCCGATAGCCTGCGCGCCCATGATCTATGACGACGACGCAGACCTAACGCTCCTCGACGGCAAGACCGTCGCAATCATCGGCTACGGCTCCCAGGGCCATGCGCACGCGCTCAACCTGAAGGACTCCGGCGTGGAAGTCGTCGTCGGCCTGCGGCCCGACTCGGCCTCCGTCGCCAAGGCCCGGGAGCAGGGCCTTGAGGTGCTCTCCGTCGTCGACGCCGCCAGCCGCGGCGACCTCGTGATGATCCTGCTGCCCGACGAGCGCCATCACGACATCTGGGAGCAGGAGATCCGCGACGGGATTGCCGAGGGAAACATGATCCTGTTCGGCCACGGCTTCTCAATCCACTACAAAGAGATCGAGCCGCCGCCGGGCGTCGACGTCGGCATGGTCGCGCCCAAGGGTCCCGGGCACCTCGTGCGCCGCCAGTTCACCGAAGGCTCCGGCGTGCCTGGCCTGATCGCCGTCGAGCAGGACGCCACGGGTAATGCCCGCGCGCTCGCGCTGGCCTACGCCAAGGGCATCGGCTGCACGCGCGGCGGCGTGATCGAGACGAGCTTCAAGGACGAGACCGAGACGGACCTGTTCGGCGAGCAGGCCGTGCTCTGCGGTGGCGCCTCAGAGCTCGTCCAGGCCGGCTTCCAGACGCTCGTCGACGCCGGTTATGACCCCGAGATGGCTTACTTCGAGTGCCTGCACGAGCTCAAGCTGATCGCTGATTTGATGTACGAGAAGGGGCTCGCCGGGATGCGCTACTCGATCTCCAACACCGCCGAGTACGGCGACTACACGCGCGGCAAGCGCGTGATCACCGACGAGACGCGCGCCGCCATGCGCCAGATCCTCAAGGAGATTCAGGACGGTGACTTCGCGCGTGAGTGGATCGCCGAGAATCGCGCCGGCCAGGAGAACTTCAAGCGCATGCGCGCTGAACAGGCCGACACGCAGGTCGAGCACGTCGGCGGCGAGCTGCGCTCGCACATGGACTGGATCAAGCCCTCCTTCTAGCGCGGCGAGCGAGCACGGGAACTCAACGGGAGAGCGGCGAGCATGCTGGCCTACCTCTCTTGGCACCGCGCCGCTGCCGGTGTAGAGCAAGGCGCCTACGAGCAGGCGCTGGAGCGCTTCCACCGCTCGCTCGCGCACCGGCCGCCGAGCGGCTTTCGCGGCTCGGTGGCTTTTCGCCTGGCCGAGATCCCCTGGCTTCTGTCCCAAGCGGCTGAGGACAGCGACAGCGACCGTCCCAGCCGGTCCGCTGCGGGCGCGAGCGCGTCTCCTGCGCAAGCCGGCTATGAGGACTGGTACCTGCTCGATGACTGGGGCGCCGTCGGCGTGCTCGAGGAGGCCGCCGTCTCACGCGGGCACTTCACGGCGCACGATCGCGTCGCCGCGCTCGCCGGCACCGCGACAGGGTCCGTCTATCGGCTGATCGAGGGCTGTGCGCGCTTGGACGGCGCGAGCATCGCCGTGTGGGTCTCGCGCGCACCCGGGCACGGGCATCCGTCGCTGCCGGCGCTGCTCGGCGACGGTATGGAGCCGGAGCTCGGCGGCCTGTGGCGCCGCTGCCTGGGCCTTGGGCCGGCGCCGGAGTTCTGTCTGCTCGCCGCCGAGACTCCGTCGGGGGTCGCTTCGAGCCGCCTGCCGGCGGGATGGAACGCGATCGCCTCGGCAAGAGACATCCTCTGGAGCGGGCTGCGGCTCGCCGATCGCCCTCGGGACCGGGAAGACCTACGGCGACTCGAGCAGATTTTCGGAACGCTGCCGGACGCCATGGGAGGCGAGTCAGGCGCCGGGGCCGGCGATGAAGGAGGCTCCTGACCGGTCCGCGCTACACTCGCCTTGCTCGTCGCGACTGGCGCCTGAGGTGGGCTCGACCACCGGGAAGCGGGGGGCGTTTACGCCGCGCGCCTGGGCACCTCATAAACCGATGTACCTCGAACGAGCGAGGAGCCCGCGATGACGCCGAGCAGCGCAGCAGCAGCGACGCAACTGGTCCTTCCCGAGCAGATGAAGCCCGGCGACGGGCGCTTCGGCTGCGGTCCCTCCAAGGTGCGCCCGCAGGCGCTCGCCGCGCTCGCCTCCGACGGCGCGGCCGTGATGGGCACCTCGCATCGCCAGAAGCCCGTGAAGGCGATCGTCGGAGAGATCCGCGCCGGTCTCGCCGAGCTCTTCTCGCTGCCCGACGGCTACGAGGTCGTGCTCGGCAACGGCGGTGCCACCGCCTTCTGGGACGCCGCCGCCTTCGGCTTGATCGCAGAGCGCTCGCTGCACCTCGCCTTCGGCGAGTTCTCACAGAAGTTCGCCACCGTCGCCAAGGACGCGCCTTTCCTGGCTGAGCCGGTGGTCGTCTCCGCCGAGCCCGGCGACGCACCCGACCCCGCATCCGCCGGCGCACGGGCTGCCGAGGCCGGAGCCGACGTGATCGCCTGGGCGCACAACGAGACCTCCACCGGCGTGATGACGCCGATCGTTCGCCCCAAGGGCGTCGATCGTGCTGATGGCACGTTGGTGCTGATCGACGCCACGTCCGGCGCAGGAGGCCTTCCGGTCGATGTGACCAACGCGGATGCGTACTACTTCGCTCCGCAGAAGAGTTTTGCCGCCGACGGCGGGCTGTGGATCGCCCTGCTCAGCCCGGCCGCGCAGGAACGGGTGGTGCAACTCGACGCCTCCGAGCGCTGGATTCCATCCTTTCTCTCCATCAAGACCGCGCTCGATAACTCCCGCAAAGACCAGACCTACAACACGCCCGCCGTGGCCACGCTGTTCCTGCTCGCCGAGCAGGTTCGCTGGATGCTCGAAGAAGGCGGCCTCGACTGGTGCGTCAAGCGCTCCACGCTCTCCTCCGAGCAGCTCTACGGCTGGGCCGAGCGCAGCGGCTATGCCACGCCGTTCGTCGCCGACCCCGCCAAGCGCTCGCTCGTCGTCGGCACGATCGACTTCGCCGAGGAGGTCGACGCCGCGCAGATCGCCGCCACGCTGCGCGCCAACGGGATCGTCGACGTCGAGCCCTATCGCAAGCTCGGGCGCAACCAGCTGCGGGTCGGCATGTTCCCCGCCGTCGAACCCGCCGACGTGCAGGCGCTGACCGGGTGCATCGACTACATCGTGGAGCAGAGCGCATGAGTGCCCCCGGCGGAGGATCCGCCAACGGACGTGCCAAGGTGCTCGTCAAGGAGAAGATCGGCGACTCCGGCGTCGAGCTGTTGCGCGAGCACTTCGACGTCGACCTCGGCATCGACTGGGAGGACTCCGAGCTCGCCGAGCGGATCGGCGGCTACGAGGGGATCCTGATCCGCTCCGCCACGAAGATGACCGCCGAGCTGATCGAGAGGGCCGACCGCCTGCAGGTGATCGGCCGCGCCGGGGTGGGTGTGGACAACGTCGACGTCGAGGCTGCCACCAAGCGCGGCATCGTCGTCGCCAACGCGCCGCAGTCGAACGTCGTCACCGCCGCCGAGCACACGATGGCGCTGTTGCTCGCGCTCGCGCGCAACATCCCGCAGGCGCAGCAGTCGCTGCTCGAAGGCAGATGGGATCGCTCCAAGTACTCCGGCGTCGAGCTCTATGAGAAGACGCTCGGGATCGTCGGCTTCGGACGGATCGGCCAGCTCGTCGCCGCCCGTGCTCGTGCCTTCAACATGCGCGTGCTCGCCTTCGACCCGTTTGTCTCAGCCGAGCGCTATCGCGAGCTCGGCGTCGAGAAGGCCGCCGACTCCGATGAGATCTACGCCCAGGCCGACTTCATCACCGTGCACCTGCCCAAGACGGCAGAGACCGAAGGGTGGCTGAACGCCGAGGCCTTCGCCAAGATGCGCGACGGCGTGCGCATCCTCAACGTCGCCCGCGGCGGCCTGATCGACGACGCTGCGCTGAAGGACGCACTCGACTCCGGCAAGGTCGGCGGCGCCGCGCTCGACGTGTTCCCCTCAGAGCCGATCACCGACTACCCGCTGTTCGACGGCTACCCCAACGTCGTCGTCACCCCGCACCTCGGTGCCTCCACCGCCGAGGCCACCGACCGCGCCGGCTATCAGTCCGCCGAGCAGGTCGTCGCCGCGCTGACCGGCGGCGTCGTCTCCACCGCCGTCAACATCCCCTCGATCGGCGCCGAGGATATGCAGGTGCTCGGCCCCTTCCTGCCGATGGCGCGCCAGCTCGGGCGCCTTGCCATGGCGCTCGCCGAGGGCAGCTCCGTCGAGCGGATCGAGGCCGCCTTCCTCGGGCGCATCGCCGAGTTCGACACGCGCCTGTTGACGCTTGCCGTGATCGGCGGCGCCCTCGAAGGTCGCACCGAGGAGCAGGTCAACCCTGTCAACGCCCCCACGATCGCCGAGGAACGCGGCATCGTCGTCGAGGAGAAGTCCGTCTCCGAGGCCCAGGACTTCAACGAGCTGATTCGCGTCACCGTCGTCGCTGGCGACGAGCGCGTCGCCGTCGCCGGCACCGGCATCGGGCCCAAGCAGGACCCGCACCTCGTCGAGGTGCAGGGGCGGCGGCTGACGATCGAGCTCGAGCGCTTCGTGACCGTGTTCCGCTACGAGGATCTGCCCGGGATGATCGGACGCGTCGGGACGATCTTCGGCCAGCATGGGATCAACATCTCCTCGGCTGCCGTCGGGCACTCGCCTGACGGGGGGTCCGGCGGGGCGGATGGGGTGGCAGGGGGGCAGCGGCTTGCCGCGATGGTCGTCACGACCGATGCCGCCGTGGCCGGCGAGGTCGTCGATCAGATCGTCGCCTCCGGCGGGTTCGTCAGCGGTTGGTCCGTCGACCTCGGCTGATCGCCGATCGCGTCTCCGACTGGCGCGAGGGCGTACGCGCCTAGTCCTACAGGCAATTTGCCCAGCGGCCTTCCGCTTGTCCGGGCGGGTCGGCGAACGACCTTTGACGCCGGTGCCTCGATCGTCGATATTGGCCCGCGAAGTTCGCGCCAACGAGCGGCGAGGCTTGCCGGGCGGTTGATCGAGCATGGGTACGAGAACATCGCGAGCGCGCCCCAAGCGGGCGCTGACCACGGCGCAAGCCGCGTCGCCTGAGCACGCGCCCGCTCCGATTGCCCCTCTGCCGGCGATGCTCGCGGCGGCGATCGTCTTCGCCGCCGCCGGATCGGTGCTCGTCTTGGAGATCCTCTCCGTCCGCCTACTTGCGCCGTACGTCGGGCTCACGCTCGAAACGACGACTTCGATCATCGGTGCCGTGCTACTCGGCATCGCCGTCGGTGCGGGCATCGGCGGCTGGGTCGCCGATCGCACGAGGCCGCCCCGTCTGGTCGTCGGCCTGCTGATCGGCGGCGGACTGCTCGCCCTGCTGACGGTGCCGATCGTGCGCTGGCTCGGGCCATCGGCCGACGAAGGGGGGACCGCCGGCGCGCTCAAGGTCACCTTCGCCGCCTTGGTGCCGGTCGCCGCGGTGTTGAGCGCGATCTCGCCGACCGTGGCGCACTGGCAGCTACGCGATCTGCGCGCCAGCGGAGCCGTCGTCGGCGGGCTCTCCGCCTGGGCGACCGGCGGAGCGCTCGTCGGCACGTTCGGCACCGGCTTCGTGCTCGTGCCGCTGCTCCCGGTGAGCACGGCCGTGCTCGCCGTCGGCATCCTGCTTGTCCTCACCGGCGTCCTGCTTGGTGCCTTCACGCATGTCTTCCGCGCCGGCGCGCTCGCCGGAGCTGTTCTCGGTACTGCCGCGCTCGGGGTGATCGGCCCGCTGCTGCATTCTCCATGTGACGCCGAAACGAGCTACCACTGCGTCAAGGTCACGCTCGCGCCGCAGCATGCGTCGAGCCGCTTTCTATTCCTCGATCGAGAGACCAACTCCTACGTCAACCTCGACAACCCCCGAGATCTCGGGCCGTTCCGCTACACGCGCTGGATCGCCGACACGATCAAGGCCGACGGCGACCCCAAAGCGCCGCTCGACGTCGTGTTCGTCGGCGGCGGCGGCTTCACGCTGCCCCGCTGGCTCGAGGCGACGCGGCCCGGCTCGCGCGCAAACGTGCTCGAGGTGGACAAGCAGCTGGTCGAATTCGACGAGCGCCGGCTCGGCGCGCGTACCGGCGCGGACGTTCGCGCAACGGTCGGGGATGCCCGGCTGACGATGCGCCGAGCACGGACCGGCTCCGCCGATGTGGTCGTCGGCGACGCGTTCAGCGGGCTCACCGTGCCGTGGCAGCTGATGACGACCGAATGGCTCCGCGAAGTGCGTCGCGTGCTCAAGCCGAGCGGCTTCTACGCGCTGAACGTGATCGACCTGCATCCGCTCGCGCTGCTGCGCGCCGAGGTTACCTCGCTCGCGCGCGTGTTCAGGAACCTGCGCATGATCACCGCCGCCGGTGCCGATCGCCGGCCCGCCGGCGGCAACGCAGTGCTGATCGCGTCCAATGCCCCACTGCCGCCGCAGCTCGGCGCGCCTGCCGCCGGTGCCGTCGTGTTCGATCGGGCGGCTGTCTCGCGCTTGTTCACGGGCGCAAAACCGCTGACCGATGACTACGCGCCCGTCGACCAGTTGCAGACCAGGTGAGCTACGGGCCCGTCGAGCTTGGCCAAAGTGCTTGAGCGAAAGGAGCTATTAGCAGCCACTAACAAAATCGGGTAGGGTGTCGCCGATGCGAGCAGTCGTCATCACCAAGCACGGCGGGCCGGGGGTGCTCGAGGTGCAGGAACAGCCCGACCCTGAGCTCGGCCCCGGCGAGGTGCGGATTGACGTCGCTGCCGCCGGCATCAACTTCGCCGACGTGATGGCGCGCATGGGCCTTTACCAGGACGCCCCGAAGACGCCGTGCGTCGTCGGCTACGAGGTCGCCGGTACGATCCTCGAGCTCGGCGAGGGGGTGGACGGGCTCACACCCGGTCAACGCGTGTTCGCGGGCACGCAGTTCGGCGGCTATGCCTCGCAGGTCGTCGTACCGGCAGGCGATGTCGTGCCGCTTCCCGACGGGCTCAGCTTCGAGCAGGGCGCCGCGATCCCCGTCAACTACGGGACTGCCTGGGCCGGCTTGATCGGCTTCGGCTCGCTGCAGGCCGGCGAGCGCGTGCTCGTGCACTCGGCCGGCGGCGGCGTCGGCATCGCAGCGACGCAGATCGCCAAGCGCACCGGCGCCGAGGTCTACGGCACGGCCTCACCCGGCAAGCACGCTCGCTGCGAAGAGCTGGGCGTCGACCAGATGGTCGACTACACGCAGAGCGGCTGGGAGCGAGGCCTGCCGCAGTTCGACGTGATCCTCGACGCCGTCGGCGGCAAGAGCTTTCGCACCGGCTATGACCTGCTGCGCCCCGGCGGGCGCCTCGTCGCGTTCGGCGCCTCCGCCGTCGTCTCCGGCCAGCGGCGCAACCTCGTCACGGCATTGCGCACCGTGGCCCGCATGCCGCGCTTCAACATGATCAAGCAGATGTCCGAATCGAAGGCCGTGATCGGGCTGAACATGCTCACGCTGTGGAAGGATCGCGGCACGCTGCAGCCGTGGATCGGGCCGCTGAGCGAGATGCTCGATGACGGGACGGTCAAACCGGTCGTCGCCGGCGAGTTCGGCTTCGAGGAGGCGGGCGCCGCGCAGACGATGATCACCGAGCGCAGGAACGTCGGCAAGGTCGTGCTCACGCCGTAGCCACGCTGTGCGGCGCGGGTGCTACCCTCCGTCGCAGATGTCGTTTCGCAACTCGCTTCTCCCGCTTCTCCTGCTCCCCCCTCGGGGGGAATAGCGCGTGGCGGCCGCGTAGCCGCATACCCAGCAGAGAGGAAGAGCAAGCGAGCCAGCGAAGGAGCACGAACGACATGAGCACCTCATCTGACGTAGACCGACGAGACCCCGCACGTCGCGTCCTGATCTTCGACACGACGCTGCGCGACGGCGAGCAGTCGCCCGGGATCTCGCTCAACAGAAACGAAAAGCTCGAGATCGCCCATCAGCTGACGCGGCTCGGCGTGGACATCATCGAGGCCGGCTTCCCGATCACCTCGCCCGGCGACTTCGAGTCGGTGCAGGCGATCTCACGCGAGGTCGAAGGCCCCGTGATCTGCGGCCTGGCGCGCACGAGCGCACAGGACATCGAGGCCGCATGGAGCGCAGTACGAGACTCCGAGCGCCCGCGCATCCACACGTTCCTGGCGACGAGCGACGTGCACATAAAGCACAAGCTGCAGACCACGCGCGAGGACGTCAAGGGCCAGGTCCGCGCCGCCGTCGCGCAGGCGCGCGAGCTGTGCGAGGACGTCGAGTTCTCGCCCGAGGACGGCTCGCGCTCGGACGTCGAGTTCATGGCCGAAGTGATCCAGATCGCGCTCGACGAGGGTGCAACGACGATCAACGTGCCCGACACGGTTGGCTATGCCCTGCCAGGCGAGTACAAGGCGATGTTCGAAGCGCTCTACCGCCTGGTTCCGGATCTGCACAGGGCGGTTGTCTCCGTGCATTGCCACGACGACCTCGGCATCGCCGTCGCCAACTCGCTGGCCGGGGTAGAAGCCGGCTGTCGGCAGGTCGAGTGCGCGATCAACGGGATCGGCGAGCGGGCCGGCAACGCCTCGCTCGAGGAGATCGCGATGCTGCTGCACACGCGCGAGCCGAGCCTCGGGCTGTGGACCTGGATCGAGACGACCGAGATCGCGCGCACGAGCCGCCTCGTCTCGCGCCTGACCGGCTACCAGGTGCAGCCGAACAAGGCGATCGTCGGGCGCAACGCGTTCGCGCACGAGGCGGGCATCCACCAGGACGGCGTGCTGAAGGAGCGCACGACCTACGAGATCATGGATGCCACGACCGTCGGTCTGAACAGCAACTCGCTGGTGCTCGGCAAGCACTCCGGGCGCCACGCGCTGAGCGAGGCGCTGAAGGAGATGGGCTTCCAGATCGACGGGCAGGCGCTGAACACCGCGTTCAAGCGCTTCAAGGAGATCGCCGATCGCAAGAAGCAGGTGACCGCGATGGATCTCGAGGCGCTCGTGACCGACGAGCTGCGCAGCGAGGACATCGGCGGCTACTCACTCGAGTCCTTCGAGGTCGAGGCCTCCTCGCAGCGCCCGCCGCACGCGCGCGTGTCGGTCAGCCTGCCTGAGGGCGGGACGGCGAGCGGATCGTTCACCGGCGACGGGCCGATCGACGCCGTGTTTCAGGCGATCAATGCGGCCACCGGCATCGCGGCGAAGCTCAGCGAGTTCACGATTGGAGCCGTCACCGAGGGGCAGGACGCGCTCGGCGAGGTCTCGATCGTGCTTGAGGTCGACGGCCTCACCGGAGCCGGGCAGGGGGTCTCGACGGACATCATCGACGCGGCCGCGCGGGCCTACGTGCGGGCGCTTTCGGTGGCGGTCGCCCGCACGCGGACGGATGACGCGGTGGGCCTGCCCGAGGCTGCGGCGTAGGGCTGGAGGAGAGCACGGCGCGAGGAGCAGCAAACGCACCTTGACGCGCTTGGAGGCGCCTGAGATAGTCACGCGGCTTTGATTTGGCTCACTCGAACTCTCGCTACCGGCAGACGTACGCTGGTGATCTTGCTCTTGGCGGCCTCCGTCCTTACCGCCGGCTGCGGTGGAGGCGGGGCCGCCGGGTCGGGCTCGGCGTCCTCGGCCGCCGGCGCTGCCTCGGCGGCGAGCACGCAAGCGGCGAGGGCTGCACCCGCGCCGGCGAGCTCGGACGGCAATGCCACGAGCGCGCCGCAAGCCGCGGCTGCCACGCCCGCAGGGGCCGGCATGATCGCCCAGGCGAATGCCATCTGCACCCGGCGCAACCGCGAACTCACGGCGACCACGCGCCCGGGTGCGAGTCTTCCTCAGATTCTCCGTGCCACGCCGCGGCGTGCCGGTATCGAACGGAAGGCGCTGGGGGAACTGGTCCACCTCACTCCGCCGGCTGCCGTGGCGGGCGATTGGCGAAAGCTCGTGCTCGCCACCGCGGCGGTGCTGGCACGGACCGTCGCGCTCGAGCAGCTTGTAGGGCGTACCGACCGCGCCGGCGTGGCGCGCGAGACGGCGCTGCTGAACAAGTCGCAGGTCCGCCTGTTGGTGTCAGGGTCACGAGCCGGCACGAGGCAGTGTGCAGTCGTGGCCGGGCCGTCGCTGCGGCCCTTCTGATGGTTGTCCGGGACAGCATGTGCGCGGAGATTTCGCCTTCGGCGTGACGCGCCGGCGCGAGACGGCCGGCCGAGGAGGATCAGGGCCTGCGCGTGCCGGCAGCGTCATAAAAGCTCTTCCTCGCGCGTTTGACCTTCAATGGCATTGAGCCCCCGCGCACGCTTACACCGGGGCTCAATGCGTAGTCGCCGGTCGCGGAAGTAGTCGGCTTCAGTGCGACCGCCACGGTGGACGCTCAGTCGTCGACCAGCACCATTTGACTCAGCGTGAACGGGATTAAGGCTTCCATGGACTCCGCTTCAAATATTTTACGGAATTTGATTTCGAACGGATGTTCTGTCTCGTATTTCAAGCATAACGCGTCAGACGTATCGCATTTGTCGGCTCCGGGTAAGAAGTGGAGTGAGCCCGTGGTGACGTCTTCGGTTAAGCTCGACACGATAACTAAACCTTTGGCGACGCCTCGTAATTCAACGATGCCGACGCCACAGACCACTTTAATGGTGCCGAAGGCTGTCCCGGCCGGTTCTAAGAGGATGATCGCAATGCCGGGCTCTAATTTGGTTTCGACTAAGAGGTCGACGAGATGGAAATCGACCGCGACTAAGATCGTTCCAGCAGGATCTTTTTCGCCTTTGGTGTTTTCAGAGCGGCAAGATGTTTTGACTTTTTCTCTGTCCTGTTCGCATTTTAAGAAGTTCAGCGTAGCTTTGCCTAAGTTGATGTGGGTTTGACCTTTTTCGCCGAGTTCACCTTTTTCGATGTGAACTTCAGCGCATTTGATGCTGATTCCGGCGGCGCTGCTGAACGTGATGACTTCTTTGCCTAACCCGGTCAATTGGATCGGTTCCGCAAGCGCAACGCCACCTAACGTTAAGAACCCAGGTTCCGTAGCCGAAGCCGTCGCGGCGGCAAGCCCACCGAGCGCGAAGGCGGCGCTGAAGAAAAGCATCAGTAGTCGTAGCTGTCTCATTTGAAACCGCTCCTTCCGTTGGGTGCTTATTGAAATCGTGTTGCCGAGGCTGCGCGCCTGAGCAGATCCTCGCCCATTCGCGGCGATGAGCAGCGACATAGCGCGGTTTTTACGCGACACACGGCGGCCAGTCGCCGCGGCGGCCCAGTCGCCATGACTTTGGTGGCCAACTCGAAGTGTCCCACCAGGGCCGTGGGAGGGTCAAGCGATCGGGCGTATTGTCTCCAAGCAAGGGCGCTGAGGCTAGGCGTGGAGGCCAGCCAACTTGCAGCTGCCCAGCGCAAGCACGAACACACAAGCACGGACACACGAAACCCGCCGCTGCTCAACGAAAGAGGCCCCCGCCGCAACGCGACGGGGGCCTGGGCACTACACCTACCTGCTGTAACTATCTACAACTAAGCCCGAGAGGTTAGAATTTTTCGCTGGCGAGCACCGCTTCCGTTTCGGCGACCTTCAATGTGCCGTTAAGTATCGCCGTGTTGTGTCCGGACGCCGAAGGCAGGCCGAGTTTACCGTTGACGATCGGGTTGATCAGGAACGAGAAGAAGCCCCCACATCCTTCAGCGACAGGCACCGAGAACGCGTTATCGACGAGGGAGTTTTCGACCACCTTCGTGAGGGAGAAACCTTTTTCGATTTCTTCGTTGAAGGTCCCAAGTTGGCCTTTGATCGATTTGTTCGGTAGCGGTGGAGCAGTTGTCCCGGTCGTCAGGTGCAGTTGGATCGGGTGGGCTTCGGAGCCTATGAAGCATCCTTCCCCAAGGAGCGGATTCTTCAGGTGCACCCTGACCGGCAGGGTCAGCGCCGTTCCTTCTTCGAGGACGAGGGCTGCGAGGTTGAGGATCGCTGGGTTGCCGGCGTTGGCGACCAGTTCGGTCGTCGCCGTGACGCCGGTCGTTTTGTTTTCGAAGATCGCTTTGCACGTGTTGCGCGCGAGCGTTTCGAAGAACCCGCTGCCTTTGATTTCTTCGCAGTTGATGATGTTCAACAGGCCGCCTGGGACGTTCAGTTCGGTTTTCGAGAGGCTGTTGCCGTCTTTGGCCGGGAGCAGGAAGTATTCGTTGGGGTTCGGCCCGCCGGTGTGGACCGAGCCGCCCTGAAGCGTGATCGTCTGGTTGATCGGTACTTTTGTCGAGCCGATTGCGAATTCCCCGCTGGTTGTCTGCGCGAACTGGCACAGCGCGTTACCCGGGATTTCCGTCGGACAGTCGTTAAGAGCTTTAAAGATGCCTTTCGGTTCTGCGAACGCCGGAGTGGCCGTGAGCGCCAACGGCGCCGCGACTGCGAGCGCAGCAATCATGAGAGAGAGCCTACGCGCACGCGCACTGCGCGTGCGAAGCTTGCGGATCATGCTTGGTCCCCACTTTCTGTGATCTACGTTTGCCAGTGGTGTGCTACTTGCCGCGGAGCCGAGCGTACGCAGGCGGGCGTAGTACGCACAACCATTGTCTCTAACTAGGAACCTAGGCAGGAATAGCAAGGCACGCACGCTGGGAGTACGCAAGTGCATGGTATGGACGAGTGAACCGTGAAGGCTAAGAGGTGGGCTGTCTCCGAGTGCTCCCGACAGTTGGGGGCTCGATAGCTCTTTGAGGTTTGGACGGGCTCCCCGCTCGGGGAACCCGTCCGCGCCTCGGCTCAGGCTGCCTCCTTCACCGCCAAGTGAAGAGAGAGGTTGAGCCTGATGACCAAGGATGACGTGCTGTTCGGCTACCGCCGGCAGTTATTCGCGGAGGCAGCGAGGACGAGCGTCTCGGCAGCCCGCAGGACGTTCGGGGTGCACCGCTCCACCTACTACCACTGGAAGCGCCAGGTCGACCGCCACGGCCTTGAGATGCTGCGTCCCAGAGAGCGCCGCCGCCCGCAGATGCCCAACCAGCTGCCGAAGATGATCGAGGAGCGGATCGTGTCCTTCTCGATCGCGCACCCGGGGCTCGGGCCCAGACGCGTCGCCTCGGAGCTGGCCAGGGAGAAGTGGGGCGCGATCGTGGTCTCACCGAACGGCGTGTGGAAGGTGCTCTGCCGTCACGGGCTGAACACCCGTGCCAAGCGCCTCGGCCTGATCGCGGGCTACGCCGCGCCCTATGAGCCGCCCCGAGATCCCCTCCCAGAGCAGCACATCGACGTGCAGCGGCCCGGTGAGCTGGTTGGGATCGACTGCTTCTACGTCGGGCGCCTGCGAGGCACCGAGGGCGCGATCTGGCAGCTCACCGCGATCGACATCGCCTCCTCCTACGCGTGGGCGGAGCTCGTGGTCTGCAAGCAAGGCAACCCCACCGCAGCGCAGACCTCAAAGCTCGCGCAGCGCGTCGCCAGGGAGCTGAAGGTCGCGGACTGGCGTCTGGAGAGGATGCTCAGCGACAACGGCAACGAGTTCAAGGGCGACTTCACGAGCACCCTCGACGCGTTGAAGGTGTGCCATACCCGCATTCACGCAGGACGCCCACAGACCAACGGACACGTCGAGGCGCTGCACAAGACGATCCTCGATGAGTGCTGGAGACCAGCGTTCGCCCGTTACCTCTATCCCCGCTACACCGGGCTGAAACGCGAGCTCGATACCTACCTGCGCTTTTACAACAACGACCGCGTGCACCACGGCCGCCTCACATGCGGACGCATCCCCGCAGACATCGTCTACCGTGCCCGAAAGATGGAGGCCAGATGAGCCGCACCTGTCGGCACATCTTGGAGGCTGCCCACGCCAAGGCCTCGTCGGGTTCCTGCGTCGCCATGATCAGCGCGTCGTGGAGGCCGGGCGCCCTGACCGGCGCGATCGATGTGAGCGGGGCAAGAGCGACCCGATCGACGCGGAGAACGCCGCACGCGCTGTCCTCGCCGGCACCGCGACAGGTGTCCCGAAGACCGCGGATGGCACCAGCGAGGTGATCCGCGAGATCAAGATCGCCCGCGACACGGCCGTGAAGTCAAGGACCCAGGCGGTGATCACGCTCAAGACACTCATCGTGACCGCCCCGGACGAGCTCCGCCAAGAGCTCCAGCCACTGACGAAGGCAAAGCTCAGGGACCGCTGCGGCGCTGCGGCCCGGGAAGGTCGACACACCTCTCGCAGCAGCAAAGCATGCCATCCGCTCCCTCGCTCGCCGCCGGCAACACCTCGAGGCAGAGATCAAGGAGCACGACCAGCTCCTGGATACCCTCACGACCCGAGCAGCCCCCGCGCTGCGAGAGGCGTTCGGGATCGGAGTCGATGTCGCAGCCGAGAATGATCATCCTCGCCGGCGATAACCCCGAGCGCATCAAGTCAGAGGCCGCGTTTGCGAAGCTGTGCGGCGCTTGCCCGATCCCGGCTTCATCTGGCGCTACCCAGCGTCACCGGTTGAACTGGGGAGGCCACAGGCAAGCCAACAGCGCTCTCTACCGCTCCGTGATCGTCAGGATGCGGTTTCACCCACCAACGATCGCTTACGTCGCAAAGCGCACCCACGAAGGCAAGACCAAGCGCGAGATCATCCGCTGCCTCAAGAGGTACCTCGCTCGCGAGATCTACCACACCATCACACAGTCGCCACTCATGATCACGCCGCAGCCGGTCACGCGAAAACGCGGCCACACGCCCTCTTGACAGCTATAGGAGCATCAACGCGCTCGCCCAGAGCTCGTCGACAGCTTCAAGACCGAGCTGATCGCCGAGCGGACCTGGGCAACCCGCAGCCAGCTCGAGCTCGCCATCGTTGAGTACGTCGCGTGGTTCGACAACGAGCGCCTATACGAATCCCTCGAGGACCGGCCACCTCGAGAGATCGAGGGACTCTACGCTGTGAAAACCGGGTCAACCACACCCACGAGAAGAAGGTAGGGAACCTACAAACCTGTCTCCGTGGAACCCAGGGCGGCTCAGGTTGCCCGGGGATCGTCTACGGTGCCCGCAAGATGGGAGCCGCGAGGTGAGCGTGGCCGCGGTCTTCCATGTCAACGCGTTTTCGGCGATGCATTTGCGGAGGCCGTACCCTCCGTTGGTGGCCGGACGGCCCAAGGTATTCACTCGGTCCGTGCGGCAGGGTCATCTAGAACGTGTAAGCATCCCGAACCGTGGGGCCCGGACCACTCTTGAACTGCCGACAGTTTTCGACCACATAGCCCGGATCGCAGTCCGTTCTTGCGGTCCACTTGCGCCTAAACGCTGTGACGAAGCCGGATAGTGCCCGATCATGAAGCAGATCGGGCAGTTGCCGCTCAAGTGCGCCCCGCATTTCGGCGAGCGTCCGCTGGTGGGGCGGGTGGATGTGAGTGACTTCAAAGACATAGTAGCCCAGCGAGATCTTGACCGGGCCGCTGAGTACGTTCGGACGGGCCCTGAAGATCGCTTCGGCCAGCATTGGCTCAGAGAAGCCCCTGGCCGCCAGGCCGAGGAGTAGAGCGTTCTTCGTGCCGATCGGCTGGGGGATCGTGATCTGCCTGGCGATGTTTGAGAAGCTCGTACCGGAGTGGATCTCAGCAAAGGCCTTTTGTGCGGCGGCTTCACTAGCGGTGCGGATGATGTGCAGATCGCGCTGTTCGGGCAAGGCAAAACTTCGCTTATGCTGCTGATAATAGCTTTCGACACGAGTCGTGGTGGCCTTAGGCGTGCGTTTCTTGATGCCATCATAGATCTTGTCTGAGATCTGGCCGAGCTTCAGATTGAGCTTCACGTCGTCGACGGTCTGCCCGGTTCTGGTCAGGGTTTCGTTGAATTCGGGGTTCGCAGCGGCGCTGCTTGCGTATTCGCGCTGCACATCAGCCTTGGTCACCTTAAGATTCTCCTCGCTGGCCTCACCGATCAGCCACTGCGCGTGGATCAAGGAACCGAGCGCTGAGCTCAGCAAGGCCTCGTAGCGTTTTTGGCATTCGCTCTTGAGCTGGCTTGCCGGCCGGCTTGCGTTAGAAGTCGCCAGATGGGCGATGCAGGCTGTGAAGTTAGGCGGTTCGGGCACTTCGCCCTGGTTGCTGGAGCGCGCGACGACGCGCATCGCGTGCTCCAGCATGCCCCGCGTGATCGCCTTGCCCGAGACCGTGGCGACATGCTCTCTCAGGACAGCGGGACTCAGGTGTTCGGCGGCGGGACCGAGGTGTTCGGGAGCCGTCTGTGGCCTCGCTGCTCGAACACTCGCGCTGCTGGCCTGGGTGTCGAGACTCGACGTTGAGTTCGAGGCCTTCTCGTCGCGACCGCAGGCACCCAGGAGTGTGCAGGCCAAGAGGAGCATTGCAAGGTAAATAGAACGGGAGCTCGAGGACATGAGGTAGGTAGGTAGGGGTGATAGTGGCTTGGTGGCAGACTGTTATCTGGTCGGGGTTTCGTGTTGTAGCAATGCGAGTTAGGCGATGCACGGGGCCTGAGGGCAACCCCGTGCATCGGTTCCAGTTGGTCTAACTGACTGTTGCTTCTAGATGATCAGTCGTCGACAAGGACCATCTGGCTCAGTGTAAACGGAACTAACGCTTCCTCGGTCGCTTTTTCGAATACCCCCGTGATACTCCCTTCGAACGGGTTTTCTTTTTCGTATTTGGTGCATAATAAGTCAGACGAGTCGCATTTGTCGGCTCCAGGTAAGAAGTGGAAGGAGCCTGAGGTGATGTCTTCGGTTAAGCTTGACACAACAACTAAGCCGTTCACAACACCCCTGACAAGTACAATTACGGCTCCGCAGTTGATTTTGATCGTGCCGAACGCCGTCCCCGCTGGTTCTAATAGGATCACAGCGATACCGGCCTCTAATTTTGTTTCAACTAAGAGATCGACTAGGTGGATGTCCACAGCTACTAATATCGTTTCAACAGGGTCTTTTTCGCCTTTGGTGTTTTCGGAGCGACAGGCGGATTCGCTGACACCTTTCAACAGTTTGCATTTTAAGAAGTTTAGCGTCGCTTTTCCTAAGTTGATGTGCGTCTGACCGGCCGCGCCGAGTTCGCCTTTTTCGATGTGTACTTCTTGACATTTGATTTTTCCAGCGGCAGTGCTGAAAGTCGATACTTCTTTACCTAAGCCGGTTACCGTGATCGGTTCCGTAAGTGCTACTCCCCCTAACGTTAAGACGCCCGGTTCCGTCGCCGTCGCCGTCGCCGCGGCAAGACTGGCGAGTGAAATGAGGGCAATGAGGGTAAGCCCAAGCATTCGTAGTTGTCGCATGTGCTGCTCCCTTTCATCGTTGTCGATTTCGCAGCGCGTGATCCTGGGGCGCTTCGATGTGGCGAATTTCGCGCGGCGAGGTGCATCTGCGCGGCGGAGTGTCGCATTTGCCTGGTGCGAAGGCAATCGTTTGAAGAGATTGTCTCTAGCAGAAGGAAACGAGACCTAGGATGCAACGCTGGCAGATAAGGTAAGGAGTCTTGCGGAGATCTAAGATCTAAGAAGGACCCGACAATCTCGACGGTGGTCCTTGCCGGGTAAGAACCGCTGTCGGTCGCGAGTAGTGTCAATGAGTGTCTCTAACTCACGAGTGTTGCCCAAACCGCGACATAGCGGACCCTATGGTTGGGAAAGGCCCCAAGGCAGTAGCGCAGCGCGGAGTCCTAGGGTAGTAGTATCGGACCGTGACGGTACGCGTTGGGAGCGTCAGGTCAGACTAGACACGTCAGGTCAGACTAGACACGAGGGGCTGAAGGAGGAGAGGAGAGGATGAGGATCGAAGGTTGGGCGAAAGTGCGGCTGGCCGTCTCCGCGTGTGGTGCGCTGGTGTGTTGTGCCGTGCTTGCGACCCCCCCCGCCTTCGCCGCCGCTCCCTACAAATACGAAGCGGTGCCCAGCGAACGGCTGAGCAGCACGCTGAGCGAAGCGGTGCCGGGCGGCGCATTCGGTTCTCCGCGGAGCCTTGCTTTCGACGCGGGCGGCGGTCTCTACGTGGCCGATCCACAAGGACATCTGCAGGAAGGCGTCGTGGAGAAGTTTGACTCGACGAACACGTTCCAGTCGCAGCTGGGAATCGGAGTGCTGAGCGGTAATGCGACGTTCGGCGTAGCGATTAATGACGAAACGGGCCACGTATACGTTGCGGACTCGAGCTTCGTCGAAAATCACGTGTTCGCGCTGAATGCTGCAGGCGAAGGTCTCTCGCAATGGACCGGAGCGAACACGCCGGCGGGGACATTCGGCGGGAGCTGTTGCTTTGTCTATGACGCGGTTGACAACTCCACCAGTGCCGCCAAAGGCGAGATATACGTGATGACGACGCACGAAGGCGGGGAAGTCGACGTGTTCGAACCCCAAGGCGAAGACAAAGAAGAAGGCAAATACTTGCGTAGCCTGAAAACTCCCGAAGGTTTCGCCTTCGGCTTCAGGGGCGGCCTGGCGGTGAACAACTCGAGCGGACCTGAAGCCGGCGATGTATATGTCGTGGATAGTGGCCATGGCGTGGTCGATCGCTTTAGCGCCGAAGGTGTGCTCGAAGAACAACATCAGACTGAAAGGCCCCTCGCCGACCCAGCCGTTCAGAGAACCGATTGCGGTGGCCGTCGATGAGGCGGCGGGAGATGTGTTCGTGCTCGACCGCGAAGCAAAGGAGGTTGACAAGTTTAGCCCCTCGGGCGAACTGCTCGTGCAGATAACGGAAGCGGCTGGCGAAGCGTTCGTTGATCCGCGTGGCGTGGCGGTGCAGCGCTCTGGCCCGAACAAAGGCGATCTCTACGTATCTGACGCCGGCAAGAAAGTGATCGACGTATTCGCGCCCGAAGAAGCGGGGCCGCCGACGATCGAGGGCGAGGGCGTCTCGCAGTTGAGCGGGGACAGCGCGAGTCTCGTCGCGGAAATAAACCCGCATGGCGCGACCACGACATACCGATTTGAATACGGGGTCTGCGCAACGCCTGAGACCTGCGCCCTGAGCCCCTATGAACGCAGCGTGCCGGTCCCCGAAGGGAGGATCGGCTCAGAAGAAGACTTCAGCGCACAGAGCGTCGCGCCGGTACACGTGCAGGGCCTCACGCCCGGCGCGAGCTACCACTTCCGCGTGCTCGCGCAAAACTCCCACGGTGAAGCGGCCGGAGTCGATCGGGTGTTCGGCACCCAGGGCGGGGGAGGTGATCTGGTGCTACCCGATGGTCGCCAGTGGGAGATCGCTTCCCCGCCCGATAAGCATGGAGCGACGCTCAGTGGGATCTCCGAAGTCGGCGTCGTTGAGGCCTCGGCGGACGGCGGGGGGGTCAGCTACTTGGCAAACGCTCCGACGGAAGATAAGCCGCAGGGTAACGCCGGTGAAGTACAGGTACTCTCAAGGCGAAGCGCGGTGGGCTGGACCTCGCGCGACATCGCCTCGCCACACGACGCGGCGACAGGCAACAGCGCAGGCACGGCGCCCGAGTACCGCTTCTTCGCAGAAGACCTAGCGCACGCGGTGGTCCAGCCGTTCGGGCGCTTCTACACGGCGCTGTCGAGCGAAGCCTCAGAACAGAGCCCATTCATACGCACGCTCGGCTCCTGTGAAGGCTCCTGCTACCGCCCTCTCGTGAGCGGCGCGCCGGGGCATGAAAACGTGCCGGTGGGCACGCGCTTCGGCGAAGAACTGCTGTGCGAAGAAGAAAACGGGGTCAACCCGCATGCGGAAACCGTCTGCGGCCCGCTGTTCGTGGGCGCGAGCAAGGATCTCGCCCACGTGGTGATCAAAGCGGCGGCCGAACTGAGCCCCGGGGCCGGGCGCGAAGAGCTTTATGAGTGGTCGGGCGGGAGCCTTCAGCTGATCAGCGTGCGCGCGCCCAACGAAGCCGGTGAAGAACTGCCGGCGCCGGCAGGCGCGGCGTCGTTCGGGGCAAGCGGGTTTGCGTCGCGGGCGATCTCAGCCGACGGCACGCGTGTCTTCTGGGAAGCGCAGGGCAACCTCTACATGCGCGACAGCGCGCTGGGCAAGACGCTGCAGCTGGACGCCGGGGAAGCGGCGTGCGTTGAAGAAGGAAAATGCGAAAGCGGGGCGGGGCGCTTTCGCAGCGCGAGCGCCGACGGCTCGCGAGTGTACTTCACAGACACGCAGCGCCTGACAAAAGACGCGGGCGCGGGGTCCACAGCGCCAGACCTCTATGAATGCGCGATCTCACGCGACGGCGACAAACCGAGCTGCGCGCTCTCGGATTTGACGCCGATCGAGGGCGGGGAAGCGGCAAACGTGCAGGGCGACGTGCTAGGCGCAGGCGAAGACGGCGCAACGCTCTACTTCGTCGCGGAGGGCACGCTCGGCTCGGGCCCGAACGCGAAGGGCGAAAGCGCGATCGCCGGGCAGCCGAACCTGTACGAGCGCGAGGGCGGGAAGACGAGCTTCATCGCGACGCTGTCGGGCGGGGATCGCACCGACTGGCAGGAAAGGCCCCAGGAACAGCCGACGAGAGTCTCGCCGAACGGGCAGTGGCTCGCGTTCATGTCCGAGCAACCGCTGACGGGCTATGACAACCACGACGCGGTGAGCGGCAAGCTCGACGCGGAGGTGTTTCTGTATGAGGCGAGCACGGGGCAGATCATTTGCGCGACGTGTGAGCCGAGCGGGGCGCGGCCGGTGGGGGTTGAATACGGTCAGCTTGAATCTGTACTGGGAAACCATGTGCTCGGCACGGTGCGCGGCGAGTGGGAAACCTTGGGCTGGGTGGCGGCGCTCGTGCCGCAGGCGACGTCGATCAACAACATCGAGTCCCTCTACCAGGGGCGCTACATGTCTAACAGCGGGCGGCTGTTCGTAAACGTGCTCGGCGGGCTCGTGCCCCAGGACGTAAACGGCGTCGGTGACGTATACGAGCACGAGCCGCTGGGGGTGGGCGACTGCACGAGTGAGAGCGCGAGCTTTGACCCGCACTCGGGCGGCTGCATCGCGCTGATCTCCTCGGGCTCCGCCGCGCGCCAGTCGGAATTCCTCGACGCGAGTGAATCCGGTAACGACGTGTTCTTCCTGACGACGGCGAAGCTCTCGCCGCTTGACCTGGACGCCGCCGAAGACGTGTATGACGCCCACGCCTGCACGAGTGAGTCGCCGTGCATCCCCTCGCCGGCGGAGCAGCCGCCGCCGTGCAGCACCGAAGCCTCCTGCAAAGCCTCGCCCACGCCCCAGCCGCCGATCTTCGGAGCACCCTCGAGCGCGACCTTCGCGGGCCCGGGCAATCCAGCTGCGCCGCCGGCGCCGCCGGCGCCGGTAAAAAAACCAACGCGCGCGCAGCTGCTGGCCAAAGCCCTGAAGAGCTGCCACAAGCGCTACCCGAAGTCAAAGGTCCGCCGCGGCGCCTGTGAACGACAGGCGCGCGGCAAATACGGCGCGAGGAAGGCCTCCCCCAAGCGGGCCTCCGCGAAGAGCGCCACAAAGAAAGCCGCTTCCAAGGGGACGCACCGATGAGGCTAAAGCTCACGCTCGTAACTCTCCTGGCACTGTTGACAGCCGCCGTATACGCGCCGATTGCAAGCGGACAGGGAGTCTGGTGGGGAATCACCAGCGGCGCCAGACCGTCATTCATGAAAGCAGGTGCGGGCCAAAGCCAGACCCAGGAAATCCTCACGGCCCAGGGGGAATTCGAAGGCAACCAGGTCACCAACTTCTTCATCACGATCAACGAAGAACGGCTGAACGAAGCCGGAGAAAAAGGCGAATTCGCCACCGAACCGGTGGCCAAAAAATCTAGCCTGCCGTTGTTGACGGCGGAAAACATCCAGCTCGCCCTGGAAGAGAACAAGGCGTACGGCCCGGGCAACGTCCTGGTCAGCGAAGTGAGCGTCACGGCCAGCGGAGAACCTCTGCCCGGAGGCGCCAAGCGCTACTTGATCACAAGCGTTGGCGCGAAGGCCAATCAGGCCGTGCCAGCGGTCGAAGTCCACCCCGAAATCGGCGAAGCGCACGCAAGGACCATCGTCAAGGGCCGCCCCGACGGCGAGATCACAATCACGGCGGAGAACCTCGGCAACGAAACCGTCAGCGGCGCGAAAATCCCGGTTCGTCTCACCGACGTCCTGCCTCCGGGGCTGAAAGCCGTGGCGATCGAAGCAAGCAAACCGTTCCGCGACGGCAACTTCCTGCAGCGCGAAGCGCTGAAGTGCTCCCTGCCAACGCTCACCTGCACGATGGATAAAGAAGAAGAACCGCCCGAATCCCCGCCTCATGACGCCCTGGCCCCATTCGATCAGCTCGAGATGCGCATCTCCGTGGACGTCGAAGCGGGCGCCGTCTCCGGCGCGCTGAACGAAGTACGCATCTCCGGCGGTGAAAGCTTCCTCTGCCATGAAGTCCCGGGCGCCGGGCACTATCGCGACAACGGCTGCGTGGATGAATCGCCGGGCGGCGACTTCGAACGATCCTCGACCGGATCGGTCGCGCCGGCGCAGATCCAGCGCCCGATCGCGCTCAGCTCCGAACCCGTCCCGTTCGGCGTTGAAGACTACGGGCTCACAAACGAAGAAGAAGGCGGCTTCGCCGCCACGCAGGCGGGCGTGCACCCCTTCCAGCAGACGACGACGATCACGCTCAACCAGACCGCCGATACGAGCCCTCCAGGCAGCGGCGTCGAAGTGGCGCACGTCAACCCGGTTGGGCTGGCCAAGGATCTGCACTTCAAGTGGCCGGCGGGCTTGATCGGCAACCCCAACCCGATCGCCCAATGCACCGACGTGCAGTTCTTCGCAAGCACCGAGTCGGGCGCCGCGAACCGCTGCCCACCCCAGAGCGCGGTTGGCGTGGCGACCGTGACGGTCAACGAACCGAGCACGGCCGGCGTCGTGGAAATCACGGTGCCGTTGTTCAACCTCGTGCCACGGGTCGGCGAGCCCGCGCGCTTTGGCTTTAACGTGGTGCTGGCCAACGCGCCCGTGACGATCGACACCTCGGTGCGCACCGGCGGGGACTACGGCGTCACGGTGAGCAGCAACAACATCACCCAGACCGCCGCCTTCCTCTCGAGCAAAGTGACCGTCTGGGGCGTCCCCGGCGATCCCCGCCACAACCGCCAGCGCGGCTGGGCCTGCCTCTTGGAAAGCCGCGGCTTTCCCGTCGAAGCGCCGCTGGCTCCGTGCACCGGCTTTGAAGAAGAAGAACCACCCCCGTTCCTCTCGTTGCCGACCTCCTGCGAAGGGCCGCTGCAGACAAGCGTGGAAGGCGACTCTTGGGCAGCGCCCGGGAGCTTTCAGTCCTTCCCCGGAGCCTTTGAACCGAAGGAAGCGCTGAGCGGCTGCAACCACCTGCCCTTCAGCGCGGAAATCAAGGTCACCCCCGACGGGCAGCAGGCATCGACGCCGACGGGGCTCACCGTCGACGTCCACGTACCTCAGGAAGCGGACCTGAACGCCGCCGGCCTTGCCGGCTCGAACATCAAGGACATCAACGTCGTGTTGCCCGAAGGCATGAGCCTGAACCCGGCCGCCGCCGATGGCCTTGAGGCCTGCTCGGAGGATCAGATCGGCTACCTGCCCTCCCAGAGCAGCCCACCCAGAGAACTGCACTTCTCAGAAAAACTCCCCGAACCGCTGCTGCAAGGCCTGAACTTCTGCCCGGACGGCGCGAAGGTGGGCACCGTTCAGATAAGGACGCCGCTCTTGCCCAAGGGGGACTCCCTGGACGGTGCGGTCTACCTGGCCGCCCCGGCCCCCAACGCAGAAGCAGGCCAGAACCCGTTCAGCACGCTCGTGGCGATGTACATCGTCGCCAAGGACCCCGTCTCCGGCGCGCTCGTCAAGCTCCCCGGGCGGGTCACGCTCAACCAGGACACCGGGCGGATCGAATCGAGCTTTGAAAACAACCCCCAGCTGGCCTTCGAAGACGCCGAACTGCACTTCTTCGGCGGCGCTCGAGCGCCGCTCTCAACGCCCGCCCACTGCGGCACCTACACGACCGAAGCGACCTTCACGCCCTGGTCGGGCACGCCGCCGATCAAATCCTCCTCGAGCTTTCAGATCACGTCGGGCCCCAACGGCGGCCCCTGCCCGAACCCGCTGCCGTTCTCACCGACCCTTGCCACGGGCAGCCCCAACAACAACGCCGGCTCCTTCAGCGCGCTCACGACGACGATCTCCCGCGAAGACGGAAACCAGGACATCGCAGGCGTCCAGTTGCGCTTCGCCCCGGGCATGTCGGGGATCCTCTCGGGCATCGCGCTCTGCCCCGAAGCCCAAGCCAACGACGGCACCTGTCCCGAAGCGAGCAAGATCGGCGAAACGATCGTCTCGGTCGGTCTGGGCGGCGACCCCTTCACCGTCACCGGCGGCAAGGTCTACCTGACCGAAAAATACCAAGGCGCCCCCTTCGGCCTCTCGATCGTCAACCCCGCCGACGCCGGCCCCTTCCACCTGGGCAAAGTGATCGTCCGCGCAAAGATCGAAGTCGACCCCCTGACCGCCGCGCTGACGGTCTCAACCGGCACGATCCCGCACATCCTCGACGGCATCCCGCTGCAGATAAAGCACGTCAACGTCAACGTCAACCGCCCGGGCTTCACGTTCAACCCGACCAACTGCAACCCCCAGTCGATCACGGGCACGATCGCAAGCGTGCAGGGGGCATCGGCATCGGTCTCAAGCGCCTTCCAGGTGACCAACTGCGCGAACCTGAAATTCGCCCCCAACTTCTCGGTCTCAACGGCCGGGCAGACCTCCAAAGCCGGCGGCGCGAGCCTGAAGGTCAAACTGACCTACCCCAAAGCCCCGCTCGGCACCTACGCGAACGTCGCCAAAGTCAAAGTCTCCCTGCCAAAACAGTTGCCCAGCCGCCTGACGACGCTGCAGAAGGCCTGCACGGCGGCCGTCTTTGACAAGAACCCGGCTTCCTGCCCCAAAGAATCGATCGTCGGGCAGGCCAAGGTGATCACGCCGCTCTTGCCCGTGCCGCTGACCGGCCCGGCCTACTTCGTCTCCCACGGCGGCGAAGCCTTCCCCGACCTGACGATGGTGCTGCAGGGCTACGGCGTGACCGTCTACCTGATCGGCTCGACCTCGATCAAAAACGGCATCACCACGAGCACCTTCAAAGCCACGCCCGACGTTCCCTTCGACTCCTTCGAACTGACCCTGCCTCAGGGCAGGTTCTCAGCGCTCGCGGCCAACGCCAACCTGTGCAGCTCCAAACTGACGATGCCCACCGAATTCACCGCGCAGAACGGCACCGTGCTCAAGCGCTCGACGAAGATCGTGGTGAGCGGGTGCAAAGTCAAGCCCACGCGCAAGCAGAAGCTCGCTAAAGCGCTGAAGGCCTGCAAGAAGAGGCACAACTCGGCGAAGCGGGCGGCTTGTGAGAAGCAGGCGCGCAGGCTGTTTGGGGCGGTGGGGGCTCGGAACGACAGGGGGAAGAAGGGGAAGTGAGGCCGCGCAGCGTGGCTCCTGAAATTCGCCCCCAACTTCTCGGTCTCAACGGCCGGGCAGACCTCGAAAGCCAACGGCGCGAGCCTGACGATGGTGCTGCAAGGCTACGGCGTGACCGTCTATCTGATCGGCTCGACCTCGATCAAAAACGGAATCACCACGAGCACCTTCAAGGCCACGCCCGACGTTCCCTTCGACTCCTTCGAACTGAACCTGCCTCAGGGCAGGTTCTCGGCGCTCACGGCCAACGCCAACCTGTGCAGCTCCAAACTGACGATGCCCACCGAATTCACCGCGCAGAACGGCACCGTGCTCAAGCACTCGACGAAGATCGTGGCGTCTCCTGAGGCTATGGACTCCGATGGCGCGCGGGACTCAAGGTCCCGCGCGCCAAGGCTAGCTTCACAGGTTCCGAGCCTGTGCTCAGTCGTCGACCAACACCATGTCGCTCAGTGTGAACGGAATTAACGCTTCCAGGACCCCCGCTTCAAAGATTTTTGTTGAACTTGATTTCGAATGGGTTTTCTTTTTCGTATTTGAGGCATAACGCGTCGGACGTATCGCATTTGTCGGCTCCGGGTAAGAAATGAAGTGAGCCCGAGGTAATGTCCGCGGTTAAGCTTGACACAAGGACTAAGCCCCTGAGGACGCCGCGTAATTCAATAATACTAATCCCGCAGACGAGTTTGATCGTGCCGAAGGGCGTCCCGGCTGGTTCTAAGAGGATGATCGCGATGCCGGGCTCTAATTTGGTTTCGACTAAGAGGTCGACGAGGTGGAAGTCGACCGCCTCTAAGATCGTTTCCGCGGGGTCTTTTTCACCTTTGGTATTTTCCGTGCGACAGCCTATTTTTTCTCCGAGTTTGCATTTTAAGAAGTTCAGCGTCGCTTTGCCTAAGTTGATGTGGGTCTGGCCGGCGGCGCCGAGTTCGGCTTTTTCGATGTGGACTTCCTGGCATCTGAAGGTCCCGGCGGCGCTGCTAAACACGGTGACTTCTTTACCTAACCCCGTCAACGTGATAGGCGCAGCGAGTGGTTTTGCTTCTAACGTTAAGAACCCAGGTTCCGTAGCCGAAGCCGTCGCGGCGGCAAGCCCGCCGAGCGCGAGGGCCGCGCTGAAGAAAAGCATCAGTAGTCGTAGCTGTCTCATTTGAAACTGCTCCTTCCATCGGGTGCTTATTGAGGGCGCGTACGAGGCCGTGCACCTGAACGGGCGCTCGCCCATTCGCGGCGATGAGCAGCGACTTTGGCGTGTTCTCTCAACACGCGGAGACCCGTCGCCGGCGGCCCAGTCGCCATGACTTGATAGCCAACTTGAAGTGTCCCATCGCGGCTGTGAGAGGGTCAAGCGATCGCCCGTATTGTCTCTAAGCAAGGGCTCCGAGGCTAGGCGTGGAGGCCATCCACTTGGCGGCAGCTCAGCACAGGCGGACGCGCAGCCCGGCTCGCACCCCGATCAACACACACAAGCCCGGACACAAAGCCCGCCGCCGCTTAGCAAAGAGGCCCCCGCCGCAAACGCGACGGGGGCCTCGGCACCACAACTACCTACAAGCTACCTACAACCAAGCCCGAGAGCTTAGAATTTTTCGCTGGCCAGCACCGCTTCCGTTTCGGCGCTTCGCAGCGACCCGTTGAGGATCGCGGTGTTGTTCCCGGCGGCCGACGGCAATTTGAGTTTGCTGTTGACGATCGGGTTGATCAGGATCGAGAAGAAGCCACCGCAACCTTCGGCGACAGGCACCGCGAAGGCGTTGTCGACGAGCGAGTTTTCGGTGACCGCCGTGAGCGAGAAGCCTTTTTCGGTTTCTTCAAAGACGTTACCGAGTTGTCCTTTGATCGATTTGTTGGGCAGCGGCGGATTGGTTTTCCCGGTCGTCAGGTGCAGCTGGATCGGGTGAGCTTCAGAGCCGATGAAGCAGCCTTCCCCGAGGAGCGGGTTCTTCAGGTGGACCCTGACCGGCAGCGTCAGTGCCGTTTCTTCTTCGAGGAACAGCGCCGCGAGGTCGAGGATCGCCGGGTTGCCGGCGTTGGCGACCAGTTCGGTCGTCGCCGTAACACCGGTCGTTTTGTTTTCGAAGATCGCTTTGCACGTGTTGCGCGCAAGCGTTTCGAAGAACCCACTGCCTTTGATGTCTTCGCATTTGATGATGTTCAACAGTCCGCCCGGGACGTTCAGTTCGGTTTTCGAGAGGCTGTTGCCGTCTTTGGCCGGGAGCAGGAAGTATTCGTTGGGGTTCGGCCCGCCGGTGTGGACCGAGCCGCCCTGCAGCGTGATCGTCTGGTTGATCGGCACTTTCGTCGAGCCGATCGCGAATTCCCCGCTGGTCGTCTGCGCGAACTGGCACAGCGCGTTGCCTGGGATTGCCGTCGGGCAGTCGTTGAAGATTTTGAAGATGCCTTTCGGTTCTGCGAACGCCGGTGAGGCCGTGAGCGCCAACGGCGCCGCGACCGCGAGCGCAGCAATCATGAGAGAGAGCCTGCGCGCACGCGCACTGCGCGTGCGGAGCTTGCGGATCATGTGAGTTCCCACTTTCTGTGATCTACGTTTGCCAGTGGTGTGCTGCTTGTGGTACTTCTTGCCGCGCGGGCGAGCGTACGTAGACGGTGGCGCCGCGCACAACCATTGTCTCCAACTGAGAGCCTAGGCCTATACAGCAAGGGGCGTGCGCTGTGTGGATGTGAGTGCATGATGCGGACGAATGAACGATCGGAATCAGAAGGCGATTGAAGTCCGAGAAGGATGCCTAGAAGGTGTAGGCGTCGCGCCCGGTGGGAGCGCCGGTGCTCTTGTATTGCCTGCAGTTCTCGACCACATAGCCCGCACGGCAGTCCGTTCTTGCAGTCCACTTGCGCCGAAACGTCGTGACGAAGCCGGATAGTGTCTGGTTGCGAAGCAGTTCGGGCAGCCGGCGCTCGAGCGTGCCCCGCACCTCGGCGAGCGTGCGCCGGTGGGGCGGGTGGATCCGGGTGACTTCGAAGACGTAGTAGCCCAGTGAGATCTTGATCGGGCCGCTCAGCACCTTCGGGCGAGCTTTGAAGATCGCTTCGGCCAGCAGCGGCTCAGAGAAGCCCTTGGGCGCCAGGGCGAGCAGTAAGGCGTTCTTCGTGCCGATCGGCTGAGGGATCGTGATCTGCTTGGCGATGCTCGAGAAGCTCCTGCCGGAGCGGATCTCGCCGAGCGCCTTTCGCGCGGCGGCCTGGCTTGCGGTGCGGATGATGTGAAGGTCGCGCTGTTCGGGCAGGGCGTAGCTTGCTTTGTGCTGCTGGTAGTAGCGCTCGACCAGGGTCGCGGTGGTCTTGGGCGTGCGCTCTTTGATCCGTTCATAGATCTTGTTTGAGATCTGACCGAGCTTCAGGTTGAGCTTCACGTCGGCGATCGTCTGCCCGGTGCTGGCAAGGGTTTCCTTGAATTCGGGGTTCGCGGCGGTGGCGCTTGCGTATTCGCGCTGAACTTCGGCCTCGCCTACCCTCACGCCCTCTTCGCGCGCCTCGCCGAGCAGCCACTGCGTGTGGATCAGCGAGCCAAGCGCCGGGCTGAGCAGGGCCTCATAGCGCTTTTGGCATTCGCCTTTGAGCTCGCTCGCCGGCCTGCTCGCTGCAGCGCCCGTGCGCAGGTGCGCGATGCAGGCCGTGAAGTTGGGGGCGTCGGGCACTTCTCCCAGGTTTTTGGAGCGCGCAAGGACGCTCATCGAGTGCTCGAGTGCCCCGCGGGTGATCGCCTCACGCGAGACCGTGGCGACGGGCTGGCTCAGGGCGGCGGGGCTGAGGCGGGTGGAGGCCGGCTGGGGGCTGGGGGTCCGGGTGGTGGCTTGGGTGGGGGTGCTGGAGGCGAGAGGTTGAGGGCTTCTCGCTGCCGCAGGCGCCCAGGAGGGTGCAGGTGAGGAGGAGCGGTGCCAGGTAGGTGAGGGGGGGTTTGGGGGGCATGGGTGGGTGGGGGTGGCTTGGCTTGAGTTAGTTAGTGCCCGTCGTGTCGGGTTGTTCTAGGGATTATGTGTGCCGGGCTGGTGCAGCAGACTCTCTTAGTGGAGTGCGGGTTAGCCCGACGCACGGGACCTGCGCGGCCCCGTGCGTCGGGGGATGTCTAACTACGGTCTAGTCGGTCGTTGCTTCTGGTGATCAGTCGTCGACCAGGACCATTTCGACTTAGCGTGAACGGCACTAAGGCTTCCTCAGTTGCGGGTTCGAACACTTTGGCGAACTTGCCTTCGAACGGGTTGTCTTTTTCGTATTTGAGGCATAACGCGTCAGATTCGTCGCATTTGTCGGCTCCAGGTAAGAAGTGGAAAGAGCCCGTGGTGATGTCTTCGGTTAAGCTCGAGACGAGCACTAAGCCGTTGACGACGCCTCTGACTTCAACGATGCCAACGCCGCAGACGATTTTGATCGTGCCGAACGGTGTCCCGGCCGGTTCTAAGAGGATGACCGCGATGCCGGGCTCTAATTTGGTTTCGACTAACAGGTCTACGAGGTGGATGTCGACCGCTACTAAGATTAATCCTGCTAAATCTTTTTCGCCTTTGGCGGTTTCAGAGTGGCAGGAGGTTTTGACTTTTGCTTTTTCCTGTTCGCATTTTAAGAAGTTCAGCGTGGCTTTGCCTAAATTGATGTGGGTCTGGCCTTTTTCACCGAGTTCGCCTTTTTCGATGTGGACTTCTTCGCATTTAATTTCGCCGACTTTTGGAACGGTGAACACGGATACTGTCGTGCCTAATCCAGTAACCGTAATGGGCGCTGCAAGTGGTATCGCTTCTAACGTTAACACCCCCGGTTCCGTCGCCGACGCCGTCGCCGCGGCGAGACCGGCGAGCGAGAAGACCGCGATGAGGGTGAGCCCAAGTATCCGTAGTTGTCGCATGTGCTGCTGCTCCCTTTCGTTAGTTGTCAATCGCCCCGCGCGTGATCGATAGGTGCTTCGATGTCGTGATCACGCGGCGGGTGCGCTGCGCGGCGGAGTGTCGCATCGGCGTGGCGCGAAGGTCAATCGTTTGGCGTGATTGTCTCTAGCACTAGAGATAGAGACCTAGGAACAGACACCGTGCGCGAAAGAAAGCGTGAAGGGAGCCTTCAACCGGCGGGCCCGACCCCCTGGATCGGCGCGGCGCAGGCCTTGCCGACGGCCGCGCGCAAGGAACCGTCGCCGCGCGCAGGATGCGGTCAACGAGTGTCTCTAACCGTGGAGGCGTCGCTCACGCCGCGAGATCGCTGGCTTTGCCGTTGAGAACGGCCAAACAGCGGCGCAGCGCGGAGTCCTAGGGGGTTAGTATTTGAGCTAGCGATGCGCGCCAAGCCGCGCAGGCGCTGATCACGAGGGGGTCCAGGAGAGGTGAGGATGAAGTTCAATGGTTGGGTGAAGGTACGGCCGGCTGGCCTGGCGTGTGGCACGCTGGCGTGCTGCGCTGCGCTTGCGAGCACTCCCGCTCTGGCCGCCACCCCATACAAATACGAAGCGGCGCTCAGCGAACGGCTCAGCAGCACGCTCAGCGAAGCGGTGCCGGGCGGCGCGTTTGCCTCGCCATGGAGCCTCGCCTTCGACGCGAGCGGCAACCTGTACGTCGCCGATCCAAAAGGTCACCTGCAGGAAGGGGTGATCGAGAAGTTCGATGCGACCAACACCTTCCAAGCGCAGCTGGGGCTAGGAGTGCTGAGCGGCAACGCAACATTCGGCGTGGCGGTCAACGACGAAACGGGCCACGTGTACGTCGGGGACTCGAACCTCAGCGAAGTGTTCGCCCTGAGCGCGGCCGGCGAAGGCCTCTCGCAATGGACGGGAGCGAACACGCCGGCGGGGACGTTCGGCGGGGGCTGCTGCTTTGTCTATGTCGCGGTCGATAACTCCACAAGCGCCGCCAAAGGCGAGATATACGTGATGACGACGCAAAAAGGCGCCGAAGGCGACGTCGGAGAAGTCGACGTGTTCGAAGCCCAGGGCGAAGACAAAGAAGAAGGCAAATACCTGCGCAGCCTGAAAGTCCCCGGAGGGTTCGCCTTTGGCTTCAAGGGCGGCCTGGCGGTGAGTAGCGCAAGCGGAGCGCAAGCGGGCGAGGTGTATGTCGCCGACAGCGGCCATGGCGTGGTCGATCGCTTCAGCGCCGAAGGCGTGCTTGAAGCAGAACATCAGTCTGAAAGGCCCCTCGCCGACGCAGCCGTTTAAAGAACCGATCGCGGTGGCGGTCGATGAGGCGACGGGAGATGTGTTCGTGCTTGACCGCGAAGCAAGGGAGGTCGACAAGTTCAGCGCCGCGGGCGAACTGCTCGCGCAGATCAAAGAAGCGGCCGGCGAAGCGTTCGTCGAACCGATCGGCGTGGCGGTGCAGCGCTCGGGCCCGAACAAAGGCGACCTCTACGTCTCTGACGCCGGCAAGAAAGCGATCGACGTGTTCGCGCCCGAAGAAGCCGGGGCACCGAGGATCGAGGGCGAGGGCGTCTCGCAGTTGAGCGCGGACAGCGCGAGCCTCGTCGCGGAAATAAACCCGCACGGCGCGAGCACGAGATACCGCTTTGAATACGGAGCCTGCGCAACGCCTGAGAGCTGCGCCCTGAGCCCCTATGAACACAGCGTGCCGATCCCCGAAGGAACGATCGGCTCAGAAGAAGACTTCAGCGCGCATGCGATCGCGGTGCACGTGCAGGGCCTCACGCCCGGCGCGAGCTACCACTTCCGCGTGCTCGCACAAAACTCCCACGGTGAAGCGGCCGGAGTCGATCGGGTGTTCGGCACCCAGGGCGGGGGAGGTGAGCTGGTGCTACCCGATGGTCGCGCGTGGGAGCTGGCCTCCCCGCCCGATAAGCATGGAGCGACGGTGAGCGGGATCTCCGAAGTCGGCGTGGTTGAGGCGGCGGGCGGCGGGCAGGCGGTCAGCTACGGGGCAAACGCGCCGACTGAAGATGAGCCGGCAGGCAACGCCGGCAGCGTTCAGGTGCTCTCGCAGCGAGGCGCGGCGGGTTGGGGCTCGCGCGATATCGCCTCACCGCATCAGGCGGCGACGGGCAACAGCCCGGGCACGGCGCCGGAATACCGCTTCTTCGCAGAAGACCTACAGCAGCTCGGTGATCCAGCCGTTCGGGCGCTTCTACGCGGCGCTGTCAAGCGAAGCCTCAGAACAGAGCCCATACATACGCACGCTCGGCTCCTGTGAAAGCTCCTGCTACCGCCCGCTGGTGAGCGGTGCGCCGGGGCATGAAAACGTGGCGGCGGGCACGCGCTTCGGCGAAGAACTGCTGTGCGAAGAAGAAAACGGGGTCAAATCCTCGCGGGCGAAACGATCTGCGGCCCGCTGTTCGTAGGCGCGAGCAAGAATCTCGCCCACGTGGTGATCAAAGCGGCGGCGGAGCTGAGCCCCGGGGCCGGGCGCGAACAGCTCTATGAGTGGTCGGGCGGGAGCCTTCAGCTGATCAGCGTGCGCGCGCCCAACGAAGCCGGTGAAGAACTGCCGGCACCGGCGGGCGCGGCGTCGTTCGGGGCAAGCGGGTTTGCCTCGCGGGCGATCTCAGCCGACGGCACGCGCGTCTTCTGGGAAGCGCAGAGCAACCTCTATATGCGCGACAGCGCGCTGGGCAAGACGCTGCAGCTGGACGGCGGGGAAGCGGCGTGCGTTGAAGAAGGCAAATGCGAAAGCGGCGCGGGGCGCTTTCGCAGCGCGAGCGCCGACGGCTCGAGGGTGTACTTCACAGACACGCATCGCCTGACAAAAGACGCGGGCGCGGGCTTTGAAAAACCAGACCTCTATGAATGCGCGATCTCCCGCGGCGGCGGCAAACCGAGCTGCGCGCTCTCGGATTTGACGCCGATCGAGGGCGGGGAAGCGGCAAACGTGCAGGGCGACGTGCTGGGAGCAGGCGAAGACGGTGCAACGCTCTACTTCGTCGCGCAGAGCACGCTCGGCTCGGGCCCGAACGCGAAGGGCGAGAGCGCGATCGCCGGGCAGGCGAACCTGTACGTGCGCGAGGGCGGGGAGACGAGCTTCATCGCGACGCTGTCGGGCGGGGATCGCACCGACTGGCAGGAAAGGCCCCAGGAACAGCCGACGCGGGTCTCGCCGAACGGGCAGTGGCTGGCGTTCATGTCTGAGCAGCCGCTGACGGGCTATGACAACCACGACGCGGTGAGCGGCAAGCCCGACGCGGAGGTGTTCCTGTATGAGGCGGGCACGGGGCAGCTCACTTGCGCGACGTGTGAGCGGAGCGGGGCGCGGCCGGTGGGGGTGGAATACGACCAGCTCGCATCGGAAAAGACGCGGACGCTTGCGACCGTGCGCGGCGAGTGGGTGCAATCGGGCTGGGTGGCGGCGCTCGTGCCGCAGGCGACGTCGATCAACAGCACCGAGTCCCTCTACCAAGGCCGCTACCTGTCCGACAGCGGGCGGCTGTTCGTAAACGTGCTCGGCGGACTCGTGCCCCAGGACGTAAACGGCGTCGGTGACGTATACGAGCACGAGCCGCCGGGGGTGGGCGACTGCACGAGCGAGAGCGCGGGCTTTGAGCAGCACTCGGGCGGCTGCATCGCGCTGATCTCCTCGGGCTCGGCCGCGCGCCAGTCGGAATTCCTCGACGCGAGCGAATCGGGCAACGACGTGTTCTTCCTGGGCACGGCAAAGCTCTCGCCGCTTGACGTCGACGCCGCCGAAGACGTGTATGACGCCCACGCCTGCACGAGTGAGTCGCCGTGCATCCCCGCGCCGGCAGAGCAGCCGCCGCCGTGCAGCACCGAAGCTTCCTGCAAAGCCTCGCCCACGCCCCAGCCGCAGATCTTCGGAGCGCCCTCGAGCGCGACCTTTGCGGGTGCGGGCAATCCAGCTGCACCGCCCGCGCCGCCGCCGGCGGTAAAAAAACCAACGCGCGCGCAGCTGCTGGCCAAAGCGCTGAAGAGCTGCCACAAGCGCTACCCGAAGGCAAAAGCCCGCCGCGGCGCTTGTGAACGACAGGCGCGCGGCAAATACGGCGCGAGCAAGGCCTCCTCCAAGCGAGCCTCCGCGAAGAAGAGCGCGACAAAGAAAGCCGCTTCCAAGGGGACGCACCGATGAGGCTGAAGCTCACGCTCATAACTCTTCTGGCACTGCTGACGGCCGCCGTATACGCGCCGATTGCAAGCGGGCAGGGAGTCTGGTGGGGGATCACCAGTGGCTCCAGGCCGTCGTTCATAAAGGCGGGTGCCGGCAAACCGGGCAAACCGGGCATCAGCGAGGTTCAGGAAATCCTCACGACTCCCGCGGAATTCGAAGGGCTCGCCGAACAGACGAACTTTCTCTTGAGCATATGCCCGGAGAGCAAATTCCCGTGCGAACCCGAAGAAAAGGAACGGGTCGAAGAATTCGCAAGCGAACCGATGGCAGCAAAATTCGTCGTGACGCTGCTGAGCGCGGGAAACATCCAGATCGCCCTTGAAAAGCCAAACGTCTACGGCCCGGGCGGCGCGACGGTCAAAGAAGAAACGACCGACAAAGACGGCAAACCACTCGAAGGCGGGGCAAAACGCTTCCTCATAACGAGCACCGGCCCGAAGAGCGAAAAACCGGTGGCTCCGCTCGAAGTGGCTATCGCTGAAGTCGGCACGGCCGAAACAAAAGTGCTAACCGCCGCCGTGCCGGGCATCCCGGCCAGCCCCGACGGTGAGATCACGATCACGGCGGAGAACCTCGGCAACGAAACCGTCAGCGGCGCGAAGGTCCCGGTGCGTCTCACCGACGTCTTGCCCCCGGGGCTGAAAGCCGTGGCGATCGAAGCAAGCAAACCGTTCCGCGACGGCAACTTCCTGCAGCGCGAAGCGCTGAAGTGCTCTCTGCCAACGCTCACCTGCACGATGGACAAAGAAGAAGAACCGCCCGAATCCCCGCCTCATGACGCGCTGGCCCCATTCGATCAGCTCGAGATGCGCATCTCCGTGGACGTCGAAGCGGGCGCCGTCTCCGGCGCGCTGAACGAAGTACGCATCTCCGGCGGTGAAAGCTTCCTCTGCCATGAAGTCCCGGGCGCCGGGCACTATCGCGACAACGGCTGCGTGGATGAATCGCCGGGCGGCGACTTCGAACGATCCTCGACCGGATCGGTCGCGCCGGCGCAGATCCAGCGCCCGATCGCGCTCAGCTCCGAACCCGTCCCGTTCGGCGTTGAAGACTACGGGCTCACAAACGAAGAAGAAGGCGGCTTCGCCGCCACGCAGGCGGGCGTGCACCCCTTCCAGCAGACGACGACGATCACGCTCAACCAGACCGCCGATACGAGCCCTCCAGGCAGCGGCGTCGAAGTGGCGCACGTCAACCCGGTTGGGCTGGCCAAGGATCTGCACTTCAAGTGGCCGGCGGGCTTGATCGGCAACCCCAACCCGATCGCCCAATGCACCGACGTGCAGTTCTTCGCAAGCACCGAGTCGGGCGCCGCGAACCGCTGCCCACCCCAGAGCGCGGTTGGCGTGGCGACCGTGACGGTCAACGAACCGAGCACGGCCGGCGTCGTGGAAATCACGGTGCCGTTGTTCAACCTCGTGCCACGGGTCGGCGAGCCCGCGCGCTTTGGCTTTAACGTGGTGCTGGCCAACGCGCCCGTGACGATCGACACCTCGGTGCGCACCGGCGGGGACTACGGCGTCACGGTGAGCAGCAACAACATCACCCAGACCGCCGCCTTCCTCTCGAGCAAAGTGACCGTCTGGGGCGTCCCCGGCGATCCCCGCCACAACCGCCAGCGCGGCTGGGCCTGCCTCTTGGAAAGCCGCGGCTTTCCCGTCGAAGCGCCGCTGGCTCCGTGCACCGGCTTTGAAGAAGAAGAACCACCCCCGTTCCTCTCGCTGCCGACCTCCTGCGAAGGGCCGCTGCAGACAAGCGTGGAAGGCGACTCCTGGGCAGCGCCCGGGAGCTTTCAGTCCTTCCCCGGAGCCTTTGAACCGAAGGAAGCGCTGAGCGGCTGCAACCACCTGCCCTTCAGCGCGGAAATCAAGGTCACCCCCGACGGGCAGCAGGCATCGACGCCGACGGGGCTCACCGTCGACGTCCACGTACCCCAGGAAGCGGACCTGAACGCCGCCGGCCTTGCCGGCTCGAACATCAAGGACATCAACGTCGTGTTGCCCGAAGGCATGAGCCTGAACCCGGCCGCCGCCGATGGCCTTGAGGCCTGCTCGGAGGATCAGATCGGCTACCTGCCCTCCCAGAGCAGCCCACCCAGAGAACTGCACTTCTCAGAAAAACTCCCCGAACCGCTGCTGCAAGGCCTGAACTTCTGCCCGGACGGCGCGAAGGTGGGCACCGTTCAGATAAGGACGCCGCTCTTGCCCAAGGGGGACTCCCTGGACGGTGCGGTCTACCTGGCCGCCCCGGCCCCCAACGCAGAAGCAGGCCAGAACCCGTTCAGCACGCTCGTGGCGATGTACATCGTCGCCAAGGACCCCGTCTCCGGCGCGCTCGTCAAGCTCCCCGGGCGGGTCACGCTCAACCAGGACACCGGGCGGATCGAATCGAGCTTTGAAAACAACCCCCAGCTGGCCTTCGAAGACGCCGAACTGCACTTCTTCGGCGGCGCTCGAGCGCCGCTCTCAACGCCCGCCCACTGCGGCACCTACACGACCGAAGCGACCTTCACGCCCTGGTCGGGCACGCCGCCGATCAAATCCTCCTCGAGCTTTCAGATCACGTCGGGCCCCAACGGCGGCCCCTGCCCGAACCCGCTGCCGTTCTCACCGACCCTTGCCACGGGCAGCCCCAACAACAACGCCGGCTCCTTCAGCGCGCTCACGACGACGATCTCCCGCGAAGACGGAAACCAGGACATCGCAGGCGTCCAGTTGCGCTTCGCCCCGGGCATGTCGGGGATCCTCTCGGGCATCGCGCTCTGCCCCGAAGCCCAAGCCAACGACGGCACCTGTCCCGAAGCGAGCAAGATCGGCGAAACGATCGTCTCGGTCGGTCTGGGCGGCGACCCCTTCACCGTCACCGGCGGCAAGGTCTACCTGACCGAAAAATACCAAGGCGCCCCCTTCGGCCTCTCGATCGTCAACCCCGCCGACGCCGGCCCCTTCCACCTGGGCAAAGTGATCGTCCGCGCAAAGATCGAAGTCGACCCCCTGACCGCCGCGCTGACGGTCTCAACCGGCACGATCCCGCACATCCTCGACGGCATCCCGCTGCAGATAAAGCACGTCAACGTCAACGTCAACCGCCCGGGCTTCACGTTCAACCCGACCAACTGCAACCCCCAGTCGATCACGGGCACGATCGCAAGCGTGCAGGGGGCATCGGCATCGGTCTCAAGCGCCTTCCAGGTGACCAACTGCGCGAACCTGAAATTCGCCCCCAACTTCTCGGTCTCAACGGCCGGGCAGACCTCCAAAGCCGGCGGCGCGAGCCTGAAGGTCAAACTGACCTACCCCAAAGCCCCGCTCGGCACCTACGCGAACGTCGCCAAAGTCAAAGTCTCCCTGCCAAAACAGTTGCCCAGCCGCCTGACGACGCTGCAGAAGGCCTGCACGGCGGCCGTCTTTGACAAGAACCCGGCTTCCTGCCCCAAAGAATCGATCGTCGGGCAGGCCAAGGTGATCACGCCGCTCTTGCCCGTGCCGCTGACCGGCCCGGCCTACTTCGTCTCCCACGGCGGCGAAGCCTTCCCCGACCTGACGATGGTGCTGCAGGGCTACGGCGTGACCGTCTACCTGATCGGCTCGACCTCGATCAAAAACGGCATCACCACGAGCACCTTCAAAGCCACGCCCGACGTTCCCTTCGACTCCTTCGAACTGACCCTGCCTCAGGGCAGGTTCTCAGCGCTCGCGGCCAACGCCAACCTGTGCAGCTCCAAACTGACGATGCCCACCGAATTCACCGCGCAGAACGGCACCGTGCTCAAGCGCTCGACGAAGATCGTGGTGAGCGGGTGCAAAGTCAAGCCCACGCGCAAGCAGAAGCTCGCTAAAGCGCTGAAGGCCTGCAAGAAGAGGCACAATGCGGCGAAGCGGGCCGGCTGTCAGCACCAGGCCAGGAAGCGCTTCGGGGCTTTGAGGAGGAAGCGGTAGGGGCCCCCCGGGGCTCCTACCTGTCGGGGCCGGGCTCCTGTCGGCCTCGACGGGCCCGGGGCGCTCCGAGCGGGCAGGAGGTTGCGGTCTCCTACCCGCCCGGTTTGCTGCGGCCGGTCTGCTAGTCGTCGACCAGCACCATCTCACTCAACGAGAACGGAATCGTCGCTTCCTCGGATCCAGCTTCAAACGCTTTGCCGAACTTTACTTCGAACGGATCTTCTTTTTCGTAAAGTTTGCATAATTCATCGGATAAATCGCATTTCTCACCCGTCGTCAGGAAGTCAAGCGTCCCAGATGTAACCTCTTCGGTTAAGCTGGAGACTAAGACTAAGCCTTTCGGGAATCCTCTGACTTCCACCAATCCGACGCCGCAAAGAACTTTGAGCGTTCCGACCGTCCCGGCTGGTTCTAAGGGAATCACAGCTATACCTGGCTCTAATACATTCGCCGCGGTTAAGACATCCAATAGATGCAGGTCTACGGTTACTAAGATCGTTTCAATAGGATCTTTTTCGCCTTTGGTGTTTTCAGAGCGGCACGCGATTTTGCTTTTTTCTTTTTCGAGCGTGCATTTTAAAAAGCTGAGGCGTGCAGTGCCTAAGTTGACGTGAGTCTGTCCCGATGAGCCGAGGGCGCCGTTTTCGAGGTGTACCTGCAGGCAGCTGATCTGTCCTGCGGCTCCACCGATGCGTGTCACCAAGGTACCTAAGCCGGTCATGGTTATCGGACCGACGAGTGCTTTTAACGGTAAAAAGCCTGGTTCTGTCGCCAGCGCCGCCACGGTAGCCAGCATGACGAGTATGAAGGAGGCCGTTAGGGTGAATCCTAGAAGTCGCAGTGATCGTCTCATCTGTGACTGCTCCTTTCGGTAGAGGTAAGGCGTGTTAGGCGAGCGCCATCTCGGCCATTCAGTACGGGGTGCAGAGCAGGAAGCCGTTGAACGTGTGCCTACGGCTGGAGGACTCGAACTCGACGGCATCGGCATCGGCATCGGCACTTATTTCGTAGCGGCCCTTGGCGCCATGATCGTCGCGAATTTATCTGATAGTGGATGATTCCCTTGGGTTTTCCGGACGCTATGAACTATTACACGAGCGCCCTCTGTGAGGTAAGGAGGCCTAACAGCGGGCAGGACGAGTCAAAATAGCGAATAACGTAACCGTAAGGTGTTCTGGTCATAGAGTTCTGATACTCGGGGCAAGGATCAGCCGGGATTTATGACATTAGGGCTAGTCAAACACAATCCGACCGAACGCTTGACGAGCTCGCGCCGCGAGTAGCACACTGTCAAAGCGCGGTCCGGGCAAGCGGGCCTGCGGTAGTAGATTTTAGGGGTGACTGTAAGCGGTTGCCCGATCGATCGAACATAGGAGCAAGACATGAGACGGCTAAGACTGCTGGGCCTCGCGCTAGTGGCCATTCTTGCCCCCGGCGTCATTGCATGCGCGTCGGCGCTTGCGGTGGAACCCGGGATCTTATTCTTAGCCGGCGAAGTAGCGCCGGTTACTTACACAGCCAGCGGCGGGCCGATCGTATACAGGCCCGCGGGTGGCGGCGAAATCATCTGCCAGAAAGAGGAAGAGAAAGGCTCGCTCGGGACAGCTGGAGCGACGCATGCGATCTTAGGGACCGCGACGATCGACTACAAAGAATGTAAACAGGTCAAAGAAAAAACGGAAATCTCTTGCAGGTCTGAAAATACCAAAGGCGAAAAAGACCCAGCGGGTGTGTTCTTAGCGACGTACGACGTTCATCTGATTGACGTGTTAACGGCGACAGGTGTGTTAGAGCCTGGGATTGCCTACATACTGTTAGAAGTCGAGAAACTCGTCTGTGGCCTTGCGATTATCGAAGTAAAAGGCGTATTCAAAGGGTTAGTCTTAGTCGCAAGCTTAGTCAATGACGGAACCGTGGCTACACTGGACTTCGTCGCGGCCGGCGAGAAATGTGACTCATCCGACAAATTATGCGAAGAACTCAATATGTTACCGGCGCAGATCAAGGTCGGTAAAGAATTCGAAAATGTGTCGTTGGAAGGAACGTTAAGCGTCACGTTCGCAAAGATGGTGCTCTTCGATGATTAGGCGGTGACTTGCCTCGGCGGATGCGCGGGGGCCGATCGGTCCCCGCGCCTCACCCGCGTGGGTGAGGTCGGTGCTCGGGTCCGGACCAGTTTGCGCAACTCGTGCGAGAGCTTCGTCGGAGAAGCTCATCTGAGCCCACAATCCATGCCACCAAGCGGCTCCACAGCACGCGCCCGACAAGATTCGAACTTGCCTGTGGCGGGTGAGGTCGCCTTCCGCGGCCTGCGACCGATCAACATATCCGCTACATCGCGGGCAACGTCCCGCAGCAGATGCTTGCGCGGGCACGCGAGCGAGCACGGTCAGCGTCGCTGAGGCAGGTCGAACTGATGGCCGCAGACATGCGTGCGTGACACGGCAGACGGTCAATCCTTGGACCTGCTCCGAAGCATTTGCATGTAGCTCGCTGACGCGCTGCTAACGGGGGCGTGCGAGAGCTTCGTCGGGGGGCAGGCGTACCATCGGAGCATGCTTACGGTTGCTGAGGCTGCGCAGCGGGTTGGAAGGAGTCCGGGAACAGTGCGTCGCTGGATTCGGGAGGGGCGCTTGCGCGCCGAGCAGGCGAACGGCCATCGCGTGATCGACCCCGACGCGCTGGACGAGGTTCGAGACGAGATGTACCCGATGCTGCCGCTGCCGCCCGAGTGGCAGGAGTTGGAGGACGGCACGCCCGCACCGAATTGGGTCGCGGCCGTCGCGTTGTCGCGGCTCGGACGTTGAAGCTCGTCATCGACGCGAGCGTCGCAGTAGCCGCGGCGGCGAACCCGCTCGGCTTTGAGCGGTTCCGGCGCTTTGAGCTGGTCGCGCCGCCGCTCCTGTGGATCGAGGCCGTCTCGACCCTGCATGCGATGGTTTGGCGAGGCGAGCTGCGCGGCGAGCAGGCGCCGCTGGTGCGGGATAGGGTTCTGCTGGCGCCGGTGAAGCGACTGGAGCCGGAAGGGCACGCCCTGGAAGCTTGGTCGGTGGCCGACGAGCTGGGATGGGCAAAGACCTACGACGCCAACTACGTTGCGTTGGCTCGGGTGCTTGGCTGCCGTCTCGTGACGTTGGACGCCCGGATGCGGCGCGGCACAGAGCGATTCGGCTTTGTTGTCGGTCCTACGGAGCTGGAATGACGTACGGCGCGCGCCAGTTCGTGCGATTGCTTGAGCCCGCGATGTCTGCGGGGCCGGACGCAGCGGGTCGCCAAAGGTTGTGCTGCGGCTGTAGTTAGGAATGCGGAAGTGGTCCGGGTCGGGAAGGTCCGGACGGCGGCCGGTGAAGTTCTCAAAGCTGCTCCATGGGTCGACTTTCGACCCTCGACGATCCTCAAGGCGAGGCGAAGTAGTCACGCTGCGTGCTTCATCCCCGAGAGCCGACGTGGCTGAGGCCAGCACGCGCCTAACCAGATTGCTTTCCAACTCCGCCCTTACGGAACGCCTGGAGGTCGCGTCCCACTCCCCGGGTGAATTCACCGAGACGTAGCTCCGCTTGCTGCGCATCCTATGCGGCGATCACCTCCTCGGCCTCGCCGCTCATGGGTGGGGCCGGGTCCTCGCGCAGTTGACGGCGCAGGCGCTCTATCTCGGCGACGGTCTTGGGGTTCATATTCACTCCGCGCCACCTGCGGCTTGAGAGCTCGAGCACGGCCCAGATCAGCGAGAGCGCCGAGGTCTCCCCGGGGAAGCGCCCGATCACCTTGGTGCGCCGGCGGACCTCCACGAACGTCCTCTCAAGGAGGTTCGTGGTCCTGATCCGCTTGCGGTGATCGGAAGGGAAGCGCAGATGCGTGACGAGCGCCGACAGGTCCGTTTCGATCACCGCCATCGCCGAGGGGTAGGCGGCCTTGTAGTCGGCGATGATGCCTCCCAGCTCGCGGGTGGCCTCGCCCGGTGAGCGGGCCTCGTCAAACGCCTTCCACCAGCGCGCCTTAACCTCTGCGTGATGGCGCTCCGGGAGCTTGCCCGTGACGTTCCGCAGGGCGTGGACTGTGCATCGCTGCTCCAGGGCGTGCGGCCAGAGCTCACGGGTCGCCTTCCAGATCCCCGGTGCGCCGTCGGCGATCACGAGCGCCGGGGAGCGCAGTCCCCGCTCGATCATGTCGCGCCCGAAGGAGAGCCAGGACTCATAGCTCTCGCGGCTTCCGAGCGCCAGTCCGAGCAGGACCTTCCGGCCCTCGAGCGTCACGCCCCAGCAGACCAGGACGCCCTCGGCGGGCTGATCCTCGGGGCGCAGCTTCAGGTAGATCGCGTCCAGGAAGCAGTAGACGATGTCGTGCGCCTCCAACCGCCGCCTGCACCACCGGCGGTATCGCTCGCGGGTGTCCTCGCAGATCCGCGAGACCGTGCTCTTGGACGCGATCGGCTGCTCGAATACCTCCTCCAGGGCGGCTTCCACATCCCGCGTGGACAGGCCCCGCAGGAAGCCTGAGATCACCAGCGACTCAAGCGCATGCGTGCGGGCGACGCCCTTGCCGAGGATCCGGCTCTCAAAGCCGAGCTTGCCGGCGTCACGCACCCTCGGGCGCTCCAGGCGCATCGCCCCGCTCGTCGTCTTGACCGTCTTCGGTTCATGGCCGTTGCGGTGACCGACCGTCTCCCCGGCGCGCTCATATCGTCGGCGGCCAAGGAACTCCGAGACCTCGTCCTCCAGCGCCTGCTGCAGGATCAGCCGGGCACCGAGGCGCCCGACCGTCTCGATCGGGTCCTCCTCGCCGCCGACTCCGGCCAGCACCTCATCCAGTTCAGAGCGAAACCTCTCGCTCGGGGCTACCTTCTGCATGCGGGCGTACCTCCATCTTCGACTTATCAGGGTCAAAGCGGAGGCTACGCCCGTCTAATCAAATCCCCCGGCCGATGGGACGCGACCCGCCTGGAACGGCTGGGGGCAGCGCTGAAGAAAATGACGCCTAATTAGTATCGAACGTTACTAAGCTGGCGTCAAGCAGTGTCTACGGGCTGCTATTGCCGCCGCACGGCCGTCTCTAGCCGCTCAAGGCCACTGCGAATAGCGGCCAGCTCGGCTAGCACCCGCTGCTCGAAGGCGTGACCGCCTGCTTCTCGACCTGCCGCGCGTAGAAGCTCAACGGCGTCGGCCTCCAAGACTTCGGCCAATCGCTCAATGACCTCATCGGACGGAGGGCCGTAGTCGCCGGTCTCGATACGCGAGAGATTGCCCGCGCTCATTGGTATCCGCTCGGCAACCTCGCGTTGCTTGAGCTTTTTGGCGCGACGCAGCGAGCGGATGCGTTCGCCGAAGGCACGGGCGCGCTGCGCTTGGGATTCAGGGCGTCGTGCAGACATCACCCTCGGTGTACCGCTGGGCTGCGTGTCCTCCTTGCTGACTTGCGTAAGACACGGCATCCCGTGGTATGCCACAATTCCATGTCTTGGATTGGGGGGCCGCGAATCGGCCGCTTGCACGGGCTTGGTGCGGGCGACTGCGAGCTATTGGCCTACTCGCGGTCTGTCTGTGGGGTAGCCAAATTGACTGCTCGGTGGCTACTGCCGCCAATGCTTCGCCAGTCAGCCCCGAAGCCGTGGACACCTACATTGCCCGCGTCGCCCGTGCTTGGGAGCCCTACACCACCCCAGACGGCGAGGTTCTTGATCCCCTCGATCCCGCCGACAGTGGCGACAACTACGGCGTCATCTTGCTGGCCGACGTCATGCTGAGGGAGGCTGCCCGGCAAAGCGACCAGGCTCTCGCCGAAACCGGCCAGCACATCGTTGAAAAGGCAGCGGCTCTGCCGCAGATTTCGGGTCCGTTCAACCTGCTGGCGATTGCCAGCCTATGGCGTGATGGACAGGCTGGGCGGTTCCCGGCTGCGACGTGGGCGCAGATTGGCGGATTGGTCGCGCTGCTTGCCGAACACATCACGCCGCCGTCAGAAGGCAGTTGCTTTACCACGCCCGGTTGCTACACCAACTGGCGTTTGGTCTGGTCGGCTGGTGCTGGCGCACTCGCAGCAGGCGGCATCCTTGGAAAGCTCGGCAGCGCCAGTGTGGTTGCCCGTGACATTCGCTCTGATCTTGCCCTGGCTACCAGCCATGCTGGAACGCCAGCCTCACCATCGCCGCTACCAGGAGTCCGCGAGCTCTCAGACCCCGGCTCGGAGCCACCGGCCTACCATCTGTTCTCTAGCGCCCTCCTCGAACTCATCGCCGAAGCCAACCCCTCGGCCATGACGGCAGGCATCCAGCGCCTGCGTCAGCAAGCTGCCCACTACGCCCTTGAGCTAATGGCCCCAGACGGGCAGCTCTCCTACGCCGGGCGGTCGCTAGATCAATCCTGGGTACAGGCTGCCGCTGCCGACCTTGGCAGCCGCCAGACCATCCTCGACCCGGCACGCGCCAACCAGTGGCTCAGCTTCGCTGATCGGGCGGTGTCGTATCTACTAAGCGCCTATCCGCCGCGTCCCGACGGCATCGTCCCGATTGTGCCGGGCCTGCTCGCCGACTGGAGCCCGGCCATCATGGACGGCTATGCCGCCCTCAGTCAATACGAGGGTTTGATGCTGTGGTTCCTCTCTGACGCTCTCGATCACTGGCCGTCTGTCAGCGCCCCACGCGCCTCGCTACCGGCAGATGCCTCGACCTACCTTGTCGGCGATTTGCACTCCAGCGGACTAGTCTGGGGTCGGTCGGGGCGCGTTTGGTGGTCGTTGATGGGGCGCACAACCGCCCATGACCCACGATCGACGCAAGGGCTTGCCAGCGTCAAGGTGCAGACCTCACTGGGCTGGCGTGATCTGCTCGCACTGCGACCGCTGCATTCGGCGGTATCAACGGCCTGGACATTGACGTTGGCTGGCGGGCGCACTGCCACGCCGTTTTTCACCTCGGTACGCGGCGACGGCCATAGGGCGATGCTGACCGGAAGCTGGCGCTTGTCCAGCGGCCATGCGGTGGCTCCGGCGTCTTGGATGATTCACACGACCAGATCGGGAGTCGCGCTCTCGATAACCAGGCCGCCCCGAAGCCAGTTGAAAGCCTCGACCTGGCTGCCCGAAATCGGCGCGCACCTATTAGCAGACGGGGCAACCTTGCGCCACGGTGCCTGCATGGTGAGCGCGTCCGGCTATGCCTGCCCGTTGACGCTGCGCTGGGGGCGCGGAGCAAACGCCAGCCTGGAGCTTTGGCCGTAACGATCCAGGGAATAAGTGCGGTGCTACCCGGCGCTCTCAACTGAGCGCCGGGTTATAGGTCGGTTCTAGGGCTCATAGGGGCGATCAGGCAGTACCAGCTCGATTGAGCGCCATCCAGATTGTCTCGGCACGGTGTCCGCCATGTACTCATACGGTGGCGGGCCGTTGAACTTGTAGTGCCACCGGCTGATGATGCGGGCCACATCGATAAGGTCGCCGGTATAGCTGCGGTGCAGGCGCGTCAAGCCAAGCTCATCATCGAGGTCGGTCACACCCACGGCATCGGCGAAGGTGCAGAACAACCGGCAATGAATCTCACCACCGGGAAACTGGTCTGAATCCGATGCATCAAACGGATAGTCCGGGTGCAGATTGAACCCCACCAGGATCATCCAACAGGCCGCCCACAGTGAGTCCCAAAAGTTGTCCTCGGCGTAAATGATCGCCACCAACTGCTCCAGGCTCATCTGCCGAATATGACGTGGGACGGCAATGGTTTCAATCCGTACCAATTCGCCGGGGTCGAGCATGGTGGCGGCTAGCTTCAAGCGAGCCTCGCGGTCAAGCTGCGGGTCCAGGCAGATGCCGCCTTGCTCGATCTGCCCCAAGTGCGCCATCGTTGTCCAGGCGGTCAAACAGTCGAATGGGGCTATGTGAGAGCCATCGCCAAACAACATCTCACCCAACCGGGTATTCTGCCCCAGGAGATACCCATCTACTGCTTCGGGGTTCCGCAGGAAGTGGAACGGGATCACGACGTCATCCCGACTCCCTAACACCTCACCCGGCACCACCGGGGGGACTTGCGGCCAGGTCTGTGACATAGCGGCTCCTTTGCCAGTTGCCGACGCTGGAACTACGCGCCCGCAACGACAAACCAACCGCTGTTCGTACTATTTCATACTTATTGTCTCTACTGCAACCGGCCGAGGAACTTATCTACCGCTTCTTTACCGAATTTCACCAGCACCTGCTTGCACGTAGAGCCGTCTAGCTCGCGGGTAAGGACGTGCAGGCTGTCAGTGAGGCTTCGCTGCAAGCGCGGCAGGTGTCGCTTCTTGAATGAAGGTACATCTTTGACCGGCCGCGGCCGGTCTCGTGCCGCCACACCATAGCGTTCCTTAGCTAGACGTTTGCGGGCATCCACGCCGTAGGTACCCATTAGTCGCAGGGCTTCAATGGGCTCTTCTTCATCTGGAAGCCGCATGGCCGTGAGGATCAGCAACAACTGAACAGCCCGGTACATCTCCTGCTGCTCATCTAGATGTGCCGAGTCAACTGTATCTGCTTCATGGTCACGTAGGTACTCCCGACACAGCTTGCAGGCCGTGGTCGGGAACAGTTCCCGGCAGCGGTCTGTCTTGACCGCTCGCTCAAATGGAACGTTGGCTTCAGTTACTTCCTTGATGATTGCTGCAAGGTCCATCCCTTTCTTCTTTCGCGTCTTCCTTCGGTCCTGGTATCGACTGGACCAAGCCGTGACCGGAGCCGAGACCATTGAGACTGACGGGGCGGACGGACCCACAGCCACTATTGACTGATTGATCGGAGCTTGGGCCGATGCGGCGGAATTAGCGAACAACTGTTCGAGCAATGTCCTGCATAGTCGAACAGTTGCAGACAAACCGGAGCGCAACTCGGTCTCCGTATTGCTCCAGCCGGGCTAGGACTGCAAGCAAACTTGCAACTAAGGCGGCCTCGGCTGACCTAAGCCCGGCGCTGCCGATGGCTCAGCCTAAGCCCAGACCAGATCCCAGACCGGTCTTGGGGGCGAGTGCCAGCCTATTTCCGAGGCCGAAAGTCAGACCCTATTTGTGTGCTGCCATTCACTCCATGACAGCTAATCAACTCATTACTCCACCCGATCAATCACAACAGCGACGAACCGACAGAGAGCGGGCGTCCTCCGACTGCGCCGAGGTTGACTGCCAGCATTGGCTAACCACCGGACTTCCCTTTGCTGGTCTTGACGTTCCCCACTGGCTGGAACCCAACTGCCTGCGAAAGGATACCAATGCCTAAGCCCAACCTCCCTGCCCACCGCAGCGGCCTCAACCTTGGCCCGCTCGATCGGCGCGAGCGCCGTCAGGTAGAAGCGATGGAAACCTCAGCGGCACTCGCTCACCGCGAGCTACAGCTTCGCCGCGAGTACGCCCAAGCCGAGGTCATCGCAGATAACGCATTGACGCAGACCGCGATGGCCAGTGTCACGGCTACCGCCGCTAGCGCCGCTGCCCTGCGCCAAGTTGCTCCCGAGGTGGCTGGCGCATTGAACTACCTCCAGCAAAAGCACGTCATCAACACGGGCAATCACCTCGACGACTTCTCCAAAGGTTCGTAGTCGTGACTGCCAAGCAAGAGCAGCGTCTGCTCCAGCTTTGCCGGCGACTACTCCGCCACAACGAAAAACAGCAGGTGCAACTCGAAAACGCCAACCGCCTGATCCGCAGGCTCCGGGAAGTCTGCCAGGCGTTTCAAGGACGACTGGAACGACGCGAAGCCGACCACGCCGCCGAGGTTGCCACCTTGGAGACGTTCCTGGGTTCAGCGATGGAGCTGGGCGAAACGGAGCCGAAGTAGGTTGGAGAAGAAGATCGTCTTCTACGTTATCGGCAGTACGGTCGCGCTCAAGATGCTAGCGGCCGTGCTGCCGAAGCTCATTGGCCCGGTGACGATCCTCGTTGCCCTAGCCGTCGTCGCAAGGTTGGTGTGGTTCTTCACCCAGCGCTGGTGACAAAACTCTTGACTGTTGCCTACAGTAAACACATACTGGAATCATTAGTGTTTATCAAAGTAAACGGTAGCAAGTGGTGACGAAGCGTGTCTATATCAAGGGAGTCAGGAATAAGGCCGTTGACGATAACCGGCTGGTTCTCGCATATCTCCTGCTTTCCCGCATACTAATTGAGCAAGAGGAATCAGAAAAGCAAACCAAGCCTGCCGACAAGCCGAAGGCTACCGAGTGAATCGGAAGTCACTAACTTGGTTTGGACTCAACTTTCCGCGTGACGGTGTAACGCTTGAAGCGGTAGTGGCGGTCCTATCGGGACTATCCGGCAGCTATTGGCGTACCCGCTTGACGCTCATTTGCGGCGCAGACCAGGATGGCATTGGCTACCGCGTTGGCGTTAGTCAAGAAACAGTGGAGCTGGTTATAGGCGAACTGCGGGCCGCTATTCCCGGTGCCCGCCTTGATCTAGTCGAACTGAATACGCTCAATGCGACGCGGCGACTGCTATTTCAAATCACCCCGCGCCTAGGGGCGTTGCGAGTGGATCACCCGCAAGCGGTCGTTGCCAGCCTGGTTGCCGCCCTCCAGCCTCTAAATGAAGGCGAGAGCGTGCAATTGGCCTGGCACTTGCGCCCGGCAGTTCGACCCCAATTAGAAATTATCAACCGTCCAGCAGGTCACGCTGCCGCCTTGCGCTCCAAGCTGGCGCTTCCCGGCTGGCAAGCCTACGGAGAGTTGCAGGTTGTAGCGCTAACCCAAGCCCGCGCGTCCCACTTGCTCGCACGTACCAGTTCGGTGTTGCGTTCACTTAGTACGCCGTCGGGTCGCCTGGTTGGTGAGCCTTGGTGGTGGGGGCAGATGCTCTACCTGTTCGGCCAACGCGGGCGGTACCTGTCGGTGCGGGAGCTGGCTGCCGTTATCGGGTGGCCTATTGGCTCCCCCGATCTGCCAGGCCTGAATTTGACCGCCACTAAGCGCTTGTTGCCCGCTGCCGCCCTGCCTCGCCACGGCCGGATACTCGGCACTTCCAACTTCCCCAGTATCGAGCGACCGGTTGCCATTAGTGCGTCTGCGTCAACGCTAGGGCTTTACATCGTTGGGCCAACCGGCACCGGCAAGACCTCGCTCATCAAGAACTTGGTCAAGGACGACTTCACGCAAGGCCGGGGCCTAGCGGTGATTGAGACGAACGGCGACCTCATCAGGGAGGCGTGCGACTTGGTACCGGAGTCACGCCGGGATGATGTGGTGTTCCTCGACCCGACCGACCCGGAGTTTGCCGTCGGCTTCAATCCCTTTGCCGGGGCCAGTGATCCGGCTCTGATTGCCGACCAAATCGGGGAGCTGTTCGAGCGGCTGTGGAAGGCGTTCTGGGGGCCACGGACCGCCCAGCTTGCCCACACCGGATTGCTGAGTTTGGCGCAACGCCCGGGCGGGGCGACGTTGCTCGATCTGCCCCGGCTCTACACCGACCCTGAGTTTCGGGCGAGTGTGGTGGCAGAGCTTGATGACCCGGTGGGACTAGGACCGGACTGGCGTTGGCTTACGTCTCTACCTGAAAAGGAGCTGGCAGCGATTGCCGCGCCCCTACTAAACAAGACCCGCGCCTTTACCGCCCGTAGCTCCATCCGGCACGTCATCGGCCAGACGCACCCGAAAGTCACCATGCGCCAGATCGTGGCCGAGGGCAAAATCTTGCTCGTTCATTTGCCTAAGGGCTTGCTGGGCGCCGAAACGGTCAGGCTGTTGGGCTGCCTGGTGTTGGTGTCGCTGTGGCAGGCTGTTACCGAGCGGGCGCGGTTGCCACTGTCCCAGCGCCACCCCTTCGGGCTGTACGTCGATGAGGCCCAAGACTTCGCCGCCGCCCCAATCCCGTGGGATGAGATGTTCGCTCAGGGGCGTAAGTACGGCCTAAGCCTCACCCTGGCTCATCAGAACCTCGGTCAGATCCCGAAGGAGCTGCGGGAAGTCATCCTGGCCAATGCTCGCAGCAAGCTGACGTTTGCTCTCAGCCCGGCCGATGCCCGCGTGCTGGAGCGCCAGTTTGCCCCAGCCTTGAACGCAACCGACCTGGCTGCGCTAGAGGCCTACACCGTTGCCGCCCTGGTAGCCCTTGACGATGGCTCCACCGCCCGGCCAGTAACCCTAACCACGCCGCCCCCGCCTCAAGGTCTCGGAGTGGCCGAGCAGGTGCGGGAGACGTCCCGCCGTAACTACGCCCGATCCCGTAGAGAGGTCGAGGCGACGTTGCGCCAGCAAGTCGAAGGCAACGGCACTACCGGACCGGTAGGTAGCAAGCCAAGGGGCAAACGATGAGCTGTCCATTCGCTTGTGCGTTCGCGCAGTTGAAGATTGCCCTTCATGCCCGTTCCTATCCGGGATTGGGTGCCAAACGGGGCACGGATGATCCTCCGCTTCGAGGCGGGCAATGAGCCCTCGCCTCTACCGCCGGCGTCTTGACGCACTCGACGCTCAGCTATCGGGACGGGAGCGAGCCGCTATCTCGCTCTTGCTCGAAATGCGCTTCCTGTCAACGCGCCAACTGGAGCGCTGGGTATTTGACGGTGCCACACCACTAGCGCGGGCCAGAGCCGCCCGCCGCAGCATTGCCAAGCTGGCGGCACTCGGCGTCATCCGACACCTGGAGCGACGCATCGGCGGAGTTAGGGCAGGGTCGGCCGGTCATATCAACGTGCTGACGCCTCTAGGTTTCAAGCTGGCGGCGGTGTATGGCTGGATTACCCCGGAGCAAGCTAGGCGCACCCGCGAGCCGGGCAGTCAGTTCGTCCGTCACTACCTAGCCGTAGCCGAGGCTCATTTGTTGGTAGTTGAAGCCGAGGAGCAAGGCAGGCTGGAGCTACTGGAGCGCCAAGCCGAGCCGCTGGCGTGGCGGACCTTCACGGCTCCTAGCGGCAGCCGAACCATCTTGAAGCCGGATGGCTTCTTCGCCGTGGGCTCCGGGCAATGGGCGACCCACTGGTTTCTTGAGGTTGACCGCGCCACCGTCAGCCAGGCCACGCTTGAACGCAAACTCGCTACCTACGTTGATTATTGGCGCAGCGGCCAGGAGGTTGCCGCCCGTGGCGTCTTTCCCAAGGTGCTGTGGCTAGCTCCTGATGCCCGGCGCGTGAACCAACTCCAAGCCGCATTCAGCCGCACCCCGGCTAAGGCCCAGGTTTTGTTCGTGGCAGCTCACTTCGATGACTTCCTGAGCACATTGACCGACCAAAAATAGTGTTGCCTGTAGTAAACGATTGTGGGATAATGAAGGGCATAACGGAGCCGAAGGCCATGACCCAACAGCAGAAAGAGCAGCTAGCCGTCGTGGTGCGGCGCTATCGGAAGCAGCGGGGGCTGGGTGTGCGGGAGGTTGCCCGTGCACTGGAAGTCAATCCGGGGTGGCTGGGTCGGATCGAGAGCGGTGATCTCAAGCAGCCCAGTTTTGAGCGGTTGCAGGCATTGGCCGACGTACTCGGCGCTCCGGCCGACGAGCTATTCCGAGCAGCCGGGTACGAACCCTCAGCGCTGCCAGAGCTGGGTGCCTACTTCCGAGCCAAGTACGGACTCGGTAATGAAGCTGTAGACGACATTGAGCGCTATGTCCGTCGCATCAAAAAGCGCTACGGGGGCGGTAATGACTAACCGCTCGCTGGAGCCGCGCATCCACGTCTTGCGGGAGCTAAGGGCCATGCGCCCACCGCGCCGATTGAGCCGGTACGAAGCGCGGCGCGTAGCTGAGAATCAAGCCGCCAAGCTACTGCGGCTACGCGGCGTTGCTGAGGGGCCAGTGCCAGAGGAGGCCATGTCTCATTTAGGGCATGTCGAGGTCGGTCGCCTTGAAGGAATGCGCGCGTCAGGATTCACCAAGTGGCACGGCGGACGCTGGCATATCGTGGTCAACGCTGACCATGCTCTTGTGCGTCAACGCTTCACGGTCGCGCATGAACTCTGGCACGTTCTGGAGCATCCATTCGCCGCCTACGCACTTGATGAGGACACCACCGAATCGCTAGCCGATTTCTTTGCGGCTTGCGTCTTGATGCCGAAGGCGTGGGTCAAATGGCTGTGGGGCCAGGGCATTCAAGATGCCGCGACATTGGCCCAGCGCTTGGAAGTCTCGCGTCCGGCTATGCGCTGGCGGATTGATGAGTTAGGGCTGAACGCAACCTATAACCCCGCACGGCCTCGGCCAGGAAGGAGTAGCTATGAGCGAGCAACCCGCCCGCGCATCGGATCGCGTGTCTGAGCCTCGGCCTCGAACCAAGAAGGCGTTCGTGTTCATCCGGGTTTCGACCGTCAAGCAGATTCGCGGCGATAGCGAGGAGGGTCTGTCGCTGCCAGTCCAACGCGCTATGTGCCAACGCAAGGCCGATGACCTTAGCGCCGAAATCGTCGGCGAGTATGTCGAGCGACAGTCGGCTAAGTCGGCCGCGAAGATGGAGGTACAACAGCGGATGCTGGCCGACCTACGGCTACGGGGGGATATCGACTACGTGATCGTTCCCAAGATGGAGCGGTTCTCCCGCAAGCGTTTCGATGAGGCCATCGTTGGCCGTGAGCTGGAGGAGTTGGGCGTTGAACTCCAGTCCGCTACCGAGTCCATCGACAACTCGCCCAGCGGCCGTTTCCAACGCGGCATCTTGGTAGCCGCTGCTGAGTACGACAACGATATGCGGGCCGAACGCACCAAACTGTCCCTGATCCGCAAGGCGCAACTTGGCGGCACCCCCTACCGGACGCTGCCGGGATACCGCAATATTCAGCAGATGGTTGGCGGTCGCCGGTTGTCCACCGTCGAGGTTGACGACCACAACGGCCCGCTGATGACAACGGCCTTTCGCCGCTACGTCTTGGGCGATCTGAGCCTAGTGACCCTGGCCGAGGAGATGGCCGAGCTGGGGCTACGCAACCAAAGCGGTAAGCCGATCAACGCTGACCGTCTCCACAAACTGATGCAGAATCCCTACTACTTGGGCAAGGTGCCATTTGGCGGCATCATCTACGACGGCAACCACATGCCTCTAATTGACCAAGCGACGTTCGACACCGTGCAGGAGGTCATGCGGGCTCATTGCACGGCCGGGGAGAAGCGCCGCACGCATAACCACTACCTCAAGGGGTCAATCTGGTGCGGGCGCTGCGGTAAGCGCTTGGTCTTCAACATGGCTGTCAACGGACAGGGAGAGCGGTACGCCTATTTCTTCTGCGTCGGGCGTCGCCAAGGCTGCCCCCAGCGGTACGTATCGGTTGATGCTGTCGAGCGAGCCGTCGAGCGCTACTACGCCACGATTGAGCGCTCCCGAACGGAGATTGCCAAACGCCAAGCCGCCATCCACAGTTACTACGAGGCCGAGCGCGCCACCCACGCTAAGCACACCGCCATCCAGCGGGAACGGCTGAGCGCCATCGAACGCCGCCGCGACAAGCTGTTTGATGCTTATGCCGCCGACGCGATTCCGCTGGCCCAGCTCAAGCGCCAGCAGGATGAGCTAACTGCCGAGGTCGCCGGAGCCCAAGCGGTACTAGACATTGCCGCGACCAACTGGGCCAAGGTGGAGGTCTTGGCGATCCGCGCCGTGGCGCTGGTTGAGGACGCCCAAGCCGCTTACGAAGCGGCTCCGCCGCTGGTACGGCGCACAATGAATCAAGTCTATTTCAAGAAGCTGTTCGTGACCGACGACTCGATCACGGCAGTCATGCTGACCGATACCTACGCCGAGCTGTTGGCGGACGGGCTAGTTGATGAGATTGAGCAGGAACTAGCCGCCAGGGAGGACACAACAAAGAACGCCAGCCCGCTTTCGCATGACTGGCGTTGGAATGAGACAAGTATGGTGCGCCCGGCAAGATTCGAACTTGCGACCTCTCGCTCCGGAGGCGAGCGCTCTATCCACTGAGCTACGGGCGCAGAAGGCGCGCGCGAGCGCGCGCCCCGGCTGTGCAAGAGGCTACCGTAGCCCCATGGACCTGTCCCTGTTCTTCGCCGGCACCGGCGGCTCGGTCCCCAGCGCCCGCCGCGGTCTGCCCGCGATCCTCGTCCGCCTCGGCGGCGACCGCATCCTGTTCGACTGCGGCGAAGGCACGCAGCGCCAGCTGACCCGCTCGATCGGGCTCGTCGACATGGAATGCGTTTTCATCACCCACTTTCACGCCGACCACTGGCTCGGCCTGCCCGGGATGCTCAAGTCATTTGCCCTGCGCGACCGTGAGCAGCCACTCACCATCTACGGCCCACGCGGCCTCTCCGAGTTGATGGGCGTGATGCGGATCGTCTACGGCCGGCTGCCCTACGACTTCAAGATCGTCGAGCTGGAGCCCGCCGAGACCGTGGAGCGCGACGGCTACCTGATCGCCGCCGTGCCCGTCAGCCACCGCGCGCCAAATGCTTTCGGCTACGCGATCGTCGAGGACGCTCGGCCCGGCCATCTCGACGCCAAGCTCGCCGAGCAGCTCGGCGTCAAGCCCGGCCCCGACTTCGGCCGCCTGCAGCGCGGCGAGACCGTCGGCGGCGTTCTGCCCGAGCAGGTCATGGGCCCAGAACGCGAGGGCCGCAAGATCGTCCTCTCCGGCGACACCGAGCCGTGCGAGGCGCTGAAGCTGGCCGCCCACGAAGCCGACCTGCTCGTACACGAGGCCACCTTCACCGACGAGGACGCCGATCGCGCCCGCGAGACCGCGCACAGCACTGCCCGTCAGGCCGCCGAGCTCGCCCGGGACGCCGACGTGCGCGCGCTCGCGCTCACGCACGTCTCCACGCGCTACGCCGGTGGCCAACTCCGTGACGAGGCGCGCGCCGTTTTCCCCGACACGGAGGCCCCGCGCGACTTCGACACGATCGAGGTGCCCTTCCCCGAGCGCGGCCGCGCCAAGCTCGAGCGCTGGTCCGACCGCCAAGTGCGCGAGCGCGCGGGAGCGTCCGGTGCTGCAGGACAGGACGCCAACGCCACCGGCGAGCGCGACGGCGACAGCTCCGCCAAGCGTGCCGATGCTCCGTCTGAAGCCGTCCCCTCGCGCTAGAGAATCGTCACAAGCCCCTGATACATTCCTGAAGATCCTTAACCCGGTCCCGTGAGGCCAGGAAGGAATAGATGGACCAGAGCAGTGAGAAGGTCGTCCTCCGGGAGGGCGATATCCAGCGAGCGCTGACGCGTATCGCTCACGAGATCGCCGAGCGCAACCCCGACGACGGAGGGTCCGTCGAGCAGGGCCTCGCGATCGTCGGCATCCACCGTCGTGGCGCCTTCCTCGCCCGTCGCCTGCGCGACCTGCTCGAACAGCTACTCGATAGCGCAATCCCGCTTGGCGACTTGGATATCGGCTTCTACCGCGACGATGTCGCAAGCCGTCCAGACGCCCCCGTCGTGCATGCTTCGCACATCGACTTCGACATCGCAGGGCGCACCGTCGTGATCGTCGACGACGTGCTCTTCACCGGGCGCACCGTGCGCGCCGCGATCGAGGCGCTGTTCGACTACGGCCGCCCCGAGCGCGTGCAGCTCGCCGTGCTCGCCGACCGCGGGCACCGCGAGCTGCCGATCCGCCCCGACTACGTCGGCAAGAACCTGCCGACCTCGCGCGCCGAGCACGTGCACGTCCGCCTGCGTGAGCTCGACGGCCTCGACCAGGTCGCAATCGCCCCCGTTGCCCTGGAGATTGCATGAGCGCCGTCAAACCCCGCCCCGAGCGCCGGCAGGAGGGCGTGTGAATCATCTCCTCTCAATAAAAGATCTAGACAGACCTTCGATCGAGCGCATCGTCGCTCAGGCCGAGCGCTTCGCCGAGGTTTCCGACCGCGAGATCAAGAAGGTCCCCGCGCTGCGCGGGCGGATGGTCTTGAACCTCTTCTACGAGGCCTCCACGCGCACGCGCAGCTCCTTCGAGCTCGCCGCCAAGCGCCTCTCCGCCGACGTCGTCAACTTCGCTGCCAGCGGCTCGAGCGTCGAGAAGGGCGAGTCGCTGAAGGACACCGTGCTCACGCTCAGCGCGCACAAGCCCGACGCCATCGTCTTGCGCACGCCCTGGGCAGGCGCCTCCGAGCTCGTCTCCAAATGGTGCAGCGCCGCGATCGTCAACGCCGGCGACGGCAAGCGCGAGCACCCCACACAGGCGCTGCTCGATGTCTACACGCTCAAAGGCCGCCTCGGCGAGCTCGACGGCGCCGGCATCTGGATCGTCGGCGACGTCGCGCACTCGCGCGTCGCGCGCTCGAACATCGTCGCCTTCCAGCGGATGGGCGCCAAGGTCACCGTCGCCGGGCCGCCCACGCTGATCCCGCGCGGGATCGAGGCGCTCGGCTGCGACGTGCGCTTCACGCTCGATGAGCTGCCCTCCGCCGACGTCGTCTATGCACTGCGCATGCAGAACGAGCGCATGAACGAGACCTGGGTGCCCTCCGTGCGCGAGTACGCTTCCTGGTATCAGATCAACGGCCGCCGCCTCTCGCCGCGCCAGGTGCTGATGCACCCCGGCCCCGTCAACCGCGGCGTCGAGCTCTCCGGCGAGGTCGTCGACTCGCCGCAGGCCGTGATCACCGCCCAGGTCGAGGCCGGCGTCGTCGTGCGCATGGCCGTGCTGTATGAGCTGCTCGCCGGCGCGCGCGCCGCGGCGCCCGCTCCCTCCGCATCGCCCTCGCCCGCCTCGCCGGAGCCCCAGCCCGCGTGATGGCCGCCCAGCCGCTCGTCCACGGGCCGCGCACGACGGTCGACCTGTTGCTGCGCGACGTGCACGTGCTCGACCCGCGCGCGATGATCGATGCCCGCCACGACGTGCGCGTGCGCGGGGGAGAGGTGGCCGAGCTCAGCGAGCCCGGAGCCCTCGCCCACGGTCCCGAGGAGGAGCTGATCGAGGGCCGAGGCCAGCATCTGCTGCCGGCGTTCTTCGACCCCCACGTGCACCTGCGCGTGCCCGGGCAGGAGCACAAGGAGGACCTCGACAGCGGCACTCGCGCCGCCGCAGCAGGCGGCTATGCCGGTGTGATCGCGATGCCCAACACCGACCCCGTGCTCGACTCCGCGCCGCTGCTGCGCTCGCTGCGCGAGACCGCCGCCCGCGAGGCGCGCATCTCGGTCGGCTTCATGTCCGCCATCACGCGCGGGCTGAACGGCGAGCAGCTCTCAGAGATGGCCGAGCTGCGACACGAGGGCGCCATCGGCTTCACCGACGACGGCAAGCCCGTCACGAGCGCCGGCATGCTGCGCAAGGCGCTTCAGTACCAGCGCCTGTGCGGCGGCGTGATCGCCCTGCACGAGGAGGACCCGACGCTCTCGCGCGGCGGCTGCATGCACGAGGGGGCCGTCAGCGTCGCGCTCGGGATCGGCGGCATCCCGACGATCTCCGAGTCCACGATGGTCGCGCGCGACGCCGCCATCGCCGGCTACGAGGACGCGCGCGTGCACTTCCAGCACCTCAGCTGCCTCGCCTCCGTGCAGGCCGTCGCCGAGGCCAAGGCCAAGGGCTTTCGCGTCAGCACCGAGGCCTCGCCGCACCATCTGCTCTTAACCGAGGAGGACGTGCGCGGGATGGACACGCGGATGAAGATGAACCCGCCGCTGGCCACCGAGGAAGATCGCCAGGCGCTGATCGAAGGGCTGCGCTCCGGCACGATCGACTGCGTCGCCACCGATCACGCCCCGCACGCGCGCGAGGAGAAGGAAGTGCCCTTCGAGCAGGCCCCGATGGGCACGACAGGCCTCGAGACCGCCTTCGCCGCGCTCTACACCGGCCTCGTGCTGCCCGGCGTGCTCGAGCTGGCACTGCTCGTCGAGCGGATGACCGCCGGCGCTGCGCTGTATGAGCTGCCGACCCACACGATCGCCCCCGGCGAGCCCGCCGACCTCACGCTCGTCGATCTCGACGCTGAGTTCGTCGCCGGCGAGCGCGGCTGGGAAAGCCGCTCTGAGAACTGCTGCTTCGCCGGGCGCAGGCTGCGCGGCAAGGTGCTCTTGACCGTCGCCGGCGGCGCCGTCGTCTACCGCGAGCGCGCATTCAGCGTGGTCGGCGCACGAGGCCGGTGAGCGCCTGATGGCCCTGCTTCACCGCGACCGCGCCGCGCTGCTCGTCGTCGACGTGCAGGAGGGCTTTCGCCCCTACGCATCCTTCGCCGATGTCGCTGAGTCTTGCCGGCGGCTGCTTGCCGGAGCTCGCATCCTGCAGATACCCGCCCTCGTCAGCGAGCAGTATCCGAAAGGTCTCGGCCCGACCGCGCCCGAGCTCGGGATCGAGGGGGAGGAGTTGATGATCGAGAAGACCGTCTTCTCCGCTGCTCGTGCAGGCGGCTTCGATCTGAAAGGGCGCGACCAGGCGATCGTCTGCGGCATCGAGACGCACGTGTGCGTCTCACAGACCGTGCACGACCTGCTCGGCAAAGACGTCGAAGTGCACGTGCCCGCCGACGCCGTCGGCTCGCGCCACGCACTCGACTACGAGCGCGGCCTCGAGCGCCTGGAGCGCGCCGGGGCAGTCGTCAGCACCGTTGAGAGCGCCCTGTTCGAGCTGCTCGAGCGCGCCGGGACACCAGAGTTCAAGGAAGTGCAGAAGTTGATCCTGTGAGCAGCGGGGCGAGCAGAGAAGACGGCTTCGTGCTGCTCGAGGACGGCACGCGCTTCGACGGCGAATGGTGCGGCGCCGAGGCGCCGGCCGTCGGCGAGGTCGTGTTCACGACCGGTATGTCCGGCTATCAGGAGTCGATGACCGACCCGTCCTTCGCCGGGCAGCTGATCACGTTCACCTATCCGCACATCGGCAACTACGGGGTCAGCTCTCACGCGATGGAGTCAGAGCGCCCGTGGGCGCGCGCCGCGATCATGCGCGAGGCGTGCAACCGCGAGGACGCGCCGACCGCCGAGCGTGGCTGGCTCGACTGGCTGAGCGACTGCGGCGTCAGCGCGATCTCTCAGATCGACACGCGCGCGCTCGTGCGCCACATCCGCGACGCCGGCGCGATGCGCGGGGGCGTGTTCCCCGCGAGCGTCGGCTCGACCGAGGCGCGCGAGCAGATCGAGGCCGAGCCGCAGATGGCAGGCCAGGATCTCGCTGCCGTCGTCACGCCGAAGGAAGTCACCCGCCACGGCCAGGACGGCTCCGGCCCGCGGATCGCCGTGATCGACACCGGCATCAAGGCCTCGATGGTGCGCGAGCTCGTGCAGCGCGGCGCGCGCGTCTCGCTGCATCCGTGCACCTCGAGCCCCAAGGAGCTGCTCTCCGAGGATCCCGACGCCGTGTTCCTCGCCAACGGCCCCGGCGACCCGGCGGCGCTCGGCTATGTCGTCGAGACCGTGCGCGCGATCGTCGGCAAGAAGCCCGTGTGGGGCATCTGCCTCGGCCATCAGCTGCTCTGTCGCGCCGTTGGCCTGGAGACGTTCAAGCTGCCCTTCGGCCACCGCGGCGCCAATCACCCCGTCAAGGACCTGCAGACGGGCAAGGTCGAGATCACCTCGCAGAACCACGGCTTCGCCGCCGTCGGCCCCGGCGGCGCGCGCACGATCGACGCCGACGAGCCCGTGCGCTGGGAGACCGACTTCGGCGCCGCCGCGCTCTCGCACGTGAACCTCTACGACCGAACCGTCGAGGGGTTGGAGCTGCTCGACGTGCCCGGCGGCACCGTGCAGTACCACCCCGAGGCCGGCCCCGGCCCGCACGACTCGCTGTACCTGTTCGACCGCTTCCTGCAGCGCATCGCCGAGGCCGCATAGCGCGATGCCCAGGCGCGATGACATCCACAAGATCCTGATCCTCGGCTCCGGGCCGATCGTGATCGGGCAGGCCGCCGAGTTCGACTACTCCGGCGTGCAGGCCTGCAAGGTGCTGCGCGAGGAGGGCTATGAAGTCGTGCTCGTCAACTCCAACCCGGCGACGATCATGACCGACCCCGAGTTCGCCGAGGCCACGTACATCGAGCCGCTCTTGCCCGGCCCCGTCACGCAGGTGATCGAGCGCGAGCGCCCCGACGCGCTGCTTGGCACGCTCGGCGGGCAGACCGCGCTGAACCTCGCCAAGGCGCTGCACGACGACGGCACGCTCGAGAAGTACGACGTCGAGCTGATCGGCGCCAACTACGAGGCGATCGCCTGCGCCGAGGATCGCGAGCTGTTCGGCGAGGCGATGGCCAAGGCCGGGCTGCGCATGCCCAAGAGCGCGATCGCGACAACGCTCGAGCAGGCGCAGGCGGCGGCCGCCGAGGTCGGGTTGCCGTGCGTCGTGCGCCCCGCCTTCACGCTCGGCGGGCGCGGTGGCGGGATCGCACGCACAAACGAGGAGTTCGAGGCGATCGTCGCCACCGGGATCGAGGCCTCGCCGATCGGGCAGGTACTGCTCGACGAGTCGGTGATCGGCTGGGGCGAGTTCGAGCTCGAGGTGATGCGCGACAAGGCCGACAACGTCGTGATCGTCTGCTCGATCGAGAACGTCGACCCGATGGGCGTGCACACGGGCGACTCGGTCACGGTCGCGCCGCAGCAGACGCTGACCGACCACCTCTACCAGCAGCTGCGCGACCAGGCGCTGACCGTGATCCGTGCCGTCGGCGTGGAGACGGGCGGCTCGAACGTGCAGTTCGCCGTCAACGCCGAGACCGAAGAGATCCTCGTGATCGAGATGAACCCGCGCGTCTCGCGCTCCTCGGCGCTCGCCTCGAAGGCGACGGGTTTCCCGATCGCGAAGATCGCCGCCCGCCTGGCCGTCGGCTACTTGCTGGAGGAGATCGACAACGACATCACCGGCGTCACGCCGGCGTGCTTCGAGCCGACGATCGACTACGTCGTCGTCAAGTGGCCGCGCTTTGCCTTCGAGAAGTTCCCCGGCTCAGATCCTGTGCTCTCGACGCACATGAAGTCGGTCGGCGAGACGATGGCGATCGGGCGCACCTTCCAGCAGGCCTTTGCCAAGGCGCTCGTCTCGCGCGAGCTCGACAAGCCGCCGGTCGTCGATGGCCTCAGCGAGCAGGAGCTGCTGCAGCGCCTGGAGCGCCCCGGCCCCGATCGCTACGAGCTTGTGCTCGAGCTGTTGCGCCGCGGCGCGAGCGTCGAGGCGGTGCACGAGCCGACGAAGATCGACCGGTGGTTCCTCGCGGAGCTGCAGGCACTCGCGCTGCATCCCGAGGCGCCGTTCGCCGGCGAGCGCTCGTTCATGTCGGTCGACACGTGCGCCGCCGAGTTCCCCGCGCGCACGCCCTACTTCTACTCCGGCTGGGAGCGCGCCGCGCGCAGCGAGATCAATCGCTCGGAGCACAGCAGCAGCGGTGGCGGCGCCAGGCGCTCCTCGGTCGTGATCCTCGGCTCTGGCCCCAACCGCATCGGCCAGGGGATCGAGTTCGACTACTGCTGCGTGCATGCCGCGATGACCGTGCGCGACTCGGGCATGGAGGCCGTGATGATCAACTGCAACCCCGAGACGGTCTCGACCGACTACGACACCTCCGACCGGCTGTACTTCGAGCCGCTCACGCTCGAGCACGTGCTCGCGGTCGTCGAGGCCGAGCAGCCGCGCGGGCTGATCCTGCAGTTCGGCGGACAGACGCCGCTGAAGCTCGCGGCCGGCCTCGAGGCGGCCGGTGTGCCGCTGCTCGGCACGAGCGTGCTGGCGATCGACCTGGCCGAGGACCGCGGCCGGTTCGGCGCGCTGCTGGAGCGTCTCGGCTACAAAGCGCCGCCCTATGCCACCGCGCGTTCGGTGGCGCAGGCGTTGGAGTGCGCCGATGACGTTGGCTACCCGCTGCTCGTGCGCCCCTCGTACGTGCTCGGCGGTCGCGCGATGGAGATCGTCTACTCGCGCGAGGGCCTAGCCGACTACCTCGAGCGCCAGGGCGTGAGCGCCGCCGAGGATCTGCCTGGACAGCAGGCTGAGATCTTCCTGGACCGCTTCCTGGAGAACGCCACGGAGGTCGACGTCGACGCGCTGTGCGACGGCCGCGAGGCCTGGATCGGCGGGATTATGCAGCACGTCGAGGAGGCCGGCATCCACTCGGGCGACAGCGCCTGCGTGCTGCCGCCGCACTCGCTCGGCGAGGAGATGCTCGAGCAGATCCGCACGGCCACGCGCGAGCTGGCGCTCGAGATCGGCGTCGTCGGGCTGATCAACGTCCAGTACGCCGTGCACGCCGGCGAGCTGTACGTGATCGAGGCCAACCCGCGCGCCTCGCGCACGGTGCCGTTCGTCTCGAAGGCCGTCGGCCTGCCGCTGGCCAAGCTCGCCTGCCGGATCATGCTCGGCGAGTCGATCGCGGAGCTCGACCTGCCGCGCGACCGCGAAGGGCTCGGCTTCGGCGAGCACGTCTCGGTCAAGGAGGCCGTGCTGCCGTTCGACCGCTTCGAGGGCTCCGACGCGCTGCTCGGCCCCGAGATGCGCTCGACCGGCGAGGTGATGGGGATCGCGCGCGACTTCCCCACGGCCTTCGCCAAGGCGCAGGCGGCCGCCGGCGTGCCGCTGCCGAGCAAGGGCACGGCGTTCATTACAGTCACCGACTCCGACAAGGTCGCCGCCTCGTGGGTCGCCCAGAGCCTGCACGACAGCGGCTTTCAGATCATCGCCACCGGCGGTACGGCCGAAGCGATCGAGCGCTTGGGCGTGCCGGCGAGGCGGATCAACAAGATCGGCGAGGGCTCGCCGCACGTGCTCGACTGGATCGAGCGCGGCGACGTCGACCTCGTGATCAACACGCCTACCGGCGTGGGCGCGCGCACCGACGGCTATGAGATTCGCCGCGCCGCGATCCGGCACGGCATCCCCTGTCTGACGACGATTGCCGCCGGTGGCTCGGCGGCGCGCGCGATTGCCGGCGCGCTGCGCAACGGCGCCCCGGAGGTGCTGTGCGTGCAGGAGCTGCACGGCGTGCGCGGCGCCGAGTCCAGGCCCGAGCGCCGCCAGGGCGAGCGGCGCGAGGCCGACCGCGGAGTGCCCACGGCGTGAGCAACGACTGGGCCGCGGCCCCCGCGCCGCTGCAGCGCCGGCTGCTGACGGTGCTCGGCTTGGAGGGGCTCGGCGCCTACCGCGTGCTTCGCGTGGCCGACGTCGAGACGCCCGAGCCGCGCCCGGGCCAGTTCGCGATGCTCGCTGCGGCCGAGCGCTGGGGAGGGGGCGAGGACGAGCGGCCCTACCTCGCGCGCGCCTTCTCGATCGCGCGTCGGCGCGTTGGCGAGTCGCACTTCCTGCTCGAGGACGTCGGCCCGGGTACGAAGCGGCTGTGCGAGCTGCGCGAGGGCGACGGGCTGTGGGCGCTCGGTCCGCTCGGCAAAGGCTTTGCGCCGCCGGCGCAGCGCAGGCGCGCGATCCTCGTCGGCGGCGGCGTCGGCATCGCGCCGCTGGCGATCCTGCAGGACGCGCTCGAGGCCGAGGCCGAACGCGAGGTCACCGTGCTGCTCGGCTTCCGCGACGCCGCACGCGCCGAGGGTGCGGCGCTGCTGCGCGGGGCGCAGGTGTCGACCGACGACGGCTCGGTCGGCCACCACGGCCTGCTCACGGAGCTCTTGACGGCCGAGCTCGAGCGCGACGATCGCGCCGTCGTCTACGCGTGTGGCCCGGCGCCGATGCTCGAGGCCGTCCGCGCGATCTGCGCCGAGGCCGAGGTTCCGGCGCAGCTCGCGCTCGAGGCGGGGATGGCGTGTGGCTTCGGCGCGTGCTTCGGCTGTGCCGTGCCCAAGCGTGGCGGCGGCTACCTGCGCGTGTGCGTCGACGGCCCGGTGATCGACGCATCCGAGCTCGAGCACGTCGATGCGCATGCAGGAGCTCCCGCATGAGCGCTGCCGAAGACGCGAAGGAATCGCCAGGCGCCGAGCGCCCGGTCGAGTTCTGCGGCCTGCGCCTCGCCCACCGCGTGATCAACGGCTCGGGCACGTTCGACGCGGTTGCCGCGCGGCGCGTGTTCGGCGCGGCGCTGGCCCGCGACTTCCCCTTCGCGGCGTATGTCTCGAAGACGATCACGCTGCAGCCGCGCGCGGGCAACCCGCCGCCACGACTGTGGGAGGCGGCTGGGGGGATGATCAACTCGATCGGCCTGCCCAACAAGGGTCTCGACGTCTACCTCGCCGAGGATCTGCCGCAGCTGGCGGAGCTGCTCGCGGAGGCGGCGGGCGCCGACGGTGCTCCGGTGCCGCTGGTCACGAACGTGATGGGCTCGACGGGGGAGGAGCTCGCGAAGCTCGTGGCCGCATGCGAGCAGCGTGCGGAGATCGCGGCGATCGAGCTGAACGTCTCGTGCCCCAACGTGAAGACGGGTCTCGACATCGGCGCCGACCCACGCCAGCTCGAGCAGGTCGTGCGCGCCTGCCGCGAGCACACGCGCAAGCCGCTGATCGTCAAGCTGACGCCGAACACGGCCGACGTTCCGGCTTGCGCGCAGGCGGCCGAGGCAGCCGGGGCGGACGCGGTCTCGCTGATCAACACGCTGCGCGCGATGGCGCTCGCTACGTCGGGCGGCCCGTGGCTCGGCGGCGGTAGCGGAGGGCTCTCGGGCCCGGCGATCCGCGTCGTCGCGCTCGCGCAGGTGGCGGCCGTGGCGCGCAGCGTTGGCATACCCGTGATCGGGATGGGCGGCGTTCAGCGCGCGGGGCACGCACGTGATCTGATCGGCGCGGGCGCAACTTTGGTGGCTGTCGGCACTGAGAGCTTTCGCGATCCGATGGTGGCCGGTGCGATTGCACGCGAGCTCGCCGCCTGAGCCGAGGCGGAGAGCGGCGATGTCCCAACAAGTGTCGGGCTCTTACGCAAAATTCGCAACGAGCGGGCGTTTAAATGATGTAAAAAGCGCCGCAAACTCGCCCCGCTACCGTCCAGCAGGCTCGACACGCCTGCACCTCAAGTTGAGGTTCAGATGAATTAGGGACGTTTGTCTTGATCACCGCCTTTTGGTGTGTAGACTCGCCGCCCATGGCGACGGCGACCAGCACGACGTCCTCCAGCACCTCAATGGCCCCAGAGCGATCCCTCAACCAGAGAATGGACGCGCTCGCAAGGGCCAACCAGATCCGAATCAAGCGCGCTCAGCTCAAGCGCGACCTCAAGGCGGGACGCCTCTCGATCCACTCGCTGCTGCTGAACCCGCCCGAGTACGTGGAGACCGCGAAGGTCTTCGACATGCTGCTCGCGGTGCCGAAGTACGGGCGCGTGAAGGTCAACAAGATCCTCGCCCACTGCCGCATCGCGCCGAGCAAGACGATCGGCGGGCTCTCCGAGCGTCAGCGTTCAGAGCTCATCTCGCTCCTTACCGCTAGGCAGCCGCTTCCCCCGCCCGCGGCATTAGGGTTGCCCGCCGTGGCACGTGTATTCGTCATCACCGGGCCGTCGGGGGTCGGCAAGGGCACGCTGATCCGCGGTCTGATGGAGCGCCTCGATCAGCTCGAGCTGTCGGTCTCGGCCACGACGCGTGCGCCGCGCCCGGGTGAGCAGGACGGCGTCGACTACCACTTCCTCACGCGCGAGGAGTTCGACCGGCGCGTCGCGGCTCACGACTTCGTCGAGCACGCCGACTACGCGGGACGCAGCTACGGCACGCTGCGCTCGGAGCTCGAGGCGCGCGTGCGCGCCGGCACACCGGTCGTGCTCGAGATCGAGGTGCAGGGCGCGCGCCAGGTCCGCGCGGCGATGCCCGAGGCCGTTCAGGTGTTCATCGCGCCGCCGTCGCTGGACGCTCTGCGCACGCGGCTGATCGGTCGCGGCACCGACGACGCCGAGGAGGTCGAGCGGCGCCTGCAGGTCGCCGAGCAGGAGCTCGCGGCCCAGCCGGAGTTCGGCTACGTCGTCGTCAACGACCGGCTCGAAGACGCGCTGGAGCAGCTCAGCGGGATCGTCGCCGGTGAGTTGGGCTGAGCCCAGCCCGATCGCGTCGCACCGGCCGCCGGCGCTTGGCCCTCTACACTTGAACCTCCCCGAGGAAAGGCATCAGCAACCGTGATCTCCCCCCGCATCGACCGCCTGCTCGACAACGTCGACTCCAACTACGCGAGCGTCGTCGTCTCCGCCAAGCGAGCGCGTCAGATCAACAGCTACTACCACAACCTCGGCGAGGGCACGTTCGACGAGTTCCCGCCCCCGATGATCGAAACCGGCTCGAAAAACTATTTGACGATCGCCCTCGAGGAGGTCGCAGCCGGAAAGATCAAGTACCACTATCGCTAGCCGTTGCGGGGCGCAACGCGCGCCCCATTGCTTGTCAGCGGTCGTAAGTAGCTCTACAACGTAGGTATGGCGCGCATTCTGCTGGGCGTTAGCGGTGGCATCGCCGCGTACAAGGCGCTCGAGCTGGTGCGCTTGGCGACGGCGGTCGGCCACGCGGTGCGCGTGGTGCAGACGCCTAACAGCCGCAGGTTCGTGGGGGAGGCGTCGTTCGCGGCGCTGACGGGAGCGCCGGTGCTCGTCAGCGAGTTCGAGCCTGACCCGGCGCGCGGCGCCTTTCCGGGCGAAGCGCCGCCGGAGTACGCGCCGCTCAGCCACCTGCGGCTCGTGGCCAACGCCGACGTGTACGTGATCGCGCCTGCGTCGGCGAACACGATCGCCAAGCTCGCGCATGGGCTTGCGGAGGACCTTCTGAGCAGCTGCGCGCTCGCGGCCACTTGCCCGGTCGTGCTCGCGCCGGCGATGAACAACCACATGTACGAGCACCCGGCGACGCGCGCCAACGTGCAGACGCTGCGCGAGCGCGGCGTGGAGATCGTCGAGCCCGGCGTCGGGCGCCTGGCCTCCAAGGGCGAGCACGGCGTCGGCAGGCTGGCCGAGCCGGCCGAGCTGCTCGCGGCGTGCGAAGCGGCGCTGTCCAAGGCTGCGTCCTGGGGCAGCCTGCACGTGCTCGTCACGGCGGGCGGCACGCGCGAGCCGATCGACAGCGTGCGCTTCCTCGGCAACAGCTCCTCGGGACGCATGGGGCTCGCGCTGGCCGAGGCCGCCCGCGCGCGCGGCGCGCAGGTGACGCTCGTCTCGGCCAACGTCGTGCTGCCGAGCAGCGCCGAGATCGTGCGCCGAGCGGTCACGACGGCAGCCGAGCTCGAGCAGGCCTGCCGCGAGGAGTTCCCGTCCTGCGACGTGCTGCTGATGGCCGCGGCCGTTGCTGACTTCCGCCCGTCTGCGCCGCGCGAGGACAAGATCAAGAAGTCCGGGCAGGCCGGGATCTCGCTGCAGCTCGAGGCGACGAATGACGTGCTTGCAGGGCTTTCCGAGCTGCGCCGCCCCGGTCAGACCCTCGTCGGCTTCGCGGCCGAGCATGGCGCAAAGGCGGTCGAGCTTGGCCGGCGCAAGCTCGTGCAGAAGGGTCTCGACGCGATCGTCGTCAACGACATCTCGCGCGCGGACATCGGCTTCGATGCCGATGCCAACGAGGTGACGATCCTGACGGCCGCGGGCAACGGCGACGGGACGATGGAGGTCGGTCGCGCGCCCAAGGCGCAGGTCGCCGAGGAGATCCTCGACGCCGTCTGGAAGCTGCGCGACGCTCGTTAAAATGACGGCGCATGGAGAGCGTCTATGACCTCTACCAGCGTGGCAGCGAGCTGCTCGAGCCATGGCGACTACCAGGCTGCGATCGTGCCCCTGAGCAAAGCGCGCGACCTCGAGCCCGACAAGGCCTCGATCCGCGAGGCGCTCGGCCGCGCGCTGTTCCACGCCCAGCGCTATGAGGGCGCCGCGGCGGAGTTCGAGGCGGTCGCTGCAGAACACGCCGACCAACGACTACGCGCTGTTCTGCCTCGGCCGCTCGATGCAGCTGCTCGGGCGCCATCGTGAGGCGCTGTCAGCCGCTTGGCGCTGGCCTGCTCGCTGCGCCCCGAGCGCGAGGACTACCGCAAGTACCGCGACCGCGCCAGGCGCGACGCCGCACGCTCCTAGAGCACGCGCGCCAGGCCCCGATGCAGGGCGTCGGGATCGCGCCCCTTGCAGGGAAAGCTGCTCGGCCCGGACGGCCCGATGCTATGCTCGATCGAGAACTTTCGTGCCGGCGCGCAGGCGTCGGCTGCAGTACCGAAAGTGGGCGCAAGCCCGCTTTTTTTGCGTAAAGGAGCAATTTTGATGACACCCACTTCAGGCAGATATCGAGCGGCGACTCGCCGCCAGCGAGCCCGGCGTCGAGGTGCTGCTCGCCGAGGTTCTCGGCGGGCGTTCGCTGCGCGTGTTCATCGACCACCCCGACGGCGTCACGCTCGAGCTGTGCGAGCGCGTGACGCATGCAGCTGACCGATCTGCGCGAGCGCTACTCGCTCGAGGTCTCCTCGCCGGGCAGCGAGCGGCCCCTGACCAAGCCCGCGCACTTCCGCCGCTTCGTCGGCCGGCGCGCGCGTGTGCGCACGCGTCATCCACGTCCCGTCGCGCACCAGTCCCGAGCGAGTCCGCGCCGCAGAGCCGCCGAGAGCTTCACCGGCGAGCTCGTCGGCGCCTCCGAGGAGGAGGTCACGCTGGCCGCCGACGGCGGAGTCATCGCGATCCCCTATTCGGAGATCCGCCGATCCAACCTCGTCGAGGAGTAGCCACTGATGTCACGCGAAATCCTTGAGGCAATGCATGCGCTCGCACGCGAGAAGGGAATCGAGCCCGAGAAGCTGATGATCGCGCTCGAGGACGCCCTGCTGTCCGCCTACAAGAAGCAGCCCGGCTCGGCCAAGTACGCGCGCGTGGAAATGGACCGCGAGACGGCCGACTTCCGCGTGATCGAACTGATCATCCCCGAGCGCCTGGAGGCGCACCTGATCGTCGAGACGATCGACGAGGAAACGACGGTCGACCCCGAGACGGGCGAGATGCGCGAACCGGAGGAACCCGAAATCGACCCGGCGAAGTTCGCCGAATATCGCGATCAGATCGACGAACGCGATGTCACGCCCGATGACTTCGGGCGGATCGCCGCGCAGACCGCCAAGCAGGTGATCCTGCAGCGCATCCGCGAGGCCGAGCGCGACATGATGTACGAGGAGTACCGCGACCGCGTGGGCGAGCTGATCACGGGCATCGTGCAGCAGTCGGACTCGCGCTACACGCTCGTGCAGCTGCGCGAACGCGTCGAGGCGCTGCTGCCCAAGTCCGAGCAGGTCGAGGGCGAGCGCTACGACCACTCCCAGCGGATCAAGGCCGTGATCAAGGAGGTCTCGCCGTCGACCAAGGGTCCGGCGATCATCGTCTCGCGGCGCGACCCCGAGCTGATCAAGAAGCTGTTCGAGCTGGAGGTGCCGGAGATCGCCGACGGCCTCGTGGAGATCGCCAACGTCGCGCGCGAGCCGGGCTACCGCTCGAAGATCGCCGTCATCTCGCACACCGACGGCGTCGACCCGGTCGGCGCGTGCGTCGGCCCACGTGGCTCGCGCGTGCGCATGGTCGTCTCCGAGCTGCGCGGCGAGAAGATCGACATCATCCCCTTCAACGACGAGCCCGCCCGCTTCGTCGCCAAGGCGCTCTCGCCGGCGCGCGTGCGCGAGGTGCTCGTCGACGACGACGCCAAGCAGGCGACGGTGATCGTCCCCGACGACCAGCTCTCGCTGGCGATCGGCCGCGAGGGCCAGAACGCGCGCCTGGCCGCGCGACTGACCGGCTGGCGCGTGGACATCCGCTCGGAGACCGAGTTCGCCGCCGAGGAGGCCGAGCACGGCTACGAGGAGGAGGAGGTGCAGGGTCGCTGCGCCGCGATCCTCTCCAACGGCCGTCGCTGCCCGAACGCCTCGCTGCCCAACTCGCGCTACTGCGGCCTCGAGGGCCACCAGGCGCTGGCGAACATCGACAGCGATAACGTCGCCGACCTGAACGGGGGCGGCGGAGTGGTGCAGAGTGTTCCCGACCAGGCCACGGAGACGGCCGCTGAGGAGCAGACGACATAGCGGTTCACGTTCCCCGACGCCGCTGCGTCGGCTGTGGACGGATCGCGCCGAAGTCGGAGCTGCTGCGTATCGCGGCAGTGAACGCAGAAGCCTCGCGCCGCACGCATGCCGTCACCGACCCGCTCGCGCGGATGCCCGGGCGTGGTGCCTATCTTTGCCGCGCCGGCGAGGCCGCGCGGCCGGACGAGCGCTGCCTGCAACAGGCCGAGCAGCGCGGCGCGATCGCGCGCGCCCTGCGCCGTGCGCTTCCCGGCGGGCTCGTGCTGAATGACGCCAAGCTCGTAGAATCGGTGGGCCGATGAGCAAGAAGCGCGTACACGAAATCGCCAAGGAGCAGGGCCTCTCCAGCAAGGAGCTGCTGGAGAAGCTGAAGGCTGCTGGAATCGAGGCGAAGGCCGCCGCATCCTCGGTTGAGGAGGCGCTCGCGCTGAAGGCGCTCGGCGCCACCGCTCCGGCCGCGACCAACGGCGCCGATCCGGCCGCCGCGAGCAAGGACGCTGCGCCCACCAAACCCACACCTGCGAAGGCGGACGCGCCGAAGGCCGCGCCCGCCGCCACGACGCCCGCTGCGCCTGCCCCCTCGGCGCCATCGACTGCAACGGCATCGCCGAGTGCACCGGCCGCTGCGGGAGCCGCCGCACCCGCCGCTCCGGCCGCGGGCCAGCCCGCCCCGGCAGGCGGCGACCGCGTACGCCCGACACGTGACTCGCGTACGGGCGAGCGCACCCCCGGCGACATCGGCCCGGGCGGTCGCCGCCGCGTGGTGATCGACTCGCAAGCCTCGCGCCGCCAGCAGGGCGGCCCGGCCAACCAGCCGCAGCGGCGCCCGCGCCGCGGTCGTCGCCGCCGCGGCACCTACGACGAGACGATCCAGCCGATCGACAACACGGCGATGGAGGCGACGGACGACATCCGCGTGAACTCGGGCTCGACGGTCAAGGACGTCGCCGAGTACCTCGGCGTGCCGGTGCCGGAGATCATCAAGAAGCTGATGACGCTCGGCGAGATGGCGACGCTCACGCAGACGCTGTCGGACGAGGCGATTCAGGTGCTCGCGGACGAGTTCGAGAAGAAGATCGAAATCGTCCACGCGGCGGACGACGTCGAGGTCGAGCCGGAGTTCCAGGACGCCGAGGAGGACATGGTCGAACGCCCGCCGGTGGTCACGATCATGGGCCACGTCGACCACGGCAAGACCTCGCTGCTGGACGCGATCCGCAAGACGGAGGTCGCGGCCGGCGAGGCGGGCGGCATCACCCAGCACATCGGCGCCTACCAGGTGCATCACGGCGAGAAGGAGATCACCTTCCTCGATACGCCGGGCCACGAGGCCTTCACGGCGATGCGCGCCCGCGGCGCGAGCGTGACCGACCTCGCGGTGATCGTCGTGGCGGCCGATGACGGCGTCAAGCCGCAGACCGAGGAGGCGATCGACCACGCGCGCGCGGCGCAGGTGCCGATCATCGTGGCGGTCAACAAGATCGACAAGGAGGGCGCGCAGCCGGAGCGCGTGCGCACGGAGATGACCCAGCACGGCCTGCAGCCGGCCGAGTGGGGCGGGGAGATCGAGTTCGTCGACGTCAGCGCGAAGACCCACCAGGGTCTCGACGGCCTGCTCGACACGATCCAGGTCGTCACGGACCTGGAGGAGCTGAGGGCGAACAGCAAAGCGGAGGCGTCGGGCACGGTGATCGAGTCAAAGCTCGACCCGGGCCGCGGACCGGTCGTGACGGTGCTGATCCAGCGCGGCACGCTGCGCGTCTCAGACGCGCTCGTGGCGGGCGCCCACTTCGGGCGCGTGCGCGCGATGCACGACTTCATGGGCACCAAGCTCAAGCGCGCGACGCCGGGCCAGCCGGTCGAGGTACTCGGCTTCGACGGCGTGCCCGAGGCGGGCGAGATCGTGCGCGTGGTCGAGCACGAGCGCCGCGCGCGCCAGCTCGCGGGTGAGCGCGCCAACCGGCTGAAGACGGAGGCGCTCGCACGCCGCTCAGGGCGCAAGGTCTCGCTGGAGGATGTCTTCAAGCTCGCCCAGGAGGGCACGGTCAAGGAGCTCAGCCTGGTCGTCAAGGCCGACGTGGCCGGATCGCTGGAGGCGCTCGAGGACGAGATCGCCAAGCTTCCCCAGCAGGAGGTCGCGGTCAACATCATCCACCGCGGCGTCGGCGGGATCAACGAGTCCGACGTGATGCTCGCGGCGGCTTCTGAAGGCGTGATCCTAGCCTTCAACGTGCGCCCGGTCGGAGACGCGCGCCAGATCGCCGAGCGTGAGGGCGTGGAGATCCGCTCCTACGCGGTCATCTACCGCGCGATCGACGAGCTACGCGCGGCGATGCAGGGGATGCTCGAGCCGGCCGAGGTCGAGACGGCGCTCGGCCAGGCCGAGGTGCGCCAGCTTTTCCGCGCTTCCAAAATCGGCGTCATCGCAGGCTCGTTCGTCACCGAGGGCAAGGTCACGCGCGGGGCCAAAGCGCGCGTGGTGCGCGAGGGCACGGTGATCTACGACACGACGATCGAGAGCCTGCGCCGCTTCAACGACGACGCGCGCGAGGTCACGAGTGGCTTCGAGTGCGGCATCGTGCTCGCCAACTTCCAGGACCTGCGCGAGGGCGACGTGCTCGAGACCTACGAGACGCGACTGCAGGAACGCGAGCTCTCGGCCTAGGCAGCCGGCTCCCCGGGCACGGGCGCCGAGTGCGGCACCATGGATTGCGCGGCGCTCGCTCGGCGTGAGAGAAATCGGTCAGCGCTTCTTCGCGGCAGAGGCAGGTGAGTAGGATGAGCACAGGACGCATGCGTCGAGTGGATGAGGCGATTCGCCAGGTGATCGGCGACACGGTGGCAGGCGGCTTGAAGGACCCAAGGGTGGGATTCACAACGGTGACCGACGTCAGGACAAGCCCCGATCTGCGCCATGCGCGCGTCTATGTGAGCGTGCTCGGCGAGGACGGCGGCCCGTCGGAGCCGGCCCAGCGCGAGGCGACGCTCGCGGGCCTGCGTCACGCCCACGGATTCCTCCAGGGCCGCGTTGCGGCCGAGCTGCGGCTGAAGCGCACGCCGGCGCTGGAGTTCGCCTACGACGACACGACCGACAGGGCGCTGCGCGTCGAGCGGATACTCGGCGAGATCGGCCCATCGTGAGCGGCGTGCAGACGGTGGCGAGCACGCGCGAGCAGGTGCTCGCGCGGATCCACGAGGATCAGCGCTTCACGCTGGCCACGCACGAGCACCCGGACGGCGATGCGCTCGGCTCGCTCGTGGCGATGCAGGAGCTCTTGCAGGCGCTCGGCAAGGACTCGGTGATGTACGTCTCGCCGGACGATCTGCCGTTGCCGGAGGAGTACGAGGTGTTCGTGCTCGACGCGGCGATCCATGCGCCGCCGCCGGACATCGCCGAGCGCACTGTCGTGTTCCTGGACTGCGGCAACATCGATCGCAACTCGGCGGCGGTGCTGCGCGATGGCGCGCATCTGCTGAACATCGACCACCACCACGACAACACGCGCTTCGGCACGCTCAACCACGTCGTGCCTGACGCCTCGTGCACGGCGGAGATCGTGTGGGACTTGATGCACGGGCTCGAGCAGCGCCCGACGCCGGTCGCCGCGCAGGCGCTGTACATCGGGCTGATCACCGACACGGGACGCTTCATGTACGAGAACACGGGCCCGCGCGCTCACGTGATGGCTGCGGAGCTGATCGAAGCGGGGGTCGACGTGGCGGACGTCTATCGCCGGCTGTACGAGGAGATGCCGGTGCAGAAGCTGACGCTGATGGCGCGTGCGCTCGAGCACCTGCAGCGCTTCGACGACGGCGAGCTGACGCTGGCGGCGCTGAGCGCCGAGGACTTCGAGCGGATCGAGGCCGAGGAACACTATTCAGAGGGGATCGTCGACCAGCTGCGCGCAGTGCGAGACACGAAGGTCGCGGTGTTCGTGCGCGAGCTGACCGGCGAGGAGCGCCGCGGACTGCGCAAAGTCTCGCTGCGGGCGACCGACGACGACGTCGACGTCTCGGTGATCGCGCGCGAACAGGGGGAGGCGGCCACCGTCGTGCGGCGGGCTTCTCGACGACGCTCGACCTGGACGAGCTGATCGCCTTCCTGCGCCCGGCCGTGGCGGCCCAGCTGCACGCCAACTCCGACGGACACGCAGCGCCGACGCTCGCCTGAGCGACGCGGGCGACTCCGCGCGGCGCTCGGCACCATATTTTTTTTGAGATGATCAGATGATGGACGGCGTGCTGCTGATCGACAAGCCGGCCGGGATTACCTCGCACGACGTGGTCGCCAGGGTGCGCCGTGCGTTCGCGGGCGCGCGCACGGGTCACGCGGGCACGCTCGACCCGTTCGCGACGGGGCTCTTGCTCGTGCTCGTCGGGCGCGCGACGAAGTCCCAGGACCGCCTGATGGCGCTGCCCAAGCGCTACGAGACGGTCGCCCAGCTGGGCGCCGTCTCGAGCACGGGCGACACGGAGGGCGAGGTCACGCAGACCGGGCGCCTGCCGCCCGATCCGCCGCAACTGCCGACGGGCGAACTGCGCCAGCGCCCGCCGGTCTACTCGGCGGTGAAGATCAAAGGCGAGCGCGCCTACAAGCGCGCGCGGCGCGGCGAGCAGATAGAGATGCCCGAGCGGATCGTCACGGTCCACAGCTTCGAGCAGCGCTGGCGCGAGCCCGACGCCGAGCACCCGGGCCTGCAGCGCGCGGGCTACGAGATCGAATGCGGCTCGGGCACGTATGTGCGCTCGCTGATCGCCGACCTCGGCGACGCCTACTGCCTGCAACTGCGGCGCACCGCGATCGGTCCGTTCCGGGTGCAGGACGCCGTGGCACCCCCGGAGCGCGGCGAGAGCTGGGACGAGGCGGCGTTGATCGAGCTCGAGCGCGCGCTGGCCATGCTGCCGGCAGGCAGGGCGCACTAGGCTTGCTGCTGTGAAGGTCACCCGCCTGCCGGACGTGGAGCGCAGCGAGGGGCGCAGCGTGGCGGTCGGCACGTTCGACGGCGTGCACCTCGGCCACCGCGAGGTGATCGCGGGCTCTGACACGGTGCTCACGTTCGACCCGCACCCGGTGTCGGTCGTCGCGCCGCAGCACACGCCGAAGCTGCTGACGACGCCGGCGCGCAAGGCCGAGCTGATTGCCTCGCTCGGCGTGGCGGAGATGGTCGTGATCCCGTTCGATGCGGACTTCGCCAAGCGCTCGGCGGGGGAGTTCGTCGAGGACGTGCTGGTCGGCGCGCTCGGTGCCACGCGGGTGGCGATCGGCGAGAACTTCCGCTTCGGGCACAGGGCACAGGGCGACCCCCGCCTGTTGCAGGCGGATGAGCGCTTCGCGACGACGGTGCAGCCGCTGCTCGAGGTGGACGGCGAGATCGTCTCCTCGAGCCACATCCGCGGGCTCGTGCCGGCGGGCGAGCTGGCCGAGGCAAACCGTCTGCTGGGCGCGCCTTTCCAGCTCTGCGGCGAGGTCACGCACGGCGACGAGCGCGGGCGCGAGCTGGGTTTCCCGACGGCCAACCTGATCCCGCGAGAGGAGTTCGTGTGTCCGGGGCATGGCGTGTACGCCGCGCGCGCGAAGCTCGCCGGCGCCGAGGGGCCGCTCGGCTCAGAGGGCGTGGCGGCGGCGGTTTCGATCGGCGTCCGTCCGACCTTCCAGACCGGCCGGGGCGAGCTGATCGAGGCCTACCTACTCGACTTCGACGGCGACCTGTACGGCCAGTCGCTGTGCATAGAGTTCCTCGCGCGCCTGCGCGGCGAGCGGCGCTTCGACACGCCCGAGGCGCTCGTCGAGCAGATGCACCGCGACGTCGAGCAGACGCGCGAGCTGGCCGGCTGACCGACGGCCATACGACAGCCAGTCGGCTGACTGCCTGTCTGCTACGTTGTCTCGGCTTATGACCGCGATAACCACAGAGCGCAAGCGCGAGATCGCCGCCAGGTTCGGCTCGAGCGAGCAGGACACGGGTGCGACCGAGGTCCAGATCGCGCTGCTCACTGAGCGGATCAACCACCTGACCGAGCACCTGCGCGCGCAGAAGAAAGACCACCACTCGCGTCGCGGCCTCTTGATGCTCGTCGGGCGCCGTCGCCGGTTCCTGGACTATCTCCAGAAAAAGGACCTGGACGGATACAGGGCCTTGATCAAAGAGCTCGGGCTGCGCAAGTAGCAACACCGCAGGACCGGGAGCAGCTTCCAGGCCGCCTCGCCCGGCGAGCTGCCCGCGCTGAAGTTGCTGCGCGCGGGCGTCGATTCCGCGCTCGCGGTCCGCTAAGCTCGTTCGGTTCGGAATCGAGAAATAGAAAACGGGCCGCCGACCGACGGGCGGAACAGGAAGGCAGTGAATATGAGTAGTGATGAAATTACGCGGGTCTCCGTGGAGATTTCCGGCAGCGAGATCTCGTTCGAGACCGGCAGGATGGCCAAGCAGGCCTCCGGCGCCGTCGTCGTCCGCCAGGGCGACACGATGGTCCTCTGCACAGCAGTTGCAGGCAGCCTCCGCGACGTGGACTTCTTGCCCTTGACGGTCGACGTCGAGGAGCGCATGTATGCAGCCGGCAAAATCCCCGGCTCCTTCTTCAAGCGCGAGGGCCGTCCGGGCGAGAAGGGCACGCTCACGGCGCGCATGATCGACCGGCCGATCCGCCCGCTGTTCCCCAAGGAATGGCGCTATGACACCCAGCTGGTGGCGATCCCGCTGTCGATCGACCACGAGCACCCCTACGACATCCTCGCGATGAACGGCGCCTCGGCGGCGCTGATGATCTCCGACATCCCGCTGCCGACGCCCGTCGGCGCGGTGCGGATCGGCAAGGTCGACGGCAACTTCGTCGTCAACCCGAACGAGCCCGACCTGCTCGCGGACGCCGAGAACCCTTCGGACCTCGACCTGATCGTCGCCGGCACCGAGGAGGCCATCCTGATGGTCGAGGCCGGCGCCAACGAGATCCCCGAGGCCGAGATCCTCGACGCGCTCGACATCGCCCACGCCGAGATCAAGAAGCTCTGCGCGATGCAGCGCGACCTCGCCGCCAAAGTCGGCAAGGAGAAGAAAGTCTTTGAGACGATCGCCGTCGATCAGAAGCTGCTCGAGCAGATCCGCTCCTCGCACGGCAAGGCGCTCGACGATGCGACGCAGGTCGAGGACAAGCTCGATCGCCAGGACGCGACCAAGGCCGTCGAGGCCGCGATCATCGAGCAGTACGGCCCGGGCGCGCCGGAGGGCGCCTCCGAGGACCAGCTCGTTGCCGCCAAGCAGCAGCGCGCGGCCGTGCAGATGGCCTTCGACAAGCTCGAGAAGTCGATCATCCGCGAGCGCATCGCGGTCAACAAGAAGCGTCCCGACGGACGCTCGGAGAACGAGATCCGCGACATCTCGATCGAGGTCGGCGTCACGCCGCGCACGCACGGCTCGGCGCTGTTCACGCGCGGTCAGACGCAGGCGCTGAGCGTCGTCGCGATGGGCACTCTGAAGGAGGAGATGCGCATCGACACGCTCGGCCTGGAGACGAAAAAGTACTACTGGCACCACTACAACTTCCCGCCGTTCTCGGTCGGGGAGGCCGGTCGCATGGGCGGCGTCAAGCGTCGTGACATCGGCCACGGCGCGCTCGCCGAGCGGGCGCTCGCGCCGATGGTGCCCTCGATCGAGGAGTTCCCCTACTCGATCCGCGTCGTCTCGGACATCCTCGAGTCAAACGGCTCCTCCTCGATGGCCTCGGTCTGCGGATCCTCGCTGTCGCTGATGGACGCCGGCGTGCCGATCAAGCGCCCCGTCGCAGGAATCGCGATGGGCCTGATCAAAGAGGGCGATGACTATATCGTGCTGACCGACATCGCCGGCGTCGAGGACCACCTCGGCGACATGGACTTCAAGGTCGCCGGCACCGAGCGCGGCATCACGGCGCTGCAGATGGACATCAAGATCACCGGCGTGACCTTCGAGATCCTGCGCGACGCGCTCGCCCAGGCCAAAGAGGCGCGCACGTTCATCCTCGGCAAGATGGCCGAGACGATCAAGACCCCGCGCGAGCAGCTCTCGCAGTTCGCGCCGCGCATCCAGACGATCCAGATCGACCCCTCGCAGATCGGCCTCTTGATCGGCAAGGGCGGCGAAACGATCCGCGGCCTGGCCGACGAGTTCGAATCGCAGATCGACGTCAACGACGACGGCCAGGTGCTGATCTACTCGGCCAACGGCGAGCTCGGCGACGCGCTCGTCGAGCGCGTGCGCGATGATGATGAAGGAGGTCGAGGTCGGCGACGAGTACGTCGGCAAGGTCGTCAAGACGACCACCTTCGGCGCCTTCATCGAGCTCTCCAAGGGCACCGACGGCCTCTTGCACATCTCCAACGTCTCGCCGGGCAAACGCGTCGAGACGCGTCGAGGACGTGCTCAACAAAGGCGACGAGATCAACGTGCGCGTGGTCGAGGTCGACCGCGAGCGCGGGCGCATCGGCCTGCGCCTCGCCGATGACCCGGACATCGCAGGCAAGTCCGTCGAGGAACTGGCCGGCGTCGGCACCGGTGGCGGTGGCGGCGGTGGCTCGCGTCCCCCGCGCGACGGCGGCGGGCGCAACGGGCGCTCTGACCGGGGCCCGCGCGGACCGCGTCGCGAGGGCGAGCGCGGCTCTGGCCGCCCGCGCCGCGACCGCGACTGAGGGCCCCGCTGCACCCAGAGCATCAGATAACCACGCTTGACTCCGGCGTGCGGGTGGTCACCGAGCGCATGCCGAGCGTGCGCTCGGTGGCGCTCGGCTTCTGGATCGGCGCCGGCTCGGCCGCCGAGCACGACGGCGAGGCTGGCATCTCGCACCTGCTCGAGCACATGCTGTTCCGCGGGACCGAGAGCTTCGGCTCGGAGGAGATCGACCAGATCTTCGATGCGATGGGCGCCGAGATCAACGCGGGCACCGACAAGGAAGCGACGTCGCTCTACACGCGCGTGCTCGACCGCCATCTCGAGCGCGCCTTCGAGGTGATGGGCGAGATGGTCTTCCAGCCGCGCTTCGGCGAGCTCGAGACCGAGCGCGAGGTCGTGCTCGAGGAGATCGCGATGTACGAAGACGACCCGCAGGACAAGGTCTTCGACGTGCTCGGCGAGGCCGTCTTCGGCACGCACCCGCTCGGGCGCGCGGTGATCGGCACGGCGCAGGTTGTCGGCTCGGTCACGCTCGAGCAGCTCGCCGCCTTCCACGCCTCGCGCTATGACCCGCGCGAGATCGTGATCGCCGCGGCCGGCTCGATCGAGCACGACGCGCTCGTGCAGCTGGCCTCCTCGCTGCCGATCGCCGCGGGCGCCGGCAATGGCGGGGCAGGCGATGGAGCGGCGGGAGGGCGCGAACGAGTCTATGAACGGCCACGAGGCCTTCGAGGAGCCCGACTTCGCCCGGCGCGTGCGCTTCTCGGAGAAAGACACCGAGCAGTACCACGTGTGCCTCGGCGGCGCGGGCCTCGGCGCGCGACGACGAGCGCCGCTTCGCGCTGCGCGTGCTCGAAGGCGTGCTCGGCGGGACCTCCTCCTCGCGCCTGTTCCAGGAGGTGCGCGAGCGGCGCGGGCTGGCCTACTCGGTCTTCTCCTTCTCCAACATGTACGCGCACACGGGCGAGGTCGGCCTGTACGTCGGCACGCGCCCGGACAACCTCGAGCAGGCGCTCGCCGTGATCGCGACGGAGCTCGAGCGCTGCGTCGAGAGCCCGGCCGACGAGCAGGAGCTGACCCGCTCGCGCGAGAACCTCAAGGGCCGCGTCGTGCTCTCGATGGAGTCGACGGCCGCGCGCATGAGCCACCTCGGCGCCTCGCTGCTGCACGAGATGCCGATCCTCTCCGTCGACGAGGTGATCGAGCGGATCGACGCCGTCTCGCTGGGAGACCTCGAATCGCTCGCCGGCGAGCTGTTCGCGCCCGAGCGCCTGTCGGTGGCCTGTGTCGGTCCGGATCGCCAGATCTTCGACGCCGCGATCGTGCCGCTCGGAGGGCATGCTGACGGCGCTGCTCCCGCCCAGCCCGCCGCGCAGGGGGCGGCCGCGTGATCCGCGTCGCCGTCGCCGGCGCCGCCGGGCGCATGGGCGAGACCGTCTGCGCCGCGGTCGAGGGCGCCGAGGACATGCAGCTCGTTGGCCGGCCGATCCACTGCTGGCGTTCGGCGTGGCCGACGTGCTCGCCGACGGTGACGCCGCCGTCGAGGTCGTCGTCGACTTCACCCAGCCCGAAACGGCGCTTGGAAACGCGCTTGGCATGCATCGAGGCCGGCGTGCACGTCGTGCTCGGTACGACCGGCTTCGACCTCGACGCGCTGCGCGAGGCCGCCTTCGCGCAGGGCGAGCCGCGCGCCAACGTGCTCGTCGCGCCCAACTTCGCGATCGGCGCCGTGCTGATGATGCGCTTCGCCACCGAGGCCGCCAAGCACATGGCCAAGGCCGAGATCATCGAGCTGCATCACGACCGCAAGCTCGACGCGCCGAGCGGCACGGCCGCACGCACCGCCGAGCTGATGGCCGGCGCCAGCGGCCAGGAGGCGCCGCCGATCCACTCCGTGCGGCTGCCCGGGCTCGTCGCCAATCAGGAAGTGATCCTTGGGGACCTCGCGCAGACGCTTGACGATTCGCCACGACACGATTGGGCGGGAGTCGTTCATGCCGGGCGTGCTGCTCGGCGTGCGCAACGTCGCGACGCTGCCCGAGCCGCTCGTCGTCGGGCTTGAGAGCCTGCTGTTTTGAGGCCGCCCGCTCTGCTCGTGAAATACTGGTGGCATGGCTGAGCTCGGCACAATCTTGACGGCGATCGTCACGCCGTTCGACGAAGCGACGCTGAAGGTCGATGAGCAGGCGTTCGTGGCGCTGATGCATCATCTGGCCGAGCACGGGTCGGATGGGTTCGTCGTGGCGGGGACGACGGGCGAGGCCTCAACGATGTCCGATGAGGAGCAGCTGCGGCTGATCGAGCTCGCGCTTGCTGAGCGACCGGCGGGTACGACGATCGTTGCCGGGACCGGGACGAACGACACGCGCGAGGCTGTCTATCTGACCGAGCGGGCGACTGAGCTCGGCGTTGACGGCACGCTCGTCGTGACGCCCTACTACAACAAGCCGAGCCGGCTCGGCATCACGCGCCACTACGAAGCTGTCGCCAGGGCGACCGACAAGCCGATCCTGCTGTACAACATCCCCGGCCGCACGGCCACGAACATGCCGCCCGACCTGCTCACCGAGCTCGCCCAGATCGAGCACATCGACGGCGTCAAGCAGGCCAACGGCGAGGAGCTGCAGCCGATCGACGGGATGGAGCTGTACGCCGGCGACGACAGCCTGTTCGCGCGCACGCTCGACCTCGGCGGCGCCGGCGGCATCCTCGTCGCCAGCCATCTCGTCGGCGATCAGATGCGGCGGATGGTCGAGGAGCCGGAGAACCGCGCCGAGATCGACGCGTCGCTGCGCGATGTCTATTCGACGCTGTTCATGACGGCCAGCCCGACGTGCACGAAGGCGGCGCTGAACCTGCTCGGCTTCCACGCCGGTGGCCTGCGCCTGCCGCTCGTGGCGGCCACCGAGGAAGAGCTCGCGGTCGTGCGCGCGCTGCTCGTGCACCACGGTCTGCTCGACGGCGACGGCCAGACGCAACACGCCGGGTCCGGAGCGCCCTCGGCGCAGGCGCACAGCGCGTGAGCAAGGTTCGCGTCCTACCGCTCGGAGGCCTGGGCGAGATCGGCAAGAACATGACCGTCGTCGAACACGACGGGCGGATCGTCGTCGTCGACGTCGGGCTGCGCTTCCCGACGCCCGAGATGGTCGGCATCGATCTCGTGCTGCCCGACTTCTCCTACCTGCGCGAGCGCGCCTCCGACATCGAGGCGATCGTCGTCACGCACGGCCACGAGGACCACCTCGGCGCGCTCCCCTGGGTGCTGCGCGAGCTCGGTGCCACGCAGATGCCGCCCGTCTACGGCGGCGCGTTGACGATCGCGATGGCGCGCTCCAAGCTGGACGAGCACAAGCTCAAGGAGGTCGAGCTGAACGAGATCGAGGACGGCGAAGAGCTCGAGCTCGGCCCGTTCACGCTCGAGCTGGTGCACATGACCCACTCAATCCCCGACGCCAGCGCCGTGGCGCTGGGCACCGAGCTCGGTACGGTGCTCGTGACGGGCGACTACAAGTTCGACCAGACCCCCGTCGACGGCCCGCCGGCCGACGTCTCGCGCCTGGCCGAGCTCGGCCGCGAGGGCGTATTGCTGCTGTGCGGCGACTCGACCAACGTCGACCGCGACGGCTTCTCGCCGTCGGAGTCCGTCGTCGGCCCGCACCTGGAGGAGACCTTCGCGCGCTGTGAGGGGCGCATCGTCGTGACCAGCTTCGCCTCGAACATCCATCGCGTGCAGCAGGTCGTCGACGCCGCCGCCGCGCTCGACCGCAAGGTCTCGCTGGTCGGGCGCTCGATGCGCAAGAACGTCGGCATCGGACGCACGCTCGGGCACATCGAGGTGCCCGACGGCATGCTCGTCGGGCCGCGCGAGATCAACGACTTCCCCGACGAGCGCGTCGTGATCATCTCGACCGGCTCCCAGGGCGAGCCACTCTCGGCGCTGCGCCGGATGGCCTACCGCGACCACCGTCAGGTCGAACTGCGCGAGGGCGACACGGTCGTCTTCAGCGCCACGCCGATCCCGGGCAACGAGCGCGCCGTGAACGAGACGATCGACCGGCTCTACCACATCGGCTGCGACGTGGTGACGCCGCGCGACGCGCCCGTGCACGCCTCCGGGCACGGCTACGCCGAGGAGATCAAGCTGATGCTCAACCTCGTCAAGCCGCGCTACGTGATGCCCTTCCACGGCGACTTCAAGCGCCTGCGCCTGCACGCCCAGCTCGCCGAGGCCGTCGGCATCCCGCCGGAGAACACCTACCAAGGCGAGAACGGCCTGCCGCTCGAGATCGACGAGCGTGGCGCGCGCTTCGGCTCACCCGAGCAGTCGGGGATGATCTTCGTCGACGGCGTCGAGATCGGCGACATGGCCGACGTCGCGCTGCGCGACCGGCGGATGCTCTCGGCCGACGGCATCTTCATCATCGTCGTCACGATCGCCGAGCAGGACGGCCGCTCGATGGCCGAGCCCGAGGTGATCTTCCGCGGCGTGCCGTTCCTCGACGAAGCCGACGAGCTGATCGAGGAGATCCGCAGCACCGTCGAGGACACGATCGAACGCGCCGCCAAAGACCGCATCACCGAGACCGACGTCGTGCAGGACATGCTGCACGACGACATGGCGAAGCTAGTCTACGACCGCCTCAAGCGACGGCCGATGGTGCTGCCCGTCGTCGTCGAGGTCTGAGCCGCGGGCACTGCTGCGGTCGCTCGCGCCGTTCGGGCCGCCGGCCTGCTCGGCGGTCGGCAGCCTGACGACGAAGCGCGTGCCGGTGCCCTCGGCGGGGGTCTCGAGCGTGACGCTGCCGCCGTGCGTCTCGGCGACGGCCTTGACGATCGCCAGGCCCAGCCCGAAGGAGCCGCCGCGGTCGCCGGCGCCGCGCACGAAGCGCTCGAACAGCGTCGGCGCGAGCTCGGGCGGGACCCCGGGTCCGTTGTCCTCGACGATCAGCGTCGCCTGCCCGTCGGCAGCGTTTGTGGAGACGCGGATGCGCGAGCCCGGGGGCGTGTGGCGCAACGCGTTCTCGAGCAGGTTGATCGTCAGGCGGTGGACCTCGTCGCGCGCCGCCTCGACAACTGCGGGGTGCACGTCGAGCACGATCTCGTGCTGCTCTGAGACAGGGCCGAGCTCGCCGGCCGCCTCGACGGCGATCTGCGCGAGGTCGCACGGCTCGCGCGGCACGACGCGGCCGACGTCCGTGCGCGCGAGCAGCAAGAGGTCGGCGACCAGGCGGCGCATGCGCTGGGAGGAGCGCAGCGCCGAGCGCGCCGCTTCGCCCTCGTCGCCGTGCAGTGATTCGGCCAGCAGCTCGAGGTTCGCGAGCACGCTCGTCAGCGGCGTGCGCAGCTCGTGCGAGGCGTCCGCGACGAAGCGCCGCTGGCGGGCGAGCATCGACTCGGTCTCGCCACGCGCCGCGTCGAGCTCGCGGAGCATGCCCTCGAGCGTGCGTGAGAGCTCGGCCACCTCGTCGTCGGCGGGCGGCTGGGGCACGGTCAGCGAGGGGTCGCGCGTGCGCGCGATCGCGTCGGCCGCTCTCGTCAGCGCGGCGATCGGCGACATCGCGCGGCGCGCGATTGCCATGCCCGCGAGCAGCGCGAGGCCCGAGCCGGCGAGCACGCCGAACAGCAGGAACAGCTCGACGCGCGCGACCGTCGCCTCGGTATCGGAGATCTTGCGCCCGTACTGGATGATCACCTGGCCGATCGGCTCGTCGTTGCTCGCCAGGCGCACGATGCCGGCGACGCTGACCGTGCGGTAGCCGTGCACGGTCTTCAGCCCGGGATTCGGCGTCCCCAGCGACGGCGCTTTGGCCGGTTCTTGTGAGATCACCGTGCCGCCCAGCGTGAAGATGCGCACGATCGCGTGGTCACCCGGCCCCGCGTAGGCCGCGAGCGCCGGCGTGATCGTGACCGACCGGCGTGCGTTGCCGGGGGAGACCTTGATATCGAGCTGCACCGGCAGCTCGTTCGCAGTGTCTTTGACCTGGCGGTTGAAGTCCGAGCGGATGCGGTGGACCGTGAACGAGCCGATCGCCACGGCGAAGGCGCACAGGATCACGAACGTGAGCAGCGCCGAGACGCCCGCCAGGCGCACGCGGATCGGCAGCCGGTCGAAGCCGGCTGAGACGCGCTCTACGGCGCGGCGGACCGCACGGGCGAGCTTATGCGCGAAGGACGTAGCCCGCTCCCCTGATCGTGTGCAGCAGGCGCGGCTCCCCCTCGGCCTCGAGCTTGCGGCGCAGGTTCGAGACGAACACCTCGATCGTGTTGGTCGTCGAGAACGGGTCATAGCCCCACACCTCGTCGAGCAGCCGCTGGCGCGAGATCACGATCCGCTCGTTGCGCATCAGGTACTCGAGCAGCTCGAACTCGCGCTGGGTCAAGTCGACGGCGCGTTCACCGCGGACCACCTCGTGCGTGTCGACGTTGAGCGACAGGTCGCCCACGCGCAGTGGCGCCGAGCCGCGGGGGGGACGGCGGCGCAAGAGCGCGCGCATCCGCGCGAGCAGCTCCTGGCGCTCAAACGGCTTGACCAGATAGTCGTCCGCGCCTGCATCCAGGCCCTCGACGCGTGACTCGAGCGCGTCACGCGCGGTCAGGATCAGGATCGGCACGTCGTCCTCGGCACGCAGCGTCTTGGCCACCTCGACGCCGTCCAGGCCGGGCAGGCCGAGGTCGAGGATCACGAGGTCCGGGGCGAATGAGCGCCCATTTTCCAGTGCGCTCGGCCCGTCGGGCGCGGCGCGCACCTCGTACCCCTCCATTCGCAGAGAGCGCTGGAGCGCCTGGGCTATGTCCTCGTCATCCTCGACGACCAGGACTCTGGGTGCGCGGGAGAAGTCGTTCATCGTCTTTATGTATCGACGGGCACTAAAGCGATGGTAAGGCCAGAACGCGACGATCGTAAGGCCGCGAGGGCGGATCGCCCGCCGGGGCGCGGTGGAAGAATCGACAGTGGGGGAGGATCCCGGGGAGGTTCACGCGGCTCGACGTCGAAGTCGGGCCTGTATGCCCAGCACACGCAAGCGCGCCCCTGCGCGCTCCTCGCGCGGTCGTTCGCGCTCACGCGCCAAGACGCGCACGCGCGCGAGCACCCGCCGCGCCACGCGCGGGCCGGGCCTGCCGCTGCTCGGATCGCTGCTGCCGCAGCGCTTCAGCGGCTTCGGCCCACTCGACCAGCGCGGGCGCGACGTGCTCGGGCTGGCGCTCGTCGCCGTCGGCGTGTTCATGGGCTTCGTGCTGTGGGGCGGCTGGGACGGAGGCGGCGCCGGGCATGGTCTGGCGGTCGCGTTCGGCTGGACGCTCGGCCGCGCCCGCGTGCTCGTGCCGCTCGCGCTCGTCGGCGCCGGCGGCACGCTCCTGCTGCGCGAAGTGCTGCCCGCCGCGCGCCCGCTGCTGCGCGAGGCGCGCACGATCGGTGCGATCTGCCTGTTCGCCGGCATCACGCTCGCGCTCGCCGCCGGCACGTTCGGCATCAGCTCCAGCGCGCATACGACCGAAACCGCCTGGAGCTCGGCCTTCATGCAGTCCCATGGCGGCGTGCTCGGCGCAGCGCTGTTTCAACTTGCCCACCGCCTCGTGCAGGACGTCGGCGTCGACATCCTCGTCGTCTTCCTGCTGCTCGTCGGCACGATCCTCGTCACCGGCGCCTCGCTCGGCGGCACGCTGCGCGCGACGGGCAGCGGCGTGGCCGAAACCACGCGGATGATGCGCACGCTGTCCGAGCGCCGGCTGGGCCACGGCGCCGAGGGCGAAGAGGGCGAGCAGGACACTTCACCGGAAGGCTTCGACCTCAACGAGTTCGCCGACGGCGCCTTCATGCGGCCGCCCGACCCTCAGGGGCACGAGCTGGTCGTGCGCGCGACGCACGTCGAGGGCCCCGCGCAGGAGCACCCCGGTGCGCTCGACGCAGCCGACGCCGCAGCCGCCTCCGGCGACAGGGACGGGGACGGGGCAGCGGAGTCAGGGGCAGGGCAGAGCCTCGTGTCTGATCAGGAACTCGCGCCGGCCGACGCCAGCGACCTCGACGAGCAGGTCAGCGGCGTGGCGCGCGCCGACGCCGATGAGCTGACGCCGCAGGGCCGCCTGCGCGATGTCGTCACCGACGACCCCGACTTCGTCTGGCACATGCCCGACGCGAGCAAGCTCTTGACGCGCTCGACCGGCGAGCAGACGCGCCCCGACACGGCTGGGCAGGCGCAGACCGCCAGCAGCCTGGTCGAGGCGCTCGGGCACTTCGGCGTGCAGGCCAAGGTGATCGGCACGGTCGCTGGCCCGCACATCACCCGCTACGAGCTGCGCCTGGCGCCCGGCACGAAGGTCGCCAAGGTCGCGCAGCTGAAGGACGACCTCGCCTACGCGCTGGCCGCCACCGACATCCGTATCCTCGCGCCGATCCCCGGCAAGCAGGCCGTCGGCGTCGAGGTCCCGAACGTGCACCGCAAGATGGTGCGCCTGGGCGACGTCTTCCAGGAGCCGCCCAAGGATTGGTCGCCGCTGACGGTGTGGCTCGGCAAGGACGTCGCCGGCAAGGCGATCGGGGCCGACCTGGCGAAGATGCCGCACCTGCTCGTCGCCGGCACGACGGGCGCTGGCAAGTCGGGTGCGATCAACGCGATGCTCTCGAGCGTGCTGCTGCGCGCGAGTCCACACGAGGTTCGCCTCGTGCTGGTCGATCCAAAGCAGGTCGAGCTCAACCATTACGAGTCGATCCCGCACCTTCTGACACCGGTGATCACGAGCCCGCGGATGGCGGCCAACGCGCTGCAGAACCTCGTCAAGGAGATGGAGACCCGCTACGGGATCATGTCGATGGCGCGCACGCGCAGCCTGATCGAGCTGAACAAATCGCGCGCCAAGCGCGGCGAAGCGCCGCTGCCCTACATCCTCTGTGTGATCGACGAGCTCGCCGATCTGATGATGGTCGCGCCGGCCGACGTCGAGGACTCGATCATCCGCCTCGCGCAGAAGGCGCGCGCGGTCGGCATTCACCTCGTGCTCGCCACCCAGAGCCCGCGCGTGGATGTGATCACGGGGATGATCAAGGCCAACGTCCCCTCGCGGATCGCCTTCTCGGTCTCCTCGCAGACCGACTCGCGCGTGATCCTCGACCAGAACGGCGCCGAGTCGCTGCTCGGCCAGGGCGACATGCTGTTCAGCCCGATCGGCAGCTCGCGCCTGCAGCGCATCCAGGGCGCCTACATCGACGAGCGCCAGATCGAGAAGCTGACCACGATGTGGCGCAAGCAGGGCGAACCGGAGCTGCGCGAGGAGCTGCTGCAGGAGGTCGAGCCCGAGGCCCCCGAGTCCGGCCCCGACGAGTTCGACCCCGACGAGGACCCGCTGCTCGGCGACGCGATCCGCCTGGTCGCCGAAATGCAGACGGCCTCGACCTCGATGCTCCAGCGACGCCTGCGCCTCGGCTACACGCGCGCCGGTCGCGTGATCGACATGCTCGAGCGCCGCGGCGTGATCTCCGGCTACGAGGGCTCGAAGCCCCGGCAGGTGCTCGTCACCGAGGCCGACCTGCCACGCGTGCTCGCCGCGTTGGCCGGCGACGCCGAACCCGCCGAGTCCGCCGCGGGACCCCCGAGCGACTAGCCTCCTCTGAAGATATGCCCGAGATCGGTGAAACGCTACGCGACGCGCGTATGCGCGCCCGCATCGACGTCTCGGAGATCGAGGCCAAGACGAAGATCCGCGCCAAGTACCTGCGCGCGCTGGAGAACGAAGAGTGGAGCCTCTTGCCGGGCCCGACGTTCGTCAAGAGCTTCCTGCGCACATACGCCGAGGCGCTCGGGCTCGACGGCAAGGCGCTCGTCGAGGAGTACCGCCTGAACAACGAAAACCCGAGCGACGCACTGCTCGAGCCGATCGTCTCGCGGCCCGAGCGGCCCGGTCGCGGTCGCTCGGGCGGCGGCGGACGCTCCGGCGGTGCTCGCGCCGTCGCCGGCGGCGGACCCTCGCGCGGCTACTTGGCAATCGTCGGCGTCGTCGTCCTGCTGATCGTCCTGCTCGTCGTGGGCCTGATCGGCAAAGGCGGCGGATCGAGCTCGTCATCGCAGTCCGCCGGTCAGTCATCTTCGAAATCAATAAAAAAGACGTCGAAGACGCATGTGGGCAAACATGCGAAAGGGACGTCGAGCACGCGCTCGCAGAGTGCGGTCGTGGCGCTCTCGCTCCGTGCCACGGCGCCCGTCTACGTGTGCCTGATCGGCGACAAGGGGCATGTGCGGATCCCGGGCGAAGAACTGCAGGCAGGCACCAGCACCTCGATCTATCACTCACGCCACTTTTTGATCACGCTCGGTAACAGCTCGGTGAAGATGTTTGTCGATGGGCACGAACGCCCGGTCGCATCTTCGAGCCAGGCGATCGGCTACTCGATCACGAAGGCCGGGCGCAAGCGGCTGGCGCTCGGCAAGCTGCCGACGTGTCGGTGAGGGAGCTACTTCGACGACCCCTGCCCCTGCGCAAACCCCTCAAGTATCACGTTCGGCGCAGGCGCCCCTCCCGCCGGTTCGCGATACCCCTTGCAGCCAGCCACGACATAGCCCTTCGCACAGCTCGTCTTGGCAACATGCTCGCGATAGCGCGCCAGCAGGATCTCGCCGCCGCGCTGCTTGGCTTCGGCCAGGTATTTGGGCTTGAGGGTTCTTTTGAAAAGGCCCTGCTTGACTTCAAAGACGAGGTCCGAGACGCTCAAATTGCGTTCTGTGAGGTACTTATGCAGGTCAGCTTCGCTCGGCAGGAACCCTGCGCGATAGCGCTCGTATGCCTTGTGCAGGCTCGCAGGGGAGACGTGCACCCCAGCTTTGGCGGCATCGACCGCAGCCCAGTGCGCCTGAATCAACGAGAGCAGCGCCTGTCCCTTGACCGCGCCATACAGTTCTTCGCATTTGCGCTTGATCTGCACATCGCTCAGCTTCAGCTGCCCGGTAAAGCTCCGCGGCACGACCTTCTTGACCGCTTCAGAGCATTCTGCGTAGTTGGCCGGCTCTGCGACCAGGCCCTGCGGTCCTTTGGTGCCGATGATCGCGCGAAAGTCAGCCCCAGCCTTGGCGTGCATCCAGTGGTTGAGCGTCGCTTTGCTGATCGATTCTGAGCTGCCTTGAAAGTGCACGAGGCTGTCGCTCGAGCCGCCACCGCAGCCGATCAAGGGACCTGCCAGGGCAAGGCAGCAGGCGAGGCAAGGGACCGGCAGGCTCCTCAGGATGTGGGCTTTTGTTCTGCTCATGGGAGTAAGGGCTTTCGGTTGTGGATGGCTTCGGGTCAATCCAGGGGCTGGGCAGGAGGCTCAAAGGTGGCGCCGGGGCTGATGCAGCCCCGGCGCCGGGTCAAGCGATGACGGGCTTAGGTTAATTTCTCTTCAACGTCTATTTTTTTGTCGAATTTGATTAAGGCTTTCACGTCCTCGCCGGCGAGGACGTCTTCTGTCGTGCCGGGTAATAACGCTAAGAGCGTCTCTTTAGTGCTGCCTTCGCATAATTTGACTTCTTGTAATCCAGCAACCTGTTTGGCGTCAATTAAGAACTGGCTGACGCCAATTTTTTTGATCGGCGCGACGAAGCCCGCGTCTAAGACAGTGGTGAGTGGGCCAAGTACTGTGTTTTCAAGCGCAACTTCTAACGGTAAGATTAACACGCCGTCTTCTTTGGCTTTTTTTAACCATTCGATTAAGCAGAAGTGGATATCGACGTGAGATAATATAGTGCCTTCGACATCGCCTTTGGAATGGACCTCAAATGCGGTTTTGGCTATCACACATTTGGTAAAGTCCAGGACGGCTAAGGCTAACGTGGCGTCTTTTTTTTCTTTCGCGTCTTTGTTTTTTTCAACGAGTTCGCCTGTACCTGCTAGTGCACCGCATTCGATGGCTGCTTCTGGCTCCTCCTGTAGCACTGCTGCCCCTTCATCGAGCGAGGCTTTAAACGTTTCCCCGACCGACCCGGGTAAGAGCGGCCATAAGACTTCCGCGGCCGAGGCCGTGGCGACGCCCATGATGCTGAACGCCAGCACGGCGATCAGGGCGCCGATGTACTTGAACATACGCATGTGTCTGCTCCTTCAGTTGTCTGTTATTGGAGAATCACCCGGCGAGCGCGATCTCCTAGGCAAGGCAGATACGCTCTGCGGGGCGATCATGCGTCGAGCTGTCGATGAAGACCAGCTCAATTGCGCAGTATTGCCGCGGGCTTCTGAAGAGGTCAAGCGATTGCCGGGATTGTTTCCTAGGCAATAAGGCCTAGAAGCGCAGGGGAATAGCCCGCAATACGCCCCGCTGCAGACAGCGCATACGCCTAGAGTAGAAAACACGAATTGCAGGCACGCGCACCTCGCCCGTATCGTCTATGTCCTGGGGTGAAGGAGAGTGAAGCTTGAGAGGGCCGTTGCGAGCTTGAAGTAGGGCGACCCCCCAGAGCGGCGAATGCCAATCGAGGAGGGGTGTCGGAGAGGTGCCAAGCAAAGCTGCAGGGACGCGCTCGCGTCGATCGCCGGCGAGGGCACTTGCGCTGCTGCTCGCGAGCACGAGCGCCGCCGCAGCTGGTTGCGCGATTACATCCTCTCCCGCCAGCGCCCTGCCCTCGGCTTTTGCCACGGGCGGGACAGGGGCTGGCCAAGTGGCAGAACCCCGCGGCATCGCGGTAGACAACAGTTCGCTGAGCTCCTCCTTCGGCGATGTATATGTCGCCGATCAGGAAAACAACCGGATCGACAAGTTCGGCCCCGAAGGCGAATTCCTGCTCGCCTGGGGCTTTGGCGTGGCCGACGGGAAAACCGAAGCACCGCAGACGTGTACCACCAGCTGCTTCGCGGGCCTCCCGGGCGCCGGTGCAGGCCAGTTCCAGGGAATCGAAGGGATCGCCGTCGACAGCGACCCGCTGAGCTCCTCCTCAGGCGATGTATACGTCGCCGACATTGCCAACAGCCGGATCGAGAAGTTCAACGCGCAGGGCGAATTCCTCTTGATGCTCGGCGGCGAAGTCGACAAGACCACCTCGGCCAACATCTGCACCAAGGAAGACATCGCGGGTGGCGATGAATGCGGCGCAGGCGTCCCAGGCCCAGGCCCCGGAGCCTTCGAAGCCTTCACCAAACACGCAGTCGCTGTGGATCAGAGCACCGGCACCCTCTACGTCGCCGACAGCATCGCAGGCGAAGGCCGTGTGCAGCGCTTCAGCGAAGCCGGCGCACAGTTGGGCGAAGTTAGCTTCCCCGGCGCCGGCTTCTCCCAGAACCTCGCGGTCGACTCCGCCGCGAACATCTACCTGAAGGGCGAAGAACTAAGCGGCGTGCGCAAGTATGAACCGAGCGGCAAAGAACTGCCCCCGCCGCGCGATGAAGCTGGCTTTGGCGAAAGCAAAGCGCTGGCGATCGGCCCGGCCGATGAGCTGTTCATAAATCACCTCGAAGGCGAAAGCCACCACATCCTCACCTTCAACTCCGAAGGCGAACAGAGCGCAAGCTTTGACGCAGGCGGGGAAGTAACTGACGGCGGGCGCGGGATCGCCTACAGCAGCAAAGTAGAAGCCCTATACGTGCTGAACGCAACCGCCGTGCGGATCGTGACCCCGCCACCCCCAGGCCCCCTAATCGTCCAAGGCAGCGAGAGCGCCAGTGAAATCCAGCCCACCGCGGCAATGCTCGGGGCGATCGTCAATCCCGAGGGCCTCTCGGTGACGAAATGCCACTTCGAATACGGTACCAGCACCACATACGGGCAGAGCAGCGGCGAAGAAGAATTGAAAGGCGGCGAATCGCAGTTTGAAGACCAGCCGGCGAGCGAGCCGATCACGGGCCTGTCCCCAGCGACTGAATATCACTTCCGCGCAACCTGCGAAAACGCAGCCAAAGAAGTGACCGAAGGCCCCGATCAGACCTTCACCACACTCCCCCCGGTCTCAATTGACGCCACCTCCGCATCAGAAGTCAATGACCGCAGCGCACGCCTTGAAGCGGAACTGAACCCGCACGGCCTGGCAAGCGAATACCACTTCGAATACGACACCTCCCCCTACACAGAAAGCCAGCCCGCCCACGCCCACGGGACCTCGATCCCGATCCCCGACGCGAGCATCGCCGCGCAGAGCAGCGACGTAGCCGTCTCAGAACTGATCCAGGGCCTTGAAGCATCGAGCACCTACCACTACCGCGTGATCGCCAACAACGCCCTCGGCGAAACACGTGGCGCTGATCACTCCTTCAAGACCCAGGGCCCCTCCGCCACGCTGGCGGACGGGCGTGCCTGGGAACTTGTCTCGCCCGCCAACAAGCACGGAGCGCCGCTTGAACCGATCACCGAAGAAGGCGGGCTGATCCAGGCGGCAAGCGGTGGCGGCGCCTTCGCTTACGTTGCGGCCGGCACGCTCGGGGCACGGTCAAAAGGCGGCAGAAGCCCCGAAGACAGCCAGCTACTCTCGCGGCGAGACCCAAGCACAGGCTGGTCAACGGAAGACATCAGCACGGCGCATGAAGAACTCTCACTGCTCGTGGCGGGAGAACTCTCCGAGTACACATCCTTTGCCGAAGACCTCTCAGCGGGCGCCTTGGAACCGAAGGGCGCGACCGCGCTCTCGCCGCAGGCCAGCGAAAAGACGCCGTATCGGCGCGAAGCAGACGGTGAGTTCGTGCCGCTCGTGAACGCGGCGAACGTGCCGGTGGGGGCGAAATTCGGCGGCAAAGTCACCTTCGAAGCCGCCAGCCCCGACCTCAACCAGATCGTGCTGTCCTCCTCACAGGTGCTGGCGGCGGGCTTTGAAGCAGGGTTCGTGCCCAACGGCAGCGCGAGCCTGTATGAGCTGTCGCGCGGGAAGTTGAGCCTCGTGAGCGTGCTGCCCAACGGCAAGGCGGCAGCGGAAGAAGGAGCCTCGGCGACGCTCGGCAGCAACGGGCAGAACATGCGCGGGGCGGTCTCAGAAGACGGCGGGCGGGTGTTCTTCGGTACCGGTGGGCAACTATTGATGCGCGACGTGACCCTCGGCAAGACACTGCAACTAGACGAGGCCCAGCCCGGCGCGAGCGGTAAAAGCGGCGGCGGCGCCTTCCAGGCGGCCAGCCGCGACGGCAGCAAGGTGTTCTTCAGCGACAGCTCGAGGCTGACGGCGGATGCCACCGCAAAGCCCGGCGAACAAGACCTGTACATGTGTGAAATCGGCGTGAGCGCCGGCAAAGAACCGACGTGCGCGCTCACCGACCTGAGCGTCGATCACAACGCCGGGGAAGCGGCGAACGTAGAAGGGATGGTCACGGCGATCGATCAGCGCGGCGCGCACGTGTACTTCGTGGCGAGCGGGATCTTGACGAGCGCGGCAAACCAGCAAGGCGAACACGCGGTGGCGGGCGGGCCGAACCTGTATGAGTACGACACCGACGCGCGGCAGATCGAGCTGGTGGCGGTGCTCTCAAGCGCGGATGAGGGGATCGTGGAAACGGGCCAGCTTAAACTCCACAACCTGACCGCACGCAGCTCACCGGACGGGCGCTACTTCGCGTTTATGTCACAGCGCAGCCTGACGGGCTATGACAATCATGACGTGCACAGCGGCCAGCCCGATGAGGAGGCCTACCTGTTTGACTCAGTGAGCGGTGCGCTTCGCTGCCTGTCGTGTAACCCGAGCGGGTCACGACCGCTGGGGGTGTTTGATCCGCCAAGGGAAACGTTCCCGGGGCTGCTGGTCGATCACCCACGCAGCTGGCGGGAAACGTGGCTGGCGGGCTCGATCGCGGGGTGGACGGCGCAGTCGCTCGGGCGCTCGTTCTACCAGTCGCGCTTTCTCTCAAACTCCGGGCGCACGTTCTTCAACTCCTCCGACCAACTCGTGCCCCAGGACACGAACAAGGTCAACGACGTCTATCAGTACGAGCCACCGGGGATAGGGGACTGCAGCACGAGCAGCGCCACCTACTCAGCGACCTCCGGCGGCTGCGTGAGCCTGATCTCATCGGGCACCTCAAAGGAAGAATCGGCATTCCTCGATGCCTCTGAAAACGGCGATGAGGCCTTCTTCCTGACCGGCACGCGCCTGACCTCAAGCGATATCGACGGCGCCTTTGACGTCTATGACGCGCATGTCTGCAGCGCCTCCTCGCCGTGCCCGCCCCCGCCACCACCGCCACCGCCGGGCTGTGAAGGGGACTCGTGCTTGAACCTGAGCGCGCCCCCCGCAGAGATAACGCCCGGCTCGCTGACATACAAAGGGCCAGAAAACGCAAAGCCCCCGGTGCCGCCTAAGACAAAAGCGAAAGCCAAACTGACGAAAGCTCAGTTGCTTGCCAAAGCGCTGAAGGCCTGCAAGAAGAAGCGCCAGAAAGCAAAGCGCCAGCCGTGTGAGAAGCAAGCGCGCAAGAAGTACGGCGCGAAGAAGGCGAAGAAGGCTAAGGCGAAGAAGGCCGCCTTGGCCAAGCAGAAGCGCAAAGCACTTGGGACACTTGGGCGGGCCGCCGGCGCAACAGCGGCACAGCCTCCCGCGAGCCCCCAGGGTGCCTCCGGCCTGCCCAGCGCTCACGCAACTCAGAGCCTGTCGCAGAATCTCGCAACAAAGGGCGCCGCACAAAGCGCCCTCGCGCCCCGCTCTGCCCTCAGCTCCAGCCGAGCCCCCGCCCCGTGGTGGCGGCTCAGTTCGCGCCAGGTGCCCGCGCACCTCGCCCCGGGCGGGGAAGGCAAGATCATCATCGAGGCGGTCAACCTGGGCAACGCGCCGAGCAGCGGCAAGTATGAATTCAGCGATCAGCTGCCGCCGGGCCTGACGCTTGAAGGAGTCGAATACTACGCGCCGTTCCCGCCGGCAATACCAACTCGCCAGTTCAACTTCGCCACGCTCGGCTACTGCAGCACGAGCGCCTCGAGCGCCTCGTGCTCGAGTGAAAGTGAAAACCCATTCCTGAAAGGTCTCGGCGAACTGGGCGAACTGAAACCAGCAGCCCCCTACGAATTCCTTGAAATGCGCCTGAAGGTCAAAGTCGAAGCAACAGTCCAGGCGGGAGCGATCAACCAGTTCAGCGCAACCGGCGGCGGCGCGGCGCCGGCCTCGGCCAAGCGGGCGGTGGCGATCAGCGATCAGCCCGCGGGCTTTGGCGTGGGCGAATTCGCGCTGATCCCCGAAGAAGAAGGCGGTCAGCCAGACACACACGCTGGCTCGCACCCCTATCAGTTGACAAACACGCTCACCTTCAATCGCGATGAGGACGAACCGTTTGCCGTGCCGGCACCGCCGCGCAACCTGCACTTCAAGCTGCCGCCGGGGCTGATCGGCAACGCGACGGCGCTACCGCAGTGCAACGATCAAGACTTCGCCCACATCAAAAAAGGCGCGACGAACTCGTGCCCGAGCGACACGGCGATCGGCGTGTCGGTCGTGACAGTCGCGGCGAAGAGCACAAACCTCGAAGAAACGGTCGTGGTGCCGGTGTTCAACCTGACCCCGGCGCAAGGTGAGCCGGCGCGCTTTGGCTTTGAGGTGCTCAAGAACCCAGCGATCCTCGACACGGCGGTGCGCAGCGGCGCGGGCGAAGACTACGGCGTGACGGTCTCGGTCAACAACATCACCGAGGTGGCGAGCTTCATCTCGGCGACGACCAGCTTCTGGGGCGTGCCGGGGGACCCGAGCCACAACAGTGCGCGCAGTTGGGGTTGCCTGCAAAGCGGCGACTACCACAAATCCGCAGGCCTTGAATGCGAACCCTCAAACCAAGCCCAGCCGGCAGCCTTCATGACGATGCCGACCAACTGCAAAGAGCCCTATGACCCGAGCCTCGACGGCGAATCCTGGCCGAAGAAGCCAACCCCTGCCGGCCCAGCCGAAGTGCTCAAGTTCGGCCCCCTGACCTACAACCTCGCCGACAGCTCAGGCAATCCGCTCTCGCTGACGGGCTGCAATCAGATCTCCTTCGCCCCGAGCTTCGACGCCAAGCCCAGCAGCCAGAGCGCCTCCTCGCCAAGCGGCCTTGACGTCAACCTGAACTTCGACGATGAGGGCCTCACAAGCGCAAACGGCGTCGCACAGTCCCAGTTGAAGGACACGACCGTGACGCTACCGGAAGGCCTCACGATCAACCCCTCCTCAGGCCGGGGCCTCGGCGGCTGCACTACCGCCGATTATGAAGCCGAGAGCCTCGAATCCCCACCGGGCGCGGGCTGCCCGAACAACTCAAAGCTCGGTAGCGTGGAAATCACAACGCCGCTGCTCAAACAGACGATCCATGGCTCGCTGTTCATCGCAGAGCCTTTTGAAAACCCCTTCCCCGAACCCGAAAGGGGCCATCCCGGCGGCACGCTCGTGGCGATCTACATCGTCGCAAAGAACCCCGAAGCCGGCATCCTGCTAAAGCTCGCCGGCAAGGTCACGCCCGACCCCGTGACAGGCCGTTTGACGACCACCTTCCTGGACAATCCCCAACTACCCTTCAGCCACTTCAACTTCCACTTCCGCGAAGGCCAGCAGGCGCCCCTCATCACCCCGCCCGCCTGCGGCAGCTACGAAAGCCAGATGCTGCTCACGCCGTGGTCTGAACCACTGCAGAGCCTGACTGCCTTCTCGCCTTTCTCGATCACCAGTGGATCTGGTGGCGGTGCCTGCCCTCCGGGTGGCCTACCGCCCTTCTCACCCCAGATCACCTCGGGCACCATCAACAACACAGCCGGTGCTCCGAGTCCTTTCTACCTGCGTCTCTCGCGCACCGACGGCGAAGGAGAAATCTCCTCCTTCTCAACGAACCTGCCGCCCGGCCTCTCAGGCATCCTCACTGGGATCCCATTCTGTCCGGAGTCTGACATCGCGGTCGCACGAGCGAAGTCAGGCGTTGGGGAGCAAGCCGAACCTTCGTGCCCGGCGGCAAGTCTGCTGGGACACTCAGAAGTCGGCACCGGCGTTGGTTCGGTGCTTAGTGACACCCCCGGACAGATATATCTGGCAGGTCCCTACAACGGCGATCCCTTCTCGCTGGTCAGCGTGACCTCCGCGGTCGTCGGCCCGTTTGACCTGGGCACGGTTGTCGTGCGCTTCGGCCTGCGCCTTGACCCGCACACCACGCAGGTCTCAGTGGACCCGGTGCCCTCCGAACCGATCCCGCACGTCATCGACGGGATCGTCACCCACGTGCGCGACATCCGCGTGACGATCGATCGCCCGGGCTTTACGATCAATCCGACCAGCTGCAACACGATGAGCATCTCAAGCACGCTTGGCTCAAACCTCGGGCAGTCCTCGACGGTCTCATCCCCCTTCCAGGCGGCGAGCTGCCAGAGCCTGAAATTCGCTCCCAAATTCAGCGTCTCAACCGCCGGCAAGACCTCGAAAGCAAACGGCGCAAGCCTCTCGGTAAAGCTGAGCTACCCAAGCGCCCCGCTTGGCAGCTACGCCAACCTCGCCAAAGCCAAAGTATCGCTACCCAAGCAGCTCCCGAGCCGCCTGACGACCCTGCAGAAGGCCTGTACGGCAGCCGTCTTTGATCAGAACCCCGCCAACTGCCCATCAGCCTCGATCGTCGGGCACGCAAAGGTCTTGACCCTAGCCCTGCCCGTGCCCCTGGAAGGCCCCGCCTACTTCGTCTCCCACGGCGGCGAAGCCTTCCCCGACCTGACGATCGTGCTGAAGGGCTACGGCGTGACCGTTGACTTGATCGGCTCGACCTCGATCAAAAACGGCGTGACCACCTCGACCTTCAAGGCCACGCCTGACGTGCCCTTCAACTCCTTTGAACTGACCCTGCCCCAAGGCCCCAACTCGGCGCTTGCGGCCAACGCCAACCTCTGCAAGTCAACGCTCGCGATGCCGAGCGAATTCACCGCGCAGAATGGCGCGATCCTCACCCAGTCAACGCCGATCTCAGTCACCGGCTGTGGCAAGACAAAGCCCCTCACGCGCAAACAGAAGCTAGCCAAGGCGCTGAAGGGCTGCCAGAAGAAGCACAACCGGGGCAAGCGGCGCTCCTGTGAAGGGCAGGCGCGCAGGCGCTTTGGGGGGAGGAAGTAGGGGGCTGGGAGATAGGACGCTGGGTTGTGCAGGGCGAGGAGGACATGGCCACCTCCCGCCGGAGCCCATACTGACTAGGGTCTGCCTGTGAGCGCACGGGCTGGAATAGTCGTGACGGGCACCGAGGTGCTGACGGGGCGCGTCAGCGACCGCAACGGCCCGTGGCTGTCTGACCGCCTGCGCGAGTTGGGCATCGACCTCGCGCACATCACGATCGTCGGTGACCGCCCGGAGGACATGGAGGCGGCGCTCGGCTTCATGGCCGCCCAGGGGATGGACGCGGTCCTGACCAGCGGTGGGCTCGGTCCGACCGCCGACGACCTGACGGCCGAGGTCGTGGGGCGCTTTCAGGGACGCCAGATGGTGCTCGACGAGGCGCTCGAGGGGCGCATCGCGAAGATCGTCGAGCCGCTCGTCAAACGCTGGCCGGACCTCGATTTGCAGGCGATCGAAGCGGGCACTCGCAAGCAGGCGACGATCCCGGCCGGTGCGACGGTACTCGAGCCCGTCGGCACGGCGCCCGGCCTCGTCGTGGCGCCGCCTGAGGACGCCGACGGGCGCCCGGGCGACGGACCGACGATCGTCGTCCTGCCGGGGCCGCCGCGCGAGCTTCAGCCGATGTGGCAACAGGCGGTGGCCACGGACGCGCTGAAAGCGGCGCTGAGCGGCGCGACGGCGTACGAGCAGCGCACGCTGCGCCTGTTCGGCATGCCCGAGTCAGAGATCGCCGAGACCCTGCGCGTGGCCGAGCGCGACGGGATCGCGCTCGAGCGCCTGGAGGTCACGACGTGCCTCAAACGCGGTGAGATCGAGGTCGTCACGCGTTACGAGCCCGACGCGAGGGAAACATACGACGCGCTCGCCGCCCTGATCTCAGAGCGCCACGCCGACACGCTGTTCTCGAGCGACGGCAGCACGATCGACGAGCTCGTCGCGAAGGCACTGGCCGACGGTGGGCACACGATCGCGACGGCCGAGTCGTGCACAGGCGGCCTGCTCGCCGCGCGCCTGACCGACCGTGCTGGGTCATCGGACTACGTGAAGGGCGGCTTGGTCGTTTACAGCAACGAGGCCAAGGTCGCGCTTGCCGGCGTCGACCCGGAGCTGATCAACGAATATGGCGCGGTCTCCCGGGAGGTTGCTGAGGCGCTGGCGGCGGGTGCGCGAGAGCGTCTGCAGGCGGACATCGGCGTCGGCATCACGGGCATCGCCGGGCCTGGCGGCGGCAGCGAGCAGAAGCCCGTCGGGCTCGTCTGGCTCAGCATCGCCGGCCCGGGCCACGACGCGCCGATGACGCGCTCGGTCAACCTGCCCGGCGGCAGGGCCGACGTGCGCGATCGGGCGGGCACGGTGGCGATGCACATGCTGCTGCGCGCGCTCGACGCTTAGCCTTCGGCTTCGTCTTCGCCGGTTTCTGCGGGGGGCGAGAAAGGGGCGGAGGAGGGCGCCGGCGAGGCCGGGGCGGGTGCGCCTTGGGCGAAGCACACGAGCATCGAGCCGTCGTCTGAGAGCGTCGGGGGTGAGCCATCGGCGCAGGCCGGGCGTGAGCCGTCTTCGCAGGCGTAGGCGCCGTCGGCGGAGCGTTCGGGTGCGCCGCCGTCTTCGCATTCAGGTTCGCTCCATTCGACGCTGGCGCTCGGCGCGGCCGGGCACACGAGCTTGGCGCCGTTCTTGCTGGGCATGGGCTCGCCGCCGCCCGCGCAGACAGGTTCGGAGCCGTCGGCGCAGGAGAAGGAGCCATCGCTTTCGCCCTGCGGCTGTGAGCCGTCTTCGCAGGTGGCGGGCTTGGCGACCGTGCTCGTTGGGCGTACCGAGCCGTGCTGGGCAGCCTTCTTTTTATTGATTCGATGATGACGACGACCGGAGTGCCTGCCCTTGGCCCTGTCGCGTGCGTGGCCGGCGCGGTTGCGCCCGGCACAGGCGCGCACGTGCCGCTTGGCGTGGGCCGAGGCGCAGGCGCTCGCCGCGCCCTTGGCGGACGACGGGGCGGGCCGGCACAGCAGCGTGGCGAACGCCGTGAGCAGCAGCGCCAGTGCCAGCGCCGGCTTTGCAGGACGGGGGAGGAGGGCCGAGCCGATCACGCCTGCCTTCTCATCGTCGGCGCGTGGGGCGCGCGTGAAGGGGTGGCTGCGGCGATGGACGAACGGCGGCCCGCAAAAGCCCGAGAACGCGGTTCGAAACGGAAGCGAAGCGAACAGACGTTCCGTCCGAAGCGATCTCTACCTTTGTCGATTCACCCAACCCGGAGGAGTAAGACCATGCCCGTGACCGACGACGAGAAGGCAGCGAAGGCGCGCGACGCCGCTCTTCAGGGCGCGCTGACGCAGATCGAGCGCGAGTTTGGCAAGGGCACGGTCATGCGCATGGGCGACGAGGGCGCGCAGGTGCGCTGCGAGGCGATCCCGACGGGCGCGCTCTCGCTCGACCTGGCGCTCGGCATCGGCGGCGTCCCGCGCGGGCGCATCGTCGAGGTGTTCGGCCCGGAGTCCTCGGGCAAGACGACGATGATCTACCACGTGCTGGCAGAGGCGCAGAAACTGGGCGGCGTGTGCGCGTTCATCGACGCCGAGCACGCGATGGACCCACTCTATGCCAAGGAGATCGGCGTCGACATCGACGAGCTGCTCGTCTCTCAGCCTGACTACGGCGAGCAGGCGCTCGAGATCGCGGACATGCTCGTGCGCTCGGGCGCGGTCGACGTGGTCGCGATCGACTCGGTCGCGGCGCTGACGCCGCGGGTGGAGCTCGAGGGGCAGATGGGCGACCAGACGGTCGGTGCGCAGGCGCGGATGATGTCGCAGGCGATGCGCAAGCTGGCGGGCAACCTGAACCGCACGCAGACGCTGTGCATCCTGACCAACCAGATCCGCGAAAAGGTCGGCGTGATGTTCGGCTCGCCGGAGACGCAGCCGGGCGGGCGGGCGCTGAAGTTCTACGCCTCCCAGCGCCTGGACATCCGCCGCATCGAGACGCTCAAGGACGGCACGGAGGCGGTCGGCAACCGCGTGCGCGTGAAGGTCGTCAAGAACAAGGTCGCGGCGCCGTTCCGCCAGGCGGAGTTCGACATCGAGTACGGCAAGGGCATCTCGACCTCAGGCTGCCTGATCGACCTCGGCCTGGAGCACAACATCGTCTCCAAGTCGGGCTCGTTCTTCTCCTACGGCAAGGACCGCCTCGGCCAGGGCCGCGGCAATGCAAAGGCCCACCTCAACGAAAACCCGGCGGTGGCGAAGGAGATGGAAGAGAAGATCTACGCGGCGCTCGGCTTGAGCAGGGACCTCGTCACGCCGATCGACCGCGACAAAGACGCCCCGGCGCCGATCGCCAGCGAACCGACGGTGGCTGCGGTGGCCGCTGCGTAGCAGGGCCGGCTGGGCGCCGGGTCGTGGCGGGTACGCTTTCAGCATGAAGCGCTACCACGTCACGACCTTCGGCTGCCAGATGAACGAGCACGACTCGGAGCGGATGAAGGGCATGCTCGAGTCGCTGGGCTACGCCGAGGCACCCGAGCGCGCCGACGCCGACCTGATCCTGTTCAACACGTGCTCGATCCGTGAGACGGCGGACAGCCGCTTCCTCGCGCATCTGGGCGAGGCGAAACGGCTCAAGCGCGAGCAGCCGGAGCGGATCGTGGGCGTGGGCGGCTGCTGGGCGCAGTCGCTGAAGGACGAGGTGTTCGAGCGCTTTCCGTTCGTGGACGTGGCGTTCGGCCCGGGCCAGGTACACAAGCTGGCGGAGTTCCTCACGAGCGACTCGCTGACAGCGCAGGGCTATTTCGAGTTCGAGGGCTTCACGGGCCACCTGCCGGCGCACCGCGCGCGACCGTTCCAGGGCTGGATGCAGATCAGCGTCGGTTGCAACTGCGCGTGCTCGTACTGCATCGTGCCCTCGACACGTGGGCGCGAGGTCAGTCGACCGCCGCAGGAGCTCGTGGCGGAGGCACAGGCGATGGCTGCGGACGGCGTGCGCGAGGTGACGCTGCTCGGCCAGAACGTGAACTCCTACGGCCGCGACCTGCAAGATCGCCCGACGTTTGCGGCGCTGCTGGCAGAGATCGACGCTGTGGATGGGATCGAGCGCATCCGCTACACGAGCCCGCACCCGAAGGACATGCGCGAGGACGTGATCCGCGCGCACGCGGAGCTGGCAAGCGTGTGCGAGCACATCCACCTGCCGCTGCAGTCAGGCTCGTCGCGGATCTTGAAGGCGATGCGTCGCACGTACGACCGCCGCCGCTACATGGATCGCGTGGCGATGATCCGCGAGCACGTGCCCGACGTGGCATTGAGCACAGACATCATCGTCGGCTTCCCGGGCGAGACGGAGGAGGACTTCGCGCAGACGCTGGAAGTGGCCGAGGAGGTCGCCTACGACGCGGCGTTCACGTTCGTGTTCTCGCCGCGCCGGGGCACGCAGGCGGCGAGCATCAAGGACGGCCTGGTGGCGCACCCCGTCAAGGTCGAGCGGATGGAGCGGCTGCTGGAGGTCGTCCAGCGCCGCGCACGCGAGCGCGCGCAGCGCTTCGTGGGGCGCACGCTGGAGGTGCTCGTGGAAGGCACCTCGCGCACGGACCCGGACCGCCTGCGCGGGCGCACGAGCCATAACAAAGTCGTCAACTTCCCAGGACTGGCCTCGCCGGGCGAGTTGACGCAGGTGCGGATCGACTCGGCGAGCAGCCAGACGCTGGCGGGCGAGGAGCTGCTGCTGGCCCGCGTCGGCTGAGTGAGGCCAGCGAGCTGATTCGTTGACTGACTCACAGTCGTTGGCACATAGTCGGCCAACCCTCGGTTCGTAAACACCTACTTCGACGACCCCTGCCCCTGCGCAAACCCCTCGAGTATCACGTTCGGCGCAGGCGCCCCTCCCGCCGGTTCGCGATACCCCTTGCAGCCGGCCACGACATAGCCCTTCGCACAGCTCGTCTTGGCAACATGCTCGCGATAGCGCGCCAGCAGGATCTCGCCGCCGCGCTGCTTGGCTTCGGCCAGGTATTTAGGCTTGAGAGTTCTTTTGAAGAGGCCCTGCTTGACTTCAAAGACGAGGTCCGAGACGCTCAAATTGCGTTCTGTGAGGTACTTATGCAGGTCGGCTTCGCTCGGCAGCACCCCCGTGCGATAGCGCTCGTATTCTTTGTGCAGCATCGCTTGGGAGACGTGCACCCCAGCTTTGGCGGCATCGACCGCAGCCCAGTGCGCCTGGATCAGCGAGAGCAACGCCTGTGCCTTGACCGCGCCATACAGTTCTTCGCATTTGCGCTCGATCTGCGCATCGCTCAGCTTCAGCTGCCCGGTAAAGCTCCGCGGCACGACCTTCTTGACCGCTTCAGAGCATTCTGCGTAGTTTGCCGGCTCTGCAACTAGGTCCTGAGGTCCTTTGGTGCCGATGATCGCGCGAAAGTCAGCCCCAGCCTTGGCGCGCATCCAGTGATTGAGCGTCGCTTTGCTGATCGATTCTGAGCTGCCCTGAAAGTGCACGAGGCTGTCGCTTGAGCCGCCACCGCAGCCGATCAAGAGACCTGCCAGGGCAAGGCAGCAGGCGAGGCAAAGGACCGGCAGGCTCCTCAGGGTGTGGGCTTTTGTTCTGCGCATGGGAGTAAAGGCTTTCGGTCGGGTGGATGGCTTCAGGTCGATCAGGGCAGCAGGCTCAAGGCGGCGCCGGGGCTGATGCAGCCCCGGCGCCGGGTCAGGTCAAGCTATGACGGGCTTAGGTTAATTTCTCTTCAACGTCGATTTTTTTGTCGAATTTGATTAAGGCTTTCACGTCCTCACCGGCGACTACCTCTTTTTCAACGCCGGTTAATAACGCTATGAGCGTCTCTTGGCTGCCGCCTTCGCATAATTTGACTTCTTGTAATCCGCCTACTTGTTTGGCGTCGATTAAGAACTGGCTGACGCCAATTTTTTTGATCGGCGCAACGAAGCCGGCGTCTAAGACAGTGGTGATGTCGCCGAGGCCGACGTTTTCAAGTAAAACTTCTAACGGTAAAATTAACACGCCGTCTAATTGTTTGACTTTTAACCATTCGATTAAGCAGAAGTGGATATCGACGTGAGATAATATAGTGCCTTCTGGGTCGCCTTTGGAATGGACCTCAAGTCCGGCGCCGCCTATCACACATTCGGCAAAGTCCAGGACGGCTAAGGCTAACGTGGCGTCTTTTTTTTCTTTCGCGTCTTTGTTTTTTTCAACGAGTTCGCCCGTACCTGTTAGTTTCGAGCATTCGATTTTGGTGCCAGCACCTACTTCTGGCTCCTCCTGCAGTACCGCTTTCCCTTCATCGAGCGAGGTTTTGAACGTTTCCCCGACCGACCCGGGTAAGAGCGGCCATAAGACTTCCGCGGCCGAGGCCGTGGCGACGCCCATGATGCTGAACGCCAGCACGGCGATCAGGGCGCCGATGTACTTGAACATACGCATGTGTCTGCTCCTTCAGTTGTCTGTTATTGGAGAATCACCCGGCGAGCGCGATCTCCTAGGCAAGGCAGATACGCTCTGCGGGGCGATCATGCGTCGAGCTGTCGATGAAGACCAGCTCAATTGCGCAGTATTGCCGCGGGCTTCTGAAGAGGTCAAGCGATTGCCGGGATTGTTTCCTAGGCAATAAGGCCTAGAAGCGCAGGGGAATAGCCCGCAATACGCCCCGCTGCAGACAGCGCATACGCCTAGAGTAGAAAACACGAATTGCAGGCACGCGCACCTCGCCCGTATCGTCTATGTCCTGGGGTGAAGGAGAGTGAAGCTTGAGAGGGCCGTTGCGAGCTTGAAGTAGGGCGACCCCCCAGAGCGGCGAATGCCAATCGAGGAGGGGTGTCGGAGAGGTGCCAAGCAAAGCTGCAGGGACGCGCTCGCGTCGATCGCCGGCGAGGGCACTTGCGCTGCTGCTCGCGAGCACGAGCGCCGCCGCAGCTGGTTGCGCGATTACATCCTCTCCCGCCAGCGCCCTGCCCTCGGCTTTTGCCACGGGCGGGACAGGGGCTGGCCAAGTGGCAGAACCCCGCGGCATCGCGGTAGACAACAGTTCGCTGAGCTCCTCCTTCGGCGATGTATATGTCGCCGATCAGGAAAACAACCGGATCGACAAGTTCGGCCCCGAAGGCGAATTCCTGCTCGCCTGGGGCTTTGGCGTGGCCGACGGGAAAACCGAAGCACCGCAGACGTGTACCACCAGCTGCTTCGCGGGCCTCCCGGGCGCCGGTGCAGGCCAGTTCCAGGGAATCGAAGGGATCGCCGTCGACAGCGACCCGCTGAGCTCCTCCTCAGGCGATGTATACGTCGCCGACATTGCCAACAGCCGGATCGAGAAGTTCAACGCGCAGGGCGAATTCCTCTTGATGCTCGGCGGCGAAGTCGACAAGACCACCTCGGCCAACATCTGCACCAAGGAAGACATCGCGGGTGGCGATGAATGCGGCGCAGGCGTCCCAGGCCCAGGCCCCGGAGCCTTCGAAGCCTTCACCAAACACGCAGTCGCTGTGGATCAGAGCACCGGCACCCTCTACGTCGCCGACAGCATCGCAGGCGAAGGCCGTGTGCAGCGCTTCAGCGAAGCCGGCGCACAGTTGGGCGAAGTTAGCTTCCCCGGCGCCGGCTTCTCCCAGAACCTCGCGGTCGACTCCGCCGCGAACATCTACCTGAAGGGCGAAGAACTAAGCGGCGTGCGCAAGTATGAACCGAGCGGCAAAGAACTGCCCCCGCCGCGCGATGAAGCTGGCTTTGGCGAAAGCAAAGCGCTGGCGATCGGCCCGGCCGATGAGCTGTTCGTCAACGAGTTCCAGCTCCCGGAAGGCCCTCACCATCTCTTGAGTTTCAACGCCGAAGGCGAACAGAGCGCAAGCTTTGACGCAGGCGGGGAAGCAACAGACGGCGGGCGCGGCATCGCCTACAGCACACATGCAAAAGCCCTATACGTGCTGAACGCAACCGCCGTACGGATCGTGACCCCGCCACCCCCAGGCCCCCTGGTCGTCCAAGGCAGCGAGAGCGCCAGTGAAATCCAGCCCACCACGGCAACGCTCGGGGCGATCGTCAATCCTGAGGGCAAAGGGGTCACATATCACTTCGAATACGACACGACCCCTTATGGAGAAGGCGGCCCCGCGCACGGCACGAGCACGCTCGAGACGCCGCTTTCAGGCGCTGAATTTGAAGACCAGCCCGCGAGCGCTGAAATCGAAGACCTCTCCCCGGCGGCCGAATACCACTTCCGCGTAGTCGCCACAAACGGTCCGCAGACGACCACGGGACCAGACCAGACCTTCACGACGCTCCCGCCGGTCTCAATCGACGCCACCTCTGCCTCCGAAGTCAACGACCGCAGCGCACGCCTTGAAGCGGAACTGAACCCGCACGGCCTGGCAAGCGAATACCACTTCGAATACGACACCACCCCCTACACAGAAAGCCAGCCCGCCCACGCCCACTGGACCTCGATCCCGATCCCCGACGCGAGCATCGCCGCGCAGAGCAGCGACGTAACCGTCTCAGAGCTGATCCAGGGCCTTGAAGCATCGAGCACATACCACTACCGCGTGATCGCCCACAACGCCCTCGGCGAAACACGCGGCCCTGACCACTCCTTCAAGACCCAAGGCCCTTCCGCCACGCTGCCGGACGGGCGTGCCTGGGAACTGGTCTCCCCGGCAAACAAGCACGGAGCGCCGCTTGAACCGATCACCGAAGGCAGTGGGCTGATCCAGGCGGCAAGCGGCGGCGGCGCCTTTGCATACGTGGCGATCGGCCCGCTCGGGCCACAGTCAAAGGGCGTCAGAAGCCCCGAAAACAGCCAATTGCTCTCGCGGCGAGACTCGAGCAAAGGCTGGTCAACTGAAGACATCACGACGGCGCACGAAGAACTCTCACTGCCCGCGGTGGGGTTTTTCTCGGAGTACACATCCTTTGCCGAAGACCTCTCAGCGGGCGCTGTGGAACCGAAGGGCGCGACCGCGCTCTCGCCGCAGGCCAGCGAAAAGACGCCCTACCGGCGCGAAGCAGACGGTGAGTTCGTGCCGCTCGTGAACCCGGCGAACGTGCCGGCAGGGACGAAATTCGGCGGCAAAGTCTCCTTCGAAGCCGCCAGCCCCGACCTCAACGAGATCGTGCTCTCCTCCTCGCAGGTGCTGGCGGCGGGCTTTGAAGCAGGGTTCGTGCCCAACGGCACCGCGAGCCTGTATGAGCTGTCGGGCGGGAAGCTTAGCCTCGTGAGCGTGCTGCCCAACGGCAAGCCGGCAGCGGAAGAAGGAGCCTCGGCGACGCTCGGCAACAACGGGCAGAACATGCGCGGGGCAGTCTCAGAAGACGGCGGGCGGGTGTTCTTCGGTACTGGCGGGCAGCTATTGATGCGCGACGTGGCCCTCGGCAAGACGCTACAACTCGACCAGGCCCAGCCGGGCGCGAGCGGTCAAAGCGGGGGCGGCACCTTCCAGGCGGCCAGCCGCGACGGCGGCAAGGTGTTCTTCAGCGACAGCTCGAGGCTGACGGCGGATGCCACCGCAAAGCCCGGCGAACAAGACCTGTACATGTGTGAAATCAGCGTGAGCGCCGGCAAAGAACCGACGTGCGCGCTCACCGACCTAAGCGTCGATCAGAACCCCGGGGAAGCGGCGAACGTAGAAGGGATGGTCACGGCGATCGATCAGGGCGGCGCGCACGTGTACTTCGTGGCGAGCGGGATCTTGACGAGCGCGGCAAACCAGCAAGGCGAACACGCGGTGGCGGGCGGGCCGAACCTGTATGAGTACGACACGAGCGCGCGGCAGATCGAGCCGGTGGCGGTGCTCTCAAGCGGGGATCGGGGGATCGTGGAAACGGGCCAGCTTAAACTCCACAAGCTGACCGCGCGCAGCTCACCGGACGGGCGCTACTTCGCGTTTATGTCACAGCGCAGCCTGACGGGCTATGACAACCGCGATGTGCACAGCGGCCAGCCCGATGAGGAGGTCTACCTGTTTGACTCAGCGAGCGGTGCGCTTCGCTGCCTGTCGTGTAACCCGAGCGGGTCACGACCGCTGGGGGTGTTTGACCCGCCGGTGGATACGTTCCCGGGGCTGCTGGTCGATCACGCACGCAGCTGGCACGAAACGTGGCTGGCGGGCTCGATCGCGGGGTGGACGGCGCAGTCGCTCCTGCGCTCGTTCTATCAATCGCGCTTTCTCTCAAACTCCGGGCGCACGTTCTTCAACTCCTCCGATCAACTCGTGCCCCAGGACACGAACAGGGTCAACGATGTCTATCAGTACGAGCCACCGGGGATAGGAGACTGCAGCACGAGCAGCGCCACCTACTCCTCGACCTCCGGCGGCTGCGTGAGCCTGATCTCCTCGGGCTCCTCAGAGGAAGAATCGGCATTCCTCGATGCCTCTGAAAACGGTGATGAGGCCTTCTTCCTAACCGGCACGCGCCTGACCTCAAGCGATATCGACGGCGCCTTTGACGTCTATGACGCGCATGTCTGCAGCGCCTCCTCGCCGTGCCCGCCCCCGCCACCACCGCCACCACCGGGCTGTGAAGGGGACTCGTGCTTGAACCTGAGCGCGCCCCCCGCAGAGATAACGCCCGGCTCGCTGACATACAAAGGGCCAGAAAACGCAAAGCCCCCGGTGCCGCCTAAGACAAAAGCGAAAGCCAAACTGACGAAAGCTCAGTTGCTTGCCAAAGCGCTGAAGGCCTGCAAGAAGAAGCGCCAGAAAGCAAAGCGCCAGCCGTGTGAGAAGCAAGCGCGCAAGAAGTACGGCGCGAAGAAGGCGAAGAAGGCTAAGGCGAAGAAGGCCGCCTTGGCCAAGCAGAAGCGCAAAGCACTTGGGACACTTGGGCGGGCCGCCGGCGCAACAGCGGCACAGCCTCCCGCGAGCCCCCAGGGTGCCTCCGGCCTGCCCAGCGCTCACGCAACTCAGAGCCTGTCGCAGAATCTCGCAACAAAGGGCGCCGCACAAAGCGCCCTCGCGCCCCGCTCTGCCCTCAGCTCCAGCCGAGCCCCCGCCCCGTGGTGGCGGCTCAGTTCGCGCCAGGTGCCCGCGCACCTCGCCCCGGGCGGGGAAGGCAAGATCATCATCGAGGCGGTCAACCTGGGCAACGCGCCGAGCAGCGGCAAGTATGAATTCAGCGATCAGCTGCCGCCGGGCCTGACGCTTGAAGGAGTCGAATACTACGCGCCGTTCCCGCCGGCAATACCAACTCGCCAGTTCAACTTCGCCACGCTCGGCTACTGCAGCACGAGCGCCTCGAGCGCCTCGTGCTCGAGTGAAAGTGAAAACCCATTCCTGAAAGGTCTCGGCGAACTGGGCGAACTGAAACCAGCAGCCCCCTACGAATTCCTTGAAATGCGCCTGAAGGTCAAAGCCGAAGCAACAGCCCAGGCGGGAGCGATCAACCAGTTCAGCGCAACCGGCGGCGGCGCGGCGCCGGCCTCGGCCAAGCGGGCGGTGGCGATCAGCGATCAGCCCGCGGGCTTCGGCGTCGGCGAATTCGCGCTGATCCCCGAAGAAGAAGGCGGTCAGCCAGACACACACGCTGGCTCGCACCCCTACCAACTAACGAACACGCTCACCTTCAATCGCGATGAGGATGAACCATTCGCCGTGCCGGCACCGCCGCGCAACCTGCACTTCAAGCTGCCGCCGGGGCTGATCGGCAACGCGACGGCGCTACCGCAGTGCAACGACCAGGACTTCGCTACCATCAAAACAGGCGCGACGAACTCGTGCCCAAGCGACACGGCGATCGGCGTGTCGGTCGTGACGGTCGCGGCGAAGAGCTCAAACCTCGAAGAAACGCTCGTGGTGCCGGTGTTCAACCTGACCCCGGCGCAAGGCGAGCCGGCGCGCTTTGGCTTTGAGGTGGCCAGCAACCCGGTGATCCTCGACACGGCGGTGCGCAGCGGGCCGGGCGAAGACTACGGCGTGACGGTCTCGGTCAACAACATCACCGAGGTGGCGAGCTTCATCTCGGCGACGACCAGCTTCTGGGGCGTGCCGGGGGACCCGAGCCACAACAGTGCGCGCAGTTGGGGTTGCCTGCAAAGCGGCGACTACCACAAATCCGCAGGCCTTGAATGCGAACCCTCAAACCAAGCCCAGCCGGCAGCCTTCATGACGATGCCGACCAACTGCAAAGAGCCCTATGACCCGAGCCTCGACGGCGAATCCTGGCCGAAGAAGCCAACCCCTGCCGGCCCAGCCGAAGTGCTCAAGTTCGGCCCCCTGACCTACAACCTCGCCGACAGCTCAGGCAATCCGCTCTCGCTGACGGGCTGCAATCAGATCTCCTTCGCCCCGAGCTTCGACGCCAAGCCCAGCAGCCAGAGCGCCTCCTCGCCAAGCGGCCTTGACGTCAACCTGAACTTCGACGATGAGGGCCTCACAAGCGCAAACGGCGTCGCACAGTCCCAGTTGAAGGACACGACCGTGACGCTACCGGAAGGCCTCACGATCAACCCCTCCTCAGGCCGGGGCCTCGGCGGCTGCACTACCGCCGATTATGAAGCCGAGAGCCTCGAATCCCCACCGGGCGCGGGCTGCCCGAACAACTCAAAGCTCGGTAGCGTGGAAATCACAACGCCGCTGCTCAAACAGACGATCCATGGCTCGCTGTTCATCGCAGAGCCTTTTGAAAACCCCTTCCCCGAACCCGAAAGGGGCCATCCCGGCGGCACGCTCGTGGCGATCTACATCGTCGCAAAGAACCCCGAAGCCGGCATCCTGCTAAAGCTCGCCGGCAAGGTCACGCCCGACCCCGTGACAGGCCGTTTGACGACCACCTTCCTGGACAATCCCCAACTACCCTTCAGCCACTTCAACTTCCACTTCCGCGAAGGCCAGCAGGCGCCCCTCATCACCCCGCCCGCCTGCGGCAGCTACGAAAGCCAGATGCTGCTCACGCCGTGGTCTGAACCACTGCAGAGCCTGACTGCCTTCTCGCCTTTCTCGATCACCAGTGGATCTGGTGGCGGTGCCTGCCCTCCGGGTGGCCTACCGCCCTTCTCACCCCAGATCACCTCGGGCACCATCAACAACACAGCCGGTGCTCCGAGTCCTTTCTACCTGCGTCTCTCGCGCACCGACGGCGAAGGAGAAATCTCCTCCTTCTCAACGAACCTGCCGCCCGGCCTCTCAGGCATCCTCACTGGGATCCCATTCTGTCCGGAGTCTGACATCGCGGTCGCACGAGCGAAGTCAGGCGTTGGGGAGCAAGCCGAACCTTCGTGCCCGGCGGCAAGTCTGCTGGGACACTCAGAAGTCGGCACCGGCGTTGGTTCGGTGCTTAGTGACACCCCCGGACAGATATATCTGGCAGGTCCCTACAACGGCGATCCCTTCTCGCTGGTCAGCGTGACCTCCGCGGTCGTCGGCCCGTTTGACCTGGGCACGGTTGTCGTGCGCTTCGGCCTGCGCCTTGACCCGCACACCACGCAGGTCTCAGTGGACCCGGTGCCCTCCGAACCGATCCCGCACGTCATCGACGGGATCGTCACCCACGTGCGCGACATCCGCGTGACGATCGATCGCCCGGGCTTTACGATCAATCCGACCAGCTGCAACACGATGAGCATCTCAAGCACGCTTGGCTCAAACCTCGGGCAGTCCTCGACGGTCTCATCCCCCTTCCAGGCGGCGAGCTGCCAGAGCCTGAAATTCGCTCCCAAATTCAGCGTCTCAACCGCCGGCAAGACCTCGAAAGCAAACGGCGCAAGCCTCTCGGTAAAGCTGAGCTACCCAAGCGCCCCGCTTGGCAGCTACGCCAACCTCGCCAAAGCCAAAGTATCGCTACCCAAGCAGCTCCCGAGCCGCCTGACGACCCTGCAGAAGGCCTGTACGGCAGCCGTCTTTGATCAGAACCCCGCCAACTGCCCATCAGCCTCGATCGTCGGGCACGCAAAGGTCTTGACCCCAGCCCTGCCCGTGCCCCTGGAAGGCCCCGCCTACTTCGTCTCCCACGGCGGCGAAGCCTTCCCCGACCTGACGATCGTGCTGAAGGGCTACGGCGTGACCGTTGACTTGATCGGCTCGACCTCGATCAAAAACGGCGTGACCACCTCGACCTTCAAGGCCACGCCTGACGTGCCCTTCAACTCCTTTGAACTGACCCTGCCCCAAGGCCCCAACTCGGCGCTTGCGGCCAACGCCAACCTCTGCAAGTCAACGCTCGCGATGCCGAGCGAATTCACCGCGCAGAATGGCGCGATCCTCACCCAGTCAACGCCGATCTCAGTCACCGGCTGTGGCAAGACAAAGCCCCTCACGCGCAAACAGAAGCTAGCCAAGGCGCTGAAGGGCTGCCAGAAGAAGCACAACCGGGGCAAGCGGCGCTCCTGTGAAGGGCAGGCGCGCAGGCGCTTTGGGGGGAGGAAGTAGGGGGCTGGGAGGGGGCCAGCTCGCGCCGGACTTAAGGCCAGGTAGAGCCCTGGCCGAGGGCTTCGTCGTTCGTTATGAATCACCGGTCGCGCCGTCGCCCGACGAGTTGTGTGAGGACGACGTCGGGTGCCTGCGATCCGGCCGGTGCATCGCGATACGCCATGCACCCCGGCACGACATACCCGGCACTACAAATCGTCCTCTTCAGGAGGTCGTGATAGCGCGGCACATGAACCATCATCGGGACCGATTTACCCTCGGCGAGGTCAGTAAGCGCCGTCGTCGCCTGCGGTGCGACCTTAGCAGCGAGTACCTCGACTTTGAGCCGGTAGAGCAGATCGGCTAAAGACCAGTGTCGTTCCACGAGGGAACGGTGAAGCGACTGCTCGGTAGGCTCGAGGCGGCTTCTAAAGCCGGCAAGCGCTTCCCGGAAGTTGGCCTCGCTGACGGCGACACCCCGCCGGGCGCCTTCCGCGATGATCCAGCGCGACGCAACCAGATAGCTGAGCGCTTGATCCTTGATTGCGCTGTGGAGTTCGCGGCACGTCCGTTCGACCTGTACCCGCGTCAGTCTCAGTTGGTTAAAGAAGCTCCGCGGTCCAACTAGCTTCGTGGCGGCAAAGCATCGACCAGGGTCGGCTGGCTCAGAGGCGAGTCCTGTCGGGCCCTCGGTGCCAACGCTTTCACGGAAGTCGCCACCTGCCAACGCCTGCATCCAGTGATTGAGTGTCCCTCTGTCGATCGATGATCCCTGGCGGCCTCCTATTTGCACGATGCTGTCATCGGCGCAGCCGGCGAGCGCGAGCAGTGCCACACACACAACCGCCGCCAAAGCACGTGCGCTCTTGTTGATATTTGCTCCAATCACGATCGTCTCCGTCATCTATCTGAGCTTGCCCCCGCTGCACTGGATCTCAGATGACCAGGTCTCAGTCGGGCGGTGCCTAGCTCGACACTGACGCGAAACTATCCGCGTTCTGCGCGGTCGGGTGTAGCTGTTTCCGAGTTCGCGCGACGCGCGCACTGCAGACTGAGCATTAGCCGAGCAATAGTGTGCCGCAGTTAGGCATAGTGTCGTGATGGGACGTTTGGCAAATAGGGCAAAGCCTGCTGTTGGGATACGAGGCAGCCTAGGAACGCACGCACGTCAAGGCCGGGTCAGTCATGGATAGCCTTGGCACAGCGCTGCGCAAGCTGCTGAGAGAGAAACGTCCCCTTCGAAGTTCGACGGGTAGGGGGAGACACTTGTGCTTCGTGAAAGCGATTGCGTTGCTTGTGACGCTCGGCGTGTTCGGCTGCGGCAACAGCGCGAATGGCCCTGCAGTAGTGCGAGTGGGACCGGATGCCATCGGTGAGAGAACGGTGACTCACTGGGCCCACGTGATCGAGCGGGGCGGAATGCTCGGCGAGTCCTCCGGCGGCGAACGGGGGGCACCGAGGGAGCGCGCGTTGGATTTCTTGATCTCCTCGACGTGGCTAGCTGGCGAGGCCGAGCGACTGGGCCTTGCAGTCCCGAGTCAGGCAGTGGACCGGGGCGCGCTGGAACGTAGCGCGGCTAGTGGAGACGAATTCGACGAACGCCTGCACTCAACCGGACAGACGGCGGCCGACGTCAAGCAGGAAGTTCGCGCCGAACTGACGCTCGCTGCGATTCGTGGCAGCCTGGCGAAGCGGGCCGCGCAGGTCACGGACGATGAAGTCGCGGCCTTCTATCAGAGCAACCGGAGGATGTTCATCGAATCCGAGTCGCGCGACGTCGACCTGATCGAGACGCTGCCCAGCCGAGCAGCCGCGCTGGCGCTCGTCAGGCGCGTTGGTGGCGGATCCCGCTTTGCGAAGAAAGCCTTCCACGAGAAACCCTCGCGGGCGTCGATCGCCAAATGGAAGCAGCTCGACAAAAAAGCCGTCCTTCGCGCGATCTTCGCGACACGCCCGGGCGTGGTGAGCCGACCGATGAGGCTCGGCGAGTCCTGGATCGTGTTCGTCGTCAGGCGAATCATCCCGGCGAGCCTCGAGCCGCTTGCCAAGGCACGCGGGAAAATCGTCCAGATCCTCACGGCGCGTCGTCATGCGCAGATCACGGCACAGTTCGATCGCGAATACAAGGCCCATTGGACTGCCCGCACGAGCTGTCGCCCGGGATACGTCGTGCAAGGGTGTGCACAATACAACGGACCGATCGCGCGCGAAGAAAACCCGTTCGCCGTCGCCTGAGAGTCGCACGCACATGTGCGACGCAAGTCGATGGCTATGAGGATGCGTTGGGGGCATGAGCATGATGACACGAGCGACATCTCAAAGAGCACAGGGCCGGCACGTTGCGGTCCGGCTTACCCTCTGTGTTGTGCCGTGTGCCGTGTTCGCGCTCAGTGCCTGCTCGGGGAGTGCCGAAAATCGAGTCGTCGCCAACGTAAATGGATCGATGATCCGCCGTGGCGAGGTCGACCGGTGGGCAAACGCGATCGATCATGGGGCGCGGCCTGGCGAAGCACTCGGCCTCTACCACGGCGGATCCAGTCGGCGAGCGGCACTCGGCTTTCTGATCCAGGCGAGGTGGTTGACCGGCGCCGCCGCCGCCGAAGGAGCGGCCGTGTCGAGGCTTGCCCTCGACCGGGCGGTGGCCGAACGCAGCGAAGTCAGCGACGAATTCAGGCGTCAGCTGGGGTCGGTGGGGCTAACCGTCGCCGACGCAAAGCTTGAAGTCGAAGCGGAACTTGCCGCAGAAGCGCTTCGACGGCTTCTCATCAGACGGGCCACCACGGTTTCGCCGGGGGAAGTCGTCGCCTTCTATCGGCACAATCCTCGCCGCTTCGTCTTAGGCGAGCTGCGCGAAACGGAACTGATCGAGGGACTGCCAAGCAGGACGCTCGCATCTGCGCTCGTAAAGCGCGCCCACGCGGGTAAGCGCCTTGCCAGGCCCGTGACGAACTACGAGACGCTCAAGTTAGCGCCCCCACTGGATCGCGAACGCGCGGCGGTCTTACACGCAATCTTCACGGCTCGCCAAGGCGTCACCAGCTTCGTGAGGCTCGACGAACGCTGGGCCGTATTCGTCGTGCGGCGAATCTTCCCGCCGCGACTCTTATCGCTCGCCGAGGCGCGGACAGATGCGACTGCTGCCCTGGTGGCAAAACGCAGGCGGGAACTCACTGCGCAGTACCTGAAGGCGTATCGCAGCCGCTGGAGCGCAAAGACGCGCTGTGAGCCAGCCTATATCGTGCAGGGATGCGGTCAGTATCGCGGCCCACTGCGCCCCGAAGCCAATCCGCTTTCAGGCAGTTGATCGCTCCTCCGCAGCCAGACCCGGCGTTCGTCGTTGAGGTGACGCGCGCGTCGGGCGGCGAGCATCGATCAATGTCCTCGGCCTTGCGTCGCTCGGCGGCAACGGAGTCGGCGCGCGCGGCGACTCGCCCGCAGGCATGCGACGACAGCAGACCTACAGGACGTTCTGATACCCCTGGAAATTCGCCTTTGGTGACCTGAACTGCCTGCAGTGTTTTACGACGTAGCCGGGAAGGCAGTTGGTTCTAGCGATCCACTTCTTCCGAAACGCCGCAACGAAGCGTGAGACGATTCGATAACGCCACATCTGATGTAGCTGTTTCGCAATTTCGGGCTCGACTTCGGCCAGTGTCCTCTGATGTGCGGGAATACTGCGGACGACTTCAAACACGTAATATCCGAACGAGGTATTGACGGGCCCATGAAGGGTTTTCGGCCGGGCATGGAACACTTCCTGGCTGAGCGGTGGCTCGGGCCAGTCTTCGGGGCGAAGCCCAAGCAGCAAACCGTCATGCGAACCACCGGGCTGTATAAGTGAAGTTCTCTTGACCAGGGTTGCGAAGCTAGTGCCGCTTTCAAGTTCGCCCTTTGTCTTTTTTGCAGCCGCGTCGGTCGCGACACGAATGACGTGCAGGTCGCGTTGCTCCGGAACGACAAAGCTCTTCTTGTGACGCTCGTAATAGTCCGATATCCGCGTGCGGGTTGCTGCGGGCACCTCACGTTCAAGTTTTCGGTAGATCTGGTCGGATATTTGACTGGCGATGAGATTAAACCTTACGTCAGAGATCGTCTCAGTGCTCGCGAGCGCTTCTTGGACTTCTGCTCCATGCTGACCGTTTAGAGAGGATTCGCGCTTCAGCCGTGCTGTGTCGACCTTCAAACCCTCCCCGGCAGCCTCCCCAGCCAGCCACTGAGCGTGAATCAGCGAGCTCAAAGCAGAAGGCATGAGAGCGTCGTATTCCTGGCGGCAAGCTTCTCTGAGTCGTTCGGTCATGTGCGGCGCGGTGCTTGTCGTGGTCGAACGTAGGCGTTCGATGCAGGCGGTGTAGTCGGGTGGTTCGGGCGCTCCGGTTCGCGCGTGGGTGCCGATCGCAATCCAGTGCTGAAGGGTGGCACGTGTGATTATCTTGTCGCCGATCACGGCAACGGGCTCACCTGTAGCATCACGGCTTGACTTGACCGCGTGCGCGCGTGTGCTGCCCGATGCGGCCTGTGTCGTGTGCGCGACGTCGTGCGTTGCCGAGGAGCCGCAGTCGGTAGCGACTGAACCGGCCACGATAAGTGCGACGAAAGTGACGATCCGAGCGGGCGCGAGCACATTGCGCACGCTAATCTGCGGCGAGGTAATTTGTTAGCTTGTTTCTGACGAAGCTGGGAGCGTGCGCCGCGGCGCAAGCACCGCGTACCGTACATATTTGGTTGTATATCTATCGCGTGGCAGGTGGCGCCGCGTGACCCGAGTCGGAGACAGTCTTGGCAGTCGCTTGACCTCGGCGGATGGTGGGGGACATAGTCGGCGCCATGCTTTTCGATCGGCGTCGCCTCGCCTCCCTCTGCGTAGCCTTCATGTTCGCGGCTTTCACGCTCGCCGGATGCGGGGGTAAGTCGAGCGCGGGGAACTCGAGCATCTCTAGTGCAAGCGCGACGAGCAAGTCGGCTTCGTCGAGCACGGACACGGGCCGACGCTCGGGCATCGATTCGTCTGAGAAGCAGTTCATTGCGCTCGCCGATCCGGTTTGCCGGAAGATCAGCACAGAACTGGCGCGCTCGAGCAGGGTAACGGTGACGCCGCAGGCGCCCGGGTTCGCCGCCGGACTGATCAAGAACGAGACAATCGAGCGGCGGGGAAACGTCGGCTTGGCAAAGTTGACTCCGCCCCTGACGCTCAGGCCGGAATGGCGGAAGATGCTCGGCTACCGCCGGGTGCTCGCCAACCAACTCGGCGCATACGCCGCCGCCATCGAGCGTAAGGCCAAGGCCTCTGAAGAAGCATTGGCCGGCGGAAAAAAGCAGGCTCATCGGCAATTGCGCGAAGTTGCCGGTAAGGCTGGCTTCACCGACTGCGCAAAGGTCGGCTGACAAATGGGCACTAGTCTGTCCTAACCCCAAGAAGTAGCGACGCCCGCTCACCTCGCGGGGAGATCATCTACGGTGCCCCGTACTGCCGGCGGATCAATGACTCAGGTCACTAGGCGAAGGCCGGGACGCCGCGCAGCGGCACGGAAGGCGGCTCTGAAAGGCACACCTGGTCGCGCCCGTTGCCCTTGGCGCGGTAGAGGGCGGCGTCGGCCATCTTGAAGACCTTGCCGTAATCGAAGTGCTCGCCGTTGTGCGATGCGCCGACGCCGAAGCTCATCGTCACGCCGACGCCGCCGGCGACGCTGCTGTGCGAGACGGCCGTGCGCAGGCGCTCGGCGAGCTCGGCGGATTGCATGAGGTTCGAGCCGGGGAGCAGGATCAGGAACTCCTCGCCGCCGAGGCGATAGGCGAGGTCGAAGGCGCGTAGCTCCTTGCGCAGGTGGTAAGCGACCCCCTTGAGCACGACGTCGCCGACCGAGTGCCCGCGCGTGTCGTTGATGTCCTTGAAGTGGTCGAGGTCGCCGATGATGATGCCGACGGACTCGCCGGTCAGCGCGGACTGCTGGCTGAGCTCGATCACGCGCGTGCTGAGCGCCTTGCGGTTGAGCATGCCCGTGAGCTGGTCGATCACGGCGTCGCTGCGGTGCTGGATGTCCGAGCGCATCAGCGGCGTGGAGAGCACGGCGACACACAGCAGCAGGGCCACCGGGGCGATCACGAGCACCGGGTTGTCGATCACTTCATGCGCGTTGACGCCGAAGGCGACGGCAAGCAGGATCGCGATGTTGACGATCACGCCGGCCACGACGCCGCGCATCGGAAAGCGCGAGCTCAGCGTGATCACGGGGATCGCCATCCACGAGAGCGTCGCCTGCTTGGCGCCGCCGCTGAGCGCCACGGCACCGCCGATCACGAGCCCGCTCGCGATCCAGGCGGCAAACATCAAGAGCTCGGGCTTCTCGACGCGCGGCATCAGCCTGTCGGCGAGCCCGAAGCAGATCGCGGCGGGGATCAGGAACAGCGCCGGCCACCAGCCGAGCCAAGGGCTCGCGGCGACGAGCGCGATCGCGAGGATCGCCAACGTCCGCTGTCTCACCGGGCGCACGCGCTCCTCCATGTCGAGCATGCGTTCGCGGTCGAATTCGTCGCGGCAGAGCCAAGACGCGCTGTCCGGCCTTGTCTCGTGAGCGTTCCCCCGGTCAAACTTCATCAACCCTGTGCTCGACGTTGCCGGAGGGCTCGATTACGAACGGGGGTGGGTGTGGACGAACGTTCTCAGCGCTTCGTGCGCTGACCCTCGGCCATCTCTCGCGCGATCTGCTCGCCGCCGATCCGGCGGGTGACGCGCGCAGCGAGCTCGGGCGCGAGGCTTGCGAAGACGGTGGTCGCGCGGAATGAGAGCGGCGCGACGCCGATCTCGCCGCGGTCGTGCTCGATCGCCTTGACGACGGCGTCGGCGACGTGCTCGGGCGTCTTCGTGCCGACACCCGGCGGGAGCTTGACTTCGGCCTCGGCAAACATGCCGGCATCGCTGATGAAGCCGGGGAAGATCGTCGAGACGCCGACGCCCGTGCCGTGCAGGTCGGCGCGCAGCGATGCGGCGAAGCCGCGCAGGCCGAACTTCGACGCCGTGTACAGCGACGTGCCCGGCGAGGCCGCCTTGCCGGCCTGTGAGGACATGAACAGCAAATGACCGCTGCCGCGCTTGACCATCTGCGGGCTCAGCGCGTGCGCGAGCACGATCGGCGCGCGCAGGTTGACGTCCAGCGCGCGGTCGATCTGCTCGATCGAGAAGGACTCGAGGCGCCCAGAGGCCGGCAGCGCGGCGTTGGCGATCAGGATGTCGATCTCACCGGCCTCGCGCACCATGCGGTCGATCTCGGCCGGGCTCGACAGGTCGACCGCCAGCGAGCGGGCGCCGAGCTCCGCTGCGAGCGGCTCGAGCACGTCGACGCGCCGTCCGCTGAGGATCAGCTTCGCGCCGCGCTGGCGAAGCGCGCGGGCGATCGCTTGCCCGATTCCCCCCGTGGCCCCCGTCAGAAGCGCCGTGGCGCCGTCGATCTTCATTGTGCACAGCCTACGCGAAGGACGCGGTGGGCGCTCGGCGCGCTTGGGCGATGCGCGGCGATACTGCCTGGATGAGCGCCACGCCGGCCACGCCGCCGCAGATCATCGCCCTGTTCGGCCCGACCGGCGTCGGCAAGACCGCCGTCGCCGTCGCGCTCGCCGAGCGGCTGCGCGCGCGCGGCGAGGACCCCGTCGCCGTCTCGGCCGACGCGCTGCAGGTCTATGCCGGGCTCGAGACGCTGACCGGCGTCGCCTCGCCGCAGGAGCACGCCGCGCTCGAGCACCGGCTGGTCTCCTTCCTGCCGCTCGACGCCACGTTCAGCGTCGGTGAGTACTCGCGCCTCGCGCACGCCGAGATCGATGGCCTGCTCGCGGCCGGGCGCCGGCCGATCGTCGTGGGCGGGACCGGCCTGTATCTGCGCGCTGCGCTGGCCGACCTCGACCTGCGCCCTGCGCCTGTCGGAGGGCGCGCGCGAGCGCTGGACGGCGCGAGCTCGCAGGAGCACGGCCCGCACGCACTGCATGCCGAGCTGGCACAGCGCGCGCTCGTGGGCAGCCGAGGAGATCGACCCGAGCAACGCGCGCCGCACGATTCGTGCGCTCGAGGCTGCTCGAAGCCGGCGAGCTCGAACCGCCCGACGGCCCCTCGCAGCTGTGGAGCTCCGAGCTGCGCCAGCCGACGCTGCTCGCCGGGCTGACGATGGAGCGCGAGGCGCTGTACGAGCAGATCGAGCGCCGCGTCGATCGCGATGGTGGCAGCCGGCGCGCGCGAGGAGGTGCTGCGCGCGCAACGCCGCCGGCGTCTCGGAGACGGCGCGCAAGGCGCTCGGCTTCGAGCGAGCTGCTGGCGGGCGACGTCGAGACGATGAAGCGCCGCACGCGCAACTACGCCCGTCGCCAGCTCGCCTGGATGCGCAAGCTCGCGGGCGTCACGCACGATCGACGTGACCGGCCGCGCGGCGGACGACGTGGCCGGTGAGATCCTAGACTCCGCCGCTGGATGAGATTCGAGAAGTGGCAGGCGCTCGGCAACGACTACCTGATCGTCGAGCGCGACGAGCTCCCGTTCGAGCTCACGCCGCGCGCGTGTGCGGATGCTGTGCGCCGGGCACTTCGGCGTGTTCGCCGACGGCGTGCTGCGTGCTCTCCCCGCCGGCCGACCCCGCACACGTCGCCGACCTGCGCATCTTCAACCCCGACGGCTCCGAGGCCGAGCTCTCGGGCAACGGCGCGCGCGAGGCGATCCTCTACCTGCGCCGCCGCGGCTGGACCGAGCGCGACGAGTTCTCGATCCACACCGCCGCCGGCACGATCAGCCCGCAGATCACGGGCGAGCACACCTGCCGCGTCGACATGGGCAACGCCGCGCTCGTCTCGCGCGACTTTCCCGCCGGGCCGCCCGACGGCGCCGCGGAGCTGAAGATCGACGCCGCCGGGCTCCCTGCCGGCGCGGCTCCTGCCTCGGGCACGTGGAGCTTCCAGCACGTCTCGATCGGCAACCCGCAATGCGCGATCCGCGTGGCGAGCCTCGACGAGCTCGCTGCGCTCGACCTGCCGCTGATCGGCCCGCCGATCGAAAGCCACGCCGAGTTCCCCAACCGCACGAACGTCTCGTGGTACGCCGAGATGGAACCGAAGTCGATCGACCCGAGCTCGCCGAGGACCCCGGGCGGCGGCATCCCGCGCATCCGCGCGCGGATCTTCGAGCGCGGCGTGGGGGAGACGCTCTCCTCCGGCACCGGCGCCACCGGCGCCGCATCGCCTACCTGCTCGCCGGATCGGACGAGCGCGAGCCCGGCCCGCCGTTGCAGCCGACCCGTTTGGTCGTCGTGCTCGACGGCGGCGAGCTCGAGGTCGAGGTCGACCCGGACCTGCGCGTGCACCTGTCAGGCTGGGCGCTGCCCGTGTTCGCCGGCACGCTCAGCGAGCCGTTTCTCGAGCAGTGCAGCGGCCACGTGATCGCCGTGGGACTGCTCGCGTGTCGATCGTCTTCAAATTAATTAAAAGAGAAAGAGATCAGGGAGCTGGATGAGACCGAGCAAGCGCCTGGAGCGCATTCCGCCGTATGCCTTCGCCGAGCTGGAGCGCAAGATCGCCGAGCAAGCGCGCCGCCGGCGTCGACGTGATCAGCCTCGGCATCGGCGACCCCGACCGCCCGACGCCCGCGCTGATCGTCGAGGCGATGCAGGAGGCCGTGACCGAGGCCGGCACGCACCAGTACCCGTCCAACCGCGGCCGCGCCGACTTCCGTGCCGCCGTGCGCGACTTCTACGAGCGCCGCTTCGACGTCGTGCTCGACCCCGACTCGCGAGATCATCCCCGCGATCGGCGCCAAGGAGGCGATCTTCAACCTCAACCTCGCCTTCCTCGACCCCGGCGACTACGCGCTCGCCTCCGACCCCGGCTACCCCGTCTACACCGGCGGCCCGTGGCTCGCAGGCGCCGAGCCCGTGCTGATGGCGCTCGAGCCCGAGCTCGGCTTCGTCCCCGACCTCGGCGCGATCGACGAGGACGTCGCGCGCAAGGCCAAGCTGATGTACCTCAACTACCCCAACAACCCGACCGGCGCGGTCGTGCCCGAGGGGTTCTTCGAGCGCGTGATCGAGTTCGCCCGCGCCTACGAGATCCTCGTCGTGCACGACAACGCCTACTCCGAGATCGCCTTCGACGGCTACAAGCGCGCCGTCGTTCCTCGCCACGCCCGGCGCCAAGGACGTCGGCATCGAGGTCTTCTCGCTGTCCAAGGGCTACAACATGACCGGCTGGCGCTGCGCCGTGCTCGTCGGAAACGCCGAGGCGCTGCAGACCTACTGGCGGCTGAAGACCAACATCGACTCCGGCCTGTTCGAGGCCGTGCAGCTCGCCGGCGTCGCTGCGCTCTCGCCCGACGCCGACGCCGAGGTCGCCTCGATCGTACGAGCTGTACCGGCGCAGGCGCGATCTCGTCTGCGACGCGCTGCGCAAGATCGGCGTCGACGTGCACCCGCCGCACGCCACGATCTACGTGTGGGCGCCCGTCCCCGCGGGCTTCGAGAGCTCAGCCGCCTACTGCGAGCACGTGCTCGAAGAGGTCGGCGTCGTGATCTCGCCCGGCGCCGTCTACGGGCCCGCCGGCGAGGGCTGGTTTCGCATCTCGCTGACCACGCCCGATGAGCGGCTGCTCGAGGCCGTGCAGCGACTCGGTGCGCTCGCCCGCTGAGCAGTGAGCGGTTCTCGCCCGAGAGCGGGCGGCAAGCACGAGCGGTTCACAAGCGGCCCTCCAGGTGCCCTCTAGACTGAGCAGCAGATGCAAACAAGCCCGCAACGGTCAGCCCGCGCGCGGCGCGCCAGCGCGCCTTCTGCGTCGCCGCGCTGCCCGAGGGCGACGACCTCGCCGAGCTGGCCGAGCTCTGCGCACCGCCGGTGTCGGCGTCGTCGGCGAGATGGTCCAGCGCCGCGAAGCGCCGCATCCCGAACACCTACCTCGGGCCCGGCAAGGTCGACCGAGGCGAAGGCCGCCGCGCGCGCCTGCCGACGCCAACCTGATCGCCTGCGACGACGAGCTGACCGCGCGACAGGAGCGCAACCTCGAGGAGGCGATCGGCATGCCCGTCGTCGACCGCACGACCGTGATCCTCGACATCTTCGCCTCGCACGCGACAGCGCCGAGGGCAAGCTGCAGGTCGAGCTCGCCCAGCTCGAATACAACCTCGCGCGCATGCGCGGGCTGTGGACTCACCTCGAGCGCCTCGGCGGCGGGATCGGCACGAGGGGCCCCGGCGAGACGCAGATCGAGACCGACCGCCGCCTCGCGCGCGACCGCATCGCCGCGCTGCAAGCGGCGCCTGGAGCACGTCAAGGGCACGCGCGCCGTGCAGCGCGCCGAGCGCGAGCGCGCCGTCGTTGCCGACGATCGCGCTCGTCGGCTACACCAACGCCGGCAAGTCGACGCTCCTGAACGCGCTTACCGGCTCGGAGGTCGGCGTTCGCGACCGCCTGTTCCACACGCTCGACCCGACCACGCGCACGCTGCGTCTGAGCGGGCGCCGGCACCTGCTGACCGACACCGTCGGCTTCATCGCAAAGCTCCCGCACCAGCTCGTCGACGCCTTCGGTGCGACGCTCGAGGAGACGCGCCGCGCCGACCTGCTCGCGCACGTGCTCGACGCTTCCGCGCCCGAGGAGCAGGCCGAGATCATGCAGCAGTCCGTCGAGCAGACGCTCGAGGAGATCGGCGCCGGCGAGCGCCCGCGCCTGCTTGTGCTCAACAAGATCGACCTGCTCGACGCCGAGCAGCGCGACGAGCTGCGCCTGCGCCATCCCGACGCCGTGCTCGTCTCAGGCGTCACCGGGGAGGGGCTGGAGGCGCTCGGGGAGCGGATCGAGCACGAGCTGCAGCACACGCTGCGCCGCGCTCGAGCTGCTCGTGCCCTACGCCGACGGCGGCAGCCTCGCCGAGCTGCACGAGCTGGCCGGCGATGTCAGCCGCGAGGACACGCCCGAGGGCGTGCGCGTCAGGGCGCTGGTGCCGGCACGGCTGGCGCAGCGCTTCGAGCGCTTCGCGATCGCTTCTTAGCGGCGGCCTTCTCGAGGAAGAACGCCTCCGTGCTCGCCGCGTCGAGCGGGCGCGCGAAGAGGAAGCCCTGCCCGCTGTCGCATTCCTCGCCCTTCAGCAGCGTCAGCTCCTGCTCCTGCTCGATCCCCTCGGCGAAGGTCTTGATCGAGAGCGCCTTGCCGAGCTGCACGAGCGTGTGGATCAGCGTCTCGCCCTCCTTGTTGTGCTTCAGCCCCGAGATGAACGAGCGGTCGATCTTCAGCGCGTCGACCGGGAAGCGCTGCAGGTGGGCGAGCGAGGAGTAGCCCGTGCCGAAGTCGTCGACCGCCACGCGCACGCCGAGCGCCTTGATCGCGGCGAGCCGCGTCGCCGTGTTCTCGACGTTGCGCATCAGCGTCGTCTCGGTGATCTCGATCGTCAGCGCCTGCGGCAAGAGCCCGCTGATCTCGAGCGCGCGTTCGATCTCACCGATCACCTCGTCGTCGTCGAGCTGCCTGCCCGAGACGTTCACGGCGATGTCGATCATGTGGCCTGACTCGCGCCATGCGGCCGCCTGCCCGCACGCCTCGTTCAGCACCCACGCGCCGATCTCGTTGATCAGGCCGGTCTCCTCGAGCAGCGGGATGAACGATTCCGGCTGCACCAGCCCGCGCTTGGGGTGGTGCCAGCGAATCAGCGCCTCCACGCCGGTCGGCGTCATGTCGCTGAGGTCGAACGTCGGCTGGTAGACGAGCTGGAACTCGTTCTTGGCGAGCGCTTCGCGCAGATCCATCTCGAGCTCCATGCGGCTCTGCACGCTGTCGTGCATGTTCGATCTCGAACAGCGACATAGCGATTCTTGCCGTCCCACTTGGCGCGATACATCGCCATATCGGCGTCGCGCAGCAGATCCTCGGCGCACGAGCCGCTGCCCCATCGCGATGCCGACGCTCGCGCTGACGATCACGCGGGCCTGCTCCTCCAGGCCGAGGATGAACGGCTCCTTCAGCGCGTCGAGCAGTCGTTCGGCGACCAGCTCGGGGCCGACCTCGAGCGTCAGCTCCTCCGCGATCACGACGAACTCGTCGCCGCCGAGGCGGCCGAGCGCCGTCGGCCTGGCGCACGACGCCTTCCAGCCGGGCCGCCACCGCGCACAGCAGTTCGTCGCCGGCGCCGTGGCCGAGCGTGTCGTTGATGCTCTTGAAGTTGTCCAGGTCGATGAACAGCGCCGCCACCGGCGTCTGGCTGCGCACGCGAGCGCTCGAGCATGTGCTGCGACTCGATCGAGGATCAGCGTGCGGTTGGGCAGCCCCGTCAGCGGGTCGTGCGTGGCGAGGAACGCGAGCTCCTCCTCGCGCCGCGTGCAGTTCCTCGTCGCGTGCGCAGGCGCTCGGCGTCGAAGCACTCGCACATCGCGAAAGAAGTTGAACTCGAGGCTCAGCTGCAGCATGTTCAGCGCCTGCGCCAGCGAGCTCTCGGCGTCGTGCCGAGCGATCGAGCGCAGTCGGTGCAGGTTCTCGGCCATCACGTTGCGCCAGCAGAAGCAACGCCGCGTGACCTCGCCCAGCGCGGCCGCGCGGTGCGCCGCGAGCTCGCCGAAGATCTGCGACGTTTCGCGGCTGGAGTCCAGCGTGACCTCGATCGGGTCGCCCGCGATCCAGCGCGCGACGGCGATCGTCGAGCCCGTGCAGATGCGTTCGAAGCTTTCCTGCACGACCGCGTCCAGCGTCTGGTCGGCGTCCACCGTCTGCGCGACCGTCTGTGCGAGCACTTCATCGGCCCGGGCGCGCAGGGCTTCGCCGAGCGGCCTGAGATCCGCGGCCGGCTGGTCGACCAGGGCGTGTGGCGGCAGGGGCCCATGGGTCGCAGCCTCCCCCGAGGTGGCGCCAGAAGTTGTCCTCATAGCCCGACTCATCGGCCGAGACGGGCGACTACTTAAGTCAAAATCATGCACCTCGTACGATCAATCGGAACTTGATCTTCCTTTAGCGCTCGTCGCCGCTGCCCGACAGTACGCCGCGGCGCTGGCGAGAAAGCAGCTTTTCGAGGTTCTGCTGCGCGATCTGCTCGAGCTCGAGCTCCAGCTCGGTGGCGAGCTGCGCGACGTACCAGAGCACGTCGCCGAGCTCCTTGGCCATCGCCTCGCGGCGCTCCGGCGTGACCTCGCCGCCGTCGTCGCGGATCACCTTCTTGGCGTGGTCGGCGAACTCGCCCGCCTCGCCCGCGAGACCGAGCGCGGGATAGGTCAGCGACTCGTTGCGCGGGTACTGCGCCGTGCTGCGCGACAGCCGCTGATACTCGGACAGCTCCACGGCCTCGATCTTACGGACCGCTTCGGATTCGCTAGAGCCCGGCGACGCGGCGCGCGCCCGCGTGGGCGAGCTGCTCGAGCGCGTCGTCGAGCGGCTCGAGCTCGGCCTGCTCGATCCCCAGCGCCGTGGCGATCAGCCAGTCGGCGAACCAAGCGTTCTTCGGCAGCAGCGGCCCGTGCAGGTAGGTGCCGATCGTGTTGCCGCTGCGCGCGCCCTCGAAACCGTTGCGCCCGTCGTTGCCGTGGCCGCGCAGCACGCGTCCAAGCGGCGCCGCGCCGGCGCCGAGCGTCGTGCGCCCGCCGTGGTTCTCAAAGCCCGCCAGCACGCGCCTCCCGTTCAGCGCGAGCTCGATCGCGACGTTGCCGATCAGCCGCGCGCCCGGCTCGCGCACGGTGCGCACGTCGAGCAGGCCGAGGCCCTCGATCTGCTCGCTGCCGAGCACGTATGAATGCCCGAGCAGCTGGTAGCCGCCGCAGATGCCGAGCACGACCGCATCGCGCGCCGCCGCCTGTGCCAGCGCCTCGCGCTTGGTCTGAAGCAGGTCCTCGGCGCACAGGCGCTGGTCGCGGTCCTGGCCGCCGCCGAGGTAGAAGAGGTCGTGCGCATCGGCGTCGAGCGCCTCGCCCAGCCCGCTCGCGTCCAGCCGAAAGTCGATCCCGCGCCACTGACAGCGGCGCTCGAGCATCAGCAGGTTGCCCCGGTCGGCGTAGATGTTCATCAGGTCCGGGTACAGCGCGCAGACACGCAGCTCAGGCACGGAGCATCACCACGCTGCTGCCGACGTGCTCGTGGGTGGCCGGCAGCTCGCGCGTCGGCTGCGGCTGCAGGCCGGCCTCGGCGCCCTCGCGGCGAAGCTCTGCGACGGTGAGCGTGTCGAGCTCGATCACGTTGCGCTCGGCGAGGCCGTCGCGTTCGTCCTGCTCGCGGCGAAACGGCCGGCTCGGCGCCGGCGCGCGCTCGGAGAGGACCCGTCGCTCGCGTTCGATCACGACGCGCTCGCCGCTCTCGGCGACGCGCAGCGCGCGACTGAGATACAGCGACCCGTCGAGCGTCGTGCGCTCGGCGGCCGGGCCGATGCCGCCCTCGCTGCAGTCGAACGGGTCGAGCTCGCCGAGGATCGCGCACGCCAAGAGGCCACCCGGGCGCAGGTGCACGCGTGCGCGGCGCAGGAACTGCATCCGCCCGCCGATGCCCCCGAGCAGCTGGATCGTCTGCATCGGCACGATGCACAGCGCGTAGTCCTTGCTGCACGCGAGCTCAAAGGAGCGCGCGTCGGCCTGGACGGTCTCGACGGGGAGACCGCCCGCGCGTTCGCGTAGCGCAGCGAGCAGCGCCGGAGCGCTGTCGAGCGCCGTCACCGCGTACCCCGCGCGGGCCAGCTCGAGCGTGACCCGTCCGGTGCCTGCGCCGACGTCGAGGATCGGCTCGCCGGTCTCCGCCGGCGAGCTCGAGCCACAGCGGCATGTCGGCGCGGTAGGCGCCGCACTCGAGGTCGTGCCAGACGACCTCGGGCGGGGTGGTCGCCGCTCCGCTCACGCCCACGCGCTGCTCGCCTCCCCGCGCGCGACGAGCAGCTCGCGCAGCGAGAGCATCGCCGTGTAGGTCGGCAGCGCGTAGAGCGGCGTCTGCGCGTCGGGCCGGTCCACCGCCGCCAGCGACAGGGCCGCGCGCGAGGTCGGGCTCGATCGCGATCCGCGCGGGGTCGATCCCGGCGTACTTCAGCCGCACGGCCAGTTCGGCGCGCGCGGCTGCCGCTGCAGGTGAAGCGCCGGATGCGGTCCGCGAGCAGCTCGAAGTCGGCGTCCCAGATCCACGAGACGTCGCGCCCGTCGGCGATCTTGTCGTTGAGCACGCCGAGCACGTCGTGCTCGCCCGGCTCGAGCGCGAGCGTGCGCAGCACCTCGTTGGCGCCCGCCGGGTTCTTCACGAGCAGGATGCGCAGCTCGCGCGGGGCGCCGGCGGCCGCTCCTCCTGCCGACCGCGCGCCCGAGCCGGCGCCGTTCTGTGCGGGCTTCAGCACGATCGTCTCGGCGCGCCCGAAGGCGGCTCGCGTCTGCTGCAGCCCGGCGAGGATCTGCTGCAGCGGGACCCCCAGCGCGCACGCGAGCGCCGCCGCGGCGAGCGCGTTGTAGACGTTGTAGAGGCCGGGCAGCGCAAGCGACACCTGCGCCTCGCCGGAGGGCGTGTGCAGCGTGAAGCGCGCCGCGCGGACGCCTTCGAGCACGACGTCGCTCGCCCACACCTGCGGCTGGGGTCGCTCGTGACCACAGCTCGGGCAGTGGTAGTGGCCGAGGTGGCCGAGGTAGACGGCATCGAAGACGTATGGGGCGCCGCAGCGGCGGCAGTGCTTGGCGTCGGCCGCGTGGGCCATGCCGTCGAGCGCCAGCGAGTCGTCCTCGACGCCGAAGTACAGACGTCCCCGGGCGCTCGCGGCCGAGGTCGGCGATCAGCGGGTCGTCGGCGTTCAGCACGAGCCGCTCGCTTTGCAGCTCGCGCGGCCCAGCGCTCGGCGATCGTCTCGAGCTCGCCGTAGCGGTCGAGCTGGTCGCGGAACAGGTTGCCGAGCAGGATCGCGCGCGGGCGAAGTTGCGCAGCGACGGTGTCGAGCCACAGCTCGTCGACCTCGAACAGGCCGAGCTCGCCGGCGATGCCCGCGTGCGGCCGCGCCGCCGTGAGCAGCGCCGTGGCGATCCCGCCCGCCATGTTCGCGCCCGCGTGGTTGTGCACGAGCTCGATCCCCGCCTGCTCGAACACGCTCGGCCGCCATCGCCGCGGTCGTCGTCTTGCCGTTGGTGGCCGAGATCAGCACGCTGCCGTCGCGCAGCCGCGCGCCGAGCGAGCCGATCGCGTCGCGCTCGAGTGCGCATCAGCACCTTGCCCGGCGCGCTCGTGGCGCCGCCGCCGCGCAGGCGCGAGAGCGCGCCGACGGCACGCGCGAGCGCGAGCTTCGGCGCGAGCGTGCCGGCCATCAGCGCGCTGGCGCCGGCGAGACGCGGCGAATGCGGAGTCGCGTCGCTCGGCCGGCGACGAGCACGTTGACCGCCCCGCTGGACAGCGCGCACGCGCAGCGGCAGCTCGCCGATCGGATCGCCGTCCGCGTACATCGTGAACGGGCGATCGGCTGCGATCGAGACCTCGCGCGCGCGGAACACGTGCACGCACGGCTCGCGCACGTGCGTCGCCGCTGAACACCCGCGGCAGGATCTTCGTCAGGAAGGCGAGCTTGCTGACGTGCTCGAGCACGACGACCTCGAGCAGCCCGTCGTCGAGCAGCGCGTCGGGCGCGGCGCGCATGCCGCCGCCGTAGGCGCGGGAGTTGCAGGCACCGACGGTGTAGGCGGTGAAGCTGTGGCGCTCGCCGGGCGGGTCGAGCTCGATCTCAAAGCGCGCCGGGCGCCAGGCCAGCAGCGCGCGCAGCGCGCCATAGGCGTAGACGAGGCCGCCGAGCCAGGAGGGCGCTTCGTTGGCGATCCGGTTCGCGTCGCTGTCGAAGCCGGCCGAGGCGATGCCGACGAACGCTGCGCGGTCGCTCGCCCGCGCCGCCGTCGACCTCGCCGACGTCCATCGGCGCGACGACGCCGCCGGCGATCGTCGCGCACGCCGCGTCGATCTCCTGCGGAGATCCCGAGCACGCGCGCGAGGTCGTTGCCGCGCCCGCCCGGGAGAACGCCCGAGCACCGCTCCGGGCACGTCGCGCAGCGCGTCCGCGACGACCCCGATCATGCCGTCGCCGCTGAGCACGACCACGTGTCTCGCCCGCGCGCGCGGCGGCCACGGCCAGCTCGCGCGCGTGCTGCAGGTCGCGCGTGTCGACGCGACGCACCTGCAGCCCGTGCGAGCGCAGCGCGCGCTCGGCCTGTGGCGCCAGTCGCGCGGCCTTGCCGCCGCCGGCGGCGGGATTGACGATCAGGCAGATCGGAGCGCTCTCGGGCACGGCGCAAGCGTAGTGCGCGGCGCCCCCGCCGAGGCGGAGGGCGTGGCGCGCGGTTGCTCAGCCCGCGGCGGCGGCCTTGGCGCGGTCGCGCCGCCGCCGGCCGATCGCCGCGGCGATCGCCGAGCGCGGCGATCACGACGAACAGGCCGAGCAGGATGCCCGGCGCGAGGCCGAGGCCGCCGAAGGGCAGCGAGACGAGCTCGACGATGCCGAGGCCGATCGCGAGCAGCACGACGATCAGCACGACGATCAAGAGGATGCCGCGGACGCGCGCGAGGATGCCGGCGGAGGCGGGGGGATCAGCAGGCCCATCGCGCGCAGCGCGAACATCTGGCGACCGCTGGGCGGCGCCTGGCCGAGCCGCTCGACGGCGCTCTTGAGGTCGCCGGCGCGCCGTTCGGCGAGCGCCAGCGAGGCGTCGGCCATGCGCCGCAGCTGCATCCGCTCCTGCGGGCGGGCGGCGGCGATCGCCCGCTGGAAGTAGCCGCGGGCCTGCTCGGCGTCGAAGCGCTCGGCCGCGCGGGCGCCGAGGATCGCAAGCGCCGCGGACTTGTATTTGGTCTCGGCCTCGAGCTCCTCGTCGGAGCGCTGCTCGAGCGCCTGGATCGCCTCGAGACCGCCGCGCTGCTCGATCCGGACCTGCCGTTGCTTTGGGAGCCATCGGCGGTCATTCTACGGTTTGCCGGACGCTCGCGTGGGGGCTCGCCCGGTGAAGCGCGGGCGGTCGTGCCGCGCTCGCTTGCGGGCCCTCGCAGGCGGTATGCTCGGCGCGTGTTCGCTCACCGTAGAAGCGCGCGCCACGCGTGCGCGAGCCGTCTCTTGCTCGCCGTCGTGCTGGCGCTCTCGCTCGCCGGTCCGACGACGTCAGCCGCGTTGGCAGCGGGTGTCACGACCAGCTCAGGGCCCGGATCAGCCGCTGCGGCCGGGGCGCAGAAAACGAACCCCGAAGGGGCCAACGGCGGCGCGTTCAACGAACTGAGCCAGGGCGCGCAGCAGGAAACGACGCCGACGACGACGGCGACGGAAACGAACGGCACGACCACGTCGCACGACGACCAACTCGAAAAAACGGTGATCTGCTCGCGATCGGGCGGCGATCGCGCTGCTCGTCGCGATCGCCTTCGTGATCGTGCGCGATGCGCGCAGGATGGCGCCGGCCGGCGACGGCGCAGGTGGCCGAAGCGCGCTCGGCGCACGACTCGGCGGCGACGCTGCGCAAGCGCCGCGCCAAAGCCAAGGCCGCGCGCCAGCAGCGCAAACGAAACCGCTAGCGCGCTGACACGACACTGCCGACGGGCAGGCCGCCGGCGCGCACCGGGACCGAGCGGCGATCAGTGCGAGACGCGCACGCGGCGATGCTCGTGCGAGGCGATGCGCACGCGACGCGGGGAGGGGGGAGGAGACGAGCCGTGCGGGCCCCGGCGCGGGCGGCGTGGAAACGGCCCGGAGGGCAGCGGACGACGCGGCCGCGGGTCCAGCGGACCGGCCGGCAGCGCCCGCGAGCCACCGTCGTCGTCGGCTGCGGTCGGGCGGCGTCAGCCGTGTTCATCGCGGCGTCGTTGCGGAACGGGATCCACAGCATCAGCGCGGCGATCGGGAGCTTGATCAGCGCCGAAGCAGCACGATCAGCATCCACAGCGGCATCGTCTGAACGATGCTACTACTGCCGTGACTGTGGAGGCGCGCGCGAAGGCAAGAGTCGCGACGGTGGGCGCGGGCGCCGAGCTGGACTCGCTCGCGCTGGGTGCGTCCGACTGCCGGCGCTGCCCGCGCCTGGTCGCGTGGCGCGAGCAGGTCGCGCGCGAGCGCCGGGCGGCGTTCGCCGCAGGAGCCTACTGGGGGCGGCCGGTGCCGGGCTTCGGCGACCCGCAGGCGCGCGTGCTGATCGCTCGGCCTCGCGCCGGCGGCGCACGGCGCCAACCGCACGGGACGGATGTTCACGGGCGACCGCTCGGGCGACTTCCTGTATCGCCGCGCTGCACCGTGCGGGCTTCGCAAACCAGCCGAGCGCGGTCGCTCGCGACGACGGCCTGCGACTGCGCGACCTGCGGATCACGGCCGCCGTGCGCTGCGCGCCGCCGGCCAACAGGCCGACGCCGCAGGAGCGCGAGCGGTGCCTGCCGTGGAGCGTGCGCGAACTGCAGCTGCTCGGCGACGTGCGCGTGCTGCTGTGCCTGGGCGCGTTCGCGTGGGATGCGGCGCTGCGCCTGCTCGTGGCGAGCGGTGCACTCCGAGCAGCCGCCGCGCGCCCAAGCCGCGTTTCGGTCACGGCGCCGAGGCTGACGGCGAGCTCAGTACACGATGCTCGGCTGCTATCACCCGAGCCAGCAGAACACGTTCACCGGCAAGCTGACCGAGCCGATGATCGACGCCGTGCTCGCCCGCGCACGCGAGCTGGCCGGCCTGGAGCGCTGATCAGCGGGCGGTCGCCGCGAGACGCGTGCGGTTGCGCGCCGCGCGCACGGCGGCCTTCAATGTGTCGATGTCGTAGGCGCCCTGGTGGCGGCGGCCGTTGATGAAGAACGTGGGGGTGCCCGACACGCCGCTGGCGTCGGCGCTGGCGACGTCCTCGGCGACGCGCGGCGCGTGCTCGTGGCGGCGCACCTCGGCCCACAGGCGCTCGACGTCGAGCTTCAGCTCGTTGGCGACGCGGCTGATGTCCTGCGGCGTGAGCGCGTCCTGATGGGCGAGGAAGGCGTCGTAGATCTCCCAAAAGGCGCCCTGCGCGGCGGCCGCCTCCGAGGCCTCGGCGGCGAGCTGCGCACTCGAGTGCACGTCGCTCAGCGGCAGGTGGCGCCACACGTAGCGCACGTCGTCTTCGGAGGAGGCGAGCAGCTCGCGCACGATCGACTCGGCCTGCCCGCAGAAGGGGCACTCGAAGTCGCCGTACTCGACGAGCGTGACGGGTGCATCGCCGGGCCCGCGGATGTGGTCGCGCTCGGGGTCGACGTCCTCGTCGAGGTCGATCAGATCCTCGGCGGTGGCGCTGATCTGACGCGCGCGCACGCTGCTCGGCAGGCGCTGCACCAGGCGGAAGATCGCCCAGGCGACCAGCGGCGCGAGGATCGCCGAGCCGAGCACGCCGAGCTTTGCCTCGTCGAGCCGCTGCCCGGAGAAGGCCAGCCCGGAGATCAGCAGCGAGACGGTGAAGCCGATCCCGGCGACGGCGCCGCCGCCGACAGATCAGCGGCCGGCTGATCGGCGGTCGGGGGCCGCGCAGGGCTGGACGCGAGGCGATCCACGAGGCGCCGACGATGCCGACGCGGCTTGCCGACGACGTAGCCGATCACGATGCCGAGCGTGATCGGGGAGGTGACGCGCCTTGCTCAGCAGCGACCCCGTCACGTGGATGCCGGCGTTGGCGAGCGCGAACAGCGGCACGATCACGTAGCTCGTCCACGGGTGGAGCTCGTACTGCAGACGCTCGTTGAGCGAGATCGCCGAGAGCACGCCGAGCTGCGCGGAGCGGGCCAGTTCGGGCGTCGGCTGCTCGCGGAAGGAGCGCGTCAGCTCGGTCGCGCGCTCGAGGTCTTCGCGCGAGGGCGGGTAGGCGCTCGTCACGAGGCCCGCGGCGAGACCGGCGATCACGGGGTCGATGCCCGACTTGAACATCGCCACCCACAGCGCGATGCCGATCAAGACGGCCGGCTGCCTGCGCCAGGCGGGCGCAAAGCGCAGCGCGAGCAGCGCTGCGAACAGCCCGATCGCGACGAGCAGCGCCGGCATCGAGACGTGCTTGGTGTAGGCCGTGGCGATCACGACGAGCGCGCCGAGGTCGTCGACGACGGCGAGCGTCAGCAGGAACACGCGCAGGCGCGTTGCCACGCGCGGCGTGAGCAGCGCGAGCGCTCCGAGCGCGAACGCCGTGTCGGTCGACATCGCAGCGCCCCAACCGTGCGCGCCCGGCCCGCCGGCGTTGATTGCAAGGAAGATCGCGATCGGGACCGCCATGCCGCCGAGCGCGGCGAGCACGGGAACGGCCAGGCGCCGGCGTTCGCGCATGTCGCCGACGTCGAACTCGCGCTTGGCCTCGAGGCCGACGACGAGGAAGAAGAAGGTCATCAAGCCCTCGTTGACCCAGTGGCGCAGATCGGTCGAGACCCCACTGCCGCCGAGCTCGATCGAGAGCTTCGTCGTCCACACCGACTCGTAGTGCGCGCCGGGCGACGTTTGACCAGACGAGCGCCGCGCACGTCGCGGCGAGCAGGAAGATCGCGCTGCCCGTCTCGGTGCTGAGGAAGTCACGCACCGGCGCCGCGAGGTTGCGCGCCCAGGCGGTGCGGCCGCTGTAGGAGCTGCTGCTTGCTTCGGCACTCGCCATGGGCGCGATTATCGCGGGATGGCATCTGCTGCACGGATTGCGCGGCTCGCTCGCAGGGGGGAGGAGCGCTACCCCTAGGGGTCCTGTGCACGAGCTCCTGTGCGATCGAGGATGAGCTCATCAAGCAATCCACTCACGCAAAGGAGCAGCACAATGCACAACCTTCAGATCACCTCGACGTTGACCAGCATCTCCCGCAAGATCCTCGCCGCCGCCGCGATCGGCGTCGCGGCAATCGCCTTCGCCTTCGCCGGCCCCGCCCACGCGGACACCAAGCAGGGCACCGGCGGCACAAAAGGCTGCCTGATCGAAAACGACGGTCATCTCGAAACGGTCGCGGTAGGCACGAAAGTCGGTCTGTTCACGTGCGGCCAGGACGGCGAATGGCACTTCGGCTGGCTGATCAACGCGATCAGCGCTCAGAAGGTGAAGGCGAACCCGGTCACGACCGGCCCGAGTCACGGCACGGCCGCGCTGCACAACCGCACGCTGCGCGTCGCGAAGGCGGCTCGCTGAGCGCACTCGCCCGATAGTCAGCGCATGGCCGCCGGCCTTCCCGCCGAGAGGATCGATAGGGGAAGGCCGGCCTGCCGCAGCACCCCTCGCGTCCGATCGGCGGGGGGCGCTCCGCTTACACTTATCCGCGTGCCGGACCATCTCGTCGTCGGCGGTCAGCTGGGCAGCTACCTGATCGACTCCGTCATCGGACGCGGGGGGATGAGCGTCGTCTACGGCGCCAAGCACGCCCGTCTTGGCATGCCCGTGGCGTTGAAGGTGCTGGCGCCGGAGTTGAGCACCGACGACACGTTCCGCGAGCGCTTCCTGCGCGAGGCGCAGGCGGCGGCGGGGCTCGATCACCCCAACGTGATCCCGGTCCATGACATGGGCCTGCACGAAGACTCGCTGTACATCGTGATGCGCTACGTGGCGGGTGGCGACTTGAAGGCGCTGCTGTCGAGCAGCGGCCCGCTCGATCCGCAGCAGACACTGAGAATCCTCACCCCGATCGGACTGGCGCTCGACGCGGCGCACGCGCACGGGCTCGTGCACCGCGACGTCAAGCCGGCCAACATCCTCGTGCAACGCTCGGCCACGGGCTCGATCGAGCACGTCTACCTGACGGACTTCGGCATCGCCAAGGACGCTGCGACGGTGCGAGCGGGGCTCACCGGGACGGGCGCCTCGATCGGCACGGTCGGCTACATGGCGCCGGAGCAGATGGAAGGCCGCGAGGTCTCAGCCCAGACCGACGAGTATGCGCTGGCGGTGACGATGTACGAGTGCCTCGCCGGGCGCATCCCGTTCCAGCGCGAGCTGGCTGAAGGGGCGCGTCCGCCGCAGGGCCCGCTCGAGCCGCTGACGCAGGTGCGCCCGGACCTGCCGCGAGCGATCGACGAGGTGCTCGCGAAGGCGCTATCACGCGACCCGCTCGATCGCTACGGCTCCTGTGCGGAGCTCCTGAAGACGTGCGAGAGCGCCGCCGTCGGCGGCGTCACGGCGACCGCGCCCTCGACGCCGCTGCCCGAACAGGAAGGCTCGCAGCCGCCGAGCGCGCCGCCCGCCCAGCCGACGCCCCCGAGCGTCGGCGGGAGTGATCGGGGGGCAGTACGGCAGCGACACGGGCGGCGATGGCCGGCAGCGGCCGCGATCCTCGTGCTGGCGGCAGCCGCGGCGGTTGCGGTCCTGTTGGCATCGGGCTCGGGCGGCCCGAAGGGCAAGCTCTCACAGGCGCCGCTGGCCGAGGTGCCGACCAACCACGTCACGGGCTCGGGCGAAGCGGAGATCCGGCTCGACGGCGACAGGGCGGCCGTCACGCTCACGACGAGCGGCCTGGACAACAGTGCGGAACTGGTTCACCTGATGCACATACACGCGGGCGGCAAAGGGGAGTGCCCACCGGCGAGCGCCGCGCGCCGCCACAACGGCCACCTGGCTATCAGCACGACGGACGGGATCAACTACTACGGCCCGCCCGTCCAGGCGCTGACGACGCACGGCGACACGAGCGTGGCGAGCATCCTCGCGTTCCATCGCTTCCCTTCGGGTGGCGCGCTGCACTACACGCGCACGATCGTGCTGCCCCCGATTGTCGCTGCGGCGATCCGCAGAGGCGACGCCGTGATCGTCGTGCATGGCACCGACTACGACGGCACGGGCATCTACAGCGGGGTGCTCGACGCGAGCGAACTGAGCAAGAGCGTCCCGGCGACGGCCACGGCGCCGGCGCTGTGCGGTCAGCTGCTCGCGGCGCAGAACGCGTCGAGTTCGAATGGCCTCTACACGGCCTCGCTGGACGTCACGCCTGGGCTCGGCGCGGCGTTCGTGTGTCACGTTCCCCCTGCTGAGGCGCCGGCAGCGGCCGGAGAGCGCCGCAGGGCCGCGGCGTAGCGAGCCGGCCTGCGCGATGCCCGAGCAGCCGTTCAGCGCCGGTCCGCTCGCCAGGCATTCGCTGTCGGCCGCGGAGCTGAAGGAGTTGCTCGGGATCGAGCGCACGGGGGAGGCCTTCCTCGCCTTCCGCGACGGCGAGGACGCCCTGTGCTTCTTCACCTTCGCGGGGGGAGAGCGCACGGTGGCGACGGTCGGTCGGCGCAGCGAGGCCGATCTGCCGCTGCGCTGGGACGCGGAGGTCTCGGGCCTGCACGCCGAGCTTCACCGCGTCGGCGGCGAGTTGACGATCGTCGACGACGGGCTCTCGAAAAACGGGACTTATGTAAACGAGGAGCGAATCGCCGGCCGCCAGCGCCTGCGTGAGGGCGATCAGATCCGCGTGGGGCAGACGACGCTCGTGTATCGTGCCGCGCAGGCCACGCTGGTGGATGAGACCGTAGCGGCGAGCCGGCAGGCCTCGGTGCACTTGACCGAGATGCAGCGCCAGGTCCTGATCGCGCTGTGCAGGCCCTATCGCGACGCTGCCTATGCGACTCCTGCGACCAACCGCGAGATCGCCGGCGAGCTGTTTCTCAGCGTCGACGCGGTAAAGCTGCACCTGCGCGCGATGTTCGGCAAGTTCGGGCTCGGCGAGCTGGCGCAGAATCAGAAGCGCGCGGCGCTGGCCGAGCAGGCGCTGCGCTCAGGCACGATCACGCCGCGCGAGCTCGAGCGCTGAGCGAGGGCGCCGAGGGCGGCCCTTGGGCGCAGCGGTTCGGCCCCTCTCAATCCTCTTATTTACATAACATCGATTATCGAGCGTAGAGTGAACCGATGTCTTAATCGCTCGCGTAAGACGGCCGCCGCCGAGCGGAAAACGCAGCGAGCCTCACGTCAGCTCAGCCAAGCCGAGAGCTCGCGCAGCGCATTGGGGTTCACGTAGTAATAAGCCCATAGTCCCCGTCGCTCGGAGTCGACGATGCCGGCGGCGCGCAGCTTGTTCAAATGGTGCGAGAGCGTCGGCTGAGAGATGTCGAACAGCGGCACGAGCTCGCAGACGCAGACCTCACCGGCGTGGCGGCGCAGCACGTCGACGAGCTGCAGGCGGATCGGATCGCCGAGTGCCTTGGCGACATCGGCCATGCGCAGTGCCTGCTCGCGCTCGACGTCGGGATAGACGACGGGCTCGCAGCAGCGCTCCCCCGCAGCCCGCTTCTGCTTCGGCACCAGCTCCAGATCGACAGACATCAATTTATATATATCTATTGAAATCATAAATGTCAATGCAATAGGCTCGGGCCATGGGCACCACCCGGAACATCGGTGAGCTCTCCGCGGCGCGGTCGGAGATGCGCACAGCGACCGCCCCGCTCATGCGACGTCTGCTCGCGGAGCTGCTCGGGTCGGCCTTTCTCGCGGCGGTCGTGATCGGCTCGGGGATCGCCGCGCAGACGCTCTCCCCCGGCGACAGTGGCCTGCAGCTGCTCGAGAACGCCCTGGCCACGGCGATGGGCCTGGCGACGATCATCGTCATGTTCGGCCCCGTCTCGGGCGCGCATTTCAACCCGGTTGTCTCGCTGGCGGATGCGAGCTTCGGCGGCATTTCGTGGCGCGAGGCGCTCGCCTACGTGCCGGCGCAGATCGCCGGCTGCATGCTCGGCGCGATCGTCGCCAACGCCATGTTCGCGCAGGCCGCGATCAGCATCTCGACGCACCATCGGGCCTCGAGCGCACACCTGCTCGCCGAGGCGATTGCCACGGCGGGGCTGTTGCTCGTGATCTTCTCGCTCGCGCGCACCAAACGGACGACCAGCGCGCCGGCGGCGGTCGGCGCCTACATCGGCGCCGCCTACTTCTTCACGAGCTCGACGAGCTTCGCCAACCCGGCGATCAGCGTCGGGCGGATCTTCTCGGACACGTTCGCCGGGATCGCACCCGCCTCGGTGCCGGCTTTCGTGCTCGCGCAGCTCGCCGGCGGAGCATGCGCGGTGTTGGCAATCAGGACGCTCTACCCCGACGTGACCGCAGCCGAGGCGGCCGAGCTCGTCGTGCCCCACTACGAGCCCGCGTCATCCGCGACGGCGCCCGGGCGCTCCTAAGCGATGCCTACGGTGTTGTTCGTCTGCCGCCAGAATGCCGGGCGCTCGCAGATGAGTGCGGCTCTGTTCGAGCGCGCAGCGGCCGGGCGTCACCGCGCGCTGTCGGCCGGCACGACCCCCGCAGAGCGCGTCCACCACGAGGTCGTCGAGGTGATGCGTGAGGTCGGCATCGAGCTCGCCGAGCGTACGCCGCAACTGCTCACCCCCGAGCTGGCCGAGCGGGCGGACGTCGTCATCACGATGGGCTGCGGCGACGCCTGTCCTTATATCCCAGGCAAGCGCTACGTCGACTGGGAGCTGCCCGATCCGGCCGGGCGCCCCCTGAGCGAGGTCCGCGCCACACGCGAGGAGATCGACCGGCGCGTCAAGGCGCTGGCTCAAGAGCTCGAAACGCTTGCCTGAGCGCATCTTGATATCTAGGACGGGTGGCTGTCAGCCCGCAGACGATCTACGACCGCGTGCGGCGCGTCCCGCCCGGCTTCGTCACGACTTATGGAGACCTGTGCCCAGGCGCTCCGCGCCACGCGGGGCGCGCTCTCTCGCAGATGCCGCCCGACCTTCCTTGGTGGCGTGTCGTGCGCAGCGATGGCACATGGCCGAAGGGCTCTCGGCAGCGCGCCAAGCTAGTCGCCGAGGGCGTCGCGATCCGCGGTCGGCGGGTCGTGATGGCAGAGGCGCGGATAGCGCCCGAGGCGATTCTCTGAGCACGCAGGATCGCTCCGTGCGAGACCGTGCCCGCGCTTGAGGGCCCGACTCAGGCGAACAGCGCCTGCTGCGTAAAGCCCGGCGCGCCCTCGATCTCGAGCATGCAGCGCTTCGTGCGGATGCCGCCGGGCGCCGAGAAGCCGCGCAGGCTGCCGTCGGCAGCGAGCACGCGATGACACGGCACGACGATCGGGAACGGGTTTTCGCCCAGCGCTCCCCCCACCTCGCGAGCCGCCTCGGGTGCGCCGATCGCCTTGGCGATCTCGCCGTAGCTGGCCGTCTCCCCCGGTCCGATCTCGCGCGTCGCCGCATACACGCGCTGCCGAAACTCGTCGAGCGCGCGTTCGTCAAGCGCTACCGAACGCAGGTCTCGCCGCTCGCCGTCGAGCAGCGCCACGATCCCGGCGACCGCCTCGCCGACCGCCTCCGGCACAGCGTCTGGCCCTGATCGGCCCGTAGCTCCAAGGCCCCTCGCCGGGGGCAGCAGCACCTCGGTGATCCCGAGCTCGCCCCAGCGCACGGCACACGTGCCCAGTGCGGTCTCGAAAGCCACGTGCCTCGTGCCGTCGGGTTGGATCTGATCGCCGGTGTTCACGCTCACCCATTCTTAACGGGCGAGCGGCCGGAAGCGTGAGGTGGGACAGTCATGACATCCTGAGCCTTTCGGAAGGCTCCGAGAACAGGAGGATCAGATGGCGGAGGTCGAGCAGCAGGTGACGCAGGCCACGAGCGAGGCGAGGCAGGCCGTAAGCGGGACGGCGCAGTCCCCCACGCTGTACGTGTGCCATGGCGACGACGGCGGACCGCGCATCCATCCGTGCAGGCGCGTGCAGGAAGCGATGCGCGAGGCCGGGATCGACTACGAGAAGGTCGTCGCGGCCCACGGCAACCCCATCCCGTTCTTGCGCAAAGGCTCACGCGAGGAGCTGCGCGCGGCCACAGGCGAGACGAAGCTGCCGACGCTGAAGCTCACCGACGGCACCGTGATCACGCACTCGCGCGGGATCTTCGCGTGGATCGAGGGGCAGAAGTGAGCGGGGGCTACCGGCGCGCCCGCAGCGAGTCGAGCATGCGTGCGACGGAAGCGCCCACCTGCTCGCGCGTCTGCCCATCGTCGTCGGCCCGGGCGACCAGCATCGCGCCCTCGTCGATCGCGCCGAGCAGCAGGTGCGCGAGCGGGCCGGGCGGCTGAGGCTCGATCAGGCCGGCGTCGATCGCTGCCTGCACTGTGCCTTCGACGAGCCCGAGGCCGTAGCGCATGCCGATCTCACGCCACTGCTCCCAGCCGAGCACCGAGGGAGCGTCAAGCAGCGCGATGCGCTGCACAGCCGGGTCTTCGCAGGCGTCGAGGAAGGCCTGCGCACCGGCGTGCAGTACCTCCAGCGGATCGCGCGCCGATTGGTCGGCCAATTCCGCGATTCGTTCGAGCAGCCTCTGCTCGACGTCTTCGTAGACCGCCTGGAACAGCTCGCGCTTGCCCTCGAAGTGGTGATACAGAGCCCCCCTCGTGACGCCCGCCGTGCGCACGATCTCCTCCGTGCCGACGGCTGCATAGCCGCGCTCGGCGAACAACCCGCGGGCCGCCGACACGAGCGCCGCGCGCGTCGCCTCCGACTGCTCGGCCTTGAGCGTACGCGCGGGACTCTCCCCCTCTGCAAGTCCAGGTTTGACATCCATACTGTCTGTATGCTAGATACATACAGCCTGTATGTGAACTGCCGCAACGCCGCTGCCGCACCCCGCAAGCGTGCGTAGCTTCCCTCCCACAGCCGAAGGAGCGAGATCGTGAGCCAACCCGACTTGACCCCCGTGACAGATGCCGCGCTGGAAAACGCCCCGGTGCGCGAGGTGCGGCTTCCCCAGGGAACGGTCCGCTATCGCGAGCTGGGCACCGGTGAGCCGATCGTGCTCGTGCACGGCCTGCTCGTCGACGGTCGACTGTGGCGTGAGGTGGCGCCACGCCTCGCGCGCGACTTCCGCGTGATCGTGCCCGACCTGCCACTGGGCTCGCAGGAGTTGCCAATGAATCCGGACGCCGACCTCTCCCCCCTTGGCCTGGCCGCGATCGTCGCCCGCTTCGTCGCCGAGCTCGACTTGGCGGGCGTGACGCTCGTCGGCAATGACACCGGCGGCGCGATCTGTCAGCTCGTCGCCGTGCACCACCCCGAGCGGCTGGCTCGCCTCGTACTCACGCCGTGCGACGCCTATGAGAACTTTCTACCGCCGATGTTCCGCCCGCTGCAAGCGCTCGCGCGCATCCCGGGAGCCGTCTTCCTGATCGCACAGTCGCTGCGCCCGCGCGCCGCGCGTCGACTCCCGTTTGCCTTCGGCTGGCTCTCAAAGCGCGGCGTCCCCGACGACCTGAGCGACGCCTGGCTGGCGCCGGCGCTGTCCAGCTCGGCGATCCGCCGCGAGATCGCCTCGATCCTCAAGGGCATCTCCAGCCGCTACACGCTGCAGGCTGCCGAGCGCTTCGGCGAGTTCGACAAGCCCGTACTGATCGCCTGGGCGCCCGAGGACCGCTTCTTTAAGCTGCGCTACGCCGAACGCCTCGCCGAGGCTTTCCCCCACGCGCGCCTCGAGCGGATCGAGGACAGCTACACGTTCGTGGCGATCGACCAGCCCGAGCGCACCGCCGAGCTCGTCGCGGCATTCGCGTCCGAGTCGCGCGCCGTCGGCTCAGTCGGCCTCGCCGGCTGAGCCGGTCCCCCCTTAGCCGCGGCGACAGCTATCGACCGCGGATTCGGGGGCGCCACCGCGCAATAGGCTTCGCCCGGTGAGCGCACCAGTATTCCGCGAGCGCTCGGCCTCGGGCGAGGCTGAGGGCCTGCTCGTGCTGCACCACGGCCGCGGCACCGACGAGCACGACCTGCTGCCGCTCGCCGATGCGCTCGACCCGCAGCGCCGCCTGCACGTCGTCACGCCGCGTGCGCCGCTCACGCTGCCGGGATGGGCGGGCCATCACTGGTACGTGGTGCCGAGCGTCGGCTACCCCGACCGCGAGACGTTCGCCGCCTCCTACGCGTTGCTCAGCGACTTCCACGACGAGCTGTGGCAGCGGACCGGAATCGGCCCCGAGCGCACGGTGCTCGGCGGCTTCTCGATGGGCTGCGTGATGAGCTACGCGCTGGCGCTCGGCGAGGACCGCCCGGCGCCCGCCGGCATGCTCGCCTTCTCGGGCTTCATCCCGAGCGTCGAGGGCTGGCAGCCGCACTTCGAGGATCGCCGCTCGCTGCGCGCCCTGGTGCGCCACGGCACAGAGGACCCCGTGATCGATGTCAGCTTCGGCCGCGCCGCACGCGAGGCGCTGAGCGCCGGCGGCGTCGAGGTCGACTACGAGGAGTTCTACGGCGGGCACTCGATTGCTCCGGCTGTGCTTCCCGGCGCCCAGCAGTGGCTCGGCGAGGTCATTCCGTGAGCAGGCGCACGATCGCTGCAATCCCCACGACGACGATCAGCGCCCGCAGCGCGTCGGGCGGCAGCCGCCGGCCGTAGCGCGCGCCGAGCTGCGCGCCGACGATCGAGGAGCCCGCGATGATCGCCGCCGGGCCCCACTCGACGTGTGCCGCGAACATGAAGTAGACGCCGGCCACGCCGTTGACGAGGCCGGCCAGCACGTTCTTCAGCGCGTTCGAGTCGTGCAGGCTCTGCGGCAGCGTGGCGCCGAGGATCGCCAGCAGCAGGATTCCCTGCCCGGCGCCGAAGTAGCCGCCGTACACGCCGGTCACGTAGATCGCAACGGGAAGCAGCAGCTTGACGCGCCGCGCGCCGCTTGCGACATGCCGGGCCAGGCGGCGGTTGAGCGTCGGCTGCACGAGCGTCAGCGCGAGCGCCAGCACGATGAAGGCGGGCACGACGTCCTTGAACGTCGAGGCAGGCAGCACGAGCAGCAGCACCGCGCCCGTCACGCCGCCGAGCAGCGAAGCCGTGCCGAAGCGCAGCGCCCTGCCCCGCTGCCCGGTCAGCTCGCGGCGGTAGCCGATCGCGCCCGAGACCGATCCCGGCACGAGGCCGATCGTGTTCGAGACGTTCGCCGTGACCGGCGCGTAGCCGAAGGCGAGCAGCACGGGGAACGTGATCAGCGTGCCGCTGCCCACGACGGTATTGATCGTGCCCGCAGCCATCCCGGCAAATGCGATCGCGATGATCTCACCGGCGCTCATCTCGCTCTGCTCATCCCGAGAACGTAGCGGCGCTCGGCATGCGCAGGGAGCCTAGCTCTGGGTGTGGTCGCCGCGGCTCGCGCGCTCGCGCCGCGCTGCGTTCCGAAGATTCGAGCTTTATCGCGCCATCGGCTCAAGCTTTGACGAGGTTCGGCCGATCTGGTGTGGAGGCTTACCGCAGATCGAATGCCCCACGACCGCCGATGAGCACACCCATGACTGCAAGGTCCGTGCAAGCAATCGGGACGCGAGCCCGCCGATCGTGGGCGACCCTGCTCGCTGCGCTCGCCCTGCTCGTGCTGCTCGGCGTGCTCGCCACCGGCATCGTGCTCACGCAACGCGAGGCGAAATCGCACCTCGAGTCGAGCTTCGCCCTGCGCGGCCAGGGCTCTGCGCAGTTCGTCGCGACCTACCTGACCGAGCAGGCAAGTCGTGAGCACGAGGCGGCGACCCGCTTCCTCGCGGCGCCCGGCGTCTCCCCAGCCCGCTTCAGCGTCGTCGCCGGCTCACTCGGCAGCGCCGGCGCGGTGCTGCTCGACGGCTCCGGGCGCGTGCTCGACGCCGTTCCCACCCACGCCCTACGCAAGGGGACGCCGCTCGCTACTCGCTTTAACCATCTCGGCGAAGCCGAGCGCGGCCGGACCGGGATCTCGGGAATCGTCACCTCGCCCGTGACCGGCGCTGCGGTCACGGCGATCGCGGTGCCCTTCCAGACCCCCGAGGGCCGGCGCGTGCTCTCCGCCGACTACCCCGCCTCCGGCCTCGCGCTCGACGCGCTCGTCGACCATACGATCTCCTACTCCCAGCACGAGGTGTTCCTGCTCGACGGCGCCGGGCAGGTGATCTCGTCGAGCCCCAGGGTCTTCAGCAGCACGCTTGGTGCGGCCGATCCGTGGCTGGCCACGGCGGCGCGGCATTCCTCCTTCGGCGCGGTACCCGGCGCCGGCACCCCGAGCACGTTCACCGCGGCGCGCGTGCCCGGCAGCTCGTGGCGGATCGTGATCGCCGTTCCCAACAGTCGCCTGCTCGCTTCGATCTCGGGCTGGACGCGCTTCATCCCGTGGCTGATCTTCGCGCTCGTGAGCATGCTCGGCACGCTGATTCTCGTGCTGTTCGCACGCCTGATGGCCGACCGCGCTCGGCTGACCGCGCTCTCCGCACGGATGGAGCGCAACGCCCAGACGGACTCGCTGACCGGCCTGTACAACCGACGCGCGCTGACCGAGCACCTCACGCGCTCTGCGGCCCGCGCCCGACGTCACGGAGAGCAGCTGTCGGTGCTGATGATCGACCTCGACCGCTTCAAGCAGACCAACGACACGCACGGGCACGACGCGGGCGATCAGGTGCTGTGCACCGTCGCCGACTGCATGCGCGACGCGCTGCGCGCCGAGGACGTCTACGGACGCTGGGGTGGCGATGAGTTCCTCGTCGTGCTGCCGCACACCGACAGCTCCGGAGCGAAGGCCGCGGCTGAGCGCCTGCGCGACGCCGCGCGCGCCGTCGAGCTGCCCGACGTCGGTCTGCCCGCGGGCATCTCGCTGTGCGTCGGCGCCGCGACCGGCGTGCACACCAACCCGCAAGACCTCGTGCGCGAGGCCGACCTGGCGCTGTACGAGGCGAAGGCCGAGGGGCGTGCGCGTCACGGCGCCGAGCAGCCCCCGGCGCCGTTCGCCTCGCGCGCTACTTGACAGTCAACGTCCCTTCCATGCCTGCCTGGCGGTGACCGGGGACGGAGCAGAAGAACTTGTACGTGCCCGGTTTGAGGCTGACCGAGAGCGTCTTTGAGCCGCCCGTGAACGTCGGCGTGGCGCCCACCTGCTGACCGGAGGACGATTCGATCGTCACATTGTGCGGCAGCGAGGAAGAGTTGGTGAAGTCGACCGACACCTTGCCCGCCTTCGCGCTCAGCGACTTCGTGTCGTATTCGAGCTGACCTTCGGGGTTCGCTGCGAGCTTCACGCTGCTGCCGGCAGCTTCCGAGCTTCCGCTCGCGGGTGCCGGCGTTGAGGTGCTCGCCGAGCTCGTCGTCGGCGTTTCCGCGGCGGTGCTCGCCGAAGAGGAGGAGCTGGATGACGAGCTGCCGCAGCCTGCCAGTGCCAGTAGCGCCGCGGGAAGTGCCAGCAGCGTGAACAGAGCCTTCGAACGCATCGAGATCCTCCAATAGTCGGGGTCGTCGGTCATTACGACACCGCCCGGCGTAGATCCTTCCCGAGCTGCCGGCCGGGGTCGCCGAAGTGTCGAGCATACGCCGCCGCGCGTGCGCGCACCGTGCCCTCGGCGCCCGCGTTCTACCGTTCACCTCGATGAACGTCGAGCAGGCAATCCGCACGCGGCGCACGCACAAGGCCTACGGCTCCGAGCCGGTCGATCCCGCCGTGCTCGACGAGCTGTTCGAGCTCGCGCGCTGGGCGCCCAACCACCACCTCACCAACCCCTGGCGCTTTCGCGTGCTCGGCGAGCGCTCGCGCGATCGACTGATGGAGCTCGCCGAGCAGGTTCAGCCCGGCTCGGCCGTCAAGCTGCAGCGCGCGCCGACGCTCGTCGCTGTCAGCGCCACGCTCGGAGCTGGCGCGGCAGAGGATCGCGAGGACCTGCTGGCGACGGCCGTCGCCGCCTACATCGTGCTGCTCGGCGCGCACGGCCGCGGCCTCGCCGGCTACTGGCGCACGGTGCCGCTGCTCGAGGACCCGCGCGGGCGCGAGATCCTCGGCTTGGGCGCCGACGAGGCCGCCGTCGGCCTGCTCTACCTCGGCACGCCCGTGCAGGAGCAGCGCGTGCCTGAGCGCGCCGCTCCGGCCGAGTTCGTCAGCTACCTCGACTGAGCTCCCCCACGCGCCGCCTCGACGATCTCGTCGTGACCGCGGTCGGCCTCGCTACGGCGCGGCCGGCACAACGACGAGCGGGCCGTCGGTCGAGCGCAGCTCACCCGTCTCGAAGGAGCTTTGCGCGAGCTGCTCGACAGCGGGCGCTTGCGCGAGGAACTCCTCAGCCGTCTCGAGGAAGCCGATCCGCGGCGTGCGGTAGTGCATCGGCACGACCCAGCGCGGCGACAGGCGCTCGACGACGAGCGCCGCCTGCTCGGCGCCGAGCGTCGGGCCGCCGCCGACGGGCACGAACAGCAGGTCGACCTCGCCGATCGCCTGCGTCTGCTCCTCGCGCAGGCCGCTCTGGCCGAAGTCGCCCATGTGGCAGACGCGCACGCCGTCGAGCGAGAAGACGAAGATCGTGTTCGGGCCGCGCTGCGTGCCGGCCGCGTCGTCGTGCTCTGAAGCGATCGCCGTGACCTCGCCGAACGGCGAGTCGAGCGTTCCCGCAGTCGAGCGCAGCACCGCCGGGTCGCCGTCGATCGCCTCGACCGCGTTGTGATCGCGATGCTCGTGCGTGACGAGCAGCAGATCTGGCTCCAGGCCTGCGATCGCGGGGTAGTCCCACTGGATCCCGCGACTGCTCGACAGCGAGGACATGTCGCCGAACGGGTCGATCGCGACCGACCCCTGCTCCCCGTCCAGGTAAAAGGCCGACTGGCCGAACCACTCAACGCGCATACTGCGGCTCCTCTCGCTTGCCGACTCGTTTGCTCGGCTCCTCGCCGTGGCGGTACTTGCCTCCACGCATCAATGAGGCGCCGCCGGCGATCAGGCATGCGAGGATCGCGAACAGGAAGGCCTCGTGCAGCCCCGTCGAGAATGGGCTCGAGATCAGCTGCGGGAAGAACGAGCGTCCGGTGAGGATCGCGTGGTTGCTCGCCGACAGCGATGCCAGCGCGTGCGTACCGATCAGGTGTTCGATCGGGTTGTAGCCGAGGAAGGCGGCGAACAGGATCGACACGGGCGGGATCTTCGCCGCGCTGTGCGCGCTCGCCGCCGAGACGCCGTGCGCCTGCAGCCCGGAGGCCAGCGAGTGCGGCAGGTTGGCGGCAAGCCCGAGGATCATCAGCGTGAAGAAGATCCCCACCGAGAGCACCTGCGCGGAGTTCTGGAAGGTCTGGTTCATGCCGCCGCCGGCGCCGCGATCCTCGGGCGGCAGGCTGTTCATCACGGCGGCGCGGTTGGGCGAGGCGAACATCCCCATCGAGATGCCCATAAGGAACAGGATCGCGGCGAACGTCGTGAACGGGAAGTCGATCGGCAACAGGCTCAGCAGCGCGAACGAGACCGCCGAGCCGATCATCCCGCCCGTCGCGAACCCGCGCGCCCCGAAGCGATCGGACAGATATCCCGATGTCGGCCCGGCGATCAGCATCCCGAGCGTCAGCGGCAGCATGTAGATGCCCGCGCGCAGCGGCGTGTCGACGTAGTCGACGCCGTGCTGGGGCAGCCAGATCCCCTGCAGCCAGATGATCAGCATGAACATCAGCCCGCCGCGCGCGACGGCCGAGAGGAAGGTCGAGAGCGTGCCGAACGTGAACGCGCGGATGCGAAACAGCGGCAGGCGGAACATCGGGTTGGCGACGCGATTCTCGATCACGACGAACGCGATCAGCGAGGCCACGCCGGCGGCTAGCAGCGCGATCACGCGAGGGCTCCCCCACCCCGTCTGACTCGCGCCGTACGGGCGGATGCCGTACGTGACCGAGACCATGATCAGGATCAGCCCAAGCGCGAACGTGACGTTGCCCGCCCAGTCGATCGGCGCGCGGCGCGGTGTGGAGCGCTCCTCGAGCTTCAGATAGGCCCAGACCGTGCCGAACAGCCCGACGGGCACCGAGATCAAGAACACCAGCCGCCAGTCGATCGGCGCGAGCACGCCGCCGAGCACGAGCCCGACGAACATGCCGCTGACGCCGACGATGTTGTTGATGCCGAGCGCCATCCCGCGCTGGTTGGCCGGGAACGCGTCGGTGATGATCGCCGCCGCGTTGGCCAGCAGGAAGGCCGCGCCGATCCCCTGCACGATGCGGAACACGATCAGGTAGAGCGCGCCCGACTGTCCCGTCATCCAGTCGATCGTCAACAGCAGCGAGGCGACCGTGTAGATGACGAAGCCGAGGTTGTACATCTTCACCCGCCCGTACATGTCCCCCAGCCGCCCCAGGCTGACGATCAAGACACTCGAGACGACGAGGAAGCCGAGGATCATCCACAGCAGGTAGAAGCTGTTGGCCGGCTTCAGCGGGTCGAGGTGGATGCCGCGGAAGATCGCCGGCATCGCGATCAGCGTGATCGAGGCGTCGAGTGTCGCGAGCAGCACGCCGAGCGTCGTGTTCGACAGCGCGATCCACTTGTACCGATCGTTGCTCGCCGTCTTCTTCATCTCTTTAATTATTATAAAGGAAAACTACACAGTTTGCCTGCAGACATGTATAGTTCGCCCATGACGCGGACCGTCGACACGACCCTGCTCGCAAGCCGCTTGCGACTCGTCGTCGGCCACCTCGTGCGCCGGATGCGCGCCGAGCATCGCTTCTCGCTGTCGCAGGGCGCCGTGCTCGGGCGACTCGATCGCGAAGGGCCGCTTTCGATCGGCGCGCTCGCCACGGCCGAGCGCGTGCGCCCGCAGTCGATGACGCAGACGATCTCCGACATGGAGGCCGACGGGCTCGTCGCGCGCCGACCCGACCCGAGCGACGGGCGGCGCACGCTCGTCGAGCTGACCGAGCAGGGCCTCTGCATCCTCGAAGCCGACCGCCGCCAGCGCGAGGGGTGGCTGGCGCAGGCGATCGAGCAGGACCTCTCCCCCGCCGAGCAGCGGCTGCTGGCCGACGCGCTCGAGCTGATCGAACGGCTCAGCGAGGACTGAGCCGACGCAGCGTTTGACGCCGGCGCGCGTCGAGCGGCTGACAGGCGACCGGCAACGGCGATACAACAACGGGTGCGATGGGCGCGGCGCACCAGGCCTACCTGCTGGAGGCGCGACAGATGCAGGCTCTGTCGTTCGCCGTGCACATCCCGCTCGTCTGCTTCGGTATCGCCTTCCCCGCGATGGTGCTGTTCTGCGAGTGGCTGTATCTGCGCTCGGGCGACGAGCTCTACCGCACGCTCGCGCGGCGCTGGACGCGGATCATGGCCGCGCTGTTCGCCGTCGGCGTGATCACCGGCACGATCCTCAGCTTCGAGATGGGGCTCTTGTGGCCCAACTTCACGGCCACCTTCGGCAGCGTGTTCGGCCTCGGCTTCGCGATCGAGGGCTTCTCCTTCTTCATGGAGGCCATCTTCATCGGCATCTACATCTACGGCTGGAACCGGCTCTCCCCGCGCGCGCACTTCTGGAGCGGGGTCCCGATCGTGATCGCCGGCATCACCGGCTCGCTGATGGTGATCGCCGTCAACGCCTGGATGAACCACCCCGGCGGCTTTCGCATGGTCGGACACAAGGCTGTCGACGTGCACCCGCTGAAGGCGCTGTTCGCCAACGGCTTCCTTTGGCCCGAGCTCACGCACATGTACATCGCCGGCTACATCGTCTGCGGCTTCCTCGTCGCCGGTGCCTATGCGATCGGCAAGCTGCGTGGCAAATGGGGCCGCTACGAGCGAACCGCGCTCGCCATCCCACTGACGATCGCCGCGCTGGCCTCCCCCGTGCAGGTGCTCGTCGGCGACTGGGCCGCGCGCGACGTCGCCGTGCAGCAGCCCGTCAAGCTCGCCGCCTTCGAGGGGCTCGCGCACACGACCAAGGGCGCCTCCGAGCACATCCTCGGCTGGTACGAAGACGAAAAGGTCAAATACGGGATCGGCATTCCCAAACTGCTGTCCTTCCTCGCCTTCCACAACCCCGAAGCGACCGTGCAGGGGCTCGACACCGTGCCCGAGGACCGCCGGCCGCCGATCAACGTCGTGCGCTTCGCCTTCCAGGCGATGGTCGGGATCGGCACGCTGCTCGCGCTGCTCGGCGTGTGGCTCTTGGGCGTGCGCGTCGGACGCAAGCGCCTACCCGAGTCGCCGTGGTTCTACCGCGCCGTCGCGCTCGCCGGGCCGGCCTCGCTGGTGGCGCTGATCGCCGGTTGGGTGACGACCGAGGTCGGGCGCCAGCCGTGGGTCGTCTACCACGTGATGCTCACCTCCGAAGCCGTCACCGGTGCCGGCGGGATCGTCGTCGGCTACACCGCGCTCGCGCTCGTCTATCTCGGTGTCGCCGGCGGCGTCGTGTGGATCCTGCGCCGGCTCGCCCGCACGCCGCTCGGCGGCGAGAGCCCTCCCCCGCCCCGGACGACCGCGCCCGCGACCTGAGATGCACCTTTACGAGATCCCACTGATCTTCGTGCTCGTCGGCCTCGTGCTCTACGCCGTGCTCGCAGGGGCCGACTTCGGCGCCGGCTTCTGGCAGCTCCTGGCCGGCCCCGGCGAGCGCGGCGCACCGATCCGCGACCACGCGCACGAGGCGATGGCGCCCGTGTGGGAGGCCAACCACGTTTGGCTGATCTTCGTGCTGACCGTCACCTGGACGGCCTACCCGAGCGCGTTCGGCGCGATCGCCTCGACGCTGTGCGTGCCGCTGTTCATCGCAGCGCTGGGGATCGTCATGCGCGGCGCCGCCTACGCGCTGCGCGCCGGCACCTCGAGCGTGCGTGAGCAGGACCGCGTCGACCTCGTGTTCGCGCTCTCCTCCGTGCTCACGCCGTTCGCGCTGGGCACCGTGATCGGCGCGATCGCTGCGCGGACCGTGCCCGTCGGCAATGCCGCCGGCGATCTGCTCTCGAGCTGGACCGGCGCCACGGCGCTGATCGTGGGGGCGCTCGCCGTCGCCAACTCCGCCTACATCGCCGCCGTCTTCCTCGCCGCGGATGCCAAGCGCACCGGCCGCCCGCGCGAGCTGCAGGAGGCGCTGCGCATGCGGGCGCTCGTAGCTGGTGCAGTGGCCGGGCTCGTCGCCGTCGCGGGGCTCGTCGTGCTGCACTCAGACGCGCACTTCCTCTACACGCGCCTGTTCGAAGGACGCGCACTCGCGGCCGTGATCGTCTCTGCGCTGGCCGGCCTCACAACGCTCGCGCTCGTGTTCGCACGGTTGTATGAGATCGCTCGCTACAGCGCCGCGCTGGCCGTCGCCGCCGTAATCGCCGGCTGGGCGCTCGCGCAACGGCCGGTGCTGCTCAAAGGCCTGACCGTGCAGCAGGCGGCCGCCCCGCACGACACGCTCGTGCTCGTGATCGTCGCCGTGCTCGGCGGCGCGCTGATCCTGTTCCCCTCGCTCGCGCTGCTGTTCCGGCTCGTGCTGCGCGGCCGCCTCGACTACGGCGAGGACGCAGACGGCGCGCCGGCGCTCGCCGCTTCTGACGGAGGCGGGCCGACGCAGCTACTCGCCGTCTCCTCCTCGGGGCTACTCACGCGTATAGCCGGCGCCTGCCTGCTGATCGGCTTCGGCACGCTGACCGTCGCCGAAGCCGGCTGGGCCCACGCCATCGGCGTGGTCGCCTTGCTCGGCTTCCTCTGCGTCGGCTTCCTCGCGGTCGTGCCCGCGCAGCTGGCCGGGCACGAACGCGAGTAGCGCCCGGACGAGAGTCGCCCGGGCGCAGCATGCTCAGTATTTGTACGGTGCCGGTTCCGGGCTCGTTGTGGTCGTGGTCGTCGTGCCCGGCATCGTCGGAGCGCTCGTGTTCGAGCCGCTCGACGCGGTCACGGCGTGCCAGGTGCCGCCGAAGCTTTCGATTCCCTCGCCGTTGACGTCGCCCTTGGCGCTGTCGCCCGAATAGCGGTACAGCGGCAAACCGTTGAGCGTGACCTGGAGGGTGCCGTTGCTGCGGTGCAACAGGCCGAGCTTGCCTTTCACGCCCGAGCCGGCCTTCAATTTCGTCTTGGCCGACTTGACCGTCAGCGGCGGCCAGTTGGTCAGGCATTCCTTGCTCTTGCACAGCAGGTGCTTGCTCGTCTCGGGGCTCAGCTTGTAGAGCGTGCGGCCCTGGGGGTTGATCACGACCGGCTTGCCCAGCATTGAGTTGGAGTTCGAGCTGAGCGTCAGCGAGGAGCCGGCGGCGAGCGCCGTTGCGGCCACTGTGATCGCCGCAACTGCCGCCACTGCGGCGAGGGCAAACCACGCGCGCGGGCGGCGCTTGGGGGTTTTCTGTCCTGCTCGTGCTGCTCGCGCTTGCTTGGGCATGTGCTTCCTTTCGCTTGGTCGATCCACTGCCCCCTTAGACGCCGCGCGCGCCGGAAGCTTCCCCGCGGAGGCTCAGGGCTCGGTCCGAATCACGACATCGGCAATGTCGGGAACCCGCTGCCGCAGCTCCTCCTCGAGCTCTCAGGCAAGCCGGTGCGCCGCGGTCAACGACTCCTCCGGATCGACGGCGAGCGTGAGAAAGACGACGCGCCCGGCATCGGTGGAGAGCAGCTTGACCTCCTCGGGCCCCTCGCCGGTCCGCTCGCGCACAAGCCGTTCGATCTCGCGCGTGGCATGCAGATCGGCGCTGACGTCGGCGGCACGCTCGGCCAGCGGCCGCTCGAGCGGCTCAAGATGCGTTTGCACGGCGGCGACCTCGGGGCGCTCGCAGATCGCCCACTCGACGCGATCGGCGATCTGGGCGGCCTGGCGCAGCTCGAGCTCGGCGGGGAACTTCAGGTGCAGCGAGACGTTGACGCCGCCGGGCTGCTCGAAGATGGTGATGTCGTGGGCCTCCCGCACGAGCGGCTCGGCGAGCGCGATCGCGAGAATCCGGTCACGCAGGTCGAGGCCACGGCGGCGCGGCTCGACGTGCACGACGACGTCGGAGCCTGGCAGCGCTGACTCGACGGCGTCCTCGATCTGGTCGGCGGACTGGTGGCCCTCGACGACGGCCTGCCCGGGCGGCACGGTGACGACGACATCTGCGAAGTAGCGCCCGGCGGACTCGCGCAGGCGCAGACGGCTCAGCTCGATGTCGGCGCCGAGTGCGGCGATCGCGCGCTCGGCGGCCTGGCGTGCCTCGACGGGCGTGCGGTCCATCAGCACGTTGGCGTTCTCGCCGATCAGGCGCACGGCGGCGGCGCAGACGATCAGCGCGACGAGCAGCGCGGCGAGCGAGTCGCCCTGCGCAAAACCGGCATCGACGAGTAGCAGGCCGACGAGCACGGCGACGGACGCGGTCATGTCGCCGGCGAAGTGGAAGGCGTTGGAGCGCAGCGCGGCGCTCGAGAAGCGCCGGGCGACGCGCAGCGAGACAAGCGTGCGACTGAGATCGACGAACAGCGCGACGGCGATCACGACGAACTGGAACCAGTGGATGCTCGGCGGGCCGGAGTCGCGCAGGAGGTGGCCGATGGCTTCGACGGCGACGAACAGGCCGCCGGCGAGCAGGATGCCGGCCTCGCCGAGCGCCCCGAGGTTCTCGGCGCGGCGGTGGCCGTAGGGGTGCTCGGGGTCGGCGGGGCGCCCGCCGAGGCGCACGGCGAAAAAGGTCAGCACGGCGGCGACGACGTCGCCACTGGACTCGATCCCGGTCGAGATCAGGCCGAGGCTGCCGGTGGCCAAGCCGACGCCTAGCTTCAAAGCGACGAGCAGCGAGGCGGCGGCGATCGAGACGAGCGTGGTGCGCCGCGGGGTGAGCGTCTCGTGCCTCTCGCCGGCGGACCCCATTGCTAGAGCCTAATCTGGGTTGATGAGCAACGAGCACGCGGGGCACTCTCATGCAGGCCACTCACACGCGGTGCGCGCCGACGCGGACCGCGGTCGCCTGGCATTGGCGCTCGGGCTGATCCTGGCGTTCATGGCGGCGGAGGTCAGCGTGGGCGTGGTGGCCCACTCGCTGGCGCTGCTCTCGGATGCGGGGCACATGCTCACGGACGCGGCGGCGATCGGCTTCTCGCTGTTTGCGATCACGCTGGCGGCGCGCCCGGCGAAGGGCGCGATGACGTTCGGCTTCAAGCGCGCGGAGATCCTCTCGGCGCAGGCCAACGGCGTGACGCTGTTGATCCTGGCGGCGTTCATCGCCTACGAGGCGATCCGCCGCCTGTTCGACCCGCCGGTCGTGCGCGGTTGGCTGATCCTGGCGGTGGCGCTGGTGGGCGTGCTGGTGAACCTGGCGGCGACGTGGACGCTGGCGAAGGCGAACCGCGAAAGCCTCAACATCGAGGGCTCCTTCCAACACCTGCTGACGGACCTGTAGGCGTTCATCGGCACGGCGGTGGCGGCGATCGTGATCCTGGCGACTCACTTTCAGCGCGCGGACCCGATCGTCTCGCTGCTGATCGCGGCGCTGATGACGCGCTCGGGCGTGATGCTGGTGAAGGCTTCGGCGCGGATCTTCATGGAGGCGGCGCCGGAGGATCTCGACCCGCAGGCGATTGGCCGCGCGCTCGTGGCAGCGCCGGGCGTGGTCGAGGTGCACGACCTGCACGTGTGGGAAATCTCGAGCGGCTTCCCGGCACTCTCGGCGCACGTGCTGGTCGGCGCAGACTGCAACTGCCACCAGGCGCGGCGCGCGATGGAGGCGATGCTGCACGAGCGCTTCGCGCTCGATCACACGACGCTGCAGGTCGACCACTCGGGCGGCGACCGATCACAGATCGTCCAGCTCGAGATCGAGCCGGCGGCCCACACGGGCAAGACTGCCTGAGCGGTCATTTTTTATTTGATGAGAACGAACCACCCGGAGGAACTGCATGAGCAAAGCCCTGTACACAGCCGAAGCGCACGTCACGGGCGGGCGCAAAGAGGGCCACGGGCGCACCTCGGACGGTGCGCTCGAGGTCGACCTGCGCGTGCCGAAGGAGCTCGGCGGCGAGGAAGACGGCACGAACCCGGAGCAGCTGTTCGCGGTCGGCTACGCGGCGTGCTTCGAGAGCGCGCTCAGCACGGTGGCGCGGCGGATGAAGGTCGAGGCGGACGACGTGGCGGTCGACTCGAAGGTCTCGCTGGTCACGACGGAGGACCGCGGCTTCACGATCTCGGCAGAGCTGCACGTGACGCTGCCTTCGATCGAGGATGCCGAGCAGGCGGTCGAGCTCGTGCGCGCGGCGCATAAGGTCTGCCCGTACTCGAACGCGACGCGAGGCAACATCGACGTGCTGATGACGGCCAACGGGCAGGCCGTGGATTAGCCGCTCGCACAGGCGCGGCGGGCGACAGAGGCGCGGGTCGCACAGCCCCGGCGGAGATGGGGGCCGGCGGAGCGGCCGCTGCCAGTCGCGGCCACCCCGCCGAGCTGTTCCTCCCCCATCCCCCTCGACGCCAGGCCGCCACAGCCCGACGCAAGCGCGTGGACGGAGCGGGTCGTCAGGAGCTGCCGGAGTCACCGCCCTTGTCGTCGCCCGAGCCGTCGTCCTCGTCGATCTTGCTGCCGCTCGGCTTGAGCGCATACCACCCGGCGCCAAAGGACTTTGAGCCTTGGCCGTAGGCGTCGCCTGAGTCCTTGTCGTCGTCGTAGAAGTACAGAGGGTGGCCCTTGTAGGTGACCTGTTCGGTGCCGTCGGAGCGCTTGGTCGTGCCGAGGTCGGCGCTCACGGCGCTGCCGGCGACGGTGGGTGCGCCGGAGGTGGTCACGGGCGGCCAGACCTTGGCGCAGGCGCCGCTGCAGCTCGACGCCGTCCCCTTGTCGGCCTCGAACATGTACACGGTCAATTTCTTGGGGCCGGCAGCGAGGATCGTGCCGAGCTTGGCGTGCTTGCTTTCGACGGCAACGCCAGGGCCACTCGCCACGGGCGTGCTCGTTGATGCGGCCGTGCTCTGCGTGCCGGCCGTGGTCGCGGGCGTCGAGGCGGCGGTCGAGCTGCTGCTGCTCGAGCTACTGCTGCCGCACCCGGCGAGCAGCGCGACTACGGCCGCGGCTGCGCCAAGCGCAAGGGGACGTCTCACTGTGGGCCTCCTGTTGCTGGGGTTGATGCTTCCTCAGACCCTCAGACGCCGTGCGGCGTCGAACCTTCCCCCGGTCCATTCGCTGAGGCAGGCCGCTTTGGCTCAGCCCCGGGCGAGCACGGCCCGATACGCGCAAGGACAGTCCCTGCGACTTCTGAAACGCAGAGCCTTTTGCCGGTCTTGCGGGTTTAGACCCGATGCCTCCGCATATTTTCGCGCCGGTGCGGGAAGGTAGTTGCGCAGGGAACGTCGAACGAGACCGCAATACAGGTGTGCCCAGAACATAGTTGACAACGCAACTATCGCGGCGTATAATTCCGACTCCAAGCATCGGATTAGAAGGTTCAAATGCCAGATTCCCCCAGAAGTTCAACCCCAACGATAGAGCGGCCCACGACCGAGATCACGGCTGAGCACGAGCCGGAGACGGTCGACGAGGCCACGCCGAAGGCTGCGCCGGACAGGCTCGACAGCCCGATCGAGAAGCTCGACCTGAGCACGCCCGATTCGTTTATCCCAGAGGCAGTCGACCAGCTGCTGGCGCACTCGCGCCGCTACCCGCTGCTCACGCCGGCCGAAGAGATCGACCTGGCCCAGCGAATCGAGCGCGGCGACCTGCACGCCAAGGAACTGCTCGTCAACTCCAACCTGCGCCTCGTGGCCTCGAACGCCAGGCGCTACCAGAACCAGGGCCTGCCGCTGGGCGACCTCGTCCAGGAGGGCATGCTCGGCCTGATTCGCGCCTCGGAGAAGTTCGACTGGCGCAAGGGCTTCCGCTTCTCCACGTACGCCACCCTGTGGATCCGCCAGGCCATTCAGCGCGGCCTGGAGAACTCGGGGCGCACGATTCGCCTGCCGGTACACGTCGCTCAGCGCTCGCGCAAGGTCGGCCGGGTCGAGCGTGAGCTGTCGGTCAGGCTCGGGCGTGAGCCGACGATCGAGGAGCTCGCCGAGGAGACCGGCCTGCCGATCGAGCAGGTCGAGGAGGTGCGCCACCAGCGCGCGGCCCTCGTATCGCTCGACCAGCAGATCGGCGAAGACGGCGACACGGCGCTCGGCGACCTGCTCCCCTCCGACGCAGAGGCGCCGGAGGAGACGGCCTGGGACAACGAGCGCGAGCGGATCGTGCACCGCGCGATCTCCGAGCTGCCCGAGACCGAGCGCACCGTCTTGACGCTGCGCTTCGGCACAGGCCGCGAGGAGCCGCAGACGCTGACGGCGATCGGCAAAAGGCTCGGCTTCTCGGCCGAGCGGGCCTCGCAGCTCGAGCAGCGGGCGCTGAAGAAGCTCGCCGAGTCTCCTGAGCTGGCGGCGTTGCGCGAGGCTGCGTAGCCCCAAAGGATCTAGACACCCGCGGTCGAGGCCTCGTCGAAGCAGACGGGGCCTCGCTGCTTAACGATCCCCCTTCCGGCCCTGGTCTGAGTTAGGCTGGCTGTGAGGCGCCGCCGCGGCTGCGAGGAGTCCGGTGACAGCGAGCACGGAGGTGGCAGAACGTGTCCAAGTCGCTATGGGAGCGCACCGTCGGTCTGACGATCTCAGTCGGCGAACGGATCCTGGCGCCGATCGAGCGCTTTATCGGCAAACGCTCGCTGGTGGGTGACGCGACGTTCTTCCCGCTCGAGCGCTTCCCGTGGGTGGCGCATATCGAGCAGAACTGGCAGGTGATCCGCGAAGAGGCCGAGCGGTTGCTCGAGGACCGTGACGCGCTGGCCAACTTCCAGGACATCTCCAAGGACCAGATCGAGATCACCGACGACGACCGCTGGAAGACGTTCTTCCTCTACGGCTACGGCTTCGAAGCCAAGTTGGGCGTCGAGATGTGCCCGAGGACGGCCGCGCTGATGCGCGAGATCCCGGGGATGACGACGGCGATGCTCTCGATCCTCTCCCCGAGCAAGCACATCCTCGACCACCGCGGCCCTTACAAGGGCGTGCTGCGCTACCACCTCGGACTGGTCGTGCCCGAGGACGCCGAGTCCTGCCGCATACGCGTGGGCGAGGACTACCGCCACTGGGAGGCCGGCAAGAGCATGGTCTTCGACGACACCTTCAACCACGAGGTGTGGAACGACACCGACGAGACGCGCGTGGTGCTGTTCGTCGATGTGCTGCGGCCGCTGCCCGAGCCCGAGGCGATGATCAACCGGTGGATCGTGAAGGCGATCGGGTGGTCGCCGTTTGTGCTCGACGCGAAACGCAACCAGGAAGCCTGGGAAGCGCGCTACCGAGAGCGGCGCCTCGCCGCGCAGACGGCCGGCCGGCCCGCCGTCTGACGCGCTTCGCGTTACCGAATCGCGCTCGACGTCGGAGACAGCGCCCCGGATCGCTTGCTTGGCTCAGGGGCCGCGTGGGACCATCGCCTAGGCCGCTATTCCCAGAAGCATCCCTCGGCCTCCAGCGGATCCGCAGCCAACGCGCGCAGCGGAGGTGGCGGATACGACCCGTACACCAACACAAGGAGTGTCCAACATGAAGTTGCCAAGAGCACTGATCGGCGCGCTCATGGCCGTTGCCGCAATGAGCGCAATCGCAGCTGCCCCGGCGAGCGCCGCGGTGAAACCTCAGTTCTTACCCGAAGCAACGGCAAAAGTACCGATCGAATTCACCGCCAAACACGGCATCACTCACTTTGAAGAAAAAAACGGCTTCCAGATCAACTGCGAAAAAGGCACGGGCACAGGCAAAGTCACGGGCTTGAAATTAGGCGAATTCTCGACCACCTTCATGGCTTGCTTAACCGAAGGAAAAACCTCCTGTTTAGGCACTGGCGAGAAAGAACAGCAGATCACGCTCAAAGGCGCCTTTCACGTGTGGTACGTCTTATTAACGAAAGTATTACAAACGGGACTCGTCTTCTTACCGGCTGAAGCGAAAATCGAATGCGGCAAAACGATCGTCAGACTTCGAGGCTGTATGGCTGGCTTAGTCAAACCCCTGAATAAAAAAACGAAAGAACTCATGACGGAATTCAAGCAGACAAAAGGCGTAAACGACATCATCGAAGCATTCAACGAGGAAGAAAAATTCATTCCCTGCAAGCTCGAAACCTCGCGTAACTTAGAAGAACCAACATTCGAACAAGCGGGCGTGGAAACCGTCCTCACGATGACCGCCTTCAAAAAAGAAGGAAAAGAAATCGAAGTGGAAATCGCGGCCTGACGCTGGCAGGTCTTCAGGGCGGCGCGCGGGGTCAGCGGACTCCGCGCGCCGTCTGACTGGGTCAGATCCCCGAGACGTCCAACCCCGTCCCCTGCAGCAACTTGTTCGCTTCGGCATTCAGCACCGTGAACTCCCCAGTCACGATCAGCACCCCCAGCGCGATCATCACGGCCCCGCCGATCCCGATGATCACGGGAAAGTGCCGCTTGACGACCGCCAGCGCCCCGGTCATTCGCTCGAAGGCCACGGCGATCAGCAGGAACGGGATCGCCAGCCCGAGCGAGTAGAACGCGAGCAGCAGCGCCCCGTGCGCGGCCGAGCTCGACACGGCGGCCTGCGTGAGGATCGCCCCGAGCGTGATGCTCGTGCAGGGCGTCCAGGCGATCGCAAACGCCGCGCCCGCGACCAGCGGCCCCCCCTTCCCGGCCAGCCGCAGCAGCGTCTCGGAGTGCCACTCGCGGTTGAGCATGTTGATGAACGGGCTCGCCAGGAAGACGACGCCGAGCGCGATGATCACGGCGCCACCGACGTGGTTGAGCAGCTGTTTGTGTTCGTTCAGCGTCGAGCCGATCACCGTCGCCGAGAGGCCGAGCAGGATGAAGATCAGCGAGAAGCTCGCGATAAACAGCAGGCTCGGCACGAGCACGCGGCGCACACCGACGCCCGCCTTCAGATCGTTCGGCGTGACGCCGATCACCGTCGAGAGGTAGCCCGGCACGAGCGGCAGCACGCACGGCGAGAGGAACGAGACAAAACCGGCGGCCAGCGCCAGCGGAATGCCGACGCCGGTGGCTGTGTCGGCGCTAGAGGCGAGGATCAAAGCGGGGTGGGTCATGGGCTGGGCCCGGCGACGGGCTGGGTGAAGGATTGCGCATCGCGAAGCGCAACTCGGCCACTTCGCGTTCCAGGCGCTCCACGCGCTCGCGCAGCTCCTGCAGCTCCGTGCCCCCTGATGTCGGGCTCTCCGCAGCGTTTGGCGACGACGAAGCCGGTGCCGGCGATGGTAACGCGGCGTTGTTCCCGCCTGCGTTCGTGCTTGACCGCTCGGCATCGCCTGTCGCCGCGGTGCAATTGCCAGGCGCCTCGCCCTCCTCGCCGCCCTGCAGCAGCTGCTCGTAGCGCTCCTCCTTCTGGCCTGGGCGCCGGTCGAGCCGCCTCACCAGCTCGCGCCCGATCAGTCGATCGAGCGTCTCGTGCACGCCGGCGAGCTCGGCGAAGGGATGCATCCGCTCTGCGCGCTGCTTGAGCTCGCCTGGCGTCTGCGCCCGGCGCAGCAGCAGCACGGTCAGGATCGCCCGCTCGTCCTCCTCCAACGGCAGCACTTCTTCGAGCAGGTGCCGGTACTTGGCGGCGCGGCTGCCGCTGGCGAAGCGCACGAGCTTGCGACGCTCCAGCCGGTGCAGCGCGTCGCGGATCGTTGCCTCGTCATAGTCGACGACTGGATCGCGGTTGGTCGACTGGTTGCACGCTAGACGCAGCGAGTTCAGCGACAGCGGGTACTGCTCGGGCGTCGTGCGCTGCTTTTCCAAGAGGCAGCCGAGCACGCGCACCTCGGCGCTCGAAAGAAGCGTCCCGCCCGCCGCGAATGCCTGCGCTCCGGTGCTCATGCAACGTGACGATAATGGCGCGATGAAAATCGAGTCGCGGCGATGACGCGGCGCCGCGCGAGCCGCGCCTCCCAAGGCGCCGCTACCCTCGACCAATGAGCAGCCAGCCCTTCTCTCAGGGCCGCTCGGGTGACGGACGCCGCCCGGCGCGTCCGCAGCTCCGGCCCGAGGACATTCCCTCGACGCCGGTCTCGCTCGGTCGCGTGGCCCGCCTATTCCGGCCCTACCGGCCGCGGCTCAGCCTGCTGCTCGGTTTGATCTTCGTCTCGGCGGCGCTCGGCGTGATCAGCCCGTTCCTGCTGCGGGAATTCATCAACAAGGCCTACCCGCAGCACGACACGACGCTGGTGATCGAGCTCGTCTCGGGGATGATCGCGCTGTCGATCATCACGAGCGTGATCGGCGTGGCGCAGACGTGGATCTCAAACCAGGTCGGTCAGCGCGTGATGCACGACCTGCGCGCGGCCGTCTACGCGCACCTGCAGCGCATGTCGCTCGCCTTCTTCACGCACACGCGCACCGGCGAGGTGCAGTCGCGCATCGCAAACGACATCGGCGGTGTCGACAGCGTCGTCACCTCGACGGCGACCTCGATCGTGCAGAACGTGACGACGGTGATGGCGACGATCGTCGCGATGGTCCTGCTCGACTGGCGCCTGGCCGCGTTCTCGCTGGTCCTGCTCCCCTTCTTCGTGTGGCTGACCCGCCGTGTGGGCGAGGAGCGCCGGCGCATCCAGTCGGTGCGCCAGAGCCGTCTGGCGGACATGTCGACGCTCGTCGAGGAGTCGCTGTCGGTCTCGGGCATCCTGCTGGGCAAGACGATGGGCCGCTCGCCCGAGCTGGTGCGCCGCTTCAGCGGCGAGTCGGGCGAACTGGCCGACCTCGAGGTCCGAGCGCGGATGGCCGGACGCTGGCGGATGGCCTCGGTGCAGATGAGCTTCGCGATCATGCCCGCGCTCGTGTATCTGTTCTCCGGCGTCGATCACGGCTCCGGCGGCAACGCGATCTCGATCGGCACGGTCGTCGCCTTTACGACGCTGCAGACGCGCCTGCTGTTCCCGATCCAGTCGCTGCTCTCGGTCGGGTTGGAAGTGCAGACCTCGCTCGCGCTGTTCGGCCGAATCTTCGAGTACCTGGATCTGCCGGTCGACATCGTCGAGCACCCAGATGCGCGGGCGATGAGCGACGTGCGCGGCGATGTGCGACTGCAGGACGTCTGGTTCCGCTACGCGTCTGAATCGCCGTGGACGCTGTCGGGCATCTCGGCGGCGATACCCGCCGGCACGACCACCGCCCTGGTCGGTGAGACGGGCTCGGGCAAGACGACGCTCGCCTATCTCGTCGCGCGCCTGTATGAGCCCGAGCGCGGGAGCGTCAGCATCGACGGCGTCGACATCCGCGACATGACGCTGGCCTCGCTGGCGGCGACGGTCGGGCTCGTCTCCCAGGAGACCTACCTGTTCCACGCCTCGATCCGCGAGAACCTGCGCTTCGCCTGCCCCGAGGCCACAGACAAGCAGATCGAAGATGCGGCCCGCGCGGCGCAGATCCACGAGCTGATCGCCTCGCTGCCGGATGGGTACGACACGCCGGTCGGCGAGCGCGGCTACCGCTTCTCGGGCGGGGAGAAGCAGCGCATGGCGATCGCGCGCACGGTCCTGCGCAACCCGCCGGTGCTGATCCTCGACGAGGCGACCTCAGCCCTGGACAACGAGACCGAGCGCGCCGTGCAGCACGCGCTCGACGAGCTGGCGCGCGAGCGCACGACGATCGCGATCGCCCACCGCCTCTCGACGATCCGCGACGCCGACCAGATCCTCGTGCTCGACGCCGGTCAGATCGTCGAGCGGGGCACGCACGAGGAGCTGGTCGAACTCGGCGGGCGCTATGCGGAGCTCTTGCGCGGCGTCGATGTCGCCGTGGCTACGCCGTAGCGTCGATGTTCAGGCGCACGTAGTCGACGACGACGGGCTCGCCCAGCTCGGCGAGCACGTCGTCCATGAACCGCTCGCGCAGCTCGGCCGGCAGGTGCTGGTAGTGCGGGCCAAGCACGATCGTCGAGAGGAACTCACGCGGCTCCTCAGGCTCCTTCGGCGCGGGCTGCAGCCAGCACACGGCCTCGGCGAAGCCGGCGTCGAGCAGTCGCCGGCGCGTCTCCTTGGGCCCGGCGTAGTTCCACGGCTGCTGAAAGTCGGCGAACTGCGCAGCGTAGGGTTCGCGCGCGAGCACGTCGCTTGCACGTCCACGCAGCACGTCGATGTTGCCGCGACCGCCGCACTGTGCGACGAGCCGCCCGCCTGGGCGCAGCACGCCGCGCAACCGCTGAAACAGCGCCTCGTGGTCGGCGATCCAGTGAAAGGTGGCCGTCGAGAGGATCGCGTCCAGCGGTCGATCGAGCCCAAGCGCGCCCAGGTCGAGCTCGAGCAGGTCGGCCTGGCGCACGTCAGCCTCCGGCAATCGCTCGCGCGCGGCGGCGAGCATCGAAGCGGAGGCGTCGGCGCCGACGACATGCCCCTCGGGGAGCCGCTCGATCAGCGCTTGCGTAACCCGCCCCGAGCCACAGCCGGCATCGAGCACGGTCTCATCGCCCTGTAGCTCAAGCCGCGCGAGCACGGCCATCCCGAGCGCCTGCATCGGACCGGAGATCCGGTCATAGCTGCTGCCGTCCCATGTGCGCGTCTCTGGCATACGTGCGTATGTTATCACGTATATAAATAATTAAGACGAAGACGGCGAGGCAAGCTCGGCGATCACGCGAGACAGCTGCCCGCCCTGCCACGCGATCGGCGAGCGCGCCGGCACAGCGGCCTGCTCCACGACCAGCCGCGCGCCGGGGATCGCGGCGGCGTAGCGCTCGGCCACGGCCAGCGGATGCCCCGGATCGGCCTCGTCGCGACTGCCGACGACGACCGTCGGCGTGCGCAGTGCACCCAGCTGCTCGATCCGCTCGAACGGATGCGAGCGCGGCACGGCTTCCAGCGCATCGGCGACCGCCGGCGGGTGCTCGTGTGCCGAGAGGCGCTGGCGCAGCACGGTCTCGAGGGTCGCGCGCCACGCTTCGGGCACCTCGTCGAGGTCGTAGGCGGCGACGAACCCCTCGACACCGCCCTCACGCAGTCCTCGCGCGAGCGCGTCCCAGCGTACGAGCTCGCCCTGCTCGCGCGGGTCGCCGGGGTCGAAGGACGGCGTGATCAGCACGAGCCCGGCCACGCGCTCGGGCGAGGCCAGCGCCAGCGCCAGCGCCGTGTGCGCGCCCATCGAAGCGCCCGCGAGCACCGCCCGCTCCAGGCCCAGCGCGTCGAGCACGGCCGTCAGATCGTGGGTGAGCAGCTCGTAGCCATAGGCCTGCGGCTCGGGCGCCGGCGATGAGCGCCCGTGCCCGCGGGCGTCGTAGGAGATGACGAGGTGGCCTGAACGCTCGAGCGAGCGTGAGCCCATCACGACGTAGCGGCGTGTCGCGGTGAGCCCGTGCAGCAACACGACCGGGACCCCCTCCCCCGCGCGCTGGACCGACAGCGTCACGCCGTCGGCATCGAGCTCGATTTCCTCAGGCTCGGTCTCCGCCATCACCGCGCGAGCACTGCCAGACATGCCATATCTACTACTCCAGCCGCGCTGCCGCGAGCGCCCGGCGGAAGCTTTCATAGACGATGAAGCGCAGGATGCGACCGTCCCTCAGCTCGAACAGGTGGCCGATGTCGGGGGTCTCGGTGGGCAGGCCACTGCTACCTCCTGTCGCCAGCACGCGCGTGCGGGCAACGACGCCACCGTCGAACTCCACGTGCTCTTCCATCCGCCACGCGACATCGACGAACACGTCATAGATCTCAGACTGTGCCTGAAACAGGCCGGCATATCCATGGAACGTGCCCGAAGTTCCCGCGATCTCGTCGAGCTGGCGCATTTCCACGTCGGGATCGAACAACTCGCCTACGAGCCCGGCTGCGCCCGGCCCCTGCAGAACGCCGCTGTTCAGGCCGTCGTAGAGGCGCTGCACGATCTCGACGTTCGTGCGCGTCATCGTCCGGGCGGCTACGCAGGCACGGCGGCGTGCGCACGTACGAGCTCGGCCGAGCGCTCGGGGCGCTCCCAGAAGAACAGGTGGCCGACGTCCTCGAAGATCTCCAGCTGCGAGCCGGGTATGCGCGAGGCGATCAGACGGCCGTTCTGCACCGGCAGCAGCTGATCGGCGGTGCCGTGGATCACGAGCGTCGGCAGCTCGGCCAGCTCGGGCAGGCGCTCGTAGGTGTTGTGTGTGGCGCAGGCCTGCAGCTGCTGCATGATCACGGCCACCGACACCGCTCGGCGCATGCCGATCTCGCGAAATCGCGCGTATGCCTCGGCGTCGGCCGCCAGCGCCGGCGAGACGTTGATCTCCCAGCCCGCGCGCAGCGCCTGCTCGCGATCGCCCGAGGCCATGCCGGCCTGCAGCTTGCTAATCGTCGATTCGGGCGCGAGCGCGCTGCCCGGGCCGCCGCAGTAGGTGCAGCCGAGCGTCAGCGTGCGGATCAGCTCGCCGTGGTTAAGCGCCAGCTCCTGGGCGACCATGCCGCCCATCGAGATGCCCATCACGTGCACCGAGTCGAGCTCCAGCGCGGCGAGGAGTCCAGCCGCGTCCTCGGCCATCTGACGCGTCGTGATTCCCCCCTGCAGCGGTGTGCTCGCGCCGACCCCGCGGTGGTCGTACGCGACCACGTCGAAGTCCGCGCGCAGTAGCTGCAGGAACGGCTCACCCCAGTGCAGCGCCGTGCCGCTCATACCCATAATCAGCAGCAGCGGCGGACCGGCGGCGTTGCCGCTGCGTTCGTAGTCGAGCTCGTACTCGCCAACGGAGACGACGGTCATGCCTGAATCCTAGAGCGGGAGCGCCATCTGCGCGATCGGGTCGCGTCCGTCACCCGGTCCGGCGACGCTCTTCTCCGGCCCCTCAGTCCCCTCCTCCGGCTCCCCCGGGCCCGTCCTGGCGCTGCCATCAGCGGGCTCTCCGTGGGTCAGCCCCGCAACGCGCACGCCCAGCAGGCGCACGGGCCGCTGCGGCGCGTTCTCCTGGAGCAGTTTCAGCGCGACCGCGGCGACCGTCTCGTACTCGCACGTCGGCTCCTTGATCGACCGTGCGCGCGTGATCGTCGTCCAGTCATCCAGGCGCACCTTGATCCCGATCGTGCGCCCGCGCCGCCCGTTGCGGGTAAGGCTCTCGCACAGCGCCGTAGTCATCTTCAACAGCGCCTCGCGCAGCTGGGCGAAGTCGCGCAGGTCGTAGTCGAAGGTGCGCTCGCGCGACTCCGAGACCACCTTGCGCGCCGTGCCCACCTCGCCGTCGCTTTCAAAGCGCGCGCGGCGCTGCAACTGGCGGCCGAGGTTCGGTCCGAAGCGTGCCGTGAGCTGTTCTTCGGGCGCCGCCGCGACTGCCGCGAGCGTGTGCAGGCCGAGCTCGGCCAGGCGCGCAGCCGTCTTCGGCCCGATCCCCGGGATCAGCCCCGGCGGCGACTGCGCGAAGCGCTCGCAAGCCTGCTCCCGCGTAAGCACGACAAAGCCCGCCGGCTTCTCCGCATCCGAGGCGACCTTCGCGACGAGCTTGTTCGGGCCGATCCCGACCGAGCACGTCAGCTCCGTGGCGCGCTTGATCTCCGCGATCAGCCTGCGCATCGCTGCATTCGGCGAGTGCAGCCCGGTCAGGTCGAGGTAGGCCTCGTCGAGCCCGACGACCTCGACCCGCTCGACGTGGGCGCGCACGAGCTCCATCACCTTGCGCGAGACCGCGCGGTAGGTGGTGAAGTCGGGCGGCAGGAACACCGCCTGCGGGCACAGCCTGCGTGCCCGAGACGCCGGCATCGCCGAGCCGACGCCGTACTTGCGCGCCTCGTAGCTCGCCGTCGTCACGACCGCGCGCGGCCCCGTGCCGGAGACGACCACCGGCAGGCCGCGCAGCTCGGGGCGGCGGGTCAGCTCGATCGAGACGTAGAAGGCGTCTGCATCGAGGTGCGCTATGCGCTGGCTTGGTTGACCGCCCGGCACGACGACTGAATCTAACGCTCGATCCGGCCAAGACCAGGAGGGAAGCCGGCACCTCAAGCCCGGCAAGGCGTCAGAGAGAGGCATGATTCCAAGGGCCGGTACGGTACGTCCATGCTTGGCCCGCTCGAGAGCGCGACGTGCAGGGATTACGTCGTACCACGCTTGGAAGCGGCCGGCTGGAGTGGGCACATCGTCGAGCAGTACTCGGTCACCGACGGCAAGATCGTTCCCGTCGCCCGTCGCGGACCTCGGGCGCGTGGACATCGTCGTGACCGACCGCTACGTGCCGACTACACGCTCGAGGCGGAGGTGGGCTTCCCGATCGCGGTCGTCGAGGCCAAGCGCGAATACAAGCTCCCGGGAGACGGATTGCAGCAGGCCATGCGCTACGCGCAAATGCTGGACGTTCCGTTCGCTTACTCCACGAACGGCAAGGGCATCGTCGAGCACGACTTCGCCACTGGGATTGAGCGCGACCTGACGTCCTTTCCCGCCCCTGAAGAGCTGTGGCGACGCTACCGAGCCTGGAAGGGCATCATCGATGACTCGGTAGCCGACACGCTCCTGCTGCCGTTCAACCGAGACTTGCGCCTCCCGGACGGGCGCGTGAAGGAACCCCGCTACTACCAGCGGGTCGCGACCGAGCGCGCCCTACACGCGATTCTCAACGAGCATCGCAGCCGCGTACTGCTCACTCTGGCGACGGGCACCGGAAAGACATTCCTTGCGCTGCAGATCATCTGGAAGCTCTGGTCGAGCAAGTGGCGCGAAGATCGCCGGCCGCGGATCTTGTATCTGGCTGACCGCAACATCCTCGTCGATCAGCCAATCGCACGAGAGTTTCGCCCGGTGTTCGGGGACGCCGTCTGGAAGATTCGTGGCGAGGTCAAGACGGGAAGAGAGATCTACTTCGCGCTCTACCAGGCACTCGCCGACAGCGGCGATGCGCTTGGGATCTTCCGCGACTATCCGTCCGACTACTTCGACCTGATCGTGGTCGACGAGTGTCATCGGGGAAGCGCCCGCGACGGGTCTGATTGGCACGCGATCCTGGAGCACTTCTCGGCGGCCGTCCAGATCGGCATGACGGCGACGCCCAAGCGCGACGCCAACATCGACACCTATGACTACTTTGGCGACCCGATCTACACATACTCGTTGGCTCAGGGGATCACCGATGGATTCCTGGCTCCATATCGCGTGCGGCGCGTCGTGCTCAGCCCGGACGCCTTTGGCTGGTGGCCGGAGCCGGGAGAGCTCGACCGGTTCGGGCGCGAAATCCCCGATGGCCTGTACGAGACTCGGCACTTCGAGCGGGTCGTCTCGCTGCTGGGTCGGACTGAGGCCGCCGCCCGACACCTCTCCTCCTACATGCGTGCAACCGATCCGATGGCAAAGACGATCGTGTTCTGCGTCGATGCGACGCATGCCGCGCAGATGCGCCAGGCACTGGTCAACGCCAACACGGATCTCGTCCGACAGCACCCAAACTACGTTGTACGTATCGTCTCGGAGGAGGGGGAGACCGGGGGCTTGCACCTCGGTGATTTCGCCGACCCGGAGCAAGAGACGCCTGTCATCGCCACGACGGCGCAGCTGCTCTCGACGGGGGTGGACCTACCGACCGTACGAAACATCGTGCTGTTCAAGCCGATCGGCTCGATCGTCGATTTCAAGCAGACCATCGGGCGCGGAACGCGTCTCTACCCCGACGAGGACAAGCTCACGTTTGAGATCATCGACTACTCCGGGGCGACCGCGCTATTTGCCGATCCTGAGTTCGACGGACCACCGGAGGCCCCGCCCGTAATCGAGGAGATCGACAAAGACGGCGAGACGGTCGAGAGCACCGAAGTATCCGAGCCGGAGCCTGCTTACGGCGGGCGGGACGCTGACGAGACCAGCTCGGACGAGCTCGAGCAGGCTGGAGCACGCAAGCTCTATGTCGACCAAGGCGCCGCGACATACGTCGCGGCTGAGGGGTTCTACCTACCCGATCCGCAGAGCGGCCGACTACGGCTCGTGGAGTACGGCGATTACCTCGCAGATGAGGTACGTCGGTTGTATCCGTCGGCCGGGGCACTGCGCGAAGCGTGGCGGACGAGGCCGGGTCGCGAGGAGATCGTCGCTGCACTCGAGAGTCGTGGAATCTCGTTGAACGAGGCCGCCGAGCGGTTGCAGCTTGACGACCTGGATGCACTCGATCTTCTGGTGCATGTTGCGTGGAATGGCCCCACGATCACCCGCGGCCAGCGAGTCCGTGACCTGCAAGATCAGCATCGCGATTTCCTTGAGTCGTTTGTTCCGGAGGCAAGAATCGTGCTTGAGGATCTGCTCGACAAGTACGCCGAGCACGGCATCTCGCAGCTCGACGACCTCCGCGTCCTGGAGGTCCCCCCGCTCGATCGTCACGGCAGTGTCGTGGACATCGCGAGTCGATTTGGCGGGGGCGAGAAGCTTCGCTCGGCGATCACTGAGCTAGAGGAGATGCTGTACGCGGCCTAACTCAAACAAAACTTTAGTTTGGTGTGTTCAGTGTGGCGTGTAACTAAAGTTTTGATATAGGACATCGTCTGATACGATGTGGTCGTGCCGACTGACCGTCAAGATCTACGGAGGCGCCTGGTCACTGTCGCCGCTGTTCAGTCGGGTCATTTCACGGCGGCCCAAGCGCTTTCAGTCGGCTACTCCTACCAAGCGCAGAAGTTCCATGCCGATAGGAGCAACTGGCTGAGGATTGATCGCGGGGTCTTCAGGCTGCCAGAGTGGCCGGTCGGAGAACACGAGGATCTAGTGCGCTGGTCGCTGTGGAGCAGGGGCCTAGCTGTCGTTTCGCATGAGACCGCCCTTGCGCTCCATGACCTCGGAGACGCGAACCCCGCCGTCGTCCATCTAACGGTCCCGCCGAGCTTTCGTTCCAAGCTGCCAGCAGGCACCAAGCTCCACCGTGCCCAGCTGCCGCGTGGCGACGTCTGGGAAAACGAGGGGTTCAAGGTCACTACGCCGCTGCGTACGCTGCTCGATGTATCAGCCGGCACGCTCGACCTCGACCAACTGGCGGATGCCATACAGCGGGTCATCCAACGAGAACCGGCTGTCGAGGCCGAATTGCTGTCCAGGGCCGAGGAGCCCGGTCCGCGTGCGGCCCTGCGGTTCGAGCGCGCGCTCCGGCTGGGTGCGGAGCTGTGAACTACGACTCTCCGGCCGCATTCAGGATGGCGCTCGAGGCTCGTCTCGCGGCGAGTGCCAGAGGGGCCGGCATTGATCTGAATCGGTTGCGGCGACGAGCCGTCTTCGAACGAGTGCTTGTCAGGCTGGACGACGCCCAACCGGGAAGCTGGGTGCTCAAGGGTGGCCTGGCGCTCGAGATTCGCTGGCGCAACCGTGCGCGGGCTACCCGCGACATCGATCTCGCTACGAGGGTTCCCGCGGCAACTGGGCGCGCACTGCGAACTGCGCTCGCCGAAGCGCTCACACGCGATCCGGACGGCGATTGGTTTCAATTCGTGATCGGATCACCCCGGGCGCTCGCGCCAGACGCGGCCGGGCGAGCCGGCCAGCGCTACCCGCTTGAGGCTCGACTTGCGGGACGGACGTTCGCGCAAGTCACCGTCGACGTGGTCGATCGTGCCGAAGAGATAGGAGGCACCGAGCGGGTCCCTCTTCCAGGTGTGCTCGCGTTTGCCGGTATTGCCCCGGGCACTGTCGAGATCATCGACCGCGATCAGCACTTCGCCGAGAAGCTGCACGCCCTGACGAAGTCCTACGGCGGGCGACCGCACACACGCACAAGGGATCTCGTAGACCTACTGATGCTGCTCGAGGACGGCCTGCGGCCAACGAGTGAGCTCCTCGCGCGCGTACGACACGTATTCGCCGTCCGTGCAACACACGAAGTTCCGGTGGACGTCCCTGACCCGCCTGCCGAGTGGACCGACGCTTACGCTGCGCTCGCGGCCGACCTGGAGCTGCAGGCGAAGACGCTCAAACGCGGCGTCGAGGAACTCCGTGCCTTCTGGGCGCTCGTGCGCCCTACCGACGAATAGGACTAAATGCCAAAACCAAAGACCACCTCCCCACCAACCTCACCGCAAGCAAAGCTGAGCGGCGCGATCAAGGCAGTTCGCGACATCATGCGCAAGGACGCAGGACTCAACGGCGACATCGACCGGATCCCTCAGCTTGCTTGGCTGCTGTTCCTCAAGGCCTTCGATGGTCTCGAGGAACGCCGGGCGGTCGTGGAGGGCACCGACTTCAAACAGGCCATCCAGGAGCCATATCGCTGGCGCGATTGGGCGGCCGATCGCGTCGACGGGCGCACGGGCGAGGCGCTGATCGAGTTCGTCAACAACGAGCTGCTGCCGTATCTGCGGAGCTTGACCGGCGCCGGGGCCGATGATCCTCGCGATGTTCTCGCCGCGGTTTTCAAGGAGACCTTCAACCGAATGCTCTCCGGCTACCTGCTCCGCGACGTTCTCAACAAGATCGACGAGGTCAACTTCTCCTCGTCGGACGACATCCACACGATGGCCCATCTATACGAGTCGATGCTGCGAGAAATGCGCGACGCGGCCGGCGACTCAGGCGAGTTCTATACCCCACGCCCAGTGATCCGCTTCATGGTCGAGCAGGTCGCCCCCGTTCTCGGCGAGCGCGTTCTCGATCCAGCATGCGGGACGGGGGGCTTCCTCGTCGAGGCACTCGAGCATGTCAGACCCACGCTCGAGAGCGTCGAGGATGTCCGCGCGCTCGAAGGCAACCTTCGCGGGATCGAGAAGAAGCCCCTCCCCTACCTGCTTGGGATGATGAACTTGCTGCTACATGAGATCCAGCAGCCCCACATCGTTCGCGACAACGCTTTGGCACGACCGGTCACGGAGATCCGCAAGGCAGACCGCGTAGATGTCGTGCTCACCAATCCACCGTTCGGGGGTGAAGAGGAGAAGGCCATCCAGGCGAACTTCCCCGAGGCCACGCGCACTGCAGAGACGGCATGGCTGTTCCTTCAGCTCGTACAGCGCATGCTTGACCGCGGCGGGCGCTGCGCAATCGTCGTGCCCAATGGGGTCCTGTTCAGCGGAGGCGTCGGGGCAAAGATCAAGGAGCGCCTACTAACTGAATGCAACCTCCACACCGTAGTACGCCTTCCGCAGGGAGTATTTGCGCCGTACACGACGATCCCGGCGAACATCATGTTCTTCGAGAAGACCGGCCGAACGACGGACGTATGGTTCTACGAACTTTCCCCTCCCGAGGGCCGCAAAGGCTACGCGAAGACCCGGCCACTGCGCTTCGAGGAGTTCACCTCGTGCCAGTCGTGGTGGTGTGGAGCAAGGCGTGAGGAGCGCGAGGAAACCGAGCAGGCTTGGCGCGTGTCAATTGGTGATATCGAGACAAATGGCTACAACCTGGACCTACGTAATCCGCACCATACCGACGCGCTCGCTCACCGGCCGCCCGGCGACCTCTTGACCGAGCTGATGGAGCGCGATGAAGAGCGCATGCAGTTCCTTTGTGACATCGACGAGCGGCTGACGACTCATTCTCGAGTTGACTCAGAATGCCGCCGAGCCCTGGGTGCGCAGACCTCTCCGCGCAGTTATGCATTCGGCAACCCGCGAGCAGCCAGTCGATCCGACGGCAGTGTATCGACTAGCTGGTGTCTACAGCTTCGGACGCGGTCTAATTGATCGCGGAGTGATAAGCGGGCTTGACACGAAGTATCGCTCACTCGCTCGCTTGCGAGAGGACGACATCGTGATCAGCCGACTTGGCGCGTGGGAGGGTGCAGTCGCTGTCGTCAGTGGGCACTTCGCCGGCACTTTCGTGTCCCCCGAGTATCCAGTGTTCGAGACTGACCTTGAGATGCTGGATCCCAGGTACTTCTCAGCACTAGCCCGGTCTCCACGACTTTGGGAGGCCATCGATCGCTCAACCCAGGGAAGCATGGCGAGGCGGAAGCGCATCAGGGCTGACAACTTTCTGTCGGTCGAAGTGTCGTTGCCTCCGCGCGACCAACAGGCACGCATTGCCGATTTGTTTGAATCGATGTTGAGCGTTGGACAGCAGATCGAACACAGTCACAGCCTTATTGCGGCATTCGGACAGGCAATACTCGGTGGGGCGTTTACCAATCCGGATTAGATGCGCTTTGCCATCGTCGGTCCGTAACCACAACGTGATCGAGGAAGCGAAGTCCCACTCGCCTCGCTGCCTCCGCCAGCGCGCGCGTCGCTCGCAGATCGGCTTCGCTCGGCGTTGGGTCTCCAGACGGGTGATTGTGCGCCACCGCAAACGCCCGTCCGTCATGACGCAGTACTGCATTGAGGATCTCGCGGATCGGAAAGGAAGATCGGTCAAGTGCCCCATCGCTCACGACAACCGTGTGACGCACGCGGTTGCCTGCGTCGCAGACCACTACGAGGACACGCTCACGGCGAAGTCGTGCCAGCTCTGAGCTCACGCTCTTGGCTACGTCCTCAGCACATTGGAGTATGTGGGGGTCGGTTCCGTGAGCATCGCTGGCGAGTCGACCGAGCTGGAACGCGGCGAGAATGGCTGCGACCTTCGCCACGCCGATTCCCGACCGCCGCGCCAGCTCCTCGGGGCGGGCGCGGGCAAGATCTGCCAGGTTCCGGTACTCGGCCAGCAGCGACGCGGCGAGATCGAGCGCGCCTTCCCCCGCGCGTCCGTTTCGCAGGACGAGTGCGAGTAGCTCTCGCTCGCTCAAGGCCTCGACTCCGCAGCGGAGCAAGCGCTCACGCGGACGCTCGTGCGCTGGCAAGTCTGTCATGACGGTCGCCATTTCTTGACGGTAGACACGAGTGGCGATGGAATGTGCCGCCAGCCGGGGGCCGTGCGTCGAATGCGACGAACATGCCGGCGTGTCGCTGTCAACCCCAGCTCAGATAGGCTTAGGGGAGCGCCATGGACCTGACCTTCAGCGAGCAGGAGATCGCCTTCCGCGACGAGCTGCGCGGCTGGCTCGCGGACAACCAGCCCGACGCCGACGCCCGACCGACGGCGGCGAGGACGCGCACTACGCCTGGCGGCGCGACTGGCAGCGGCGCCTCTACGACGCCGGCTGGGCGGCGCCCGCTTGGCCGACCGAGTACGGCGGGCGCGGCGCCTCGCTGACGCGAGTCGGCGATCTACTTCGAAGAGCTCGGCCGCGCGCGCGTGCCGCTGCCGGCCAACGTGCTCGGCCTGCTGCTCGGCGGCCCGACGCTGATGGTGTGGGGCACCGACGAGCAGAAGGAGCGCTACCTGCCGCCGATCCTCTCGCGCCGAGGAGATCTGGTGCCAGGGCTTCTCCGAGCCCGACGCCGGCTCGGACCTCGCCGTCGCTGAAAACGCGCGCCGTCAAAGACGGCGACGAGTGGGTCGTCACCGGCCAGAAGGTGTGGACGAGCGGCGCGCAGTACTCGAAGTGGTGCATGCTCGTCGCGCGCACCGACTCCGACGTCGCCCAAGCACAAGGGCCTGACCTACTTCCTGATGGACATGGAGCAGGACGCCGTGCAGGTCCGCCCGCTGCGCCAGATCACCGGCGAGGCCGAGTTCAACGAGCTGTTCATCGAGGAGGCGCGGATCCCCGACGCGAACGTCGTCGGCGGCGTCGGCAACGGCTGGAAGGTCGCGCTGACGACGCTGATGAACGAGCGCGCCGGTCTCGGCTTCGCGCTGCAGATCCGCCTGCGCCAGCTGCTCGACGACGTGATCGCGATCGCCGCCGAGCGCGGCCTGCTCGAGGACCCGCTGTACGCCGACGCGCTCGCCGAGCTGCACGTGCGCTGCGAGTCGATCCGCCTGCTCGCCTGGAAGGGCCTGACAGACGTCGAGCGCTACGGCCAGCCCGGCCCCGAGGGCTCGCTCGTGAAGTGGCTGTGGTCGGACACCAACCAGCGCCTGACGCAGCTCGCCGTCGACATCGTCGGCCCGGAGGCGCTGACGATCGGGCACGAGCTGGAGCTATGAGCTGCTGCGCGCCCGCGGCAACACGATCGAGGGCGGCACGACCGAGGTGCTGAAGAACATCGTCGCCGAGCGCGTGCTCGGCCTCCCCCGCCTGAAGGTGGCGGCCTGATGGACTTCGATTTCTATGAGCTCCGCCCCTGTCGGGGCTCCGCGATGAGGACGACGTAGCGCATGGACTTCGGCTTCACCGACGACCAGCGCGACATCCAGCGCACCGCGCGCGACCTGCTCGGCGAGCGCGCGCAGCCGGAGCGCGTGCGCGAGCACGCCGAGGCGCGCACAGCGCGACGACGGCGCTGTGGCAGGAGCTGTGCGAGCTCGGCTGGCCCGGCATCGCGTCTCCGAGCAGTACGGCGGCCAGGGCCTCGGCCAGATCGAGCTGTCGATCCTCTGCGAGGAGCTCGGCCGCGCGCTCGCGCCCGTGCCGTTCCTCCCCAGCGCGATGGCCGCGACCGTGATCGAGCACGGCCGGCTCGCGAGAGCAGCGCGATGCGTGGCTGCCCGGCCTTGCCTCCGGCGAGACCGTCGGCGCGCTCGGCGCCGCCGTCGACGGCACGGCGGAGCTCGTGATCGGCGGCGCCGAGGCGCAGGTGATCGTGCTCGTCGAAGAGCGACGGCAGCGCACGCGTGCTCGCCGCCGAGGACGCCGAGCGTGACGCCCGTCGAGTCGATCGACCCGACGCGCTCGGCGGCGCGCGTGAGCGCCGGCGACGCGCGGCGAGGAGCTGCCCGACGGCTGCGCCGGGCTCGGCCGCGCGCTCGTCTGCGTCAGCTCCGAGCTCGTCGGCGTGTGCGAGCGCGCGCTGGCGATGACCGTCGAGTACGTCAAGGACCGCAAGCAGTTCGGCGTGCCCGTCGGCTCCTACCAGGCCGTCTCACACCGCTGCGCGCAGATGCTGCTCGACACCGAGAAGGCACGCTCGACGGCCGCCTTCGCCGCTTGGACGGCCGACGCCGACCCCGAGCGCCTGGCCGAGGCCGCGGCGATGGCCAAGGCCGCCGCCTCCGATGCCGGGCGCGAGGTCACGGCGGCCGCGATCCAGATGCACGGCGGCATCGGCTTCACCTGGGAGGCCGACGTGCACTGGCTGTTCAAGCGCGCCCAGGTCGATGCGGCGCTGCTCGGCGGCGCCAAGCGCCACCGCGCGCAGATTGCCGCGATCCTGGCCGACAAGGTCAGTGCCGCCGCCGCCTGAGCTGCGCGAGCGCCGCGAGGCCATCGTGCGCGAGCACATGGCCTCAGAGAACGTGCACGACTTCGATACGACGATCGGCACATTCGGCCATCCGCGCTACGAGCTGATCGCGACCGGCGAGGTGTACGACGGCGAGGATGCCGTGCGCGGCTACTACGCCGAGAGCCGAACGGCCTTCCCCGATCAGCGCAACGAAGTGCTCGATCTGCACCACGCCGACGACACGGTCGTCGTCGAGTTCCTGTTGCTCGGCACCCACCTCGGCCCGCTGCGCGCGCTGCCTCCCACCGGGCGCTCGTTCACCTGCCGCATGACCGCGCTGTTCGTGTTCGACGGCGACCGCCTCGTCAACGAGCGGGTGTACTTCGACCAGAACACGATCCTGCGCCAGCTCGGCCTCGCGCACGACCCCGCCTCGCGCGCCGGGCGGCTCGCACTGGTGCTCACCCATCCTTTGACGATCGCCCGCGCCCTGCTGGGTGCCCGCCGTCGGCGGCAGACTTAGGGACGAGAACGCGGACCGCGCTCGAACGCCGGGCGTGTACGCTCGATGGACCGCGGCGAAAGGAGTGGAGATGTCTGAAGTGGTGCTGAAAGAGGTGCACGACGACGGGGTGGCGGTGCTCACGCTGAACCGCCCCGATCGGCTGAACGCGTGGACGGGCGCGCTCGAGCAGCAGTACTTCGGTGCGCTGCGGGAGTGTGCCGCCTCCGAGAGCGTGCGCGTGATCGTCGTCACGGGCGCGGGACGCGGCTTCTGCGCAGGCGCAGACATGCAGTCGCTGCAGGACATCGGCGCGGCCGTGAGCGGCGCCGCGAGCGAGAACAGCGCCGACGCCGACGCGCACGCCGCTGCACAGGAGCAGACGCCGCAGACCTTCACGCTCAGCGTGCCCAAGCCCGTGATCGCGGCGATCAACGGCCCCTGCGCGGGCATCGGCCTCGTGCTCGCGCTGATGTGCGACGTCCGCTTCGTCGCGGAGAACGCCAAGCTGACGACCGCCTTCGCGCGCCGCGGTCTCGTCGCCGAGCACGGCATCTCCTGGATCCTGCCACGCCTGGTCGGCCCGGCCCGGGCGCTCGACCTGCTGCTGTCCGGACGCGTCGTGCTCGGGCGCGAGGCCGTAGAGCTGGGGCTGTGCAACCGCGCCACGCCCGCCGAGACCGTGCTCGAGGAGACGCTCGCCTACGCACATGAGCTCGCCACGCAGTGCTCGCCCGCGAGCATGGCGCAGATGAAGCGTCAGGTCTATGCCGCGATGCAGGAACCGCTGGCGGATGCGCTCGCCGAGGCGGACCGCCTGATGCTCGCCTCGTTCGCCGAGCCCGACTTCACCGAGGGCGTCTCCAGCTTCGTAGAGCGGCGGGAGCCGCGGTTCGCGGCGCTGGCGGGCTAGCTAACGCGAAGTACAGTGCGGCGTGCGGCCAAAACGAATCAAGAAGGGCCAACGCTAGGAGTCGGCGTGCTTCGACAGTCGCTAGCGCGTACTGTCTCGGCCGGATATTTCGAGCTGTTCTTGGCGATCTTGGTCTCAATCGCGGCGCCCAGATCGATTCCCGCGACATCGGCAAGCTGGATGGCGTAAATCGCGACATCCGCAAGCTCATCCGCAACATCCTCCTTGTCGCTCGCGAGGTATTGGGCAATCTCGGAATCCGAACGCCACTGGAAGTGTTCGAGCAACTCACCCATCTCTATCGCAAGCGAAATCGCGAGGTTCTTCGGGCTGTGGAACCGCTCCCAGCCTCGCTCCTCCCGAAACGCTCGCAGTCGGCTCTCTATGTGGCGCAGGGAGTCACGACCGGTATCAGGCTCTGAGCCCCCGTTGAACGGCGCCACGCGCAGCTGCGACATGCGCGAAGCCTAGACGTCGATGGAGACGTCGATTGCGCGTTCCCCGGTAGATCCGAGGTTTTGCGCGTGCCGCCCGTCCACAATGACGCTCCTTCCGAGGATCGCGCGCGGCGGGCCGGGACTGTCTTCCGGCTGTGCCTACAGTCGCCCTATTAGTTCGCGAACCTGTTGGAGAACCCGCAATGGGCTTTGCGTCGCGTCGATTCGCGTGACCTGGCTGAGCCCTTCCAGGCCGAGGACAATCGACTGTCCCTCCTTCTGCCAGGCGAGATGCCGCCGGGTTATCACCTCGACGTCGTCGTCCTCAGGGCGGTTGATCAGGCTGCCCGAGCATGCGTCGCACTTGCCAGTATGCGTCGGACGGAGAGCTTCCCCATAGATCTCGTGGCAAGTTGGACATATGGCACGCGTCCGCGAACGGTGCACGAGCAGCTCTGTCGGCGCCTCGAGTACCACGGCGGCCTCGGGTGACCCCCCCAACGTTCCGCGCAGGCGCTCGATCTGCGACGCGTATCGCGGATAGCCGTCAAGAACGACAAGCCGGTCAGACGAGCTGTTGGACTCGAGCGCCCGGGAGAGGAGCCCGTAGGAGAAGTCCTCCGGCGCGTCTTCGCCGTCTGAGACTTGCGCTGCGAGGCGCCGTAGGGAGGGAAGGCGCGCAATCTCAGCTCTGATCAGTTCTCCTGCGCTTAGAAACAGGACTCGGTCACGGCGCGCAAGCTCACGCCCGAGTGTGCTCTTCCCCGAGCCGTGTTGTCCGAGCAGAAGAATCTGCGGCATGGGACTTCCCGTCGAGTAGGGCCTCTATGGCCCTGGCCACAACGACGACATCGTTCGACTTGCGGAAATCATACTTCTCCGCGGGCAGTTGCAAAACCTCGCTCTGTGCCCAGGTGGCGACCAAGTCCCGATAGCGAGCCGCGAGCCCAGACATATAGTCAAGCGTCACGGCAAGCTCGGCATGACGCCGTCGGCCCCTGAGGCGACGGAGAGCCTCCTCCGGAGAAATATCAACGTAGACCAGAAGGTCGATTGGCCTGAGCGCCCCACGGAGGTCTTGCGCAAGGCGCTGCAGCAACCGCCAATCGCTATCGGTCAGGTACTCGCGAGCGCGGAACTCGGCGCCGAACACCCAAACGTGCTCGTCGAGGATTCGCTCCTGCACGGAGAAACCTCCACGTGTTTGTGCTCCGTGCTGATCGCGCACGCTCTGCTCCGCGAAGAACAGGGTGTGATGAAGCGCCCAACGTGCCGGCTCTTGGTAGAAGCGGGCGAGATACGGGCTCTCCTCAAATCGCTCGGGCAACGCCACAGCGCTGAGCTCACCGGCAAGAGCCCGCACCAGAGTCGACTTGCCTGCGCCAATCGGCCCGATCACGGCAATGTGCAGTCCCGCAGGCACTTTGTCGCGAGTATACGCACGCGTTGGCCTCTCGATGCGTCCCGTCGGCCAGCGACACTCTATCTCGCTAGCCTTTTCGCATGGCACCCGTGACATCCTCACACCCCCTTGCTCGCAAGAGCGACCTGGGCGCTCTGCGGATTGCCTCCTCGCTAGCGTCGCCGTTCGGTCGAGCGGAGAGCGCGATTCGCCAGCCAGAGACGATTGCCACGTATGACCGGCTCGCCACTGAGTACGACTTGGCGATCCATGAGACGACGCGCAGTCTTGAGTCGGCATCGATCAAGGGGCTCGGGCTGGCGCTGTCGCTCGTTTCGAAGCGAGCCCGGATCCTTGAGCTCGGCTGCGGCACAGGTGTGGCGACCGGATTGCTATCGGCGGGTGCGGGCGTGGCGACCATTATCGCGACAGACCCCTCGCACCGAATGCTTGCTCAGGCGGCCGCCAAGCTGTCGGCAATCACATCGCGATCGGTCGACTGGACTGCGGCGACAGCCTCTCGCGCCTTGTGCGACCACGCAGACGTGGATCTCGTCGTCGGGGCGCTCTCGGATCCTTATCTGGATGAAACGATAGTTCCGAAGCTCGCGGAGCGACTCCGCCCAGGTACATGCGCATTCTTCAGCGTACCCAGCAAGCGATGGGCGGCACTCGAGCGCGGCACGCGGCTTGGTGTGCCCATGGACCAGACTCGATTCCGCTCAGTTGAGGGGAACGTCTTGTACGCACGGTCCCTGACACTTGAACCCGACGAACTAGAGCGTCTCCTCACCGCTCACGGTATGCACGCCGTGGACGCCGGTGCGGTCGACGGACCCAGCCTCTCTGAAGGCCCCCAGCCAGAGGTTTCGTGGGTCCTCGTGCGCCGCTAGTGCTCCAGTACGCGTAGCTGGGGACCCCTTTTGCGCATTTCGCGAACGACCGCGGACACAGCGTCCGCAAGCGCATGGGTTTCCGCCGCGGTGGCGATCGTTCCAATCTGCGCATCGCAAAAAGTCTCGGGCTCTCCCTCAGCGAAGAGAATTCCTACGGGGTTATGAGGGGTTCGCTCGCAAGCGAGGAGAACGGCGAGAAAGGACTGGTCCTCGATGTGCCCGGAGGCCTCTTGGTCGGTCATGCCCCATTCGCGCATCAGTTTGTCGCGATCCCCCGCCACGACGCGCTCCGCTTGGGAAGTCTGCAGCCGCCACGCTCGGCCGATGATTCCGTATCGGACGGAGTAGGCCTTCCCGGCAGCGACACCCTTTGGCCAATAGTCGAGGAGGCAGTACAGGGCATCGTCGAAGAGGACATCTGGCACGTACACCGTGCACCGGAATCTGTCTGAGCCTGTGGCCCTCCTCAGGACCCCCCTCGCAACAGCGTTGCGGCGTTCCGCAACCTGACTTATGTGGCTTTGATTGTTGAACGCACGCTCAACCTCGGCGCGATTTCGCCTGAACACGTCCTCCAACTTTGCCTTGACCTCCGATGCGTTGGCGCCGTCCAGCTCGAGATGGAGCTGACCGAACTTCACTTGGCGCAAGCCGCTGAGGAGGGTCTGGCCTGTAGTGCTCCAAAACAGGACGCCGACAATGACGAGGACCACGAATGGCCACATAAACCGAGCCACATCGGCGGCGACCGATCCGACAAGCACGAGCCAACTCTACGACGAATCGCTGCCTACCGCCTGCACTATGTGGAGATGTAGTCTGCAGACCGCAAGCGCACGCCGCCGATCTCGACGCCCTCGCAGGTCAGGCCCGACACATCAGCGAAGGCGATCTCAACGAGCCCCTCGAGTCCGTCCTCTCCGGCGGGCCGGAAGCGTACTTCGGCATCCTCGAGCACGAGCACGGCATCGCCCCCCACGGCTCCGTCGCCGCTGAGCGGCACGCCGAGCACGTGCGACCAGCGCGCGGCGACCGCCGCCGGCTCCGCGACCGCGAGCGTAACCCCTGCAAGCCTTCCGGGCGCTTTCACCCCCGTCTGACCGGTCCACTCGGGTCCGCCCCAGCGCCAACTCCCATACGGCTTGGACCCGTCGATCGAGACGATCGCCGCGCCGATGTCGGCCGGGTGCAGGTGCGTGCCCGAGATGTCCGGCAGGTCGATCTCCCACACCGTGCGCACGCCGCTTTCGCCCGCGCGGGCCCGCGCAGCCGGAAGGTCCTCGAGATCGAACATGACCATGTAGCCGCAGTCGCCGCCGTGGCGCTCGAGGTAGCGCCCGGCCGCCGTCTGCGGCTGCGTCGGCGAGACGATCTCCAGGAAGCAGTCGCCGAGCGCGAAGACCGTGTTCTGCAGGCCGAACAGGCCGACGCCCGGATCGCGAAACGGCTCGCCCAGGCCAAGCGTCGAGCGCAGCGCATCTGCCACTGGCTCGAGCTCAGCGGCGGCCAGCACCGCTTGGCGCAGTCGGACGCGAGGTCGATCTCCGGCCATGCGCGGCGCTGTCCAGCCGATCCGCCGACTACCCGGCGAGCCGCACCGGCAGGGTCTTCATCTGGTTGAGAAAGCCGGATTCGACGTAGCTCGGCTCGCCGTCCATGCGGATCTCCGGGAAGCGCTTAAGCGTCTCCTCAAACATGATCTTCAACTCCAGCCGTGCCAGCGCTGTACCGAGGCAGAAGTGCCGCCCACCCGCGCCGAAGGCCTGGTGCTCCGGGTTTCGTTCGACGTCGAAGTGGTCCGGGTCCTCGTAGCGCGTCTCGTCGCGGTTCGACGAGACGTACCACATGACCACCTTCTCGCCCTCTTTGATCTGCGTGCCGTGCAGCTCCACGTCGCGCGTCGCCGTGCGGCGGAAGTGTGCGAACGCCGGGAACATCCGCAGCGCCTCCTCGACTGCACTCGGGATCAGCGACGGGTCGTCCAGCAGCTTCTGCATCTGCTCGCCGTCTTCCATCAGCGCGCGCATGCCGCTCGAGTACGTCGCCTTCGTGCTGTCGTTGCCCGCAGCCACGAGCAGGAAGAAGCCCATCACGATCTCGTGCTGCTCGAGCTTCTCGCCGTCGACCTCCGCGTTGACCAGCACCGTCGTCAGGTCGTCCGTCGGGTTCTCCCTGCGCTCCGCGATCATCCGGTTGCAGCGCTCGAAGATCTCCGGGATGTCTTTCTCCAGCACGCCCGGGATGCCCTCCGGGTTGAGGTCTTTGTCATCGCCCGCCAGCGCCGAGTTCATCAACCGCGCCCACGCCGCGTCATCCTCCGGCGGGATGCCCATGAAGCTGCCGATCACGCGCGAGACCGCCGGCTGCGCCACGTCGCCGACGAGGTCGCACGTCTCCCGACCCTCCAGCCGGTCGAGCACCTCGTTGACGATCTCGCGGATCTCCTGCTCGTGCGCCGCGATCCGCTTCGGCGTGAAGCCCGCCTGGAACAGCGCCTTCAGCCGGTCGTGCTTGGGCGGGTCCATGCCGATGAACATCGCCTGCGTCAGCTCCAGCGGGAACACGTCCGAGACCGCCGTCACGCCCGTGCCCGAGGAGTACGTCTGCCAGTCGCGGCTGACCGTGTGGATGTCCTCCGCCGTCGTGACCGACCAGAAGCCGCGCTCCTCCGGGTACTCCGTGACCCCCGCCGTCCAGTGCACCGGGCACTCACCGCGCATCTGCTTGAACACCTCGTGCGGCGGGCCATCCTGCCACAGCGCACGCTCTGCCATCAGCGTGTGCTCGAGATCGCTGCCAACCGACGCCATCTGGTCTCCCCTCGTCGTCGCGGATCGCTGCCGCGATCATACTGGCCGACCGGCCAGGGCGTGTGACCTTGCGCCGCTGGATCCGGTCGCCGGCGTTGCTAGGCGCGGCTCTGCGTGATCCGGATGTAGTTGCCCGAGGGATCGCGCAGTCCCGATTCCCTCGCGCGTCGAGCCGCCGCGCTCACGCGCCGACGCCCGCTCGGTTCACTCCGCGCCGGGCGATCAGGGCGAGCGCCGTCGCGAGACCGATCAGCAGGGCACCGTGGAAGAGGACTCCGCGCGCTGCCTGAACGACATCGATCACGTTGGCCTCGTGCAGGAAGCGCCCTTCGAAGCCTTTGTCGAGTTTGGCGTTGAGCTGGAGCCTGTGCACGAGGTCGTAGAGCTGGGACGCGATCTCTCCGCCGGCGATCGCGCCGAGCAGCGAGACGCTCGTGCGCGCGAGCCGCTGCCAAGCAGTCGCCGCGGGGAGGAGAGCAAGCCGCTTGGCCGTGCCCCAGCCAACGGCTGCGCCGAGCATGGTGACGACGGCCGCCACGACGAGCGCGCCCACGTCAGTCGACCTCGGTGTGAGGGCCGGCCGCACCGCCCACGGCGCTCGCGCCGGCCGCACCGACCCCGCCGGCCGTACGGGCGGAGCCGAGCAGATGCACGCCTGCGGCGAGCGCCAGCAACACGCCAGACTGGGTCGCGATCGAGTAGACGGCGCCGGCGAAAATGTTGGCGTCGGGCGAGGCGGTCGGACCACCCCCGTTTTCGTCGCCGATTGCGCTGGTCAACGGTCCGTCGTGGATCAGCGCGTAAATCCCAAGGTACACGTACATGCAGGCGAGCCCGACGGCTGCGCCGACGAGCACACAGATGACGACCCCGACGGCCGTGGACCCGCGCGCCTGAACGAGCGGCGGAGCGTAGCGGTAGGCCAGGTAGGAGCCGAGCGCGAAGCCGCCCACGGCGAAGGCGACGGTCAGTCCAATCATTGCGCTCAGCCCTGCGATGGCCCGGCATCGGGCGCCGCATCGCCGGTCCGCCGTCGGTGATCACCGACGGCCTTGCGCCGATTCTCATACAGCGAGCGCCCGACGTAGAGCAGCATGTGCCGCAGGTGGGCCTGCAGCGTTTCCATCGTGTGCCCACCGACGTAGACGGCGCTGTGCGCGCTGGCGCCGACGTCGCGCAGCTGGGCGGCGAAGGGAGCGTTCTCGGAAGGGTCGGCGATCGAGTCGGAGGCGCCGCCGTAGAGGTAGGCGTGCAGGCCATCGCGCGCGATCACGCCGCGCGCGGCGTGCAGCTCGTCTTCGAGCCCGTTGAAGAAGCCCAGCCAGCTCTCGACGATCGAGAAGCGGCGGGGGTTGCCGAGCGCGACGTTCATCGCGCCGTAGCCGCCCATCGAGTCGCCGGCGATGGCGCGGGCGGAGCGGCTGGCCTGCGTAGGCAGCATGCGGTCGACGAGCTGCTGCACTTCGATCACGTAGCTCTCATAGCCGTGGCTGCCGTGGTCGCGCCAGTTGTTGGCGCCTTTGCCGCCCTGGATCATCACGGCGATCAGCGGCGGGACCTCGTGCGCGGCGATCAGGCGGTCGAGCTCGCCCTGCAGCCCGAGCTGCAGGAAGGCGGTGGCGCGCTGTTCGTTGCCGTGCAGCAGGTAGAGCACGGGATAGCGGGCATCGCTCTCGGCGAAGCCGGGCGGCAGGTAGACGTGGAAGGAGCCTTGGCCGCCGAGCGCAGCCGAGGCGTAGCCGGCGGTGTCGATCGAGCTGCCGGCGGCGTCATGGCTACCGGCAAGGAGCGTCGGCAGCGGCGCAGGAGCGCTCGTGGCGTGCACCGTGCTCGCCGTGGCGGAGGGCGAGGACCGCTGCCCGGTGAAGACACGCTCGAAGCCGCCGGGGCCGTGCAGCAAGAGCAGCGCGCAGCAGGCAGCAATCAGCCCGCTGATCAGCGTGGCGAGAGCGACGAGGCGCGGGTTGGCGCGCGGCTGGCGTGCGCCCGGTCCCGATCCGGAGCCCGACCGGCGGGCAGCCCCGGCGGACGCGCCCGAGGCGAGCGGCTCCAGCCGCGGCGGGAAGGCGGGCACCCAGGAGGGCGGCGAAGGCAGCGCTTCGACGGCTTCGGCGGCACGCCCGGGCCAGCTCCACTCGCCGGGGCTGTCCATCCATACCTGCGTGCGCGATTGCTTGATTGTGGCGGACATCCAGGAGATTCAACGAACGCTCGCCGGGAAACCCAAGCTCTGCATGAAGGTGCCCAAACCCAGGCAACCCTCCGGGGGGGCCCGAAACGGCCTTTTACAGCGGGTTTCGGGCCCCTCCAGGGGTGCTGGGCTCGTTGAGTGGGCCTAGCGCGTGGTCCAGAGCTCGCCGGTGTCGCCGAAGCCAAGCGCCTGCTTGGTGGCTTCGGTGAGGTCGAACTCGCGCCCGGCGACATAGGGGCCGCGGTCGACGACAGGCACACGCACGGAGCGACTGCCGTAGCGCAGCGTGACGAGCGTGCCGCAGGGCAGCGTCTTGTTGGCGACGCCGAGCGTGGAGCTGGTCAGCGAGCCGCCGCAGGCAAGCGAGCCGCCGCCGCCATACCACGAGGCCCCGGCAAGCCGGTAGACGTTGAGCCGCCCGAGCAGGCGGTGGGCGGGCAGGTCATAGCCGTCGCCGGCAAAGCGCAGGCGCACGCGGCGGCTGCCGGTGGCGGGCGGGGTGTAGCGCAGGCGAAAGCGCCCGGCGGCGCCGGTGCGCGTGTGGGCGACCTCGCGCCAGCCGTGCGGGCCCATCGCCTGCAGGTCGATCGTGCGCCCGGAGAGCCCTGGGCTGAGCGTGCCGGCGACGCTCACGTGGCGGCCGTCGAGCACGTTGAGGAGCGCCTTGCGCAGGTGCAGCGCGGTCGAAGTTGGGCGCCCAAGCGGAGCTGCGCCGGACGACGGCGTGGTCGAGGCGATCTCGACGGGTGCGAGCGCGAGAGCGGGCTGCGCCGGGGGCGCGGGTAGGTACATAGGGATCCAGACCTCCTTGCGGTTTCCGCCTACGGGGTTAGCTGTCGGGCTCACGGCCGGCGTCGGCGCGGACAGTCCGCGCGTCAGCCGGGCGTTACGTCCACATCAGTGGGCGATTCGCCCCATCCGGGCCCCGGTCGGTAGCCCGGCGGTGGTTCCCCCGTTCGCAGCCAAGGACGGCCACGACTCGGCAGAGTCGAACAATTGTTCGCAGGCTAGACGGTCTCGGCGACGCCCTTCTGTGATCCCGGACACACATGTATCTCCTGCATATGCGCCGCATTTGCTGATCTCGCCCGCCATTGCTGGTGATTTTGAGATTTATAAGAAGATGACATAACCGGCCGAGGCTGGAGACACGGCCCACCCACAGCAGCGCCCGGGGCGTCTCACCGGATCGCGCTTGGCGCTCGCAGACTGCGTATTGGTGCGCGTATTCGTACGTATGAGCGCCGGATCGACGCCGGTATGCTCCGCCAATCTCGGTGTCATGGGGGCGCCGGCCGGACGAAAGAAGGCTGGATGAAAGCTGTACGTAGATGGCAAGGACTCGCCACGATCGGAAGCGTCCCGGCGCTCGCGCTCGGGGCGCCGGCGCTGATACCGGGGGCCGCGGTGGCGAGCACGCACGCCTGCGGCAACCACACCATCGTGATCGAACAGGAAACCGAACCGGGCAAGCCGAAGACGAAGTTCAAACTTCCGGTCAAGCAGATCGTCACGCAAGGAGTGAGCTGCACGTCGGCCTACAAAGTCATCACTGCGGTCTACGGTGGCAAACCGGCCGAAGGCTTCAAATGCACGTCGGGCAAATTCAAGGTGCCGAAGGGCCTGGTCCCCACGCAGTGCACGAAGCCGGGGAAGAAGATCCAGTTCGCCGGACAGGGCGGCTGACAGGCAAGCTCATACGGCGCGGCACCCGAAGACGACTGCGTCGTTCAAGCGGCTGGCGCGGCGAGCTTCGGCTCGCTGCGCCCGGGTCGCTCGGCGATGTGTGCTGCGATCCGCGTCGCGCCGCCCTCCCACACGGCCACGCGCCGCCGTCCGGCCGTCTTGGCGGCATAGAGCGCGCGGTCTGCCGCGAGCATCAGCGCGGCAGGATCGGGGGCACCCGAGGAAAGCGCGGCGACGCCGGCGCTCGTGCTGAGCACCGGGCCTGAGCCGGACGCACGGGCGACCAGCCCGCGCCCGATCCGCTCGGCGAAGGCGACGGCCTCCTGCCGGCCGACGCCGAACAGGACGACGGCGAACTCCTCGCCGCCGACGCGCGCGAGCGTGTCGCCGCCACGCAACTCGTGCTGCAGCAGCGCTGCGAACTCGCGGAGCACGCGGTCGCCCTCGGCATGACCGTAGCGGTCGTTGACCTGCTTGAAGTGATCGAGGTCGAACGTGGCGAGCGCGAGCGGCAGCCCGCTGCGCCGCGCGCGGTCGCACTGCTCGCGGAACTCGAGGTCGAAGGCGCGCCGGTTGTACAGGCCGGTCAGGTAGTCGGTGTCGGCGGCTCGCTCGAGCTGGCAGATCACGGCTGAGACGTGCTCGGCGAGCAGCTTGACGACGAGCGTGGTGAGCATCACGGAGATGCCGACGCCGATGAACAGGCCGGGCTTCATCGGGTCGTGCGACCAGACGAACACGGCGAGGCCGAGCGTGATCCACATCAGCACGAGGTCGAAAGCGACCTCGCGGCGCGTGCAGAAGTAGGCCGAGAAGACGAGTGGCCACAAATAGAAGAAGGGCGTCGCCTCGATCGGCCGCGTGACGGCCATCAGAGCGCTGACGAGCAGGATGCCGTAGACGATCGTCACGCGCGAGACCCAGCGCCGGCCGGGGCGCAGCACGGCGACGATCACGGCGCCGAGCGCGAGCAGCGCGGCAATGACCCTGATCGCAGGGTGATCGCTCGTGTTGGGGTCGGGCAGCGGCAGCGTCGCGAGCAGCGTGCCCGAGCCGAGCAGGAACATCGCGACGCCGACCCAGCGCATCAGGTGCTCGGCCGCGTGGGGGTCGGCGGTTTGATCGTCGTGGGCGGCGGCGGATGCGAACAGCACGCCGGACCCGAGTTTCGGGCTGGCCATGTCTCTCCTCTCGGCCGGCGGCGGCACGGCCTTGAATCGCGTACGCGCCCTCGGCGAAAGTTCGCCCGAAAGCTTGGCCGGCGCCAGCCCGATCCCCGGTGGACCGCGAGGTCGTTGACGGCGGCTTGACAAACAGCGACAATCGGACGCGATGGCCAACCCGGACCGGCTGACGGCGCTCGACTCGACCTTCCTGCACCTGGAGGACAACTCCACGGCGCACATGCACGTCGCCTCGGTGATGGTCTTCGAAGGCACGGCGCCGACGCCGCAGGAGCTGGTCGACCACATCGTCAGCCGCCTGCACCTCGTCCCGCGCTACCGCCAGCGCCTCGCCTACGTCCCCTTCGGCCAGGGCCGCCCGGTGTGGGCCGATGACCCGCACTTCAACCCGCGCTACCACATCCGCCACACCGCGCTGCCGAAGCCGGCGGACGAGGAGGCGCTCAAGCAGCTCGCGGGGCGCCTCTTCTCACAGCGCCTGGACCGCTCCAAGCCGCTGTGGGAGATCTGGCTCGTCGAGAAGATGGCCGGCGAGCGCTTTGCGCTGATCGCCAAGACCCACCACGCGCTCGTCGACGGGATCTCGGGCGTGGACATCACGACGGTGCTGTTCGACACGGCCCGCGACCCGGTGCCGACCTCGCGCCCGCCGATGCCATGGACGGCGAAGCCGCTGCCCGGCCAGGCCAAGCTGCTCGGCGAGGCGCTGCGCGAGCGCACGACGGTGCCCGGCCGAGATGGTGCGCGGCGCGCGGCGCGCTGCTGCGCGCCCCGCGACGCGCGGCGACGCAGCTCGTGGACGGCCTGACGAGCATCGGCGCGACGACGATCGCGGGCGTCAAAGCGCCTGCCCCGGACAGCCCGTTCAACGTCGAGATCGGCCCGCACCGCCGCTACACGTTCGTCGACGCGGACCTCGATCAGTTCAAAGCGATCAAGGACTCGCTCGGCGGCACGCTCAACGACGTCGTGCTGGCGACGGTCAGCCTCGCGCCTCGGCCGCTACCTGCGCCGCGAGGGCTTCGACACGGAGGGACTCGAGCTGAAGGCGATGGTGCCGGTGTCGGTGCGCGCGGACTCCGAGCGCGGCGCGCTGGGCAACCAGGTCGCGGCGATGTGGGCGCCGCTGCCGGTCGGCGTCGCAGAACCCGGCCGAGTGCGCTGCAGCAGATCACGCGCGCGATGGAGGACCTGAAGAAGTCCGGGCAGGCGGTCGGCGCGCAGGTGCTGACGAACCTCGCCGGCTTCGCGCCGCCGACGATCCTCAGCCAGGCCGCGCGCCTGCAGGCGCGCCAGCGCTTCTTCAACCTGGTCGTGACGAACGTGCCCGGGCCCGCAGTTCCCGCTGTACGTGCTCGGGCGCCGGCTGCGCGTGCTCTACCCGGTCGTGCCGCTGGCCCAGCGCCAGGCGCTCGGCATCGCGGTGATGAGCTACGACGGCCACCTCGGCTTCGGCCTGCTCGGCGACTTCGACGCGCTGCCGGAGCTCGAGGCGATCGCGAGCGACCTGAAGTGGGCGATCGCCCGCGCTGGGCCGCGCTGCAGGGGTGGGCGCACCGGCGAAACGCGCGAGCGCGAAGAAAGCGCTTGCGAAGAAGACGGACAAGGCGCCCGCGGTCCGCAGGAGCAAGACCGGCGCTCGCGTATCGACCCAAGGCTGAGGTCAGCGACAAATACTTGAGCGCACCGGCCCCCTGGCCTGCCACTTGTGGATCATCCCGGCGCAGCCGGCGAGGCGCGGACGGCCACCACATCGGGGCGTCCGTGACGGTGGACTGCGACGATGGGGGCAAGCATGCGCCTAGCCCTCTGCCAGATGAACGCCACCGTCGGCGACATCGCCGGCAACGCGGAGCAGATCCGCGCCGGTCAGGCGCGCGCGCAGGCAGCGGGCGCCGAGCTCGTGCTGTTCCCCGAGCTGGCGCTGACCGGCTACCCGCCCGAGGATCTGCTGCTGAAGCGAGCACTTCCTCGCCGACGCGCGCGGCGGCGCTGCGCGAGCTGGCGCCGGCGACGCACGGGGCGATCGCCGTCGTCGGCTTCCCCGAGCGCGCCGAGGACGTCTACAACGCGGCCGCCGTGCTCGCCGACGGCGCGGTGCATGCGGTCTACCGCAAGGTCTACCTGCCCAACTACGGCGTCTTCGACGAGCAGCGCTACTTCCAGGCAGGACCGGCAGGCGCGGTGATCGACGTCGGCCGGGAGCGACTGGGGCTGACCGTCTGCGAGGACATCTGGGAGCCGGGGCCGCCCGCCAGCGACGAGGCGCTGGCGGGCGCGACGCTGATCCTCAACATCTCAGCCTCTCCCTACCACGCGGGCAAGGGCGCCGAGCGCGAGCGGATGTTCGCCCAGCGCGCGCGCGAGAACCTCGCGTGCGTCGCCTTCTGCGCGCTGGTCGGCGGCCAGGACGAGCTCGTCTTCGACGGGCACTCGTTCGTGATCGACCACACGGGCCAGACGATCGCACGCGCGGCGCAGTTCCGCGAGGAGCTGCTGATCTGCGACGTCGACCTCGAAGCGGCCGCCGCGGCTCGCCTGCGCGAGTCCGGCCATCGCGCGAGCACACGCTCGCCGATCGGCAAGGCCGGCGGTCCGACCGGCGTCGCCGTGCTGCCCGGGCTGCCGGCGACGGCCGAGGCGGGCACCGACGGGGGCCCTGCGGGCGGGCCGCTGGCGCAGCTGCTCGAGCCAGTCGAGGCCGAGATCTACGCGGCGCTCACGCTCGGCCTGCGCGACTACGTGCAGAAGAACGGCTTCGGCCACGTCGTGCTCGGCCTCTCGGGCGGGATCGACTCGGCGCTCGTCGCGTGCCTTGCCGTCGACGCGCTCGGCGCCGAGCGCGTCAGCGTGGCGATCATGCCCTCGCCGTTCTCCTCCTCGGCCACGCAGGACGATGCGCGCGCGCTGGCCGCCGCACTCGGCGTGCAGGTGCACGAGCTGGCGATCGAGCCGGTCGATGACACCTATGCCGAGACGCTGGGCGGCGCCTTCGAGGGTCGCGAACACGACCTGACGGAGGAGAACCTGCAGGCGCGCATCCGCGGCAACCTGCTGATGGCGCTCTCGAACAAGTTCGGCTGGCTCGTGCTGACGACCGGCAACAAGTCGGAGATGTCGGTCGGCTACACGACGCTCTATGGCGACCTGGCGGGCGGCTTCGCCGTGATCAAGGACGTGCCGAAGACGCTCGTCTACGGCCTCTGCGCGTGGCGTAACTCGCCGCAAGGGCGCAGCCGACGGGACGCGTGGCCGTCGCCGATCCCGCAGTCGATCATCGAGCGCGCGCCGTCGGCCGAGCTGCGCCCGGACCAGCGCGACGAGGACTCGCTGCCGCCCTACGAGCGTGCTCGACCGGATCCTGCACGGCTACGTCGAGCTCCACCGAGTCGCGAGCAGCTGTCGCCGAGGGGCTGCCGCAGGAGCGACGTGGAGCGCGCCATCGCGGCTCGTCGACCTCGCCGAGTACAAGCGCCGCCAGGCACCGCCCGGGATCAAGATCACGCCGCGCGCCTTCGGCCGCGACCGGCGCATGCCGATCACCAACCGCTACCGCGGCTGAGCCGGCAGATGAGCGCTTGGCGCAACACCCGCATGCGACCGCCTGCCCGGATCCCCAACGCGGCTCCAGACGCGCGCGCGGCCGGCGCCGCACGAGGCGCATCCTCAGGCCGAGCGAGCAGCGCGATGGGCGCGCTCGCGGCGCTGCTCGCCGGCTGTGCGCTCGCGCTCGGCGCCTGCGGCGACACGCTGCAGGACCACCCGATCCCGCACAACACGCTGGAGAGCCTGATCGTGGCGCCCTACCCGGTCTACTGGCTCGGCGGCTCCTTTCAAGGCCTGCAAATCACCGAAGCCTCACACGACCCGAGCGGCGCCTTCACGGTGCAGTACGGCGACTGCGTGGTCGGCGGGCAGAGCACCTGCGTGACGCCCGTGACGGTCATCACCTCGCCCGACAACAGCTTCGTCGCCGGGCGGCTCGACGCCGCAGCGCACGGCCGCGCTGCGCGGCGTGCAGGCCGTGCTCGCACAGCGTGGGCACACGATCGCGATCCCCACGGGCGGCGTCGTCGTCAGCGTCTATGCCGACAGCGCGCGCCTGGCTGCGGCGGCGGCGCACACGATCGTGCCGATCAACGAGGTCGGCGCACCGGGCGCATCGCTGCCCGCGCGCCTGCCGAACACGGGCTTCGCCTCGACGCCGCTGCCCTCGCAGGCGCCCTCGCCGCTGCGCGCGCTGCGCTGACTCGTTCAGCGCACGGGAGCGGTCATGCCCTCCGGCAGCGGCCGCACGGCGATCGTCATGCGCGTGAGCGCGCACGTGCGCCCGGCGTCGTCGGTGAAGCGCACGTCCCACACCCATGTCGTGCGCCCGCGGTGCAGGCGCGTGGCCTGCGCGTGCACGATGCCCTCGGTGATCGGGCGCAGGAAGCTCGTGTTGTTGGACAGACCCATCGCGATGTTGCCTTCCCCTATCACCGCGAGCGCCGTGGCCATCGAGGCCATCGACTCGGCGATCGACGCATACACGCCACCGTGCACGAGCCCCGCAGGCTGCTTGAGCTCGTCGCGCACGGTCACCTGCGCGCGTCACCTCCTGGTCGTCGTAGGAGCAGCATCTCCAGGCCGTAGAGCCGGTCGAACCCCAGCACCGCCGCGGCTAGCTCTTGGGCAGTCGGCTTGGCCATCGCGGCGCCACGATAGCCTACGATCCCCCTTCCCGGCGCCGCGAGCGGCCCACGGCAGGGCGAGCCACAGATCGATGAGCCGACTGGACGACCTCCCCCCCGACCAGCGCGCGACGCTCTCGCTGCTCCTGCGCCGGCGCAAGAGCTACGCGGAGGTCGCCGGCATGCTCGACATCGAGGAGCGCGCCGTGCACGACCGCGCGCACGCGGCGCTCGCCGTGCTCGCCCCCCGCCAGGCGCGCGAGCTGACCGCGGCCCAACGCGAGGAGATCGGCGACTACCTGCTCGGCCAGCGCGCGGGCGTGGCCGAGCGCCTGGCCACGCGCACCTTCCTGGAGGGCTCATCGCCGGCGCGCGGGTGGGCCACGCGCGCTCGCGACTGAGCTCGAGTCGCTGGCCGGCTCGCCGCTGCCGGAGATCCCCAACGGGGCGGGCCCGGCGGCATCTGCCGCACCCGCTGCGGCCAAGCTCACGGAGGTCGACGGTGAAGGTCAGGAGGATCGGCTCGGCGACACCGCCGGCTCGAGCGCCGAGCGGGCCGGCGGCGCAGGGCCGTCCCTTACGCCGCGCGCGGCCCGTCGCCCCTCCCTCTCGGCGGCACGAATTCGCGGCGCGCTGCTGCTGGCCGTGATCGTGGCTGTGATTGTCGTTGCCGTCGTGCTGCTGACCGACGGCGGCTCCTCGTCGAGCTCGAGCGGCTCTTCGAGCGCAGAGACGAGCGAAACGGGCTCCTCGGGCAAAGGAGCCGCTTCGACGCAGAAATCGCAGGCCAAAGAAGACAAGCGCATCACGCTGACCCCGCCCGATGCGAGCAGCAAGGCGGTCGGCGTCGCCGAGGTTCTCTCCGAAGGCAACCAGTACGCCTTCTACCTCGCCGCCCAGCACCTCGCACCCTCGAAAGGCAACGGCTTCTTCTACGCCGTCTGGCTGTACAACTCGCCGAACAGCTACGAGGCGCTCAGCCGCGCCCCCGATGTCGGCTCGAGCGGCAACGTGCAGGGCGGCGCGCTGCTGCCCGAAGACGCCGGCAAGTACCACACGATGCTGCTCACGCGCGAGACGGCCCCGAAACCGACCAAGCCCGGGCCGGTCGTCCTGCGCGGCGCCTTCGCGCTGCACTAGTCGCCGCCACAGCGCGGGCCGTGCTCAGCCGGGGATCAGCTTCCCCGGGTTCATGATGCCGGCCGGGTCGAGCTCGGCCTTCAGCGCGCGCAGCGCGCGCACGCCGCTCTCCGCCGACCTCGGCTGCATCCAAGGCGCGTGATCGCGCCCGACGGCGTGGTGGTGGGTGATCGTGCCGCCGCCCGTCGACGATCGCCCGGCTGGCGGCTTCCTTGACGCCTGCCACTGCGCGATCTCCTCGCCCTCGCGCTGGCGCGCGAGGAACGTGAAGTACAGCGAGGCGCCCGTCTCATACAGGTGCGAGACGTGGCACATCACGAGCCCCGGCGTGCCGCAGTCGCGCAGCGCACTCGGCGATCGCTCGGCCGACCGACTCGGTGCAGGCGCTCGACGTTCGACCACTGCGTGGCCGTCTCGAGCGTCTCGACCATCACGCCCAGCGTCAGCAGCTCGTCGCGCAGGTACGGCGCCGCGAAGCGCCCCTTCAGCCAGGCCTCGCCGGGCGAGCGCCCGACCGGCAGGCCACCGCTCCGGCGCGCGATTTGCAGTCGCACGCTCGCGCCGTAGCGACCTCGCCTGCTCGCCCTCGAAGCCGAGGATCGCGAGGCATCCGTCGGCGTAGCCGCGCGCGCCCAGGTAGGCGCGCCCGAGCGTGCCCTTCACGCCGCCCGCGCCGGCCAGCGCCAGCGACATGCGCGTCTCGCCTCGTCTGAGAGGCGCGCCACGTCGGGCGGCGCGTGCTCGCTGGGTCAGCTCGCGCAGCGCCTCGCGCGCCGGCCGCGAAGCTCTCGAAGAAGACGCCCTCGTAGACGCGCTCGCGCGGCGCCGGGCGCACGCGCAGCGAGAGCTCGGTGATCACGCCCAGCGTGCCCTCCGAGCCGATCAGCAGCTGGCGCAGCGCCGGGTCCGGCGGCGCTCGCGGGCAGCGCCGGCAGCTCGATCTCGCCGCTCGGCGCGCGCCAAGCGCAGCCCGAGCGACCATCTTCTCGATCCGCGCCGTAGCCGCGTCGAGGCCTGGCCGGCCGAGCGCGTCGCCGCGCAGCCGCCGAGCGAGACGTACTCGAAGGACTGCGGGTAGTGGCCGAGCGTCAGGCCCGCGCGCGCCGAGCTAGCGCTCCAGCGCGGGGGCGCGCATGCCCGCCTGGACCGTGACGGTCGCGCGACTCGGCGATCGAGCGCGAGCAGCGCGGCCATGCCGGCGCGTGTCGAGCGCGATCACGCCCGCGTGCTCGCCCGCGCAGCGGCGCGACACCACCGACGACGCTCGTGCCGCCGCCGAACGGCACGACCGCCAGCGAGCGCTGCGCGCAGACTCGCAGCACCGCTCGCAGCTGCTCGTGCTCCGTCGGGCAGCACGACCGCGTCGGGCGCGCCCTCCGGCTCGCCCGGCGCGCAGCCGCACGAGGTCCGGGTAGCCCTTGCCGGCGGCGTGCAGCGACGCGCTCGCGCGTGATCGTCGCGCACGTTGCTCGGCGCCGACGATCGCCCGCAGCGCGCGTCGAGCGTCGCGCTCGCTCAGACGCGAGGGCTCGAGCTGCACCTGCTCGACAGCGCCACCGGCGGGCGCGGGCGTCGGCACGCGCCCGACCGTCTCGCGCAGGAACGCCAGCGCGCTGCGCCGGCAGCGCCGGCGGATGCTCGGGGTCGCCCCAGCCCCACCAGCGCATCGCGGCGGCGACCGCGCGGCTCAGCCACCGATCCGCTCCAGGCCGTCGAGCGCCTCATCGAGCGTCTTCGTCGGCCGCGCGGCTGCACCATGCAGCCACCGAAGCGCGGGAAGAAACCGCGTCAGCCGCTGGCGCAGCTCGATCGTCACGCGCGTGCCCGGCGTGCCCGGCCCGGACGCCGGCTCGAGCGCTGACGCGCGTCGCGCGCCGACGCTCAGCAGACGCGCGAACGGCGTGCCCTCGAGCTGCTGCTCCCACGTGACCGAGCGCCCTGGCTCGTCGCTCTGCGAGCACGCGAAGTCGGCGCGCACGAGTTTTCCCTTGCGCCGTCCGCATCACCTCGGTGAAGGCGCTCGCCGTCCACATCCTCCACGCGCGTCACGCGCGGCCACCAGCGCGGCAGGTGGTGCGGGTCGCCGATCAGCTCCCACAGCTCGGCCAAGGGCGCGGCAATCGTGCGGCTGCGGCTTGCGGTCGGCACGAGCCCTGACTCTCCAGCCCCGCCCGCGCCTAGGCGTCGTAGCTCAGCAGCGCGTGTGTCGCGCGCGGGGCCAAGCCGCTCGCGGCCGTCGAGGAACGCCAGCTCGACGAGAAAGCCACAGCCGACGACCTCGCCGCCGAGCTGCTCGACCAGCTCGCACAGCGCCAGCGCCGTGCCGCCGGTCGCGAGCAGGTCGTCGTGCACGAGCACGCGCCTGCCGCCCTGCGACCGCGTCGGTGTGCAGCTCGAGCTGGTTGGCGCCGTACTCCAGCATGTATTCGGCGCTGACCGTCTCGTAGGGCAGCTTGCCCGGCTTGCGCGCCAGCACGAAGCCTGCGCCCAGCTCGAGCGCCAGCGCCGGACCGAGCAGGAAGCCGCGCGCCTCGGCCGCGATCACGCAGTCGACCGCCAGCGGGCGCGCCAGCTCTGCCAGCGCCCGCACCGACTCCGCCAGCGAGCGCCGCGTCGGCCAGCAGCGGCGTGATGTCCTTGAAGCTGATCCCTGCGCGCGGGAAGTCGGGAATCTCGCGGATCAGCCGCCGCATGCTCTGCTCGAGCTCCGCGTCGGGCATGGCGCTTGCCCGCTCGGGCGCCATCAGCGGACGATCTTGCGCAGATCGCGGACCAGCAGCAGGTGCTTGAGGTGCGTCGCCACCGCCGCCAGGTTCTCGAGCGCCTCGACGGCCTCCTTGCGCCGCTCGGGATTGCGCGAGCGAAGCGCCGGGGCGAGGATCTGCTGCAGCAGGTTCGCCTCGCGGTCGGCTGAGGAGCGGAACACGCGCAGGTTGCGCCCGCCGACGCCGTAGCGCGCCAGCTCGGCGACCGCGGCGACGATCTCGCGCTCGGTCTCGTCGAAGTAGCGCACGCCGCCGCGCAGCTCGCCCTTGACGACGCCGTACTCTTCGAGCTCGCGTACGAGCTTGGCCTCGGCCTTGGTGTCCTCGAGCACATCCTCGAGCGAGTACAGCGCGCCGCTCGCCTCGCGCACGCTGACGCTCGGTCGCCAAGCGCGCGCATGCCCTCGCGCGCGACCCTTCCCGGAGCGGGCGTGGGCTCGCCCTCCGAGCGCCCCGCCGCGAGCTCTTGGCGGATCACCCGCAGCGGCAGGAACTCGTCGCGCTGCATGCGCAGGATCGTGCGCAGGCGCGCCACGTCGCCCTGGCCGTAGAGGCGGTAGCCGCCCGGCGTGCGCCGCGGCGTGAGCAGCTTCTGATCCTCCAGGTAGCGGATCTTCGAGATCGAGATGTCCGGGAACTCCTGCGCGAGCGCCTTGCAGACGGCGCCGATCGTCAACGACTTCTGCCGCGTGCCGCCATCGCCCTCGCCGTCGTGGGCCGTGTGGGCGCGCGAGCCCGTGCCTGCGCCCGTCTCGCGCTCGAGCTCCTCGACGTCCACCTGTGGCGCGCGTGTGGTTGCCATCAGCGCACGTGGAAGGTCAGCTTGTACTTGCCGATCTGCACCTCATCGCCCTCCTCCAGGCGCTGAGACTCGATCCGCGAGCGATTTACATAGGTCCCGTTGAGCGAGCCCATGTCGTCGAGGTACCACTGATCGCCGCGACGGATCAACAGCGCGTGGTCGCGTGAAACCGTGACGTCGTCGAGGAACACCTCCGCTTCCGGGCGGCGGCCGATGCTCGTGCGCTCGCGGTCGACCGCGAAGCTCTCGCCTACGCGACCGCCGCCGGCGCGAATCACGAGCGCCGGTCCGCGCGCCGTGACCTGCTCGATCTCGACCGGCACGAGCTCGCCGGTCGTCATCGATCCGGTAGGTGGCCGTGACCGGCTCGCCGGCGCTCCTGCGCGCGCTCGAGCAGCGCGCCGCAGCGCTGGCAGTAGTTGGCGCCCTCGGCGTTGAGGAAGCCGCACTCCGTGCAGTGCAGGGCCATGCCGCGCCGCTCCGCGCTAGGCCTGCGCCTGCGCGCGCGCAGGACGTGAAGACGCGCAGCTCGCCGGGCTCATCCGGCGGCGTCCTCAGCGCCGGACTCGGGCTGGCGGTGGGCGAGGATGTCGGTCAGCTGCTGCACGTCCTCGCCGGTGATCAGCACCTCGCCGCCGTCGTGCTTCTTGCGCAGGCGGTTGACCAGCTCGGCGCGTAGGATGTCGATCTTGCCGTGCAGGATGCGCCGGTTGTAGGAGATCTCGGTCTCTTCCTCGGTGAGCTGGCGGATGACGTCTTTCAGTTCGACATCCGTGAGCGAGCCAAGGTCGGGAAACGTCTCGTCCATCGGGTGCGCTCTCCTCGTGCGGGCTTGGGCCGGCCCTGCACGAATGCCTCCGTGCGGCCGGCAGGAGCGCCGAGTATAGACCAAAAGGTCAGGCTGAGCTTGAGGCTAGGGCAGCTCCTGCACAGCCCCCTGCAGCGCGCTCCGCCATGCGAGCTTCACGCGGGCTCGTGTCCAGTCTGCACGCGGACGCACGCTCAGCCTCGCCAGGCTTCTGTCCAGCTGCACGCGGGGCTCGTGTCCAGCTTCACGAGGTCCCGCGTTGAGCTTCGCGCAGGCCTGTTTTCAGATACAGCGCGGTCGCCACAAGCGCCAGCGCGAGCCCCACGTAGAGCATCACCTCGCCCGCTTTGCCGAGCCCGACCATCGCAAAGAAGAACGACCCCATCACCGGCGCCACCGCCAGCCGCCCCGGCCAGTTGATGCGCAGCTCCACGCCGTGGCGCAAGCCGTAGCGCCCGAGCGCAAGCATCGTCAGCTCGCGCGCCGCGAGCACGGCCAGCGCCCAGCGGGGCAGTAGCTCAAAGCGCCAGCAGACGACCGCGCCGGAGACGACCAGCAGGCGGTCGGTGACCGGGTCCATCAGCGCGCCGAGGCGGCTGTATTGGCGCGTCACGCGCGCCGCGATCCCGTCCGCGTAGTCGCCCCAACCGATCACCGCGAACAGGATGGCCGCCAGCGCATCGACGCCGTCCTTGCTCGACAGGGCCACGATCAGGAAGATCGGGAATCAGCGCCAGGCGTGTGAAGCCGATCGCGTTGGGGATCGTCCACGGGCGCAGCGGACTGCCGCTCTGCGTCGCCGCCGGCGGCGGGCCCGAGCGGTCCAGCCCGAACAGGCGGGCGACGGTCAGCGGACGACGCTCGGCGGTCCGCCGGCCCTGCGCTCCGGGTCCGGCCGGCTCGCCTGGCGTCGGGGTGCCGGGCGGCTCCGGATCGCCGGCGTCCGGCCGGTGGCCTCCGCCTCCCCCTACGGGGCGCTCTGCCACAGCTCGTCCACCGCGCGCAGCAGCTCCTGCGGCTCGGCCGCGAGCGCCAAGCCCGGCGCCTCGACGCGGCCCCGGCGCACCTGCACCTCGATCTCGCCCGACTCCAGCGAGCGGCGCCCGACGGTCAGCCGCAGCGGGCAGCCGAGCAGCTCGGCGTCGGCGAACTTCTCGCCCGGCCCGAGCTCGCGGTCGTCGTAGAGCACCTCCACGCCGCCGTCGCGCAGCGTCGCATAGAGCCTGTCGGCGGCGGCGCGCTCATCCGTGCCCGGCCTGCCCAGAGCCACGAGGTGCACGGCGAACGGCGCCAGCGCGCGCGGCCAGGAGATGCCGTGCTCGTCGGCGAACTGCTCGACCGCGGCCGCCACGATGCGCGCCGGGCCGATGCCGTAGGAGGCCATCCAGATCGGGTTTTCCTCGCCCTGCTCGTCGAGATAGCCGGCGCCGAGCGGCTCCGAGTAGCGCGTGCCGAGCTTGAAGATGTTGCCGATCTCGATCGCCGGCTCGACCGTCAGCGCCACGCCGTCGCGCGTGTAGACCTCGCCCACCCGCTCGACGCCCGGCGTGCGCAGCGCGACCTCCACGTTCGCCGCGTAGCCCTCGCCGAGCACGACCTCGTCCTCGCCCGCCGCGCACGGCGCCATGTACTCGTGCGCGCCAAGGCCCCCCATCACGCCCACATCGCCCTCGACGCGATACCAACGCAGGCCCGTGCGATCCATGATCCGGTCGTAGGCGCCCACGTGCAGCGCATAACGCTGCTCCATACCCGCCTGGTCGCGGTCGAAGGTATAGGAGTCCTTCATGATGAACTCACGTGTGCGCAGCACGCCCGCGCGCGGGCGTGCCTCGTCCCGCTCCTTGACCTGGAAGTGGTAGAGGATCAGCGGCAGGTCGCGATAGGAGCGCACGAGCTGCGAGACGTGGAACGTGACCGCCTCCTCATGCGTCAGCGCCAGCACGAGCTCCGAGCCCTTGCGATCGGAGAGCTTGAACAGCTCTTCGATCTGCAGGCGACCTGTCTTGCGCCACAGCTCAGCCGGCTGCAGTACCGGCATCAGCATCTCCTGACCGCCGATCGCGTCGATCTCCTCGCGCACGATCTGGACGACCCGCTCGTGCACGCGCCAGCCGGCCGGCAGCCAGCTCCATATACCGGTGCCCATCTGGCGCACGAGCCCGGCGCGCACCATCAACTTGTGCGAGATCGCCTCCGCGTCGGCCGGCGGCTGCTTCTCGGTGGGCAGGAGGTATTCGGAGAGGCGCGTCATCGCTCGACTGCGATGTACGTGCATCGCAGAGCGTCGAGCGTATACGGGAAGCCCCACCCTGCGCGGCCTCCCGGCCCGGCCACCATGCCGGCTGGTCGAACCGGGAGTCGGCTGCGCTATGTCGGCTCAACGAGGGGGATCGGTGCGAGCCGGCGAAGCCGTGCGCCAGAGGCGCCACCACGCGGTCTCCGCATATTAGACACGCCCCCTCACGAGTCTCAAAGGGCGTTTACCACCCAGTGCGGGCCGCCGGGGCGCACGCGACTCACGCGCCGAGCAGCGCCCCCTCGATCTCGCGCAGACGCTCGGTGTCGCCACGAATGCCGATGATCGCGTCGTTGTAGAGAAACGCCTCGCCGAGGCGGATGATCGCGTAGGCGAGCACGCTTGGGTCGACTTTCGGTGCATACTGCCCTGCCTCGACCTCGGCCTCGATCATCCGCTGTACCGCGGCGACCGCGCGCGGTTGCGCGATGCCGCCGCTCGACGTGAGGATGCGCAGCGCGCGCTCCTGCTCGTTGGCCAGGAACGCGCGCATCCCCTCCAGAGCCGCCAGCTCACGGTTGAAACGGTCAAAGGTCTCGAGCAGGGCCTTCGCGCCGCTGCCCGGGGTTTCGGCACGTATCTGCAGCAGTCCCCGTTCCCCGATCTCTCCCAGCAGCTCGCCGAGCAGCGTCTCACGCGTCTGAAACCAGCGGTGCATCGTCGCCCGCGCCAGCCCCAGCTCACGGGCAATCGCCTGCACGTCGACCCGTTCGCATTTCAAGAAGCGCTTGGTCGCCAGCGACAGCGCCGCCTCCCGCGTCGCCGCCGCCGGCCGTCCGGGCCGTCCCGTTACCACCCGCGCCATCGTTTGAGGTTATCCGCCAGGCCTCTGATAGAACAGCGATCACCGACCGAACTCGACGGAAACCCGACAAGGAGTCCCCAGACATGGCCTTTTCCGTACCGCCGCTTCCCTACGCATACGACGCGCTCGAGCCGCACATCGATAAGGCGACGATGGAATTCCACCACGACAAGCACCACCAGGCCTACGTCGATAAGGCAAACGCCGCGCTCGAGGGCACCGAGTGGGCCGAGAAGCCCGTCGAGGAGGTCCTGCAGAACCTCGACAGCCTCGGCGACAAGAAAGGCCCCGTCAAAAACAACGGCGGCGGCCACTACAACCACAGCCTCTTCTGGGAGAGCATGAGCCCCGACGGTGGCGGCGAGCCCTCCGGCGAGCTGGCCGCAGCGATCGACTCCGCCTTCGGCTCCTTCTCCGACTTCCAGGCCAAGCTCAAGGAAACCGGCGTCAACCAGTTCGGCTCCGGCTGGTCCTGGCTCGTGCACGACGGATCAGGCCTCGCGATCGTCGGCTCCGCCAATCAGGACAGCCCGATCTCCGACGGCAAGACTCCACTGCTCGGCGTCGACGTGTGGGAGCACGCCTACTACCTCAAGTACCAGAACAAGCGCCCCGACTACATCGACGCCTTCTGGAACGTCGTCAACTGGGACAAGGTCGCAGAGCGCTTCAGCGCAGCGAGCTAGGTACGACTGAAGCGGCGCCCGGCGACCGGAGAGACGGCCTCGTCCATCTCCGTCGCTGGCGCGGCCGCTGCCGGCTCGAGCATTGACTCGAGTACGTCGGCCGCGCTCGCGTCGTTCTCCGCCGCCGCCGCTTCCAGCGCCGCGATCCGCTCGGGCGTCATTGCCGTCGCGTCCTCGTTCTCCTCGAGCCAGCGGCGCGCCTCGGCGGCCGCCGTCTCATCGCGCTGGACCGTCTTGCCCGCCGCGTAGTAGCGGTCGATCTCCTTGAACAGCTCATCCACGAGCTGCTCCGTTGGCACCTTCTTCAGCGGCTCGCCCTTGGAGTAGATCATCCCCATGTCTTTGGCGCCCGTGATGCCGAAGTCCGCGTGGCGCGCCTCGCCGATGCCGTTGACCGCGCAGCCCAGCACCGAGACCTCGATCGGGTCTTCGTACGCTTCCAGACGCTGCTCGACTTCGACCACCACGCGGTCCATGTCGAATTGCAGGCGCCCGCACGTCGGGCACGCGATCAGGTCCGGGCCGCGCTGGCGCAGCTTCAGCGCCTTGAGGATCTCCCACGCGACCTTGACCTCTTCCTCGGCGTGGAACGTCGAGAGCGAGATGCGAATCGTGTCGCCGATCCCGTCCGCCAAGAGCGTGCCCAGGCCGACGGCCGACTTCAGCGAGCCCGACCACTTCGTACCCGCCTCCGTTACGCCGAGGTGCAGCGGGTAGGGGATTCGCTCCGAGAGCAGCCTGTTCGAGGCGATCGTGTTTGGCACCGACGTCGACTTCATCGAGACCTTGAAGTTCTCGAACTGCAGGCGCTCCATCAACTCGACCGTCTCCGTCGCCGCCGTGACCAGCGCCTCGATCGGGTTCTCGTACTCCAGCTCGCGCAGGTGCTTTGGCAGCGAGCCCGAGTTCACGCCCACGCGCAGCGGCGTCCCATACTGCTTGGCCAGCGCGATCACCTCGGCGACCTTCTCCGGGCCGCCGATATTGCCGGGATTCAGGCGCACGCAGTGCGCGCCCGCTTCGATCGCCTTCAGCGCCAGCGTGTGGTTGAAGTGGATGTCCGCGATGATCGGGATCGGCGACTGCGCCACGATCGTCTTCAGCGCCTCCGCGTCCTGCTCGCGCGGCACCGCCACGCGCACGATGTCCGCGCCCGCCTCCGCCACCGTGCGGATCTGCTCCATCGTCGCCGGCAGGTTCGCCGTCTCCGTCTTCGTCATCGTCTGCACCGCGACCGACGCTCCACCGCCGATCGGCACCGGGCCCACGTGTATCTGGCGCACTGAAGCCATGCACACATTCTACGTGGGGTCCGGGCGAGCACCCGAATAACCTGCCCCCCCATGGCCCAATTGCGCGTCCAGGACGTCTACGGCACGGCGCGCGGGCCGCTTGCGCGCCTTGCATCCCCCCTCGCCGCCCGCGCACGCGGGCGCCGCCACGCCGAGTTCTTCGCGCTGACCGGGCTGCAGCCTGGAGGCCGCCTGCTCGACCTCGGCTGCGGGCAGATCGGTCTGCGTGCGCTCGTCGGCGACGGCCCGGTCGAGCCCCAGCTCGACATCACCGGCGTCGACCTGCAGCCGCGCCCCGACTACCCAGGCCCCTTCGTGCAGGCAGATGCCTCCGACGGGCTACCCTTCGCCGATCGCGAGTTCGACCTCGTCTACTGCTCCAGCGTGATCGAGCACGTTCCGCCGGCCCGGCGCGCGGCCTTCGCCGCCGAGCTGCGTCGCGTCGGGCGCGGCTTCTACGTGCAGACGCCCGCCTACTCCTTCCCGATCGAGCCGCACGCGCTGCTGCCCGTCGCCCACTGGCTGCCGGTGGCGCTGCGCAAGCCCTACTGGCGCCTCGGCGCCGCCGGCGAGTGGGAAGAGATCTCCTTGCTGCGCCGTCGCGAAGTCGAAGTGCTGTTCGGTCAGCCCGCGCACCCCGAGCGCTTCTGCGGGCTCGTCAAGAGCTGGATCTGCGTGCGGCCCTATCGAACGCGCACCTAGAAGGCGCCTGCGACCTCGCGGTCACTAACCCACCAGCGGGTTGCTTTCATGAGCGATCGGACCGTGGTACTGCACGCATTTCTGCACTACATACCCAGGTCTGCAGGCGGTCTTCGCCGTCCACCTGCTCCGATACGCCCGGACGAAGCCGAGCAGTGCGAGCCGATGTCGCTCACGGGACAGACGCGTCGCGATTTCTCCTTCGACCGTCGCGATCGGCCTGATTCGGGCCGGGATGATCTTCCTCACCACGGCCAGCACCCACGTACTTCCAAACCTCGCCGGCCCAGCGAGCGTGCCGGGCTTCGCGGCGAAGATCGTGTATATGAGCTCGGTGTTCCCTTTGCGCGCCTGCACCGATGCAGAGTAGAGCGGCAGTTCCTCGTTCAACGCTCTGGCCGCGAAGCGCTTACCAGAGCCTAGGCGCTTTCCAAGGGCAACCGCGGCCGACCTCGAGGGGAGCCCATAGATCAAATCGGTGATTCGTGCTTGGGGAACCCGAAACCGCGCGATGTTGCCTGTGTAGTAGTTGACAACATCCGCATGCGTGACGGGAGCAGCCTGCCTGGAGACTGCGGCGCGGAGGACCGCCGCCGCGATTTCCGCCTTTATTACGAGCTTGACGTCGTCGATCGTCTGACCGCCGTAGGTGAGTTCGTTTTCGAATTCCGATCGTCCGTTCGCGTAACCGTCAAACTGCTCGTGCAGGCGTCGTTCAACCTCGGCATCGGACACGGAAAGACCACGATCCGCGACCTCTCCACGCAACCAGGCCGCGGAGATCAGGAAGTCGAGGGCACGTTCACGAGCGCTCCCCTGCGCCGGGGCCAGCGATGGGTCGACTTCCCCGCCCCGTTCCATCGTCCTGGCCCATCGGCCGACCAGTCGGGTGCCGATCGTGGCTCTGTCGATGCGAACCGCAACGGGTTCGCTGGGAGCGCCCCCGCACGCCGCGAGTTGGCCGATCGTCAACAGCGCCACGACCGTGGTCACGAGCCGCGGCAGCGCGCTCCGTCCGTGCGTATGCAGCCCAACACGACCTCCGACGTCGGTGAGAACGTTTCTCTCGGCTCGTGCCAGATCTGCCACAGCCGTCACACAGCGACCATGAGTCCGCGACCCCACGCTCGATCTTGCCTGCGCTTCCGGCATCTTCCCGGCATCCCGATGAAGATCGCTGTCCATCAACTCGAGACACTATTGCGCCACTTTCAGCTCCACGAACGCGGCGGCTCAGCGCGCCGTCCTGAGCATGCAGGCCTCGCCGAACTGCACTGATCACGACGACGACGAGAAGCTCACCTGCGTCGAGGGCCGGCGCAGCTTCCTCGACGACGTCGCCTCAGCCGCCGAGCCGGCCGATGTCGTTGCCCACGCCGTTGATCACCAGGAACAGCAGCAGGATGATGCCGACCGAGCTGTAGCGGTACATCGCCATCAGCGAGATGCGCTTGCCGCGGACCTTCTCCGCCACTGACCACAGCACGTGGCCGCCGTCGAGCGGCAGGAACGGGAACAGGTTGATCACCGCCAGCACCAGCGAGATGTAGCCGAGGAACACGAGTGCCTTCCCCGGCCCCGCCACGACCGTTTCGTGCGCCGCCCTCGTGATGCCGATCAGGCTGCTCACTTCCTTGCGCGTCTTCGAGCTCGTCAGCGCTTTGAAGAAGCCCGTCAGCGTGCTCGTCGTCGCGTGCCACATCGCACCCGCCGACGCACCCGCCGCGCCGAGCGCTCCGAACGACCTCACCGCCACGCCGAATTCGACCCCGATCAGCATGCGCCCCGCCACCTTGCTGTAGCTCGGGTAGATCGACACGGTCCTCGTCTTGCCGCCACGAGTGACCGTCAACACCGCCGGGGTGCCCGCGCGGCAGCCTTCGACGGCCACGCCCACGCAGCGATGCGCGTCGATCCGGCTGCGCGCCCCCGCTTCGGAGACCGCCGCCCCGTCGACCGCGACGATGCGATCGCCCGCGCGCAGCACGTTCGCCGCCGGGGCCCCCTGCTGGACGTTGTCCACCTTCGACGTCGCCCGCACCGCCTCCGTCGCCGGGTCCAGGTTGTACAGCACCGTCGCCCCCGTGAGACTGCCCGACAGCAGCACTGCCCAGAACAGCACGAACGCGATCACCAGGTTCACGCCCGGGCCCGCCACGATCACCGCGATCCGCTTCCACGGGGGCTGGCTGTAGTACGCGCGGCGCGTCGCCTCAGGGTCGAGGTCCTCGAGCTCTTCCGGGTTCATCCCCGTGATCTTCACGTAGCCCCCCGCCGGGATCGCCCCGATCGCATACTCCGTCTCGCCCCGTTTGATCCGCGCGATCGTCGGCGGGAAGAACAGCGAGAAGCGCTCCACGCGCATGCCCACGAGCTTCGCCACCGTGAAGTGGCCCAGCTCGTGCAGCACGATCAGAAGGATGATTCCCAAGATCGTCAGGACCCAGCTCATTAGAGGCCATCTTCGCAGGCGATCCCGCCGATTCCGGCAGTTCGCCCTGCGCGCCGCCCCGCGGCCATCTTTGCGGAGCATCAATAAAGAGGATCGGCCGCTAGCCGAGGGCGAGCACGAGCCCGCTCGCCAGCTCGCGCGCGCGCCTGTCTGCCTCATACAGCGACTCGAACGCCAGCACCGGCTCCGAGCCGAGCTCCGACAGCGTGCGCTCGATCACCTCCGCGATCTCCAGGAAGCGCAGCCGGCCATCGAGGAACGCGTGCACCGCGATCTCGTTCGCCGCGTTCAGCACGCACGGAGCCGTGCCGCCCGCGCGCGCCGCTTCGCCCGCCAGGCGCAGGCACGGGAACGCGTCGAGATCGACCGGCTCGAACGTCAATTCGCCGATCGCCGCCAGGTCCAGCGGCGCGATCCCCAAGTCCGCGCTTTCGCCGCCGCGCAGCGCGTAGGAGATCGCGATCCGCATGTCCTTTGGCCCGAGGTGCGCCAGCATCGCGCCGTCCGCCATCTGGATCAGGCCGTGCATCAGCGATTGCGGGTGCACCACCACGTCGATTCGGTCGTACGGCGTGCCGAACAGGTGGTGTGCCTCCATCAGCTCCAGGCCCTTGTTCATCAACGTCGCCGAGTCGATCGTGATCTTGCCGCCCATCGCCCACGTCGGGTGCGCCAGCGCCTGCTCCACCGTTACCTCCGCGAGCTCCGCCCGCGCGCGACCGCGGAACGGCCCGCCGCTCGCCGTGATCGTCATCCGCTCCACCGCCCCCGGCGGCTGGCCTGAGATCAGCTGATGCAGCGCCGTGTGCTCTGAGTCCACCGGCACGATCCGCGCGCCTGTCGCCTCCGCCAGTGCCCCCACCAGCTCGCCGCCCACCACCAGCGACTCCTTGTTCGCCAGCGCCAGGTCGATGCCCTCGCCCAGCGTCGCCACCGTCGGCCCCAGGCCCGCCGAGCCGACCAGCGAGTTGAGCACCAGGTCCGCGCCCGATTCCACGACCAGGTTGACCAGACCCTCCGCGCCGCCCAGCACCTTGCCGTCCGTCCACGCCTCAGCCGCGCGCGCCGCCGCGTCCTCGTCCGCCAGCGCCACCCGCTTGACGCCGTGCTCGCGCGCTTGCACGATCAGCTCCTGCCACGAGCGCTCCGCCGAGAGCCCCACCACTTCGAGCTCCGGCTCGCGCGCGCAGACGTCGAGCGCCTGCGTACCGATCGAGCCCGTCGAGCCGAGGATCAGGATGCGCTTGGGTTCAGACATAAGCCGCCCAGATGTAATAGCCGACGACGGCCGCGAACAGCACGGCGTCGAGCCGATCGAGCGCCCCGCCGTGCGCACCGAACAGCCCGCCTGAGTCCTTCGTACGCGCCTCGCGCTTGACGAAGGACTCGAACAGGTCGCCGATCGGCGCCACGAGCGCGACGCCGAGGCCGAGCACGAGCGCGTGCGTGCCGGGCAGCCATTCCTGGTAGCGCCCGGCGATCCACACGCCGAGCACGGTGCAGAGCATGCCGATCAACAGGCCCTCGACGGTCTTGTTCGGGGAGATCGTCGGCGCCAACGGGCGTTTGCCGAACAGCCGCCCGCCGAAGTAGGCGCCGGTGTCGCCGAGGAACGTGCCGACGAGCACGTCGATCACGATGCCCAGGCCGTGCGGTAGGCCGCGCAACATCACGGCGTGCGCCAGCGCGAGGCCGATCCAGTAGATCCCCAGCAGCGTCACCGACAGCCCACCGACGCTCGGGCGCGGCTGCAGCACGGTCAGGGCGAACAGCAGCGGCAGCGCGGCGACGAGCACGAGCAGCACCTGGAACTGATCGCCCCAGTTGGCCGCCACGAGCAGGCCGGCGAGCGCGATGAAGCCGGCCAGGCGCACCGGATGGGCGCGCGCGAACATGCCGTAGAGCTCGTGCAGGCAGATGCAGCCGAGCACGAACAGCCCGAACGTGAAGATCGCGCCGCCCTCGATCACGAGGAACAGCGCCACAGCGATCGCCGGGATCGCCGCCAGCAGCCGCGCGCGCAGGTCCGAGCCCCCCTTTCCGCCGCCGCCCCCCTCCGCCGCCACGCGCCGGCGTACGAGCGGGCCGCTGGAGCGCCGCACGCGCTGCGGACGGCCGCCCGGCGGGCGATGGCGCCCGCTGCGTCCAGCGGGCGTACGCGCGCCGCCGCTCGCCATCAGCCGTTGCCCTTGTAGGTGAGATGCCGCAACATCAGCGCGCCCCGAAGCGCCTGCGCCGGCGGGAGAACTCGGCGAGCGACTCGGCGAGCGCGTCGCGTGAGAAGTCAGGCCACAGCTCATCGCGGAAGATCAGCTCGGAGTAGGCGGACTGCCACAGCAGGTAATTCGACAGCCGCTGCTCGCCGCTCGTGCGGATGATCAGGTCGGGGTCGTGCATCTCGGGCGCATACAGGCAGGCGCGGAAGTCCTCCTCGCTACCGCCCTCGAAGCGCCTGGCCGCGTCGAGGATCTCGGCGCGCCCGCCGTAGTTGAAGGCGACGAACAGCGTGATCCGCTCGTTCTGCGCGGTCAGCTCCTCGGCCCAGCTCATCCGCTGCACGAGCTCATCGGGGATCCCCTCGCGGCGGCCGATGAAGCGCATGCGCACGCCCTCCTCGTGCAGCTCGGGAGTCTCGCCGGCAATGCGCGCCGAGAACATCGCCATCAGGCCGGCCACCTCCTCGGCGGGGCGCGACCAGTTCTCGGTCGAGAAGGAGTAGACGGTCAACTCCTGCACGCCGAACTCGGCGGCGTCGCGCAGGCGCGCCTTGACCGTGTCGGCACCCGCGTCGTGGCCCTCGTTGACGGGAATGCCGTGCTCGCGCGCCCAGCGCCCGTTGCCGTCGGTGATGATCGCGACGTAGCGCGCGTGCTGTGGCTCCTCGCCCGGGGACGGCGCCGGGCGCGGATCGATCGCCGACGCCCCTTGCTCGGCGGCGGCCATCACACTTCGAGGATCTCTTTTTCCTTGGCCTTGAGCACCTCGTCGAGGTCGCCGACGCGGCCGTCGGTGAGCTTCTGCAGCTCGACCTCGGCGCGGTGCTCGTCATCGGAGGAGGCCTCGCCTTCGGCCTTCAGCTCGCGTAGCTGCTGCATCGTGTCGCGGCGCACGTTGCGGATCGCCACGCGACCCTCCTCGGCGAGGTTCTTGACGACCTTGACGAGCTCCTTGCGCCGCTCCTCGGTCAGCTCGGGCACGACGAGGCGGATCACGTTGCCGTCGTTGGACGGGTTCAGGCCGACGTCGGACTCGTTGATCGCCTTCTCGATCAGCTTGATCGAGGACTTGTCATAGGGCTGCACGCTGAGCAGGCGCGCTTCGGGCGCCGAGATCGTGGAGAGCTGGTTCAGCGGCGTCATCGCGCCGTAGTAGTCGACCACGACGCGGTCGAGCAGCGCCGGGCTGGCGCGGCCGGTGCGCACGGTCGAGAACTCGTGCTGCGCGGCCTCGGCCGACTTGTGCATCCGCTCGCGCGCGTCGGCGAGCAGTTCGTCGATCATGCTGTCAGCTGCCATCGGCCTCTCCTTGCGGTGTCGAGACGAGCGTTCCCACGCGCTCGCCTGAGATTATCCGCGCGAGCGCCGTGTCGTCATCCATGTTGAAGACGTCGATCGGCATGTGGTTCTCCATGCACAGCGCCAGCGCTGTCGAGTCCATCACGCGCAGACGGCGCTCGAGCGCTTGCATGTGCGTGATCTCGGGGATGAAATCGGCCGTGGGGTCGACCGCCGGGTCGGCCGTGTAGACGCCCTCGACGCCGTTCTTGGCCATCAGGATGATCTCCGCGTGGATCTCCGCCGCGCGCAGCGCCGCGGCCGTGTCGGTCGTGAAGAACGGATTGCCCGTGCCCGCCGCGAAGATCACCACGCGTCCCTTCTCCAGGTGGCGCATCGCGCGGCGGCGGATGTAGGGCTCAGCGACCTCGGACACGCCCAGCGCGGACTGCACGCGCGTGTTCGTGCCGGCCTTCTCCAGCGCGTCCTGCAGCGGCAGCGCGTTGAGCACGGTCGCGAGCATGCCCATGTAGTCGGCCGTCGCGCGGTCCATGCCGGCCGCGGCGCCCTGCATGCCGCGGTAGATGTTGCCCGCGCCCACGACGATCGCGACCTGCACGCCCTGGTCGCGCACGGCCGTCACCTGGCGCGCGACGGCCGCCACGCGCTCGGGGTCGGTGCCGAACTCGAGCGATCCCATCAGCGCCTCGCCGGAGAGCTTCAAGAGGATCCGTTTGAACGCAGGGGCCTGGGCCATCGACGCGAGAGCCTACTCAGTCACCGGCTGCGCGGCAGGTAGCGTCTACTGCCCAACGGCAAAGCGTGCAAATCGCCTGATTACGACGTTCTCGCCCGTCGTGGCGGTGAGCTCGTCGCGTAGCTGCTGCACGGTCTTGCCGTCGAACTTGGGATTGTGCATCTCCTGCTCGAGCAGCACGATCGTCTGATACCAGGAGTCGAGCTTGCCGGAGACGATTTTCTCGCGCACGTTCTCGGGCTTGTCGGCGGCTTCCTGCTCGTAGATCTTGGCCTCGGCGTCGCGCACGTCCTCGGGCACGTCATCGCGGCTGACGTACTTGACGGTCGGCGTGGCGGCGATCTGCAGGGCGACGTCGCGGGCGAACTGCGTGAAGTCGTCGTTTGAGGCGACGAAGTCGGTGTTGCAGTCGACCTCGATCAGCACGCCGACGCGCGCGCCGGCGTGGATGTAGGCCTGCACGGTGCCCTCGGTGGCCTGGCGCTCGCCGAGATCCTGGATCTTCTTGCCCTGCTTGACGCGCAGCAGCTCGATCGCCTTGTCCATGTCGCCCTCGGCCTCGGCGAGGGCTTTCTTGCAGTCCATCATCCCGGCGCCGGTGCGCTCGCGCAGCGCCTTGACGTCCTTGGCTGCGATCTCAGTCGTGCTCATTGCTGCTGGGCCTCCTTCGCGGGCTCCTCGGCCTGCGACTCGTCTGTTCCCTGCGCGACGGCCACCGGCTCGGCGACGGGCTCGGCGGGCGTGTCGGTGCTGCTCTCGGCGGGCGCCGGGGCCGCCTCGGTGGGAGCCTCAGCGGCGGGCGCCTCGGCCTCGCTCTCGGCGGCGGTCTCGGGTGGCGCGGATTGCGCCTTGGCGGGCCGCTCGGCGTCGGGGCCGGCGTTCATCGGCGTGACGGACTCCTGCTGGGGCTCGAGCGTGGCCGGGTCGGCGGGCGCTGCGGGCACGGGCGTGGTCTCGGGGGCCGGCTGCTGGGCAGCGGCAGCGGCTGCTGCCTTTTCGGCAGCGGCTTTCTCGAGGAAGGCTTTCTCGGCGGCAGCTTTTTCCTCGGCCTCTTTCTTGGCCAGTTCCTCGGCCTCGCGCTTGGCCTGCTCTTCGGCCTCGCGTTTGGCTCGAGCTTCGGCCTCGACGCGGGCTTTTTCCTCGGCTTCCTTGCGCGCCTTCTCCTCCTCGGCGCGGAACACGGAGTGACCCTCCTGCACGACCTGGCCGATCGCCTGCGTAATCAGCGCGCAGGAGCGGATCGCGTCGTCGTTGCCGGGGACCACGTAGTCGATCCCGTCGGGGTCGCAGTTGGTGTCGACGAGGCCGATGATCGGGATGCGCAGCCGGCGGGCCTCTTTGACGGCGATCTCCTCGGTCTTGAGGTCGATCACGAACATGGCGTCGGGGACGCGCTGCATGTTCTTGACGCCGCCGAGGTTGGCGCGCAGCTTGGCGAGGTCGGCCTGGGCGGCCATCCGCTCACGAGTCGGCAGCAGCGCGAGCTGTCCCTCGGTCTCGTAGCGTTCGAGGTCATGCAGCCGGCGGATACGCAGGCTGATCGTCTGGAAATTGGTCAGCAGGCCACCGAGCCAGCGGTGGTTGACGAACGGCATGTCGGCAGCTTCGGCGACGTCCTTGATCGTGTCACGCGCCTGCTTCTTGGTGCCGACGAACAGCACGGTGCCGCCGCGGTGGGAAATCTCGGAGGCGAAGGTCTGCGCCTGCTGCAGCAGAGCCTGCGTCTTGACGAGATCGATGATGTAGTTGCCGCCGCGCTCTCCGAAGATGAAGCGGCGCATCTTTGGGTTCCAGCGGCGCGTCTGGTGGCCGAAATGAACGCCTGCCTCCAGCAGCTCCGCGATGCCTACCTGAGCCACGAGTACTCCCTTTATTTATTAATTTGATGACGACCGACTGAAAACGCGGACCCGGCTGTGCGACGCATGGTTCGCAGTACCGGGCAGGGCCGCGTCCGACATCGGACGGATAGAAGGTCTGTGAACGACTCAGGATAGCCGCTCGGCACGGGTCAGTGCCTCGCGCAGATCGCCGGGGAGCGGCGAGCTGACGTCGATCGGAGCGCCGCTGATGGGGTGCGCGAAGGCCAGGCGCGCGGCGTGCAGGAACTGCCGTTGCAGGCCAAGCGCGCCGCGAGCGCCGTACTCGGGATCGCCGGCGACAGGGTGCCCGATGGCCTGCAGGTGCACGCGGATCTGATGCGTGCGCCCCGTCTCCAATTTGAGCTTGAGCAGCGAGTGCTCGGGCAGGGCGCGGTCGAGCTCGAAGTGCGTGCGCGCCTCGCGCGGGTGCGAGCCGCCGACGGCCATGCGCGTGCGCACGTGCGGGTCGCGTCCGATCGGCGCCTCGATCGTGCCGCTGCGGGCGGGCGGGCGCCCGATCACGAGCGCGAGGTACTCGCGTTCGATCTCGCGCTGCTGCAGCGCGCGCTGGAGCTCGGCATGGGCCTGCTCTGAGCGCGCAACGACGAGTAGGCCGGATGTGTCGCGGTCGAGGCGATGGACGATCCCGGCGCGGTCGGGGTCGCCGCCGCGAGCGCTGTGAGCGAGCAGCTGGGAGAGCGTGTCCTCGCGGTGGCCCTTGGCGGGGTGCACGACAACGCCGGCGGCCTTGTCGATGACGAGCAGGTGCTCGTCCTCGTAGGCGATCGCGAAGGGCTCGATGGCGTCGGAGCTCATGCCTCGGCGCGCTTGGCGGCGTGGCGGGCGTGGTCGATCACGAGGAACAGGATCAGCACGCCGAAGGTGATCGACATGTCGGCAAGGTTGAACGGCGGCCAGCCGAGCGGAAGCTTGATGAAGTCGGTCACGGAGCCCTCGCGCAGGCGGTCGACGACGTTGCCGATGGCGCCGCCGATCAGCATGCCGGTGGGCAGCCAGATCAGCCGCTCGCGCGTGTGTAGGGCGAAGTACACGAGCAGCGCGAGCAGGGCGATCACGATCAGGACGGTGATGGCGATGTGGCTGCCTGGCAAGAAGCCGAAGGCGACGCCGTGGTTGCGCGTGTTGACGAGATCGAGGCCGGGCAGCAGCTTGCGTTCCTCGCCCTCGGCGATGTCGGCGTTGACGGCGTGCTTGGTGAGCTGGTCGGCTGCGACGACGAGCACGAGCACGAGCGCTGCGCGCAACCACGGGCCGGCGGCGCGCATCGGAACTCAGCCGTGGATCAGGTTGTTGACGACGATGGAGTTGACGATCTGCAGCGTGAAGATCGCAAGGATCGGGCTGAAGTCGAGCCCGCCGAAGGACGGGAGCACGCGCCGGAAGAGGCGCAGGAAGGGCTCGCAGATGTCGCGCAGGAAGCCGAGCACAGCGTCGAGCGTGCGCGAATAGGGCGGGCGGATGCCGACGGAGAAGAGCAGCTGGATCACGATGTAGAGGATGATCAGCAGCGTGTAGACGTAGATCAGCGTCGAGAGGTAGTCGGCGATCTGCGTGCGGGCACTGGCGAGGACCACGATCAGCTCGCTTTCGGCCGGGGACCGGCGCCGGAGGGTGGGCCGCCGGGCGGCGGAGCGCCGGGCGCGGGCTGCAGCACGGCGTCGAGCGCGTCGCTGAAGGCGGCGCGCAAGCCGGCGCGCTCGAGCGCGTCGAGCCCGCGCGCGGTGATCCCGCCGGGCGAGGTGACCTCGCGGCGCACGGCGACGGTGTCATAGCCGCGCGTGCGCAAGAGCTCTGCGGTGCCGGCGAGCGTCTGCACGACGAGCTCGGCACCCTGCGCGGCGGGAATGCCCTTGCGCACGCCGGCGTCGATCTGCGCCTCGGCGACGAGCGCGACGTATGCCGGGGCGCACGACATCAGGCCCATGGCGACATCGACGAGCGCGTCGTCGAGCACGACGAGCGTGCCGAGCTCGGCAAACAGCGAGGCGACGAGTGCATCGAGCGAGGCGTCACGGTCGGGGTGCTCTCGTTCCACCTTGTCGACGGCGTCGCGCCCCTGTACGACGGCGCCCTGGCGCACCTCGACGGGCAGCGAGGGAATGAAGCGGTAGACGGGCGCGTCGGGATAGGCATCGCGCAACGCCTGCAGTGGCGTTGCGGCAAGGATCGAGGCGACGGCCTTGGCGTGCGGCGCGACTTCGGCGGCCACGTCGTTCAGCTGGGCGGGCTTGTGGCAGAGCACGACGAGATCGGCGCGCTCGGCGACCTCGGCATTGCTCGCGAGCGTCTCGCCCCCGAGCTCGGCCGCGAGCGCCTCGGCCCGCGCATGCACGGGGTCGGCGCACAGCACGGGCTTGCCCCAGCCGCGCGCGAGGGCGCGGGCCATATTGCCGGCGCCGATCAGTCCTATCTGCATGACGGGTTCACGCTAGCGCTGGGCGATTCGCGGTCCTGGCGGTCAGGTTCAAGTCTGGCAAGGACGCAGGGAGCGAAGTGTGCTGGCCGAAACGGGGACGCGAGCAAGCGAGTGTCTCCCGGCTTCGGTGCACGAGCGACCGAGGACGCCGCCAGACGCCGGACATGGCCGCCAGGTCAGGATTGGTTGAAGAAGCCCTTCTCTATCAGGCGAGCGCGCTCCTCGGCGGAGATCTCGACGTTGCGCGGCGTGAGCATGAAGACCTTGTCGGCAATCCGCTGCATGCCGCCGTCGAGCGCGTAGGTGAGCCCCGATGCGAAGTCGATCAGGCGCTTTGACAAGTCTGTTTCGGCGGACTGCAGGTTGAGGATCACTGGAACGGAGTCCTTGAACCTGTCCGCGATCTGCTGAGCGTCGTTGAAGGACTTGGGAATTACCAGGTGCACGCGCACGTCGCCGTTGGGAGCAACCGACTTGAGCACGGTCGTCGGCCGCCCACTGCTGCGGCGGGAGCCGCCTTCCTCCTCGGCGAAGATGTCGTCGAACTCGTCGCGGCGGCGGCGCAGACGGCGCACGTTGGGCCGCTCGCGGTAGCGATCCTCGATCTCAGCCTCGGGCGGAGCGTCGTCGAAGTCGTCGTGATACTCCTCGGCAAGGCCGAAGTAGACGAGCGCGCTGTGCCAGGAATCGCGGAAAGCCATTGGTGTAGGTGCGTTTTCGCCCGGCAGGACGAATTCCCTGCTCGCGGCCGATTTCATGCTCATGCTAGTGCCCACCCCCGCGGAATGCTCGGGTCACGGGCGCGAGTCGGGGATCTGCCGAGATCGCCTCGGCGGCGAACGTGATCGTCCGCCGCCAACGCGAGCCCTAATCGTACAGCCGCGTGCCGATTCTCACAATGCTCGCGCCCTCCTCGACGGCGACGACGTAGTCCTGCGAAGTGCCCATCGAGAGGTGCTCGAGCATGTGCTCGTCGGCCAGCTTGCGCAGCCGCGCGAACCAGGGCCTGCTCTGCTCGGGATCGTCTGTGAGGGGGGGCATCGTCATCAGCCCGGCGACGGGCACGGGCGAGCGCTCGATCAGCTCGCCCAACTGCTCAGGCGCCACGCCGGCCTTCTCCTGCTCGTCGGCGATGTTGACCTCGATCAAGATCCCCAGCGCTGGTTGGGCCTGCGGTAGATGGCGTTCGATCGCGCGCAACGCGGACTCGGATGCCACGGAGTGGATCAGCCGCACGCAGGGCACGATTTCGCGCACGCGCCGGCTCTGCAGCCGACCGATGAAGTCCCACTCGAACAGCTCGCCGTGGGCAGCGTGCTTGGCCTGCAGTTCCTGCGCCCGGTTCTCGCCGACCAGCCGGATGCCGGCATCTGCGAGCAGCGGCAGGTCCTCGTTGCGGACATACTTGATCGCCGCGAGCAGCTCGACCTCGCGCGGCTCCCCGCCAGGGCGGGCGTGCGCCGAGCGCTGCGCGGCGGCGTCGATCTCCTCGCGCACACGGGTGACGTTGGCGCGAATGCGCTCGACGTCGAGGCTCTCGATCAGCCGCGCCATGCGCTGCCCGAGCCTGCGGTCATCCGACCCACGCGACCCCGGCCTGCCTTCCCGCGGCCTTGCCCTGGCGGCGGTGGGAGAAGAATCGCTCGTCGCAGAGCGTGCAGGCCTCGGCGTGCGAGACGCTCGCGACGCCGGCGGCGCGCAGCTTGTCGCGAGCGATCGCGCGCAGGTCGATGTTCTTGCCTCGGCGATATTCCTCAGGCGTGGATCCCGCTCCGCGCGCGCCGTCCTGGCCCGCGAACGCAGCGTGCACCTCCTCGCCGACCTCGTAGCAGCAGACGCCCGCGCAGGGACCGACGACGGCCTCGATCGGGCCTGTCGCGCCCAGCCCGCGGAGCGCGCGGACGGCCTCCTCGAGCACGCCGGCGGCGAGGCCGCGCCAGCCGGCGTGCGTCATCGCCACGACGGCTCCTCCACCGGCCGTCTCGGCACCGAGCGCGACGGGCAGGCAATCGGCGGTGAGCACCATCGCGCCGACCCCTGCGAGCGCTGTGGCGTGCCCGTCGGCGTCAATCGCGACCGCCTCTCCCCCACTGCCTGCGATCTTGCGTACGCGCTGCACAGTCGCGCCGTGGACCTGGCGGCCGGCGCAGAGCCAGTCCAAGCCCAGCTCCTCACACAGCCGGTCACGGCCCGCGCGCCCGTTCTCGTGCCCGCCGCCGGTATGGGTCGAGAGATTGCCGTGCGCGCGCGAAGTGAACAGGACCTGGGCGCCACCAGCAAGCTCGCACGAGAAGCCCTCGGCATGCTCGAGCACCCTCATGCATCCTCCAGTGCGGCGGCGAGCTGCACGACGCGCTCGTCCTCGGCCCCGGCCAGCTCGCCGTCGAGCTTGCGCATCAACGCGCGCTGCAGGCGCGCGCCGATCTCAGGGCCGCGCGCGACGCCGGCCGCGATCAGATCCTCGCCGCCGATCCGCAGCTCGACGTGGCGCAACTCCGAGAGCCAACGCCGTGCTGCGCTGCCGGCTCCGCTGTGCCTCGCAGCGTCGGCGATGGCCGCGGCCAGCGCGATCGCCTCGAGCGGCTCGCGGTAAGCGACCTCGTAGATCTCGGACGGCTTGCCCGCGTGCTCCAGGCGCTCGGCGATGCGTGGCGCGAGCACCGCGCTGTGCACGACGCGCTCCCGCTCGGCCGCCGGGAGCTCCCAGTCGTCGAGCAGCACGCGCAAGCGCGTCTCGTAGTCGGTCGTGTCGTATGAATGTCCTGGGCGCAGCAGCGAGGCGAGCAACAGCACGGCCGGCCATGCTTCCGGCGGCGCCGGCAGCTCTGCAAGCGCCGCGCGCGCGAGCGACGCGTCCAGCTCGATCGCCTCGTGCAGCGCCGAGAGCACGCCCAGCTGCTCGAGCGACTCGAGCACGGCCACCGGCTCGGGCTCGGTGAGCGTCAGGCGCAGCTCGGCGCCGATGCGCGCCGCAGAGACCGTGTCGAGCGCGCCCGCCGCGATCGCCTCTGCGGCGAGCTGCGCCGTATGGGGCTCGATCGTGAAGCCGAGACGTGCTCGATATCGAGCCATGCGCATGAGGCGCGTCGGGTCGTCGCGGAAGCTCTCGTCGTGCAGCACGCGGAGGACGCCGGCGTCGAGATCCTCGCGCGCCGTCCGTGCGCCTGTGAGCTTCCCCCGGTGCATTCCGTTCAGCGCGACAGAGAGCGTGTTGATCGTGAAGTCGCGCCTGTCCAGGTCGCTTGCGACGGTGCCGCCCTCGACGTCGGGCAGCGAGCCCGGCGTCGGGTAGCGCTCCGAGCGTCGCGTTGCCACGTCGATCTGCCCGCCGTCCCAGCGGACGAGCGCGGTTTGAAAGCGCTCGTGCAAGGTCATCTCGAAATGTTCCGCGCGGCTCTCGCCCGCGATGGCCCCCAACTCGTCGGCGAGCGCACGCGCGAAGCCACCGGCGTCCTCGTCCACGACGACATCCAGCTCACGAGGCGTCCGCTCGAGCAGAAGATCCCGCACGGCGCCGCCGATCAGCGCGACTTCGCTCCCGCGCGCCTCGGCGACCCTGCACAGCTGAGCGCCGCCGGGCAGCTCCCGTAGGCCCTCGAGGACGTCGAGGCCGTTCGCTGAAGGTGCGTTCACGATCCGAGCTCGCGTCGGGGCGCGGCGTCAGCCCACGCGCACCGGTATCCCGGCCGCGACCAGGTGCGCCTTGGCCTCCGCAATTGTGTGGCGCCCGTAGTGGAAGATCGACGCGCACAGCGCCGCATCGGCGCCCGCGCGCAGGGCTTCGGCGAGGTGCTCGAGCTCGCCCGCGCCGCCCGAGGCGATCACCGGCACGCTGACCGCGGCGCTGACCGCTTCGATCAGCGGCAGGTCGTAGCCGTCGTTGGTTCCGTCGCGGTCCATGCTCGTGAGCAGGATCTCGCCCGCGCCGCGCTCGACGCCTTCGCGCGCCCACTCGACCACGTCGCGTCCAGTCGGAGTGCGCCCGCCCGCCAGGTATGCCTCCCACTTCGACGGGTGCTCGAGCCCCTCGCCGACGAACGGGTCCGCTTTGGCGTCGATCGCCAGCACGACGCACTGCGAGCCGAACACCTCGGCCAGCTCGTTGATCAGCCGCGGCCGCTGCAGTGCGGCCGAGTTGACAGAGACCTTGTCCGCGCCCGCGTCGAGCACCGCCTGAGCGTCCTCCGCCGAGCGGATGCCGCCGCCGATCGTGAACGGCACGAACACGTCGTCCGCCGTCGCGCGCGCCAGCTTGGCGATCGTGTCGCGCTTCTCGTGCGTCGCCGTGATGTCCAGGAAGATCAGCTCGTCCGCGCCCTCGCGGTCGTAGTGCGCCGCCAGCTCGACCGGATCGCCCGCGTCGCGGATGTCGAGAAATTCGACGCCCTTGACGACGCGCCCGTCGTCGACGTCCAGGCACGGGATGATGCGCTTGAAGTGCACGCCGTTACCGTAGCTTGCGCCGGGCCTGGACGGTCGCCGCGACCCGGCCGTTGCGTGCCCTCAGCCGTCGAGCACGGCGAGCGCCTCGGCGACCGTGAAGCGGCGCTCGTACAGCGCCTTGCCCACGATCACGCCGTCGAGGCTCTCGAGCTGCCGCTCCGCGCGCAGCGTCGCAATCGCCTGAAGGTGCTCGAGCTCGCCGATGCCGCCCGAGAGGATCACGCTGCCCTCGCCCGCCGCTCGGGCCGCCATCGCCGCATCCTCGCCGTCGATGCCGTCGAGCATCCCGTCGTGGTCGATGTTCGTGTAGACAAAGCGCTTAACGCCGCCGGAGCCCTCGCTCCAGCGCTCGATCGCCTCGCGCGCCGAGACTTCTGTGGCCTCCAGCCAGCCGTGCGTTGCGAGCAAGCCGTCGCGCGCGTCGATCGAGATCAGCACGTTGTCGCGGCCGTGCTCTTCCATCGCGCGAAACGGCAGCTCCGGGTCCGTGAAAATTGCCGTTCCCAGGATCACGCGCCGCGCGCCGGCTTCAAACGCCGCCTGGATCGATGCGTCCGAGCGCAGCCCACCGCCGAACTGCACCGGCAGCCCGAGCTGATCGACGATTGCGCGCAGGTGCTCGATGTTGACCGGCTCGCCGCTCTTTGCCCCGTCCAGGTCGACCACGTGCAGGTAGCGCGCGCCTTCCTGCGCGAATGCGCGCGCCGCCGACAGCGGATCCTGGTCGTAGACCTTCTTCGCCTCGAAGTCGCCCTTGACGAGGCGCACGGCGTTGCCGCCGAGGATGTCGATCGCCGGGTAGAGGTTCACCGGTGGCGCAGGTCAGATGCCCGCTCGAACGCCGCGCGCGCCCGTTTCCACGCGCGCGTCCAGACAGATGCGGGCGAAGTTCGCCAACAGGCGCAGTCCCGCCGCCGAGGACTTCTCCGCGTGGAACTGCACGCCGTAGAACGAGCCCTTCTGCACCGCCGTCACGAACGGCACGCCATAGGACGCCGTGCCGAGCACGTCCTGCTCGCGCTCCGGCTCCGCCGCCAGCGAGTGCACGTGGTAGAAGGCGCACTCCAACGGCAGCCCCGCGATCAGCCGCGCGCCCGGTTTCGTGAAGCGGACCTCGTTCCAGCCGATGTGCGGAAGCTTCAGCGTCCCCGCGTGCAGCTCGTGCACTTCGCCCGCGATCAGCCCCAGCCCGTCCGCGCCGCCGAGCTCGCTCGAGTAGTCGAACGCCAGCTGCAGCCCCAGGCAGATGCCGAGCACTGGCGAGCTCATCGCCACGCGGTCGCGGATCAGTTCGTCCAGCCCCAGCTCGCGGAGGTTTTCCATCGCGCGCGGAAAAGCGCCGACGCCCGGCACCACGAGGCCGTCCGCCATCCGCAGGCGATCTGGGTCCGAGCTGACGCTTGCACGTACGCCGATGCGCTCGAGCGCCTTCTCGACCGAGCGGCGGTTGCCCATTCCGTAGTCGACCACGGCAATCTCGATCTGCTTGCTGGTCATGCCGTCAGCGTCCCCTTCGTGCTCGGCACACCCGTCTCGCTCGGGTCGATCGACGCTGCCTGGCGCAGCGCCCGCGCGAACGCCTTGAACGCCGCCTCGATCATGTGGTGCGCGTTCGAGCCCGCTTCCACGCGCAGGTGCAGCGTGAGCTTGGCCGCGTTCGCCAGCGCGCGGAAGAACTCCTCCGTCAGCTCGTGCTCGAAGCCGCCCGTCGAGCCCGGCGGCAAGTCCGCCTCGAACAGCGTGAACGGCCGGCCTGAGATGTCCAGCGCGCAGCTCGCGCGCGCCTCGTCCATCGGTACCGTCGCCGCGCCGTAGCGGACGATCCCGTTGCGGTCGCCCAGCGCACCGTCGAGCGCCTGGCCGAGCACGATCGCCGTGTCCTCCGCTGTGTGGTGCGCGCCTGTCTCCAGGTCACCCGTGACCTTCACTTTCAGGTCCAGGCGCCCGTGGCGCGCGAGCAGGTCGAGCATGTGGTCGAGGAAGCCCACGCCCGTCTCGCGTGTGCCCGCCCCCGTGCCTTCGAGCGCGAGCGACAGGCGCACGTCCGTCTCGCCCGTGCGACGCTCGATGCTCGCCGTCCTTTCGTTCTCTTTACTCATAAAAATCGTCGTTCGCTCAGCCGTTCGATTCATTGTCGCCGATACGCGCCTCCATCGAGCGCGCGTGCCACTCAAAGCCCTCCGCGCGCGCGATCGGCACGCCAGCGCTCGCCAGCTTGCCCGCGCCGTCGGATGAGACGCGCACCTCGGCCATGCGCCGGCGAAAGTGGCGTGGGGAGAGCATCGAGGCGAAGCGTGCCGCGCCGACCGTCGGCAGGATGTGGTTCGAGCCGACCACGTAGTCGCCGAAGGCCGTCGCGCTCGCCGCGCCCACGAACAGGCAGCCTGCGCTGCGAACGCGCGAGGCCTGGACCTCCACGTCGGCGCCGATCAGCTGCAGATGCTCCGGCGCGAACTCGTTCGCGATCTGGATCGCCTGCTCGGAGTCGAGCGCCTGCACGAGCGCGAACGTGCCCGCCGCGGCACCGCTTCCTGGTAGCTCGGCGTCCAGTCGCTCCAGTTCATTGCCCAGCGCCTCGATCACGCCCGGACCTGCCGAGACGCCGACGACGAGGCTGCCCTCGCCGTGCTCGCCCTGCGCCAGCATGTCCAGCGCCGCCAGCTCCACGTCCCCCTCGTTCAGCTCCGCGCCGAGCACGATGAGCAGATCGCTCGGGCCCGCGAAGCCGTCGATGCCCACCTTCGCCGAGAGCTGCGCCTTGGCCTCCTGCACGTACAGGTTGCCCGGCCCCACGATCACGTCCACGCGCTTGACCGTCTCCGTGCCGTACGCCAGCGCCGCGATCGCCTGCGCGCCGCCCATCCGGTAGACGCGCTCCACACCGCACAGGCGGCACGCGCCGAGGATCGCCGCGTCGATCTCGCCGTCCTCACCCGGCGGGCTGCACACAGCCACGTCGAACACTCCCGCCGCGCGTGCCGTGACGACGCCCATCGCCACCGTGCTCGGATACGGCGCGCGGCCGCTTGGGACGTAGATCGCCGCCGAGTCGACCGGCAGCTCGCGCAGCGCGATCCGCTGGCCCTGGGGCAGGTCGACCGTCGCGTCGCGGCCGACGCCCGCGTCGGCGACCTGTGCAACGTTGGAGATCGTCACCTGCAGGCCCGCTACGAGCTCGAGCGGCAGCGCCTTGATCGCCTCGTCCAGGTCCTCCGGGGCGACGAGCAACGGGCTTGGCTCAACCCCCTTCGTGTCGAACTCGCGCGTGTAGTGAAGGACGGCTGCGTCGCCGCCGTCACGCACGCGCTCGACGATCGCGCGCACCGGCCCCTCGACCGAGTCGCCGTCGGGCACGAGCGCGCGCAGGTGCGCCGCCACGCCCGACGGGCCGCCGAGGCGCTCGAGCTCGGCTATCTCGACGCGCTCGAGCCGCATCGCTCAGCCGACGCCGGCGGCCGTGAGCGCGCGCAGCTGCTGCAGCAGGGCGTCGATCTGCGCCGCCTTCAGCTTGTGCGAGACCGGGTTGGCGATCAGCCGCGCCGTGCAGACGACGATCTTCTCGCGCTCGACGAGGTTGTTCTCGCGCAGCGTCGTGCCCGTCGCCGTCAGATCGACGATCGCGTCGACCATGCCCGTCAGCGGCGCCAGCTCGACCGAGCCCTTGACCTCGACGATCTCGCTTTGGCGGCCCGTTTCCTCCAGGTAGCGCGTAGCGATGCGCGGGTACTTCGTCGCCACGCGCATCACGCCGAGGCGGCGCAGCGACTCGAGCGCCGGGTCATGCTCTGGATTGGGGCCGGCCTTGCTCGCGAGGATCATCGTGCAGCGCCCGAAGCCGAGGTCCATCAGCTCATACACGTCGCGGCCGCGCTCGCCGGGGGCGTGCGCGAGCTGCTCGAGCAGCACGTCCTTGCCCGTCACGCCGATGTCCGCGGCGCCCGCCTCTACATACGTGGGCACGTCCGACGGGCGCATCGTGACGACGCCGATGTCCTCGAACAGCAGCTTGCGGTCGTTCGTGCGCAGCTCCTCCGTGTCGATCCCGAGCGAGGCGAGCAGGTCGACCGTGCCGCCGAACAGGGCGCCGCGCGGGACGGCGATCGTCAGGCCAAGCGCCGAGCTCATCGCGGCTCTCCCGCGGCGGCGACCGTGCGCAGCTCCGACAGCGCCCCCGTGCCGCGTTCCTCGCCCGCCAGCGCCTGGTGCAACGAGTCGACGTACAGCGCGAAGCCGACCGCCGGCAGGCTGCGCCCGAAGCGCCCGAGCAGCTCGTCGTAGCGCCCGCCGCCGCCGATCGGAGCGCCGAACGCCGGGTCGTAGACCTCGAAAACCGCCCCCGTGTAGTAGCCGATGTTGCGGATCAGGCCGAGGTCGAAGATCACGCGCGCGGCGACGTTGTCCGGCAGCAGCTCGTACACGCGGCGCATCCCCAAGACCGCGTCGACCGCCGGCCCCGGCGCGTCGGTCAGCAGATCCGGGCCGCCGCGGCGCTGGGGCACGTCGAGCAGCAGCTCTGCCGCCTCGCCTGAGACGCCCGCCTCCCCCAGCAGGTGCTCGAGCGCGACGAAGTTGCGCCGCACGAGCGCTTCCAGCAGTCCGTCGCGGTGCTCCGCGGGTACCCGCAGGCTCTCCATCAGCGCCGGGAACAGCGACGCGTCGCCGACGCCGATGCGGAAGTCCTTGAGCCCCACCGCATCGAGCGATGAGCACAGCACCGTGAGCGCTTCCGCCGTACCCTGCGGCGCCGGTGCGCCGATCAGCTCGATGCCGGCCTGCAGCATCTCGCGTAGCTGCCCACGCTGGGGACGCACGCCGCGGTAGGTGTGGGCGAAGTAGCAGAAGCGCAGTGGCGTAGGGCTGTCGGCGTAGCGCGTGGCGACGACGCGGGCGATCGGCGCGGTCATGTCCGAGCGCAGCACGAGCACGGCGCCGGACTCGTCAAAGACGCGGTAGGCGGGGCGCGCTTCGGCCATGTCCGCGCGCGCGAGCACCGACTCGTACTCGAGCGCCGGCGTGTAGATCTCGCCGTAACCGTGCTCGTCGAAGACGCGGCGCAGCGTGTCGGTGATCAGGCGCACCTCGCCCGTCTCCTGAGGGAGCACGTCGCGCGTGCCGGATGGGATTGGGTGGATCATTCGACCCGAGGTTACGCGGTTGCTTGGGACGCTACGCGGGGACGGGCTCTGTCGCGACGCGCTCGATGCGGGCGCCGAGCTCGCGCAGGCGCTCGTCGATTCGCTCGTAGCCGCGGTCGATCTGGCGGATGTTGCCGATCTCGGAGCGACCGTCGGCGCAGAGGGCGGCGAGCAGCATTGCCATGCCGGCGCGGATGTCGGGGGACTCGACGCGCTCGCCGCGCAGGCGGCGGGGGCCGGTGACGATCGCGCGGTGGGGGTCGCACATGACGATGTCGGCGCCCATCAGGATCAGCTTGTCGGTGAAGATCAGGCGGTTCTCGAACATCCACTCGTGCACGAGGATCGAGCCCTCGGCCTGCGTCGCCAGGGCCACCGCGATGGACGTCAGATCGGCGGGGAAGGCCGGCCACGGGCCGTCCTGGATCTTGCTCTTGAACTCGCCGACATCGGACTGCGCGACGAGCTTCTGCCCACCGGGGACGAGCACGTCGTTGCCGTCGAGCGTCGAGTTCAACCCGAGCCGCTCGAACACAAGGCGGATCATGCGCAGGTCACCGGGGACGGTGTCCTTGATCCGCAGTTCGCCGCCGGTCACGCCGGCGAGCGCCATGAAGCTGCCGATCTCGATGTGGTCGGGGGCGACGTCGTGCTCGCAGCCGTGCAGTCGCTCGGCGCCGTTGACGGTGATCAGGTTGGAGCCGATCCCCTGGATGTCGGCGCCCATCTTCACGAGCATGCGCGCGAGGTCCTGCACGTGGGGCTCGGAGGCGGCGTTGCCGATCACGGTCGTGCCGGGCGTCAGCGCAGCGGCCATCAGCACGTTCTCGGTGGCCATCACGGAGGGCTCGTCCATGAACACGTCGGTCGAGCGCAGTCCGCGCGGCGCGTGCAGGGCGATCGTGCCGTTGCACTCGACCTCAGCGCCCATCGCGCGGAAGGCGTCGAGGTGCGGGTCGAGGCGACGACGGCCGATCACGTCGCCGCCGGGCGGCGACATCACGGCGCGGCCGAAGCGCGCGAGCAGCGGGCCGGCGAGCAGAAAGGAGGCGCGGATCAGCTCGGCCAGCTCGCGCTCGATCGCGATCTCGCGCGCGGTGGCGGCGCACAGCGCGAGTTCGTTGGGACCGCGCCACTGGGCGGAGACGCCGAGTGCCTTGAGGATGTCGAGCATCGCCTCGACGTCGCGGATGCGCGGAACGTTGCGCACGAGCACCTCATCCTCGGTGAGGAGTGCGGAAGCGAGGATCGGTAGCGCGCCGTTCTTGTTCCCGGCCGGGGTCATCGTGCCGGAAAGCGGGACGCCACCTTCGATGACGAACTTCTCCATGAGCTGGGTGCGCCGCCGGCGACGGCCCCATGGTGGGGCTTTCGCATCGCGCCTGGCAAGCGTAACAGCCATCTGAACGGTCAAGTTCGCGGCGCGCGGCTGCTCACCTGCACGCGGGGCTCGGACCGGCTTCGCAGTCACTCCATTGGAGGATTTGATGAGGGCGATCGGGCCTGCGACGGCCCGATCGTCTGAGACGATCTGCAATTCTCCTTGCAAGCTCCTGGGCAGGCAAAATGGCTCTGCAATGCGGCTTCACGGCGGTTCGGCAGATGCGTACACACGTTCGCATCGGCCCTCCGCGGGCATCCGTCCGATCGCCTTCCTAGCTTACGAACAGATGTTCGCTTCGACAAAGAACTCCGCGCTCGCGCAGCGCACGCTCGGCGCCCTGCGTCTCACCCGCTCGTTCCTACTGCTCGAGGACGACTACGACGTCGACTGGGAGGTCGACCTGGACGAGCCACTGACGCAGACGACCCATCCACACCGAGCGTCGCTGCGCGGGCCAGGGAGTCGCTCGCGGCGCCTCGCCAAGCGGCGGGCGGGGCAGATCGCGCCGGCGCGCCATCATTGCCTCTCCCCCATCGGCAAGCCCGCGAACGATCAACTGGAGGTCAACGATGGAGCAACGACTCAGCGTCATCACGCTCGGAACAAGCGATCTGAGGCGCGCACGGGCCTTCTATGAAGGCCTCCTCGGCTGGCGCAGCCGGGCGGCCGAGGACGACGACGTCGTGTTCTTCCAGATCGGCGGCAGCGTACTGTCGCTGTGGGACCGTGAGCGGCTGGCCGAGGACAGCGGCGTCGAGCTCGGCAGCGGCTACGGCGGCGTGACGCTCGCGCACAACGTCGGCTCCCCGGCGGAGGTCAATGAGATCGTGGAGCAGGCGCGCGCCGCGGGCGGGACGATCTCGCGCGAGCCGGGTGAGACGTTCTGGGGCGGCTACTCTGGGGTGTTCGTCGACCCGGACGGGCATCCGTGGGAGGTCGCGAACAATCCGCATTGGACGCTGGGCGAGGACGGGATCGTGACACTGGGCGCGTAGCGCGTGGCGCTTTGCGCATCGCCGCCTTCGTCGGTCGGACTCGTCGCCGTCGCTCAGTCCTGCAGCGCGAGACTCGCCGACACGCGCGCTGCGAGATAGCCGGGCACACTGAGCACGACGAGCGCGGTGGCGGTGACTATCGCCAAAGCAGCGAGGGCCGTTGGCAGAGCGACCGAGCGGACGACCGGGTAATTGATGACCGACGCGAGCGCGCGGTCGAGCAGCTGTTGTCCAAGCAGGCCTAGGAGTGCCCCTCCGGCGCAGCCGACGAGCAGCAGCAGGACGCTCTCGAGCAGGATCGTGCCCCACAGTTCACGCGGAGAGAAGCCCTCGAGCTTCAGCTTGGCCAGGCGCGGGCGGCGCTGCCAGACCATCGCGGCCATCGCGGCGGCCGTGGCGAGGATGGCGGCTACGAGGATCAGCGTGGCGATCTGCGACAGCCGCGCGAGCCCTTGGCGCGTGAGCGTGCGTTGCTTACCGGCGTGCTGCTCGGCGGTCTGCACGGTCAGGCCCGAGCCGGGTCCGAGCGCGCGTTCGACCGAGCGGCGGCCTTGGATCTGCGTGGTCCCGGGCGAGAGCAGCACGTTGTAAGCGCTCGGCTCAGGATTTTCCCAGGCGCGGGCGAAGTCGTCGGCACTCATCACGATCGCGCCCGGCGCCCAGCCGATGTTCGTCGAGATTGCCGCGAGCCGGAACGTGGACGGGCGCGGCGCGGGCAGCGTAAACGAGTCGCCGATGTGCAGGTGGTGCTCGGAGGCGAGTGCCTGCGAGACGACGATCCAGCCACCGGCGCGAACGTGCGCGCTCGCGGCCGCGAGGTCGCCTTCGACGAGCTGGCTCGGGGGGATCAGCGGCCGAGCGGTAGCGGGTGGCGCGATCACCCAGATGCGCCGCTGACGCCAGTCGAGCAGCCCCCCGCGATAGGTGCGCACGGCGTGAACTCCCTGGACGCGCTGCAGGCGGGCCTGCGCGCTCGCAGGGAACGGCTGGGTCATCAGCAGGTTGAACGAGCCGGCCGGCGAGACCCAGACGTCGGTAAAGGCATTCATGTCGTGCGCCGCGTTTTCCAGCCCGTGCTGGAGGTCGCCATGGGCGCCCTGGATCGAGACGCTGCCGAACACAGCGACCGCGCCGGTCGCGGCGATCGCGACCGCCCGCGAGCGCCCGGCGCGAAGCTCGCTCACGGCGATGTGCGGCACGGCACTCGTGATTTTCCGTGCCAGACGAGCGACCGAAGCGAGCATCGCACCGAGGCCGAGCGGCAACCACAGAAGCAGGGCGCACGTCAGCGCCACCATGCCGGCGATCGCCGCTTGCGGCAGGACGAGCAGCGTGAGCAGCGCAATCAGCACGAAGACGGCCCCGAGCGCGGTGCGCAGGCGCGTGTTGGTCTTGCCGGCGGTCAGCTCGCGCGGTGCGATCGCGGCGAGCGGGTCGCGCGAGAGGATGTCGCGCAGCGGGCTGAGCACGGCGACGAAGGCCGCGAGCATCCCTCCGGCGAGCGCGATCAGGACGCTCTGCGCGCCCACGACGCGTGCCGAGCCGACGGTAAAGGCGGAGGAGAGAAAGCCGGGGTTGGAATGGAAGAGCTGAAGCGAGAGCTCGTCGCCGAGCACGAGCCCGAGTGCACAGCCGATCGTGCCGAGCACGGCGGCGTCCAGCAGCAGCACGGCGATCACAGCGCGCGGCGTGTAGCCGTCGCGGCGCAGGTCGGCGATCAGCCGGCGGCGCTGGGAGACGGTCAGGAGCATCGCGTTGAACGCGAAGAGGAAGCCGACGAGCGCGCTGATCACTGCGAACAGCACGGTCGACTGGTTGGCGGCCGCGGCGGCCTTGGCGAACAGCTGCTCGTCATAGCTCGTCGAGGTGACGTCGAGCCGTCCCCCGGCTAGGCGACCCAGGCTCGTCCGCACCGCCTGCTCTCGGCCCGCGCTCGGCGTCACGAGGATGCGCGTGACGCGGCCGGGCAGTCCGGCCATTTCCTGGGCGAAGGAAAGCGGGGCGACGACGATCGGCGTATCGAGCAGTGGCCCTACTTCGCGGGCCGAGAGCTGTTTGTACAGCGGCGCCTGGCTGACGCGACCGCCGATCTCGAGCGTCGCTTCAGCGCCGAACTTCGTCACGCCGATGGCTCGGGCGAGCGGGCCAGGCATGACGATCGCCCCGATCCCGCCGAACGGCGCGAGCCGCGTGTGGCGCACGAGCGTGCCGCCGAGTTGCGTGAGGCTTTCATCGGCCCCGATCAGCTCCACCGACCTGCTCGCGCGGGGGCCGAGCGCGTCGGCGTTGGCTTCGAGCAGCGGCGCGGCGAGCCTCACGCCGGGGATGTGGCGGACCTTGTTCAGGAGACTTTGATCGAAGCCGCGCGGGTCGCGTGAGAGCACCTGCAGCTTGGCGCTGCCGACGATTCCCTGTGAGAGCTGCGCGACCGAGCTCGAGAGGCTGTGGCCGGCGATCTGCGACGCGAACAGCAGCGCCACGCCGGCGGCAATGCCGAGGACCGCGAAGCACTCCTGCAGCAGGCGCGAGCGCAGGCGCACGCGGTACAGGTGCAGCATGTTGGCGAGCCTCATCGTGCGTCCCGTGCGACAGTCAAGCCGCGTGAAGTCCTCATCCAGCGCTGTGCGGAACGAGCGCCGCCCCGGGCTCATAGTCGTCCAGCCGACCATCGCGCAGGGCAAGCACGCGATCGGCATAGCCGGCGGCGAGCGGGTCGTGACTGACGAGCACGACGGCCACGTCGCGCTCTCGACACAGCTCGCGCAGCAGTCCGAGCACTTCATGGCTTCGCTGCGTGTCGAGGCTGCCGGTCGGCTCGTCGGCGAGCAGCAGGCGCGGTTCGGTCGAGAGCGCACGGGCGATCATCACGCGCTGACGCTCGCCCATCGAGAGCGTCTCGGCGTGCTGGTCCAGGCGCTTGCCCAGCCCGAGCCGCTGGAGCAGCGGGGTCATCCGTGCATGCGCCTCCCGCCACGGCACGTGCTTCAGCAGCTTCAGCACGGCGTTGTCGAGCGTGCTCACGCCCGGGAGCAGATCGAAGCTCTGGCGGATGAAGCCGAGCTGGGAAAGGCGGTACTGCGAAGCCTCCTGCTCGGAGAGCGTCGAGATGCTGCGCCCGTCGACGAGCACCGAGCCACTCGTCGGCTCGAGCAGCGCAGCGACCATCAGCAGGAGCGTCGTCTTGCCCGATCCGGACGGCCCGTAGAGCGCGAGCAGCTCGCCGGTGGGTACCGCCAGCGAGACGCCGTCGACCGCCCGGACCTTCTCGCCGCCTACGAGCTCGTAGTGCTTGACGAGCTCACGCAGCTCGAGCATCGCCACCCCGGGGCGAGATGCCGGCGCAAACCGCCGCCGCAGACTCCGGCTGCCCGGTGGCCGGCCCCGCGGTGCCCGAGGAAGCGTGATGCGCGCCGCCGGCCAGTCGATGCAGCTTGAAAACGAGCAGCATCGGGCGCGCGAGCGGGCCCAGTGAGGCTCGTACCTGTCCGGCTACCTGATCGACGCTGCTCGATGACGCCTCGGGCGCGGCCAGGTAGCTGCAGGCCATGGCCGTCACCAGCAGGAAGTGGTTTGCGCCGCTGGGCAGCTCGTGCGTTGCCTGCACTGCGCGCATCGTCAGCTGCTGCATGCCTGCTGTGGCCTGCCGTCGCGAGGGGTAGCAGTCGAGCAGTCGCAGCTGACCCGTCGCGGCGTCCTCCTGCTCATCGACGAGGCTGTCGAGCAGCGAATGAAGCGCTCCGATGCACGGGAAGTAGACCGCCTCGATCGTTGCTATCTCCTGCGCCGTCAGCTCAGGTGACGCTGCGGCGGCGAGCAGCGCGTGCACGGACAGGGAAGAGCCGGCGGCCGCGGCCACCTCCCACCAGGCGAAGCCGGCGCTCGTCGGGCCCTGACTTTCGGCCCAGGACTCGAGCTCCCGACCCCGACCGAGGCTGAGGCTCTGAAAGTCGACGATTCGCTCGGCAGCCCGATACAAAGCCGCGGCGGCCGACCCGTAGGACGGAAGACGCCACGAAGCCGTCTCGCACGCCGCAATCAGCTCAGCGAGGAAGTCGCCGTCCACGCGCGCATCTGTTCGTTGCACGTCGTGCGCGAACGACTTTCCACTCGGGTCGAGTGCTGCGAGCAGCGCTTGGTGCACACGCCTTGCGCCGCCCACCGGGTCCGAGGACGGCTGCTCGGCGAGCAGGTCGGCGTAGTTGTAGATCGCCTGGAACGCGACGAGCGCACGAATCACGCTGCCGCGCGCCCGCCACGGCACGAAGGTCGCAAATGCCGCCGCGCCCTCCATGTTCCCGCGCTTGGCCAGGGAGGCGAGGGCGAGCCGCCGCAGGCCCGGGTCGGCGATCCGTTCGGCGCTGCGGCGCCAATGCCGCAGCTCCGAGGCGGTCCGTGGGAACACGGTGAGCCAGTAGCGCAGCGCGGCCCGAACGAATGCGCCGGCGAGCGACAGCCGTCCAGCGCGATGACCACGAGGCTCAGGCATCGATTCGCTCGGGCTAGTGCGAGGACTTTCGCGATCCGCGCCTGACAACCGGCTTGCGCGGCGGCGGGCAGGGAACGGTGCTGTTCGCGACGGTGCTCGTACCGTCCTCGAAGGAGAACCCCGCCGAAAAGACGAAGCCGCCGCGGGGGCAGCGCGAGGGCAGCGACACGCCCTGTGGGTGGAAGCTGATCGTCCGCCCGCGCTTGCGTTCGTAGTAGGTCAGGTGCGCGGGGCCGATCGTCGTGCGCACCTTGACGATCGACACCGGTGGCCCGGACGGCACGCTCGGCACCAGCGGGATCGCGGCGTTGAGGCTGCCGCTGAGCGTCTGTGATCCTGCGATCAGTTCACCCGCGAACACGAGCTGCGCATAGACCGGTTCGCGCCCGTCGGCATAGAACAGCACGACGATGTTCCCATTGTGCGGGGGGCCCATCAGCGCCTGGATGTCCGGGATCTCGTGCCCAGAGGTTTCGCCGAACGGCACTTCCACGTAGGCGCTACCGAAGCCCAGGCGCGAGTTCGGCGAGCAGCCGGCCAACCCGCGTTCGAGCAGGGCCGCAGGCTGGCAGATCGCCAGGCCGAGCGTGGTTGTGAGGTAGTTGATGCCGGGCGGCAGCTTCAGGCTGACGCTGCGCAAAGGCGGTGGGACGGTGCCGTCAGGGCCGGCGATGTCGAAGCCGAAGCCGATCGTCGTGCTGGCGCCGAGTCGATTGGGCGAGAACGACGTGTGCAGGACGGCCGTGGCCGAGGCCATCGCCGGGGCAACCGCGACGAGACACGCGAGGAGCACCCCGCCGAGGACGATCAGTCGCTTGGGCACGCGCACGGTCGCAGCCACCTAGTAGGACAGGTGCCCGCTCGAGCTGGACGGAGACCGAGTCGTCCCTGCGCTGGATCGTCCCTGTGAAGCGCAGGCCGGGGGCGCGGGCGTGCGCGTACTTGCCCGAGCCGCGCGTGATCGACAGCGTGCCCGAAAAGGCCGCGTAGCCACCGACGACGTGGTAGCCGGCCGAGCCGCTGCCCGTCAGCGAGCCTTCGCGCGGGTAGATGTTGACTTCCGCGGTGACCTTGGTGTCGGAGACGAAATGAAGGTGGATGTAGATCGAGCCCGCGATCGTTCCCGATGCCGAGCCACGCTCGTTCAGCGTAAAGCCCTTCTTGCTCGTCAGGCGCAGCCGGCCGCTCTCGCTCAACGAGACCGTGCGTGCAAGCTTCGCTACGACCGGGCGCCGAGCGACGTTCTTCGCGCCTGCCGTGCCGGCGCCCAGAGCGCCGACGCCCATGCTCGCCAGCGACGCTACGCATAGCGTCGCGGTGGCCGTGCCAAAACGAGGTGCTGCCTGTGCGCGCCGGCGCTGCCCCGATAGCCAATCGCGAGCCGACGCCTCGCCCGATCCTCTCTCGCTCAAAGCACTTCCCCTCTCGCCATGTCGTGCGAGGACGTACCCCGCGAAGCGATACCACTATCCCGCGCGAGCGCGCCGAGCTCCACAGGCGTCTCCTACTCCTAGGCCCGCGCGCCGTGCGGTGACGGTACTGTGTCAAATCGTCCCGGATACGGAACGACGACGGGCCGCCCCTTGGGCGGCCCGTGCGTTGAAGTAAACCGGCGGCGTCCTACTCTCCCAGGCCCTTGCGGGCCAAGTACCATCGGCGCTGAGGGGCTTAACTGCTCTGTTCGGAATGGGAAGAGGTGTTTCCCCCTCGCCAAAGCCACCGGAAAAGGCGAGAGACCAGCCTTCCCGGTCCTTCAAAACTGCACAGCGCCACACAACGAGCATCACATAAAAATCCGTCAAGCCCTCGAACCATTAGTACCAGTCTCCTACGAACGTTGCCGTTCTTCCAGATCTGGCCTATCAACCTAGTGGTCTACTAGGGGTCTTACTCCCTCTAGGGGATGGGAGAACTCATCTTGAGGCCGGCTTCCCGCTTAGATGCTTTCAGCGGTTATCCGATCCACACGTAGCTAGCCTGCTATGCCCTTGGCAGGACAACAGATACACCAGAGGTGCGTTCATCCCGGTCCTCTCGTACTAGGGACAAATCCTCTCAATTCTCCAACGCCCACGGCAGATAGGGACCGAACTGTCTCACGACGTTCTGAACCCAGCTCGCGTACCGCTTTAATGGGCGAACAGCCCAACCCTTGGGAGCAACTCCACCCCCAGGATGCGACGAGCCGACATCGAGGTGCCAAACCGGGCCGTCGATGTGGACTCTTGGGCCCGATAAGCCTGTTATCCCCGGAGTACCTTTTATCCGTTGAGCGACGGCACTTCCACTTGCTACCGCCGGATCACTAAGACCTGCTTTCGCACCTGCTCGACTTGTCAGTCTCGCAGTCAAGCTCCCTTACTACCTTTACGCTCTACGCACGATTTCCGGCCGTGCTGAGGGAACCTTTGTGCGCCTCCGTTACATTTTGGGAGGCGACCGCCCCAGTCAAACTACCCGCCTGGAACTGTCCAGCACCCGGATTCACGGAATGCTGTTAGAAATCCAATACACCAAGGGTGGTATCTCAAGGTTGGCTCCACGCTAGCCGCAACCAGCGCTTCAAAGCCTCCCACCTATCCTGAGCGAAATGCACCGAACTCCAATACCAAGTTGTAGTAAAGGTTCACGGGGTCTTTCCGTCTAGCCGCGGGTACTCGGCATCTTCACCGAGACTGCAATTTCACCGAGCTCCTCGTTGAGACAGCGCTGAAGTCGTTACGCCATTCGTGCAGGTCGGAACTTCGCGTATTCTCTCGTTGTCCGAGAGCGCAGACTATCCCTTCACCTCATCCAGCACCCTTAGGAGTGTGGCTTGCGAGTGGCGGCGCTTTCCCAGATTCATCTGGTAGGCGATACCCACGATCTCTCGCAGACCGTCGCGCTGCAAATGGTGGCCTTGCTCCACCATCCGGCATACACGCAAGAAGCCTGCACAGCTTCTCGCCTTGCATCCCCGCAAGGGGAAACGCTCGAAGTGCGGAAGGATGCTTTCCGACAGATCCTCGATCGACCGTACCTCGTACTTGAAGGTGCGATCTCGCTTGGACTCGCGGATCCAACCACAGCCAAAGAACGCTTGCAGATCCTCCAGTAGCCCTAGATCCTTCTCATTCAACGAGAGCGAGAACGACGGTCTGACCTCAAGGCCAGTCCGAAGCTTCGCCCGGATCGCGAGAGAGATGCAGAAGCATCCCTCGCCATCCGTCAGACCTGTGACATACCAGGGATCCAGCGGTACTGCTCTTCCATAGGCGCCTTGTCTTTCGATGAGGGCCGGCGTATTGCACGTCGCATATATTTTCGGACTCTCCGAAGCGCGACACGCCTCTCCTTTCGGATCAGTCGTTAGGGGGTCACTAGGACTTCCCTCGGGATTGCCCGCTGCCACTGCGGCAGGGAGGGTTTCCCCGATATGAGCCGGTTCTCGGCCACCTCTCGCGAGGTGGCGGGGCAAGTGTTGGTGCTTACCCGACAAGGAATTTCGCTACCTTAGGCACTTTTGTTACATCCCAATACGGGATGGCTAGGTCGTTTCTAGTTCCGCCTAGCTCTCCATGTCGCCATGGAGGTCGGACCATATCTTCACGTCCGCTTGCGCGTACATGTTCAGCGTATGGCCTCTGAGGATTCTGCCGAAAACGTCTCGACAGTCTTTCCTGCTGATTGTCCGCACCCGTCACATTTTCACGATACCGCCCGCTTAGGACGCTATTCGTAGTGCGGGATTCTCGGATATCCCAGCATATAGCTGAATTTTGTAACAGCCTTAATGTTGACCGTTATAGTTACGGCCGCCGTTTACCGGGGCTTAGCTTCGCTGCTTCGAACCGAAGTCCTAACAACTCCACGTAACCTTCCGGCACCGGGCAGGCGTCAGCCCCTATACGTCGTCTTACGACTTAGCAGAGACCTGTGTTTTTGGTAAACAGTCGCTTCAGCCTATTCACTGCGGCCCTCTCGGGCTCCACGCGTAAAGCGCTTCACCCTACTAGGGCGCCCCTTATCCCGAAGTTACGGGGCGATTTTGCCGAGTTCCTTAACGAGGGTTATCTCGATCACCTTAGTATTCTCTACTTGCCCACCTGTGTCGGTTTTGGTACGGGCACGCGCTTCCTCCCTAGAGGATTTTCTTGGAGGTATGGCGTCGGGGACTCGCCGGCTATATGCCAGCTGGCATCGCACCTCAGGTTATGCAGTCCCGCATTTAACAAGGACCGCCCCTACATGCTTACCCCAGGACAACCATCGCCTGGGTTCCCTTAGCCTTCCTCGTCCCCCCATCGGTCAAACGGAAGCGACGTGGTACAGGAATATCAACCTGTTGGCCATCGACTACGCCTTTCGGCCTCGCCTTAGGTCCCGACTAACCCTGAGCAGACGAACTTTACTCAGGAATCCTTGGGCAATCGGCGGAGGGGATTCTCACCCCTCTTTCGTTACTTATGCCGGCATTCTCACTTCCCACGCCTTCACGGCTGGCTTACGCCGCCGCTTCACTGGCGTAGGAACGCTCTCCTACCGCGCGATCGACCCGAAGGTCTCACGCACCCGCAGCTTCGGTGACTAGCTTGAGCCCCGTTACATTGTCCGCGCTCGAACACTTGACCAGTGAGCTGTTACGCACTCTTTCAAGGATGGCTGCCTCTAAGCCAACCTCCTGGTTGTCTATGCACTCGAACATCGTTTCCCACTTAGCTAGTACTTAGGGACCTTAGCTGGCGGTCTGGGCTGTTTCCCTTTTGACGCTGAAGTTTATCCCCCAGCAACTGACTCCCGGAGTAGACGTGATGGTCTTCGGAGTTTGCCTGAAGTCGGTAACCTGGTAGGGCCCCTAGTCCAAACAGTGCTCTACGGCCACCACGTAATTTATCCGAGGCTATACCTAAATATATTTCGGAGAGAACCAGATATCACTGAGCTTGATTAGCCTTTCACTCCGACCCACAGGTCATCCGCCCAGTTTTCAACCTAGGTCGGTTCGGCCCTCCACGAGGTCTTACCCCCGCTTCAGCCTGCCCATGGGTAGCTCGCTCAGTTTCGGGTATACCGCCTACGACTATGTCGCCCTATTCGGACTCGCTTTCGCTACGGCTCCGCTCATCGCTTAACCTTGCCGCAGACGAGTAACTCGCCGGCTCGTTATGCAAAAAGCACGCGGTCACAGATCAAGTCTGCTCCCACCGCTTGTAGGCACGCGGTTTCAGGTACTATTTCACTCCCCTTCCGGGGTACTTTTCACCTTTCCCTCACGGTACTAGTCCGCTATCGGTCACCAAGGAGTACTTAGCCTTGGAGGGTGGTCCCCCCAGGTTCAGTCCGCGTTTCACGGGAGCGGACTTACTCAGGAACGTCTGACGGAAGGCCATGCAGTTTCGTCTACGGGACGGTTGCCCTCTATGGTGCGCGGTTCCACGCGCTTCGACTACCGCACGACTTTGTAACTTCCGCTGGGCCAGACACGACCCAGAACAGACGCCCTACAACCCCCGACAGACAACGCGTGTCCGCTTACATCTGCCAGGTTTGGGCTAGATCCCTTTTCGCTCGCCACTACTCAGGGAGTCTCTGTTGATTTCCTTTCCTCAGGGTACTGAGATGTTTCACTTCCCCTGCTTGTCCTCCACCGGTCTATGTGTTCAACCGGGGATAACGCCGCATTACCAGCGCTGGGTTTCCCCATTCGGGAATCCACGGGTCACAGGCTATTTAGCGCCTAACCGTGGCTTATCGCAGCCGTTCACGCCCTTCTTCGACTCTTGGTGCCAAGGCATCCACCGTGTGCCCTTACTATCTTGACGGTGATCTGGCCCAAAACTTCCAGAGACGCCCTTTTGCGAAGGCGTTTCCGGTTGTAGAGGGCCCGGTGATACCCGTTATCAGCCGCCGCTTATCGATGGCGGCTGATTGTGGCTTCTGTGCAGTTTTCAAGGACCGTGGAGAGGCATGAACGCCGGCCGGGCTCCGCGTGTTGATGGTCGCGCCTCTCTCGGCGCGTCCTCGCGGACACCGGCGGACGCCGGTCTCTCAAAACTCAACAGCATGCTGGGGTTGATTGCGGCCATTGCCCCCGAGTGCTCGCAAGTAGTAACGAGCTCGCGCGGACCGCGGCCATCCAGCCAGGTTCGGTCGACATGCTAGGCCCGATCTGCTCTGACATCGCCGGCCTCGTATCCATGCTGTGCATGGGCGGGTCGGCGACCGCGCGAGTCGCTCTTGCGAGCGGCCCTGGATCGGGGCACCGCTAGGTGCTCCCTAGAAAGGAGGTGATCCAGCCGCAGCTTCCGCTACGGCTACCTTGTTACGACTTCACCCCAGTCACGAGCCCCACCTTCGACGGCTCCCTCCCTTGCGGGTTAGGCCACCGGCTTCGGGTGTTGCTCACTCCCGTGGTGTGACGGGCGGTGTGTACAAGGCCCGGGAACGTATTCACCGCGGCAATGCTGATCCGCGATTACTAGCAACTCCGCCTTCATGCAGGCGAATTTCAGCCTGCAATCCGAACCGAGACGCACTTTAAGGGATTCGCTCCACCTCGCGGTATCGCAGCCCTCTGTATGCGCCAATGTAGCACGTGTGTAGCCCTGAACATAAGGGGCATGAGGACTTGACGTCATCCCCACCTTCCTCCGGTTTGTCACCGGCAGTCTCGCATGAGTCCCCAACTGAATGCTGGCAACATGCGACGGGGGTTGCGCTCGTTGCGGGACTTAACCCAACATCTCACGACACGAGCTGACGACAGCCATGCACCACCTGTGAAAGTGCCCCGAAGGGAGGACGTGTTTCCACGCCGGTCACTCACATGTCAAGCCCAGGTAAGGTTCTTCGCGTCGCGTCGAATTAAACCACATGCTCCGCTGCTTGTGCGGGCCCCCGTCAATTCCTTTGAGTTTTAGCCTTGCGGCCGTACTCCCCAGGCGGACAACTTAATGCGTTAGCTTCGACACGGGGGGAGTCGACACCCCCCACATCTAGTTGTCATCGTTTACAGCGTGGACTACCAGGGTATCTAATCCTGTTTGCTCCCCACGCTTTCGCGTCTCAGCGTCAGTCACGTCCCAGCGAGCTGCCTTCGCCATTGGTGTTCCTCCTGATATCTGCGCATTTCACCGCTACACCAGGAATTCCACTCGCCCCTTCCGGACTCTAGCCCCACAGTATCCACCGGCATTCCAGGGTTGAGCCCTGGACTTTCACAGCGGACTAATGGGGCCGCCTACACGCTCTTTACGCCCAATAATTCCGGACAACGCTTGCACCCTACGTATTACCGCGGCTGCTGGCACGTAGTTAGCCGGTGCTTCTTGTGAAGGTACCGTCACTCCGGTCGGCTATTCACCGCCGAAGCTTCGTCCCAACTGAAAGGGGTTTACAACCCGAAAGCCTTCTTCCCCCACGCGGCGTTGCTGCGTCACGCTTTCGCGCATTGCGCAAGATTCCCCACTGCTGCCTCCCGTAGGAGTCTGGGCCGTGTCTCAGTCCCAGTGTGGCTGATCGTCCTCTCAGACCAGCTACCCATCGAAGCCTTGGTGAGCCGTTACCTCACCAACAAGCTAATGGGCCGCGGGCCCATCTCGATGCGGAGGCCGAAGCTTCCTTTCCCCTTGCGGGCACATCCGGTATTAGCCCGAGTTTCCTCGGGTTGTCCCGGTCATCGAGGCAGGTAACCCACGTGTTACTCACCCGTTCGCGGCTCTGCCCCAGGGCAAGCCCTGGTTCGTCGCTCCACTTGCATGTGTTAAGCACGCCGCCAGCGTTCGTCCTGAGCCAGGATCAAACTCTCCGTGAAGAACTTCACGAAAAGCTGTCATTGGTTTGCGCTCCCCCATCGTGCCGAAGCACGACGAGCTCACGACTGCCGAGGCCTATACACCGTGGCCCCGACCCATGACGGGGTACTGCTCTACTTGACTCTTTGCCGTCGCACGGACGCGCTAAGCGCTCCCGTCGACGGGTCGAACCTGGACGCACACCACGATCGAAGATTCGATCGCAGATGCGCATGCTGTTGAGTTTTCAAAGACCGCCAAGCCTCTGCAGGAGGTGCTTCCTTCTGAGGAGACCTTCTCGCCCCGGCGTCCGAAGACGCCCTTGGGGGCGAACGACAAAGTATAGCGCTAACCAGCGTGCAGGCGTCGAAAGCGGCGCTTGCCGACCTTCAGCACCTGCCCATCGGCACGCGCGACCGGGACATCGTACTCACCGCGCCCGACGGGTGTCTCGCCGAGCGTCACCGCGCCCTGGTCGATCAGCCGCCGCGCCTCCGAGCCCGAGAGCCCGAACTCCGCCGCGATCACGCCCGGCAGGTAGACGCTGCCGCCCTTCGCCACGAAGCTCGCCCACTCGATCTCCGCCGGGGCCTCATGCGCCACGAAGACCCGCTCGAAGTGCTGCTCCGCCGCCTGCGCCTCCTCTTCTGAGTGCAGCCAGCCCACCAGATCCCGCGCCAGCGCACGCTTCGCATCACGCGCCGCCGCCCCTGTCGAGGCCGGCTGCTCTGGACCATCCGCCCCCTCCCCATCCAGCAGCAGTCGTCTGTACTCGCCCACCGCCTGATCCGGGATCGACATCGCCTTGCCGTACATCTCATTCGGCGCATCCGTTATGCCGATCTGGTTTCCCAGCGACTTCGACATCTTCTGCTTGCCATCCGTGCCCACCAGCAGCGGCATCGTCAGGATCGACTGCTCAGGCTTGCCATAATGGCGCTGGATGTCGCGTCCCAGCAGCAAGTTGAACTTCTGGTCCGTTCCGCCCAGCTCGACGTCCGCCTCGATCGCCACCGAGTCATAGCCCTGCAGCGGCGGGTACAGCAACTCCAACAGCGAGATCGGCTCCTGCGCCTGCCAGCGTTTGGCGAAGTCGTCGCGCTCGAGCAGCTGCGCCACCGTCGTCGTGCGCACCAGCCCCAGTAGCTCCGTCAACGGCATCTCCAGCCATTCGCCGTTGTGGCGCAGCTCCAGCAGCTCCCGGTCGCCGTCGAGGATCTGAAGCGCCTGCTCCTGGAACGTCTTCGCGTTCGCGTCGATCTGCTCGCCCGAGAGCATCGGACGCAGGCTCGAGCGCCCCGACGGGTCACCCACGCGCGCCGTGTAGTCGCCGATGATCAGCACGACCTTGTGCCCCGCGTCCTGGAACTCGCGCAGCTTGCGCAGCACGACCGCGTGGCCCAGGTGGATGTCCGGCGCCGTCGGGTCGATGCCCAGCTTCACGCGCAGGCGCCTGCCTTCCTTCGTCACCTCCGTCAGGCGCTGCGCCAGGGCTCCCTGCGGGAGGGACTCCACCGCGTTGCGCGCCAGCTCTGCCGCCAGCCGCGCCGCCTCCTCAGAGGGCGTCTGGGCCCCCGCGCTGCTGGCATCTGGCATCGGAGGGCATCCTAGAGCCTCCGCGCGCCGTCGAACCTCACAACGTGAACGGATCTCCCACTTCCCCGCGGGGTGAGGCCTTGTACTGCTTGCAGTTTTTCACCACGAAGCCGGGCGTGCAGACGGTCCGCGTCCGCCACTTCGCCTTGAACGCCGCCACCGCGCTGCGCAGCTTGCCTTCCCGTCGCGTTCGCGTCAGTTCCGCCGCGATCGCGCGCTCGACCCGCGAGAGCGGGATCGTCCGCGCCGGCACGATCCCTCTCACTTCGAATACGTAGGAGCCGCTGCCCGACTCCGGTGCGAACGTCCTATGCGCCGCGACCACCTGTACCGGACCGTAGAGCTTGTGCAGCTGCGCCGAGAAGATCGTGTCGTTCAGGTTCTTCTCCTGGTAGTAGCCCGGAGCCAGGTCCGCCACCTCACCCTTCCTGGCGCTGATCGGCTGGGCGATCCCCGAGAGACCCGCCACCACCGAGGCAAAGCTCCGGCCCGCTTCGATCTGCTGCCTTGCCCGCCGCGCCGACGCTTGCGCCGTCGTGCGCAGGATCCGCACCCTGCGCCCCTCCGGGATCGTGTACTTCCCGCGGTGGACCTCATAGTAAGCCGTCACCTCCGCTGTCGTCGGCGGTTGCAGGCGCTTTTCAATCTCGTGCGAGAGCGCATCCACCACTTTGCTGAGCCTGATCTGGGACCTCATGTCGGCCAGCGACTGCCCCGAGTGGCGCAGGTATTCCTCGAACTGCGCCACTGTTTGGAACGAGCCCTTGCTCAGCGCGAGTTCGTGCCGGACCGCAGCATCGCTCACACGAAGCCCCTCTTCTGTCGCCTCTCCCAGCAGCCAGCGAGCATGGATCAACGTGCTCAGCGCCGATTGCAGCACGTACTTGTAGGCCGTCTCGCAGGCTTCCCGCAGCTGCGGCTTGCTCTCGCCGTACCGCAGTACCCCCACCCCCGGCAGCCTGCTCTGCCTCGCCGCTTCTGCCGGCTTCGCTGCTTGCGCTTTCAGGAGCGCCGTGCAACCCGTGTACGCCGGCGGATCCGGCAGCGGCGTCGGGAAGCTGTCCGTCTTCATCTGGTGGGAGACCTTCGCAAACGTGATCGGTTCGCCCGCGACACGAGCCAGGACCGTGCTCGCAGCGATCTTCGCCGGCGGCGCCAGCTGGCTGATCGCTTCCCGCTGGACCGCCCTCGCCTCTTCACGCTCCTCGATCCCCGCCTTCGTCTGCGCGTTCGGATTCGTCGAGCTCCGCTTAGTGCCCCTCGACACCTTTGCGCCATCCGCGCCTCCACCACAGGCCGTAAGGCACGCACAGAGGACCACCGCCGAGAGGGCCATCCCCGCCGCTACGACGAGGCGTCTCGGCGTGCTCATGAGGTAACGAGCCCGATCCGCTTGCTCAGTTCTTGGTTTCTTCATCACATTCCCGCCAGATCTGACGCACGGGGTCCATGGACCCCGTGCGCCGATCCAATCGCGCCTCCGCTCGTCGAATCAGTCGTCGATGAAGACGTCTTTGTTCAGTTTGCCTTTCGCTTCAATCGTCATCCAAGCGGCTTCGAAGCCATTCCCGAGGTTTGCTAAGAACGGGAATTCCGTGAGCCATTCGCATAATTTCTCACAGACGCCTGTTTCCGGTTTTCCTTTTTCTTTGATTTTGCACGCGATTGTGATTTCGGTCGTGACCGGAATGTTCACTAACCCAGGCGATACTAAGCAACCGATCACGCCTTTGACCTTGTCTTTGACACCACCGCAGTTAAGCACGATTTCTTCTGGGCTTTCGCCCGTTAATGCACCTAACACTTTGAAGAGCAGCAGTGGTTGTAATTCTTTTTTCGCGTTTTCCTCTGCTGCAAGGTGAACGTCAGTCCAGACTAACACTACTTCCGCAGCGTCTTTCTGTTCTTCGTTGATCATTTCGCTGTGGCAGTTCACTTTTGCTTTTTTCACACCTTTGAACGTGAGCAAGACCGGTCCACATAAGCTCGTATCCAGCGGACCTCCGTCTTCTTTACAGCCTTTGAGCGTGCCTTCAACCGACGTCCCGGTGACGCTCAGGCCATTTGCCGATTCCAGCGTCGACGCCCCACCTTTGAAGGTTCCTTCCAGTTCCGAAGCTTTTCCTTCTAACAGTAAGAGCTTGGGCGCCCCATCTTCTACGCCGTAAGCCGCGGTCACCGCAAAGGCCCCGAAGGCAAACAGCGCCAGGGCCGCAAGGATCAACAGCCTGACTTTCCGCATCTGTGACGCTCCCTTGGTTGGGTTGTACATAAGCGCCGTACCTGGCGCTCCCCCTTGTGCACTACGCAGGAGCTGTTCCCAGAATCAGTCTCTCAGTCGCATGGGAGCAATTCAACACTTTGATGGGATTGTCTCTAGGCTGGCAGACCTAGGCGTAAGCATTGGCGCGCTGGGCCAGGTGGCTCGAGCGTACGATCGATCGGCCGGCCTGCGCGGCGGTCAGCGCCCTGCGCGCGGTCAGCTGCCTGTGCGCTATCGCTACTTGTGCTTGCCGGGGCTGTGCTTCACTCCGTAGCGCCGCCTGGCCTGTGCTTCACAGGCCTTGCGCCTGCGCTTGCTGTGCTTCTCGCGGCAGGTCTTCAGCGCTTTGGCGAGCCGCTGCGCGCGCGTTGGCGCCTTCGGGCAACCCGTCACCGAGATCCGCGTGTCCTGTTTGAGCTCGCCGCCGTTCTGGGCCTGGAATTCGGTCGGCATCACGAGCTTCGTGCCGGGCTTGCAGATGTTCGTGTTCGTCGCCAGCGCCGAGTACCGCTGAGCCGGCAGGTCCAGTTCGAAGCTCGAGAAGGGCACGTCCGGTGTCGCCTTGAACGTCGTCGTCGTGATCCCGTTTTTGATTTGGGTGTTGCCTACGAGAACGATCGTGATCCCGTAGCCCTTCAGCACCATCGTCAGATCCGGGAAGGCTTCCGCCGCATGGGAGACGAAGAACGCCGTGCCGCTCAGCGGCACCGGCAGCAGCGGCGTCAGCACCTTCGCCGTGCCCACCCGCGATTCCGCCGGGCAGGCATCCGGGTTCGCCTCGAACGTTGCGGCCGCGCAGGCCTTGTTCAGAGTCGTGAGGCGGCTCGGCAGCTGCTTCGGCAGGCTGACTTTGACCTTCGCAAGGTTCGCGTTCGTCCCCGGTGATCCGGCTGGATACGTCAGCTTTACCTTAAGGCTCGTGCCGTTGGCTTTCGACGCTTTACCCGAGGTCGAGACCGCGAATTTCGGCGCGAATTTCAGGCCCGCACAGCTCGTTGCCCGGAACGGGCTCGACACCGCCGCGCTCGCGCCTTCGAACGCCGTGATCGTGCCCGTAATGCTCTGGGGGTCGCAGTTCGTCGGGTTGAGCGTGAAGCCCGCGCGGTCGATCGTCACGTTCACGTGGCGGATCTCGAGCGGTATTCCGTCGAGGATGCGTGGGATCGAGTAGGGCCCCGATTCGTCCGTCGCGACCGTGAGCGCCGCGCTGTGAGGGTCCACTTCGACCTTCGCTCGCACGATCACATTGCCGAGGTCGAACGGGCCCGCGATCGCCGGGGTGAGAATCGACAGGCCGAACGGAGCACCCTTGTAGCCTTCGGTCAGGAAGACCCGTCCACCCGTCACCGTGAAGGGATCCGGCCCAAAGCCCGCCGACACCGTCGAGTGGCCGATTTCGCTGTTCGCCGGACAGATACCCGCGTTCGCATTCGCTTCCGGGCAAAGCGTCACGCCCGTAAGCACTCCCGAGAGGCCCGGCGGCATCCGAAGGGAGACCGCGCTCAGTCGCTGGTTCGCTTCTTCACGGTTGATCGAGGTCGCCACGGGGCTGAAGGCGCCGGCGTTCGGGTTCGTCGTGCCCGCTGCAAGCGCTGGGCTGAACGGCAGTGAGGCGGGTGGGCACGGCGAGCCGTTCGGGCCCGAGCTGACCTGGAAGCTCGCCGTGGAGCTGACCGGCGTCGTCCCCGACCACGGCGTGAACGTCGCCGACACCGGATAGGAGCCACAGTGATCCGGGCCCGCCAGCGGGGCGCGAGGACCATCGAACAGATGCACTTCGGCGTCCTCGAATGTGATGTCCGGGGTGTTCTCGAAGCTCGCCGTGACCTGCCCCGTGCCCTGGTCGAGGGCGACTTGCCCCGGCAGCTTGACCAGTACGCCCGAGGCCGGGTCTTTCACGACCAGGTAGAGGGCGACGAGCGAGTTGAACGGGTTCTTCGCGCCTTCGCCGTTCGGGGCAGGGGTTGCCAGGTAGATCCCCCCTTCGAGCGGCTCAGCGAGCAGCGGCGTCTTGATCTTCGCCGTGCCAAGCTTCGCCGCGTCCGGGCAGAAGGGAGCCGGCAGCGTCGGGGCGAACAGCAGTTCTTCCGCCGCGCCCTTGGCGTTCAGGTAGCCGACCTGATCCTCCGAGCAGGCTTCCAGGCCACCGGCCGAGGACGGGTTCACCGTCACGCCCGCTGGCAGCGTCACCGACAGCGCGCGGATGTTCGCGCTCCCCGGGCCCTGCGCGTTTTCGTTCGTTTCTTGGGGAATGTGCACATCGAAGCGTACGCCCGTCGGTTGTGCCGCCTGTTCGCCGTCGGGGTCGACCACGATCTGCGGGCCGAAGTGCAGCCGGTTGCAGCCCCCGAGCGGCGTGGCCGGTTCGAACGCGCCCGTGACTTCGAAGAAGCTTTCCCGGTCCTCCCACGAGTTGCCTCGCGCGCTCGTGATGAGGGCCCTTTCGCACGAGGTCGGCAGCGAGAGGAAGGGCTTCGGGTGCCGTTCTTCGGAGGGCACGCAAGGCTGGCTCGTGCGCGCGCCCCTCGCTTCGTACAGACACCCCCAGCCGCGCTGTCCGTCATGGCGTGGGTCGCTCGGCACGCCCCAGAAGGTGACCTCGCTCGAGAGGAACTCCGCCGTCTGGGTGATGTTGTTCACGTGGACGACGACGCCGTAGTCCGAGCCGTTCCGCACCGCGGTGTCGATGAACACAGGCGAGTTGCCGATCACGACGTAGAAGCCGAAGCGCGCCGGCTCGCCTGCGCGCGGTTCGAGGTTGAAGACCGGCTCCGTCAGAATCGCCGTACCGACCGTCGCCGGTTCGTGCACGATCGTCGTCGCGACGCCGATCGCCGTGTCCGGCGGGCAGCGGTTTTCCTGACCTTCCACAGTTTCGAAGAACTGCGCGGTCGTGCACTGCGGCTCGGTCGTCGCGTTGCCGATGAACCCTGCGGGCAGCTGAAAGCTCAGATCCTTCGCCATCTTCGGCGTCGTCACTTCCGGGCGGAATTCCGCGCTTTCGTCCGCGAGCGGGTTCGTGTCGGCGAGCTGGTTCAGCGCCAGCGTCGTCGTCAGCTGGAAGGGGTGCGCGCCCGCCTGGACCGTCGGCGCCCCGCCCTCCTCTTCAAGGGCCATTTCATAGTCTTCGACGCCGTAGGGAACCGGCGCTGAGTTGATCGTGATCGCTCGCTTGAGCGTCGCGCCCTGCGCCCCGCCGCCGGTGATTGCAACTTCGTCTTCTTCTGCGCTTTTCGCTCCCGGCTGCACGTCGACGCCGATCCGCATCTCGATCTGGTCGAACGGCACCAGCGCTTCTTTCAAGGTGCAAGTCGCGATCTGCACGCCGGCTTTTTCAGCGAGTGTGCAGGGAATCGGCGAGCGTGCCTGGAAGTCGCCGCCGCTGAACGGTTTCGTCCCCGCGACTTCGGTCGCTTTCAGGCCTCCCGGCAGCACCGCCTTCAGCTGCACGTTCGATTTCGCGCCGTCGACGTTCGCGTCGCCGAGGTTCTCTGCCGTCACGTAGATCTCGCCGTCGGCGCTTCCCGGGCGCGAGTTGCGGCTGATCACCGCGCTAACAGCGCCTTCCAGCGGCGTCGGTTCGCCCGGAATTTCGGTGTTCACCAGGCGTACTTGCTGCTCGGCCAGGGATCCGTCGAACGTGATCACGTAGGGGCTGGAGCCGCTCGTGTCGCCGGGTCCGCCGCTGACTTCGACGCTGCCGGGGCCATAGCCACACACCTGTTCGAGGCCTGCCTGGACTTCTGCCGCCGAGGCGTTGAATTCGTATTCCGCAAACTTCGGGGTTTCTTCAGAGCCGTTCACGCAGAAGAACTGGCCTTCTTCTACTTCCGCTTTCGTCATGTTTGCCAGCACGAAGCGCCCACCCGTCGCTTCGACCGTGACCGTCTGCTGCTCGTCGACGCCCGCTTTGCCCGCACCGGCCTGCAGGTAGGCGGGACGGGTACCGGAGGTCAAGTGCCACCACGGCGACTGCGCGGAGGCGGAGGAGGCCGTTGCGAGGACGCAGATCGGCAAGGCGAGCAGTGGCAGCAACCGCGCGAGCCGGCGAGCGCGCATCACCTCCCACCTCCGCGGCGCTTCGCCTTCGCTTTTGCCTTGCTCCCCGGCTTCGCATAGCGCTTGTGCGCCGCCCTTTCGCAGGCCTTACGCTTCTTCTTGCTCGTCTTCGCGTGGCAAGCCTTCAGCGCCTTCGCGAGCCGTTCGCGGCGGATCTGTTCAGCGCTCTTGCGTTTCTTCGTATTCGTCGTCACGTTCGCGGGGCCCGTCGCCGGCGCGATGTTGCCCGTGCTCGGAAGCGTCGCGCTCGCTGGTTCTCCGTAGATCTGCAAGGGAGGCCCAGCCGCTCCTTTGCAAGCGGTTTCGCTGTCGCAGCTCGTTTCCTCGCTGCGCGCATAGGCGATGCATGGCTCGGCGCCCGTGCAAACGTGGGCGTCGTAGACGTCACGTGCTGTATCGGTGTCGATCCTCGCCAGATGCGCGGAGCTGAGGAAGAAGACGTCGTCCCCCGATTCGCTTGCGTCCAAGAACGCCGATTCCTGCGTCGATTGGCCCGAGGAGATCAGCGCCACGCAGCCGCCTGAGCGAGCGCTGTACGTTTCCACGGATTCGCTGCAGCTACCGACGCCCGGAGTCTCGTACTCGTAGACGTCCTGCGTGCCGTTCGTGTCTTGGGGCACGAGCGCGTCGGCGCTGTCGAAAAACAGCCGCCCCTCGCCCGATAGGTAGCGAGGCTGGTAGCGAGACCTGTCGAGCGCCATCGCCGTCCAGCCGGGCACGTTCGCCGCGACCAACGCAGTCGCCGGCCAGACGTCGCGTGGCCCCCCCACCAAACCGCCGCTGCCGGGTTCGAGCTTGTGGTATTCGAGCCCGACCGGGCGCGCGCCGCTTGGCTCACACGACGCGCACACCAAATGCCCGCTCGTCGCGTCATACAGGTAGACCTCGGCGGCCGGCTCGCCCGTCGTGACGTCGCGATTGTCATAGCCCGTCAGCCGCGCTTCGGACATCAGCTCCAGAAAGCGCCCATCGGGCGAGACGCGAGTCGGCTGCCCCCGCTGGGGCTCGGGTGTCCCCGCCAGCTCGCCCCAGTCGGTTTCATCGCCGCGCGCGAGGGTCGTGACGAAGGAGGTGCTCGCGCCGCGCAGCAGATACAAGTTTGGCTTGCCCGCGACCGCGTGCTGCCCCAGCGCGTTCGCCGCTCCGCTCACGACGCCTTCGGCGACGAAGTAGATATGCGAGCCATCCTCGCTCGCCCCGAGCACACTGCCCTGCACGTCCGCCGCTTCTGAGCCTTGCTTCGGCGTCAGGTCACTCAATTCACAGTCGAGTTCGCCGGCGCTGACGATGATCTTGCACTCGTAGAGGTCGGCACGTTGTTCGATCGGTTCCGCACCGGCGTCCGCGCTCAACTTGTGTGTATCGGTGAAGTAGATCCGCGAGCCGTCGGCGCTTGCGATCTGGACGCGACCGCCGCCGCTCGAGCATCCCGTCGTCGTTTCGCATTCGGCCTTGTCGAGCTGGACGGTTTCGCCGCGCGCGGTGTCGCGCAGGTAAAGCGCTTCGTGCGATTCCCACACGATTCGCGTCCCGTCGTTTGAGATCGCCCGTTGCGCCGCGCCTCGGCGTTCGTTTCCGAGCCCGTTGGGAGCTGGAGAGGGTCCTGCCCCGCCGGGCAAGACGCTCACCGGCGTGAGTGCGCCCGCCGACCACTCGTACAGCTCTCCGCCTATCGTGCCCGGCAGCAAGGCGACGTTCGAGCGCAGCACGACGCTGCTGATGTCTTCGGTGGCACCCAGGAATTCCGGCCCGCAGGCAATGTGGTTCGAGAGCGGACAGCTTTCCTCTTCCCCGAATTGCGTCCCTTCCGGGACGTTCGCCATACCGGACTTTCCGGTCACGAGCGGGCGGAAGCAGCCGCTCCCGCAGCCTTCGCCGAGATCGTGCAGATAGGCGGTCGGTTGATTCGCTTCTTCGGATAGCTGCGGGATGAACCTGCCGAACGGCTGCAGCGCGCTCAGTTGCAGTTCGGGGCTGAAGAACTTGTACTCGGGGCCCGGACCGCTCGCGAGCCCCGTCGGACTCGTATGCGGGATCGCGATGTCCCTCGTGGACCAGGCCGCCGTTTCGCGGCGGGAGAGGATCTGCACTTCGTTTGTGTATCCCTGGGGTTCTGCTTCGGTCGGAGTGTTCGCCAGATAGGTGACCGCCCCGCCGCCCGCCGCCGCCTGTACGACGCCCGTTTCCGAGATCGGTTCGATCTGCGCCCCGAGCTTGTCCGGCGGGGAGACCAGCTCCCAGCCGCGCCCGTCCGGCAGCGCGAGCGGGCCGCCTGACCCCTGTGTAGCAAGCACCCCTTCAGCGCCCGGTTCGCCTTCGCCGTGGCCGTTCTGCGCCAGCACGCGGAAATGGTAGGTAGTGGCAGGCTGCAGACCTTCGAGCGTCGTGGCGACGGTGTGCGATTCGAAGTCGGCCTGGATCTGTCCAGCCGGCACCGGGACACTCGCTTCGTAGCCGCTTTCCGGGCAGCGCGTCGCGGCGAGGCAGCGCCCGTACTCGAAGCGGTATGTGGTGGGCGCTTCGCCTTCTTCGCTCAGCGGATTGATCTGTGCCACGAGCCTCGCGGAGCGGGCGGTCACTTCGGCGAACGACTCATCTTCGATCCTTGGCGTAGAAGCTTGAGCGAGACCGAAGACCACGACTGCACTTGCGGGCGCGGAGGCGTCCTCGCCGACATATAGCGATCCGCCGCTTGAGTCCACGCCGACACCTGCAGCTTCGGCGAGGTGCCGTTCACCGTTTTCTTCACCGAGGCGTTCTACTTCTTCCATCGCTGGATTCAGCACCGCCACGCTCGTCGGGTTGTCGATCAGGACATTGTTCGCCAACTGGTCGGCGGCTACCGAGCTCGCGCCTTCTGCAAGGAGCTCTGCCCTTATCACGTTGCCCGTGGATGCAAGCTTCGCGATCCGCCGGTTGGCTTCTTCTCCGTGACTCACGTAGAAGGCGCCCTGTCCGTCGATCGCGAATCCCGGCTCGCCGCAGCAGGGCAAGGAGATCCCTTTCGCCTCCAAGAACGCGTTCGGCGTCTGGTCGTCGTACTTCTGCAGAACTCGCGTTTCCTGGTAGATCCAGACGTTGCCGTCGGGACCGACCGCGACGCCGTCGAGCGCGCGACCGAAGCGTTCTTTGACCCCGCCTTCTTCGCCTTCGGTAATCTGGCCGAGGTATTCGCCCGCCGCCGAGTACTTGTCGATCACGCGGTGGTTGATACCCGCGTCCATCACGTAGACGTCGCCGCTGGAGGGGTCTTGCGCTTCGCATTCGGCTTTGCTCAGCTTGCGCAATAGGCACGAGTTGTCGACCGCGACGCCCTGCGGCCCTTCAAAGCGCCCCGTGTCTACTTCGCCCCCGCGCCCGAGCGCGCCCGCGGCGCTCGCTTCACCAGGCAGCGCGCCCGAGCCGTCGAATTCCGAGAGGAAGTTGCCTTCCCGGTCGAAGCGAGCCACGCGATCGGCGCCTTCGTCGACGACGTATACGTCGCCGGTTTCTTCGTTTACCGCAACGCCCGCGGGCTTTTTGAGGCTTTCGCCCGTACAGGGTTCGGCGATGCATTTGCTGCCAAATGCGCCGATGAACTGGTGTGGCCTGGAAGCTGCCGCCGTGGTGGTGCCAAACAGGGGCGCAAGCAGGCCTAGGCAGAAGATCGAGAAGAACGCAAGCTTCGACTTTCCTCCACCCGGCAACGCCTACAAGGCCACCTCTCTCTCCCCTCTCCCGGGGGGTGCGACGGGCGCCATCCCGCACGCGCCGCGGCACGTATGTTAGGCCTGCAGTCCCTGCCACGCTCCAGCTCGCGCAGTCGAACGCGGCGCCATTTCACATATGCCCTGCACATAAGGGCCTAGGCTGCAGGGACTCAGTCAGAGACATCCGTTGACCAACTTTTCGGCAAGCCAGACTTCGGCCACCGCTAGCGGCGCGTGCCGTGGATGGAATCGTCTCTGCGTACTCCGCGTAGCACCGCGACTCGATCTGTGCGCCGTCGCGACCGGTTGGCGAGGACGACGACGCTGTCGCCAGTTCCTGACAGACGGCCCGAACAATCGCTTCGTTCTCGAGCACCCTTTCATCGATCGTCTCGCACGGCGCGGCGATTTCGCGCTTAGCGCCTGTGGAAAGCGAAGTCGCCCTCGCCACCGCCTGTCGGCACGCGCTCATCGCCGGGCCCGCCGGCTGCGTACGCCAAGGATGATGAGCAGGAGGCACCGGTCCCTTCACGGCCTGCCCGTGACCTTGGGAACCGCCACAGCCGACGAGTGCGATGCCGCCCGCAAGCGCGAGCACGGCAATCGCGGCAATCAGGCCAGGCAAGGCCTTCTCCAAGATCTCTCCCCTTCAGCGATGCGCCAACGCCGGTGCGGTGCGCGCCGACTGCGCCACGCTACCCCGCCGTCCCGCGCCTGGTGAAGTGCCGGCCAGCCGCTCCAAGGTGGTCGCGGCCCGGCTGGGTCGCCTTGTTTCTCTTTTTGGTGCCGATTGACCTAGTTATTTAGGCCTAGTAGTTGGAAACATCGCTTGCCGACAGAGGCATTTCTATCGACGGTGTTAGAAAGCTCGGCTCGCCGGGCAAGACGGCGGGTAGCAGGGAAGCCCTGCAAATGTTGCATTGTCAATCAACGCATGGCTGCGACCACGGCAAGGGGAGAAAAGTGACCGAGATCGAGGAGAATCAATCAGCGTGCGCACGGCGCAAATGGCTACTTGCGGTGCTCGCGGCGGCGTTGTTTGCATCGTTGGCGTTCGCCACGGCCGCGAGCGCGGCACCGAAGGGCATCTTTAAAATCTATGCCGACTGCCCGACCGAAAAAGCGTCGGTGAAGCTCTGCCTCTTCAGCGAAACGACCAGCGGCGAATTCGTCGTCGGCTCGACGAAAATTCCGATCAACAAACCGATCATCCTCCAGGGCGGCGGGGTGCACACCACCGGCCCGAACTTCAATGAATACGAACTCGTGCCGCCGAAGGACGGGAACACGATGTCGAAAACGGAACTCAACGTTCCCGGCGGCCTCGCGGGCCTGATCAACTGCGAAGAAATCAAAGGCGAAGGCTTGCTCGAAAAAGCCGAGCGTGCCCTCTGCAAAGCGACGTTCGAAAACGGGCTGACGGGGGTCACTTCGACAACCGAACCGGTACCGACCGCGACGAACCCGATCATCTTGAACCTCGCGAACCTCGTCGAAGAACACGGGACCGGTCTCACGCTTCCGGTCCGCGCGCACCTGAAGAACCCTCTGCTCGGCTCGAGTTGCTTCATCGGTTCCGCGGCACACCCGATCCCGCTGCACCTGACCGACGGGACGACCGCCCCACCCGAACCGAACAAACCGATCTCGGGCAAATTCGGCGATCCCACGAGCGAAGTCGAAGAAGGCTACGAATCGGTCGTGACGACGGAAAACACGCTGGTCGACAACGCGTTCTCGGTCCCGGTTGTCGAAGGATGTGGCGGCCTGGCCTCGTTCCTGCTCGACCCCATCATCGATGCGAAGCTCGGGCTGGAATCGCCGGCCGGGCACAACACCGCGATCCTCAACAGCACGGTCTACAACGCTGAATCGGAAGCGGTGCTCGCGAGCGAAAAATTCTAGGCTCGGAGTCTAGGTAGCAAACGCGCTTCGGGGTCGCCGGGCAACCGGCGACCCCGGCTCTCGCGTGGCCCTCCGGCGCCCGGCGCCGGCAACGCAGTCTGAGCTAGACTTTCGCGGTGCTGTACCGCCGATGAGCGTTGAGGTCCGCCCCGACATACCCCCCGCCCCGGCCCCCGCGCCGGACAACCGCGGGACCGGTCCCAAGCCGCGGCTCAAGCGCTTGCGGTTCGTGGCAATCGTCTTCGCCGTGCTCGTGCTCGGACTCGTGTCGTTCGTCTTCGGTATCTTCATATCAGTCGCTTCCGACCTGCCCTCGCTGACGAAGTTCTCCACGCTGAAGGACGCCAAGAGCTCGATCCTGCTCGACGATCTCGGCCACCCGCTCGGGATCGTCAGCCAACAGAACCGCGTGATCGTCACGCCCGGGCAGATCCCGCAGATCGTCAAGGAGGCGGTCGTCTCGATCGAGGACAAGCGCTTTGAGTCAAACGGCGGCGTCGACGTGCGCGGGATCGGCCGTGCCTTCATCCAGGACGTCCTGCACAAAGGCAGCATCCAGGGCGCCTCCACGATCGAGCAGCAGTTCATCAAGAACGCCCTGCAGGCCCAGTCGCATCGCACGATCCTGGAGAAGCTCAGAGAGGCCGCGCTGGCCTTCCAGCTCTCGCACAAGTGGTCCAAGGAAAAGATCCTCACGGCCTACCTCAACACGATCTACTTCGGCAACGGCGCCTACGGGATCGAGTCCGCCGCGCAAACCTACTTCGGCAAAGACGTCAACCACCTCGGCTGCGGCGAGCCCTCCCAGCAGCTGTGCGTGCAGCAGCTGCAGCCGTGGGAGTCCGCGCTGCTCGCCGGCATCATCCAGTCCCCCACCGCCTACGACCCCGCCAACCATCCGATGGCCGCCCGCAAGCGGCGCAACACCGTGCTGCGCCAGATGCTCGAGCAGGGCTACATCACGCGCAGCGTCTACCAGCAGAGCATCTCCCAGGCGCTGCCCGCCGACAAGGACATCCAGGTCCCCACCGAGCAGACGATCGAAGGGATCGACGCCGGCTACTTCACGAGCTGGGTGCAGCAGCAGATCATCGAACGCTACGGCGCCCCGCGCGCCTTCGACGGCGGCCTGAAGATCAAGACGACGCTCGACATCGACCTGCAGCACGCCGCCGAACACGCCGTCGACAGCTACCTCGAAAGCCCCGAAGGCCCGACTGCCTCACTTGTGGCGATCGAAAACTCCACCGGCGAGGTGCGCGCGATGGTCGGCGGGCGCGACTACTCAACCACGCCCTTCAACCTCGCCACCAACGGCCAGCGCCAGCCCGGCTCCTCGTTCAAGGCCTTCGACCTGGCCGCCGCGCTGCAGGACGGCATCTCGCCGGATTCCACGTGGACCTCCAAGCAAAAGGAATTCATCGTCCCCGGCACCCATGGCCAGGAAAAATTCGTCGTGCACAACGACGAAGGCAACTACACAGGCTCCAACACGCTGACCGGCGCCACCGCCTTCTCCGACAACTCGATCTACGCCGAAGTCGGGCTCAAAGTCGGCACCAAGCGGATCGCCAAGCTCGCGCACCGGATGGGCATCACGACGCCGCTCTCGACCAACCCGGCGATGACGATCGGCGGGCTCACCGTCGGCGTCACACCGATCGACATGGCACACGCCTACGAGACGCTCGCCCACGGCGGGCGGCGCGTCAGCGGCACGCTTGCAGAGCACGGCCAGCCCGTCGCGATCCAGGAAGTCGACGCCGGCTCGCACGTGCTGCCCGACGGCAACCACAAGGACGTCAACCACGTGCGCAGCAAAGCCGTGCTGCCACAGAGCGTCGCCGAAACCGAGACCTCGATGCTCGAGACCGTCGTGCAGTACGGCACCGGCAAGGCCGCCGCGATCGGCCAGTTCGCGGCCGGCAAGACCGGCACAACCTCCAATTACGGCGACGCCTGGTTCGTCGGCTGGGACTCCAAGTACACAGTCGCCGTGTGGGTCGGCTATCCGGACAAGCTGATCCCGATGACCACGAGCTTCAACGGCGGTCCCGTGCTCGGCGGCACCTTCCCCGCGCTGATCTGGCACGACTTCATGACTTCCGCGCTTGGAATCGACAAGACGCGCGCCGACCACGCCGCGCTCCTCGCGCTTGAAAAGAAGGAAGGCAAGAAGGTCAAGAGCGGCTCAGGCGAAGCCGAAGAAGAAGGCTCGAGCGAATCCTCGTCCCCGCTCCCCACCGAAGGCGGCGGGTCCTCCGGCTCCGGCGGTTCGAGCAAAGGCGGCGGCAAATCCTCGGCGCCGAGCAAATCCGAAGCGACCGGCGGTGGCGAAGGTGGTAACGAAGGTTCGGCCTCACCCGAACAGGCGCCGGCGCCCGCGGCTCCACAAGCCGAAACCCCCGCGCCCAGCTCCTCACCGACGCCCGAATCCTCTTCGCCGTCCTCGCCGACCGGTGGGGTCAGCCCCGGCGGATAGGTCTCGGCCGGCCAGCCTCCAGCCAAGACTGGGTCGGTGTGCGCAACCGCTCGGCCGTCGCCAAACCGCGGTCGGTCAAGGCGACCCTGCTCCTCTGCACGCGGATGTAGCCTTCACGCTCGAGAGGGCCGTAGAGGGGCCTACGCACGCTCCAGGAATCTGGATAGTCCTCGCTGTAGCCACGCAGACCGAACTCGTGCGGAAAGAGCTTCCAAGCCGCGACCACGATGTCCTCGTAGGCGACCAGATCGGTCGTTCCCTCGGCAACCTCGTAGATCGACAGCAAGATCAGCTGGCGGCGCTCGCCACCGAGGGTCCTACGGAAGCTCAAGAGCGCCCCGAGCTCGCCGTGGTCGGCCGACCCATCCTCGAGAGCCCCGAGAGACTCCCGCGCGACACGCGTTTTGCCCTCGAGACATAGATCAATTCCGTTGAGTCGTAGAGATCGACCAAATATACTTACGCCTCTGGCGGAACCGTTCGTACTCGCTGGACGCTCTTGGAGCGCCGCCCGAAGGTCCGACGCAGCGTTCAACGTATCGATCCGCTCAGCGGGGACTGAACCTCGCAGCAGCCCCGCCGCCCGACCCGCCGCCGCCCCGGGTCAGGCGGCGAGCGGCTGCCTGTCGGCCGGCCCGGGCGTCCTGCGCGTCGCGATCACGCGCGCCCCTGCGCCGGGAGCAAAGGAGACAGAGCTGCGCGCAGCCTCCTCATCACCGTCGGCGGCCGCCCGCAGGTCGAACTCGCGCAGCACGACCTCGATCACGCGCTTGATCTCAAGCTGCGCGAATGAAGCGGCGACACAGCGACGCACGCCCCCGCCGAAGGGGATCCAGGTGTAGGCGCCGGCGTCGGCGCCGCCGAGGAAGCGCTCGGGCTTGAACTGCAGCGGGTCGCGGTAGATGTCGGCGCGGCGGTGCATCAGGTAGATGCAGGGCGCGACGATCGTGCCGGCGGGCAGCATGTAGCCGCCGAGCTCCATCGGCTCGATCAGCCGGCGCATCACAAGCGGCACGGCGGGGCACAGCCGCAGGGTCTCTTTGACGCAGGCATCGAGATATTCATCGCCTTCGTCGCGCAGCGCCTCCTCGCGCAGGCGCGCGAGCTTCTTGGGGTAGCGCAGCAGGCGCTCGAACACCCAGGCGAGCGACGTCGCGGTGGGCCCGTCGGAAAGCATGGTGATCAGTTCGTCGCGCATCTTCTGCTCGCTGGCGGGCTGTCCGCTCTCGGCGTGCCCGCGCTCGAGCATCGAGAAGATGTCCTCCTCGCCGTCTGAGACGCCGCGCGCGCGGCGCAGGCGGACCTCCTCGAGCACGACGGACTCGAGCTTTCCCAATCTCGCGACGGAAGCCTGAGTTGGCGGTGATCGAGCGCGAGCCGAAGGCGGCCAGTAGCGCCAGCCGCCGCGGCTGGTTGATCCAGTTGGTCAGCTCGGCGATCCGCTCGCGCAACAGCTCTCCGCGTGCGGGGTCGATGCCGTCGAACACGGAGCGCATGACGACTTCCATGCTGATCGCCTGCATCTGCGGCCACAGCTCGAAGGGCTCATCGGTCGGCCAGCCGGCGACCTTCTCGCGGGCGATCTGGCTCATCATCGCGCCGTAGTCCTTCATCCGCCCGCCGTGGAAGGAGGGCAAAAGGCGCTTGCGATCGCCCATGTGCTGGGGCTCGTCGAGCAGCATCACCGAGCGCGGCCCGAGCAGCGGTTCAAGCAGCGGGTTGGCCTCACCGGCACCGGCACCCATCAGCTCGGAGGCCCGCGTGAAGACGAGCTTTACGTGCTCGGGGTTGGTCAGGAGCACCCATGGGCGTCCACGGCGGATGCGCAGCGTGAAGATCTCGCCGTAGCGCGCTTCGCAACGATCCATCAACTCGAGCGGGCGCAGCGCCCAGATGGCGGCCTGCAGCGTCGTCGGGATCGGCGGGCCGGCGGGAAGCTTGGTCTTGGCTGCTGGCGCTGGTGTCATCGGTTTCGCTCCTGGTCGTTTCTCTCTGAGCGTCTGCGGCGGGCGATTTCGCCGCCTGAAGCCGCCTCCGCCATGCCGCGGAACGCAGAAGTCCAGCAATCGCGGGCGTCTGCGCGGAGGCTCGGGGACGGTCCCCCCTTCCTGGTTACACGATCCAGAGTCAGATCGCGAGCGATCGCTTGAGGGACTCTTTTTGATGAGGCTCTCGCGAGCCTGATATGACAGCGTGAAGGCTCGCGCGAGCGCTCAGATGCGCGGCCGCGAGACGTTCGGGTCGCCGGCGGCGGCGAAGCGCCAAGGCAGCTCGACGGCATGAGTGATGCCGATGCGCGTGCCGATCGCGATCTCGGGCTCACGCCATCGCTCAGAGCGCTCGAGTATCCGCACGGGCCCACGGGCAAGCGAGCCGCCGTTCTCATCGAGCCAGATGCCGAGCGCCTGCGTCAGCTTGCCCGGCCCCGAGCAAAGGTCATGCTCGCGCGCGGGCCTGCCCGCGACGAGCCCGCGCCTGGCGCGCATCTGCTCGATCCCCGCGAGCGGCGCGAGCGCACGGATCAGCACGGCAGCACCGACGCCCTCAGACTCGCAGACGGCGTTGAGCAGCGCGTGGATTCCGTAGGAACGGTAGACGTAGGCTAGGCCGGCCCTACCGAACAGCACCTCCGTACGCGGCGTGAGCCCGGCGTAAGCGTGGCAGGCGGGCTCTGACTCATGGTAAGCCTCGGTCTCGACGATCACGCCGGAGCAGCCCTGGTGCTCGACCGTGCAGCCGACCAGCTCGGGGGCGACTTCGAGCACGGGTCGCGCGTAGAAGTCGGCGGTAAGTGCTTTCACCGAACGCGGAGTTAGCTTGGGGTGCTCTCGCCCAGCACGACGCGCGCCGCTGCGATCTGTTCGGCGAGGCGCACCGAGGAGGTGCCTCCCTCAGAAACCTTGGACTCGAGCCACGAGCCCTGCTGAAGCACTCCGCGAAACTGGGCAGCGTTGGCAGCGAGCACGTCGCTGTGCTCGCCAAGCTCAGCGTCGGCGAGTCCCGACAACGTCCGGCCGGTCTCGACGGCCCTGCGCACCAACCCGGCGACGATGCCGTGCGCCTCGCGGAACGGCACGCCGAGGCGCACGAGCAAATCGGCGACGTCTGTCGCAGCGAGCATCTCATCAGAAGCTGCCTGCGCCATTCGCTCGCGGTTGAACCGCACGCCGGCGACCATGCCCGTAGCGGCCGACAGCGTCAGCTCGAGCGTGTCGACGGCGTCGAACAGGTGCTCCTTGTCCTCCTGCAGATCCTTGTTGTAGGTCAGCGGAAGCGCGTGCATCACGCCGTGGAAGGCGGCAAGATGCCCGACGACGCGTGGCGCCTTGGCGCGCAAGAGCTCTGCCGCGTCAGGGTTCTTCTTCTGCGGCATGATCGAGGAAGTGGCGCTCCAGGAGTCGGGCAGCTCGCAGAAGCCGAACTCGCTGCTCGACCACAGCACAATCTCGGCGCCCAGGCGGGAGAGGTGCGTGGAGCATGTGGCAGCCGCGTTGAGATAGTCGAGCACGAAGTCCCGGCCGGAGACGGCGTCGATCGAATTCGGCGCCACGGCTGGAAAGCCAAGGTCCTCGGCCACCATCCACCGGTCGGTGTCGAAATTGACGCCCGCGAGCGCACCCGAGCCGAGCGGCAGCGAGCCGGCCTGGCCTTCGGCGAAGGTGAAGCGTTCGCGGTCGCGCGCGAGCATCCAGAAGTACGCGAGCAGGTGGTGGCCGAGGTAGATGGGCTGTGCACGCTGCAGGTGCGTGTAGCCGGGCATCGGCCAATCGGCGTGCTGCTCGGCACGGGCCAGCAGCACGGCCATCAACTCACCGATCTCCATCCACGCATGTGCGGCGCGCTCGCGCGTGTAGAGCATCAGGTCGGTGACGACTTGGTCGTTGCGCGAACGGGCGGTGTGCAGGCGCCCGGCGACGGCGCCGACGATTTCGCCGAGCCGCCGCTCAATCGCCATGTGGATGTCTTCGTCTTCGGGCTCGAAGGCGAAGCGATTCATCGTGAACTCCGTCTCGACGGCGTCGAGCCCGCGCAGCAGCTCGTCGCGGTCGGCCTGCTCGATGATGCCGCGCGTCGCGAGCATGCGCGCGTGGGCACGGGACTGGGCCACGTCCTGCGACCACAGGCGGCGGTCGAAGGCGACGGAAGTGTTCAGGCGATGGAAGTCCGGGTGCTGCGGCTCGCGGAAACGGGACATGGGCGGCAGTCTATGGGTGCCCGTCGAGAGTCTCATGTCGCCGGCGCAGGTCGAGCGATCGCCCTGCGTCATAGCTCCGCTACGCCGCGTCGACCGGGCCGAGCGCGACGCGCAGCGCCTCGGTTACGCGCGCCACCTCACGCTCGCCGGCTTCGGGAAAGAAGGGCAACGCCAGCGAGCGCTCGGCGACCTGCTCGCAGACGGCGAACTCGCCCTCACGGTGTCCGAAGCGCTCGCGGTAAAAGCTCATCAGGTGGATCGCGGGAAGATAGGGCTTGCTCTGAATTCCGGCGGCGGCGAGATCAGCGATCACCGACCCACGTTGGGCGCGCTCCGGTAGCTGCACAACGAACACGAACCACCCGCGTGCGTCGCCGCCGGAGTCCTCGCAAGGCAGCTCAAGCCCCTGGAGGCCTGTGAGGGCCTTCCGGTAGAGATCGGCGACCCGCGCGCGCATCGCGAGCATCTCCTGAAGGCGCCCCAGCTGCGCGATCCCCAGTGCACAAGCGATCTCCGAGAGCCTGTAGTTGAACCCCAACCGATCGTGGTCGAGCCAGCCCATGTCCGGGGCGCGTCCCTGGTTTCGCTCGGAGTCGATCCGCTGCTTCATGGCGCCGTCACCGAGCATGACCATCCCCCCCTCCCCCGTGGTCATCTGCTTGTTCGCGTAAAAGCCGAACACGGCAGGATTGCCGCGCCCGCCGACGGCAGGTCCGTCGGCGTGCCTCGCGCCCAATGCCTCGCAGGCGTCCTCGACGATCGCGAGCCCGTGCTTTTGCGCGATCCGCTCGAAGGAGGGCATCCCAGCGGGGTAGCCGAAGATGTGCACGGGCAGGATCGCCTTCGTGCGCGACGTGATCGCGGCCTCGGCGGCGGCGGGGTCGAGGTTGAGCGTGACAGGGTCGATCTCGGCAAAGACGGGCCTTGCCCCGCAGTAGAGGATCGCGTTGGCGGAGGCGACGAACGAAAATGGGCTCGTGATCACCTCATCGCCGGGGCCGACGCCGACGGCTCGCAGCGCCAGATGAAGGCCCGCGGTGCCGCTGGAGAGGGCGCTCGCATGCGGCGCCCCGACGCGCTCTGCGAACAGCCGCTCGAACTGATCGAGCTTTGGCCCGAGCGAGAGCTGCCGGGAGCGCAACACCTCGATCACGGCCCGCTCCTCCTCCCGGCCAAGCACGGGCTTGGCGAGCGGGATGACCTCGTCTGCCACTAAGCCTCGCGCGTGCTCGCCTCGGCGGGGCGGCGCCCGGGCTGCATGCCGTACTCGAGCGAGTCGACAAGCGCGTCCCAGGATGCGGCGATCACGTTCTCAGAGACGCCGATCGTGCCCCAGAGCTCGTGGCGCTGTTTGTCCTCGGCGTCGATCAGCACGCGTGTGACGGCGCCGGTGCCCTTCGTCTCATCGAGGATCCGCACCTTGAAGTTGACGAGCTCGATGTCCCTGAGATGCGGATGAAACTCGCCGATTGCATCGCGTAGCGCGGCGTCGAGCGCGTGCACGGGGCCGTTGCCCTCGGCGGTGCGCACGAAGCGCTCGCCCCCCACCCAGCCCTTGATCGTGGCCTCGGTGATGACCTTGCCGTCGGCGCGCTTCTCCACGAGCACGCGCCATGACTCGAGGCGAAACAATGGCTCATAGGAGCCGGCTTCCTTGCGCATCAAGAGCTCGAAGGAGCCGTCGGCGGCCTCGAACTGAAAGCCCTCGTGCTCGAGTTCCTTGACGCGCTCGACGACGCGCTGGGCGAAGTCCTCGCCGTCCTTGCCGATCGGCAGCTCGAGGCCGGCCTCGGCGGCCTTCTCGGCGACGGCGCCCTTGCCGGAGAGCTCTGAGATCAACACATCGCGGCTGTTGCCGACGAGGTCGGGCTCGACGTGCTCGAAGGTCTCCGAGGCGGCGCGCACGCCGGCGGCGTGCAACCCGGCCTTATGCGCGAAGGCGTGCTTGCCGACGTAGGGCTGCGCGGGATCGGGTGCGCGGTTCAAGAGCTCGTCGATGAAGTGTGCGGTCTCGGTGAGCTTCTGAAGCTGCTCTGGCTCGAGCACGCGCACGCCCATCTTCAGCTGCAGGTCGGCGACGATCGTGATCAGGTTGGCGTTGCCGGTGCGCTCGCCGATCCCATTCACGGTCCCCTGCACCTGTGTAGCCCCGGCTTCGACGGCGGTGAGCGTGTTGGCGACGGCGCAGCCGGAGTCGTCGTGGCAGTGGATCCCGAGCGCCGCTGCGGGCAGCGCTTCGCGTACGACGGCGAGCGCGGTGCGGATCTGCGGCGGCAGCGAGCCGCCGTTGGTGTCACACAGGACGAGGCGCTCGGCGCCGGCCTCGGCGGCGGCGCGCAGGCAATCCAGGGCGTAACCGGGGTCGAGCTGGAAGCCGTCGAAGAAATGCTCGGCGTCGAGCAGCACGCGCTTTCCCTGCGCGAGCAGGAATGCGACGGACTCGCCGATCATCGCGAGGTTCTCCTCGCGCGAGACCCGGACGACCTTCTCGACGTGGAGGATGGACGCCTTACCGACAAGCGTGCACACGGGCGCAAAGCAGTCCGCGAGGACACGTAGCCCCTCATCGTGGTCCGCCGTCCGCTCCCGCCGGCGAGTCATGCCAAACGCAACAATCTCAGCCGTACTCAGGGACTCGCGGGCGAGCAGCTCGAACAGTTCGCGCTCCTTCGGATTAGACGCCGGAAACCCCGACTCGATCATTCCCACGCCGAGCGCGTCAAGCGCCCGCACTACGCGCAGCTTCTCCTCGGCGGTGAGCGTCAACCCACCGCCGCCCATCCCGTCGCGCAAGGTGGCGTCGTATAGCTGTATGTCGGCCATCGCTAGCCCGCCGCAGTGCTGGGAGCGGGCGCCTCGCCGGCGGGGGTCTCCAGGTCGCGGGGCGCCACGACGTCGAGCCACTCGCGATAGCGCTCTGAGCGTCCGTGGATCGCGTCGTCGAAGCCGGCCTGCAGTACGCGCGTGATCTCCCCGGGCCGACCGGTGCCGACCGGGCGGTCGTCGACCTCGCGCACGGGCACGAGCTCAGCGGCGGTACCGGACAGGAAGACCTCGTCGGCGAGCGTCAGCTCGGCGCGGGCAATGTCGCGCTCGACGACCTCATAGCCGAGGTCGCGGGCGATCTGGATCACCGAGCGGCGCGTGATCCCATCGAGGATCGAGTTGCTCTGCCCGGGCGTGGCAATCACGCCGTCGCGGATGACGTAGATGTTCTCGCCGGTGCCCTCGCAGACGTAGCCATGGTCATCGAGCAGGATCGCCTCGTCATAGCCGGACTTCACGACCTCGACCTTCGCGAGCACGCTGTTCAGGTACTGCCCCGAGGCCTTCGCGTGTGGGATCAGCGAGTCGGGGCCGATCCGCCGCCACGAGGAGACCTTCGCGCGCACGCCCTTCTGAGCGCCCTCCTCGCCGAGGTAGACGCCCCACTCCCAGCAGGCGATCGTCACATCGACGCAGGAGTCGAGCGGGTTCAGGCCCATCGAGCCGTAGCCGCGGTAGACGATCGGGCGGATGTAGCAGGAGCGCAAGCCGTTGCGGGCGACGAGCTCGCGCGTGGCGGCGCGCAACTGCTCGGCGCTGAAGGGAATGTCCATGTAGTAGAGGCCCGCCGAGCGGAACAGGCGATCGACGTGCTCGGCGTTGCGGAAGACGGCGGGGCCGAGCTCGGTGTCGTAGCAGCGCACGCCCTCGAACACGCCCGTGCCGTAGTGCAGACCGTGGGTCAGGACGTGGACCTTGGCGTCCTCCCATGCGACGAACTCTCCATTCATCCAGATGAGGTCGGTGGGGTCCACGATCGGTCGGCTCCTATTCGAGGTTCGCGAGCACTGCCTCGGTGGCCTGCGCCGTACCCGCCGAGCCTCTCGGATCGGGGGTGCGCAGGCCCGAATCCAGCGCTCCTTCTTCGAACGCAGATTCTACAGCCGCGGCCTCGCTTTCCAAGTGCAGCCACGGCACAACATCAGCTCGCGTACCTCACCGCTTGACTGACCGCAACCATCACAGCCGACACGGGCCGCAACCCGTCGCGAACGTGACGCCCGCTTCGATCTGAGCCCTCGACTGCTCTCCGGCCTGCAAGGTATGAGTACGAATCATTTCCACATCGCGGCTCGTCGGTTTGACGAAGTGGTGATCTCGGGTCCGATGCCATCGCCGAGCAGGAAGCCGGTTCGAATGTCCTCACGAGCGCGCTAGCGATCGGTCCGGCGCCCGACGTCGCCGCCGATCTACGATCCGGGCGATCCGCGCGCACCCAGATGCCGAGGTCGCCTCATTCGCAGACGGGGGCACGAGGCCCCGCCCGCCGCTACCTTTGATTGAGTCCGCCCCACGCGATCGTCGTTGCTAATTCATTGGTTAGCTCACATTTGCTACGCGAATATCGTGGCTAACTCCTTTGAAACCAATCACACATGCACTGTCCGTGCACTGTCCGCCAGTCTGTGTGCTGACCTCAAGGTCCACACTGAACCATGACGGCTACTACAGATATCGCAAGCACGCTGCCGCTACCGCGCGGGGCGCATCTGGCGACCCCGCGCAGGCAGTCAGACGACAGCAAGCTTGGGCTTACTATGCGATCACCGACGCTAATTTCCCTAGCGAGAGTTTCAGGTGAAATGCCCAGCCGCTCTGTTTGAAAGCTCCACCGTTGATCTCGGATTCGAGGATGCCTTTTTCAAAAGCGGTGTTGGTTGCGTTTAAGATTTCCGTAAACTGATTGACCCCTTTTTCTTGTTTAAATAACAGTTCGAATACCACCGTATCGACATTTATGGGGATGAATTCGCCGATCAGCGTGCCGCGGACAGTGACTAACGCAATAGTTTTTTCGCACTCGAAGTGCACTTCAGGTTCCGGTTTCAGCGCGATGCCGACTTTGGTCTTTGCTTTGTCCAGGTAGCCGATTTTCCATTTGCCTTTTACTAAAACAGAGCCTTTAGTGGTATCAGTTAAACCAGTGCATTTCCCAGACAGGGGGGCCGTCGATCCTAAGAATAATTCGTCGAAACTGCCTTCTTTCGCATTTGTGAATTCGCCCGAGCCCTCACTGCTCGTCGCAGTGACCGGGGCGAGGCCTTCTTTCTGTTCGAATGTCGCAGTTCCGCCGGAGCTCGTGAACGCGTTTTTTTCCAGCGGCGACAATTCGGGTTTTTCCGCGGACGCGACTGCGGTCGCAACTGCGCCAACTGCCAGGCACGCGAACAGCGCGAGTGCCAGACCCTTGATTTGTCTCATTTTCACTCCTTTAGTCTCGTATTCGTATAACACTGGCCTGGGTGCCTAAAGACTTCAACCGGCACCTATGTTTGCGACGACGTCCTTCATCGCACGCGCTGCCCAGTGCTCCCTTTAGAGTCCCACGAACGGTGCCCGAATGTCAACTGGATTTCAGAGTTTCGTATTTCGTGTTTCTCTTAGAAAGACCACGCCGCCTGCTAGGGACCCGACCCTCCGTTACAGGGCTGGCCTGCACCCGAACAATGGGCTGCCCTTGTGAGAGCGTCAGACGGCGAGGGCGTTGACGTAGCGGCTGTCATATTCGGCGGCGCGAGCACTCACCCGGCGATGAGTAGGGCACCTTCTGTTATTGAAGATCCCCTGGTACTTAAGGCGAGTTCAAGGCGCGTGCCGGTGCCGTGGTTGAGCAACTCGGTCTACGTCCGAGCCCAGAACGACTCCATCATCGCGTCGACGCTCATATGATTGTCAAGAGCCGCGTTCGGCGTCTTGCGCCCATGCACAGGCGCAGGTGTAATCACGAGCACCGATTGCGAGATGTGGTGGTAGATCTCGCGTTCGAGGTAGCGCTTAGGCAGCGGATGATCTCTCGGGGACGAAGTAGAGCTTGTCGTTGGCGGGTTGCTCGGTTATGTCCGCCATCCATAAGCGGTTGGGGGCCTCTGCGCAGAAGCGGCGCAGCACGAGACGGCGCAGCAGCCTGGCCATCTGGGATCGCCGGCGAGGCCACGACCAGGCCCTCGTGAGTGCAAGGCCGGCGGATTCCACGTCATGCCCACTAAGGTTCTACGCTCGCCTCGGAGAGCAGGAGGTGAGCACGCGCGGAGAAGGGGTCTTCATAGTGCCCGAGGACACCGCGATCCTGGGGACACCCGGGACCTATGTAGGCGGGCTCACATCTGGTGCGCGAGCGCCACCGAGCCGTGTAGGTCCGGTCGAAGCCTGCATTGAGCCGGCGCTGGCGGGAGATGCGCAGGCGTCTGGCGACCTCACGACGAACCTTCGCGAACGGCTGCGGATGCGGGGTGATGATCCTCCTCACGACGAAGATCGCCCACCCACCGTTGACCACGAGCGGGGCGCTGAGGGTGCCGGGGCGCGACGCGAAGATCCGATCGACGAGACGGGCTTTACTGGCGTTGTCCATGAAGGCTGGGGTGTGCGTGACGAACTCGTGGTTGGCGACCTTGGCGAAGCGCCGCCCACTACCGAAGCGGCGGACGATCGCCACCGCGGCTGATCGGGTCGGCTTGTTCTCAAGCAGATCGATCACGCGCACCTCGGGCGTTGAGAACAGTGAACGGTGGGCGCGGTAGAAGTCCGAGAGCGCCCCCGGGGTGATCCGATCCGCGCGTTTGGCGAGCGCCTTGCTGATCTCTTCCTCGGCGAGTTCGGCGCGGAGCTCGAACTTGGCGTCGCCGATCGTCTCCCTCACCTCGCGCGGGCCTTCCCGCACATCTGCTTCGCGCGCTCGTTCGGCGAAAGCCTGGTTGACGGCGGCCCGTGAGATGGGTAAGCCCTGCTCCGCCGCCTCGCCGATCAGCCAGCTGCAGGAGATCAGCAGGGCAAGCGCCCGCTGCTTCGCGCCCCCGAGCGGCTCGCCGCGAGAACCGTCGAAGGCCCCGCCGCGCTTGACCACCCGAACCCAGTGATCAACCTCACCCTTGCTGAAGGCCCGCTGCCCGACGTGAAGGACGATCGCGCGATCGGCCTCGCGCGTGCGCCCGCTCGAGCCCCCGCTTGCGTCCCCGCCCCCGCAGGCGTTCGAGCTCATGGCGACGAACAGTAGGACGCCGGCGAGCAGCCGGGGCGCCCACCCGGTCCGAACGCGAACCCGAGCCCACCACTCCCGGCAGGCCCGAGCACGCAGCTTCGCTGCCTGACCCTGCACCGGTTCAGGCGGCGGCCGGCTGCCTATCGGCCGGCGTTCCGGGGGCCCTGGGCGATGCGACAGCGCTTGCCCCACCCCGGAAGCAAAGGAAACCAAGCTGCGCGCGGCGGCCTCGCTCCCCTCGCCCGCGAGCCCCGGCTCGGGCCCTGCAGGGCCGACCTCGATCACGCGCTTGATCTCGAGCTGGGCGAAGCCGGCGGCGAAGGGAATCGAGGTACAGGCGCTCGACCTCGGCCTCTGCTCGGGCATGAGCTCAAGCGGGCGCGGCGCCCAGATCGCGACCCGCAGGGTCGTGGGCATCGGCGGCCCGGCGGGAAGCTCGCTGTTGCCGCTGCGGCACCGGCATCGTTCGCTCCTTGTCATCCTTGCGACTTCAACTGCGCGTAGTACTGCCGCCGGTAGTGCTCTAACCGTGATTCCACGTGGTTGAAATGGGATTTCTCATAATCAGCGAGGGAAATATGCACGGGCGGCCTGATGGCTCTGATCCTGAACACGTAGTAGTTGCCAGGTTCTAAGCGGACCGGCCCGGTAAGCACGTGGAGCTTGGCAGAGAACACGGCCGTACCGAGAGGCCTATCCTCTTGACTGCGCACCACTCCCGTCACTGAGCCGCCGTTTGTTTTGCCCCGGGCATCGCTGCTAAAGCGTGCGGCGACCTGCGCAAACGGCACGCCCATTTCGATCTGTGCCCTCGCTTGCTTGCCAGCCCGCGAGGTGTGAGTACGAATCACTTCCACGTCACGACTCTGAGATTTGACGTAGTTTTGAATGTTGTGGTGGTAGAGGAAGGTCATCTCTTCCTGCGCCATCGCGTCGGCCAACGCGCGAACCTTGGCGTCACCGTCGTGCTTGCTACCGCCGCACCCGCTCCAGAGAAGGGCTGTGGCCGCCAGCCCAGCCAACACGATCCTCCTCTGCACCGGAGAGCTCACGTGCATCCCTCACACGTGCCCAGGTGTCGTGCAAATTACTGGCACCCCTACCGGATGCGTGTGCGGATTCCTGGCTCCCATGATTGGCGGCAACCTCGCATTAGCGCCTCCTGTTGTCAAGCGATTGGCCGAACTTCGCGGCCACTGTCTCCGACTCTCGCGGGCATCGCCGGCGGCCTACCGCATAGCGGATTAACGTGCCATAGCGAAGGGGCCATGAGTGCGACGGCTCACTGTCACACACATGCCCCAACACATCACAGGCTACTGGCGACCGACGCTAGTCGAGGAGCGAGAGCACCGCTGCAGTGGCCTCTGCCGTACCTGCCGGGCCGCCGAGGTCGGGGGTGCGCAGACCCGCATCCAGCGCCCCTTCAACCGCCGACTCAACAGCCGCCGCCTCACTTCCCAAACCCAAGCCGTGGCGCAGCATCATCGCCGCGGAGAGGAACATCGCAAGCGGATTCGCGGTCCCCTGGCCCACGATGTCGGGGGCGGAGCCATGCACGGGCTCGAACAGCCCCGGGCCCGTACCGCCCTCACCGCCAAGCGAAGCGCTCGGCAACATGCCGATCGAGCCCGTGAGCATCGCGGCCTCGTCGGAGAGGATGTCCCCGAACATGTTCTCCGTGAGAATCGTGTCGAAGTCGCGCGGCGAGGAGACGAGCTGCATCGCAGCATTGTCGACGAGCACGTGCTCGAGTTGGATGTGCGGGAACTCGCGTGAGTGCACTTCCGATACCGTCTGGCGCCATAGCCGCGAGGTCTCGAGGACATTGGCCTTGTCGACACTCGAGACCTTGCTGCGTGCAGAACCGAATGCGACCCGGGCAATTCGTTCGATCTCCTCGGTCGAATATACGCATGTATCAGAGGCGGTCAGCTCGGTTCGAGTCTTCTCTCCGAAGTAGATCCCCCCAGTGAGCTCGCGCACTACGAGGAGATCTGTGCCCTCGATCCGCTCACGCCGAAGCGGGGAGGACTCATACAGCGCCGAGAGCGGCTTGACGGGGCGCAGGTTCGCGAAGAGACCGAGGCCCTTGCGCAGACCGAGCAGCCCCTGCTCGGGACGGGGCTTTGCCGGGTCGGTCGTGTCCCACCTCGGCCCGCCCACGGCGGCGAGCAGTACCGCGTCCGCCTTCCCGCAAGCGGCGAGCACCTCATCGGTCAGCGCAACCCCATGCGCATTGATCGAAGCGCCGCCGAAGATGTGCTCTTCGAACTCGAAATCCCCGAGACGCTGAAGCAACTGCAGTGTCGGAACCATGATCTCGGGCCCGATGCCGTCGCCAGGCAGCACGACTAGACGAAACGCCATTGCAGAACCCTAACGATCGCTACGGCGCCGTGGCGCGACGCGACCGCAGCATCCGCCCGTGGGCCCATCCTCGGCATGTCTTCGGCTCAGACCGCTGAGCGACCGCGCCGCCCCGTGCACTCACCGTCACCCACTCAGCAGCGCGCACCTTCCGTTCTTTCATGAAGTCTTACCCCGGCGGCGCAGCGTGCGGCTTGGTCCATTCCGCTCGCGGCCGGGGTCCTGGGCGCACATTCTCGTGCAGTGTTGCTGCCGCGTAAGAATAACTCGTGGCGTCCGCGGCTCCTATTCGATGGCTCCTTGGCCCGACCTACGCGGGAGTCAAACTTGCCCCGCGCAGGCCGGAATGATTTGTTACGCAATAACCGACGCTAATTTGGTCCATGTCACTTTAAGATGAAACGACCACCCGCTCTGCTTGAATGCGCCGCCGTTGATCTCGGATTCCAGTTTGTATGTTTCGCTGGCCGTGTTGGTTGCGTTTAAGATGTCCGTGAACTGCTGGACGCCTTTTTCTTGTTTGCATAATATTTCGAATACTTTGGTGTCTGTGTTGACCGGTGTGAATTCGCAGATGATTGCACCGCGGAGCGTGACTAAGTTAAGAGTTTTTTCACACTCGAAGTGCACTTCGGGTTCGATTTTCAGCGCTATCAGGACTTTTGTTTTAGATAAGTCGTAGCCCATTTTGAATTTTCCTTTGGCTAAGACGGAGCCCATGACCGTGTCAATTAAGCCCGTGCATTTGCCCGACAGCGGCGCAGACCAGCCTAAGAATAATTCATCCCAGGTGCCTTCTTTCGCATTTATGATTTCGCCTGCGCCCTCGCTGCTCGTCGCGGTGACGGGGGCGAGGCCTTCTTTCTGTTCGAACGATGCAGCTCCACCGGACACCGTGAACGCGTTTTTTTCCGCAGGGGTGAATTCGGGTTTTTCCGCAGACGCGACTGCCGTCGCAACTGCGCTGACCGCGAGGCACGCAAACAGCGCGAGTGCCAACACCTTAAGTTGCCTCATATTTTGCTCCTTTGATCTCGTATTCGGGTTGCACTGGTTGGGATCGACGGCCCCTGCCGACTAGCCTCGCATCGCGACGATTCTTTGTTCGCCCCATGCCGCCCAGCGCCTCGCATACCCTCGCACAGCTAGAGTGCGACTGTCAAATCGATTCCAGACTTTCGACTCTCGTGTTTCCGTATACAGTCGTCCGTCTCTTATGCGCCCTCTGCTGCTTGCACCAGCTTCCTGCGTCTCACGATCGCTGGCGTCATTCCCAGCCCGAAGAGCACTCCGCGCGGTGGCGGCCTGTGCGTCGGTCAGGGTCGAATCGTCTTTGCGCGGAAGTAGCAGGCAGCTCCCCACCGCGCGCATACACGATGTGATCCGCTGCCTCCCCAGGATGGAGCTCAAGCCGAAGCAGAACGTTTCTGGCGGCGAACTGACACAGCCGACAAGCCGAGTCGTCGCCCCTCCGCATACCGACGTCCCGCTCGCCTACACGCCGACAGCTCATCGGGGGCAACCGCGTTTCGGCGATGGAGTCTCTGCCTGTTCATGCCCGAGCGGTCAAAGCCACGCCGAGGACGTGCTCAGGTCGTTCGACCCCGCAGCACAGACTGCTTCGGAACCGTGCTTGGCCCGCAGGTGCCCTCCGCGCCCGCGGCACGCAAGGCCCTCGCTTTCAAATCCGCGGGTCAATCGGCTTCGGGCCCGTGTAGTTGCCGCAGTTCGGCACCAGGTCTGCAGGGAGGCAGTGCGTATGTGCCTTCCAGCGCTTGTAGAAGCCTTTGCCTGAACGGTCGAGGTCCTGCTCAGCCTTCGGATTTGAGATGCCACCGATGCGCTTGAGCTCCCGGTTGATCAAGTTCGTCCCCACCAGGTCAATCTTCATGCGCAGCAACTCGTCGTTGTAGCTCTCGCCCGTGTGTTTGAGGTAGCGCTGCAGTTCCCCGGGCTTTGGGAAGCGTTCGCGGCTGAAGCGCGCGTACTGCTTGCGCACCTCCTTGTCGGAGGGGCCGACGCCCTGTCGACGGCCTTCTTCGATGTACCAGCCGAAGACGATCAAGATGTTCAGCACGTGTTCGCGCACGGCACGGTAGCGCGCTTCGCATTCCTGCTTTAGCGCGCCCGCTGACTGAGGACGCTTGACCTGGTCGATCGGCACTTCGCCGCTGTGGACTGCGCGCAGGCGCGCGATGCACGGCCCATAGTCCTCCGGCCTGATCACGACTCCGCTCGGAACGGGTTCCTGGGCGTTCTGGTCATTGTCGGTTACGAACTCGACTTCTGTCCAGTGATCGAGGGCCGCCTTGCTTATCGGGGTGCGGCCCACGATCGCCACAGACCCGCTGGGAATCGGCCGATCATCGCTCTGGCCGCTGCAGCTCGCAAGGGCGAGCGCGAAGAGGACGGCGAGCGCGAAGCATGCGAGACGCGCAAGAGGCCTCCTAGGGGCGCTGTCCGCTCCGCCTCGGGTCGTTTTGTTATCTGCGGGCATGTCTATATCAATCCTCATGGTATGCGCGGAGGCGGTGCTCGCCTCCGCGCATACCTACATCATCCTGATTTGCTAGCTGCTTTTCCTATGCGACGATTTCGGCTAATTTAGTCACGGTGAGTTTCACGTGAGCATTCTGCCCGCTCTGCGTGAATACGCCGCCGTTGATCTCGGATTCGAGTTTGTATGTTTCGTCTGCCGTGTTGGTTGCGTTTAAGATGTCAGTGAACTGCTGAACGCCTTTTGTCTGTTTACATAACACTAAGAATTCTTTGGTGTCCGTGTTTTTCGGCGTGAGTTCGCAAACCACTGCGCCGCGCACGGTGACTAATTTGATGAGTGATTCACACTCGAAGTGGACTTCGGGTTCTAGTTTTAGCGCAACGAGAACTATTGTTTTGGTTAAGTCGTAGCCGATTTTGAATTTCCCTTTGGCTAAGATCGAGCCCACGACGGTGTCGTTTAATCCGGTGCAGTTACCCGACAGCGGCGCGGTCGATTTTAAGAATAATTCGTCCCAGCTACCTTCTTTGGCGTTGATGACTTCGCCGCTGCCCTCGCTGCTGGCCGCTTTGACCCCAGCGAGGCCTTCTTTTTGTTCAAACAGTGCTTCTCCACCGGCGGCTGTGAACGCGTTTTTTTCCGCAGGTTTGAATTCGGGTTTTTCCGCTGACGCGACTGCCGTCGCCACCGCGCTGACCGCGAGGCACGCGAACAGCGCGAGTGCCAGTACCTTGATTTGCCTCATGCTTGCTCCCTGTTTGTTGTTTGCTTACCCACCTAGCGATGGCTGCAGTGTTGGGCGTCCACCTGGCCACGTGGCAACTCAATGCCACTGGGCCAAGCTCGTCTGCGGCACATCAACCAGGTGACGCACACCGTCTCACGTCGGTGCCCGTGATGTCAATCCTTTTGCAGAAGATCGACACAATTGTCTCTGATGTCCTCAGAGGCAATTACACCTCTTAGTGTCTCTAACAAACAGAAAACGCCGATATGCGCCAAACGCAATCAACGCGCGGCGCACATCGGCGTCAGTAGGCTCTCGACTTATTTGTGTCTAGGCCTTGGGGGGTGCGACTTCGACACGCGCCTTGCGCGTTTCGTCTTTGCACGAGGTGCCACGGAACAACCAGAGACGCTGACTTTCGTCGACTGTTTGATCACAGCGCCGTTCTGGCCCGTGATCGTCGTAGGCATCAGAAGCTGCGGCGTGACTCGCCGACTAACTCGCCGGGTCACCACCCTCTTGTGCCCGTGAATCTTCACGGTTCGCCGCACCCGAACCGTCGTTGCCCGGGGACAAATATTGGCGTTAGCTGTGAGAACCGAGAACTTTCCAGCCGGAAGCTTCAGGTCGAAGCTCGAGACCGGCTGATCGGGAACGGTTTCAAAGTGCGAGAAGGTGACCCCGTTCTTGATCTGGGTGTGTCCAGTGAGGTCGACCCTGATTCCATCCGCCTGCAGAATGATCACGAGATCGGGGAATGCCTCGTTGCCGTGGCTCACGAGATACGCCGGTCCAGTCAGCGGGTCGGCCAGGATCGGGGTACGAGCGACGGCGCTTCCCACACGTGATTCCGACGGGCAGCCTGCAGGATCCTTCGCAAACTGCGGTGCGGTGCAAGCCTTCTGCAGGGTCGTGAGCCGAGACGGCAGCTGCTTGGGCAACTGCACGTCGACTCGCTTGATGTTCGCTTCGGGGGGCGCATCGCTCGCCGCTCGTGGACCTTGTCCCGGTGGCTGCACCTTGACCTCGAAGGCCACCCCAGCGGCTTTCGTGCCGGGGCCCGCCGTGGAAGCTGCGAAGCTAGGCCTGAAAGGAAGCGTGCTGCATTCCGCAGTCTGGAACGGCGACATCGCCGTCGAGCTTGCGCCTGACGTCGATAGGAAGCCCAGTGCCAGAGTGCTCGGCGTGCAGCTAGTGGGGTTGAACGTGAAGTTGGGCCGATCGATCGATACGGCAACGCTTCTCAGGCGAATGGGGATACCCTGCAGAATCGTCGGGAAAGGGTCAGAGACCACGGTCACATGGGTATCGTTGGGATCGATCTGCAGCGCCTGGCGGACGACGACCATGCCCAGATTGAAGGGCCCGGCGACGGCCGGCACGACGACAGACAGGCCGTAGGGGGCACCGCGATACGGCCCTGTCAGATATACCTTCCCCGGGAGGAAGAACGGTGTTGAGCCTGGTCCCGCGCCCGTCTGCACAGCCCCGACTTGAGACGCATCCGGACACATGCCTGCGGTTGCATCCGCATCCCCGCAGAGCGGCACTCCGGCGAGCTTGGCCGAGATCCCCGCCGGCATGCTGACCGAGAGGCCGCGAAGCTCTTGTTCGTTGTCCGCTCGGGCAAACGAAACCGCGACCGGCGAGTAGCGGCCGGCTCTCGGCACCATCGTCCCGGCGCTCGCAGTCGGACTGAAGCCGGAGACGCAGGCCGTGCCGATCTGGACCTGTTCGCTGAAGAGGACCGGGGCCAGCCCGCTCCACGGGCTGAGCGTCGTGGCTGCCGTGTATGCGCCACACCCCTCGGGCGTAGCCAGCGCCGCCCGCGGTCCGTCGAACAGGTGGAGCCGCAGCTCGCTGAACGGCAGCGGTGGGCTCGACTCGACCGTCGTGGTGAGCTGCCCGGATTCGCTGTCAGCTTCCACGTGCCCCGCCAGCTTGACCAGGACGCCGTCTGCTTCCGCTGTGATGTAGATCGCGAGCAGCGAGCCGAACGGATTGTCACCCTGGGCGGCGACGAACACGCCTCCTCGAAGCGGGTCCGCGAGCAGGGGCGTCGAGATTTCAACCGAGCCGATCCGCGACGCATCCGGGCAAGTTGGAGTGGCGTTGGTGTTGAGCGAGATCTGGGCAGTACTGCACGCCTGCAACCCATTCGCCGCCGACGGCGAGACGCTGAAGCCACCCGGAAGCTTCACCACCGTTCCTGCCAGCGTCGATTCCGCCAGCCCCGTCGGATTTTCATTTTGAGGAAAGCGAAGGTCAAAGTTCAGGCCTGACGGAGAGTCGGCCACCGTCGAATCCGGCTGCACCGTCACCGAGGGCGTGAAGTGGAGCCGGTCGCATCCGGTCATCGCAGGAAGTGTCGCCGCGGCGGTGTCGAATCCACCAATGGCCTGCCACGAGTCGGCACTCATCGTGACTTCCTGCGGCCCTGAGCATTTCGTCGGATTCGTCAGGAATGGAATCGGCTCGCCGACCGAAGTGCACGGAGTGCTCTCGGTCTTCTGCCCCGCAACAGGGCAGAACCGGTCTTCGTTATGGCTTGGATCTGCTGGCACTCCCCAGAATTCCGCCGTCGTGCCGATGACTCCGACGCCCGTCGAAATCCCATGCACATCTGCGTTCACGCCATAATCACCACCCGTGCGTACGCTTGCGTCGATGTAGGCATTGACGGCAGAGTTGATCTTCGCGCCGAACTCGGCCGGCACACCGGCGGGCGGAACGAGGTTGTAGATAGCGACCTCGAACTGTATTCGTGTTTCCCGTATGTGCAGAACACCAACCTGCGTCGAGCCGCCACATTCGTAGTTCGTGAGCGCCTCGCGCGTGCACTTTGCGGTCGCGCTTGGGTTGCCGATAAGGCCTGGTGGGAGCTCGAGAATGCACGTCCCGTAGGTTCGCGTTTGTTGCCAGTTCGCCAGAAACCGTGTGCGAAGTCGCAAGGTCGAAATTTGTGACCCACCGATACGGATGCCCGCCGGCTTGCGTATACGGTTCGCCGTGGCTGTCGAGCGACGCGAAGCTGAAGTTGGTGATGCCAAACGTCTCGAACGTCGCATCTTCTCCCACAACGGGACCGAACTGATTTCTCGCTAGGAAGCGGTAGTGATACGTGGTTGCGACCGAGAGTCCAGTCAGTTGGGCCGTCGCCTCGTGCGGGCTGAAGTCCTGCCCTACGTTAGCAGGCTGGCACGGCGCCGTTTTGGCGCCGTTGTATCCCGCCGCGGCAAAGCCACTTGCGGATACGTACTGAACTTCGCACGTCGTTGCGAACCCGAACGGATTGATTTTCGCGTGCACGATCGCATTGCGCGCCCGGGCCGTCGCCAGCTCTTCGGCTATCGCCGGCGCACCAGAGGTGGTGAAGGCAGCATCGGCGCTCTGGCTGGCACCAACCGCGTTACGAGCCGTCAGCCGATAGCGGTAGGCGGTGCCTGATGCCGGCGAAAAACTCGCCGAGACTTCGGTCGGTACAGTCGTGGTAGCCGGCACGCACGGTACGGCGACTGCCCCTTCGAACGGGTTTTCAGGGTGTTCATCGAAAGACCTCTGGGTTACGACTTCAAATTCGCATCCGGTCACTTCTCCCCCACCGTGCGCCGCATCCGGGTCGACTTCACCGTGGAGCACGGCAGTAGTTTCGGTGACTTCGGTTGCTGGCTCGATGCCCACATCCGGCACCACCAAGGCTGGACCGAAGATCGTAACGTTTCCCGCACCTGGACCTCCGAACGAGAGTGAGCCTGCGTAAATCGCTCCTGTCGCACCGTTTACGGCAAGGCCTGAAGGGCTGTTTGACGCGAAGGCATCGCGCAGTGTACCCGTAGATTCGTACTCAGTGATCGCAGTCTGGCTTCCTTCGCCGACATAAACATCATTCGTAGTGGGATCGACGGCTACGCCCGTGCTAACTTCGCTGGCAAACACTGAGACGAACGTGCCTGCGGCATCGAACTTGATCACGTTGCTCGCGAGATTGTCCACGTACAGGTTTCCATTGGAGTCAAGCGCAATCGTGCCCATTTCGCTCGTCAGGTGTTCTGAATCTTCGATCTGGCTGAGCAGGTTTCCCCCGGGCCCAAACTTGTCGATGACGGAATGCGCATTATCGGCCACGTACAGATCACCGCTGGCGTCGACCGCAGCGCCGGCCGGAGCGACGGTGCCTTCCAGCCCACTACCTCCGAGAATGGCACTCGCTTGGTGAAACCGTTTCAGCACCGACGATCTGGCATTCGTAGACGCCGCTTGGACTGAAGCGATCTACGACGTGGTGTTCCGTGTCTGCAACATATACATCGCCGGCAGTGAGGCCGAGCGAGTTGTCGACCGCGACTCCCGCCACCAACCCAAACGCGAACGGTTCTCCGCCCGGCGTCTCAGCTCCCGTGATCTGGACGCCGGCGTATACGCCGTTTTCATCGAACTTGTCGACCACGCCTGTGCCCAGCCCGGCGAAGTTCGATTCCAAGGCGTAGACGTCGCCGTTGGATTGGTCGACGGCTGCGCCTACCACCAGTCCGCCAAGTGGCCCACCCGGGGCATCACTGCCCGTGAAGGTGCTGACGAGCGGGTGCACGACTTTTGCCGACGCCGGGGCAACGGCACATGAAAGCGCTAGAGCGCAGACGGCGAGCGCCACAAAGGCTCGGCCGACGCGAAAGCGTGATCCGCGGCCAACGCCCGCACGCCTAGGGCGATCTTCGGGCTCCACACCCGCACGAATGAGGATCGATCCCCTCTCCCACATGATCTATCGCCTCCTCAGGGTCGTGATGGCATGGTCCCGTTCGAGACCAGCCCCGTTGGGTGTGAAAGTAACCGCGATGCGCAAGTGCAACTGCCCCTTCCTCTTGAGGTTTCCCTTCGCTGCCGCACTCAGACGCAACGTCAGCGCATAGGTTCCGGCGCGCACGGCGCTCTTTCGCGCGGCTCGCAGCCCACTCCCGGATACCCCAATCCGCCCTGGCCCGCTCACGGTGAGCGCCACCGAAACCGAGGCGCGGTGCTTCGAGAGCTTGAGCTTGACGATCTTGCCGTGCTTCGCCGCAGGTGGGCCGCCCGGAGGGGTCAGCGGAGGGAAAATGGTGCTGCCTGGGATGAGCGCAGGCGGAGCTACGCTGCCCGGCCCGCGGCAAGCTTCTTCTCGACACGGTTCGGAAGGCGGCGTTTCCTTGAAGCCGCCATCGACACGAGCGTCGTAGACGTGGATTGCCTGATCCGTCACGGAGGGCAACAACTTCCCGCTCGTGAAGAAGAACACGTCGTGACCGCTGGGGCTTGCTTCATAGAAGTAGGACGGTGCATTCAGCGCTCCGCTGGATATGAGCGAGAGCGAGCCTTCGTGATACTCGTACACGTTGGAGAGTCCATTCGTCGCCGCGGAAAGAAGCTCGTCCCGCGTGTCGAAGAAGACCCGTCCGTCGTCGGAGACGAAGCGCTGCAGACTTCCGGGCGTGAAATAGAAGAGTTCCGCAGAGACCGGTTGATAGATACGCGCCGGAGCGGTCGGGCGCTCGCCGCTCGGCTTACATGAGACGCAGTTGAGCTTTTCGTGCGGCGCATCGTACAGATAGATCTCCTGGTCCGGTTCGCCTGTCGGGACATCCGTGTTGTCGAAGCCGGTCAGGCTTCGGATCGAATTGAACGCCACGTATTCCCCGCCCCGAGACACGCGCGTGGTGAGCGCGTTTTGGTTCCAGTCCAGGGAGTCCCCGCTCGCATCCAGCGTCGCGACGAATCGAGTGGTGCCCGCATGGCGCGCGTACAGGTTCGGTTGACCCGGGGCCGCCGAGTTCCCGTGGGAGTTCGGTGCGTTGCTCAAGACGCCATCTGCGACGAAGTACACGTAGGAGGCCGGTTCTCCGGTTTCGTTCATGCCGGCCACACCGAGGACATCCGCGTGTTCGCCGCTCAGCTCGGTTATGTCCTCCAGTCGGCTTCCCGGCGGCTTCGTCGAGTCGTATTCGTAAAGGTCCGGTTCACCCGGGGCCGACGATGCACCGGGGGCGAGTTCGTTGACGTCGGTGAAGAAAACGTGTGTACCGTCCGCACTCGCCCACTGGAACTGGCCTTCGCCGCCGGAGCTACCGCCCTGCACAGCATCGACCTGATACGTGCACGCCATCGTGGATTCCGTGCATGCTCCGGACTGGATGGTGCTCTGCGGACGATCCGCGTTCACTCGCTCGTACAGGTTTCCCCCCGTGACGAAGACGAGTCGTCTGCCGTCGGAGGAGACAGCGCGCGTGAACTGCTCGGCGCCCAGCCCCTTGCTGTGCAGCAGTTCGGGTTCATCGGCGTTTGCGAGCGTTCCCTGCACCGGCGTGCCGTCAGGCAGCCAGGTCACGAGACGGACCGTCCCGGTGGCGCCGGGTGCTCCGACCCACTCATACAGGTTGTCGCCCGCCGGCGCTTCCGGCGTCAGCGCCGCCCGCTCGTCGAAGACCACGTGCGAAATGTCGTCAGACGTAGCTTGGTAGAAGGCATGGTCCGGGACTACGCCGGTCGGGGTCTGGTTTACGAGGCGGTAAGTCGAGGCCGCCGTGTCGCGCACAAACAGATTCTGGAACCCTTCCGGCTCGCCCGGGACCAAGGTCGGTTCATCCGTTCCGCAGTTGTTTTCGGACGTTCCAAACGGGTGCCCTTCCTGGCCCCATCCGTCGGCGAACACTGCGGTAGAGAGGTCGGGTGAGTAGCGCTCGACGAAGGCGTTGAAACATGTCCGCCCGGTGTTCGTTGTCGATTGAGGCGGAACGATGTTCTCGGTGCTCCACCCGGCGGTTCCTCTGGTCGCCAGGAAGTAAGGCCCGTCGCTTGGCGATCCGGGCGGGGGAGTGTAGATCGAAAAGAAGCCGAGGCGATCCCCGCTCACGGCTGCTTCAACGGCGAACGATTCACCGACGACCCTACTTCCCAGGCCTACGTTCCCTTCCTGTGCCGAAGTAGTGAAATAGGGCTCCACGCCTTCGCCAGACACCTGCTCATAGGCCCTGCAGCCGGGGAGCGTCGCCGAGAAGCCAACGCGTACATCCGTATTCGGGCAGATATCGTTAGCCCTCGCGGTTCCCGCGGTTCCGACATAGACGCTGCCCGTCGCGAGCAACGCGACGACACCGGCAAGCCACGTGCGCACCGCCGGCGCGCGCAACCTCGTCCCGGGAAAGACCCGCACCAGAGCTACCGCACCCTCTCTCGACCTCACCTGACTCCCCTCTCTGCCTTGCGGCCCTCTTAGACTCGCCCCAGGCACGTTTCCGTACCAGAAGGCTGCAACCGCCCGATATTCGACATTCAGAAAGATACATCGTCTCCATGATGTGGGCGCCGCTTGCTCCGCTCCACATCCCCGAATTGCCGCTGTTTTCTAGGTGTGCCAATGAGAGACAGTGCTTGACGCTTAGGTCGCTCGCACACGCGGCGACAGCCGGTCCCGGTGCGTCTTACGTCGCCAGACTGCAGAACCTCGGCCCGGGCATGTCGATCCATGCCCAGGCCAGGTGCTCTACAGATACAGACTCAAGGTCTGTATGTTATTCGCTTGATGTCACCGCTTCCGCGTTCGCTAGCTTGAGCGTGCCTTTAAGGATCGCTGTGTTGCGACCGGCGGCCGCTGGGACGCCCAGCTTCAGATTGACGATCGGGTCGACGAGCAGTTCGAAGATCCCGCCACAACCGGTGACGCCCGGAGCTGCGAACGAGTTGTTCACGAGCTTGTTGTTTTTCAGGGTGATGATCGAACCTCCCGGGTTCAGCGACGGTTCGCCGACGGTGCCGGAGATCGATTTGTTTGGCGGCGGCGGTGAGGTTTTGCCGGTCGTCAATTCGATCACTACCGGGTGCGCGTTGGACCCGATGTAGCACGAGCTCCCGAGGAACGGGTTTTCCAGGTGCACCTTCACAGGCAGTGAGAGCGCGGTACCTGTTTCTTCGATGAGGTTGTTCTGGTTGATCCCAATCGAGCTCGCCGGAGCTGCTAGTTCGGTCGTTGCGTTGACTCCGGTGAGGCCGTTTTCAAACGTCACTTCACAGGCGATCCGCTCGAGGAAGTTCGAGATTTCATTACACTTGACCAATCCTGCGAGACCGCCGGGAACTTTCTGAGGGGTTTTCGAGAGCGTGTTGCCGTCTTCGGCCCCGATAAACCCTTCTTTACCTCCCACGACACCGATGGCTCCCTGCAGCGTGATTGTTTTTGCGATCGGCACCGTTTCATTGCCGACCTTGAATTCACCGCCTTCCGTCTTGGCCAAGATGCAAGCGAGTGTCCCCGGATTGCTCAGCGGACAGTCCGCGAATTCCGCGAATTCGCCTTTCGGGTGATGTTCCACCGCAAAGGCCGATGACGCGGTCGCGAGAAGCGCGACCGGTGCTGCTACTGCCATGATGATCGTGAGAAGGCGCGTTCGTGCGCGTCGGTTCATCCCACTAACCCCCATTTCTTGTCGAGTGTGTTAGCCACGTGTCTCGTAAGTGGACACGGTCGCAAACTATTGTCATCTCGATTAGGGTTGCAAGCTCTGTTTCTGATTGACGAATGATTCGCGCAAATGGCAGACCACGCGGCGAGCCGCGTGGGCCGCAAGCCCGCGCGGCCCGCGTTCGATTTCGTCCCCTTGGGGGGCGGCTACGTCGCGACGGGTCTAGGCGGTCAGCCCACGTCGGCGCATTGCTTAATCCCAGCCTGCGCGCCGGCATGTCTGAGCTTTGCGTGCGTCGAGCTTTTCAGCGCCACCAGCTCCCGCACGGCACGCGAGTCATTGCTTTTCGCGGCCTCGCCCAGTTCGCCCAACTCGCGTGCCAGCTTCCCTCTGAGCTCCAGCACCTGCTGCCAAGCGCGAGGCGATTTGGTCGGCGTACGCAGCGACTTCAGCTCCCGCAATACCTGCTCCTCCAGCTTCTCGTTTTTCGGCGCGAAAATCGCGACTTCCCGATTACTGCTGCTCTTGATCGGCTCGATCGCGATTTCCGCGTTTAGCTTCAAACAGATGGTTTCGGCCCTGGCCAGTGCATGGCTCTCCTTGGCGTGCGGAGAGCGAGGGCTCTCCGACGGCGCTTTGGTGGATTTTGCGCCTTCTGTCTTGCCTTGCGGCTGCTGAGTAGTGCGCTCGCTTGCGTGGGCCGTGCTCTGGGAGCGGGCGGTCGATGAGTGTCCGCCACACCCCACCAGCACGGCCGAGCCGATGATCAGCGCGGCCATGCTCGCTGAGCGGACCGTCCTTTTTGCCGACAGCCTCATGGCAAGTACTATCGCCTGCGCGCCGGCGCCCCGTCAAGCGAACGGGCACGAATGTCTCCAACCGAGTAGACGGAACGGTACGGACTGACGATCCAACTACAACCCGGTTGTAGCGACGCGCTGAAAGCCCACGCCCTCGTGCTCTGACTCGTATGCGTCGACCTCCGCGCACTGCTCGAGCGTCAGCGCGATGTCGTCGAGGCCGTTCAGGAGGCGGTGGCGGATCTCGTGGTCGATCTCGAAGGCGACCTCGCGTCCCTCGAAGCAAACCTGCTGCTCGAGCAGATCGACATCTCCGCTACCCGCGCGCGCCAGCGCGCGGCAATCCTCATCATTTAGGACCACCGGCAGCAGACCGATCTTCGTGCAGTTCGAGTAGAAGATGTCGGCGAAGCTCGGGGCGACGATCGCCTGAAAGCCGTAGTCCTGAAGGCCCCAGGGGGCGTGCTCGCGCGAGGAGCCGCAGCCGAAGTTCTCGCCCGCCACGAGGATCGGGTTCGCCGGCAGGTTCCAGCCCGGCTCCTTGGCCCAGTCGTAGAACAGGAACTCGCCGAAGCCCGTGCGCTCGACGCGCTTCAGAAACTGCTTCGGCATGATCTGGTCGGTGTCGACGTCCGCACGGTCGAGGTGGCTGACCGGGCCTGAGATGACGCTGATCGGGTCCATCTAGTCGTTTCCTTTCCCGGGCTTCACGCCGCCGTAGATCGCGGCCTCGCCCCATTTGAAATGCACTTCTGCCTTGTGGAAGCCAGCCTCTGCGAGCCAGCGGACCTGGTCCTCGGCCGTGTCGGGCTGGTCCTCGTCGCCGTCGAGGTTCGCCAACAAGTCGCGTTCGATCTCCCGCGGCGAGCGCTCGCTGCCGCGCTCGCGTTCGGCCGCGACCAGGTTCGCCGCCATCTGCGCATCGAAGCTCCCGCGCAGCGGGCCTTCTACCGTCACGCAGTCCATGTTCAGGAACGTCGCCCCCGGCCCCAGCAGTTCGTAGAGCTCGACGAACAGCTCCCGCTTGCGTGCCGCCGGGAGGTGGTGGATTGCAAATGAGGAGACCGCCGCGTCGTACGGGCCCTGCGGGGCTGCGCGCGCCCAGCCGGCGTCCAGCAAGTCACCGCGTGCCGGCTCCCAGCGTCCGGCGAAGCGGGCGAGTCGCTGCTCCGCGCGGGTGAGCATCGGCTCGGAGAAGTCCAGCAAGACCGCCTGCGCCGCCGGCAGCTCGCCCAAGATCAGCTCGCTCGTCGCGCCGTCGCCTGCGCCTACGTCGAGGAAGCGCGCGATCGGCCTCTGCTGCGCGCGCAGCACTCGCAGGAGGACGTCCTCTTGCACCTCGAGCAACGGGAGCAGGACGTTGCGGTCGTGCAGGAACGTCGCGGCCACATGCTCCTGCTGCCACGCCGGTGCCCGCTGTGGCGCGCTCATCGCCACTCGCGAATGTCGACGAAGTGACCCTCGATCGCCGCCGCTGCCGCCATCTGCGGCGAGACCAGATGCGTGCGCCCTCCCCGGCCCTGGCGGCCCTCGAAGTTGCGGTTCGACGTCGAAGCACAGCGCTCGCCCGGGGCCAGCGTGTCCGGGTTCATGCCCAGACACATCGAGCAACCCGCCACGCGCCAGTCAAAGCCCGCCGCGCGGAAGACCTCATCAAGGCCCTCGGCCTCCGCCTGCGCCTTGACCTGCTGGGAGCCCGGGACCACCATCGCGCTGACGCTCGGCGCGACCTTGCGACCCTCGACCACCTGCGCCGCCGCGCGCAGGTCGCCGATCCGCGAGTTCGTGCATGAGCCGATGAACACGCGGTCGAGTGAGATCTGCTCGATCGGGGTGCCCGGCTTCAGGTCCATGTAGGTGAGTGCGCGTTCGGTCGCCTCGCGGTCCGCTGGGCTGTCGAACTCCTCCGGCGCCGGCACGGCCTCGGTCACCGCCCGCACCATGCCCGGGTTCGTGCCCCACGTGACCTGCGGCGAGACCGCGCCGGCGTCGATCACGACCTCCTTGTCGAAGGAGGCATCCTCATCCGTGCGCAGCGTCTGCCAGTGGGCGATCGCCTTCTGCAGCTCCTCGCCGCGTGGTGCGCCCGGCCGGTCGATCTCGCTGAACCAGGCGAAGGTGGTGTCGTCGGGCGCGATCATCCCCGCTCGCCCGCCGCCCTCGATCGTCATGTTGCAGACGGTCATGCGCCCTTCCATCGAGAGCGCCTCGATCGCAGGTCCCGCGTACTCGACGACGTGGCCGGTCATGCCGCCAACGCCGAGCCGGCCGAGCGTGCCGAGGATCAGGTCCTTGGCAGTCACCCCGAAGGCAAGCTCGCCCTCGTAGAGGATTCGCATCGAGCGCGGCTTGTGCTGGACCATGCACTGCGTGGCGAGCACGTGCTCGACCTCGCTCGTGCCGATGCCGAAGGCGAGCGAGCCAAACGCTCCGTGCGTGGAGGTGTGCGAATCGCCGCAGACGATCGTCATGCCCGGCTGCGTGACGCCCAGCTCGGGGCCGATCACGTGGACAATCCCTTGACGATCGGAGCCGAGTGAGTAGACGGGCACGCCGAACTCGGCGCAGTTGCGCTCGAGCGTTTCGACCTGCACGCGCGAGAGTGCGTCCTTGATCCGCGCGGCCACGGGCGTGCCGTCCGTCGGCGTGTTGTGATCGGCGGTCGCCAGCGTGCGGTCGGGACGTCGCACCGGACGTCCAGCCATGCGCAGGCTGTCAAACGCCTGCGGGCTCGTCACCTCGTGCACGAGGTGCAGGTCGATGTAGAGCAGGCCGTGGGCCGGCTCGTGCGTCTCCCAGATCTTCTCGAACAGCGTCTGTGGCATCTAGCTTCTCCTCAATCCGGCGGAGACGACGGCCAGGAACGCGGCTCCGTCGTCGGTGTGGTTCTCGAAGTGGTGTGGCAAGTCGGCGTCGAACGTCACGCAGTCACCCTCGCTCAGCTCATAGCGCTGGCCGTCGCACAGGAGCGTGACCGAGCCCTGCTCGATCAACGCTGTCTCGCGGCTGCCGGGCTCGTGCATCGGCGGGTCGTCGGGTGCGCCGGTGGCGCCGCCCGCGGCGAGCGAGTGGCGTGAGAGCTCGGCGCGCTGGCCCGGCTGGCCAGTAGTCAGCACCTCATAGCGGTGGCCACGGCGCGCGTTTCCGCCGCGCTGGCGCTGCCCGGGGTGCACGACGGTGACGGAACCCTGCTCATCCAAGCGCAGCAGCTGCGACAAACGTAGATCGAGACCCGCGGCGATCCGTGTCGCGACCGTCAGCGTTGGGCTCGTCTCGCCACGCTCTACCTGCGAGAGCATCGGTGCGCTGACGCCGCTACGAGCAGCCAGGTCGCGTAGGGACAGATCGGAGGCCTCGCGCAAGGCCTTCACGCGTGCTCCAATAACCGCCGGCGAGAGCCTGCTTGGTAGTTCGGGCGGCTCGAGCCCGGGCGTGACAGCGGCAAGCTTCATACGGTCGTATGCTATCACGGACAAGCGACAGTCCGCTGCTGCCGATCAGAGCGAAATACAGCGCGATTCCACGCCGCGCGCGGCTGCGAGGAGGTCGCGCGTCTGAACCACGCCGGGCGAAGGCGGTCGCGCTGATGCGTACGCGGCTCTGAGGAAGTCCAGGCCTGTCCGGCGTTGGCCGGCTGCGCCTCGGCAGCGGCGCGGTGCGCGTCGCCCCGTCGCCGGGCACTGTGTGGCCGGCGCTCAGATCTCGAGGTAGCGGAGCACGACGCGCCCGAGCAGGATCACGTCGCCGTTGTTCAGATCAGCCTGCACGATTCGCTGGCCGTTGACGAACGTGCCGTTGGAGCTGCGGTCATCGAGCAAGCGGGAGCCCGACGGGCCGTGCACGAGCATCGCGTGACGTCGGGAGACCGACTTCTCGTCGAGGTGCAGGTCGGCCGAAAGGCCGCGCCCGACGTGCATCACACCCTCGTCGATCGGGATCAACAGCGTCTCGCCCGAGCTTTGGATCTCCAGGTAGTGACCCGGGCCAGTCGGGCGCTCGGAGATCGCCTTGCGACGCGTGCTCTCGTCGAGGCACGCGATTGCGTCGACCCGCTCTGTGTGCCCTTCGGCAGTTGCTGAACGGATGGGAGTTTGCGCAGTCATACGAGTCAGTGAACCCAATGCTACCCAGGTGCTCCTCAAGGCCAGCTAAGAAAACCGCTAAGCCGCAAGAATACCCGGACTTCGGCCGGCTGCTAGCTCGTCCCGGTGTGCTGTGACGTAGCGGCGTCTGCCAAGGCGGCCAGCAAGGCATCCTCGGTGATGTTCAGCAGGTGGATGCCTTCAGCAGTCAGCGACACGCGCTGCTCACCCTCGCCGGGGTCTGACTCAACGTAGCCGAGCTCGGCGAGCTCGGCGAGCCCTCTGGCCACGCTTGCCTGGTCGGCGCCGATCCGCTGCGCCAGCTCCGCAGCCGTCGTGTCGTCGGGCCCGGGCGGATACATCAGCGCCACCAGCTCGCGCCCGAGCTCGCCATGCTTGTCCTCGGCCCAGCGCGCGAGCACGAGCTGGACGGTCTGCTCGTCCAGCGCCTGCGACGGCGGAGGCAGGCTCGCGAGCTTCCTGCGGTGACGCCGGCTCCACGAGCGCCCATAGGCGTAGAGCGCGATCACAGGGACCACGAATCCGGCGTACTCCTCGACCGGGATCTTTCCGATGTGCGCGATCACGAGCATTGCGGTCTGCTCAAGTATTCACGGAGGAGAGCAGCCACAGCCCCAGGCTCGTGAAGCCGACCATCACAACGAGCATCCAATACTGCGAGCGCACGGCCTCTTCGCTCGAGCGACATGTCGCCAGCGCGCGGTCGTGCGCGAGCGCGAGTCCGCACACGTGCCCGGCCACGAGAGCGACCACCTGCACGTACCAGATGCCGGTCGAGCCGATGAAGTCGTAGTGGACGTGCCAGTGCGCCGTGCCGAAGTAGTCGCTGCCGTGACCGAGCGGGTTTGAGGCGAGGTAGCCGATCGCCTGGCCTTGCCAGACCAGCAGCGAGAAGTAATGCGCGAGTACGTAGGCGAAGCCGATCGGCACCAGCGTGTGCGCGTAGGAGCGCGCAAGCGCCCGGGCATCGTAGCGGCGGGAGACCGATCGCATGCCGAGCACGCCGAGCCGGTAGAAGCCGACGACGATTGCGATTGCGAGCAGCATGCCGAGCGAGTCGGCGAGCTCGTCGGAGGGTGTGTCGCCGAGTCCGAGGCCCGTGAAGAAGCTCTGCACGTGCGGCTGCAGCGTGTTCCACACCACGCCGTTGGAAGCGCCGTCGAACGTGGTGATCCCGATGATCACGAGCACGAGCGCCACGGCGCCCGACTCGCTGCCGAACGAGCTCAGCGCCGAGAGCGGCCGTCGCCGCCAAAGCGCACGGTCGTGCACGTCCAGTCCCGAGAGCCGCGCGAGCAGCGCGAAGTAGCCGCCGAAAGCATCGCCGCGCTCGCTCCACTGCTCGATCCCGAACAGCGCCATGCCGACCAACATCAGCGTGAAGTAGGCGAGCGACAGCGACGCGAGGATCGTCGGGTCATCGTGGTCGTGGTAGATCAGCTCGAGCCAGGCGAAGCCGATCAAGCCCGCCACGACCGGCCAGCGACCGAGCCAGGCCGGGTATGACAGCGGTGCTCGCCGGCGCAGACCGACGCGCGCTCCGGCCCAGCGCACGGCGCGCGCGAATGCCCGCCACGGGCTGAATGCGCTGAACCAGTTGCCGAGCAACCCGCTCGACAGCGGCACCGCCACCCAGAAGATCACGAAGATGAAGGTCGGGTCGAAGTTGGCGTTGGTGACCGCGGAGCCCTCATAGCCCGCGTAGATGACCAGCGCGAACAGCGCAAGGCCGATCAGGCCCGCCAACGCGGCGATCGACTCAGGCCACGCGCTGACGCGGCGCTCGTGCACCTGCTGAAGGCGCGGACGCGACCACATCGCCGAGAGCAGCACGAAGGAGACGACGAGCACGATCGCTGCAGCCCAGGCGAACAGCCACGCCGGCACCGGCAGGCTCGCGCGTCCCGATACGCCGTGAGCATCGGCGACGACGGGCCAGGCGGCCGACGAGACCAGCAGCCCGATGGTCAGCGGCATTGCTCGGCGCGTGGTCATCAGACAGACTCGAGCGCGCCCCAGCGTGAGATTGGAAGGCATAGAGGTCCCTCATTGGTCGAGATGGCGTTGACCGGCGCGCGACCGGTTGGGCCACCCGCCTACTAGTTCGGAGCCAGGCGGAGCTGCGGGGGCGGTCGCACCGCAAGCGCCCATGCGATCAGGCGACCCCCGCGGGGTAGGAGGGCGCGCTGGGAGCGCCCGTGGGCCACGGGCCGAGATGATCGGGTGCGGCGCGGTCGATCGCGACGGCGCTCGAGCACGGCGAGGAGGGTGCGCTCGCCGGGATAGCGGCGGGATAGCAACAGCGCAAGAATCGCGAGCGCGGGAGCGAGGTACGCGAGGACCGGCAGCAACTGAGCCATCGAACCAGCCACCATATCGCCGCGCGCTCGCCGGTAGTCTGAGGCGGGATGCACGTGCTCCCGCTCGCCGTCTCAACCGACCTCGAGGACGTCGTGCAGGTCGGCCCCCTGTTGCTCTTCGCGCTGCTCTACGCGCGCCGTGTGCGCACGCTGGCGAGGACCGGGCACCCCGTCTCCGGCTGGCGTCAGGGCTGCTTCTACGGAGGGCTCGTGACGATCGCCGCCTCGCTGACCTCACTCGGCGGAGCCAGCCAGGACCTGCTGTACATGCACATGGTCGAGCACCTGCTGGTGGGCGACATCGCGGCGCTGTTGATCGTGCTCGGCCTGACCGGCCCGCTGATTGCGCCGATCCTGAAAATAAAGCTGTTCGATCGTCTGCGCGTGCTCTCCCACCCGGCGATCGCCTTCCCTCTATGGGCTGTCGACCTGTACATCTGGCACATCCCGGTGCTTTACCAGGCCGCGCTGCGCCACAACGGCGTGCATGCACTGGAGCACGCGATGTTCCTCGCGTTCGGCGTGAACATGTGGATGTGCCTCGTCGGCCCGCTGCCGACACCCGGCTGGTTCGGCAACCTCGGACGTCTCTTCTACATCGTCGCCGTGCGCCTCGCGGGCACCGTGCTCGGCAACATCTTCCTCTGGTCGGGAACCGTCTTCTACCCCTTCTACAGCCACGGCGACGCCGTGCATCACATCTCGCCGCTGGCTGATCAGAACATCGCCGGCGCGATCATGATGGTCGAGGAGTCCTTTCTCACGCTCGGGCTCTTCTGCTGGCTGTTCCTGCGCGCCGCGCGCGAGGGCGAGGAGCGCCAGAACCTGCTCGACTACGCCCAGTTGCACGGCCTCGAGCTGAGCGATGAGCGCGCCGCGCGCGCCGTCGCCGCCGGACGCGGCGCCGAGCTGAGGCGCCGCCTCGAGGGCCGCGTCGAGGCGGTCGAGCCCGCCGAGCACGCCTGACCCGCAAGCGCCCGGCGTGCCGCCGCGCTACCGACGAGTTGCCCGCGCGGCAGCGCTAGTCTGCATGGCATGTGTGCAGGGTGCGCGATGGCTGCCGCTTCGGCCGCGACCGGCTTTCGGACTTGGCTTCAGACCCATCACTTCGGTTGGCTCACGCCCAAGCGCATGCGTGCGCTGACGATCGCCGCAATGTGCGCCGCCGGGCTCGTCTCGACCGTCGGCATCTCCGGATCGAGCGCGCCCGCCGCCCACGCCGCAGCCCACCACGCCGCGGCCGGGCATCAAGCCTCGCGCTAGCCGCCTGCGACCGCTGGCAGGATCGTCAACTCCGCGCCATCGCTGACCGGCGTCGCCAGCCCGTCGAGGAAGCGGATGTCTTCGCCGGCGACGTAGACATTGACGAAGCGGCGCAGGCCACCCTGCTCGTCATACAGCCTCGTGCGCAGCTCGTCGTGGCGCTCGAACAGACCATCGAGCACCTCCTGCACGGTCTTGCCGTCGACCTCCGTCTCGGCCTCGCCGCCCGCCGCAGCGCGCAGCTGCGTGGGGATCTTCACGAGCACCGACATCAGACTGAGACGGTCTGGGGAACGCCGGCCTCAAAGGCGTCGACGGTCGGGGCAATCGTGTGCGTCTCAAACGTCCCGCGCACCGCGTCGAGCGTCTTCAGGCCCTCGCCGGTGATCACGAGCACGACGCGCTCGCCGGCGTCGATCTCGCCGCGCGCGGCGAGCTTGGCCAGCGTGGCCGTCGTGACACCGCCGGCCGTCTCGGTGAAGATGCCCGTCGTCTCGGCCAGCAGCTTGATGCCCTCGCGGATCTCATCGTCGGTGACCGAGTCAACGCCGCCGCCCGTGCGCCGAGCGAGGTCAAGCGCGTAGGGGCCGTCGGCGGGGTTGCCGATTGCCAGCGACTTGGCAATCGTCTTCGGCTTGACCGGGCGGCACACGTCGTGGCCTTCGGCGTAGGCGCTCGCGACCGGCGAGCAGCCCTCGGCCTGGGCGCCGTTCATGCTCGGCAGCTCGCCCTCGACGAGCCCGAGCTCGGTGAATTCCTCAAAGCCGCGTGCGATTTTCGTGAACAGCGAGCCCGAAGCGATCGGCACGACGCAGCGGTCGGGCAGCTCCCAGCCGAGCTGCTCGGCGATCTCGAAGGCGAGCGTCTTGGAGCCCTCGGCGTAGTAGGGACGCAGGTTGATGTTGACGAACGCCCAGTCGCGCTCGGCGCAAAGCTCGGTGCAGAGGCGGTTGACGTCGTCGTAGTTGCCTTCCACGCCGACGAGCTTGGTGCCGTAGATGCCCGTCGCGAGCACCTTCTGCTCCTCGAGGTCGGATGGGATGAAGACGTAGGAGTCGAGCCCAAGCGCGGCGCCGTGGGCGGCGACCGAGTTGGCCAGGTTTCCGGTCGAGGCGCACGCGATCGTCTCGAAGCCGAGCTCGCGAGCTCGCGTTACGGCGACCGAGACGACGCGGTCCTTGAAGGAGTGCGTCGGGTTGGCGGCGTCGTTCTTGACCCACACCTCCCCCAGGCCGAGACGCTCGGCGAGGCGGTCTGCACGGATCAGCGGCGTGCAGCCGGCCGGGATGCCGATGCGCGTGGAGCCGCCACCGGCCGAGGGACCCAGCGGTCCGCCCGGAGCGCCGCGACCGTAGGCGGTCGTCGGCAGGAAGTCGGCGTAGCGCCAGATGTTCTGCGGTCCGCCCTGAATGCGCCGACGCAGCTCGCCGACGTCGTCGCCGAGGCGACTGTGGTCGTAGGCGACCTCGAGTGGACCGAAGCAGGACTCGCAGACGAACAGCGCCTCGAGCGGGTACTCGGCCTTGCACTCCTTGCATTGAAGATGACTGACAGCCATTGGGGGCCCCTTTCAGATGTGTTCTTCGCCTTGTCACGGTGTGGCGAAGAGCACGAAGGCCCGCCACACATCTCTCTGGAATTGGCACCTTCCCGTCCGTGACGTTGACGGTGGTTGCCGGGGTTTCATCGGGCCAGTCCCTTCACCCCTCTGGATGTGTCCAGCTATGTGCGCGAAAGTCTAGCAATCCTCTCGACGGAAACGATCGCAAGCGGCTTCCGTAAAGCCATGTACCCCCGTGCGGGCAGGCGGTAACGCATTTGCCGCTGCGGTGTAGGCGCTTGTGGATGAGCACCCCTTCCACGGGCACCCCCACGCGCGGGCAGGAGCAGCGCCTGAGCGAAAGCGCCGCCTCCCTCGAGCCCTATGCCGCCGCGACCAAGCGGCGCATGCTGATCATCGTCAACCCGTACGCGGCGACTGTCTCTGACCGGCTGCGCCACCTCGTCGTCTACGCCCTGAAGGGGCGCTTCGAGGTCGACGCCGTCGACACCGAGGCGCGCGGGCACGCCACCGAGCTGTGCCGCGAGGCGGCGCACGAGGGCTATGACGTGGTCGTCGCCTTCGGCGGCGACGGCACGGTCAACGAAGCCGCCAACGGGCTGCTCGGCTCAGCCACGCCGCTGTGCTGCGCTGCCGGGCGGCTCGGCCAACGTGTTCGCCAAGATGCTCGGCATCCCGGGCGAGCTCGTCGACGCCACCGAGCACCTGCTCGCGATGGCCGACGACTGGCGCGTGCGCAAGGTCGACCTCGGCGTCGTCAACGGCCGCTGCTTCACGTTCACCTCGGGCGTCGGCCTGGACGCGAGCGTCGTCGAGCGAGTCGACGCGCGACCCAAGCTGAAGGCCCGCTTCGGCCCGTACTTCTTCACCTGGAAGGCGCTCGCACGTTCGGCGCGCGCTACCTCGTGCGCCCGCCGCGCATGCTGATCGACGCCGGCGAGGACACGCTGCGAGGCGTCACCGCGATCATCCAGAACGGCGCGCCCTTCACCTACTTCCAGAACAAGCCGATCGAGATCGCCGAGGGCGCCGCGCTCGACTCGGGCGCGCTCGCCGGCGCGGTGCTGCACCGCGCGACGCCGCTGACGATGCTCCTCGATCGCCCTGCGCGCGCTCTCGCCCCGCGCGCAGCGTCGATCGGCCACCGCCAGATCACGGGTCTTCAGCATCTCGACGAGCTGACCGTGCGCAGCGCCGACGGGCGCCCGCTGCCGCTGCAGGTCGACGGCGACTACCTCGGCGACGTCGACGAGGCGCGCTACTCGATCATGACCGCGCGCGCTGAACGTCGTCGCCTGACGCTCTAGCCGCGCGCCTGCCCGGCGTCACGCGGTAGGCGTCGAACACCGAGTCGATGTTGCGCATGCGCGTGATCGCGCCCTTCAGCGTGTGCGTGTCGGCGACCTCGACGACGAAGCGGTTCTTGACCATCGGCGGCGTCGACAGGCAGCGCGCTTCGAGGATGTTGGCGCCCGACTCCGAGAAGACACGCGAGAGATCCTCGAGCAGGCGGTGGCGATCCCATGCGTCGATCTGGATTTCGACGACGAAGGCCGTCGACTGATCGCCTTCCCAGGCGACGCTCGTGAAGCGCTCGGGGTCCTTGCGCAGCAGCGCCGCGTTGGGGCAGTCTTCGCGGTGGATCGTGATCCCGCGGCCGAGCGAGATGTAGCCGACGATCTCATCGCCGGGCACCGGGCGACAGCACTTGGCCAGGCGCAGCATCACGTCCTCGACGCCCTCGACCTTGATCCCGTACTGCCCCGAGGACTTGGTCGGGCGGCGGCGCTGGCGTCCGACGCGCAGCAGGTCGGCGGCGGCCGCTCGCTCGCCGTCGGCCGCCTCGCCCTGCTTCAGGCGCTGCATGACCTTGCTGACGACGAGCTTCGGCGAGACCTTGGCGGCGCCGAGCGCGATGTAGAAGTCGTCGGCCTTGCGGTAGCCGACCTCGCGGATCACGTCGGCGAGCAGCGCCGAGCCGGTGATCTTCTGCGCCGGCAGGCCCTGCTTTGCGCAGGTGCTCCTGCAGCAGGTCGCGTCCCGGTGTGCTCGGTGTCCTGGCGCGACTCGGCCTTGAACCAGGCCTTGATCTTGTTGCGCGCGCGCGTCGTCTTGACCGATCGCCAGCCAGTCGCGCGAGGGACCGCGCTCGCGCTTGGCGGTGAGGATCTCGACGATGTCGCCGGAGCGCAGCTCGTAGTGCAGCGGCACGATCTTGCCGTTCACGCGCGCGCCGACGCAGCGGTGGCCGATCTCGGTGTGCACCTCGTAGGCGAAGTCCAGCGGCGTCGCGCCGGCCGCCAGCGACTTGACCTCGCCCTTCGGCGTGAACACGTAGACCTCTTCCTCGAACAGGTCGGTGCGCAGCGTCTCCATGAACTCGCGCGGGTCGGAGAGCTCCTTCTGCCAGTCGAGCATCGAGCGCAGCCACTTGAGCTTGGCGTCCTCGCCGTGGCCCGGCCAGCGCCGTCGCTGGTCGCTTCGACGCCTCCGCCTGGACCCTGCTTGTAGACCCAGTGCGCGGCGACGCCGAACTCGGCCATCTCGTGCATCTCCTGCGTGCGGATCTGGATCTCCAGCGGCCGGCCCTCGGGGCCGATCACCGTCGTGTGCAGCGACTGGTACATGTTGAACTTGGGCATCGCGATGAAGTCCTTGAAGCGCCCCGGCAGCGGCTTCCACAGCGAGTGGATCACGCCGACCGTGCCGTAGCAGTCCTTCACCGAGTCGACGATCACGCGCATCGCTGTGAGGTCGTAGATCTCGTTGAACTCGCGGCCCTTCTTGGTCATCTTCGAGTAGATCGAGTAGAAGTGCTTGGCGCGCCCGGCGATCTGCGCCTGGATGCCGAGCTCGGCGAGCTCGCCGCGACAGGTATTCGCCGGCCTGGCTGACGTAGCCCTCGCGGTCGTCGCGCTGCTGGGCGACGAGGCCCTTGATCTCCTGGTACTTGCGCGGGTGCAGCGTCGCGAACGCGAGATCCTCGAGCTCCCACTTGATCGCGTGGATACCCAGGCGGTGGGCCAGCGGCGCGTAGATCTCGAGCGTCTCGCGCGCCTTCTCCATCTGCTTCTGCTTGGGCATCGCCTCGATCGTGCGCATGTTGTGCAGGCGATCGGCCAGCTTGATCAGGATGACCCGCACGTCGGTGGCCATCGCGACCATCATCTTGCGGTAGTTCTCCGCCTGCGCCTCGTCGTGGGACTGGAAGGTGATCCCCGTCAGCTTCGTCACGCCGTCGACGATCGCCGCGATCTCCTCGCCGAAGCGCTCGCGCACCTCCTCGATCGAGGCCGAGGTGTCCTCGACGGTGTCGTGCAGCAGCGCCGCGCACAGCGTCTCGGTGTCCAGGCGCATGCCCGCGCAGATCCGCGCCACGCCCGACCGGGTGCACGATGAAGTCCTCGCCCGACTTGCGCCGCTGCGCGGCGTGGTGCTCGCAGGCGAACACGAACGCGTCCTGCACGCGCCCGCGGTCGATCTCGACAGCCGAGTCGGCGGCGTGCTCGGAGACGATCGCGAACAGGTCGGCTGAGCAGCCGCCGCTCGGGCTCGCTGAGGTCCAGGCGCGGCGGCGCGGCGCGGCTCGGGCGCGGCGGCGGCGGTGGCGGGCGGGGCCTGCCGGATGCACTCGGCGGCGATGCCGCCGTCGTCGCGGCAGGCGCAGCGCCGCTCGCCGAGCGCGGCTGCTCGGCCGGCTCGGTCGGGCTGTGCGCGTTGGGATCCTCTGGCTACGGCCATGTTCATAGGGTAGGGGACGCCCCCGCGGGATTGAAGCGCCTGCAGCGCCGCTCAGCAGAGCGCCAGTGGCCGTGCTCGCCCTCGGCCGCGGCGCAGCGCCACCGGCTGCTCGACGGGTGCGCGCGGGCGCTCGGCGGCGCGGCGCGCGGGTCGACCGCAGCCGTAGCTCGCGCTCGGCCTCGAGCTGCTCGCGCTCCTCGCGCAGCGAGCGCGCCTCGATGCGCGGCTCGGCCGCCCTTGCGTGGCGCAGCACCAGCCGCGGCTCGCAGACGCCGTTCCATTCGTTGACCTCGAGCGTGAACGTCGCCTCCGCCGGCGCGCCCTCCTCGACGGGCAGGCGCCCGCCCGTTCCGAAGGCGACCGCCGCGCGCGCGCGCGCCGCGCGATTCGACGGTGAAGCGCACGTGCTTGCCTTCGCCCATCGGCCGCCCGTCGCGCGAAGCACGCCTCGGCGACCATCAGCGAGACGCCCGGGTTGCCGCGCCCGAACGGCGCGAGCGCCTGCAGCTCCTCGGCCAGCGTCCATGCCGAGCTCCTCGCCGCCGACGACCGCGTCGACGCGCTCGACCGGCGCGAGGTCCTCTGGCGCGAGCACGCGCGTCGGCGTGCGCGTCAAGCGCCGCAGCGAACGCCGGCACACGCCCGCGCTCGATCTCGAGGCCGGCCGCGGCGCGGTGGCCGCCGTAGCGAAGCAGGTGCTCCGCGCACGCGGTCAGCCCCGCGAGCAGGTCGAAACCCTCGATGCTGCGCCCCGAGCCCTTGCCCGCTCGCCCCGTCGAGCGCGATCAGCACGACCGGGCGGCTGGTGGCGCTCGGCCAGCCGCGAGGCGACGATGCCGATCACGCCCGGCGTGCCAGCCGCTCGCCGGCCAGCACGTAGGCCGCGCGCTCGCCCAGCTCGGCGATCTGCGCTTCGGCCTCGAAGCGGATGCGCTGCTCGACCTGCGCGGCGCTCGTGGTTGGCGCGGTCGAGCTCCTGCGCGACCTGCTGCCGCGCGCAGCGGGTCCTCGGTCAGGAGCAGCTCCAGGCCGGCGTCGGCGCGGTACATGCGCCCGGCCGCGTTCAGCCGCGGCGCCAGCGCGAAGCCGACCGCGCGCTCGTCCACGCGCGCCCGGAGTCGACGCCGTGCGACCGCCATCAGCGCGCGCAGGCCCGGCTTGGCGCGTCGCCGCCAGCGCGCGCAGGCCGCGGCGCACGAGCGTGCGGTTCTCGCCGAGCAGCGGCACGACGTCGGCGACCGTCGCCAGCGCCACCAGGTCGAGGTCCTGCTCGAGCTCGCGCGGATCGCGCCCGGCGGCTGCGAACAGCGCCTGGGCGAGCTTGTAGGCGACCGCCGTCGCGCACAGCTCAGGGCACGGGTAGCCGCACAGCGCCGGGTGCACGATCGGCGCGTCCGGCAGCTGCCCGTCGGCGCGCGCGGCGTGGTGGTCGGTGACGACCACCTCGCATGCCGAGCTCACGTGCCGAGCGCGACCTCCTCGACGGCCGTGATCGCGCAGTCGACCGTCACGAGCAGCTGCGTGCCCCGCTGCCGCCAGGCGCCTGACCGTCGCCGCCGCGAGTCCGTAGCCGTCGCCGCGCGGTCGGGCAGGTAGGAGTCGACGTCGGCGCCGAGCTCGCGCAGCGCGCGCACGAGCACCGCCGTCGAGCAGATGCCGTCGACGTCGTAGTCGCCGTGGATCGTGATCCTGCGCGCCGCCGAGACGTGCGCGAGGATCGCCTCGACGGCCTGCCGATGCCGGCGAAGGCGCTCGGCGGGTGCTCCTCGGCAGCCGCCAGGAAGGCGCGCGCGCGGTCGGGCTCGCCGAGGCCGCGGCGCACGAGCACCTGCGCCAGCGCGCCGCTGACGCCGAGCTCGCGCGCGCAGGCGCGCGACCTGCTCGCGTCGGGCACTCGGCGATCTCGAAAGCGCGTACGCCGGCATCGCGGCCACAGCTACGGCCGCAGCCGGACGGGACCGCGACGCCAGCGGTGCGCGCTCAGACTGCTTCGGCGCGGCGCTGCGGCGCTCGCGTTCGCGGCGCATGCCCTCGAGGTACACGAGCGCCCATCCCGATCAGCGCGCCCGGGACCGCGTACAGCACGACCGCGACGTCGGTCGCCTTTTCGCCGGGGATCTTCAGCGAGGAGACCTTGACGCAGTAGATGATCAGCCCGACGACGATCGCGCCGACGAGCGAGCCGACGAAGGCGCCGACGATGCCGCCCCAGAAGCGGTCGGGCAGGAAGATCGTGAAGTGCCAGATCGCCAGCCCCATCATCACCCACGCGAGCAGCCCCATCAGCGCGACCTCCCGTGGCGTTGCGGTTGCGTTGGCGTTTGCGCTTCGGCGCCGGTTTGGCTCTTCCTTCAGCACGAGATCCTCGGGCGTAAGGTCGGCAGCCGGGTCGCGCTCCGGCGCGGGCGCCTGCTCGGGCTCGGCGGGCGGCTGCGGCGCCGCGCGGCGAGCTTTGCGCGGCTTCTGCGCCACGCCGGCGCCGCCCGCACCCGGCGCCGGGCGCGCAGGCTGATCGACGTCGAGGTCGCGCACGAGCTCCTGGAACTCATCGCGCGAGAGCTGCTCGCCGGCGCTCGCGTCCGGTGGACCGTCGGCGCCGACGATCGAGACGCTGCGCTTGCGCTGCTTGGCCGGCTCGACGTCCTCCGGCGCACCGCCGACGGTCGTCGCGTAGGCCGGCACGGCGCCGAGTTCGCGCACGATCCGCGCGCGGCGGTTGCGGTAGCTGCCCTCGCGCTCCTTCCAGTGCGTCAGCACCGGCGAGGCGATGAAGATCGAGGAGTAGGCGCCCGAGGCGACCCCCACCATCAGCGCGAAGGCGAAGTCCTTCAGCGTTTCGCCGCCGAAGAACAGCAGCGCGAGCACCGGCAGCAGCGTGCAGAAGCTCGTCGCCAGCGATCTCGTCAGCACCTCGGACATCGAGCGGTTGACGATCTGCGAGAACGCGGCGCGCGGCATTCGCGGCACGTTCTCGCGCACACGATCGAACACGATGATCGTGTCGTAGAGCGAATAGCCGAGGATCGTCAGCAGCGCGGCGACCGTCGCGGTCGTCACTTCGCGCCCCGTCAGCGAGTAGACGCCGGCCGTGATCAGCAGGTCGTGCATCAGCGCGATCAGCACCGGGACCGCGTACTTCCACTCGAAGCGCAGCGCGATGTAGGCCGAGATCACCAGCAGCGAGGCGATGATCGCGATGATCGCGCTGTTGGCGACCGTTTTGCCGAAGGTCGGTCCGATCGAGGTCGAGGAGAAGTTCCTCGTGCCCGTCGTGCTGGCGCTGCCGAACTTCGCGTCGAGCGCCGCCTTGATCGATTGGACCTTGTCCGGCTTGAGCGTCTTCGTCGAGATCTGATAGCCCGCGCCGCCGATGCTCTTGTTGTTGAATTTCTGGATCTCGGCGTTGCCGTAGCCGGCGCTCGTCATCACCGATTGCGATCTGGCTCTCGCTGACGGGCTTGGAGAAGGCCGTCTGGATGCGCGTGCCCGACTTGAAGTCGATGCCGAAGTTCAGCCCGTTGCCGCCGATCGCCAGGGCGCCGATCAAGCAGGATCGTGCCCGACAGCGAGAAGAACCACTTCGAGGCGCCCATGAAGTCGAACGTCCAGCCTTTGCCGCGTCGCGCCGTTCCGAGCGCCGCCGGATGGGTCACGAGCTTGCGAGCGGCTCATCGCGCCGAGTGCCGCCTGCGTGGCGAGCACCGCCGTGAACAGCGAGACGAGCGTGCCGATGCCGAGCGTGAACGCGAACCCCTTGACTTCGGCCGTCGCCAGCGCGAACAGGATGAAGGCGGTCATGAACGTGACGACGTTGGCGTCGACGATCGCCGCAAAACCGCGTTTGTATCCCGTCGCGATGCCGGAGATCACCGATCTGCCGCCGCGTATCTCCTCCTTGACGCGCTCGAAGATCACGATGTTCGCGTCGGCCGCGACGCCGATCGTGAGGATCAGCCGGCGATCCCCGGCAGCGTCAGCGTGATCGGGATCAGCTTGATCAGGGCGAAGAAGTAGATGCCGTAGATCACGAGCCCGCCGACCGCGATCGCGCCGAGCACGCGGTAGAAGATCAAGCAGGAACAGGCAGACGATGCGCGAAGCCGACGAGGCCCGCGATCAAGCCCTGGTTGAGCGCCGTTTTGCCGAGCGTCGCCGAGACCTGGGAGTTCGAGATCAGTTCGAGCTTGATCGGCAGCGCGCCCGACTGCAGCTCCTGCGCGAGTTCCTGCGCCGAGCTGATCGTGAAGCCGCCGGAGATCTGCGAGCCGGTGTTGGCGTCGATCCCTTCGGGGTACTTCGTGTAGTCGATCGACGGCGTCGTGATCAGCTGGTCGTCGAGCACGACCGCGAAGTGCTGCTGGGCCGATTCCTTGCCGACGCCCGGCAGCTGCGCTTCCTGGCCGCGGTGGGCGATTTCCTTGGTGACCTGGTTCGAAGACGCTCTTGCCGTGACCGGTGAATTCGAACGTGACGTTAGGCGCGCCCGTGCCGCCGCCGCCTTCGTCGAAGCCCTGGCGCGGGTTCTTCACGTCGGCCCCCGTCAGCACCGGGTTGTCCTTGATCACAAACCAGCTGTTCGGTTCCTTCTTCGTGACCTTGCCGTTGGCGCCTTCGATCGGGCGGGAGCGCACGAGCACCGTGCCCGGATTGACGCGTACCGCCTTGACGTTCGGGGTCTTCTTGAACTTTTCGCTGAACAGGTTCTTTTCGGTTTCCTCGGGTCCGAGCAGCACCTTTTCGTGCTTCGGTGTCGAGCAGGTACCAGCTGCCGTAGATGCATTCCCCGATCTGCTGCGGGGTGCAGCCCTTACTCCACGTCGTGTCCGTCTTGCGCAGTTCCGGCGCGCGTTTCTCGGCGCGCAGGACGCGCCTGGTACTCGGGCAGCCCAAACTGCGCTTCGCCCGCGCGAGGCCCGCCCGTCGCGGTCGCTTCGTTCGGCGCCGGCTGACCGCTCGCGCCGATCACGTTCGGCTCCCAGTCGTAGAAGAACAGCTGAGCGGTCTTGCCGACCTCCTGTTCGGCGCGCTTGGCGTCGGTGACTTCCGGTAGCGCCACGTCGATTTCGTCCGCGCCCGAGCGCTGGATTTCGGGCTGGGCGACGCCGAGCTTGTCGACGCGGCTGCGCATGATGTCGATCGCGCGATCGAGCGATTCGGAGTCGACTTTCGACTGCGCCGTGGGCTTGGCCTGGTAGACGAGCTCGACGCCGCCCTTCAGGTCGAGCCCGAGCCGCGTCTTTTTCGCCGCGATCACGACCGCCGAGCCGGCGATCAGCCCAGCGACGAGCAGCAGGATCAGTGTGTTTCGGCGGCGGTCGGTCATCGTAGGATCGAGTTGAGACTACTTGTCGGGGGTCAGCACGAGCAAGAGCCCGCCGTCATCGTCGTATGCAGGAAACATGTCAGCCTTGGCGCTCGCTGCGTGCGTCGCGTTCTCCGGCGACCTGCACGGGCACCTCGAGTTCGCGCACGCCCCACTCGAGCACCGTCTCGACTGGGTCGTCCCCGTTTGAGAAGCGAAGCCCGAGAACCTGCTCCACGCGCTGGCCGATCACCTCTTCCTCCTCTAATCCGGTGAAGGCGAAGGAGTTCTTGCCGCAGCCGATCACGCGGCCCTCGCCGTCGCAGACGAAGAACGCGGCATCCGGCGCCGGGTAGTAGTCGTCGAGCAATTCGAAGAGAAACGCGAAGCCGCACTTCGCGCAGCCCTTCGGCTGGCGCGTGAAGCCGATGTTGCGGTCGACCTCGGTCGTGCGGTGTCCGCAGTTGGGGCAGATGAACGGGTGGGCCATGGTCCGCTACAGACTACGCAAGCGCGCGCCTGAATGGCCGCACTGCGCACGCGATCAGAACAGCGCCGGGCCGGCCGGCGCCGGCGCTTCCAAGCCCAGGTGCGACGAACGCCGCTGCCGTCGCCGCCCGCCCGCGTGGAGTGCGCTTGATCAGGCCCTCCTTGAGCAGGTAGGGCTCATAGACGTCCTCGATCGTGTCCTGCTCCTCCCCCACCGCGACCGCCAGCGTGGACAGCCCGACCGGGCCACCCTCGAACTTGACGCAGATCGTGTGCAGGATCTCGCGGTCGAGGCGATCGAGCCCGAGCTCGTCGACCTCGAGCATCTCAAGCGCCGCGTGCGCCGCGTGCGCCGTGACGACCCCCTCCATCCGCACCTCCGCGAAGTCGCGCACGCGCTTGAGCAGACGGTTTGCGACGCGCGGCGTCCCGCGGCTGCGCTCAGCGATCGTGCTCGCCCCTTGCTCGTCGAGCTCGATCTCGAGGATGCTCGCCGAGCGACGCACGATGCTCGCCAGCTCAACGGCCGAGTATGGCTCCAGGCGCGCCTGGATGCCGAAGCGATCGCGCAGCGGCGTCGTCAAGAGTCCCGAGCGCGTCGTCGCGCCCACGAGCGTGAACGGCGGCAAGTCGAGCGTGACCACCCGCGCGCCGGCGCCCTGGCCAACTGTGATCGGCAGGCGTCGGTCCTCCATCGCCGGGTAGAACGTCTCCTCCAGCGCCCGCGGCAGCCGATGGATCTCATCGACGAAGAACACGCTGCGCGGCTCGAGCGCCGTGAGGAAGGCGGCGATGTCTCCCTTTCGCTCGAGCGCAGGCCCCGCCGTCTGCACGAACGGCACATCGAGCTCGGCCGCGACGATCTGCGCGAGCGAGGTCTTGCCGAGTCCCGGCGGACCCGCCAGCAGCAAATGGTCGAGCGCATCTCCGCGTGCCCCCGCCGCCTCGATCGCGACGGCCAGCTGCTCGCGTAGCGACTCCTGCCCGACGAAGTCCTCCAGGCGCCGTGGGCGCAGTGAGCGATCGAGCTCATCCTCGGCGACCAGGTAGGGCGTCTGGATCCGCGCCGTCTCAGCCGTGACGATGCCCTCGCCGCTCACGCCCCGGCCCTCGCCAGACGCAGCGCGTGCGCGATCAGCTGCTCGGCGCTCTCGCCCTCGGCGTCGAGCAGCAGGCTCGTCGACTTCGACCGGCGAGTAGCCCAGCTCGAGCAGCCCTGCACGAGCCAGGCCACGACCGCCGTCGGCGTCATTGGCGCTCTCGCCGGAGGACCCGTCGCCTCCGCGTGCCGCGAGGATCGTCTCGCCGGCCGCCTCCTCGCCGCGCACGACGACCTTCTCGCGCAGCTCGACGATGATCCGCTCGGCCGTGCGCTTGCCGATCCCCGGCACTGCCTGAAAGCGGGCTGCATCGCCGGCCGCGATCGCCGCGATCAGCTCCCGTGGGGCGCCCCCCGAGAGCACGGCGAGGGCCACCTTCGGGCCGACCGCCTGAACTGAGAGCAGCATCAGGAACAGGTCGCGCTCCTGCTCTGCGTGAAAGCCGTACAGCGCGAGCGCGTCATCGCGCACGATCAGATGCGCGTGCAGCGTGACCTGCTCGCCGATCGGCGGCACGTGCCTGAGCGTCTCGGCCGAGACCGCCGCGCGATAGCCGACGCCCTCGCACAGGACCACGACGTGATCGCCACGGCGCACCGCGACTTCGCCGCGTAGCAGCGAGATCACGCGCTCGCCCTGGCAAGCGCGTGCGGAGAGCGGCGCGCAGTTGAGATGGCAGATCGCCACCGCGAGCGCATCGGCGGCGTGATCCTGACGCGGCTCATGCTCGAGCGCCAACAGCGCGGTGACCATCCGCGTGACCTGCTCCTTGTTCGCACGGCCGCTGCCGCACACTGCGCTCTTGACCTGCTGCGGGGTGTAGCCCGTGCACGGCAGCCCCCGCTGGCCGGCGGCCAGCATCACGACACCGCGCGCGTGCCCCACGGCGAAGGCCGTGCGCACGTTTTGGCCGAAGTACAGCTCCTCGAGCGCAACCGAATCGGGCTCGTGTGTGGCAATCAGCTGCTCGATCTCGCAGTAGATGTCGGCCAGGCGCCGCTCGCGCGCCAGCTCGGCCGGCGTCTCGATCACACCGCCGTCCAGCGCCAGCAGCCGGCCGTCGCGGCGCGCGACCACGCCGTAGCCGGTGCTGGCCAGCCCTGGATCGATGCCGAGGACGATCATGTCCCGTGATTCTGCGCCCGGCTTCGGACGCCTGCCTTGCCGTACCGTCCGGCCCGTCGCGCACCTGGCTGCCCGCGGCCCGTTGCTTGCCTTACCCTGCGCCTGGATGAGCGCCGAGCCGATCGACTTCGCGGCCGAGGGCCTGCTCGACGGGCTCGAAGGGCCCCAGCGCACCGAGCGCATCGCGCTGCTGGCACAGCTCGCCGCCGACGGCGTGCCGCTGTCGGAGCTGCGCCGCAGCACGGATGCGGGGACGATCATGTATCTGCCGGCCGATCGAGTGATCGTCAGCAGCGAGCGATACACGGCCGGCGAGATCGCGGCGCTGAGCGGCATCGAGGAAGACTTCCTGATCGCCGCGCGCCGTGCGATGGGCCTGCCGATCCCCGAGCCCGACGAGGCCTTGTACACAGAGGCCGAGCTCGAGTCGGCGCGCACCACGCATATCGCCCGTGCGGCCGGGATCTCCGACGACGAGCTGCTGGATCTGATGCGCGTGCTCGGGCGCAGCCTCTCGCAGGTCGCCGAAACGCTGCGCGCGCTGCCACTGAAACTAGTGCTCGAGCCGGGGATGAGCGAGCCAGAGCTGGCCAACCGCTACGCCCAGGCGGCCGGCGCGCTTTATCCGCTGGTCAATCCGTTGCTGGAGAGCGTGCTCACGCTGCACCTCAAACACGCCACGCAAAGCACCGTCGTCTCAGAGCTGGAGCGAAGCGGTGGAAAGCTGCCGGGCTCCCGCGAGGTAACGGTTTGCTTCGCCGACCTGGTCGGCTTCACGCGCCTGGGCGAGGAAGTCGCGCCGGATGAGCTGGGCCGCCTGGCGGTTCGCCTGGAAGAGCTGGCCGGCAACGTCGCCGAGCCACCCGTGCGCCTCGTCAAGACGATCGGCGACGCTGCGATGCTCGCTTCCCCCGAGCCCGAGCCGCTGCTCAACGCCGCGCTGCGCCTGATCGACGCGGCGGATGCCGAGGGCGAGGACTTCCCGCAGCTGCGCGCCGGCGCAGCGCTCGGTCAGGCGCTGCCGCGCGCCGGCGACTGGTTCGGCCGGCCCGTCAACCTCGCCAGCCGGATCACCGCCGTGGCGCGGCCGAGCAGCGTGCTCGTGGAGCGCGAGCTGCGCGAGAGCGTCGAGGGTCCGTATCGCTGGTCGTTCGCCGGCGAGCGCCGGCTGAAGGGCATCCGCGGCGCCGTGCCGCTGTTCCGCGCCCGGCGCGAGGATGCCGCGCCCGCCTAACCGGCGACGCGCTCGAGGACGTCCACGGGCACGTCGAAGTTCGCGTGCACGGCGTCGACATCGTCGTTGTCTTCGAGTGCCTCGATCAGCCGCATCAAAGTGCCGAGCTGGCCCTCCTCGATCGGCACGACAGCCGTCGGCCGGTAGGCCATCTCGACGCTCTCCATCTCGACGTCGGCGTCTTCGAGCGCCTTGCGCACTGCCGTGAAGTCCGCGGGCTCGGAGATCACCTCGAACACGTCGTCCTCGGCGGTGATGTCCTCCGCACCCGCCTCGACCGCCGCCATCAGGTCGTCTTCGGAGTAGCGCTCCGCGTCGACCACGATCGTGCCCTTCTTGTCGAACAGGTAGGCGACCGAGCCCGGCTCGCCCAGGCTGCCACCGTTCTTGGTGAAGGCGTGGCGCACGTCCGCGCCGGTGCGGTTGCGGTTCTCGGTCATCGCCTCCACCAGCAGCGCCACGCCGCCGGGTCCGTAGCCCTCATACAGCACGCTCTCGATCGCATCGGCCTCGCCGCCCTCGCCTGTTCCCTTGGCGATCGCGCGCTCGATGTTGTCCTTCGGCATCGACGCCTCTTTGGCCTTGCGCATCGCCAGCTCCAGCGCCGGATTGCCGACGGGATCCCCGCCGCCGTCGCGCGCCGCGACCATGATCGCCCGCGTCAGCTTGGAGAACTGCTTGCCGCGCCTGGAATCGACGATCGCCTTCTTGTGCTTGATGCTCGCCCACTTGGAGTGTCCTGACATGTCTTTCATTCTAGGAGCGAGCGGCCCGGCATCGTCTCCCCGTGGCCTCATAGGATGAGCGGCCATGGGCGTCAGCCTCTCTTCAGAGATCTTCAAGGCCTACGACATCCGCGGCCTCTACGGCGAGCAGATCGACGGCGATATCGCCGAGCGCATCGGCCGCGCCTTCGCCCATGTGCTCTCGGACCTCGCCGGCAAGCCCGTCGGCGAGCTGCGCGTCGGTCTCGGCCGCGACATGCGCCTGACCGCGCCAGAGCTCTCCGAGCGCTACCGCGAGGGAATGATCAGCGCCGGCGCAGGCGTGATCGACGCCGGGCAGGTCGGCAGCGAGATGCTCTACTTCCTCGTCGGCTCACGCGAGCTCGACGGTGGACTGATGTGCACGGCTTCGCACAACCCGAAGGCCTACACGGGCGCAAAGCTCGTACGCGAGGGTGCGATCGCGCTGTCAGGCGACTCCGGCATTCAGGACGTGCGCAGGCTCGTCGAAGCCGAATCTAGGAGTGACGGTGAGGTCCCGGCAGCCGGTGCCCCGCGCGGCACGCTCGAGCAGGTCGACCTCTACGCCGAGTTCCAGCAGGCCGCACTGCGCTTCATCGACCCCGACGTCGTCACCTCGGCGCCACGGCCGCTGAAGGTCGTCGTGGACGGTGGTAACGGCATGGCCGGACCGATGGTCGGGCCGCTGCTGGAGAGCCTCGAGCTCGAGTTGATCGAGACCTACTGGACGCCCGACGGCAACTTCCCCGACCATGAGCCCAACCCCCTGCTGCCGGAGAACCGCAAGCTGATCATCGAGCGCGTGCGAGAGACGGGCGCCGACCTCGGCATCGCCTGGGACGGCGACGCCGACCGCTGCTTCTTCATCGACGAGACAGGCGCCTTCGTCGACGGCGACTTCCTCACGGCGCTGCTGGCCGAGTCGCTGCTGCGCAAGAGCCCGGGCGAGGCGATCCTCTACGACGTACGCGCCTCGCGCGCGGTGCCTGACACGGTCACGGCGGCCGGCGGCACGCCCTTCATCAACCGCGTCGGCCATGCCTTCTTCAAGACGCGCATGCGCAAGGAGGGCTCGCTGTTCGGCGGCGAGGTCTCAGGCCACTACTACTTCCGTGACTTCTACTGCGCGGACTCGGGCACGATCCCGGCGCTGCTCGTGCTCGAGCTGCTCTGCAGCGAGGGCAAGTCGATGTCGCAGATGCTCGCGCCCTACCACTCGCGCTACTTCATCTCGGGCGAGGTCAACTCCGAGGTCGCGGACCCGCCGGCGAAGATCGAGGAGATCGCCGAGCGTTACGCAGATGCCGAGCAGAAACGACTCGACGGCATCTCGATCGACTACGAGGACTGGCACTTCAACGTGCGTCCGTCGAACACCGAGCCGCTGCTGCGACTGTGCCTGGAGTCGCTCGTTTCCGCCGAGGACATGGTCACGCGGCGCGACGAGGTGCTCGCCTTGATCCGCTCATCCGCGACGACCGGGTCGTGAGCGAGGAGGACAAGCGGCGCGAGCAAGAGGCGCGCGAGCGCCTCGCGCGGGCGGCCGAGGCGGGTATCCACCGACTGGCCATCCCGACGCCGTTCCAGGTGGGCCGGGTCAATGCCTACCTGATCGAGGACTCGCCGCTGACGCTGATCGATTCCGGGCCCAACTCGGCGAAGGCGCTCGACGAGCTCGAACAGTCGCTCGCGCGCCTCGGCCACAAGGTCGAGGACATCGAGCTCTTGATCGTCAGCCATCAGCACATCGACCACTTCGGCCTGGCCTCGATCCTCGCGCGACGCTCGGGCGCGGAGGTCGCCGCGCTCGATCGGCTCGCGCCGTTCCTGGCGAGCTTCGGACGCGAGACGGACCTGGACGATGCCTTCGCGCAGAACCTGATGCTGCGCCACGGCATCCCCTCCGACGTCGTCACCGCGCTGCGCGCCGTCTCGGCCAGCTTCCGCGGCTGGGGGTCCTCCGTGCAGGTCACACAGCCGCTTGCGCCCGACAGCGAGCTGCGCCTGCGCGACCGCACACTGCGGGTGCTGCACCGCCCGGGACACAGCCCGTCGGACACGGTCTTCCTGGACCAGTCCAGCTCGATCCTGCTCGCCGCCGATCATCTGATCGCGCACATCTCCTCCAACCCACTGCTCGCGCGCCCGCTCGGCTCCGAGCCGGACGTCGGCTCGGAGCGCCCACAGGCGCTCATCACATACATGGCCTCGCTGGAACGGACACGAGCGATGGAACTCTCGCTCGTGCTGCCCGGCCATGGAGAGCCGATCTCAGACCACGTCGCGCTGATCGACGAACGCTTCCGCATGCATCGCCGCCGTGCCGAGAAGATCCGCCGCCTGATCGCCGCCGAGCCGCGCACGGCGCACGAGATCGCCCAGGAGCTATGGGGCAATGTGGCCGTCACGCAGGCCTTCCTCACGCTCTCGGAGGTGCTCGGCCACGCCGACCTGCTGCTGAGCGACGACAGCATCGTCGAAGCCGAGGCCGACGGGATCGTGCGCTTTCGCGAGGCCCAGCGGCCCGCCTAGGCTCGCCGCTCGATCTCGCTCAGGTGAGCGACGTTGGCGCGGTCCTCGACCTCCTCGCTCGGCTCGCCGGCGAACCACGCGTCGAGGATCTCGAGCAGCTCGGCCTGTGAGGTGCTGCGCAGGCTGAGCGCGAGCACGTTGGCGTCGTTCCAGCGGCGCGCACCGTCGGCGGCCGCCGCGTCGAGGCACAGCGCGGCGCGGATCGAGCTGACCTTGTTGGCCGCGATCGACGCCCCCGTACCGGTCCAGCAGCAGACGATCGCCTGCTCGGCCCTCCCCTCCGCCACATCGCGGGCGGCGGCCTCGCTTGCCCACGCCCAATCGCTGCGCTCGCGCTCGCCAAGCGCGCCGTGGGCGAGCGTCTCGTGGCCGCGGCGCTCGAGCTCCGCGCCGAGCAGCTCGGCGACGCCCGTCAGCTCGTCGGCGGCAATCGCGATCCGCATGGCCGCGAGTATCGCCGATCGGACAAGATGGCCGGATTGCGTGCGAGGCTTGCCGGGCAGGAGCGTCGACGCCCAGCCGATGAGCCACCACTCCCACCATCCGCCCGGAACCAAGCCCCCGCGCCGCTTTCGCCCACGGCTGCACTGGGAGCTCGTGATCTGCAGCCTGCGTGGGCACGCGCTCGTCGGTACCCACGCAGCTGCGCTGCGCGCGCAGGATGCGATCTTCGCGCGCGAGGACGCCGCGGGCGTGCGCTGGTTTCGCTGCCTACGCTGCGACAGCTGGCTGCCGCTGCCGCCACCCGAGCGGACGGCGCAAGAGCACCCGCCCTCGCGCGAGGAGATCGAGCTGCCGCTGCGGGGCAAGCCACTGCGCGACAGGGTCGTGCTGCGACTGATCGCGCTCAACCGTGCGTTTCACTTCGTCGTGCTCGTCGGGCTCGGCGTGCTCGTGCTGCTGTTCGCCGCCGACCGCGCGACGCTGCGCGACACCTTCTACAAAGTCATCACCGATCTGCAGGGCGGCGTCGCGGCGAGCCAGTCGCACGCGCACGGCATCCTGCACGAGATCGACAACGCCTTCACAACGTCCTCCTCGCACCTGCATCTCGTCGGCGCCGTGCTGCTCGTGTACGGCGCCGTCGAGGGAATCGAGGCCGTCGGACTGTGGTACCAGCGCCGCTGGGCCGAGTACCTGACGTTCCTCGTCACCGCTTCCCTGCTGCCACTCGAGATCTACGAGCTCGCCAACCGCGCGACCGTGTTCAAGGCGATCGCGTTCGTCATTAACATCGCCGTCGTCGCCTACCTGCTGCGCGCCAAGCGCCTATTCGGGTTGCGCGGGGGCGTCGCTGCCGAGCAAGTCGAGAGCGCGCTCGACCAAGGCTGGGAGGCGCTCGAACGCACTGCGCCGCCCGTGGCCGGCTCCTCCCCACTCGCACCCGCAGGCTGAGCGAATACCGCGGCACGAACAGGCTGCCCACCGCTCATCTCACGTTTCACCGTCGGCCGTCGTTATGCATTCATGACGAGAACACGCGAAGACCTCCGCTTCACCTCAGGCGCAGAGAAGTGCGCCGCATGGTTGTACCCGGCCGCCGAGCTCACGAACGCGACCGACAGGCCGGCCCCCAGCGGCGATGCGCCCGACGCGACGGCTCCGCTGATCGTGATGGCGCACGGCCTCTCGGGCACGCGACGCGATCGCCTCGGACCCTTCGCTGAGCGCTTCGCCGCGGCGGGCGCCGCGGCGCTCGTGTTCGACCATCGCGGCTTCGGCGACAGCGAGGGTGAGCCCGACCTGTTCGACCCGGCGCGTCAGCTCGAGGACTGGCGCGCAGCGATCGCCTTCGGACGTACGCTGCCGGGGATCGACGGCGAGCGGGTGGCGACGTTCGGATCCTCGATGGGCGGCGGCAACGCACTCGCCGCCGCCGCTGAAGACGAGCGCATAGCGGCAGCCATCAGCCAGGTGCCGTTTCTCGACATCGTGCTGCAGGCGCACCGCTCCTCTCCGCGCGTGACCGCGAAGGTGCTGGCGGCAGCCGCGCGCGGCAAGCATCTGCCCGTGCTGGGCGAGCCGAACGAGGCGGCCCTGCTCAACGCTCCCGGCGCCGCCGCGGGCTGGCGCCGCGTCGTGTCGATGGGTGAGGACTCACGCTGGCGCGATCGGGTCTCCACGCGCTGGCTACTCGGTCGCCCCTACCGCCCGGCACTCAAGGCAGCCAAGCTGCATTGTCCATGGCTCGTCTGCGTCGGTGAGGCCGATCGCGTCGCGCGCCCCGGACCGGCCATCGCCGCCGCGCGTCGTGCGCCGCTGGGCGAGCTGCGCACGTACCCGGGAGTCGACCATTTCGACATCTATGACGGCCCCGAGCACGAGGCGCTCGTCGCCGACCAGCTTGCCTTCGTGCGCCGGCATCTGCTCACGCGGCAAGCTGACGCGGGTGCCCAGCTCAGCCGCGCCTAGCCGTCACACGCCCCAGGAATAGGCGGTGTAGGCGGTCGTCCTCGCCGAGCTCGCTGTGAAATGCGACCGCCAGCAGATCGCCCTGACGTGCCGCGACCGGGTGGCCGTCCAGCTCGGCGAGGATCTCGACACCAGCGCCGTGCTCTGCGATCCACGGGGCGCGGATGAATACGCCATGAATGGACCCGCCGTCGAGGCCGGCCAGCACGACGTCGGCCTCAAAGCTCTTGACCTGACGCCCGAAGGCGTTGCGCTCGGCGCGCATGTCCATCAGGCCGAGGTGCTCGCGGTCGAGCATGATCAGCCCGGCGCACGAGCCGAGCACGGGCAGCCCCCCACGCGCAAGCTCGCGGATTGGCGCGGCCAGCCCCTCACGCTCGACGCCGAGCGTGATCGTCGTCGACTCGCCACCCGGGATCAGGAGCCCCTCGATCCCATCCAGATCGCCCGTCACGCGCACCTCGCGCACCTTCACTCCGAGCCTTTCGAGCACACGTCGATGCGCCTCGAAATCCCCTTGCAGGGCAAGAACGCCGATCAGCGGCGGGGCCACCTGCGCGCTGCTACCAACCGCGCTGGGCCAGAAGCTGCCCGTCTGCGAGCTTCGAGGTCTCGAGGCTCTCCATCGCCGGGCCCAGTCCGCGCGAGGCGGAAGCGACGCGCTCGGCGTCCTGCCAGTGCGTGGTCGCCTCGACGATCGCCCGCGCCCGCGCCGGCGGATCCTCGGACTTGAAGATGCCAGAGCCGACGAAAACGCCTTCGGCGCCGAGCGCCATCATCAGCGCGGCGTCGGCCGGCGTGGCGATACCACCGGCGCAGAACAGCACGACCGGGAGCTTGCCGTCGCGCGCGACCTGCTGGACGAGCTCGAGCGGCGCCGCGAGATCCTTGGCCGCCGTGGCCAGCGCGCCCGGCTCGAGCGTGCTCAGACGTCGGATCTCGCCCGTGATCATTCGCATGTGGCGCACGGCCTCGACGATGTCGCCCGTGCCCGCCTCACCCTTGGAGCGGATCATCGCCGCCCCCTCGCCGATCCGCCGCAGCGCCTCGCCGAGGTTGGTGGCGCCACAGACGAACGGCACCTTGAAGGCCCACTTGTCAATGTGGTTGCTCTCATCAGCCGGCGTCAGCACCTCGGACTCGTCGATGTAGTCGACCTCGAGCGCCTCCAGCACCTGCGCCTCGACGAAGTGCCCGATACGCGCCTTGGCCATCACCGGAATGCTCACGGCCGCCTGGATGCCCGAGATCATCTCCGGGTCGGACATGCGCGCGACGCCGCCGTCGCGGCGGATGTCGGCCGGCACGCGCTCGAGCGCCATCACCGCCGCGGCGCCCGCGTCCTCGGCGACCGTAGCCTGGGCGGGCGTCACGACGTCCATGATCACGCCGCCCTTGAGCATCTCCGCCAGGCCCGTCTTGACCTGGAATGTCGCTTCGTCGCGCATGCGGCCAGTCTAGCCTGCGCGCTGTGAGTTACTTCAGCCGGAAAGCCTTGATGCGGTCGTCGTACTGCGCGGTGTCCTGCGCGTAGACGCCGTAGGCGAGTGCCTGGATCAGGCTGAGCAGGGCGGTGTGCGAGCGCACGTAGGCCGGGCTGTTGGATGAGTAGTAGAGCTTGATCTGGGCGAGCTTGGCGACCTCGGAGAGCGTTGCGTCGGTGATCGCCGCCGTCTTCGCCTTGCGGTGGCGGGCGAGCTTCATCGCGCGCACCACGAGCGGATGCGGGCGACCGGCCGAGAGGCCGACCACGAGCGTCGATTCGTCGATTCGGCCGAGGCGGCTGAGCGCCTCCTGCGACGGGCTTGCCACAACGTCGACGCGCAGATCGAGCAGCATCAGGAGGTGGCGAAGGTAACTGGCGAAGAAGGCCATCTGATCGGTGCCCGCGACGAGCACCTTCTCGGCCGAGACGATCGCCTCGATCAGGGCCTCGACCTCGCTGCGCGAGACCTTGCGCGCCGTCTCCTCCACGTTCAGGTGATCCGCCGTCAGCGCCGTCTCGAACTCGTTCTGGTCGAGTGAGAAGAGCGGCGCCGAGGGGGTGCCGACAGCGGTGTCTGACTTGGCGTGCACGCGACGGTATTCCTCGCGCGCAGCCGCCTGCAACTCGGGAAAGCCCTCGAAGCCGAGCGCCTGAGAGAAACGAACGACCGTCGAGCTCGAGGTGTTCGCGCGACGCGCCAGCTCCTCCGCCGTCTGGAAGGCCGCCTCATCGAGGTGGTCGACGATGTACTGCGCCACGTCCTTCTGCGAGCGCGAGCACTCCTCGAAACGTGCGCGGATGTACTTGGAGAGGCTCTGGTGCTCGCTGGTGCCGTTGATCGGCGAGCCGCTGTGCGTCTGCGGGTCGCTCGGTGGAGTCGCTGTTCGCTTCATCGGCGCACTTGTTCGACGTGTCGCCTCTCACTCCTGCCGGCGAGTCGCACACCGGTTTTCGCCAGGCGTGAGAATCCGGTTGCCGCGACGCCTCTGATGATCCATGCCGGGCGCGCGCCGCGTACATAAGCTCACACGATGAGACGCACTCGACGGCAACGGGGGAAGCGGTGAGGATCGCGATCGTCGGCGCCGGGGTCTCCGGACTGCTCGCCGCGCACCTGCTGCACCGCGAGCACGAGATCGTCGTGTACGAGGCGGGCTCCTACGCGGGCGGCCACACGAACACGATCCGCGTCGACACCGCATACGAGACGCATCACGTGGACACCGGCTTCATCGTGATGAACGACCGCAACTACCCCAACTTCACCCGGCTGCTCGACCGCCTTGGGGTCGCGCGCCAAGCCGACGCACATGAGCTTCTCGGTGAAGGGCGAGGAGCACGACTTCGAGTACAGCGGCACCCCGCCGCGGCTTGATCTGCCAGCCGGCCAACCTCGTGAGCCTGCGCTTCCAGCGAATGATCTTCGACCTTCTGCGCTTCAACCGCGCACTGCGTGCGCTGCTCTCAGAAGGGGACGGCGAAGGCACGCACGGCGGGGAGTCGCATGCAGGATTTCCTCTCGCGCCATCGCTTCTCGCGGGCCTTCGTCGAGCGGCTGATCGTGCCGCAGCTCTCGGCCGTGTGGTCGGCTGACCCGCGCACCGCCGCATCCTTCCCCGCGCGCTTCATCGCCGAGTTCTTCGCCAACCACGGCATGCTCGGATTCCGCGACCGGCCTCGATGGTCGACCGTCGCCGGCGGCTCGGCGCGCTACGTCGAGGCGCTCACCGCCCCCTTCCGTGACCGTATCCGCTTGAACGCGCCCGTTGACTCGATCACGCGACGCGACGGCCACGTCGAGATTCTCGCGGCCGGCGCCGGACGCCGAGTCCTTCGACCACGTGATCATCGCCACTCACTCAGACCAGGCGCTGCGCGATGCTGCGCGATCCTTCCGCAGCGCGAGCACGAGCTGCTCGGCGCGATCCCCTACCAGCCCAACGAGGCAGTGCTGCATACCGACAGCACGTTGCTACCCCGGCGCCGCGCCGCGCGCTCGGCCTGGAACTTCCACCTGCTGCGCGAGCCCAAGCCGCTGAGCACGGTCACCTACTACATGAACCACCTGCAGCGCCTGCGAGCCGACCGTGACTTCTGCGTCACACTGAATCGCACAGAGGCAATCGATCCGGCGAAGATCATCCGCACGATCCCCTACTCGCATCCGATGTACACGCCCCGGGGCGTCGCCGCCCAAGGCGAGCATGCGAGCATCAGCAACCTCTCGAGTCGCACCCACTACTGCGGCGCCTACTGGGGCTGGGGCTTTCACGAGGACGGCGTCGTCAGCGCATTGCGCGCCTGCGAGCCCTTCGGAGTGAAGCTGTGAGCGTCTCCGCCGCGCCCACCCCCGTGCCGGCCGGCCTGTCCTGCTCGGGTGCGAGCCCGGCACGCGCCTCCTGCTTCTACGAGGGCTTCGTGCGCCACCGCCGCCACGGCACCGTAACCGACCGCCTGCTCCACCGCCTGTTCATGGCCTACCTCGACCTCGACGAGCTGCCGGAACTGTTCGACGGCCATCTGCTGTGGTCCGCTCGCCGGCCGGCGCTCGCCTGGTTTCGCCGTGCCGACTACCTCGGCGATCGGCGCACGCCACTGCGCCGTCGCCGTGGAGCAACTCGTGTCCGAGCGCACCGGGATCGCACTCGACGGCCCAATCCGCCTGCTCACGAACCTGCGCTTTCTCGGCCACTGCTTCAACCCGGTCAGCTTCTACTACTGCTTCGACGCCGCCGGGCGCCACGTGCGCGCCGTCGTCGCCGAGGTGACCAACACGCCGTGGGGCGAGCGCCATGCCTACGTGCTGCCGGTCGATGAACCCGCCGCGCGCACGGGCGGCGCGGGCCGGGTGATCCGCGGCGAGTTCGCCAAGGCGCTGCACGTATCGCCGCTGATGGGCATGGACTACACCTACGACTGGCGGCTGACCGAGCCTGCCGAGAGCCTGTCGGTGCACATCGAGTCAACGCGCAACGGCGGCCCGCTGGACGGCCGGCGTGTGTTCGACGCCACGCTCTCATTGCGCCGCCGGCCAATCGACGCTGGGGAACTGCGCCGCGTGTTCGCGCGCTACCCGATCCCAACGGTGCGCCTGACTGCGCGCATCTACACGCACGCGCTGAGCCTGCGCCTGCGAGGGGTCCGCTGGCACCCGCATCCCCGGCGCCTGCAGTCCGGCACGTGCGCGCAGACCATCCACAAGGAGGGGCCGAGCCGATGAGCGCACCGCACCCAGCCGAGAGCGCGCCGACGAGCGCCGCATCGCCGGTCGCGGTCGCCCGGCCCGCTGTGCTCAAGCCGGCGGCGAGCACGATGCGCCGATTTCAGCCGGCGCCGGCGCTTCGTCCCGGCCCCATCGACAGGCTCGCGCGCCGGCTCGTGCTGCTGCTGCTTTCGCGCATGCGCCGCGGCGAGCTCGTGCTCGTCGAGGATCAGCGTCGCCTGCGCTTCGGCGCACCCGACGGCGAGCGTTCGCTCTCAGGCTGAGCTGCACGTCTGCTCGCCGCGCTTCTACCGTGACTTCTTGCGCGGCAGCCTCGGCCTCGGCGAGGCCTACGCCGGTGGTCTGTGGGACTGCACCGACCTCGTCTCGCTGACGCGCATCGGCGCGCTCAACATGGGCAGCCTCGACACGCTGCGCCGCGTCTTCTCCCCCGTGCTCGCGCCGCTCCAGCGCGCCGCCGGTTGGCTCGCGCGCAACACTCCTGCCCGCGCGCGCAAGCGGATCGCCGCCCACTACGACCTTGGCAACGAGCTGTTCTCGCAGTTCCTGGACCGCACGATGATGTACTCCTGCGCCGTCTTCGACTCGCCCGCTGCCACGCTCGAGGAGGCTTCGCTGGCCAAGCTCGAGCGCATCTGCCGCAAGCTCAAGCTCTCAGCCACAGACCACGTGCTCGAGCTCGGCACCGGCTGGGGCGGCTTCGCCGAGTACGCCGCCGCGCGCTACGGCTGCCGCGTGACCACGACCACGATCTCCGCCGAGCAGCATGCCTACGCGACCGAGCGAATCCGCCAGGCCGGGCTGGGCGATCGCGTGAGCGTGCTGTTCGAGGACTACCGCGACCCCGCGCTCGACCGCCACGGCCCCTACGACAAGCTCGTCTCGATCGAGATGATCGAGGCCGTCGGATGGCAGTACCTCCCGACCTTCTTCCACCGCTGCTCAGAGCTCGTCGCCGACGACGGCGCGATGCTGCTGCAGGCGATCGTGATCGAGGACCGCGCCTACGAGGTCGAGAAGGCCTCCAGGAGCTTCGCCAACACGCACATCTTCCCCGGCGGCTGCCTGCCCTCGTTGCGGGTCATCGCCCGCAACGTAGCGCGCGTGACCGACTTCCGCGAAGCCCACCTGGAGGACATCACCGCGCACTACGCCACCACGCTGCAGCGCTGGCGCGAGCGCTTCCTCGCTGCCACCGAGCACCTGTCAGAGCTCGGCTACGACGAGCGCTTCCGGCGCATGTGGGAGCTGTACCTCTCCTACTGCGAGGGCGGCTTTCGCGAGCGGCGCATCCAGGACGTGCAGCTCTTGCTGGCCAAGCCGCGCTTTCGCTGAGACGTCCTCTCGGGGGACTAATCGATCGCGCCGACTGCCCGCAGTGCTTCGTCAGGATCGTTAAACCAGCGGAAGCGCACGGCCGTGCCGTCACGGATCGTCCACACGTATCCCTGACGCCACGTCACCTCGACTCCGCTGGTCGAGGTGCCACGCGCAAGGCCGATCACAGCAACCTCGTCGCCCGCGTCGACGAAGCGCTCGGTCTCGATGCGGAAGTCCGGGTAGACGTCACGGATCTTGGCGAGCGTGCCGCGGCTTCGGCGCACGCCCGACTCGACGGCGTAGGCCGGGTTCACGTACTCGAGCTCGGGATCGATCAGATCACGAGCAGATTCGTTGGCCTCCCACAGCCGGTAGATGCTGCGCACAAGCTCCACGTTCTCCCGCGACATCGCCGATGCAGTATCGCGCGCCCACGCTCCGGGATACTCTGCCGATGAAGCGCAACCTGTTTGACGACGTCCACGAAGACTTCCGCGCGAGCTTTCGCACGTTCCTTGCGCGCGAGGTGATCGGCGAGGAGGGGCGCTACGGCGAGTGGGAGCGCAGCGGGCTGGTCCCGCGGGAGGTGTTCGCGCTGGCCGGACGCGGCGGCTTCCTCGGCATGGCCGTTCCCGAGCGCTACGGCGGCGCCGGTGCCGAGGACTTCCGCTTGAACCTCGTGATCGGCGAAGAGTGCCAGCGCGCCGGGGTCGGTGGCTTCGGCCTCGGCATAACGCTGCACAACGACATCTGCCTGCCCTACTTCCTCACCTACTGCAACGAGCAGCAGCGCGAGCGCTGGCTGGGAGGGATCGTCTCCGGCGAGCTGATCACGGCGATCGCCATGACCGAGCCCGGGATCGGCTCCGACCTGGCCTCGATGAGCACGCGGGCCAAGCGCGAGGACGGGCACTACGTCGTCGACGGCTCGAAGACCTTCATCACCAACGGGATCAACGCCGACCTCGTGATCACCGCCGTCAAGACCGATCCCTCAGAGCGCCATCGCGGCATCAGCCTGTTGATCGTCGAGCGCGGGATGGAGGGCTTCGAACGCGGGCGCAACCTCGAGAAGATCGGCCAGCACTCCCAGGACACGGCCGAGTTGTCCTTCGCCGACGTGCACGTGCCCGTCGAGAACCTGCTCGGCGAGGAGGGCGAGGGCTTTCGCTACCTCGTCTCGAACCTGCCGCAGGAGCGCCTTTCGATCGCCGCCTCCGCCGTCGCCGCAGCAGAGGCCGCGCTCGACTGGACGCTCGAGTACGTGCGCGAGCGCAAGGCCTTCGGTCAGAGCGATCGGCTCCTTTCAGGCCACCCGCTTCACGCTCGCCGAGATACGCGGCGAAGTTGACGTCGCCCGCGCCTACATCGACCGCTGCGCGCAGGCGCTCGACGCCGGCGAGTTGACCCCCGAGGACGCCGCCACTGCCAAGTGGTGGTGCACTGATCTGCAGGGCCGCGCGATCGACCGCTGCCTGCAGCTGTTCGGTGGCTACGGCTACATGGCTCGAGTACCCGATCGCGCGAGCCTACGCCGACGCGCGCGTAACGCGCATCTACGGCGGCGCCAACGAGATCATGAAGGAGATCGTCGGCCGATCGCTGGGGTTGTAGACGGCCATTGAGCCCTGCACCGCCGACGTTACCGTCGAGCACAGAATGCCTCGGATGCAAGCGGTGACGTCGAGTTGGATAGCGGCGATCGGCTACGACGAAAGTGGCCACAGTGTCCACGTCGAGCTGCTCGACGGCGGGACGTACTCCTACGAGCAGGTGCCCCAGGTCATCTGGCGCGCGTTCCTGGTCGCCGACAGCAAGGGCGGTTTCGTCAACGCAGTGCTGAAGCCCTTCTTCCCCTGCCACCCGGGCTGAGCGCCCGGCCGAACGACGCGCGCAGGCGTCAGGCCGGAGGCGGACCGACCGGGTCGCTCGGCTTGAGGTCGAGCTCGCGCGCGAGCTCCACGAAGTAGTCGAGCGCGGCTGGGTTGACCAACGAGTCGACACTCGCCGCCTCGTTGACCGGGGCGCCCATCAGGATGCGCTTGACCGGCACCTCGAGCACCTTGCCCGAGAGCGTGCGCGGGACCTCGGCGATCTGGCGGATCTCGTTGGGCACGTGGCGCGGCGAGCAGTCCTCGCGGATGCGGCGCTTGACCTGAGCGGTGAGCTCCTCGTCGAGCGTCGTGCCGGCGCGCAGCACGACGAACAAGATCATCCGCAGCTCATCCTCGCCGGCCCGCGCCGGGATGTCGACGACGAGCGCGTCGAGCACCTGCGCCAGTGAGGCCGCCGCGCGGTAGATCTCGCTCGTGCCCATGCGCACGCCCTGGCGGTTGATCGTCGAGTCCGAGCGCCCGTAGATCACGGCGCCGCCGCGCGGCGTGATGCGAATCCAGTCGCCGTGGCGCCACACGCCGGGGTACATCGAGAAGTAGCTCTCGCGCAAACGCTAGCCGTCCTCATCGCCCCAGAAGAACAGCGGCATCGAGGGCATCGGCTCGGTGATCACGAGCTCGCCGACCCGTCGACATGCGCAACGCCCGCTTCATCCCACGACTCGACCGCGCAGCCGAGGATGCGGCACTGCAGTTCGCCTTCGTAGACCGGCAGCAGCGGGCAGCCGCCGACGAACGCCGTGCACACGTCCGTGCCGCCGCTCGTCGAGAACAGCCAGATGCCCAGAGCCGACGTGCTCATAGACCCAGCGAAAGCCCTCCGGTGAGAGCGGCGAGCCGGTCGAGCCGATCGCCCGCAGCGCGCTGAGGTCGCATTCGCGGCCCGGCTCGATGCCTTCCTTCTCACAGCTCGAGATCAACCCAGCACTGAGCCCCATGCACGTGATCCGAGCATGCTCGGCCAGGCGCCAGAGCGCGCTCAGGTCCGGGAAGGCCGGGCTGCCGTCGTAGAGCACGATCGCCGCGTCCGAGAGCAGGCAGCCGACGAGGAAGTTCCACATCATCCAGCCCGTCGTCGTGAACCAGAACATGCGGTCGCCCGGGCGCAGGTCCATGTGCAGGCGCTTCTTCAGCTGCTCGATCAGGATGCCCGCCGTGCCCCTGCACGATCGCCTTCGGCAAGCCCGTCGTGCCCGAGGAGTAGAGCACCCACAGCGGGTGCTCGAACGGAACCTGCTCGAAGCTCAGCTCCGCGCCCGCGCGGCGCTGCACGAGCTCCTGCCAGAGCTGCGCCCGATCGGGTCCGGCCAGCTCGGCCGACGCGGCGTCCGCGGAGAGGTAGGGCAGGAGCACGACCTGCTCGACCGTCGGCAGCTCGGCGAGGATCGCCTTGGCGTCGGCCATGCGGTCGAAGTCCTTGCCGCCATGCCGGTAGCCGTCGACCGTGAAGAAGACCTTTGGCTCGATCTGGGCGAAGCGGTCGATCACGCTGCGCGCGCCGAACTCCGGTGCCGCACTCGACCAGATCGCCCCGAGCGAGGCCGTCGCAAGGAAGGCGATCAGCGTCTCGGGGATGTTTGGCATGTAGGCGACCACGCGATCGCCACGCCCGACGCCGAGCACCCGTAGCGCTGCGGCCGCGCTCGCGACCTGTGCGCTCAGCTCGCCCCAGCGTCAGCTGCTGCAGCTTGCGCAGCTCGGAGCTGTGCAGCACGGCGACCGCGTCCGGGTCTCGCCCTCCGCCGCGCCCATCATTGTGCGCCGGGCCGCGCAGCATGTTCTCGGCATAGTTGAGCTCTGCGCCCTTGAACCACTGCGCAGCCAGGCATCGTGCGCTGCGAGCCGAGCACCTGCTCGTGCTCGAGCGATGAGCGCACGCCGAAGAACTCCCAGATGTCCTGCCAGAAGTCCTCGAGCTCTGTCACCGACCAGCGCCACAGCTCCTCGTAGTCCGTCGAACTCGCGGCCGTGGCGCTCGCCGGCCCAGCGCATGAAGCGCGTCATCTCGGCGCGCTCGCAGTCGGCTGCGCTCGGCTGCCACAGCGGCGCCGCCCGCGAGGCACCGTTCGCCGCCGGCTCGGGGGTCTGGTTGGAGGCGCTGGGCATGCGGGTATTCTCGCGGTTTGTGGATCTTCCTGGGCTGCGCGCCGAGTTTCCCGTTCTTCGGAACCTCGCATACCTGAACGCCGGAACCGACGGTCCGCTGCCCGCCCGCGCCGTGCGAGCGGCCGAGCGAGGAGCTCGAGCGCGAGGCCGCCGAAGGGCGCACCTCGGCGCACTTCGAACGGCGCAACGAGCTCAACGACGCTGCTGCGCGAAGCCTACGCCCGCGCGCTCGGCGCCGAGCCCGCCGATGTCGCGCTGACGACGTGCACGAGCGAAGGCATGGCCCAGGTGATCGGCGGCCTGTCACTTGGCGGCGGCGATGAGATCCTCACCAGCGACGAGGAGCACCCCGGGCTGCTCGGCGCGCTTGGGCGCAGCACGCGAGCTGCACGGCGTTGCGATCCGCGAAGTCCCGCTCGCCGAGATCGCCGAGGCCGTCGGCTCGAGCACGCGGCTGGTCGCCTGCTCGCACGTGGGCTGGATGAGCGGCTTCTTCGCGCCCGCAGAGCTGGCCGACGTGGATGTGCCCGTGCTGCTCGACGGCGCGCAGGGCGTCGGCGCCGTGCCGGTCGACGTCAAGAAGCTCGGCTGCGACGCCTACGCCGGCGCCGGGCAGAAGTGGCTGTGCGGTCCCGACGGCCTCGGCATGCTCTACGTCACGCCCGAGCTGCGCGCAGCGGCTCGCCGTCTCACGCCGCGGCTACGCCAACCTCGAGGACCCCAACAGCGGCGTCGAGGCGAGCCTGCACGCGGACGCGCGGCGCTTCGAGACGATGTCGCTGAGCGCCGAGGCCGTCGCCTGCTCGCTGGCCGCGATCGAGCTGCTCGAGTCGGTCGGCTGGAGCGAGATGCACGAGCGCGCGCGCACACTCGCCGCGCGCCTGGCCGATGAGCTCGCCGAGCGCGGGCGCGGCCGTCGCGCCGCGCGAGCGGACCACGCTCGTCTCCTTTCACAGCGACGACCCCGAAACCGAGCGCGAGCTGCTCGCCGAGCGCGGCTGTGTCGTGCGCAACATCCCCGCGCGCCCGTGGCTGCGCGCGTCGGTCGGCGCCTGGAACGACGAGAACGACCTCGAGCGACTGCTCGGGTCGCTCTCCGCATGAGCGCACTCGAGCAGACTGCCACGCTGCCCAGCTCGCGCGAGACGCGTTCCGGCAGCTTCGAGCGCCTGCGCGGCGTGCGGCTCGGACCGCACCACCTCGCGCTCGCCGGCGTGCTCGCGCTGTCGGCCGTCGTAAACGTGCACCGGCTCTCCCAGAACGGCTACGGCAACATCTTCTACTCGGCCGGCGTGAAGTCGATGCTGCGCTCGTGGCACAACTTCTTCTTCGTCTCCTTCGACCCCGGCGGGTTGATCATGGTCGACAAGCCCCCGCTCGGGCTGTGGGTGCAGGCGCGCAGCGCCAAGCTGTTCGGCTTCACGCCGCTCAGCCTGCTGCTGCCCGAGGCGATCCTCGGCGTGCTGTCGGTCGCCGCTGCTCTACCTCGTGCTCGCGCGGCGACTCGGCGGTTGGGCGCGGTGTCGCCGGTGCGCTCGCGCTGCGCCGTGTTCCCCTCGTTCGTGGCGATCTCGCGCACGAACAACGTCGATGCGCTGCTGATCCTGCTGATGATCCTCGCCTGCGAGGCCGCGCTGCGCGCATGCGAACGGGGCCGCTGGCGAGCGCTGCTGTGGAGCGGCGCGCTCGTCGGCCTCGCCTTCAACACGAAGACGCTCGCCGCCTACCTGGTCGTGCCCCCGATCGCGCTCGCCTTCCTGCTCTGTGCGCCCGGGTCGCTGCGCCGGCGCCTCTTGCAGCTGCTCGCCGCCGCTCGCCGTGCTGATCGCCGTCTCCGCTCGCCTGGATGCTCGCCGTCGAACTGACGCCCGCCTCCCAGCGCCCGTTCGTCGGCAGCTCGACCGACAACACCGAGTTCGGCCTGACCTTCAGCTACAACGGCTTCGGCCGCGTCGACGGGCAGACCGGCGGACCCGGACGGATCCCCGTCGGCACCGGCGGCGTCGCCAAGCGCATCGCGCCCGGCAAAGGCGGCTCGGCCAAGCCGAGTCCCGTGCACACGGTCAAAGCGCCCAGCGCCCCGCCCGTGTTCCTCGCCAACGGACGCGAACGCAACCCGATCGCCTTCGGCGGCCCCGTCGGTCCGCTGCGCCTGTTCGAACGCGGGCTCGGCAACCAGGGCGCATGGCTGCTGCCGTTCGCGCTCTTCGGGCTGCTCGGCTTCGCGCTGCTCGTGCTGATGCCCGAGCGCCACGGGCAGGCGTCGCGCGCCGGCGAGGAGGTGCAGCAGCGCGGGGACGAGGGCCGCGCCGTCGACGTCGAGGAGCAGCGCAGCGGCGTGCCGCAGCACAGGGACCTCGACAGCGTGCCGCCGCGCAGGCGCCCCGACCGGCGATGGCCGAGCTTCGATCGGTCGCGCCTTGCCGTGCTGATCGTGCTCGGCGGCTGGCTGCTCGCGGAGGCCGCCGTGCTGAGCCTCTCCAAGGGCATCGTTCACCCCTACTACGTCTCTGCGCTCGGGCCCGGAGTGGCGGCCATGGTCGGCGCCGGCTCCTACGCCTTCGCACAGTTTGCCAAGCGGCGCGACTGGCGCCTGCTGCTGCTCGCCTGCGCCGCCGCGACGACCGTGCCTGCGCAGCTCGTGCTGCTGCACCGCGACCACTACATGTCGTGGTTCACCGTGCCGCTGATCGCCGCGACGATCACATCGCTGCTGCTCGTCGCGCTGCTCTCGCTGCTACGCCAAGCTGCGCCGGCTCGCGCCTACCGCGACCGCGCTCGTGCTCGGCGTGCTCTGCATCGCCCCCGCCGTGTATGCCGCGAGCAACTGGCTCGCGCCGGTGCAGTCCACCTTCCCCGCCGCCGGCCCGCGGGCCGCGGCGGGCCCCGGCGGCTACGGCGTCAACGACGAGCACGTCGAAGTCGACCGCGCGCTGCTCGACTACGCCGAAGGCCACGGCGCCGGCACGCGTTGGTCGGTGCTCGTCGACGCGGCCAATACGGCCTCGCCGATGATCCTGCTCGGCGGTCAGGCCGGCTCGCTCGGCGGCTTCAGCGGCACCGACCCCGCGCTCGACGGGCGCGGCCTCGGCGTCTACGTGGCGAGCGGCAAGGCCCGCTACGTGCTGCTCGGCGGCGAGTTCTCGACGCGCGGCGGCACGAAGGCGACCGAAGCCGTGCAACGCGTCTGCCGCGTCGTGCCCACGCGCACCTGGCTGCCGCGCCCGCTCGAGCCCAACGGACTGATCCTGTTCGACTGCGCCGGGCGCGCGCGCCGGCTGGCCGCTGCCTGAGCGCCGCGGCACACGGACGCGAGCTGCTCAGGCCGCGACTGCCAGCTCGCGGTGGAAGGCTCGCGCGAACAGCTCGCGCTCGCGGTTGGCTGCCCAGCGCGGCACGACCGCCTCGCCGCTGGCGATCAGCTGCAGCTCGACCTGATCGTCGTCGTGCAACGAGATACGCGTGGCGCGCACGAGCTGGTCGCGCGAGCGCTCGAGGTCCTCGGCCAGGCGCAGCAGCGCCGCGCAGCGATCGAGGCGCTCGCCGTCGCCCTCACCGAACAATGCGCGCAGCGGGCCGGGGTCGGGCATGCCCTTGCGGTGGTAGCGAGCAGCCTGGGCGATGATCGCCACCTCGACCGGCGTGAAGCCCGGCAGCCCCGCGTTGAGGATCAAATAGCGCGAGTGCTTGTGGTGGTCGTCGTAGTCGACCGACATGCCGACGTCATGCAGGATGCTCGCCGCCCACAGCAGCTCGCGCTCGCGCTCCTCGCCCTCGTGCAGCCCCAGGCCGGCCAGCTCGTCGAACATGCCGAGCGCGAGCGCCGCGACGTGGCGCGTGTGCGCGACGTCGAGGTGGTACTGGCCGGCGAGGTTGAGCACGCTCGCTCGGCGCACGTCGTCGAACAGCGGCTCGGCGCCCGCCGATCCGTCGGTCAGGAAGCGCTCGAAGAAGACCCCCTCGCGCAGCCCCGCCTCGGTCGTCTCCAGGCCGTCGAAGCCGCCCGCCTGCAGCACGCCTTGGACGACGACGGCACCCGCCAGGATGATGTCCGCCCGGGCCGGCTTGATCCCCGGCACGCGGGCACGCTCGGCGGCCGGCAGCTCGGCCAGGCGCTCAACCAGCTCGGCCAGCGCGTCGCGCTCGATCACCATCCCCTGCACGCCGTTGGACGGCAACCCCGCCGCGCGCTGAGCCGCCGCAGCGAGGTTGCGCACCGTGCCGCCGATGCCGACCAAGCGCTTGCCGCTCGCGCCGCCGTCTGGCCCACCGAGCCAGTCGGCCTGCGCCGAGCTGCTCGGCGACGTGCTCGCGCAGTGCCTCCAGCTGGCGGCGCTTGGCCGGGCCGTTGGGCGGCAGGAATCGCTCGCTCATGCGCACCGTGCCCAGCCGCCACGAGCCCGAGCCACGCGCGAGGCGATCCACCACGCGCACCGAGCTGCAGCGAGCCGCCGCCGAGGTCGAGCACGAAGCCGTCGTCGAGCGTCGTCGAGTTGACCGCCGCCAGGTAGCCGTAGCGCGCCTCCTGCTCGCGCGAGAGCACGCGGATCGGCAGGTCGAAGTGCTCGCGTGCCCTGCCCAGGAAGTCCTCGGCGTTGCTCGCGTCGCGGATCGCGCTCGTCGCCACGGCGTCCACCGAGGCGCCCGCCAGGCCGCTCGCCTTGGCGAACTGAGCGAACACGTCGAGTGTCGCCAGCGCACGCGCCGTCGGCTCCGCGCCGAGTTCGCCGCTCGCACCCATGCCCTCGCCGATGCGCACCGGCTCATAGATCTCATCCGTGCGCTTCCACCACCCCTCGCCCGCCAAGAACACGACGAGCCTGAACGAGTTTGAGCCGAGGTCGATCACGGCGAGGCGCTCGTCGGGCTTCATCACCTGAGCGTATTCGCCGTATCGGCGGGCTCGAGACCGTCCTTACGAGGCACCCAGAGGCGCGGCCCGGGCCGCCCCAGACTCAGCTCGCCGGGTCGTCGGGCGCGCTCAGAACGCGCATGTGCTCGGCCACGCTCGTGATGCTGAGAAGCCGCTGGACCTGCGGCGAGCCCGGCGTGATCGCGAACTCCTGCCCGCGCGCACGCGAGCCGTCGTGGGCCAGCAGGATCACGCGCAGCCCCGTCGAGTCGACGAACTTCAGCTCGTCCAGGTCGAGTACGAGCAGCGGCGCCGAGGCGACCTCCGCATCCTCCAGCGCGCGTTCGAAGATCGGCGAGCTCGCCAGGTCCAATTCGCCTGTCAGGTGCAGCACGACCCGCTCGTCCGTGCGTCTCGCGTCGACCCGCAGGTGCTCCTGAGCGCCCACGCCCGCATCGTATCGCAAGGCTTTTCCCCACCAACCCGGATCGGGCGGCTCCTGCACGGGCTGCGCCGGGGCGCCAGGCGCCTGGGCTGCCGGCTTGCGCGAGGCGCGGCGCAGCAGCGGCGCCGCGAACCACAGGCCGCCGAACGGCACCGCCACGAGTCCCGCCGTGACGATGCCCGCCGTCGCCCCGAACAGCTTGGTCGTGACGAGCAGCAGGCTGCCGCACATCGCCAGCGCGAGGAACACGAGGCCCACGATCGAGACGCGGTTGGCCAGAATCACGATGTGGCGCTTGTCATCTGCGCGGAACAGCAGCCGGTGGTAGGCCGCCGGCGCGAGCGTGCACAGAGCTGCGAAGACCGAGCACAGCAGCGTCGCGAAGTAGACGCCCCGCTCGAACGGGCCCACGCCGACGAAGCCCGTGTTGAACGGCACGATCAAGAGGAACGCGAACAGGACCTGCACGCCGGTCACGACCACGCGCAGCTCCCCGGTCATCTCCTCGAGGTTGCGATCCACGCGCTGCATCGGCGTCTCCGGCCGCCCGTCCCCGCTCAGCGGTCCTGCACCCGCACCAGTCGCTCCAGCCGGATTCGACGACGCGGCCGACCGCGCCCCCGCCGGGCTCGGCTGTTTTCGCCCGGGCGCGAGGGCGCTCGCCGATCCGGGTGCTGCGTCGGAGATCGATCGAGCTTCTGGCATCGTCACGCACGCTCTGAGGGTCCCACTGCAGCCATACCCCGTCTGCGTGCCGGCAACACCTCGCCTCTGCCCCAGCCCGAGTTTGGCAGTGATTTGGCTCGGGTACGGAAATCGCAGTTACATCCACTCAGAGCAGAGGAGGCTTCAATGCCACCGCGCGGCGTGAAGAAGGGGAGCAAGCGAGCCAGGCAGTACGAGCACGTCAAGCAGAGCGAGCGCGAACAGGGAGCCTCGGCGTCCCGCGCCGAGGAGATCGCCGCCCGTACGGTCAACAAGGAGCGTGCCCGCAGCGGCGAAGCGCGGACGCGCTCGCGCAGCTCGACCAACGACATCTCCTCAGGTCGCCGTGGCGGGCTGCGCTCGGGCAAACCGGGCCCGCGCGGGCGCACGCGCGAGCAGCTCTACGAGGAGGCCCGCAAGCTCGGCGTCGACGGGCGGTCGCGGATGAACAAGGCGCAGTTGGAGCGCGCCGTCGAGAACAAGAAGCGCTAAGCGGCGGTCTCGAGGAGCCGCATGCGGACGCGCACGACGGTGCCGTCCAGGCGCGAGCGGATCTGTGCGAGATCGCAGAGCTGGTTGACGAGCCACAGGCCACGGCCGCCGTACTGGTCGACGGGCGGCGGCAGGCGACCCGCGAGCGGATCGCTGATGAAGCCGTGGTCGCGCACCTCACAGACGAGCGCGCCCGGCTCACGCCAGATGCGCAGCGTGCCGCCACCGCCGCCGTGCTGCACGCTGTTGGTAGCGAGCTCGTTGACCGCCAGCACGAGGTCTTCGCGCGCGATGTCGGGAAGACCGGCCTGTGCCCCCTGCTGGGCGACGAGGCTGCGGATCGCACCGAGGCCGTGAGCCGTGAAGGCGAGCTCCTCGCACTCGGCCGGCGGGCTCGGCAGCGAGCCGCTGAACGGGCCCGGGGCGCGGTGCAGCGGGCGATGAGCGCTGTTGCGCCGGCTCGTGCCTTCGTCCACCAGCACTCGGTGACTCGCGCGCGCCCTCTCAATCGTCTCGGCATCGAGCGCGTCGAGGTCGTAGGGACAGAGCAGGCGCCACGACGATCCGCCCGCGAAGGTCTGCTCCAGCAGCGCCTCATAGCGCTCGCACTCCTCGCACTCAGCCGCCGAGCGGCCAGGCCAGAGCGTTTCGCCGATGGCGCGCACCGAACGCCCCTCGGCGGCGTTCTCCGTGAGAAACGTGTGCCAGGCCGCGATCACGCGAGCCGGGTTTCGCCCGAGCTCGCGCATGTCCGAGAAGCGCACGCGCTCGGCATCCTCGCCGAGCACGCGCTTGAGCAGATCGGCTCGCTCGTCATCCACTGCGACGAGCACGGGCTCCTCGGCCGCCAACGCATCCGCGATGAAGGGCAGCGTTCCCTGCAGAAAGCCGTCCTCACCGCTGTAGAAGAGCGCCTCGTGGTGGAACGAGTCCTCCATGAGAGCGACCTTCACGGCCGCCGCCGGGGACGGCTCGCACGTTGCCGGCTGAGGAGCCATTGCCGATTTCACCTGCCGGTGCGCCTAGCGTCCGTACCAGCGTCTGCCGCCGCCGTCGGCGACACCGCCGACGAAGAAGCCGATCAACCAGAGGAGAACGGCGATGATGAGCACGTACCAGAGCACGTGCGCAGCAAAGCCCAGTCCCCCGAATATGGCCAAGATGAGCACGAGTGCGATCAGGGCAGCCATAGTTTTTTCCTCCTTATGAAAGGCCCGGCGCGGATGCGCCGGGCGCTTGCTCAGGTCTACCCCGTCTCGGCATCGGTCAATCCGAGGGTCGGCAGCGCAGTGCCGTTGCTCGACCCTTCCGCGCCGCCTGTGGACGGCTGTTTCCGACTCCGGGCAGGTCGGTTTCGCCCTAGGCGGCGCTCACGGTTTGGGTGCCGCCCGGCTCTTTCGCCGAGAGCGGCCCAGCCGCTGTGAGCGGTTTGGCGATGTCCTCCAGGCTGCGCCGCTCGGCCTTGATGCCGAGGAACAGCTCGGCGATGCCGCCGATGATCATCATCACCGCGCCGAGGCCGAGCGCGAGGAACACCTGCTCGTAGCTTTCGGTGTTGATCATGCGGCTGAAGACCTGCGGCCCGATCACGCCGCCGATGCCCGTGCCAACGGCATAGAACACGGCGATGCAGAGCGCGCGCGTCTCCATCGGGAAGATCTCCGAGACGGTCAGGTAGGCCGCGCTCGCGCCGGCCGAGGCAAAGAAGAAGATCACGCAGCAGCACGCCGTGAACGAGACGTCGTCGAGCTGGTGTTCCTTGAACAGCAGCCCCGTGACGATCAGCAGCACGCCCGAGAGCAGGTACGTGCCGGCGATCATCGGCTTGCGCCCGACGATGTCGAACAGCGGGCTCAAGAGCAACGCGCCGAGGAAGTTGCCGGCCGCGAACACGGCGATGTAGTACGGCGTGTTGCCCGACGACGTGTGGAAGTACAGGCTCAGCAGGTTGCCGAAGCCGAACAGGATCGAGTTGTAGAGGAAGGCCTGGCCGATGAACAGGCACAGGCCGAGAACCGTGCGCTTGCGGGTAGGTCTTGACGACCGTTGTGATGATCGTGCGCAGCGGGATCGCCCGGCGCTGGTGCACCGTCATCGGCTCGCCCTCGGGCTCGGGCAGCGGCTTGCCCGTCTCCTGTTCGACCTCATCTTCGATGCCCTTGACGATCTTCTCGGCATCCTGCTCGCGGCCGTGGATGAACAGCCAGCGTGGGCTCTCCGGCACGTGGCGGCGCACGAGCAGCACGGCCAGGCCGATCACGGCGCCGAGCACGAACGACAGGCGCCAGCCGAGGTTCGTCGGGAAGATGTTCGTGTTCAGCGCCAGCACCGCCAGCAGCGAGCCACCGATGCCGCCGAGCCAGTAGCTGCCGTTGATCGAGATGTCCACGCGCCCGCGGTGGTTCTTCGGGATCAGCTCGTCGATCGCCGAGTTGATCGCGGCGTACTCGCCGCCGATCCCCATCCCCGTGATGAAGCGCACGATGAAGAACCAGCCCGGGAAGAACGAGACCGACGTCAGCAGCACGCCGCCGAGGTAGATGATCAGCGTGATCATGAACAGCTTCTTGCGCCCCAAGCGGTCGGTCAGCTCGCCGAACACGAGCGCACCCGACGCAGGCACCCGCGATATACAACGACGCCGCCCAACCCGAGACGTCGGCGGCCGAGATGCCCACGCCCGCACCTGGTTCGGAGATGCGGCTGGAGATCGCGCCGACCACGTTGACCTCGAGGCCGTCGAGGATCCACGCCGTGCCCAGGCCGAGGATGATCAGCCAGTGAAAGCGTGACCACGGCAGCCTGTCCAGGCGGGCCGGAATGCTCGTGCGAATCGTCCCGAGCCTGTCCTTGCTGTCCATCTGCCTCACCTCGCTGCTCCCGGTCCTCATCGACCCAGTTCCGCGCCTGCAAGGCGCCTTGCAGGACGCCGCCGAAGCGACGCCGGGCCCGGCAAATCGGGCCGTCACTCGACTACCCGCAACGGTTGGGCGCCAACCCGCCCGGAGACTGGCCGAGCGCGAGGGCAGGCGCACGACGAAAGCCATCAATATTTATTTTGAAATTGATGTTTAGGACCGTCTGCGCGGGGCAAAAGACCGTCTGGAGTTGTCCTCCCTCAGGCGGTGATCGCTACCCCCGGCGGTCACCGCCTATTTTTTGCCTCGAGCTCGGTCTCAGCGCTTGTCGCGCATCGTCAGCTCGAGCATCTCGAACGCGCCCTCGTTTGCGATCCGCCGTTCGTCTGTGAGCTTCTCGACGACCGGCCCGATGCCGGCATCCGTGTCCGCGATCAGCCTTCTCGCGTTGCCTCCGCCGAGCGGACCGAGGCGCAGCTCGACCTCGTGCGCGCCGACCTGCACCGAGAGCGTCATGTGCTGCTGCGCGCTTGACTGAAAGCCGCGTGAGACGAGCGCGTCGGCGAGCATTTCGGCATCTGAGATGCGGTCGGTCGTAAAGTGCGCGCGTGCCGCCAGCACGCACATCACACGTGGGAGCACGCGCTCTGCCAGCTCGCTCGGCGCGAGCGCCAGCCCAGTCGTCGTCGCCAGCGCCGCCGGGGTGACCGTCGGCGCCTCGAAGCCCTCGCCGGCCAGCGGCGGCAGCGACTCGGTGCCCGGCGTCGAGAACTCCATGCGCACCTCCGTGCCGCCGCCCTCGACGTCCTTGAACTCGACCCGCGGCGCGAGCGCCTGGATGATCGAGAGGCCGATGCCGAGCGCCTCCTCCTCCTCGCTGCGGATATGCGGCCTGATGCCCGTGCCGTGGTCGCGCACGACCACTTCCACCGTCGCCGGCGCCACGTAGAGCTCGACCTGCAGCGGTCCTTCGCTGCCTTCGTAGGCGTGCAGCACGACGTTATTGCACGCCTCCGTCACGGCCGTGCGGATGTCGTTGAGCTCAACCCCGTCGACGCCGACCGTCTCGGCCAGTCCACTGAGCGTCTCGCGCACAAGCAGGACGTTCTCGGGCTGGTTTGACAGCGTCAGGCAGACATTCGGAGCTCCGGCCATCAGCGCGTCAACGATACGTACTGGTGACCGGGTCTCATCCAACCGACGATCGGCGAACCCGAACGACTCTTTCTGCCGGTCAGCTCTTCGTGTCTGTCAGCGCGCGAAGCTGGTCGAGCGAGCGGCGCAGCAGACGCGAGACCTGCATTTGCGAGATGCCCACGCGATCCGCGATCTCCGTCTGCGTCAGATCCTCAACGAAGCGCATCCGCAGGATCTGGCGCTCGCGCTGGGGAATCCGCCCGAGCACGGCGCTTACCGTTGCGTCGAGCTCCACCAGCTCGTAGCGCTCGTCCTCCTCGCCCATCGCGTCGCCGTAGGACGTCGCTTCATCCGTCGCGCCCGGGCGCGGGGCATCGAGCGAGAGCGACTCGTACGCCTGGATCGCCTGCAGCGCGTCGATCACGTCGTCCTGGCCGAGCTCGAGGTACTGCGCGAGCTCCTGCACCGTCGGCGCGCGACCGCGCTCGTTGGCCAAGTGCTCCTGTGCGTCGCGCACCTTCAGCGCGCGTTCCTGGGAACCGCGCGGGACGTGCACCGACCAGCCCGCATCACGGAAGTGGCGGCGCATCTCGCCCAGGATCGTCGGCACCGCGAAGGACGCGAACGGATGACCCATCTCCGGGTCGAAGCGGTCGAGCGCCTTCAGCAGCCCAAGCGAGGCGACCTGCAGCAGGTCCTCGAACGGCTCCGACGAGCGGTCGTAGCGACGGGCCAGGCTGCGCGCGAGCGGCATAAAGCGGCGCACCAATTCCTCGCGGGCCAGCCTGTCGCCCTGCTGGTGGCGCGCAAACAACTGTTGCTCCTCGTTCGTGCCCGGAACGAATCGGGGTCCGCGTGTGGCTGTCGAAACCGCCATCTCCGTAACCGTCATGTCGTTCCTCCCGTCGGTTCGCTTATAGGTCTCCGACTTACTGCTCCCCCGCAGTTTACTGCCGATGCGCCGGGAGCGCTAGGTCGTTTGTACTTCTTCGGCCTATCTCCGCTTGCTGTGGCTATCTATTCGCCGTGGAATCTGTCCTGGATCAGTGCACTACCCCAATTCCTGACGTCTAAACGCGAATGTTCGAGGCAAGCCCCTCGTCGCAGCACCTCCGTGTTTCCCTGCATTTGGCTCTGGAATGCTGGATCACGGGGTGATGTAGCGACCTCGCGCAGGACCGATTCACAGACGCCGGGTAGAAATAATTTTCCTGCGCCTTCGTGTCGCTCGATCAGCGCGCGGGACTGACGGCGTACCAGTCGAGCTTCAACTCGGGCACGCGCTCGCACACTTCGGCGAGCGCCTCGAGCACGGCGCGGCGGGCGATTTCGGTGCGCTCGTCACGGGTCATTGACACAGGCTCGTCCCGCTCGAGCCTCGCCCTGACCTCGCCCCCGACCTTAGAGAAGTACACGTCTTCGCGGCGCTTGGGGAGCCGCTCGCTCAGCAGGCTCATCACGTGATCAGGAGGACTCATCGCTCCGTGTCTTGTGACCCTGAACCGCATGAACGAATCGTACCGTTGCTTGCGTAGCGGTCAAGATGAGAAATGTCGAGGTTTGCCGAGGTTTGCGAATCAAAGCGATCGATTGTCATGGGCCCGCCTGGACTCGAACCAGGGACCTACCGATTATGAGTCGGCAGCTCTAACCAACTGAGCTACGGGCCCTACACGCCCACGGGCAAAGCACCGAGTGCGGCCGGTCAGACCGGCCAGCAGAAGCTACCAGCGAGATGTGGAATGCTCACGCAGCCGTCCGCGGGGCGGCGGCGCGGTAGGCCGGGAAAGCGGCGCCGGACCTCAAGGGAAGGGACTGCAGATGGCAGAGCGTGCGGCGATCGTGACGGGGGCCTCGAGCGGGATCGGACTGGCGATCGCGAGGGTGCTGGGCGAGGAAGGCTACGGCGTGACGATGGCGGCGCGGCGGCCGGAGAAGCTCGACGACGCGGTCAAGGGGCTGGCGGACGACGGCCTGGATGTGCAGGCGGTGGCGGCGAACGTGGCGGATGAGGCGGAGATCAAGAAGGTCGTGGACACCCACCGCGAGCACTACGGGCGCCTGGACGTGCTGGTCAACAACGCCGGCGTGGGGATCGGAGCGCCGGTGGGCGAGATCCAGACGAAGCACCTGGACATGCAGTTGGGCATCAACCTGCGCCAGATCGTCCTCTTCTACCGCGAAACGGTCTCGATGCTGCTGGAGGCGTGCGCAGAGCACCACAACGCGCTGGTCGTCAACACATCATCGATCTCGGGCAAGCGCGCGGAGGGCTGGCTGGCGGTGTACTCGGCGACCAAGCACGGCGTGGTCGGCTGGACGGAAGCGATGAACAAGGAACTGGGCAAGCAGGGGATCAAGTCGACCGCCCTGTGCCCGGCTTTCGTGGACACGCCGATGACGGAGTTCGTCAAGGGCCAGGTCCCGGCGGATGAGATGATCACGCCGCAGGACATCGCGGAGTCGGTGCGCTACCTGCTGAAGACTTCGCCGGCTTGCGTGGTGCCGGAGATCATGTTCATCCGCCCGGGCGACTCGCTGTAGACACTGGGCGTCTCGCCGCCCGGCGCGGGCGACTGGCGGCCTGAGCGCAAGCGCAGCCGCCTGCGCTTGACGACGATCTCGCCGCTGGGGTCGCGCTGCTCGTGCTCGCGGCGACGCACGGCGCCGCGGTGCTCGCCGATGGCGCGGTCGAAGTCGACGTCGCCGGCGCTCAGCAGGCTGGCTTCGAGCTGGCCGACCAGGATGCCGCGCTCGCGCCTGGTGGCGGCACGAGCGTGTCGCCCGGCGCGGGTGAAGCGATCCCAGGCGTGCGCGAAGGAGAGAAAGTTGGTGCGCCCACCGCGGCGGTGAGCAGCAAGCATGGGACAGACGCCGCCGTGTCGGTCGGTGTAGGCACCGACGATGATCCGCTCGGAGCGCACGCCGTCGAGCATGGCGACACGGGTGGCGACGGGCAGACAGTCGATCGTCAGGCGCAGCGTCTCGACGTGATGGGATGAGGATTTAGGACGAATTCCCATAGGGTGTGGCCCTGCCGGGGGCGCAGCTCAGCCGTCGGCATGGGGCGCGACCCAGCGTAGGCAGCGCGTCTCTGCAGCGCAACGAAACCCTCCGGTTGAAAGGAAATTTGCACATGAAGCTCGGCGTGCACATCGGCTATTGGGGCCTCGGACTCAGCTCGGAGGATCAGTTGCGAATCGTCCAGGAGGCGGAGCGCCTGGGCTATGACTCAGTCTGGGCGGCCGAGGCGTACGGCTCGGACACGGCGACCGTGCTTGGCTGGCTGGCGGGACAGACCTCGACGATCCGCCTGGGCTCGGGGATCTTCCAGATGCCGGGACGCTCGGCGGCGATGACGGCGATGACGGCGGCCACGATCGACCAGCTCTCCAACGGGCGCATGATCTGCGGCATCGGCTCCTCTGGCCCCCAGGTGGCCGAGGGCTGGCACGGGCAGCGCTTTGCCAAGCAACTGCAGCGCACGCGCGAGTACGTGGCGGTCGTGCGCATGGCGCTGGCGCGCGAGCGCGTGGAGTTCCACGGCGAGACGCTCGAGCTGCCGCTGCCGAACGGGCCGGGCAAGGCGCTGAAGCTGACGATCTCGCCGGTGCAGGAGCGGATCCCGATCTACCTGGCCGCGATCGGGCCGAAGAACACGGCGCTGGCGGGCGAGATCGCGGACGGCTGGATCCCGACGCTGTTCAGCCCGGAGCACGTCTCTGAGCTGCGACCGCTGCTCGAGGAGGGCGCGGCGCGCTCGGGCAAATCGCTGGAGGGCTTTGACATCGCGCCGACGGTCAGCCTGTGCATCACGGACGACCTCGAGGCGGCGCGCAACACGATGCGCCCGTTCGTGGCGCTGTATGTCGGCGGGATGGGCTCGCGCAAGCAGAACTTCTACAACCAGCTCGTCAGCCGCTACGGCTACGAGGCGGAGGCCAAGACGATCCAGGATCTGTATTTGGAAGGCAAGCGCGAGGAGGCGATGGCGGCGATCCCGGATGCGCTGATCGACCAGGTCTCGCTGTGCGGGCCGGAAGACGTCGTGCGCGAGCGCTTGGCGATCTATCGCGACGCGGGTGTGGGCACGCTCGGGGTCACGCCGACGGCGTTCGACGCGGACGAGCGCTTGGCCCAGCTGCGCCTGCTGGCCGAGCTCGCGGCCTGAGGCGCGTGTGAGCCATAGCCGGCGGCGGATCCTGCTCGGCGCGTTCGGCGATCCGGGCCACGCCTTCCCGATGATCGCGCTAGGCCGGGCGCTGGTGGCGCGCGGGCACGAGGTGACGCTGCAGACGTGGGCGCGCTGGCGCGAGCACGTCGAGGCGGAGGGCATGGTCTTCGCGACGGCGCCGGAGTACCAGGTCTTCCCGCAAGGCCCGGAGCCGCTGGACTTCTACGAGGCGGTCGTGCACGCGACGCTCGACACGCGTCCGCTCGTGCGCGAAGTGCGCCCGCACGTGGTCGTGTCCGACATCCTCACGCTCGCGCCGGGGCTCGCGGGAGAGCTCGAGGGCGTGCGAGGAGCGACGCTCGTCCCGCACATCTATCCGCCCGGCGAGCGCGACTTCCCGATCTACTCGCTCGGCGCGCGCCTGCCGCGCAGCGCGCTCGGGCGGGCGTTCTGGCGCGGCGCGCAGCGCCCGGTCGATCGTGGACTCGAGCTTGGACGCACAGAGCTCAACGCGACGCGCGGGCGCGTCGGGCTGGCACCTCTCCCCTACGTCCACAACGGCATCAGCCGCGAATTGGCGATCGTGGCGACGTTCCCGCAGCTCGAGTATCCGCGTACGTGGCCGGAGAACGTGCATGTCGTGGGGCCGCTGATGTGGGAGCCGCCGACGGCCGACGTCGAGCTGCCGCCGGGCGATGCGCCGCTCGTGCTGATCGCACCGTCGACGGCGCAGGACGGCGAGCACCGGATGCTGCGCGCCGCACTGAAGGGGCTCGCCGACGCGCCGGTGCGCGTGCTCGGCACGTGGAACCGGCGGCTGCCGCCGCAGCCGCTGCCGGCGCCCGACAACGCGCGCCTGGTCGACTGGGTCTCGTACTCGCGCACGATGCCCCACTGCGACGTCGTCGTCTGCCACGCCGGTCACGGCACGCTCGTGCGCGCGTTGTCCTGCGGCTGCGCAGTCGTGGCCTGCCCGGCCGTGGGCGACATGAACGAGAACGCCGCGCGGATGGACTGGGCCGGAGCGGGCGTGCGCGTGCCGCGGCGGTTCGTCGGACCGCGGACGCTGCGGCTGGCCGTCGAGCGCGCGCTTGGCGAGGGCTCGATCAAAGCTCGTGCCGAGGATCTCGCCGGATGGAACCGCGCTCACGATGCCGGCGCCGCCGCCTCGGCGCTCGTCGAGCAGTTGGCTGCGGCGAACGAGACCGCCTGAGTCACCGGCCCGGCAGGCCGAGCCGGTGACATACTCGAGTGCATGGCCGACGCCGTCACCCGCTACTGCGCCGCCTCCGAAGCAAACGACATCGACGCGATCATGGCCACGCTCGCGCCCGACGCCGCGCTCGCCTCGCCGCTGTCCGGGCACATGCTCTTCCGCGGCCACGACGACCTGCGCATCCTGCTCACCGCCGTCTACGACTCGATGAGCGGCCTACGCTGGGTGCAGCAGGTCGGCGAGGGCACGACGACGCGCGTGGCCATCGCCGACGGGCGTGTCGCCGGTGCGCGGCTCGGCGACGCGATGGTCTTCGAGCTCGACGACAGCGGGCTGATCCGCCTCATCAGGCCGCACCTGCGGCCCTGGTTCGCGACGACCGTCTTCGCGCTGCTGCTCGGGCCCAAGGTCGCGCGGCATCCCGGCATGGTGCTGCGGGCACTGCGCGGCTGACGGCGCAGGCGACTAAGAAGCTCCGGGGGTGGGACTCGAACCCACAACCTCTCGATTAACAGTCGAGCGCATCTGCCAGATTGAGCTACCCCGGATCGGGCTACCCCGGATTGTCGGCTCCGGGTCGATGACATTGTAAGACAGTGCCGTCGGACTGGGGGATCTCGGTCACGCCTGACTCGACCTCCGAGTGGCAGTTCGAGCACAGAAGAACGCACTTTCGCGCCTCTGCACGCGCTCGCTCCAGCGACCTGGCAACGCCTCGATGGCTGAGCGAGAACCGCTTGTCCGTGGGCACCAAGTGATGAAACTCGAGCGCGGCGAAGCAGCGGCGGTATCCGCACAGGCGACATGCTCCCCCAGCCTCTTCGACCAAAATGCGCTTGACCTTGCGGCGACGTCGCGAAACCGCCTCCGCGCGACACTTCGAGCATCGGTAGCCGCCTTTGCTTCGTAGCAGGAATGTCGTTTCGCCATGCCGCGAGCAGTCAAGTGTGAGCTCACGCTCTCCGTTCCGAGACGCTTGTCGGCGCATCCCAAAGTCCGTCGTGAGGCCATACTCGCGGAGCCAATGGCGGACCGTCGTCTTGCTCCGTTCGAGTGACGTCGCGATCTGCGCCGTTGACATCCCTGCGTCCACGAGCGCCGACAAATCCTTACTCGACAACGCCCCCTTTGCCGCATGGCGCTCGGCTCCGTTCGCGTGGAGACCGAAGTGGGTCATCCAGTAGGACACTGTCGATTCGTGCCGGTCGACCCGCCTGCCGATCTCGGCCAGCGACATCCCTTCGCCAAGCATCTTCTCCAAGGCAGTGCGATCCATGCACTGCATTGTCTACAACGGGTCGGACGGAAAAGCGAACAAGTGTTCGTGCCCAGTGCGAGGTGCCAAGGCCCCGCGAAACCTCAGTACTCCCGCTCCCCCGTCTCCTCGAGCACCCGTCCGTAGGCGCGGTCGAACTGCCGCTTGACCTCTGCCCGCTGCCCGGCGAGCGTGCTGACCGCGCCGCTGTGTTGCCCCCGCGCACGCTGGATCTGCCGGTCGACGCGCGCCAGCTCCGAGCTGCAGGCGCTGGGCCTCGAGCTTGGCCGGCTTGGCGACCGACTCGCGCCCGCCCTCGACGATCAGCTCAGCGATCAGCCCCTTCAACTCTGGATCGTCGTCGAACCCCGCCTGTCCGTTCGCCGGCGCCACCGTCATCGGCTCGCGCAGGTCGCCCGCTGCCAGGTGACGGGCCGCGCGGCGCAGCAACTCGCTCGAGAAGTCCTCCTCGATGTCAACGCTCGCGAGCATCGCCGCGCCCTCCTCAGGAGAGGCGATGCACAGCGCCAGGAACGCGCGCTCCGTGTCCCCGCGCCCCGAGAGCGTCCGCGCCCGACTCTGCGCGCCGTTGCTCGCCGGGCTCGTCCCGTTGCCTTCACCTTGCTGCCCCTGCCGATCGCTGCCGCGCCCGGGGGCCGACTGGGCGCCACGCCCGCCGGCCGACGCCGCAGGCGCTGCCGTCAGTCGCTGTTCGAACACGCTGTCCTTGACCGCCAGCCGCCCCGAGGCCACACGGATCAGCTCCATCCGCATCGCACCCGGCGGCAGCTGCGCGAACACCGGGCGCAGCTCGTCGATCATCCGGTCCTGCCCCTCCGGGCTCGAGTGGTCGCCGTTCGCGAGCACCCGCTCGACGCGGAAGCGCACGAACGGCACCGAGCTCTCGACCGCCGCCGTGATCGCCTGCGGCCCATCGCGCTGGATCAGATCCGCCGGATCGGCGCCCTCCGGCAGCGGCACCACGCGCAGCTCGAGGCTTGCGCTTCGCCGCCAGCCCCGACGCGCGCAGCATCGCCTCCTGCCCCGCGCTGTCCGCGTCGAGCGCCAGCAGCACCGTCTGCGCCATCCGCGCCAGCTCGCCCACCTGATCGCCCGTCAGCGCCGTGCCCATCAGCCCGACCGCGTTGCGCATCCCCGCCTGGTGCAGCGCGATCACGTCCGTGTAGCCCTCGCACAGGATCACCGACCCCGCCTTCGTCGCGTGCGCCCGCGCCAGATCGGCGCCGTAGAGGTGAAGACCCTTGTGGTAGACGTCGTTGTCGGACGTGTTCAGGTACTTCGGTTTCTGATCCTCGCGCATCGCTCGCGCGCCGAAGCCGAGCACGCGCCCGCGCATGTCGGTCAGCGGGAACATGATCCGCGCGCGGAAGCGGTCGTAGAGCTGCCCGTTCTGCTTCGAGCGCTGCGCCAGGCCCGTCCCGTAAAGCTCCTGCTCTGAGAACCCACCGCGTCGCGAGGCCAGCAGCACGCGGTCCCACGCGCTCGGCGCATAGCCCACGCGGAACTCGCGCAGCGTCGCCTCCTGCAGGCCCCTGCCCGTCAGGTACTCCCGCGCGCGCTCGGCCTCGCTCGACTCCCACAGGTAGCGCTCGTAGTAGCCCGCCGTGCGCTTGAGCAGCTCCAACAGCCGCTCGCGCCGCCTGCGCCGCTCTGCCTCGCGCGGGTCCTCCTGCTCGCGCTGAAGCTCTACGCCGTATCGCTCGGCCAGCAGCTCCAGCGCGCCCTTGAAGTCGACCCCCTCGGTCTCCTGCACGAACGTGAACACGTCGCCCGAGGCCTGGCAGCCGAAGCAGTAGTAGACCTTCTGCACCGGGTCGATCCCGAACGACGGCGTACGCTCGTCGTGGAACGGGCACAGCCCCTCCATCCGCGCCGGCCCCGCCCGGCGCAGCTCCGTGCGCGCCGAGACGAGCTCCGCGAAGTCGACCGCGTCGCGCACGCGATCCCTCGAGTCGTTCGTGTAGAGCGCCACCTCCGCGCAACCTAGCGGGCGAACGCCTGCGGCACCTCGAGCTCCGTGTAGAGCCTGATGCAGTAGCGGTCGGTCATCCCCGCCAGGTAGTCCGTCACGCGCTGCGCCAGCTCCACCGCGCCCGGCTCACCGGCGCCCGCAGCCCGCCCAGTCGGCTCGCCCTGCGGGCGCTCCCCCGGACCGCCAGGCAGCTCCTGGGGGTTCTCCACGTAGTGCTCGAACAGCCGCCGCACGACCCGCGCGATGCGCCCGTGCTCGGCGCGCACCGCCGGCCCGAGGTATACGCGCTCGAACATGAAGTCGCGCAGCGCCGCCATCGCCGGACCCGCCTGCGGGCCCTGCACGATCTCCCCGGCGCGCGCCGAGTGCTCGACCATGTCGTGCACGAGCGCGTCGATTCGCGCCGAGCCCGTCGCGCCGAGCACCGCGATCGGCTCCGCCGGCAGATCCTCCTCGCGCAGCAGCCCCGCGCGCACGGCATCGTCGATGTCGTGGTTGATGTACGCCACGCGGTCGATCACGCGCACGATCCGGCCCTCGAGCGTCTGCGGCTCGGGCGCCCTGCTCGAGTGTCGCGCGATCCCGTCGCGCACCTGCTCGGTCAGGTTCAGCCCGACCCCGTCGCGCTCGAGGCGGTCGACCACGCGCAGCGAATGCTCGTAATGGCGGAAGTCCAGGCCGAAGCGCTCTTTCAGGCAGCTGTCGAGCACCTCCTCGCCGATGTGCCCGAACGGCGGGTGCCCGAGGTCGTGCCCGAGCCCGATCGCCTCGACCAGGTCCTCGTTCAGGCGCAGCGCGCGCGCCACCGTACGAGAGATCGTCGTCACCTCGAGCGTGTGCGTGAGCCGCGTGCGGTAGTGGTCGCCCCGCGGCGCCACGAACACCTGTGTCTTGTGCGTCAGGCGCCGGAAGGCCTTGCTGTGCACGATCCTGTCGCGGTCGCGCTGAAACGGCGTGCGTAGCCCGCAATCCTGCTCCGCGCGCAGCCGCCGCGCCGGGTAGGAGCGCGCCGCAGCCGGCGCTAGTAACTGCTCCTCCTGCTCGCGCACGCGCGCCGCGAACTCGCCCGCCACCGTCTCGAGTTGCCCTGTCGTGCTCATCCTTCGATTCTGGCAGCGCGCGCGGCCGTCCAAGGAGGCCGCTTTACGAACCGACGCGACGCGCTGGCCCGTCCGCGTTCGGCGCTCGGCCGGCCGGCGCTCAGCGCGCGCCGCGGTCCCAGTCGCCGCGACCCGTAAGCGCGTTGACCCAATGGCGCCAGCCCTGCTGCTTGGCCGGGTCCTCGTCGTAGACCGGCGCTGCATGCTCCGGTGGCGGCAGCTCTTCGGCCGCGCCGGAGTCGATCCGCAGGTCCACGCCACGTTCGTGGATCGAGGCGATTGCCGCCGCCTCGAGGAACCTGATCCCGTGCTTGGGCGTGTCGATCAAGAGGCCGTGGAAGACGTCCTTCTCGGGCGCGCTCAGCACGGCGCCGACCGTGCCCACCTGCTCGCCGTCGGAGGCAAGCACCGGCACGCCCTGCTCGAGCATCTGGTAGGCGATCGGCTGCCCCTCGTCCATCGCGCCAAGATACCTCCTCACGCCGCCCCAGCTCGTGCTGCCCCCGCCCAGCGGCGCTCAGCCGGTGCGGGCCGCCGCCGGCATCAGCCGCAGGTGTGCGTGGTGCTCGAGCGTCACCGAGATCGCTCGCTCGACCTGGCCGAGCGCCTGTTCCGGCGCATCCGGCGCTTCGTGCAGTGGCGAGCCGAAGGCATCCGTCATGAAGCGGTAGGCCTGATCTTCGAGTGAAAACGAGCCCGCCTCACACGCCCCGCACACGACCCCTCCGGCAGCCCCTGAGAAGCCAACGAGGCCGTCCGACTCACCGCACGACGCGCACGATCCAAGCTGCGGCGCGAGGCCCGCCGCCAGCAGCAGCTTCAGGCGGAACGCCAGCGCCCCCGCCCGCGCCGCAGCCGGCGCACCCGTGCCGGCTGCCGCAGCCGCGCCGGCGCGCTTGCCGCCCGACGCCTGCTCATCCAGCAGCGCGAGCTTGCGGCAGAGCAGGTTGAACACGCCCGGGTGCGGCTCAGAGGTCTCGAACAGCCGCCCCACCGCGTCGCACGCGCGCGCCGCCGCGTCGAGCGCCGCCGCGTCCTCGCGCAGATGCCGGTGGCCGTCGACCGTCTCGGCCCCCGTCACCGTGAGCAGCTCACCGCGCCCCTCGTGCAGCTCGATGCGCAGCCTGAAGAACGGCTCCAGGCGCCCGCCGAAGCGACTGCGCGAGCGGCGCACGCCCTTGGCGATCGCGCCCACGCGCCCGCGAGCGGGCGTGTACAGGTGCAGGATGCGATCGGCCTCGCCGTAGCGCATCGAGCGCAGCACCACCGCCTCCGTCTTGACCGCTCTGCCCATGACCATTCGAGTCTAGGCTCGCCCGCGGCCGTTGCCGCCCGCCCGCGCAGATACCTCGCGGCCGAGCCCGGCAGGGCGCCGCCTGGCTCCTGCCGACCGCCCCGTCTGAGCCTGGCGCGCAGCGGGGAGACTGTCCCTGTAGATCATCTGGTGGTGTCTCAGTTTGGCGCTTTGTCTGCACGGCAGCGGTTGCGCCGACCATCCATAAGGACTCCTTGCCTAGCGGGTCCGACCGGCGCCAGCACTAGGTTGGCCTGTTGCGTTGGAGCGGGAAGGGGCTTGACCCCCTCCCGCTCCGGGCAAACGAGCGAGCTGGCGTAGCTCAATGGTCTGATCACCCGCCAAGGCGGGTGCCCTTAGAGCCCCAGGCTTTCAACCTGGATGATGCGGGTTCGAGTCCCGCCGCCAGCACGTCGTTCGACGCCTATATACCCGATCCTCCGCGATTCAGATTCGAGCGGGGTCCACGTCGAGTAGAGCGGGCGATACTCTCAAGGCGTGCCCGCCCGACCCAAACGGCCGCGCGACGCGAACCAGCTTGGGAAGCTGATCGCGGACCTGGCGACTGGCGGGGCACATGAAGTTGACCCCGATGCCGGCAAGAGCCCCGCTCAGATCGCATCAGGGCGCCGTGGCGGCCTCAAGGGCGGCAAATCGCGGGCGGCCTCTCTATCACGGGAGGAGCGGTCAGAGATTGCCAAAAAAGCCGCAAAGGCTCGCTGGGCTAAGTGAGCGGCTGGGCTAATTAGCTGCCGCGCTGGCGAATAGCTCATCCGGCGCGATCTCGGGCCGCGAGTACTGACGGCGTTGCATCACTCCCGCAACTAGTCGGGCAATGTCGGGCTCAACATGAGACATGTCCGGCTTCGTCCGAGCCGCCAGCGCGGCCAGGATGATGTCGTGCAACTCCAACAAGTCCGAGACCCGTACCAGGTGGACCTTGTTCTTGCCGATCTCGCGAGTCCGTGCGGCCTCGCCGTAGGCATCGCGCGTGAAGCTAAAGGCGACGACGTAGCCCATTTCCTTGCCGTCGCGCTCAATGGCGGTCTCGAAATTGTCTACGACGTTTCGCCCTACGTGCTCAGACTGCTTTACCTGGATTGGATGACGATCAAAGAACGAATAGCCGTCGATCCCGAGGTCGCGCGATTTCCGCGTCCGTTGTACGCCGTTCACCGCGTCAATCACCCAGTTCTGGAATTCGTAGTGACCGAGCTTCCGTAGCTCCTCAAGAGTGGCGGGGAGCCCGATGACCTTCGCGTTAGCCCCCACCGAATCGACTCGCCGCTTCATGATCTTGACGGCTTGCGGGCTGATATCTATCCCGATCCAGTGACGCTGAAGCTGCTGGGCAACCGCGATCGTCGTGCCGCAGCCACAGAAAGGGTCAAGGACCACATCGCCCTTATTGCTGCTGGCCCGAATGATGCGCTCTAGCAGGGCTTCAGGCTTCTGGGTCGGCCATCCCAGCCGCTCGGCGGCTTGGGAATTGATCGGCGAAATGTCGTCCCAAAGGCTGTCGACGGTCTCGCCGGCAAGCTCATCCAGGTATCGCTTGCGTTGTATGCGTTTGGACTTGTCAGCGGGCAGATACAGGCGGTCTTCGGCATCCATCTGTTCCATCCGCTCCCGCGAGACTGCCCACCCGTTCGGCGGCGGCGAGTGGCCCTTGTACTCGTAAACGAGATTCGGGCGCGGCGACGGACTCGTGATGTTGTCGCGCCGGTAACGACGCCCATCGGGGTCAACGTGCGTGAACTTGCTCGCGATGTAGTCCGGATTGCTTGCGCGATATTGACGGGTAAACGGTGCCTTGTCGGACTTTGCGTAGAACAGAATTGTGTCGCAGGTGACCCCAAACCGAACGGCAGCCCGGTTGGTCTCGCCCCGACCAGCCTTGCGCTTCCAGATGATCTCGTTGCGAAAATTCTCCACGCCGAAAAGGTCATCCATCAACACCTTGAGATAGTGACTTGCGTGTGGATCGCAATGGAGATAGATCGAGCCGGAAGCCTTCAGCACGCGATGAAGCTCAAATAGGCGGCTGCGCATCCAGTCGGTGTAGTGACGGATGCCACCGTCCCATCGGTCCTCGAACGAGCGCACCTCGGCCTCGTCTCCCCAAATGACCTCGTACGTCTTGTTTGAGAAGAACGGTGGGTCGAGGTAAATCAGATCGACGTACTCATCCGGCAGCTCTCGCAGGCGTGCCAGGTTTTCGTCGCAGTAGATGACCTCGGTTCCGGGGTCTGTCCTGGTAGCCATGCGGGTGCCTCCTTCGTCCGACTATCGGACGTTTCCTGGTCCCCTGGCGTTCTGCAACAGGTCTTTCTGTCCGAAGCCTCAAGCATAATGTTCAGTATGAACAGGCTGAGCACCGAGAAACGGGCGCAAATCCTGGGGATGCTGGTTGAGGGCAACAGCCTTCGCTCAACGACGCGCATGGCCGGCTGCTCGGTCAACACCGTCTCGAAGCTCCTGCTGGATATCGGCGTCGCCTGCGCCGCCTACCAAGACGAGCACCTGCGCAACCTCCCCTGCAAGACCGTCGAGGCAGACGAGATTTGGTCCTTCGTCTACGCCAAGCAGAAGAACGTGCCGGAGGAGTTCAAGGGCCAGTTCGGGATCGGCGACGTGTGGACCTGGACGGCCCTCTGTGCCGACACGAAGCTGATCGCCTCGTGGTACGTTGGCGGTCGTGACCGTGACGACGCTCAGGCGTTCCTAGCGGACCTGAAGGAACGTCTCAGCGGGCGCGTCCAGCTCACGACGGACGGGCACAAGGCTTACGAAGCGGCCGTAGGCGTCGTCTTCCGCAAAGACATCGATTGGGCTCAGCTCGTCAAGGACTACGCCTCGCCGCGAGAGGGCGAGGCTCGCTACAGCCCGTCGGTCTGCGTCGGCTCTAAGACGGTCGTCAAAAAGGGCAACCCGGACCCGGCCCGGATCAGCACGAGCTACGTCGAGCGCCAGAACCTTACGATGCGGATGGGCATGCGCCGCTTCACGCGACTGACCAACGGCTTCTCAAAGAAGCTCGACAACCACATGGCCGCTATCGCCCTGCACTTCATGCACTACAACTTCGCCCGCACGCACAAGACGCTCGAACGCACGCCAGCGATGGCCGCAGGGATCGCGGACCACCGCTGGTCGCTGACGGAGATAGCGGGCCTGCTCGACTAGCGACGCACCCGAAGAAGCAGCTCGCTGGCGTTCACGCCCAGCCCATCCGCAACCTTGAAGATCGTGCTCAGCGAGAGATTGAATTCGCCTCGCTCAATCGCTCCGTAGTAGCTGCGGTCCAACCCGGCGTGAGCGGCGAACCCCTCCTGGGAGAACCCGTGCTCGACCCGAACCTCGCGGATCGCACGCCCGAGCGCTTGACCCGCCTCAGTCTTCTTGCGCGCCATGCTCAGACCCCGATGAAGTCGAGTTGATCGATGCGCGCCAACGCCCGCGACTGACGGACCGTGCGACCGTTGACGACCACCACGCCGACAGCCGCGAGACTCTTAATAGCCGCGTTCACGCGGTGCGCGCCAAGGTCGCTCAGTGCCCCTTGAACCTGCTCGCGCGACCGTCCGTAGAACTCGCCTGCGACCTGGAGAACCACAAGATGCTCTGCGTCGCTGTCTATCTGACAGCCACCCTGCTTGGATTTGCCGTGCATGGGAGCTAACCCTCCTGTGCCACGGCCCCCGGCAGTTAGCGCTGCGCGGGGGCCAACTTGGTCAATGACCGGGCGAAGCTAGCGGGCGGCTGGGGTCAATCCAAACTGAGACACCACCGTGCGAAGCTATACTTAATGAAGTAATGAGCAAAGTCACGGTGTACACAACTGACCCGTGTTCCTTCTGCCGCCGGGTCAAGGCGCTGTTGGAGTCGCGCGGGGTCGATTTTGCCGAAGTCAACCTCTCCAAGGACCCGGCCGGCCGTGTCGAGCTGGTCCGCCGCACCGGCATGTTGAGCTTCCCCCAGGTGCTCGTCGACGAGCGCTTGATCGGCGGCTACGCCGAGGTGCTGGAGGCCGCCGACAGCGGCGAGCTCGACGAGCTGCTCGCCGCCTGAGCGCTGCCCAAACGCCGAGCTGCTGCGCGAAAGATGAGCGCTGCCGGTTCAAATGCCAGGTGCCGCTACGCAGCGACGCGTGCCCGCTTGGCCGGACGCCTGCGCAACCGCGGCCGCGGTTGGCAGTGCTCACAGACGTACGTCCCACGCCCAGCCACGACCATCTTCACGATCGTCGTGCCGCAGCGCACGCACGGCTCGCCCTCGCGCAGGTGCACGAGGAAGCGGTCCTGGAAGGAGCCCTTGACGCCGTCGATGTGGCGGAAGTCGTCGATCGAGGCGCCACGCGCGTCGATGCCGGCTTGCAGCGCCTCGACGACGCCGTCGCGCAGCAGCCCATACTGCTCGCGCGTCAGCCTGCCGGCCGGGCGCAGCGGGTGGACGTAGGCGCGGAACAGCGCCTCGTCGGCGTAGATGTTGCCCACGCCCGCGACGTGGCGCTGGTCGAGCAGGAACGCCTTGATCGGGCCGCGCCGCCCGCGCGCCAGCGCGCGCAGGTGCTCGCCCGTGAACTGCTCGTCGAACGGCTCGAGGCCGAGCCGCGCGTCGAGGAACTGCATCGAGCGCGTCGCCGCCCAGCAGCAGCTCGCCCGTGCCGAAGCGCCGCGGGTCGACGATTGCCAGGCGCAGCTTCGGCGTCGAGGTCCAGATCGCGCACGTGCGTGTGCGACGGCTCCGGCTTCGGGTCGAGCAGCACGGCGCCCGTCATCCGCAGGTGCTGGGCCAGATGCACGTCGTCGCTGAGGTGCCACAGCAGGTACTTGCCGCGCCTGCCCAGCGACTCCACGCGCCGGCCCTGCAGCGCGTCCTCGAGCTCCCGCGGCGCCAGCGGGCGCGACCAGCGCGGGTCGATCGATCTCCACGCGCACGATCCGCCGGCCCTCGACGTGCGGCGCGAGCTGGCGGCGGATCGTCTCGACCTCGGGCAGCTCGGGCACGCGCTCAGCTTATGCATCGTGTCCCACCCAGCCGGCACCAGGCTGACGGCGCTATGCAGGGCCGACGAACGGCTCCCCGGCAGCTCCTCCGCCGTGCGCCCGGCGAGCCAGCGCAGCACGCTTGCGCCGACGTCGGCCAGCGGGCCGTCGTGGCGTGCTCCCCCGTAGCCGCCGCCCCGCGCCCGGCTCGCCACCATCTGCCCCGTGAGCGCGAGCAGCGGCGCGTACTCGCGCGTGTGGTCGGTTCCGGCGTGGCTCGGGTCGACGCCGTGGTCGGCCGTCAGGACCAGCAGGTCGCCGCTGACGCAGCCTCGGCAGCCAGCGCGCGACGCCGCCGTCGATCTCGCGCAGCGCCCGCGGCGAAGCCCTCGACGTCCTTGCGGTGCCCGTAGACCTGGTCGGTCTCGATCAGGTTCGTGAAGACGAAGCCCGCGTGCAGCTCGCTCGAGCAGCGCCTCGACGCTCGCGAGCGCCTGCGCGTTCGTCGCGCCCGGATGCGCGTGCGTCGACGCCCACGCCCGGCGAACAGATCGTGGACCTTGCCGACCCCGTGGACCGGCGACGCCTGCGTCGCCTGAAGCTCCTCGCAGGTAGCTGCGCCCGGGCGGCGGGAGCGCGAAGTCGCGCCGGCCCGTCGTGCGCTCGAAGGCGCCCGTCGACGCCGGCGAACGGCCGCGCGATCACGCGCCCGACCGCGTGCTCGCCGCTCATCAGCTCGCGCGCGCCGCCGCGCACGCCCGGTACAGCTCCTCGCGGCGCCACGCGATCGACGTGCGCGGCGAGCTGCAGCACCGAGTCCTGCGAGGTGTAGAGGATCAGCGCGCCCGTGCGCAGGTGCTCGGCGCCGAAGTCCTCGATCGCCGCGATGCCGTTGTAGGGCCGGTTGCAGATCACCTCGCGGCCCATCGCCCGCTCGCAGCCGCTCGATCACCTCCGGCGGGAAGCCGTCCGGGTAGGTCGGCAGCGGGCGCTTGCAGCACGACGCCCATCAGCTCCCAGTGGCCGCGTGGTCGAGTCCTTGCCCGGGCCGAGCGGGTGCAGGCGCCCGTGGATCGCCGGGTCCGCGACTGCGGGCACGCCCGTCGAGCGGCGACGATCGAGCCGAGCCCGAGCGCGGCGAGCGCCGGCAGATCGCAGGCCGCCGACCGCCTCGGCGACGTGCGCCGAGCGTGTTCGTGCCCGCGTCGCCGTAGCTCGGCGGCATCGGGCAGCGCGCCGACGCCGCAGGCGTCGATCACGACCACGAGCGCCCGCGCGTCGGGCGCGGCGGCTGCCTGGAGCCTGCCATGCTCAAGGCGAGGAGGCGCGCGGGTGCGCGCTGAAGTAGACGTCCTTCAGCCGCTCGGCCGAGAGGTGCGTGTAGACCTGCGTCGTCGCCAGGTCGGCGTGGCCGAGCATCTCCTGCAGCGAGCGCAGGTCGCAGCCGCCGGCGAGCAGGTGCGTGGCGAAGGTGTGGCGCAGCGTGTGCGGGCTCATCCGCTCCTCGAGGCCCGCGCCGCGCGCGTGGCCCTGGACGATCTTGTAGAGCCCCTGGCGCGTGAGGCCGCCGCCGCGGCGGTTGACGAACAGCTGCGACTCGCTGCGCGCACGCCGACGCAGCAGCGGGCGCCCGCGGGTGGCAGTAGGCCGACAGCGCCGCGACCGCCTGGCGGCCGATCGGCACGAGGCGCTCCTTGGAGCCCTTGCCGCGCGCGCGCAGCATGCCCTCGCTCGAGATCGACGTCGCCCGAGCTCCAGGCCCGACCGCCTCCGAGGCGCGCAGGCCGCACGCGTACATCACCTCCAGCAGCGCGCGGTCGCGCAGCGCCAGCGGCGCGCGTGCCCTTCGGCTCGCGCGAGCAGCCGCGCCACCTCCTCGCGGCTCAGCACGCTGCGGCAGGCGCTGGGTCTTGCGCGGGCCGTGCAGGTCGGCCGTCGGGTCGTGCTCGATCAGGCCCTCGCGGCGCAGATGGCGGTAGAAGGAGCGCAGGCACGCGACCTTGCGCTGGAGCGTCGCCGCGCGCCGGCGGGCGGCTCGCCGTCGCCCTGCGGCGAGCTCGGCGAGGAACGCGGCGAGGTCGCCGTGGGTCGCCTCGCGCACGCGCACCTTGCGCCGGCGTCGAGGAAGGCGCCGAACTGCAGCAGGTCGGAGCGGTAGGCCTCGAGCGTGTTGCGCGAGAGCCCGCGCTCGAGCTCGAGGTAGGCCAGGAAGTCGAGCAGCAGCGACTGGATCTCACCGCGCGGAATCGGCGGCTCGCGCTCGGCGATCGATGCCGGCGGCGGCGAGGTGACGAGGTGGGCCGTGCTCACCGCTTGAGCTTCGCCTCGAGGCCACCCTCCTGACGGTGCAACCTGACGTTCAGCCGTGGCCGACAATGAAGCGTCCGGCGCGGCGGTCAGGTGTTCCGCTGCGAGCCGGCTTCGAGCTTGCGCGCCAGCCAGCAGAGGGCGATCAGCGTCTTCGCGTCGCGGCACTCGGCGATCGCCTCGTCGAGGCGCTCGAGCGGCCACGGCACGACCTCGATGCGCTCGTTCTCCTCGCTCTCGGCGCTGCGCCTCGTGCAGCGTCGTCGCCTCGAACAGGTGCACGCGCTCGTCGGTGAAGCCGGCGCCCGTGTAGTAGACGACGATCGGCTCCCAGCGCTCGGCGCCCTTGCCGATCTCCTCGGCCAGCTCGCGCTGGGCGGCCGCCAGCGGCTCCTCGCCCTCGACGTCCAGGCGCCCAGCCGGGATCTCGAGCAGCGCCGGCTCGCCGACGGCCTCGCGCGGCTGGCGCACAAGCCACACGTGCGTGCTCGTCGTAGGCCACGATCGCCACGGCGCCCTGGTGGCGGACGATCTCGCGCGTGACCTCCTCGCCGTCGGCGTGGCGGAAGCGCTCGATGCGCACGTCGACGATCTTGCCCTTGTAGACGCTCGTCCGCCGCCGAGCGCTTCGAAGCTCATGCCTCCGACCGCGACCAGCTCGGCCAGCGCCGCTCCGCCGGCCAGCGCAGCGCCGAAGAACAGCGGGTCCTCGGCCAGCGCCGCGGCCCATCGTCTCGCCGGCAAGCCCGCTGGCGGCGTAGCCGGGCAGGTCGACCGCCGCGCGGCGCCAGTCGTGGCGCGTGATCCGCACCGGACGCTCCACGTCCAGCGCGAGCGCCGGGCGACTCGCGCCCTCGCCGCCGAACACAGCGCCGAGGCCGGCGCGCAGGTCGGCGCCCACCGGCGAGCGCATGCCGGCCGGCAGCGCGACCGTGACCGGCTCGAGCAGCAGGTCGAGCACGGTGAGCGTGTGGTGGGAGATGCCGCGATGGCGCTCGCGCTGATCGCCCGAGGACATCCGCGCGACGAGCAGCGTCGGCGCAGCCCAGCGCGAGCGCAGCGTGCGCCGAGTCGAGCGCCGCCATGCCGCCGTGCCCGAGCGGCGAGCCCGAGCCGACGATCCCCGGGCCGGGGCCGCACAGGCCGCGTCCCAGCCGAGCGCGCGCAGGCCGTGGTGCAGCGCGCCGGCCGTCGTGATCGCCTCGCCCTCGCCGCCGAACGCCGCGCCCGGCGGTCAGGTGCCCGGCCAGCAGGCCGCGCTCGCGCAGCGCGCGCACCGTGCGCGAGTGCCCGCCGGGCAGCGCGCCGCCCTCGGTCTGCACGTAGCCGAGCCTCGCGCCCGGGCGCCGCCGCGGCGAACGCCCAGGCGACCGGGCGAGCTGGCCGTGCAGCGCGAGCACGCCGACAGGGCGCTCGAGCGGCAGACTCGAGCGCCTCGTCCTCGACGGGCATCGACCGCGTGCTGCAGGCTCGTGTAGTTGAGCTTCATCACGTTGCGCGCCGGTCGCGCCCGGCGCCGACAGGCCGCGGTGAGGTTGACGTGCACGACGTCGAAGCCGCCCGAGCCGAGCCCGAGGTCGAGCGCCTCACGTTGACGATCAGCTCGTCGCCCACCTCGGCGGGCCCGACGAGCGCCGACGTCGGCGATCGCCGGGCGGCGCGCGCCGGGCGCGTCGCTCAGCTCGACGACGAGGCGCTGCTCGCGTGCCGGTCGATGCCCGGCTCAGCACGGCGGACGCGTCCGTTGCGGGCACTGCGCCGGCGCTCGGGCGCGGACCCGGCATCGAGCACGATCGCGCGGCGGAGCTTGAGCATCGTCGAGCGCACCGTCTCGAGCGAGGCGTCGGCGGCCGCGTCGAGCAGCGCGAGCGCGACGTCGAGCATGCCCTCGAGCGCCGGCGACGCTGACGCGCTCGCCGGGCTCGTGGTTGCGCTCGGTGCCGTTGGCGAGGTTGACGCACGTCGAAGCCCTGCGCGAGCAGCGCGTTGGCGTCGGAGGCGCCGCCGCTTGAGATCCGCACCGGCTCGATAGCCGCAGGCCGCGCAGCGCCGCCTCGGCGACGCGCACGGCCGGGCGCCTCGGCGGCGCAGGTCGGTAGCCGGCGAACGTGCGCTGCACGGCGACGTCCACGTCGCACTCGCACTCGGGCAGGTTGGCGGCCTCGTGGAGGCGCTCGACGATCTCGGCGACGACCGCCTCGGCGCGCTCGTCGTCGCAGGCCGCGCACCTCGGCCACGACCGTGCAGCGCTCGGGCACGACGTTGATCGCCGCTGCCGCCCGCGATCGTGCCGACGTTCGCGGTCGTCTCGCTCGTCGAGGCGCCCGAGCGCGCATCGCGGCGATCGCGCGCGCCGCGGCGAGGATCGCGCTGCGGCCGTCCTCGGGGCGGATGCCCGCGTGCGCGGCCGCGCCGCGGAAGTCGGCCGTCGATCCGGAAGTGGCGTGGGCGAGGCGACGCACGACCTCGCCGATCGGCGAGGCGTGGTCGAAGACGTAGCCGAAGTCGCTGCGCAGCGCGCGAGGCGTCGAACGCGCGCGCGCCCGCCAGCGCGCGCTCCTCGCCGACCGTGAACAGCAGCTCGACATCGACCGGCGCGCCCTCGCTGCGCACGTGGCGCGCGAGCGCGAGCATCACGGCGACCGCGGCCTTGTTGTCGGCGCCGAGGATCGCCCTCGTTCGCGTTCTCCCAGCCGCCGTCGACGAGCACCGGCTCGACCGGGCGCGAGCAGCGGCACCGTGTCGAGGTGCGCGCACAGCAGCAGCGAGCGGCGCTCCGCCGGTCGGCGCCCATCCGCAGGCGCCCGCGCCGGTCGCCGGGCGCCGACCGGGCGCTCGGCGGGAATCCGCGCCAGCAGGTTGCCGCAGTCCGAGCCCGCGCGCGGCGCCGGCGTCGTCCTCGTGCGACCGTCGAGCCGAGCGCGCGCAGCTCGGCGATCACGCGCTCGGCGCACGCGCGCTCGCGGCCCGACGGGCTCTCGATCCGGCACAGCTCGGCGAACGTCCCATTCAGGTAGCGCCGCTCGAGCTCGCCGACGCGTGAGTGGACGGCGTCGAGCGTCACAGCACGTCGGCGCGCTCGCCCACCTGGGCATCCGAGCCATGCGCCTGCGAACGGTCAGACGAACCGTCGGCGGCGCGCTCGAGCGCGGCGGCGACGAAGTCGCGGAACAGCGGCGCGGGGCGCTCCGGGCGCGACTTGAACTCCGGGTGGAACTGCGAGGCGACGAAGAACGGGTGCTCGCTCGAGCTCGATCACCTCGACCAGGCGCTCGTCGGGCGAGGTGCCCGACAGTGCACAGCCCGGCCGCCTCCAGGCGCTTGCGCAGCAGGTTGTTGACCTCGTAGCGGTGGCGGTGGCGCTCGTAGACGACCGCCTCGCCGTAGATCTCGCGCACCCGCGTGCCGTCGTGCAGCTTGATCGGGTCGGCGCCGAGGCGCATCGTGCCGCCGAGGTCGGCGACCTCCTTCTGCTCGGGCAGCAGGTCGATCACCGGGATACGGGCGTCTCGAGGTCCATCTCGGTCGAGTTGGCGCCCTCCATGCCGGCCACGTGGCGCGCGAACTCGGCGACGGCGACGTGCATGCCCAGGCAGATGCCCAGATACGGGATCCGCTGCTCGCGCGCGACCCGCGCGGCGGCGATCTTGCCCTCGATCCCGCGTCCGCCGAAGCCCCCGGGAATCAGGATCCCGTCGGCCCGCTCCAGACGCTCGCGCACGGCGTTGCCGTCAGCGCCCTCGACCTGCTCGGAGTCGATCCAGTCGATCTCGACCGTGCTGTCCTGCAGCGAGGCCGGCGTGGCGCAGCGCCTCGGAGACCGACAGGTAGGCGTCCTCGAGCTGCACGTACTTGCCGACGAGCGCGATTCGCACGGTGCGCGTGGCGCGCTCGGAGCGCTCGATCGACTCTTCCCAGCTCGACAGCTCAGGCGCCGGCGCCTCCATGCGCGAAGTGCTCGAGGATGAAGTCGTCGACGCCCTGCTCGTGGAAGGTCAGCGGCACCTTGTAGATGTCGTCGACGTCGCACGCCGAGACGATCGCCTCCACCGGCAGGCTCGCGAACAGCGCGATCTTCTTGCGGATCTCCGGCGAGAGCGAGCCCTCGGAGCGGCACATCAGCATGTCCGGCGCGATGCCGATGCGCCGCAGCTCGTTGACCGAGTGCTGCGTCGGCTTGGTCTTCAGCTCGCCCGCGTGGCCGATGTAGGGAACGAGCGTGAGGTGGATGAACATGCAGCGGCGCCGGCCGACGTCGACGGGGAACTGGCGGATCGCCTCCAGGAACGGCAGCGACTCGATGTCGCCGACCGTGCCGCCGATCTCGGTGATCACGAAGTCGACGTCGCTGGACTCGGCGATCAGCGCGATCCGCTGCTTGATCTCGTCGGTGATGTGCGGGACGACCTGCACGGTCCCGCCGAGGTAGTCGCCGCGGCGCTCGCGGCGGATCACCGTGTTGTAGATGCCGCCGGCGGTGACGTTCGAGGCGCGGCTCGTGTTGGCGTCGGTGAAGCGCTCGTAGTGGCCGAGGTCGAGGTCGGTCTCGGCGCCGTCCTCGGTCACGAACACCTCGCCGTGCTGGTAGGGCGACATCGTGCCCGGGTCGACGTTGATGTAGGGGTCGAACTTCTGCAGGCCGACGGTCAGCCCGCGGGCCACGAGCAGACGTCCGATCGAGGCCGCGGCGATCCCCTTGCCGAGCGAGGAGACGACGCCGCCGGTCACGAAGATGAAGCGCGTGCCGCTTGGAACCTGTGCGTGTCGGTCGGAGTATTGCGTCCTCATGCGGGCCTGCCCCAGGAGTCTAGTTGCGCGCAGCCCCGGAGTCCTTTCGACAAGCCCGGAGATCGAGCGAAGCTCTCCATAGACGGTCATCGCGGCGAGCAGGATCGAGCGCGATCACCTGGCCGGTGCCGGACAGCGTCAGCACCAGCCACAGCCCGGCGAGCGCCCCGAGCAGGTTGGCGCCGGTGTCGCCGAGCATCGCCCGCTCGCGCAGGTCATACAGCCCGGCGACGAGCGCAGGGGCGGCGAACAGGCCGAGCGTCCACAGCGGCGCGGGCTCGCCGGCGCCGATCGTCAGGCCGAGCCCGAGCAGCACGAACGCCTTGGTCGAGCGGCCCGGGCGCAGGTCGAGCAGGTTGAAGAGCGTTGGTCGCCAGCACGAGCACGCCGACGGCCAGCAGCCAGCGCCCGTCGGAGAGGCCCGAGCTGGCTCATCGCCAAGCAGCGCGAGGCCGAGCGAGCCGGCGGCCTTCAGCGCGCCGGTCGAGAGCTCGCCGCGCAGGACCGCCGAGCCGTGCCCGCGCCAGCCGCGCGGCGCGGCACGCTCGTCGCCAGTGTCGCCGTGCGCCCGCTCACCAAGCGTGTCGTCGATCAGCCCGAGCGCGAGCACGCCGAGCGCGTACACGGCGATCGGGCCAGATCTCGGGGTGGAAGACATCGGCCGAGGCGAGCACGGCGAGCAGCATCAGCGGGATCAGCGCGAACAGCGCGGCGGCCAGCGATGAGCACGCCGAAGGGGAACGGCAGCGCACGCCCGCGGTAGTTGACCTCACATGCCCGCCGTCGGCGAGCGTGCGCAGCAGCGACGGGGCGAGGATCGCGGCGCTCGCGAGTGCCAAGAGGAACGGGAGCGCGTGCATTGCTGGAAGCTAGCGACGAGGCCGGATGCGCGCGTCACGGCGTCCGCTGCGTCGTGGCGCCGACGACGTTGGGCAGCAGCGAGTCGGCGGTCGACTTCGTCCCGTAGGCGCCGTGTGAGCCGGCCAGCGCGTAGACGAGCGCGGCCTGGCCGGCGGTCATGTCGAGATCGTCGACGCTCGACAGGTCTTTGCCCTGATACCAGGGGATCTGCGACGGTTCGGTGCCGCTCAGCTCGACGCCGACAACGGGGATGCCGACCGCTGCCGACGCCGTCGAGCAGCCCGTTCTCGAACTGCGAGCGAGGCCTTCGCCTGTTCGGGCGTCAGCGTCGTCGGGTCCGCGCGCACGATCACGAGCCCGTCGAGCCGCCCGAGCTGCCCGTCGAAGGCGCTCAGCAGCCGCGCGCGCACGCGGCTGAGCAGCTCGCGGTCGACCTGCTGCGCCGCCGCTGACGAGCTGGCTGCCGACGAGCGCGCCGAAGTGTTCGACAGCGAGCTTCCGCGGGCTTCGCCGGTCGCGTCGCCCAGCGCCGCGTAGCGCGTCCCCGCCGCCTCGCGCGCGATGCCCGGCAGATCGAGCGGCTCGCGCACGGCGACCACCGTCGCCAGGTCACCGCCCGCCTGCGTGACGGCGTCGCGCACGAAGCCGTTGACGCCGTTGGAGGCGTCGCCGAGGAACACGAGCCCGACGCTCCGCCCGCTGAGCAGTGCCGTGCACGGCGATCGGATAGAGGTCGTTGGCGAACGCTTCCTCGCCGGCCAGCTGCGAGCGCAGCTGTTCGGCCTGCTGCTGGGCGCCGCTGACTTCCGAGCTGAGGTCGTGGACGATCCCGCTCTTGGCCGAGGAGACGAGGTTGGAGTCGCCGATCGCCACGCCGATCAGCACGCCGACCGCGAGCGCGAGCAGGACGGCGGCCAGCGACAGCGCGTGGTAGCGGATAGTCGAACACGGAGCGTGGCGAGCGGCGCTCAGCCGCCGAGCCGAGCAGCAGCTGGAGCTTCAGCCAGAGCAGGTCCGCGACGTCGCGCAGCGCGGGCGTCATCCACACGACTGCGATCAGCGCGATCAGTCCCGCGGCGATCACGACGAGCAGCGGCGTCAGCCCCGGCTGCGGGCGGTAGAGGCGGCTGACGCCCTTGGCATCGACGAGGATCTCGCCGATGCGCAGGCGCGTGAGGAAGGTCGAGGACATGCCCTTGCGGTTGCGATCGAGGAACTCGACGAGGTTGAACTGCGAGCCCGACCGAGACGATCAGCCGCGCGCCCTTCTCGGCGGCGATCAGCATCGCGACGTCCTGGCTCGTGCCGGGCGCGGGAACGAGCTTGAACTGCACGCCCAGCTCCTCCAGGCGCTGCACGCCCGGGCGCACGCCCGTCGCGGTAGCAGTGCACGACGAGCTCGGCGCCGCAGCGCAGCGCGGCCTCCCCGGCGGAGTCCATGTCGCCGACGATCATGTCCGGCTTCAAGCCCTCCTCCAGCAGCGCCTCGGCACCGCCGTCGACGGCGACGATCACGGGGCGCATGTCGCGGATGAAGGGCCGCAGCGCACGCAGGTCGCGCTGGTGCTCGACGCCGCGTACGACGACCAGCGTCGAGCGGTCGCGAAAGTCGGTGGCAAAGCGCGGCAGCTCGATCCGGCCCGCGAGCAGCTCGCGCTCCTCGCGCATGTGCTCGATCGTGTTGTGCGCGAAGCGCTCGAGCGCCTCGCCGATCTCGCGCCGGCGCGCCTTCGGTTTCGGCGCGCACGCGCTCGAGGTCGAGCACGGCTCGCCGCGCGCGAGCAGCTGCCCCTTGCGCAGCACCTCGCCGGCGACCCCGTCGGCCGGTCCTTCGGCCACGACGACGAGTGGATCGCCGTCGGCGAGCAGCCCGAACAGCTCATCGCCGGGCAGGTCGACGAGCAGGATGCCCGCCTCGACCAGCAGCTGCGGGCCGAGGTTCGGATAGGTGCCTGAGGAAGAGGGACTGCAGTTGAGCACCGGCCGTGACGCCGGCCGCGATCAGCTCCTCGGCCGAGACGCGGTCGATGTCCAGGTGGTCGATCAGCGCGATGTCGCCGCGCACGAGGTGCTTGACGAGCAGCTTCGTGCGCCGCCCCGAGCGGACGGGGCCACTCGCGGTGCGCGCCGGCATCCGCCGCTCGGGAGGGATGATCGGGCGAGTCACCGGCGCGAGCGCACCGTTGGAAACCGGCACGGAGGGGCTCGGTCGCGTCGCGGCCATCCATCCGAGAGTAACGCGCGCAGGCGTCGAGCGCACGCGGCGCAAGCGCAGAAACGCCTGCTCAGGCGGCCCGGCGCAGGTCCCGCGCGTGGCGCCGCGCGGCGGCGTCGTCGGCATCGGCGCCGAGCATCCGCACGAGCTCGGAGACGACCTCGCGCTCGGCCAGCTCGCACGACGGTCGTGCGCGTCGAGCTCATCGGCCGTCTCCTTGACGATCGAGAAGTGGCGGTCGCCGAGCGAGGCGATCTGCGGCAGATGGGTGATGCACAGGACCTGGCGCGTCTGGCCGAGCTCGCGCAAACGCGCACCGACGGCACGCGCCGTATGGCCACCGATGCCGGCGTCGACCTCGTCGAACACGAGCGTCTCGCCTGAGCGCGAGGCTCGCCGTCCACCGGCCGCCGCCCCTTCGCGCGCTTGCCGGCCGGCAGCGCTCGCGCACCGGCCGTCATGAGCGCGAGCATCACGCGCGAGAGCTCGCCGCCGGAGGCGATCTCACGCAGCGGCCCTGCAGGCACCCCTGGGTTCGGCGCGATCAGGAACTCGACCGCGTCGCCGCCCGCCGGCCCGGCCTCGCGCGGGCTGATGGCGACCTCGAACGAGGCGTCGGGCATCGCCAGCGAAGCGAGCTGCTCGCGCACGCCACGCTCGAGCAGCGGCGCAGCCGCCTCGCGCGCGGCCCGCAGCGCCAGCACCTGCTCCTCGAGCACCTCCAGTGCGCGCCGGTGAAGCTCACCGGCCTGCTCCAGCGCATCCTCGGCTCCGGCCAGCTCGTCGCGGCGCGTGCGGGTCGTTACGGCGTGCTCGAGCACACGCTCGATGCTGCCACCGTGCTTGCGCATCAGCCGCTCGAGCGCCGCCAGGCGCTCTTCGATCCCGTCCAGCGTGAGCTCGCCCTCGGAGGGTTCGACGGCCTCCGAGCCCTCCGCGTAGGCGCGCAGCTCGCCGGCGAGATCGTCGGACTCGATGCTCAGCGCACGCACGCGCTCGGCCAGCGCATCCAGCGCGGATCGACGCCCTGCAAGGCCTCGAGACCGGCCGCGGCGTGCGCGAGCCGGCCACCCATGCCGGCGCCGTCCCCACCCTCGCCGGTGAGCGCCTCGGCCGCCAGGCCGGCTGCCGAGCACAGCGCGTCGGCGCGACGCAGACGCTCGCGCCGCACGAGCAGCTCGTCGTACTCCCCCTGGTCGGGGTCTGCGGCGTCGATCTCGGCGAGCTCGAACTCGAGCAAGTCGAGCTCGCGCTCGCGCGCTCCGGCGAGCTCGCGCAGCTCCTGCAGGCGCTCCTGCAGGCGACGCACCTCGGCATAGGCCTCGGCACACGTCCGCAGCCGAAGTGCCTGCTCGGCGCCGCACAGCTCGTCGAGCAACCCCAGTTGCTTGGCGGCGATCGTCAGCTTGCGATGCTCGTGCTGTCCGTAGAAGGACATCAGCGCGCCGCCGAGGTCGCGCAGCTCGCCGACCGTCGCGATGCGTCCGTTCAGGTAAGCGCGCGTGCGGCCGTCGGCGTTTACGCGGCGCGCGAGCACGATCTCCTCGGCATCGGCCGGCAGCCGCTCGACGAACTGCTCCGGCAGTGCGGCGGGCAGCTCGAAGACTCCCTCCACGTATGCCTCCTCGGCGCCGGGGCGGACGATCCCGGCGCGCGCACGCCCACCGAGCAGCAGGTCGAGCGCGTGGGCGAGCACGGTCTTGCCTGCGCCAGTCTCGCCCGTGAGCACGTTGAGACCCGGCGCGAGGCGCAGCTCGAGCCTGCTCGATCAGCAGAAGATTCTCGACGCGCAGCTCAGACAGCATCGGGCAGGTGTAGCAGCGCCCGCCGACGGATCTCGCGCTCGCACGTCCTCGAAACGGGTCAGTGCGCTCGGCCGTGCTCCCTGGCGAGTGCTCCCGGGCCAGTGCCCCGCGGCGGGCCCAGCGCCCCACGGCGCCGGCGCCGGCACTGTAGAGGTCGCTTCGGGCTGACGATAAGGACCGTAACCTGTGGCGACGCGGGCGCCGCCGATCGTGCGTGCGCCCACGTCCCACGTCCGCACGAGGCATGGCTGCCAGCGACAACAATCCGAACCCAGAGCCGCCCACTGAGCGGGTCCACTGCCTGTCCGCGGAGGATCTGCGTGAGCGCCTGCAGGAAGAGATCAACCGCGCCGAGCGCCACGACACACCGCTGAGCTGCCTACTGGTGAGGATCGGCAACCTCGAGGAACTCGCCCGCGAGCACGGCGAGCGAGCTCGCCGATGAGACGCTCGCCTATGTCACCAGGCGCTCGCCGCCCAGGTGCGGCGCTTCGACCGGATGGCACGCCCGGGCGAGGGCGAGCTGCTGGTGATCTTGCCGGGCGCCGACGGGCCACGCGGTGAGATCGTCGCCCGCCGTGCACTCGAGCGCCTGCGCACGATCAAGGTCGAAGCTGAGGGCGCGCGACGTCCGCTTCGCATGTCGGTCGGCCTCGCGGCCTGGCAGGAGGGCCTCGGTGCCGAGGAGCTGCTCGAGCAGGCGCGCACGGCGGCGCGGCGCGGCAACGGCACGGAGGCGAGCCCAGGACTGCCGGGCTCTTCGCCACCCGTGCTCGGGCGGCCTCGCGGACCTGCATAATCAAGCCCGTGCTCTCGGGATCTGAGCTTTGGCTGCTGCGCCTGATGGCCGACCGAGGCCTCGCGCTGCTCGACGCCGACACGCTGCTCGTGCTGATCGAGGAGCGCGGCGAGCTGCGCGTGGCGGCCTCCAGCGGCGAGCGCGACCGTGCGCGTGCGGATCGTCCCCGTCGAGGGCAGCGCGCTCGGCGAGCTGTTCACCGCCGGCCAAGCCGCTGGCGCTCGAGCGACCCCGCGGCCGGGATGCGCTTGTGGCTGCACGAACTTGGCGTCGAGGTGCGCGCGGCGCTGGTCGAGCCGCTCAGCATGGAGGGCCAGGGCGGCGGCATGGTGATCGCGCTGCGCACGGACAACGGCGCTTCCGCGGACCCGACCGCGAGGCGCTGCAGCGCCTTTGCGACGAGCGTCGCGCAGCGTCTGGCGGCCGAGCGCTCGGTCGAGATCGAACGGCTGCGCTACGGCATGGAGGCACGCGAGCGCGAGCGCACGCGCTGGGCGCGTGAGATCCACGACGAGAGCATCCAGGGCATGGGCGCGCTGCGACTGCGCTTGGCCAACGCGCGCGACATCGACGATCCGACGGCGCTGCGCGAGGCCGTTGACGACGGTGCTCGACGGCCTCGGCAACGAGATCGACGGCCTGCGCCACCTGATCACCGAGCTTCGCCCCGCGGCGCTCGACGAGCTCGGGCTGGCGGCCGCACTGGAGGCGCTCGCCCGGCGCGCGCAGGCGATCGACGGGCTCGACGTGCAGATCCGAGATCGACCTCGGCCACGAGGCCGACGGCACGGCGCCTGGACGCGGAGCTCGAGAGCACGATCTACCGGATCGTGCAGGAGGCGCTGACGAACGTCAGCCGTCACGCGGAAGCCACGAAGGCGGTCGTCAGCGTCACCGAGAGCGATGGCGTGATCAGCGCGTCGGTGACCGACGACGGCAAGGGCCTGCCGGACGCCGAGCGCCTCGGGCCGCGTGGCGACGGCCTGGAGGGCGGCTTCGGCATGGGCGGGATGCGCGAGCGCGCCGAGCTCGTCGGCGGCGAGCTCGAGTTCGGCCCCGCGCCTATGCGCGGCACGACGGTCCGCCTCGTGGTGCCGCTCGCCGGACGACCTTCGCCCGAGGCCATGCAAGCCGCCGAAGCCACGCTGTAGCTCACGCTCGACCAAGCGTGTTGACCGGTCGCGCCGCGGCCACCCCCAACCGCACCTGGGCCCGCTGAAAGCGGCGGCTACTCGGCGAGCCCGATGCGGCGCACGTAAGCGGTGATCTCGGCGCGCGAGGAGAAGCCGAGCTTCTCGATCGCGCGTGCACGGTAGGTCTTGACGGTGCGCTCGGCGACGTGCAGCTGCTCGGCGATCTGGGGTTGGTGTAGCCGTTTGCGATCAGCCTGACGACCTCGCGCTCGCGCTCGCTCAGCACAACACCGTCGGATGAGCCCTCCTCGCCGGTGGCCATCAGCGCTCCAAGCCGCGGGTGCAGGTAGTTGCCGCCCGAGACCGCCAGGCGGAAGGCCTGCAGCAGCTCGGCCGGCTCGGCCTCCTTCAGCACATAGCTACGGGCGCCCGCCCGTAGCGCCTGGCGCGCGTACTCGGGGTCCTCGCGCATCGTCAGGATCGCGACGGCGAGCGTGGGGTGCGCGATGAAGCAGGACGGCAGCGCCGCGAGGCTCGAGCCGCCCGGCATCGTCAAATCGAGCGTCAGCAGGTCGGGCTTGTGCTCGCGCACTTCGCGCACCGTGGAGGGCACGTCGGCGGCTTCGGCGACCACCCGAAACTCACCCGTCTCGCGCTCCAGCACCGCACGGATGCCATCGCGCACAACCGTGTGATCGTCGGCGATGATCACATCGATCGGACGATCTACCCCCGCGGCGGCTTCCTCCATGCCGGACACCGTACCGGGTCCCCAAGACCGATCCTGTCGGTCCTCGAGGACGACACGAGACTGCACCTTTAGGACGACACGATCAGCACCCTCTAGACGTCAGAGAAACGACTGAATAGGTCTCATCATGTCGTACATGACCACGCTAGCCATCCAGATGGACGCGTCCTCCGAAGGGCCGAAGCTGCGGCTACTGCCCAAAAAGGGCAGCCTGCAGCGTCGACGGGGCAAGCTCGAGCCGGCCGCCAGTCGTAGGCACGAGGCAATGCCCGAACGAGCGGCCGCGCCGCGTTCGATCCTTCTTGCGGGGGGCGACGCCGAAGATCGCAAGGCGGTGCTTGAAGACCTGCGCAGGACGATGCCCGGAGGCACGACCTTCAGACAGGCCGGGGCCCTGTGGGAGATGCTCGCGCGCGCCGCGGAGAGCAGCATGGTCGTGCTCAGCGGCGAGCTCGACGAAGTATCGGCCGAGTCGTTGATGCACATGCTCGCGCACCGCGACCCGACGCTGCCGGTCGTGAGCGTCGACGCAAACGCCTGCGCCACCTGAGGCGACGGGCAGGGGCTCAGCCCGTAGGTGCCCCGAGCGAATCTTGGGCTACTCGCCGGCGCCCCTCGCAATAGATCTGGCGAGCCCGTTGCATGGCTCGAACCCCACGCCTGCAACCGTTAGCGTTGCCGTATGCCTCCGCTGCCGCGCTCTCGCCGTCTGCGGCGGATCGTATTCGCGTACACGATCAACCGGTTCGGCACCTGGTTTGGTTATGTCGCGCTTTCGATCGTCGTCTTCGATCAAACCCACAGCGCGCTGGCCGTGGCGGCCCTGCTCGTCGGCAGCCAGGTGCTCTCGGCCTTCCTCGTGCCGGCGCTCGTGGCGCGCGTGGAGTCGACCTCCGCGCCCTCCAGCCTGAGCGGCCTCTACCTGTTCGAGGCGGTCGTCACAGGGGGGCTCGCGTTCGTCGTCTCCTCGCACTTCTCACTGCCGCTCGTGCTCGTGCTCGTCGCGGTGGACGGCACGGCGGCGCTCGCCGCAAGTGCGCTGCTACGGGCGAGCCGCGGCGAACTGTGCGCGCGAGTCGGTGGCGGCGCTCGACCTGGGCGAGCAGGAGCGCGAGAAGGCGGCGCAGGAGGCCGAGCGCGTGGCCAACGCGGCGATGAACGTGGGCTTTGCGATCACCTTCACGCTCGGCCCGGCGCTCGCCGGCCTGACGGTCCCGGCCTTCGGTGCCTCCACCGCGCTGATCATCGACGTCGTCAGTTTCCTCGCCTGCGGGGCGGTCGCTGATCAACCTGCGCCCGCACGTCGAGGAGGCGGGGGCGACCTCGGTGCAGGAGCGGCTGCGCGCCGCACTGGCGCACATCAAGCAAGCCCCCACGCTGCGCCGGCTGCTCGTGACACAGGCGGTTGCGTTGACCTTCTTCACCTTCTCGGGTCCCGTCGAGGTCGCCTACGCAAAGCTCAGCCTGGATGCGGGCGACTCGGGCTACGGCGTACTGGTCGGCGCGTGGGGCCTCGGGGTCACGATCGGCAGCATCGTCTTCGCACGATCGATCGAGCGCTCGCTGCGACTACTGCTGAGCACGGCGACGCTTGCCGTCGGCCTCGCCTACGTCGGCTGGGCGCTCGCGCCGGGACTGATCGTGGCCTGCGCGATCGGACTCGTCGGCGGGATGGGCAACGGCGTGCAGTGGGCCGCGCTGATCAGCGCGGTTCAGAAGCTCACGCCGCGGGTGCTGCAGGGCCGGATCATGGGTGCTGTGGAATCGGTCGGCGCGATCGCACCGGCGGTTGGCTTCTCGCTGGGCGGCGCCGTGACGGCGCTGAGCTCGCCCCGCACGGCGTTCTTAGTCGCGGGCGTAGGCGCGACCTTGAGCACGATCGCGTTCCTCAGAATCAACACCGACGCGAGTGCTCCGGCGGACATGCCGGGCGGGCAGCCCGAGGAGAAGCGCTCGCTCGAGCGACTGCCCGCGGAGGCCACCGAGACCTCGACCGCTCGTTCCTCGCGACGTCGGCTCCAGCGGCCGCGATCACGCAGGGCTGACCGACAAGGCAATCCCGGCCATCGGAACGACGCCGGAGCGTCCAGCGGCTCCCCCTCCCCTTAAGGACGACGCGCTCGTAGCCGTTAAGGACTGACGGAAACCTATTCATGTCGAGCAATAAGGCAATCCGTATCTTCTTGCGCGGCCGAGGCGCTCGTCTTGGTGGGCTCGCTGGCGCTCGCCACGCTGGTCTCCCAGGCCGGCGAATGGGATCCGCTCTGCGCTCGTCGTCCTGCTCTGGCGCACTCTCGCTCGGTGGACAGGGGCTGCAGTTCGACGATCCGCGGCCAGCACCTCTCGGCGGCTTCGTCGCGCAGGTGCTCGCGATGAGCCTGCTCGGCCCCTCGCCGGCCGTCGCGATCGGCGCTGCTCGCGGCGATCTTCATCTCGGCCGCGCGCCGGCTCTCGCCGGCACACTGGCTGAAAACCTGTCGAGCTTCGCCGTCTGCCCGCTGGTCGGTGGGCTGATCGTGCAGGCGCTGGTCGGCGACGTTCACGATCCCAGCAACGGCCTCGCCCACGCAGAGCATCACATTCGGGCTGGTTGTCTTCGGCGTGTTCCTCGTCACCAACGCGCTCAACTTCGCGCTGATCGCCCTGGACAACCGAATCATCGAAAGCCGCCGCCTGCTGCAGCAGGTTCAGGAACTGTTCCTGCCGATGCTTCCCGGCCAGGTCGCCGCCGGGGCGCTGACGGCGATGCTCGCTGTCGCCTACGTCAAGCTCGGGCTCGCCGCACTGATCGCCGCGGTACTCGTGATCGGCATCTTCCAGTACCTGATGGTGGCGCTGCTGCGCTCGGAGGATCGTGCCGATCAACTCGAAGCGCGCTCGATCCACCTCGCCTCGCTGCAGCTGGGCGTGCTCTGCGACGCTCGTCGAGACACTTGCGCTGCGAGACAAATCGACGGCGCGGCACGCGGCCGCCGTCGCGCGCTACGCGCGCCGGCTGGCCGAGGCGGTGGGACTGCGACGAGAACGAACAGGATCTCGCGCATACGGCGGGGCTGCTGCACGACATCGGCAAGTTCGCGCTGCCCGACCGCATCCTCCACGCCGAGGTGCTCTCTGACGAAGACTGGGCGGTGATCCGCCGCCACCCGCAGGACGGCGCGACGCTGGTGGGCCGGCTCGACGGCTACGGGCCGGTCGCCGACGCGATCCTCTACCACCACGAGCACGTCGACGGCAGCGGCTACCCGGCAGGGCTGATCGGCAACGAGATCCCGTTGATCTCGCGCATCATCGCGGTCTGCTCTACCTACGACACGCTCACGGCGCGCGATTCCTACCGCTCGCCGATGACGCCGCAGGACGCGCTCACCGAGCTGCGCCGGGTGGCCGGTCGCCAGCTCGACGCGGAGCTGGTGGATGCGTTCGTCGAGATGCTCGAGAACGACGGGCCGATGCGGGCCGCCGAAGGCGACGACGCCAGCTTCGAGAAGGAGCTTGCCTTCGGCCGACGAGCGCAGACCTTCGCCCAGCCACTCCTCAGCTAGAAAAGACAAGGGCGCCGCACCCGTAGTCGGGTTGCGACGCCCTCAAGTCCGGTCGCAGTGCGACCTAAGAAACGGCTCTAGTGGTTCCAACGCACGATAGATCTCCTTCGCTTGGGCCCGTCTGGGCGTTTGCGAGGCGGCACCCCTCTGGCTCCATCCACAGGAAATCCGCAACCTTTGAGTAGGTTCAGGCAAGAATAGCGAAGGATTAGGCGAAAAGTCCAGTCTGCGTAGCTATATGCATGAATGATTGCAATTGCAGGGCAATCAAACGATCCTGCATCGCGGGGAAGGCGAGGCCGCGCAGACAAACAAGCTCGCTCGCACCCAGCATTCGCGGCCCATTCGCGGCCATACCGGTAGATCGGACCAGCGTGCGATGGATCAAAGGTCCACAAAGCTCTGCGGCACTCAACCCCTTCGGCATCGATGCCGAAACAGGGGTCGAGGAAGCACATGCTCCGGAACGAGCGGGCCCTCCCCCCAAACACCTAACGACAGGCGAACCAATGACCACCAGCGCCACTCTCCCCCGTAACGGCCGCCAGCTCGTCTTCACGAGCTCGCAGGCGGCGAGCTATTTGGGCGTCTCGCTGGCGACGATTCGTCGCTGGACCGATGCCGGGCACATCGCCTGCTATCGCACGCCGGGCGGTCAGCGCCGCTTCGCGCGCCAGCAGCTCGACGAGTTCATGAGCTCGATGCACCGCGACGGCGCGACCGAACACGGCCCCGCCCCCGTCGTGCAGCAAGGACCGAGCGCCAAAGTCGCCTGAGGCGCCCTCAGCTCGCGAGCCGGCCGAACTTCTCGCGCAGTCGCCGGTAGAAGGAGCTTCCGGGAAGCTGGGCGATCGTGCCTATCTGACCGACGAAGCGCGCATCGATCTTCCCGCCCGCGACGATCTCACCGGCCGGACGACCGTCGACAGCTACGTCGAGCGGCTCGCGCTGAGCGATTGTGGATCGTCAGCCGGTCGCCCGGCGCGACCACCAATGCGCGCGCCGTCAATGAGTGCGGCGCAATGAATGAGACGACGAACCCTTCGACGCCCCACGCCATCACGGGGCCGCCGTTGGCGAGGTTGTAGCCCGTCGATCCAGCCGGGGTGGCGACGACGAGGCCGTCGCAGCGCACCCTGCCCACTTCCTCGCCCTCGATCTCATAGGCGAGCTCGGCGACGCGCTCGCCGACCTTGCGATGGATCGCGACGTCGTTGACCGCCGCCTGACCGGACAGGCCCGGCCGTTCGATGTCCTGAGCTCGCTCTGAGGCCGCCGCGCGCGGGCTCGCCGTCGACGGCGAGCCCAGACCGTCTCCGTCGAGCACGATCGCCGGCAGGCGCAAGAGCTCAAAGTCGCCCTCCAGCGCACGACGCATTCCCTCCTCGAGCTCGTCGGGCTCGACCGTCGCGAGGAAGCCGATCTCGCCAAAGTTGATCGCGAACACGGGCACATCGGTACCCCTGTAGAGACGCAAGGCACGCAGGATCGTGCCATCGCCGCCCAGCGCGATGCACAGCTCGACGTCCTCCTTCAACGGCGCGTCGAGCTCCAGGCCTGGCCCGCTCGTGAGCTCGTGCCTGCGCGTCTCGCGCTCGTCCAAGCGCAGCTTGACGCCGGCCTGTGCGGCGAGCTCAGCCAGGCGCTTCAGGGCCGGCGTCGTCTCCTGCGGGCGACGATGGGTAAGGACGGTGAACTCCCTCACGGCTCAACCTCCCGTGCCAGGCGCTCGAGCTCGGGCGTGTGCGCGGGCGCCCCGGTAAGGACCGCACCGCCGCGACCTTTGTTCGCGTTCGCGGGATCGGTCAACCACACAAACGTCTCGCGGTTGCCCTTCGGCCCGGGTAGACCCGAGGAGCTGTAGGAGACCACACCGGCGCCGAGTGACAGCGCCGAGTGACCGACCGACAGCAGCGCTGCGCGCCGTGTGTCGGCGTCGCGCACGACGCCCCCCTTGCCGACCCGCTCGCGACCGACCTCGAACTGCGGCTTGATCATCGCGAGCGCGTCATAGCCGGCGGCGAGGCAGCCCAGCACGGGGCCGAGCACCTTCTCCAAGGAGATGAACGAGACGTCGATCACCGCCAGGTCCGGGACGAACGGCAGCATGTCCGGAACAAGTGAGCGTGCGTTCGTGCGCTCGAGCACCGTCACGCGCGAATCGTTGCGCAAGCCCCACGAGAGCGTCCCGTAGCCGACATCGACGGCGATCACGTCGCTCGCGCCCCGCTGCAGCAGGCAGTCGGTGAAGCCGCCGGTCGAGGCGCCCACGTCGAGTGCGCGGCGCCCGGCCACATCGAGCCCAGTGGCATCGAGCGCGTTGGCCAGCTTGACGCCGCCGCGCGAGACATACGTCGGCCCCTGCTCGACGTGCAACTGCTCGGCGTCGTCGATCAGCTCCCCCGGCTTCTGCGCGCGGCGCTCGCCCACGCCGACGCGCACCTCGCCCGCCATCACCGACGCCGCCGCGCGGCTGCGCGAGGGGAACAGGCCCCGCTCGGCGAGCAGCGCATCGAGACGTCGCTTTCCCATGCCGCAAAACCCTTGCACATGTGGGCTTCTCGGCGCGAACGAATTCCACCGGCCGCGGCCGGGACTTGGATCTGTGCGCAAGATCACATATGTGTACTAGAGGTAGGTACTTCTTCGATCCGGCCCTCGCCCTAGCTTCCGGCTCTCAATCAATTGGCCCCGGCGCAGCGCTAACTGCCCGGGGCCGTGGCACGGAAAGGAACAAGCCTTCCCATGCACGAGCCATGTACGCCGAACTCGGGCAAATCCCTGGCGAGGGTCGAACGCCTCGTCATCCTCCAGGTCGCAGGCGCTCAGCGTGGACGCACGCGCGAGCAGTTGATCCGTGCCCTGCGCCGCTTCGGACGCGAGCGCGTAGACGAGGCAATCGCAAGCCTCGCGGCGGTTGGGATCGTCGTCGTCAGTGGGCGCTCTGTCCGTCAGTCGAGCGCGCTGGAGCGCTTCGACCGACTCGGCTTCATCGAGGTCTAAGCGATGGCGCGCAAAAAGACTCCGGTGACGATCGCGTTCGGTGCGGCGGTGCGTGCCCTGCGCGTGGAGCGGGGCTTTGGGCAGGAAGGCTTCGCAGCGCACGCCGGACTCGACCGGAGCTACTTCGGAGCTATCGAGCGCGGGGAGTTCAACGTCTCCCTGGAAACCATCGTGAAGGTCGCTACGGCACTGGAGGTCACGGCTGCGGAGGTGCTGCGGCGCGCAGGGCTGTAGCTGAGTGCTCCGCTGAGGCACGGCGTCCGACCGGGCCTCAGCAGGGGGCGCACTGATGTGTCCGAGGCGCGAGCCGGACGAGGCGACCTATCCGGCGTGGGTTCCACGGAGCCCACGCCTGCCGCTGCATGACGGCGACGACGCTTCCCACCCAGAGAACTATGTAGACCCCGAGGCGGCGCTGCAGCGGACCGTGCGGGAAGCCGAAATCGAGGAGGAGCTAGGCGACGCGGATTAGTTGTAGTGGCGCCACGACTCGGGCAGTTGGTAGCCCGGGCGCCATGCGACGCGTCGGCTGTTTGCCGGGCCGAGCACCATTAACGCGTCCTGCACTTGGGCGCCAGCACGATCCTCGTGGTCTGTGCAGATGCAGCAGAACGCGCCGACCATCTCGGCTAGGGCTTCGATGTCTTTCGCTTCGTTCTCGATGTCCGTCGCTTCGACATCCTCAGACTTGAATGGCTCCCTGGTGTCGGACGCCTTGATGCGCATCAGGGTCGCACGGCTCGAAAGCGAGTCGATCTCTTCCCGCGACGCGCCTTTCACGTCGAACCACTGTTGGATCAGCCAACTGCCGTGGGCGATCTGATTGCGACGCCTGATGGTCTGGTTGACGTGTTGCTCTCGGAGGACTCTCTCTACGGCGGTGTCCGTCTCGTCTAGGTCCCCGCGTAGTCGGCATATGGCAAAGAACGCATCGGCCACGCTCTGCGCTTCAAGGCCTCCAGTTGCTAGGTGCGCGTAGTCGAAACGAGGGTCGTCGTAATCAGCGATCTCGGCTACCACGGCCCGCCGCATTTCCGAGATCAGGCTCGCGAACGCGACGACGTAGTGGCCTATTGCGCGGTAGGCCTCGTCAACTACCCTCTGAACCCGGAGGGGCTTGACCGACTTGGCTACCCTTGGCTCAGATGACTGATCGTCCGACAAGGCAGCCCGAGCCTACTCAGAAGACCCAGCCGAGGGAAGGCGAGCCAATCGAGATTCCCGTCCCGAAGGAGGACGACTTCGAGAAGCTGGTGCGCCGAGCCGTGCCGCACCGGCCAGCGTCGGACCTAGACGCCGCTGGCGGCTCTGAGGACTAGCTGCTCGAACAGCGGAGCGGCGACGCGGCGCGCGTTATAGCGCCAGGTGTACTCGTTGACGTAGGTCTGTAGGTACTGCGGCGAGACCTTCTTGTACGCGCCGCGCATCCCGGTCTTGAGGTTGCCGAAGAATCCCTCGATCGTGTTCGTGTGCGTCTCGCCTTCGACGTAGACGCCGGCCGAATGGTTGATGACCTTGTGATCGAGGTAGGTCCGTTTCAGCGGCTTGTAGGAGCCCCAGTCGTCGGTGAAGATGATCGATTCGGGGTTGACGTTCGCCGTCACGGCTCTACTAAGCGGCGCTCCGTGGCGTGAGGCGATCACGCGAGCGCGGACCCTGCCGCCGCGCTCGACCATCCCGAGCACCGTCGGCTTGGCTTCGCGGAAGGCGATCCCGGCGGCGCGGCGCTCCTGCGGTGAAGTCCTGAAGCGCGCCTCGCCCTGCGGGCGGCGCGGCTTGCCGCCCCAGGAGGTCTCGTCAACCTCCACGTCGCCACGCAGCAGCCGGTCGTCCTCGTCGGTCATCAGGTGCGTGCGGATCTTCTTCATCATGCGGTGAGCCGTCTTGTACGTCACCCCGATCTCGCGCTCCATCTGCTTGGCGGAGACCCCACATCGAGTGCTCGCCATGACGTACATGACGTAGAACCAGAGCTGTAGCGAGACGGGGGAGCCCTCGAAGATTGTGCCCTTCATCGGGTGCAGGTGGTGTCCGCACGAGTCGCACGTGTAGGCCGCGCGGGTCTTCGTCCGATGGAACTTCCGCGTCCGCTCGCACTTCGGGCACTCCGCGTGGTGGCCGTCGGGGGCGAAGCCCTCCCGCCAGAGCCGGTCCAGGCAAGCCGAGTCGTCGGGGTAGCGGCGCATGAACTCCATCAGCGAGAAGTCAGATTCCGAGGACTTCTGGCGCTGTGGGTTCTCGCGGGTCTTAGGCTTTGGCGTGTCCATGCCTCAATTATACATACTTCTACTACCTATATGTGCGCAAGATCACAGATGGCGCCATGCAATGCGCCCATGATGTTGTGCGTACCCCGCAGCACTGCAGCACTGCAGCATCCCTCCTCCCTCGAAACGGCCCGCCTCCCCAGCGGGTCGTTTCATTTAAAGCCAGGGTTCGTCGTTGACCCGCCACGATGGCCGGTCATGGTGAGGCGCAGCAGCGATCCCTTGAGCGATCTGGCCGGCCGAGAGGCGCGTCAGGCGCCGACGATCGCCGACTGGCGATCGGAGATCGCCGCCACGACCCGTTCGGCGATCCGCTCCGGTGTGAAGCCGATCTCCTCGTGCAGCAGCGCTGGCTTGCCGTGCGTCACGTAGCGATCAGGCAGGCCCACGCGCAGGATGCGCGGCGTCGCGCCAGTCTCGTTCAGGGTCTCCCACACGGCCGAGCCGAAGCCGCCTGCGAGCACTCCCTCCTCGACCGTCACCAGCAGGTCGTACTCGGCTGCCAGTTGGGCCATCAGGCCGGCGTCGATCGGCTTGGCGAAGCGCGCATCGACGACAGTCACCGAAAGCCCCTGTCCTGAAAGCTCATCTGCCGCCGCCAGCGCCTTGCCGACGCCGCTGCCGTAGCCGATCAGCGCGACACGCCTCCCCGCCCCCTCCCCCGCGCCTCCCTCGCGCAAGATCTCTCCCGTGCCGATCGCGATCGGATGCGGCTCCTGTGGCAGCGCCACGCCCGTGCCCTCACCGCGCGGGTAACGCAGCGCGATCGGGCCATCGAAGAGCAGCGCCGTGCGCAGCATGTGCACGAGCATCGCCTCATCGCGCGGCGCCATCAGCACGATGTTCGGCAGGCAGCGCAGATAGGCGATGTCAAACGCTCCGTGGTGTGTCGGGCCGTCGTCGCCGACCAAGCCGGCGCGGTCCATCGCAAACACCACGTTCAGCCTCTGCAGGCACACGTCATGCACGATCTGGTCATAGGCGCGCTGCAGGAACGTCGAGTAGATCGCCGCCACCGGCTTTGCGCCCTCGAGCGCCAACCCCGATGCGAACAGGATCGCCTGCTGCTCTGCGATGCCCACGTCGAAGTAGCGCTCGGGCATCGCCTTCTGCAGGATGCTCAGCCCCGTTCCCGAGTTCATCGCCGCCGTGATCCCCACGACGCGCTGGTCGCGTTCGCACTCACGCACGAGCGCCTCACCGAAGACCTGCGTGTACTGCGGCACCGGACGCTTGGCCGTCTTTGAGGTCATCCTGCTGGAGCGAGCTACTGGAGCGGTCGGAAGCCCGTTTGCGATCGACTTCGGCTTGGCCGCGTGCCACTGCTCCATGCCCTCCAGGCCCCCGTCCTCGGCTGGAGCGAAGCCCTTGCCCTTGACCGTCGCGATGTGCACCACGACCGGGCGTTCGGCTGCCAGCGCCTCCTTCAGCGCCTCGCGCAAGGCGCGCACGTCGTGCCCGTCGATCACGCCCATGTAGGCCCAGTCGAGCTCCTCCCACCACAGGCCCGGCGCCCAGAAGGCCTTGATCGACTCCTTCAGCTGGGGTCCGAGCCGCTCGAACGCCGAGCCGATGCCGCCCGGCAGGCGCGTGAGGCCGCCCTCGACGCCGGCGCGTGCGTGCCACAGCTTCGGGTTCAGGCGCACGCGATTGAAGTAGCGCGAGAGCGCCCCCACGTTCGGCGCGATCGACATGCCGTTGTCGTTGAGCACGACCACCATCGGCGTCCCCAGACCGCCAGCCTGGCCGATCGCCTCGAACGCCACGCCGCCCGTCATCGCGCCGTCGCCGATCACCGCCACGACCTTGCCATCCGCCTCGCCGCCGAGGTGGCGCATGCCCTCCTTCATGCCAACTGCATAGCCGATCGAGGTCGACGCGTGGCCCGCCCCCATGATGTCGTGCTCTGACTCCTCACGCGAGCAGAACGGGGCCAGCCCTTCGTACTGGCGAATCGTCGCCAGGCCGTCGCGCCTGCCCGTGAGGATCTTGTGCGGATAGGCCTGGTGGCCCACGTCCCACAGAATCTTGTCCGTCGGCGAGTCCAGCACCGAGTGCAGCGCCACCGCGAGCTCGCACGTGCCGAGGTTCGCGCCGAAGTGCCCACCGATCTCACCGACCGTGTCGATGATGTGCGTGCGCACCTCCTGTGCCAGCGTCTGCAGCTCCTGCTCTGAGAGCCCGCACAGATCCTGCGGGCCTTCGATCCGGTCGAGCAGCTTTCCGTCGCCGTCAGGCTTCTGCGTTCGGCTCATGAGGTTCGCGTGTAGATGAAGTCGGCTATCCGCTCGAGCTCATCGGTCGCCTGCTCACCGTGCGGATCACGACGGTCCGCCCCGGTGCCCACGGCGGTGACTGCCGCGGGAGTGCGCTCGGCCGCTTCGCTCAGCGCCTGCACCACCGTGGCGATGCGATTCGGCCGCCAGCTCCCTGGCGCGATCTATCCCGAACTCGCTCACGTATGTCTGCTTGCCGTGACGCTCATCGCTGCCTTGCGGCTTTCCAAGGGCATCGTCTGTGCCCGTCACGTCGAGTATGTCGTCGACGATCTGAAACAACACGCCGAGCTCCGAGGCAAAAAGACGAAGCGGGACGGCCGCAGGTCCATCCGCGACCCCTCCCAACAGTAGTACGCACAGCACAGAGGCGCCGATCAGCCGTCCGGTCTTCAGCTCGTGCAGCCGCCGCAGCGCGGCGCCCCCGGCGGGCGTGCCTGCGCTCGACGTCGACGTACTGCCCGCCGACCATGCCGTTCACGCCCGTCGCCGCCGCGAGCTCGCGGCCGCGGCAGAGCACCCGCTCAGGAGCCGATCGCTGGTGGGTCAGCAGGTGGTGGAAAGCCTCTGCATACAGCCCGTCGCCCGCCAAGGATCGCCACGCCCTCGCCAAACTTCACATGGCACGTCGGCTGCCCGCGGCGCAGCGCGTCGTCGTCCATCGCCGGCAGGTCGTCGTGGATCAGCGAATAGGTGTGGACCAGCTCGAGCGCCGCCGCCAGCGGCATCACCTCGTGCGGCTCCATTCCAACCGCGCGCGCCGTCGCCAGCGCCAGCACCGGGCGGATCCGCTTGCCGCCGCCCAGCAGCGAGTAGCGCATCGCCTCCTCGAGGCCCGCGGTCAGCGCCTCTTCGGAGAAGCGCAGCTCGGCCAGGTAGCGCTCGACGTCGTCGCGCAGGTTCTCTGGGTAGGTGGCGCTCACGAGCCGGCCGGAACCCCTACAGCAGGGTGTCCTGACCGGGCGGCGGAGCCGGAACCTCGGCGCGCGTGAGCTCCTCAAGCTCCGACGCCGCCTGCGTGGCGAGCGTCGCGCAGTCCTCGACCATCGTCGCCGCCGCGTCCTGGGAGAGCTCGCCTGAGCGCAACTGCTCGGCCGCGCGCTCCAAGCGGGCAATCAGGTCGTCGAGGTGCTCCGTGCTCGCGCTGCTCATCAGATCGCCGCATTCTCGCGCACGTCCCGGAGGACTGCCCCGAGCACGCCGTTGACGAACGCCGGCGCCTCGGCGCCGCAGAACGTCTTTGCGCTCTCCACGGCCTCCTCAATCGCCCCCTCCGGCGGAATCGGCTCCTCGCCGGGGACCGCGTCGGGATGCAGCATCTCGATCAGCGCCACGCGCATGATGCTGCGCTCCAGGGGCTGGATCCGCTGCACTGCCCAGCCGTGTGAATGGCGGTCGATTACCTCGTCGAGCTCCGGCGCGCGGTCGGCAGCGGCATGCGCCAGCGCACGTACGAACATTGAGTCCCGCGAAGAGAATGTCTGCGCCAGCGGGCGGCCGGTGAGGTCGTGCTGGTAGAGCGCCACCACCGCTGACCTGCGCTGCTCGGAGCGACGCATGGCTAGGCGCGCGCCACGTATTCGCCCGAGCGCGTGTCAACGCGGATGCGCTGGCCCGGCTCGACGAACAGCGGCACCTGAATCACGGCGCCCCGTCTCGAGCGTGGCCGGCTTGGTGCCGCCACCCGAGGCTGTGTCGCCGCGCACGCCCGGGTCAGCCTGCGTGACCTCGAGGTCGATCGTGCTCGGCAGCTGCAGATCCGACGGCCGGCCGTCGATGAACAGGACGTCGACCTCGCTGCTCGGCGGCGTCCAGCGCAGCGCCATCCGCGATCGCCGTTTCGGGCACCGCGATCTGTTCGAAGGACTCGCGTGTCCATCATGTGGGCATCGGTGCCGTCGGCGTAGAGAAACTGCATCTTGCGCGCCTCAGTGCGCACCTCGCGGAACTTCTCCCCCGCCCTGAACGTGCGGTCGATCACGTTGCCGTCCGAGGCTCTGCGCAGCTTCGTGCGCACGAACGCGCCGCCCTTGCCCGGCTTCACGTGCTGGAACTCGAGGATCTTGAAGATTGTCCCCTCGACCTCGATGTGGTTGCCGTTCTTGAATTGATTAGTGTTTAGCACGTATTTCTGATATTCTCATCTTATGGCTGAAGTCCCCGGCAAGCCTAGCCGCATGGACCTCTACGTGCGAGTCAGCCGCGTCGGAGGTCGTGAAGACGAGAGCTTCATCTCGAACGACCTGCAGCGCGAGCAAGGCACCGCGTGGGCGACGTCGAGAGGCATCGAGATCTCGAAGATCCACGAAGACCTCGATCAGTCGGGCGGCAAGCTGGAGCGCCCCGGCCTCGACGTCCTCTTGGCGCGCATCAAGTCCGGTGAGACAGACGGCGTTGTCGTCTCGAAACTCGACCGGCTGAGTCGTCTCGGCGTCGGCGACGCGCTGCGCTTGGTCGAAGAGATCACGGAGGCCGGCGGCTCGATCGCTGCCCTCGATCTCGGCATCGACCCGACGACGCCGTTTGGTGAGTTCGGCATGACGATCATGCTGGCGCTCGCGCGGATGGAACGCCGACGCATGAGCGAGGCGTGGGAGCACGCCAAGACCCGCGCACTCGATCGTGGCGCCCGGATGGGACCAACCCCGTTCGGTTACGCGCGAACCGAAGAGGGGCTGCTCACGCCGCACGAGAAGTGGGCGAGCGTCGTTGAGCAAGCGTTCAAGCTGGCGGCGCGCGACGGCGTAGATGCAGCCGTCGACTACTTGCGCAACGTAACGCCGGCGAACCCCTCCCCCGCCCGGCCCGGCGTCCACCGCAAGCGAAGTCCCGATCACCGCACCTGGACGGCATTCACCGTGCGACGGCTTCTGCGCAACCGCAGCTATCTCGGCGAGACTCGCTACGGCGATCGGCTCGTGCGCGACTCTCACACCGCGCTAGTGGATCGCGCCACCTTCGAGCGCGCCCAACCGGGTGAGGAGCGGCCAAAGCGCCGGGCCGCTGCCGTGTTTCCGCTCAGTGGCTTCGCAACCTGCGCCGGCTGCGGTGAGGTCCTGGTTGGCGCACGAGCTGGTGTGGACAAAGATGGAAATGGACGGCGCGCCTACCGTTGCCGCGCCTCGCTGAAGAGCTGGAACGGTACGCCTTGCGCTGCCCCCGCGAACGTCCTTGCCGACCTCCTCGAGGGGTATCTCGTGGAACGCATCAAGCACGCATACGAGCTAGGCGGCACCTCCGATGTAGCCACGAGCATCGCCGACACAGATGGCACGATCGATGAGGCCCAAGGCGAGCTTGACGCGGCCGAGCGCGAGGTCGAGCGCTTCGCCGCGAACCCAACGGCTGCTGAACTGCTCGGGGAGTCCGCGTGGGCTGCCGCGCTGCGAACCCGCGCTGAGCGCGTCGAGACGGCACGCCTTGCTTATCGCGAGCACGTCGACATGATGCGCAGCGCAGACGTTGTGATCCCACCCGTCGAGCTGCTGGACACGCTCGCGCCCGAGGAGCTGACGGGCGTCCTACAGGGTGTTTTTCAGACTGTCCGCGTGAAGCGGGGCCGCAGCCCGCTTCCCGGCCGGGTCGAGCTGGCGTTTTATGGCGAAGCAGATGCCGGGGTGGCGACGCTCAAGGACACCGCATAGCGCGCGCTCCAATCGTTCGCGGGCCTCACGCGGCATCGGCCTACATACCTCCATCTCGACCCTGTGTTCGACGCAGGCAGGGTTCCGGTCAGATCGTCTGAAATCGCTGCGTCGACGAGCGGTGGCCCTCATGCCGTTAAAGCCGGCCAAGGACCGCGAACGGCCAACGGATTTTCGCTGTACGCCCAGCAACAGATGATCCCGGGCCTCCGATCCTCGGCGCGAGCATCCTGAACTCCCCGGCGCTACTCCTAGGGCGCGCGACGCCGAGCCACCCGCCGCGCGGCGCTCCGTCGAGCGCCGCGCCGCGAGTCGAAGCCCGATAGCGCGTGAGGTAGGCCATCCTCCTACCAACCGAGCCAACGCCCCCGCGTGATAGAGAATCTTCTCAGGGAGACCCCACAGAACATGGACGTGCCGAAAGGCGTCCTGTGCGCGATCGACACCGGCCGTATGAGGTTCCTTATCAGGGACCGCTTGAGGTTCCGTTTGAGGTTCCGTTTGCGCTACCCTACGGCCGCTTGCGCGCCAGCGGCTTTCCCCCGCATATCTGGGGATTTTCGAGAGCGCAGCTAGGTCGACATCTCTACGCCCGGGGTGAATCTCTGCAAAGGCCGCTCCCGTGATCTCGCTGGTAGGCACCGTCGAATCGCGGATCGTGTCGTCGCTAGTCGTCGTTCGCTGATTGAGAGAATCCTGCCGCGCGGGCCTGGCGAGAGCAGCGGATGGTGCCCTTCCTTCGGCTATTTAGATCGCTGAGTGTCGGCTGTCCGTGCGTAGCCCTGTTCAAGCGCGCGAAGCTTTAGTCAGCCTGTCACCGCGCAGGAGCGCGCTCAATCGCACCCTCCGTTCGGTCGCCGGGCAGCCTTCGGATGTTCAGCCCGCCCTACCGCTTGGAGTCGCGTTCGCGTTGGGCTCGCCAACAGCGGAGCGTCGCGCCGGGCTGCTTGATTTGTGTCATGGACCTTCTTACTCCTCGTTTCGTCGAGGTGGTCCTAGAGGGGGTCGGGCAGGCCTTGAAAGCAAGACGTCCCCGTTCACTTGCACTTCGCGAACGAGGACGGACGCGGATCATGGCCTGATCCGAGCTCCGTCCCGCAGACCACGACGGGATCAATAGAGCTGCCTGCAGAAAGGGCGTTCCGGCTCGCCGTCACGGCTTGCGCCGAGACGACCTACGGCTGCGGGTCAGCGCCGGGCTTAGACCGGCTTTCCCCCTTCCTACGAGCAGTATTCGGTTTTGCGCAACGATGCTAGCTGCCGGACAAATGGGCCCGATGACGCATGCCGCCGCTACAGCCCAATAGGTGGAAAGCGTGTCTCTGACTCGCCCTGTCACCTTGCGCCTCGCCTACATAGTTGCCGTGTCTAGAGTTGCTGGCGTGCAACCGAGCATCAGCGATGTCAGATCAGTTCACGCGGGGGCAGACCAACGCTCGGCGATGATCGCGGGCAGACGTTCAGGCGCTCGGCGATGAGCTGGCCGCTTGCATCGTTCCTCATGGTGGGCACCGTGCTGCTAGCTGGATGGCTCGCCTACGAGTTCAAGCGTCCGTCGGCGCGGATGTTGGCCATCGTGGGCACGCTGGCTGCGGTCACGGCACTCGGACGCGATGCTTTCGTGGCGCTGCCCGAGGTGAAGCCGATCACCGCGATGACCTTCGTGGTCGGCTACTCGCTTGGGGCGGTGCCCGGATTTTCTGTCGGCGCGCTAGGGATGCTCGTGTCGAACTTCATCGTCGGCCAAGGCTCCTACACGCCGTGGCAGATGGCGGCGTGGGTTGTGTAGGACTCTTTGGCGCGATAATCGGCGCGCTCAGCAAGCGCCGACTGGGGCGAGTCCCTATCGCGCTGGCTTGTGCGCTTGCCGCTTTCGGCACGAAGGAGGTCATGGACATATACACGTGGACGATCGGCGCTACCCATACTCCTGCCGCCATTCTCGTCGTGGCGCTCGCGGCACTGCCCTTCGACCTGGTCGACCTCGTCTCGACCTTCATCTTCGGCCTCGCTTTCGGGCCGGAGCTTGCGCACATGCTGAACCGCGCCCGAGAGCGCATGGACGTCACTTGGGAAACCTTCGAGCCCGAGTCGTTAGAGTCGGAGGCGACGCCGAGTTGAGCAATCGCCCGTGCGCGGCCTCGAGGTCGCGATGAGTGCGCTGATGGTGCAGGGCACCTCGAGTTGGTCGGGTAAGAGCCTGCTCAGCACGGTGCTCTGCCGGCATTTCGCACGCGCAGGGATCCGCGTGGCGCCGTTCAAGGCGCAGAACATGTCGAACAACGCCCGAGTCGTCGCCGGCGGCGAGATCGGCACCGCGCAGTACCTGCAAGCGTTGGCGGCGAAGGTCGCGCCCGACGTGCGGATGAATCCGGTGCTGATAAAGCCAGAGAGCCACACGAGCAGCCAAGTGATCATCCGTGGCGAGCTGGACGCCGAGGTCAGTCGACTGGACTGGCGCGAGCGACCGCCCCATGTTTGGTCGGCGATCGAAGAGTCGTTCTACTCGCTGGACGAGCAGTTCGACCTGCTGATCATCGAGGGTGCAGGAAGCCCCGCCGAGATAAACCTGCGCGAGACCGATCTCGCCAACATGCGGGTCGCGCGACTGGCCGGCGCGCCGGTGCTGCTCGTCACCGACATCGACCGCGGAGGCGCGCTGGCCCACCTCTACGGCACCTGGGCGCTGCTCGACGAAGAGGACCGCGCACGCATCGGCGCCTTCGTGTTCAATCGGTTCCGCGGCGACCTTGCGCTGCTGGAGCCTGCGCCGAGACAGCTCGAGCATCTGACCGGCGTGCCGACGCTGGGCGTCATCCCGATGATCGAGCACGGACTCCCCGACGAGGACGGCGCGGCGCCAGCTCATGGGCAGAGCGAGGGACCGCGCGTAGCGATCATCCGCTACCCAACCGCGTCCAATCTCGATGAGTTCAAGACGATCGAGCAGGTGGCACAGGTTGCCTGGGCGCTCAGACCGGAGGACTTGAGCGGCGCCGACCTCGTGATCCTGCCGGGCTCAAAGCACGTCGGAGCCGACTTGGAGTGGCTTCGTGGCGCGGGATTTGAGCCGGCCCTGCGAGCGCGCGCCGAAAAGGGAGAGCGTCTGTTGGGCGTCTGCGGCGGACTGCAGATGCTCGGCTCCTCGATCCAGGACGAGACTGGCACCGACAAGGACAGCGCGGGCCTGGATTTGCTGAAGCTCGAGACGACCCTGCGCCCCACCAAGCAGCTAGGCGCCGAGCGACAGACGGGCTTTGGGCAGGCTGGCGCAACCGTGGTCCGACCTGTCGGGCATCACTTTCAGCGGATATGAGATTCGCCACGGGCAGAGTGCACCGTGCGGTGCCATCGCGAGCGCGCTGCCCGACGGCCTAGGTTGGGTCAGCGGACCCGTGCTCGGCGTCTATCTGCACGGGATGTTCGAGAGCGTCGAGCTGACGCGGGCGCTGCTCGGGACGGCGCCGGCGCAGTCGCTTGACCAAGCGATCAACGAGCTGACCGATCAGGTGATAGACGCTCTGGACGAGCAGATGCTCGCGGCGCTTGCGGGAGTACTGAACTAGGAGGCCTCGCCCGCCGGCGACGCTCGCACGCTTGACGCGTCGAGCGCCGCAATGGACCGCGTGAATGGCGATCCCGGCGGTATGGGGCTATCGGCTCAGCCGAAGCGAACCGCGTTGGAGCGAACCGAGCCGGATCGTGAATTCGATCGTCGCTTCGCTGGCTTCGTTGGTTGTCGGTCAGGGAGATTGTCGACCGGCCCAACGGTGGCGCCCGCGACGGGTTCGCCAGTCCTGCCGTCGGTGACGATCACTTGTGGTGTTGGCCCTTGGTCAACCTGAGGATGTGTTCAACGCCGGAGGGGACGAAAGCCCAGAGCACTTCCTGGCCCGGTTCAACCTCTTGCTGGCAGCCTCCCACGGGTGCCGGTTCCTCGTTGATCGCCAGCGCCCAGAATTCGGTGCTGGTGTCCGCCGTTGCGCCGATACGCGAGATCACAAAGTCTTCGAATTCGTGGAAGTACGGTCCGTCGAAGCTGAATGCATGCTTGGTGGCTGCGCTCGCCAGCGCGGAGGTGGCCGTAGGCCCAGGAGTCGGATTGGCGCCACCGTTGGTGCCGTCGCACTCGTGCGTGCCGCCCGATTCAGTTGTAACGAGCTGCCCTTCGGTCGCGACCTTGCCTTCGAGGATCGTGCTCGTCGGACCCTCGATACGCACGGCGATCTTCACCGGCGCTGCCGCCGCAGAACCAACCGCGATGGCAAACGCCGCCACGGCGACTGTGAACACGGACGTCAGACGCAAAGCTCCCATGTCTCATCCCCTGTCTTCCGTTTGCAATTGCCGGATGCCGGAACATCCCGAACGGCGCGCAAGCTAGCAATACCGATCGCCCCGGCACAGCCCATCGCTGCATATCGCCGTGCGTCCTCTACGACCTCGACCGGCGGCACGACGACCACCGTCAAGGAACCCGCCAGCAGCTGGCGCGCGCCAAGAGCTCGGCGTCCTTGCGATCGGTCTTCACTCGATCGCTCGGACCGCGCGGCGTCTTGCCCGGCGCGATCACCTGCGCACTGATCCCGACCTCGGTCAGCGCCCGGTAGAGCCCGAACCCGGTCGGTCCTGCCTCATAGCACGCCCTCACCGGGCCCGACAGCGATTGCAACCACTCAAGCGGCGCCTGCACGCCCGGGCCGAACCGCACCCGCGAAAGCTCGCCAGTCATCGAATCGATCGCCGCCGCATACGTCGATCGGGCATGGAATCGAGCCCTACCCACGTCATCGTTCCAACCATGGCCGGACCTCCTCATCTCATGGGGTCAGCCGGAGCCTTCTCTCCGGCCAGACAAACCCCCGCGAGGAGTGTCCGGCCATCCATCGCACCGATCAACCCCACGGGCTAACCGACGTAGGGTCTAGCCAGCCGATGAGGACTCGGCTCCGCGCCCCTCGCGGTGCGGAGCCGAGAGCCATCTCATTTCCCTCGCCCGTGTGGGAATAGGCTTCTCAGATCGGCGACCGCGTGGATCTGGACATCGAAGCTCACGAGACTCTCGAGGCCTGCGCGGCAGAGTGGGATGCGGTCGTCGAGGGGCATCTCTACCTGAGCAGCGAGTGGCTGATCGCGGCCGGACGGCCTGCGGGGTCGGTCGCCTACGCGCTCGTTCGTCGCGGAGGTGAGGCCATCGCCGCGATGGTCGTCAACCGTGTGCAGCAGCCGAGCTTCGTGCTGCACGACCCGGTCGGTCTCGTGTTCGATCGCGAGTACGGCGCCGGCGGCGAGGCTCACCAGTCCAGTGAGGACCGCGCCCGCTTTCTGCAGTTGCAAAGTGCCGTCGCGGAGCAAGTCTCAGCTTGCTATCCATGCGCCGTCTCGATCGCTGCCGTCGGGCTCACGCAGGGCTTTGCAAATCGCGGCGAGGTAGACGCCGACGTGGCGCGAGCCCTCGCCGAAGCGCTCGAGCGGGTTGGCGAGGACTGGGAGGTGCGTTCCCACGCGTTGCTCTACGTCGATCCAGAGCTGAGCGATGCGCTTGCCGGTGGCTTCGAAGGCTCCTACCTGCCGATCAGGCTCGATGCGCGCGCGGTGCTGATGAGCAGAGCTCCCGACCTCGAGAGCTGGCTCGAGCCATTCAAGTCCGAGCGACGGCGAACGATCTTGCGCGAAGTCGAATCGCTCGAGACCGAGAGGATGTCGATCCAGACGCTGAGCACCGCCGAGCTGGTGCCGCTGGCAGAGCGACTCGCTGTGCTTGCCGCCAACGTGCAGGACAAGCACGGCAACGGATTCGATCCGTCGATCCCTCGCAAAAGCCTCGACTTCCTGTTTGCTCAGCACCCCAACCTGCTGCGCGGATGCCTCGCCAGCGACGCGGACGGCGAGCCGGTGGCATTTCACCTGCTCTACGCCGACGAGGCCGCTCGCACGCTGCACTCAGCGCTCAGCGGCAGTCAGTACACCGAAGCGGCCAAGGCGGCCCATGCTCACCTGAACGTCCTCTATTACGAGCCGCTGCGAGTCGCCTTCAGCGAGGGCTTCGATCGGCTGGACTACGGACTCGGGGCGCTCGAGGCACACATGCGCCGGGGCGCCTCGCTCGTAGCGAGCTTTGGCTGGGTCGACTTCCCCGACATTCCGCGGCAAACGCTCGCCGAGATACTGGCGATCGGCTCACGCACCCAAGAGACGCGCATACAGGCAGCGCAGCGACACCGTCCGTTCGTCTAGAAAGCCGGCGTCAAGCGAGCGTGAGGAATTGGTAGATGTCGTAGGCGGACATCGCGAGCTTGCCTTCGCGGTAGGCGAGCGCCGAGCCCAACGGGCCGGTGATCGGCTCGTAGCCGATCACGCTGAGGGCCTGGTTGTCGGCGGTGCCCATCCACAGCGCGCCCTCCTCGGTCGAGGCGAACCAGCAGCGCCCGCCCGAGAACTGACCCCATTCGACGTCGAAGTTGAAAACCTGCGGCAGGCCCGTGTTGATCGCGAGGTCGACCTCATCGATCAGATTCACGCTCCAGTTCTGTTCGTCGATCCCGTAGTACCAGAGGTTGTGATCGGCGGCGCCGACCGCGCAGTTGGCGATGAGCAGCATCCCTTCGGAGATCGCGACGGCGTTGATCCCCCTCTGCGCCTGCGGGTTGAACACCGTTTGCGAGAGGATCTCACCGCTCGGGACATCCAGGAGCGTGACGAATCCGTCCTCTGATCCGGCGACCACTACCGCCGTATCCGCCTGGAGCGTGAGCAGCGAGAGATCCTCGATCGTGTGATCTCCCCACGGGTTGACCGGATGCGGATTGCGAACGTCCACGCTCGTCATGAACTCCAACGTCGGCGCGTTCGGTTCAAGCGCCCAGAGCGAGAGGTATCCGGCGATGTGCCCCACCACGAGCACGGACTGGTTCTGCAGTTCAGTCCAGATCCCAGCGGACGCAGCGCCCCATGCGGGGTCGTAGGGACAGACCTGCTGGATCGCTACCGTGGCCCAATCACTCCCATTCGCACGCCAAAGCGCGATCGAGGAATTGTCGTTGGAGGCAGCGAGGGTGCCGCGCTCGCACGGCGCGAGCATCTGCACACCGGCGCACGCCGGACTGTTGACCGCTTGGCTGATCACCGGCCCTACCGATGCGGTGCTCTGAAACTCGAAGATGCTCATCGAGCCGTCCCAGCGCCCGATCGCGAAGTGCGAACCATCCAGCCATCGCGCCTCCTGGGCCATCTCGTAGGTCGTGCCGCCCTCGGTGATCGGCAGCGCCCCGCCGGTGGGCTCAGCCAGGCCGGCCGACACCAGCGCAGCTCGAGAGCGGAGGACCTTGGGTACGGGTGGGCTCATAGCAGCATCCTGATAGCTCGAACTTGACGCGTCACCGCGATAATACATCGCGAGCCGACGAACGGCGTCGTCAGAAGAAGCTCAAGCGTTCATGCGGAGTGGCGATAGGCGCGGAACGCCGCAACCGCCGCGGCGAAGCAGGCGAGCATGAACAGTGCGAGCAGCCCTCCACGGGAGAGGACCAACGACCAGTCGGGGGCTCGCCCGACGGCCTCACGCCCCGCCGTAGCGCCCCAGTCGACGGGATTGAAACGCGTGATGTCTTGTATCCAGCCCGGCATCAAGTTGCGCTGCATAAAGATCGAGGAAACGAACGCGAGCGGCAGCAGCAGCAGACTGCGTGGCGCTCACGACGGCGTCGGTGCGGCGCACGATCAACGCGAGCGTGATCGACAGAGCGCCGAAAGACGTCGCTAGACCGATGCCGCAGGCAAGCAGCACGAGGACTCCAAGCAGACCGCCCGGGTAGCGGGCGCCGATCGCCAGGGAGATCAAAACGACCACCAGCGACTGAAGCAGAGCGAGCATCGCCTCCTCGAGCAGACGACCGGCGATGATCGCCCCGCGACTGACGGGTGTCACCAGAAAGCGATCGATCACGCCGGCTTCGAGGTCGTTGATCAAGTGCATCCCGGCCCAACCGCCAGAGAACAGCGAGCTCACGATGACGGTGCCCGGCGCGAGGAAGTCGACGTAAGAGTGACCGCGAAATCCAGGGATGCGCGCCACCTTCGTGAAGACCGCGCTGTAGAGCAGCAGATAGACGAGTGGCTGCGCCAACGAGACAGGGATCCACAGCGGATGCCTGGCTAGACCGCGCAGGCGCCGTTGGCTGAGCGACCAGGCCTGAAGAATCGATTCCATGCCGACTATGCCTGCGGCGAGAGCGCGCCGAGCGCCTGCAGCCAATCGAGCGCACCGTCGAGGTCGCTCACGGTCTTTGAGTCAGGCGGCGATGGCCGCTGCACCATGATCACCGGCAGGCTACGCGTACGCGCCGCGACCAGCTTTGCTTGCGTTGCGGCGCCGCCGCTGTCCTTGGTGATGAGCAGGTCGATGCGATGCCGATCGATCGTCGCGAGCTCGGACTCAAGCGAGAACGGACCCTTGTCCAAGAGCACGGTGAAGTTGTCCGGCAGCGTATCGCGAGGCGCTGAGATGCAGCGGAGCAGGAACCATGCCTCTCGCACGCTCAAGAACGGTGAGATCTCCATCCTGCCGGTAGTCAGCAAAACGCGCGCGCCGAGGCCGGACACTGACGCCGCGGCCTCCCGTAGGTCGCGCACCAGATGCCATCGATCCTCTGGCGCGGCTTGCCAGGGCGGGCGTTCCAGACGCAGCAGCGGAACACCGGCGCGCGCACACGCGCTCGCGGCAGAGGTCGTGATGACCTGCGCAAAAGGGTGCGTCGCATCGACGACGGCGCGCACGGGACGATCGCGAAGCCACTTCTCGAACCCCCCTTCGCCGGCGAAGCCGCCGACTCGCACCATCCCCTTGGGCATACACGGCTGCTCCACGCGACCGGCCAAGGAGCTGAGCACGAATACCCCACGCTCGTTCAACGTGTCGGCCAGAGCGCGAGCCTCGGCGGTGCCGGAGAGCACGACCACGAGCTCGAGCTTTCCGCCGGGGCTCACTTGCCTTCCGTAGCGGCGAGGATCGGGCGCTCGAGCGTTGCCATCTCGCGATAGAGCCGCCCGGCGCTCTCTATCAACGGCAGGACCAGCGCGGCGCCGCTGCCCTCGCCGAGCCCCATTCTCGATGTCGAGCAGCGGCTTCAGCCCAAGGTGCTCGAGCGCGCGAGCGTGCGCGAGCTCGCGCGAGCGGTGCCCGGCAAAGAGCCAGGAGCGGCAGGCGGGGCGCAATCGGACCGCGACCATTGCGGCGACGGTGCAGGCGAGTCCGTCGAGCACGAGGGGCACGCCGCGATCGTGAGCGGCGTGAATCGCGCCGACGATCCCCGCATGCTCAAAGCCACCGAGCCCGGCGAGGATGCTCACTGGATCGGCTGCACTTTGCGCGCCGTGGCGCCTGAGCGCCGCTTCCACCACGAGGCGCTTTCGAACGATGCCTTGGATGTCAAGACCGGAGCCGCTGTCGACCGCATGAGGCGAGCTGACATTCATCAGCGCGCAGTAGACGGCGGCGCTCGTCGCGGTGTTACCAACCCCGATCTCACCGAGTACCAGACACGCCGCGCCAGAGCGCTCGAGCGCCTCGGCGGCGATCTCAGAGCCGGTTGCGATCGCGCGCTCGGCGTCTGCCAGCGCCATTGCCGGCTGCGCCGTCATGTCGGCGGTGCCTGCTCCAAACGAGCGACTGAGGCATCCATCCGGGCCGCGCTCGCGCAGACCGATGTCGACCACGACCAAGGGATCCTCGCGCGCGCGTGCGAGCACGGCGATCGCGCTCTCGCCGCGCACGCTCGCGGCGGCGATCTGTGCGGAGAGGGCACTTGGATACGGACTCGTGCCGTGACAGGTGTGCCCGTGGTCGGCGGCGAAAATCAAGTGCAGCGCGTGAAGCGGCGCAGGCGGCAGATCGCCGGTCGCCGCCGCCCACCGCTCCACGAGCTCCTCCAGCGCCCCGAGTCCGCCTTTTGGCTTCAGCAGGCTCTCGCCGCGCGCACGCGCAGCCCGGGCGGCGTGGCGGTCTCCCGCGGACTCGGATGAGGACGCGTAGCGCTCGCTGAGCTCGCGCTTTATGCGACTCGCCAGCACGGGACTGGCGCCTGAGGTCGAGACGGCCAGCGTCGCCGGGGCGGCCTGCACGATCGCCGGCGTAATGAAGTCCGAGAGGACCGGGGCGTTGACCACGCTCACAAGCGCACCAGCGACTTGGGCGTCGGCGCAGACGGCTCGATTTATCTCGATCTTGTCGGTCGCAGCGATGACGATGAACGCGCCGCATACGTCCTCGCTCTGGTACGCGCGTCGATGCCAGACCAGAGAGCCCCCTTGCGCAAGCTCGGCCAGCTGCTCGACGGCATCGGGGGCGACGAGCGTCAGCTCGGCTCCATGGCCGAGCAAGCCGCGCAGCTTCTGTAGCGCGACAGGCCCTCCACCGACCACCAGACATCGACGTCCTCTCAGGCTCAGCCCGGCGAAGTAGGGCGTGAAGCTGAGTTGCGAGGCGGCACACGAACGATCGCACCCGCCCAGCTTGAGATCGCAGATGCACGACTCGACGTGCTGATCGCGAACTGCAGTGGCAACGTCACGCGATTGACTGCTCACAGTTTCATTCTCTCACTGCGGCGCAGACGCATCCACCAAAGTCAGAGACATACACGCGAAAATATGAACTACAGGCCAGTAGTTATTACCCAGGCATGCACGCCACTATGATCGCGAAGTGTCTATGAGACCGCCCGATTCACCGCGCGAGTCCGAGGCGCTGAGCGATGCCGCCGGGGCCGATCAAGAGCGAGCCGCACCGGGCACCAGCAGAGGCCCAACGATCATTGTTGAGATCGTCTCGACGCTGTCACTGCTGACGACACTCCGCATTCCCCGGCATTTTAAGCGTTTTGTTTCTTATTCTGCGGTAGCGCGAGCGCTGTTTCCCGCGGTCGGACTCGTTCTGGGAGCCCTCGCGTGGCTGTGCTTCTGGGTCGGCTCATCGACGATCGGCCCCTCGGCCGGCGCATTCCTTGCGGTCGCCGCTCTGGTCGCGCTGTCCGGGGCGCTGCACCTAGACGGGCTAGGCGACGCGGCCGATGGGCTGCTCGGCGGCAGCGACCGTGAGCGGCGCCTGACGATCATGCGCGACTCGCGCGTCGGCTCCTTTGGCGCGGTTGCGATCGTGCTCGCCTTGCTCGGAGATGTGATCGCGCTCTCCGGGCAATCGCGCCACCACGCGCTCGCGGCGCTGTTGGGCTCAGCAGCGCTCGGGCGAATGGCGATGCTCGTCGTGGTCGTTGGCCTGCCCTACGCGCGAGCCGACGGCCTGGGAGATCTCGTCTCGGGCAACCACGCGATACGCGACCTGCTGCTCGCGGCGCCGTTCGCCTCGCTGCCACTGCTGCTCGATTGGCGCCACTGGCTGATCGCACTGGGAGTCGCCGGCATCGCCTGCGCAGGCTTCGCGGCCTTTGCCAAGCGACTGCTCGGCGGAGCCACCGGCGACATCTACGGCGCGACATGCGAGCTGACCCAGCTCGCCGCGCTGCTCGCATACGCCGTGCGCCTGTAGAGGGCCATAGAGCTCAGTCGGTGCGCAAGCGACTGAAGAGGGTCACGCTGCGCCACTCACCCTCACGAAACAGTGCCTCCCGCACGACACCGTCGACGGCGAAGCCGAGCTTCTTGAGCACCTTCTGAGCCGGCCCATTGTCGACGTCGACCTGCACCTGGATGCGATGCACCGTGGTGACGGAGAACAGGTAGTCGACCAGCAGTTGGGTGGCTTCGGTCGCGAGCCCGCCACCGCGCGCACTGCGTAGCACTGCCGTGGCTATTTCCCACGACCACGAGCCAACCGCCCCGCCGTGATAGACGCGCATCCACATCACTTGGCCGATCACGCGGCCTTCGTGCTCCGCGACCAGCAGGCCGCCTGTATCACTGAGCGATCCGTCCTGTTCGATCCTTGCCTGCAGCGCCCGCGTCGTGCCGAAGCCAAACCACTGAAAGCGCCCAGCCTCCTCGGGATCGGTGTAGAGCGGACCGAGCGCATCGAGATCGGCGACGTCGGCAACGCGAAGTCGCACCTTGCCCTTGTCCTTGGAGGACGGTGAGCTCATTCGCTGCCTGCGCCCCCGGTGTCGGCGGCATCCTTGTCTGGCGCTTGAGGCGCCTGCAGGCGATGCCCCGCCGAGCGCAGCTCCCTGCGCAGATCGAGCAGGCCGTCCAGCGCTCTTGGCTCATCCGGTAGGCATATCTCGGGTCGGCGCGCGCACTCCAACCGCTCGTAAAAGTCCGCCCGCCCTAGCTCCTGGGCGCCGACGAGCATCACGTGGCGCACCGGCATCTGAAAGTCGACCAGCGAGCCTCCCGCGTCGACGAGGCGAAGCATCACGTCGATCAGCCCCGCCTTGACGGCCTCGTTCTTCAGAGAGAAACCAGACACCGCGATGAAGACACCCTCGATCAGCGCGCCGAAGAAACCACCGACGAGCTGATCGCCCTCCCAGATCTCAACCGTGTGCACACACCCAAGGCGCGCGAGCTCCTTGTAGGCCTCTCGCAGCGGCGGCGTCAGCCAGTCTGTCGGTTCGCCCATGCGTAGCGGCCAGCTCGATCACTTCCTCGCCACACTGATCGAGCGTCGAATGCCACTCACCGCGCTCCGCGGCCTTGGCGACCACGCGTGGGATGTAGAGGCTCTCGATCGTCAGGACCGCGCGCGGATCGGGCGACCACCAAGGCAGCTCAAAGCCGGGATAGATCTCGCCGAGCGCGTAGATCTCACCATCGCGAAGGGCCTCGCCATAGGTCGCCTCATGCCAGGCCAGCCACTTCTCACCCATCGGAGGCCACGGGAAGAACCCCTTGCCGAGTGCCTCCATCAACGTCTCGGGCTCCAAATCGGCACCTACGAACGCCGGCCTGTCTGCCGGAATCTGCCGCCAAGATGGGAACGTCCAGCGAGAAGTCGTGCCGTACGCCATGCTCAAAACATACTGCGATACGCGGTAGTGACAAAGATCATGTAAGTGTGACTCAGACCGTCAAGATGCGTTGTAGGCGATCCATGTCCAGATGCTCGTTGAGCGCGGCGCTGAGCGCGTCGAAGCTGTCTTCGATCGCTTGCTGCGGGTCGGCCTCAACGCCGAAGACGGCGCGAAGCAGGGCGGCGTCCTCGAACAGGCCGTGCATCGAGACCGCAAGCACGGAGCCCTGCGCGAAGCCCATCCCATCGGGCAGTACCGTCGCGACTCCGTCTCCCCCGCTATCGAGCAGCGAGGTCCGCCCGTGTCTGATTTGGTAGCCACTCAGCGTGAGATCGTTGAGCGCCGACCAGGCCTCGGGTGCAGCGGAAAACGTGACCGTCACGTTGTCCTGGACCTTCTCGGCTCGGTAAGTCGTCAACAGCGGCAGGAGCCCCAGGCCGTCAGCCTCGCCTTCCGCGCCGTCTGGATCCTCCAGGCGAACACCGAGCATCTGCAGTCCGCCACAGATACCGAGCAAGCGCTGTCCGCGCTCTACGTGATCGGCGACCGCCTGATCGAGGCCACGCTCCCGCATCCATTGCAGATCGGCGGGCACGTTCTTGGAGCCCGGAAGGATCACGAGATCAGCTCCAGCTAGATCCTCGACCGACGTGGCCCAGACGACGGCGACGTCGTCGATCCTCTCCAGCGCAGCGAACTCGTCGAAGTTGGAGATCCGCGGTGCGGTCACGATCGCGACCCTGCGCGCGCCGGCGCCTCGTGCGCCGGTGAGGCTGTGGAGATCCTCCTCGGGCAGATCGACGTCGAGCATCGGCAGGATTCCCAACGACGGCACGCCCGTCATCTGTTCCAGCTGGGCGCACCCGGGCAGGAACATGTCCGTGTAGCCGCCTTTGTAAAAGCGGTTGAACAGGAACCCGCGAACCAGGGCGCGATCCTCGCTTGCGAGCATCTTCCACGTGCCGTAGGACTGCGCGACGGCGCCGCCTTGACCGGCATCCGAGACGATCATCGCCGCCGCGCCGGCCTCGCGCGCGATCCGCATGTTGACGATGTCGTTGTGATACAGAAATGGTTCAGCTGGGCTGCCGGCTCCCTCGATCAACACGACGTCGTACTCGTCGAGCAGCTCGTGCAGCGCTTGACGTACGGCGGGCCAGAGGATCGGCTTGCGAAGTCGCCACGGCAGCGCCGTGATCTCCGGCTCGGGGCGACCCATCAAGATTACGTGACTGTCGCGCGCGTGGGGCTTGAGCAACACCGGGTTCATCCGCACGTCGGGCTGAACGCGAGCCGCGCGAGCTTGCATGTACTGCGCTACGCCGATCTCGCCACCCTTGGCGACCCTGGCGTTGTTTGACATGTTCTGGCCCTTGAACGGGGCCACGCGCAGACCCTGATCTGAGAGATAGCGCGCCAGCGCGCTGACGACGAAGCTCTTGCCAGCCGAGCTGTGTGTGCCAAGGACGCTGATCGCCTTTCCGCGCAGGCTCGCGCCGTGAGACCGCGAGGCCGCATGCTTGGCCGGGCCTGGCTGCTCGGCGAGCAAGAGCGGCGCGCGGTTGGCAATCCTCAGCAGGGCATTGAGATTGACGCGCCGACTCAACTCATCGGCCGCACGCGTGTCGGCGAGGTCGAGCTCGGCGATCGGGTGATCGGGCTCGACCTGAGCGACTTCCCCCTCTCGTATCGGCGGCAGCGAGCCGAGCCAAGCAAGCTGCGAAAGGCGCCCAGCGTCAGAGGGCGCCGCGACCGTCTCACCGCTCTCACCAGTTGATCGCGTCCCGAGTCCGAGCGGCGATCCGTTGTGCTCTGCCCGCGCATCGCGATCCTCGATGAGCAAGGCACCCGCAAGCGCCGCTTGGGCGTGCTCGAGGACGCCGAGCTCGCCGAGGAGACCGGCATCGATCGCCTGCTCGCCGGTGAGATCGGACACTTCGAGCGCGAGCAGGATCGGCGTGTCGGTCTCGAGCGCCGCACCTACGGTGCGCGCTGGGTCACCCCGGTCGACGAGCAGGGTGAGCTCACCGCCAGTCCTCACGATCGAGCGGTCGCGCTCGACGCGCAGTCCATCGGCAGCCAAGCTCGCGAGCTCCTGCATGCTGTGAGGCATCAGTGGCGCCCACGGAGCAACAGGCTCCTCGGGCGCGCTCTCGCCGAACAGCACAATCGGTATCTGCCAGGCCTCGAAGATACGCTGCAGAGCGAAGAGAGCGGCGTCTATGGCCACCGGCCGGCCGACGATCGCAAGCCTCGGCGAGCCGATCACGCGCAACATCCCTATGCGGCCTCCGCCACAGCGACAGTGATCGATTTGCGGCGAATCTGCTTGGGCACGAGCAGACGCCCATGCCCAGCAGCGAGCAGCGCCCCGGCCTCGGCCACGCTCTTGGTCTGCATCTGACCGCGCACGTAGTCAGAAGGGGTCGGCACGAGGACGCCGTCAAGCTCTGCCGGCGGATAGCCGACGAGCTCGGCCCGTAGCGACTCTGCCACCGCGATCACAGCCGGGTAGCCCAACAGCTTGTCGATCGTGGCCAGGCGCGCCACTGGCCTGTCTTGAAGCTCCGCTTCGGCCAAGACATCACCGACCGTCTCGATCGCCTCCTCGGCGACCACGTAACTCGCACAGCCGAGGCCGACGAAGAGATCGCGCTTGTGTAGATCGCTCAACGGTGTGCCCCCTGCGCCGGAGTGCCCTTAAGCCACCAAGGCAACCCCGCGGCCACGAACACGACGGTGTCGGCGCGCGCCGCGAGCCACTGGTTGATCGTGCCAAGGCAGTCGACAAAGATTCGCCCGAGACGATTGGTGGACACCAGCGACAAGCCCACCTCCGAGCTGACGGCCACGAGGTGCGACGCGTTCTCGATAAGCAGCTCGAGCTCCTCGCGGCACACTTCAAACAGCGCCTCGGGATCGGTGAGCTCGGGGTCTCGCTCGGCGCTTAGACGGTTGGCGAGCCATCCATCGACCGACTCCAGCAGGACGACATCAGGGCCTGCCGGCAACCGTGAGCCGATCATCAACGGCTCCTCGATCACCTTCATCTCCGCCGGGCGAAGGCGGCGATGCGCCTCGATTCGCTGGCGCATCTCCTCATCCTCGGCCAGCCCGGTGGCGAGATATGCCACCTCAACTCCAGCGTCTTGCGCCAGATGGAGGGCGAACGCGCTCTTACCCGAACGGATGCCACCTAGGATCAGCGTAAACATGCACTCACGCGCGGTAGCTCTCCGGCCAGTGCCAAGACACGCGGCCGATGGTAACTGTTCAAGGGATCGGTGTAATTTGCTTCTCCACGACAGCGACCGTCGGGCCGAAACGCATGCTTGGACGCCTGAGCTGAGATGACGAGTTCGATCACCGCCACCAGCCTTAGCAAGAGGTATCCGGGCGGAGTCCAAGCGCTCAACGGAGTTACCTTCGAGGTGCAGAGCGGCTCGATCTTCGCCCTGCTCGGGCCCAACGGCGCAGGCAAGTCGACGACGGTCAAGATCCTGACGACACTCGGACAGCCCGACGCCGGCAGCGCGACGGTCGCGGGAGTCGACGTCCTAAGGCAGCCCGGTGCTGTACGTAGGCAGATCGGCGTGGTCGCCCAGCGACCGGGCGTCGATCGCGAAGCCACCGGTCGAGAGAACCTGATGCTGCAAGGCCGCCTCTACGGCCTGCGCGGTCGCGATCTCAAGCGCAGAAGCGGCGAGCTGCTCGATCGCTTCGAGCTGCAAGAGGCCGGTTCGCGCCCGGCGGGAACCTACTCCGGCGGGATGCAGCGTCGCCTGGACGTCGCGATGGGGATGATGCACAAACCACGCGTTTTGTTTCTAGATGAGCCCACCGCGGGGCTGGACCCAGAGGCTCGCGTCTTGATGTGGGAGGAGATCGCACGGCTGAAGAGCGAGGAGCGCCTCACGGTCCTGCTGACGACGCACTATCTGGATGAGGCCGACAGGCTCGCCGACCAGCTCGCGATCATGGACAACGGCAAGATCGTCATCGAGGGAGCACCCGGCGAGCTGAAGGCCCAGGTCAAGGACGACACCTTGAGCGTCGATCTGGCCGCCGCCCCTGTGGACGATCGTGTGCTGCGCACGGTCGAGCGGGTCGCCGGAATTAGCGAAGCGGTGATCGAAGGAAGCGTGCTGCGGGCGCGCAGCCAGAGCGGCGCCACGGCCGTGCCGGTGCTGCTCGGGGCGCTTGACTCGGCGGGCATCGGGGTGAGCTCGGTGACCGTCGCACGCGCCTCGCTGGATGACGTGTTCCTGCGCTACGCCGGTCACGCATTCGCCAAGAGCGGCCACGGCGCGGTCTGATCGCCCGCAACGGAGACGGGTCTACACCCGCGCGCGCCATCGTCAACAGCCAGGCGCAGCGGACCGAGTCCTCTCAAACGCAAGCCGCTTTCGCTCGTGTCGAGGATCAGACAGTCCAGCGGGTCGAGGTGGATACGCCACAGGGCCGACGGTGGAGCGCCCAGCGCGATCGTGATCGCGGCACGAATGACGCCCCCATGGGTGATCGCCAATACGCGCCCCTCCCTGCTGGAAGGCAACCGAAGCCAGGCACTCACACGATCGATGAGCTCCAGCATCGACTCACCGCCGTGCGGGGCAGCGGCAGGATCGGTCATCCATACCTCGGCCGCCTCGCGATCGGTGGCGTAGAGGTCGGCTAGCTCTCGCCCCCTCCAGCTGCCGAAATCGCACTCGATGAGCGCCGGGTCGATATGCGGCTGAAGCGCGAGCGCGGCGGCGGTCTGGCGCGCCCGCCGCGCGGGGCTGCAGAAGACGGAGTCAAGGGCGGGAAGCGCGACGCGTTCCCTCGCGACCGTAAGCGCACCGGCGTCGTCTAGCGGCTCATCGTCGGGAAACGCACGACGTCGGCTGGCCGTGGTCGCAGCGTGACGAAGGAGAATCAAGCGTGAATTGCTCATCTATGCCCGACTCCGACAGCATGCACGACTGTGAGGGTTAGAATGGCTCACCGGCTTTGCATCGGCTGTCGAACTGCGGTGAGCGCGAACATACACCCCGACATCCTCCACGCCCAGCAGTCACCCGGCGAATCGCAGCTGGGCGCGTTGCGCCACCACGGCGATCGCGACGTTAGGGCCGAAGACGCCGATCACGCCGTCAACGTCGTGGCCGGAAATCCGCCGGCATGGCTCGCCGAGACACTGCAGCGGGCGCTCCAAGACGACGTCGGGCGCTACCCCGACGAGCGCGCGGCGATGGATGCGCTTGCAACGCTGCACGGACGCGAGGGCTCAGAGATCGTGCCCACGAACGGAGCCGCCGAGGCGCTGTGGCTGATTCCGAGCGCGATCGCGCCGAGGCTCGCCGTCTGCGTTCACCCCGGCTTCACCGAGGCGGAGGCGGCGCTGCGCGCTCACGGCGTTCACGTACAGCGCGTGATGCGCGAGGCGAGCAGTGACTTCGCGCTGCAGGCGCAGGACGTGCCCGAGCAGGCCGACCTGGTCGTCGTGGGCAATCCCGCCTCGCCCAGCGGCACGCTCGATGCGGCCGAGTCGATCCTGGCGCTGCGACGGCCCGGACGGACTGTCGTCGTGGATGAGGCGTTCATGGAGTTCGTCCCAGGGCAGTCAGAGACACTTATAAGAAAACAGCTCACCGATGTGATGGTCGTGCGCAGCCTGACGAAGATCCTCGGCGTGCCCGGCTTGCGTGTCGGATACGCCGTCGCGCACGCAGAGCTGGCGGATAGGTTGCGCGCCGTGCGCCCGCCGTGGGCAGCCAACGCCTTGGCGCTCACCACGCTGCTCGCCGCAACCTCACATCCCGGAGAGCTCGCGACGATCGCGGCGCGGGCAGCAGACGAGCGCGAGGATCTCGCGGCGCAGTTGGCGAAGGTCGACGGGCTCCGCGTATGGCCGAGCGCAGCCAACTTCTGCTTGGTCGAAGTGCCCGAAGGCCGCGCGGTCGTGGCGGCGCTTCGCCAGCGAGCCATCGCAGTCCGCCCGGCGGAGTCCTTTCCGGGCCTTGGCCCAGATCACATTCGAATCACGGCGCGCTCTGCGCAAGAGAACGGGTTGCTGGCCGACGCGCTGCAAGAGGCGATCCGCGCATGCCAGACGGTCTAGTGGAGGACCGAGTGCGCGTCGCCGTCGTGGGCATCGGCGCAGACGGCTGGCCGGGTCTTGGTGAGAGCTCGCGGGCGGCGGTCAGAAGCACTGCGGAGGTAGTCGGCTCGAGCCGCCAGCTCGAGACGCTGCCCGCCGAGATCGCCGCGCGTCGCGTGTGGCCGTCTCCGATCGAGCCGCTGTTGGCTGAGATCGTCGCGGGTAGCGGCGCCGAGAGTACCTGCGTCCTTGCAAGCGGCGATCCGATGCTGCACGGAATCGGCGCGACGCTCGCCCGGCGCATGAACGCGCAGGAGTTGGTCGTCTACCCACATCCCTCCGCCTTCGCGCTCGCCTGCTCGCGCCTTCTCTGGCCCGCCGCCGAGGTGACCCTGCTCAGCACGGTCGCTCGCCGTCCAGAGCTGATCGCGCGCGTTCTTCAGCCCGGGCGACGTTTCGTCGCCTACGTCAGCGACGGCGACGGCGCCTCCGCTCTCGCGCACGTTCTGCGAGAGCGAGGCTTTGCCGCGAGTCGCATGACCGTACTCGAGCAGCTCGGCGGAGCACGCGAGCGGATGCTTCAGAGCACGGCGGCCGAGTGGATCGACACGGCCGCCGACCCGTTGCACGTGGTGGCGGTCGAGTGCCGCGCCGATCCCGGCACGAGAGCGCTGGCGCTGGTGCCCGGGCTGCCGGATGACGCCTACGCCAACGACGGGCAGCTCGACAAAGCGCCACGTTCGCGCCGTCACGATCGCGGCGCTCGGCCCGATGACGGGCGAGCTGCTGTGGGACGTCGGCGCTGGCAGCGGGTCGATCGCGATCGAGTGGCTGCGCGCCGAGCCGAGCGCCCGTGCGATAGCGATCGAGGAGCGTCCCGATCGCGCCGAGCGCATCCGCGAGAACGCGCTCACGTTGGGGGTGCCGGCGCTCGATGTGCGGGTTGGCCGCGCGCCTGAGGCGCTGCTCGAGCTACCCCGACCTAACGTCATTTTTCTCGGCGGCGCGGTGGGCGAGCAAGAGCTGCATGAGCGCTGCTTCAGCGCGCTGCTGCCCGGCGGTCGACTAGTCGCCAACGCCGTGACGCTCGAGGGAGAGCGCGCGATCGTGGCTGCGCGAGAGCTCCACGGAGGGACGCTCACGAGACTTCACGTCGAGCACGCGGCGCCGCTCGGCGCCTCAACCGGATGGCGCCCGCATATGCCAGTCGTTCAGTGGAGCGCTCAAAAGGAGTGCTAGGCCAATCCCGGTAGGAGCCACGGTTGCCGTCCTTGGAACAGCGCTGTATGTTGCCAACTGTGTTTGAGTCCGCGGCTCATCGTAGGTGGTGAACGCAAAGCGATGCAGTCGCCGAGCGCGGTGAATATCGAGCGGGAGTGGCCGATCCCCGGAGGACTGCTCGAGCGGCTCGGCAAACCGCCGGGTGAGATCGAGAGCCGCAGTCGCGCGTTGGCGCAAGAGGCGGCGTCACGCTTCAACGGTCAGGACGCAATGCTGGCCTCGTCGTGCATCTACGCCGCCGGTGACACGAGCATCGTCGCCGACCTGGCGATCGGCGGCGAACCGGCCAAGCACGGGATCAGGGCGCTGCAGTCTGGGCGTGTGTTGGTCGACATCGGCATGGTCGCCGCCGGCGCAACTCGGATCGAGGCCGAGATCGCCACGGCGGTGCGCTTCGACGGCGCCCGCGAGTTGGCAGAACGCACCGGCACGACGCGCGCGGCGGCCGGCATGCGCCTGGCTTGGGACTCACACGGCCGCGACGGCGTCGTCGTGGTCGGCAACGCGCCAACGGCGCTGCTCGCGGCGCTGGATCTCGCCGAGAGCGAGGGAGCGCCGGCCTGTCTGATCGGCACCTGTCCGGGATTCACCCTCGCCGCCGAGTCAAAGGATCTGCTGGCGCGCTCTCCGCTACCCCATCTCGCGCTGCGCGGCTCTCGCGGAGGTTCTGGAATCGCCACAGCGGTGCTGAACACGATCGGCAGGCTCGCAGCGCGAGAGCGCTGAGAGCCTGGGGTAGCGCCGATGAGCACGCGCAATGCCGGCTTTACCACGAGCGTGCTGAGCTCGCTCGCGCTCGATGCGGCAGTCGGCGACCCAAACCACCGCATGCACCCAACGGTGCTGATCGGCCGCGCGCTGACCCGCGCCTACTCGCCCTGGAGAGGATCGCCGCCTGTGCACTCGCTGCTCGGCGGCGCGGGCGCGCTCGGTGTGGTCGTAGGCGCAAGCGCGCTCGGCGCACGGGTGATCGAGCGAACCGCCGATCGCCTGCCGGCGGGCGCCATCCTGCTTGGCCTCACGCTGAAGCCGACGTTCGCGCTGCGGGAGCTGGTCGAGAGCGGCCAGCGTGTCGCCTCGGCTCTGGAGCGTTCGGATATCGAGCTCGCCCGCACCTGGGTGGGACAGCTCGTCGCTCGCGAGACCGCGGAGCTCCCCGCCCATCTGCTTGCCTCGGCGGCGATCGAGTCACTCGCCGAGAACCTGTGCGACTCGATCGTCGCGCCGCTTTTGGCCTTCAGCCTTGGGGGCCTGCCGGCAGCGATCGCCTATCGCGTGTTCAACACGGCAGACGCAATGGTCGGCTATCGCGGCGAGCTCGAGTGGCTGGGCAAGTCGGCCGCGCGCAGCGATGACCTGCTCAACATTGCGCCCGCGCGGCTGGCGGCCGGGGCGCTGATCGCCTCAACGCTGCTCTGCGAGGGTCGCTCAAACGCTGCCCTAGCCGCGCGCCGAGCGCGTCACGAGCACGCCCGTCTGGCAAGCCCGAACGCCGGCTGGACGATCGCGGCTATGGCGGGAGCACTCGGATGCCGACTGGAGAAGCCAGATGAGTACGTCATCGGCGCCGAGCTCGCGCAGCCCACGGCATCGGACGTGCGGCGAGCGGCGACACTCGTGAGGGTCGCGGCCGGGATAGCGGTCGCACTCTGCCTCGGGCTCGGCGCCCACAAGCGGCGACTGCCCTCAGGTGAAGCCCGCGCCAACCGAGTGGTAGACGCGGGCTCCAGAGGCAATCAGTCAAGTGACCATGCGCCCTAGTTCGCGAATCAGAACAGTTCGCTGACGCGCGCGTAGATCACGTTGTTGAGGTATTCCTGACTGCGGGTCACGCCTCCGAGCACGTAGACGCGCCCTTCGTAGAGAACCCCGGTCTGCCCCCATTGGCCGACCGGCAGGAAGCTCGTGCTCGGCGCGACCGTCCAGGGCGTGTTACCGAGCGGACCACGCGCTGTCGTGCGCTCGATCTCGTTGAGGTAGACGCCTTCGCCGGCGTTGCCGCCGAGCTCGATCAACTGCGCAAGCCCGGTCGAGGACTGCGAGACGACCATCTCCGCCCCGTAGCGAACGTTGTGCATCGAGTTGGGGCTCGTCGTCCACGATCCGAGCGAGCCATTGGAGTGCAGGCATGCGTACTGGACGTCTGAATAGACTTCCGTGAACGCTTCGCCGAAGCCGCCGACGACGTACAGGCACCCGCCCGCGAACGCGGTCGTCATCGACGAGCGCGGTTTGGCGAATTCGGTCGGGTTGAGCGTCCATTTGCCAAGCGAGCCGTCGGCGTGGATCGGCGCGTACTCAACGCTCGCGAAGTGGATCACTTCGCCCGCTTCGTTGTTGCCCGTGCCGCCAGTGACATACAGATACGGCTGTCCGCCGATCACGACCACGTTGGAGCTTGCGGCCGCACGGGCGACGATCAGGTCGTTGGGACTTGAGTGCCAGCCCGCCGCGGTGATGTTGCCGCTGGGCCCCACCTTGGCGTATTCGACGGTGTTGTAGACGGTTTCGAAGCCATCGCCGCCGCCGATCACGTAGATGTAGTCGCCGTAGCGGACAGCAGTCTGTCCTAGGCGCGCCTGCGTGAACGGCGTAGTCGTGTGCCAGCCGCCGCTGACGCCCCCGCTGCTGCTGAGCGTCGCCCACTGGACGTCGTTGTAGATCGGCAGTTCTTCGGTGGCTTCGTCATAGGCATAGCCGCCGAGCAGGTAGACGCGGTTGCCGATGATCACGCTGGAGGCTGAAGTGCGCCCGTTGCTGAACGGCGTCGTCGAATGCCACGGGCTCGCCGTGAGTGGTTCGGTCGCGCCTGCGACCGAGACGGCGCCCGGAACGATCAGCGCCATCGAGAGCAGGACACCCAGAACCAGGCAGTAGCGCGCCAGGCGACTTAGGCGTCGAGTGAGAAACGTCATCGAGATCCTTTCACTCGTGTGGATCGGCGGGATCCCATGAGGCGGAGACACGACAAAGCGCCACGAGTGGGCGGGTCGTGTCGATGGCCTATAGATCCGATCACCAGAATAGTTCTGCAAAAAGTAATCTACGAGAGCACCGTAGTAAAGTCTCTTTATGTCTCTCACTTATTTGTCTCTGACTATTCCCAGGAGCATACTCACCGTTACCCGTCGAGCGGAGATTCACAGTTCAACGCCCAACGACGAGCAGGCCGATTTGTTCGGCTTTTTGGTTGCAGGCACGAGGCGAGGTGGCTATGCTCGCCGCTGACAATCAGGTCACTTCTCTGCGGAGGTAGATGCCAGACGTGCTGGTGATAGTCGACGGTGCGGCGGAGCCGATCGTCGGCGATCAGCCCACGGCTCTCGAGCGCGCCCGGACACCGGCGCTCGACCATCTCTGCACGGCCGGCGTGGTGAGCCGCGTCGCAACGACCGCCCCCGGTCTGACGCCGGGCAGCGAGACCGGCATCCCGGCGCTGCTCGGCGCGCCACCGATCCAGATCTCGCGCGGCATGCTCGAGGCGGCGTGTGCGGGGGTCACCGTTCCACACGGGCAAAGCGCGTGGCGGATCGACTTTCACACCGAAAGCGGCGCGCGCGCCAGCGGCGCGCGCGCTCGCGCAGCGCTGGCCTCGCTCTCGCTTAGATCGACCGCACAGCGTTTCGAGCATCTGCGCGGCCATCGCGGGCTGCTCGTCGGCGACAGCAGCGCCGGAATCCCGGCGCGTTGGGAGGATCTTGACGTCCACGTGTGGGGAGGCGGAGCGCCGCCGCGCCGCTGCCTCGATGAGAGCACCGTGCTGATCAGCGGACCCGGCGCCGCAGCCGGCTGTGCGCTTGCGATGGGCGCTCGCTCGATCGTGCCGCCTGGCTGCACGGGCGGCCCGGACACATGCCTGAGCGCCAAGCTGGCGGCTGCGCTGAGGGCCCTGCGCTCGGAGGCCCACTGCGTCGTTGTACATGTGGGCGCGCCCGACGAGGCGGCGCATGAATTCGATCCCGAGGGCAAGGCGATCGCCCTTGAAGACGTCGACCGCGAGCTGCTCGTACCGCTGTGGCAGGAGGTCTGCCTGATCGAAGCGCGCATCGCGGTTTGCCCCGACCACGGCACGGATCCACGGACCGGCTTTCACGACGATCATCCGGTGCCATCTGCGTGCGCAGGGAGCGGCGTCGCGCGATCGGGCAACGCCACGCGGATGACCGAGCGCGCCGTACGTGACCTGCCGGTCGTAGACACGCCCTGGCCGAGGGTCGCGGCGTGATCCCCCGGGTGCTCATCTCCGCCGCGGGCTCTGGAGCCGGCAAGACGGCCGTCGCCGCGGGCCTGCTGGGCGCACTCAGACGCCGCGAGAGAGATCCGGTCGGCTTCAAGGTCGGACCGGACTTCATTGACCCGAGCTACCACGCTCTTGCCACCGGCAGACCCGCACGCAACCTCGACGCGTTCATGTCGGGAGCAGAGGCGATCGCACCCTTGTTCCGCCACGGAACGCGCGGTGCGAAGATCGCGGTGGTGGAGGGGGCGATGGGCCTCTTCGACGGAGCCAACGGGCGCGGTGAGCTGGCTTCGGCAGCTCAGGTGGCCAAGCTGCTGCGCACTCCGGTGATCCTCGTGCTGGACGCAAGCTCGGTGGGGCGCTCGATCGCCGCGACGCTCAGCGGCTTCGTCGGCTTCGACCCCGAGGTGCGCATCGGCGGGGTAGTGCTGAACCGCGTCGGCAGCGACAACCACGAGTCGATCTTGCGTGAGGCGGTCGAGCAGCTCGACGTCCCGGTGCTCGGCGTCCTGCGTCGTGACTCGACGCTGAGCAGCCCAGAGCGCCACCTTGGGCTCGTGCCGGTCGGCGAGCGCCTGCAGCGCGCGAGTGACACGCTCGAGCGGCTCGCGAGCGTCGTCGAGCAGAGCTGCGATCTGCCGGCGATCGAAGCGCTGGCCGAGAGCGCGCCGCAGCTACCCGGTCCGACCTGGTCAGCACAGTCGCCGGGAGGGGCAGAGTCGGCGGCTCGCGTTGCGGTGGCGCGAGGCCCGGCGTTCTCCTTTCACTACTCCGAGAACCTCGAACTACTGCAGGGCAGTGGCGCCGAGCTGCTCGACTTCGATCCGCTCCAGCAGGAGTCGCTGCCGCCCGGGACCGAGGGACTGATCCTCGCCGGCGGCTTTCCCGAGGTCTTCGTGGAGGAGCTGACGGCCAATCGCCCGCTGCGTGAGGAGATCGCGGAGCTGGCACGCAGAGGCGCGCCGATCCTCGCCGAGTGCGGCGGGCTGCTGTATCTCGCAGAGGAGTTCGACGGCCATCCGATGTGCGGCGTGATTGCAGCGCAGGCCCGCATGAGCGAGCGGGTGACGCTCGGCTATCGCGAGGCGCTGGCGACAGGCCACCATCCGCTGTGGCCGGCTGGCTCTCGCGTGCGTGCGCACGAGTTCCACTACTCAAAGCTCGAGCCTGCGGCGGGTCAGGTTCCGGCCTGGATCCTCGAGCGCTCCGGTCAGTCGACTCCCGAGGGCCACGTCACCGAGAACGTCCACGCGAGCTATCTGCACACACACTGGGCATCCACGCCACAGGTCGCCGAGCGATTCGTCGCCGCCGCCCAAGCCACGAGCCCGACTGGGACGCTATGAGCTGCGGCAGGCTGATTGGCGTCGGCGTCGGGCCGGGCGACCCCGAGCATCTGACGCTGAAGGCGCTGCGCGTGCTGCAGAGCGCCGAGCGCGTGTTCGTTCCCGCCACCGACGGCGAGGGCAGCGGCCGCGCCGAGCGGATCATCGAGACGCACGTGCCGAGCGATCGCATCCGGCAGGTCCATTTCGCGATGAGCGACCACAGCACTCGTGAGCAGCGCTGGGATGAGGCCGGCATGGCGATCGCCGAGGTCGTACGCAGCGGCGCGGACGCGGCGTTCGCGACGATCGGCGATCCGAACCTGTTCTCGACGTTCACCTACGTCGCCGAGACCGTCGTGCGCCTGGAACCGCAGACCCAGGTCGAGACGGTGCCCGGGATCACGGCGATGCAGGATCTCGCCGCACGCTCTTCCACGGTGCTCGCCGAAGGTAACGAGCGTCTGGCGCTGTTTCCCTACACGGCGGGCGATGAGCAGCTGCGCGCCGCGCTCGCCCACTTCGACACGGTGGTGATCTACAAGGGCGGGCGCCACATCGCCAAGGTGCGTGCGGCGCTGGATGACGCCGGACGCTTGCAAGAGTCCATCTACGGCGAGGAGGTCGGGCTCGGCGGCGAGCGCATCCTCGCCGGCGACGGGCCGTCAAGCGCGCCCTACATGTCGACGGTGATCGCGCCGGCCAGACGCCGTGTGCAGCGGGGCGCCGCCCTGATCGACTCGGTAGCAGCCGAGCCCGCGCGCGAGGATCGCCAAAGGGCCGGAGGTCGGAGGTGACCGTCACCCACGAACAGGGCCCGAGCGAGGTCGAGACCGCGCTGCACCGACTCGCGCCGGAGTGCAAGGTGCTCGTAACGATCCTGTTCGTCGTCGCGGTCGCGCTGCTGCCACAGCGCGCGCTGTGGGCCTTCGCGACCGACGCTGTGCTGCTGGGCCTCGTGATCGTTTACTCGCGCGCGTCACTGCGCTCACTGGCGACGCGACTGTTGATCGAGATCCCGTTCGTCCTCTTCATCGTGTTGCTGCCGTTCATCGCCTCGGGCCCGCGTATCGAGGTGCTCGGCATCTCGCTCGCTCGCGAAGGCCTGTGGGGAGCATGGGCGATCGGAGCCAAGGCGACGATCGCCGTGCTCACGACCGGCGTGCTGGCCGCCACAACGCCGACCGATGCGATCCTCACCGGCACGCAGCGGTTGAAGGTGCCCAGCCAGTTCACCTCGATCGCCTCGTTTGGCGTCCGCTACCTGCAGTTGGTGCTCGACGAGCTCAAACGGCTGCAGCTCGCGCGTGTAGCGCGCGGGGATGACCCGCGCTGGATCTGGCAGGCGCGCACAGCCGCGCGCAGTGCGGGCGCTTTGGCGGTCCGCTGCTTTGACCGGGGAGAGCGCGTCTATCTGGCGATGCTCGCGCGGGGCTTTGACGGCCACTTTCCTGAGGTCGATCTCGGCACTCGCGCTCGTGGCTGGGAATGGACGGCAGTCATGCCGTTTGCGCTAGCGGCGATCGCGGCGACGGTCCTCGCGAAGACGGGAGTCTTGTGAGCGATCTCGACCAAGCGCTCTCTGAGGTGTCCTCGAACGGCGCCGAGATCGGCGAGCGCCCGTCGCTGCTCGTCCTCGGCCATGGCACCAGAGACGCTGACGGCGTTGAGGAGTTCTGGCAGCTGGCGCAGATGATCCGCGACGCCGCCGGCTCGATCCCGACCGAGTTCGGCTTCATCGAGCTGGCTGAACCGACCGTCGATGAGGCGATCGACCGGCTGCTCGCCAGCGGAGACCAAGGACAGTCGGTCGTATCGGTGCCGCTGGTGCTGCTGGCAGCCGGGCACCTGAAGAACGACGGTCCAGCGGCCCTTGCCCGGGCACGTCAGCGTCATCCAAAGGCGAGCTTCCGCCTCGCCCGCGACCTCGGCATCCACCCGCTGGTCCTAGACGTGGTCGAGGAGCGCATCCGCGTGGCGCTCGCGGAGTCCGACCCAGCCCAGAGCGGCGTCGTACTGGTCGGAAGAGGCTCCTCAGACCCCGACGCCGGCGCCGACCTGTACAAGCTCGCTCGCCTGCTGAGCGACGGCCGCGGCCTGCCGACGATCGAGCCGGCCTTCGTCCAGGTCGCCCAGCCCGACGTGCGCGGCGCGCTGGAGCGCGCTCGCAAGCTCGGCGCGCGCACGATCGTGCTCGCACCGCTCTTGCTGTTCACCGGGCGACTGCTTCCACGGATCTACCGCGAGGCCGCCGAGTGGGCCGAGGAGTATCCCGAGATCGAGATTCGCGGCGGCGCTCACCTGGGCCCAGACCGCCGTCTGGCAAAGCTTGCGATCGAGCGATACCGCGAAGCGATCGTCGGCGACGTGCGGATGAACTGCGACATGTGCGTCTACCGCGTGCGCCTACCCGGCTATGAGGAGAAGACGGGGATGCCGATCTCACTCACGCCCCACGGAGACGCCCCGTCGCGTGGGCGGCGTCGCGCGCGGCGGGCCACACGCGCCCCCGAGCCGCCACCGCCGCTCGAGCTCGCGCCGCGCAAGCCGGGCCTGCGCCCAGCCTGGACCGCGGTGCCAGAGGAGGGGCCGCCGGCGCTCGAGGTGCGTGACCTGTCCTTTGCCTATCCGAGCGGTCAGCCCGTGCTGGCGAACATCAATCTGCGCCTGAACCGCGGTGAACGCGTGGCGATCGTCGGTCCCAACGGCGCGGGTAAGACGACGCTGATCATGCAGCTGAACGGAATGCTCGACGCGAGCAGCGGCGAGGTCCACGTCGCCGGCATGCAGCTGACGCCCAAGACGCGAAAGCAGGTGCGAGCAATGGTCGGGCTCGTGTTCCAAGACCCCGACGACCAACTGTTCATGCCGACGGTCGCCTCCGACGTGGCTTTCGGACCCGCGAACCAAGGCCTCAAGGACGCGGAGCTGCGCGAGCGCGTGAGCGAAGCGCTGGAGGCCGTCCGCCTGACCGACGAGGCTGAGCGCGCTCCCCACGAACTCTCCGCTGGCCAGCGTCGAAGAGCGGCCGTCGCGGGCATCATCGCGATGCGCCCGGAGCTACTGATCCTCGATGAGCCAACCTCGCATCTGGATCCTGCAGCGCGGCGCGAGCTCGTCGACGTGCTGCAGTCGCTGAAGGTGACGGTGCTGCTGGTCACGCACGATCTGCCCTACGCGCTCGAGCTCTGCCCGCGCACGATCGTGCTCGACAGTGGCGTGATCAGCGCCGACGGCGCCACGCGCGAGATCCTCGCCGACGAGGGCTTCATGACCGCGCACAGGCTCGAGCTTCCGGCCGGCTTCAACCCACTGGGCGCATGAGCGGCGTGCTTGACATCGTCGGCCTCGGGCCAGGGATCGCCGATCACCGCACAGTCGCCGCCACGCGGGCGATCGAACAAGCGCAGGTCGTGATCGGCTACGGGCCCTACGTCGATCAATGCAGCGAGCTGCTGCGAGCCGAGCAGTTGGTCATGCGCGCGAAGATGGGCCAAGAGGCAGAGCGCGCCGAAGAAGCGCTCGTGAGAGCCCAGCGCGGCGAGCGCGTGGCGCTCGTCTCCTCTGGCGACGCCGGCGTGTACGGCATGGCCTCGCGGACGCTCAAGCGAGCGGCGGCGCTCGCGCCGAGTGAGCGACCCGAGGTCAACATGATCCCCGGAGTGACGGCGGCGCTGGCGGCCGGCGCGGTGCTCGGCGCTCCGCTCGCCGACGACTGGGCGAGCCTCTCGCTCTCAGACCTGCACATCGAGTGGGCGACGATCGAGCGACGGCTGCGCGCGGTCGCCGAGGCTGGGCTCACCCTCGCGCTCTACAACCCCCGCTCGCGCCAGCGACAATGGCAGCTAGATCGTGTGCTCGAGTTGCTTCGCGAGACACGCGGGGCCGATACGCCGGTCGGAGTCGTGACCGACGCGGCGCGCGAGGGGCAGAGCGCGATCTGCACGACCCTTGGAGAGCTCGACCCAGTGACGGTCACGATGCGCACGCTGCTGCTCGTCGCCGGCGAGAGCACGCACGTGGCGGGCGAGTGGATGGTCGCCGAGCGCTCGAACGGAAGCGCGCCATGACCGTCCACCTGGTCGGCGCCGGCCCTGGCGAGCCAAGCCTGCTCACCGCTGCTGCACACGATGCGCTGCGAAGCGCCGCAGTGGTTGTCTATGACCGCCCCTCGCTGAGCAGATCGCGATGCTCGCGCCCGCCGAGGCGGAGCTTCACTGCGTAGGGCGAGCCGAGCGACAACGCGCCAAAGCTCAATCGGAGGTCAACGCCCTCTTGATCGAGCTCGGCCGCACTTACGAGTCGGTCGTGCGACTGAAGAGCGGAGATCCATTCGTCGCCTCGCGTGGCGGCGAGGAGGCCGTCGCGCTGCGCGCCGCCGGCGTGCCGGTGCGCATCATTCCCGGCGTCTCGTCTGCGCTCGCCGCGCCGGCGGCCGCGGGAATACCGCTGATGCTGCGCCAACTGAGCGTGACGGTCACGATCGTCGACGGCAACGTGGACCCCGAGCATGCGCATCCGCCCGACTGGGATGCGATCGCTCGCCTCGGCGGGACGCTCGTGATCCTCACCGGTCGTGGGCACATCCGGCGCATAGCCGCGGCGCTGATCGCCGGCGGCATGGACGCCGCGACGCCGCTAACGGCGATCAGCGCCGGCGCGCGGCCCTCGCAACGAGTACTGCGAGGCAGCCTCGGCGCGTTGCCGGCGGCGCTGCCGCCGCCCGTCACCTTCGTCGTCGGCGCCGTAGCCGGACTCGACCTAACCCAACTTGAGAGCGAAAGCGAGGTTTCAAATGCACATCCCTGACGGCTACCTGAGCGGCGAGGCGGCGGCGGCAGGCGCCGTCGTGGCGGCCGGCAGCTTGGCTGTGTGCGTGCGCAAGGCACGCGAGCAGACGCGCGAGCGCGACCTACCCGTGGCGGGAATGATCGCAGCGTTTTTCGTCGTCGCCGACACACCGATCTTTCCCGTGACCGTCGGCACCGACGGTCATCTACTGGGAGGCACGCTCGCGGTCGCGCTGCTGGGGCCCTGGCTGGGGGCGATCACGATGACGGTCGTCACCGTGATCGAGGCGTTGGCGCTAGGCGACGGCGGCATCAGCACGCTCGGACTCAACGTAATCGACCTCGCGCTGATCCCGGCGTTCGTGGGATACCCGCTGATCCTCGGACTGCGTCGCCTGCTGCCCAACTCGCTGCGTGGTCTGTCACTCGAGCTGTGGCATCGCCGCGCTGATCACGATCGTCGTCGCCTCCTGCGTGTTCACCTTCGACTACGCGATCGCCGCGGTCGTGCACGTCGACCTGCAGACGATCGCAGGTGATGTGATCGGCACCTACGCCCTGATCGGAGTGATCGAGGGCGTGATGACCGCACTGATCGTCGCCGCCCTGCTGCGCACACGACCCGATCTGGTGCGCGTCGCCGGCCGACTGCCACCACGGCGCGCATCCGCCACGCCGGTGCTCGTAAAGGTGGGCGAGGCCATCGATGAATGAGCCCTCTCCCCCACGCGGTCGCGTCAGCTTCGTCGGCGCCGGTCCGGGCGCTGCCGATCTGCTGACGCTGCGCGCAGTCGAGGTGATCGGCGCCGCCGACGTCGTGGTCTGGGCGCGCAGCCTGGTCGATCCGGCCGTGCTCGAGCACGCCCGCGAGGGCGCGGAGCTAGTCGCATCAGACGAGCGAACGCTCGAGCAGATCATCGAGATCTACACGCGCGCCGCGCGCGAGGGACTGCGGATCGCGCGCGTGCACTCCGGCGATCCCACGATCTACGGCGCGATCCACGAGCAGATGGAGGTGTGCGAGCGCCTCGCTCTGGAGATCGAGATCGTCCCCGGGGTGAGCTCGATGGCTGCCGTAGCCGCAGCGCTCGGGCAGGAGCTGACCGTGCCGGACGTCTCCCAGACGCTGATCCTCACCCGCCGCCCCACGCGCACCACGATGCCCCCAAACGAGAAGCTCGTCGAGCTGGCGCGACACGGCACGACGATGGTCCTGTTCCTCTCGGTGCGCAGGCCGCGAGAGCTCCAGCGGGATCTACTCGAGGGCGGCTATGCGCCGGAGAGTCCCTGCGCGGTCGTCTACCGCGCGAGCTGGCCGGATGAGATCGTGATCCGCTGCCCGCTGCAGGAGCTTGCGATCGAGATCCGCGAGGCGAAGATCAACACACAGGCGATCGTCGTCGTCGGTCCCGCCCTCGGCGAGCAGGCAAGCGGACTGCGCTCGCACGTCTACTTCCCCGGCTACGGCCATCGCTACCGCAGGCTGGGGAGGCCCGATCGCTACGCGAGCAAGGTGAGCGAGACATGACGCTCGATCGAGCTTGCGTGCTACATCCACGCCGCCCAGCGCTTGCTGAGGGGCGGCCGCCAACCACTACGCAAGAGAGGTTCGTGCCATGAAGCGCCCCGTGCTCGACGCCAACTTCGATCCCTCGCGGGCAAGCGACCGAGCCGCTGACCCAGAGAGTTGGCGCTACCCAGATCCAGTCCGCGAAGCCGTGGTGCGAGTGATCGCAGAGCGGCGCGACATCCGCCGCTTTCGCCCTGACCCGGTGCCGGACGCAGTGCTCACGCGAGTGCTCGAAGCGGCGCACAAGGCGCCCTCGGTTGGCCTCTCCCAGCCGTGGCGCTTCATCATCGTGCGCAGTGAGACGACACGTGCGCGTGTGCGCGCGATCGCCGAGCGCGAGCGAATGCGCCAGGCGCCGAAGTTCGACGAGCGAGCGCGGGCCTTCCTGGATCAAAAGGTGGAGGGCATCCTCGAGGCGCCCGTTGGGATCTGTGTCTGCTGCGTGCCCCCACCTGCCGGCAAGGAGGTGCTCGGTCGCGGGACGATCCCCGAGACCGACATCTACTCGACCGCCTGCGGGATCCAGAACCTCTGGCTGACCGCGCGGTCCGAGGGTCTCGGTGTCGGCTGGGTCAGCTTTTACCGCCCGCCCGACCTACGCGAGATCCTCGGCATTCCGCACGAGGTCGAAGCGGTCGCGTGGCTCTGCGTCGGCTGGCCCGACGAGCGCCCCATACGACCGAACCTCGAGCGCGGCGGATGGGCCGCGCGCGCGCCGGTCTCTGAGGTCGTCATGCACGAGAGCTGGAGCGCTCCAGAGGCGCCGGCGGCCTCTGGAGCGTTGCCCGACCACGCCGCGAGGACCGCGGTGCGTGACCGCGCGGACCAGCTCGTCAAGCCGATCGGAAGCCTCGGAGCGCTTGAAGACGTCGTCGAGCGTTGGGCGGCTGCAACCGGCGCGCCTCCCCCGCGCCGCTGAAGGCCGTCCATTTGATCTGCGCGGCCGACCACGGTCACACCACGCACGGAACAAGCCTGTTCAGCTCGGCGGTGTCAAGTCAAGTCGCTCAGGCAGCCGCGCGCGGCGAGACCGCGATCGGCGTGCTCGCCAAGGCACGCGGCGAGCACTTGGTGGTCGCGGACGTCGGCTTGCGTGGCCCTACACCGGAGGGCTGCCTGGACAGGTCGATCGCGCCCGGGAGCGCGGATACGACAAGCGGTCCGGCGATGAGCGCGCAGCAGAGCGAGGCCGCGATCGAGTGTGGTCGCGCGCTGACCCGCGAGGCGCTCGAAAGCTCCGGCGCGGATTGTGTGGTCGTGGGCGAGATCGGCATCGGCAACACGACAACGGCCTCGGCGCTCTTGTGTGCGCTCAGCGGCGCCGAGCCCGAGCGCGTGGTGGGACGAGGGACCGGACTGGACGCGGCCGGCGTGAAGCGAAAGCGCGAGGTCGTGAGCGCGATCGTCGATCGCCATCGACGCTGGTGCGCCGAGCGGTCCCACGACCCGGAGGATCCACAGGTCGTGCTGGCGAGCGTCGGCGGCCTGGAGTTCGCCGCGCTGGTCGGCGTGATGCTGCAAGCGCCCAGTCAACGCGTCCCCGTGCTGCTCGACGGATTCGCAACCGGCGTCGCCGCGCTGATCGCCGTGAGCATGGAGCCGGCCTCACGCGAGTGGATGTTCGCCGGGCATCGCTCAGCCGAGCCCGCGCACGGCTACGTGCTCTCAGAGCTCGGGATCGAGCCGTTGCTCGACCTGCGCCTGCGCCTGGGCGAGGGCAGCGGCGCGGCTTTGGCGCTTGGGCTGATCGAGCAGGCCGGGCGACTGCACCGCGAGATGTCCACGTTCGTCGAGGCGGCGGTCGACGGTCCACAATCAGTCGCCTCTAACCCAACCCCAGGAGATGAAGATGGCAAAGGATGACGTTGACGTAATAGCCCGCGCTGGCAAGGGCGATGACGGCACGACGGGACTGCTCGGCGGTGAGCGAATCGCAAAGGACGACGTGCGGATCGAGGCATACGGGACGGTGGATGAGGCCTCGAGCGCAGTCGGGCTGGCGAAGGCCTTGAGCGAACACCAGGAGGTCCGCGAGATCTGCGAGGAGATCCAGCGTGGCCTCTACAAAGTCGCAGCCGAGCTCGCGACGATGCCTGGCAGGGAGAACCGCTACGTCGAGGTCACAGTCGAGGATCTCGAACGGCTGGATGAGCTTGGAGCGGAAATCAAGGCAAAGACGCCGATTCCCGGTGAGTTCATTCTGCCGGGCTCGGTGCCGGCCTCCGGCGCGATCGATCTCGCGCGCGCGATCGCCCGCCGCGCCGAGCGACGCGTGGTCTCACTGGGCGGTCACGAGGAGACCCGCCGCTGGCTCAATCGCGTCTCGCTGGTCCTGTTCGTGCTCGGTCGCTATGAGGAGCTGCTCTCGGGTGTCATCGCCGAGCCGGCCAAGGATTAGCGTCGTTGAGCAACCTCGCGATGCGGCGGCGCCTGGCGCGCTGCTGCTGCTGGGGCTCTCCCACCAGAGCGCGCCGCTCGAGCTGCGCGAGCGCCTGGCCCTGCCCGCCCATCAATCTGAGCGACTGTTCAGCGAGCTCTCGGGCGAGCTCGAGGTGGGCGAGGCGGCGGCACTGTTTACGTGCAACCGCGTGGAGCTCTACCTCGTGGTCGAGGAGCCCGAGGCGGCGGAAACGGCGCTGCTGGCTTGCCTGAGCCGCCACGGAGAAGTGCCGCACGCCGAGCTCGTCGATGCGAGCTACACACTGCACGACGGCGAGGCGGCGCTGCACCTGCTGCGAGTGAGCGCGGGCCTCGACGCGATGGTGCTCGGCGAGGAGCAGATCCAAGGACAGGTGCGCCGCACATACGAGCAGTGCCGTCAAAGCGGACGCGCCGGGCCGCTGCTGAACCGCCTGTTCGCCGCCGCGCTTCAGGCCGGTAAGCGGGTGCGCTCCGAGACAGCGATCGGACGGCAGAGAGCCTCCGTGCCCGCGCTTGCCGTCGAGGCGTTGGGTGAGCTCAGCGCCAGCACCGTCGCGGTGCTCGGCGCCGGTGAGATGAGCGGCCTGGCCGTCGAGCTCTTGACCGAGCGGGGCGCAAAGACGGTCATCGTCGCCAGTCGAGGACGCGAGCGAGCCGAGGCGCTGGCGAGCCGCTTTGACTGTCGCACCGTGGAGCTCGAGCAGCTGTGGAGGACGCTCGCCGAGGTCGACGCCGTGATCGCCGCGAGCGCCTCGCCGGGCTCTCTGCTCTCAGAGAGTGAGCTACGCGCTGTGATGAGCGCACGCTCGGGGCGTCCGCTGATCTTGATCGACCTGGCGGTCCCACGCGACATCGATCCGCTGTGCGCGGGCATCCCCGACGTGACGCTCTATGACCTCGAAGGACTGAATCACGCCGCGCAATTGGGTCCGGCGGTCGGACTCACGGCGCTGCGTCAAGCCGAGGGCATCCTCGAAGAGGAGCACGCGCGTCTGCTCGAGTGGCTGAACGCAGGCGAGGCGATCGCGACGATCGCCGCCGTCAGGCGCTACTCAGATCAGGTCATGCAGTCGGTGCTCGCGAGCAACGGCGGGCGGTGGGAGACCGAGCGCGACCGCGACCGCGCTGAGGCCATGGCAAAGGCGCTGGTCAAGCGTCTGCTGCATCGACCCACCGAGCTCATGCGTCAGGGCGATGAGCATCAGACTGAGGGCGGTGCGAGAGCTGTTTGCGCTCGATCGAGCGCCTAGCTCCTAGCGAGCACCGGAACGCCTCCGCTCGGTGCGTAGATCGGACCTCGGCGCTGCGGGCGCACCGCACGCCTTCGCAGCCCGCGCAGGTCGATGCTTCGAAGCATCGTTCGAGCGATCACACGGATCTCACGATCGGCGAAGGAGGCGCCGAGGCATCGCCGCGCGCCTCCCCCGAACGGCAGGAACTCATAAGCCTCAGGACTGGTGTCGAGAAATCGCTCAGGATCAAAGTGAAGTGGCCGCACAAAGAGATCCTCGCGGCGATGGGTCAGATAGGCGGAGGCGACCGCGAGCGTGCCGCCGGGCAGCACCCAGTCGCCGACTTGAAGCGGCTCGGTCAGGGCGCGACCGACGCCCAGGACGACAGGCCCAAGGCGCAGCGCCTCGGTGATCGTCGCGTTGAGCAGCTGCGCTCCCGAACCCTGCGCCTCCTGCTTGAGCGCCCCATAGAGCTCGCGGTCGCGGAGCACGAAGTTGAACATCCACGCAAGCGTGCTCGCGGTCGTTTCGTGACCCGCGACGATCAACGTCGCGAGTTCATCGCGGAGTGTGCTGTCGCTCAACGCCTCCCCATGCTCACCGCGGGCGCTCATCAGCTGATCGAGGATGCTTGCGTCCTCAGCGTCGCCGGCGCGCATCTGAACGATCAGCTCATGGAGCACGGCGTCGAGCCCCGTGCGCGCGGACTCGAACTCAGTCCACGGTGAGCGACCCCTCGCCAGAGCGCGCAGCTGCTCTACCATCGGCGGGGCGCTCAGCAGCATCAGGCGGTCAAACGCCTCCGAGACGCGGTCGTTGACCTCGGGCGCACCGTTGAAGGCCACCCTCGCCAATACCTCGAAGGCGAGCTGGCGCAGATGTGCGTGCAGAGAGAATGGCTCGCCGCGCGGCCAGTCGGCGACGTGGCGTGTCGCGATCTCCTCGACGATCGCCTCAGTGCGCTCGACGTCCTTCTCGCGAAAGATGCCCAGCAGACGACGCCGCTTGCGCAAGTGCTCCTCGCCGTCACTGAGCAGGATCGAGTCCGGCCCGAAAATCGGCAGCAGCGGAGCGTTGTTCTGACCGGCGCAGACGACATCAGGCGGAGCCCTGAACAGCGCACGAATCGCGCCCGGGTCCGCGAGCACCACTCGCGTCTGAGACCCGGGGCGCAGAGTAAAGGCGTTGCCGTAGCGCCGGCGACAGCGCTCGAGCAGCGGCAACTGCGCGTGCCTGATCAGCTGATCCTGGGCCAGCGCCCCAAGCGAGGGCCCTGGCGGAAGTCGCGGAGCGAGCGGGGTCTGGGCATCGGCGAGGAGGCCGTGCGAGACACTCACGACGGACTCACGGGCGAGAAGCACGGCGCCGGCGCAGCAGGTAGGTGTCGAAGACCCAGCCCTTGCGAGCCTTCGCAGCCGCCCTCTCGCGCACGATCTTCTCCCCGACGTCGGATACCGCGCCGGCGATGAGGATCTCATCAGGCGTGCCGAGATAGGCACCCCAGTAGATATCGAGCCCTTCCTCGGCGACCTCGGTGAACCTGCACTCTGGATCCAGCATTACGACAACGTCCTCGGCGTCCGGTGGGAGCCCATCCGCCAGTCTGCGGCCGGTCATCAGCTGGACCGACCCACCGATGCGGTTCAGGCCGATGCGATGCCCGGCGGCCAGGACCTGCACGCTGCTTATCCCTGCGATCACGCGGACCTCGATCTCCGGCCCGTCGCCGTCGGCGATGTCCTCGACCACCCCGAGCGTCGAGTCATAGAGGGTCGGATCGCCCCATGCCAGGAACGCGACGCGCGCGCCGTCGGGCATCCCCGCCATCACCTCGGCGAATCGGCGGGCACGCTCGGCACGCCACGCCGCCACCGCTTGGCGCTGGGACTGTGCGTCGCTGCCACGCGCACGCTCGGCGTCGGCGACGTAGATCGCGCACGAGCGCCAGTCCTCGCCGACGTAGCGGTCGAGGATTTCAGCGCGCACGTCGACGAGCTCCTGCGTCTCATGGCGCTTGGTTACGAGCAGGAAGGCGTCGGCGCCGCGAAGTGCCTCGACGGCTTGAACGGTGATCATCGCCGGGTCACCCGGACCGATGCCGACCACCTCGACGCGCAGGCTCATCGCGCGTCCCTCGGACGAGCGAGATCCAAATACCAGATGAGATCAAACCTCTGCATCGCGCATCAGCGAGGGCGAAGTGTAGTTCGAGGCTCATCCTGCGGCAGCGCAGGTCCACTTAGATCGCGCGAGCTCGAGCGTGCGTCGAAGCGCCTATCTGTGGTTAGGCCGCGGCTCGGCGAATGACAAGTCCTGCGAGGTTGTCTCCAACATTTCAGGAGAGGCCCAAATCGACGGGCCGCGCGAACGCGAAACAACGTGCTCTCTGGTAGCTGGCCGCCGCGCGACGAGGCCAGACGATGCGGCCTCGCTTGGCACTCGCTCAGCGCGCCTCGAGGACTCCCCTCGGGAGCTTTACGCCCCGGGTCAGGACTTCGAGGCCAAGGATGAGCGTCCGAAGGACGCCGATCTGTCCGAGTAGTGGGGTCGCGTTCTCGTTGGGCCTGCAAGCGTCAGACTGAGCGACGATGCTTACGGCCTTCGGAGCAGCGGCCGTGACGTTCATGGTGTGCATGTACGCCTTGGAGCGACGCCACCGCCGCTACATCTTCGCTTTCGCGTGCGGGTGTGCCTTGTCGAGCACCTACGGGTTTCTCGCCGGGACTTGGCCCTTCGGCGTTGTGGAGGCGATCTGGACTGTGATCGCGCTCAACCGCTGGCGGCAGTCAGAGCCCTAGGAGGGTCTAGCGAAACTCGCTCCCGGCAGCGTTCTCGGGGGCCTGTCGGACTCCCGAGGTTGGCTCGACCCCAACTTGAACGGGCGGCTACCCCACGGGCTACGCGACGAGCGTCCGCCGCGATCTAGAAGCAGCCGTCTTCGGCCGCTGTGACCACCCCAACGACCCTCTTGAGAATCTGCTCAAGCGGGCCGAGGAGCTGGAGTTCGATCCCAAAGTCGGGCTCGATCAGGCTTACGTAGAAGGCCGCGTGTGCGTCCACGTCCACGCTGGGATCGTTGGGCACGAGTCTGAAATTTGCTTTGTATTCGTCTGCGGACTCGAAGGCCCGGCGAGCGCGAACGGCACCGCGCACGCGAGGCACCGAGCAGGACGACGGGAGCGGAGTCCGGTGCCGGTCGCGTGCCGGGTAATGCTCCCGCGAGTGAGCAGCGCCGTGACCGGCCTGCTCGCCGACGTCTGTGGCAGCACGCAAGCCGCGTCGCAGGTACATCTGCCGGGCGGGATTGCTAGTCCGGCCGACCGTAGATGGCCCGCGAACATCGGGCCTAGGCCACAGAGTCGAGGAGTCTGCTCGGGGGGCCGATGGCCTCTTGGAGAGGCGCCCTCAGCGAGGGTTACGGGACCCTGCTCGCTCTCCCATTACGAGCGTTCCGCCCCTTTGGCGCCACGCCGGTCACGGCGCCGACAGCATCCCCGCTGCCTCAAGCACTTTCATCGGTCAAGCACTGAGCGAACCACGCCCAACAGTGCGGGACGCCGAAATGTTCTTACGTTCTAGGCACGTTTCATAATTGGTTGGTGCTGATCGCCACGGCACCGCATCATAGGAGGGCGTCCATGCAGACCGTTGGTAATCGGCAAATCGGCCCATGATCGTAAGCGAGTTGCACATGCTACAGTATGTGTATGTCGTTGGATCATCGTTTGCAAATCCTGATCGACGACGAGCGTCACCGGCGCATCTCCGCCGTGGCGCAGGAACGGGGCGTGTCCGTCGCTACCGTCGTGCGCGAGGCGATCGACCGTGGGCTGGCGAGGCCCGATGCACAGCGACTCGCTGCTGGGCGGCGTCTGCTCGAGGCTCCCGATATGCAGGTTCCCGAGCCGACTGAGCTGCGTGACGAGCTCGACGCGTTGCGCGGCCGGCGCACGTGATCCTGCTCGATAAGACCGTCCTCGTCTACGCCAAGGGACAGAACCACCCTTTGCGCGATCCCTGTCGCGAACTGATCGAGGCGGTAGCAGACCGGCGCATCGAAGCGACGACTACGGTCGAGGTGATCCAGGAGTTCGTGCATGTTCGCGCCCGACGGCGCGATCGAACCGACGCCGCTTCACTAGGGCGGGACTATGCCGAGCTGCTGTCCCCCCTCCTGAGCCCGACGATCGACGATCTCGACGCCGGGCTTGCACTGTTCGCGTGCACCCAAGCACTCGGCGCATTCGACGCCGTGCTCGCCGTGTGCGCGGCTCGCGCGGGGCTGCGCGCGCTCGTCTCCGCCGACAGCAGCTTTGCCGACATTCCGGAGATTCCTCACGTCGTTCCCGATCGCGACGGACTGTCGACGTTGCTCGCGAGGTAGAGCTTTTCGCGCCGCCGACGGCGGACCGCCCGCCCGACTCAAGCATCGCCCCGCCGCGACCGATGCCAACCCATGAGGCGCATCGCACGCGAGAACCTCCCCTGCGCCCTGGCCGCGCTCGCCGGCTGCGCGCTGCTCGCGTGGCTCGGCCTGAGGAGCTTTGCCTGGAGTGACTACGAAACCGAGTCGCGACCGGCCTTCGAAGCGCTCGCGCACGGACACCTGGCTGCCTTCCTGCGGCTCGTCCCCGCCTACGGCGGCTCGCTCGTCGAGCGTGCGCCGTTCGCGCTGATCCCTGGGCTGTGGGGCGGCGGCGCGCTTGCCGTATACCGGGCCGTCGCCGTGCCCTGCCTGCTCGCCGCAGTGCTGCTGGGCACCTACCTCGTCGCGCGGATGCGCAGCGAAGGTCGACCGCGCTTTGCCCGCACGCTCGCGCTCGCCGTGTGCGTCGCCAACCCGCTCACGCTGCGCGCGCTCGAGCTCGGCCACCCAGAGGAGCTACTCGGCGCCTGCCTGTGCGTCGCCGCCGTGCTGCTCGCCGCGAGCGAGCGACCGGTCTGGGCCGGTCTGGCGCTGGGCCTGGCCGTGGCCAACAAGGAGTGGGCGCTACTCGCCGCCGGACCCGTGCTGCTCGCACTGCCGCCACGACGACGCCCGGCGCTGATCGGCTGCTCGCTCGCGATCGCCGCGCTCGTGCTCGCGCCGCTGCTGCTGATCGGCTCCGGCGGGTTCTCCTCGGCCCTGCGCGCCAGCGCGACTGCGCCCGGCGTGCTCTTCCATCCATGGCAGGTGTTCTGGTTCCTCGGCCACCACGCTCCCGCCTCGCCCGGCGTCGGCGGAGCGCTCGCCTACGGCTATCGCCTGGGGCCGTCGTGGACAGGCACGGTCTCCCATCCCTTGATCCTCCTCGCCGGGCTTCTACTGCCGTTCGCGTTGTGGCTGCGCGGGCGCCGGCCACAGCGCATCGCGCTGCCCACGGCGCTGCTGATGCTCGCGCTGCTGATGCTGCTGCGCTGCCTGCTCGACACTTGGGACATCGCCTACTACCCCCTGCCCTTCGTGCTCGCGCTGCTCGCCTGGGAGGTGCGCGGAGCGATCGCCCGCCCGCCCGTGCTGAGCGCCACGGCCACCGTGCTCGCCTACCTCAGCTTCATCTGGCTGCCCGAGCACGTCTCGGCCGACCTGCAGGCGGCCTTCTTCCTCGCTTGGTCGCTACCGCTCGCACTCGCGCTCGCCGCGCGCCTGTTCGCTTCCTCGCCTGCCGAGCCACACCCCGCTGCCTTGCGCGAACGCCGCGGCGGCGCTCAGGAGATGACGGTCAGCGCCTTCTCCAGCCCGTTGAGCACCTCCTGAGAGCCCTCGCGCACAACCAGCAGGTCCTCGATGCGCACGCCGAGCTCACCTGGGATGTAGACGCCCGGCTCGACCGTCACCACGTTGCCCGCCCGCAGCGGCTGCTCGCTTTCGATCCGCGACAGGCGCGGCGCCTCGTGCACGTCCATGCCGACGCCGTGGCCGAGCCCGTGGCCGAAATGCTCGCCGTGCCCCGCGGCCTCGATCAGCGCGCGCGCGACAGCGTCCACATCGCGCCCCGTCGGGCCGGCCCGCGCGGCCGCAACGCCCGCTTCCTGGGCGCTCAGCACGAGCTCATAGATCTCGCGCGCCTGCGCCGAGATGCCCTCTCCCGTCGCGTACGTGCGCGTGCAGTCCGAGCAGTAGCCCTCGTGCATCGCCCCCCAGTCGATCGTCACGAGCACGTCGCGTGGAATCGCCTCCCCGCGCGGCTCGGCATGCGGGAGTGCCCCGTGGGCGCCCGAGGCGACGATCGAGGGGAAGCTCGGCGCCTCGGCACCCAGGCGCCGCATGCTCAGCTCGAGCTCGATCGCCACCTCACGCTCGGTGCGGCCCACGAGGCCCGCTTCGAGCACTCTCGCAAGGGCCTCGTCGGCGAGCTGCGCGGCGGCGCGCATCAGCTCGATCTCGCCTTCGTCCTTGACTGCGCGCAGCCGCTCGACCGCCCCGGCGCACTCCGCCAGCTCCCAGCCCGGCGGCAGCGCCGCAGCCAGTCGCGAGCGATCGGCAACCGTCGTGCTCGCGTCGTCGATAGCCGAGCTTGCCCCCCGAGCCATCGAGCGAGGCTGCAGCCGCATCGATCAGGCTGCCCGTGACGATCTCGCGCTCAAATGCCGGCGTAACCTGCGCAGCGGACTGGCTCGTGTAGCGAAAGTCCGTGAAGAAGCGGTGCTCGGCGCCCTCCCGCGGCCGCGATCAGCGCCAGGCCGTTGCTGCCCGTGAAGCCGCTCAGATAGCGCAGGTTGACGGGCGCCGCGACGAGCAGCACGTCGAGCTCGCGCTCGCGCAGCGCCACAGCGAGCCGCCCCACGCGCGCGATCTCGCTGCTCGCGCCTGCGCTCATCGCGCGCCCTGTTCGAGCTCGTCGCGCAACAGCGCGAGCGCATCGCTCATACCCGTCCGCGCCGCGCCCAGAGATCGTCGCCAGGCACAACTCGCCGATCACCGAGATGCGTCGCCACGGCTCGCGCGCCTGCACGTCTGAGAGATGGACCTCGACGGCCGGCAGCACCCGCGATCTCCAAGCGCGTCGCGCATCGCCCAGGCGTAGTGCGTCCAAGCACCTGGGTTGAGGATCACCGCGTCCACCTCCTCGCACAGCGCATGCAGCCGCTCGACGAACGCGCCCTCGTGGTTGCTCTGAAAGAAGCTCGCGCGCAGACCCAGCTCAGATGCTCGCCCAGCTCGATCTCGCTGCTCGAGCTCGGCCAGCGTCAGCGTTCCGTAGAGCGGCAGGATCGCGCCGGCCGAGCTGGTCGAGGTTGACCCCGTGCATCACCTCTATGCGCCAGCCGGGCCCGGTCATCGTCAGGACATCATCACGGCTGCGCGAGCTCCGCGACGGCCGCCTGCAGCTCAGCCTCGGCGACCGTGCAGCCCGTGCGCGCCTGCCCCGGCTCTGTGAGCAGCACGAACGGCAGCTCCTTGCCCACGCGCTTCTTGTCGCGCGCCGTCGCCGCCACGACCTGCTCCGCGCTCGCACCGTCGAAGCTCACCGGCAGCCCGCGCGCCAGCAGCAGCTCGCGCACCTGCTCGCGCAGCGCCTCCGTGCCCGACAGCCGCAGCGCCGCGAGCAGCCCGAGCCCGACGGCCTCGCCGTGGCGGTAGCGGTGCGTAGCCGGTCGCCGTCTCGATCGCGTGGCCGACCGTGTGGCCGAGGTTGAGCACCTGGCGGCGCCCGGCGTCGCGCTCGTCCGCCGCGACCACCGCGAGCTTCGTGCGCGCGCACGCGAGCACGATCTGCTCGTCGAGATCTTCGTCCGCCGCCGACGCGCTCCCACAGCGCTCCGCCGGCGATCAGCGCCGTCTTCAGCACCTCCACCCAGCCCGCCGCGAGCTCCTCGGCGGCAGCGTCGCAGCGTGTCCGGATCGACCAGCACGCCCGCCGGCTGGTGGTAGGCGCCGACGTAGTTCTTCGCCTCCGGCAGGTCCACGCCCGTCTTGCCGCCGTAGGCGGAGTCGACCTGGGCGACGAGCGTTGTCGGCACCTGCACGATCGGCACGCCGCGCTGGTAGGTGGCCGCGCAGAAGCCCGCCAGATCGCCGACGACGCCGCCGCCGAGCGCGACCAGGTGATCGGCGCGCGTGACGCCGGCCGCCACCAGCGCGCGCCACACGCGTTCGGCGCGTCGCGAGCGTCTTGCTGCTCGCCGGGCGCGATCGCGATCGTCCCGGCCAGCTCGCCCAGCTGCTCGCCGTACAGCGCGCCCGACGTTCTCGTCGGTCACGCAGAACGGACGCGAGCGCGAGCGGTCCAGCGGCCACAGCTCGCGCCCGACGTCGGAGCCGAGCGCGCGCAGCAGGCCGCGCCCGATCAGCACCGGGTACTCGCCCGACGCGCCCGCTCGCCCACAGCAGGCGCGTGCCGCGTGGCGCCGCCGCCAGCGCGCGCAGCGCGTCGAGCACGCGCGCCGCGCCGCCACGCGAGAGCGACGGCAGGATCGCATCGGCGAGCGCTCGTATAGCGTCGCTGCGCTCGGCGTGCAGCGCCAGGAACGCCTCGCGGTCGCGCGCCAGCGGGCGCTCAGAGCCCCGGGCAGCGCCTCGCCGCTCGGGCCGCCGACGCGCTCCCATGCCCGCTCGGCCTCGACGTCGAGCAGCACGACGACGTGCGGCTCCAGCGCCGTGCGCACGCGCGCCGAGAGCACGCTGCCGCCGCCCAGCGCGATCACCGTCCCCGGCGCCGCCGCATCGAGCAGCTCGCACACGAGCTGCTCCTCGGCTGCGCGAAACGACGCCTCGCCGCTGCGCTCGAACTCGCTCCGCGACCGAATGCCCGAAGCGCTCGACCAGCAGCTCGTCGCTGTCGAGCGCCTGGACCCCCAGCGCCTGCGCGAGCTCGGCCGCGACCGTCGACTTGCCCGGCGCCCATGAAGCCGATCAGGACCAGCGCGCGGCGCGGCGCCTCAGCTACTGAAGCCATCCGATCCGCTCCGCGTAGGCGCGCGACGGCCTCGCGCACGTCGTCGATGTGGTCGCCGCCGAACTTGCGCCGGTAGGCGTCGGCCAGCACGAAGCGCGACCATCGCCTCGCCGACCACGCCGGCCGCGGGCACGGTGCACGAGTCGGTGCGCTCGCGCAGCGCCTGCGCCGGCTCGTGCGTCTCGGTGTCGACCGAGCGCAGCGGCTTGGTCAGCGTCGGCAGCGGCTTCATCGCGCCGCGCACGATCAGCGGCAGGCCGTTGGTCATGCCGCCCTCCAGGCCACCCGCGCGGTTGGTCTCGCGGTAGTAGCCGCGCTCGGCGGAGTAGAAGATCTCGTCGTGCGCCTGCGAGCCCGGCAGCCCGGCGATCGTGAACGCGTCGCCGATCGAGACGCCCTTGATCGCCTGGATCGAGCAGATCGCCATCGCCAGGCGCCCGTCCAGGCGCTCCTCCCAGGAGACGTGCGAGCCGAGCCCCGGCACCAGCCCGAAGGCCTGCACCTCGAACACGCCGCCGAGCGACTCGTTCGCCTTGCGCAGGTCGTCGATCTCGCGCACCATCGCGCGCGTGGCATCGGCGTCCAGGCAGCGCACGGGCGAGGCGTCGACCTCGGCGAAGTCCTCGAGCGTCAGCTCGCTCCCGCGCTCGGGCGCGCGCACCGAGGCGATCTGCACGACGTGCGAGCGGACCTCCACGCCGAGCGCCCGCAGGAACGCCTTGCACAGCGCGCCGCCGGCCACGCGCGCCGCCGTCTCGCGCGCCGAGGCACGCTCGAGGATGTTGCGCACGTCGCTGCTGCTTGTACTTCTGCGTGCCCACGAGGTCGGCGTGACCGGGGCGCGGCAGGTGCACCTCGGCGACCTCCTCGATCCACCGGCCAGGGGTTCATCCGCTCCTCCCAGTTGGCGTAGTCGCGGTTGGCGACCTGCAGCGCGATCGGGCCGCCGAGCGTGCGCCCGTGGCGGACGCCGCCGGTCACCTCGGCGGCGTCGCGCTCGATCTTCATGCGCCCGCCGCGGCCGTGGCCGAGCTGGCGGCGCGCCATGTCGCCGTTGAGGTCCTCGGGCGGCGAGCTCGAAGGCCCGCGGGCAGGCCCTCGACGATGCAGGTGAGACCGGGGCCGTGCGACTCGCCGGCGGTGATCAGACGGAGCGCCACGGCCCCAAGCTTATTTGCTGCGCCGCGCTCAGCCCTTGTGCGCCGCGCCCCGACGCCGAGACGTGAGCGTGTGCGGCGGAGGCGTGGCGGGTCCTCAGGAACACGAGCACGCCGCCATCGCTCGAGTAGCGCAGGCCCGGCAGAGCGCATCAGGCCGATTCGCGCAGCAGCTTCAGGCCGGCCTTCGACTCGCCGGCCGTCGTGTTCGCCATGCTTGCCCTCGCGGCCTTGGCCGCCTTGCCGGCTTTGGCCACTTTGGCCTTGATCGCTTCGATCTTCACGAGGTGCAGCTCGTAGGTGATCGCCGTGCCGTCCGAGCGGCACGTATTCGAGTTCCTCGGTCTCGCCGAGCTTTCAGGTCGATCGCCTGGCACTGCGATGCGCTTGGCAGGCAGGCCGCGCTGCCGCGCAGGATCGCTTCGCCGACGAGCGTGAAAGTCGCGCTCTTGCCGCCTGCGATAACGCCGCGGAAGACGATCAGCGGCTGCGTCGAGGACGGCAGCGGCTGCTGGCGCTTGAGGCTCTCGTATGAGGTCAGCCCAGCGCTCAGCGCCGGCGTGCCGGCCGGGGCCATGCCGAACAGGACGGAGACCTTGTAGGCCTTGCCCGGCTTGGCCGACTTCTTTTCCTGCGACTGCGTGCCGCCGCCCTGCGAGGGGGAGCTCGTTTCCGAGCCGGAGCCTTCCGAGCTCGAGCCTTCCGAGCCGCCCGAGCCTGAGCTGCTTTCGCCGCTCGAGCCGCTGGTCGGGGAGACGCCGCTGGAGGACCCTGAGGCGCTCGCCGACGTCGCCGCCGTGGTCGCGCTTTTCACGCCTGGAAGTGGGTGGAAGGGATTGCGCACGGCTCCTCCGACCGTCTGCTCGGCGGAGCCGCTGGTCGTCTCGGCCGCCGGCGTCTTCGTGGTCTCGGCCGCCGTGACCGCGATGCCCGAGGTCTTCGGCACCGCGACGGGCGCGCTCGCGGAAGGGGCCGGTGAGCTCGAGCCGCCGCCGATGACCGCGTACACGATCGCGGCGAGCAGCGCCGTGCCCAGCAGGGCGAGCACCGGCGTCAGCCGCCGGTCGAACAGGTCCGACTTCAGCGAATCGAAGAAGGCGTTCATCGAAGCGCTCCGATCGTCGCCGCCGGCGCCGGTGCGGCACTGGAACTGCTTGTCGTGCTCGACGCGCTCGTCGCGCTAGCAGGCGTGGCCGGCGAGGACGGTGTCGCGCCCGCGGTCAGCCCTTGACTGGCCGGGAGCACGTACGCCGTTGCCGTGATCGTGCCCGTCAGCTGGCTCGAGGAGCCTTCGGTAGCTGCAGGCTCCAGCTTGACGGCCTGCAGCGTGAGCAGGCGTCCGCTCACCTGAAGGCCGCCGTCCGACGTGCGCACGGTTGCCGCGTTGAGCTGCTGGAAGAGGTGGTAGAGGTCGTTGAAGCTACCCCCGAACACAAACGTGAAGGGCATCTGCGTGAAGCCCGCGCTCGCCGCCGCGGCGGCCACGGTGCTCGAAGCCGAACTCGCGCTCGAGCTGCCGCCCACGCCGCCACCGGTCGTGATCGAGTTGAACTGCACGTGCTTCTCGTTGGTGGCCTGGGCGATCTGGTACATCAGCGAAGGCACTTCTTCACTCGCCGGGACAGCTTTGCCGAGGCTGACCACCGAGGAGTAGGCCGCGGAGTAGCGCTGCTGTGAGGCGCGCGCGCTGGCGGCATCGCCTTGGGCGCTCGCCAGTTGAGCGCTCGCGGTGCTCACTTCGCTGCTCAGTTTGCTCGCCTTGCTGCGCTCCGGCGAGACCACCAGCAGCCATACAGCCGCCAGCACGGCCAGGGCCATTACGCCGATCAGGACGAGTCGGTCGCGCGTGGTCACTGTCCGCCTCCCGTCGATGCCGTCAGTTTGCTGGCCGAGCCACCGCTCGCGGCGGGCGTCGGCAACGGTTCAAAGGTGATCTGCACGCTGAAGGTCGGGCTCTGCGCCTTGCAGTTGCCGTTGCTCGAGGCACCGCCCGCGCCGGTCGAGCTCGATTTGGCCGAGCTCTGCAGGCTGACCGCACTGACGCCGTCCATCAGCCGCAGCCGCTGAAGCGTCAGGGCAACCTCCGCCTGACTGGAGGCACAACCGCCGAGGGTCATCGTCGGGACGCTGCCGGGCGGGGTCGCAGACGTTGCCGAAGCCGGCGTCGCGGTACTCGCGGCGCGGTGCGGGCGCTGTCGAGATCGTCGCGGGCGCGGTACCGACCGTGCCGTCGAGCGTGGCAATCGACGTGTCCTTCGGCAGCACGCGGCCGAGCTCGTGGAACGCGTGCGCCCAGTCAAAGCGCGAGTCGACAACCGCCTCGACCGCCGCCATGCGCTGTTCGCGCAGCGCGACGAAGCTCGTGTAGGGAGTGAGCGCGTTGGCAGCTTCCTGCGCGCGCTGGGTCTGCGCCGTGATCGAAGCGAGCTTTGTCCTTGCGGTCGGAGACCTGGTGGCGTGCCATGCCGTACAGCAGCACGAGCACAGCCAGCACGCCAAGCGCACCGAGCACGATGTAGGCGGCGCCGCCTGAGCGTCCGATGCCGACCGACCCGCCGCGCCGCTCTTCGGAGGGGATCAGGTTTACGGCCTTCATTGCGGCGCCTCCATCGCGGCGAGACCGGCCGCGACCGCCAGGCGATTGGTCGAAACCTTGCCGTGCAGATTCGCGTCCACGAGTCCAACGACCTGCTTGCGGACCTCCATGCCAAGCGCTGACTGAAGCGCCTCGGCGAAGCCCGGAAGATCGAGCGCGCCGCCGCTGAGGGCGACGTGTGAGACTTCTCCGCCCTGCTCCTGCGTGCGGTGGAAGTCGAGTGAGTTGCGTACCTCGCCGGCAGATCTCGCGCACGCCGTTCTCGACGCACGCCACGGATGTCCTCGTCGGAGTGAGCTGCCGAAGAAGTGGTCTCGACGGGTGCCGGCGGGGCCTGCGCCGCCGCGAGCTGCTCGGCATAGCCCAGCGCGCGTTCCTGCGCTTCGTGCTGTTTGCGAGCAGCCTCCGTGTCCTCCTCCGACTGCCCATCCGCGACGTCCTGCTCGGCCGCCGGCTGCTCCTCGGAGGGCTCGGCCGGCTCCTGCTCAAGCGCCGCTTCGATCGCCGTGACGGCGTCCTCGGCCGGCGCCGGCGCGGCCTTCGCGAACGCACCTGCATTGGCTGCTTCCGGCGTGCCCAGGTCGACGGTCGCGAGCAGCGCACGCGCGTCGGTCAGCGAGATCGCGCGGCGCTCCGCCAGCTCACCGGCCATCGCCTCGACACCGCCGCCGACCACGCGCGTGAAGCGGCATACGGTGCCCTCGGCGATCGCCAGGTTGGAGAGTCCGTCGACGTTCAGGTAGAGCACGCGCCCGGTCTCGCCTTCGGCGCGATCGTGCAGCGAGCGGATCAGGGCGAAGGCGGACAGGTCCACGCCCTCCGGCGTGAGCCCCGCGCGTCGCACTGCCGTCAAGAACTTTTCGACCATGTCGCGCTGGGCGGCCACGAGCACGACGCGCTGGCGCTGGCCGGCCGGCGTATCAACCAGGCCGAGTGGGTGGAAGTCGAGCACCGCATTGGAGAGCGGCATCGGCACCTGGTCTTGGGCTTGGAAGCGCACGGCCGCGGCGAGCTCCTTGCGGTCGGTCACCGGCGGCAAGTCGAGCGTGCGCATCACCGTGCGCTGATTGGCGATGCCCACGCGCACGCGCTTGCCGAGACCGCCGGCCGAGAACATCTCGCGCAGTGCCTCCGTCAGCGCGTCGATGTCGACGACCTCGCCCTCGCGCACCGTGTCGGCGTCGAGCGGCTGGGCGGCGGCGCGTTCGGCGAGGATCGAGCCGTTCACGCGCGCCTTCACCGCAGCTACGAGACCGGGCTCGATGTCAAGCCCCACGATCTCGCCCGCGCTGGAGCGCGAAGAGAACTTCGGCAGCCGCAGCGTTGCGCTGGAAAGCGAAGGAAGTGAGGAGAGTGAGGGGAGTGAAGGACGCATTTGGTGCTGGCGCGCAGCCGGTGCGCAGGAGCCGTATCGGCGCGAGCCGGGCAGCCCTTTAGCGCTGGGCGCCTAGAGGAAGTGATGGACGTAGAAATGGACGATCTCTGTACCCACGAACGTCGCCGTGACGGCGCCGAAGGCGAGGAACGGGCCGAACGGGACCTTCGTCTTGCGGCCCGCCTGCACGCCCTTGCGCACGAGGATGGCTCCTCCCAGCAGTGCTCCAGCGAGCAGCGCAATGAAGATCGCCGGAGCCACAGCGCTGCCGAGAAACAGGCCCATCACACCGGCGAGCTTGACGTCGCCCATGCCCATGCCACCGGGGTAGGCGAGCGCCGCAAGCAGCAGGAAGCCGCCGCCCGCGACGCCCGCGATCAACCGTGCCGGCTCGCCGCTCGGGTCGAGCACGAGCCCGAGCGCGAGCGCCAACACCGCGCCCAGCGCCGTGAGGGCGTTGGGGATGATCTGATGCTCGACGTCGATCAGCGCCGCCGGGACGACGATCAGGATCAGCGCCACGCTCAGCGCGATCGAAGCCGCCGAGCCGTGCGCGAGCACGGCGCCCGCGCAGAGTAGCCCCGTGAGCGCCTCGACCAGTGGATAGCGCGGTGAGATCGTCGCGCTGCAGCTGCGGCAGCGCCCGCGCAGCAGCAGGAAGGAGAGGATCGGGACGTTGTCGTAGGGCTTCACCGGCGCTTCGCACGCCGGACAGTGAGAGGCCGGCCCGAGCAGCGACTGATGGCGCGGCAGCCGGTAGGCGACCACGTTCAGGAACGAGCCGAAGATCGCACCGAACACTCCTGCGAAGGCCGCCTCCATGAGAATCTCATCGGTCCCGGGCCGGTATGACTTGAGCGCTCACCGCAAGCCCCAGAGGAGCGCGCAGCGAGACGCCCAGCGTCACCAGGTGCTGCTTTTGCAGCCGCCGCCCGAGCCGGTGCACGTACGTGTCACGACGCCTTTTTTATTCGTGACCGTGAACGTGTCTTTGGTCGACGGGGCCGTGGCCGTCACGGAGTATTCTTCCGCGCTGCCCGAGGCCGCGCTGATCCACGCGTTGTTGTTTTCTTCTTTGGTCGGGATCGATTTCTCGACTTTGTTCAGTTCGGTCGCGCTGACGTTTGTGTATGTGCCACCGCTTTCGGTGGCGATCGTCTCGGCTGTCGTCTGAGCCGTGCGGGCAAGCTCCTTCGCCGAAGCGTCGTTGGCCTTGCCCTTCTGGTTCAGGAACGAGGGAATCGCGATCGCGGCCAGGATGCCGATGATCAGGACCACGACCAGAAGCTCGATGAGGGTGAAGCCGCGCTCGTCGCGCAGCTGATCTTTGAGGGTTGACATGTCAGGCCCATCGGCCGCCGGCGTTCGATTCATTAGCAACTTTCCCCTTTGCACTAAAGCTCGCAAAACCGACGATCAGCTTTCGCGAGGTTCGCCACCGGTCGGACTCCTGACGTCGTCAAGCCTCCTGGAGAAGCCGCCCGAAAGCAAGAAGAGAGGCGGCCCGCAATGGGCCGCCTCTCATGGTCCTTCATCAGCTCGCGCGTGTGGCCTCAACGGCCGCTACGCGCGACGGCGGTTACCAGCTGCTGCTGGAGCAACCTCCGCCCGTGCCGCTGCACGTACGGGTTACGAGACCTTTTTTATTGGTGATCGTGAACGTGTCTTTGGTCGACGGGGCCGTGGCCGTCACGGAGTATTCTTCCGCGCTGCCCGAGGCCGCGCTGATCCACGCGTTGTTGTTTTCTTCTTTGGTCGGGATCGTTTTTTCGACTTTGTTCAATTCGGTCGGGCTGACGTTCGCGTAGCTGCCGCTGTTTTCGGTAGCGATCGTCTCCGCCGTCGTCTGAGCCGTACGGGCAAGCTCCTTCGCCGAAGCGTCGTTGGCCTTGCCCTTCTGGTTCAGGAACGACGGAATCGCGATCGCGGCCAGGATGCCGATGATCAGGATGACGACCAGAAGCTCGATAAGGGTGAAACCACCCTCATTGCTCAAGCGCTGGCGCAGTCGATACAGCATGTGTGATCCTCCTAGGATCCGGTTTTGAGCGCCAGCCCTCGGCCCATCGCCCGCAAGTGGCGATGCGGTCCCCCGCTTGGTAGATCCGTAGATCTTCTCTTTGAGAGGCCGCCGGCTTTGCTACGCACCCGAAACGGATACTGCCCTGGCACCTCGACACTGGCTTTGTCAGCCCGTGCATCGACCTGCTCCGGCACGATCTTTAGCGTTGCATCAAGCTTGGACGCATGCACTACCCGCCCGTTCGAGGCGTCGGTCTGTCACACGCCGCTCCACCCCGCGGGTGGCACAAGCCACCGCCCGCACCTCGTTACTCGACCGCCGCTTCCTCGCCTTCGTCGACCGCGGCCTCCTCGCCCTCCTGCCATTTCGCCTGGGCGTCGACCCCGGGCAGGCGGACGCCTCCGCCCTCGCACCACGGGCAGGTGACCGTGCTCGGCGTGCCGCCGAGGTTGGAGATCACCTTGCCACTGCCGCGACAGGGCATACACTCCCGCGGCTGGTGGGCCTCCTCCGTTCGATCTTTGCTGTCGGTGCTCTCACTCGCCACGAGGCGATGAGACTAGCGTCCCGCCGATGAGAAGGCCGGTCAGACCGCTCGAGTGGGCGATTCTCGCCCTGATCACGCTCGCCGCCGCAGCGCTGCGGCTGATCCTGATCGGCAAGGTCGCCCCCGACCCCTTCTACGACGCCGCCGTGCGCAGCATGGGGCTCTCGTGGCACAACTTCTTCTTCGGTGCCTTCGAGCCCGCCGCGAGCGTCTCGATCGACAAGCCGCCCGTCGACCTGTGGCTGCAGGTCGCAAGCGTCAAGCTGCTCGGCTTCTCCACGGCCACGCTGAAGCTGCCCGAGGCGCTCTCGGGCATCGCCGCCGTGCCGCTCCTGTTCCTCGCCGTGCGGCGCATGTGGAGTCCGATCGCCGGGCTCGCCGCCGCCGCCTCGCTCGCCGTGCTCCCCGTCGACGTGATCACCTCGCGCAGCGACACGATGGACGGGGTCATGATGGTGCTGATCGTGTTCGCGCTGCTGTTCGTCGTGCGCGCCTGCGAGACGGGCAAGACGGCCTGGCTGCTCGCCGGCGCCGCCGTGCTCGGGCTGGCCTTCGACGTGAAGATCCTCGAGTCGCTCGTCGCGCTGCCCGGCCTGGCGCTGCTCGCGCTGCTCGGCTTCCCCGGGTCGCTTGGCAAGCGCACGCTGAAGCTCGCCGCGGCCGGCGCCGTGTACGTCGTCGTCGCGCTCGCCTGGCTCACCGCGACGCTGTTCGTGCCCGCTCACGACCGGCCCTGGGCGATCGGCTCGACCAACGGCAGCGCCTGGAACGCCGTGTTCGTGTTCAACGGCAAAGACCGGCTCGGCGGCAAATCGCCCGAACCCGGCGGCAGGGAATACGAACCTGGGCACAAATACCCCGTCGCCACCCAGTCCGAGCGCGACCACATCCCGATCCTCCCCCCGTCCCCCACGCGGCTGCTCGCGCGCGTCGGCCCGCTTTCCGGCGAGCGCCTCGGACTCGAGCTGCTCGCCGCGCTGCTGCTCGGCATTCCCGCGCTGCTGTCCGGCGTAATGCTGCGCCGTCGCCGGCTCGGCACGACCCCAGACGACGGTGACCACGATGCCGCCGCCACGGGCATCGCTTCCGCCGCCACGGGCATCGCCGCCGCCCCGCATCTTCGCGCGGACACCCACGAACATGCCGAGACCGACCGCAGCGAGTCGCCGGTCATCGGCCAAGAAGCACAAGCCGCCCAGCCGCGCGAGCGCAGGCTCGAGCTGGCCTTCGCCGCCGGCCTTGGCCTGTGGCTGCTCACCGGCATCGTGCTGTTCAGCCACATGGTGCGCCTGCACCCGCGCTACGTCGAGGGCGTCGTGCCCGCCGTCGCCGCCGTTCTTGGGCTCGGCGCCGCCTGGGCCGCCGAGCCACACGGCTGGCTGCGTCCGGCCGCTCTCCTCGTCGCGCTCACTGCCGTCGTCTATTACGGCGAGCGCTTGCTCTACGGCACGCCGGCCATATGGTGGGTCTCGTTCCTCGCCGCGCTCGGGGCGCTCGGGGCGGCCGCGCTCGCGCGTGTACCCGCGCTGCCCGCCGCGCTGCGCTCGCTGCTCGCCCCCGGCGCCGTGCTCGGGCTGAGCCTCGTCGCGATGCTGACCATCTGCGTGCAGACCGACATCCGCGCGATCAAAGACCGCGTGACCGACGCCGGCGAGGTCGGCGTGCTGCCCGGCGACGTGCTCAACCCGCTCTCGAGCTACCTGCGCGCGCACCAGGGCACCGCGCGTTACGAGGTCGCCGCGCAGTCGGCCACGCAGATCGGCGCGCTGATCGTCAAAGATGCTCGCCCCGTCGTCGTGCTCACCAGCTACGCCGCCAAAGTGTTCACGACGCTCGATCAGCTCAAGCGCAAGATCGCCGCCGGCGAAGTGCGCTACGCCTTCCTCAACGCGCCCTGCCCGCATCTGATCTCGCCCAAAAACCCAGCCTGCTCGCCGCCGGCCAAGTGGATCCGCGCGCACGGCACCGACGTCTCGCGCAAGGCCGGCCTGCCCCACAGCAAGGTGCTCTGGCGACTGCCCGGAGTAGCGCCGTGAGCGACGGGGAGATGCTCGCGCTCGACGAAGCACTCGTCGCCGAAGCGCGCGCCGCCGGGCGACTCGGGATCGACACCGAGTTCGTCGGCGAGGGGCGCTATCGCACGCTGCTCTGCCTGATCCAGCTCGCCGTGCCGCGCGCCGACGGCGAGGGCAAAACAATCGTCGTGCTCGACCCGCTCGCCGAGGGCTTCGACGGCTCCTCGCTCGCCGCGCTGCTGGCCGATCCGGCCGTCGAGATCGTCGTGCACGCCGGGCGCCAGGACGTCGCGCTCGCGCGTCGAATGCTCCGCACGGAGGTGACCAACCTGTTCGACACGCAGATCGCCGCCGGCTTCGCCGGGCTGGGCGCGCAGTCCTCTTATGACTCGCTGCTCGGCGACGTGCTCGACGTGCGCCTGGCAAAGAGCGCGAGTTTCACCCATTGGGAGCGTCGTCCGCTGTCGGACGAGCAGCTCTCCTACGCGCGCGAGGACGTCGAGCACCTGCTCGAGCTCGCTGCCGAGCTCGAGCGCCGGCTGACAGGACTCGGACGACTGGAGTGGGCGCGCGAGGAGTGCGAGCCGGTACGACGCGCACGCGACGAACGCAAGCCAGGGGCGATCTTCGCGCGCCTGCCCCGCGTGCGCAGCCTGAGCCCGTCCTCACGCCCGATTGCACGCGCACTCGTAGAGTGGCGCGAGCAGACCGCGGCGCAAGCAGACCGGCCCGCACGGAGCATACTCACCGACGTTGCGTTGATCGAGATCGCCAAGCGCAAGCCCGGCTCGACCGGCGAGCTCGAGCAAATCCGCGGCACCGGCGCCAACCTACGCCGCCGCGGCGAGGAGATCGTGCTTGTCGTACAGCGCGCGCGCCAACTGCCGGCGGAGAAGGCGCCAACCGAGGCACATCTGCCGGCGTTGCGCGCCGAAGATACGGCCTTGATCGCACTCGGCGAGGCGCTGGTTCGCACCCGTGCGCGTGAAGCAGGCCTCGCCTACGAGCTGCTCGCCGCGCGCGCCGACCTGCAGGCGATCATCGCCGCCTGGCGCTGCGGCAGGATCGCAAGCGACGTGCGCACGCTGCGCGGCTGGCGGCGCGAGCTCGCCGGCGCTGAGTTGCTCGCGCTACTCGACGGCCGCGTCTCGCTGTCCGTCCGTGATCACACGCTGCGAATCTCGACAGCCGACAAGGGCTGAGCGCGGCCGGCCAGGCTTGCGAGAAGGGGCTCGCCGGCGCGAGAGTCGCTATTTGATGCTGTTGTAGACCGTGAACAGCGGCAGGTACATCGAGATCACGATGAAGCCGACGATGCCGCCGATCACGATGATCATGATCGGCTCGAGGATCGACGTCAGCGCCTTGACCGACGCTTCCACCTGGTCCTCGTAGAACTCCGCGACCTTGTCGAGCATCGTGTCCAGCGCACCCGTTTCCTCGCCCACGCCGACCATGTGCGTGACCATCACCGGGAAGATCGGAGCCTGCGCCAGCGGCGCCGCGATCGTGCCACCGCGCTTGACCGAGGCGATCACGCCCTCCATCGCCTCCTCGACCGCCACGTTGCCGCCCGTGCGGCCCGTGATGTCGAGGGCAAGCAGCAGCGGCACGCCCGCGCTCGTCAGCGAGGACAGCGTGCGCGACCAGCGCGCCACCGCGACCTGCTGCACGATCGCTCCGATCTTCATCGGGATGCGCAGGCGGAAGTGGTCCCACTGCGGGCGACCCCACGACGACTTCTTCCACTTCAGAAAGCCCACGGCAGTGCCCGCAGCCAGTAGAAAGATCAGCCACCAGTAGCCGGTCACTGCGTGCGAGAGGAAGACCGAGACCTTCGTGATCGACGGCAGTTCGCCGCCGAACTGTTTGAAGACGCCCTCGAAAACCGGCACGAGGAAGGCCACCAGCGCCATCATCACGCCCACCGCGAAGATGATCACGAGGATCGGGTAGACCATCGCCGAGCGAATCTGGCGCCGCAACGAGGCGTCCTTCTCGAGCTGGTCGGCCACGCGCAGCAGCGCGTCCTCGAGCACGCCGCCCGCCTCGCCCGCCTGCGCCATCGCGACGAACAGCGGGTTGAAGACCTTGGGGTGACGCGCCAGCGAGTCGCTCAGCGAGAGCCCCGCCTCGACATCCTTGCGCACCGCCACGATCGTTTCCTTCAGAAACTTGTTCTCCGTCTGCCACTCGAGCACGTACAGCGCCCGCAGGATGCTCATGCCCGAGGTGATCATCGTCGCCAGCTGGCGCGAGAAGACGGCCAGCTCCGAGGCGTTGATCGACTTCGAGAACGGCAGCTCGATCTCGCGCGAGGCGTGCTTGTCGGCGATCTCCAGCACGATCAGCCCGCGCTGCTTGAGCTGGTCGGAGACCGCCTGCTTGGAGTCGGCCTCCAGTTCGCCGCGCGCCTTGACGCCGGCGAGGTCCATGGCCTTGAAGACGTACGTGCTCATCTGGAGCTGCCCCTACGCCGCTGCCCGCTGGCCGAGGTCGAGCGTCTCGGCTCCGAGCAGACGCCCGAGCTCCTCCGGCGTGGAGGAGCGCGCTTCGGCCAGCTTACGGCTGATCTGACCACCGCGCACGAGCGTCGCCAGCGACGCATCCATCGTCTGCATGCCCGTCGAGGACCCCGTCTGCAGCACCGAGTAGATCTGGTGCGTCTTGCCCTCGCGGATCAGGTTGCGCACGGCCGGGTTCGGCACGAGGATCTCCGTCGCCACGACCCGTCCCGAGCCGTCCGCGTTCGGCAGCAGCTGCTGGGTCATGATCCCCTGCAGCGCCACTGAGAGCTGCACCCGCACCTGACCCTGCTGATGAGCCGGAAACACGTCGATGATGCGGTCGATCGTCTGCGCCGTGTCCTGCGTGTGCAGCGTCGCGAACACCAGGTGGCCCGTCTCGGCCGCCGTCAGGGCCGTCGAGATCGTCTCCAGGTCGCGCATCTCGCCGACCAGGATCACGTCCGGGTCCTGGCGCAGGGCCGCCTTCAGCGCGTCGCCGAAGCTCTGCGCGTCCGAGCCCAGCTCGCGCTGGTTGACCAGGCACTTCTTGTGCCCGTGCAGGAACTCGATCGGGTCCTCGATCGTCATGATGTGCTCCTCGCGCGTCTTGTTGATCTCGTCGATCATCGCCGCCAGCGAGGTGGACTTCCCCGAGCCCGTCGGCCCCGTTACGAGCACGAAGCCGCGCGGGCGGCGCGTGAACTCGTGTACCGCCGTCGGCAGGCCCAGCTCGTCGATGCTTGACAGGTTGGTTGGGATCAGACGGAACGCCGCGCCGATCGCGCCGCGCTGGAAGTAGGCGTTCACACGGAAGCGGGCGTGGCCCGGGATCGAGTAGGCGAAGTCCAGCTGCCAATTCGTCTCAAGACGCTGGCGCTGGTCTCCCGTGAGGATCGAGTAGACGATCTCGCGCGTGTCCGTCGCCGAGAGCTTCGGATACTCCTCCAGCGGCGTGAGGCGGCCGCGGACGCGGACGGTAGGGTGCGCGCCGGCGCTCAGGTGCAGGTCGGACGCCCGGCGCGAGACGACCTCCATCAGCAGATCTGCGAAATCTATATCCATGGGTCCGCCCATCGACCGTGAGGCGCTGAGAATCGCGTGCAATGCCCCGCACTGGACAAAGGTTTGAACGCGCTTGAGGGATCGCCCGAGCGCTGCTATGGACCGCGGCCGGCCCTAGCCCGTGGCGGCTGGGCGCGTGGCCTCGCGCATCGCCTGCAGCGGCGCCTCGCGCCCCGTCCACAGCTCGAAGCTGAGCGCGCCCTGCGCGACGAGGATCTCCAGGCCATCGAGCGTGCGCGCGCCCTGCGCCTGCGCCGCCGCCAGCAGCTCCGTCACGCCCTCCCGGTAGACGAGGTCGACGACCGTCTCGAATTCGCCGATCAGCGCCGGTGCGAGCCCGAGCTGCCCGAGCTCGCTGCCCGGCTCGCCCGTCTGCGCGAGACCGACCGCCGTGCAGTTGACCAACAGGTCTGCCGCCCGTGGCTCGGCCGTTGCGCTCACGCCCAGCTCGCGCGCCAGCTCCGCCGCGCGCTCGCCCGTGCGGTTCCAGACCGCCACCTCCGCCGCGCCCGCCTCGCGCAGCGCCCATGCCGCCGCGCGCGCGCTGCCCCCCGCGCCCAGCACGAGCGCGCGCTTGCCGCCGAGCGGCTCGCCGATCGCCGCGATCAGCCCCGGCGCGTCCGTGTTCTCCGCCGCGATCGTCCCGTCGGGGGCGAACGTCAGCGTGTTCGCCGCGCCGATCGCCCTCGCCGCCTCGCTCGCCGAGTCCGCCAGCGCCAGCGCCGCCTGCTTGTGCGGGATCGTCACGTTGGCCCCCACGAAGCCCGCGACGCCGAGCCCGCGCGTCGTCTCCGCGAACAGCTCCGGCGGCACCGGCAAGAGCTGATAGTGCCAGTCGCCCATCCCCAGCGCCGCGAGCGCCGCGTTGTGGATCGCCGGCGAGCGGCTGTGTGCAACCGGCCAGCCCAGCACGCCGAGACGGTGCATCACTTCTTCTTGCACGCCGGCGGCTTGCCGCCGTTCTTCTTCACCGCCGCGTCGTAGGCGGCGACGTCTTTTTCGAACTGCCCGTAGGACTTCGAGAAGACCTGCTCGCCACAGCCGTCCGCGCCCGCCACGTAGTACAGGTACGGGACGTGCGCCGGGTGTGCCGCCGCGTGGATCGACGCCTCGCCAGGGTTCGAGATCGGCGTCGGCGGCACGCCTTTGTGCGTGCGCGTGTTGTAGGGCGAGTCGATCTTCAGCTCGACTGCGTCAGTTCACCCGTGTACGTCGCGATCCCTTTCTGCTGCTCGACGGCGTAGTAGATCGTCGCGTCGATCCCCAGCGGGATCCCTTCGCGCAGCCGGTTGTAGATCACCGCCGCGATCAACGGCCGGTCGTGTTCACTCTGCGCCTCGCGCTCGATCATCGAGGCCACCGTGAGCATTTCGTAGGGCGTCACCCCCAGCGCGTGCGCACGACGGGTGTCCGCCGCACCGAAGCGCCTGCGGAAAGCGATCAGCTGTTCGTCGACGAGCTTCTGCACCGGCGCCCCCGCGCGCAGGTCATACGTCGCCGGGAAGAGGAAGCCCTCGAGGTTGCGCGTGCCGCGCGGAGCGCCGTAGTGGCGCGGGCTGAGCAGGCGCGAGCGCTCGCTCGCTGCTAGATAGTCGCCGCTGAGCGCGTCTTCGCGCACGAGCTCTGAGATCTGCCGGCGCGTGTAGCCCTCCGGGATCACCACCTTCACCGCGATCACCTTCGGCGGCGGCTTGCTCAGCGCGTCGATCGCCGTCGAATAGCTCATCTCGTGCTTCAGCACGAAGCGCCCCGAGTGAAGCGAGCTGCGCTTGCCCGCCAGCAGCGCACGCAAGTTGAAGAAGAAGCCCGAGGAGATGACGTCGTCGTGCGCCAGGATCGAGCCCACCTTGCTCGAGCTCGAGCCCTTCGGGATCTGCACGATCACCCTGCCGTGGCCGTCGCCCGCGAATGGCTGGAACAAGGACAGCAGGAACCACACGAGCGCGATCGCCGCCGCCAGCGCCAAGAGCGCCGCCAGGCGCGCGCGCGTCAGGCGCCGGCCCGGCGGCCGGCCGTCGCGCACCGCACGTCCAGCGCGCCCGCCACCGCCGCGCCCCCTTTTCCCCCGACCCGCAGAGAGGCCCGCGCCGCCCGGGATGCCGCTTGCTCGCCGCGGCGGATCCGGCTGGGACTCATACGCCTCGTCGTGCTCGAAGTCCAGCTCCTGTGGCCGTTCTGGATGCGGCGGCGCGAACGGCATGTCCGTTTCGCGCGGCAGGAACGGCGAGTCGAACTCGCTCGGCGGGATCGGCGCCGGCTCCTGCGTCGACGGCGGCGGTTGCTGCTCCTCGGGCTCGGGGATCGGCGGGGTCTGCAGGACAGGCTCCGCAGCCTGCTCGGGCACGGGCTGTGCGACCGGCGGCTCGATCCCAGGCGGCTGCTCGGGCTCCAGCGCCCGATCGGGCACGCTCGGCGGCTCGGACACGGGCGCGTGGGCGCCTTCCCGCTCCGCGCGGCGCCGTTCGCGCGCCAGGCGATCGTGCTCGCGCTCCTGCGCCGTGCGTTCGTGCGAGTCCTGTGAGCGGTTGCCGCGAGCCAAGGTGGAGACCTTATTGAGGCTGCGCTGCCATCCAACTCTCGAGCATGTGCGCAGCCGCGCGCGAGTCCTCGCTGGCGCTCGCCGGGCCGTCCAGGCGCTGGGCCATCCGCGTCGTGAAGCGCTCGTCGTGCAGCTCGACCGGCACGTCCTCGCCGAGCCGGCGGCCGAGGCGCTCGGCGAACTCGCGCGTCTCGCGCGTCTGCTCGGTGTCGTGCCCGCTCGAGCGACAGCGGCAGCCCCACGACGACGTGCTGCACCTCGCGCTCGCCGACGAGCTGCACGCAGCGCCGCGAGGCCGCGCTTGCTGCCAGGGCGCAGGACCGGCTCGATCGGCGTGACGATCGTTCCCGTCGGGTCGCTGACCGCGCAGCCACAGCGGGCGCTGCCGTAGTCGAGCGCCAGCACCCGCATCAGCTCTGCCAGCGCCGCGGCGATCGCCGCCTTGGCCGCATCGAGCGCCTCGCCGCAGCTTGCTCGCGGCTCGCGCCCGCCCGCCTGCGCGAGCGTGTCGCGCCCGCCGCCGCCACCGCCCACGACCTCGGCCGCCGCCTGCTTGACGATCGTCGCCGGCCTTCACGCCGCGCTGCGACGAGCTCCGGCGCGACGCTGACGAGCAAGTGCACGCGTCCCTCGACGGCCGTGCCGAGCACGATCGCCGCGCCCTCGAGCTTGCCCTTCAGCCGATCGGCCAGGTCCAAGCAGCGCCTTGGCGTCGTCCACCTCGACGACGGCTGTCGAAGACCGGTGCGCCGGCGACGTCCACGACGCCGGCAATCAATTGCATCAAGATCGATCCCAGCGCCGGCGCCACGCCCGCTACGCCGCCGCTCTTGAGCCTCGTTCTCGAGCTCCTTGCGCTCCTGCTCGCGCGCCTTGACGACCTCGCCTGCCTCCTCAGGGCGGGTGCGCAGCGTCTGCGGCGACCTCGCCCAGCACCCTGTCGTGCGCGCGCAGCAGCTCGACCGCCGCCGGCCCCGTGAGCGCCTCGATACGGCGCACGTTGGCCGCGCTCGAGGTCTCGCTCGATGATCCGGAAGGGACCGATCTCGGCGGTCGAGCGCACGTGCGTGCCGCCGCACAGCTCGCGCGAGTACTCGCCGTCGCCGACCTCGACCATGCGCACGACCTCGCCGTACTTCTCGCCGAACAGCGCCATCGCGCCGAGGCGCTTGGCCTCATCCAGCGTCGTCGTGATCGGGCGCACCGGGTCGTTGCGCGCGATCCACTCGTTGACGCGGTCCTCGATGTCGCGCAGCTCCTCATCGGTGAGCCCCTGCCCGTGGCTGAAGTCGAAGCGCAGCTTGTCCGGGCCGACGTAGGAGCCGGCCTGGCGCACGTGGCTGCCGAGGCGCTCGCGCAGCGCCGCCTGCAGCAGGTGCGTCGCCGTGTGGTTGGCCTCTGTCGCGTGACGAGCGCGATGGTCGACCGCCGCGAGCACCTGCTCTCCGGGCTCGAGCTCGCCCTGCTCGATCACGACCGAAAGCGCCTGGTCGTCACCCAGGCGGAAGACCTCCTGCACGCGCGCGCGGCAGTCGCCGTGCTCGCATTCGATCGTGCCCCCGTCCGCCACCTGGCCGCCGCCGGGCGCGTAGAAGGGCGACTCGGCGAGCTTCACCAGGTAGCCGCCGTTCTCGGCGCTCGATCGCACCGACCGTCGTGTGCTGGCGCTCGGTCTCATAGCCCGTGAAGCGCGTCTCGGAAGTCCGCCTGCCCAGCGAAGTCGCTCGCCAGCGCGCGCGGATCGCCCGCGCCCGCGTCGCCGTTGGTCGTCGCGCTGGTCCCCGGCGAGCCGCCCGCGCGGCTGCGCACGCGCTGCTCCTCCATCAGCGACTCGAAGTCGCCTTCGATCGCAAGGCCCTCCTCGCCGAGCAGCTCCTTGGTCATCTCATACGGGAACCCGTACGTGTCGTGCAGGCGAAAGACATCCTCCGCCGGCACGTTCGCGCGTCCTGCCGCGCGCGCCTGCTCGATCAGCCCGCGCAGCGTCTGCATGCCCTGGGTCAACGTGCGCCCGAAGCCCTCCTCCTCGGAGGCCAGCCAGGTGTCGATCGCCGCACGCTGCTCGCGCAGCTCGGGGTAGGCGCCGCCCATCAGCTCCCGCACGCGCTCGGCGTAGCGCGTGAGGAAGCCTGGCTCCAGCTCCAGGGCGCGGCCCTGCTGGATCGCGCGGCGCATCACGCGGCGCAGCACGTAGCCGCGATCCTCGTTCGAGGGCACGACGCCGTCGGCCACGAGGAACGTCATCGCGCGTGAGTGGTCGGCAAGGATCCGCAGCGCGCGGTCGACTCGCGAAGTCCTCGCCGTAGCTGCGTCCCGAGAGCTGCTCGCCGAGCTCGATCAGCGGCTGGAACTGGTCGGTCTCGAACACCGAGGGCTTGTCCTGCAGGATCGCCGCCATGCGGTTCAGGCCCGAGACCGGTGTCGATGTTGTTGGCCGGCAGCGGTTTGAGCCGTTTCCGCCCTGCTGGTCGTACTGCATGAACACGAGGTTCCAGTACTCCAGGAAGCGCTCGTTCTCGCCGCCCGGCAGATCGCTCGGGCGGAGCCGAACTCGACCCCGCGATCGAAGTACAGCTCCGAGCACGGCCCGCAAGGCCCGTTCGGACCGGCCTGCCAGAAGTTCTCCGAGCGCGGGCATTGCGACGATCCGCTCGCGCGGCACGCCCACCTCCAGCCAGTGGGAGATCGCCTCCTCGTCGGGGCCGAGCCCCAGCCCCTCGTCGCCCTCGAACACGGTCACCCAGATGTCTCTCGGGGGCGAAGCCGAACACTTCGCGCGAGAGCTGCCAGGCGAACTCGATCGCCTCGTGCTTGAAGTAGTCGCCGAAGGAGAAGTTGCCGAGCATCTCAAAGAACGTCAGGTGCCGGGCGGTGTTGCCGACGTTGTCGATGTCGACCGTGCGAAAGACCTTCTGGCAGTCGGTCAGGCGCGTGGCCGGCGGGGTCTCCTGGCCGAGGAAGTAGGGCTTCAGCGGGTGCATCCCGGCGACGGTCAGCAGCGCCGAGGGGTCGTGCGCGGAGGGCACCAGCGAAGCCGAGGGGATGCGCTTGTGGCCGCGTTCCTCGAAGAACGCCAGGTAGCGCTCGCGGATCTCGTCAGATGTCATCGGGCGAAGCATCTCAGTTACTTGGGTCGCAACTCGCAGGCCGGCGTCAGGCAGGCGTCAGGAGGCGATCGTCCCGTAGCCGACGACCACGTCACCGGCGTACAGGCAGGCGAGCTGACCCGGCGCGGTGCGCTCGGCGGGCTCGGCCAGGGCGATGCTCGCGCTGCGCGTGGCGCCCGGCGCGCAGGTCGCGCTCGACGCGGCAGGGAAAGCGCCGCCCATGCGAGCGCACGCGCACGCCGTCCACACACCCCGCGTCGCGGTGCAGCGTCAGCTCGCTGACGGGCAGGCTCTCGGCAAGCAGCGCCGTGCGCGGACCGACGGTGACCGTGTTCGCACGGGGGTCGGTGGCGAGCACGTACAGCGGCTGCCGGCGCGCCGATGCCGAGGCCGTGGCGTTGGCCGACGGTGTAGGCGTGCGCGCCGCGGTGCTCGCCGAGCACGGTGCCCTGGCGATCGACGATCGGGCCGGGCTTGACGCCGAGGCCGCCGTGGCGCTCGAGGAAGTCGCCGTGGCGCGTGCCGGCGAGGAAGCAGAGGTCCTGCGAGTCGGGCTTGCGCGCGACGCTCAAGCCGGCTTCGGCGGCCACCTCGCGCACCTGATCGCTTGTGCATCGCGCCGAGCGGGAAGCGCAGGCGCGCCAGCGAGGCGGGCGCGAGCGCGGAGAGCACGTAGGTCTGGTCCTTGGCGACGTCGGCCGCCATCGCGCAGCATCCCGCCGTCCTCGACACGCGCGTAGTGGCCGGTGGCGAGCGTCTGCGCGCCGAGCCGCTCGCCGAGCTCGAGCATCGCGTCGAGGCGCACGTTGCCGTTGCAGCGCACGCACGGGTTGGGCGTGAGGCCTGCGCCGTGATCGGCGAGCCAGCCGTCGACGACGCCGGCGCGGAACTCGGCGCGCAGATCGATCGAGAGGTGGGGCATGCCGAGGCCGTGGGCGAGCTCGCGCGCGCCGCGCACGGCCTGCGCCGAGCAGCAGCTCGCCTCGCCGTCGTTCTCGGGGTCTGACCACAGCTCGAGCGTGACGCCGACGGCCTCGGCGCCGTCACGGGCGACGAGCAGCGCGGCGACGGCGCTGTCGACGCCGCCGCTCATCGCGACGAGCGCCCGCGTCGAGCGACGGCGCGAGTTGCGCCTGCTCGCGGGCGGCCCAGCCGAGCGCGCGGTGCAGCGCATCGGCGGCAAGCTCGGCGGCGTGGCGCTTGGGAGCGCTGAGCCCGCCGAGCTCGTCTTCGATCTGCCCGGGGCCGATCCGCGCGGCGTCGAGCAATGGCACGCCGCTGATCAGGCCGACGACGGCGCTCCCGGCGGCGATCGCGGCGCCGCAGCCGCTGGCGTCGAAGCCGGCATCGAGGATCTGGCCATCGGGGCTGGTCGAGTCGACGGCCAGCGAGATGCGGACGAGGTCGCCGCAGGCGGCACCACCGGCGGCGCCGGTGTGCGCGTCGGCCGGCATGTGCCCGCGCCGCAGCGGACGTTCGAGGTGCTGCTGCAGGCTTTCGGAGGCGCTTCTCACGCTCCCGAGCTTAAGGCTACTTGGCCCGCTTGACTTCCTTGATCGCCTGGCCGATCGAGAAGGCGTCGGTCAGGCCGGTCAGGCTCGAGGTCTCGCCCTTGGCGTTGATCAGCAGGATGGTGGGCGTCGAGTACACCTGCACGGCGTGCGTGAAGGAGCCAAACGAGCCGACCTGGTTCGAGCGAGCCACATGCACGGCGAGCTTGCCGTGCTGGGCGCGGCCGGCGGCGCGCAGTTCGCGGCGCACGGTCGCATCGACGGCGCCCTTCGGGTTCCAGAAGAGCACGGCGACGACCTTGCCGTGCTTCAGCTCGCCTTCGACGACGGCCTGCATCGTGGGCACGCCGGCGGCGGCCTTGCTCTGCTGAGAATTATGCGCCTGCCGGCTCTGTTTCTGCTGGCTCTGGGTCTGGCTCTGCGCGTTCTGCGTCTGCGAGCTCTGCTTCTGCGCGCCGACTCGAGCTCTGCGTGGAGCCCTGCTGCTTGGCGTTCTGCTGGGACTGGGCGACGGCGCCGCGCGCCTTCTGGATCGCACGCGAGAGCCCTTCGACGCCGGGAGCGGAGCCGTGGTAGACGCCGCCCTTGGAGGCGGGCGTGCCACCGCCTGGTGCACTCTGGGCCTGGCTGCTCGGCGAGCTTGCCGGCGCCGGCGCGCTCGAGCTGGAGCTGGAGGAGTGACCGCGCAGGGCGATGAACCAAACGGCGATGAACAGGACGAGCGCGGCGAGCGCGATCTGGAAGGGGCGCGAGATGTGCGTCATTGCCCCCTCCTTCGGCAACTTGGGCGTGAGAGTTGAGCGGCGCAGGGTGCGACGGACGGCTCAAGGCCCTGCTGCAAGATCGCTTTCAGCGAGCGCGGGCGAGCGGCGCAGGGCGGCTCAGAGCGTGCGCAGGCCGCGCAGGACGGCGTGCACGACGGTGTCGGTGGCGATCTGCTCCTGACCGCCGTCCTGCATGTCCTTGAGCGCGGTGCGGTCGTCTTCGACGATCGCGACGTAGCGGGCGCCGAGCGCGTCGGCGTGGCCGAGCTGGCCTTTGAGCGAGCGCCCGGCGAGCTCCATCTGCGCGGCAAGTCCGGCGGAGCGCGCATCGTGCAGCAGGCCGAAGGCGACACGCCGTGACTCCTCGCGGTCGAGCGCGATGAACAGATCGACGGGACTCGCAGCGGCGTGCTCGCCGTCGCCGGCGAGCAGGATCCGCTCGATCCCGGCGGCCCAGCCGATGCCGGGCGTGGGCTTGCCGCCGAGCAGCTCGACGAGCCCGTCGTAGCGCCCACCGCCGCCGACGCCGCTCTGTGCACCGAGCGCGTCGGAGGTGAACTCGAAGACGGTGCGCGTGTAGTAGTCCAGGCCGCGCACGAGCGTGGAGTCGAGCTCGTAGGCAACGGAAGCCCGATCGAGCAGCGCGCGCACCTCGGCGAAGTGCGCGGCGTCCTCGCTGCTCGAGCTGATCGAGCAGACGCGGGGCGCCGGCCATCACGCGCGCGAGTGCCCTCATGGTCGGCGTCGAAGGCACGCAGCGGGTTCAGCTCGATCCGCGCGCGCACGTCGTCGGAGAGCTCTGACTCGTGTGCGCGCAGGTGAGCCTGCAGGCGCTCGCGGTACTCGGCGCGGGTAGCGGGGCTGCCGAGGCTCGACAGGCGCAGGCGCACCTCGCGCACGCCCATCTGCTCGAGCAGCGCGGCGAGCAAGGCGATCGACTCGGCGTCGACGGCGGGGTCCTCAGAGCCGATGCGCCTCGGCGCCGACCTGCCAGAACTGGCGGTAGCGCCCGGCCTGGGCGCGCTCGTGGCGAAAGAAGCTCGAGAGATACCAGAGCTTCACGGGCTGTCGGCGCTTGTGCATGCCGTGCTCGATGTAGGCGCGGCAGACGGGCGCGGTGCCCTCGGGGCGCAATGTCGAGCGAGCGCTCGGAGGCGTCCAAGAAGGTGAACATCTCCTTGCGCACGATGTCGGTGGACTCGCCGACGCCGCGGGCGAACAGCTCGGTGGCCTCGAAGGTGGGCGTCTCGATTCGCTCGTAGCCGGCGCCCTCGAGCAGCGCGCGGGCGCGGGCCTCGAGCGTGGCGCGCTCGTGCGCCTGCTCGCCGAGCACGTCGATAGGTGCCGCGCGGCGCTTTGAGCTTGGGGGCGCTCAACTTCCGGCGGCGGACGCGTCGGGCGCGATCGCAGCGGCACGCGGCACGCGCTCGCGCAGCTCCGTGAGGAAGGGATTGGTGTCGCGCTCGCGTCCGAGCGTGGTCACGCCCATGTGGCCGGGGTAGACGACTGTCTCGGGGACGAAGGAGCGCAGCAGGCCGCCGATCGAGCGCTCCAGCGTGGGCCAGTCGCCGCCGGGCAAATCGACGCGACCGACGGAGCCCTGGAAGAGCACGTCGCCGGAGAGCAGCGAGACGACCGAGGCCGCTTGCTCGCCGCCGTCCCCGCTGCGAGAAGGGGCGATCGCGTAAGTGACGTGGCCGGGGCTGTGCCCGGGCGTGAAGATTATTTTGATATCGAGATCGGCAAGCGTGATGCTCTCGCCGCCGGCCACGGTGTGATCGGCCTCGTAGCTCTCGAAGGGGCCGAAGCCGGGTGGCACCCAGCTCATCACGTCGGCGAGCACGGGGCGCTCGATCTCGGGGCAGTAGACGGGCGCGCCGGTGGCGCGGGCGACGGGCGCGACGGCGCCGATGTGGTCGAAGTGGCAGTGCGTGATCAGGATCGCCTCGATCCGCACGCCGAGCCCGTCGATCGCCTCGAGCAAACGCTCGGGCTCATCGCCGGGGTCGACGATCACGGCGGGGCGCCGGCCGTCCTCGCCGGCGGGGGCGGCGGGGTCGCTGACGATGTAGCTGTTCTCCTGCACCATGCCGACGGTGAAGGAGCGCACGTCGAGGGCGCTCATCGGGCGCCCGCCTTGCCGCCACCGCCCTTGACCTTGGCCTGACGGCGTTTGTAGAGCCAGCTGTCGCTGTAGTAGCTGATCGGCGTGTAGGCGATCAGGCCGACGAAGAAATAGGCGACGGACTGCCCGGCGCTCGCTTTCAGGAGCAGCCCGGCGAGCAGCACGAGCGCGGTGGCGGCGACGAGCGCGCGTATGAAGGCGCCGCGCCAGGTGGGCGGGCGGTTGGTGCGGTCGAGGCGCTGCTGTTTGGCCTTGGCGGCCTCGGCGGCCTTACCGCTCTTCTCAGCAGCGGTCGGCTTGCGCCCGGTGCGCCCGCGCGACTCGACGACGCCGGCGGCGTTGCCACGATGCTTGGTCTGGCGTTTGCGCCTGGTCTGGGCCATTCAAGGAGCCTAGTGCGTTTCGGGCGCCGCGGACTCGGCGAGGGCGTTCTCGATCAGATGCCGGGCAGGGTCGAAGCCGGGAAGCGGCAGATCGGGCGAGAAGCCCTCGAAGGCGGCGCGGGGGGCGAGGCCGACGAGCTCGGCGCCGGCGACGGGGGCGAGCTCGTCGACGGCCTTGACGACCTCTGAGAGGGGCAGCTCGAGCGGGCGCTCAACGTTCATGGAGACCTGCGCGACACCGCCGCCGAGGGCGACGGCGATGGCCCTGACGCCGGGTAGTCCGCGGGTACCGCCCTCGCGCACGAGCGAGGCGACGAGACGGGCATCCTCAATCGTGGCGGGCGCTTGAAGCTGGAGGTTGAAGGCGACGAGCGGCTCGCGCGCGGCGACGAGCACGGCACCGGCGCTCGGATGGAGCTTGGCAGGACCGAAGTCGGGACGAACCTCACCGGCGCCCAGCCGCTGGGCAAGGCCGGCGACGCCGCCGCGCCTGAGCTCGGCGCGCGTGCGGCCGGGCAGGTCACCGGCAAGCTCGCCGTAGAGGAAGACGGGCAGGTCGAGCTCGCTTGCAATGCGATCGCCTACAACGAGCGCCTCGGCGCAGGCGGCGCCGCGCAGGCGTTGGTCGAAGTAGACGAGCGGGACGACATCGATGGCGCCGACATGGGGGTGGGCGCCGCGCTCGGCGGGATTGGCGCTGAAGCGGCTGATGACGTCAATCGAGCGCACAGACTCGGCGGCGCCGTTGACGAGCGCGTCGGCGAGCACGGGCGGCGGGCCGGCGAGCGTGAAGACGGAGCGATGATGGTCGGGGTCTGAGTGGACGTCGAGCAGGCGGACGCCGGTGCCGACCTCAGCCTGGTCGGTCTTGCCGGCCGGCACAGGCGTGCCGTTCGTCGCGTCCTGCGCGAACGCGGCGCCGATCCGCGCGATCGTGGCGGCGTCGCGGCCCTCGGAGACGTTGGGCACGGCGAGCAGGATTGGTGAGGGCATGACACGAGGCTAAACTGCGCCACCCCGCCGGAGTAGCTCAGCTGGTTAGAGCAGCGGAATCATAATCCGCGTGTCGGGGGTTCGAGTCCCTCCTCCGGCACTTAAAAAGCACTGCAAAAGGGCTGTTTTAGAGCCTACTCCAGCAGTCGAGTATTTCCCGAAGGATTTCCCTGCCAGGCCCCGGAGGGCCAGGCGGGGGCACTGTCGAGTACTCCGATCGACAGCGCGGTCGCGGGGCACCGGCTTCTGACTATCGCCGGGACGCCCTGTTCCAGCGGCCGAGCATTGCCGCTAGAAGCCGTCGAGGGGTTCGTTGGCCCGATTTGCCGAGCGTTGCGTGCTGTCGTAGTGGCAGGAGACCGAGGTCAGCGCGGGCGTAGCGGGAACTGCCGCTCTCGCCGCACCAGCGACAGTCGGGGTCGCGAGCTGGGGTCGTGGCCAGGACGCGCCCTTCGCGTGTGAGGGTGATCCGGTGCTTGGCGAGCTCCGGGTCGGCCTGGCCGATGACCGACATGAGCAGCACGTTCAGTGCGCCGGCGGCGGCCGCGACGTTGAGGGTGGTCACGGAGGGGTCTGCTACGTCCTCGTTGCCGAGGTAGTTCTGCTGGTCGCGTTGCTCGGGTGTCGCTGCCTCTCGTTGCAGCAGGAACGGGTCGATGAGCCCGGTGCATGCAAGGCAGCCATGCCTGGGTAGTACGGGACGGACGGCGGTGTAGATCTGCTCGATCGCGCCGCCTTCGCGGAGCTCGACCTTCGCGCCGATCTGGATCACGGGGATGAGAAAGCTCTGAGCGATCGCGTTCGCGACGAGACGTGCGGTGGCAGTGTCCGTTGCGAGCAGGAGGTAGTCGCATCCGAGCACCTGAGGTGCGATCTCGGTGTGGCTGATGTCACCGTCGATCGCGGTGAAGCGGATGCTGGGATCGATTCGGGTCGCGTGATCCTGGGCAACGTGAACCTTCTTTCGTTTCTTGCGTGCGTCGCGCTCGGTCGCGCCGATGATCCGTGAGAGGTTGTGGCGCTTGACGATGTCGTGATCGATTGCGGTGATGTGGCCGACGCCGAGGTGGGCGAGCTGCTCGATGAGGACGGACCCGCCGCCGCCGGCGCCGATCACGCCGACGTGCAGGTCGCGCAGCCATGCCTGTCCGGTCGCGCCGAAGAGAAGTACTTGCCGGTCGAAGCGCTCGAGGTCGCTGGCCACGAGGTCGGCTGGGCGTGGCCGTAGAGTCGTGACGTTCGGCCCGATGACCTGCACGCGGGTCAGGTCTTGACGGCTGCCGTTGCTATGCCAGGTCTCACCGGCGGCGCTTTCTGCTCCGAGCGCGATGCCGGTGACGCTCTGGGCGCCGGTGATGTCGAGTAGGTGCGGGAACACGCGCTCGTGCGCGGCGAGGTCATCGCCGGAGAGCGCGTTGCTGGTATGAGCGCCGGGGTGGCTGTGGACGGTGACGATGGAGAGCTGCTCCTGAGCGGCTCTGTTGCCGAGCCGCGCGAGCGCGGCAGCGGCGAATTGCCGGTAGCCGTGTCGGCCCGGCGGGAACTCGTGAGGTTTGAGGAGGTGCGTCTCGCGGACGGCGAGCGTGCTTCGGTCTGCCGTGTGGCGCTCGCCGACGAGCAGGATTGCGCCGTGCTCGTCGTGGTCGCCTGGGAACAGGTGGCGGTGCAGACGCTCGTACTCGTCCGCGGAGATCCTGAGCTCGTTCAGTTGGTCGCGAGCCATGCTTTCGCCTGCAGTGCTGAGCCGAGGGCTGTGTCGAGCTTGGGGCTCCACGCCCGGTGGCGTAGGGAGACCTGTATCGCCGGCTCGTTTCGCCAGGGGACGTCTTGCAGGCCGTTGATCATGTCGCCGGTCGGCCGCGCGCCGGTGACGTAGAACGGGTAGATCGCCGCGTCCGGGTAGTGGTAGGGAATCAGGAACCAGAGCGTGCCGGTGCGTGGGGTCCAGCGCTCGCTGAGCGCCACGCCGTTGATCGCGACGATCAGCCCGGCCGCGTCCTCGTAGGTCTGGACGCGGCCGGGGAACGCCGCCTGTAGCTCGGCGACGGAGCTGGCGATCTCCGCCGGGACGGTCGCGGCGCTCACGAGACGTCCTGCCCGGAGATCGCCGTGAACCGCTCGTGGTGCTTGACCTTGATCGTCTCGTTGTCGGCGATTTCCTCGCCATCCGGCCCGAATAGCTTGAAGTCATCTGGGACTCCTGCGGCCTGCTTGATCTGTGCGCCGGTGACCTTGTGGCCGGGCACCTCGACCGCTCTGTTGTTGACGAGGATCTCGACGAGCTTCTGCGTGGTCGTGAACTTCTCGCCGTTCTCGAGCTCTACGCGCTCGTCGTTGGCGATCAGCTCTCCATTCGGACCATGCAGCTCGGAGTCCCCTGGGATTCCGGCGGCGGCCTTGATCTTGTGGCCGGTCGCGTGGTCTTTCTGGAGGGTGACCGGGTTGTCGTCGACGAGGATCGTGACCGCGTGTCTGGCGTTGGGCTCTGGGGTGACGGTGCTGTCGGCCATCGTGCTCTCCTTAGTTCATTGAACTCGCTGAACTAATGTAGCACGCTCTCTCCCGACTTCCCGCGCACGGCTCGTTGCGGGTCAGCTAGCAGGCAGCGAGCTCGTCGGCCGAGGGCGTCTCGAAGACGACCGGGCGTTGCGGTTTGCCGTCGGCGGCCGCGCGGACGACGGCGCCAGCCTCTTGCAGGGTGACGAGGCGTTGGTGGAGGTTCGGGAGCTTCAGCTCGAGCTGCTCGGCGAGCTCGGCCGCAGTGAACACCTCGAGCTCTTGCGCGGCCTTCAGCGTGGCCGTGAGGTGCGCCTTGCCGCCGATGAGCTTCAGTGTTCCCTTCTCAGAGGTGACGAGCATCATGTTGAGCCGCTCGAGGACGAGGGTGAGCGTGTCTTCGACGTCCTCGTTGAGGTTGATCAGCACCACGAACCGGTCTGGATGGTCGATGTTCCAGGCGCGGAGGGTGCGAGCGACCTCGTCCAGGAACGGCGAGGACGCGACCTGGACGCCGGTGAAGTCGACGAAGAGGTCTGTGTGGCCGTCTCCGACTCGTTCGCGCAGCCGCTCGGCGACTTCGCGGCCGAGGGTCCGGGTACCGAGCACCTTCCCTGGCAGCTTGAAAGCTACGGCATCCCGTTTCACTGACATGGCTGAAACAATAGCCGTCGGCTACCCGTCGGACCCACCGGTAGACGCACGTTCGGTGACGATGCGAACGATGACGCTGGTGCCGGGCAGGTGGACGCCCTCGATCGTGCGGTGCAGCATCGGCGTCCACAGCAGCCGCCCGGTGCCGGCGAGGATCTGCACCTGAACCTGGACGCCGGCGCGTTGGGCACGGCGGAGGATGTCGCCGAGGAAGCCGGCGTCGCCGTCGAGCGCACGCCTCGGAATCGTCCGCAGGAACTCCCGCGGATCGTCGGACTCAGCGATCCCGCGGCCTGTGTCGACCACCGCGAGCTGGATGATACGGCCGCGGTCGACGTTCGTCAGCGCGACGACCGGCGGGTCGGTCGGCGCGTCGGCGTGAACGACCGCATTATCGGCGAGCTCCATCGCGGCGGCGGTGATGAAGGCGGCGCGATGACGCGCGATCCGGGCGCGCTCGCATGCCTCGAGCGTGAAGCCTCCGAGCGCGATAGCGGCTTGTGAGTCCTCGACGAGCGTCGCGGGCACCAGCGCGTAGTTCGCCGGGGCCTGTACAGTCACCTCCTTCGTGAGCGCCACCCGAGCGGGCAGCTCGTCGAGCAGCGCGGTGAGCTGGGCCGCCACGTCAGCGTCGCTGGGCGGCACGAGCGTGACGGTGCCGTCGGGGTGCTCGCGCGCGTCTCGCGCGATTCGCAGCCGGAGCGCGGCCGCGGTGACCGCGTCGACACGGTCAATCTCACTGGCGTGTAGATACAGCTCGTTGTCGGCGTCCTGGGAGGTACTTGCCGTGAGCAGCTGGCCGACCGCGTTTTCGCGAGTCAGGTCGCCGCTGAGACTGAGCAGTTCCATCGCACGGTCCGCCTCCTGCGGCGCCGGTCGGGTTGACGGCTATCGCCATCGTTTGGACCAGCAAAGCATGCGAGGCGGACAACACGACGAGGACGCGGGTAGCCGCGTCGAGCGTGACAGGTGAAGTTGTAGACGAGCGCTCGGATGGAAAGCAAGAGCGGCACTACCGCGTCAGCTCATCGGGGCGCTTGAGCTCGTACACCGAGACATGGCGGGTGCTGTGTGCCGTGTAGTCCTCTCCTTTCCAGCCGGAGTGCCTTTCCAGCAGCGCGAAGCCGGTTACGGTGGCCATTAGGTCTAGCTCCGCGGGGCTTGCGTAGGTGTCGGTGACCGTGAGGAATTGCAGGCCCGCGGGGCGCATATGGACGAGGGTCCGCTCGATGCGGTTGGTGCGGATGTCGTAGCGCGCGAACTGCAGCTCGATGTGCTCGCTGCCGACGTACCGCGGCGTCGTCCACCAGCCGCCGCCGCGCTGCTCATCGCTCAGGACGAGCGACTCGACGACGAAGCGGCCGCCTGGCGCGAGGTGTCTGGCGGCGTTGCGGAAGATGTCGAGTTGAGCGCCGGCACCGCGGGGGTCGAGGATCCCGTTGTAGAGCAGGGCGACGGTGGCGAACGTGGCGCCTAGTCGCGTGTCGCGATAGTCGCCTATCGCGACCTGAACCTCGGTCGCCTCGGGCTTGGCGCGGAGCTGCGCGATCATGCCCTCGGAGCCGTCGATCCCGGCTACTTGGATGTCGTGCTGTTGGACGGCAAGCGCGACGCGTCCGGTGCCGATGCCGAGCTCGAGCAGGGTGTGCGGTTCGCGTTCGCGGGTGAGGCGGGCCAGCGTGTCGGCGGTCGCCGCGGTCTCCCGCGGGTCGCCGGGGTAGATCTCGTCGTAGTTGTCGCCGACGACGTTGCCGTAGCGGGCGGGATCATAGCCGGTCATGGGAAGTTCCTGACGGCTCCAGTTGGACTCGTTCAACCCTCGGGATCAAACCATATGTCGGTCGCGCTGGAGCGCTGGGTATCGTTGCGGGTCCTATGCCCGATATCCGCTGCTCTCGCTGCGGGCGCTCACGACGGCCTGCGGAGTTTCAGGATTTCGGGGAGCTGTTGGCGACGGCCACATCGACCGAGACATTTCCGTTCGCGTCGCTGCGCGCTTGGGGAGAGATCGACGGCATGGATGTCTGCCCGGACTGCCAGACGCCGGCTGAGCGTCGCGAGTTGGCGGAGCGGATCGTCGCGATGGTCGAAGCGGAGATCGCCGAGAGCGGCGAGCGCGGAGCCGACCCGTTGCCCCATGAGGCGGCTCTGATCGCGTTCGCACTCTCGCTTCGAGAGCGACTTCACCCCCCCCCCCCCCCCGATCCAAAGCGTTGGGCCGGAGCTGGTCGCGGAACGAACGAGTTCACGTTCAGTCGAGGTTGCGGTCACCGGCGCGTTCTTGACCGGCCGCCCGTTGCGCGTGCCGGTGGGCGAGTACGACGAGCTTCAGCAGCATCTTGTCGAGACGTTAAAACGCGCTGGCGACGAGACGTGGTCGGCGAACATCGAGTCGTGGCGCCAAGGCGGGACCTACCACTCCGGCGGCGGGTTCGCAAGCATGCTCCCGCTCGTGCTCGCGCGACGCGACGGGCCGGGCCTGCTCGAACGCTGGGAGCAGGCGGTCGCCGCGACAGGCCGCCCACAGCGCGACTGGTGGCAGGGGCTAACCAAGGATTGGGACGTTGAGGCGGTGTCGCTACGGGTCGACGTTTACGACCTGGGGATGGCGATCTTGAACTTGACGTTGTGCGTCAGGACGGGCAACTCGGACTCGCTGTCTGATGTGGCGGCGAGGTTGAAGCGAGCGGTGTGGTTGAAGCCAGACGATCACGGTGGCGTTGAATCCGCGGTGACCAGCGCGCTGCGCGTGGTGGCTCGGGAGACGACCGCCCAGTACGCTGCCGCGATCAGCAGGGCGATCCCCGATGCCGCCGAGGAGGCTTGGCTGACGCCGTTCCTGCGAGCACTTCGAGGCGGCTCCGAACCGGGAGACGGGGAGTCACCGGATTGGGGTCGGTTGCTGTGGCTTCACCCGGTACACATGGTGAGCGTTTCCGAGCGCGCCCAGGTCCAAGCAGCGGCGCGCGAGTTGGCACCGACGTTCCACGGGATGGTCGGGATACCTGGCGGGGTGTTCGTCGCCGGGATCGGATGGAGTGCGGTGGTCGCCGAGGCCGGCGCGTCGGGGGCAGAGATTCCTCTGCGGCTGATCGAGTTGCATTGGGCCTACATCGCGCTGTACATGGAGATCGACCGAGGGCTGCTGGCTCTACTTGAAGGCGGGCGTCTCGGGCCGCCGGACTCTCTGTCGGGTCTGGAAGCCGATGCGGACAAGGTGTTCGGGGACTACATGCGCGTGATGCAGGCGCGCGGCAGGCTCGACAGCGCGTTGGCGAGTCTCGGCGGCGATGAGTTCGCGATGTGGGAGCTGATCACCGACGTGACGAAGTTCCAACCCCTTGTTGACGGGGTCGATCTGAAGGTGAAGGTGCTTCAAGATCAGAGTGAGCGGCGGGTGCAGCAGGCCGCCGCTCGCAGAGCTCGCCGGACGAGCAGCATCTTGAGCGGCTTGACGGCGCTGACGGTGGTGACCGTCGCGGTCGCGCTGCTCGGGAACTTCGTGGGGACCCGCTCGGACAAGCTCGGGCACATCGGGCTGCGGGTCGTAGGGGTCGTGATCGCCTTGCTAGTGGCTGCTGCCGTCTACCGTGCAGCGTTCCGGGACCGCGCTCGCAGTGACGGTTACGGTTGGCGCTGGCGTGCTAGGGCACGCCGCCTGGCACGGGAGAGCTCCTCGGCGCGACCGGAGGACCGCTGGTCGGGTTGAACCTTCGAGGACAGCGGGATGCGCGCATAGTCAGCGGCGGCGATGCGGCGTCTCCGAAAGCGCTCGCCGAGTTGCAGTAGCGAGGTGAAGCAGAGCAAGCCGCTAAGCCTGGTCAACCAGCACTCGTTCGACCTCACGTAGCCAGCGTGCGGGGATCTGTTCCTCGAGCTGCTCAAGGACTGCCGCCAAGGAACCTGGCGCCTCGGACGCGCTGCTTCCGTCAGAACCGTGGGGATCGAGCGCCCGAGCGATCTGCGCGGCAAGATCCGGCCGCGGCGAATACGCCATGTACTGTTCCGTCGTGCTCAGCCGATCGTGGCGCATGAGCGCCTGAATCGTCCTGATGTCGACGCCGTTGCGTGCCAGCGTCGTCCCGAACGAGTGGCGCAGGTTGTACATCTTGATTGGCTTCAGACCAGCCTCGTCTGCGGCAACCTTGAATGCGTGGCGAATAGGCCGTTCCGAAACGGGCGAGTCGAGGGTCAACTCGCTCACGAAGACGAAGTCGTGATCGCCGATTGCGTATCCCCTGCTTCTGAGATGCGACAAGGCCCTCGTCAGTCGAGGTGTCATCGGGATCGCCTCTGAGTCGGACGTCTTCGTGGTGTCCATCTCGTTGCGCACCCAGTTGTCGTAGGGCCGTATCACGCCCGGCTGAAAGTCGACGGCTCCCCAGCGGAGCCCCAACGCCTCTCCAGGGAGACGGAGCCCGGCGTGGGCACCACACAGCCAGAACGCTTCCTCGAACACGCTTGGGGCACACTTCAGAAGCCGGTCGACCTCCTCGGGGTCGTAGAAGTCGTCCCTGCGAAGAATGCGCTCGCGCTCGTGGCGTTTGCTCACGCGTTTGACCGAGGCCAGAGGGTTCGAATCGAGCCACCCCTCGCGCACGGCGTAGTCGAGCGATGCAGCAAGGATGTCCCGATAGGTATTGCGTGTCTGTGCAGCTGCCGGCGTCACGAGCATCCAGGGCTTCGTCGTTCGACGCTTGACGATCCAGCTTTCCGCTTGCAGGGCCATCGCCGTTGCGCGCGAGACGCGCCGTGGTCGCTGCGCGTCGAGCGGGACGACGCGGTAGCAGCCGCGCCGCCGATGCTTCCACGTCCCCGGCAACTCGTCGGCAAGCCGTACCGCTTCGTCCTTCGTCGCGACCTCTATCGCCTGGCTCTCGGCCGGCTGCGCAGTCCAACGCTCGATCGTGAGCTGCTGCACGTTCTTGCCTTCTGCAAGAGCCTCGCGTGCCTTCGCCTCGCTCAGCACGCGATAGGACTTGAAGTCGGCGAAGTATGCGCGCAAGCGCCCGTCCGCGAGCGAGCACACTGGCGTTTCGGCGCCCAGCTCTCGGAACATACGCTCGAACATGTCCTCATAGCCGGCGATCGTCGAGCGCTTCAGTCCCGTCTCCCTCTTGCGCTCGGCCAACCACCCTTCGACTGCCTGCTGGAGCGTGTGCTCGGCGACCTGCTCGACCTCCGTAGTCGCCCGGAGTTCTTCGAGGATCGTCTCAAGGCAAGCTTGGGCTTCCTTCGGCGTCAGAAACTCCGGGCCGGGCTTTGGACCGTGGCCGGCGCGCCAGACGACGGCGCCGCGAGCAGTCCGTCTGCCAGAGTCACGGACGTGCGCTGGGCCTAGGCATCGCCCGCCCTTCCGACCCTGGCGATCGCGCCAGAATGCCCAGAAGGAACGCGTGCGACCGTTCTTGTCGAGCTTGACCTGCAGGTGGCCCGTCGGCCGTTTCTGATGGCTCATGCCGGTATAGACCCCCTACGTCTCGGAACGGCCAACGAGTTGCGCAGAGGGCACGGGATTTCCCCAGGATTTCCCTAGAGGGCCGGACCGGCTCGCAAATAGGCCACTTTTCTTGGGCTTAGATCCGCTTAGCAGAGCCAATTCCGGGGAGCCGAGAAGGAATCATAATCCGCGTGTCGGGGGTTCGAGTCCCTCCTCCGGCACTCCTCATTTGGCTCTGGAATGCGCGTTTGCGGCATTGTGTCGCACCCTTTGGCCCGACAGCGGTAGCCGGACGCGTCATCGCCGTCGCACCCACAGAGAGTCCGACAGGTGTTCGGCTTAGGCTGCCGCTGCGAGCGCGGGCCCAACCCCGGCCATGGCCTGCTCGTTGGGCACGCGAAGCACGACGGCGCGCTCGTAGTAGGCATCGCTCGCCCTGGGGCGCGCGTTTGGCGTCCCAAGCTTGAGCAGCTCCATATCGACGATGTCCTCCAGCTCAAAGCCCGCAGCTTGGCCGATCTCCGCCATCAGATCTCCGGCTGGGCAGACGAACAGCGTCTTACGCGACTGACTCTCATAGAAGATGCTCTCGCGCGGAACCACGATGATCAATCGCCCGCCTGGACGCAGCACCCTGAACGCCTCTCGGGTCGACTGCGACAGCGCGCCGAAGTACTCCAGGGTGGGCCGATGCTTTAGGCGTCGCTGGGGGTCCTGTGCCAAGAACGCCAGCAGCTCAGCGCCAAGCGGCGGCACGTCTTGCTCATCGACCGCAGATGGCTCTGAGAGCGCGCAGTCGGGCAAATGCTCGAGCGCCGCGTGCAGCATGGGATCTGGCGGACAGTCACAGCCTGTGACAGCGCCGAGTGCTTTCGAGTTCAAGGCATCGAGCTCCAGATCCGAGCCGATGCCCACGAGGGCGAGCGGGATCGCACGAGCCAGTGCATAGTGCTCTCGCCCCGAGGACGCGGGAAGGTAGGGGGGGCTCGTGACGATCACGTCCGCGACTCCGCTTGTCAGCGGCAGGTCGCAGGCATCGCCCACCTGGGCCGAGGAGGGAGCCATCGGCTGAACGTGCGTCGCTGTCCACCTCAGGATCGACGCCATCACGCTGATGTCCAAGAGCTTGCGACGAAAGCGTGTGACCAGCCGCTGCTTCGTCACTGCGAACGTGTAACGGCCGTTTCCAACGCCGACGAAGCGGTAGCGAACCTTCTTGGTCAGAGCATCGCTGAAAAGCGTGTCGAGGAGCAGGCGGTCGGCGCCGGTAAACGGCCTGATCGCCGCTGAGATCAGACCGGCATCGACCTCGATCTCCTCCACGAAGGATGTGCCTTCGCGCCGATCTCTCGCGAGTAGCCGCTCGCGGATCAGATCCGGCAGGAGCGCGTGCTCAAGCTCGTCGCGCACCTCGGCCTCGTCGATCGAGCCCAGGACGCTCGCAGCCAGCGCGTCGAGATGATCTGGCTCGCGCGTGAACGGAGTCACCTTGCAAGCGCTGATCATCGCGCTGATCGGATCGATGTCAAAGCCGATCGAGGTCATGCCGCGAATCGACGCTTCGAACAGGGCGGTTCCCGAGCCGGCGAACGGCTCGACCATCACGCCTCCCTCCTCGGGGCCGAAGATGTTTAGCAGCGCGCCGACGAAGCGAGGGAAGAACTTTGCCTTATAGACGTGCAGGTCGTGCGCGAGGTGCAGAGTTCCACGTCGCGTGAGCGCGCGATCGATCTGAGACGTGGAAAGTCCCGGCCCGAGGCCCTGCCCGAGCAGGTACCCAACGATCCTGTCGATGGCGACGGGACGATCGGACTGGCGATGCATCCAGGGGATCATCCCGTCCAGGGTCTCAAGCAAGGCCGGCAGCGCGATCGCCAAGTAGCCGTCGGCCAATCGGCTTGTCAGGGCCGGGACGACTCGGTGATCACCCGGCGACGCAAAGACCTCCTGGCTGTAGGCCGAACGCTTGACGACGCGCTGGAATGCGTCAGGCGAGACGTCGTCGAGGCGGAAGCCGCGCACCGCGCCCGGACGCTCCGACAGCGCGCGCCCAAGCAGCTCTGCCGGCTCGCAGTCGGCAGAGCTGCCGAGGCAATCCGCAATTGCGGGTGCCAGCTCTTGCAATGGGAGTGGACGGCTTCCGCCGAGCGTCGCGAGCTCGCGGGCGGCGAGTTCGACGTCGCTGTCGAGGACGACGTTTGCGCGTAGGACTACGGCGAGCTGGAGGCCCATTCCGCCACACTAGCGAGGGCCTCCGACGCTTGGATCTCGGCCCAGAACTTCGACAGGCTCAGCGGCTCAGCGAGCGGTCCGTCGTCTGGGTGCACGCGATTGAACGTGATGATCCCGTCATACAGACGATGCACGCGGTCGGCTGGAAAGGAGATCGTGTCACCGTCCTCGATGCCTTCGGCGACTGTCCAAAGGGCGTCTTGGAGGGGCTGCAGGTACTCGGCGTACATGTTCACCGGATCCATGTTGGCCAGCAGCGCCACCAGCACTGCATGCTTGATGCAGCGATCCTTCAGCAGCGTCCCGAAGTGGAGCATCTGGTAGGTGCCCTTCTTCATGTCATCGCTGCGACCGAGTCCGGCCTTGGTCTTGTTGGAGTCGGTGTTGTCGCCCCAGCCGTTGGTCAAGTAGGACAGGCGTTGGACCTTGGTTCGTCTCAGTCGCTTCGGCACTTGGTATGCGAGAAACAGCTGATACCACGACGAAACCAGCCGGACGGCGATTGCGGAGTCTTCCTCCAGCCGCCGGCGCATCGCGTCGAACGGCCACGGCAGGTCGCCCGCCGGGCCGAGATCGATCTCCCAGTCGCGGTGTGGAACATAGAGGGAGAGCGCGGCGTCGGACGGGATCGCGTTCCTGTCGCCGTGGTCGGCGGCCAGAGCTGACCCATGTGCGGCTATCGGGTAGGTCACCAGCGGGCTGGCCTTAGTCTCCGCCGCGACGAAGTGCTGCGGCGAAAGCATCACGAGGTCGATCGGGTGGTTCTGCTTCGTGACGTGCTTGGCGTCGAAGGACGAGCCGCCGTTGACGCGCAGCACGACCTGCAGGAGTAGCGCCATCAGGCCGCTGGTGATGTCACCGAGCGGGCCGGAGGTCGGCTTGTGTCCGACGACCTTGATGTGGGGGGAGAAGTTGCCGGTGGCGGGCTTCCCGGGGACCGGTGGAATGTGTCCCCAGTGATAGGAGCAGCGCGGGCAGGCTCGGAGGAAGCTGAAGTAGTAGCGCGGCTGAAAACCGGCGCCGCGGGCCGCGGGGCGAGAGCCCAAGGCCGACAGGGACGCCTCCAGCGCATCCTGCACCTCCGGCAGAGACGGGTCGTCGGAGACTGGCTCGAGTGGCTCCTCCGTGCGCTCCACGTCTAGCTTGGCCGACGTCTCCGGGTGCTCAGCACCGGCGCAGGCAAGCCAGTCTGTCAGGCCAGTTGGTGCGAACCACGTACTCGAGATTCGTGCACAGGTCAAACAGGCAGCCAAGCAGAGCGCCGCCGCGGGTCAGGTCGTCGGCTCCCCCCAGCAGGGGGTCTTGCTCATACAGGTGGGCGGCCTTCGCGCTGGCCGCGAGGAACGCTGCGATGAACTCCCTCTGCTCGTGTCCGGAGATGTTGTTGGCGTCCGCCGGGTCGGCCAAGAGGTACTCCAGGCGCTCGATCTCGCCGAGCGCCGGGCAGCCGGCGCTGCAGCAAGGCCCGAGCGACGGGATCGAGGCGACGCGTGCCATCTCACAGAGGATTCGGCGTCGAGCCGAGGGTGCCTGCCGACCCCGCTGTCATAGCCACCTCAGATATGCGCCCGCCTGAGCAGCTTCCACGCAGGCGTGCCAAGCCCCTCCGCGATCGCCGTCAGCGTGTCGAGCGTGATGTTGTGCTCGCCGCGCTCGATCGCGCCGTAGTAGCTGCGGTCGAGGCCGACGTGCGCGGCGAAGGATTCCTGCGTGAAGCCCTTGGCGGTGCGCGCGACTCGAATCGCGTCGGCAACGGCAGTGGCGGTCTCGGAAGACACGATCGGCAGCCTGTCCGATTGGCGCTGTTGATACCACGGGACAAGACCCCACCGGATAGATACAGCGTCAGCGGTGTGCGTCGCAGGGTGCACCGCCGTCGATCACGCGCAGATGCCCCCGCTCCGGTCGCCGCTGCTGGTCGCTCACCGTCCACAGGCGAAGCTGCGCCAGTTCGAGCGCGCGTTCGGCCTCCTGCACTTCCCTCCAAGCCTCCTGCTCGGCAGACGTCAGCTCGTCTGAGGACGTCGGCATCACACCGCGATCAGGTTCAATTGCTCGAGGCGAGCGAGCGCAGGGGACGCCCTGACGGTCCGCCCGGAAACCGTCAGGACGCCCGCCCTCTCCAAGCTCGCGAGCGCTGCGTCGATCTCCTTGCGCTCGCGATGGCCAAGCGCCCGGTGCAGCGTCTCGCGGTCGCGACCGCGAGCGCGATCGAGGAGCTGGACGACCACTAGATACTCTGCGCTCTGCACCGGCCGGCCTCTGGGGCACTGGTCATGTCCCGTGGAATCGTATCCCGTGGAATCTTCCGCGTCAATGGAACAAGCTCGCACCCATGCCCGGTAAGAAGTCGCCAGCCAACCAAGCGCTCGGCCAAGCCATCCGAGCCGCCCGTAAGGACGCCGGGCACAGTCAGGAAGCATTCGCCACGCACGCCGATCTGGACCGCTCCTACTACGGCGCAATCGAGCGCGGCGAGTTCAATCTGACCGTCGACACGATCGCCAAGATCGCGGCTGGGTTGAGGATGACGGCCAGCGAACTGTTCGAGCGCGCGGAGCTCTGAGCGACGGACGATGAGCGACGAGGCCCTCGGCTGGATCGAACCGTAAGGCGAGTCTGAACGTCACTGCTCACAGCCGGCGCGGCCGGGCTAGTGTGCCCGAGCGCGAGCAGGCCCGCCTCGGCTGAGCTCCTTCACGAGGGCGCCCACGGAGCGCTCGAGCTGCTTGATCGTCGCATCATTCACGCGCTCGATGCCGACGACCCGGTTCAGCCACGCGTTGATCTCGCGATGGCTGCGTCTTTCGCGGCGGGCGAGCTCTCCGACGAGACGACTGCGCTCTCGCCGTAGCTCGGCGCGCTGCTCAAAGGCCGCGAGCGGAGCCGGCTGCGGCGCGGGCACGGAGAGCCTCGAGTCGGCAAGGCTCGCAGTGGCGGGCTCTGGAGCGGACCCACGAGCGGCCTGGGGGGCGCCGAACAGCGTCATCTGCGCAGCAAACTCGGCGCTCAGCGGCACGAAATCGGGGCTCGGTGACGGCTCGCTCGCGCGCCGCTCGGCGAGCTCGTCAAGCCCCTCGCCGAGCTCCTCGCGTCGCAGGACGTGGCGCAGCTCGCTTTCCACGTCGGCTGCATGGCCACGCAGGGTCTGGTCGGCCGGCAGGTAGAGCCAGCTCGGCTCGGCTGCCCTCCCCGGGATCGTGCGCACGAAGCGCCCGACAATCTGGCGAAAGATCAGCGGCGTCTTCGCGGCGCTCGCGTAGACGCCGACGCGCAGGCGTGGGATGTCCACGCCCTCGGAGACCATGTTGACGGCGACGATCCACGGCTCGCGCGAGCTGCGAAAGTCGGCGAGCTTGTGCGCGGCGCGCGCCTCGGTGTGAAGCACGACGACCGGCGTGCGGCCGGTCGCCTCGCTCAAAAGCTTTGCGATCTGGCGCGCGTGCGAAGCGTCCGCGGCGATCGCGAGGGCACCCGCATCGCGATGGCCGCCGGCGCGCAGTGCGCGTAGCTTGGCGTCAGCCTCCTTGAGGATCCGCGGCAGCCCGTCGGGCAGGTCGGTCGAGATGGCCGTGCGGTAGCGGCGGCTCGCCTCGCGACCGGTGAGGACCGTCTCAAAAGACGACTCGATCACGTCGTCGCCGCTGCGCCAGGAGAGGCTGCCGTCGAACGTGACGAACGCAACAGGACGACAGATTCCCTCGGCGACGGCCTGCGCATAGTTGTAGGACACGTCCGGCACGACGACCCCGTCGCGGTCGTAGCGCACGCCCGGGATCGGCGTGGCATCCGAGCGAAACGGCGTGCCCGAGAGCAGCAGCCAGCGCTCGGCCGTGGCGAACGCTTGGCGAAAGCCGACACCCCACGCGAGGTCTTCGCCGAGGTGGTGCGCCTCGTCTACGACGACAAGCGTGTCATGGCGGACCTTCGCGGCCCACGCCGCGGGGTCGCTTGCCACCCGTGCGTAGGTGACCGCAACGCCGTGGAAGTCGCGTGGCGGGTCGGCGCTCTCCGCGTCCGGCTGCAACTGCACGCCAAGCGCCGCCGCAGCGGCGGCCCACTGGCGCGTCAGCGGCGTCGTCGGGCAGAGCACGACAACGCGCTTGCAGACCTGCCTCGCGAGCAGGCCGGCGGCGAGCTCGAGTGCCGGGCGTGTCTTGCCCGCGCCCGGCGCCGCCGAGATCAAGAACGGACCGCCTTGCCACTCGGCCAAGCGGTCGAGGGCATGGCGTTGCCAGGCGCGCAGCGATGTCGAGGTGTTGCGCGTCAAACGGCCCGGCATGCTGCGGCATGGGACGGACGGACTGCTCGCCCGCCCGACTGCTCGCCGCCCTGGACCCCGCGCGCAATGGGCTCGCCGGCTTGACGCACCAAGGCACTCGACACACCCGCGGCTGGGGGCGTGGTGCTCGCCTACGCGGGCGACCGTTGGCCCTTAGTGGGCGAAGGCGATCCTCACCGCACGACGACGAACGCCAGCGCAACCGGCGCCGAGCGCCCGGCTGCGTTGCTCGCCCTGAGCACTGCCCGATAGACCCCCGGACTCAGCGCGCGGCGACCGATGCGGCCGCTGAAGGCGATTTTGTCCACGCCCGCGCGCATGTTCGCGCGGGTGAGCACACCGACGACGATGGTCCGCGTGCAGTGCTTGGCGTGGGCTCGCCTCAGCTTCGCGCCAGGGGCCACACAGCGACGCCCACGACGCAGCCCTCCGGCCGAGTGCGTGATCGTGACCTTGACCGTCGCCGCAGCGACCAGCCTGAAGCGGAAGCTCGTGCCTACGGGCGGCCTGCGCAGACGCGCGAACGTGGCCGTACTGCTCCTGCCGACGCGAAAGCGCTTGTTCGTGAGCCTCGCTCCGCTGAGCGCCGGTACCCGCAGCGGGTTGGCGCGTTTGACTTTGCGGATTATCGTCGGCGGTGCCTGGCTGGTCGCAAATGTCCGATCTGCGCCGACCACCGTGCCGGCGGCGTTGCTCACGACCATGCGGAAGTGGTAGACGGTCTGCGGTTTGAGTTTGTCGAGTGTCGCCGACACCGACTGCGGCGTGCCGCCTTCGCCTGCGGCGGCCTCGGCCGTGAAATTCCCGTACGCCGTCGTCGTTCCCCAGTCGACGTGGTAGCTCGTCGCGCTGAAGTTCGGGTTGACGCTGCCGCTGACCACGGCCGAGCTTGAACCCACGCTTGTGGCCGAGCCCGTAGTGACGGCCGGCGGTGCCGGCTCGACGGCTCCGATGTCACAACCGCCCCCCTGCGGGCGTGCCACGCCGCGCTGATCGCTGCTCGGGCAGGTCGCGGGGTCGGCTCCGTCGATCGCCGGACTGCCCGAAAGCGGCATCTGCGTGGAGGAGACCCCGCCGTGCCCCCCGACAGGACCAAGCCGCGCGTCGACGCTCGATTTGTCGCCGGTCCCTTTGAACCCGCACGAAGCGCCGTCGTCGATGTTGTGGCCGAGCGACGTTACCGCCGAACTACAGTTGCCGCCCACGTTCGCGGCCACGATCGAGCTCCCGATGCCGCCCGTGCCAACCGAGCCCATGTCCAAGCCGGCGCCGAACGAGCTCCCGCCGGCGCCGCCCGCGCTGTTGGCGGCGACCGTCACGTAAGAGAGCGAGGCCGTGCCCGAGCCGAAGGAGATGCCGCCGCCGAAGCCGTCTGCTTCGGTCCCTCCCCCTCCGGCGCTGTTGGCCGAGATCGTGCTGTTCGACACGGTGAGCGTCTGCGTCACTTCGGCTCCCCCCGAGGCGAAGTTGACGCCACCGCCGAAGCCACTGCTTTCCTCACCGCCGCCGCCGGCCTTGTTGCCCGTGACCCCGCTGCGGTCGATCGACAGCGTCAAGGCGTTTTTGTCGCCCCCACTGCCGAAGTCGACCCCGCCGCCGAAGCCTGAGGCTTCGTCTCCGTCGCCGCCCGCCACGTTGTTCGACACTGCGCTTTCCACGAGCGAGAGCGAGATCGTTCCGTTTTTGAAGCCAGTGCTCGCCTCGATGGCGCCGCCGAAGCCGGATGCTTCTGCTCCCCCGCCGCCTGCGTCATTGCCAATCACTCGGGTGCGCGTGAGCGAGAGTGCGAACGACTGGCCATCCGCACCCGGTTCGTACTCGATCGCCCCGCCGAAGCCCGATCCTTCGAGCCCGCCCCCGGCGGTGTTCCCGCTCACGGTGCTTTCGGTCAGGCTGAGTTTCCCGGAGCCGGTGAACTCGATGCCGCCGCCGAAGCCCGCGACGCCCCCGCCGCCGGCGTGGTTTTCCGAGACAGTCACGTCCTGCAGCGTCAGTGTGCCACCGGTGGCGTTGATGCCGGCGCCGCTCGTGTCGCTGCCATGGGTGATCGACAGTCCGGAGAGCGCGACGGTCGAGGTCGCCGTGATCGTCAGCACGCGCGAAGCGTCGTTGCCGCTGATCGACGTCGCCCCCGAGCCGGCTCCGGCGATCATCAAGCTGCTTGCGATCGCGAGCGGTCCCGACGTGAGCGTGATCTGACCCGCGGGCACGGTGATAGTTTCGTTCGCTGCAGCGTCTTTGATCGCCTGCCGCAGCGAGCCTGCGCCACTGTCGTTGAGATTCGTGACCGCGATCGTCCCGGCCGATGCAGACGGCGCGAGCGCCGCGAGCGCCAGCAGCAGGCAGAAAGCGCACGCCGCGAGCAACCTGTGCGCCGCCTGTGCGCACCGGCTAGTTGAGCGAGTCATATAGCCCCCTCGCATGACCGCGCGAACGCTATCACTCGATCCATCGGCGTCGGTGCGCGCGAGCTAGGCCCCGCGCTCACGCAGTTGGTCTACAGAGGAACCGACAGGCAGCTCGCTGCGGCGAGCTGCCTGTCGACACGTCGGCGCCTATTTGGCGCTGTGCATCTCACTTCTCACTTCTTCGATGCTCCGATTGAACAGCGCATGCGTGATATGTGGCGCGCGCGCAGCCACCGCTTGACCGGCCCCAGCGCATTGAACCTGAGCATGGATCGTGAGCGCGATCCCAGTTTCATTGGCAGTGATGACGAACCAGCTTGTATGTGTGGATTCCATCTCGCTGACGTCGATGCCCGAGATACTGCCAGAGCCTCCACCACCGATCGCGCGGTACCCGGCGGGACACACCGCTTCTGCACCACCCACTTCGCCCGACGGCACTTCGACATTAGGCCCCAGAACCGTGACGAGCGCGCTGAGAGCGCTTGGCCCCGCAGGCCCTTGCGGCCCTGGGACTCCCTGCGATCCCTGCAGTCCCTGACCGCCTGTTCGTCCAGCCCTACCTTTGAGCGCCTTGAGAACGCCGGGCTTGATCTCACTCGTACTGGTTATGAGGTAGTGCTTGGCCGCCGCCGCCGTCCCGCCCAGGGCAACGAAAAGCGCCAGCCCGGCAAGCACGGTACCGAGGCGCGGTCTATATCTCGACATACGCATCTCCTTTTCATAGATTTGAATGACCAGAAATCTACTGATTTCTGGAACCTGGTCGCCGTCACCAGTGACTGGTCGTTCGGCACCGATCTCGCTGCGCAACCGAGACTTGACGGGCATCCTCCGCGTGCGACTGCACCCGTCAAACGGTCGCGTCGGTGTCGGGGAGCGTCGCGGCCCGTCAAACTACGCGCTGAGACCCGAACGCCCGAGCGTCGGGACTGCCGAGACCCCACGCCCGATGAGCGCCAGCCCCGAACCAGCAGCCCCGACCGACGCACTCGGCATAACGGCCGACGCCAAGGCGCGGGTCGACGAGACGCTCGACGCTCGCCGCCCGCCACCTCGACCCGTCGCTCGTCGACGTGCTGCGCGATCCTCGGCTTCGACAAGGAGTACGCCTCGGCGCAAGGGCTCCTACCTCTACGACGCCGACGGCCGCGCCTACCTGGACTTTCACACCGGCGAGGGCTTCGCGAGCCTCGGGCACAACCACCCGGACGTGCGCGAGGTGCTGCAGGCGACGCTCGCCGCCGACCTCGCCGACGGCGTGCAGATCCACTACTCGCCGCTCGCCGGGATGCTCGCCGAGGCGCTCGCGCGGCGCCTGCCGGGCGGACTCGACGCGGTGTTCTTCGCGAGCACCGGCGCCGAGGCGGTCGACTCAGCGATGAAGTTCGCGCGCGCCGCGACCGGCCGCCCGCGCCTGCTCTCCTGCGACTCGAGCTTTCACGGCGTCACGCTCGGCCCGCTCTCGCTCGTCGGCGACGAGTTCTTCAAGGAGGGCTTCGGGCCGCTGCTGCCCGGCTGCGCGCGGGTGCCGTTCGGCGACCTCGACGCGGCTCGAGGCGCGAGCTGCGCAGCAAGGACGTCGCCGCGTTCATCGTCGAGCCGATCCAGGGCCGCGATGGTGACGCTGCCGCCCGAGCGGCTACCTGCAGGCCGCGCAGGAGCTCTGCCGCCGCTACGGCACGCTGTTCGTCGCTCGACGAGATCCAGACCGGGCTCGGACGCACCGGCACGCTGGTTCGCGCTCGAGCACTGGGGGCTCGAGCCGGACTTCGTGCTCGTCGGCAAGGCGCTCAGCGGCGGCTACATGCCGGTCGCCGCGATGGTCACGACGCGCGAGATCTTCCAGCGCGCAGTCGGCACGCTCGAGCGCTGCTACGTGCACCAGTCGACCTACGGCCGCAACCGCCTGTCGATGGCCGCCGGCCTCGCGACGCTGCGGATCATCGAGCGCGACGGCCTGGTCGAGCACGCCGCGCGCGTTGGGCGCGCTGCTTGCGCGACGGGCTCGCCGAGCTGCAAGCAGCGCCACGAGATGATCGAGCGAGGTCCGCGGCCAGCGGGCTGATGATCGGGATCGAGCTGGGCGCGCCGAGCACGCGTGCCGCGCGCGTGAACTGGCGGCTGATCCACATGGCCAGCGAGGGCCTGTTCCCGCAGCTGATCGTGATCCCGCTGCACCGCGACCACGGCGTGATCACGATGGCCGCCGGCAAGAACGACGTGATCAAGCTGCTGCCGCCGCTGACGCTCTCCGAGGCGCGAGGCCGGGAGCTTCCTCGCAGGCGCTCGATGCCGTGCTCGCCGACTGTCGAAGGCTCGGGCAGCAAGAACTGGGGCGTCGTGCGCGACATCGCCACTGTCCACGCTGCGCCGCCGCGCCACGCCGCAGAAGAAGTCGCCGAAGCCGCAGCGGCCGCAAGCGACTCGACGCGTCTCGCGGCACCCCGGTCGACATCACGCGCGAGGACGTGTGCCTCGTCACCGGCGCGAGCGGCTTCATCGGCGGGCGCCTGGCGCGGCGGCTCGTGACCGACGGGTCATCAGGTGCGCTGCCTCGTGCGCACGAGCAGCGACACCTCGCTGCTCGAGCGCCTCGGCGTCGAGATCGCCGTCGGCGACCTCACGAGCGAGCCCTCGCTCGCTCGCGCCGTCGAGGGCTGCAGCTACGTGCTGCACTGCGGCGCGCTCGTATCGGACTGGGCGACGACGCAGGAGATCAGCGCAGACCAACGTGCAGGGCACGCGCAACCTGCTCGAGGCCTCCGCCGGCGCCTCGGTGCGAGCGCTTCGTCCACTTCAGCACGACCGACGTCTACGGCCACCCGGGCGGCGCCGCCGTCGAGGAGACGCATACGGCGACGCGGCTTCGCAACTGGTACGCGCAGACCAAGCTGCGCGCCGAGGCCGAGGTCCGTCGCGTCGGAGCCGAGCGCTCGCTCGACGCCGTGATCCTGCGCCCGGCGACCGTCTACGGGCCGGGCTCGCGCGAGGTCGTCGGCGAGATCGCGCGCGCGATCCGCGCGCGGCCACATGCTGCTCGTCGACGGCGGCCGCGCGGTCGCGGGGCTTTGCTACGTCGAGAACCTGATCGACGCTGCCGTGCTCGCCCTCGGCCACGAGGCCGCGCCTGGTCAGGCGTTCAACGTCACCGACGGGCTCGACGTCACCTGGCGGCAGTTCACCGACGACCTCGCCGAGGGCCTCGGCTGCGCCACAGGTCCGCTTGAGCCTGCCCTACCCGATCGCCAGCGGCGTCGGCTTCTCGCTCGAGCAGGGCTACCGGCTGCTGCGCCGCACGACCGGCTTCAGCGCCCCCGCCGCTGCTCTCGCGACAGGCCGTGCAGGTGCTGGGCCGCGATCAGGACTTCAGCAACCGCCGAGCGCGCGAGACGCTCGGCTGGGAGCCGCGCGTGGACTACGCGACGGGATTGCGGGAAACGCTCGCCTGGCTGCGCACAGAGTACCCCGAGCACGCCTGACCCGAGCTCTGCTTGCCGGATCGCAGATGCACGCGACGCCCAGCCGCCGCGCGTCGACGTCGCAGAGCATAACTTTGGCTGCATGTATTCGCCCATATGTTTTAGATGAGTAAATCATGAGAATTGGATTAGTATCGCTCCGCAGGATTTTCAAGGTGATCCGGATCGCCCGCAGAAACGTATCGCCAACATGGACCCAAGCGCGGGAGATCGAGGCGAGGGCAAAGAGCGCCACAAGGGTAGGATCGTGCTCGAACTGTCGCGCAGCCAGATTACGATGGTCCTGCGCGCGGCCGACGCGAGCGGCGCCCCCTCGACGCTGCTTTCCGGGCTCGATGCCGACGCCGGCTCCCCGCTCTCGGCCAGCGTGGATGAGCTGCTGAAGCTGGCCGACGCGGACGAGCGCCGCCTGTCGCGCTCGCTGCTCTCGGGCCTGCTCGTGCTCGCCTGCTTCCCGCTCGACGGAACGCAGCTGGGCGTCGCGCAGCTCGCGCGCAGGCTCGAGATGAGCCCCAGCGCGACGCACCGCTATATCAGCACGCTGGTCGCCGCCGAGCTGCTCGAACGCGACCCGCAGACCCGCCGATACCGGCTGGCACGCGGGCACACGGAGCCCGGCGCACCGGGTACGAACGGAGCCTGAGCGACGTACATATAGTGCGCCCATGGGGGCACACGACGCAACGGCGCAGCCGCAGAGCGCGGCGATGCCCTCCCCGTTCCCCCCGATCGCCGAGTACGCCTTCCTCTCGGACTGCCACACCGGTGCGCTGATCGCGCCCGACGGCAGTGTCGACTGGCTGTGCGTACCGCGCTTTGACGCGCCGAGCGTGTTCGGCGCGCTGCTCGACCGCCAGGCCGGCGACTTCCGCTTCGCCCCGTTCGGCGTCAACGTGCCCTCGGCGCGCAGCTACGAGCCGGGCACGAACATGCTGCTGACGACGTGGAAGACGCCGACGGGCTGGGCGATCGTGCGCGACGCGCTCGTGCTCGGCCCGCGGCGCGGCGAGGATCGCGTGACGCCGCACACGCGCCCGCCGACCGACGAAGACGCCGAGCACCTGCTCGTGCGCGTCGCGATGTGCCTCGACGGCGAGGTCGAGATGGAGCTGACCTGTGCGCCGGTGTTCGACTACGGCCGCGTGCCCGCGAGCTGGAGTGTCGACGAGGACGGGCACAGCGCGCAGGCCGGCGGCGGCGAGCTGACGATCGGCCTGCGCACGGACATGGCCGTCGGCGTCGAGGGCGACCGCGTGCGCGCCCGGCACACGCTGGCCAAAGGCGAGCAGATCTACTGCGCGCTGTCCTGGGAGCAGGAGCTGCGCGCGCCGGGGAGCATCGACGAGGCCAACGAAAGGCTCGCCACGACGGCGCATTTCTGGCGCAGCTGGCTGGCCCGCGCGCGGATTCCCGACCACCGCTGGCGCGAGCCGATGCAGCGCTCGGCGCTGACGATCAAGGGGCTCACCTACATGCCGACCGGCGCGACAGTCGCCGCGCTGACGACCTCGCTGCCGGAGACGCCCGGCGGCGAGCGCAACTGGGACTACCGCTACACGTGGCTGCGCGACTCGACGTTCACGCTGAAGGCGCTGCACTACCTCAACCTCGACTGGGAGGCCGAGGAGTTCATGCAGTTCGTCGCCGACCTGCAGTGCAACGAGGACGGGGCGCTGCAGATCATGTACGGGATCGACGGCGAGCGCGACCTGAGCGAGTCAACGCGCGAGGATCTCTCGGGCTACGCCGGCGCGCGCCCCGTGCGGATCGGCAACGGCGCCTTCGACCAGCGCCAGAACGACGTGTTTGGCGCGGCGCTCGACGCGATCCTCTTGCACACCAACCGCAGCCAGCGCCTGCCGCGGCGGCTGTGGCCGCTCGTGCAGGCGCAGGCCAAGTGCGCGAGCGAAGTCTGGCGCGAGCCCGACCAGGGCATCTGGGAGGCGCGCGGCGCGGCGCGCCACTACGTCTCCTCGAAGCTGATGTGCTGGGTGGCGCTCGACCGCGCTTCGAAGATTGCGGCGATGCGCGGCGACGGCGATGCAGAGATCGCCTGGCGTGAGACGGCGCGGGAGATCCAGCAGGACATCCTCACCCACGGCGTGCGCGCCGACGGCGTGCTGCGCCAGCATTACGAGACGGACGCGCTCGATGCCTCGAACCTGCTGGCCGCGCTGTTCGGCTTCCTCCCGGGCCACGACGAGCGGATGCGCGCGAGCGTGCTCGCGATCGCCGATCAGCTCACAGAAGACGGCTTCGTGCTGCGCTACCGCACAGAGGAGACCGACGACGGCATGTCGGGCAAGGAGGGCAGCTTCCTGATCTGCTCCTTCTGGCTCGTCTCGGGCCTGTCGATCATCGGCGAGCAGCAACGTGCCCGCGACCTGATGGAAAAGCTGCTCAGCGTTGCCTCGCCGCTGGGACTCTACGCCGAGGAGTTCGACTCGAGCACGGGCCGGCACCTGGGCAACTTCCCGCAGGCCTTCTCCCACCTCGCGCTGATCGAGGCGGCCGGTCGGATCATCGTCGGCGAGCGCTTGGCCGAGGTCTCCTGGTAGTCCGATTTTTATTTATGAAGAGATGACCGCCCCACTGCGTTGCTCGATCAGGCGATGAAACGAACGGCGGCGCTCGCGCTGGCGTTGCCCCGATGACCGCGCCATTCGTGCACGAGCTGCGAGTCCGCTACGGCGAGTGCGACCCGCAGGGGATCGTCTTCAACGCCAACTACCTGCTCTATTTCGACGTCGTCTTCACCGAGCTGTGGCGCGCCGCCGTCGGGCCGTGGCAGGAGATGGTGCAGCGCGGCGTCGACGCCGTCGTCGCCGACGCCGGCTTGAGCTTCCGCGCGCCCGCCCGCTTCGACGACGAGCTCGAGCTGCGCGCGCGGATCGCCGAGCTCGGGCGCACCTCGTTGACCACCGAGATCGACGTCGTGCGCGGTGAGCAGGTGCTCGTCTCGGGCACCTTGCGACACGTCTGCGTGAGCACCGAGACCTGGAGCAAGACCATGCTTCCCGACTGGGTTCGCAGCGGTCTCGAGCCGTTTGTGAGCGCGCACGCGGCTCCCGACTGAGCACGACGCCGAGACGGGGATCTAGACCGGCCGGTCCGCATCCGCGCGTGCACCCGTGCGGATTGGGCTCGCGGCGCCTAGGATTGAGCGTGATCCATCGAGAGGGGCACCGCCGTACGGAGAGAAAGCCGCCCGGACGGTCCTATGGGGGAGTGAGATGAAGGACGCTGGTGTGAGCCAAAGCACGCCGGAGAGGAGAGTTGCGGAAGACCCGCTCAGCGGCCGCGAAGTGCGCGCCGCGATCCTCGCCGCCGCCGGTCTCTACGCCGTCGGCGGGGCGCTCTGCGCAACCGCCCTGCTGCTCCCCCACGTGCGCGCTCCCGCCGCGATCGCCGCCGTCGGCGTCAACGCCTACCTCGTCGCCGCCGCGCTCGTGCTCGCCGGCACGGCGCAAACGCGGCGGGCTGAGCTCGCCTTCCTCGCCGACCTCTGGGGCGTCGTACTGATCGCCGTGCTGTGCGCCGGCTCCAACGGGGCGCCGGCAGCCCATTTGCGCTGATCTACCTCTTCGCGATCGGCCACGCCGCCGCCTTCCAGCCGCGCGGGCGCTTCATGCTCGTCACGCTCGCCGGGCTGGTCGCCTTCCTGCTACCGCTCGTCTACGAAGACGTCTCGAGCCACGTTCGGCGCCGTCGCCTGTGTCGGGATCGTGCTCGCGCTGTTGACCATGGGCGTGATCCACCTCGCGCTGAACGGCATGCGCGAGCACCGCCGGCGGCTGAAATTCCTGATCTACGCGACCGCCACGTTCGACAGCTCGCTGGACCCGGCCGAGGCGCTGCGCAACCTCGCCCGTGCCGCCGTGCCCGAGCTGGCCGAGCTGTGCGTGATCGACCTGCTCGATCAAGACGGCTCGATCGAGCGCACCGTCGCCGCCGGCGTCGATCCCGCTCTGGCCGCAGCGGAGTCGAGCGCGTACGCGAGGCAGATCCCGCTCGACCTCGCCGGCGCGCATCCCGTCGCCGAGGTGCTGCGCAGCGGCCGGCCGCTGCGTCGTCGCCGACCTGACCGACCAGGCCGCGCTCGCCCAGCTCGCCCAGAGCGACGAGCACCAGCAGTTCATGCGCGACGCCGGCTATCGCTCGGCGGCCGTCTTCCCGATGGTCGCGCGCGGTCGCACGCACGGCGCGATCTCCTTCCTGCACATCGACAACGACGCTCCGCTACGAGCGCGGTGTGCTCGACGTGCTCGAGGACCTCACCGGACCGCGCCGCGCTGGCCTTCGACAACGCGCGCCTGTACGCCGAGCGCACGCACGTCGCGCATACGCTCCGGCGCAGCCTGATGCCCTCCGTGCTGCCCGCGATCCCGGGCCTCGAGCTGGCGAGCTACTTCCGCCCGCTCGGCGCCGGCAGCGAAGTCGGCGGCGACTTCTACGACGCCTTCGGCGACGAGCAGCAGCTGCTGGCTGGTCGTCGGCGACGTCTGCGGCAAGGGCGCCGAGGCGGCCGCACTGACCGGTTTCCTGCGCCACACGACCGTCGCCTACGCGCGCGACGCCGTCAGTCCCGGAACGCGTGCTCTGCGCAGGTCAACCGCGTGATGCTCGACCAGGACTTCGACGGGCCGCTTTGCCACGGCGATCCTCGTCCACCTGCGCTTCACCGGCGCAGAGCGTCGCCGCTGACGCTCGCCTCCGCCGGCCACCCCGCCGCGCTGTCGACCCGCGCCGACGGCGCCACCGACGCAGCTCGGCGAGCGCGGTGCGCTGCTCGGCGTGTTTGCCGACGCCGAGATCACCGAGGTCTCGGCCCTGCTCGAGCCGGGCGACTCGCTCGCGCTTTATACCGATGGCCTGCTCGAGGCGCACGCGCCCGAGCGGACCGTCACGCCCGAGCAGATGATCGAGCGGCTCGGCACCAGCGCACCAGAGGCGGCGCGCGAGGCGATCGAGTCGCTGCTCGGCCTGGTCGAGCTCGACGATCACGTGCGCGACGACATCGCCATCCTCAGCGCCCGCGTGACACCCGCCGCGCGCGGCTACGGCGTGCTCGACGAACGGCCGAGCGCAAGCACGCCCGCCGCCCCCGAGGAGCTCGAGCTCGACGTGGCCGCCCCCGCCGAGGGTTCTCGGCGCGGCCTCTAGGGGCTGGGCGCTCGCTCGCCTCGGCGATTCTCCTGTCGGCGTTCGCGTGACGGCGTCTGATAGACCCCGCACGATGGGCGCCAGCGAGAAGCCGCGGTCCCCTCGCCGGTGGATCAGACACCGGCGCGCGGGCGTGATCGTCGCGGCGTCCTGCTCGCCGGGCTGCTCGCGTTCGCGCTCTCGCGCCTGGGCCTGCACCGAATCGGCCACGCGCTGGTCACCGCCGAGCCCCGGCTGGATCGCGCTGGCGTTCGTGCTGATGGCCAGCTCGCTCGCTGCTTCGCTCGATCTCCTGGCACGAGGTGCTGCGCGCGGCGCTGCCCGACACGCACGATCCCGTGGATCGCCGTCACGCGCGCGACGATGATCGGCGTGATGGCCTCGGCCGTCGTGCCCGGGCGCGTCGGCGAGCCGACGCGCGTGGTCGTGCTCGACCCGCCGCCTGGAAGGCGCCGACCGCCGCGCATGCTGCCGATCGTCGCCGGCACGGTCTTCTCACAGACGCTGATCAACCTGCTCGCGCTGGCGATCCTCGCCGCGATCACCTTCACGAGCGTGCCGCTGCTCAGCGGGCACCCAGCCGGAATCGCGACGGCGATCGCGATCCCGCTGCTGATCTGCGCGCTCGTCGTTCGCTGGGCCACGCCTGCTCGCGCTCGGCCAGCGCTCGCGCTCGCGCGCGCGTAGCGACAGGCCGCCCAAGCGCTCGCGGGGGTCTTCGCCCTCGCGCGGCGCGGCCTGGTCGTGTTCGCCCGCCCGCGCTACGGCGTCCCAGCGATCGCCTTCCAGCTGCTCGCCTGGGCGCTTCAGTGGCTCTCCTGCTACGCCGTCCTGCTGGCGCTGGGCCTCAACGCACAAGGCAGGACTCGATGCCGCGGCGGCGATCCTGCTGGCGGTCAACGTCAGCGCGGTCCTGCCCGCGACGCCCTCGAACGTCGGCGTCTTCCAGGCCGCCTGCCTGGTCGTGCTCGCCGCCTACGGCGTCGGCGGCGGGCCGGGCCTCGCCTACGGGATCATCCTGCAGGCCGTCGAGGTGCTGACGGCGCTCGCGCTCGGCGTGCCCGCGCTGCTGCGCGAGGGGCTGACCTGGCGCGACATCCGCGCCGACTCAGAGTCCGAGCGTGCGCGCGTGGAGACCGCCGCACAGGACGCGGCCGATCATGCGGATCAGGCGGGCGCGAACGCGGCCGGCGCGGCGGATGTGGATGCGAGCGAGGACGCGGCGCAAGCGGATCGCCCGCGCGAGCTCGGAGGGGCCTCAGCCGGCGAGCGCGCGGAGTGACTGGCGCAGCGAGCTGGTCGTCTGCAGCACCGCAGTCGGCTCATAGCCGCAGTGGGCCATGCAGTTTTCGCAGCGCGGGTCCTTGCCGCGACCGTACTTGCTCCCAGTCGGTCGTCTCGATCAGCTCTTTGTAGGTCTCCGTGTAGCCGTCGGACATCAGGTAGCACGGGCGCTGCCAGCCGAACAGCGAGTAGCTCGGGATCCCCCAGGCGGTGCAGTCGAATTCGGCTTTGCCCTCGAGGAAGTCGAGGAACAGCGGGCTGTGGTTCAGGCGCCACTTCTTGCGCCGCCCGTCAGCGAAGGCCTCCTTGAACAGCTTGCGCGTCTCGCTGTCACGCCGAGGAAGTGCTCCTGGTCGGGCGCTTTCTCATAGGCGTAGGCGGGCGAGATCATCATCTCGTCGACTTCGAGGTCGTCGTTGAGGAAGTCGAGCACCTCGCGCACCGTCTTCGGCGAGTCGTGCGTGAAGAAGGTCGTGTTCGTCGTCACGCGGAAGCCGGCCGCCTTCGCCGCCTTGATCGCCGCGACGGCCTTGTCGAACACGCCCTCGCGCTCGACCGAGGCGTCGTGGCGCTCGCTGCAGGCCGTCCATGTGCACCGCCCAGGCGAAGTACGGGCTCGGCTTGAAGTTCGCCAGCTTCTTCTCCAGCAGCAGCGCGTTCGTGCACAGGTAGACGAACTTCTTGCGCTTGACCAGCTCGGCCGCGATCACGTGGATCTCCGGGTGGATCAGCGGCTCGCCGCCGGCGATCGAGACCATCGGCGCGCCGCTCTCCTCGATCGCGCCGATCGCCTGCTCGACCGGCATCCGCCGGCGCAGCTCGTGCTCGGGGTGCTGGATCTTGCCGCAGCCCGAGCAGGCCAGGTTGCACTGGAACAGCGGCTCGAGCTCGACGATCAGCGGAAACTTCTCGCGTTTGGCCAGGCGCTGGCGCATCAGATACCAGCCCATGCGCGTGCTCTGTCTGATCGGACCGCCATCGGCGCCTACCTTAGCCCTCCGGGCCCAGCTCGTGAAGCGCGCGGCCGCCAGCGCGGCGCAGAGCCTGCGCGGCGCGCATCAGCGCCCACCGACCGCCTGCACGCGAAACAGCTCGTGGCTGGGGCTGTCGAGCACCACGCGCACGACCCCGAACGGCCGCCCGCGGCGCCCGCGGCGAGCCACACCGACTCCATGTCGACGGCGATCGCGCCCGCCGCGCGCAGCTGCGCGCGGCGCTCGCCGATGGCGATCTTGCGCGACGCACACGATCGGCCCTCGGCGCACCGTCAGGCCGGCATCGAGCAGAGCGCCGGCGAGCCGCTCGACGCCGTGACAGTCCGCGCGCACCGGTCGTGGCCTTCGTCGGCGCTCGCCAGCACCTCGCTCGGCGACGATCACTTCGCCAGGGCGCGACTGCGCGTCCAGGCCGCCGCAGAAGCCGAGCACGATCAGCGCCTGGCCCGGCTCCTCGCGCAGCGCGCTCGGCCGCCGCGCGCGACTTCTCCGGGCCCATCCCGGTCTTGCGCACGCGCGCGCCGCGCGCGGCCGAGCAGATCAGGGCCTCCTCGAGCCTCAGCGGCGCCGCGACCAGCACGCTCGCCGACGCCGACCACGTCATGCGGGCGCGCATCCCGCACTCGAGCGCCGAGCGCACGGTGCGCGCCGCCGCGTGCCCGCTCAGGACGGCGCTCTCGAGCGTCGCCGGCCAGCCGGTGGCCGTCCAGCTCCCGCCAGCACGAGCCCCGGGACGCCGCTGTCCGCGCGCCCGGGCGCAGCGCCGCCGTGCCCGGTGCGGCGCGGAACGTCGCGGCGTGCTCGCGCGTGGCCAGGAAGCTCTCGACCTTCGCGCCACGCGCCCGTGGCAGCAGCTCTCGCATCGCCGGCAGGTACTGCTCGCGCAGCGCATCCACGCTCATCTGCATCTCCCGATCCGCGCCCGACAGCGACACCGCCAGGTACTGGCAGCCCGGCGGCGCCCCGGCGGCGGCGCTGCGGTCGAACAGGTACTGCACCGGGCGTGCCGACGCCCGCCGCGAACGGCTGCTCGCAGACGGTGCGGTCATAGACGACGTGCAGGTTCACGATCGGTGAGCTGCCGAGGCCGCGGATCGCCTGCGCGTGTTGCGGCAGCAGCGGCTCGAGCAGTCGCCGCAGCGCGCGCGTGCGGCAACGCGACGATCACCGCGTCGGCGCGCAGGCCGTCGCCGGCGCCGTCCGCCTCGCCGGCTTCAGCCGGTTCCTCGTCCTCCGGCTCGGCGCGCGCGGCGCCGCTGCCCCGCTCGACCTCGAAGCCGCCGGCCACGAGGCGCACTGCTGCGCGCGCCAGCCGAGCCGAACCTCGACCCCGGCGTCGCGCAGCGCGCGCTCGGCTGGGCTCGCCGATCATCTCGGCGAGCGTGCCTACGTGAAAGCCGATGTCGCCCGCGTCGGCGCTCGCGAGCAGGCCCGTCTGAAAGACGAACGCCCCGAGCGCAAGCGAGGCTTCGGCGGCGGGAGGTTCAGCGTCGGCAGCGCGATCAGATCCCACAGCGCGGCGATCGCCTGCTCGTCCTGGCCGTGGTCGCGCAAGCCACTCGCCGAACGTCCGCCGATCGAGCGCCGGGTCGCTCGGGTCAAGCGCCGAGAGCGCGCGCGCGGCCAGCGCCGCACTGAAGCGCTGCGCCGGCTTCAGGTGTGGATAGCGCGCGAGCGCGCCGGCAAGGTGCAGCGGCGGCGGCAGCGGTCCGCGGCGCAGCACGACGGCCGGCTTGCCCGGGCTCAGCACGGGGATCTCCAGGCGCTCCTGGACGGCAACGTGGCGCTCGCTGCCCAGCCGCGCGAGCAGCGCGCGGTAGGCGGTGCAGCAGCGCAGGAACACGTGCTGGCCGTTGTCCAGCCGCATGCCGTCGCGCTCGAAGGAATAGGCCGCGCCGCCGAGCCGCCGCCTGACCTCGACGAGCGTCACGTGCGCGCCCGCACCGGCGCAGTCGAGCGCGGCCGTGATGCCCGCCAGACCGCCGCCGATCACGACGACGCGGCGCCCGCCGACGCCGCTCATGAGCCCCTCCCGGCGAAGCTGCGCAGCGCCACGACAGCCTTCTCGCCCGTCGAGCAGCGAAGTGCGCGAGCTGAGCGCGCGGCCGGATCGGCCTCGATCCGCTCCAGCAGGCGGCGGTAGATGCCGGCCATCGCCGACACGCACGCCCCGCTGCGGCGGTCCAGCAGCGGCACGAGCACCAGCCCGCGGTCGAACCACTGCTGTGCACGCTCGGCCTCGAAGCGCATCAGCTCGCTCAGCGGCTCCGCCTGCACCGCGGCCTGCGCCGCCAGTCGGCTCGCGCGCTGTGCCATGGCTCCCCCAGTCTCGCCCGCCTCGCCTCCGCCCGCAGGCGCGATCGCAATCGCGCCCTGCGCCCCGCCGCCGTCCGGCTCCACGCCGTCGCCCTGCCCCACGCCGAAACGCCTGAGATCTTCGGCGGGCAGGTAGATGCGGCCGTTCTCGGCGTCCTCGCGCACGTCGCGCAGGATGTTCGTGAGCTGCAGCGCGACGCCGAGATCGTCGGCCAGCGTTCGATCTGTGCCTGGTCCAGCTCGGCGCCCGGGCCATGCCCGCCACCCCTGCGCTTGCCGAAGATCGCCAGGCAGACGCGCCCGATCGCACCGGCGACGCGGCGGCAGTAGGCCACGAGCTCCTCGAAGCTCTCATAGCTGACCCCCTCGACGTCCATGCGCACGCCCTCGATCAGCTCGCCCAGCGCGCCGGGCGGCAGCGAGAAGCGCCGGTGCGCATCGGCCAGCGCGACCAGCACTGGGTCCCCACCGGGCGAGGCACCGGTTCGTTCCAGCTCGGCCAGCTGCTCGGCGGACTGTTCGAGCAGGCTCAGCTTCTCCGCGTGCGGCAGCTCGCCGTCGCCGATGTCGTCGATCCGGCGAGCGAAAGCGTAGGCGGCACACATCGCGCGCCGGCGCTCCCGCGGCAGCAGGCGGATGCCGTAGTAGAAGTTCGCGGCCTGCTCCCGCGTGATCGCCTCGCAGCGGTCGTAGGCCTCGTTCGTGTCGATCGTGCTCGTCACGCTCACAAGGATGGCGCTCCGGGCACCCTCAGCGCGGCGCAGCGCACGACTGGATCGCTCACGTGCAGCTCGGGGCGTGGCGCGACGCGCGGGCGGCCGGGCGTTTGCAGAGCGTCGCAAGCAGCGCGAGCAGCCGACGGGCGCCGGAGGCTTTTGGGGGCCCCGCGAGCACGTCGTAGCCGGCGCGCTCGATCGCGTCGAGCGCCGCCCGCCCGCCGGCGAGGAAGGCGGCGACGGCGAGACGCTCCCGACCGTGCAGCTCGCCGATCAGCGGCGCTCCCCGATCGAGCAGCGCGCGGCCGCGCTCGACCTCGAAGGCGAGCACCGCGCGCAGCGGCTGCTCGGTCCGTCCGTCTCGGATGCCGGTGCCGATCTGCTCGACCTCACAGCCGAAGCGCTCGAGATCCTCGAGCGGCAGATAGACGCGCCCGGCGGCGTAATCCTCGGCGACGTCCTGGCAGTGCTCGGCGAGTTGCAGTGCTGTGCAGATCGAGTCCGACAGCGCGACCCGCGCATGCGTGGCGGCACCGAACACACCGAGCACCATCTCGCCGACGGGATCGGCCGACAGCGCGCAGTAGCCGCGCAGCTGCTCCCAGGTCTCATAGCGCGAGACGCGCTGATCGATGCGGTTGGCCTCGATCAGGCGCTGCGAACGGCTCTCGCGGCAGCGCGCAGGCCTCGATCGTCTGGCTGAGGCGCTGCATCAGCGGGTGCTCGGCGCTGTGAGCATAGGCGCGGTCGAGCTCTGCTTCCAGCCAGTCGAGCGCGGCGAGACGATCGCCCGGCGCGCTGTCGCCGAGCTCGTCGACGAGCCGCGCGAAGCCGTACACCGCCAGCAGGTGAGCGCGCACGCGGGCCGGGAGCACGCGGCTGGCGACGGGGAAGTTCTCGCTCTCCGCACGCGCCATCACCTCCCGCGCGCTCAGAGCCGGCGGCGCGGCATCGGCCAGCAACATCATCCGCCGGGCGGCGTCACACGCGACAGCGTCCGAGCGCCATCATCGGAAACGCGAGCCGGTACAGGTGGTAGTTGATGTAGTAGTCGGAGGGGAAGCCGGTGCCCGTGTACTGCGGCTCGTCCCAGCCGCCGTCGGCGCGCTGGGTGGCGACCAGCCAGCCGACGCCACGCTCGATCGCCTCGGCGCAAGGCTCGCCCGCGTCGCGGCCGCGTGCAGCGCCAGCAGCGCCCAAGCCGTCTGCGAGGCCGTGCTCGGACCGCGCCCGATCCACTCGACCTCGTCGTAGGAGCGCGGGTCCTCGCCCCAGCCGCCGTCCTCGTTCTGGTGCGCCACCAGCCAGCTCGACGGCGCGCACGATGCACGGCGCGGAGGGTTCGACCCCGGCGGCGACGAGCGCCGGAACGGCGGCGCCGGTGCCGTAGACGTGGTTGACGCCCCAGCGCCCGAACCACGAGCCGCTGGGCTCCTGCTGTCCGACCAGCCAGGCAACGCCGCGCCGTGCGGCCGGCGTGTCGAGCATGCCGAGCGCGGCGAGCATCTCCAGCGAATGCGCGGTGACGTCGGCGCTCGGCTCGTCGATCACCTCGCCGAAGTCCAGAAACGGCAGCTCGCGCACGAGCGCGCGCGTGTTCTCGGCATCGAACGCACCCCAGCCGCCGTTCGCGCTCTGCATCCCCTGCAGCCAGCCCGCGGCTCGCTCGACGGCCGCATCCAGCTCGGGGGTGCGCTTGACACGGCGCAGCGCAAGCACGACCTCGGCCGTGTCATCGACGTCGGGGTAGTTGACGTTGGCGAACTCGAACGCCCAGCCGCCGGGTGCAAGCTTTGGACGCGCGACAGCCCAGTCGCCGCGAACCCGCACCTCCTCGCCGAGCAGCCAATCGGCTGCCCGCGCGAGCGCCGGGTGATCGCCCGGCAGGCCCGCGTCGCTCAGCGCGATCAGCGACAGCGCCGTGTCCCACACGGGCGACTGGCACGCTTCCAGGCGCCGACTGGCGCCGGGCGGCGCACCGACGCCGCGAGTGTCGTCGCGGTCCTCGACCATGAAGCGCTCGAGACCCTCCAGGCCACGCCGCATCACGGGGTGATCGAGCGGATACCCGCTCAGGTGCAGCGCGATCAGCGAGTACACCCAGGGCGGCTGGATGCCGCCCCACGAGCCGTCGGCCTCCTGGCGGCGCACGATCCAGCGCTCGGCCCGCACCATCGCAAGCCGCCGCAGCGGACGCAGCGGATGGCGTTCGTAAGCACGCAGCGCGCGGTCGGCGCATGCCAGCAAGCGCACGCGCAGGGAGGTCGGCGGCTCGGACTCCTCCGCACGGCGCACGTCCAGCTCGTCGCAGGTCGAACGGCAGCGCACGCGCCGGCCGGTGAGCTTTGACGAGCGACAGCGCGACGATCGTCTGCCGCGCCCAGCAGGCGAAGTCGTAGACGTTCAGCGGAAACCACGACGGCAGCAAGATCGCCTCGGGCGGCAGCGCCGGCACCGCTCCCAGGACCACAGGCCGAACAGCGCGAGCCACAGGTGGGTGAACACGCGCGCCTGAGCCAGGCCGCCCTGCGCAGCGGACGAACTCGGCGGCGATCCGCATGTGCTCGGCCTCGGGCTCATCGCCGGCCAGGCGCAGCGCCCAGTAGGCCTCGATCGTCGTCGAGAGGTCGCCCGGGCCGCCGTAGAAGTTGGTCCACGTGCCGTCGGCGCGCTGCTGGGAGCGGATCCAGGCAGCCGAGCGCTCGGTCCCCTGCGCATCGTCGCACGCCGAGGAACTCGCGCAGGAGCATGTCCTCGGCGTCCATCGTCACGTTCGTCTGCAGCTCGCCCTGCCACCAGCCGGCCTCGTCCTGGAGCGAGAGCAGGTGCGCGCAGGCCAACTTCAGCGCCATCTCGGCCTCGTTGCGGACCTCTACGGTTGATGACGCCATGTGGGGAACTTAAATGTTTTGGTCGGACGACGACATTTGCGGGTGCAACGAGCCAGCCTCCACCGTCAACCGCGAGACGTTCGCGCCGCTCGGCACGAGCACCTCGGGGTGGGCGTTGGTTATCACTTGGCGGCGCAGATCGGCCTCAGACACGGTGCGAGGGATCGAGGATACGAACCGATACACGATCAGGCCGTCCACGTTTCGCCGCTCGATCAATCTGAAGCCTGGCGCAGGCGGGTTTGCGGCGCCCGCGCGCAGCGGCGCGTAGCCGGTCTCGTCGATCTCGCTCACCTTCACAGCGTCCCGACGGGAGAGGTTGTGCAGGTGCATCCCGTGCAGGTAGTACTCCAGCGGAGCCGCCCCGAGCTCGACCGTCGTGAGCACGCGACCCGCGGTGGTGACGGTGGTGGCCGAGCCGCGCACCGAGCCTCGACCGGGCTCGAAGACGCGCGCCGGCGCTCGCAGCAGCTTGGCAACCTCGCGCCAGTTGCCGCGCTGCAGCCGCGGGCTCAGATCGACGTCGATCGTCACGGCAAAGAAGGCCGCGGCCCCGACCCCGGCGAGCAGCCAGCCGAGCAGCCCGTCGATCGCGGCGAGCAGGATCGCGATCAGCACGCTCAGCGGAATCATCGCGCCGACGAGGTTGCGCGGCGCAAGGTAGTCGGCTCCGAGTGCGGCCAGCAAGATCGGCGCGAGCACGGCGAAGCCCGCGATCGAGAGGCAGATCGACGCCCCCTCGCGCAAGGACGCCGATGGCGAGCGCGGGGCGCCCGGGGACGATGAGTTTCCTCGCACCGGCGGCGCGAGCAGCCGCCGGCCGCCGAGCAGCGCGCCGACGAGCAGCGGCAGCGCGACAAGCAGCTCGGCGCCGTGGCCGAGCGGCCCGCCGGAGTATCCGGTCAGGTAGTACTGCGGAATCGCCTGCAGTCGGCTGGAAAGCGCCCAGCGTCCGATCCACTGCGTGCCATGCCCACCCTGCGCGGAGACCAGCGGCAGCAGCGCCAGGCCGGCGAGCGCGAGCGCACCCAGCGCGGGCAGCGCCACCTTGCGCAAGGCACGCTCGCGCAGCAGCCACAGCGCCATCGGCACGAGTAGGAACACGGCGAAGTAATGCGACAGCAGCGCCAGCACGCCGCTCAACGCGAAAGCCGCCGCTCGCCTGCCGCTCGGCTGACGCAGCAGCCGCGCGAAGCAGAGCATCGCGAGCGCGGCGAAGAACACGAACAGGCCGTAGGCGCGAGCCTCCTGCGAGTACCACACGAACAGCGGGTTGACGGCGACGAGCGCGGCGCCGATCAGCGCCGCGCGGCGGCCGGCGAGCTCGCTGCCGATCGCCCACACGACGGGCACCGTGGCGATCCCGGCGAGCGCCGAGGGCAAGCGCAGCGCGAGTGCCCCGTCGCCGAGCACGCGCGCGTCGGCCCACGCCAGCAGGTACCACAGCGGCGGCGTGTTCTCGCTGTGCACGAACGATTTCAGCGTCGCGCCGAGACCCGCGTGCAGCACGTGCACCGGCGTGAACGCCTCGTCGTACCAGAAGCCCTGCTCGGTCAGCGTGGCCAGGCGCAGCGCCGCGGCGAGCACGATCAGCGCGGCCAGCGGCCACCACCCCGGCAGTCGTCGCTCGCCGGCGGCCCCCGTCGCCGGCGCCTCGGCGGCCACGGCACTCATCACGGGCAGGCCCTTTGCGCCTTGGTCGTGCCGAAGCAGGCGTAGCGGTAGCGGTACAGGTCTTCGGCCTTGGCCGGCAAATACCAGCCGCCGCGCGCGGCACGGTAGCCGTGCACGACCGGACCAGTCAGTCTGCAGGCAGATCTGCACACGCTCTTTCGGCGGGCCCGGGACCGTGTTGCCGCAGACCACGTCGGTCGTCGTGTGGTGGTCGATGTCCTGTTCGGTCGAGACGTTCTTGTAGTCGTGCCCCGTGTAGGCGCGCCATGTGCGCAGGTCGGCGACGAGCCGGTGGTTGGTGTGCGTGCCGAGCACCACGTCGTTGACGATCGCGATCGCAAGCAGCAGGCCGACCAGCACGAGCACGACGGTCTCGACCCGCCGCAGGCGCCCGCTGCCCTTGCGCTCGTGCTCGAGCGGGCGCAGCGAGGGGGGCAGCCCTTGCAGGCGCTGTTCGATCGTGCTCATTTGACGGGCGCCAGCAGGGGCGTCATCTGATGGAGGATGAACAGCGCCTGGATCGCCAGCGTGGCCGCGAGCAGGCGGCGGTCGCGAGCGATCACGGCCAGCGGCAGCGGCCAGAGGATGTACCAGGCCAGCAGCCACGTGCTCGTGACCGAGATCGCAAGCAGCGCCCAGCCCGAGGCGGCGACCCAGTCATAGCCGCGCCACGTGCGCCACAGCAGGTGCAGCACGATCAGCACGAGCGCCGCCTTGAGCAGGTCGTGATCGATCGGGAACACGCCGGGCTTGCCGAACAGGTGGGCGATCTCGGTCGGGAAGCTGTCGGTCGAGACGAACGCTGCGTCGCGGTTGAGCGCAGCGACGATGTTGACGCCGTCGACGCCGAACACGACGTACGCGACGAGCGCGCCCAGCGCGAGCGTGGCCAGCGCGGCGAGAACCTGGACGACGCTGCGCCGCGCGAGGATCATGAACGGCAGCAGCGCGGCGACGGTTGCCTTGACGAGCGCTCCGGCGACGACCGTCGCCGCCGCCGCAGCCGTCGCGCCCGGCGAAGGTCAGCGCGACGGCGACCATCATCAGCGCCATCATCAGCAGGTCGTTGTGCGCGCCGCCGAGCGCGTAGATCACGTACAGCGGGTTGGCGCCGACGATCAGGACCGCCTTCACCGGGTCGATCGCACGCACGCGCGCGCAGCGCCACGTGAGCGCGAGCGTGGCGGCGCTCGAGAGCAGCGCCAGCAACTTCATCCCCCAGATCGCGCCGTTCACGCCGAGCAGGCCGAACGGGTAGGAGATCAGCGTGTAAATCGGGCCGTAGGCGGTGGCGACCTTCTTCCAGTCGTGGCCGACGTAGTGGTAGACGGGATCGTGCGAGATCGCGATCGGCCCGTGCGTGTAGGGGTTCAGCCCGTGTTCGACGCCCATCCGCGCATAGGCGATGTAGCTGAAGACGTCGGTCGAGAGCAGGATCGGACCGATGAACACGATCGCGTGCAAAGCCGCGATCAGCGCGATCGCCCAGCGTTTGGAGATCGCCGCGCACGGCTGCGATCAGCCCCGCGTAGCCCGCCGAGAAGGCGAGCACGGCGATCAGGAAGACGCGGAAGCCGAGCCGCTCGCCGATGCCCGACAGCCAGCCGGCGATCTCGGGTGACTTGGGGATCAGCGGCGAGTGCCCGACGGCGCCGTCGAGCACGATCTCGGCGGTCGCCGCGAGCAGCAGCAGCGCGCATGCGCCCGCCAGCGGCGGCGCCCACTGGGTGGCGCGCGTGCGGGCTGGCGGTAGTTCGCTCTGCGCGGCGACGTTCACGACGCCGCGCGACTCACAAGGCGGTCCAGACGGTCTTCGTCTCCAGGTAGGCGTCGAGGCCGTCATGGCCGTGCTCGCGCCCGATCCCCGAGGCCTTGAAGCCGCCGAACGGCGCCGACGGCTCGACGTTGCCCCACGTGTTCACGTAGACCGAGCCGGCGCGCAGCATCGCGGCCAGCTTGTGCGCGCTCGAGAGGTCGCGCGTCCAGACGCCCGCGGCGAGCCCGTACTCGCCCTCGTTGGCGCGGGCGGCGACCTCCTCGAGCGAGTCGTACGGCGAGGCGACGAGCACCGGCCCGAAGATCTCCTCGCGCGCGATCTTCAGCTCGTCGGAGGTCGTGCTGAACAGCGTCGGCTCGACGAAGTAGCCGCCGCTGTCGGCGAGCGTCGTCTCGCCGCCGGCGAGCAGCTCGGCGCCCTCCTGCTTGCCGGAGTCGATGTAGCCCATCACGCGGTCGCGCTGCTCGGCCGAGACGAGCGGGCCGAGCTGGGTGTCGGGGTCGAGGCCCGGGCCGAGCTTGGCCGCCTTGGCCGCCTCCGCGAGCGCACTCATCACCTGGTCGAAGGCCTCGGCGGGCACGAACAGGCGCGAGCCCGCGTTGCAGGCCTGCCCGGAGTTGAAGTAGATGCCCTGGAAGGAGCCCTTGATCGCCGCTTCGATGTCGGCGTCGGGGAGGATGATGTTGGGCGACTTGCCGCCGAGCTCGAGCGTCACGCGCTTGAGCGCTTTCCCGGCCTTCGCTCCGATCTCGCGCCCCACGGCGGTCGAGCCGGTGAAGGCGATCTTGTCGACGCCCGGGCTGTCGACGAGCGCGGCGCCGGTCGAGCCGTCGCCGGTGATCACGTTGATCACGCCCGGCGGGAAGCCGACCTCGAGCGCCAGCTCGCCGACGCGCAGCGCGGTCAGCGGCGTCTGCTCGGCGGGCTTCAGCACGCTCGTGCAGCCGGCGGCAAGTGCCGGGCCAAGCTTCCACGAGGCCATCAGCAGGGGGAAGTTCCACGGCACGATCTGCCCGCACACGCCGACCGGTTCGCGGCGCGTGTAGCAGAGCATGTTCGGCGCGGTGACCGGCAGCACGCCGCCCTCGATCTTCGTTGGCCAGCCGGCGAAGTAGCGCAGGTGCGCCGCGGCGCCGCGCACGTCGACGTACTTGGCCAGGCCGACGGGCTTGCCGTTGTCGAGCGACTCGAGCTCGGCGAGCTCCTGGTCGTGCTCTTCGATCGCCTGTGCCAGCGCGTGCATCAACTGCTCGCGCCCGGTGGCGGGCATGCTCGCCCACGGCCCCGACTGCGAGCGCCTCGCGCGCGGCGCGCGCGGCGCGCTCGACGTCCTCGGCGCCCGCCTGCGCGACGGTCGCGATCTCACGCCGCTCGCGGGGTCGAGCGTGACGAACGTGCGCGCCGTCCGCGGCGTCGAGGCGCTCGGAGCCGATCAGCAGCTGCTGGCGGCGGGAGAGGAACTCACGCGCGGCGGCGCCGAGCGCGTCGGGCAGGGCGGTGGCTGTGTCGGCGGCGGCGGTCATGGCGGCTCCTTGTTCGCGCGACTTTACGGTTGTGCGCGGTGGCGCGCGGCTACGGTTGCAGGACGATCTTAAGCGCCTCGCGGCGGTCATACAGAGCGTACGCTTCGGGCGCCTGCTCGAGGCTCATGTGGTGCGTGACCAGCGGCCCGGGGTCCAGGCGACCGGCGGCCATCAGCTCGAGCACGCGATCGACGTGCCCGATCACGTTGGCATGGCCCGAGCGCATGTTCATGGCCTTGATCCAGAACAGCCCCATGTGCACCTCGCAGCGCTCGGCGTAGACGCCGATCGCCTGCACCGTGCCGCACTTGCGCGTGAGGCGGATCGCGAGCTCGAGCGCGCGCGGGTCGCCGACGGCGTCGATACAGGCATCGACGCCCCGGCCCTCGGTCGCCGCGCGTGCGGCGGCGCGCGGGTCCTGTTCGGTCAGGTGCACCGGCTCGGCGCCGAACGACTCGGCCATCGCCAAGCGCTCGGGCACCGTGTCGACCGCGACCACGTGCGCGGCGCCCATCGCAAAGGCGGCCTGCACGGCGCACAGCCCGACCGGCCCGAGCCCGAGCACGGCTGCCGTGTCGCCGGCCTCCAGGCCGCTTTCGGCGGCGGCGTGGTAGCCGGTGCCCATCACGTCACCGGCGAACAGCGCGACGTCGTCGCTCATGCCCTCCGGCACCTTGCGCAGCACGAGGTCGGCGCTCGGCACAAGCGCCTGCTCGGCCTGCGTGCCCTGCAGCGAGCCGAGCGCCGCGCCGTGCCCGAACGTGCGCGAGGAGTCGCACTTGTGAAAGAGGCCGCGCCGACAAAAGAAACAGTGCCCGCAGGCGGTCTGAAAGCAGCCGAGCACGCGATCGCCCACGCCGACCTCGCGCACCTCCTCACCGACGGCCGTGACGGTGCCGACGTACTCGTGCCCGATCGTGAAGCCGGGTTCGATCTTCACGCGGCCGTGGTAGATGTGCAGGTCAGAGCCGCACACGCCGCTGGCCTCGATGCGGACGATCGCGTCGGTCGGCTCGAGCAGCTCGGGCTCGGCGACGTCCTCGACGCGAACTTCCCCGGGCGCCTGGAAGGTGACGGCACGCATCGGCGCCCACCCTAGAGGACGGGCGCATATGCTGCGCAGATGTCCACGCCCTCGAAGGTCGTGCTGATCACGGGCTGCTCATCCGGTATCGGCCGCGCTACGGCGCTGCGCCTGGCCGGGTCCGGCTGGACGGTCTATGCGACCGCGCGCCGACCAGAGACACTCAGCGAGCTACAGGCAGCGGGCTGCCGCACGCTCGCGCTCGACGTCACCGACGAGCAGTCGATGCAGGCGGCCGTGGCCGAGATCGAGCGCGCCGAGGGAGCTGTCGGCGTGCTGATCAACAACGCGGGCTACAGCCAGAGCGGCGCGATCGAGACGGTGCCGCTCGAGGCCGTGCGCCGGCAGTTCGAGACAAACGTGTTCGGTCTCGTGCGCCTGACGCAGCTCGTGCTGCCGAAGATGCGCGCGCAGCGCTGGGGCAAGATCGTCAACATCGGCTCGATGGGCGGGCGCCTGTCGTTCCCCGGCGGCGGGCACTACCACGCGACCAAGCATGCGCTGGAGGCGATCTCCGACGCGCTGCGCTTCGAGCTGCGCGGCTTCGGCATCGACGTGATCCTGCTCGAGCCCGGGCTGATCACGACCGAGTTTGGTGAGGCCGGGGCAGCAAGCATCGCCGAGGTGCAGATGAGCGGCGAGGACCCCTACGCGAAGTTCAACACGACCGTCGGCGCCGTCACCAAAGGCGCCTACGAAGGCCCGATGAAGATGCTTGGCGGCGGTCCCGATCGAGTCGCCAAGGTGATCGAGCGCGCACTCAAGCGCCGCCGTCCGCCCGCACGGATCACGATCACGCCATCCGCGAAGGTCACGATCGCCATGCGCCGCCTGATGCCCGACCGTCTGTGGGATGCCGCCATGCGCGCCCAGTTTCCCCAACCGCGCTAGGCGGCGAGCACAGGGCCGGGACGCCCGATCTCGAACCCCTGCGCGTAGTCGACGCCGTACTCCCGCAGCAGCTCGAGTGTCTCTCGATCGCCGACAAACTCGGCGATCGTCTGCTGGCCCATGCCGCGGACGAGCCCGACCAGTGCCCGTACGACGAGCTGGTCGTGCACAGAGCCGGGCAGTCCGCGGATGAAGTCGCCGTCGATCTTCAGGTAGCTGAACGGCAGGTGCTTGAGGTAGTGAAAGGAGCCGAAGCCGGCGCCGAAGTCGTCGAGCGCGACGGCGCAGCCGAGTCGCTGCACGCCGGCGCAGAACTCGCTTGCGCGGGGCATGTCAGAGATCGAGGCCGTCTCGGTCACCTCGATCACCAGGCGGCGCGGGTCGACGCCGTGCAGATCGAGCACACGCTCGATCTGCCCAAGCATCCCCGGGTCGGTGACGGACAGTGCCGAGAGGTTCATCGCGATGCTGCCCGGCGAGTCGGCGAGCAGCGTGACTACCTTCTCGAGCACCATCTGATCGATCGCGCCGATCAAGCCGTAGCGCTCGGCTGCCGGCAGGAAGCCGGCGGGACCGATCACGCCGCCGCCCGGCTCGTCGGCCAAGCGCACGAGCGCCTCGTGGTGGGAGAGGCAACCGTCGGTGAGCGAGACGATCGGCTGGTAGTGCAGCACGAACAGGTCCCGCTCGAGCGCGCGGCGCAGGCGTGCCAGCCACGGGCGGCGCTGCAGCCCGGCGGGCGAGCAGATCCGCTCGGCCCCGGGCTGTGGCACGACCATGCCGCGGTAGCGCTGCTGGGCGAGCCGCGCCGGCTCGCGCATCAGCATGCGCGACTTGGCCAAGGCAATCGTCGAAGTCCGCATCAGGCGGACGTTTTCGACGGTGCGCGCGCGTCCCCTGCGACTGACAGCGCCCGCCCGCGTCGCTCAGGCGCGCCTGTGGGGCTCGTACGGGCGCCGGGCGCGCTCAGAGACGACCAGCAGCAGCGCGAGCAGCACGAAGTTCATTACGACCGAGGAGCCGCCGTAGGCGACGAACGGCAGGGTCACGCCCGTCAGGGGGATCACCCGCGTGACGCCGCCGACGATCACGAACACCTGCATCGCCACAACGAAGGACAGGCCGGTCGCGAGCAGCTTGGAGAAGGAGTCGCGCGCCAGCGCCGCCGTCTTCAGGCCGCGGGCGACGAACAGCAGGTAGACGAGCAGCAGGGCTGCCGCGCCGGCCAGGCCGAGCTCGTTGGTGATCACCGCGTAGATCGTGTCGCTTTCGGGCACCGGCAGGATCGGCCCGCCGCCATGAGGCAGGCGCAGCAGCGACTGATCGAAGCCCGTGCCGAGCAGGCCACCGTCGGCCTGCGCGAACAGCGATTGCGCGAGCTGGTAGCTGCCGCCGGCCGGCTTGTTGTACAGCGCTGGGTCGAATGGGTGTTCCCAGGCGAGCACGCGCGAGTGCACGTGGCTGACGTGACCTGCGACGAACCATGCGCCGAAGGCGAATAGGACGAGCCCGAGGAAGGGGAAGGAGAAGCGCCCGGTGGCCACATACAGCAGAGCGAGAAAGGCGCCGTAGAACATCAGCGACGTGCCGAGCTCGCGCGTCAACAGCAGCGTGCCCATCGCGGCGCCCCAGACGATCAGCATCGGCCCGAACTGCTTCATCGGCGGGATCGTCAGGCCGAGCACGCGCCGCCCGGCCGTCACGAGCACCTGGCGGTTGTCACGCAGATAGCTGGCAAGGAACACGACGATCGCGATCTTGGCGAGCTCAGAGGGCTGGAAGGAGATGAGCCGATGCGGATGTCCAGGTATGCGCCGTTGACCTGCGCGCCGATCCCCGGAAGGCGCGGCAGGATCGTCATACCGATGCCAAGGGCAGCGATCGTGTAGCGGTAGCGCTCGAGCACGCTCACGCCCCGCCCGCGCAGCGCGATGATCGTGGCGGCGAACAGGACGAGCCCGACGACCATCCACTGCGCCTGCTGGCGCGCCAGCACGGGGTCGATCCGGTAGACCATCACGATGCCGACGCTCGCCAGCACGGCGGCGAGCGGGAACAGATAGGGGTCGGCGTGCGGCAGCGCAAAGCGAATCACGAGATGCGCGGCCAGGCACAGCCCGAGGAACAGCGCCCCGTAGGTCAGCGAGACCGTCGAGGCGTGGTTCAGGGTCAGGTTCGTTTCGGCTCTGGGCGCGATGTCTTCGGCCTGGATGAAGATCGCGGTGAAGCCGGCGATCACCAGCAGCGCCGAGGGCACGAGGCCCAAGAGCTCGCGATTTCTGGCGCTCAGCACTCCCGCGAGCGTACCTGCAGATGCGGCGCAGGCACGCCGCATCGCTCGCTACCCTACGGCGAACGTGCGCGTCGACGGGGGGTTGGCGTACGCCTTGATCCAGCTATGAGCTGCCGCCTGGAGACATCCCATGGATGAACGCGCCCCGTCGCTGGCCTGGGGCATGTGGAAGCGCTTCCTCGTCGCGGCGATATTGATCGCCGGGCTGGCCGGCGGCGCGACGGCGACGATCGCGCTGAACGAGGTCGAAAGCGTCGGCAGCGAAATCTTCAAACCGGGCAACACGGTCAAAGTCAAAGAAGGCCTGATCAAGTACACGGGTGGCCCCCAGACCTACCTGATCCTCGGCTCCGACCGGCGCTCCAAGTCAAAAGACGCACTCGATCGCACGGACCCGCCGCACAGCGACACGATGCTGCTCGTCCGCTTCGACCCAGGCCAGGGCCAGACCTCGGTGATGTCGATCCCGCGCGACCTGCTGGTCAACGTCAAAAGCTCCAAAGGCGAGTACTACCCGCAGGAAAAGATCAACGCCGCCTACACCTACGGCGCGAGGCTCGGCGGCGTCAAAGGCTCGATGGAACTCGCCGCCGAAACGATCGAGAAGGAAGTCTTCCCGGGTCTCATGATCAACGGCATCGTCGACGTCAACTTCGCCAGCTTCATCAAGATCGTCGACACGCTGGGCTGCGTGTACGTCAACGTCGACCACCGCTACCTGCACATCAACGGCGAAGGCGGCGAACTGTATTCGGAAATCAATCTGCAGCCGGGCTATCAAAAGCTCTGTTACAACAACGCGCTCAGCTACGTACGCTACCGCCACGGCGACTCGGACTTCGTGCGCGTGGCGCGCCAGCAGGACTTCCTACGTGCGCTGCGCGAGCAGGTCTCCTCCGAAAACCTGCTGAAACAGGTCAGGCACGTCGCCCACGTCGTCGGCAAGGCGATCGTCACAGCCGGCTTCAGCTCATCGGCCGAACGCGTCCTCGACCTGGCCAAGCTGATCGGCTTCTCTCAGGGCAAGCCGCTGCGTCAGGTCAAGTTCCAGGCCATGAGCACCAACTTTGCCCTGAAGGGCGGCTCCTACGTGACGAGCACGAAGGAGCTCGAGCGCGCCACGCTCGAAGACTTCCTCAACGGCGATGAAAAGGTCACCGAGCCGAAGCCGAGCACCCCTCGCCACTCGAGCCGAAAAGGGCACGGCCACAAGCACGCCCACCACGCATCAGCGCCCTCGTCGGCCTCGCTTGGGCTCGCCCCCACTCCGACCTCGGGCGATGAGGAACTGGCCAAGCAGACGATCAACATGCCGCTGCACGTGCTCTACCCGAGCCTGCAGACCGCCGCGGCCGAAGAGCAGCCAACGCGCGCCTACGACCTGCGCGACAAGGGTCAGCGACTGCGCCACGCCTACGTGGTCGTGTTCAAACAGAACACGCTCGGCGGCTACTACGACTTCGAGGGCACCGACTGGCCGAAGCCCCCACTGATCGCGCACCCCAACCAGCAGCGGAAAATCGGCCACAAGACCTACATGCTGTTCACCGACGGCAGCCACATCCACGTGATCGCCTGGCGCCAGGGCAAGATGCTCTACTGGATCACGAACACGCTGCTCGAGGATCTCTCCAACGAGCAGATGCTCGCGATCGCGCGATCAGCGAAGCCCCTGCACTAAAGGCGGCCGGCGTCGCGAGCTTGGTCGAGCGCGGCGTTGACTAGCGCGTCGGCCTCCGCGTTATGTGCGCGCGGGACAGTCCCGATCGACCAGGTCCTGAAGCGCCCCAAGGATGCAAGCGCTTGGCCGTGAAGCGACTTGCAGCGCAGCGTTCTTGACCTTGTATTCGCCAAGTACCTGCTTGGCGATCAGCTCCGAGTCGCCGATCACCTCGACCTCGTCCGCGCCCAGCTCGCGCGCCTGGTCGAGCCCGAGCAGCAGCGCGCGGTACTCGGCGACGTTGTTCGTCGTGGCTCCCAGCAGCTGCGCGTGCTCGCCGAGTATCTCGCCCTCGGGGGTCGAGATCACGCATGCCGCGGCCGCCGGGCCGGGGTTGCCGCGAGCGCCGCCGTCGACATGCACCACCACCTTCATCGGCGTGAAGTATGCAGTCCGACTAGGCGGTTGCCCGCGCGAGCGGCGGCAGGTCGCCCGGGACCCGGGCACGCCTGCGGTCGCGCACGATGCGGCGCTGCTTCTGCTCGCTGGACTCCGGCGTCGCGACGGAGCGCCCACGACGGGCGCGCCGATCGAACTCGCGACGGTCGACGATCACGGTTACGTTGTCGTCGTTCTCGTAGTACTCGACGAACTTCGGATAAAGCTCATCGGCCAGTGGCTTGGGTACGACGCAGTAGATCATGCTCGAACGATCTTACTCCTAGATTTCCGATAATCAACCCTTGCACAGCCGTGCGAACGGGCGTCGGTGCGCTAGATCAGGGCGAGGGCGCCGCGCTCGTCGGCAAGCGCGTTGGCCAAGCGATCCTCGGCACCCAGCTCGGTGAGCTCAGTGCCCTGCGCGATTGCCCGGGCCTGGAGTCCTTGCAGGTTGTCGAGGTCGACCTCGTAGGTGTACCAGCACAGCTCCCACGCGAGCACGATCACGACCGAGCTCGCCACCGCCTCACCCTCGCGGACCGTCACCTCCGGCGCGCCAAGCGAGCGTGTCAAGCTGGCCACGCGGCGCGGATACTCGCCGGCGTTGAACACGTCGATCGCCCGCTGCAGCGGACCGTCGTAGCGAACGGGCGCCGATTGGCGCTGCTTGAGCACCTCGCCGCCGCCGTATCCGCCGTTCTCGGCAGGCACCGCACCGGCGTGCTCGCCCTCCGGCAGCGCCCCGCTCTCCGAGCCACCGCCGAGGAAGTCATACGGGTCGCCGTCCCGACCGAATGGTCCGGCCGCCCCCTCCGTCGCCTCCTCGCTGCGACGCGCCTGTCGCAGGCGCCCGAACAGCGCGCGCCGGCGGCCGTTGCGCAGCGGCGCCTGGCCGACCTCGTGCAGAGCCGAGCCGCGCTTCCAGCCCTGGTGGGCGGCACGTGGCGCGCACAGCTCGCAAACGATGCGCGGCTCGCCTGCGGCCAGGAACGTGTCGGGCTGCTCGCCGCGCAACAGGCGCCGTTCGCAAACGTCGCAGGCGACGTCGGGCTGCGAGGTGACGATCGATCGCGTGCTCATAGGCTGAGCAGCGTAGCGGTAGTCGACGCCCTTTGATCAGGCCACCGGCCGGATCGTCGCTACGCGTGCGCCGCCGTGCGCTCCTCCACCGCCTGGGAGACGAGCTTCTGTGCGAGCTGTCCCGGCACCTCCTCGTAGCGCAGGAACTCCAGCGTGTAGTCCCCCTGTCCACCCGTAATCGAACGCAGGTCGGGCGCGTAGGCGAGTACCTCTGCCATCGGCACCTCCGCCTTGATCTCGGTCATCGCCCCGACCGGCTCCATCCCCAGCGGATGCCCGCGCCGGCTGTTCAGGTCGCCAATGACGTCACCCACGTACGTCTCCGGCACCGACAGCGTGACGCGCATGATCGGCTCCAGCAGCACCGGCTCGGCGAGCTCGAGCGCCTGTTTCATCGCCTGCGTGCCGGCCAGCCTGAAGGCGATCTCAGAGGAGTCGACCGAGTGGTGAGAGCCGTCGACGAGGCGTACCCGCACGCCCTTCACCGGATAGCCGGCCAGCACGCCCGACTGCATCGCATCGCGCACGCCCTTCTCGACGGCCGGGATGAACGAGTTCGGTATCACGCCGCCCTTGATCTTGTCCTCGAACTCGAACTCCTCGCCGCCAATCGAAGATCCGCCGGCAAGTGGCTCGATCTCGATCTGGCACTCGCCGAACTGCCCGCGCCCGCCCGACTGCTTCTTGTGCTTGCCATGCGCCTTGGCCGTGCCGCGAATCGTCTCCTGGTAGGGCACGCGCGGCGGCTGCAGGCTCACCTCGACCCCAAAGCGATCGCGCAGGCGGTCGACGATCACTTCGACGTGGACCTGCGAAAGGCCCGCCACGATCTGCTCGCCCGTCTGCGGGTCGCGGTGCAGGTCGATCGTCGGATCCTCCTCCTGAAGCCGGTGCAGCGAGGCGAACACCTTCTCCTCATCACCTCTGCTCTTGGGCTCGATCGCAAACGCCATCACCGGCGCCGGCAGCTTCAGGCGCGGCATCTCGATCGGCTCGTCGCGGTCGGCCAACCAGTCGCCCGCGCGGGTCTCCTTGAGCTTGGCCACCGCGCCGATGTCGCCTGGGCCGAACTCGCCGACGTGGCGCACCTCCTTGCCCGCGAACACGACCAGCTGCCCGATCCGCTCCTTGGCGTGCGCGCGCGTGTTGAGCACGTGGCTGTCCGCCGACATCACACCCTGGTAGACGCGCAGCAGGTTGATCCGGCCCGCGAACGGGTCTGCGCGCGTCTTGAACACGTAGGCGAACAGCTCGCGCTCCTCGCTGGCGCTGCAGCTCGATCTCACCGACGCGCAGCGCACCGTGCTTGACCGGCGAGGGCAGATCCTCGACGATCGCATCCAGCAAGCGTGAGGTGCCGAGGTTGCGCGTCGCCACGCCGCATACGACGGGGAAGATCTTGCCGTGGTTGGTGCCCTCCTTGAGCGCGTCCACGATCTCTTGGTGGGAGATCTCCTCACCCTCCAGGTAGCGCTCCATCAGCGCATCGGAGACTTCGCAGACCTCGTCCATCAGCTTCTCGCGGAACTCCTGCCGCGCGCTCGGCCTCCTCGCCGGGGATCGAGATCTCGCTCCAGCCGCCCTTGTCCGCGGAGTCCTGGCGGAAGGCCTTCATGTCGACCAGGTCGATAACGCCCTGCACGTCCTGCTCGGAGCCGATCGGGATCTCGGTGGCCACGGCATGCGGACCGAACGCGCGCTTGATCTGCTCCAGCGCGCGGAAGAAGTCGGCGCGCTCGCGGTCGAGCATGTTCACGAACACCATCCGCGCGATGTCGAGCTCGGCCGCGCGCGCCCACAGGCGACTCGTCGAGACCTCCACGCCCATCACGGCGTTGACCACGAACACCGCCGACTCGCACACGCGCAGCGCACCCAGCGCATCCGCCACGAAGCTCGGCTCGCCGGGCGTGTCCAGCAGGTTGAGCTTGCGCTCGCGCCACTCAAACGAGCTCAGCGCCGCCGATATCGACATCTGGCGCGACTGCTCGTCGGGGTCGGCATCGGACACGGTGCTTCCGTCGGGAACCGAGCCGAGCCGAGCGGTCGCGCCGGCCTCGAACAGCAGCGCCTCGTGCAGCGAGGTCTTGCCCGCGCCGCGATGGCCGACAAGGGCGACGTTGCGAATCCGGTCCGCCGGCAGGCGGTCTCCCATTGCTCGCATGCGATCTCCTCTCTAGCTGTTCGTCCACGATACCGACGCGCCGCGGTCGCTGCCAGAGTCTGCGCCAGGCTAATCCAGCCCGAACCAGCGCGCCCGTCGGCTGGAGCCAAAGCGATCCTTCTCGGCCACCAGCGCCACCGAGGGCTCCTGATAGGTCCCTGTGGGCTTGGGTCCAGAGAGAAAGTCCACGTCCACCCGCCCGACGCGCCCGGCGCCGAACTCGATGTAGCAGGAGCCCCGCCCCTGATAGGCGGCATCCGAGTCGCCGTTGCGGGCCTGTGCGATCAGCTGCTCGGCCACGATCTTCGCCGCGCCCTCCGCGAACACGCCCGCTTTCGGCACGCCCACCTGAGCCACATCGCCGATCGCGTACACATCCGCGAAGCTCGTCTGCAGCGTGGCCGAGTCCACCGGGACGTAGGTGCCGTCCGTGATTCCGCTGTCGATCATGACCTGCGGCGCGCGATGCTTCGGCACACCCAGGAAAAGGTCATACGCCAGCTCCGAGCCGTCGTCCAGCACGACCACGCCGCGCTCCCCGTCGAGCGAGACCACGCGCCGCTGCGGGACGAACTCGATATCGCGCTCGGCGAACGCCGCTTCCAGCGCGCTCGATGTTTCCGGCGAAGGTGGCACCGGCGTCGACAGTGGGATCGTGAACGTGATCTCGCATCGATCGCGCACGCCACGCTCGGACAAGTAGTCGTGCAGCAAGAGCGCCGTCTCGCTCGGTGCCGGAGGACACTTGAAAGGGGCCCCGCAGACGCCGATCACCGCGCGCCCGCTCGTGAACTCTCCGAGCACGCCCGCCAGGCGTTCGGCGCCCGCGACCGAATAGAACTCGTTGCCCGCCTCCAGCAGGCCCGGCGTCGCCTCGTAGTCGTAGTCGGCGCCGAGCGCGATCACCAGCACGTCCGCCTCGTGCGTGCCCGCATCCGTCCTCACGCTGCGCTTCTCGGGATCGATCGCTGTGACCGTCTCGCACAAGTAGCGCACGCCCGGCTTGGCGATCTCCGCGTAGGGCATCCGCACCGCCTCGGCGCTCGTCCGACCGAACATCACGTCCAGCTTCGAGAAGCCAAAGACGAACGACTCGCCCTTGTCGATCAGCGTCACCTCGACTCCCTCGCCGAGCTCCTGCGACAGCATCGTCGAGAGCTCCAGCCCGCCAAACCCCGCCCCCAGAATCAGCACCCGCCGGGCCACTGCCGTCATCTTCTATCAATCATCAAAAGACTCCTCCTGCATGCGCGAGCGCAAGCGCAGGACGGCCTTCGTGTGCATCTGCGAGACGCGCGACTCGGTCACCCCGAGCACCTCGCCGATCTCGCGCAGCGTCAGGTTCTCGTAGTAGTAGAGCGCGATCACGAGCTTCTCGCGCTCGGGCAGCTTGGCGATCGAGTCCGCGATCCGGTCCTTCAGGTCGCCGACGTCCAGCGACGCGCGCCGGGTCCGGAGCGTTCGGGTCCTCGATCGTGTCCATCAGCGAGACCTGGTCGCCGCTCGAGTCCGACACGCTCCAGAGCTCGTCCAGCGCGACGATCGAGGAGTGCGAGATCGCCAGCAGCGACTCGTTCAGTTCGTCGACCGTGATGCCCAGCTCGTCCGCGATCTCCTGGTCGGTCGGCGCACGCTGCAGCGTGTTCTCGAGCTTTGCGTTGGCTCGCTCGACTTCGCGCGCCCGCGCACGCACGCTTCGCGGGAACCCAGTCCATCGAGCGCAGCTCGTCGATGATCGCGCCCTTGATGCGCATGATCGCGTACGTCTCGAACTTGATGTCCCGTGACAGGTCGAAGCGCTCGATCGCCGAGATCAAGCCGACCAGGCCGTAGGAGATCAGGTCCGCCTCCTCGACATGCGGCGGCAGGCCGGCCGCGGTGCGCCCGGCGACGTACTTGACCAGCGGCGAGTAGGCGACGACCAGCCGCTCGCGAACGCGTGTTGTCGCCGTCGGTCTTGTAGCGCCGCCACAGTTCGCGCAGCTCGATCGGTTTGACGTTGGTCTCCAGGGTAATCTCCCCTTGTATCAGGCCCGAGGGTGGCTGCGCGCGTAGGCGCTTCTAAGTCGCGCGGACTCTACCCGAGTGTAAATCTGGGTGCTCGACACGCTGGCATGGCCCAAGCAGCTCCTGGATGCTGCGCAGATCGGCACCCGCCGTCCAGCAGATGCGTCGCAAAGCTGTGGCGCAAGGCGTGCGGCGAGACGGTGCCCCCCGCGCGATCGGCCACGACTCCGGCACGAGCGGTCCACATGCGCAGGCGCCGCCTGACGTCGCTCGTGCCAAGCGGTCGACCCGCTTTGCGAGGAACAGCACATCGCCCGCGCCGGCCTGGCCGTCGTGCGCGCGCGGCTCCGCCGCCAGCGCAGCCGCGCGCACGGTCGAGGTATTCGCGCACCGCCGCCATCGCCGGCTCGCCGACCGGGCACGAAGCGCGTCTTTCGCCCCTTGCCCTCGACGCGCAGCTGCTCGCCGTCGTGGTCCACGTCGATCGCCTTCAGCGACACCAGCTCCTCCGCGCGCAGGCCGCACGCGTAGGCCAGCTCGAACATCGCCCGGTCGCGCAGCTCCAGTGGGCCGCCCGCCGGGATCGCGTCGAGCAGGCGCGCCGCTTCAGGCGCGCTGAGCACCCGCGGCAGGTGCGCGCCCCGTCGCGGCGTCGAGACCAGGTCCGCCGGGTTCTCGGCGATCAGCGCCGTGCTCGCGCTGGCTCCCGAACAGCGCGCGTAGCGCCGCCAGCTTGCGTGCGCTCGTGCTCGGTGCCGCGCCCCGCTCGGAGAGGTGCGCGATGTAGCGGCGCACCGCCTTTGGGCCGAGCTCTCGCGGGCCCAAGCCTTGTGCGCCCGCCCACTGCGCGAACTGCTCCACGTCGACGCAGATAAGCGCGGCGCGTGCGCGTCAGCCGCGTCACGGCGCATCAGATCCTCCATCAACAGGCCAATCGCCTCGCGCCAGCTCGGGCAGGTGCCGGTCTGCGCAGCGGGTCGTCCGATGACCTCGGGCCTATTCGCCGCCGACCAGCCTGCGCGCCCTGCCTGCATGTCTGCGCCCCATCTACCCGTTACCCACTCGCTACATTCACGCTGTGACCGCAGCGTCCCGCTGTTCGACGACCCGCGGGCGCCCCACCGGCCCTGCCTAGTGTTCGGCCCCGCCACACGCAGGCACTGGCAAGAAGTCGACTGGCGCTCGCACCAGCGCTGGGTCGAGGTCGACGGCACGCCGGTCAACACGATCGAGCTCGGCCCCGACGACGATCGCGGCGCGCAGCCGCTCGTGTTCGTGCACGGCCTGTCCGGCTCCTGGCCCAACTGGCTCGAGCAGCTGCCCGCCTTCGCCGCGCACACACCGGGTCATCGCACTCGATCTGCCCGGCTTCGGGCATTCCCCGATGCCGGCGCCGAGCGACATCTCGATCTCCGGCTACGCACGGATGCTCGAGCAACTGCTCGGCCGAGCTCGGCGTCGACGCCGCCGCCGTTGTCGGCAACTCGATGGGCGGCTTCATCGCCGCCGAGCTCGCGATCGCCTATCCCCAGCGCGTCGAGCGGCTCGTGCTCATCTCGCCCGCCGGGATCTCTACCTACAACCACCGCGGCTCCGCGACGCGTGCTCCCCGCGATGCGACACATCGAGCGCTCGCTGGCGGCCGTCACCGCCTGGACCGCCGCGCAAGTCCGACACCGTCGCACGACGCGCCCGCGCCTGCGCAATGCCACGCTCAATCTCGTCGTGCGCCACCCTTCGCGGCTCCGATTCCGCACTCGCGGCCGAGCAGCTGCGCGGCGCCGGCAAGCCCGGCTTCATGCAGGCCCTCGAGGCCGTGCTGCACTACGACGTCCGCGAGCGCCTGCCGGAGATCGCCTGTCCCGACGCTGATCGTCTGGGGCGATCGCGACCGCCTCATCCCGGTGCGCGACGCCGACCTCTTCGCCGAGCTGATCCCCAACTCGCGCAAAGTCGTCTTCGGCGACACCGGGCACGTGGCGATGCTCGAGCGCCCCGCCGCGTTCAACGCGCTGCTAGACGAATTCCTCGGCGAATAAACGGATAGATAGCGCCCGGGCGTCCGGGGGCGTCCGGGGGGCGTCCGGGGGGCGCGTCCGCTGCTGCGTCTCTTGAGAGCCATGGTATCTACGCCGTATATACCTTTGCTGTCGCTGCTCGCGTTCGGGATGCCCTCAGCCCTCCCGCTGCCGTCGTGGAGTGCTCCTCGCCCGCGATGGCCTCAAAGCGCTACGGCGCCCTCGGAGGCGCTGCCGACCAGCTTCGCGTACTTGCGGATCGCCACGTCGATGTGCTCGTCGGCGCGCGGTGGGCGCTCATAGGCGGCCACGCGCTCGGCGATCTCCTCGTCTGAGAGCGCCACGTCGAGGCGGCCGCGCGTCGACGTCGATCGTCAGCTCATCGCCGTCGCGCAGCGCCGCGATCGGCCCGCCGCGGACCGCCTCGGGCGCGACGTGGGCGACCATGAAGCCGTGCGTCGCGCCGGAGAAGCGCCCGTCGGTGATCAGCGCCACCTCCTCGCCGAGCCCCTCGCCGACGATCGCCGCGGTGACGGCGAGCATCTCGCGCATGCCCGGCCCGCCCGCCGGCCCCTCGCCGCGGATCACGACGACGTCGCCGGCCTGGATCTCGTGCGCGAGCACGGCCGCCATCGCCGCCTCCTCGCCGTCGAACACGCGCGCCGGGCCGGTGTGTTTGCGCCGCTCGTGCCCGGAGAGCTTGACCACGCAGCCGTCCGGCGCGACGTTGCCGCGCAGGATCGCGAAGCCGCCCGTCGGTTTGATCGGCTCGATCGAGCGGCCGCACGACCGCGCTGGCCGTCGGTCTCGCTGCGCCTCGGCGGCGTGCTCGCCGATCGTCGCGCCCGGTGACCGTGATGCGCGTCGCCGTTGAGGATGCCCGCCTCCTGCAGGCGCTCGAGCACGAGCGGCACGCCGCCCGCCTCGTACAGGTCGGTCGCCACGTACTGCCCGCCTGGCTGCAGGTCGCACAGCAGCGGCGTGCGCTCGGAGATCGCCTCGAACTCGTCGATCGTCAGCGGCACGCCCATTTCGCGGGCCACCGCCAGCAGGTGCAGCACCACGTTGGTCGAGCCGCCGCTCGTCGCGACCGCCGCGATCGCGTTCTCGCAGCGCCGGCTTGGTGATCACGTCGCTCGGGCGCTGCCCGCGACGCAGCACGTCCATCACCAGTTCCCCGCACTCCTTGGCGACCTCGAGCTTGCGCCCGTCCTCGGCCGGCACCATCGCGGAGCCCGCCGGCGAGATGCCGAGCGCCTCGAAGGCCATCGCCATCGTGTTGGCCGTGAACTGCCCGCCGCAGGCACCGGCGCCGGGTGATGCCGCCTCCTCCAGCTCGTGCAGCTCCTCCTCGGTGATCTTGCCCGACGGCGAACTGCGCCGACCGCCTCGAACACCTGCTGGATCGTCACCTCGGCGCCCTTGGAACCAGCCCGGGCTTGATCGAGCCGCCGTAGAGCATCAGGCCCGGGATATTCAGGCGCGCGAGCGCCATCACGGTGCCGGGGATCGTCTTGTCGCAGCCGGAGATCGTCACGAGCGCGTCGAACTGGTGGGCGCTCGCGACGAGCTCGATCGAGTCGGCGATCAGCTCGCGTGAGACCAGCGAGGCGCGCATGCCCGCGGTGCCCATCGTGATCCCGTCGGAGATCGCGATCGTGTTCAGCTCCATCGGCGTGCCGCCGGCCGCGCGGATGCCCTCCTTGACCTTCGCCGCGAGCACGCGGTTGTTGAAGTTGCATGGCATCGTCTCGATCCACGAGTGCGCGACGCCGACGATCGGCTTGGCGAGGTCCTCGGCGGAGTAGCCGATGCCGTGCAGGTAGGCGCGCGCGGCCGCGCGCTCCGGGCCCTCGGTGAGGGCGCGGCTGCGGTGCTTTACGTCGAAGGCGGCTGGCGGTGCTCACGCGGCGCGCACGATATCTGTTGCGCGCCGCGCCGCTGCGCTCGCGCTCCCAGCGCGCCAGGCGCGCGAGGTCGCGGCGGACCTGCTCCGGGTCGATCTGACGGCCCGGCAGGTGCATGTTGGCCTCGCTCGATCAGCCGCGCTCGTCGGCCGTCAGCGCCATCCACTTCGCCAGCACGTCATCGGAGTCCGGCAGGCGCGCGCTGCCGTAGGGGCGCGAGTGGTCGGGGAACGCCACGCAGTACTCGTTCAGCAGCTCCCCCGTCTGCGGCACGTAGGCGACGATCGGCCGGTGCGGGTAGATCAGGTAGGCGTAGGACGCGCCCGGCCGCGCCGCGCGCGCTCGCCCGAGCCGCCCCACACGCGCAGAAAGCCGAGGTCGCGATACATCGCCCAGTCGTCGCTCGTCGACGCACGAGCGCAGCAGCTCACGTGCGCGCTGCTCGGCGCGGCGCTCGCGGCCGGGGTCGTAGCCGACTCGCGTGCTCGCGCTCCGCCGCGCGCGCTTGCGCAGCCACGCAGCCGCGCGCGCACCGTTGCAAGCGCACGCAGAGCTCGGGCGCGCCAGCTCCCACAGCAGCACGACGAGCACAACCGCCGCGGTGCCCAGCGCGAGCAGCATCGTGATCAGCGAGCCGTCCGCGTGCCGGCAGAGCGTGGCGCTCCGCCCGCGGCGCGCGGGAAGAAGATCACGCGCTCGGCATCGCGCGGCACCTCGCTGAAGCTCTTGACGAGCTCTGCCTCGCGACGGCCGTCGCGGCGCTCGCTCGGCACCGCCGCCCACATGCCCGCATCGAGCTCGCGGCGGAATGCCTCGATCAGCTAGCCGCTCCTCCTCGGGCACCTCGACGTCGCCCTCCGCCAGCACGATCTCCCCATGACCCGGCTTCATCCGCAGCAGCTTCATCGTGCCCGGATTATGGCAAACGGGGCCTGGCCCATCGCCGGGCCGGCTAGGAGCTGACCGTGCCCTCCGCCTGCGCCCTGACTCGCGCCAGGCCCAGCACGTCGACCGGACCCGCGCCGGCGCCGACATCGCGCAGACCGTCGCGCACCGCCTCGCCCGTCAGCGCACGTGCGATGCGCGCCGCCTGCAGCGGCGTGGCGCCGAGCGCCAGCTGCGCCGCCAGCAGCGAGGAGTGCGTGCAGCCCGAGCCGTGGGCCGCTCCAGCCGGGTAGCGCTCACCCTCGATCTCCACCGGCCGGGCGCTCTCGCCGCGCTCGAGAAACAGATCGACCATGCGCGTGCGATGCCCGCCCGTTACGACGACCGCCCCCGGCCCGAGCGCGAGCAGCGCGCGTGCCAGCGCCTTGGCCTCGTCCGTCTCTCGCTCTGAGTCCACCCCCTTCGCGCCGGCCTCGCCCGGGCCTTCTCGGCCTCTGCGCTCCTCAGCGCCAACGAGCACCCGCGCCTCCGGCAGGTTCGGCGTGAGCACGCTCGCGCGCGGCAGGATCAGCTCGACGAGCGCTTGCTGCGCATCGGCCTCGAGCAGTCGCGCGCCCGACTCGGCGACCATCACCGGGTCGACCACCACCGGCGTGCCGTCCGGCAGCTCGATCGAGCGCCTCGGCGACTGCGCGTGCGCTCCGCGCCGTGCCGAGCATCCCGACCTTCACCGCGTCGACGCCGATATCCGCGAGCACCGCGCGGACCTGAGCGAGGATCATCTCCGCCGGAACCGCCTGGATCGCGCTGACGCCCGATCGTGTTCTGCGCCGTGATCGCCGTGATTGCGACCGTGCCGTGCACGCCGCAGCGCGCGAACGCCTTCAGGTCGGCCTGGATGCCTGCGCCGCCGCCCGAGTCAGAGCCGGCGATCGCTCAGCGCGGTGGGCGTGCGGCGCTCGCCCACCCGCTCACGAGGCCGGGGCGGGCGGGCGCGTCTCGCCCGCGCGCGGCGGGAAGATCGTGTAGCTGCCGATCGCCGTCACCAGCAGCCGTCCGTCCTCGTGGTCGACCTCGCTGCGCATCACCGCCGTGCGCTTGTTGCGCCGGTCGAGCGTCGTGCGGCAAACGATCTCCCCCTCCGTGGCCGTCTGCACGTAGTTGACCGCGATGCTGATCGTCGCGATCCGCTCCTCGCGCGTCGTCTGCGCCCACAGCGTCGAGCCCATGCAGTAGTCGACCAGCGCGTACGTGGCCACGCCCGAGAGCAGTCCGCCGCGCGTTGATCAGCTCCGGTCGGATCGCCAGATGGACCGTCTGCGGGTCCTCCCAGCGCAGCCCCATGAAGCGGGTGACGCCGTCGATCCCGCCAATCCTGCGCTTGGCGCTCTCGCCGGCTGTGTCGCCGCCGCTGGACGCCGCAGCCTGCCCGCCCGTGCCGGACGAGTCGGGCGCCGGCGAGTGCTGCATCTCCGCTGAGGACTCTTGCACGAGAAGGCAGGCTATCGAGCCGCCAAGGCATCCCAAGCGCCGCCTAACGTCGGCGCCGATGGCGGCACCCACATCCACAAGTGGCGAAAGGCGCGCGAGCGACGCGCGCCGCGCGCTCGGACGCCGCGGCGAGGAGCTTGCCGCCGAGCACCTGTGCCGCCGCGGCTACTCGATCGTCGAGCGCAACGTCCGCAGCCGCTACGGCGAGATCGACCTCGTCGTGCGCGGCCGCAACGCGCTCGTCTTCGTCGAGGTGAAGACGCGGCGCATCGACGCCCGCGCGCGCTCGATCAGGCCCGACCAGGACCCGCTTACCGGCCTCGCGGCCCCACAGCGGTCACGACTGCGGCGCCTGGCGAGCGCATGGCTATGCCAATCGCCACTTCGGGGACCGGTGGCGGAGACGATCCGCTTTGACTGGATCGGCGTCGTGATCGATACGCGCGGCACCCTGCGCAAGCTCGAGCACCTCGAGAATGCCTGGTGATCACCGCGCACCCGAACTTCGTGCTCGGTCGGACTCAGAGCGCGAGCTGCTGGTAGGCGAGCGACTGGAAGGACATCCGGTGCAGCGGCGAGACGCCCTGGCGCAGGATCGCCTCGCGGTGCTCGGGCGTCGAGTAGCCGACGTGCTCGGCGAAGCTCCAGCCCGGGTGCTCGCCGTCGGCGTGGTGCATGAAGCGGTCGCGCGTCACCTTGGCGACGATCGACGCCGCGGCGATCGCGGCGCTGGTCGCGTCGCCGTCGACGATCGCGCGCTGTGGCCGGCCGAAGTCGCGGACCGGGAAGCCGTCGCTGAGGCACAGCACCTCGCCGCGTACGTCGCGCGTCACGCCGACAGCGCGTCGCGCAGAGCCGCCAGGTTGGTCTTGTGCAAGCCCCGCTCGTCGATCCCGCGCACGCAGCGCGAGACGACGACTACCCGCTCGGCGCTGCGCAGCACGAGCGGGTACAGCTCCTCGCGGGCCTCCGCGGTGTGCTGCTTGGAGTCGTTCAGCGCGCTCAGCGCGCGCAGCTCGCGCGTCGTCAGCGCGTCGTAGTCGAACAGCACGCCGGCCGCGACCAGCGGGCCGGCGAGGCAGCCGCGCCCGGCCTCGTCGGCGCCGGCGACCAGAGCGGACGCCGAGGCGGCGGTCGAACGCGAACAGCCGCCGGCCGCTGCCGCTGCGACGGGCACGCCGGCGCGCGCGCGCCGAGGTCCCCGACTTGCGCCCCGCGCGCGAGCTCCCGCTAGAGGATGCCGATGCGGTCGGGTGGCCAGTAGGTCGCGAAGGCTCCGCCGATGATCCATCCGGTGGGGACTGGTCCCCAGAAGCGGCTGTCGTCGGATTCGCCACGGTTGTCGCCCATCATGAACCAGTGGCCGGGCGGAATCTTGATCGGCGTCGGGAAGTTGCACTCCGAGACGCCTGGGCAGGGGCGGATGTAGGAGTCCTTCTCACGCTTGCCGTTGCGGAACACGTGGCCGTCGACGATCTTGATCGTGTCGCCCGGCCCAGCGACGACGCGCTTGATGAAGTTCACGCTCGCCTCCTTCGGCACCGGCTCCGAGCACGCCGCTCCGCCCGGCGTGATGCGACTGCCAGACCACATCGCTCCTGCGTGGCCCCTTCGGGCGGGTGGAAGACGACGATCTCGCCGACGTGCGGGTTGCTGAAGTGCGTGCCGATGCGGTTGACGAGCACGCGCTGGCCGATCGCCAGCGTCGGCTCCATCGACCCGCTCGGGATGCGGTACGGCTTGACGAGAAAGCCTGGATGGCAAGCGCCAGCCCGAGCGCGACCGCGACGATCACGACGAGCTCGACGATCGAGCCCATCGTCGATTTCGAGCGTTTGCCGCGCAGTTTCACGCCGGCTCGTCGCCGCCGACGTCCCCCTCGTCCGCATCGGCATCGAGGGACTTCTCAGCGTCGGCGGCCTCGCCGCCCTGCGCCTGCGGGCCCGAATCGGCGGCATCCCCAGAGAGTGCGGCCGGGTCGGTATCGGGCTGCTCGCCCTCCGCCTCGGTGGGTGCCTCGGCCGGCGCCGTCGCGGCCGACTGCCCGTCTTGCATGGCGTCAGTCTCAGGTGCCTCGACAGCCGCGTCCTGCTCGAGCACGGTCTCCTCGGCCGTCAGGCCGTCCGCCTCGGTCGCACCAGCGGGCTCGTGCAGCAGCCCGGGCTCGACCGCCTCCTCCGGCCCGGTGTAGCGGCGCTCGCGCACGCGGGCGCGCTTGCCGACGCGGTCGCGCAGGTAGTAGAGCTTGGCGCGGCGCACGTCGCCGCGGGCGGCCACCTCGATCCGCTCGATCTTCGGCGAGTGCAGCGGGAACGTGCGCTCCACGCCGACGCCGAAGGACTGCTTGCGCACGGTGAAGGTCTCGCGCGCGCCGTGGCCCTGGCGCTTGATGACGACGCCCTCGAAGACCTGCGTGCGGCGGCGCGTGCCCTCGATCACCTGGAAGTGGACCTTGACGCGGTCGCCCGGCGCGAAGTTCGGGACGCGGCGCAGCTGCGCGCGCTCGATGCTTTCGATGACGGTGCTCATAAGGTAAAGAGGGGGCGTCGCTGCTCGCCGGGCAATTCCTCGGTGGGGCCCGGCCGACGCGGCTAGGAATGGTAGCGGACCGTCAGCGAGCGCCGCGTCACTGACGTGGCAGGCGATCTCGAGGCTCGCTCGCGACGTCTCACCGAGCTCGAGCGGCCCGCCGAGGAGGCGCGCTCGCCACGTTCGCGGCTGCGCTCGCGCCGCCACTGCTCGATCCGCGCGTGGTGGCCCGACAGCAGCACCTCCGGCACCTGCCAGCCGCGGTACTCGGCCGGCCGCGTGTAGTGCGGATACTCCGGGTCGCCCTCGAGCGCGGCGCTGAAGGACTCCTCGACCGCCGAGCGCTCGTCGCCGAGCGCGCCGGGCAGCTTGCGCAGGACCGCGTCGCAGACGACCATCGCCGCCAGCTCGCCGCCGGCGAGCACGTAGCGCCCGATCGACACGACGTCGCTGCGAAGTGCTCGACGATGCGCTCGTCGAAGCCCTCGTAGCGCCCGCACAGCAGCGTCAGCGCCGGCTCGGCGGCGAGCTCGTCGACGAGCGCGTCGTCGAGCAGCCGCCCGCCCGGCGCCAGCGCGATCACGCGCCGGCGGCTCGCGCAGCTCGACCGGGTCGACGCCGTAGCGGGCGCGCAGCGCGGCTTCCACCACGTCGACGCGCAGCACCATGCCCGGCGCCGCCGCCGAACGGCGTGTCGTCGACCTGGCCGCCGCTCAGCGGCGTGTGCTCGCGGAAGTTCGACGCAGCTCGAGCTGCGTGCCCGCCGGCGAGCGCGTTGGCGACGTGGCGCTGCGCGAGGCAAACCAGTCGAACCACTCCGGGAACAGCGTGAAGACGTCGAGCTCCATCAGCGTCCGCTGCTCCCTGCTCCGGTTGGCAGGTCGAGGAAGTCGACGTCGACCTCGATCCGCCGTGCGGCCGACGTCGACTGCGCGGATCGCGTCGCTGACCAGCGGCACGAGCAGCGTCGCGCCGTCCGCCGGCGCTCGCACCTCGAGCACCTCGCACGACGGCAGCGCGATCAGCCGCGCGCACGGTGCCGACGCTGCGCTCGCCGTCGACGACCGCGCAGCCCTCGAGTTCCTCCGCCCACCACTCGCCCTCGCTCGAGCTCCGGCGCTTGCGCCGCGCGAACCGCTCAGCGGCTCGCCGCGCAGCGCCTCGGCGCTCGCGCGGTCCTCGATGCCCGTCGAGGCGCACGATCGGACGCTGCGTCGGTGCCCGCGCGGCGCACGATCTCCGTGCTGCGTCCGGCCGACCTCAACGCTCGCGCCGAGCGTCAAGCAGCCGCGACAGCGGCCCGGTCACGTAGAAGCTCCCGTCGAGCCCGTGCGGACGCCCGACGCGGCCGGCGGGCAGCTCGAGCCTTCGCGTCGTCGCTCACGGCCAGCGCTCAGCTCGCGGTGTGGCGGACCTCAATCGACGATGTCGACGAGCACGCGGCAGCCCTCGCCGGTCGCGGCCGCTTTGACGACCGTGCGCAGCGCCTGGGCGGTGCGCCCGCCGCGGCCGATCACCTTGCCGTAGTCGTCGTCGCCCACGCACAGCTCGAGCACGATCGTGCCGTCGTCCTCCTCGAACTGCTCGACCGCGACCTCCTCGGGCTCGTCGACGAGCCCTTCGGCGAGGTACTCGAGCAGCTCGCCTTCATGGGTCTGGCTCAGCTGGCACTCGCGTCGAGCTCAGGCCGACGCGCGCTCTACGCGCGCGTCCGCGCTCGATGCCCTGGGTGCGCAGCAGCTTGCGCACCGTGTCCGACGGCTGCGCGCCGCGCGCGAGCCAGCTGCGCACGCGCTCCTCGTCGAGCACGATCGTCGACGGGTCGGTCTGGGCGTTGTAGTGCCCGATCGTCTCGATCACGCGGCCGTCGCGCGGGGAGCGCTGGTCGGCGACGACGACCCGCCAGATCGGGTCCTTCTTGCCGCCCACGCGCGTGAGCCTGAGTCTTACTGCCACGTTTTCCTCTCTGTGCGGATGGATCTCGTCGCGTCGACGGTGCACCTTGCACACACGTCGTGCAGACGCGAGAGCTTAGACGGTGCGCGCGCCCGAAGCCGGCAGACGAGCCGCTCAGCGCGCTCCGCGCATCAGCGCGCCGATGTCCGGCATCTTGCCGCGGCCGACCTGGCGCATCATCTTGCGCATCTGGTCGAACTGCTTGACCAGCGGCTTGACCGGCCTGCACGTTCGTGCCCGAGCCGCGCGCGATCCGCAGCCGCCGCGAGCCCTTGATCAGCTCCGGGCGGCGGCGCTCCTCGGCGGTCATCGAGAGGATGATCGCCTGGATGCGGTCGAGCTCGCGCTCGTCGACCTTCATGCTCGCGCAGCTGGTGGCCGGCGAGGCCGGGGATCATCCCGAGCAGGTTCGTCAGCGGGCCCATCTTGCGGATCGCTCTTGAGCTGGTCGAGGAAGTCGTCGAGGTCGAACTCGTTGCGGCGCAGCTTGCGCTCGAGCTCCGCGGCCTCGTCCTCGTCGAACTGCGCGCTCGGCCTTCTCGATCAGCGTCATCACGTCGCCCATGCCGAGGATCCGCTGGGCCATGCGGTCGGGGTGGAAGCGCTCGAACTGGTCGAGCTTCTCGCCGGTGGAGGCGAACAGGATCGGCTTGCCGGTGACCGCCTTGACCGACAGCGCCGCGCCGCCGCGGGCGTCGCCGTCGAGCTTGCTCATCACGACGCCGTCGAACTGCGACCGACCTCGGCGAACTGCTCGGCGACGTTGACCGCGTCCTGGCCGGTCATCGCGTCGACGACGAGCAGCACGTCGTGCGGCTTCGACCGCCGTCGCGAATCCGCACGAGCTCGTCCATCAGCTCCTCGTCGACGTGCAGGCGCCCGGCGGTGTCGACGATCAGCACGTCCTTGCCCTCGCTCGCGCGCGCGCTCGCAGCGCCCACTTGGCGATCTCGACCGGGTCGCGGTCGGTGCCCTGCTCGTAGACGTCGGCGCCGGCCTGGCCGCCGACCTTGACGAGCTGCTCGACGGCCGCCGGGCGGTAGACGTCGCAGGCGGCGACCGCGACCGAGGAGCCGTGCTCCTCGCGCAGGTAGCGGGCGAGCTTGGCCGTGGCGGTCGTCTTGCCCGAGCCCTGCAGGCCCGCCATCAGGATCACCGTCGGCGGGCGCGGCGAGAACGCTCAGTCCTGCGCGAGGCGCCGCCCATCAGCTCCGTCAGCTCCTCGTCGACGATCTTGACGACCTGCTGGCCGGGGTTCAGCTTGCCGACCACGTCGGCGCCGAGGCAGCGCTCCTTGACCGCGCCGTGAACTCGCTGACGACCTTGAAGTTGACGTCGGCCTCGAGCAGCGCGAGGCGGATCTCGCGCATCGCGCGCGTCGATGTCCTCCTCGGTCAGCGTGCCGCGGCTGCGGACGTCGGAGAGCGTCGCCTGCAGCTTCTCGGCGAGGGAGTCGAACATGCCGATCCGTTCTCGCAGCGCGCGGCTGAGCGGCGGCGGTCCTGAGGCGGCGAGCCCGAGGTCGCCGGCGCCGGGGCCGCTCGGTGCTGGGCGCCGGGGTCGCCGGCGCCGGGCTCGAGCGAGCGTCCGGGCACTCGGTCCGTCGCCGGGGGCGTCCGGCGATCGCGCCGCGCTGCGAGCGCCTCGCCGATGCCGCCGAACGCCTGCGCGAACTCCGACGGGATCACGAACACCTTGTTGGCGTCGCCTTCGGCGAGCTGCGGCAGCATCTGCAGGTATTCGTAGCTGAGCAGCTCGCGGGTCGGGCTTGCCCTCGTGGATCGCCGTGAAGACCGTGTCGATCGCCTTCGCCTCGCCCTCGGCGCGCAGGATCGCCGCCTGCCGCTCGCCCTCGGCGCGTCAGCACGGCCGCCTGCTTGGTCGCCCTCGGCGGTGAGGATCTGCGCCTGCTTCTCGCCTTCGGCGGTGAGGATCGCGGCGCGGCGGTCGCGCTCGGCGCGCATCTGCTTCTCCATCGCCTCCTGGATGTCCGGCGGCGGGTCGACCGACTTGATCTCGACGCGGTTGATCCGGATCCCCCACTTGCCGGTCGCCTCGTCGAGCACGACGCGCAGCTGCGTGTTGACGTTCTCGCGGCGGTCAGCGTCTCCTCGAGCGTCAGCCCGCCGATCACGTTGCGCAGCGTGGTCACCGTGAGCTGCTCGATCGCCTGCAGCGGGTTGGCGATCTCGTAGGTGGCCGAGCGCGGGTCGGTGATCGTGAAGTAGAGGACCGTCTCGATCCCGACGACGACGTTGTCCTCGGTGATCACCGGCTGCGGCGAGAAGTTGACGACCTGCTCGCGCAGGTCGACCAGCGGCTTCACGCGGTCGATGAACGGCGTGACGATCGTCAGCCCCGGCTCGAGCGTGCGGCTGTAGCGGCCGAGGCGCTCGACGACGCCGGCCCGCGCCTGCGGGATGACGCGGATCGTGCGCGCAGCGACCACCAGCGCGAAGACGACCACGACGACGATGACGATCAGTGCGACCACTGCAGCGGCCTCCTCTCTAGTGCATGACGAGCGCCGTGGCGCCCCTGATCTCGACCACCTCGACGCGCTCCCCCGCGTCGATCACCTCGTCCTCGTCATAGCTGCGCGCGGTCCACACCTCGCCGCCTCGATCTTCACGCAGCCGACGCCCTCGTCGTTGGCGATCCGCTCGAGCACGATCGCCGGCGCCCGACGAGCGCCGCGGCGCCCGTGCGGATCGAGGGCGGCAGCCGGCGGTGGCGCTGCGCGACCGGGCGCAGCGTGGCGAACACGATGCCCGAGGCGACGACGAAGACGATCGCCGACAGCAACGCGCCCACGCCGAGCAGCCGAGCACCGCCGCGAGCGCTGCCCCGACGGCGAACGGCGCGAGGTAGAAGCCGCCCTGTGCATCTCGCCGACGCCGAGGACGCAGGCCGCGATCAGCCAGATGACCCAAGCGTCCATCTGCTCAGGTTATCTCCACAGGCTCGGCCCCGGCGCGGATCCTCATTGGGCGACCAGCGCCCGCGCGAACTCCTCGGCGTCGAACGGGCGCAGGTCCTCGAGCTGCTCGCCGACCCCGATCAGCTTCACCGGCAGCCCGAGCTCGCGCGCGATCGCCAGCGCGATGCCGCCGCGCGCGGTGCCGTCGAGCTTGGTCAGCACCACGCCCGTGACGTCGACGGCCTCGCGCGAACAGCTTGCGCCTGGCGCAGCCCGTTCTGCCCGGTGGTCGCGTCGACCGTCAGCAGCGTCTCGTGCGGCGCGCCCTCGAGCTGCCTGGCGATCACGCGGCGCACCTTGGCCAGCTCGGCCATCAGGTCGTCCTGGGTGTGCAGCCGCCCGGCGGTGTCGATGATCACCACGTCGACGCCGTCCGCTGCGCGCCCGGGCGATCGCCTCGAAGGCCACCGCGCCGGGGTCGGAGCCGGGCGGGCCCGTGACGATCTCGCAGCCCGCGCGCTGCGCCCAGCCTTCGAGCTGCTCGCTCGCCGCGGCGCGGAACGTGTCGGCGGCGCCGAGCAGCACGCTGCGTCCGAGCTCGTGGCGCAGATGCCAGGCGAGCTTGCCGATCGTCGTCGTCTTGCCGGTGCCGTTGACGCCGACCGCCAGGATCACCGTCGGCTCGGCGCGCAGGTCGATGCGCGTCGTCGCCGACCCGCGTCGTCTCGGCCAGCAGCTCGATCAGCCGCTCGCTGAGCGCCTCGCCGCCCTCGAGCTTGCCCTCGGCGCCTCGGCCTCCAGCGCGCCCACGACCGAGGCGGTCGTGCTCGCGCCCACGTCGGCCATGATCAGCGCCTCCTCGAGGCGCTCCCAGGTCTCCTCGTCGAGCTCCCCGAACAGCGTCGCCTGGATCTCGCGCCGAGCGCCTGGCGCGTCTTGGCCATGTTCTCGCGCAGCCGCCGGAAGACGCCGCGCCTACGGGACCGTTCCGCCTGATCGGCCTCAGTCTCATCCGGCGTCAAGCGCGCCCGACGGACGCACCGTCGTCGAGGATGAACAGGTCGCTCCACTCGGCGCGCCACGGGCGGGCGAAGATATCAGCGCCGCCCTGAACTCACTACGCCGTGGGCAACAGGTCGACGCGCAAGGCGCCCTCAGGCCAGTTGGGCCACCCGCCCGTCTCCTCGGCGAGGTCGGCCGACTGCGAGCTCCGCCGGCAGCCGCCGCGAGATCACCTTCGAGACCCCGTCGCCGCCCATCGAGACGCCGTACAGCCAGTCGGCGGCCTCCATCGTGCGCTTCTGGTGGGTGATGACGATGAACTGCGCGCGGTCGGCGTAGCGACGCAGCAGCGCCAGGAAGCGGTCGATGTTGAGGTCGTCGAGCGCGGCCTCGACCTCGTCGAGGATGTAGAACGGGCACGGCCGCGCGAGGAACACGGCGAACAGGAAGGCGAGCGCGGTCATCGACTTCTCGCCGCCGGAGAGCAGCGACAGGCGCTTCCTCGACTTGCCCGCCGGGCGTGATCTCGATCTCGACGCCGAGCAGGTCCTCCTCCCGCTGCTCCTCGCGCTCGGCCTCGGCCTCGGCCGCCTCCTCGGCTGCCTCCGGGCTCGGCTGCCTCGCCGCCGCGGCCGCGCCGCTGCACGTTCGCGGCCTTGCCGTTGGCATCCGCCGGCGACTGGCCGCCGAGCACGCCGCGCGCGGGCTGCTCCTCGCTGACGAGCCGCAGGCGCCCGCGCCGCCCGGGAACACGTCGCCGACGAGCTCCTCGAAGTTGCGTGCCGCCGCCTGCGAAGGTCTGCTCGAAGGTCTCCTGGATCTGGCGGTCGGTGTCGCGGATCACCGCGCGCAGCTCGCGCAGCGCGGTCTCGAGGTCGGCGCGCGGCCCTCGAGCTCCTCGACGTGCGCGACGCGCCTCCGCGTACTCCTCCTGCGCCAGCGGGTTGACCGGGCCGAGCTGCTCGCGCCGGCGGCGCCAGCCGCTCGACACGCGCGCGCAGGGCGTCGATCTCCTCTCGACCCAGACGCGCCTGCCGCTCGGCTCGAAGCGTCGCCCGCCTCCGGAAGCGCGAGCTCCAGGCGCTCGGCCACCGTCGTCAGCTCCAGCTCGACGTCCTGCGCCTGGTCGCGCAAGCCGCTGCGCGGCGACCTCGGCCGCGGTCACGGCCTCGCCGGCCGCGCGCAGCGCCGTCTGGATCTCGGCCTCCTCGGCGCGCACGCGCGCAGCTCGCCGGCGATCTCCTCGCCCGCCTCGCGGTCGGCGGCGAGCTCGCGCTCGAGCGCCGCGACGCGCTCCTGCACCGCCTCGACGCCGCCTTGCGCAGCACCGCCGCGAGGCGCTCGGCGCGCGGCACCAGCGTCACGGTCCGCGGCAAGCTGGGCGCGCAGCGCGCGCGAGCCGTCGCGCGCGCGCTCCGCGCGCTCGCGCGCGGCGCGCTCGGCGTGTCGCGCGCTCGGCTGCGAGCTCGCCCTCGAGCTCGGCCGGCGCACCGCCAGCGGCCCCTCTGCCGGGCGCGCGCGGCGCTGCTCGATCAGCCACTGCGAGCGGCGCTCCGCCTCGGCCGCCTCGGTCGTGCGCGCGCTCGGCACCGCGCAGCGCCGTCTCGGCCGCGTCGCGCGCGCTGCTCGATCGGCGCGCAGCTCGCCGAGCGCCGCGTCGCAGGCTGCGCCGCGCGCGCCTGCTCGGCCTGCGCCGCGTGCTCGGTCTCGCGACCAGGCGGTCGCGGCCGTTGCGCCGGCCAGCACGCGCTCGGTGCCGCCCTCGGCGAGCTGGCGCAGCTCGCCCCACGCGGCGAACCAGACGCGCCCGCCGCGCGTGACGGCGATGCCGGTGAAGTCTCTCGGCAGCGTCCTCGAGGCGCTCGACCACCCACGCGTCGGCCAAGCAGTCGCGCGGCGAGCGCGAGCACCGGGTCCGGGCCGTGAGCAGCTCGAGCAGTCGCAGCGCGCCCGCCGGCGGCGGCGCCCGCGCCGCGCGTGCCGGCCGCAGCGCCGTGAGCGCCTGCCGAGTCAGCCAGCAGCGCCGTGCCGCCGTCGGGGCCGGCGCGGTCGAGCAGCGCTCAGCGCCGGCGACGTCCTCGACGACGCGGCGCCCAGGCGCCCGCCGAGCGCCGCCGCGAGCGCCAGCTCGTAGCCGGCGTGCACGCGAGCTCGTCGCTGAGCGCCCGCGGGGCGCCGCCGTCGCCGCCGCCCACCGACGCGTGGCTGCGCAGGAACTGGTTGGCGGCCGCCAGCTCGGCGCCGACGCGCGCCGCCTCGCGGCGCGCCGCCTCGACGGCACGCTCGGCCTGCGTCGAGCCGCTCGCGCGCCTCGCACGGCGTCGGCGTCGGCGCGCTCGCGCTGCGCCTGCAGCGGCGGACACCTGCTCGCGAGGCCTCCGGCTCGCGCGTGCGCTGGCGCACGCAGCGCCTGCTCGAGCTCGGCGAGCTCGCGCCCAGCTCGCGCTCGCGCCGCTGCAGCGAGCTCGGCCAGCTCGGCCTCGAGCGCCGCGATCGCCGCTGCCCGCGGTCGGCTCGTGCTCGGCTCGCTCTGCGCGCCGCGCCCGGCTCGCTCGCGTCCAGACCGCTCAGCTCCGTGCTCGCACGCGCTCGATGCGCCGGGCGAGCGTCTGTGCGCCCGCCGCGACCTGCTCGCCGCGCAGCCCGAGGCGCTCGTGCGCGGAGCGCGCGGCATAGACGCGCGCGCGAGAGCGCCTCGTGGCGCTCGGCGCGCTCGGACAGCGCGCGCTCGGCCGCCCGCGGCGCTCGACCGTCGGCTGCAGCCTCGCCTCGATCGCTCGCGCGCGCCGCGTGCCTCGCCGACGCTGCGCCTCGGCCGCGGCAAGCTCGACGCGGCTGCGCGCCGCAGCGTCGTCGCGCGCCAGCTCCCAGCGCGCCTCGAGCGTCTGGCGCTCGAGGCGCTCGTGCAGCTCGGCCGCCTCGGCCTGGCGCTTGAGCGGGCGCAGCCGCGAGCGCGCCTCGCGCTCGACGTCGAGCGCGCGGTCGAGGTTGTCCTGCGTGCGCTCGAGCTTCAGCTGCGCGCGGCGGCGGCGCTTGCGGTGCTTGCCGAGCCCGGCGGCCTCCTCGATCAGCAGCCGCCGGTCGCGCGGCTTGGAGGTGACGATCGCCTCGACGCGGCCCTGGGAGATGACCGAGTGCGTCTCCTTGCCGAGGCCGGTGTCGGAGAGCACCTCGATCACGTCGATCAGCCGGCAGCGGGCGCCGTTGAGGCGGTACTCGCCCTCGCCGTTGCGGTCGAGCCGGCGCACGATCGAGATCTCGCTCAGCGGCAGGTCGACCGTGCCGTCGGAGTTGTCGAGCACGAGCTCGACCTCGGCCGCGCTGCGCGCCTGCACGCCGCGGCCGCCGCCGAAGATCACGTCCTGCATCGACTGGCCGCGCACGGCCAGCGGCGACTGCTCGCCCAGCGCCCACAGCACCGCGTCGGTGACGTTGGACTTGCCCGAGCCGTTGGGCCCGACGACCACGCTCACGCCCGGCGCCGAACTCCAGCCGCGTGCGGTCGGGGAACGACTTGAAGCCCTTCAGCGTGAGCGACTTCAGGTGCATCAGCTCGCGGCCTCACTGCTCGCCAGCTGCTCGACGGCCACCGCGGGCGGCCTCCTGCTCGGCGTCCTTCTTGCTGCGCCCGCTGCCGCTGCCCGATCGCGCGCCCGTCGACGCGCGCCGACCACCGTGAAGGTGCGGTCGTGCGGCGGGCCGTCCTCGCTCGGTGACCTCGTAGCTGACCACCGCGCCGCGCCGGGCCAGCAGCTCCTGCAGCGCCGACTTGAAGTCGACCGGGTGCTCGAGCGCCTCCTCGATCTCCGGCGCGAACGCCTCGACCACCGCCTCGGCCGTGCGCTCGTAGCCGGCGTGCAGGTAGCAGGCGCCGATCACGGCCTCGATCACCGACGCCAGCACCCGCTCGGTCTCGACGAGCGCCGCCGCGCTGCTCGCGCACGCCCGCCGGGCGCCGCCGCGCGCAGCCGCTCGGGCACGCCGAGCCGCTCGGCCACCGCCCGGCAGGAGCGGCCCGAGACCGCCTGCGCGCGGATCTTCGTCAGCCGGCCGGCGCCGAAGCGCTCGGCCTCCAGGCGCGGATACAGGTGCGTCGTGACCGCCAGCGCGAGCACGCTGTCGCCGAGGAAGGCCAGCCGCGCGTAGGAGTCGCTCGCGGCGCTCGGTCCAGGAGGCGTGCGTGAACACCTGGCGCGCGAGATCCTCCGGCAGCTCCGTCCAGCAGCTCGCGCGAGCAGCTTCATCGGCCGCGCCATTCGGCCGCTCCCGTCGTGCGCCAGCACGAAGTCGACGGCCTGGCCGACCGTGAGGATCTGCGCCGCCTGCTCGTCGGACATCTTCACGCCGTAGGTGTCCTCGAGCTCCTGCACGAGCGTGTAGAGGTCGAGCGAGTCGGCCTCGAGGTCCTCCTTGAAGCGCGTGGCCTCGTCGATCGATCGCCGGGATCGATCTCGAGCTCGTCGGCGAGGTGCGCCTGGATCAGCGACGAAGACCTCTCGCGGGTCATCGCCGCCGAGGGTCAGGCACGGACGTGCAGGCGTCGACTGCGTCGGACGAGCGTGGCTCATCGGCCTGCGCAGGCTAGCGCCCGGCGCGGACGCAGGGCGACTCGCGCAGCGCGCCCGCGCTCGCAGCGCGCGCTCGCGTCTGCCGACGATGTCCTCGCGCGCGCCGCGCTGCGCGCGCAGGATCGCCTGCGGCGAAGCCCGTGCGCGTGAAGCGCCCGTGCGGGACGCACGCCGAGCCGGCGCAGCCCGAGCAGGTAGGCGCCGCCCTGCAGCTCCGGGTCGATCTCGTCGCGCAAGCGCGCGCGAGCGCGGGGCGCAGCAGCAGCGCCGCCGAGCTTCGCCGCGCGGCGAGGACATCGCCGCGTCGCGGATCGCGCCGAGCATCGTCTGCGAGACGCCCTCGATCAGCTTCAGCGCGACGTTGCCGGTGAAGCCGTCGGTGACGACCACGTCGGCCACGCCGGCTCAGTGACCTCGTCGCCCTCGACGTTGCCGACGAACTCGAACGCCTCGTGCCCGCGCCGGCGCGCTCGCGCAGCTCGCGCGTGCGTCTCGACCACGAGCTGCGCTGCCCGCTCGGCCTCCTCGCCGTTGGAGAGCAGCCCCACGCGCGGGCGCTCGACGCCGAGCACCGCCTCGCGAGCGCCGCGCCCATGAAGGCGAACTGCACGAGGTGCTCGGGCCGCGCCTCGGCGTTCGCGCCGACGTCGAGCAGCGTCACGGGCCTGCCCGGGACCGGCAGCGGCAGCGCCAGCGCCGGGCGGTAGATGCCGCGCGCGCGCTTGATGTTGAACAGCCCCGCGGCGAGCGCCGCGCCGGTGCCGCCGGCGCACACGAGCGCCTGGGCGCGGCCGTCGGCGACGGCTCGCGCGGCCTGCACGATCGAGGCGTCGGGGTGTCGCGCGCACGGCGCTCGCCGGGTCGGCGCTCTTGGCGATCGAGACCGGCGCGTCGACGACCTCGACGCCCGGCGGCGGATCGCCGAGCTCGGCGGCCGGGCCGAACAGCATCACGCGCGCGCCCTGCGGTCGGCCGCGATCGCGCGCGCCGGCAGCGACCTCGGCGGGGCCCAGGTCGGCGCCGTTGCAGTCGACCGCGACGACCGCTGCCTCGCGAGTCTGGGCGGTCTGGCTGTTCAGGCGAGGACAGCGACTCGGTCGCCACCGGGACGCTACTCGTCGTGATCGTGATCGTGGTCGTGCGCGTGTGCGGCCGGCGCGACGACCTCGCGGCCGGCGTAGTAACCGCAGACGCGGGCACACGCGGTGCGGCCGGCGCGGGCTGTGGCACTGCGGGCACGCGTTCACCGCCGGCGTGCCGATCTTGTGCTGCGCGCGGCGCTTGGCCGTGCGGCTGTGCGACTGCTTTTTCTTGGGGACGGCCATGGCCGCGAGAAGGCTACCAGCCCGCCGACGCGCTGCCCGTGCCGATCGGTGCTATTCGAGCTTCAGCTCGCGCAGCTTCGCCCAGCGCGGGTCGGGCGCGGCCTCGTGGTGGTGCTCGGGCCCGGCCTCGTTGAGGTCGGCCGCGCACACCGGGCACAGGCCGGCGCAGTCCTCGCGGCAGAGCACCTTGCCGGCATCGCCAGCGCGAACGCGTCGCGCGCCCAGCCGGCGAGGTCGAGCGTCTCGTCGTCGACGTACGGGCTTTCGAGCTCCTCGCCGTCGCCCGGCCGGTCGACCTCGCGCGCGTCGACCTCGACGCGCGGCTGCGGCCGGCTTCAGGCAGCGCATGCAGGGCCCGTCAGGTCGGCCGCGAAGCGCAGCCGCAGCGCGTAGCCGCCGCCGGTCATGCGCGAGACGTCGAGCGTCGGCACGCGGCGATCTCGATCGGCGGGATCGGCGGCGTAGCGCTCGCCGCCGAGCTCGAGCGGCTCGATCGGCACGTCGAGCTCCAAGCGCCGGCCCTCGCCGGCGCTCAGCCGCAGCGCCGCCGAGGTCGAAATCGTGTGTCTCGGCAGCCATCGCACTCCAGGCTAGCGAGGCGCTCGCCGTGCCCGCCACCGGCTGGCCGGCGGCGAAGCCGAGTACCGGCCTGCGCTCGCGGGGACGGCGCTAGGCCGTCTGCAGCTCGCGCTTGAGGACCTTGCCGGTCGCGTTGCGCGGCAGCTCGTCGAGGAACACCACCTCGCGCGGCACCTTGTAGCGGGCGAGGTTCGCCTTGACGTACTGCTGCACGTCCGCCTCGCTCAGCTCGGCGCCGTCGCGCAGGACGACGAACGCCTTCAGCCGCTGGCCGAACTCCTCGTCGGGCACGCCGACCACGGCCGCCTCCTCGATCGTCGGCGTGCTCGGCGAGCAGGTCCTCGACCTCGCGCGGGAACACGTTCTCGCCGCCGCTGACGATCATCTCGTCGTCGCGCCCGTCGACGAACAGGCGCCCGCCGGCGTCGAAGTGGCCGACGTCGCCGGTGCTCATCAGGCCCGCGATCATCTCCTTGCTGCCGCCGCCGGTGTAGCCCTCGAAGATCATCTCGTTGGCGACGAAGATGCGCCCGCTCTCGCCCGGCGGCGACCTCGCGGCCCGTCGGCGTCGAGCAGCTTCACGACGGTGCCCATCGGCGGCCGTCCCGGCGGTGCCCGGCGCGGCGCGCAGGTCCGCGGGCGTGGCGATCGTCGCCCACGCGACCTCGGTCGAGCCGTAGAGGTTGTAGAGCACCTCGCCGAACGTGTCCATCGCGCGCGTGGCCAGCTCGCCCGGCAGCGCGGAGCCGCTGACGGCGATCACCTTCAGCGCAGCTGCGTGTCGTAGCGCGCGATCGTCTCGCGCGCCGAGCTCGAGGATCCGCTGCAGCATCACCGGCACCACGGCGAGCGCGCTCGCGCGGTGCTGGGCGACCGCGCTGCAGCGTCTCCTCGGGGTCGAAGCGCCGGCGCAGCACGAGCGTCGAGGACAGCGCCAGGCCGAGCGTGAAGTGCGCGAAGCCCCAGGAGTGGAACAGCGGCGCGGCGATCATCGTCGTCTCGCGCGCCCTCAGCGGGATCTTCGAGAACAGCGCCGCCGCCGGCTCGAGCGAGTCGGGCTGCTTGCGCGCGGCGCCCTTCGGCGTGCCCGTCGTGCCCGAGGTGAGGATCACCACGCGCCCTTTCTCCGCCGGCGCAGGCGAGCTCGGCGTCGGCGCCCGGCGGCGATCAGCTCGCTCGAGCGTGGGCTCGGCGACGGCTCGCGCCGGGCTCGCTGCCAGGCGACGAAGCGCTTGCGACCCTCGCGCGCCCTCGCGCACGAGCTCGGCGAACTCCTCGTCGTAGATCACCGCGGCCGGGTCTCTCGCGGCGCAGCACGTCGGCGATCTGCGGGCCCGCGAACGCCGTGTTCAGATACAGCGCGCCGGCGCCGAGCTTCGAGCAGGCGACCGTCGCCTCGATGAAGCCGCGGTGGTTGCGGCACATGATCGCGACGTCGTCGCGCTCGCCGATCCCCGCCTTGCGCAGCTCGCGGGCGAGCGCGTTGGTGCGCCGGTGCACCTCGGCGAAGGTGAGCGTGCCGCGCTCGTCGACGATCGCCGCGCGGTCGGGATAGCGGATCGCGCCGCCCAGTGAACGCCGCCGGCCGACGTCGGGCCCCAGCTGCGCAGCGCGCGCCAGCGTGCGCACCGCCTTGTCCGGGCGCTCCGGCTGGACCATGCCCGTCCCGAGCAGGGTCCTCGCGACCTGCAGCTTGTAGCGAGCTTCGCGAGCGTCCACGGCCCGCACCCTACCCGCAACCGCGCGACAAGCGCACGAGCGCTCGGTCGGCTCTAGCCCACTTCGGCCGGCTCGTCCTTGCCCTGCAGGCGCTCGCGGCCGCGCTGGACGGCGGCGATGAACTTCGAGAGGTTGACCTCGAGCGTGTTGAGGATCTCGTCGGCGTAGTCCTCGGCGCCGAGCCGGATCTCGCGCTCGCGGGCGCGGGCGTCCTCGATGATGTCCTCGGCGGCGCGCTCGGCCTGCTTGGTGACCTCCTCCTCGGAGACCAGCCGCTCCTGGCGCTCGCGCGCCTCCTTGATGATCCGCTCGGCCTCGCGCTTGGCCTCGGCGAGCATCTCCTGGCGCTCCTTGACGATCCAGCGCGCCTGCTTGATCTCCTCGGGGATCGTCGCGCGCATCTGGTCGAGGATGTCGTAGATCTCCTCCTTGTCCACGCGCACCTGATCGGTCAGCGGGACCGGCTTGGCGTTGTGGACGAGGTCGTCGAGCTTGTCGATGAGTACGAGGACGTCCATGTGTACGGGTGGTGGAGGGGGAATAGTGCGATCACGTGTCGTCCATTTCGTCAGCGCTTGAGCTCTTCCTTCAAGCGCCTGGCCACCTGCGTCGGGGACGAGATCGTCGATCCTGCCGCCGAACGTGGCGAGCTCCTTGACGCCGCTGGAGGACAGGAAACTGTACTGCGGGCTCGCCATCAGGTAGACGGACTCGATCTCGGGGGCCTGGCGGCGGTTGAGCTGGTTCATCTCCAGCTCGTACTCGAAGTCCGAGATCGCGCGCAGGCCCTTGACGATCGCGCTGCGCCCCGACGCTCGCGCGCGAAGTCGACGACCAGCGTCGAGAACGGCTCGGCGCGCACGTTCGTCCAGCTCGGCGTCGCGCGCTCGATGAAGCCCATGCGCTCCTCGATGTCGAACAGCGTCTTGCTCTTGCGCACCGAGCGGTTGACGACGGCGACGACCACCTCGTCGAACAGCGCCGCGGCGCGGCGGATCACGTCGAGGTGGCCGTTGGTGATCGGGTCGTAGGAGCCCGGGCAGACGGCTATCGACTTTGTGGATAGGCGTCATCGGTGCAGGTGGATTCGGATCGAAGTGTCGCCGTAGCGCCGCTCGCGCTCCAGCGCCAGCTCGAGCTCCAGCGGCGCTCGGCGGTCGCTCTCGACGACCACGCGCGCCGCCGGGCGCGAGCACCGGCGGCAGCGCCGCCGAGAGCTCGGGCCCCCAGTCGCGTCGCCTGGCGGTAGGGGGGGTCGAGGAAGACCAGATCGTATGTCTCGTCGCGCCCGCGTGCGCTCTCGAGCGCGCGCGAGCGCGTCCGTCGCGGCGGACCTGCGCCCGCGGCGGCGCGAGCCCGAGCGCGTCGAGGTTGGCGCCGCAGCGCGCGCAACGCGGCCGCGGTCGCGCTCGACGAACACGGCCTCCGCGGCGCCGCGCGAGAGCGCCTCGATGCCGAGCGCGCCCGAGCCCGCGAACAGGTCGAGCACGCGCGCGCCGTCGAGCTCGCCGAGCATCGCAGAACAGCGCCTCGCGCACGCGGTCGGACGTCGGCCGCGTGGCCCGTCCCGCGGCGCCTGCAGCCGCCGGCCGCCGAGCTCTCCCGCGATCACGCGCATACGCCGACCGTAACGCGCGAGGCAGCTCGTGCCCAGGCAGGCGGCGACTGGCCCGCGAACGCCTGCCGGCAACCGGGCAGGCCGGCTAGGCCGGGATCGGCTCGAGCGCCTCGGCGCCGAAGCGCTCGCGCGAGCGCCTCGCCGAGCAGCGCGTGCTCGGGCGCCGCGCAGCTCCGGGTCGTGCGTCGAGCAGCGCTCGGCGCACGCGCGTGCGCGCTCGAGCAGCTCCGCGTCCTCGGGCAGCTGCGCGACCGCGAACTGGCGCAGGCCCGACTGGCGCGTGCCGACCAGCTCGCCCTCGCTGCGCAGCTCGAGGTCGATCTCGGCCAGGCGAAGCCGTCGTCGTGCTCGGCCAGCGCCCGCAGCCGCGCGCGAGCCCGGGCGGGCCCGAACAGCAGGCAGCAGCGACGCGTGCTCGCCGCGCCCGATCCGCCCGCGCAGCTGGTGCAGCTGGGAGATGCCGTAGCGCTCGGCGTCCTCGACCAGCATCACGGTCGCGTTGGGCACGTCGATGCCGACCTCGATCACGGTCGTCGCGACGAGCACGTCGGCCTCGCCCGAGGCGAACGCCGCCATCGCCTCCTGCTTCTCGCGCGGGCGCATCTGGCCGTGCAGCAGCACCAGCCGGTAGCCGTCGAGCTCGCCCGCCGCGCAGGCGCTCGAACTCGGCCGTCGCCGCGCGGATCGCCCATGCCGGCGACGGGGGCAGCGCCCGCCTCGCCCGGCAGCTCGGACTCCTGCTCGACCAGCGGGCAGACGACGAACGCCTGGCGGCCGGCCTGCAGCTCCTCGCGCAGCTCGCTCGTAGGCGCGCGCGCGCGCGCGCTCGCCGGCGACGATGCGCGTCTCGATCGGCCGGCGGCCGCGCGGCAGCTCGCGCAGCGTGCTCGTGTCGAGGTCGCCGTAGCCGGCGAGCGCGAGCGTGCGCGGGATCGGCGTCGCCGTCATGTGCAGCACGTGCGGCGCGGCTCGCCGGCGCCTTGGCGTCCAGCGCCGCGCGCTGGCGCACGCCGAAGCGGTGCTGCTCGTCGACCACGGCGACCGCCAGCGCGCGGAAGCTCGACGTCGGGCTCGATCAGCGCGTGGGTGCCGACGACCAGCGACAGCTCGCCGCTGGCCAGCTTGCCGAGCAGGTCGGCGCGCGCGCGCGCCGGGCGTCGAGCCGGTCAGCAGCGCGCAGGCGACCGGCTCGCCGCCGAGCAGCGCTGGATCGTCGCGAAGTGCTGCTCGGCGAGCGTCTCGGTCGGCGCCATCAGCGCCGCCTGGTGGCCGTGCTCGACGGCGCGCAGCATCGCGTACAGCGCGACCACGGTCTTGCCGCTGCCGACCTCGCCCATCAGCAGCCGCTGCATCGGACGCGCGCTGCGCGAGGTCGTCGTCGATCTCGTCGATCGCCGCGCAGCTGGTCGCCGGTCGGCGCGAACGGCAGCTCGCTCGCCAGCCAGCGCGCGCTCAGCTGCGGCGGCTCGGCCCAGCGCGCGCGCGCGCTCGTGCTCGCGCCGCGCGCGCGCGGCGCAGCAGGAACACGAGCTGTGTCAGCAGCAGCTCGTCGAACGCCAGGCGCTCGCGGCCGCGCTCGGTGTCGCGCGCGTCGCGCGGGAAGTGCATCGCCGCGAGCGCGCTCGCGCGGTCGGGCAGCCGCTCGCCGCGCGCGCATGCGCCGCCGGCAGCGGCTCGAAGACGTCGCACAGCGCGCTCCCTGGCGCTGCTGCACGAGCGTCAGGATCTGCGTCGAGCTGACGCCCTCGGTCGCCGGGTAGTGCGCCACGGCGCTCCCGAGCGGGCGCGGGGGAGCTTGCGCCGGCCGGCACCGCTGCGCCGCCGCCCGGAGAGGCATCGTCGGCAAGCGGCTCAGCGGCGCTGCCAAGCGACGCCTGCCCGGAGGCGGGCGCGTGGTGAGAGACGCGAAAGCCGCCGCGCGCGTCGGCCTTGCCGTGCAGCAGCAGGCGCGTGCCCGGCGGGTAGCGTTCGACGAGCCACGGCTGGTTGAAGAACGTCGCCCGCATCGCTGCCCGTCTCGTCGGCGACCGTCGCCTCCACGAGCGGGCGCATGCCCCGCCGGCGAACCGGGCGCGAGGGATCGCGCGCACCTGCACGGCGACCGTCGCCTGCTCGCCGGCGCGCAGGTCGGCGACGGTGCGCGCCTCGCGGCTGTCGCGCGGCAGGTGCTCGAGCAGGTCGCCGACCGTGACCAGGCCGAGCGCGCGCAGACCCTCGGCGACCTTCCCACGCGGCAGCGGCAGCGGCAGCGGCTGCAACAGCCGCTGCGGGCGCGGCCAGCGCAGTGGCGCCGCGAGCAGCTCCTCGCGGCTGAGCGCGCGGCCGTCGGCGAATGCTTGTGCCTGGGGAGCGATCCGGCGCACAGAGATGCCTATGCGCGCCGCGTCCGGCGTCTCGGTGCTGGTCGCGGGCATCGGGCGCCCATCATGATCGCGCCGGCGGTCGTAAGCGCTCAGTCACTCGGCGGCGAGCAGCCACCAGTATGCGGGCTGGCCGCCCTGGCGCAGCTCGAGCTCGACCTCGCCGTCGGCGATCTGCTCGATCTCGCCCAGCCCGAACGGCGCACCCTCGCCGGCGAGCACGCTGATCAGCTCCGGCTGCTCGCCCTCGCCGTCGCCCCGGGCGAGCGCCGCGAGGATCGCGCGCAGCGTCTCCGTCGGATCGCCCCAGGCGACGACCTCGTCCTGCACGAAGCCGACGGCTTCGCCCTGTGCGAAGCGTCCCTGCGCGTCGTCGCGCGCGGCCGGCGCGACCGCGCCCGTGCGCACGCGCGCGAGCGCCTCGTTGACGGCCTGCGTCGTTCTGCTCGACCGGACGGTCCGGGTTGAGCGCGACCGCCGCCGCGAGCCCCGCCTGCTGGCTCGTCGTGCGCGCCACCACGACCTCCTTGTCGGACAGCTCGGCCGCGTGCTCGGCCGCCATGATCACGTTGGCGCTGTTCGGCAGCACCACGACCTCCTCGGCCGGCACCGCGTGGATCGCCGCGAGCAGGTCGTACGTGGAGGGGTTCAGCGTCGGCCCGCCGTCGAGCGTCTGCACGCCGAGCTCTCTGAACAGCTCCGCGAGACCGTCGCCGCTGACGACGGCCACCGCGCCGCAGCGCGTCGCCGGCTGCTCGCGCACGGCACCCGCAACGGCGTTGACAGCGCGCCGGTCGGGTGTGGCGCCGTTGGTCGAGCCGCTCGTGCTCGCACCGTTGGGCGCGTGCTCAGCGCCGGCGCCGTTGCCCGCGTGCGCCGAGGCGGCGCCGTTGACGGCGGCGTGGGAGCCGTTGCCGTCGCCCGCGCGCTCGCGCGCGAGCCGCGCGTCGCGCTCGTCGACCTGCACGCGCATGTCGGCCACGTCCAGGCGCGAGACCTCACCATGCTCTGCGAACACGGCGGTCGCCAGCTCGGGTTCGTCGGTGTGCAGGTGGACCTTCAGGTCTTCGCGTCGCCCACGACCAGCACCGAGTCGCCGAGCGCCTCGAGCGGCTCGATGAAGCGGCCCGGGCTGAGGCCGTCGCCGGTGACGGCGAAGTTCGTGCAGAAGCGGTAGGTGCCCGAGCTGTGCTCCGGGTGGGTGATCCGCGCAGGCGCGTGGTGGTCGAGCGCCGGCGCCTCGTCGCCGCGCAGCGCAGCCACGACGCCGGCGAACATGATCGTCAGCCCGTAGCCGCCGGCGTCGACGACGCCGGCGTCGCGCAGCGCCGCGAGCAGCTCGGGCCCGCGCTTGACCGAGTCCTGGCCGGCGATCACCGCGCGCTCGAGCGCCGCCGCGATCAGCGCGTCCTGCTCGCTCGGTTCCGTCGCCGGGCCGAGGCGCGGATTCTCCGGGCTGTGCGCCACGTCGGTGACGATCTTGTGCGCCATCTCGCGCGCCACCGTGAGGATCGTGCCCTCGGCGGGCTCGCGCACCGAGGAGTAGGCGCGGTCGGCCGCGTTGGCCAGCGCCGCGCCGATCAGCGTCGCGTCGATCAGCTGGCCCGGGCGCGAGACGAGCTCCTCGGCGGCGCCGCGGATCAGCTGCGAGAGGATCACGCCGGAGTTGCCGCGCGCCCCGAGCAGCGCCGCGCGCGCGACCGACTCGACGATCTCGTCGCGCCCGATCTCGTCGATCGTGCGCTCGCCGTCGCCCATCAGGCGGTCGAGCTCGTCGAGCACCGCGCGCAGCGTAAGCGCCATGTTGTCGCCCGTGTCGCCGTCGGCGACCGGGAACACGTTCAGGTCGTTGACCTCCTGGCGGCGCGATTCCAGATGCGCCAGCGCGCCCGCCACAGCAGCGCGAAAGCGGCCCAGATTCGTATCTGTCACGGGGAACGTCTTATCAGCTAGACCGGGCGCCTTGCACCCCGCACCGCCCGAGACGGACGTTCGGCCTAGCTAACCGGGCCGAGACGGAGTCGAGCAACACGCAGCTAGGGCGTCGTCGGCCAAGCGGAGCAAGGACGCAGGGAGCGTGGCGTGCGGAATAGCACGCGAGCGACCGAGGACGCCGCTCCGCGCAGCGCCGACGGCGTCCTAGAGGGCCTTTTGACCTTGCCGGCCTTCAGGCAGCGCGTGCATACGTACACGCGCCTTGGCGCGGCGCCCACGAGGATCCGCACCTTCTGCAGGTTCGGGTCGAAGCGGCGCTTGGTCGCGACCATCGAGTGGCTGCGGCTGTTGCCGAACGCCGGCCCCTTGCCGCAGCTGTGACACACCTTTGCCATCGCCGGGGCAGTCTAGCGATCCGGCGAGCTGCTCAGGGCGCGGTGAGCCGGCGCCGCAGCGCCGCCATCGCAAGCACGGCCTCGGCGGCGTGCGCGCCCTGGTCGCGCTTGCCGCCGCCGGAGCGGGCGAGCGCCTGCTCCATGTCTCGACGGTGAGCACGCCGAAGGCGCACGGCACGCCGGTCTGCAGCTGCACCTGCCATCACGCCGCGGGCAGCCTCGGCGCAGACGAAGTCGTAGTGGTCGGTCTCGCCGCGGATCACCGCGCCGAGGCAGGCGACGCCGGCGAAGCGCCCCGAGCGCGCCGCATAGCGACGCGGCCAGCGGCAGCTCGAAGGCGCCGGGCACGTCGAACACCTCGACCGCGTGATCGCCGTCTTGCGCGAACGCGGTCTTGGCGCCCTCGACGAGCCGTTCGGCGAGATCCTCGTAGAAGCGACCGACGGCGATCGCGAAGATCTCGCTCACGAGCCTCCGTGCTCCTCGGCGCGATCGTCGGTTACGGACCGGTCGTGCTCGGCCGCCTCGTCGGCGACGGCGCGGTCGTGCTCGCGCTCGGCGTGCAGCATCTCGTCGTCGAGGTTCAGCCCCTGGTGGTGCAGCGTGTGGCCCATGCGCTGGGCCTTCGTGCGCAGGTAGGCCTCGTTGTGCGCGTTCGGCGCGTGCTCGATCGGGATCTGCGCGCTGACCGACAGGCCGTAGCCCTCCAGGCCGCGGATCTTCTTGGGGTTGTTGGTGAGGATGCGGATCGAGGAGAGGCCGAGGTCGGCGAGGATCTGCGCGCCGATGCCGTAGTCGCGCAGGTCGGCCGGCAGGCCGAGGCGCTCGTTGGCTTCGACCGTGTCGAGGCCGTCCTCCTGCAGGCGGTAGGCGCGCAGCTTGTTCAGCAGCCCGATGCCGCGCCCCTCCTGGGCGAGGTAGAGCAGCACGCCCTGACCCTCGCGCTCGATCATCGCCAGCGCCGCCTCGAGCTGCTCGCCGCAGTCGCAGCGCAGCGAGTGGAAGACGTCGCCGGTGAGGCACTCGGAGTGCACGCGCACGAGCACGTCGGGCTGACCGGCGACGTCGCCCTTGACGAGCGCCACGTGGTGCTTGTCGTCGACCAGCGAGCGGTAGCCGATCGCCTCGAAATCGCCGAAGGTCGTCGGCAGGCGCGTCGCCACGACGCGCTCGACCAGCCGGTCGTTGCGCCGGCGGTAGGCGATCAGGTCGGCGATCGTGACCATCTTCAGGCCGTGGCGCTGCGCAGTAGTCGGCGAGGTCGGGCACGCGCGCCATCGAGCCGTCCTCGTTCATCACCTCGCAGATCACGCCCGCCGGGATCAGCCCGGCGAGACGCGCCAGGTCGACGCTCGCCTCGGTGTGCCCGGTGCGCTCGAGCACGCCGCCCGGCTTGGCCTTCAGCGGGTTGACGTGGCCCGGCTGGACGAGGTCGTCGGGCTTTGAGTCTGGGGTCGATCGGCGACCTGGATCGTGTGCGCGCGGTCGTGCGCCGAGACGCCTGTCGTGACGCCGTCGCGCGCCTCGATCGTGACCGTGAACGGCGTCTGCAGGGCCGACTCGTTCTTCGCCGTCATCAGCTCCAGGCCGAGCTCGTCGCAGCGCTCGGGCGTCAGCGCCAGGCAGATCCAGCCGCGCGCCTCCTTGGCCATGAAGTTGATCGCCTCGGGCGTGACGAACTGCGCGGCCATCACCAGGTCGCCCTCGTTCTCGCGGTCCTCGTCGTCGCAGACGACGACCATCCTGCCCTCGACGGATCTCCTCGATCGCCTCCTCGATCGTCGCGAACGGCGTGGTCGTACGTGCTGTGCTCATGACACTCCTTCGGTCGTCGCTGCCTGCACCTGCGACCCCATCAGCCGCTCGACGTGCTTGGCGAGACGTCGACCTCGACGTTCACCGTCGCCCCGACCTCGACCGCTCCCAAAGTTCGTGCGCTGCAGTGTCTCGGGGATCAGCGAGACAGCGAAGCCGTCGTCGCTCAGCGCGCTGACGGTCAGGCTGACGCCGTCGAGCGCGACCGAGCCCTTCTCCACCAGGTAGCGCCGCAAGGACCGCTCGACCTCGATCTCGAGCACGCGCGAAATCCCCTCATCGCGGACCTCGGCGACGGTTCCCGTGCCGTCCACGTGGCCCTGCACGACGTGGCCGCCGAGGCGGTCGCCCGCGCGCAGCGCCAGCTCGAGGTTGACCGGCGCACCGGCACGCAGGGCACCGAGCGAGGAGCGCCTGAGCGTCTCGCTCATCACCTCGGCCGTGAACGCGTCCTCGCTTACCTCGGTAGCCGTCAGGCAGACGCCGTTGACGGCGATCGAGTCGCCCTCGCCGAGCTCCGCGGCCAGCCGCGTGGCGATCCGTAGCTTGCGCGCCCGCGTCGTCGCGCTCCAGCGCGCTCACACTGCCCCGATCGGCGATCAGTCCCGTGAACATCCAACGCCCGTCTTTTCATTCATATTATTTTAATCGTTACAAATAAATCACCACTCGCGCAGCCGCGCGGAGATCAGCAGGTCGTCGCCGACCCGCTCGCAGTCGAAGCGTCAGCGCGCGCATCGCCTCGGAGATGCGCTCCACGCCCTCGCCCTCCAGCGGATCGCGGGCCGCGCTGCCGCCGAGCAGCAGCGGCGCGAGGAACAGGCGCAGCTCGTCGATCTCGCCGGCGTCGAGGAACGCGCCGGCCAGATGCGGGCCGCCCTCGAGCAGCACCGAGGAGACGCCCAGCGCGCCGAGCTGGTCGAGCGCAGAGCGCACGCGCGCCGGCTCGTTCTCGCCGGTCGCCACCAGCACCTGCGCGCCGGCCGCCTCCAGCGCGTCCGTGTCCGAGCGCGGCCGCCGCGCGCGAGACGACCACCGTCAGCGGGATCTCCGCCGCCGCCGCGACGAGCTGCGAGTCGAGCGGCAGACGCGCCGAGCGAGTCGAACACGACGCGTCGCGGCTGCGTCGAGAGCTCGGCCAGCTCCCCTTCCGGTCGTGCCGTCAGCTGCGGGTCGTCGGCCAGCGCCGTGCCGATGCCGACGACGACCGCGTCGACCGACGCGCGCCAGTGGTGCGCCAGCTCGCGGCTGCTCCTCGCCGCTGATCCACTTGCGAGTCGCCGGTGCGCGTGGCCACCTTGCCGTCGAGCGTCATCGCCGACTTGAACAGCACCCACGGGCGCCCGACGCGGGCGTGCTTGCGGAAGGCCTGGTTGAGCAGCCGCGCGCGCGTCGCCAGCTCGCCGTCGGCGATCACCACCTCGACGCCCTCGTCGCGCAGGATCCCGAGGCCGCGCCCGGAGGCCTTCTCGGTCGGGTCGTCGCGAGCCGACGACCACGCGCCTGATCCCCGCCTGCAGGATCGCGTCCGTGCACGGCGGCGTCTTGCCCTCGTGGCAGCACGGCTCGAGCGAGACGTACAGCGTCGCGTCGGCCAGATCCGCCAGGCCGCACGCCTCGATCGCGTTGACCTCGGCGTGCGCCCCGCCGTAGCGTCTCGTGCCAGCCCTCGCCGAGCACCTCGCTCGTCGCGCGCGACCACGGCGCCGACGACCGGGTTCGGCTTGACCGCGCCCGCGCCCCGCGTCGGCGAGCTCGATCGCCCGCTCCAGGTGGGCCCTGTCGGTGTCCGTGCCGATCGTCATCTCGATCTCCTGCGAGGAGGATAACCCTGCTCAGCGCGCGCAGCGGCCGCCGTGCAGGCGGTAGACCGTATCGACGGGCCCGGCCGGTCGTAGGCGAGCGGGTAGTAGTCGAAGCTCCAGTCAAAGCTGAACGGCACCGGGCCCTCGCCGCGCGCGTAGGGCGAGGAGCGGAAGACGCACTTCGCCGCGTTGCTGCGAGCGCGCGGTAGTAGGCGATCGCCTGCGGCACCGCGCGCGGGTCGGCGAACGCGCGACCGGACTGCGTCGAGCCGCTGACCACCCAGCAGTAGCCGTGTCGCTCGTAGTCGCCGACCAGCGCCGGGCTCAGCGTGCGCTCGTAGTCCTCGATCGCCACCTCGGGGCGCCCGTTGCTGCAGCGGCCCCGACGGGTCCGACGGCGAGAGGCGATTGACGAGGCCTGGGTACTTCAACCAGCGACACCCCGGTTGCGCGTAGGCGGCACCGCCGCCCGGATCTCGCGCGCCCAGCCGTCCGGCGAGACCGGCTCGGCCACGATCCGTGCGCGCCGCGGCACGTGCGCGAGCATCCATTCGCGCGTGACGTTGCGCGTGTCCGCGCGCGCCAGCACGAGGCCCGAGTGGACGCTGTAGACGAGACCCTGCGCGAGCAGCAGCGCCGCCAGCAGGGCCGCCACACCGATCGCCGGCCGAGTCCGACGCGCGTCCGGCGACACGGCTGACGCAGCGCGGCGAGCCGGCCGGCGAGCCGACAGCGCGAAGAACGCCGCCAAGCAGGCACAGCAGCGGCAGGATCGGCATCAGCCAGCGCCCGAAGTAGCGGCCCTGCAGGCCCATGAAGACGAGGAACAGGACCGGCGCCGGCACGAGCAGCCAGCCGAGCGCCGGCGCGTCGGCGCCAGATCGCCAGCGCGCCGCCGAGCGCCGCCAGCGCCGGCAGCCAGCCGAGCCCCCAGTGAGCGACCACAGGTAGTAGACGAAGCCGCCCTGCTTGCGGCGCGCCGAGCTTGCCCTGCGCTTCGGCCGAGAGCGTGGACTGGTGCACCAGTTCGGCGTGGAAGGACGTGTAGTCGAGCAGCGCAGAACGGGTTGGCCGCGAAGAAGGCCGCGAATGCGAGCAGCGCCGCCAGGGCGATGCCGAGTGCTATGACAGCGCGATGGCTTTGCGATCCGTGGCTCGGCGGCGGTGCCCCCGGCGAGCAGCCGCGCGCCGACGGCCGCGATCAGCGGCACGAGCGCGATCCCGGCCGTGTACTTCGTCGCGCACGCCAGGCCGAGGCCGATCCCCGCGAGCGCGTAGTCGCGCTTGCGCCCTTTGCAGCAGCACGCCCGCGCTGCCGAGCAGCGAGAGCGTCAGCGGCGCCAGCGTCGGCACGTCGTTGAGCGCCAGGTGCGAGTAGAAGACGGGCAGGAACGCGACCGCCTCGATCGCCGCCGCCGAGCAGCCCGCGGCGCGGCCGAACAGGCGCGCGCCGGTCGCGTACAGCAGCCACAGCGCGAGCACGCCGAGCACGGCGGCCGCGACGCGCGCGAGCGTGTAGACCTCGCCCGGGTGGTAGGCGAAGGCGTGGCGCACGCCGCTCGCGCCGCCGTAGGCGAGCGCGAAGAGGTAGTGCAGCACGTAGGTGAAGGCCGGCGGGTTGGCGAAGTAGTGCGGGTTCAGGTCGTGCCCGAACATCGCCACCGCGCGCGGCACGAAGTGGTCGGCCTCGTCGGCGTTGTAGGCGTACGGCAGCCCCTGCTGCGACGCCCCACAGGCGCAGCGCCGAGCCCACCGGCCAGGATCAGCGCCAGCGCCGGCCACGCCCAGCGCCGGGCGCAGCCGCGCCACCGAGCGAGGCCGGCACGCGCTCAGCAGTTGGCATAGATCGCGTAGTAGTGGCTCGTGAAGATGCGGTGATAGCCGTCCTGCGGGATCTGGTCGCGCGGGTCGTCGCCGACGTCGACGATCGCCGTGTAGAACACGGCGCTGCCGAGCGGGTAGACCGCCACGCTGCCGCGCCTGATGCGGTTCGCGAGCGCGTGCGAGCCCTTGTGCGACGTCGGCGCGCGCCTGGCTGCGCGCGACGATGTCGTGCTGGCCCGACCGTGTCGAGGATCCAGCGCGCGTCGGGGATCAGCTTGTTGTTGGGCAGCGTCAGCAGCGGGCAGCGCTTCAGTTCGCGCTTCACCGCCGGGTTGTGCCAGCGCCACCGCGAGGCCCTGTGGAAATCCTCGTGGTAGGCGAGCGTCGTGCGCAGGCTCGACAGGCTCAGCGTCGTCGCCGCCGAGAAGGAGCCGTAGAGCACGAGCAGCGCCGCGCCGGCCATCCACACGCGGCGCAGCGACGTGCCCGGCTCGAGCATCGCCCAGCCGCCGATCGCCACGGCGCAGAACAGCAGCAGCATCACGCGCCGGCGCCGAGCAGGTAGCGGTCGATCACCGACGCCCCGGCGGCGCCCTCGAGCACGAACACGCCGAGCAGCAGCAGCAGCGCGGCCAGCGGCGTGCGCACGCGCCGCGGCGTCAGCCAGATCGCCAGCGCCAATACCGGCGATCGCCCCGAGCAGCACCGGCAGCTTGTCGATCCGCACGGTGAACGTCCACAGCGAGCCGATCACGCCGGTGAGGCCCTGCGTGCGTCCGAGTTCCTGCGCGAGGCCGGCCGTCGAGGTCAGCGAGTACAGCGGCTCGCCCGTGACGATCACATCGACGCGCACCCATACCAGCGGGCCAATCGCGGCAAGCGCCGTGTACCGCAGCAGCGTGCGCCGAGCGACGCGGTTGGACTTGCTCGGCACGAGCACCACAGCCAGTAGGCGCCGCCAGCAACCACGCGTCCGGGCGCAGCAGCCCGCAGCCGCCAGCAGCGCGAGCACCGCCGGTCCGCGGCGCGGGCTTCTGCACCTCGAGCACGACCGCCCAGACGATCAGCGCCAGATAGGTGATGTCGAGGTAGCCCTGCGCGGCGAGGTTCTCGAGGAAGAAGCGGCTGAGCACGAGCAGCGCCGCGACGAGCCCGACGAGGGGCCGAAGCACAGCCGCCCGAGGCGGTAGAGCCCGGCGACGAGCGCGACGAACGAGGCGATCGAGCCGAGCACCATCAGCCGCGCGCCGCCGTCGCCGAAGATCGAGCAGAACAGCGCCGAAGGCGATCGCCAGCGGGTGCTCGGTCGGCCCGCGGTAGACGCGGAAGTCGGGCAGGTGCACGTGCAGCAGGTCGCGGCCCCACAACAGCGCGTAGAAGGAGTCGTACGTCGGGTAGGTCGGGTAGGCGAAGTAGCCGATCAGCGCGCCCACGCACAGCGCCGCGAATGCCGAGCTTCGCCCACGTCGCGGCACGCACGGCGCGGATCGGTCCCAGCCGGATCGAGCCCGGTCGCCGCCGGGTGAGGGTCGCGCTTTCCATCGAGACTCGGCCGGCGCGAGGACCGGCGCCGGCGCGGCCCGCACGCTGGCTGCCAGGACCTGCCCTCGCGCTTTGGGATACTGCCGGAAGCCAAGTCTAGGCAATCGCGCCGATGAAGCTCATCATCCAGATCCCCTGCTTCAACGAGGCAGACCAGCTTCCCGCAGACGCTCGCCGACCTGCCCCGCGAGGTCGACGGCTTCGACGTCGTCGAGTGGCTGGTCATCGACGACGGCTCGACCGACGAGACCGTCGCGGTCGCCCGTGCCCACGGCGTCGACCACCTCGTGCGCCTGACCAACAACAAGGGCCTTGCCACCGGCTTCCAGGCCGGCATCGACACGGCGCTGAAGCTCGGCGCCGACGTGATCGTCAACACCGACGCCGACAACCAGTACTACGGCCCCGACGTCGCGCGGCTCGTGCGCCCGATCCTCGAGGGCCGCGCCGACATGGTCGTCGGCGACCGCGAGGTGACCGGGATCGAGCACTTCTCGCCGCTGAAGAAGTCGCTGCAGCGACTCGGCTCGTGGGTCGTGCGCCAGGCCTCCTCGACGACGCGTGCCCGACACGACCTCCGGCTTTCGCGCCTACAACCGCGAGGCCGCGATCCAGATGCTGGTGGTCTCGAAGTTCACCTACACGCTCGAGACGATCATCCAGGCAGGCAAGCTGCTCGTCGCGATCGACCACGTCCCGGTGCGCACCAACCCGAAGACGCGCGAGTCGCGCCTGTTCCCCTCGATGGGCGCCTACGTGCGCCGCAACGCCGTCTCGATCTTCCGCATCTACGCGCAGTACGAGCCGCTGCGCGTGTTCTGGAGCCTCGCGCTGCTGATCGGCCTCGTCTCGCTCGCGGTGTGGATCCGCTTCGTCGTCGCCTACGCCGAAGGCAACGGCAAGGGCCACGTGCAGTCGCTGATCCTCGGCGCCGTGCTGTTCATCGCCGCCGTCGTCTTGTGGGCGCTCGGCGTGATCGGCGACCTGCTCGCCGCTCAGCGCGTGATGACGCAGAAGACCTTCGAGCGCGTGCGGCGAATCGAGCTGCAGCTCGGCGTGGCGCCCTCGCACTACGAACCCGGCCAGGGCGATGGCACGCGCACGGCGGACGGCAACTCGGCCGACGCCGGCCCCGGGCGCGAGCCGGGCGAGCGATCGAGCCGGCCCGGCGAGACGCGCGATGAGCCGCGCGAGGAAGCGGTGCGCCTGTGAGCGGCGCAAGCGGCGTGACCGTCTCCGACGACGGCATCGTCACCGGCAACACCTACGACAAGTACGGCTCGCAGAACCCCGTCGTGCGCCGCCTGATGGCGAGCTTCGAGCGCACGCTCGATGAGCTGATCGACCCGAGCGCGACCGCAGCTCGCTGCTCGACGTCGGCTGCGGCGAGGGCGTGCTCGTACACCGCTGGGCGCCTTCTCGATGCCGCAGGCGCGGCTCGTCGGCATCGACCTCGAGGAGGAGTCGATCCAGGCAGGCTGGGCCGAGCGTCAGGCGCCCAACCTCGAATACCGCACGATGCCGGCAGAGGATCTGCCGTTCGCCGAGAACGAGTTCGAGCTGGCGAGCGCGATCGAGGTGCTCGAGCACGTGCCCGACCCCGAGCACACCGTCGCCGAGATGGCGCGCTGCGCCGAGTCGCCACCTGCTCGTGTCGGTCCCGCGCGAGCCGCTGTGGCGGATGCTGAACATGGCTCGCGGCGCCTACCTGCCCCAGCTCGGCAACACGCCCGGACATCTCAACCACTGGTCCAAGCGCTCGTTCACGAGCTGCTCGCGCGCCACGGCGAGGTCGTCGAGGCGCGCTCGCCGTTCCCCTGGACGATGCTGCTTGTCCGGCTGTAGATGGCCGCTACGTACCTGTGAGCGCCCCGGCCGGCGAGCGCCCGCCACCACCTGAGCGCCCGGCGCGTGCGGATCCTCCGGCGCGCAAGGCCGCCCGCTCCTACGGCAGCGGGGCGCGCATCCTCTCGATCGGGATCGCCTCGACGGGCCTGCTGACGTTCGCGTACTTCTCGATCGCCAGCCACGTGCTCGGCGAACAGCCGGCCAAGCGGATCGACCTGCTGTGGTCGGTCATGTTCGTGATCATCTCGGTGATCTACCGGCCGATCGAACAGCTGCTCTCGCGCACGATCGCCGAGCGCCGTGCGCAAGGGGCAGGTCGCAGCACACGATGCGTGTGCCGATGCTGATCCAGGCCAGCTTTCGCGCTGATCTTCCTGATCGTCGCGCTGGCGCTGCACGACACGCTGATCGACGACGTCTTCGACCACTACGAGGAATCGCTCTACCTCGTGCTCGTCGTCGGCACGCTCGCCTACGCGGCGAGCTACTTCGCGCGCGGCTGGCTGGCCGGGCACGAGCGCTTCGCCCTGTTCGGCGGGCTCGTGCTGATGGAGTCGGTCTCGCGCGTGTGCTTCGCGCTGGCCGTCGCGATCGGCATCGCCAGCGGGCAGACGGCCGTCGCGCTCGGGATCGCCGCGGCGCCGTTCGTCTCGCTGGTCGTCGTGCCGGCCGCGTTTGCGCGCACGCGTGCCGAGCGAGCGCTCGGGCGAGAGGAGTCCGGCGGTGGGCACGAGGACGCGCTCGCCGCCGCGATCACGGTCGACGAGGCCGACGCGGCGCTCGCCGGCCCGGGCACCGAGGGCGTCCAGGAGACGGCCGCCCACGCCGACCTCTCACTGCGCCGCGGCGGCGGCTTCGCCGTGCTGGGTCTCCGGGATCATGCTCTCCGAGCAGACGCTGCTGAATGCGGCCGTGCTGACCGTCGATGCGACCTCGCCGGACCGCGCGCTGGCCGGGATCGTGTTCAACGTGCTGCTGATCGCGCGCGCCCCGCTGCAGCTGTTCCAGGCGATCCAGACTTCGCTGCTGCCACACCTCACGGGCCTCGAGGCGACCGCCGGCCACGAGGCCTTCGCCAGCGCGATCCGCATGACGGTGCTCGCGATCGCAGCGTTCGCCGGGGTCGTCTCGGTGGGGCTGCTGGCTGGTCGGCCCGTTCGCGCTGCGCCACGTCTTCTTCGGGCAGGACTTCCACTACAAAGGCACCGGCCTCGCGCTGATCGGCGTCGGCATGGGGCTGCATCTGTGTCTCCGGCGCGCTCAACCAGGCCGCGCTCGCGCGCGACCGCGCTCGCGCCGCCGCGGCGTGCTGGCTGCTGGCCGCAGCGGTGTTCGTCGGCTGGATGCTGAGCGGAGCGATCTCCAACCAGCTGCTGCGCGCCGAGGTCGGCTACGCCGGTGCGACCGGCCCTGCTGGCGCTCGCGCTCACGCTGCTCTACAGACAGGGCACTCAGACGGCGCCGATCGACGTCGGCGATCGCGCGGTAGGCCGCGCCCGGGTCGGGCGCGCCGAAGATCGCCGAACCCGCGACGAACACGTTTGCGCCGGCCTGCAGACAGCGGGCGCCGTGTCAGTCGCGATGCCACCGTCGACCTGCACGGCCACGCCATCGCCAACGATCGCGCGCACGCGTGGGAGCTTCTCGAGCGAGTGCGCGATGAACGCCTGCCCACCCCAGCCGGGGTTGACGGTCATGCACAGTGCCAGGTCGATCTCCCCGGCGACCTCCGCGAGCGCACCGGCGAGCGTGCCCGGGTTGATCGCGACGCCCACGCACGCACCGTGCTCGCGGACCATGCTCGCGGCGTACGCGATGTGCGGCGTGGCCTCCGCGTGGAACGTGACCGAGTCGGCGCCCGCCTTGACGAACTCCGCGATGTGGCGCTCGGGGCGCTCGATCATCAGGTGCACGTCGAGCATCGCCCCCGCCGTCGCGCGCCTGCGCGGCGAGCCCTTCGACGACCACCGGGCCAAGCGTGATCGGCGGCACGAAGTGCCCGTCCATCACGTCCACGTGGATCACGCGCGCGCCCGCGTCGAGCACCTCGCCGACCTGCTCGCGCAGGCGCCCGAAATCGGCCGAGAGGATCGACGGCGCCACGCGCACGCCGCCCAGCAGCTCGCGCGCGAAGGCGCTCATATGGGCTGGAGCATCGAATCGCCGCAGTTGATTGCACTTCATGATCGCGGTCGAGGACATGCGCACGATCGTCGAGTGCTCGCCGCAGTTGGGACAGACAGAGGTCAGCTCGAAGCGGTGCAGGCAGTATACGCAGCGATAGCGGCCGGGCAGGTTGGTAGGGCGCAGCCACGGCTCGCCGCAGTTCGGGCACTGCGGGCCGAGGTCGACGGACGCCTTGGCGGAAGCGTTCGGCTCGCCCTCCACGCGTCAGCTCCTGCGCAGTCGCGCGATGAAGAAGCCCGCTGTGCGATCGCAGTGCGGCAGCGTCAGCAGACAGTCCGCGGGCAGGGAGACCCGCGGCTCTCGCGTCGCTGAGGGCCGGCAGCTCAGCGGCGAGATCGTCGAGGCTGAAATCGGGGTGGGAATCGAGGAATCCTGCGATCAGGTGCTCGTTCTCGATCGGGGAGATCGTGCACGTAGAGTAGACAAGCACGCCGCCCGGACGTAGGGACCGCGGCGCCGGCGGCCAGAATCGCGGACTGTTTCTCGGCCATCTGCTTGACGTCGGCCTGCGCCGACACGCCAGCGCAGGTCGGCGCGCGCCTGCAGCGTGCCGAGCCCCGAGCACGGCGGATCGACGAGCACGCGGTCGAAGGCGGCCTCCTCGGCGCGCGGTTCGGCGGCGTCGCCGACCTCGACGCGGACGTTGCCGGCGCGTAGGCGCCGGGCGGTCCGCTCGAGCGCACCGGCCCGCGCGCGGTTTCGCTCGACGGCGAGGACCGTCGCCGTCGCCCTCCATCAGAGCCGCCAGATGCGTCGTCTTGCCGTCCGGGCGCCGCGCATAGGTCGAGCACGCGCTCGCCCGGCGACGGTGCCAGCGTGCGCGCGACGAGCATCGCAGCGCGCGACTGCGCGAGGAACGCGCCCTCCTGCCACAGCGGCGAGCTCGTGCAGCGTCGAGCGGACCGTCGAGCACGAGCGCCTCGGGGATCATGCGGGTCGCCGTGCGCTCGACGACCGACTGCTCCGCCAGCGCCAGCTCGAGTGAATCGGCATCGGTGACGAGCGTGTTCGCGCGCAGCGCAACCTCTCCGGGCTCGTTGTCGCTCGCCAGCAGCGCCGCGCGCGCGATCGGCTCCGAGCCGCTCCCACCACAGGCGGGCGATCCACTCGGGGTGTGAGTGCAGCACGGCCGCCTGCTCGGGCGTCTGCATCGTCGAGCCCGCCGAGCAGCGCGCCGGCTCCTTCGCGTGCGGCGCGGCGCAGCACCGCATTGACGAGGCCGTGCCCGCCACGCCCGTGGCGTCTTGGCGAGCTCAACCGCGTCGGCCACGATGGCGTAGTCGGGCGAGCCGGCGAGGTAGAGCAGCTCGTACAGGCCGAGTCGCAGGGCCGCGAGCACGGGCGGATCGAGCCGCGTCGCCGGGCGCTCGGCGAGCTGCTCGATCAGATGGTCGAGCGTGCCCTTGCGCTGCACCGCGCCGTAGGCCAGGCGCATCGCCAGCGCCCTGTCGCGGGCGTCGAGCCCCGCCGAGTCGGCCTCGGCGCGCAGCGCGAGATCGGCGTATGCGCCGTGCTCGAACACCCGCCGCAGCACGGCGTAGGCGCATCTGCGGGCGGGGGCGATCGCCTTGCCGCGCGCATCCGCTCGATCCTGGCCAGCCGTCCTTCCCGCCCCACCGGAGCCTGTCGCCTTGTCGTGCACTGCGGCCATGATCCGCTATCCGGCGCGGGCGCCGCGCGCCGGTGCGCAGACCTCGGCCAGATCGGCTGCCAGGCGCTCGGCCTCGGCGCTCGGCGAGCGTGGCGATCGTGATGCGGATCGCGGGTGGGCTGGCCGCGAGCCGGTAGGGCGCGCCTGCCGCCACGACCCAACCGCGCTGCAGAGCAGCGCGCCGACGACGCCGGTCTCATCTTCGACGGGCACCCACACGTTCAGCCCGGACGCCGCCGATGGCCTGCACGCCGCGTCCTGCGCGAGCGCATGCAGCAGGCGCTCGCGCCGCGCCGTGTAGCTCGCCGCTGCGCGCGCGATCAGCTCGTCGACGTGCGGGTCCTGCCAGAGCCCGAGCACGAGGCGCTGGAGGATGTGGCTGACCCAGCCCGGCCCGCACTGCTGGCGGCCCTCGACGCGCGCGAGCGTCCGCCTCGTCGCCGGCGAGCACCGCGAGCCGCAGGTCGGGGCCGAGCGCCTTGGCGACCGAGCGCGTGGCGGCCCAATGCTCGCGCCCAGCGGCAAGCGTGTGCAGCGGGCTGCCGGCCACCTCGCCGAGGTGGTCGTCCTCGATCACGAGCGCACGCGGGCGCCTGCTCGAGCACGGCGCGCAGCTCGGCGGCGCGCTCGGCGTCGAGCGCTGCGCCTGTCGGGTTCTGCCCGCGCGGCGTGACGATCGCCGCGCTCGCGCCGCGCGCGAGCGCGGCGCTGCAGCTCGACCGGTCGCATGCCGCGCTCGTCGACGGCGACCGGCTCGAGCGCCAGGCCGCGCGCGCGCAGCAGGTCGAACAGCGCCGCATAGCCGGGGTTCTCGACGGCCACGCGATCGCCGGGGCGCAGGTGCACGTCGAGCACGCGCTCGATCCCGTCGAGCGCGCCGCTGACGATGCACGGCGCTCTCAGCCGGGACGCCGTCCGCGCGCAGGCGCTCGCGCGCCAGCTCGGCCAGCTCGGGCAGGGCAGCCGGCTCGCCGTAGAGCCGTACGCGGCAGTTCGTGCCGCGCAAGCGCGCGCTCGAGGTCGGGCAGCAGCGCCGGGTCTGGATTGCCGCTGCGAGAGATCGCGCGCGCCCGGGGGGATCGGCAGCGGCGAGCGGCGCGAACCGATCGGCGGTCGCTCGCCGATGCGGGTGCCGCGCCGGGGCTCGGTGACGACAACGCCCGCGGCGGCGCAGCTCGGCCAGCCGCTGCAGCGACTGTGACCGGGCTGAGCCCGACCTCGCCGGCCAGACGTCGGACCGAGGGAAGCGGCGCTCCGGGCGCGAGCGCCCCCTCGGCGACGGCCTCTTCGACGCTCGTCGACCAGCTCCGCCGCGCTGCCGCCCGTGATCCTGTACTGTATTGGTTCAGTCAACAATCTGTACTATAACAGCTCGGAGGATCACGTGTCGCCCTCTCCAAGCGCCTCGCGCAGAGCACCAGCTCAGCCCGCATCCGATCGCGTGCGCCTGCGCCGCAAGCGCGAACGCGGCAGCTACGACCGTGCCGTCGATCGACGCGATCCTCGACGAGGGGCTGATCGCCCACCTTGGCATCGCCGACGAGCACGGCCAGCCGTTCGTGATCCCGACGCTGCACGCTCGCCGCGGCGACGTCGTCTACCTGCATGGCTCCACGGCGAGCCGCACGCTTCGCGCGCTCGCAGCGCGGCGCCCCCGCGTGCCTGACCGTGTCGCTGCTCGATGGGCTCGTGCTGGCACGCGCGGTGATGCACCACTCGGCCAACTACCGCTCGGCGATGCTGCTCGGCCGGACTCGAATCGTCGAGGAGCGAGCACGAGAAGCTCGCGGCGCTCGAGGCGATCGTCGAGCACATCGTGCCCGGCCGCTGGGCCGAATGCGCCGACACCCATGCGAGAACGAGCTGAAGGCGACGGCCGTGCTCGCGCTGGGCATCGAGGAGGCTTCGGTCAAGATCCGCACCGGACCGCCGGCCGACGACGAGGCGGACTACTCCCTGCCCGTGTGGGCCGGGGTGATCCCGATCGCCAGCGAGGCGCGCTTGGCGGAACCGGACCCGCGCTTGGCGGCCGGGATCGCGGTGCCGGACAGCGCGGCACGCTATACGCGACCTGGCGCTGCGCGCTAGGGCTGGCTCGGATCCGCGGAGGGCGCGGATCGCTAGGTCTGAGAGCGGCCGGCCAGGCCGTGCCCACGCAGATAGGAAGCAGCATCCATCGGCCGCCCACCCGGCGGCTGCACGACGCGCAGCTCGAGTGCGCCGTCGGTACAGGCGAGCATCAGACGCCCGTCCCACTCCGCGAGGCCGAGCTCCTCGTCGTGCGTGGGCCGAAACTCAAGCGCCGCGACCGTGGCCTCCCGCACGCCGAGCATTCCGCCGTCAGGCAGCTCGACACGAGCGCCGATGTGCGGCTGCAACGCACGCACGACGCGCTCGAGCTCGACAGCGGGCCGGGCGGGGTCGAGTAGACGGTCGCTCGGCTCGATCTTCTCGGCGTAGGTGACGCCGCCCTCGTCCTGCTCGACGAACTCGAGGCTCCGCCCCGCGGCCAGCTCGTCGAGCGCGTGCAGCAGCAGCGCGCCGCTGAGCGCCTGCAGCCGCGCGGCGAGCGAGCCATAGCTGTCTGCCGGTTCGATCGGCTCGCTTTGCGACGCCCAGACCGGTCCGCTGTCGAGACCGGCCGTGAGGCGCATGATCGAGACCCCCGTGCGCTCGTCGCCGGCCATCATCGCGCGCTCGACGGGCGCCGCACCGCGCCAGCGCGGGCAGCAGCGAAGGATGCACGTTGAGCAGCAGGTGCGCCGAGAGCAGCGGCTCGCGGATCAGCGCGCCGAAGGCGCACACGACGACGGCCCGGGGCTCGACGGCCGCGATCCGCGCCGCGGTCGCCTCGTCGTTGACGTTCTCGGGCTGCTCGAGCGCCAGCCCCAGCGCACGGGCATGCTCGGCCACGGGCGGAGAGGAGAGGCGCCGGCCGCGCCCGCGCGGGCGGTCCGGCCTGGTCAGGACCAGCGACGGGCGATGCTCGGAACGACCGGCTAGCCGGTCGAGGATCGAGGCGGCGAAGTCCGTCGTGCCGAGGAAGACGATGCTCAACGTGCCGCGCGTTCGCCTAGGCGGCGTCAGCCGTCCTCGCGCATCGCGCGCATCGCCTCCTTGCGCGCCTCGCGCGGGATGCGGTCGAGGATCAGGATGCCGTCGAGGTGGTCGACCTCGTGCTGGATCACGCGCGCCGTCAAGCCCTCGGTCTCGATCTCGAGCGGCTCGCCGCGCTCGTCCCGCGCGGTCACACGCACGCGGGCGGCGCGCTCCACCTCGACGTGTACGCCGGGCAGGCTGAGACAGCCCTCCAGCGGCGCTCTCGAGCTCCTCGCTGCGCCACTCGATCACCGGGTTCACGAGCGCGGTCAGCGGATCTTCGGCGTAGGCGCGGTAGACGAGCACGCGGTGCAGCACGCCGAGCTGCGTGGCGGCAAGCCCGACGCCGAGTGCGTCGTGCATCAGCTCGCCCATCCGCTCGACCTCCCCTGCCAGCGTCTCGTCGAAGCGCTCGACCGGCAGCGCCTTCGCGCGTAGCACCGGGTCACCGAGCTTGCGTACCCGGGCGAGCGCCGCATCGCGGCGGGCGCGTGTCTCGGGATCGAGCTCCTCGGGCGCGTCCTGCTCGCGCTCGACCTCCACGTCGGCCTCCTCAGAGACCGGCGGCGGAAGCTCCACCGAGTCCTCCGGCTCGTCGGTCATCTGTGTCGACTGGGTGGTGTTCCGCTCGGCGGCCATCGTCCCGAGAGAGTTTATGAGGACGGCGTGATCTACTGCGGATCGACGTCCACGCTGAAGTGCACGCCGTGATGCTCGCGCGAGCCGGCCACGCGCTGTATGGCGCCGCCGGTCGCCTGGACGGCGGGGAGCCTGCTCGACGCCTTCACGACGAGCGACTCACGCTCGCGCCCGCGCAGGCGGAACAGCGGTGCCGGGCCGAGCACGGTGAACGCCCCCCCTGCCCCATCCCCTCCGCGCGCGCGGAGCGCGTCGCGTACGGCGGCCGCCGCCTTGCGGGCCGCCTCGCTCTGCTCGGCCGAGCAGACGACCCTGATCAGATGCGAGAAGGGCGGATAGCCAAGCACCAGCCTGCGCTCGAGCTCACTCGTCAGGAAGGCCTCGCTGTCGTGACGGGAGGCGAGCTCGATCGCACGCGCCTGCGGCGCGATCGTCTGCACCAGCACGCGCCCCTCGCTACCGCGGCCTACGCGCCCGGCGAGCTGAGCGATCAGCGCGAACGTGCGCTCCTCGGCACGGAAGTCCGGGAAGCGCAGCGTCGCGTCAGCGTCCAGCACGACACCGAGCGTGACGTCAGGGAAGTCGTGCCCCTTGGCGACCATCTGCGTGCCGATCAGCACGCCGCAGTCAGCGGCCTCGAAGCGCCGCAGCAACGAGGAGACGGCACTCTCTCGCGTGGCCGGCGCAGCCGCCGCATGCTCGAGCGCCGCCGGTACAGGCGCTCCCCCCGCGGTGTCGGCGTCGAGCCTGAAAATCGGAAACGTGCCGTCGTCGAGCACGGCCGCCAGCTCGTGCTGCAGACGCTCGGTGCCGGCGCCGTGGCGGGCAACCGAGATCGAGCCACACGAGCCACAGCCCTCGGGCACACGCTCGCGGTGGCCGCAGTGATGGCAGGCCAGGAACCCGCCGGCCCGATGCAGCACGAGCGCGACATCGCAGTCGGGACAGCTCCACACCTGCCCGCACGAGCGACAGGAGAGAAAGTTCGACCAGCCGCGTCTGTTGAGCAACACGATCGCCTTCGCGCGCTCCTCGCGCACACGCGCGAGCGCCTGCACGGTCTCCGGATGCAAACCTTGCCGGCCGCCCTGCGAGCCCTCCTCGCGCATATCGAGCACGTCGACGCGCGGCAGCGGCCGTCCATCCACCCGCCGAGGTAGCGAGGAGGACTGCACGCGATGCTCGCTCTCGGCGCGTGGCGTGGCGCTGCCGATCAGCAGCACAGCGCCGCTTCGGCGCGCCCGCTCGGCGGCGACGTCGCGCGCGTCGTAGCGCGGATCGCCTTCGTGCTTGTAGGAGGAGTCGTGCTCCTCGTCGACGACGATCAGGCCGAGATCTTCGATCGGCGCGAACACCGCTGAGCGCGGACCGACGCAGATGCGCGCCGCGCCCTCGCGCAGACGGCGCCACTCGGCGTAGCGCTCGCCCGGGCGAAGCTGGGAGTGCAGCACGGCGACGGTCTCACCGAAGCGATCGATGAAGCGACCCACCGTCTGCGGCGTCAGCGCGATCTCGGGCACCATCACGATCACGCCCCGTCCCTGCTCCAGGGCCGTCTCGGCGGCGCGCAGGTAGATCTCCGTCTTGCCCGATCCGGTAACGCCGTGCAGCAGCCGTTCGTGGGCCACGCGCCGCTCGAGCGCAACCTGCAAGGACGCCAGCACCGTGCGCTGGTCCTCGTTCAGCGCGAGCGCCGACGGCGCGCGAGCGCCGACGGCCAGGTGCTCGGGGCGCTTGACCGCGCGACGCTTGCGCCCGCTCAGCCTGCGCGTCGCGCCCGGCGGCAACACCAGCCCGAGCGCCCTGGCGAGCGTCGAGCAGTACTCGGCCGCGATCCATTCGGCCAGCGCGACCATCTCGACCGGCACGCCCAGCTCGAGCGCACGCAACGGCGCGAGCAGCTTCTCGGCCGCGACCTCGCTCGACTCGGCGAGACCGACGACGACCCCCAGCACCTCTCTGCTCCCGAACGGGACGACGAGCATCGAGCCGACCTGGATGGCGCCGCCGCGCAGCTCCTCGGGCAGGCGGTAGTCAAACGGCCCGCGCAGCGCGCGGGCCGTCGTCATCGGCTCGACCTGGGCGATCGAAGGCATCGCCGAGGACCTTAGAGTCGCTGCCGGACTACGCGCCGGCGGCGGACTTCAGGGCGTCGGCCTTGTCGGTCCTCTCCCAGGTGAAGTCGGCGTCGTCGCGGCCGAAGTGGCCGTAGGCGGCCGTCTTCTGGTAAATCGGGCGGTGCAGGTTGAGCTCCTCGCGGAAGGCACCCGGACGCAGGTCGAAGACCTCGTCGACAGCCCTGGCAATCTGACTACGCGTGTGGCCCCCGAGCTCGGTGCCGAAGGTCTCGACCATCACCGAAACCGGGTGCGCAACGCCGATCGCGTAGGCCACCTGCACTTCCGCGCGTTCGGCGAGCCCCGCTGCGACGATGTTCTTTGCCACCCAGCGCGCCGCATAGGCGGCCGAGCGGTCGACCTTCGAGGGGTCCTTGCCGGAGAAGGCGCCGCCGCCGTGGCGCGCCATGCCGCCGTAGGTGTCGACGATGATCTTGCGCCCCGTCAGGCCGGCGTCGCCGACAGGCCCGCCAATCACGAAGCGCCCGGTCGGATTGACGAGGAAGTTCCTGCGCAGCTTTGACTCCTCGTACATGTCCTTCGGCAGAATCGGCTCGACCACATGCTCCCAGAGGTCGTCGGGGATCATCGACTCGGCACCCTCGCCGTGCTGGGTGGAGATCAGCAGCTTCTCGATCTCCTTCGGCTTGCCGTCGACGTAGCGCACGCTCACCTGGGTCTTGCCGTCTGGGCGCAGGTAGTTGAGCGTGCCGGCCTTGCGCACGGCCGCCAGTCGCTCGGCGAGCCGGTGCGCCAGCGAGATCGGCAGCGGCATCAGCGCCTCCGTCTCGTTGGAGGCGTAGCCGAACATCATCCCCTGGTCGCCCGCGCCGGCCACGTCGAGCTCGTCATCGTCGCTCGCGTCGGTCCGTGCCTCATAGGCCTTGTCGACGCCCTGCGCGATGTCCGGCGACTGCTTGTCGATCGCGTTGAGCACCGCGCAAGAGTCAGCCGAGAAGCCGAGGTCGGCGTCGGTGTAGCCGATCTTGCGGATCGTCTCGCGCGCGATCTCCTGGATGTCGACGTAGGTGTCTGTCGAGATCTCGCCGGAGACGACGACCAGGCCCGTGTTGACGAGCGTCTCGCAGGCCACGCGGCCGTAGGGGTCGGCGGCCATGACCGCGTCCAGCACGCCGTCTGAGATCTGGTCGGCGATCTTGTCCGGATGCCCCTCGGTGACGGACTCAGACGTAAACAGGAATTCGTTGTCGGAAAACTGATTCATGGCGGCAGCGGTTCGCTCCAGGGGTCGACTGTCGGATGTGGCCGGCCTGGGGCCGGGCAAGAGCCGGGACAGTCTAGGCGAACGTGGGGACTTTTTCGTTCAGCGCGGGCCTGTCGCAGCAGCCTCTTCGACGGGCGCCTGGGCGTCCTCGCCCGCCGGCTGGGCGTCCTCCGCCGGCGCCGGCTGCGACGAGCGTTCACGGGCTGCCCGCGGACTCAGCCCGCCACCACGCTGTCCGCGCTCGACGAAGTCGATGATCAGCGGCACGCCGTCCATGCCGTAGCGTGCGCGCAGGCGGTTCTCGAGAAAGTAGGCGTAGTCGCGGGTCACCCGGGCGCGCGAGTTGACCTGGATCGCAAAGCGCGGGGGGCGCTGGTCGATCTGCGTCATGTAGATCAGCTTCAGGCGGTGCTGACTCGAGCCGCGGCGAGTGCCCACCGGCGGCTGGCGCGCCTGGATCGCCTCGGCCAGGAAGCGGTTGAGCTCGGGGGTGGGAATCCGGTTGGACATGCGGTCACCGAGCACGATCGCTTCGGTCAAGAGGCGCGCAACGTGACGGCCCGTCTTGGCGCTGGCCGTGAGCACGCGCGGGCGCAGGCGCAGCTTCTCCGCGACGCGAGCGCGCTCGTGGTCCAGATCGTCCTCGCTGCCCTCGCGCACGTCCCACTTGTTCAGCACGATCGCCGTCGCGCAGCCGGCCTTCATCGCCAGCTCGGCCACGCGTAGATCCTGCGATGTCACTCCGTCGGTCGCGTCGCACACGACGAGCGCGACGTCAGCGCGGTCGGCCGCCCGCTGCGAGCGCAGCGTCGTGTAGTACTCGACCGAGTCCGACACCTTCGACTGGCGGCGAATGCCCGCTGTGTCGACGAGCGTCAGCTTGCGATCGCCGACGAGCAGCGGCATGTCGATCGCGTCGCGCGTCGTGCCGGCCAGCTCGGAGACGATCACCCGCTCCTCGCCGAGGAAGCGGTTGACGAGCGAGGACTTGCCCACGTTCGGACGCCCGATCACGGCGAGACGGATCGTGTCGTCGTCGGTGCCGTCATCCCCGTCGGGAAGCAGCTCGACGATCCGGTCCAAGAGGTCGCCCGTGCCCAGCCCCTGGGCCGCAGAGACCGGAATCGGCTCGCCCAGTCCGAGACGGTGGAACTCGGCGGCCAGCGGCAGCTCGGCCACGGCGTCGCACTTGTTGGCCGCGACAATCGTCGGCAGCGGGGCGCGGCGCAGCAGGTCGGCCATCTCCTCATCGCCAGGACGCATGCCGGCGCGCGCGTCGACGACGAGCACAGCGACCTCGGCGTCGGCGATCCCGGCGCGCGCCTGATCGCGGATCGAACCCGCCAGCGGGTCCTCGTCCTGAAAGTCCACGCCGCCCGTGTCGATCAGCTTGAACTGGCGCCCGTTCCACTCGCAATCGATCTCGTTGCGGTCGCGCGTGACCCCCGGGCGCTCGTGCACGACCGCCTCGCGGCTGCCAGCGAGCCTGTTGATCAACGAGGACTTGCCCACGTTTGGATAACCGACGATTGCGACCTTCATAGACCCAGGCTAGCCTGCGGCGTCTCGCGCGAGCGCGGCGATGCGCGCGACGACCTGTTCGACGCCCATTCCCGTCGTATCCAGCGTGAGCGCACCTGGTGCCGCCTGCAGCGGGCTGTGGCTGCGTGTCGAGTCGCGCTCGTCGCGCAGCGACTGCTCGGCGAGGACGGTATTGAGGTCTGCGCCAAGCTCGGCCGCGCGCCGCCGGGCGCGCTCCTGCGCGCTGGCCGTGAGGAACACCTTCAGCTTGGCCTCCGGCGCCACGACCGTACCGATGTCACGACCCTCGGCGACCCAGTCGCCGTCGTCAATCAGCGCACGCTGCTGAGCGACGAGTGCCTCACGCACGCCCGGATCGGCGGCTACCCGCGAGGCCGCCTCCGACACATCGGCCGCGCGGATTCGCTCGCTCACATCGCGGCCATCAAGGATCGCGTGGGGGATCCCGCCCTCCTCACGCAGCTCGATCCGCGCTGCGCGGGCCAGCTGCGCCGGCTCGCGCGCAGGCTCCTGCAGCGCGAGCAGCGCCACGCATCGATACATCGCGCCGCTGTCGAGGTAGGTGAAGCCGAGCTCACGCGCGACGGCGCGGGCCACCGTCGACTTGCCCGCACCGGCCGGCCCATCGATCGCTACGAGCAAAGCCCCGTCAGATCCTCGACGAAGCCCGGATAGGACACGTCAGCGGCCTCCATGCCGAGCACCTCGACGCCCTCCTTCGAAGCCAGTCCTGCGATCGCGCCCATCATCGCCATGCGATGGTCGCCTTTGGCATCGATCGTGCCGCCGCGCAGCCCACCGCTGCCCTGCACGACGAAGCCGTCCTCGGTCGCCTCGATCTCCCCGCCGAGCCCGCGCAGGCCTTCAACCACGCCCGCGATCCGGTCAGACTCCTTCACGCGCAGCTCCTGGGCTCCCCGCACGACCGTCTCACCCTCGGCGAAGCAGCCAAGCAGCGCGACCAGCGGCAGCTCGTCGATCGCCAGCGGCACCTCCTCGGGTTCGACGACGGTCCCCTCGAGCGCACCGTTCGCGACATCGAGGTCGCTGACCGGCTCCTCGCCGATCAACTCCCCTGTCTCGTCCTCGAGATCGCCGAGCACGATGCCCTGCATACGCCGCACGATCCGCATGAAGCCCGTGCGCGTCCAGTTCACGCCGACGTCGCCGATCAGCAGGCGCGACTGTGGCACGAGCACGCCCGCCGTGATCAGGAAGGCCGCCGAACTCGGATCGCCCGGCACGCGCACGCGGTCGAGTAGCAGCTCGTCGGCGTTGACGACCGTGACGTGACGCCCGTTGCGGTGCACGCCCACGCCTGCGCGCAGCAGCATCCGCTCGGTGTGATCGCGGCTGCGCGCAGGCTCGGAGACGGTCGTCGCCCCGTCCGCCGCGAGCGCCGCCAGCAGCACGCACGACTTGATTTGAGCGCTCGCCACAGGCATGTCGTAGGAGATCGCACGCAGGTGCGTGCCGCGCACCACCAGCGGGGCGAAGCGGTCGTTGCGAGCGCTGAGGTCGGCCCCCATCAGGCGCAGCGGATCGGCCACACGGTCGACCGGGCGGCGGCGGATCGACTCGTCGCCGTCGAGCGTGAACGTGCGCCCCTCCTGCGCCGCAAGCCAGCCCGGCAGCAGTCGCAGCAGCGTACCGGCGTTGCCGACGTCGATCGGACCGTCGGGCTCGCGTGCCTCGCGCAGGCCCGTGCCGCGGATCACGACCTCCTGCTCGCGCAGCTCGACCAGCGCGCCGAGCGCACGCACGGCCTCGAGCGTCGAGTCCGTGTCGGCCGCGTGCAAGTAGCGCTCGATCCGCACCGGCTCGGAGGACATCGCGCCGAGCAATGCCGCGCGGTGTGAGATCGACTTGTCCGGGGGCGCCCGCAGCTCGCCGCTGAGCCCGCGCGTCGACTCGAAGCGCATGTTCATGCGAGCGCCACCGCGAAGCCCAGCTCGGCGATCAGCTCACGTGCGCGCGCCGTGTCGCGCTCGCCGGCGATCCACAGCGCGACGACGCCGTGGCTGTTGTCCTCCGAGGGCGAGAGCGCCATGTCGAGGATATTCACACCCGCGCCCCCGAGCGCGAGCGCGATCTCGGCGATCACGCCGGGGCGGTTGGGTACCGACGTGCGCAGCTCGCTCACCTCGGCCTCATCGCCACTCGTGCCGAGCAGCCGCCCGTGCTCAACACGCGCCGACTCGTTCCACGCCGTGATCGCATCGGCGTCGCCGGCGGCGAGCTGCGCGCGCACCCCGGCCATACGCCTTGCGAACTCGTCAATCGCGGCGATCAGCGCGTCGCGATTGGAGATGAAGATGTCCGTCCAAATTGCGCTGTTGGCCCCCGCCACGCGTGTCGCGTCGCGAAAGCTCGGCCCGACCGCCGGCAGGCGTCCCGGCGAGGCTTGCTCGAGCGTCCCTGCCGCCTGTGCGACGAGCAGGTTGGCGAGCACGTGTGGCAGATGCGAGACGGCCGCCAGCAGGCGGTCGTGCGTCTCCGCGTCGATCGCTGTCGGGCGCGCGCCGATCGACGTCAGCAGGCGGTGCAGGCGCTCGTATAAGACGCCCGCCGTGCTTCCGCTCGCCGGCGTCAGGTACCACACGGCACCATCGAACAGGTTCTCACGCGCCTGCTCGACGCCCGCCGTCTCAGCGCCCGCCAGCGGATGCCCGCCGATCAGGCGCTCGTCCGAACCGGCCTCTGAGAGCACGCGCTTGGTCGAGCCGACGTCGGTGACGACCGCGTCCGCCCGGGCGCTTTGCAGCGCCAGGCGCACGGTCTCTGCCAGCGCGCCCACGGGCGCGGCGACGAACACGACGTCGGCATCCTCGACGGCGCCCGCGACGTCGCTCGCCATGCGATCGACGGCGCCGAGCTCGAGTGCTCGCTCGCGCACGCGCTCGTCGGGGTCATAGCCGCACACCTGCGCGCCCGCGCGCCGCCGGGTGGCCAGGCCGATGGAGCCGCCGATCAGCCCGACCCCCAGCACCGCGACGTTCAAGGAGCAGGCACCAAGCCCATCAGACGGCGCTGAGCGCCTTGCCGGCGAGCTCCGCCGCCTGCTCGACCGCCGCGGCGTAGGCCGCGAAGTCTTCGGCCCGCAGCGCCTGCGGTCCGTCGCAGATCGCCGCCTCCGGCTGCGGATGCACCTCGACGATGATCCCGTCTGCACCGACCGCCGCCGCCGCGAGCGACAGCGGGGTCACCAGGTCGCGCCGCCCCGCGGCGTGACTCGGATCGATGATCACCGGCAGGTGCGTGAGCTCCTTGAGCACCGGCACGGCCATCAGGTCGAGCGTGAAGCGATACGCCGTCTCGAACGTGCGGATGCCGCGCTCGCACAGCATCACGTTGGGATTGCCTTCCTTGAGGATGTACTCGGCCGCCATCAGCAGCTCATCGAGCGTCGCGGAAAGCCCGCGCTTGAGCAGCGCCGGGCGCCCGGAGCGGCCGATCTCGGTCAGCAGCGGGTAGTTCTGCATGTTGCGCGCGCCGATCTGCACGACGTCGGCGACCTCGAGCACGTCGTCGATGTCGCGCATGTCCATCAGCTCGGTCACGACCGGCAGCCCCGTCTCCCTCTTGGCCTCGGCGAGCAGTCGCAGCCCCTCCTGCCCGAGCCCCTGGAAGGCGTAGGGTGAGGTGCGCGGCTTGTACGCGCCGCCGCGCAGGAACGAGGCGCCCCCGTCACTGACGACGCGCGCTGTCTCCAGCAGCTGCTCGCGCGACTCGACCGTGCACGGTCCGGCCATCAGGGCGAAGTTGCCGCCACCGACCTTGCGCCCGTCGATCTCGAGCACGGTTCGCTCGCCGTGCTTGATCTCGGCGGAGGCAAGCTTGTAGGGCTTGAGGATCGGCATCACGCGATCCACGCCGGGCTCGCCCTCTAGCCCGAGGCTCTCGATGCCGGCGTCCTGCTCGACGTCTCCGATGGCGCCGATCACCGTCACCCGCGCACCCTTGATCGGATGCGCCAGTGCCCCCGCCCGCTCGACTTTCTCGACGACCGCCTCGATCTCCTGCTCGGTCGCGGTCTCCTTCATCACGATCATCATCGCTTCATCCTTTCAATGCGCCAAATCTTATGTGGTCGCCACTGGCCGTGCCAGGGCTTTGGATCGTGAGCGCCACGACCTACGACGGTCGCGGAGAGGGCGTTTGCCGCCCAGCGGAGAGGCGCTCGATCCCTACGGGGACCCGGTGCGACCGATCGGCCCGCTCACGTACGGGCCCAGGTCGAAGCGCCTAGCTAAATCGCCAGGTGCGAAGCGAATACGACCATGCGGCGCACGGCGCGACAGTGGCGCGGGCGCGGGAGCTACAGGTGCTTTGTGAGCTGAGCTTCTGCATGGTCGGTCTCCGAGGTTGTAGCACCTTCACAGAACCTCGGCAAGCGCTTGCAAGAAGCGCTCGTTCTCGGCCGGCGTGCCATAGGTGACGCGCAGCGCGCCCTCGCCGCCGAGCGCCGTGCCGGCGCGAACCAGGATGCCGCGCTCCGCCAGGCCCCGCATGACCTCCTGCTCCCCGCGCCCCTCGCCGAGGTGAAACCAGCAGAAGTTGGCCTGCGACTCGGCCGGGTCGAGACCGAGCGCGCGCAGGCGCTCGTCGACGGAGATGCGCTCGGCAACGTTGCGCGCAACGCGGTCGATCACCGCGTCCTGATGCGCGAGCGCCTCAACCGCCGCGGCCTGCGCGAGCGCGTTGCAGAAGAACGGCTGACGCACCTGGTCGAGCGCGCGCGGCAGCGCATCAGAGCCGCACAGCGCGAAGCCGACGCGCAGGCCGCAGAGGCCGTGCACCTTGGAGAACGTGCGCAGCAGCATCAGGTTGGGGTGGCGCTCGAGCAGCTCGATCGACGCGTCGGGGTCGTCCAGCAGGTTGAACTCGCAATAGGCCTCGTCGACGATCGCGCACACGTGCGGCGGCACCTCTTCGAGGAACGCGGCGATCTGCGCGAGCGGGAGCGCGGTGCTCGTCGGGTTGTTCGGGTTGCACACGATCACGATCCGCGTGGCGGCGGTGATCTCGCGCAGCATCGCCCGCAGGTCGTGGCGCTCGGCCTCGTCGAGCGCGACCGTCACGGCGCGCGCGCCGGAGGCGGCGCTGAGGTGCGGGTAGACAGAGAAGGACGGCCAGGCGTAGACCAGCTCAGCGCCGGGCTCCAGCAGCGCCTCGCCCGCGGCCAGCAGGATGTCGCAGGAACCATTGCCGATTGCGATGCGCGACTGCGGCACGTCGTAGCGCTCGCTGAGACGCCGGCGCAGCAGCGAGTTCGAGGGATCTGGGTAGCGGTTGAGCGAGCCGAGCGTGCGCTCGATCGCCTCGCGCACCTGCGGCAGCGGCGGATAGGGCGACTCGTTGCTGGCCAGGCGCACGAGCTCGAGCTCCTCACCGTAGCCGCCCGCTGCCGGATAGGACGGCAGCCGCGCGATGCGCTCTGAGAACTCGAGTGCCACGTGCCTATTGTGCCGCCGCGAGATCCTCGCGCAGCGTGCTGGCGTCGCGGAGGTAGACGTGCTGCGGAACGTGGCCCTCGGCGGCGTAGTAGTGGATCATCACGCGGATCACGCGCGGCAGCGAACCCGGCACCGCGATCTCACGGGCGCACAGCAGCGGCACCCCCTCGAAGCCGATCGTCCGCGCCGCAGCGGCCGGAAAGGCGGCGTCGAGGTCGTTGGTCGCGGTGAACAGGCAGCTCACCACGTTCTCCGGGCCCAGGCCGTTGCGCTCCATCAGCGTCCGCATCAACTCGGTGGTCGCGTCGAGGATCGCCCCCTGCTCGTTTCGCTCGACGCTGATCGCGCCGCGTAAGGCAAACAGTCTCATCGCGCGACGATTCTGTCAGAGCGCCCTCAGAGCGCGCGCAGCAGATCGAGCTCGGACTGCTGCAGCCGCCTGTATTCGCCGGGGCCGAGGCGGTCGAGCCGCAACGGGCCAAAGCGCACACGGCGCAGCTCGATCACCTCCCGCCCAACGGCCGAGCACATGCGTCGCACCTGGCGGTTGCGACCCTCGTGGATCGTCAGCTCGAGCCCATGCTCGCCCAGCCGGCGGGCCTCGGCGGGGGCCGTGCGCCCGTCCTCCAGCTCCAGCCCCTCGCGCAATCGCCGCAGCGCTGCCTCGTCGAGTGGCTTGCCGGCGAGCCGGACGCGGTAGCTCTTGAGCACCTCGAAGCGAGGATGCGTGAGCCGGTTGGCGAGCTCGCCATCGTTGGTCAACAGGATCAGCCCGCTGCTGTCGGCGTCGAGGCGCCCGACCGGATAGAGGCGCAACCCCTGCTGCGGAAGCAGCCCGAGGACGGTCGGACGGCCGTGCGTGTCCCGTGCCGTCGAGACGACGCCGACGGGCTTGTGCACGGCGTATGTCACGCGCGGCTCAGGCCCCCCGACCGGTCTGCCGTCGACGAGGATGCGACTGCCCTCGTCAACGTCACGTGCGGGATCGTCGACCGTCTCGCCGTCGACGCTCACGCGCCCTTGCGCGATCAGCGACTCGGCCGCGCGGCGCGAGGCAACGCCGGCGTGGGCGAGGTGCTTGGCCAAGCGCATCAGCGAAGCACGGCCTTGACGTGCGGCGTTCCCCGGCGCGCGGACGCCGCGGTCTGGGATGGGGGTCCCGGGAATCGAGTCATCTACTGCAACCATTACCAGTCATGGACCTCGCCCTGCTGGAGAAGACGCTCGCCGATCACGACGAGCCGCGCTTTCGCGCGCGCCAGGTTTGGGCGTGGGCGGCACGTGGGGCGCAGGGCTATGAGGAGATGACCGACCTGCCCGCCGGCCTGCGCGACGCGCTCGCCCGCGAGCTGCCGTTCTCGAGCTTGACCTTGCAGCAGGAGGCGCGCGCGAGCGACGGCACCGTCAAGGCGCTGTTCGCCACGGCCGACGAGCGAGCGCTCGAGGCCGTGCTGATGCGCTATCGCGACGGCCGTCGCTCGATCTGCCTCTCCTCGCAATCCGGCTGCCCGTTGACGTGCACGTTTTGTGCCACCGGCCAGATGAAATTCGCGCGCAACCTGACCGCCTCGGAGATCGTCGACCAGGCGCTCCACTTCCACCGTATGCAGCGAGATGGCGAGCGGCTGAGCAATTGCGTCTTCATGGGCATGGGCGAGCCGATGCTCAACCTCGACAACGTGCTGGCAGCTTGCGAGCGCCTGCCCGATCTCGGCATCGGCCATCGCCATACGGCGATCTCCACCGTCGGCTGGATCCCCGGCATCGAAGCGCTCGCCGAACAAGACATGCCGCTGCGCCTCGCCCTCTCGCTGCACGCCGCCGACGAAGCGCTGCGCAGCGAGCTGATGCCCGTCAACCAGCGCTACCCGCTAAGCGACGTGATCGAGGCCTGCCGTGACTTCTACGCGCGCAAGCGCCGCCGCGTGTTTGTCGAGTACGTGATGCTCAAGGGCGTCAACGACCGTTACGAGCAGGCGCTCGCGCTCGCGCAGCTACTCACGAGCGATGGTGGTGCCGGCAGCCGTCACAGCAGCGCAAGCGATCCTGCCGGCAACTCAATCTTCAAGGTCAACCTGATCCCCTATAACCCCACCGGCTCCCCTTTCGAGGGCTCCACCCGCGCCTCGATCGGCGCCTTTCGCGACGCGCTGCAGGCCAGCGGCGTCCCCGCCACGATCCGCCTCACGCGCGGGCAGGACATCGACGCAGCCTGCGGGCAGCTCGCCGCGAAGAACAGCTAGCTCGCGCGGGCCTCGCCGGCCTTCAGCAGCCGCTCGCGCAGCTCGGCCTGCTCCTCGGGCGTCGGGTCCCAGCGCGCGACCTCGGGCAGCTCATCGAGCGAGCGCAGGCCGAAGAGCTTGAGGAACTGCGTCGTGGTGCGGTAGACGACGGCGCCGAACTGCGAGTGTCCGGACTCCTCGATCATGCCGCGGTCGAGCAGCGTGGCGACGGCTGAGTCGGCGCTGACGCCGCGGATGCGGGCGATCTCGGGGCGCGAGACGGGCTGCAGGTAGGCGACGATCGCGAGTGTCTCGGCCTGTGCGGGAGTAAGCGTGGATACGCGCGCGCGGCTGAACAGGCGCCGCGCGGCGTCCTCGGAGGCTGGATCGCTGGCGAATGTCCACCCGCCGCCGAGCTCGCGCAGTGTGATGCCCGAGCGCCCCGGTGCGTGCTGCTCGCCGAGCACGGCGAGCGCGGCGGTCACCGCCCCCTCCCCGGCCTCGGTCGCCTCGGCGAGCTCGGCCGTGTTCAGCGGGTCGCTCGAAAGGAACAGCAGCGCCTCGATCGTGCGTGCTAGCTCGGGTAGCTGCTCGGGCGGCTCGTCCATCTGCTCACCCTGCCAGGCCGGCGACCGATCCGCCCGCCACGGCGACCGGAGCGCCGGCCGCGTGGGCGGACGGCGCGTGCACGGCGATCTCGCCGAAGCTCTCGTCCTGATCCCAGTCGGCCTCGCCGCGCTTGTACAGCTCGAGCAGGGCGAACAAGGTGACGGCGACCGTCATGCGATCGGCGCCGCGCACGGCCTCATCGAAGCTGAAGGCGCCGCGGCGCAAGCAGGCCGCGCAGCAGCGCAAGGCGCTCAGACGACGGCCACCCGCGGGACCGCGACGTGGCGCATGCTGATCTCCGGCGGCATCGTCAGCAGGCGGCCGATCGCCTCGGCGAGCACCTCCGGGTCCTGCGAGCCGTCGGCCGGCTGGAGCACGGTGCTGCGCAGGTGCGCCGGCAGCGGCGCCTGGCGGAAGCGCACGCCGTGCTGCGCGGCGAGCAGACTCGCCGAGATGCGAGGCGGCCGAGCGGTAGCGGCGTGCGTCGAGCATCCGCGCGAGCAGCTCCTCGGCGGCCGGCCTCGGGCTCGATGTCGAGCTCCTCTTCCTCCTCGCCCAGCAGCATCAGGCGCGACTTCAGCTCCAGCAGCGCCGCGATCAGCACGATGAACTCGGTCGCCGTCTCCAGGTCGAGCTCGCCGCGCGCTTCGAGGTGGTCGAGGTAGGCGAGCACGACCTCGGCGAGCTGCAGCTCGAGCAGGTCGACCTCTTCGCGCAGAACCAGCGTGAGCAGCAGGTCGAAGGGGCCCGTGAAGACCTCCAGGTCCAGCTCGAGCGAGGCGAGGCTCATGCGCTCACCGTACTGTTCGCGCCCGACGGGGAGCGCCGACGCCCATCCGCTCGCGCACGTCGGCGAGCGTCTCGGCGGCGATCGCCCGCGCCCGCGCGGCGCCCTCGGCAAGGATCGCCTCGATCTGCAGCCTCGTCGGCGCGCAGCGCCTCGTAGCGCTCGCGCACCGGCGCCAGGTACTCGACCACGGCCTCGGCGACCGCGACCTTGAATTCGCCGTAGCGAGCCTGGCGAACTCCGACTCGATCGCCGCGGGCTCGACGCCGCGCACGGCGGCGAGGATTTCGATCAGGTTGCCGACCCCTGGCTTGTCCTCGGCTCGCGCGCACCTCGCTGCCCGAGTCGGTGACCGCGCCCTTGAGCTTCTTCTCGATCGTCTTCGGCTCGTCGAGCACGTAGACCGTGCCCTGCTCGGAGCCACCGGTCGTCGACATCTTGCGCGTCGGGTCCTGCAGGTCCATGATCCGCGCGCCGACCGAGGGGATCCGAAGCTCCGGCACGACCAGCACCTCCTCGCCGGCCGCAAAGCGCGCGTTGAAGCGACGGGCGACGTCGCGCATCAGCTCGACGTGCTCGCGCTGATCCTCGCCGACCGGCACCTCGTGCGCGCGGTAGGCGAGCACGTCGGCAGCCATCAGCACCGGGTAGAACAGCAGCCCGGCCGAGACCAGCTCGCGCTGGGCCACCGACTTGTCGCGGAACTGGTGCATGCGCTCCAGCCGCCCGAGTTCGGTGACGCTCGAGAGCAGCCACGTCAGCTCGGTGTGCTCAGGCACGTCGCTTTGGCGAAAGAGGATGCAGCGCTCGGGATCGAGGCCCGCCGCGAGCAGGATCGCGGTCGTGTCGTAGAAGCGCTCGCGCAGCTCGGCCGGGTCGTAGGACGACGGTCAACGCGTGCAGATCGACGATGCAGAAGATGCCCTCGCCGCGCTCCTGGCTGGTCACGTACTGGGCGATTGCCCCGATGTAGTTGCCCAGGTGCTTGCGCCCGGTGGGCTGAATGCCAGAGAAGATCCGCATCGGCGCTTGGGTTCAGCGTCGGCGCTGTGCCGAGTCGGCAAGCCAGGGTGGATCCCAGCCGCGCTCGGCTGGGTTGACGTTCAGCCCGGGCGGGACGATCTCGTCGATCCGGTCGAGCACATCGGCGCTCAGAGCGCGCCCGAGCGCCGGGAGCTGGCTGTCGAGGTGCTCGACCGTTCGCGGGCCGATGATCGCGGCGCTCACGGCAGGGTGGGTCGTGACGAACGCGAGCGCCATCTCGATCAGCGACATACCAGCCTGCTCGGCCAAATCGCCGAGCGCCTGCGCTGCCTCGAGCTTTCGCTGGTTGGCGGGATCGGACATGTCGTAGCGCCCCGGGATCATCTGGGCACGGCGGCTCACCTCCGGCGTCTCCCCTCCCCTGGAGTAGCGACCCGAGAGCCAGCCCATCGCCAGCGGGCTCCATGGAATCACGCCGATGCCGTATTCCTGACAGACCGGCAGCACGTCGGCCTCGATCCCGCGGTTGAGCATCGAGTAGGGCGGCTGCTCAGTGGCGAAGCACTCGCGCCCGCGCCGCTCGGCCGTCCAACGGGCCTGCACGATCTGATGGGCGGGGAAGGTGGAGCTGCCGATGTAGCGCACCTTGCCCTCGCGCACCAGGTCGCTGAGCGCGCCGAGCGTCGCGTCGATGTCCGTATCGGGCTCGGGGCGGTGGATCTGGTAGAGGTCGATCCAGTCCGTTTTCAGCCGCCGCAGGCTGTTCTCGACCTCCTGCACGATCCAGCGGCGTGAGTTGCCGAACCGGTTGGGATCCTCGTCGTGCATCTTGCCATGCACCTTCGTGGCGAGGACCACTTCGTCGCGACGGCCGCCCGCGAGCGCCTTGCCGACGATCTCCTCGGACTCACCGCGCGAATAGACGTCGGCGGTGTCGATGAAGTTGATGCCCGCGTCGAGCGCGCGGTGGATGATCCGCACGCAGTCCTCGTGATCGGTGTTGCCGTACGCGCCGAACATCATCGCGCCGAGGCACAGCGGGCTGACGCTGACGCCCGTAGCTCCAAGTTTGCGGTACTCGATCACCATGCGCGCCTAGTCCAGCGCCTGGCGGATCACAGGCGTCTTCGCGGCTGCCACCTCGTCGAGCCTGCGCACCGGCGTCGTGTAGGGGGCGCCGAGTGCGATCTCCGGGTCCGAGGCCGCCTCGGCGAGGATCTGCGCGATCGCCTCGGCGAAGGCGTCGAGCGTCTCCTTGGTCTCGGTCTCGGTCGGCTCGACCATCAGCGCCTCCTCGACGAGCAGCGGGAAGTAGACCGTCGGCGGATGAAAGCCGTAGTCGAGCAGCCGCTTGGCGAGGTCGAGCGTCTTGATCTTCAGCTGCTTCTTCATCGGCCCGCCGGAGAGCACGAACTCGTGCATGCACAGCTCGCCGTAGGCGAGCGGCAACTGCTCGGCGATGCCTTTCTCGCGCAAAAGCGCGAGCAGGTAGTTGGCATTCAGCACAGCCGCTTCGGAGGCATCCTTCAGGCCGTCGGCGCCGAGCGAGCAGATGTAGGCGTAGGAGCGCACGAAGCAGCCGTAGTTGCCGTGAAAGCCGCGCAGCCGGCCGATTGACTGAGCGCCCGCCGCGCCCGGTCCGCTGCCCTCGTAGTCGAGCCGGAACGACGGCTCGGCGCCGTCCGGCGAGGAGCCGTTCGTGGCGCTCTCGCCGTCGCCGTCGCGCACGACGAGCGGCAGCGGCAGGAACGGCGCAATCCGCTCGGACACGGCGATCGGGCCGGACCCGGGCCCGCCGCCGCCGTGCGGCTGGGTGAAGGACTTGTGCAGGTTGAAGTGCAAGATGTCGAAGCCCATGTCGCCGGGGCGCGAGAGCCCCATCACGGCGTTCAGGTTGGCACCGTCGTAGTACACCGTCGCGCCCACGCCGTGCACGATCTCGAGCGATCTGCTCGATGTTGGGGTCGAACAGGCCGAGTGTGTTGGGGTTGGTCAGCATCAGGCAGGCAACGTCTGAGTCGGCCTTCGCCCGCAGGTCCTCGATGTCGACGCCGCCGTCGGCATTGGTGGCGACCTTGACGACCTCGAAACCGGCCATCGTCACTGTGGCCGGGTTCGTGCCGTGCGCCGTGTCGGGCGTGAGCACCTTGTGACGCGTCTCGCCGCGTGACTCGTGGTAGGCACGCGTCAGCAGCACCCCGGCGAGCTCGCCATGCGAGCCGGCAGATGGCTGCAGCGAGACGTGCGGCAGCCCCGATATCTCGCCGAGCGCCTGCTGCAGGTTGAACATCAGCTCGAGTGCGCCCTGCGCGCGCTCGGGGTCCTGCAGTGGGTGCAGGCGCGCGTGGCCCGGCAGCGCGGCGACCCGCTCGTGCAGGCGAGGGTTGTGCTTCATCGTGCACGAGCCGAGCGGGTAGAAGCCCGAGTCCAGGTCGAAGTTGCGCTTGGAGATGCCCACGTAGTGGCGCACGATCTCGGGCTCTGAGACCTCCGGCAGGCGAGCCGGCTCCGCGCGGCGAAGGTATGCCGGCAGCACCTGCTCGGGATCGGGTGCGGGTACGTCAAGCGTCGGGCAGACGAACGCGCGGCGCCCCGGGGCGCCCTTCTGGAAGATCGTCCTCGCGCGCTGGCGCTGCAGCGGGCTCTCACCGGGCCCGCCGACGGCGACGCCCAGGCCGTGGTGCGGGTGATGCCCGTCGATGCCCGGATCGGAGTGCAGGTGATTCTCGTCGATCGCGCTCACACGCCCACGGGCCTTCCCTGCTGCTCGCGCTGCGCCCCCGGCTCGCCGACGATCCGCTCGCGTCCGCCGCCGGTGCCGCGCTCGGCAACGACGGCCGCGCCGAGCACTTCGACGAGCTTGTCGATGTCCTCGCGCGAACGGCGCTCGGTGATCGCCACGAGCAGCACGCCGGCATCCTCCGGGCGCCCACTCAGCTTCTGTGCGTCGACACCGGGATTGACGCCGTCCTGCACGCAGCGCCGACGCACCGCGTCCACGTCGGCATCGACGCGCAACGCCAGCTCGCGCACGACCGGCTGCTCGTGCAGCGCCTGCACGCCGTCGAGCGCAGACAGCGTCTGGCGAGCGTAGTGCGTGCGCGCGAGCAGCAGCTCGCCGAGCTCGACCAGCCCGCGGCGACCGAGCCAGGAGAGGTAGACGACGCCGGCGAGCGCGTTGAGCGCCTGCGCCGTGCAGATATTGGAAGTCGCTTTCTCGCGGCGGATGTGCTGCTCGCGCGTCTGCAGCGTGAGCACGAAGCCACGGCGGCCGTCGACGTCGACCGTCTCGCCGGCGATCCGCCCGGGCATCTTGCGCAGGTACTCCTCGCGCGCGGCAAAGAAGCCGAATGAGGGGCCGCCGAAGTCGAGTCGATTGCCGAGCGGCTGACCCTCGCCAACGCACACGTCGACACCGCACTCGCCCGGCGAGCGCAGGATTCCGAGCGCGATCGGGTCTGCCTGGCAGATCACGACCGGGTCGGCGCCGCCAACCGGGTTGGCACCGCCGACCGCCTTCTCCCCGCCGGCGGCCTTCGCCGCCTCGCCGAGCGCGGAGGCGTCCTCGACGGCGCCGTAGAAGTTGGGCTGGGCGAAGATCGCTGCGCTTGTGTCGGCATCGATTGCGGCGGCCCACGCGCCGGGATCGGTCAGACCGTCGCGGACGGGCGCCTCGACGACGTCCATGCCGTAGCCATGGGCGAGCGTGCGCAGCGTCTGGATCGTGTGCGGGTGCAGGCCGGCGCTGACGACGAAGCGCTTGCGCCCGTTGTGCAGCTTGGCCATGTAACCGGCGGCGGCCACAGCCGATGGACCCTCGTAGACGGATGCGTTTGACACGGGCAGACCGGTCAGCTCGGAGATCGCCGTCTGGTACTCGAACATCACCTGCAGGCCACCCTGGGAGATCTCCGGCTGGTAGGGCGTGTAGGGCGTGAGGAACTCGGAGCGCTCCATCAGCATGTCGACGATCGCCGGCACGTAATGGTCGTACATGCCGGCCCCGAGGAAGCTCAGCTCATCCTCGGCGCTCGTGTTGCGCGCGGCGAGCTCGGCCAGGTGCGCGTAAACCTCCTGCTCGGTCTTGCCCTGCGGCAGCTCAAGCTCGCGGCCGAGGCGCACGGCCTCGGGGATCTGGCGCTCGAAGATCTCCTGTACCGAGGCGACGCCGATCGCGGCGAGCATCGCCTCGAGGTCGGCTTGCGTGATGGCTGTGTAGCGGCTCAAGTGACTGCATTCAGCCTAGCCACCGAGCGTGGCGGCATAGGCGCTCGCGTCCATCAGCGCCTCGCGCTCGCCGGGCTCGACCAGGCGAACCTTGATCAGCCAGCCCGCGCCGTAGGGGTCCTCGTTGATCGCCTGCGGACCGTCCGCGAGGGCCTCGTTGACCTCGACGATCTCACCCGAGAGCGGCGCGATCACGTCGGAGACCGCCTTGACCGACTCGACCTCCGCGTACGGCTCGTCCTTCTTCACGGCAGTGCCCACTGCAGGCAGGTCGAAGAAGACGACCTCGCCGAGCGAGTCCTGCGCGTACCAAGTGATGCCGAGCGTCGCGAGCGCGGCGTCGTCGGAGTCGATCCGCGCCCAGTCGTGCTCGGCGTGGTAGAGCAGGTCATCGGGGTAGCTTGCGTCTGCCATCCAACTAGCCCTTTCGGTAGAGCGGCTTCTGCTTGACGACGGCGCGGCGCATCTTGCCACGAACGTCTATCTGGAGTTCGCTGCCAACGGCCGCGCGCTCGGCGGGCACGTAGGCCATGCCAATACCGACGCCGAGGCTCGGCGACATCGTGCCGCTCGTGACCTCGCCGCCGCCGGAGATCGGGTTGCCCTGTCGCGCGATCCCGGGTCCGTCGATCTCGAAGGCGACAAGCTTCTCGCCCGCTCCGGCCTCACGTACGGCGCGCACGGCTTCGGCGCCGATGAAACCGGTGTCCTCCTTGCAGCACCAGCCGAGCCCCGCTTCGATCGGTCCGCGCTCGGGCATCAGGTCGTTGCCGTAGAGGTGAAAGCAGACCTCCAGGCGCAGCGTGTCGCGCGCGGCCAGCCCGGCCGGCGCGGCGCCGCGCCGCACGAGCTCCTGCCACAGCGCGGCGGCGTGCTCGGGGGTACAGAGGATCTCGACGCCGTCCTCGCCCGTGTAACCAGTGCCGCAGACGAGCGCCTGCGTGCCGGCCAGGCCCCTGTTGGCGGCGCTCATGCGCGCAGGCAGCGGCTTGTCTGAGATCGCCTGCACGATGCCGCGCGCGAGCGGGCCCTGCACGGCGAGCATCGCGTACTCGTCGATCGCGTCGCGCACCTCGGCTTCGGGGAAGTCGGCGGCGTGGGCGACGAACCACTCGAGGTCGCGCGCATGGTTGGCCGCGTTGGTGACCGTCAGGTAGCGGTCTGTGTCGAGGCGATACGTGAACAGGTCGTCGAGCACGCCGCCGTCCTCGCGGCACAGCACGCTGTACTGGGCGCCGCCACCGTCGACATCGACGCCGATCTGCTCCACGTCGTTTGACAGCAGCCGCTGCAAGAGCTCGAGCGCCTGTGGCCCCGAGGTCTCGATCTCGCCCATGTGCGACACGTCGAAGATGCCGCAGCCCTCACGTACGGCCCGGTGCTCGGCGCCGACTCCCTCGTACTGCACCGGCATCTCCCAGCCCGCGAACTCGACCATCTTCGCGCCGGCCGCCACGTGGGCGTCGTAGAGGGCGGTACGGCGCAAGGTCTCGGGCACGGCCCGCAGGCTAGCGGGCGAACTCACCGCGAGCGGCCCGGCGATGGAACTTCGAGCTGCCTGCAGATCCGACGCGCTAGACGGAAGTCGATCTCACGATGCCTTGGCACCGTGGAGCGCCTACCCGACGGATCGAGTCGCTTCAAGCGGCAATCGTCAGATGCAGCGCCTCACGCTGGCGTCGATCGTCTGCCGACCCGGACTCGGGCTCCGGGGAAAGCATTAAGCGCAACGCATCAATCACGTTTGCCCGCGCTTCCTCGCGGGGTGCGACCCTGGGTAAACACGCCGGGAACCTCGGGGATCGAGGCCAGAATCCAGCCTTCCTCCCCCGGCTCGTAGACGATCGTCAGATCAAGCTGCTCAGCGCTAGGGACACGATAGCTCCTAATCCGACCCAAATTGCCTGACGGACACTGTTGATCGAGTTCTTTCAGGCAGGCGCATGCGCCTGCCTGCGACGGGCCGCATGCGGCCCGTCTTCGAGGGCGTACATGTACGCCCTCGCCAGCGGCGCATGCGCCGCTGGAACCGCGACAGCGGTATTCAGCGCAGGAACGGCGGAACGTCGATGTCGTCGTCGGAGATCTCAAGCGACGAGCGCTGGCGATCGTCGATCCGCGGGCCGCGGTCGCGACCGCGTGAGCGGCTCTCTTTGCGCGCGCCCCGCCCCGGGCGGTGGTCGAAGCCCGTGCCGATCACGGTCACGCGGACCTCGTCGGACATGCTCTCGTCGATCACCGCGCCGAAGATGATGTTGGCGTTGGGGTCCGCCGCATTTTGAATCGTCTCCGCCGCGTCGTTGACCTCGAACAGGCCCAGATCCTTGCCGCCCGTGATGTTCAGCAGGATGCCCGTGGCGCCGTCGACCGACTCTTCCAGCAGCGGGGAGGAGATCGCCGCCTTGGCCGCATCCGCGCTGCGGCTCTCGCCGCCCGCCGTGCCGATGCCCATCAGCGCCGATCCCGCGTCCTGCATGATCGTGCGCACGTCCGCGAAGTCGAGGTTGATCAGGCCCGGGATCGTGATCAGGTCCGTGATTCCCTGCACGCCCTGGCGCAGCACGTTGTCCGCCTCGCGGAACGCGTCCAGCATCGACGTGCGCCGCTCGACCACCGTCAGCAGCTTCTCGTTGGGGATCACGATCAACGTGTCGACCACTTCGCGCAGGCGCTCGATGCCCTCCGTCGCCTGGCGACCGCGCTGGGAGCCCTCGAACTCGAACGGGCGCGTCACCACGCCGACCGTCAGCGCACCGATCTCGTTCTTCGCGATCTCCGCGATCACCGGCGCCGCGCCCGTGCCGGTTCCGCCGCCCTCGCCCGCCGTCACGAACACCATGTCGGCGCCCTTCAGCGCCTCCTTGATGTCATCGCGGGACTCCGAGGCCGCGCCGAGACCCACGTCCGGGTTCGCGCCCGCACCGAGGCCCTTCGTCGACTCGTGGCCGATGTTCAGCTTGATGTCGGCGTCGCACATCGCGAGCGCCTGGGCGTCGGTGTTGGCCGCGATGAACTCAACGCCGCGCAGTCCCGCGTCCACCATGCGGCTGACAGCGTTCGTCCCGCCGCCGCCGACGCCGACGACCTTGATCACTGCCAGATAGCTGCCGCTGCTCTCCATGATGGTTCTGTCCGAACCCTTCAGTAGAAAATTAGGGTTCGCAGCATACAGGCTTGCGAACCGCCGAGATCGTCACGTTATGCAGGGATCTTCGCCCTGTCAACGATGCCCGCCAGTTCCGCAACGTTCGTTGCAGAACGGCCATCTCTCGACTACTGGATGAGAATCGCCTCCGCCCCACAGTAGATCTCGAGTTGAGGTCGATGGTTGCTCAGCTCGATTGGCTCAGCTCAGCCGGAGGATTCAGTGCTCGTGCCTGTGCTTGGTTCGCCCGACGCTTCCGAGCCCGCTTCGCCCGTCGACGACGATTCCGATTCGCTCGTTGCGGCTTTGCTCGAGGCCGCTTCCTCTTCCGAATTCCCCGCCTGCTGCGTCAAGCCAGAGTCACCGACCGCAGCTGAGAGTCCTTCCGCGAGCGATTCTTCCGATTCGCCGCTCGACGTCGATGTCGCAACTTCGCCTTCTTCGCCAGACGTCACCGGCGGCGTTACGCCCGCCGGAAAGCCCGCAGCCGGTCGTTCCGGCACGCGCACGTCGACGTAGCTCGCGCCGGCCGAGCCAGGGTCGGCGAGCACCCGCACGAGCGACGCCCACTTGGCATGTGGCCGAGACGCGTCGCCAAAGTACACGCGCAGGCCACCGTCCATGACCAGCGTCAGGCCCTTCGAGCCGCCATATGCGCGTTCGGCAGACTTCGCCAGCGCCTTCGGCGCCGCGCCGAGCACCGTCAGCTCACCGAGCAGACCAGCCTCACGCACACGCTCGCCCGGCGTCGGCTGCACCTGGCTCGTCAGCGTCGGCAACGAGCTCGAGGCGTGCGCTTCGCCAAGCACCACGCCGTCCGCCGCGACCGCAGTCTTCACACCGCCCGCCGTCAGCGTCGCAACCGGCGGCTGCTCGATCACCTCGATGCTCAGACCATGTGGAAAGTGCGCGTGCACGCGCACGTCTCCGACCACTGGATAGGACGCCACCGCGGCACGCAGCTTCGAAGTGCTCACGTCGAGCGTGCTCATGTGCTTCGCAGCGCCCGTCAGCGCCGCCTCAATCGCCCGTGCATCAGAGCCGTGCACGCCGCTCACGCGCACGTGTTGGACCGCCACGAGCGAGGAGTGACGCAGCCAAAGCCAGCCACCACCGAGCAGCGGCAGCGCGATCAGCATCGTCAGCAGCGCGATTCGCAGGCGCTTGCGCTCGCGCGCCGGCGCCCAGCTGCCCGATAGCCCGCGTATGAGCGTCGCTGGGACACGCAACAGGTGCGCAATCGCCACGTCGATCGGATGCGCCGCGCCACGGCGCGCGCGAGGGCTGGTAGCAGCGCGCTTGCGCTGCGAGCCAGCGCGATTCGGGCGCGCAGGCGGACGGGTGAGGCTGCCGATTCCCAGCCGGCCGGCGAACGAGCGATCCATCGGCCTCTTCCTTCGACCTCCGCGCGCGAACCCCTACAAGCCCCTCACGCCCGCTCGATCGGCACTGCCACGAGCCTGCGCGCGAGCGCGTCCACGTCGCCCGCGCCCATCACCAGGCACACGTCCCCCGCACAGAGCAGGCCATCAAGCACGGGCGCCGCCGCGTCGAAGCTCGGCAGCCAGTAGACCGGGCGCCCGCACGCCGCATCGGCCGCCGCCTCGGCGATCATCAGGCCGCTCACGCCCGGGTGCTGCTCGGCGCGCTCGCGCGCCGGATAGACGTCGAGCACGACGGTCACGTCCGCCCGCGCCAGCGCACGACCGAAGTCGCGCGCGAGCAGCTCAGTGCGCGAGTACAGATGGGGCTGGAACACTGCAACAAGGCGTCCGTGATCGAGCGTGCGCGCCGCCTCGAGCGTCGCCTGCACCTCCGTCGGGTGGTGCGCGTAGTCGTCGTACACGAGCGCTCCGCCGCGGCTGTGCCCGAGCAACTGGAAGCGACGCCCCGCGCCGTGGAAGCCCGCCAGCCCCGCGATCGTCCCGCCCAGCTCCGCGCCCGCCAAGCGCGCCGCCTCGAGCGCCGCTGTCGCGTCGAGCGCATTGTGGGCCCCCGGCACCGCCAAGCGCACCTGCTCACCACGCCAGCCAAAGCTCGAGCCGTCGTTCAGCAGCGTCGGCGCCGCCGCGTCGAATGGCACGAGCTCAACCCCATCCGACGCGTCCGGCGCCAGCGCCAGCAGCTCGGGTCGATCCCACACGACCCTCGCCGCGCTCGCCCGCTCCAGAAACGCCGCGAAGGCCTCGCGCAGCTCCGCCAACGAGGCGAACGTCGCGTGGTGGTCGAGCTCGACGTTCGTCAGCACCGCGATCTCCACGTCCAGGCTGAGCATCGAGCGATCCGACTCGTCGGCCTCGACGACCAGCCACTCTCCCTCGCTCCAGTGGGCGTTCGGCAGACCGCCGCCGATCGGCGCGCCGATCAGCCAACCCGGGTCCAGGCCCGCCGCGCGCAGCGCGTGCGCCAGCATCGAAGAGGTCGTCGTCTTGCCGTGCGTGCCTGCCACCGCGATCGTGCGGCGCAGAGCGCTCAGCTCGCCCAGCAGCTCTGCGCGCGAGCGCTCCGCAATCCCTCGCTCGCGTGCCGCCAAGCGCTCGGAGTTCTCCTCCGGCACGGCCGAGGAGTAGACCAGCTCGACGCCCTCCCCCGACGGTACGTTCGCCGCGTCGTGGCCCACCTGAGCGTCGAGCACGCCGTCATCGCGCAGTCGCTGCAAGTAGGGGCTGCTCGCGCCATCCGATCCGCTTACCTGCGCCCCCAGCGCGTGCGCCGCGCGCGCGTAGGCGCTCATGCCCGCTCCGCCCACGCCGACGAAGTGCAGGCGGCGCCCCCGCCACGGCCAGGCTTCGCTCATCCCCGCGCGGCCTCCAGCAGCTCCGCCGCCACCTCGTGGGCCGCATCCGGCCGCGCGAGCGAGCGCGACGCCGCGGCCATGCTCGCGAGCCTCGCACGGTCTGCCAGCAGCTCTGTCACCTGAGCCGCCAGGCGCGCCGCCGTCAGCTCGCCGTCTGCGATCACGACCGCCGCGCCCGCATCCTCCATCCAACGCGCGTTGGCGCTCTGGTGGTCGCCCGCCGCGTGCGGATAGGGCACGAGCACCGCCGGCACGCCGTGCGCGGCGATCTCGAACACCGAGCCGCCGGCGCGCGCCACCGCCAGGTCGGCCGCCGCCAGCGCGTCGGCGAAGTCCGGCTCCCGTAGGTACTCCCGCAAGTCGTAGCCCGGCCGCAGTCCGCCTGCGCGCAACTCTGGATAGTCGCGCTCACCCGCGACGTGCAGCACGCGGAAGTCGCCGTCCGCGAACGCCTCCACCGCCGCCTGGTTGATCGAGCGCGCGCCGAGCGAGCCGCCGAACACGAGCACGCACGTCTCCTCCGCGCCGATCCCCAAGCGCTCGCGCGCCGTGCGCTCGTCGCGGCTCGAGGCGGGATCGGCCGGCCCGTCACGCGGTAGCGCGCGCCCTCGCGCCCGGCCAGCGGGAAGGCCAGGCAGACGCGCCGCGCGAACGGCGCCAGCAGCCGGTTGGTCAGGCCGAGGTGGCTGTCGGCCTCGGTCAGCACGAGCGGGATCCGCAGCGAGATCGCCGCCAAGGCCGACCGGCCCCGCGACGTAGCCCCCGCCGCCCATCACCGCGTCCGGCGCCAGGCGCTTGAGCAGCTGCCGCGCACGGCGGCACGCGCGAGCGCCGCACGCAACAGCGCGCGCAGCGCCTTCAACGGATTGGTGCGGCTGAGGCCTTCGACCGAGATCGCGTGCAGCGGATAGCCCGCCGCCGGCACGAGCGTCGCCTCGGCGCGCTCGCCGCCGATGAACTCGACCTCCGCGCCCTCAGCCCGCAGCGCGTCGGCGACCGCCAGCGCCGGCACCACGTGCCCCGCCGTCCCGCCGGCGGCGATCACGATCCTCTTCTTCTGACTCACGCTCCCATCGTGCCGGTTCCCGCGCCCGTGCGTCGGCAGAGCGCCTGCGCGGGCTCGCCACCGCGCGCACATGCGCCGTGCCGCCGTTGGCCACGTTCAGCAGCAGCCCCATCCCCGCGAGCATCACGATCAGGTTGCTCGAGCCATAGGAGATGAACGGCAGCGGCACGCCGGTCAGCGGCGCCAGCCCGAGCACGGCGAAGATGTTCAGCAGCGCCTGGCAGAGGATCAGCGAGGTCACGCCGACGGCGATCAGCGCGCTCTAGCATGCTGCGTGCGCCCTTCGCCGCGCGCAGGCCGGCGTAGGCGATCAGGCCGTAGAGGAACAGCAGCGCGCACACGCCCACCGCGCCGAGCTCCTCGCCGATCACGGCGAGGATGAAGTCGGTCTGCGCCTCGGGCAGGTAGAAGATCTTCTGCACCGACTCGCCCAGGCCGACGCCGAACAGCCCGCCCGAGCCGATCGCGATCTGGCCCTGCACGGCCTGGAAGCCGCTGCTCGAAGCGTGCGCCCACGGGTCCAGGAACGACGTCAGGCGGGCGCGCGCGTACGGCTTGACGAGCGCGTAGCATGACCAGCCGCCGCAAACGCGCAGCCACATACGATCGCGAGATTGCGCATCGGCATCCCCGCCGCGACCAGCAGCGACGATCGTGATGAACGCGATCACCAGCGCCGTGCCGAGGTCCGGCTGGGTGACCACCAGCAGGCATCGCACCGCCGACCACGACCAGCAACGGCCGCGAGAGCTCGCGCAGGTCGTGCACGCGTTGCGGTCGCTTGGCCAGCAGCGTCGCCCCGTAGAGCACGAGCGCGAGCTTCATCAGCTCCGAGGGCTGGAACTGCAGCGGCCCGGCGCCCAGCCAGCGCCGCGCGCCGTTGACGCTGCACGCCGATGCCCGGCACGTGCACGGCCAGCACGAGCACGAACGAGATCACCAGCAGCGGGCCCGTGATGGCCTGGACTTTGGCCACACCGTCGCGCGCGAGCACGCGCATCAGCACCAGCCCGATCGCGCCGTAGACCAGGTACCTGACGAGGTAGCCGCTGCCGTTGCCGTGGCCCTGCAGCAGCGAGGTGCGCCGAGGAGGCGCTGTAGACCATCACCGCGCCGAACGCCAGCAGGCACAGCGTGGCCGTGAGCAGGATGCGCTGCTCGAGCGGCTGCTCGCGGCTTTGATGCCCTTACCCCGACCGCGCCTGCCCCCTCGCATGGATCGAGCTGCCCCGGGAGGACCGGCGCGCCGTGCCGCGGCAGATGGCATTGGAGCTGACTTCGCTGCCGGCGAAGCTAACCCTGCAATTTTTCGACCAGCTCGCGAAAGCGCTCGCCGCGGGCCTCGAAGTCGGCGAACTGGTCGAAGCTCGCGCAGGCCGGCGAGAGCAGCACGACTGGCCGCCTTCGCCCGGGCGCCCGGCTGCGCCGGATCGCTCGCCGCCTCTCACGGCTGCCATAAGCGCCCGCTCCAGATCGCCGCATTCGAGCACGTCGGGGGCGATGTTCGCCAGCGCAGTGGCGATCGTCATCGCGTCCTCGCCGATCAGGTAGACGCCCGCGCAGCGCTCGGCGAGCGGCTCGCGCAGCGCCGTGAAGTCCTGGCCCTTGCCCTGCCGCCGAGGATCAGGTGGACGCGGGCGCTCCGCGAAGGCCTCGAGCGCCACCAGCGTGCTCGCCACGTTCGTCGCCTTGGAGTCGTTGACGTACAGCACGCCGTCGAGCTCGGCGACCTCCTCCAGGCGGTGGGCGACGCCGGCGAAGTGCGCAGAGGCCCGCCCGCACCGCCTCAGGGTCGATGCCGCGCGCCAGGCACGCCGCCGCGGCCGCCATCGCGTTCTCGACGTTGTGCGCGCCCGCGCAGGCGCATCTCGTCGACGCGCGACCAGCGGCGCCCTCGCCACCAGCAGCTCGCCGGCGCGCTCGAACAGCGTCGGCCTCCGGTCCGCGCCGAACGCGATCCTCCGTGCCCGGCCGGCATCGCAGGCGCGTCGGCCCATCGATCCGCTCGCCGAGATCCGCCGGGAGCGACCGCGACGTCGTCGTTGCCCTGGTGGGCGAAGCTTCGAGCTTCGCCGCCGCGTAGGCCTCGAGCGTGCCGTGGCGGTCGAGGTGGTCGGGCGTGATGTTGAGCAGCACGGCCGCCTCGGGCGCGAACGCGAGCGTGTCCTCGAGCTGGAAGGAGGATGCCTCGCAGACGACCGTCGCCGTCGGCCTCGAGCTCGCCGACGAGCGAGCTGACGCGCCGTGCCGACGTTGCCGGCGACCGCGACCGGCAGGCCCGCCTCGCGGTGGATGTGGCCGATCAGCTCGATCGTCGTCGTCTTGCCGTTGGTGCCGTCACCGCGATGAACTCGTTGGCCAGCAGCCGCCAGGCCAGCTCGAGCTCGCCGAGCACCGGCAATCCCGCGCTCGCGCGCCGCGGCGATCGCCGGGCGCCGCGCGCGGCACGCCCGGGCTCTTGACGACCGCGCCGACGCGCTCGAGCAGCGCGATCGCCATCTTGATCATCCAGATGCACTTCGACGCCCCTCGCGCCGCGAGCCGCCGAGGCTCCCGGCGGCGCGCCGGCATCGACGTCCAGACGCACCTCCTCCCCGCGCGCGCGCAGCGCCAGCGCCGCCGGCAGCGCCCGAGCGGGCCAGACCGACGACCAGGTACGGGCCGGCCGGGAGCGGCGGCCGCGGCGCCTTCACCGATCTAGCTCGATGCTCTGCTGGTAGATCGTGAAGCCGATCGCGCGCAGACCGCGGCGACGATCCAGAAGCGCAGGATGATCTTCGTCTCCGACCACGCCTCGCAGCTCGAAGTGGTGGTGGATCGGCGCCATCAGGAAGACGCGCTTGCGGAACGTCTGGAAGGAGAACACCTGGATCACGACCGACAGCGCCTCGATCACGAAGATCCCGCCGAGCAGGATCAGCAGCACCTCGGTCTTCGTCATCACCGCCAGGCCGGCGATCGCGCCGCCGAGGCCGAGCGAGCCCGGTGTCGCCCATGAAGATCGTCGCCGGGAAGGCGTTGAACCAGAGGAAGCCGACGCAGGCGCCGACGAGGCAGCCGGCGAGCAGCGCCAGGTCGTGCTCGCCGCGTGATGAACGTGATCCCGATGTAGGCGAGCAGCACGATCGCCGCGCAGCCCGCCGGCGAGGCCGTCGAGGCCGTCGGTCAGGTTGACCGCGCTCGTCGTGCCCGCCACGACGAGGTAGATGAGCACGGGATAGAAGACGCCCGAGGTCGATCTGGTAGTCGACGAAGCGCAGCCGCAGCGTCGCGCGCCAGGTCCGCGCCTCGTGGGTCGCGATCCACCACAGCCCGAGCGAGATCGCGATCGTCACGATCAGCTTCGTGCGCGCGCGCAGGCCAGCGAGCGGCGCCTGACGATCTTCGTGTAGTCGTCGGCGAAGCCGAGCAGCGCGCACGCGATCGCCGCGCCGAACACGCCGACCGAGCGCCAGTCGTAGTTCGGTCAGGATCAGGAACGGGACCGAGACCGCGAGGAAGATGATGATCCCGCCCATCGTCGGCGTGCCCGCCTTCTGCGTGGTGGCCCTCCGGGCCCTCCTCGCGGATGTGCTGGCCGAACTCGCGCTCGCGCAGGAACTCGATGAACTTCGGGCTCAGGAAGATGCAGATCAGCAGCGAGGCCGTGCCGGCGATCAGGATCGCGCCCCATCAGCGCTGCCTCGTCGCCGGGCGCCGGCATCGGCCGCGAGCGCCTCTGCGACGCGCTCCAGCCCGACGCCGCGCGAGCCCTTGACGAGCACCGTGTCGCCCGCGCCGAGCAGCGTCCGGGACGAGCTCGCTGCGGCCGCCGCGTCGCGTCGCGGCACCGCGTAGGACTCGCCGTCGAACTCGTCCGCGCATCGCGCGCCGCCAGCGGGCCGACGGTGACGAGCAGGTCGACGCCCGGCTCGCGCGCGTGAGCGCCGATCTCGCGGTGGAAGCGCGCCGCGTCGGGGCCCAGCTCGAGCATGTCGCCGAGCACGGCGACGCGCCGTGCCGGACGCCGGTCGCGGCGAGGTCGTCGAGCGCGGCGCGCATCGACATCGGGTTGGCGTTGTAGCAGTCGTTGATGACGATCACTCCGCCCGGCAGCGCCAGGCGCTCGCCGCGCAGCGCCGAGAAGCGCACGTCGCAGCGCGCCCGCCGGCGTCGATACCCGAGCGCCCGCGCGGCCGCGACCGCGGCGAGCAGGTTGCGCAGGTTGTGCGCCTGGTGAACGACGGCTGCAGCTCGATCCGCTCGCGCCGTGCGCGCGATCAGCGACGCTCCGCCGGCAGGCCCTGCTCGACGAGCGTCACGTCGCCCGCCTCGCCGAAGGTGATCGTGTGCAGGTCGGCGCGCAGGTGCGGCGTCGAGCAGCGGCTCGCCGCCGGCACCACGACCGTGCTGCCCGGTGCCAGGCCGGCGATCAGCTCCGCCTTGGCGGCGGCGATCGCCTCGAGCGTGCCCAGCAGCTCGAGGTGGACCGGGCCGACGTTGACGATCACGCCGACGTCGGGCTCGGCGATCGCCGTCAGCTCGGCGATCTGCCCGGCGCCGCGCATCGCCATCTCGAGCACGAGCACCTCGGTGCCCGCCGGCGCCGCGAGCATCGCCAGCGGCAGGCCGATCTCGGTGTTGAAGTTCTGCGGGCTCGCCGACCGTGCGCCGCTGCGCGCCGAGCAGCGCCGCGAGGATGTCCTTGGTCGAGGTCTTGCCGGTCGAGCCGGTGATCGCCGACCACCTTCGTGCCGCCCGCGCCGAGCTCGCGGCGCCAGGCGCGCGCCAGCGCCTGCAGCGCCGCGAGCGGGTCGGATGCGCGAGCACCGCGCCCGACGCGCACCACCGGCACTCTCGGCAATCGACGCCTGCGCCGAGTCGGCGTGCTCGGGCGCGATCGAGCACGCCCCACGCGCCGCCGCGAGCGCCTCGCGCCGCGAACGCGCCGCCGTCGACGCGCTCGCCCGGCAGCCCCACGAACAGGTCGCCGCGCGCCGACCGCGCGCGAGTCGATCACCGCGCGCGGCGGGCCCGTCTGCGCGCCGGCTCGCCCGCGCCGGCGCTCGATCGATCGCTGCGCGCCCGCCGCCTCCGCGGCCACGCGCGCTGCGTTCCAGCCCCTCATCGCGCGGCGCCCTGCGCAGCGCGCCGAGCGCCTCGCGCGCGACCGTCACGTCGTCGAACGGCACCTTGCGCCGCCCGCGAACTCCTGCCCTGCTCGTGGCCCTTGCCGGCGATCACGACGCACGTCGCCCGGCGCGCGCCGCGCGCGATCGCCGCGTCGATCGCGATCGCGCCGGTCGGCCACCGAACGCACGACGCGGCTCGCGCCGGCACGCCGCGCAACACCGGCCAGGATCTCCGCGATGATCGCCTCCGGGTCCTCCGAGCGCGGGTTGTCCGAGGTGACGATCACGTCATGTCCGCGAGCCGCGCCGCGATCTCGCCCATCAGCGGGCGCTTGCCGCGGTCGCGGTCGCCGCCGGCGCCGAACACGCACAGCACGCGCCCGGCCCGGGCCGCCGTCATCAGCTCGCGCGCCGCGCGCAGCACGTTCTCCAGCGAGTCGGGCGTGTGCGCGTAGTCGACGAGCACCGCGAACTCCTGGCCCTCGTCGACCGGCTCGAAGCGCCCGGGCACGCGCACGCCGCGCTCGAGCGCGCCGAGCAGCGGCTCGAGCTCGCCGCCGAGCGCGTGCGCCGCCGCCAGCGCGCCGAGCGCGTTGGCGACGTTGAAGCGCCCCGGCAGCGGCAGCGCGCAGCCTTGCGCACGCCGCTAGCGGCGTGCGCAGCGTCGAAGCCGGCGCCCGCGAAGTCGAAGCGCAGCTCGCTCGGCGCGGTAGTCCGCCGCGGCCGCTCGCCGCCAGCGCCTGCACGGCGAACGTGACCGCCCCTTCGGTCTCGCCGGCCAGCCGCGCGCCGTAGGGGTCGTCGACGTTGACGACGCTGACCGCCCGGGCGATCGCTCGTCGAACAGCCGCCGCTTGGCGGGGAAGTAGTCCTCCATCGTCGGCGTGGAAGTCGAGGTGGTCCTGCGTCAGGTTCGTGAAGATCGCCGCCGCGAAGTGGATCGCGTCGGCGCGGCCGAGCTCGAGCGCGTGCGAGGAGACCTCCATCGCGCACGCGCCGTCGCCGCCGTCGAGCATCGCGCGGAACATCCGCCTGCAGGTCGATCGCCTCGGGCGTCGTGCGCGTCACCTCGCGCTCGCTGCCCGCCGATCACCGACGTGACCGTGCCGAGCAGCCCGCACTGCTCGCCCGTCGCCTCCGAGCAGCGCCCGCACGAGGAAGGCCGTCGTCGTCTTGCCGTTCGTGCCCGTGACGCCGACGACGCGCAGCTCGCGCGGTCGGGTCGCCGTAGAAGCGCGCCGCGACCGGCGCCATCGCCGCGCGCACGAGCGCGACGAGCACCTCCGGCACGCCGAGCTCCGAGCGGCCGCTCGACGACCAGCGCCGCCGCGCCCGCCTGCGACCGCCTCGGCGGCGAAGTCGTGGCCGTCGCGCTGAAGCCGCGCACGCAGAAGAACAGCTCCCCGGCACTGACTGCGCGGCTGTCGTAGGCCAGGCCCATGATCTCGTGCGCCGAGATCGCCGGTCGGCCTCAAGCGCCAGACCGGCCGTCAACTCGTCGAGCCTCATCGCCTTGGATGCTACTCCGGGCGGGATGCGCAGGTAAGGCAGCGCGAAGCTCATGATCTGCCCGAACGCCGGCGCGGCGACCGTGCCGCCGAAGATCGAGCCGGCTGCGGTTCGTCGACGATCGACCGCGCACAGCAGCTTGGGGTGCGCCGCCGGCGCGAAGCCGATGAACGAGGCGACGTAGCGCGCTCTTCGAGTATTCGCCGGTGGCCGGGTCGACCTTGCTGGCGGTGCCGGTCTTGCCCGCGAGCTGGTAGCCCGGGATCGAGACCTCGCTGGCCGTGCCGCCCGGCGCGAGCACGCCCTCGAGCATCTGGCGCAGCGCCGCCGCCGTTGCGCTCGAGATCACGCGGTGCCCGCGCCGGCTCGGCGCTGGGATTCGCCGCCGACGTTGCTGGACGATGTGCGGCGGGCGCAGGATGCCGCCGTTGGCGATCGCCGCGTAGGCGCGGGCCATCTGCATCGGCGTCACCAGTCGCCCTGGCCGATCGGCAGGTTGCCCATCGACGAGCCCGAGTACTTGCCGACGCGGCAGCACCAGACCGCTTTCCTCGCCCGGCAGCTCGACGCCGGTGCGCTTGCCGAAGCCGAAGCTGCTGCACCCAGCGCTGAAAAGTCGTTCTTGCCCTCCAGCGCACCGATCTTGATCGCGCCGACGTTGCTCGACTGCGCGAGGATCTGCGCTGTCGTCAGCGTCTCGTCGCCGTGTTCGGTGTCGTCGTGGATCGTGCGGTCGGCGACCTGGATCTGGTCCGGGACGAAGAAGCTCGACGTTCGGCGTGACCAGGCCCTGCTGCAGCGCGCCCGCGACCGTGAAGGCCTTGAACGTCGAGCCCGGTTCGTAGTCGAAGCCGACGGCGCGGTCCTCGCAGCGCTTCCGGCGAGGCGCCGCCGGGATCGTTGGCGTTGACCTGCGGCCAGTTGGCCAGCGCCAGGATCGCGCCGCTGTTCGGGTCCATCACGATCGCGGTCGCGTCCTTCGGGCTGAACACGCGGCCGACCGCGCCGAGCACGTCTTCCGTGCGCTGCTGGATGTTCGCGTCGAGCGTCAGCGAGATCGACGTGCCCGGCTGCTCAGGATGTGGTTCGTTGATCGACACCGGCTGGCCGATCGCGTCGCTGACCACGTGGCGCTGGCCGGTGCGCCCGTGCAGCAGCGCGTTGCGCGAGTACTCGAGGCCCGACAGGCCATTGCCTTCGGTGCCCACCACGCCGAGCACCTGCGCCGCCAGCGTTGCCGCGCGGGTAGACGCGGCGCATCACCGGCGTGCCCGCGATGCCAGCGATCTTCAGCGCCATCAGCGGCGTGCGCCCGTTTGGAGGGCAGTGCGCGCGCCAGATACACGAAGCCGCTGCGCTCGGAGAGCTTGCGCAGCACCTGGTCCTGGGGCTTGCCCAGCAGCGGGGCGAGCCTCTGCGGCCGCTTGCAGCGGGCTCTTGACGAGGTACGGCGTCGCCGAGATGTCCTGCGCCGGTTCGGAGACCGCCAGGTCGACGCCGTTGCGGTCGGTGATCGTGCCGCGCTGCGCCGGCACCGCTTCGTAGGTCAGCTGCTGCGTGGCGGCTGCCCTGCGCAGGCTGCCGCCCTTCAGCGCGCCCAGGTACAGCGTGCGCCCGCCGGCGAGGACCAGGAGGAGGAAGAACAGCCCGAAGATCCCCCCGATCCGGCGCTGGACGATCGCCACCGGCTCAGCCCCCCGAGGAGCTCGCGGCGCTCCCGCCCGACGGTTCAGTTTCAGCCGAGCCCACACTCGATGCTTCAGGCGCCGATTCGCTGCCGGAGGCTTCGCTCGATTCGCTCGATTCGCCGCTCGGGGCCGCTCCTTCAGAGGCTTCCGCCGAAGAACTTGCTTCAGATGATTCTTCGCCGGAGCCTTCCGATGTGGCGGCTGTTTCGCTCGACGCTTCCCCTTCGCCGGCTTCGGCCGAGCTGGCCGCCGCTGCTTCGGCTGCGCCGGCTTCGCGCGCCTGCGCCGCCGCGTGGGCGGAGCTCGCAAGCGCCGCCGCGGCCTTTCCCGCTTCGCCGTGGGCGCCTGCCGAGAGAAAGTGCAGCGCCCCGCCGGGGACGAATGCCATGCCGAGCTTCGCCGCGCGTTTCTCCACGCGCGCGCCCGCCGCCAGTTCGGAGTTTTCGATGCTGCAGCGCCGCGTTCTCGCGCTGCAGCAGCGCCCCGTGCTCGAGCGCGCGGCCGATGCCGCCGTTGAGCTTGAGCAGACCGAGCTGCAGCGTGACGATGCCGATCAGCGCGAATGCGACCAGCCCGATCCACACGCGGCCGCGAATCAGGCGGTCGAGCAGGCGGTGCTGGGCAAGGCTCTCGAGCGCCGAGAGTAGCCCGACGACGAGCCCCGCCTGGTCCGCTGCGACGCCTGTCGTTGGGCGGCGTGGCAGCTGCGGCCGGGCGTGCCGGTCCTGAGATGCGGCGCGGCCCGCGCGGCGCCGGGGCGCGGCGTGGCCTGACCGTGGGGGCTGCTGCGGCCGCCGGTGGCGTCATCGGCTCTCCTCGCGCTGTTCGTCACGAAGCTTGCGCGCGGCGCGCAGGCGAGCCGAGGAGGCGCGCGGGTTGCGCGCGACCTCATCCGCCGAGGGCACGATCGAGCGGCGCGTGAGCAGCGCAGCCTCCGGCTCACGACCGCATGCGCAGATGGGCAGATCGGGCGGGCACACGCAGCCCTGCGCGCGCGCCGCGAGGAAGCGCTTGACGCGCCGGTCCTCGAGCGAGTGGAAGGAGATCCCTGCGATCACGCCACCGTCGCGCAGCAGACCCCAAGCGAGTGGCAGCGCCTGGTCGAGCTGGTCGAGCTCGTCGTTGACCGCGATTCGCAGCGCCTGGAACGAGCGCTTGGCGGGATGGCCGCCGGCGAAGCGCGCTGGGGCGGGAAGCGCCGAGTTGATCGCCTCGACGAGCTCGAGTGTCGTCTCGATCGGCGCCTGCGCGCGCCGGCGCACGATCGCGCGGGCGATCGCGCCGGCATGGCGCTCCTCGCCGAAGTCGCGCAGCGTGCGCGCGAGCCGACGCTCGTCCCACGTCGCTCACGATCTCGCGCGCGCTCAGCTCCTGCGCCGGATCCATCCGCATGTCGAGCGGCGCCTCATAGGAATAGGAGAACCCGCGCTCGCGCGTGTCTACCTGCATCGAGGACATGCCCAGGTCGAAGTACGCCACGTCGGCGCGCACCCCTTCGCGGGTGAGCAGCTCGAGCGCTTCGGCGTAGCCGGCGCGGATGAAGCGCACCGAGCACGCAACGTCGGCCGCGAGTTGCGCGAAGCGCTGCTCGGCGAGCGGGTCGCGGTCGATCGCGATCAGCGTGCCAGTCGCCCCGAGCCGCTCGGCCACGAGCCGCGCGTGCCCGCCGTCGCCGAAGGTGCAGTCGATCGCCGTCTGGCCGGGCTGAGGCTCGAGCAGCTCGAGCAGCTCGTCGGCCAGCACCGGTACGTGGCCGCGCGTTCCGATTGGGGCATCACGGCACGCCGCCTCGCGCGCTCCGGCGCGGGCAGCGCTCGACGGCCGCCCGCGCGGGGGGCGTCGCTGGGGTCGTCTCATCTCAAGCAGTGTCGTCGACATGTGCCGTGATCTCGGCGACGCCGCTCAGCAGTGCCGGTCGATGCTCATTCCAGGCGTCCTTGCTCCACAGCTCCAGGCGGTCGCCGGCGCCTACTACGACGACCTCCTTCTGCAGTCGGGCGTGCTCGCCGAGGAAGCCCGGCACCATGATCCGACCGGCAGCGTCCAGATCCGCGTCCTGCGAGCTTCCGTAGAAGAAGCGCTCGAGCTCGCTCAGGCGCGGCGACAGCGGCGGCAGCTCGGCCAGCGCGCGCTTGCTGTAGCGCTCGTACTCCTCCGGGTGCCACACGCCGACGCACGGCTTCAGGTCGACGGGCATCGCGAGCACTACCCCCTCGGCGAGCGCAGCGCGATAGCGCGCAGGCACCGTGAGGCGGTTCTTTGCGTCGAGCGTATGGTCGAACGTGCCACGAAAGGGGACCACTTGGAGGACTCCGAAATTGATTACCGAGCCGAGGTGGAGGAGTGGGAGGAGCCCCTCCACCCCGGCTCGCTGCCGCGAAGATACCCCACTTCCTCCCACAACGCAACCCTAGTTGCACATTTTCTCCCACCACACCGCTCGATTGTCGTTGAACGTGGGAAAACGCCCGCTCAGCGGGAGCTTTCCGAGCTGCAACCAGTGCGGCGTCGAGCGTGCCGAATTGCAACGAGACGTGCAAACCGACTCACTGGGAGCTCGCTTGCAGCCGTGCGTCCCCGCGTTCAGCCAAGCTGCGCCGCGGTTCTTCGCGCGAGGGCAACCCCAGCCGTATGCGGTGCACCGCATACGGTGTGGCAAGCGCGGCCCACCGGCCACGCCAGCCGCTACGATCGCCCGCGATGGCTCCGACGTTCAGGCTGCTGCCCCTGCCCGCCCTGCTCGCGGCGGCCGTGCTCGCCGGCAGCGGCTGCGGATCGAGCGCCACAGGCACTTCGGTCGACCCAGCAAATGCGGTGCCCGCGTCGGCCGCGTTGTACGCCGGCGCGGTCGTGCGACCCGAAGGACCGCTACAGAAGAGCGGCAAGCGCGGCCGGACGCGCGCTCAGCCACCAGGCCGACCCCTACTTGCGCCTGCTCGGCGCGCTGCAGACGCCCGGTGCGCGCTCGCTCGACTACAAGCGCGACGTCGCCCCCTGGCTTGGCCAGCGCGCGGGCGTGTTCCTCAGCTCCGGCGGCGGCTCGAGCGAAGCAGCGATCTCCCGACTGCTGAAGATCGTGCAGCAGGGGCTGCTTGGCAGCTCGCCGAGCGGCGGCTCGTTCCCCTTCGCGGCCCACTCCGCCGAAGGCGCAATCGTGCTGGACACGCGTGACACGGCCAAGGCGCGCTCGTTCGTGCAAATGCTCGCCAAACGCGCCGGCGCGCACACGGCCGGCTACCGCGGCATCTCCTACCAGCTCGGCAACGGCATCGCCTTCGGCATCGTCGCGCGCCTGGCCGTGATCGGTACCGAGCCGGCGCTTCGCTCCGTGATCGACACGACCTCAGGCGGCGGCGTCGCGCTCGCCCAATCCCCCAGCTACGCGAAGCTGCTGGCCGCTGCCCCGGCCGGTGCGCTCGCCCACCTGTATGCCAATCCCGGTGCCGTCAGCGAAGACTCAGGCAAGTCGCGCGCCCAGGGCGCCGCCTCAGCACTCGCGCTGCTCGCCGGGCAGCGCCTGCTGAACGTCTCGCTGGTGCCCACGAGTAGCTCCTTCGCCCTCGACGTCGACGCCACCACGCCCGGCGGCGGCAGCAGCTCGGGTAGCTCGGGCGGATTGCTCACGGCGAGCTCCGAAGCCTCGCGTGCGCTTGGCGAGCTCCCCGGCGAATCGTGGCTCGCCGTCGGCCTGGGCGACCTCGGCAGCACGCTCAGCGCAAACGCACAGGCACTGCAGGGGCTGACTTCGCTCGGCAGCCTGCTGACCGGATCGAGCAACTCGGCGCCGAGCGCAGGGCTGAGCGTGCCCGGCCTGGTGGAAGGACTGCTCAAGCCGCTGACCGTGCTCGGAGCGAACACCGCCGAGACCAAGCGCGACTTCGCCCGCTGGATGGGCTCGGCCGGCCTGTTCGCCTCCGGCAGCGGCCTGCTCGAACTGAGGGGCGGCATCGTGATCGACTCGAAGAACCCCGCGCGCTCCCGCGCCGCCGTGGCCAAGCTGGGCGCGCTGCTGCGCCAAAGCGGGCGGCTCGGTGCAGCCCATCTCGATCGCCGGCACCGACGCCGCGGTGGCCGCGCACCTGAGCGGCCTCCCCGTCGTGCTCGACATCGCCGACGGCCGCGATTCCAGCGGCAACGCGAAGTTCGTGATCGGGATCGGCGAACAGTCCGTTGAAGCCGCGCTCCACCCATCGAGCACGCTCTCCGGCGCAACCTCTCACAGCAGCGCCTCGGCCGCCCTCGGCGAAGGCATCCAGCCGAGCGTGATCGTCGAATTCCCGACGCTGCTCGGCCTGCTCGAAGGGGTCGGCCTGAGCGAAGACCCCACGATCGCGCCGCTCATGCCCTATCTGCGATCGCTCGGCACGCTCTCGGGCGGCGGCAAGAGCCTCGGCGGCGGGATCGAACGCTTCCGCCTCGTGCTCGGCCTGCAGGGCAGCGGCTGAGCCCGCTCGGCGGAACCGAGACTCAGCGCACGTCGAAGGCGCGGTAGAACACAGCGCGCCCGTCGCTGACGCGGTCGACGCCATAGCGCGAGAGCGTCGTTTCGCCGCTCGCCAGCACCGAGTAGGTGCCGAGCACCGAATGGCGGTCGCTGGTCGCAAAGAAGCGGTCGATCACCGTCTGGCGGTCGTTGCCGCGCTCTGCCGGCGCGGCGGATCGCGTCGAGCACGACGCTCATCGCCTCATACCCGTACAGCGCGTAGGGGCCCGGCCGACCGCCGAATTGGCGCCGGTAGTCGGCCAGCACGCGAGCCGCCGGGGGCGGGTAGTCGGCGAGCGGCAGGATCGGCGTCGTCAGGTAGGTCTGTGAGCCGGCCGCGCCGATCGCGCCCGTGAACGACGGTTCATCCAGCGTGCTCGACCCGAGCAGCAGCAGCTTCGGATCGGCGCGGTGAAGCGCGCGCCAGAGCGCAGCCGTCCCCGGCTGCGAGCCGCCGGCGAAGAACACGGCGTCGGGCTTGGCTGTGCGCGATCTTTTCGACCTCGCCCGCGTAGGCGGCCGCCGTCGGCGCCGTGGCAAGAATGCTGTCGTGGGCGTCGAGCACGATGCCTGCGCGCTGGCGTCGCCGGCCACGATTTCCGCGAGCGGCAGCTCAAACGGGTCCTGGTCGTCGAGCACGTAGAGCTTGTGCACGCCAAGCGCCTGCATCAGTTGCACCTGGGCGCCCGCCTGGCCGTGGTCGCCGGGCTGCAGGCGCCCGAAGTTGCGTTTGCCGCTCGGATAGAAGCGCTCGGGCTCGTCCTGTCCGGCATCGAGTGAGGAGGTCAGCCCGACGTATGGGCTGCTCGGGCTTACCTGCAGGATCCCGGCCGCGTTGATCAGCGGCAGCGAGACGGCCGTCGCGGCGGAGCCGAGCTCGCCGAGATAGGCGATCGTGCTCGTGTCCTGCGCGGCCGTCTTGGCGTTCGTCGAGGTCGCTTCCGGGTCCAGCCTGCCGCTCTGTCGGGTTGGCGTCATCGAGCGAGACGTAGCCGACCTTGAACTGACCGACGTGGCCGCCCGCCTGCGCGAGCGCCAGTCGCTCGCCGTCGACGATTTCTGCCGAGCCGGCGGCCGACGGGCCCCTGCAGGGGCAGGCTCGAGTAGACGGCCAGCTGGTTGCCGGTCGCTTCGGTGGCGCCGGAGACGCCCACGCCGCCGCATCCGGCGAGCACAGTCGCGGTCGCGGCGAGAGCGGCCAGGCACAGCCAGCGCGCGCGCACCGGCCGGGCTAGCTGCGACGGCCCGGGAGGTAGCCGGAGAGAATCTTCAGCGATGCGCCGACCAGGATGATCGCTGTGGCGAGCATGAACGCGTCGAAGCCCTTCGCTCCAAGCGCCCACAAGCACGATCCAGACGATCAGCCCGGCCGTGACGGTGAGGATGAATCCCATGCCGCGCGGAATCCTAGCTGGCCGTCGGTCGGTCGGTCGTCGCCAGGCCGCGCCGCCAGTTCGGCCACGAGCGCGCCAACCGCCCCGGCGGGATCCTCCGACTCGCCGGCCGCCCGCACGAGCCGCGTGCCCACGATCACGCCGTCGGCGCCCGCCGCTGCCGCCTGCGCGCGCCTGCTCGGGCGTGCTGATGCCGAAGCCGAGCGCAACCGGCACCTCGCGTGCTCGCCTTCGCCCGCGCCACGACCTCGGCGAAGCGGTCCTGCAAGCGCGTCGCGCTCGCCGGTCGTGCCGACGACCGAGACCGTGTAGAGGAAGCCGCGCGCCGCCTCGCCCGATCGCCCGTCAGGCGCTCGGGCGTCGTCGTGGGCGCCACCAGCGGCACGAGCGCGAGACCCGATGCGCTCGCAGGCCTCGCGCAGCTCCGCCCGCCTCCTCGAGCGGCAGGTCGGGCACGATCAGCCCGCACGCTCCCGTACGCGCGAGCCGCTCGACGAACGCCTCGACGCCTGGAGCGAAAACCATGTTGGCGTAACACATCAGCACCACCGGGACGCTCGGCGCGAGCGCGCGCGCAACCTCAAGCACGCCGGCCATGCTCGCGCCGGCGGCGAGCGCGCGCGTGCCCGCCTCGTGGATCACCGGCCCGTCGGCCAGCGGGTCGCTGTAGGGCACGCCGAGCTCGAGCAGGTCGGCGCCGGCCCGCACGCAGGCCTCACCGATCGCCACCGACTCGCTCGAGCGTCGGGTAGCCGGCCATCAGATAGGGCATCAGCGCGGCGCTGCCATGCGCGTTTGCGAACGCGTCGGCGATGCGCTGCACGCCCGTGCTCGCCTGCGTGCGCTGCGTGCCTTGCGTGCTCATGCGCTGCCCAGCACCTCAGCGAGATCCTTGTCGCCACGACCAGACAGACAGATGAGGTCGAGCTCGCCGTCCTTCTGCGCGAGCACCCAGGCGAGCGCGTGCGCCGTCTCGAGCGCCGGGATGATCCCCTCCAGACGCGCCACGTGCTTGAACGCCTCGAGCGCCTGCGCGTCGGTCACCGCCACGTAGCGCGCGCGGCCGCTGTCGCGCAGGTGCGCGTGCTGCGGGCCGGCGCCGGGATAGTCGAGTCCGGCAGAGATCGAGTGCGCTTCGACGATCTGGCCCTCCTCGTCCTGCATCACCGCCGAGCGCGATCCGTGCAGGATGCCGGCCCGCCCGCCGACCGTCAGCGGCGCACCGTGGCGCGGCGTGTCGATCCCCTCGCCGCCGGCCTCGACGCCGATCAGCTCGACCTGCTCGTCGTCGATGAATGCCGCGAACGTGCCGATCGCGTTGGAGCCTCCGCCGACGCACGCCACGACACGCGCCGGGCAGCCTGCCCTCGCCTCGAGCATCTGCGCGCGCGCCTCGTCGCCGATCACGCGCTGCAGGTCGCGCACGAGCGCCGGATAGGGCGCCGGGCCGACCGCCGAGCCGATCACGTAGTGCGTGTCTCTGCACGTTGGTGACCCAGTCGCGGATCGCCGCCGAGGTGGCCTCCTTCAGCGTCTGCGCGCCGGCGTCGCACCGGTCTCACGCTCGCGCCGAGCAGTTCCATCCGCTGGACGTTGGGGCGCTGGCGGCGCGTGTCCTCGACGCCCATGTAGACGACGCACTCCAGATCCAGCAGCGCGCAGACGGTCGCCGTCGCAACGCCGTGCTGACCGGCGCCCGGTCTCGGCGATCACCCGCCGCTTGCCCATCCGCTTGGCCAGCAGCGCCTGACCGAGCGCGTTGTTGAGCTTGTGCGAGCCGGTGTGGTTGAGGTCCTCGCGCTTGAGGTACACCGGCCGACCCACGCGCTCGGAGAGCCGTCGCGCGCGGTAAAGCGGCGTCGGCCGCCCGGCGAAGTCGCGCAGCAGCGCCTTCAGCTCGTCCTGGTAGCCGGCGTCCGCGCGCGCCTCGATCCACGCCTGCTCGAGCTCGGCCAGCGCCGGCATCAGCGTCTCGGGCACGAACTGGCCCCCGTAGGGGCCGAAGTGGTGCTCGACCGAAGAGCCCTCCCGTGTCTCGCTCACGCGCCCGCCGCCGGCCATCGCGGGCGCCGGCTGCTCGGTGCTCGCAACCGCCGCGAAGAAAGCGCGCAGCTTCTCCGGGTCCTTGCGCCCGGCGCGACCTCGGTGCCGCTGGCCGTGTCGACCGCGAACGGCGCGGTCGCGGCGATCGCCGCGGCGACGTTCTCGGCGTTCAGCCCGCCGCTGAGGATCAACGGCACCTTCGAGCGGCGCGCGCTGCACGAGCGTCCAGTCGAACGTCTCGCCCGTGCCGCCCCGCAGACCCTGCCTGCCGGGCTCGCTTGGCGCGGGCGTCGAGCAGGTGGAAGTCGACGTGGAAGCGCTCGAGGTCGCGTACGTCGCCCGGCCCTGACACCTGCGCCGCCTTGATCACCCGCGCGCCCGTGCGGCGCGCAGCCTCGCGCGCAGAACGCAGGACCCTCGTCGCCGTGGAACTGCAGCATGCTCAGACCGACGCTCCTCGCTTGGGCGACGACCTGCTCGAGCGGCGCGTTGACGAACACGCCGCACAGCTCGACCTTGCGCCGCAGCGCCGCGGCGATCGTCTCGGCCTCGGCCAGCGAGCAGCGGCGCGGGCTGCCCTCGTAGAAGATCATCCCGAGCGCCCACGCGCCCAGCTCGACCGCGAGCTCGGCGTCCGCGAGGTTCGTGATCCCGCAGATCTTCACTTGTGGAGGGGCGTCGCTCACGCCCCCAACGGTAGCGGGGTCCGCCTAGCCTTCGGGCGTGGTCGGGTTGGGCACCGAGTTCGGGCGGCTCGCCGAGCTTGACGCTGACCGTCTTGTGTTCGTAGCCGCCTTTGCCGTTGCCGCGCAGCAGCCCGACCGAGACGGTCTCGCCCGGCTTCTTGGCGGCGATGTCCGCCGCGAGGTCTTCGGAGCTCGTCGATCGTCTTGCCGTCGATCGAGACGATGATGTCGCCGCCGACGGCGACCTGACCGTTTTCGACGCTGCCGCTGACCGTGCCACCGCGGATGCCCGCCTTTTCGGCCGGCGTGCCTTTCTGCACGCTCTGCACGAGCGCGCCGCTTTTGACCGGAAGGTTCAGCGCCTGACAGCGATCCGTCGATCGTCAACGAGGTCAGGCCGATGTAGGCGCCGCGCACCGTGCCGCCCTTCTCGAGCTGGGCGATCTCGGACTTGGCCGTGTTGATCGGCACCGCGAAGCCGATGCCGACGCTGCCGCCGCCCGAGCCGCCCGTCTCGATCTGCGAGTTGATGCCGATCACCTGCCCTGAGTCGTCGAGCAGCGGTCCGCCCGAGTTGCCGGGGTTGATCGGCGCGTCGGTCTGCAGCACGTTGTCGATCGTGAAGCCGTTGGGCGCGGTTATCTGACGCTGCAGCGCCGAGATCACGCCGGTCGTGAGCGTGCGTTCGAGGTCGAACGGGTTGCCGATCGCAAGCACGGGGTCACCGACCTGCACGCCGGCGGAGTTGCCGAGCGTGAGCGGGTGCAGCGTCAGGCCGTCGGGGTGGATGCGCAGCACGGCGAGATCGTTGGAGGGATCCTTGCCGACGACCTGCGCGTTCGACCGTCTTGCCCTTTTCGAGGCTGACGGTGACCTTGATCGCGTTCTCGACCACGTGGTAGTTGGTCAGGATCGTGCCGTTGTTGTCGATCACGATGCCCGAGCCCGTCGCCTGGCCCTGGCGCTGCTGTTCGCCGCCGAACAGGTTGAACGGAGATTCGGTCTTCTGCACGATCGTGGAGGTCACGAAGGCGACGCCGGGTGCGTCTCTGACGTAGATGTCGTGCGGCGTGAGCCCGTTGCTCTGCTGCGAGGCGTTGGATGGGGCGATCGGGGCGGCCTGGACGGTCGTGACCGTCTTTTCGGAGCCGTCGAGCCCGCCGAAGGCGGCGACCACGGCAACGACGACCGCGCCGCCGAGCAGCGCCGAGATGAAGGGGATTGCGAATGAGCGCTTCATTTCAGTGAATGATCGGCAGAGGCTATGAAGACGAAATAAAGCCCAGGGCCAATGTGTCTAAAGGTTCATAGCGCAAATCTAGAGGTCGGCCTTGGCGCTGGAGTCAGATCCAGCGGACCCTGGACCGCCGGCGACACGCTCGCCGAGCAACGCCCGCAGCGCCTGCTCCGGCTCAGCGGCACGCATCAACGACTCGCCGACGAGTACCGCATCGACACCCTCTCGCTCGAGCTCGCGCAGCTGCTCGCTGGAGCCGATCCCTGACTCGGAGACGACCACGACGCCATCCGGTATCCCGCCGCACAACTGCATCGTGCGCCGCACGTCGACGCTGAAGTCACGCAGGTCACGATTGTTCACCCCGATCAGCTCGGCGCCCAGCGCGAGCGCGCGATCGAGCTCATCGCGATCGTGGACCTCGACGAGCACGTCCATGCCGAGCGCCCGTGCCGTCTCCTGAAGCGAGAACAGCTCGGGATCGGCGAGCGCGGCGACGATCAGCAGCACGGCATCGGCACCGGCGACCCGGGCCTCGAGCAGCTGGTACTCATCGACGATGAAGTCCTTGCGCAGAGCCGGCAGCGCACTGAGCCCGCGCGCGGCGGTCAGATCCCCCAGCGTGCCGGCGAAGTTGGCCTCCTCGGTGAGCACCGACAGAGCGCTCGCGCCGCCCCGCTCGTAAGCGCGCACGAGCTCGGCCAGATCGGCTTGCTCGCGCAGCATCCCAGCCGAGGGCGAGCGTCGCTTGAACTCGGCGATCACCGAGATCCCAGGCCGCGCGAGAGCGGCGCGAAAGCCACGGGCTGCGGCCGGTGTCTCCGCCGCGCTGCGGCGAAGCTGATCGGGCGTGCACGCGCGCTTGCGCTGCTCGAGCTGCTCGCGCGTGCTTTGCAGGATCCGCGCGAGCACCGAAGGCGGGGTCGCGCTCACGGCGCCGCTCCGCCGGAGGCGTTGGCGTGACTCGCGCGCACGTAGCGCCCGAGCGCCTCGGCAGCTGCGCCCTCGGCGAGCGTCGCGCGCGCCGACTCGACCCCCTCGGCGATCGAGGCGACTGCGCCGGCCGCATAGATCGCGGCACCGGCGTTGATCGTGGCGAGCTCGACGGCGGCCGCCGTCGGGGTCTGCGCAGACTCCGCGTCCGCTCCATAGCCGAGGATCGCGCGCGTGACGCTCGCGTTCTGCTCGGGCGTCCCGCCGGCGCAGTCGCGCTCGAACACGTCTGCTGAAATCTGCTCGATGCCGACATCGCCGGGCGCCAGCGTGTAGCGCTCCAGCTGGTCGCCGTTGACCTCGACGATCTTCGTGGTGGCCGCGATCGAAAGCTCGTCGAGGCCGTCCTCGGATGAGACGACCAGCGCGCGATCCACGCCGAGGCGTGCCAGCGCACCCGCGATCGTCTCCACGAACGCCGGGTCTGAGACGCCGATCACCTGGCGCCTGGCCCCGGCGGGGTTCGTCAGGGGACCGAGGAAGTTGAAGATCGTACGCACCGCGAGCTCGCGGCGGACGGGCACGACATAGCGGGTCGCCTGATGATGCGCTGGGGCGAACATGAAGCCGAAGCCCGCCTCCTCGATACAGCGCGCGACCCCGTCCGGCGCCAGGTCGATCCGCGCGCCGAGTGCCTCGAGCAGGTCGGCCGAACCGGAGGAGCTCGTGGCAGAGCGGTTGCCGTGCTTGGCGACCGCGCAACTCGCCCCGGCGGCGATCAGGGCAGCGGTCGTCGAGACGTTGAAGGTACGCCGCCCGCCGCCCGTGCCCGCCGTGTCGAGCAGATCCTCGCGTGAAGAGGACACGTGGGCGGCGAGCTCTCGCATCGTGCGCGCGAGGCCCGCCAGCTCCTCGACCGTCTCACCCTTCGTGCGCAGCGCGATCAGGAAGGCGGCGATCTGCGTCTCTGAAGCCTCGCCGTGCATGATCTCGGCGAGTACCTCGGAGGTCTCATCGGCGCTCAGGTCACGGCGCGAGGCGAGCGCGTCGATCGCGCGCGTGAGGACCGGGTTGGGCATCAGCGCTTGCCGAGGAAGTTCGCCAGCAGCGTCTTGCCCTCCGCGGTGAGCACCGACTCGGGATGGAACTGCACGCCCTCGGCCGGCAGCTCGCGATGGCGTATCCCCATCACCACGTCGCCCCCATGCGCCGATTCTTCCAGGCAGTCGGGCAGCTCTGGATCGACGACCAGCGAGTGGTAGCGCCCGACCGTCAACGGCGAGCTCACGCCGGCGAAGATCGTGCGGCCATCGTGCTCGATCGTCGTCGCCTTGCCGTGCACCGGGTCGTGCAGGCGCACGCGACCGCCGAACGCCTGCGCGAGCGCCTGATGACCAAGACAGACGCCGAGCGTCGGCACGCCCGACTCGGGCATCCGGCGCACGAGCTCGAGCGCGATCCCCGCCTCGTCCGGCGTGCACGGGCCGGGCGAGACGACGCACCGCTCATAGTCGCCGGCAAGCAGCTCGTCGACGCTCGCGCGGTCGTTGCGGACCGCGTCCACTTCCGTGCCGAGCTCGCCCAGGTACTGGACGAGGTTGTACGTGAACGAGTCGTAGTTGTCGAGGACGAGGACGCGCACGCTCATGGCCAGTCAGGCTGGTCGCAGGCGAGCTCAATCGCGCGCCTGGCGGCGTTGGACTTGGCGACGGACTCCTCGTACTCGTAGGCCGGCTTGGCATCGGCGACCGTGCCGCCGCCGGCCTGCACGTGCGCCACGCCTTCCTTGACGACGACGGTGCGAATGTGGATTGCCGTGTCGAGATCGCCGGCGTAGCTGAGGTAGCCGATCGCGCCGCCGTAGCCGCCGCGCTTGATCGGCTCGAGCTCGTCGATGATCTGCATCGCGCGCACCTTTGGTGCGCCGGACAGCGTCCCGGCGGGCAGCACCGAGCGCAGCGCGTCCATCGCGCCGACACCCTCGCGCAACGTCCCCGATACCTCCGAGACGATGTGCATCACGTGGCTGTAGGACTCGACCTCCATCAGCCTGTCGACGACGACTGAGCCGTACTCGCAGACGCGACCGAGGTCGTTGCGCCCGAGGTCGACGAGCATCACGTGCTCGGCTCGCTCCTTCTCATCAGCGAGCAGCTCCCCCGCGATCCGGCGATCCTCCTCGGGCGTGGCGCCGCGATGACGCGTGCCTGCGATCGGGCGCGTGCTGACGTGGAGTCCGGTCACCGTGAGCAGCGGCTCGGGACTCGCGCCCGCCACCTGGAAGTCGCCGAAATCGAGGTAGTACATGTACGGGCTCGGATTAACCGCGCGCAAGCCGCGATAGATCGAGAACGCCTCGATCGGCACCGCGGCCGACCAGCGTTGGGATGGGACGACTTGGAACGCGTCGCCTGCGTATATGTACTCGACGATCCGCGCGACGATCGCCTCGAAGCGCTCGCGCGTCATGTTCGAGTGGAACTCGGGATGGGGACGCCCTCCCTGCGGGCGCTCGGGACGCGGAACGGGCCCGGTCGAGCTGCGCGCGCACTTCTGCGATCGCGCGCACCGCAGCGCTGTAGGCTCGCTCGACATCGGGCTCGGCCTGCACGTCGGCGTTGGCGAGGATCGTGATCGTGTGCTTGAGATGGTCGAATACAACCAGCAGGTCGGTCAGCATCAATGCCATGTCGGGCAGCCCCAGCGCATCCGGGTTGGGGCTGCCGAGCGGCTCAACCGTGCGTACGAGGTCATAACCGAAGAAGCCGACGGCACCGCCCGTGAACGGCGGCGCTTCCTCCCCGGGCGGTGCCTGGTCGAACCGGGCAACCGCTTCGGCCGCCAGCGCATATGGATCGCCGGCATCGCCGAGAGACCAGCGCAGCACGGTCCGCGGGCGGATGCCGATGAACGAATAGCGCCCGACGCGCTGACCCTGCTCGGCCGACTCCAGTAGGAAGGCGGGCTCACTCGGCGCGAGCTCGCGCAGCTTCAGGAACGCCGAAACCGGCGTCTCGCAGTCGTCGATGAAGCTGTGACGCAGCGGGATCAGGTTGTGGCGCTCGGACAGCGCGCGCGCCTCGGCGAGGCTCGGCTCCACGCGCGGCGCATCTGTCAGCGCCTCAGCGGCGACGCTCATCCAGCACCCGCTCGGCGTCGGCAAGCGAGCGCCCCCTGCCGCGCATCAGCACGAGCAAGTGGTAGATGACGTCGGCCGCCTCTTCGTCGACGCGCTCGTCGGACTCCTCGCGGGCGGCGCGCGCGACCTCCTCGGCCTCCTCCATCACCTTCGCGCCGACCAGTTGCGAGTCCTCGAGCAACTCGACCGTGTAGGAGCCCGCCGGACGACTCCGGGCGCGCTCGGCGATCGTGCGCTCGAGCTCGGGTAGCACCTCGCTCGGCGCAGGTGCCAGCTCGCCACGGTGAAAGCACGTGCGCTCGCCCGTGTGACAGGCCGGACCGGCAGGCTCTACGAGCGCGAGCACCGTGTCGCCGTCACAATCGGTGCGCAAGGCCCTGACGAGCTGCACGTTTCCGCTTGTCGCCCCCTTGTGCCAGAGCTCCTCGCGGGAGCGGCTGTAAAGGTGCAGCTCGCCGGTCTCGCGCGTGCGCGCCAGCGCCATTCTCGTTCATGTACGCGAGCATCAGCACCTCGCCGCTGTTCCAGTCCTGCACCACGCAGGGCAGGAGGCCGCGCTCGTCATAGACGAGTTGCGCGTCGATCGCTTCCCCTGGCAGAGCTGGACCCATCCGCACGATTGTAGGTCGAGCACCCCCCGTCGGTGCGCCAGCGTGCATCGCGTCGATTTGAGACACACTGAAGCCGGCATGGACTCCGTCTTCGATCGCGAACTGCTCGTCGTCAGCGGCAAGGGCGGCGTCGGCAAGAGCACGCTCGCCGCCGCGCTCGGGCTGCTGTCCGCGGAGCGTGGCCTGCGAACGATTGTGGCCGAGGTGGGTGAGCAGAGCCGGCTGCGCACGCTGTTCGGCGTGGGTGAGTCCGAGCCGGGCGGTGAGACCGAGCTGCAGGACGGACTGTGGAGCCTTTCGATCGACCCCGACCGCGCGCTGATGGAATGGCTGCAGTCGCTCGGCGGTCGCGTCTCAGGGCGCGTGCTCGCCTCGAGCAGCACTTTTCAATACTTCGCCGCCGCTGCGCCGGGAGCCAAAGAGCTCGTCAGCATGGTCAAGATCTGGGAGCTGACGCAGGGCAAGCGCTGGCGAGGACGTGGGCGCGGCTACGACCTGGTCGTACTCGACGCTCCCGCCACAGGACACGCGCTCGGCATGCTCGACTCGCCGCGCACGTTCGGCGCGATCGCCCGCGTCGGTCCGATCGCGGGGCAGGCCGAACGGCTGCAGCAACTGCTGCAGGACCCGCAGCGCTCGGACTACATCGCCGTCGCGCACGCCAGCGAGCTGGCCGTGACCGAGACGCTCGAGTTGCAGCGACGGCTCGGCGAGCAGCTCGGTCGCGACCTGCGCGCCGTGGTGGTCAACGGCACACTGCCGCAGCGCTTCGACTCGGGCGAGCTGAAGCAGCTCTCATCGCTCGCCGAGCGCGGCGAGGGCACGCGACGTCCGCGCGCCGCCACTGCCCAGTCCAAGCGCTCACGGGAGGAGCAACCGCGAGCTTTGCGCACCACTGCGCACAGCGCCGGTAACGGGGCCGCAACGGTACAGGCGGCCGCTGCCGCTGCCCGCGCCGTGTCCGAGCGAGCGCGCGCTCAGCACAATCAGCTCGCGCGTCTGCGACGGCGCGGATTCGACGTCACCGGCGTGCCGTTCCAGTTCAGCGACGAGGTCGATCTGGCCGGCGTGCGGCGGATCGCCGAGCACCTGCGGCGCAAGCTGTGAGCAACCCTGCCCGCGGATGCGGGCAGCCACGGCCCTGGCGCCGCGGTCGGGTGGGCAACTCAGCCCAGCTACTGCGCGATGAGACGGTACTTGCGGGTGCCTGGATTGCGCTCCAGCAGCCCGACCGCCAAAAGCGTCGTGACATAACGGTGGGTGGTGCTCGTATTCATGTCTAGCATTCGGGCCAGTTCGGCGATCCCCAGGTACCCGCCGTCAGCGGGAAAGCAGGACAGCACGAGCAGGCCGGACAACAGCGAGCGAGAGAGGCGACGATCGTCGAGCTGGGCAGGGTAGGACCACTCCTCTGAGTCGAGCGACAGCGGCCATTGCGGATCCTTGACCGCTGAGAGCAGAACCGAAAGCGTCCCACCCTGGCCTGCGCTGCGCACGACCTGGTCGACCTGCGACTTGGACAGCTCGATCAGCACGGCATCGCCGCCGGGCTCGCCTTCGGTGCGAGCCGAACGCCGCGAGGGACGTTCGGCTCGCTGCCACTGGCGAGACGACGCGGCTTTGGATGCGGCCCCCGATGCGCCTGCCTTCGCCCGCTGCGAGCGGCGCGCCTTCTCTCTCCTGGCCGGCAAGACTTGGGTTCCGTTCTCATCCATCATCGCGTTGGCCGAATGATGCCGATCCTCTGCACGCACGCTAAGACTGTCCTGAATATTCAGTTCTGACTAGTCCTTGCAATAGACGGAAACTCCGGGGAAGCCAATGGATTGCTTTACGCTCGTTGCGCAAAGATAATTCGCCAGCATCTCAGCACGGGCAGCAGCAAACGGGTCAGCGAGCCGCCCGCATCGACAAAGCTCGCCGTGCTCTCGCGCATCGCAGGGGTGCGAGCGCTGTCCTTCGAGAGGTACATCGCGACCATGCAGGAAGCGATCACCGCGTGTCTGTGGCCGTCCCGCAGTCGGCGTGCTTCGACGGCCGAGCGGCTGACCAGAGTCCGCAACCGTTCGCCCGCGAGGGTCCTGCTCTCGTAGTGCGCAACGTAGCGGTGATTGCCCTCGAGTTCATCTTCGACTTGATCGACATAGCTGTCCAGCATCGTCGCGGTTCCCGAGATCCAGGGGAAGTAGGCGTCGCAGGTTTGCTTGACCTCAGCTTCCGTGCATGCTGGGCGCGCGGCGAGCGCGAGGAAAGCGTGGACCGCCAGCGACGCACTCGCCGCGCTGCTCAGCTCAAACCAGCTGAGCCCCTGCTCTCCGGCGAACTCCCGCTCGGCCCAGCGCCTCAGCGCCTCGTCTCGTTCGGCCGGATCGGAGTCATGATTGAGGGCCTGCACCTGCGCTCGGCGGGCTTCACGCACGACCAGCGGACGCAGACGGCCATACGAGGGCAGTGCGGCGCAGTTCGCGCGGCATGTTTCGACGAGCTTACGCAGATAGCCGCCGTCATTCTCGCCATGGGTGGAAGCGGTAGTAGTCGGAGATCGGTGATGCCGGATCGAGCGCCTCTACGAGCGCCTTGTGGAGTTGACGCCCGTTCGCCGTTCCTTCGCAAGCGCCACGCTCGCTGACGCTGTCGAGAAAGTCCCAAATGATCTGATAGGCGACCAAGAGACGCAGGAGGTTGAGGTTGCGGCGCGGAGGCAATATCCAAAACAGCGCCGCCCCATCGGCGTTCTCGCGCTTGAGCTCGATCGAGCTGAGCGCGTCTTCGCGAATCGGCGCGTCTGGGATCATCAACGCTCGGATCCGCCAGACGCTCACCTCGCGCGAGACCGCTTTCAGCCCCCAAAGCAGCTCCCGTGCAACAGCGGCCAAGAGGACCCAGACCTGCCGCGGAGATAGTGGAAGCGGGTTGGGCATCTATCCATGCATCGGAATTTTCCCGGATAGTAGGGGCTGTATCGGTCGTATTCGCGAGGAACGGGATCACTCGGGCATCCCGACTGCTGGACGCACACGAGCAGCTAGGTAGCCGGGCACAGCGACGATCGCAACAGCGACGGCAGTGATCAGCAGGAAGCTCCCGAGCGCGGCGAGTAGCGGCGTGGATTCGATCACCGGAAAGCCTGTAACGACCGAAAGGGCCCTGGTCAACAGCAGCTGCCCGTACAGGCCAAAGACGGCGCCCAGCGCGCAGCCCACACCGAGCAGGATCGCGCTCTCCCAGAGCAGCGCGCGCCACAGCACGAGTCGACTGAAGCCGTCAACCTTCATGTCGGCCAGTCGCATGCGGCGCTGCCAGACCATCGCGCCCATGGCGGCCGCCATCGCGAGCACGGCGGCAATCAGCACCAGGGTGCGGATCTGCGTCAGCCGCGAAAGACCTTGCGCAGCCTGCGAATAGTGCAACTTCTCGCGTTGCGCGACAGTTTCCACGCGCATGCCGGTCGGACGCACGAGGGCTTCCGCCTCGCGTTTGACCGCGACAAGAGACGCACCAGGCACGAGGTCGACCTGGTAGGCGCTCGGACTGGTGCTGTCCCATGCCCGTGCGTAGTCCTCTGCGTTCATGATCAGGGCGCCCGGCGGCCAGCCGAGGTTCGTGCTCAGTCCGGCTAGGCGAAAGCGCGTCGGCCGCGAGGTTGGCAACGTGAAGGACTGCCCGACATGCAGGTGGTGTTCTGCGGCAACCGCTCGCGAGAGAACGACCCAGCCGTTTTCACGCAGATGTGCGGTCGTGCTTGCCAAGTCGCCGTCGATGAGCTGATTTGAGGAGATCGGATGCAGATCCGCGCGTGGCTGAGCGAGAACCCAAAGTCGGCGATCTCGCCAGTCGAGAAAGCTGCCTCGGTAGATTTCGAGCGAGCGCACGCCCGGCAGATGCGCAAGCGCTGAGCGATCAACGTCTTTGAACGACGTCGTGGCCAGCGAGTTGGCTGTGCCACCCGGAGTGATCCAGAGATCCGCGCGGGAGTCCGTCCCGCGCGTTGAAGCTTCGAGGCCGTGTTGCAGGCTGCTACGCGCACCCTGGATCGAGACACTTCCGAATACCGCAATGGCACCGGTCGCAGCGATCGCAAGGGAACGGGCCCGATTGGAGCGGGAGCGCAGCTCGATCAACGCCAGATAAGAGGATGCATCGCTGAGCAGATACTGCAACTGTCCGCTGGCACGTACCGCGAGGTCGAGCAGCGCCGGCAGGCAGAGCAGCAGCGCGAGAGTGAGGCTGACGACACCGACGATCGCCGCCTCGGGCGCTGCCAGCAAGATCGCGGTTGTCGCGACCAGACACACGACGGCCGCCACCAGCAGCAACCAAGGTCTCGAATCCCTCGTTTGCCCCGGGGGGCGGATCTGATTGCCGGCACGTTCCACGATCGCCGACCGCAGTGGTGCAAGCACTCCGGCCGCCGCCGCCAGCATGCCCCCGGCTATTGCGAGCACGACGCTCGGCCACGTGACAATTCGCTCTGTTCCAATCGGAAAAGCGAACGACAGGTAGCCCGGATTCGAGCTGAAAAGGGCCGTCGAGAGCAGCTCTCCGAGCAAGAGCCCACAGGCTGAGGCGATCACGCCAAGCACGAGCGCGTCCAGCATCAGCACCTGGATGATCATGTTGCGCGTGTAGCCGTCGAGGCGTAGGTCTTCGATCAGGCTCCGGCGCTGAGGCACTGTCAGCATCAGTGCGTTGAATGCGAACAGGAACCCGATCAGCGCACTCAACCCCGAGAACAGGCCGGTGGACTGATCGACCGGGCGAGCTGCGCGGCGGAACAGCGTTGTCGTGATGTCGGCCGGGCGGACGTTGAGCCGACCGGCGGCGACCCGCTCGAGCTCGGCCCGCACCATGCGATCCTTGCTAGGCGGAGAGCGAACGTAGACGCTCGTCACGTTGCCCTTCAGGCCAGCGAGCCGTTGCACCGTCCACAGCGGCGCCAGCGCGATTGGACTGGCGCCGAGTGATGCGTCATCGCTCGGCCGGAGCGGGACGAGCAGAGCACTGGCCGTGCTCGTCCCGATCTCGAGCCTAACCGGCCTGATCGATGTGACGCCGACAGCCCGAGCGATCGATCCCGGCGTGACGAGCACACGCGCTCGACCCAACGGGACGGCAGCTATGTGTCGCGCGATGCCCCCGCCCAAGCGCGCGAGCCGCAGATCGGTGCCGACCAGGTCGACAGACCGTTCGCCCAGAGGCCCAACCACGTTTGCGTTCCGCTCGAGCACCGGGGCAACTGCCTGAACTCCAGGCAGCCTCGCGATCTGTGAAACCCGCCCTTCGCCGAATCCTTGACTGTCACGCGCCGACACCTGGAAGCGCATTGGGCCGACTATGCCCTTTGTCAGACGCTCCACGGAGCTGTCGAGACTCGTGTTGGCGACCTGCGAGGCGAACAGCAGCGCCACGCCGATCGCGATCCCCAGCACGGCGAAGAGTTCTTGCGTGAGTCGCGCGCGCATGCGAACGCGATACAGGCGCACGATGCTTGAGAACCTCATCCCCCCAAACCTCGGTGTGACTCGATCAGCCGGCCCTCAGAACGGCATCTACTCGTCCCGGCTCGTATTCGACGAGCCTGCCGTCGCGCAGCGCGAATACGCGGTCGGCGAACGACGCGGCCTGCGGATCGTGCGTGACGAGAACGACCGCCACGCTCCGCTCTCGGCACGTCTCGGCGAGCAGCTCAAGCACTTCCCTGCCGCGCGTGCTGTCGAGGCTTCCCGTCGGCTCGTCGGCAAGTAGCAGCTTCGGCTCGGTGGAGAGAGCACGCGCAAGCATCACACGCTGGCGCTCACCCATCGAGAGCTGCTCGGCGCGGTGCGTGGTGCGCTCACCGAGACCGAGCCGCTCGAGCAGCGGCGTGATGCGACGCCGCGCCTCACGGGCGCCTATATCCATCCCCATAAGCTTCAGCGCGGCGTTGTCGAGCGCAGTCGCGCCAGGAATCAGGTTGAACGACTGCCTGACAAAGCCGAGATCGTGCAGGCGGTATCGCGCGGTTTCGGGATCGGTGAGGCGCGAGATGTCGCGCTCGTCAAGCAGAACGGACCCGGCGTCCGGTCGCAGCAGCGCCGCGATCAACATCAGCAGCGTCGTCTTGCCAGAGCCGCTGGGTCCGTAAAGCGCGACGAACTCGCCATCGGGCACGCTGAGCGACACTCCATCCACGGCTCGGACCGGAGCGCCCGACGCAACCGGAAAATGCTTCACCAGCTCGCGCAGTTCGAGCACTAACCGCCCGATCCCGCCGGCTCGGGAACCCCTACTGCGACTGTCGCGGCGGCCATCTAGGCGGAACGCTGAACGCCGGGGAAATCGATCACGTTGTCCTCCCCGTCGCCATCGCCGTCGCTGGCTTCGGGAGGGGGAGTCAGCAGGCGCCCGCCGCTCAGAGCGCGCAGCTCGATGCGAGCGCAGCGCCGTCGGCATGTCCGGCACGGTCATCAGCACAGCAAGCCTCGTCTCCTCAACCAGCGCGCGGAGTAGAAGCAGGATCTCCTCGCGCTCGCGCACGCCCAGATTAGCCGTCGGATCATCGATCAGCAACAGCCGCGGCGAACGCGCGATCCCGTGCGCGATCGCCACCAGCGCTCGCTCCCCGTCGGAGAGGCTCTCCCAATGCTGGCTGGCACATTGAGCCATGCCAACGCGCCGCAGCGCGCGCTCCGCACGCCGGTTCGCCTCGCGCTGGCCGTGATCGATCAGCAACGGCAGCGCCACGTAGTCGAGGATGCAGAGCTCGCTGCGCGGCCCCGAGCGTCGCACCCAGCCAACCTCGCCACGCCGCAGCCGGGCATGCCCCTGCTCGGAGAGCGAGGACAGATCCTCGCCGTCGAAGCGCACTGCCCCCCGGTCGGGCGTCTCGAGCCCAGCGGCGATCCGCAGCAGCGTCGTCTTTCCGGCGCCGCGACGCCCCCACACACCCATGAACTCGCCCGCATGGAGCTCCAAGCAGGCGTTCGACAGCACGCGCACCTCCGACGACCCCCGCCAGTAGCTCTTGCTGACCGAGCCCAGCGAGAGCAGCGCGTCTGTCATCAGATTCTCCGCAGCCGGTCCACCTGACCCGCAGAGCTTTCCGCGACCCCGCCGGGCTTTGCGGGCTCCCGCTCGTCACGCAGCTGTTCGAGCAGCTCGCGGGCACTCTGCAACCACTCGATTCGGGCGTTCCAAAATGCAATCTCAGCCTCGGAGGCGAGCACACCCATCAACCGCGACCAATCGTGCGCGGGTCCCGGCACTTCCTCGGTGATGCTCTTCAGGTCGCGCAGCCGACCTAGGCAGACCAGTTCCTGGCCGCTGATCATCTCGATCAGGCGCGGAACGTTGCGCGGACGGCACAAGGCGATCTTCATGTGCAGCTCGTCACGCAGCGGCGGCATCGGCGACGGATCGAGCATCCAGGCCTCGAAGTGGTCGACCCCCTCCTCCGTAGCCTCGTAGATCGTGCGCGGCGCGGCGCGGCGGGCTGGGCCCGGGCCGAGCTCGCCCGCACTGCGGACCAGCTCGTCGCGGCTCAGCTGGTCGAGCGCGGAATAGACGCCTGATGGCGCGAAGCCAGATGAGCTGAAACGCTCATCCAGGCGCTGCGCCAGCTGATACCCATACCCGGGACGCTCGATAACGAGTCCCAATACCGCATGCTTGGCCGACATTCTCGCCCTTCCTAGGTCAACTGGCGTCCCATGGAAAGGTACCCGAATTGTCAGCCGGCTGCATTCCAATCATGCCATGAATCAGACCGAGTAGAACTTTTGCCTGCTCGACGGCATGTGCTTATCGGGACGGCTCGGGCCGGCCGCGCGGGCGCCCTAGGTTATCCCCAGGCGGTCGAGCAGCCCCTCGTCTCCGCGCCAGTCGCGACGGATGCGAACAGAGAGATCGAGGTGCACCTGCTCGCCGAGCACCCGCTGCAGTTCGCGCCTGGCTGCCGTGCCGATCGCCTTGATCATCCGTCCGTGCGCACCGATCAGGATCCCCTTCTGCGAGGCACTTTCAACCCAGATCAGCGCTCTCACTCGGGTCAACCCGGGACGGAGCTGCTCAATGTCCTCGACGACGACCTCGACGGCGTGCGGTATCTCCTGAAAGGTGCGCTTGATCACGGCCTCACGCACGAGCTCAGCCAGCAGGACGGCCTCGGATTGGTCGGACATCGCCTGCTCGGCGAACATGAATGGTCCCTCGGGCATACGGGCCAAGAGGTGCTCGACCAATGCCGCAACACCGCTGCCGGTGCGCGCCGAGATCGGGAAGATCTCCTCGGCGACATCGAGTGCGGCGGCATCTTCGAGCGCCGTCGCCGTCGCCGCGCGAGAAAGCCTGTCGACCTTGTTGACGGCAACTGTCACCGGAACGTTCGCGCCCGCGAGCATCGCCGCAATGAAGCGGTCACCGGGCCCGACGCCCTGTTCGCCGTTGAGCACCAGCAGCGCGACGTCCGCATCCGCGAGCTCCTGCTGCACGCGTGCAGCCATCCGTGTCGTGAGCTCGTCACGCGGGCGCTGCACACCCGGCAAGTCCACGAGCACAAGCTGGCAGTCGCCGTCCGAGCGCACTCCCCGAATCGCGCGCCGCGTCGTCTGCGGACGATCGGAGACGATCGCCACCTTGTCTCCGACCACGGCGTTGACCAGCGTCGACTTGCCCACATTCGGCCTCCCGGCCAACGCCACGAAGCCGCTGCGCGTCAAGCGGGCTCCCGTGCGAGCAGCTCGCACTGCAGTTGGAGCATCTCGCCGTCGTCGGTCTCGTGGTCCATGCCGATTAGATGGAGCACGCCGTGCACGATCGCCTGCGGCACGTCCGTGGTGTGCTCGAGGCAGATCACCACGTCGCCGAGCTCGCGGGCACCCTGGCTCGGTCCGGCTTCGTCCACCGGGAAGGAGAGGACATCGGTCGGGCGCAAACGTTTCCGGTGGCGATCGTTGAGCTCGACGATTCGCCGCTCGTCGACGAACTCGATCGCGAGGTGGCCGTCGCCGACCCCCGCCGATCCAGCCGCCAGGGCACACAGGCGGCGAATCTCCTCCGGCGGCGGGACCCGCCCGGTCGCCGCGTCCCGATCGCCTACGAGGACCTCGACCTCCAGCATGCAGGCCTCAGGCGCGGCGGTCGGCTGAGCGAAGCTCGGGTGCCTCACGCTGGGAGTGCACGTCATAGGCCTCGACGATCCGCTGCACAAGCTTGTGCCGCACGACATCCTCTCCGCCAAAACGCACGAACTCGATCCCCTCAACCGCATCGAGCACATCGCCAACGACGATCAGCCCCGAGCGCTGGTCACGCGGGAGATCGACCTGCGTGATGTCCCCGGTGACGACCATGCGCGAGCCGAAGCCCAAACGCGTGAGAAACATCTTCATCTGCTCCGGGGTCGTGTTCTGCGCCTCGTCGAGAATCACGAACGAGTCGTTCAGCGTGCGGCCGCGCATGAACGCAAGCGGAGCGATCTCGATCACGCCACGCTCGATGTGCTGTGAGACCTTCTCCGGGTCAAGCATGTCGTGAAGGGCATCGAACAGAGGGCGCAGATAGGGGTCGACCTTCGCCATCAGGTCACCCGGGAGAAAGCCAAGCCGCTCGCCCGCCTCAACGGCCGGGCGCGTGAGGATGATCCGATTCACCTCGTGGCGCGAGAGTGCCGCGGCGGCCATGGCGACCGCCAGAAATGTCTTGCCCGTTCCCGCCGGGCCGACGCCGAAGGTGACGGTGTTGTTACGCACGGAGTCCACGTAGCGCTTCTGATTGACCGTCTTCGGCGCGATTCGCAGACCACGATGGCGCCACACGATGTCCTCGAGCACACGAGCCGGCGACTCGTGCGCATCGAGCGCGCCGGTCACGGCCGAGATCGTGCCGGGACCGATCTGATGCCCACGCGCAATTAGTTCCGAGAGCTCGCGCACGACCCGCTCGCCGGCGTTCGTCTCGCTCTCCTCACCATCGAATGTGAGGATGTTGCCGCGCAGGAAGACCTTGCAGTCGAGGTGTGCCTGCAGCGCGCGAAGCACCGCGTCCTGGCTGCCCGCCAGCTCGACGGCGACGTCGTTCGGTAGCTCGACCTGCGTCCTCATCCCTGCAACGATGCCCGCACCAGTCCGGAGACACGCTTGCCGTCGGCGCGGCCGTCTACAACCGCCATTGCCTGCTTCATCGCCTGCCCCATGTCCTTCACCGACTGCGCGCCGCTGTCGCGCACCGCCTGGGCGACGATCGACTCCAGCTCGGGCTCTGAGAGTTCGGCCGGCAGGTAGCCACCGATCAACTCCCCCTCGGTCTCCTCGCCGGCGGCTAGGTCCTCGCGCCCGGCCTCGCGGTAGGCCCGCGCCGCCTCCAGGCGGCGCTTGCGCTCGCGCCGGAGCACGGCGAGCTCGTCATCCGAGCCCTCCTTGGCGGCCTTCTGCAACTCGGAGAGCACCAGGCGCAGCGCGCCCACGCGCTCCTTCTCGCCGGCACGCATCGCCCCCTGCAGATCTGTCTTGATCTGATCGACTATCGCCATCCCCTCCGCAGGATACGCGCGTCTGACGAGAATCGGGGCAAGCTTCTCGACTCAGATGCACCGCGCACCCACCCGTCCGGTTGCCCGGCCGCGAGTCGGTGGAGGCGTCCGTGCCCAAACCGGAGGGATTGCGCGCGAGTGAATAAGGTGGCGCACGTGGACGAGTCGCTCTACGCCGACGCGCTGGCCCCGTTTCTCGAGGAGGTCGAGACGATGCGTCCGGCGGGCGCGGAAGTGATCGATGCCCACACCCACCTCGGGCTCGACGAGGACGGCCGCTCGCTCACGCTCACACAACTACTCGAGCAACTCGACGCGGCCCGGGCACAACGCGCCTGCGTATTTCCGCTGCACGATCCCGAGCGCCACCCCTCCTACCGCGCCCCCAACGACCGCGTACTCGGCTGGGCCGCGGAAAGCGAGCAGCGCCTCGTGCCGTTCTGCCGGCTCGATCCAGCCGAAGACCCGGTCGACGAGGCCGAGCGTTGCCTGGCAGTGGGCGCACGCGGCATCAAGCTTCATCCGCGCGCACAGGCCTTCCAGTTCGACGGCAAGGAGATGGACCGCGTGTTCGCCCTCGCCGAAGAGGCCTCCGTGCCGATTCTGATCCATGCCGGACGCGGCCTGCCGCCGCTTGCCGAGGGGCTCGCCGACCTGGCGCTGCGCCACCCGGGCACTGCGCTGATCCTCGCCCACGGGGCGATCTGTGACCAGGGAATCCTGACGACGCGGCTGGCCGAGCATCCAGCCGTCCTCTACGACATCTCCTGCTTCTTTCCGCTCGACGTGATCGAGCTGTTCGCGCGAGTTCCCGCCGAGCGGATCGTATTCGCATCGGATCCCCCCTATGGCATGCCCGCGACCACGCTGTACCTTGCCTTGCGCATCGCCCGCCAAGCCGGGCTCGACGAGCAGGCGACCAGGTTGATGCTCGGCGGCACGATGGCGGCACTGATCGACGGTCACCCCCTGCCGGCGACCGCCGCCGCCCGCCGCGGTGCTTCGATCACGCTCTCCGGGAGGCTCGCCCGCGTGTACGGATACGCAAGCCTCGTCGGGCCGGCCCTGTTCACGGGGGTCGCCGAGCAAGCGCACGCGATGCTCGAGATGGCACTTGCCGCTTGCCGCGACCCAAACCCTGGGGATGACGGCGAGGCGCTCGAGACGATCGGCGCAGCTCTAGCCGCCGCCGATCGTCTGGTCGGCGAAGAGGGCGGCGTGCGTGCATCGATTGACCTCGTCTACCGGGCGATCGTGCGGGCCGCAACCGAGATCCCCGACGAGTAACCCCCTGCGACTGGATGGGGACACGCCCGCGCTCAGCTTTCAGCCGGGCGAGAGCCATAGGGCCGCCCACTCGCCGCTCTGCAGCCTGCGTCGCTCGCGTAGCTGAAAGCGCGTGCGGAAAGCTTCGGCCACCTCGTCGGCCTGCTCTTGCAACAGCCCGCTCGCCACGAGCTCGCGAGGAGGCTCGACCATCGTGCGCGAGAGCTCGAGCAGCAGCGGGAGCAGCAGATTGGCGAGCACGACCGTCCCCGCGAGACGCGGGAGCTGCCGGCTGCGCAGGTCAAAGCGCTCCACGGCGATGCCAACCCCGTTGACGGCCGCATTGACCCGCGCCGCCTCGACGCTTTGAGCCTCGTGGTCGAGCGCCAGCACAGGCGCGAAGCCAAGCCGGGCTGCCGCGATCGCGAGCACCCCTGAGCCGGTGCCGACATCCAGCAGCGGGCCGCTCGCGAGACCCAGGCTCGCCATCTCGAGCACGAGCTCGAGACACAGACGCGTCGTGGCGTGCGCGCCCGTGCCGAAGGCCTGGCCAGGGTCGATCACAATCTCCTCTACCCCGTCGCCTGCCGCCGATTCCTCCTCCCACGGCGGGCGCACGTAGAGCGCTGGAGCCGATCTCGTCGCGCTCGCGTCGCGGGCGGACACCGGCAGCTCGATGAGGATCGGCCGGTGAAAGCGACGCCAGCGCTCCTGCCAGTCGTCGGCGGTCTCGCTCGTTGAGATCCCAACGAGCGCCGGCCCAGACGCAGCCTTCAGGTCGGGCAGGCTGGGCAGCTCACCCGCAGCGCCGTAGATGGCGTACTCGACCATCTCCTCGCCCAGCTGCGTCTCCTCGACGCCACCAGGCGCGAGCTCGAGCAGTTCGGCCAGGACGATCTCCGCATGCGCGCGATGCACGCGGACCGCGAGGCGAATCACGCAGCCTGGCTGCCCAGCGCCCGGCGCAGCTTGGCGAACATCGATTCATCCGAGCGCAGATTCTCCTCCGTCAGCGTCCCATTCAGCTGCTCGAGCAGCTCGCGCTGCTGATCGCTGAGGCGACGCGGTATCACGACGTTGACGACCACTCTCAGATTCCCCCGCCGGCTGCGGCCGAGTGAGGGCATGCCCTCGCCACGAATCGTCAGCACCTCACCGGGCTGGGTGCCTGGGGCGAGCTCGATCTCGGCACTGTCCTCGAGCGTGGGCACATCGAGCGCGCCGCCGAGCGCAGCGACAGGCGCCGGCACGTCCAGTGCCGTGATCAGGTCATCTCCTTCACGGACGAATCGCTTGTCCTCCTGCACGCGGACCAGCACATAGAGATCACCCGCCTGCGCTCCGAGCTCGCCGGCGTGGCCTCGTCCGCCGAGCCTCAGGCGCTGCCCATTGGCGATACCCGCCGGCACCTCCACGTCGATCGTGCGCCGCGCCGCCCGACGACCCCGCCCGCGGCACTTACGGCACGGCTGCTCGGGCACCCGCCCGTCGCCTTCACACGCGTCGCACACCACCGTACGCACCATCTGACCGAACGGCGTGCGCGTCGCCGCCTGCAGCTCGACCTGCACCGCCGCAACGCTCGCACGTCGCGATCGGCGTGCCCGGCTCGGCGCCGTTGCCATGGCAGTGCTCACAGCGGTCGATCGCCTCGTAGCTGACCTCGCTCTTGACGCCGTGCGCCGCTTCGAGCAGGTCGATCTCGACCGCCACGGCCACATCGCCGCCGGGCATCGGTCCCGAACGCCCGCCGAACGCGCCGCCCGCGCCTCCGCCACCGAAGAACGCCTCGAAGAGGTCGCCGATCGAGCCGAACGCGTCGAAGTTGGGTGCGTAGCCGCCAGAGCGAAGGCCTTCATGGCCGTAGCGGTCATACGTCGCTCGGCGCTCCTCGTCGGAGAGGATCTCATAAGCCTCCGCAGCCTCCTTGAACTTCTCCTCGGCATCGGGGTCGTGGGCGTTGACGTCCGGATGCAGCTCTCGCGCCAGCTGGCGAAAGGCCTTCTTTACCTCCTGCGTCGAGGCACCGCGCTCGACGCCGAGGACCTCATAGGGATCGCGCGGCATGCTCGTTGCGTCAGTTCTCGGCATAGGCGTCTTCGATAAAGCGCGAGAGCTCATGTGCCGCCTCGCGCACGGTCACGATCGCACCCGCATAGTCCATCCGCACAGGGCCGATCACCGAAACAGCGCCCAGCTTGCGCTGGGCCGGCCCGTAGCCGGTTGCCACCAGTGCAAGCGAGCGCATCGCCGGAATCTCGTTCTCCCGCCCGATTCGCACATAGACGCCCTGCTCACCAAGCGCCGCCCGCAGTACGCGTAGCAGCGACACGCGACGCTCGAGCAGGCCCACGAGACCCTCGAGCTGGGCTGCGTCCCCCATCTGACCGGCCGAGAACAGGCGAGCCGTGCCATCGACGTAGATCTCGTCCTCGGCCTCCGTGACCAGATCGCCAAAGGCAGGCGCGAGGCGTTCGAGAAACGCGCGCTCGACCGCCGACAGGCCCGGGTCGAGCAGGCGCTGTTGCAGCATCCGCGCGCCCAGGCCATAGCCGACCAGACGCTCACGCAGATACTCGCCGGCCCATGCCAGCAGCCCCGGATCGACCGGTCGATCAAACGTGGCCAAGAGCTTCGATACGCCGCCCGTCGAGGCGATCACCACGAGCATCACCACTTCCGGCTGAAGCGTAAGCACCTCTACGTGACGAATCGTCGCCGAGTTCAGCGACGGGGCCGAGACGACCGCCAGCAGGTTTGTCATCTGCGAGAGCGTCTCCGAGGTCGTGCGCATCGCCTCCTCGATCTCCCTGCGAATCAGCGAAAGCTCGAGCCGGCGTCGAACCTCAAGGCCCTGGCCGGAGTCGAGCATGCGATCGACGACGTAGCGATGGCCGGCGTCCGTCGGGACGCGTCCGGCGGAGACATGCGGATGCGCGAGCAGGCCCTGCTCCTCCAGCAGCGCCAGTTCATTGCGCACCGTCGACGGTCCACAGTCGAAGTCGGGGTCGGCGGCGATCGACCGTGAGGCGACCGGCTGCCCGGTGCGCAAATAGTCGTCCACCACCTTGCACAGGATTCGCTCCTGCCTGGAGGTGAGCATCGTTCAATTGTAGGCCGAGGTGCGACGTCCCGGACGGCCCGCGACTAGAGCTCCAGCTCCGCCTCGGCGTTTCGGATGATCTGATTGCCATCCTGTTCGGCCACTGTGTCAATCAGCACGCGACCGTCGCTCACCTCGCGAACCGTGCCACTGACCACGACCTCGTGCTCCGGTAGACCCATGCCCCGAAACTGGACCGTAAGTCGCTTCAGATGCTCCGGCCCCCCTGCCGCCTCCGTCTGCGCACGAGCGACCTGTGCCATCGTCCAGAGGCCGTGCAGGATTCTTCCCGGGAGACCCACTGCACGAGCAAAATCCTCGTCGATGTGGATCGGATTGAAGTCTCCCGACGCGCCTGCATAGCGACTGGTCAGGTACTTGTCGGGGGTGACGCTTACCTGGGGTATCTGCTCTCCCGATTTCAATTCACTCATAGCTTTCACACTCCCCGAACAATGTTGGTCCAGGTTCCGCGGCAGACCTGCTCGCCACGCTGATTGCTCGAGATCGACTCGAACACGTAGTAGCCGCGTCCGTCCGCTTCGGAGATGTCCTTGACGCCGGCCGTCGTAGTGATCTCGTCGCCAGCCACGACCGGTGGGCCCCATACGAACTCCTGTCCGCCGTGCACCATCATCGCGAAGTTGAGCTCGATCTCCGGATCGAAGATCGGCGGCCCCACAGAGGGTGCGCTGTAGACGACGGCGAACATCGGCGGCGCCACGACGTCGGCGAAGCCTGCGGCGCGCGCCGCAGCCACGTCGAGGTGAAGTGGATTCGTCTCGCCCACCGCGAGTGAGTACTCCTTGATCTTCTCGCGGCCCACGGCATACACCACAGGCTCATACGTCTTGCCGATCGCTTGCGTGTTGACGGGCACTTGACTCCTCGGGGTTCGCAGGCTGGATTACTGGCGCGGCAGTTTACGCAGGTGGCACCGGACTGAGCTCTGGACGGCGCGGATCCATAGTCGAATCCGCGCCGGCCCGCCGCTCAGAATGTGACGTCGAGATCCTCGGCGCCGACTCCAACGAGCTCGCGATCATCTCCACCGCTCACCCCTTCGCTGGGATCCTCGTTCTCCGCGCGCCCGCCACGGCCGTCGAGAAACTGGACGACGTCGGCCACGATGCTGACGGCTTGACGGCGTTGCTGCTCGGCGGTCTCCCACTCGCGCCACTCCAGACGACCGTCGATGCCCACGCGACTACCCTTGCCGGTGTAGCGTGCGACGCTCTCGGCCGAGGACCCGTAGACGGTGACATCGAAATAGTTTGGGTGCTCGGTGGTCTGGTCCCCGTCCTTGCGGCTCGAATTGCAGGCGATCCGCAGGCTCGCGACGCTGCGCCCCGACGGTAGTGAGCGCAGCTCGACGTCACGCGTCAAGCGTCCGACCATGACAACTCGGTTGATGGCGAAATATGACATTTCCGTTCTCCGTACTCGATGGATTGACCCCGTGCAGACGCTAGGAGCTGCTTGGGATGCTTCTCTCGGTCGAGGCTCGCTCGGCCTCGACCGAGGGCCCGACCCCGAGCGGACCGAGCGGCAACACGACGATGGACTCGCCGGCTTGGGCCACGTCGACCGCCCGATCGAGTGCCCGCCCTACAGCAGGCGGAGCCAGATAGAGCACGCCGTCCACGTGGCGTGATCGCGCCCAGGCGCGGCAGATCTCCGCAAGCCGGCGAGGCGCCTTGATCGTCAGCTCGACCTCGACGGCCACGGGCCGCAGGCACGGCCCCGAGCGCGACAAGAGCACGAGATCCGGACGATGCATCAACACGCCGTGTCCACCGGCCCGCTTCAACACGACACTCGCAAGTAGAGCGCCCGTCTCCCGCTCGCGCCTTCGCAGCTCCCGCTCGCCGATCACCGGCTGATCCGGATAGCAGCGCTCGAGAGCGGCGGCCACTTGAGCGCAGGCGATCATGTGCTGAGCGCTTGTCGCGCTGACACGGCATGGCTCGAGGCCTCCGAGCATCGCGACACGCAGGCCGAGACGTGTGATCGTGTACAGCGCCGGACAGTCCGCCAGCGGCCGGTGTCTGATGAGCTGCTTTGCGCGAACCGCGGCGGTGAGCGTCGCCCGCGCCGAAGCAACGCTCACGCGACGGCGACAGGCGAGCGACTCGCTCGTCACCGCGCCCAGCCCGGCCGTCCAGCGCAGCAGGTCGATTCGCTCATTCGAGCAGCTTCGAGCGATCATCGAGACACCTCGTCTCGCTCCGAGAGGACACGAACGATCTGGCTGCTTGCCTCGTGACCAAATGCGATCGCGGCTGCACAGCCGGGCGCGAGGTTCATCACCTCCTCGACGCTCAAGACCGGCTCTCGAGTGCGCGTACGGCTCGTGCGGCCGCCGTCCTGGCGGGAGGTGCGCCACGCGCCGCGCGTGCCTGCGAGCCCGCAGACGAGCTCTGCCGAAGCGGGAACGACCTGGCGATGCGCGAGCACAACGGACAGGTTGCCAAGCACCTGCTCGAGCAGCGCGTCGCGTCCCGGTAGGCGCAGGTCGGCCAGCTCCTGTGTCCCGAGCATGAGGTTCAAGCCGGCAGAACGAGCGCGTCCGAACAGCCGCACGACCTGCTCTGCCGCGAGCGCGGCGAACTCGTCGATTACGACCACCGTCGGGGTCGGGTGAGACTGCAGTAACGCGACGGTGGTCTGCAGGTCCTGCACAATCGCCGCCCCAAGCATCTGCGTGAGCAAGGGGCGCCTGTCCGCGTCGAGATCAAAGTACACGATGGCGCGCGTCTGTACCGCTTCGAACAGGTCGAACCCGCGGATACCGCCGCCCCCTGGCTCGAGCCAGGGAGCGACATCGGACTCGGCGAGGATCGAGAGGCGATCGCGCGCACCTGCCACGTCGCTCAGCTGTCGGGGCGTCAATGAGTCGAGGTAGGCGTGCGTCGCGGCACCGGACGTCCCGGGCAAGCGACGAGCCAGGAGCTCCAGTGCGAGCGGGTCGAGGCTCTCCGCGATCGTACGCAGGCTCGCCTCCGTTCCACCGGCGCGCAGCGCACGCACCGCGTGGCCGAGGAAGCGCTGGGCCTGTCTGAGGTAGTGAGGCTCAGTGAAGCGCTCACCCGCAAGCACCTTGTCAGCAACCTCGCTGTCGCTTCCACGGCCGAACGGGTTGTAGGCACAAGGACCTTCCGGCGTCCATTCGATGAACTCGCGCCCGGCGCGCAGCGCCGCGTCTGCCACCGCGCTACGCATCGTGTGGTCGCCCTTCGGGTCGACCACAATCGCACCCATCCCACGCTCGATTCCGCGGGCAGCGATCCACGCCTGCGTCATCGTCTTACCTGAGCCAGTCGCCCCTACGACCAGGGCATGCGTGCCGCCCCTTGCGCCGCCGAACGGGATCGACACGGCCCGCCCGTCCGGTGCGCGGCCGAGGATCAACTCTTCGCCTCGAAACCATCTCGTCGGAGCGTGCGCCCTTATGCGGCGAGCACGGAGTGCCTCGAGCGAGGTTCGCAGCGTGCCGAGCGGCTCACGCCGTAATCTCGCGGCACGGGCGAGGTCCACACCGGCGTCGAGGTCTTCGCGATGCCAGCGACGACTGCGAAGCAACGCGCTGACGCTCGCAGCGAGTGCAACCGTCGTCCAGGCACCCTCCAGCGAGCGCAACAGGACGATCGCCGCGACTGCGAGGGCAGCCCAGCTCCAGTGCAGCCCGCGAGCCCTTAGAGCCCGCGCTGCTGCTGCCCCAAGTGCGAGCCCGCAGGCGAGCGCGATCGTCTGCGCGGCGAGCAGATGCGCGAGCCCCATGAGCGGCCAGAGCGGATCGTGTACTGCAGAGAGTGATACGGAGCGGGACATCGAGGTCCCTCCTTTCTGTGGCAAACGGCGGAACGGCCGAGGACCGTCTCCGCGATCGCTTGTCGTGGTGGTTAACGAGCGACGGCGGACCGTCAGGTCCGCCGTCGCGTGCACTTCGTCCGGCAGGCGTGCGGCCTGGCGGAGTTCTCAGTTCGAGTGGTCAGTCGGCTTCGACCTCGCGCGGGCTGAGACCGAGCCCGTCACGAGCGATCAGCGCGAGTACGTCGCTGTGGATCCACGGCGTCGGCTTGTGCCGGCCTCCCTCCGGCAGCAGACCGAGTCGTCGAGCAAGCCAGCTGGTCTCACCGCTCGCGTTGCCGGCCGAGTCGCGCTTGATCCGACCACAGCGCATCGCGATCTCGCTCATGCTCTGCCCACGACGCTCGACCGCGTTTACGACCGCGGCACGAAGCGCCCGATTGAGCACGATCGGACTTTCCTGCATGCGCACCAGCTCGGCACGCAGGAGGGCAACCGACAGCTCGTCCGAGTCCTGATGCTTTGCCACTGCGCCGCGGGTCAAAGCGAGCGCAGGTCCATAGCGTTCCAGGCATGCGATCGTCTCGCGAACGCTCAGCGCTTCTGGCTCACAGTCGCGTGTGTCGCCTCCGCGTCGACACCAGCGCAGCTCCGGAATCGACATCCCGCTCGCCAAGCGCTCGATCCGGTAACGACGCCCGAGCGAGTCGTGCAAGGTCTGCTCGGCGGTGAGCTCGGAGGGCTCACCGAGTGCATCGCGCCCGTCGGCAAACGGGATCGCCCGCAGGTCCGCGTCGTTGAGCAGTCTGCACGAGCATCGCGCACGCCTGGCATCGAGCATGAAGCAGCGGGAGACGAGCGCCGCGTTCTCGGGTGGCTCGTCTGCGGCGAGGTGCGCGAGCAGTCGTCTGTCGCCAAGCGTGATCGCATCGCGGTCGAGCACGAGCACGCTCTCGCCGGCTCCCGCCAGCGCGACGATCTCGCGGGCACGGCCACTCCAGTCGTGGTAGCTGCCGAGCATGCGCCGATCGTGCGCTGCGGAGCGTCTGCGCTGCGGACGACCCGAGGCTGCATGCCGATGTCGAACTCGCTTGATGCGATCGACTGCACAGGCACGCGTCGCATTCGAGCGCGTGGCGTTCGCGGTGGTTGAGCTCATAGCTGACTCCTGTCTTGTGTTGTCGTTGCTGGTGCCGACAGACGGTGAAGCGGCGCCGTTGTACGTGACTCGAGCGGCGTAGGTCAAGCGCGGCAGGGAAGCTCGATTCGACTACGCACGACGGTCCGAGAGCCCCTTAAGGGGTCTCGGAAGTGCCACTCCTTGCCTACGGAGCTACGTGAAGCTGGCGCGAAAACACTCTTGCTTCATGACGAAAGCAAGAGGAGCTCAGGAGCGGTCTTATCCGGACGACGCCCAGCCGCGGGATGGCTGAGCTTGGCGCGAGCCGGGGGGTGATCGTCAGATGCGACGGTTCGCTGGGACTTGCGCTCGCTCGCCAAGTTGGCGAACTACGAAACGCAGAGACGGCATTGCGAGGGGAGGGAGAGAATGAGAAGGCCATGAAGCTAGCGAATGCATGCGGGCACACACAACGCGCAACTCTCCTTCCCGGGCGCCGCCGGCGCAGCCGCCCTGGGCCAGCCTTGCAGTTTCGCTTCAACGAGCCGATTGCGACCTCCGCACAATGCAGTTGACCCGCCGCATGCCAGGAACCCGACTGCATCGGCGCTCACCGGCGCAGTCGGGCGACTGCCACAGGCGATGACGCGACTGCGCTCGCGGGGCAGGTGACGCGCGAGCGTCAACGCGCCAGCTCGTCCCCTTCCAGCAGAGTGCGCCGCTCGACACGCAGCTCGCTCGCCGCTGGGTCCCCGCCTCGTGCGGCCATGCGTACGGCGGGTGGAAGCGACGGAACGCCATACGCACGTGCCAGACCCTCGTGAAGATCGCGCTCGGCAGCGAATAGAGTGCGCGATCTGCCAACGTATTCCCAGTTGCTCGGATACTCGCCCGCGTAGGCACGGCAGGCAACGAGCGTCGCATCAGCCAGTTCGGCACAGCGTCGCGCGCGGGATCTGTCACGACAAACGAACACCACCAGCGGCGTGGCCTTCGCGCGCTCGCCGTAGCGGCGCACGTGAGTTGACCAACCGGTCAGAAAATGGTCATAGCGCTGGAGCTTGTCAAGCGCCGCGTCGCTCGGCAACCGGTCGTCGAGCTCGACCATCACATCGAGCGGCATGCGCGCAAGCTCGACTACGGCGTTCGGGCGAACGGTCTCGAAGCGCTCGACCTCGACCAGCCGATCGGCTCCGTCATAGCCAAGGAAGTCGTGCGGCACGCGGCCGTCCGGCAGACGCAGCTGCGCCGGCGTGAGCGGCGCGTGGCCCTGGCCCTGGCCAAGCATTCGGGCCGGGGGGCTCAACGCGGATTCCTCGCGCCCGCGCAACCTCGTCCGGCCGTCGGGCTCCACCGCCAGCAGCGCCAGCACCCATCCGGCGAGATGGACGTCGCGGCGAGCCTGGCGCAGTCGGGCCTGTCCGCGACCGCTCGCGAGGGACTCGCGGTGCGAATCTCCCCCCGAGACGCGCAACGCCGCTTCGCCCGACCCTGCCGTGAGTGACCCGACGTTACGACCGCTCGAGCTCAGCAGCTCAAGACCGGCCGCGCTGATCACGTAACACATCGGAACTCCACCACCATCGCGCCGGTGAAACTGAAAGCGCTCTACGAGGCCCGCGTCCGACAAACGCTTCAGACGCCGCTGTGTCGTCGTGATCGCGCGCCCGCGGTTGAATCTCCGGTGCAACTGGCTACTGAGCACATGGTTGAGGCGCGCGATCAACTCGAGCATGTCCATGTCGAGCGCATCCGGCCGCAGCGGAACCGGCGTGGCAACCAGCCTGGCCCAGCGCACGCTCTGCGCCAAGTCGAGCTCGATGAGCTCCCGATAGCTCTCGCACGGGGTCTCGGGCAGCGCGGAGGGAGCGGCCGGTAACGCGGGCCGTGCCGAAGGGGCACCGGCGGTCCCCGCAGAGGCCGGCAACCGACTACGACCACCGACCGGTGCACCGGTTCCGCTCACAACGGCCGAACCAGATGGCACACGGCGCTCGACACGCGTATGCGTTGCCGGCCGTGTGCTCGCCAAGGTCTCGCGGCTGCGCCAATGAGGCTGGCGCAGGTCGGTCAGCCGTCGCCCGCCCCGCTCGTGCTGGCGCAGGGCGTGGAGCGCCAGCCGTTCGCGATCTACACGCAGCGGGACAGTGCTGGCGATGAACGGGGACTGGCGCCCCCCCGGTGTCGACCAGCTCGCGATCGCATGGTGCTTTGGCAGATAGAGCCTCGCGTCCGGTCGCGTGAGCTTTGAGAGATGTCCCACGCCGGGACGAATCGCGTCCGAGAACTCAGCCATCGTCAGTGCCGCTGCGTCTCTGGCATCTCGTGAGGACGCGGTGGCGAAGTACACGCGGTGGGCGAACAGCGCATCGAGCTGTTCGCGTACCTCGCGTTCGGCCCACTGCGCGTCGGACTGCCAGCAGGCCACAGTCTCCAGGCCGGCCGAGCGCTTCAGCGCCATCGTCTCGGCGAAGCCACGGTTGAGCACGAGCGGAGCCTCGTCGACCTTCAGCGCGACCGCGACTCGCTGCGAGGCGTCGAGCAAGTCCTGCTGGCGGGCAAGTGCGGCATCGAGCATGCCGACCAGTAGCTGCAGGAGGACCGAGGTGTTGCCTGCACCCATCAGGCCGAGCGCCCCCTTGACCACGAGCACCTCGCCGTGTCCGATGATTCGATCGAAGTCGACTCTGAGCGAGTCGTTGAGCAGGACCCGCTTGATCGAGGCCGAGTTCAGTAGCCGCGCGAGCTTGTTGACCGGGGCGTCCAGCTTCGCGGTCGTCATGCTGCGGGCATCGGCCAACTGAGCCGTCAGCTCCGAGGCGAAGAAAGTCGAGATCTCGCTCAGCTCGGGCAGCGCACGCACGTGTGCGGCGACGGCGCGGCGATACGCATAGCCGTCCTCGCCGACCGAGAGCAGCCGCGCCGCGTCCCACAAGGTGGAGCGCCGGTCGTAGGCCAGCACGGCGATGATCGCGTTGCGCAAGTACCGGTCGGAGCTCGCCTTGATGTCGGTCTCAGAGAAGAGATTTTTCAGCGCCGCGACGACGTAGTCGGCGATCACATCGGCCGGGGCATCGACTGCGAGCGGGTTGAATCCGCAGGTCGGGTCGGCGAAGTCCAGCAGCGTGCAGGTGCGCGTCGGCGGGACGAGGCTCACGGCGGCATCGGCGGCATCCCCCTTTGGGTCGAGCACGATCACCGAGCAGCGCTCCCGCCGCAGGTCCTCCGCCACCGTGGCGATTAGGTAGCTTGACTTTCCCTGCTCGACGGCACCCGGGACAGCGGTGTTCTGCTTACGCAGATCAACGTGTATCGAGACCGGTCCAATCGCGTCGCGGAGCGTTCCCTCACCCTCCGTCGGGCGCATGACCGCGGGCGGCGCAGGGGCAACCGGCAGAGCTCCGCGAGCGAGAGGGACCGCCAGATAGTCGACCGACGGAAGGTGCCAAAGCGAGCCAAGCTCGCTCGCCGCGAAGACTCCCCGTTGAAAGCCCGGGATCGGGTTGCCCTCGCCTCTCGCTATCCGCCGGCGATACAGACCGAGCACGCCGTGACGGATAGTCGTACTGCGCTCGATCAGCCTGTTCTCGGCGCTTTCCGCACGAAGCTCCGACGCGACGCGCTCGCATGTCGTGCGATCGCAGGCGACGATGCGGATGTCAAGGAAGAACAGCGACCGGTGCTGAACCTCCAGCCCGCCCCGCAACTCGACATCGTCCACGAGCGATCGATCGTGGACGATCAGATGCTCCCGGCGCTCGCGCGACAGACGTGCCTCGTGCAGTTTGAATCGACGCCTAGCGATCCGCTCCAGTAGGAGTGGAGCCGGGGTGAGGGCGAATTGCACAAAAACCGGCGCTCGACAGGCGCCCATCACGGTGAGCAGATGGTTCATCGCCGGTTCGCGCTCGTGCTCGAAACGATCGAGCGACTTCACCCTACGGATGAACTCGAGGTCCTTCTTCAGGCGCAGAACAAACCGCGAGGACGAGGGCTCTCCGGCTTCCACCGATGTCAGGCGGCAATTTGGATAAGCCGTGCGCAGAGCCGCCTCGGCCATGCGCTCCACACCCGCAAGACAGCTCAGCGCCAGCCAGGCACGGCTCGCACCGTCCTCCTGACCGTACTCGTGATGAACCTCGAGTGAGAGGCTCGGCTGGCCAAGCAGTACGCGTCGCCACCAGCGGCGAAGCAAATGCTTGTGCAGAGCTCCGTGCATCCTCGAGATGGCCTCTGCGCTGGCCTGATCCGTTCGATAGGGCTCGACCCGCATGCGTACGTAGCTGCGCCGGCTGCGCGCTGCCCAGCGGATGCCAAGTAGCGCGAGTGCCAGGATCAATGCGACCGTGATCAGCAGCAAAGCAATGCGTACACCGGCGACGGGCGCCCAGTCCCACGCGTGCGGACCGTGCAGCAGCCGCTGAAGGCTCGCAGCACCGCTCGTCGCCCGACGAGCTGGGACCGCCCGCAAGAGCCGACCCGGACCGCCACCCAATAGCCAACCCACCGCCATACATCCCACCAGCAGAGCAAGCAGTCCCAGCAATCGCCACAGAAGGAAGCGCAGCACCTGTCAGCCCCTCCGACCGTCGATGGTCGACAGGGACGGACTAGGCGCTCAACCGGAGACGCAGGCTACCGCTGCGAAGAGCAGCGGTAGATGAAAGGCTGCCCCCTCAGCGCGGGCGCGTTGCGCGCTCGACGCGCGAGCCACGCTGCGTAAGGTGCCAAGCGTTTGAGCCACCCTTCTCCTGACCATCGCCGGTGTTCTCCACCAGCTCAAGCCGCGCGAGACGGGCAAGCAGCTTGGATATCTGCCCCTGGTCGGCCACGCCCGAGCGCTCGGCGATCTCCCGGTTGCTTGCGCCGGGGTGTTCTCCGATCACAACGAGCACTCGGACCGTCCGATATGTCAAGCGCATGCTCAGTCCCGCCATTGGATCGCGCGTGCGCGAGAGGACAGGAGGCGAGTCGGGATTACGGCGGGTTTCCGGCGCCGGGCGGCTCAGTTCCCGGCTCGCCGCGCGGGCGCCTAGGTACGGCAGCACAACAATGTTCATCAGCGAGCCGAGCAGTGAGGAGAATCGTTCTGAGCCCTCTTCCAGCGCGCGTGTGTGGAGCACGGCCAGCACGGCGCCAACGACCCCTTCGGCGGCGACCTCGGGTGGTTCACGAACGGCAGTCGTTACGAAGCGACCGCGATCCACGACCTCAGCCAACTCCTCGAGCAGCTGGGCGCGGCGCTCGAGTACGCGCGGCCCCGCCCCGAGCGCCTCAACCAGGCACAACCGCGCGAGTGCGGGCTCCTCATCGAGGAACACGAGCAGCTCGGCAAGACCCGCACGAATGCCGTCCCGCCAGCCGTCCTCCCGCTCATAGGCCTCACGCACAAGCTTGCCGACCTGGGAGACCGCCTGCTCGAGCGCAGCCAGGAAGCAGTCTTCACGGTCGGCGAAGACGTCATAGAAGGTCTTACGCGACACTTTCGCCCGGCTGATCACCTGGGCTACTGTCATCCGCCCGTAACCGACCTCCTCGACGGCCTCGAGTGCCGCTGCAAGCATTCGACTACGTTGAATCTCCGTGACCCTTCCGCGGGGCAGCCCGCTCGGTCTCGAGCGCAGCCGTGGGGTGGCGGTGCGTGTTTGGTGGGCAAAGGCCATTTGTTCCTCGCGTTCGTGCTTTTCGACTGTAAAGAACGGTTTCTTGCCCACACATGTCGCGAGAAACGGCCCATGCTCCATCCCCAGGGAGCGCCGCAACTCACGGGTTGCCTACAAGAGATTCAATGATCCAAAGCGTTAAGTCGAGGCGCGTCTCCAACTTTTTCCCGGTGATTCGAACATTGGACCTCGCGCGGGTGGATTTCTGGATCGATCAGAACACCAGAGAGTTTCGTCACCGTCAGGCCCCTCCGTTTCCCCCGTTTACGACTAATTGAATCCTCGGGCCTTTCCCGCCATCAGCAGGGTTAGAACCACCCAAGACACGCCCGGACAGCTCGTCACGACGTGTTCCATTAGCCTAACCTCCGCAAATGTCGTCAAATCGACAGCGACTGCTGCCAACGATCGCAGCCATCACGGCGAGCGCAGCGCTTTGCTCGGCGAGCCCCGCCACCGCGGAAACGTACGGTCGGCTGCTCGTGCGCGACAACGCCACACCGACCGCTGAATTCGCGACCCGGTTCGCGCACGTACGCCCACCCAAGTCTTTTCTGCTTGTCGTCACCGAGCCGAACAGGGAACAGCTCGACTTCAAATGGTCTGTGCACTGCGTCGGTTCGAGCCCCAAGGAAAGCGGCGGCGCATCCGGTCGCGCAAGCGTGGCCAGCGGGCACTGGGTCAAGCGAATTCAGCCCCGCTGGATCAAGCACCCCATGTCGTGCTCCGGCACGATCGAAGGCTCAGCCGCTGCGAGCCCAGTACTCGTGCGCGTGTTCGCCAACTGACGCAAGACGCCGAGCCTTCGAGTCGCCCGCCCGCTTCGACGGTGCAGCCGGCGCCGGCCGGCCGGCGCCGAAACGCAGGCTTCCGCAACCGCCACAAGCAAGAAAGGCCCCGCATGGCGGGGCCTTGATGAGTACCGCTACCGGGATTCGAACCCGGGTTTCCGCCATGAGAGGGCGGCGTCCTAGTCCCCTGGACGATAGCGGCAAGCTATGACTGCGACGAGGCTAGCAAAGCGCTCGGAGTCAGGCTGGAGAAAGCCTTGCCGTGTGCGTCGATCGACGCACCGGCGGAGCGCACGCGGGGGCCGAGGCGTGTGCGGCATCTGCGATATCTTCGCCTCCCACCCACGCGGATGTGGCGGAATTGGTAGACGCGCACGGTTCAGGTCCGTGTCTGGGAAACCAGGTGGAGGTTCGAGTCCTCTCATCCGCATCGCCGGCGCCCGTAGCCGCGCGCCACACAAGGAGAACGGCCGCCGGATACCCGGCGGCCGTTCTCGGATGCGTCTAAGCGTTTCGGGTCAGCGCTCGTTGCGGCGCTGGCGACGCTGGACCATCACGATCGAGAGCCCCATTGCCAGCAGCAAGACGCCCGCGCCGATCGTCCAGCGCAGGTCGAAGCCCGTGAACGGAAGCGTCGAAGCTTTGGCCGTCGGTTCGCTGCCTTTGCTGGGTTCCGCTGAGGACGTTTCAGGCGCCGTCGTTTTCGTCGGCGTGCTGCTTTCTTTCGACGGCGATGTCCCGGTCGTCGGCGTCGGCGTCGTTGCAGCCGGCGTCGTCGTCGGAGTGGTCGTTGGCGTCGTCGTCGTCGTCGGCGTCGTCGGAGTCGTCGTCGGCGTCGTCGTGGTCGTCGTAGTGGTCGTTTTGTTGTAACCCGAGAGGTCTTCTTCTGCCGCGAGTGCCGTCGCCGGCACGAGCGCCATCGTCAGAGCAAGAGCGACCGGCAGCACCACGAGCTTGCGCAACGCGCTGGATGATCCCTTCCTCTTCGGTGCTGCGATTGCTTTGCGCGGCCTACTCGAGGCCACGACATCGGTCCGAGTCATGCCAACCTCCCGTTGATGATGTGGGGTGAACGCTCCAGCCCTGTGAGGGCCTCTTGCCCTTCGTCGGGCGATTTTAGTCCTAAAGCACGTCTCTTGTTCGCCATCTGCACGCCGTAGCCTGCATATCCGTTCGTACAACTATCAAGCGCACCGGTCGGCGAAAGCGCACGATGCGCCAGTTTTCCGCTTATCGACCAGCTCGCGGGCTCGCTTGAGGCCTGTCCGAAGTCGTGCCCGGAGCTTCAAACTCGCCCTCGTAGGTGCCGGCATGCGCCCGTCGCGTACGAGCTAGACCCGCACGCGACCTTCAAGCTCATCCTCGCCCAGGCTCGCGCGCAGAACCTTCTTGTCGAACTTGCCCACGCTCGTCTTCGGGATCTCGCCGAGGAACGCGAACTCGTCAGGCAGCCACCACTTTGCCACACGGCCGCGCAGGTGCTCGACGAGCTCCGGAGCCGTCGTCTGCGCACCCTCGCGCAATACCACGCAGCACAGCGGGCGCTCCGACCAGCGCTCGTCAGGCTTTGCGATGACCGCGGCCTCGACAACGTCCGGGTGAGACATCATCTCGTTCTCCAACTCGACCGAAGAAATCCACTCGCCGCCCGACTTGATCACATCCTTCGCGCGGTCGGTGATCTGCACGAAACCGTCCTTGTCAGCGGCCGCGATGTCTCCCGTGCGCAGCCATCCCGAGTCGAACTTCTGATCGCTCGTGTCGTCACGGAAGTAGCGCGCCGCGATCCATGGCCCGCGCACCTCGATCTCGCCCGTCGAGACGCCGTCCCAGGCGACCTCGCCACCATCGTCGCCGATCAGGCGCAACTCGACCCATGGCAACGGCCGCCCCTGACGCGCGCGCAGATCCCAGTGCGCATCGTCATGCGGGCCGTCGTCCGGGCGCGAGAACGTCGCCACCGGGCTTGTCTCGGTCATCCCCCACGCTTGGAAGATGTTGACCCCATGGCGCTCCTCGAAGTCTTTCATCAGTTGGCGCGGCACGGCTGAGCCTCCGCAGGTTGCGTTCGTGAGCGAAGAGAGGTCGACCTCGGAATGCTCATCCGCATAGCGCAGCACGTCGGCGAAGATCGTCGGCACGCACCCCATCAAGGTCGGTCGCTCCGAAGCGATCAGTCCCGCCAGCGGCTCGGCCGAGAGATGGCGGTCGGGGAGCAACAGATCGGCGCCCGCCAGTGCCGCGCCATGCGGTAGACCCCAGGCATTCGCGTGGAACATCGGCACCACCGCGAGCACACGATCGGAGCGGCTCAGCCCAAGCCCATCCTTGACCAGCGTCGCCGTCGAGTGCAGGCTGATCGAGCGGTGTGAGTAGAGCACCCCCTTCGGGTTGCCCGTGGTTCCGCTCGTGTAGCAAAGCGCCGCTGCCTGGCGCTCGTCGATTTCCGGGTAGTCGAAGTCGCCGTCGCCCGCTTCCGCGAGCAACTCCTCGTAGCGCAGCGCGTTCGGCAGGGCCCCTGCGTCACCGTCGCCCATCACGATGTAGTGCTCGACCGTCTCGAAGCTCGGCGCGAGCTTCTCCAGCACAGGGACCAGCGAGTCATCGACGAAGATCACTCTGTCCCCGGCATGGTTGACGATGTAGGTCAGTTGCTCCGCGAACAGGCGGATGTTGAGCGTGTGCAGCACTGCTCCGATGCATGGGATCGCGAAGTACAGCTCGAAGTGGCGCTGGTTGTTCCACGCGAAGGTGCCAACGCGCTGTCCCTGCTCCACCCCCAAGCCGCACAGCACCCGTGCAAGCCGGTCGATCCGCCCAGAGGCCTCGGCGAAGCTGCAGCGCTCAACGACGCCCGGCTCGCGCAGCGTGAGCACCTCGGCATCTGGGCTGCATGTCTTCATGCGCCTGCGGATGTGGTGCAGCGTCAGCGGAAAGTCATCCTGCATCAGTCCCGCGAGCCCCCCAGCCGCAAGCACCGAACCTTCCTCTTGGGTAAGAGTCTCCTCCGGACTCATCCTCCTTGTACCCCTTCCTCACGAGGCCTCAACCCACACAACTGACTGTAGACCCCCTGAGTGCGCTGGGCGATGTCATCCCAGTCGAAGCGCAGGACGTGCTCGGAGGCTTCCGTGACCAAGCGCTCACGCAGGCTCTCATCCACCAGCAGGCGCTCGATCATCACCCCCAGGTGCTCCGGATCGCCACCGTTGAATCGCAGCCCGACCCGCTCGCCGACCGGGACGACCTCGCGCAGCCCTCCCGTGTCGGCCACGATGCACGGACAGCCCGACGCCATTGCCTCGAGCGCGACCAGGCCGAAGGGCTCGTAGATCGACGGCACCACGCACAGGTCGGCGATGCGATAGAGCGAGTGCAGCACGTCGTCGCCGATCCAGCCGAGGAAGTGGCCGTGATCGGAGATCCCGAGACGCTCGGCCTGTGCCTTCAGCTCCTCCTCGTGCGTTCCGCTCCCGGCTACCAGATAGCGCACGTTCTCGACTTGACGCACGACGCCGGGCATCGCGTCGAGCGCGAGCTGAAAGCCCTTCTCATAGACCAGCCGACCGACGAGCAGGACGAGCTTCTCGTGCGGCTCGGCGAAACCACTGCGCAGCGTCTGCAGGTCACCGGCCGGCTGCAGTTCGCTCGGGTCGATCCCGTTCGGGATCACTGTGATGCGCCGCTCGTCGATGTCGAAGATGTCCGCCACGTGCCCGCGCATGTAGTGAGAGCAGACGATTACCCCGTCCGCGCGGGCAGCCATCCAGCGCTCCACCCCATGGATGTGCGACTGGGGTGCGTCCTGAACCCAACCCTGATGGCGACCGTGCTCGGTCGCGTGGATCGTCGTCACGTACGGCACGCCCGCCCGCTCCGCGAGCGCCGAGGAAGCCTGTGCGACGAGCCAGTCGTGCCCGTGGATCAGGTCGTAGCAGTTCTCTTCGGCGAGCGCCTCGCCCGCCGCGAGCATGTCCCCGTTCATCTGCTCGACCCACGCGACGAAGCGGTCGAGGTCGCGCGGCCAGCTCGGCTCGGCCACGCGATGAACCGTCACTCCGGCAAGCTCGTCGACGCCTGGCCACCCCGATCGCGGCCCACCGACGATCCCGCGCGTCAGCACGTCCACAACGACGCCCTGGCGAACGAGCGCCTCGGCAAGCTTGCGCACGTGTCGAGCCAAGCCCCCCTCTATCACCGGGGGGTACTCCCAGGAGAGGAGCAGCACGCGATTGCTCATCCTGCAGACCCTATCTCGCGGGGGTCAGAGCAGCCGCTCCGCTACTCCAGGCGTATGGCGAAGGCCGACCAGTCGCCGGCCTCACGTGTGGCTCAAATCCCAATCAGCTCAAGCTCGTCCAGCCGGCGCGCCGCGTTCGACGGCCAGACACGATCCTCCTCCCGGCACAGGACACCGGTGTCCAGCAGACCTTCCAATGCGACATCCAGCGCGCGCTGCTCAACGTCCATCCCCGCGCCGAGCTCGTCCCGCGACCACCGGCGCTCGCCGTCGTCCTCGCTGAGCAGGACGAGGACGATCGCGCGTTCGAGGGTTCGACTGTCGACCGCCCGAGGATCGCTCGATTCTGTGTGCATTGGGAGCCATTCCTTCCGGGGTGCCCGGCGCCGGTCGACGAGCTGCCACGCCGGATCGCCAGATTTCAATCGGCTGGAGAGTACACACAGCTTGGAACGGTTCAGTCTGGGGGATCGTTGGAAGGTGCAGCGGTCAGCGCGAGAAATTCTGTCGGGTACCCCTCCGGGGTATAGTGGGAAAGATGTCCGGAAGACTGCACCGCACGCTGGGCCGGCCATAGGCGATGCGCCTTCTGGAGGCCGCATGATGAGCGTGCTCGAGACACTCTGGGAAGGACTGTCGAATGCCCTGCTGATGGCCTGGACCGTCTGGTGGGCACTCGTCTTCGGCTTCGCGATCTCAGCCGTCGTGCAAGCGTGGGTGCCACGCGCGCGGGTAGAACGAGCCCTCGGCGGCCAAGACGCGCGCACGGTGACCCTCGCAACGGCCCTCGGAGCCGCCTCATCGTCCTGCTCCTATGCAGCCGTGGCGATCGCCAGATCGCTGTTCGCAAAGGGCGCCTCGGCGGTCAGCGTGCTCGCTTTCCAATTTGCCTCGACCAATCTCGTCATCGAGCTCGGCGTCGTGATCTGGATCCTGATCGGCTGGCAGTTCGCCCTCGCCGAGGTGCTCGGCGGCCTCCTGCTGATCGCCGTCATGTCGCTGCTGCTGCGCGTGTTTGTGCCCCAGCGAGTCGAACGGCAGGCGCGCCGGCACGCACAAAGTGCCGAGCCCGGCCACCAGCACCATTCCGCCGGCGCCCACCGCTCGCTGCGTGAGCGTGTTGGCTCCGTCGCAGCGTGGTCGGATGTCGCCCACAACTTTCGCAACGACTGGGCGATGCTCTATCGAGAGATCGCGACCGGCTTCCTGCTCGCCGGCTTCATCGGCTTGCTCGGCGATGACTTCTTCAACGGTCTGTTCATCGTGCACGCGTCGACTCCGCTGAGGCTGCTGGAGAACGTGCTCGTCGGTCCGCTGATAGCGGTGTTGAGCTTCGTCTGCTCGGTCGGCAACATCCCGCTCGCCGCGGTGCTTTGGTCCGGCGGCATTGGCTTCGCCGGCGTCGTCGCCTTTGTGTTCGCCGATCTCATCGTGTTGCCGATCGTCTCGATCTACCGCAAGTACTACGGCACCTCCTTCGCGCTGCGGATCGTCGCGCTGATGCTCGTCACGATGGTGCTCGCCGCACTGGCAGTCGACGGGCTGTTCAGCCTCGCCGGTTTGATCCCACACACGCGCCCCACGCGATCGGAGATCTTCGGCAGCGTGCACCTCGACTACAAGCTTGTCACCAACGTGCTCGGCGCCATTGTCTTCGTATCGCTGTTCGCACTGACAATGCGGCGCGGCGCCACCGATCCGATGTGTGGCATGAAGGTCGACCGCCTCGCGCCTTCCACAATCGAGCTCGACGGGCACCACTTCTGCTCACAGCACTGCGCCAACACCTACGCCTCAGAGCGCCCGCATGGGGAGCGCCCGGGCGTGCCGGGCGATCGCGCCGCACCGCCCGCCGGATCGCCTAGATAGGCGCCTGGCTAGAAATCCAGCTCCAGCCTGGCGCGGCGAGGGTCGCAATGGCTCGGCGCTCGCGTGCGGGCGCCCACGCTTGGTCCAGTGGCCGACCACTTCGCGACTACGGCAGCTGCGGTAGCTGATGCGGCGATCCAGCGGCGCCAACGCGAGTCCACCCGGCGCCGGGCCCACGACGAGCGCGTGAAAGCGCCGGCCCCCGCGATCGACCTCGACCATATCGCCCGTCCGGATCCCCTCTAGCCGCATGCGCGCATCACTCCAGCACGATCGCAGGCGTGCGACCGTCAGGGCCCGCTGAGGCTAGGCTGGAGACCGTGCGGTGGTTCGTGGACGGGATGAACGTGATCGGCACGCGCCCAGACGCATGGTGGAAGGACCGCCACGGTGCGATGGTGCGTCTCGTGCACCTGCTCGAGAAGTGGGTCGCCGCGACCGGCGAGGACGTGGTTGTCGTCTTCGAGCAGCCACCACGACCGCCGATCCGCTCGACCGTGATCGAGGTAGCGCATGCCCCCCGGCCGCGCCGCGACTCAGCCGATGACGAGATCGTGCGACGCATCACAGCCGAGACCAGTCCCGGCGAGATCCGCGTCGTCACCTCTGACCTTTGGCTCGTCGACAGGATCCACGCCGTCGGTGCCACCGTTCACCCCTCGGCCCCCTTCAGGGATTTGCTCGAAGATTCCTGATGGCCCCTGTCACGCGCTACACGAGCAGCGGCGGAGCGAGCATCGCCTATCAGGTCACCGGCGACGGTCAGCTCGACCTGCTGTTCATGACCGGCTGGATCTCACAGGTCGAGCACCTGTGGGAGTCGACCGGGCTGCGTCGTCTGCTGGAACGGCTGTCCGTGTTCGGCCGCCTGATCCTGTTCGACCGGCGCGGCACCGGGCTCTCCGACGGAGTCGGCGAGCCCTACACGCTCGAGCAGGAGGCCACGGACGCACTCGCCGTGCTCGACGCCGCCGGCTCCGAGCGCACGGCGCTCTTTACCTACGGATTGGGCGGCCCAGTCGCCGCGCTGCTCGCCGCCGAACACCCCGGCCGCGTAGGAGCACTGATCATGTATGCCTCGATCGCGCGCGCCATATGGGCGCCCGACTACGACTGGGCGATGACGCGCAAGGAACGCGTCGCATGGATCGATCGAACGGTTGACTCGTGGGGCTCCGCCGACCATCCCGGCATCCCCGTGATGGCACCGACGATGGCCGATGACCAAACCCTGATCAGCTGGTTCGCGCGCCTACAGCGGCTCGCCGCGAGTCCCGGCAATGCGCGCGAACTGCTGACCGCCGCCGCCGATCTCGACGTGCGCGAGCTGCTGCCGCAGATCCACGTGCCCACACTCGTCATGCACCGCAGCGGCGACACCGCGTGGGACCCCCGCCACTCTCGCTACATCGCCGAACACATACCGGGCGCCCGCTACATCGAGCTCGAGGGTACCGACTCGCTGCCGTTCCTCGGCGACAGCGACGCGATCGTCGAAGAGATCGAGCAATTCCTCACCGGCGGGCGCGCCGGCGGCGAGGCCACGCGCGCGTTGCTCACCGTGATGTTCACCGACATCGTCGACGCCACCCCACGCGCGGCTGAGCTCGGCGACAGTCGCTGGCGCGACCTACTCGCACGCCACGACGAGGATCTTCGCAAGGAGTTGCGCCACTTCGATGGGCGCGAGGTGAAGACCGTCGGCGACGGGTTCCTCGCGACGTTTGCCGGCCCGCCCTCGCGCGCCCTGCGCTGCGCGCTTGCCATCACCCAGTCAGCGCGCGCACTCGGCATCGAGGTGCGCATCGGCATTCACACCGGCGAGTGCGAGCTGATCGGCGACGACGTCGGCGGTATGGCCGTGCACATCGCCTCGCGTGTCAGCAGTCTCGCCGGCGGCGGCGAGGTGCTCGTCTCAGGGACCGTCTTCGGCACCGTCGTCGGCGGCCCCTTCAACTTCGAGGACCGTGGCTTTCACGAGCTCAAGGGCGTGCCCGGGCGCTGGCCACTGTTCGCGCTCGGCGGCTGAGCGATTACGATCGGCCCGTGGCGATCGTCGACCCCGATCAACAGTCGCGCAGCGCGCTCGTGTTCGGTGCCCGCAACCTCGGCCGGGCGATCGTCGAGCTGCTCGTCGCCTCCAGCTGGTCCGTCGCCGCGGCCGCCCGCTCGCCGGAGACGCTCCAGGCGATCACGGATGCCGGGGCGCTTGCGCTGAGTGCCGACGTCACCGAGCAGACCAGCGTGCGCGACACCGTCTCGCAGGCCGCCGAGGCGCATGGCGGAATCGATCTAGTCGTCAACGCCGCATCCGCTTATGGCGGCCCACGCATCGGGCCGTTCGGCGGCGGCCCCCTCGCCACGGCCGACGCCGATGCGTTTGACTCGTGGGCCGCTGCACCGGCCCGCTCGGCCTTCGCCTTCCTCTCGGGTGCCGCCGGCTACCTCGTCCAGCGCGAACGGCCCGCAACGCTGATCCAGGTCACCGGAGGCTCCTCCCGTCGCGCGATGCCCGGACGCGGGCTCTGGGCCGCGGGCGCCTTCGGCGTGCGCGCGATCACCCAGGCGGCAGCGCTCGAGCTGCGCCCCCAGGGCATTCACGTCGCGCTCTTGATCGTCGACGCAGGCATCGAACCGTTCAGCGCAGCCGAGCGTGGCGAGCGCCCGAACGACTCGATGGCGGACCCACCGAGCCTCGCCGAAGCCGTGCTGTTCCTCGCCGAGCAGGGTCCGCGGGCGGCGACGCACGAGCTACAAGTGACCCCGCTCGCCGAGACCTGGGTGCCATGACCGTAGAGGACGCGGAGATGAAGATCCGCGCCGCATTGCTCGAGGAGTTCGGCAAGCCGCTCGTCGTGCAGGAGCTCGAGCTCGCCGAGCCGGGACCGGGAGAGGCGCTCGTCAGGCTCGTCGCCTGCGGCGTCTGTCATACCGACATGTACACCGCTTCCGGCGTCGACCCCTCCGGCTACGCCCCGACCGTGCTCGGCCATGAGGGAGCCGGCGTCGTCGAGGCCGTCGGCGAGGATGTCTCCGACGTCGCACCCGGCAACCACGTCGTCATGCTGTTCTCGCCCCAGTGCCGCGAATGCGTCCACTGCCTGAGCCCGCGCACGAACCTCTGCCTGGCGATCCGCGAGCAGCAGAACAAGGGCTACCTGCCCGACGGCACGACTCGCCTGTCGCGCGAGGGCGAGCCGATCAGGCACTTCATGGGCACCTCGACCTTCGCCGAGTACGCCGTGCTGCCCCAGATAGCGCTCGCCAAGGTCAGCCCCGAGGCGCCGCTCGAGGGCGCCTGCCTGTTCGCCTGCGGCCTGTCCACCGGGCTCGGCGCCGCGATGTACACGGCCAAGGTGCAGCCGGGCTCGACCTGCGTCGTGTTCGGCGCCGGCATGGTCGGCCTCGGCGCCGTCGCCGGCTGCCGCCTGCAGGGCGCCGAGCGAATTATCTGCGTCGATCTCTCAGAGCAGCGCCTGGCGCTCGCGCGAGGCCAGGGCGCCACCGAGACCTGGCCGGCCGACGGCCACGTCGTAGAGCGCGTGCTCGAAGAGACCGGCGGCTTCGGCGCCGACTACACCTTCGAGGCGACCGGACTCGTCGCCGTGATGCGCGAAGCCGTCGAGGCCGCGCGCATGGGCTGGGGCCTGTGCACCGTCGCCGGCGTCGCCGGCAAGGGCGAGACGCTCGACGTCGTGCCGCGCCTGCTGATCACCGGCCGGCGTGTCTGCGGCTCCTCCTTCGGCGGCGTCAAGGGCCGCGACCAGGTACCCGAGCTCGTCGAGCGATACCTGCACGGCGAAATCGACGTCGACCCCTTCATCTCACATCGCATGCCGCTCGATGAGGTCAACCGCGCCTTCGAGCTGATGGAGGCGCAGGACGGCATCCGCTCGGTGCTCGAGTTCGGGTAGGCTCGCCGCGATGGCCGCGCTCGACCCGTTCACACCCGCGCTCGAGCTCGCCGCCGCGCTTCGCTCGCGCGAGGTCTCCGCGGTCGAGCTGCTCGACGCCTGCCTCGCCGCCGTCGATGCGCGCGACCCCGAGCTGAACGCCGTCACCTGGCGCAACGACGAGCAGGCACACGCCGACGCTGCAGACGCCGACCGGCGCCTGGCCGAGGGCGAGGACGCTCCCTTCCTCGGCGTGCCGATGCCGATCAAGGACCTCACCCCGGTCGCCGGATGGCCCGTCACCTACGGCTCGCACGGTGCCCCCGAGGGCCCCAGCGAGCAGAGCGAGCTCGTCGTCGACGCCTTCACGGAGGCCGGGTTCGTGCTCTGCGGGCGCACCAACACACCCGCCTTCGGCGTGATCACCGCCGCCGAGAACTTGCGCCACGGAGTCAGCCGCAATCCGTGGGACGCCAATAGGACGCCTGGCGGCTCGAGCGGCGGCGCTGCTGCGGCCGTGGCAGGCGGCATGTTCCCGATCGCCCACGCCAACGACGGCGGCGGCTCGATCCGCATTCCTGCCTCCTACTGCGGGCTCGTCGGGCTGAAGCCCAGCCGCGGGCGCGTGCCGCGCCTGGCGCAGAGCTGGCTCGGCGCCGTCGTCGAGGGCGTCGTCGCGCACACCGTCGCCGACTCCGCAGCCGTGCTCGACGCGATCTCCCGGTTTGACCCGCTTGCTTGGTACAACGCCCCCGCACCCGCCCGGCCGTTCAGCGAGGAGACGCAGGCGCCCCCCGGGCAGTTGCGCATCGGCCTGATGGCACAGGCACCGCTCGGCATCCCCACCGACCCCGCCTGCATCGCCGCCGCGCGCGGCGCCGCGGCCGCGCTCGAGCGCCTCGGTCACTCTGTCGAGGAGGTCGAGGTGCCGACGATCTCCGCCGAGATGGTCCCCTCGTTCATCGTGCTGACCCAGGGCGGCCTCGCCGACTACGAGGGCGTCGACTGGTCCGCCACCGAGCCGCACATCGCCCACCAGCGTCAGCTCGCCGGCGACACCGGCGCGTACGACTACGTGCTCGCCGCGCGCACGCTCGAGCTGCTCAGTCGCCAGGAGGTGGCCCGCTGGCGCCGCGACTTCGACGTGCTGCTGACGCCGACCTCGGCGATCCTGCCGCCGCTGGCCGGCGCGACGATGGAGGCCCAGCACGCCACGCCCGAGGCGCCCGTCGGCGACGTCGTTGCCAGTGTCTCCTTCACAGCCTTCGGCAACGTCACCGGCCTGCCCGCCGTCAGCCTTCCGCTACACCAGACCGACGAGGGCATCCCCGTCGGCGTGCAGCTGACCGGCAGCCCGTGGGACGAGGCGACACTGATCCGGCTCTCAGCCCAGCTCGAGCAGGCGATGCCCTGGGCCGCGCGCAGGCCCGACCTCGCCACGGCCGCGTAGAGGATCGCGACCACCGACCGTCGCGTCCGAGCCCGTATGAGCTACGAGCAGATCACGACCGAGCTGGCCGATGGGATCTTCACGATCACGCTCAACCGCCCAGAGCGTTTGAACGCGTGGACGGCCATCATGGGCCGCGAGCTGATCGAAGCCTTCGATCAGGCCGACGCCGACGACGAGGTCCGCGCGATCATCATGACCGGCGCCGGGCGCGGCTACTGCGCCGGCGCCGACCTCGCCGCCGGCGGCGAGACCTTCGACTACGCCGCGCGCGCGGCCGAGGGCTCGCTGCTCACGGCACCCGTCGGCGGCGTGCCGCGCGACAACGGAGGGCAGTTCACGCTGCGGATCTTCTCCTGCACGAAGCCTGTAATCGGCGCGATCAATGGACCCGCCGTCGGCGTCGGCGCGACGATGACGCTGCCGATGGACGTTCGCCTGGCCAGCGACGACGCCCGCATGGGCTTCGTCTTCGCCCGGCGCGGGATCGTGCCCGAGGCGTGCTCCAGCTGGTTCCTGCCGCGCGTCGTCGGCATCAGCCGCGCAATGGAGTGGGTCTCCACCGGCCGGGTCTTCTCCGCGCAGGAGGGGCTCGACGCGGGCCTCTTGCGCAGCCTGCACTCCAGCGAGGAGCTGCTGGGAGCGGCACGGGCGCTAGCGCAGGAGATCGCCGAAAACACAGCCCCCGTGTCCGTCGCCCTCGCGCGGCAGATGATGTGGCGGATGCTCGGCGCCGAGCATCCAATGCTCGCCCACCGAGCCGACTCGCGCGCGATGCTCGCGCGCGGGCAGTCCGCCGATGTGACCGAGGGGATCACCTCGTTTCTCGAGAAGCGCCCCGCGCACTTCTCCGACCGCGTCAGCGACGGGTTGCCCGAGATCATGCCCTGGTGGGTCGAGCCCGAGTTCGAGTAAGCCCGCCGCGCGAGGGCCGCCGCGGCGGCTCAGGGCGCCTGCTGGAAGATCGCGTTGCGCGGCACCTGCCGGCGTGGCACGCCGAGCCCGTCGCAATGCCGTATGCACGGCTCGTAGACCGGTCGAAAGCCGAGCAGCTCGGGGATCGTCACGACCCGGTAGCCACGGCGGTGGAGCGTTGCGATGATCCGCGGGTAGGCCGCCAGCGTCTGCTCGCGCGGGCCGCCCCCGTCGTGGGAGATGATGATCGCGCCCGGGCGCACCTGGGCGAGCACCCGCTGCACAATCGCGCTCGTTCCCGGCTGCGCGTAGTCGGTCGGATCGACGTCCCAGCCGACCGTCGCCATGCCCAGCGAGGAGGCGATGCGAATCACCGAGCCGTCGACGTCGCCGTAGGGCGGGCGGAACACGCACGGCGTGTAGCCCGTCTGCGCGCGGATCACGGCGAGCGTGTGCTCGAGCTGGCCGCGTGGATCGCTCGTGCGCGTCATGTCCGGGTGCGTGAAGGTGTGATCGCCGAGCACGTCGCCCGCGCGCAGCTCGTGCAGCATTGTTTCGCGATAGGTCGAGGTGACCTGGCGTCCGATCAGGAAGAACGTCGCCGTAGCGTGGCTGCGCTGCAGCATTCGCACGAACGCCGGCGTGTCCGTATAGGGGCCGTCGTCGAAGCCGATCGCGACCTCGCGCCGCGACGGGCCGTTGCGATACAGGCTCGACCCGTGACTGCGACAGCCCACCACGCGGTAGAGCTTGCGCGTCGACTTGGGCGAGGCTCCGCCAATCGGCGCCACCAGCCGAAGCGGCTCGATCTGCGCTCGCTGACCGAGCGCGCCACCGCTGGACCCACATCCGAGCGCGCCGGCGGCGGCCAGCGCGATCGAGGCGATCGCGACCGGCAGCACCAGTCTCCGGTACGCAGCGAGTCTTGGCGCGGGGCGCGGCAAGGGCAGCTCGCCCATCTTTCGCCGAGCCCCCGCTGAGAGCTCCGAACGCACGGGTCCAACCTTACGTGCTCGACATAGCTTCACGCCGTTCTACCCGGGCGCGTCATGCGCCTGACGGCGCGACTGCCGGGCGCGGCGCGCGCCGGCGCTCAACCAACGTACGAGTCAGCCGAGCACAAGCTCGGCAGCGTTGCGCAGCGTCGCCGTATCGCCCGAGATCAGCAGCGTGTCGACGACCGACTCGCGCCACTTCGCAAGGTCATCGCTGATCTTCTCCTTGGAGCCGATCAGCGACATCTCCTCGATCAGCTTGCGCGGGACCTTCGCGCCGGCCTCGTCCTTCTTGCCTTCCAGGTACAGCGAGGCGATCTCGTCGACCTCGGCCTCATAGCCCATGCGGATCGCCACATTTGCGTGGAAGTTCTTGCCTTTAGCCCCCATCCCGCCGAAGTACAGCGCGTAGAAGGGGCGCAGTGCATCGGCCGCCGCGTCGATGTCATCGGAGACGATCAGCGGCACCGTCGCGTTGACTTGGAACGTTTCTGCCGTGTGGCGCGCACCCGGTCTCGCGAAGCCCTCGCTGAGCGCATCCACGTAGATCTGCTGGTGCTCCGGCGCGAACAACATTGACAGCCAGCCGTCGCACAGCTCCGCGCACATCGCGATGTTCTTCGGTCCCTCGGCGCCGAGATAGATCGGGATCTCCTCGCGCACCGGGTGAATCGAGGACTTCAGTGGCTTGGCCAAGCCCGTGCCGCCGGGCAGCGGCAGCTTGTAGTGCTCACCGGCCGCCGTGACCGGCCCCTTGCGCGCCCAGATGTCACGCAGGATGCCGATGTACTCACGCGTGCGCGCCAGTGGCTTGGCGAACGGCATGCCGTACCAGCCCTCGACCACCTGCGGTCCAGACACGCCGAGGCCGAGAATGAAGCGTCCTTCCGAGAGGTGGTCCATCGTCATCGCCGCCATCGCCGTCGCCGCAGGCTGACGCGCCGACATCTGCACGATCGCCGTGCCGAGCTTGATCTTGCTCGTCGATGCACCCCACCACGCAAGCGGCGTCAGGCAGTCCGAGCCGTAGGCCTCGGCCGTCCACATCGAATCGAAGCCAAGCCGCTCTGCCTCCGCGACCGACTCCGTCACGCCGAGTGGCGGACCGCCGGCCCAGTAGCCCGTGTTCAATCCCAGCTTGAGCTCGCCAGCCATCTCTGAAATCCCCTGAACCTCGAACCTCTGCCTATACGGCCTGGACCGCTGCAACCCTAGTGGATTCGCTCGGGCGCGCATCGCGCTTGGCCGGGCAGCGGCGCCGGCGTATCGAGCACCGTGAGCGACCCTTCCTGCGCCGCGCGCGCCTGCGTCGACTCCGGGTCCTGCAAGCGATGCGACAGCGCTAGGGCCAGCAGCGCGAGCACGATCAGCGCAGCGCCATAGACGTCGGCCGTGTCATGCAGGCCATAGCGCGTCACCGCGATTCCCGCCGCGAGCGCCGGCAAGCTGTAGGCGAGGTAGGACGCGACATATACCGAGGCGACCAGCTCCGCGCGCTGGTCGATCGGCGCCCGGTTGGTGATCGCACGGAAGGCGCCCGCGAAGGCCGGGCCAAAGCCGAGCCCGGCGACCCCGGTCGCAAGCAGGAACAGCGGCGTCGAGCCGTCGTGCAGCGCCAGCAGCACCAGCAGCACGCCGACGATCAGCGCGCTCAGCCCGCCGCGCGCCGCCAGCCGTGCGTGCGTGTCGCGCAGCACTACGGAGGTCAGCGAGCTGACGCCCGCCATGATGAAGATGCACAGCCCGCCCGCCACGTGGCTCGAGTCGTGCAGCACCTTCGCCGTCAGCGACGGCCCCAGCGAGAGGATCAGCCCGCCGAGCGCCCACGTCGCGGTCATGCACGGGATCGTCGCCAGGAAGTCCGCCCGCAGCGAGGCCGGCACGCCGACCGTCGGGCGCAGCGAGGCAGCCCACGTCGGCCTACGCTCGATCGTCTCTGGAATCGCCAGCGCGCCGAGCGCCGCGAGCGCAAATCCGGCGAGCAGGAGCCAGTAGACCAGGCGCGTCGGCTCAGGCGCGTATTCGACGAGCAGGCCGCTCCCCAGCGCGCCCGCCGCGAGGCCCGTCATCGGCGCCGATGCCGCCAGCAGCGCGCCCAACCGCTGGCGGCGCGGCGGCTGCAGGTCGATCAGCGCCGCGCTGATCGCCGCCGTGGCGATTCCCGTGGCTACTCCCTGCAGGGTGCGCGCCGCGAATAGCCACAGCACGTTACGAGCCTCCGCGAACAGCAGCATGCCGACGACCTCGAGCGCCAGCGCGAGCAGCAGCGTCGGGCGCCTGCCGAGATGGTCCGACAGCGAGCCGGCGACGATCAGCGCGATCAGCAGGCCGAGCGCGTAGACCGCGAACACCCCCGTCAGCACGATCGCCGAGAAGTCCCATTTCGCCTGGTAGACGATGTACAAGGGCGACGGGGCGCTCGAGGCGAACAGGAAGCCCGCGAGCGTCGCCGCAAGCAGCCAGAAGGCCGGTGCTCTGCCGAGTTTCATCATCGCGAGGTGACGACGGACAGGAGTGTTCTGCTTGGACACACGGTCGAACCTCCGCTGCATCGGTGCTGCGCCACTAGTCTGGATCGGTGCCCTACACGACCTCTGACGCACGACAGGGACTGCTCGACACCGTAGCGGGCGCGATCGAGCGGCTCGGCGTGGCGCTGGCTGCGCTCGGCGAGGCCTACGAGCAGCTCGACGAGCAGACCGGCGAGCGCCTCGAGCGTGAGCTGTTCGGACCCGTGCAGGTCGCCTACGGTCGCGCGCAGCGCACCTGCACCGCCTTCGCCGAGCGCCACGAGCTCGGCGCGCGAACGTTTGCCCCGGCCGCCGCCGCCGCGCCCTCGACCGGCGCCCACGGTCTGATCGACAACGCCGCGCAAGCCGTCGCCGAGGCCGACGTGAGGCTCTCTGAGCTGCAGGACTCGCTGGCGCCCATCGAGGTCGGCGACGCTGAGCTGCGCGACGGCCTGCGCCAAGTGCGCGAGTTGCTCGCGCCGCTGCCGCACAGCGCGCACGAGCTCGTGCGCACGCTCGGTCGCTAGCGCACCGTCTGCCTCACCGCGCCGAGGGGCGCACAGCCGCCGGGGTACGCCGCCGGGGACACGCCGCCGAGGAGCAGGCGGACGAGGAACACGCCGCCGAAAGCTCAGCCACTGACAGGCTCGAGCAGTACGCCCACGTGGCGCAGCAGGCGCGCGAACACACCCTGCAGCGTCTGCTTGGCGTAGGTGTGGCTCGGACTATTCGTGATCAGGACCGCCAGCGCCACGCGCGTCGCGCCGTGGCGCAGCAGCACGACCTGGTGCTCGACTTCGCCCGTGCCCGCGCCCCAGCCGCCCTTGAAATAGAGCCGCCAGCCCGGCAACCGCAGCCGGCCGATGCCCCAGCGCTGGCTCGTCGTCACGCTCGCCAGCAGGTGCATCGCCGCCGCGCGGTGGCGCGCCACGACGTGGCTGTCCAGATGCAGCAAGAAGCGCGCCTGATCGGCCGCGTCGATACGACTGAGGCCCCACACCGAAGGGTCCAGCGAGAAACGGCGCATTCCGGCACGCTCGGCAACCCCATATACGCCGCGCGCGCCGACGAACTCCAGCACGCGTGTCGCTGCCGTGTTGTCCGAGCGCTCGATCATCGGGTCGATCAACGCGTGATCGCGCGTGCCGAGCGGTCGATTGCGAACGCGTGCGTCGTCGAGGTAGGCGACCAGCAGCATCGCCTTCAGGACGCTCGCCGAGGGCACGGTGCGCATGACGCGCCAACCCCATTCACGATGCTGCGTGCGCACTGCGAAGCTCACGTCGCCCGCGCGTGTGTGCGCGTAGGCGATCGCCGCCCGCACGCCCGGCTGCCAGGAAGCCGGTGTGGCGGTCGCGCCGCTCGCCGACGCGAGCGCTGCGCACCGACAGATATACAGACACAAGACGAGCGCGAGGGACGCCCGCCCGCGCTCAGCGCGCGATGCCGAGGACTTCCGCATTGTCGGCGGCCGGACCGAGCTTGGTCACGTATGCCCTCGCAGACCCCAGCGCAGTCGTGCCGAGCTGCGTCGCACCACCTCGCCCAGGAGGGCGGTTGGGGCAGCCGCCGGCACTGTTGTAGGCGTGCGTGTAGCCCCGCTGGTAACCCGGATCGCGCGGGACTGCTGACGGCAGGCTGAAGAGCACGCGCGGGCGCACATCAGCCGAGCGCGTGAGCGGCGCAATCCGCAGTTGCTGCGCGCAGCGAGTGACACGCTCGAACAGCAGGCGCCCACCGAGCAACGAAGGATTGAGGAAGGCGACGCCGTGCCTCGCCGCGCGCAGCGTCCGATGCCGTCCGCTGGCCAGTTCGACCATCTCGAGCGCACTGCGCGCCGGGGTATCGACCGTGAACACGACGACCGCGCCGTCGAGCCCAGGACGGCCGATCCGCCCAGCCAGGCGAGCGCCTGCGAGATAGCGCCGCATGGCCGGGTCCGCCAGCGAGACGGCGATCAGGTGCTCGCCCTGTGCATCCTCGTCGCGGTAGACGACCCAGCCGTCCGACACGCCCAGCGCGTTGACGCCACTCGCCGCGAGCACCAGCCGCGGCTGCAGCGAGGCGCGATCGGCGATCGTGATCGCCGTCGTGCCGGCCCACGCGATGTTCGAGCCACCGAGCGCCGGATGTGCTCCCGGCAACGCCAGCGGGGCGGCGCCGTTCAGCGAGAGCAGTCCAGCCGCACCGACCTGCTGCCAGGCAAGCGCGCCGTTTGCGGCCGAAGGGTCCGTCGCCTGCGCGATCCTCGTCTGTGCGGTCGTCGTCCGCGCGATCGGCGCCGCCGAGGCGCTCGCCCCGGCCAGTGCCAGCGCACACACGCCGAGCCCGAGCGCGTCGAGCCGTCGCAGCCCGAGCCACAGCCGCGGCGCCTCGGCGATCTCGTCCAGGCGCCGCGTGCCGTCGCCGTCGCGCAGGCCCGGCGCCATCCACAGCACCGGCAGCGCGCGCCCCGCGCCGAAGGCCAGCCCGACGAGGACGCCGACGAGCGGATCGCCCGAGGCGAAGCTGATGCCGGCCAGCGCCCACACGGCGAACGCCAGCACGAACGTCGTGAAGCCAAGGCCCAGCAGCACCCCATACAGCGCGCACGCCAGCGGCAGCGACAGCCTCCAGCGCCAACGCTCGGGCACCTGGCGGCGGATCTGCGGCGCGATCCGCACGCCGCGCCAGTCGGCCACCGCCGCGGCCAGCGCCAGCGCCGCGCCGAGCCCCTCGCGCAGGCCGGCAACGTCGTCACCGACGAGCGAGCCGAGCAGCGCGAGGCTGCCGAACGTGATCGCCCCGCCCAGCAGCGTCCCCAGTGCGAACGTCCCGCTCGCCGCAAACGTCGCGCCGCGGCGGGCATCGCCGAGCGCGCTGCCGATCGTCTCGACCATCGAGAAGCCGCACGGCGACCACGCCCCGGCGATGCCCGCGACGACGGCCGTGAGCGCAGCGCTGATCGCCAAGCCGCCTAGCAAGGCACCATCGTTTCGTAGTACTGCACGCAGAAGACGTGGCGGCCCTGGTAGCAGTAGCCGACGAGCGCTTCGTCGCCGTTGACGCGCACGTTGGTGTAGCCGCAGCAGTCCATCAGCCGGCGCACGCGCCCGCCGCAGCAGCGATACCACGAGCCGTCCGTACGCAGCTCCAGGCCACGGCTCTTGCCCGCCGCCGGGCAGACCTTCGAGCGCGGCGCCGGCGAGAGCGGCACACCGCTTGGGTCGAGCAGCACCTGCCCGTGCGCGTCGACCGGGTGGCCCTGCGCGTCGATCGGCCGGCCGAGGTCGTCCACCGGGTGCCCGTCGGAGGCGCGCAGCGGCAAGTCGTGGCGGTCGACCCGCGGCAGCCCGGTCGGGTGCGGGCAGTTGCCTGTTGTGTAGGTGTGCCCGCAGAAATTCGTGTACGCCTCGGCCTCGTCCGGCAGCACCCCATTGACCACCGCACGCCCGCCTGCCAGCGCGATCACAGCCGCTCCCGCCCACTCCAGGAACCCGCGCCGGCTGCTGCGGCGAAGCACGGAGTCCGCGAAGTGCTCGTCTTCAGGCGGCAAGCTCCCCCTACGCGGCAAGCGACAGACCCCGCTCGCGCGCTCGTGCCGTCGCGAGCACGCTCTCGAGCTGGCCCAGGCCGTTGAACGTGCCCTTCGCCAGCGCGACGCCGTCGAGGCTGAGCGCGACCGCGTAGGGACTGCCCGGCACAGCCGCAGCCGCCCACACGGCCGCATCGCGATGCTCGTCGAAGCTCTGCACGGCGAGCAGCGGATCGCCGGCCACGTGCTCGACGGCCGGCGCCACCTGCCCGCACAGCGGGCACCCGTCGGAGGTGAACACGGCTAGGCGCAGCAGCGCGCGCGGGCCTGCCTCGATCGCCTGCGCCCACGGCTGCGCTTCGCCCAGCTCGGGCCCCTCCGACTCGATCTCCAGCGCGCCGCGCGCATCGCCGGCCGAGACGCGCAGCACGCCGACCTCGCGCGCGAGCGCGAGCACGGCGACGGCCAGCGCGGCGCTCGCCACAACGCTGAGCGAGAGCCCGAGCGTCAGCCAGCGGTCATAGCCGCTCGGCGCCTGCGGGAACCAGCCGAGCGCGCCCGCACCCGCGAGCAGCGCCGGCGCTGCCGCGCGCACCGGCGTCGTCCAGCGGAGCCGCGAGGACCGGCCGAAGCACGCACACGGCCGCCCGCCACGCCCGGCCGCCAGTGCTGCCGAGGTCGTCGCGGCAAACAGCGTGAACAGGCCCGCTGCCGCCGCGAGCGCCCAGCCGAGGCCGGCAACGAGCGCGGCCGCGATACACAGCTCCACGACGACGAGCAGCCATAGCGCGGCCGTCTGGCGTGCAACCCCGCGCACTCCGTACGTCGCCAGCGCCGGCGCCGCCCGGCGCCGGCGCCAAGCCTTTGCCGCGGCGCTGGCGCCGAGCGCGAGGGCCAGCCAGATCGAGACGAGCGTGGTCACCGGGGCGGACCTTACGCCGCGCCTCGGATCGCCCAGAATCGCCTGCTAGAGGGGCCTTTTGCGGTTGTGGGCCACTGCCCGGCGACGCCCCGGAGGCCCCAGGGCCAGCCCATAGACCGGTCCCGAGACCGGTCCCGGGCTTCCTGCCTCAGGCCGACTCAGCCAGCGCAGCGCCGTCGATCTGATCGATCGCCGTATAGCCGCTCAGCGCGAGTGTCAGATCGAGCTCGGCGAGCAGCCAGCGCAGCACGTGTTCGACGCCTGCCTGACCGGCGAGTGCGAGCCCCCAGACAAACGGCCGGCCGATACAGACCGCGCTGGCGCCGAGCGCGAGTGCCTTGAACGCGTCGGCGCCCGTGCGCACGCCGCTGTCGAACAGCAGCGGCAGCTCCTCGCCTACGGCCGCCCGAATCGCCGGCAGCGCATCGAGCGCGCCGAGCGCGCCGTCGACCTGGCGCCCGCCGTGGTTGGACACGACGAGGCCGTCGACGCCGAGCTCCTGCGCGCGGTGCGCGTCCTCGGCGTGCACGATCCCCTTGAGCACGATCGGCAGCTTCGTCTGCTCTTTCAGCCAGGCCAGGTCATCCCAGCAGACCGTCGGGTTGGCGAACTGGTAGGCCCAGTGGCCGATCGCCGGGCCTGGATCCTCCTCGGGCGGCTTCTCCAGCGCCGCGCGGAAAACCGGGTCGCTGAAGTAGTTGGCCACCCCTTCCCCCTTGAGGAACGGCAGGTAGGCGTTCTTCAAATCGCGCGGGCGCCAGCCGAGAAACCACGTGTCGAGCGTGAGCACGACCGCTTCGTAGCCCGCCCGCTCGGCGCGGGCGACGAAGCTGGCGGCCAGCTCGCGCTCGCGCGGCCAGTACAGCTGGTACCAGCGCCTACCCCCTCCCATCGCCTCGGCGACCTGCTCGATCGAGTGCGAGGCAGCAGTGCTGTGAATGTATGGCAGCCCAATCGCGGCGGCAGCGCGCGCGCTCGCCAGCTCGCCCTCGGGGTGCACGATCGACTGCACTCCGACCGGCGCGAGCATCAGCGGCGCCGGCATCGGCGTGCCGAGCACGGTCACGTCCAGTTTGCGCTCGGATACGTCGCGGAGCATCCGCGGCACGATCCGCCGGCGCTCGAACGCGTCGAGGTTGGCCTGCATCGTGCGCTCCGAGCCCGCGCCGCCGGCCACGTAGCCGTAGGGACCGGCGCCGAGCTTCGCCCGCGCGCGCTCCTGCAGCTCGGCCGCCGAGACCGGCAGCGACGGCGTCTGCTCGATCAGCCCGCCCGCGTAGATCTGGTACTGAAAGCTTGCGAAGTCGGCCGGCGGATCGAAGGCGGGAGGCGAATCGCTCATGTCACGACCTCGCGCAGCCGGTGCGAGTCGACGTCATAGACGAAGCCGCGCACGACCTCGCGGTGCAGCAAGAACGGCGAGCGGCACACGCGTAGGATCGACTGGCGCACGTCGGCGTCGAGGTCGGTGAAGGACTCGATCGCAAACGGCGGCGCGACGCCGCTTTGCTCCTGCAACTCGGCGCGGAAACCGTCGTCGGTGATCTTCAGCAGGCCGCAGTCGGTGTGGTGGATCAGCATCACCTCGCGCGTGCCCAGGCGTCGCTGGGAGACGGCCAGCGAGCGGATCACGTCGTCGGTGATCACGCCTCCGGCGTTACGCAGGATGTGCGCCTCACCGTGGCCGAGGCCAAGCGCCGCGAACACGTCCAGGCGCGAATCCATGCACGTGACGATCGCCAGCCGGCGGATCGGGCTGACGCCGAGCGACTCCGGCGGCGTGCCCTCGGCGAAGGCGTCGTTGTTGGCCAGCAACTCGTCGATCGCGCTCATGCTCGGGGCAGCCTAGAGGTCGCCGCCCACTGATGGGGCCTTCTCGGTACCGCGCCGAGCGCCGGACCGGGCGATTACGCCGCCTCGCGCTTGGACAGCCAGCGGCGCAGCCCGGCATAGCTCTGCTCGGGCGGCAGCGCCTGCGCGTAGGAGCCAGGTGTGCCGTCGCTCCTCGGGCCCTGCACGCGCTCGCGCACCCTCGCGGCGAAGCCGGCCTCGTCGAGCTGCTCGGCCCACCGCTCGACCTCGTCGAGGTGCATGCGCAGCGCGGCGAGCTGTCCGGCCACATCCTCGTAGGCGCCGAAGTGGGTCACGGCAAGGCTCCGCGGGGCCCAGTCTTCGAGCAGGTCGAGTGAGGCACGCCACGCCCGCAGGTCGATGTCAGGCGGCGGTGTCGGCGCAAGCACCTGGCCGCCGTCGATGCGCACGCCGGCCACGTCGCCCGTGAAGGCCCGCCCGCTCGGCTCGTGCAGGTAGGAGACGTGATGCGAGGCGTGCCCTGGCGTGTAGGCCACGCTGAACGGCCCGAGCTGCTCGCCGCCATGCAGCGCGCGCAGACGCTCGGCCGGGACGGGCAGCACCTCGCCCCACAGCCGCTCCATCTCGGCGCCGTACAGGCGCGTGGCGCTGTCGAGCAGGCGCGAGGGGTCGGCGAGATGGCGCGCGCCGCGCTCGTGCACCCACACCTCCATCTCGGGGAAGCGCCGCGCGAGCGTGCCCGCCGCGCCGGCATGGTCGAGGTGGATGTGCGTCAGCGCGAGCGCCCGCGGCGGGCGCTCGTCGAGTAGCGGCAGCAACGCCGCCAGCGAACTGCTCGGGCCTGGATCCACGATCACCTCGCCGACGCGCCACGCGCCGATCACGTGCGGGCGTCCGAGGTGCATCACGTCGATCAGCTCCGGCGCCTCATCGCCGCTACCCGCATCCTTCATCGCCGCGTGATTAGAGCACGTCGATCGCGCACGTCCTAGGATTGGAGGCCGTGGAGAGCTCAGCGGCCACCGTCACCGAGGGCTTCGGCGAGCTCGAGCGCCACCGGCGCGAGCTGACGGCCCACTGCTACCGCATGCTCGGCTCGCCGTTCGAGGCCGAGGACGCCGTGCAGGACGCGCTGCTGAAGGCATGGCGCTCGCTCGAGCGCTTCGAGGGACGCTCCTCGCTGCGCTCGTGGCTCTACAAGATCGCGACCAACGTGTGCCTCGACATGCTCGACGCCAAGCAGCGCCGGGCACGGCCGATGGACCTCGGCGAGGCGCGCGCGCCGGACGGGCCGATCGGCGAGATCCTGCCCGAGACGACGTGGATCGAGCCCGTGCCCGACGCGATCGTCGCGCCCGAGGGCGACCCGGCCGCGGTGGCGCAGTCGCGCGAGACGATCCGCCTGGCGTTCGTCGCGGCGCTGCAGCATCTGCCGCCGCGCCAGCGCGCCGCGCTGATCCTCTGCGAGGTGCTGCAGTGGAAGGCCGCCGAGGTCGCCGAGCTGCTCGACACGAGCACGCCCGCGATCAACAGCGCACTGCAGCGCGCGCGGGCGACGCTCGACACCGTCGAGACGCACGACCCCGCCCGCGGCGCGCTCTCCGAGCAGGACAGCGCGCTGCTCTCGCGCTACGTCGACGCCTTCCAGCGCTATGACATGGACGCGCTGACGAGCCTGATCCACGAAGACGCGACGCAGTCGATGCCGCCGTATGAGCTGTGGCTGCGCGGGCGCGAGGACATCTTCGCCTGGTGGGTCGGCAAGGGCGCCGGCTGTCGCGGCTCGCGCGTGATCGCCACGCAGACCGCCAACGGCTCGCCGGCCTTCGCCCAGTACAAGCCGCGCGAGGACGGCGGCGAGGGCTACGAACCGTGGGCGCTGCAGGTGCTCGAGATCAAGGACTGCCAGATCGTCGAGATGACCTTCTTCCTCTCCACCGACACGCTGTTCCCGCTGTTCGGCGTGCCGCTCGAGTACGCCGAGCTATCGACCTAGCGCCGGCTGCTCGCTGCGCAGCACGCCTGAGAGCCCGATCAGCTCGAGCAGCCCGAGCAGCTCGGGCGAGGCGCCGCGCAGACGCACCTCGCAATGGCTGCGCCGCGCGGCGAGCGCGAGCCGGGCGAGCGCGTCGACGGCGACGGCGTCGGGATCGATGCCGCCGACCTCGCACAGCAACAGCTCGCAGCCTCGGCCGAGTGCGAGCAGCTCGCACGTGCGGGCGAACAGCGCGGGGAGCTCGGCGCGGGCGAGCGGGCTGGGGACCGTCATCGTGACGGTCCGCCGGCGCTCGATCATCCCCCCTCCCTCCGTCGCGTTTGCTAGCGCGCCTCGATCGGCTCTTGCGCGCTCGCGTGCTGCGGTCCGGGCGAGCCCTGCGCCGGCGACTCCTGCGAGGCCGGCGCGATGCCGCCGCTCGCCTCGGCCGCCTCGGCAATGGCGTCCTCGGCCTGGGATGAGGCGCGCCGCGGCGCGCGCAGGAGCAGGCTGATCACGATCGCCAAGCCGACGAACCCGGCACCGATCACGAAGGCGACGTGGTAGCCGCCGGTGAGCGCGTCGGCGAGCGGCTTGCCGGCCTTCGTCAGCGAGCTCGAATGCGTGGCGGCGCTCGTCGCGAGCACGGCCAGCCCGAGCGCGCCGCCGACCTGCGCCGAGGTGTTGACCAGACCCGAGGCCAGGCCGGCGTCCTGCGGCGCGACGTCCGACATCGCGAGCGTCATCAGCGCTGGGAAGGTCGAGCCGACGCCGGCGCCGAGCAGCAGCATCACGGGCAGCACGTCGCTGTAGTAGTGGCCATGCACCGGTATGCGGGCGAACAGCAGGAGGCCGGCCGCGACCAGCACCATCCCCGGGACGAGCAGATTGCGCGCGCCGAAGCGCATGATCAGCCGTTCGGAGTAGCGCAGCGAGAGCGTGCCCATCACGACGGTCACCGGCAGGAAGGCGAAGCCGATCTTCAGCGGGTCGTAGTGCTGCACGCGCTGCAGGTAGAGCGAGCCGAGGAAGAAGGTGCCGAACATGCCGGCCACGACGAGTGCCTGGATCGCGTTGGCGCCGGCCGTGTCGCGCGAGCGGAACAGGCGCAGCGGCATCAGCGGCTGGCGCGCGAGCGCCTCGCGCCAGATGAACAGCACGAGCAGCACGAGCGAGCCGGCGGCGAGCAGCAGCGTCGTCGCCGAGCCCCAGCCTTTCTCGGCGGCCGGCGAGACGATCGTGTAGACGCCGAGCATCAGCGAGGCGACGATCAGCGCGGCGCCTGGCAGATCGGCGCCCTTGCCGGCGCCCGGCATGCGCATGTCCTCGAGCAGGCGCAGCGCGAAGATGCCCGTGACGAGGCCGATCGGCACGTTGATGAAGAAGATCCAGTGCCAGTCGATCGCCTGCGTGAGCACGCCGCCGGCGAGCAGCCCGATGGAGCCACCGGCGGAGGCGACGAAGCCGTACACGCCGATCGCCCTCGCCTGCTCGGACTTCTCGGGGAACATCGTCACGATCATCCCGAGCACGACGGCCGAGGTCGCCGCGCCGCCGGCACCCTGCACGAAGCGCGCGGCGACAAGCACTGTTTGGCTCTCGGCCAGACCGCACACGAGCGAGGCCAGCGTGAACACGACGAGGCCGCCGAGGAACACGCGCTTGTGCCCGACCAGGTCGCCGATCCGCCCGGCCAGCAGCAGCAGGCCACCGAAGGCGATCAGGTAGGCGTTGACGACCCACGCCAGGCCCGACCCCGAGAAGCCGAGGTCCGTTTGGATCGAAGGCAGCGCGACGTTGACGACCGTCACGTCGAGCACGATCATCAGCACGCCCGTGCACAGCACGTACAGGGCCAGCCAGCGGTTTCGATCGGCTGTGCTCGTCATCTCCACGTCTCCTTCGTCGTCGTCTTCATCGATCTCATAAAAATTTTTGATTGAAACGAAGATCGCCCGTGCCGGCAGCGTGCGCGGCGGCGAGCGTGTAGCCCCTTCTCCCAAACTCAGACGAAGACTCCGCGCGAAACTCATCGGCGGCGCCCGGCGAGCGATGAGGAATGCCGGCGCGATCCGTCTTACTCACAGTTCTATCAACCGCGCCAGCGGGCGCAAGCGAGAGGAGTCGGAGATGTTCGGCGACACCAAGGCGTTCAGCGGCTTCGCCGTCGACGACGTGGCCAAGGCGCAGGAGTTCTACTCCCAGACGCTCGGGATCGAGACCTCCGAGGAGCACGGCATCCTCACGCTCGGGCTCGACGGCGGCGCGCGTCCGACGATCGTCTACCCCAAGCCCGGCCACACGCCGGCCGAGTACACGATCCTCAACTTCCCGGTCGATGAAATCGAGTCCGCCGTCGACGAGCTGACCGCGCGTGGCGTGAGCATCGAGCGCTACGACGGCTTCGAGCAGGACGAGCGCGGGATCATGCGCGGCGGCGGCCCCTTCATCGCCTGGTTCAAGGACCCTGCGGGAAATGTCTTGTCGGTCTTGCAGGAGCGCGAGTAGGAGATCGCGCGGCTCAGCGCCCGGCAAGCGGCGAAACGTAGTGCAGGAACGGCTCGACGGCGAGGCCTTCGCCGGTCGCCTGCTGCAGCAGCGGCAGCGTGTCCAGGCGGCGGCCGTGGCGGTGCACTCGCTCAGCCAGCCACGCCTGGATCGAGCCGGTCTCGCCGCGGCGCAGATCCTGCTCGCGCGGGCCGAGGTCGCGCTCGAGCGCCTCCCACAGCTGCGCCGCGATCAGGCAGCCGAGCGCGTAGCTCGGGAAGTAGCCGAAGCTGGCGCCGCCCCAGTGCACGTCCTGCAGGCAGCCAAGCGCATCCGAGGGCACCTCGACGCCGAGCAGGCGGCGCATCCCCTCACGCCACGCGTCCGGCAGGTCGGCGACGGCGAGTGTGCCCTCGATCATCGCCAGCTCGAGCTCGAAGCGCAGGATGACGTGCAGCGGGTACGTCAGCGGATCGGCCGAGACGCGGATCAGCGACGGCTGCACGCCGACAAGCGTGGCGTGCAGATCCTCGGCGCTCACTGTGAAGCCTCCCTCGGCGAGCTCTAAGGCGAGCACCTCCGCGAACGAGCGGCTGCGCGCCACGTGGTTCTCCCACAGCTTGCTCTGGGACTCGTGGATCGACATCGAAGTGCCGCTGCCGAGGTTCGTGCGATCGAGCGCCGGGTCGATCTGACGCTCGTACAGCGCGTGGCCGAACTCGTGCAGCGAGCTCAGCAGCGACTCGACCTCGCCGTCGCCGTAGCGCGTCGTCACGCGGCTGTCGCGCGGGCCGATCCAGGCCGTGAACGGGTGCGCCGAGACGTCCACGCGCCAGCTCTCCGAGTCGACCCCCACGCGGCGCAGCACGCCGGCGACGGCCGCTTCCTGCGCCGCCACCGGCACCGCCAGCGTGCGCTGCGGGGTGTGTTCTGAAGCCTCCGCCACGAGCGGCGTGAGCCCCTGCGCGAGCGCCGCGAAGACGCGGCGCAGGTCCTCCGTTGAGAGGCCGAAGTCGTAGTCGCCGAGCAGCCCGTCATAGGCGCTCTCCCCCTGCTCGGCGACGCACTCGCCGTAGGCCCGCGCCAGCTCGACATTGCGCTCAAGCGCCGGCGCGAAAGCCGCGAAGTCATCCGCCTCGCGCGCCTCGCGCCAGCTCTCCTGGCCCTGCGCGCTCGCCTGCGCCAGCTCGGCGGCGAGCTCGATCGGCACGCGCCGTACGCGCTCCCAGTCGCGCCGGGCGAGGCGCACGACGTCCGCGTCGAGGCCGTCGAGCGGCGCGTCGTCGAGCTCGGCCAGCCACTCGCCGACCTCTTCGCCCGTCGAGCGTTCGTGCGTGAGGCGCGCGAGCGTGCCGAGCTGCTGCGCGCGTGCCGGGGCGCCCTCGGCGGGCATCATCACGAGCTGGTCCCACGCGGCGAGCATCTGCGTCGCCGATAGATCGGATAGCTCGGCCATCCGGTCGCGCAGCTTTTCCAGGGCGCTCATCGCGTGAAGCGTATGGGCGCCGCTCCCGGAAAGCAGGGCAAGAGCGGCCTAATAGGATGAGGCCGTGACGCCCGGCGCCGAGGAACGGACTGTCACGCGCGAGCGAATCGGCGTGCTGTTGGTCGAGGACGACGAGGGCGACGCGCGCCTGGTCGAGGACGAGCTCGCCGAACGCCTGCCGCTGGCTCACGTCGCGCGCAGCCGCACGCTGAAGGACGCGCTGGTCGCGCTCGGGCCACAGGTGGACTGCGTACTGCTCGACCTCGGCCTGCCCGACGCGCTCGGGCTCGACGCCGTCGCGCAGTCTGCGCGCGCGGATGTCGGCAATCCCGTTGATCGTGCTCACCGGCCTCGACGACCAGGCGGCGGGCGTAGCTGCGGTCGAAGCGGGCGCACAGGACTATCTCGTCAAGGGCCGCGTCGACGGCGAGCAGCTCGCGCGCTCGATCCACTACGCGATCGGCCGCCGCCGCGCCGAGGAAGCTGAGCGCGAGCTGCTGCTGGCCGAGGCGCAGGCGCGCGAGGGGCGCCTGCTCGAAAAAGGGCTCGCGCCGAACCTGACGATCGAGGACCCCTCGGTGTGGGTCGCCTCGTGCTACCGCGCCGGGCGCAGCCGGGCGCTCTTGGGCGGTGACTTCTACGACCTCGTGCAGACAGAGGACGAGCTCCTGCACTTGCTCGTCGGCGACGTTTGCGGCCACGGTCCGGACGAAGCCGCGATCGGCGTCAGCCTGCGCGCCGCCTGGCGCGCGCTCGCGCTGGCCGGGACCGCGCCGGAGCTGTTGCTGGAAACGCTGCAGCGCGTGTTCGAGCACGAACGCCACATGCCGGGTCTGTTCGCCACGCTGTGCGCGCTCGAGATCGACGCCGGCGAGCGCTCGGCCACGCTCGTGCGCGCCGGCCATCCGGCGCCGGTGCTGATCGAGGACGGCGCGATCTCGGCGCTGACCGACGCGCTCGGCGACGGCGCCGTCGGGATCAACGACGGCGACTGGGCCGCCGAGCGCCTCGGCCTGCCGGCGCACTGGACGATCCTGCTCTACACCGACGGGATCGTCGAGGGCCGCATCGGCAACGGCTCGGAGCGGCTCGGCGAAGAGGGCCTGCACCGCCTGATCGCCGAGCGGATCGCCGCTCGTCCCGACTGGCGCGAGCAGCCCGGGGCGCTGCTCGACGAGTTGATCGCCGCGGCCGAGCAGCTCAACGAGGGCGAGCTGAGCGACGACGTCGCGATGCTGCTCGTCGGCGCGCGCGGCAGCTCAGAGCGGCCGTGAGGGCCTCTTGAACGCGCGTGAGGAGCGCGGATCATGGGTCGCGCGCTGGATCGCGCGCACCGGCGTCGGGCGCCTGCTGGCGCTGACGATCGGCGTCGTGCTGCTGCTCGCCGCACTCGGCATCGCGCTGGCGCTGGTCGCAAACGGGCAGCTCACGCACGACCGCCGTCTGCTGCTCGATCAGGTCGGCCCGGCGCGGCGTACGGCATTGGTGCTCGAAAACGCGCTGGTCAACGAGGAGACGGGCGTGCGCGGGCTCGCGCTGACCGGCGAGTCGCGCTTTCTCGAGCCGTACGACAGCGGGCTGCGCGCCGAGCGGAGCGCCTACGGGGAGCTGGAAGCCCACGCGCACACCGTCGGGCCGCCGGTTGCCGCTGACGTCGCGAAGGTGCGGGCCGCCGCCGCCGGCTGGCGCGGCGGGTACGTAGAACCGACGCTGATCCAGCCGAGCGTCTCAAAGCGCCAGTCGATCGCGCTCGACCTTCGCGGCAAGCGGCTGTTCGACGTCGTGCGCGCGTCGCTCACGAGCCTCGTGCGGACGCTCAATGCGAAGTCGACGCAGGCGCGGGCGAACCTGGCGAGCGCCGCCGACACGCTGCAGACGCTGCTGATCCTCGCCGGCGCGCTGATCCTCGGCGCCGTGCTCGCTGCCGGCTTCATCCTGCGGCGCACGGTCACGCGGCCGCTGACGCAGCTCGGCGCCGAGGCGCGTCGCGTCGCCGCCGGCGAGTTCGCCAAACCGCTCACCGCGCAGCAAGGACCTCGCGAGATCGTCGAGGTCGGCGCCGAGATAGACACGATGCGCGAGCGGATCGTCGAAGAGCTGGCGGCGGTCGAGGGGGCGCGCGTGCGGCTCGAGCAGCAGGCGCTCGAGCTGAGGCGCTCCAACGCCGAGCTCGAGCAGTTCGCCTACGTCGCCTCACACGACCTGCAGGAGCCGCTGCGCAAGATCGCGAGCTTCTGCCAGGCACTGCAGACGCGCTACGCCGATCAGCTCGACGAGCGCGGTGAGCAATACATCGAGTTCGCCGTCGACGGCGCCAAGCGCATGCAGGTGCTGATCAACGACCTGCTGTCCTTCTCGCGCGTCGGGCGCGGCGGGCGCGAACACGAGCCAGTTGCCCTCGGCGATGCCGTGGCGGCCGCCGAGCACGCGCTCGCGGCCCCGCTCGAGCGCACCGGCGGGCGCGTGCTCGCCGATCCGCTGCCGACCGTGCGGGGCGATCGGCCGCAGCTCGTCTCGCTGCTGCAGAACCTGATCTCAAACGCGCTGAAGTTCCGCGGCGAGCAGCCACCCCTCGTACGTATCTCCGCGCGCCGCGCCGGCGCCATGTGGGAGCTCGAGCTGCAGCGACAACGGAATCGGTGTCGAAGCGGAGTACGCCGAGCGGATCTTCCTGATCTTCCAGCGCCTGCACTCGCGCGAGTTCTACGAGGGCAGCGGCATCGGGCTCGCCCTGTGCCGCAAGATCGTCGAGTACCACGGCGGCGCCATGTGGCTTGACAGTGAGTTTTCAGGTGGTGCTCGCTTTAGGTTTACCCTCCCAGTAGATGAGGGGGCTTGAGAGGAGCAGGTACATGGGCGAATGCGATCCGAGCGGGGACGCGGGTGAACGCTGACTTGATCTCGGTGCTGCTCGTCGAGGACGATCCGGGCGACGTGCTGCTGATCCGCGAGGCGTTCGCCGACCACAAGGTCGGCAACGGGCTGACCGTCGTCAGCGACGGCGTCGAGGCGATCGAGTACCTGCGCGGCGAAGGCGAGCACGCGGGCCGCGTGCGGCCCGACCTGATCCTGCTCGACCTCAACCTCCCGCGCAAGAGCGGCGCCGAGGTGCTCGCCGAGATCAAGACCGACCCCGAGCTGTCGACGATCCCGGTCGTCGTGCTGACGACCTCGCAGTCCGAGGAGGACGTGCTGCGCTCCTACAAGATGCACGCCAACGCCTACATCACCAAGCCCGTCGACTTCGACCGCTTCGGCGAGATCGTGCACCAGATCGACGAGTTCTTCATCGGCATCGTCAAGCTGCCGCCGAAACAGGGCTAGCGGCGAGAGCGCCCTGCACGACGACCGCGCGGCGCACCGGGGCGCCCGGCGGCGGGCTCCTCGCCCGGCCGCTCAGCCCTCGACGATCACGATCACGAGCACGAGCAGGCCGAGCAGCGCCCCAAGCGCAGTCATGAATGCGATCACGCGATCGTCGGGGCGCACGAAGTCACCGCGGGCGAGGGCCTCGTCTACTTCGCGGCGGCGCACGGCGGCATAGCCGATGCAAATGACGCCAAGCAGGGCAAAGCCCGCGCCGATCACGGTATAGGGCCACGTAACGCCGCTGGTAAGCGCCGGCACGATCTTGCCGGCGCCGATGCCGACGGTCAGCGAGGTCAGCCCGGTGCGCCACCAGGCCAGATACGTGCGCTCGCTCGCCAGGTGGGTGCGGCGCGTGGCGTCGACTGCTTCGCCGCGCGAGTCGTCGGTGGGGCCCACGGCGCCAGCCTACAACCGGCGCACGCGGCAGCCGGCCGTCAGTCCTCGTCGAGCTGGAACTCGCCGTCGCGGTAGATCACGCGCTGCTCTCCCCCACGCAATGTGGCGGTGACGACGCGGTCGGTCGTCGAGACGATGTCGGTGTGCACGGTCGAGTCGTTGAAGCCGAGCTCGGCCCAGCGCTCGGCCGAGATCTCCGCAGGGTCGCCGTCGTAGGCGTCCTGGTAGGAGCGCCCGAGCGCGATGTGCGTGTTGCCGAAGCGCCCGCCGACGTTCTCGTCGTACAGCGTGTGCGCCATGAAGCGCGTGATCCGCGACAGGCGGCGGTCGGTCAGCGAGAACTCGCCGAGCCGGTCGGCGCCCTCGGTGGCGATCATCTCGGTCAGCACCGGCTCGTTCTCCTCCGCGCTCGCCTTGACAACGCGCCCGTCGACGAACTCCAAACGGATGCCCTTCACGAGATTGCCGTAGCGGTAGAGCGGCTGGTTGCAGTAGATCCAACCTTCGGTGCCGCGCCAGTCGGGGCTCGTGAACAGCTCGAAGCTGGGGATGTTGCGCCCGCGCCCGCCGAGCCAGCGACGCTGCTCGCCGAGCGAGACGTGCAGGTCAACGTCTTCGCCCTGCACGTGCACGCGCTCGATCTGCAGCGAGTCGAGCCACTCGCGGCCGGCGCTGACGCGCTCGCCGACCTCGCGCCAGCGCGCGATCGGGTCCTCGGCGTCGAGGAAGCAGGCGTGGACGATCTGCTCCCAGTACTCCTCCAGGCCCATCTCGGCCTCGGCCGCCATCGCGGGCGTGCCGTACAGGCCGAGCGTCCAGCTGAAGCGCCCGGCGTTCTCCTTCTCCCCACGCCAGTCGAGCAGCGGGCGCATGGCAGCGCCCTGGCGCATGATCTTGGCTGGGTCGACGGAGTCGAGTGCGTGCGGGTCGGCATCGGCCAGCACCGTCACCTGGTGGTCCATCTGATCGACCAGCCCGCGCATGTAGTCGGAGCTGAAGTGGTCCAACTGGTCGTCGCTTGCCAGCTCGTAGAAGTCGCGCGAGACGTTGAACTGATGGTCGTCGTCGGGGCGATAGGCGCTCAGCACATGCCCGCCGGCACGCCACACGGCCTTGGCGAGCTCGACGTAGAGCGGCTTGGCGCTCTCGGGGGAGGCGATCCGTACCGTCTCGCCAGGCTGGACTCCGCGCCCGCCCCCCAAGGCGAAGTCGACGAGCACCGAGGCGTAGCGCTCGACGATCTCCTGCGGCGGGACGTAGCTCACGCGGGACGAAGCCAGTCGAGAAGACGCCGGAGAACTGCGTGAAGGCTCGTTCGCTCGCGCATTGTCGGATTAAACACGATGGTTCACATGGATGACACGTAGGCTTCACATAGATAGGCTCCGCGACATGTCGCCGACGATCACGCTGCACGCCGTCCCGCCGTCGCATCCGTGCATGACGGTCGCGGCGGCGCTCGAGCTGAAGGGCCTCGAGTACGAGCGGATCGACTTCCCGCACAGCGAACGTCTCGAGCGGATGGCGGAGATCTACGGCGAGGGCAACTCGACGGTGCCGGGCGCGCTGATCGACGGCGAGCCGGTACACGGCTCACGTGCGATCCTCAACCGCCTGGAGACGCTCGCATCGGAGCCTGTGCTGTACCCGTCGGAGGAGGTGCGCGAGGCTGAGCGCTGGGGCGATCAGGAGCTGCAAGACCTTGGGCGCTGCCTGCCGTGGGGCGCGATGTACTTCCGCCCGGAGTCGATGGGCACGTTCGCGGGACCCGACGGCGAGCCACTCGACGGCCCAGGCACGGACTTCGCGATCAAATTCGTGCGCGCCACGTGGCGCTACCACGGCATCACCGCGACGCGCCTGCACGACGACCTCGCCGGCCTGCCGGCGAAGATCGAGCACATCGAGCAGACTGGCGGACGCCGGCGTTATCGCCGGCGAGCAGCCGAACGCGGCCGACCTGCAGATCGCCGCGACGATCAGGGTGCTGCTGCCGATCGAGGATCTCGGCCCGCTACTGCAGGGCACGGCGGCCGAGCGCATCGCGATGCGACTGTTTCCGAACTATCCGGGAACGGTGCCGGCAGGTGCCTTCCCGGCCGGCTGGGTGCCGATCGTCGCTTAGCGCTCCCGGCGGCCCCGCGGCCTGCGCGGGCCAGGCGAGCGGCCAGGGCAATGACGAGGGCGACCGGCGAGTCCGGCGACAGGTCGCGCGACGGGACAACCTCGCCGCTTCGGGGTAACGAGGCCTAAGATCGACCCGACGGCCGGATGCCGCCACAGCCCGATGAGATCGCTCAACCGGCGCCCCCGCTTCGCCTTGCTGCTCTCGGCGCTGGTCGCCGGGGGCACGGTCGTGGTGATCGCCGCCTCGGACAGCCCGCGCGCGCTGTGGGACACGCTGCAGCGGATCGATCCGCAGTGGCTGGCGGTGGCGTTCGGCTTCGAGCTGCTCTCCTACGTCGGCTACGTGCTGGCGTATCGCTCGATGGTGCTCGACGGGAGCAAAGAACGGCTCTCGCTGATGCTCGTGATCCGGCTGGTCGTGGCCGGCTTTGGGCCGTTCGTGCCACTCGGCGGCTTCTCCTTCGATCGGCGTGCGCTCGGCTCGGTGCACCGCAGCCGCCGCGAGGCTCGGCGGCAGGTGCTGGCGCTGGGGGTGATCGAGTACCTGTTGCTGGCACCGGCGGCGTGCGTGTGCGCGCTGATCCTGCTGCTCGAATCGGGCCGGGCCTCGCTGGTGCTGACGCTACCGTGGGTGTTCGCCGTGCCGCCTGGGTTCGCGCTCACGTGGTGGGCGACGCAGCCGAGGATCGTGAGCAGGTTCGAGCGGGGCGAGGGGAAGATCCGCCGCTGGATCGGCGAGCTGCTGCGCGCGGCGAGCGTGCTACGCGAAATCGTGCAGCGTCCGCTCGAGCGCCCGGGCGCGGTGATCGGCATGGCGATCTACTGGGCGGCCGAGATCGCCTGCCTGGCGTTCGCGCTGCGCTGCTTCGGCGTTGAGCTGACCGTGCCGGCGCTGGTCGTGGCCTACGCGACGGGCTACGCGGCGAGCCGGCGCTCGCTGCCGCTCGGCGGAGCGGGGATCACGGAGGCGCTGCTCACGATCGCGCTGATCACCGTGCACGTGCACGCGCCCGAGGCGCTGCTGTCGGTCGTCGCCTACCGCGTGGTCAACTTCCTCGTGCCGACGCTGCCGAGCCTGCTCGCCCATTCCTCGGTCGCGTCCATGCTCGAGGAGCACGGGGGCACGAAGACGAAGCCGGGGGCCGCATGAGCGGAGCGGGGAGCGCGAGGCGCCCGGCAGTCGAGGGCGCTGGGGCAACGGCGGGCAAGGGCTCCGGGGCACGAGCGATACGCGCCGTGATCGCCGGCGCGGTCCAAGGAGTCGGCTTTCGCGAGAGCGCCCGGCGCCGGGCGCTCCAGCTCGGCGTGCTCGGGTGGGTGCGCAACGAACACGACGGGACAGTTGCCATGCACGCCGAGGGCGAGCCGGGCGCGGTCGAGCAGCTGGTCGCGTTCATGCGCAAGGGACCGCGTGGCGCGGACGTACGCGACGTCAAAGTCGAGAGCGTTCGCGTCGAGGGACATGAGCAGTTCGCCATCCGCGGCGTCAGCGCGGGCGTGTTCGTCGTGCAGGAGCACCAGGCGAGCACGCATCACTTCGACCTGCGGCTCGAGGTCGAGGGGGTGATGCGCTCGTGGGCGGTGCCGAAGGGGCCTTCGATGGACCCGGCCATGAAGCGGCTGGCCGTTCAGGTCGAGGACCACGGGATGGCGCACAACGACTTCGAGGGGCCGACCGAGCACGGCGGGGTGATCGTGTGGGACCGGGGGCCATACGAGCAAGGCGGTCGCGTGCCCTGGCCGGAGGCGCTCGAGCGGGGTCACGCGGTGTTCGTGCTGCACGGGGAGAAGCTGCGCGGCGGGTTCGCGCTCCAGCGGACCCGCGGTGAGGATGAGAAGTCGCAGTGGCTGCTGGTCAAGCGCAAAGACGAGGCGGCGCGGGCGGGGTCGGATGTGGTGGGCGAGCGGGCGGAGTCGGTAAGCAGCGGCCTGACACTCAGCGAAGTGCTCGACGGCTAGGGCCTTCCTCGGAAGCTAGGCGCGGCCGAGGCGCTCGAGCACGCGCAGCAGGACGGCGAGGTCCTTCGCAGGCACGTCGCGCAGCGCGGCGGGCGGCTCGTCGAGGATCGCCTCGGCGCGTGCGGCGGCGGCACGACCGGCGGCGGTCGAGCTGCACGAGCTTCGCGCGCCGGTCCTCGGGGTGGGGCTTGCGCCGCACCAGGCCGCGCTTCTCCAGGTCGTCGACCATCAGCGTCACGTACGGCGCATCGGCGGCCAGCCATTCGGCGATCGCGCGCAGCGTTTTCGGCTCGGCGGCGAGCAGTCGCAACAGCAGCACGCGCGCCCAGCTCACGCCGAGCGCCTCGGACACGGCGACCTTGCGGTCCTGGTCGTGCACGAGGTCGGACATCGCGCGCCACGCACGACGTGCGAGATCGGCGTCCTCGGCGATGCCCTTGCCGCCCATCAGGCTCCCTGCGGCGCCTCGCTGAGGCGCGCGGCGGTCCGCTCGGCGCTGGCCTCGGCGGTCGGGGTGCTCGCGGCCAGGCCAAGCGCCACGATCGCGGCGCCCAAGGCGACGATCAGCCACCACGCGGGGTGGCTGGCATACGCGAGCTGGTCGTGCAGCGAGCCGTGCACCCTCGCGGTGGCGACGGCGCCGAGCGCGGCGACGCCGAGTGTCAGGCCGACCTGGCGGCTGGTCGTGGCGACGGCGGCGGCGACGCCGGCCTGGCTCGACGGCATGCCGGAGACGGCGGTGTTCGTGATCGGCGGGTTGACGGCGCCGAAGCCGAGGCCGAAGACGCAGTAGGCGGCGAGCACCCACAACAGGGAGGTGTGCGCGCCGAGCGAAGCGAGCATCAGGCTGCCGGCGCCGATCCCGAGACCGCCGAGGACGAGCGGCCCGCGCACCCCGCGCGTGCCGACGATGTGTCCGGCGATCGGGCTGACGACGATCGTCATGGCGGCGAGCGGAAGCGTGCACAGCCCGGCGCTGAGCGGCGAGAGGCCGCGGACTTCCTGCAGGTAGAGCGTGTTGAGGAAGAGGAAGCCGCCGAAGGCGGCGAACGCGGCGACGGCGATCACGGCGGCCGCGGAGAAGGGCCGGCTGGCGAAGAAGCGCGGCTCGATCAGCGGGTCGGTGCGGCGCAGCTCGTAGCGCACGAGCGTCACGAGCGATATGCCCGCCGTGACGGCGAGGGCAACGATCAGCGGCGAGCCCCAGCCGAGGTTGGGGCCCTCGATGATCGCGGAGGTCAGGCTCGCGAGCATCACGATCACGAGCACCTGGCCGACGGGGTCGAGACGGCGCGCACGAGGAGCACGGGACTCGGGCACGAAGCGCGCGGTGAGCGCGATCGCGGCGAGGCCGATCGGGATGTTCACGAGGAACACGGCGCGCCAGCTCAGCCCGACGAGCACGCCGCCGAGCACGGGACCGAGCGCCATGCTGATGCCGACGACGGCGCCCCAGACCCCGATCGCCTGCGCGCGTTCGCGCGGGTCCTCGAACGTGTTGCGGATGATCGACATGGCCACGGGATTGAGCATCGCGCCGGCGGCGCCCTGCAGCACGCGGAAGGCGATCAGCCACTCGATCCCGGGCGCGAGGCTGCAGGCGAGCGAGGCGAAGGTGAACAGCGCGAGGCCGAACTTGAACACACGGGCGCGACCGAGCCGATCGGCGGTCGAGCCGCCGAGCATCAGCAGGCTCGCGAGCACGACGGTGTAGGCGGCAGTCGTCCACTGCAGCGAGGAGACCGACGCGCCGAGGTCGCGCCGGATCGACGGCAGCGCGACGTTGACGATCGTCGTGTCCATGCCGACGATCAAGAGGCTCATGCAGCAGATCGCGAGCACGAGGCGGGGGCGCGTGCGTGGCACCGGTTCCGCCCCGGATCCAGTGGTCGTGATAGTCATATAATTATTATATCGATATAACTATATGGCGCCGAGCACGCCTACTCGGGTGTGCCTCATGCTGCTCCGCCGCAGGCCAGAACCTACGGAAAGGGAGTCGTGAAATGAGTCTGAGCGAGCATGCGGTGATGATCGCCGGAGGCGGTCCGGCGGGGATGATGCTGGCAGCCGAGCTGGCCCTGGCGAAGATCGACGTGGCGGTACTCGAGCGACGCGCCGATCACGTGCTCGTCGGCTCACGGGCCGGCGGCTTTCACTCGCGCACGATCGAGGTGCTCGACCAGCGCGGGGTCGCCGATCGGTTCCTCGCGGAGGGTCAGATGGCGCAGGCCGCGATGTTCGGCACGACCGTGCTGGACATGAGCGACTTCCCGACGCGTCATCCGTACTCGCTTGGGATCTGGCAGAACCAGATCGAGCGGATCATGGCCGACTGGATCGCCGAGCCGGCATCGAGTTCCCCGGATGGGATGCGACGAGGAGCAACCTGATCGCCGAGGTCGAGATGAGCGAGGAGCCGGTCTTGGGCACCCGGCACGACGCCGTCGGCGTCCACGGCCTCGGCCGATTGGAGTACGAGATCATTGACGGCGAGGTGGTCTACAAGGACGAGGGGCCGGCGCGGGTCCTGGTGACCGAGCAGGAGCGCGGTGCTGCTCAACCTCGGCGAGCCAGGCGGGCTTGACATAGCCCCATGGGCTGACCGGGTTCAGCTGGTCGATGCTCAATACGTCGGCCCATGGGAGCTTCCGGTGCTTGGCGCGGTCGCTGCTCCCACTGCTGCACTGGTTCGGCCCGACGGGTATGTCGCTTGGGTGGGTGACGGCACGGACGCCGGATTGCGCGAAGCGCCGGCTGCGTGGTTTGGAGCACCCATGACGCAGTGACGGCGCTGGGGCGCCCGCGCAGAGAGAGGTGGAGCAGGGCGAGTATGTCGCGATGGAGCTTGCGCACCGTGCCGGGATGAAGGTGGCCCGTGTCGAGCTCGCACGGGCGCTCAAAAAGACGGTTCTTCTCGTCGAGCGCTTCGACAGGCTCCCTGAGGCCGGCGAGCGGCGGAGTCTGATCTCAGCGCTGACGATGCTCGGCCTCAACGAGCTCTCCGCCAGGCACGCCAGCTACGCCAACCTGGCCCAGATCGTGAGGGCCAGCTTCGTCGATCCCGCTTCGAATCTGCGCGAGCTCTTCGCTCGGATCACCTTCAACATCCTGGTCGGCAACACAGACGACCACGCCCGCAACCACGCAGCCTTCTGGGACGGAGAGATGCTTACGCTCACTCCCGCATACGACGTCTGCCCGCAAGTGCGCAACACCGGGCGCGCAACGCAGGCGATGATCATCGGGGACGCCGCGGAGCCGTTCAAAGAGAGCCAGGTCGCCGGCTGCGTCGAGCGAGCGCACCTCTATCAGCTGAGCAAGAGTGAGGCGACGGCCATCGTCGATCATCAGATCGACGTGATCCAACGCGACTGGACTGAGGTCTGCGAGCAGGCAGAGCTCTCAGAGACCGGCCGCAGCTACCTTTGGAAACGTCAGTTCCTGAACGACTACGCGCTCGAGGGATGGCCGCCGTTCGGGCTCTGAACGCGGGGGCCATCCACAGCCTCGTCCCGTCAAGCGCTAATCAGTCCACCAGTCGCGCTGCCCATCCACGTCCTCGCGCGGACTCTCGCCGAGGTTGGGCGCACCGAAGACGAGGATCTCGAGGCCCTCCGCCCCGCCCTCGTAGCCTCGCCAGGTGCCGGGTGGGACGCGAACAATGTCCCACTCCTCGAGCTCGACGATCTCGTCGTCGAGCTTCATCCGCCCGCCCCCGCGCACGACCACGTAGATCTCCTCCTGCTTCTTGTGCGTGTGGCCGTATGGGAAGCGATAGCCGGGCGGGATGCGCTGATAGCTCAGGCCGGACTGCTCGAGCCCGAGCGCCTGGGTTGCGAGGCGGAATTCCAGGTCCGGCGCGCCGTCGAAGTTGGACCCGACGTCCTTCAGATCCTCCTTGACGTTCCTGAGCGTGAACGGCACGGCCGCGATCCTACTGTTCAGGTTGGCCAAAACGCGCGCACCCACCGGCAGGCTGCCGCTCGCAATGCGGTAGCCAAAGGGCCTGCGTGATACTTCGTGGCCTGATGTCTGAGGAGTCCACGACCCCCGACCTGGTCGAGCTTATGGACAGGGCGTTTGAGGCCGCGAATCGCCGTGATCTCGACGCCGTGGCCGGCAGCTTCGCCGAAGATGCGACCTTCGACGGGAGGGCGTTGGGGGACCGCTTCCAGGGACGGGCGGCCATCCGCAGCTTCCTTGAGGACTGGTTTGGCGCGTACGAGGAGTTGGAGGTCGGGCTTGAGGAAGTCCGCGACCTCGGCAATGGGGTTGTGTTTGCCGTGGTCGTTCAGAACGGTCGTCCGGCCGGCAGCGCCGGTCACCTTCGACAACGCGAGGGATGGGTCTTCGTCTGGGTACGAGGCTTGATCGCACGCCTTACGATCTCCGAGGTCGACGAGGCCGGTGCTGCCGCCGAACGCCTTGCAGAGGAGCGGGGCTAGGAGATGTCGCAAGAGAACGTGAGGTTGGTCGAGCGCGCGATCGCAGCGATCAACGCGAGGGACATCGAGGGCTATCTCTCCTGCTGCGTCGAGAGCGTCAAGTTGGAGACGCCGATGGCCGCCCTTGGAGGGGTGTACGAAGGAATCGACGGCATCAGGCGTTTCTTTACGGACATCGAGGACGCCGGACCCGATTTCCGGATCGAGCTCGACGGCATGGAAGAGGTCAATAGCAAGCTGGTGCTCGCGTTCATGCGCACTAGCTCCACGGGGCGAGCCAGCGGCATTCGCTTGGCAGCGCCTCAAACCAACGTGTACGACCTGATCGACGGCAAGATCAGCCACATTCGCATCTTCCTCGACCGTCAGGAGGCCCTCAAAGCCGTGGGGCTGGGGGAGTAACCACTTGAAATCCCAGAGGGTGTCGCCGGTGATCAGGTCGCCATCGGCCCCACCCAAGACCAGGCTCAGGTCGAACTTGGGGTTGAGCAACACGGCGTCGCCTTGCGTAGACCCATGTGCTCTTCGATCACCGCATGAGCCATCGCCCCCGGGTCGAGCAGACAGGCCGGCGGGACGACTCGCTGCGCGTACTCGGCCAGCGACGGCTGATCCGAGAGCGGCTCGCCGACATGCGCCCAGACTCGTAGGCCAGCGCGGAAAAACTGATCAAAGCGTGCAAGCAAATACACATGCGACAGGTCTCGCGCAACTCCTCGGCGTCCCGGCCATCCTTCCACGGCGCAAGAGCATTGATGGTGGCTACTGCTTCACACCCAAGGCGAACACCGGCGCTTGTGCTCCTAGCGTCCACCCGCTGCGCCCCGCCCGTGGCCACCGCACAAGCGAGTGCACCATCCACCAAAGTCGCCCGGATTAGATAGTCGGCGCCGTATCCACAGGCCGATGTCGCAATCGGGAGGAGGCGGCAATGCGCATGGCGAACGAGGTTGGTCACACAACACGTCATTGCCTGCGCTGATGACCCGCCGTGTCCCGGAAAGATTCTCTGCAAACCATTCACGGACAGGGCTATCGCGAGCCCGGCTTCGCAGCGATTGGGACGACAAGCGGGTCGGGACGGAGACCACGCAGTTGTTGCCGTCCGGTTACCCGAACTATCGCTGTTGTTGACATCCACCTAAGCCCACGATTATGCTCGGTCGGGCTGTCGCTCTTCGATCAAAGGGGAAGGCATGGCCACCGCTTCGCCGCAGCCAGACGTACGACTAGGAGCAGCGCATCTCGACGCGCCCGTCGGTGACCCAGACACGACGACCTCGTTCCGAGGGGTGCCCGAGCGCGCTGCGCTCGCGACCGAGCTCGGACCGCTCAACGATCTGCCAGGACGCTGGAACGGCTCGGGCTTCAACCTGATCGCACGGCCGCACTTCGGTCAGGGTCCCGACCGCTTCATCGAGCTGAATCTGACACACGAGACACTCGAGTTCACGACGATCGGCAGCCCGATCCCCAACCGCGGCAGCGATCAGCCAGACATCAACCTGCGCGGAGTCACCTACCTGCAGCAGATCAGCGACGCCAAGACCAACGGCGCGCTGCACATCGAGCCAGGCATCTGGCTGCACATCCCGGCGACGTCGGCGCCCGCGGAGCCCGAGAGCGTCTCGCGGCTGGCGAACATCCCCCACGGGGATGCCGTGTGCGCAGTTGGCGGCATCGCTCACACCGGCGGTAAACCGAAAATCGAGCCCGTGAACACCGTGCCGTTCGGCGAAGGCGAAAAAGCGCCGGCGCCCGGAGGCCTGAACGAATTCCCGGAGTACGACCTCTCGAAACCGACGACATTCCGCACGGACCCGAGCCTGCTCGGCGGGATCACGCAGGACATGGTCAGCGATCCCACCGTGGCCCTGCGCCACGCGCTGCACAACCAGAACATCATCGAGACGACGACGCTGTCCGTCACAACCCACAAAGACAAAGGCGGCGGCGTCAACAACATCCCGTTCGTGACAGAGAATGCGAACGCGTCGTTCATGAGCGCGATCTTCTGGATCGAGCGAGTGCAGGGGCCGAACGGCACCTTCCTGCAGCTCCAATACGTGCAGACGGTGTTGCTCGACTTCAAGGGTCTGCACTGGCCGCACGTCTCGGTCGGGACGCTGCTGAAGACGTTCTGAGGTGGGTCCACAGACTTCGCGCGAACGCCCCTCATGGTGCTGAAGGAAGAAGCCCGGCGGTCAGCGATCGTCCCGACCCGATGCAAGAAGACTCGGTGATCGGCTTAACGCCGTCGGGGTCGTCACCGCCGCGCAGGGCGGCCAACTCGGCGGCAAGCGACAGTCCTCACTGGGACGGCTTCAGTTTGTCCGCCCGCTCGTTGAGTTTTAGAATGCGACCGGCCATGAAAATGACTATGAGCAGCCAGGTGTTCGCAGCAACGAAGAAGACGACATCCAGCGTCGAATAAGTGCTGAGGGCGAAGCGGTGCCTGATGGCCGCAGCGAGCTTGTGCTCGATTTCGCTGAGCAGCAGTGCCCACATCACAAGCGCAGCCAAACCCAGCCAAACTGCGCTATTCCGAGTCGATTTGGCCCTCGTGCGAGCCGCCGCACGTTTGTTTGCGTCTGCTGGGACATCCGTGTCGGTAATGACCCCTTCAATCCGGTCTTTCTGCGTGTTGTACAAGAAGCCAAACGCAGCCAACAGCAAGCTCACCGCGGAGAGCAGCGGCCCGGTGGTGTTGCTCATTTCTTCTTCTTAGGCAACTTTTGGACTTCGGCGATCGCAAGGCCTAGGACCTCGCAGAGCTCTTCCACGGTTGAGCGGGTCAGGTCGTAGCGGTGCGATGCGTCCGCTCGTTTCGTCGGCGGCTGGGCCGAGCGGATGATCTCGCCCAGATAGCTGGCTAGCGAGTCGGAGGCCTCGATTCGAACCGTGTCCTGATCGACAGCTCCAGCGTTCTTGAGCGCAGCCTTAGCCGCCTCTCTCAACATCTGCTCGAGCTCATGTCGATAGCGAGCGCGAGTCCCGGTGACCAGGGTGCGCGCCTGAGTTCGCGTGAGCTGGAAGATCTGGGCGATCTGTTCGTCGGAGGGCAGACCCTCGGGCAGATGGCAGGCAAGCAGACTGAGCCGCAGCTCGCGCAGATCGCGCATCGTGGTTGGGTTGCGCTCTGCGGCGACCAACGACAGGTACTCGGAAAGAGCCGCTCGAACGACACCGACAAGCAGCGCAGTCGCCCTCTCCCCTTCCGCAGTCGCGTCGATGCCGAAGATCCCGGACAGCGCCGTCACGTCTGTGTCCGGCACGTCTAGGCTGACTTCTAGATTGCCCACAGCAACCCCCCCGGCACCTAGTGGATAACGAGCCCGACCGCTGCCAAGCTATCGCACTTGGTTACACCAGTCAACTAGTTGGACTTCTCGATGCCCTTGGCTGGTCACCATGGATTGCGTCGAGCGCGTCGAAGCTGCCCGACACCGGGTCAAACTCGCAAACGTGCCACCAGCGCCCAACGCCGGCCGACGGGCACGTCCACTCGTGGACGCTGCCTTCGACGTCGATCCTGACCCGAGCATCCGAGCCCGCCAGCGGCCGATCCTCGCTGTAGGCGTTCACCGCCACCACGTAGCGACGTTCGAGGCAGCGCGTAACCTCGATGACCTCCTGGCCAGGTGCGCTCTGGTCGTCTTGGTGCAACTTTGCGAAGGGCTCGGCATCCAGGTCGCCCGCTTTCAAGTAAGAGATATGTGTGCCACCCGGCTCGATGAATAGATGCAAGTCAAGATCCGCAGGCGCCCGATCCCAGATGAGCGTTATCTGCAGCGAGCGCATCGCCGCAACCTGCGACATCACGAGGTTCCGACCGACCTGGCCGATCACAAGCGCAGCGAGTTGCCGACGGGCGCTCAAGTGCATTGGTTCCATCCGGTCAAGTGCTTCCGTGCGACTGCGAACATCAGAGGCGACCTTCTCTGTAATCGTCTTCGAGTTCAGCGGGCCGTGGCTGACGAGCACGACATGGCTTTTCGGGCGGCCGCGCGCGTAGTCCTCCAGGGCGTAGGCGAAGTCCCTGTTCGCCGGAGATTTGTACTGCTTGCACTCGACGTCCATGACCGCGATCTCAGCGGCGGACCCGTCATTCAGATCCTCGGGAAGCTCGCCGACCAGCACGGAATAGTCGGGCTGTATGGCTGCCTTGCGGCTCTTGCCCTTCGGGCTCTCAAGCGGCGTGCGAAGCTCGCAGACTATGCATGCGGGCGGATCGGTGTCCAGGAGATCAGCGAGCACGGTGGCCTTGAACGGAAACTGCAGCACACCGTTGACGACGTGCAGCTCCGCACCCGGGGGCCAGGCAGCCACAAGCTGAGTGAACACCCAAGCCCCGTAAAGATCGTAGCGCCGCTTGAACACCGGAAGGTTCAGGATGTCCCGGAGCACTGCGACCGTTACAGGCCCTTGCGCAATCGTTGGCGGGTAACGCTCGATCAGCTCCGCCAGGGCATTCGCGAGACCCTCCGCCGTGTCGGGTGACCCTGAGCGCTCGATCTGCTCAACCGCGCTATATGCGGCCCATACCACCCCTCTCGCGAAGTGGTCGTTCTCCAGCCTTTCCAGCATTTCGAGGCGCTCTTCCCCTGGGCCCACAGCTTCGGTGCGCTGCAGACGCTTCCAGCTGCCGTCTGCGACCGCAGCACGACTCTCCTCGACGATGGCCCGCCATAGCTCCCAGACTTCGGCCAGGCGATCCGCCAGGCGACGATTGCTCGTCTCCGGCGGCTCCAGAGCGCGATCCGGCCAGCGCTCCGGCTCCCATCTGTCTAGCCATGCCCGAGCCGCCGGATCCGACAGCTCCGAGTTTGTTGACGCCGCGATCCCCCAGAGGGTTTGGAGCAATTTCCAATGCGCTTCTTCCTCCCAATCCCATCGTCGGACGGTCGCAGTTGCGTGCTGGAGCGCGCGCCGGCCATCGCGGAACTCACGCAGGTCGAAGCGCAGGTCGTTCTTGCCTTGGCGGCCAAAGTCGAACTCGATCGCCACATAGGCACCCGAATGTCGCGCTCCATGCCGCTCGAACAGCTCGAGTAGATCGGCCATCATCGTGCCGAACGGCCGCAGCTCAGCGAGTATCGCCAGCACCAGCTTCTCCACCGACGTGACCTTGAGGAGCTCCTCGAGCGGCGTCGGCGGGCCAATGCCGAGCCGGAGCTCGAGCGCGTCGACGAGTTCCCTGTCCCAGCCTGACGGCTGCAGACCACCATCTAGAACGAGCTGCTGCCAGAGCTCAGTTGCGGTGCCGATCGCCGGCGATCCATCAGCGTGTTGTGTATCCACGTCCGCTCGGTCACCCCTCACGGGCGGACTCTAATCAAATGAGCCGATACTCGTGCCGCGATTGGGCGTCTGAACTTTAGCATAATTCCTGATACTAGAACTAGAGACTGCTGTTCCACAAACAGTCAGACAGCGTGAAGTGGCTCGGCGGATTCCTGCGGTTCCTTCTGCAGGTCCCAATCACAGGGACGCCGCTCTGTCGGCTGTCGGTCGCGTTCAAATCCGCGGGCGGGCGGGCGCCGCAACCCAGCCTGTGGAGCCGACGTCCCTGACCTCCGAATCAGGTCGCAGGCGCTCGAAGAAGATCGCCAGCACATCACCCTGACCCGTCGCGGAGGGCGCGAGAATGCCCTCGCGACCGCAGTAGTGGGCGCACTCTCCGATCCCGCGGTATTGCACCGGATTCTCCGCGGCGAGCGCGCTGTTGCTTAAACCGGCCGCGCGCTGCGAGCCGCTTGCCTCCAAAGCTCGAATCAACATCTGTGCGTTGTCACTCACTGTTACTCCTTTGCTCGGGTTCGACTGCAAGCTTGTTCATCGTTTCCGACGAGCGGAGTCGAGCGCGCGGCAAACGGGTAGGGCCGCTGGATCGCTGTGGTGACGCTCACGCCCGTGACCCTGCGCCCACGGGGCGTCAGCGCGAGCCGATCGGCAAGAGCAAGGCGCGTCTGGCGTACCAATCCAGACCCTGGATCGCCCGTCGAGCCGCGCTTGCTCGACCCCCGCCAGCGCGAAGACGTACATGTCCAGGATCGGTCGCAGAGCGGGTTCCAGGTGCCTTGATTCTGCATCGCTCGCAGGGACGCGCGCCAGATGCCGACAAAGCTCGCGCAGGTCGCTTGGCGCCTTCTCAAGCGCCTTCACGCCTATCTCAGAGCACCTGCTCGGGCGCGCGATCGCACGAGGGCGTAAACCGCGCGCTTCACGAACTCGCTTTTCTCGCGGAAAACGGTCGGGGTGTACCGGCGAGCAGAGCCAGTGATTGCGGGCGCCCCCGCGCCTGCCGACCTAGCAGGGTCTGCGGGATACTCCCCGCACGATGTCCGACGAGTCCACGACTCCTTATGACTTGGTTCAACTCTCGCGCGACTGGCTTGAGGCCGGCACCAGTGGCGACCTTGAGCGGACGTTGAGCTTCTTGGGTCCCGATCCCGTGTGGGACATGTCGCCGATGGGGATGGGCGCGTTTGAGGGTCTGGCAGCAATACGCGGCTTCTATGAGGACTGGATGGGTGCGTATGAGGACTACCGGATCAAGCCAGAGGAGATCCACGACCTCGGCAACGGAGTGACCTTCTGTGTTGTCCTCCAGCAGGGCCGTCCGATGGGGAGCGATGGAACCGTCCAGTTGCGCTACGGAACCTGTGCGGTCTGGGTGGACGGCAAGGCTGTACGCGTCTGGAACTACCCCGACATCGACGAGTGCCGCGCCGTCGCAGAACGCCTCGCCGAGGAACGGAGGTAGGCGATGTCGCAGGAGAACGTGAGGTTGGTCGAGCGCGCGATCGCAGCGATCAACGCGAGGGACATCGAGGGCTACCTCTCCTGCTGCGTCGAGAGCGTCAAGTTGGAGACGCCGATGGCCGCCCTTGGAGGGGTGTACTAAGGAATCGACGGCATCGGACGTTCTTTACGGACATCGAGGAAGCCGCACCCGATTGCCGGATCGAGCTTGGCGGCGTGGAAGAGGTCGATAGCAAGCGGGTGCTCGCCTTCATGCGCACTAGCTCCACGGGCCGAGCCAGCGGCATTCGTATGGCAGCGCCTCCTGCCAACGTGTACGACCTGATCGACGGCAACGTCAGCCGGTGAACGGCAGATGAGCGACAATGGCGCGATGGACGACCCCACGACGCTGGGATGCGACTTTGCGCGGGCGCTTGTCAGGAAGGACTCGCAGCGCCTGCTCGATCTGATGCACCCTGCAATCGACTTCCGAGCACTGACGCCAAGCCGGAGCTGGGAGGCGGCCAGTCCCGGCGACGCTCTCGCGATCATCTTCAGCAAATGGTTCAAGGAGACCGACGAGATCGAAGGGCTTGAGGCGCTTGAGAGCGACAGCTTCGCTGATCGACAGCGGGTCGGGTATCGGTTCAGCGTCAGCAACGCCAAAGGCCGATTTCTCGTCGAGCAGCAGGCGTACATCTCCGAGCTCGACGGCCGGATCGGCTGGATGCGTGTGCTCTGCTCGGGACAACGCCCCGTCTCATAGAGCTGACACAGCGAAAGGCCCGGAAGCTGGACTGGCCTTTTCTGAGGTAGCGGGGGCGGGATCGACACCCAATCCTGCGGCCGTAGATGGCCCGCGAACAATGGCCCACAGAGTCGAAGGCGCGAGTGCGGGTCCAGCTCCGGCGCTATCGAGCGCGCGAGTTCAACGTGCCTCTCGACACGATCGTCAAGCTCGCCGCCGGCCTGGACTTGAGCGTTGCGGCGCTCTGCGACGCGGCGAAGATATCGCGCGCGCTCGGGTCGGCGTCAAAGGTTCTGATCCGACGGCCCCTCGCCGTCGCGCTCGCTAACGATCACTTTCCGAAGTCAGCGGAGTCCATAGCGGTATGTCATCTATCCCGGAAAGGAAGCAGCGCATGACCTCACTGATCCTGAAGATGTCCGTCTCGCTCGACGGATACGTCGCACCGGCAGAAGGAAGCTCCGGCTGGGAGGCCGCGGGACGCTCTCCCGACGGCGCCGCGTGGGTCCTCGACACCGTGAGCAACGCCGGCGCGCACCTTGTGGGCGCCACGACCTATGCGCGCTGGGCGGGCTTCTGGCCCGGCGCATCCGGCCCGTTCGCGGCACCGATGAACCAGATCCCCAAGGTGGTGTTCTCGAACTCGCTCACGTCCGCCGACTGGGGCGAGACAACGATCGCGACCGGAGACCTGGCCGAAGCCGTCGCGCGTCTGAAGCAGGAGCGCTCAGGCGGATACCTGCTCGCGCAGGGTGGCGTCCGGTTCGCTCGATCGCTCGTCGAGGCCGGGCTGATCGACGAGTTCCGCCTCGTCGTCCACCCGGTCGTCCTCGGTGCGGGCGAGCGGCTGTTCACGGCACCCCTCGCCATCGAGCCCGTGAGCACGACCGCCTTTAGCGGCGGAGCCGTCTCCCACGTCTTCACGGCGCACCCGTGATCGAGTCCGGCCGGCAACAGGGAGCAGACGCCTGTCACCTCGCGCCAGCGCGACTCCTCGACCCTCAATGTCGCGTGGGGACTCGACACGACGGCCAGCGCCTTGTTTCAGGCTGGCGGGCTTGGGGCCCGTGCGCCCCTCGCCAGGGGGACCGCAGCGTGCTCCCTGCGGTCCTATTGCGGCCCCGCATGCCGGGCACAGCCAAGAACAGGCGAGAACAGCCGACCACGGGCCCCAGTGTTTTCGCGGGTCTTCCCGCGTGTTCCCGGCTGTTCCCGGACGTTGAACTTATCGGGGAGACAGGGGTTGGGGGCCCGTGTTTGCGAGCGATCTGGCCGGGCGTGGGCGGTTTCGTGGGCGGGCGCCGGCTACGAGCTGTCAGTAACGCGGCTTTCAGCACTACCAGCGGATGCCTCGGAAGCACGAGGATGAGCACGAGCCGGGCCGTGCAGCGCATACACGTTGGCAATGATCCCGCAGAGGAAGAGGCCGTAGATCACGGAACCGCGAAGAAGTATCGAATCGTGTCCGCGCGCTAGAACGACGAGCGCGGCGACCTCTCCGACCAGACCGCCGACCCAGAAACCTCGGAGAAGAAACCGATCGAACGTCTCCCTCGCATCTAGGTCTCGGAGGTAGCGACCATTGACGGCGCCCAGGAGCATCAGAACCGGCAGCATCTGAGCCACTACGTCGTAGAAGTCGTGACGGACGTGAACGTGCACCGTGGCCATCCCCGCGCCACAGACAAGCAGCGCGCTCCCGATCGCTAGCGACACTCGGCATTCGACCCGGCGGTTCCACGCGTCGAACGCGCGAGCCTCGATCAAGCGGATATGCCGCCACACTCGCCGCGCGATCGCTGGCACGCGGTAAGCGGCGAGACCACCGTTCTTTGCGGTAGTCGGCTCCATCGCAGCAAGCAGGATCGCGCGACGACCGGATGTGTGGTGCTGCGGGTGCCGTCGACCGATTCAGCCTGCGGCGACCAGCAGCGACGCACCTGCGTAGACGTGCGCCTGCGTGTCCGTAACCGCCTTGCGAACGAGCTTCGGTTCTTGACCGACGGGAGCGATGTCGATCGCGAACTCAAGGCCGGTGGCAGCCGTGATCTTGAACAGCGTCTCGATTTGTGGGTTCTTCTCACCGGCCTCTAGCTCAACGACGCGAGGCTGACTCACGCCCAGTCGACCAGCGAGTTCCCGCTGTGACAGCCCATGATCTGTCCGGTAGGCGATCAGCCGTGTAGCGACCATGCGTGCGAGCGCCAGGCGCTCCCACTCGGCGGCGAACTCCGGGTCGGCGTCAAGCGCGGCGGCGAGCACCTCGTCGGCGGTCTTGATGCCCTTTGGCCAGTGGCTTGGAATCTCGGTCATGACTGCATGATAGGTCATGGCTTATCGGAACTCAATGGCCGATCGTAACGCTCAGCACGAGCCTGGGCGCGCTCAATCAGGCTCGCGAAGCTCTTGTGCCGGTCGATGGCGAGGATCGCGTAGAAGTCGCCAGCTCGGCGATAGATCGCCCGCCAATCGCTTTGCCCCTGCCTCGGACGCAGCTCGCGTAGCGTGGCGGCGCGATCCCCCTTCAGTGGCTTCATGTGCGGCGGGCCGAGCTGCTCACCGAGTTCGCCCAGCTTCCGCACGGCGTTAAGCAGCGCGCGGTGCTCCTCCTTGGACTTCATCGCAAGCAGCTCCACGACCGCGTCGGGGTCGTAGATGACGCTGTGTCGCATGGCGCTCGATCGCGTCATCGCGGAACCCTACCTGCGTCTTGCGACGTTATTCCAACGTCGACGCCGAGTTGCATCTGCGTGAAGCTCGCCGTCCGCTCGTAGGCAGCGGCGACTCGATCGAGCGCCCGGTCGTGGTCGCGGTGCCCATAGAGCCGACGGACAAGCTCGCCGCCATCAGTATGTCCGAGCGCGATCGCCACATCCTCCGAGGGCAGATCAAGCACGTTGACCATGTACGAGCCGGCGAAGTGCCGGGTCGCCAAATACAGGCTCCCCTCCCATCCGGCGGCAGCCCTGACCGCCTTCCAGTGGTAGGCGCGTGCCGAGGCGGTCCAATGCTCTCCACGGATCGGCGCGAAGCAGAACTCGCCCTCGACCGGCAGCGAAAGAAGCGCCTCGCGCGCAGGGTCGGTCAATGGCGCCTCGCGCGCCACAGCGAGCGCTGTGTGATTGCTGTGTCCTCGGGCAGGAACCAAACCCTTGAGTGAACGCCCCAGAGGGACCAATTCAGCACCGACTCGGCGGCCGAACCACGCAACACAGGAACCGCCCTGCGGCGGCGCAGCCTCGACTGACAGGACGCAGCGTGCGGCGATGTCGACGATGCGACCCGGCGCCGATCGTGCCGGCTACGATCGTCCGCGTGCTCCCTGGGCTCGATGTCGCCGCCGTCCGTCACTACTGCGAGCAGCGCGTTCCTCCTCACGCCCTGCATCAGGTCCGAAGCGAGCTTGTCCTCACCCGAGGCGCGGTGACCATCGTCGAACGGCGCACACCCTGGCGGGACGATTACGGTCCCGCGTGGACCAGCAGAGGCGCAGCACGCCTCCGCTATACAACGGAAGGTCGGCCTCTGGACGCTGTACTGGAGCGACCGCAACGGCCGCTAGCACCGCTATGACATGATCGAGCTGGCACCGGACGTTCGCGAACTGCTCGACGAGGTTGACCGAGACCCGACCTACATCTTTGGGGCTGACAACTACAAGCAGCGCAACGGCCTCAAGAACAGCGAGCTAGTAGACCTATCCATAAGTACTGACCGGAATCCCGCGCAGGAATTCACAGCCGGACGCTGAACCTTGAAGCGATGGCACGCCCGGCCCGCCACCAGATCGAGCTGAGCGAGCAGGAGCGTGAAGAGCTTCAGCGGATCGCCCGCGCCGAGAAGCTCCCCTGGCGGGAGGTGCAGCGCGCGAAGATCATCCTCTACTCGGCTGCCGGTGAAAGCGATGTGGACATCGCCGCCCGCCTGGACACATCGTCCGGGATCGTCGGTCGCTGGCGAAGGCGCTTCCATAGCGAACGCCTGGAGGGGCTGAGGGACAGACCGCGCGCGGGACGCCCGCGCCGTTTTCCCCCCGGAGCAGGTCGCCGAGGTCAAGGCGATCGCCTGCGAGCTGCCCGCCATCCACGGTCTGCCGCTCTCGCGCTTCAGTCGCACTGAGCTGCACCGCCTGGTGATCGAGCGCGGCCTGACCGAGGCCTCGGCCTCGACGATCTGGCGCTGGCTTCACGAAGATGCGATCCGCCCCTGGCAGGTGCGCTCCTGGATCTTCCGCCGCGACCCCGACTTCCTGGCCAAGGCATCGCGGGTGCTCGACCTCTATGAGCGCCGCTTTCAAGGCGGGCGCCTGCGCCCCGACGAGTACGTGATCTGCGCCGATGAGAAGTCCCAGCTGCAGGCGCTCGGACGCCGCCACCCCACGACGCCACCGGGGCCGGGACGCCCGGCGCGCTGCGAGTTCGAGTACCGCCGCGGCGGCACCCTCGCATACCTGGCGGCCTGGGACGTCCACCACGCCAAGATCTTCGGCCGCGTCGAGCAGAAGACCGGGATCGAGCCGTTCGGAGCTCTCGTGGAGGAAGTGATGAGCAGCGAGCCCTACGCCTCGGCCAAGCGCGTGTTCTGGATCGTCGACAACGGCTCCTCCCACGCCGGGCGCGCTTCGATCGAGCGCCTGGAGGGCCGCTGGAAGCAACTGCGGCTGATTCACCTGCCGATCCACGCCTCCTGGCTGAACCAGATCGAGCTCTACTTCTCGATCGTGCAGCGCAAGGCGCTCACCCCCAACGACGTCGCCTCCCTGGTGCAGCTGTCGGAGCGGCTGCTCGCCTTCCAGGCTCACTACGCGCAGGTCGCCCGCCCCTTCCAGTGGACATTCACCCGCGCCGACATGGAGCGAGTGATCGAGAGGGTCAAGGCGCGCGAGCCGCTCACACGTGCCGCTTGAGCTACGCCGCGAGCAGCACTCCGGCGGGTGTGCGGGCGGCGCCGACCTTCACGGCGATCGCCTCCAGCAGGGCGGCTCTCATGAGGATGCGCGAGCCGCTCGCCAGATCGAGCAGCGCCGCGGCGGCGAGCCGGCGATCGATCGCTGCGACATCGGCCTTTGCGATCACGGCTCGCGCAAGGCGCTCGCGCTCGGGCGCGGTGTCGATCTTCTCGGTCGCGGCCTCGAGCACCCGCGAGTCCGGGTCCTCCTGCGCCACCGCCTCGGCGAGGCGGTTCAGCTCGGGGCCGAGGAGCTTCGGCAGCTGAACCTGCAGCGAGAGATCGACACAAGGCAGCTCCCAGAGATCGTCGAGGAGCGCCTCGAGCTCATCGGCGGAGAGCGAAGAGATCAACTTCGCCCTATCTCGCGCGGCGTGGGAGAGGAAGGCACGCGCGAGGCTCTCCCGCGAGGGCCCACGCTCGACCCCGCAGCAGCGCTTCGCCTTGCGGCCCGAGCCGCAGGGACAGGGCTCGTTGCGCCCGACCTTTGCCACACACGAATGGTGGCGAGCCCACCGGTCGGAAAGGCGGTCGATCGTTACGTGCCGAACTTACGGACGCGTCTACTAGCGAGCGCCACCGCCTGGGCTTGCTGGCCGTGGGCGGTCAAGACCTTGTCACGTGGGCGGTTCGTGGGCGGATCACGCAGAAGGCGGCATAACTCGACTACCGCCGTTCCGGCAAGATGAGCCCGCGATCCCACTTGCAGAGCCAAATCCCGACCTCTCAGGCCGCCCCCAGCCCCTCCCAGCATCCACCAGCATTTCTATCGGGGAGACAGGATTTGAACCTGCGACCGCCCGGCCCCCAGCCGGGTGCGCTACCAGACTGCGCCACTCCCCGTGGTCGATCGATTCTACGTCCAATCGATCGAACTCTACCGTCCGACATGCATGGGAACATATGTTCGATGCCGATCCGATCCAACGCCACCAGACGATGCGGACGTTGCCTCCAGTCAAAGGCTGTGGACGAGTTCGCTTGGCATCGGAAGGCAAAGGGCCAGCGCGACAACTACTGCCGCCCGTGTCGGGCTGCATACAAACAAGAGCATTATGCGGCCCACCGCGAGCGTTACGTCGCCAATGCATCGCGTCGAAAGCGCGCATTGATCGCCGAGCGCACGGCCTACCTCATCGAGTTCTTCCGCGAGCGGCCGTGCGTCGACTGCGGAGAGGCCGACCCTCTCGTGCTCGAGTTCGACCACGTCGGGCAAAAGAACTTCAGCATCTCCGTGGGCATCCGCGGTCACAAATGGCAGTCAGTACTCGACGAGATCGAGCGATGCGAGGTGGTCTGCGCGAACTGCCATCGTCGCCGAACAGCAATTCGAGCGGGGTTCGTTCGTGCCTTAGGGCCTATCCCTGTAGGGCGATAGCTGCTCGCGCGGCGTGTGCGCGCTTGAGGGCGATCATGCCGCTGGCGAGTTGAAGTAGGGCAAGGTGGTTCTCGTCCTTCTTTGACCAGCGGATCAGGATCGCTCGGTTGCGGTTGAGCCATGAGTGACATGCCTCGACGACCCACCGCCGCGCTCGCCACTCGGGGTTGCGCTGCTTGAGATCGATCTCCTCGCCACGAGTGCGGATGTGCGGTGTGAATTCGCGGTCTTCGAGCAGGTCGCGGACGACGGGAAAGTCATAGCCCTTGTCCAGGCAGAGGCGCTGGGGGTCGGCCTCGGTCGGTTCCGGTCGCTCGATCGGGATCGAGTCGAGCGTCGCCTTCAGCAGCTTGTGATCGTTGCGGTTCGCGCCGTCGTGAGCGAGCCCGATCGGGACCCCACGCGCCTCGACCAGGAGCGAGCGCTTCGCCCCCCCTTGGCTCTATCAGTGGGATTGGGGCCGGTCCTCGCCCCACCGAGCGGTGCCTTGCTCATCGCACCGTCGGCCGCCAACCAAGACCAGTCGATCCCGATCTCCTTCTCATAGTCGAGCAGACCCTGGCGCCAGATCTCGTGGAAGACGCCCGCCCGCTCCCACTCCTGAAAGCGCCGATGCGCAGTGGAGGAGTTGCAAACCCCGGTAGCGTCGAGCGCGTTCCACTGCATGCCAGTGCGCAGCACGAGCAAGATCGCGTCCATCACCTCACGCTTGGGAAGACCACGCCGGTGAGTTCCCAACGGATGCTCAGGCGGGGGCGGTAGCAAAGGCTCAATCCGCTCCCACAACCAGTCCGGCATACGCCAGCCATCGTCACGGTCGACCAAACCCATCACGCGACCCCCTATGTCCGATCAACAGATCGAAGTCAGAGTTCGCCGGGACACCCCGAACCCCTTCTACAGGGATAGGCCCTTAGCCCAAAAATCCGGGCCGAGCGCTACCAACGCCTACAAGCGGGCGACCGGAATTGAACCGGCTCTTGAAGCTTGGAAGGCTTCCGTGCAACCAAAACACTTCGCCCGCACGTGAGGAGTGATGTTACCCGCGCTGCCTCCTAGCGCGGCTCCGCCACTTTCCGCTCCTCCACCGGCACCTCCCCCGCCTCGTCCACCAACCCCGGCGGTGGCCAAGGCCCGAACCAGTTGTCCCGAGCCCCGTCGAGCGTCACAGTCGCCCCGCTGAACGCACCCCCCAGCGGCGACGCCAGCAGCGCCACCAACCAAGCATGCTCCCCCGGCGTCCCCAGCCGCTGCACGGGAACCGACCGAGGCATCCCGGCGCGCACGGCAGCCGGGTACTTGACCATCACCTCGGTATCGAACGTACCGACGGCGATCGTCGAAACGGTCACCCCCGCCCCGGCCCAGCGCTCGGCCATTTCGCGAGTAAGCGCCTCGACCGTCGCCCGCGCAGCCCCCGAGTGCGCCATCCCCGGCATCCCATGGTGTGGCGAGAGCGTCACGTTGACGATCCGTCCCCCGCGCGAGCCGCCGGCCCCGGCACCCACTCCCGCATCCGACCTCTCCCCCGCGAACGCCAGCTCGTAAGCGGCTTCGGCCATGTTCAGCATCCCCTGCACGTTCAGCCGCCACACAGCCCGCCACCCCTTCGAAGCGATCAGCTCGGCGGGGCTGAAGAATTGCCCGCCGGCGTTGTTGACGAGCAGGTCGAGCCGCCGGTCGCGCTCGAGCACGGCCCCGACCATCGCCCGCGCGTCGCCGGGCTCGCGAATATCGCCGACGACCGTACGAACCGCGACTGCACGCCCCGCATCGATTCCCTCGCCACCATCCTCTCCCCCACTTCCACGATCAGCCCCCACCAGCCCATCGATCTCAGCGGCAGCCTCCGCCAGCACGTCCTCCCGCCGCCCAGCGATGGTCACGCTCGCCCCACATCGAGCAAGCTCGAGCGCTGTGGCCTTCCCCAACCCGGTCCCCCCGCCGGTCACGAGCGCGCTCTGCCCGCGCAACATCCCAGCAGCGAAGATCGACGACTCGGCACCCACAGCGCTCGATCATAGGTCCAGCCGGCCCCGCACAGCAGGCCCCTGACAGCCCACCGCCAGACAATCCGTCTCCCCATCGGGTTAGGGTGTTGTCGTGTCCCACAGGCCTCTGGCCATCGTCTCCGGACTCACGATCGGCGACTACCTGCTGTGGAACTGGTCGCTGAACGGCAGTCACGACGTGCTCGCGCTCGTCTCGGGTCTCACGCTCCCGCCCCTGGCGGCCGCGCTCGTCTGGCTGATTGCGCTGACGGCGGCCCGCCTGCTGGGCCATGCCACTGGTCGCGCGGCGGCCCGCGTCCCCGCACGACGCACCGTCAGACAGAGCCGCTCGATCGCCCGCTCTCGCCGCGAGCTGCGCCGGGAGACGTCCGCCGTGCAAGCCTCTACGGCATCGCCGGTCCCGTCCAGCCCCTCGCGTCACTCGAGCTCCTCCCGCAAGCTAGCCGCCTGAGGCGGCTACGGCCGGCATGAAGGACCGCCTCAGGCGACTGATCCCGCGCAGCAAACGCGCGCGCCTGGGCGCGGCGGGCGGCGTCGTCGTGCTGCTCGGCGCAATCGCGCTCGGCGGCTACCTGTACGCGAAAAGCCGCACGGGCAACATCTACCACCCGCAGGCGCGCTTCATCCCGGAGCCGGCGCCGAAGCTGCCGCCGAAGGCGGACAACTTCTCGTGGCCGTTGTACGGCTACACGAAGGAACACACGCGTTTCTTCCCGGCGCCGGCGAGCCTGCACCCCCCGTTCGAGCGCGTGTGGGTCAACAACGCGCACACGCTGCTCGAGTTCCCGCCGGTGATCGGCGGCGAACGGATCTTCCAGCTCGGCGACAACGGCGTGATCAGGGCGACGAACAAGACGACGGGCCACACGATCTGGACGCGCAGCCTCGGCCTACTGTCGGCCTCGACGCCGGCGATCTCGGGCAAGCTCGTCTACGCGACGGTGCTCAAGCGCCCGGGCGGCGGCAGCGGGCGGATCTGGGCGCTCGACGCCTCGGACGGCACGGTCGAGTGGTATCGCAACCTGCCGAGCGCGAGCGAGTCCTCGCCGATGGTCGACCACGGCAAGGTGATCTTCGGCTCGCAAAGCGGCAGGGTGTACGCGCTGAACGCGCTCACGGGCAACCTGATCTGGAGCTACCGGGCGGGAGGCGCGGTCAAGGCGAGCCCGACGCTGAGCAAAGGGATCCTCTACTTCGGCGACTACTCGGGCCACGTGCAGGCGATCGGCGAGCGCACGGGCCGTCGCATCTGGATCAGCGGCTCCGAAGGCGCGCTGCTCGGCAGCGGCACGTTCTACTCGACGCCGGCGGCCGACTACGGGCGCATCTACCTAGGCAACACGGACGGGCGCGTGTACGCATACGACGCGGGCACGGGCAAGCTCGACTGGGCGGTGCAGACGGGCGCCTACGTCTACTCCTCGCCGGCCGTCACGACCGCCCCGGGCCTCGGCCCGACGGTCTACATCGGCTCCTACGACGGCACCTTCCGCGCGCTCAACGCGCGCACGGGCCACGTCTCGTGGGAGTACAACGCGCACGGCAAGATCTCGGGCTCGCCGACGATCGTCGGGCGCACGGTCTACTTCGCGGACCTCGGTACGCACCGCACGTACGGCCTCGGCATCTCGACGGGAAGGGTGTCCTTCGAGCTGAACACCGGGTCCTTCGACCCCGTGATCTCGGACGGCAAGAATATTTATTTGACGGGATTGACCGGCCTGTACGCCTTCGCCCCGCGCCACCCACAGCCGGCGCCCGCTACCCCGACCGGCAAGAACGCCCACTCCCGAAAGCACGCCCAAGCGAAAAGCTCGCACGCAGCCGCAAAGGCCCGCGCCGCGCGGCATCGACGCGCGTCCAGCCACCGGCGCCACGCTGCACGCAGCCGGCACCACTCGTGACGGTCCAGTAGGACGTGTAGCGCACGCGCACGAGCAGGCTGCCCGGCGCGTCGACCTGCAGCGAGAGCGAGTCGTGCCCGAGCGACGTCACGCGCCCGGGGCCAGAGACGAGCGGCGTCGGCCCGCGGACGGCGTAGATGTGCCAGTGGTGGCTGGAGTAGACGAGGCGCAGGTAGGGCAGCCCGGCGCGGATCAACTTGCCCTCGCGCGCGCTCGACGGATCGAGCTGCACGGCGGGCAGCGCCACGTAGGAGACGGCCTGCTGGTGCAGCCAGCGCTCGTAGCTCGCCGCGTTCAGCCCGGGCGAGAGCAGCACGCCGTTGTAGCGCTCGTCGAGCTGCTTCTCCCAGCCCCGCGCGAGCGACACGCGCGGCGCGAGCTCGGCGGTCTCCCAATGCGTGCGCGTGAGCGGTACCTCCAGGCGCACGGGCCCACGCGCGTGTGCGTCGAGGAAGCGCTCGACGGGCGCGTAGTAGGCGCCGTTCGTGGCCGGGCTGCCGGCGACGGCGAGCGTCTCGCGCACCGGGCCCCAGCCGGCCCACACGGCCCACACGGCGAACGCGAGCGCAGGCAGCACGAGCGAGGAGTCGAGGCCTCTGCGTTCTGCGCCGGCCGTCGATCCGCCGGCGCCGGCCTCGCGCCGCGCGCTGCGACTGGCGGCCACGGCGCAGATCAACAGCGGCCCGGCGAGCAGCACGCCATAGCGCTCGACGTTGCTGCCCATCGGCGTCGAGACGAGCAGGAAGACGACGCACGCCAGCAGGTAGACGCCGGCGGCGAGCCGCAGTCGCCCCTGCCCGCGCGGCAACGCGACGGCGAAGGCGGCGATCACGGCCACGGTCGCGAGGAACGAGACGGTCGGATAAGGCTCGGAGCCGCCCTCGGGGAACAGCCCGCTGAGCGCCAGCACGACGACGAGCGCCGGCAGGCCGAGCACGAGCAGCGCGCGCGGCGAGCCCCGCCACAGGGACTCGCTGAGCGCGGCCAGCGCGAGCAGCGCACCGGCCACAGGGCTCGCCGCGGCGCTCATCGCCGCGAGCAGGACGGCCGCCGGCGTGCGCCAACGGGCCTCCCCTTCCCCTGCCAGCGCGAGCACAGCGGCGAGCGCGAACGACAAGCCGAGCGCGAAGGCCAGGCGCCCGATCCACACGTCGCCGACGGCGGCCAGCGCGAACGGCACCGACGCCCATCGCGCTGAGCGCCCGTACACGGCGACGGCGATCCGTTCGAAGCAGAGCGTCGAGACGAGCACCGACAGCGCGCCCACCGCGCGCAGCCCGAGCAGCCACGCCAGCGGCGGGAACAGCACGCTGTAGCCGGGCAGCTCGTGCCCGCCGTACCAGTGCTCGTCGTAGACGGCGAAGCCGAGGTGCTTGAACAGGTCCAGGCGGTACGCCGCCGCCGCGAGGTCCGGCGTGCGCGGCGCCACGAGCAGCCACAGCAGCAGCGAGGCGGCGGCGCAAAGCAGGCCGAGCGGCGCCGCGCGCAGCCCCTGGCTGCGAAGATCAACCGGGGTCCGGTGTGCTACCCCACCGGACCCCGGCCTACCCGCCCCAGTTGCGGCGGACGTGTACTCATCAGAACCGGTGAGCGGGCCCGAAGTAGCTGTGGAGCTCTTCGCCACACCGAGATAATGACGGCCATGACCCGCGCGAAACGCACTCGTCGCAGCCTGCACGCGATCGCCCTGATCGCGGCGCTGCTCGCCGCCGCGATGGCGAGCGGCTGCGGCACGGGCCACCCGGCGCCGATCACCGCCACAGAGCTCGCCGAAGCCGAGACCTTCCCCTACTTCCGCGTGTACTGGGTCGGGCGCAGCTTCCGCGGCAGCGCGCTCGCCGCGGCCGACGGCCAGAAGGGCTACATCGACCGCGTCGGCGACAGCGTCTACTACGGCGACTGCGTGCATAGGAAAGGCATCCTCGGCGGCGGCAGCTGCGTGCTGCCGTTGCAGGTCACGACCGTGATCTACCGCCTGCACTCCAACACCACGCTCGGCAAGCAGCGCAACATCGTCGTGCGCGGCGTGCCGGCGACCGTCTACGACGGCGGGCGCTCGATCGAGCTCTATTCCGGGCGCGTCGCGATCGACCTGTTCTCCGACACCTTCGCCCACGCCTACACCGCAGCCCAGGCGCTGCTGCCGCTGAACGGCCCCGGCTCGGCCCACGGCGATTTGCCGGCGCCGATCTACTGCCCCGAGCTCTCCGGCGCCCAGAGCGCCCAGGTCAAGCTCGTGATGGAACACCTGCCCAACCACGCCTGCCAGAAAGCGAGCGCCGCGCTCGCCTTCGCCGACCGGCTGCTGTGAACGGCACGCAGCCCACCGGCACGGCGCCTTCGCCTAGCCCGACACGCCCGGCTCCGGCGCGAGCGGCTTGCCGATCTCGCGGCGCAGGCTGAGGAACGCGAGCGAGCCGATCGCCGCCGGGATCCACAGCGAGATCGCGCGGTAGATCACGACCGCGACGACCACGTGCGAGGCCGGGCGCACGCCGAACAGCAGCAGCATGCCGACGAGGCTGCCTTCCACGGCGAGCATCCCCGCCGGGATCGGGATCGAGTTGGCGAGCATGCCGACCAGGTAGGCCATCGCGACAACCCAGAACGACGGCGCTTCGCCGAACGCGCCGATGCAGGCGAACAGCGCGACGTTGTCGAGCAGCCAGTAGGCGACGGCGCCGAGCAGGCGCCGGTCGTGCGCGCGGATCAACTGAAGCGCGTCGGCCACACCGTCGCCGATCGCCTTCAGCGCGACCTCGCCCCGCCCGCCCGCCACGCGAGGAGCCGCCCGCCGCGCCCACGCCGCGAGCGCCAGTGTGCCGATGATCAGCCCGAGCGCGACCGCCGCCGGCAGCAGCGTGAGCACGGCGCGCTGGGAGCCTCCCAGCAGCCCGAGCCACATCGGCACGCCGATCACGACGACCGCGCCGACGTTGACGGCGCTCGTCAGCACGAAGATCAGCACCGAGCGCCGCGCGATGCGATCGACCGAGACGCCCTTGCTGCGCAGCACCCACGCGCCGAGCGCGATCCCGGCCAGCCCGCTGACCGACACGACCGAGTTGACCGCCAGCTCCGACAGCGACAGGCGCGAGGTCAGCCGCCGGTCGAGCATGCCGAAGACGAGCCCGAACAGCACCGCGTAGCCGACGCACGAGAGCAGCTCGAGCACGACCGCCGCGCCGATCAGCGATGGGTCCGCGTGCCCGAGCTTCTCCAGCGCCGAGCGCAGGTCGGGCACGGCCAGCAGCAGCGCCGCCTCGATGGCGAAGAAGATCGCCAGGCTGGCGATGCTCGTGCGCAGCGTGCGCGACTGCACCTTCATCACTTCGGCGCCGCTCTGCTCCAGCTCATCGATCTGCGTCGCCGGGCGATCCTGCACACCCTTCACGGTAGCCTCAAGGACAGGCGACATGCCCGAACAAGCGCGCATACTGGTCGTCGACGACGAGCCTGCCGTGCAGAGCGCGCTATCGCGCGCGCTGTCGCTCGAGCGCTACGAGGTGGCGCAGGCGATCGACGGCCGCGACGCGCTCGAGCAGTTGGCCGGCGCCGCCTACGACGCCGTGATCCTCGACATCGCGATGCCCTACGTCAACGGCCTCGAGGTCTGCCGCCGCCTGCGCGACGGCGGCGACCGCACGCCCGTGCTGATGCTGACCGCGCGCGAGCAAGTCGACGACCGCGTCGCCGGCCTCGACGCCGGCGCCGACGACTACCTCGTCAAGCCGTTCGCGCTGCGCGAGCTGCTCGCCCGCGTGCGCGCGCTGTTGCGCCGCTCGGGCGAGGACGACGAGCAGGAGGGCACGCTGAGCTTCGAGGACCTGCGCCTCGACCGCCTCGCCCACGAGGCGCGGCGCGGCGAGCGCACGCTGCAGCTCACGCGCACCGAGTTCCTGCTGCTCGAGATGTTCATGCGCCACCCGCGCCAGGTGCTCACGCGCTCGGCGATCTTCGAGCACGTGTGGGGCTATGACTTCGGCGCCACCTCCAACTCGCTCGGCGTCTACATGGGCTACCTGCGCCGCAAGACCGAGGTCGGCGATGAGCCGCGCCTGTTGCACACCGTGCGCGGCGTCGGCTACGTGCTGAAGGGGCCCGAGTGAGCGTCGCGAAGGTCTTCGCATGAGCTTCCGCCGCCGCATCGCGCTGGCCTCGGCCGCGGCCGTGACGGTCGCCGTCGTGCTCGCCTCGCTGCTCACCTACATCCTCACCTCCAACCAGCTGCACAGCCAGGTCGACGAGCAGCTCGCCAACCGCGCGCACACCGCGGGCCGGCTCGAGCGCTATCTCAAACCGGGCGACGTCAGCACGTCCGCCGCCAAACGCGAGAGCGAACGACTCGGGCTCGACCTCAACGGCCTGTCCGGCTCCGACAAGGACTCCGTCGAAGGCGGCAAGGCCGCTGGCGAAAGCGGGACGAACGGGACCGGCGCAGAAGGCGAAGGCGCGAGCCTGCCGCGCTACGGCCCGGCCGCGCGCAACCTGTTCGGCAAGCTGCCCCCCGGCCCCGACCAGGTGCGCGGCTACCAGCAGGTGATCAACTCGGCCGGGACGATCGTCGTGCGCTCCGCCCGCAACGTCTCGCTGCCGATCGACTCGGCCACGCTCGCGCTGGCCAAGCACGGCGGCAAGCCCTTCTACCGCGACGCCCGCCTCAACGGCCTGCACCTGCGCGTGCTCGCCGAGCCGTTCGGCTCGGGCCGCGCGATCGAGCTCGCCCAGCCGCTGACCGAAGTCGACAGCCTGCTCAGCCGCCTGCGGCTGATCCTCGCGCTGCTCGACCTCGCCGGGATCGCGATCGCCGCCGTGCTCGGGAGACTCGTCGCCGGGGCCGCCGTGCTGCCGCTCAAGCGACTCACGCAGGCCACCGAGCACGTCACGCTCACGCGCGACCTGAGCGGGCGGATCACATCGACCGGCCAGGACGAGATCGGCCGCCTCGCGCGCAGCTTCAACGCGATGCTCGACGCCCTAGAGGGCTCGATCGACGCGCTCGACGCCTCCGTGCACGCGCAACGCCAGCTCGTCGCCGACGCCTCGCACGAGCTGCGCACGCCGATCACGAGCCTGCGCACGAACATCGAGATCCTGCAGCAGGCCGAGCAGATGGAGCTCGCCGAGCGCCGGCGGCTCTTGAGCGACGTCGTCGAGCAGATCGAGGAGCTGACGCTCTTGATGAACGACCTGATCGAACTCGCGCGCGGCGAGGAGCCCCATGCGGCAGCCGAGGAGATCCGCCTCGACCAGCTCGTGCGCGAGGTCGTCGAGCGCACGCACCGGCACGCCGCCGCGACACGCTTCGAGCTGGCCCTCGCGCCGATGATCGTGCCCGGCGTGCCCGCGCGCCTGCAGCGCGCGATCACCAACCTGATCGACAACGCCGTCAAGTACAGCCCGCCCGGCGAGCCCATCGAGATCACGCTTCGCGGCGAGGAGCTGACCGTACGCGACCACGGCCTGGGCATCGCCGACGCCGACCTGCCGCACGTGTTCGACCGCTTCTACCGCGGCGCCGAGGCGCGCGGACGGCCCGGCTCCGGGCTCGGGCTCGCGATCGTGCGACAGGTCGCCGACCAGCAGGGCGGGCGCGTGAGCGCCGAGCGCGCGCCCGGCGGCGGCACGCTGATGCGCCTCTCGCTCGCCCGCGCCGAGAGCGTCGTGCCCGACCCCACCGAGGAGCCTGCCCGCACCTTCGCCTGATGCGCGCGGTGCGCCCGCGCGTGCGCGCGAAAGCGCGCCGGCGGCATGCCGAAGCGCCGACGAAAGACGCGCGCGAAGTGCGGCGCCTGACGGTAGCCGACCAGCCGCGCCACGTTGCGCACCGGGATCGCCGGCTGCTCGGCCAGCAGTTGCGCCGCGACCGACATGCGCCGCGCCAGCAGGTCCTCGCGGAAGCTCGTCTCGCCAAACTGGGCATACGCTCGCTGGAGCTGGCGCGGCGAGCTCGACACGGCACCCGCCACCACGCCCAGCGTGAGCGGCCGGCGGTAGTGGCGCGCCACGACCACCCGCGCCAGCAGGTACAGCCTGCGTCTGCTCGCCAGCGTCTCTGAGCGCACATCCCCTGCTCCGACTGTGCGTGCGCGAAGGGGACGAAGCCGCACGACGGGACGAAGCTGCACGACGGGACGGCACTGCACGGGGACGACGCCGCACGACGGGGACGACGCGGCACGACGGGACGACGCGACGACGCGGCGCAGACACACGAGCGACGATCGACCCAGTGCCGCCGTGAACGTCCGGGCCTCAGCCGGCGTAGCGCGCGGCCATCCGTTCGGTTGCCTGCACGTAGGAGCCACCGAACAATGCCGCGTGCACGAGCAGCGGCAGCAGTTGATAGAGGCCGACGCGCTCACGCCACCCGTCGGCCAGCGGCGTCACCTCCTCATACGCCGCGATCGTGCGCGCCGACGAGCCGAACAGCGCGAGCATCGCCAGGTCGACCTCGCGGTGCCCGCCGTATGCCGACGGGTCGATCAGCCACGGGTGCCCCTCGGCGTCGGCCAGCACATTGCCCGACCACAGGTCGCCGTGCAGTCGCGCCGGTGGCTCCGCCGGTCCGGCCAGCTCGCCGATCCGCCCGCACACGCGCTCGACCGTCCGCGCCCCCGCGGCGCTGAGCGCACCGCGCTGGCGCGCGAGCCGCGCCAGCGGGAGCAGGCGACGCTCGGCGTAGAACGAGCGCCAGTCACCCATCGGCGCGTTCGGCAACCGCAACGAGCCGAGCCACGCGTGCTCGTCGCCTGCAGCCGTCCCGTCAACCGTCTCGCCCTCATCCGCCGCGTCCGTCTCCGCGTGGCCAACCGATACCGCGAACGAGCCGAAGCCCGGTGCGCCCGCCCCGTGCAGCGCCGCCAGGCCACGCCCCAGCTCCTCCTCGCCCGCCGCCACCAGTCGCCCCGGCTCGACCCACTCGAGCGCCAGGTAGCGCTCGTCCCGCTCGAGCACCCGCGGCACGCGTAGCGCACCCGACTCGGCCAGCCACTCTAAGCCCGCCGCCTCCGCCGCGTACTCGCCCGGCGCCACGTCGCCGCGCGTCTTCACGAACGCCTCCTCCCTGCTCGCCAGCACGACGCGGAAGGCTTCGTTGATGTTGCCGCCGCCGAGCAGTCGCGCCTCGCGCACGCGCGGCGGCAGCGTCACCGAAGCTCGCCTGCCTGGATCTGCGCGAGCAGCCCCCGGCAGGAGGCCTCGACCATGTCCAGCACGCGCTCGAAGCCGTCGCCCGAGCCGTAGTACGGGTCCGGCACGTCCAAGTCACCCGTCTCCGCGCTGCCCTGGTCGAACTCGCGCAGCAGCCGTGCCTTCGCGCGGTGTCGATCGTCGCTCGCCAGGGCTCTGAGATCGCTCAGATTCGCTGAATCCATTGCGATCATCAGATTGAAATCATCAAAATCGGCAGCGCTCACACGCCTGGCCGCGCCCATCAGCGCGATGCCCCGGCCGGCCGCCGCGGCCGTCGCCCGCTCATCCGGCGGACTGCCCACGTGCCAGCCTCCCGTGCCCGCCGAGTCGAGCTCGATCTGATCCTCCAAGCCGGCCTCGCGCACGAACGCGCGCATCGTCCCCTCCGCCGTCGGCGAGCGGCAGATGTTGCCCAGGCACACGAACAGCACCCTGAACGGCACACCCTGAGGGGCGCCGGCAGGCCCGCCCGCCGGTGCGGCCCGCTCCGCCACGCGCCACTAGCCCCCGTCGTCGCCGAGCTCGAGCACCGCGAGGAAAGCCTCCTGCGGCACCTCCACGCGCCCCACCTGCTTCATCCGCTTCTTGCCCTCCTTCTGTTTGGCCAGCAGCTTTTTCTTGCGCGTGATGTCGCCGCCGTAGCAGCCCGAGATCACGTCCTTGCGGAACGCTTTGACCGTCTCGCGCGCGATCACATGCGCCCCGATCGCCGCCTGGATCGGCACGTCGTACTGCTGGCGCGGGATCCGCTTGCGCAGCTTCTCCGTCAACGTGCGCCCCATCTCGTAAGCCTTGTCGCGGTGCACCACCATCGACAGCGCGTCCACCGTGTCGCCCGCCAGCAGCACGTCGAGCTTGACCAGGTCAGACGGCTTCATCCCGCTCAGCTCATAGTCCAGCGAGGCGTAGCCGCGCGTGCGCGACTTCAGCTGGTCGAAGAAGTCCAGCACGATTTCCGCCAGCGGCAGCTCGTAGTTCATCTGCACCCGCTCCGGCGAGAGGTAGTGCATTCCCGAGTGCACCCCGCGGCGTTCCTGGCACAGCTCCATCACCGCGCCCACGAACTCTTTCGGCGCGATAATCGACGCCTGGATGAACGGCTCGCGGATCTCCTCGATCGTGCCCGGGTCCGGCATGTCCGACGGGTTGTGCACCTCGAGCTCTTCGCCGTTCGTCAGTGTCACGTCGAACTCCACCGAGGGCATCGTCGCCAACAGCTCCAGGTCGTACTCGCGCTCCAGGCGCTCGCGCACGATGTCCATGTGCAGGAGGCCCAGAAAGCCACAGCGGAAGCCGAACCCGAGCGCGTCCGAGGTCTCCGGCTCCCACGACAGCGCCGCATCGTTGAGCACCAGCTTCTCCAGCGCATCGCGCAGGTCCGGGTAGTCGTCCGAGTCGATCGGGAACAGGCCGCAGAAGACCATCGGCTTGACCTCGCGATAGCCCGGCAGCGCCTCCGTCGCTTCGCCGCCCGCCGCGCGGCTTCCCGGCCCCGAGGTCCGCGTGCGCGTCGTGAGCGTGTCTCCCACACGCAGCAGCGTGACGTCCTTCAGGCCCGTGATCAGGTAGCCCACCTCGCCCGCCGCCAGCTGGTCCGTCGGCATCATCTGCGGGCTGAACACGCCGATGTCGTCGATGTCCGCCTCCGTCCCCGTCGCCATCGCGCGGATCGCCTCGCCCTTCTTGAACACGCCGTCGACGACCCTGATGTAGGCGATCACGCCGCGATACTGGTCGAACTCCGAGTCGAAGATCAGCGCTCGCGGTGGCGCCTGTGGGTCGCCTGACGGCGGTGGCACACGCGCGATCAACTCCTCCAACACCTCCGCCACGCCCTCCCCCGTCTTGCCGCTGATCTTCAGGATGCCCTCCGTCGACTCGCCGATCAGGTCGCTCACTTCGCCCGCCACGCGCTCCGGCTCGGCTCCCGGCAGGTCGATCTTGTTCAGGCACGGGATCAGCTCCAGGCCCGATTCCACCGCCAGATAGGTGTTCGCCACCGTCTGCGCCTCGACGCCCTGCGCCGCATCGACCACCAGCAGTGCGCCCTCGCACGCCGCCAGCGAGCGCGACACCTCGTATGTGAAGTCCACGTGGCCCGGCGTATCGATCAGGTGCAGTTGGTAGGTCTCGCCGTCACGCGCCGTGTAGAACACGCGCACCGCCTGCGCCTTGATCGTGATCCCGCGCTCGCGCTCCAGGTCCATCGAGTCGAGCAGTTGCGCCCGCATCTCGCGCGCCGCCACCGTGTGCGTCAGCTCGAGGATGCGATCCGCCAGCGTCGACTTGCCGTGGTCGATGTGCGCGATGATCGAGAAGTTGCGGATGTGGGCTTGGTCCATGGGCCGCTACAGGGTAGCCTTGTATCTCCGGCGGATCGCCAACTCGACTACGGGCCTCGCAGGTCCAACCGCGGCTACGCGCCGGCCCTCGGGCCGGCGGCCTGTCCAGGTGTCGGGAGTGTTAAGCCGCCCAGGCGAAACACACAGTCCTGGGACGTATGTAGTAAGCGGCGATCTCTGTTCGGGAGTACGTCGGGTGGGCTTCGGCCCATCCGGCCTCTGCTCGTCCGCTACGCGCTTTCCGGCCTGCGCCCGAGCTGGTTGACGATCAGCCGGTGCACCTGATGTGCCTCGGGCACGCGCATAGCGAGCACCGCGCGCACGTACACGAACAGCCCCGCCAGCCCGGCGCCGCCGACGCTGACGATCTGTGCGATCAACGACGTGCCGAGCAGGTCGTCGAGCAGCCGCCAGACGACCCAGGAGACGCCCGCCAGCAGCGCCGAGGCGACGACGATGCGCGCCGTGATCATCGTCGTCTGCCCACCTTCCAGACGACCGTTGAGCCCCACGCGCAGGCGCTGCGCCTGCAGGAAGGTCATCACCGCGTTGGCCGCGACCGTGCCGATGATCAGGCCGGCGATGCCGAGTGGTTTGTACAGCGCGATGCTGACGACGACGTCCACGACGATGTTCATCGCCGCCAGGCGCGTCGGGATCCACGGCCGCTGCACGGCGAAGAACGTGCGCGTCAGCAGCAGGTTCAGCCCGCCGAAGGGCAGGCTGAAGGCAAACCAGAACAGGGCCACGGAGACGATGTGCGTGGAGTGCGCGGTGAACTCTCCGCGCTGGAACAGCAGCCTCACGATCGGGTTGGGCAGCACGATCATGAACGCCGCCGCCGGGATCAGCAGCAGGTTGATCTGGCGCATGCCGATGCCGACCGCGCGGCGCATCGCCGTGACGTCGCGGCTGGCCGCCATGCGGCTGAGCGTGGGGAACAGCACGGTCGCGACGGCCACGCTGAACAGCCCCTGCGGCAGCATGTAGACACGAAAGGCGTTGTCGATCGCGCGCGGCGCCTGATCGGAGACCAGCGTGCCGAACGCCGAGTTGATCAGCTGGTCGAGGTTGACGATGCCGAGGCCGATCGTCACCGGCAGCATCAGCGTGAAGACCTGCTTGATGCGCGGGTCGTGCCAGTCGATGTGCATCTGCAGGCGGAAGTCGATGCGCCCGAGCGCGGCCCCCGCCAGCAGCAGTTGCACGAACGTCGCGACGAGAATCGCGATCGCGTAAGCGTGCAGCTGGTTGCCTTCTTCGTAGCCGCCTTGGAAGTGCGGGCGCAGGACACCAGCAGGACCAGGATCACGACGTTCCACACCGCCGGCGAGATCGCCGGGATCGTGAAGTGGTCGTAGGACTGCAGGACCGCGACGAGCAGCCCGTCAGGCCGAGCAGCAGGACGACCGGGAACAGGACCTGCGAGAGCGACGCCGTGAGCGAGTTCAGCGGCCCGTTGAACGCGTCGCCGGTGAACAGCGGCATGATCACGCCGGCCGCGAGGATGAAGAATGCCGTGACCGCGCCGAGGACGATCAGCATGATCCAGAACAGCGTCGAGGCGAGGCGGAACGCCTCTCTGCTTGCGCCCCTTCTGCAGCAGTTCGGTGAACACCGGCACGAACGCCGCCGACAGCGCCGCGTTGGCGAACAGGTTGGCGACCAGGTTGGGCACCTGGAAGGCGAGCGTGAACGCCGACGCAGGCCCCTTCGTGCCGAAGAAGCTCGCCGCGACGATTTCGCGCAGCAGCCCGACCACGCGCGAGATGCCGGTGGCGATCGAGAAGATCGCCGTGTTGCGGGCGACGCCGCCGCCACCCGGCGGCGCCGGGACGGCCGGTTGCTCCGCCGCGGCTTCTCCGGACTCAGACAAGGCCGCTATAGTACGGCGCTCCGCGGCGCGCCCGAGCAGTTCGATTTCCGGGCCTCGCGGTCTTTTCCATGGCCAACATCCACTCACAGAAGAAGCGCATCCTGCGCTCCGAGCGCGAGCGTCTCGAGAACCGCCGCTACACCTCGGCGATCAAGACGCTACTTCCGCCGCCTCGAGTCGCTCGTCGAAGACGGCGACGACGCTGCTGCCGACACGACGCACCGCGAGCTCGTCAGCACGATCGACAAGGCCGTCAAGCGCGGCGCGCTGCACCGCAACACCGGCGCGCGCAAGAAGTCCCGGGCCGCGCGACTTCGCGCCGGCTCCTCCACCGAGTAACTCCCAACGCTCAGGCGGCGAAGCTCAGGCCGTGATCTGCGTGATCGCCCGCAGCGCGAGCGTGTCCTCGTCGAGCGCCGCGAGCGGGTCGCGGTCGGACGCGATCATCGCGCCGCCGCGCGAGTCGAGCTCGAGGTCGGCCAACGCGCCGAGCGCTGCGCGCAGCCGGGCCGGATCGCTGCGCGCGACGTCGGCGACGAAGCGCTGGCCGCACCGGCCGGCATGCGCAGCCCGCGCTTGACGTCCGCCTCGGACTCGCCGGCCTGCAGGCGCAGCGCGACGGCCAGCGCCTCGCGCAGGCGCGAGGACATCAGGTAGATCAGTCCCGACAGGCGCTCGCCCTGCTCGCGCAGGCGCAGGTAGGAGAGCGTCGCCTCGCGCGCGTCGGCGCCGACGAGCGCGTCGGCCAGCGCGAAGGCGCGCCACTCGGCCGAGTGCGCCGCGCGGCGCTCGATGTCCTCAACCGTGACCGTCCTGGCCTGGCTCCCGCTCGGATCCCCTCCCTGGTCCCCGACCGCCGAGCCCGCACTCTGCGCCGAGCCGTCGGCGTCTTCGAGCGCCAGCTTCTCGAGCTCGCGCAACAGACGCTGCTGGCGCTCGCCGACCTGCGCCACGAGCGCCTTGGCGGCGGCCGAGTCGAGCTCGATGCCCAGGCGACCTGCCTGCTCGCGCGCCCACTTGGGCAGCTCCCACGGCTTGACGGTCATCTGCGCGACGACCTGACCGCCGGCCCGCTTGACGGCCGTCGTGCAGCGCATCGGGGGCCTTCGCGCGAGCCTCCTCGCGGGCGAACAGCGCGAGCGTCGTCTCGGGCGGCATCGTCAGCCATCGACGGCGTGAGCTCTTTCTCGACGTCGGCCTGGCGCCAGCGCTCGACGCCTTCGACGACGATCACGCGGCGACCGACAGCGAGCGTCATCGCCGACAGCGCGCCCGCCGCCCCAGCCGGCGTAGCGCTATCGCCCTCGAGCAGCTCGACGCGCCGCTTCGGAACCGGTTGCTTCGGCCAGTGCACGCAGCCCGGCGCGACGCTCCGCCACCGCACCGTGGTCGTCGCCGTGGATCAGGTAAGCGGGCTTCAGCTCGGCCATCAGCGCACGACCAGGTTGACGAGCTTGCCCGGCACGACGATCTCCTTGACGATCTCCTTGCCGTCGAGGTGCGCCTGCACGTTGGGGGCGACGCTGGCACAGCTCCTTGAGCTCGTCGGGAGTCGGCGTTCGCGCCGGCCTGCACGCGGTCGCGCAGCTTGCCGTTGACCTGGCAGACGAGCTCGTAGGAGTCGCACTCGAGCAGCGCCTCCTCGGCGTGCGGCCAGGCGGCCTCCCACACGCGCGCGCCGGTCAGCCGCTCGTAGACGTCGGCGCAGACGTGCGGAGCGAACGGGAACAGCAGCGACGCGGCGGTGGCGAGCGCGAAGCGCAGCGTCTCGGCTTCGACGGAGTCGCGCAGGCGCGAGCAGTCGTTGAGCAGCTCCATCACGGCGGCGATCGCGGTGTTGAAGGCGAAGCGGCGCAGGTCGCCGCTGACCTTGTCGATCGCCCAGTGGGTCTTGCGCAGCAGAGCGAGGTCATCGCCCTGCATGCTCGGCGAGACGTCGAAGTCTTCGCTCGTCGTGTTCGTGCGCTCGGCGGTCTCGGCTGCGAGCCGCCACAGCCGGCCGAGGAAGCGGTGCACGCCCTCGACGCCCGCGTCGGACCAGTCGGCGTCCTGGTCGGGCGGGCCGACGAACAGGATGTAGCAGCGCGCCGTGTCGGCGCCGACGCGCTCGACGATCGAGGCGGGCGAGACGACGTTGCCGCGCGACTTGCTCATCTTGGCGCCGTCCTTGGTGACCATGCCCTGCGTGAACAGCGCCTGGAAGGGCTCCTGGAAGTCGAGGTGGCCGAGGTCGGCGAGCGCCTTGCATGAAGAAGCGCGCGTACATCAGGTGCAGGATCGCGTGCTCGACGCCGCCGATGTACTGGTCGACGGGCATCCACTCGCGCAGCGCCTCGGGGTCCCAGGCGGCGGCGTCGTTGTGCGGCGTCGCAGTAGCGCAGGAAGTACCAGGAGGAGTCGACGAAGGTGTCCATCGTGTCGGTCTCGCGCTTGGCCGGCCCACCGCACTGCGGGGCAGGTCGTGTTGACCCAGTCCTCGGCGGCGGCCAGCGGCGAGCGGCCCTTGGGCGTGTAGTCCTCGATGTCGGGCAGCTCGACCGGCAGCTGCTCCTCGGGCACGGGCACGATGCCGCAGCTCGGGCAGTAGACGATCGGGATCGGGCAGCCCCAGTAGCGCTGGCGCGAGATCAGCCAGTCGCGCAGCCGGTAGTTGACCGAGGCGTGGCCCTTGCCCTCGCGGTCGAGCCAGCGCACGATCGCGGCGAGCGCCTCGCGGTTGGGCATGCCGTCGAACTCGGCGCCGCAGTTGACGAGCACGCCGTCGCCGGCGTAGGGCAGCTCGTCGTTCTCGGCCGCGTCGCTGCCGCCGGCGGGCTCGATCACGCGCCGGATCGGCAGGTCGAAGGCCTTGGCGAAGGCATGGTCGCGCTCGTCGTGCGCGGGCACGGCCATGATCGCGCCGGTGCCGTACTCCATCAGCACGTAGTCGGCGACGTACATCGGGATCTGCTCGCCGTTGACGGGGTTGGTGACGGTGCGCCCGAGCGCGACGCCGGTCTTCGGCTTCTCGGCGTTGCCGCGCTCCTCGTTGGTCTCGTTCAGGGCGTCGGTTGACGTACTCGTGCACCTCCTGCTCGTGCTCGGTGCCCTTCGACGAGCCGCAGCACGTCGGGGTGCTCGGGCGCCATCACGAAGAAGGTCGCGCCGAACAGCGTGTCGGGTCGCGTGGTGAAGACGGGGTAGTCGATGCCGAGCTGCTCGCAGCGGAAGGTGACCTCGGCGCCCTCGGAGCGCCCGATCCAGTTGCGCTGCATCGTCTTGACGTGCTCGGGCCACTCGATCGTCGTCGAGGTCGCCGAGCAGCCGCTCGGCGTAGTCGGTGATGCGCAGGAACCACTGCTCGAGCTGGCGCACTTCGACGAGGTGCCCGCAGCGCTCGCAGCGCCCGTCGACGTCGACCTGCTCGTTGGCGAGCACGGTCTGGTCGTGCGGGCACCACTTGACGGCGGCCTCCTTGCGGTAGGCCAGCCCGGCGCGGAACAGCTCGAGGAAGATCCACTGCGTCCAGCGGTAGTAGCTCGGTTCGTGCGTGGCGAGCTCGCGCGACCAGTCGATCGAGATCCCCCACGAGCGGAACTGGCGCTGGAAGGAGGCGATCGATGCGGCCGTGGAGTCGCGCGGGTGCTCGCCGGTCTTGATCGCGTGGTTCTCGGCGGGCAGGCCGAAGGCGTCGTAGCCCATCGGGTGCAGCACGCGCCGGCCGAGGCGGCGGTGGAAGTGGGCGATGGCGTCGCCGAGCGAGTAGCACTTGAGGTGGCCGATGTGCGGCTCGCCGCTCGGGTAGGGCAGCATCTCGAGCACGTAGGCGTTGCCATCCCGCCCGCCGGCGTCGTGTTCGTTTGAGACCTCCCACGTGCGCTCGTCGGCCCACAGGCGCTGCCAGCGGGGCTCGATCTCGTGGGGGTCGTATATGTGCTCGGACATGCGCTCAGCCATCGGAGGTCGCAGATTAGCGGGCGGCCTCGGCGCAACTGCCGTGGCCGCCCGCTTCGATTCAGCCCACCCTCGTGGACGCTGCAACCGGCGCGAAGCGCGGGGCGTCGCTCAGAACGCGTCAGGCGTGTCGAGCGCGTGCCAGAAGTCGGCTTTGGGCTCACTCGTAACGCCCCCCTCGGCCATCATCGCGCCGATCTCCTGGCTTTCGCCGAAGAACTGCTGAAAGCCCTCGGCGGTCTCCCATTCGTCGACGACGATCGCGCCGCTGCCGTCGGCATTGCCGTAGAAGCGGTGATGCAGAGCGCCTTTTCCCTTGGCGCGCTCGGCGACGGCTTTGAGCCGCTCCGGGTCGCTGTTCAGTGCCTGCTCGATGCGAGCGGGGTCGCCCTCGATCTGAAGCGTTACCAGCACGGCCATACGCACGTCTCCTCTGGGTTGTTTGGCCGATTCGATCAGTCGGCGGCGGCGGCGTCAACAGCCAATGCGCGACTTGGGAGGCCGCCCAGTTCGAGCTAGGACTCAGGAGGCCGGAGCAAGCGCCTCCTCGCCGACGACGAAGCGGCTGTTGCCACGCAGCAGCGCGACGATCTCCTGCGGCGCCTTCTGCGGCGAGCCGGCGTCGAACGGAGGCTGCGGGTCGTACTCGATGCCGAGCTGGATCGCCTGGGCGACGTCGTCTCCGGCGATCTTCGCGGCGAGGGCAAGCGCCATGTCGATGCCGGCGGAGACACCGGCGGCGGTGGCGATCTTGCCGTCGAACACGAAGCGCTCGGACGCGGCATCGGCGCCGAGCTCGCGCAGCTTGTCCATGGCGAGCCAGTGGCCGGTGGCGCGCTTGCCGTCGAGCAGGCCGGCGGCGGCGAGGATCAGCGAGCCGGTACAGACGGAAGTCGTCCATGTGCTGGTCTCGTGTGCGGCGCGCAGCCAATCGAGTGCTGGTCCGCCGGCGCGGGCGGCGACCTCACCGGGACCACCGGGGATGAGCACGATCTCGGGGGCGGGAAGCTCGTCGAGCGAGCACTCGGCGGTCACGGTGAGCATGCGGTTGTCGGTGCGCACAGGGCCGGCCTCGGCGGCGACGAAAGTGGCGCGCGCACCGGGTAGGCGGCTGAGCACCTCGTACGGACCGACGGCATCGAGTGCGGTGAACCCGTCGTACAGCAGGATCGCAGTGTTCATCTGCTCGGCTCCCTTTTTTTGATGATCGATTGATGACTGCCACGCGGGCGGCGCCGTCCGGCGTCGGCGGAGCGAACGCCGCCTGCCTGGAAGCGGCGGCGATACTCAGCCGGCCCGACCTCGAGCGCGCGCAGGAACGCGCGCCGCATCGTCTCGGCGGTGCCGAAGCCGCAGGTCCCGGCGACAGCGGCGATCGGCTCGGCGCTGTCCTCGAGCAGCCTGCGCGCAGCCTCGAGTCGCACGCGCTCGACGTAGCGGGCCGGGGTGATGCCGGTCTCGGCGCGGAAGGCGCGGGCGAAGTGGCGCGGGCTCATGTGCGCGCGCTCGGCCATGGCCTCGACGGAGTGATCGCCGGCGACGTGCTCGACGACGCTGCGCTGGACCTCGCGCAGCGGTTCGCGCTCGGGCTGCTGGGAGGCGAGCGTGGCACTGAACTGCGACTGGTTGCCGGGCCGGCGGAGGAACAGCACGAGATGACGCGCGACGGTCAGTGCGAGCTCGCTGTCGTGGTCGTCCTCGACGAGGGCCAGCGCGAGGTCCATGCCGGCGGTCACGCCGGCAGAGGTCCACACGGAGCCGTCGCGCAGGAAGATCGGGTCGGGTTCGACGGTCACGTTGGGGTGGCGACGCGCGAGCGCCTCGGCAGAGGCCCAGTGGGTGGTGGCGCGACGGCCATCGAGCAGGCCGGCGGCGGCGAGCAGGAAGGCGCCGGTACAGACCGACGCGGTGCGCCGGGCGCGCTCCGAGGCGTCGGCGATCCAGGCGAGCAAGGCGTCGTCGTGCACGGCGGCGCGCGTGCCGTCGCCGCCGGGGACGATCAGCGTGTCGATCGCGTGCGGCGCCTGCTCGAGCGTGCCGTCGGGGACGAGCGTGAGGCCGCTCGAGGTGCGCACGGGAGCGCCGTCGGCGCTGAGCGTGCGGATCTCGTAGTGCACAGTAGGACGGGGACCAGTACCCGAGCCGAAGTCGGCCCCGCCAGCGGCAGCGCGCGCAGCGTTGACGTCGGCGTCGAGCAGACGCTGGGCGCCGGAGAAGACCTCGACGGGGCCGGAGACGTCGAGACTCTGCACGCCAGGGAACAGGAGGAGGACGATCTGACGGGTTGAGCTGGACGCGACGATGCAGCGATCATCGCCCAAGGCACGCTTGTCCGCAAGGACAGATATCCAACAATTTCTGCCACGAGCCCGCTCTGCCGTTTGGCTCGCCGCCCCACAGGCCGGGCGGTTTACCATGGGGCGATGGAGCCGACTGCGTCGGGATCGGACGGACACGACGCGGAGCACGGCGCGCTCGACTCGGCACCGGCACGCGTGGCGAGGATCGTCGAGGCGGCCGAACGCACAGCGGCGGAGCTGCGCGAGCAGGCTGAGGCGCGCGCGAGAGAACGGATCGCGGAGGCGGACCGCGCGGCGGCCAACCGCGTGCGAGCGGCGGAGGAAGAATCGGAGGAGCTGCTGCGCGAGGCACGCACGCAGGCGGAGGCGGCGCGCAACGACGCGGTGGCGGCGGTCGGCGCGATCCACGCGGAGGCGGAGCGCGTGAGAACAGAGGCACAGGTTGAGGCCGTGCAGCTGCGGGCAGCCGCACAGGACGAGGCCGAGCAGGGCCGGGCGAATGCGCGCGCGGAAGTCGAGCTGGAGCGCTCGGGAGCCCGTGACCAAACGGGCGCGACACTTGCGGGCGCGCGGGCGGAGGCGGAGCGGATCGTGGAAGAGGCGCGCGCGCAGGCTGGCGAGCTGCTGGCCGAGGGCCAGAGCGAGGCCGAGCGCGCGCGCGCAAGCGGCGGCGAGGACCTGGAGAAGCTGCGCGCGCAGGCGCATGAGCAGGCGCAAGCCGTCCGCGCGAAGGCACGCGAGGACGCGCGCGAGATCGTCGGCGAGTCGCACACGGTCGCCCGCGAGGTCCTGCGCGAGGGAACGGAGCTCTCACGCAACCTGCGCGAGCTGTCGGTCTCGCTGCGCAACAACGCGGAGCGCCTGCTGCGCGACGTGCGCCTGGCGCACGGGAGCATGACGGCCCGCCTGGACCAGGCGGGCCCGGGGACTGGCGTCGGGCCGACGAGTAGCCGCCGCGGGCTGGACGAGCCCGACGAAGACCTCGACGTGCCGGAGTTCATTCCGCCGGAGTGAGGTGGCCGCTAGGATTTAGCGTCCTGGGGCTATAGCTCAGCTGGGAGAGCGTCGCGCTGGCAGCGCGAAGGTCGTCGGTTCGAGCCCGACTAGCTCCACCATAGATGTACTAATCGAACTAAGGGCCAAAGCTCCTGATGCCTCCTCTGGCTCAGGAGCTTTCCCGTTTTCGGCCTCCAGGCCAGCCCCAACCGGCTCGGCTTCTCGCCGAGCGGCAGCCTCATTGACGATGCGTGTGGCTTCGCCGATGATGCGAATCTCGTCGAACGGCGCCTTGAGCTGCGAGCGCTCGACCTCGCTCTCGTGGGAGACCCAAATCGTCTCGAAGATCGCCTGGTTGATGAACCGGCGCTGCGTCGTCGTGGCCCGCAGGTAGAGGTCTTGGATGTCTTGGCTGAGGATCGTCAGCGCTAGTCCGAGCGTGCTCTGGAGTTGATCGTGATGGACGCTGAGGCGGTTGACGATGGCCGTCGCGTCGGCACGTTCGCGCTTGATGCGCAAGGACTCCTCACTGAACAGCTCGGCGGATATCTCATCGCGATAGTCCTTCGCCATGAGCTTGCGCTCCTGAGATTTGAGGTCCGCCAACAACCCGTTACAACGCTCAAGCTCGTGGGCGCTTACCTCGGTCATCGCAGCGAGCTTCTGCTCGATCGCCACCTGGATACGCTCGCGGTCGGCATCGGTGATCGCGATGGTGCTGTAGTGCCGCTCGACCTCGGCCTCGACAGCATCGACACGCTGGGCGCGCTGCGAGCACTCATGGCGCTGATTGGCCGAACAAATGAAGTATTCGTAGGTGCCGCCGCGTCCGGTGTTGCGCGAGTAGGTCAGGCGTCGCCCGCAGCTACCGCAGTAGAGGCTGCCCTTCAGGTAATGCGAATGCTTGCGGTCGCGCTCCCCGGCGAGCTTGTGAGCGGCAAGGATCGCCTGCACCTTCTCGAATAGCTCCTCGCTAATGATCGCGTCGTGCCGGCCGGGGTAGTACTTGCCGCGGTACTTCACCTCGCCCAAGTAGTAGCGGTTGGAGAGCATGGCGTGGACTTGCGACTGGCTGAGGGGTTTGGCGACGTAGCGCGGCGTCGGCCGGCTGCGCAAGCCTCGGACCTCCAGCAGCTTCGTGAGGTCAGCAATCGAGTAGAGGCCGGTGGCGTAGGTCTCCCAGCCCCAGCGGATAATATCGGCGCGCTCTTGGTCGACGACGACCGTGCGTACCTCGCCTCCTTGAGGCAAGGGCTCGCGCACGTTGAGATAGCCGATCGAGGCGCGACTGTGCGTGCCGCCGACTTCGATCTTGCGGCGGATGCCTCGACTGACATCCTCGGATATCTCGATCCGCCGAGAAGCCGCTACCGCCGCCATGACGCCCTCAAGCATCACGCCGTGGGAAGTGTCCTCGCCAATCGGCTCCTTGACGGAGATCAGCTTGGCTCCCGCGCGGTTGATGAGTCCTCGGGCCGTCCAGTGATCCTCCTGGTTGCGCGCCCACCGACTGACTGACCACACGACGACGTAGTCGATGTCACGCAGCTCGCGGATGTCCTCGATCATCTGGCGAAACGCCTTGCGCTTGACCAGTTCGCCACCGGAAATGCCGGGCTCGACGTACTCGCGTGCAACCTCGGCACCGATCGCGCCCACCTTGCGCTCGCAAGCGGTGCGTTGCGCTGGAAGCGACAGCCCCTCGGGGTCATAGTCGGTGCGAACCTGGCCGGGCGAGCTGACGCGCAGATAGAGCGCGGCGCGTGCGCGGGGAACGTCAAGCGGATGCTCGGCCTGCGGCTCAATCAAGCTGCTCATCGTCCGTCTCCGATCCTGGAAGTTCCGGCGCAGCGGGGCGCAGGTGGCAGCAAGCGTAGCTCCGAGAGGCGCACGGCCATCGCCACCTGGGAGACGCGGTAGCGGCGGGCCAACCGGGCGAGGTCTTGGATGCCGCCAGCGGCCCAATCGCGCTTGACCCACATCTTCGGCATCAGCACGCAAGCGGCGAAGTAGTCGCAGATGCGCTCGGCGCGATCCTCGGGGCTTTGGTCGCGCTTGGTCGGGTACATCCACTCGATGAACGGATCATCGAGAACGTGCTTGAACTCATGGATCATCGAGAAGCGCTGGCGCACCTTGGCTTCCTCGGCGCGCAGCACGATCACCCAACCGGAGTCGGTTTGCGTAGCCATGCCGGAGGTCGGAAAGCCCGGCCGGTGCGTCACCGTCACGAACGAGAGATTGGTGATGAGCGCGTCGGGCACGCTCGGTCCCTCGATGCCCCCGCTGCTGAGCAGGATCGCGGCCTGGCGCTCGGCAACCTGCCGGGCCTCAGCGGGGGATAGTCCCCGGCGCGGCACTAGCTCGCGCAGCCGCTCAAGCAGCCCGGTTTGTGTCTGCGTCTTGCTGATGGTCGCTGTCATGCGGCGTCCCTCCTTTCATGCTTTCGTTGGATGTCCTCGACCGCGCGTTCGAGGGCGTCAATCTCGGTCGCGGTCAGGTCGTACTTCGCACGGAAGTAGGTACGGACGCTGGGCAGGCTGTCGGACATCTGGCCCTTGACCACCCGCTCGATCCGTTCGGGATCGACACCGAGGGCATCGGCCACGCGAATCAGTCGGTCGGGAGCCGGGGTCACGTACTCGCCGTGTTCGAGTTTCAGCAGCCAGGTGTGTGAAATCCCGGTCTCGTTGCTGAGTTGCCGCAGCGACCAGCCTTTGTTGCGCCTCGCGGTGGCGATCATCCGGCCAATCCGGTTGGCCTGTTCCTTTATCATGCGTGGTTCCTCTGTTACCACTTTGATTATCTCTTAGTTTGGAAACCTTGTAAACACTTTTCTCGTCGCTAATTTTACCTTTTATCTGGCTGCGAGGTGTAAGTGTGGGTGGCCTGAATCAGCGTGATCCAGGCCACCCGTTGCGGCGCATCCGATCTAGGACTCCAGCGCCTTGAGCTTGGCCGCGATGGCCTTCTTGCGGTCACTCGCACTGGCTTTCATGTCCTCGTACTCGGCCTTGGCCTCCTCGGCGCGGCTCTTGGCAGTCTCGACCTCTCGGTCGATTGCGTCGATCGAGCGTTCCAAGGCAGCCCGAGCGTCGGCCAGCGCGTCATCGGCTGTGGTTTCCCGCCTGCGCGGCCGGGACTTGCCGTTGCCGGTGGCTCCCCGAGAGAAGGCGTAATAGGTTCCTCTCAGCGAGCCCACCGGCTGGCCATACTCGGCGGCCAGCTTCTTGAACGCATCCGGACGGCTCATGCCGCCCTCCATCAGCGCGTTCACCTTCTCGTAGACCTCTTGGGCCTTCGTCGCCATATTGTGACCTCCTGGCGTTGTGGATGGCTGTGGCGCCCGGCAGAAGAAAGTGCGTCCCTTCCGCCGGGCGTTCAGCCATCCACGCCCCGCGCTCATGCGCCTGCCAAGCGTTGCCATGCCAGCCGGTGATAGTCCCGGTTCAGTTCGATCCCGAGCCAGTCACGGCGCAAGCGCCGGGCAACGGCTCCAACGGTGCCGCTGCCGAAGAACGGATCGAGGACAAGGCCGGGCGTGAAGCTCGCGGCACAGCCGCAGGCCGGTCGGTAGTGCTCGCGGACGAGCTCGCCGTCGGAGCGCCGGTAGTCGGCTTGCCACGGCCGCCCGCAGCGCTCGCAAATCCGTTCGGGACAGGTGGCAAGGATCGGTCGCTCTACCAACCGCTCAGGGAAGGTGGCGAAGTGCGCCCCTCGATAGGAACTGGTGGCGAGCGACCACACGCTGCCCGGGTTGCGTCCGTTGGCGTGTCCGACCCGACCCTCGGCCAACAGCCGGCTCATGCCGCTGTGACCGCCGCCGCGAGGACCACGCGGCACTCGGGGTCGCGTCGGCGCGTTCAATTTGCTCGGCGAGCTCGTGTGAGCGACGCGGATCGCGTCAAGGTCAAAGAAGTAATGCGGCCGCCTGGTCAGCAGAAAGACGTCCTCATGCGTGACTGCGAGTCGGTCCCGAGCCGCGTCCGGCATCGGATTGAGCTTGTGCCAAACCAGCCGATTGCGCACGATCCACCCGTCGCCGGCGAGCGCCAGCAGCAACCGCTCAGGAGCGAGCAGCAGGCTTTTCGGTGGTGCCCCCCACGTCTTTGAGCGGGAATAGGAGTCGCCGAGGTTCAACCAAAGCGCGCCGACCGGTTTGAGCACCCGCGCGAGCTCGTGACAAACCATCCGCAGCCCCGCCACGTACTCGTACACGTCGGCTTCGAGGCCGAGCTGGTCCGGGTCCTCGCCGTAGTAGCGCAGCCCAAAGTACGGCGGCGAGGTCACGACCGCGTCCACCGACTCGGGCGCGAGCCCGGCCAAGACGGCGAGCGCGTCGCCGCCAAGGATCGTGTTACGCGGCGTCATCGGCTCGCCTCCGACGCGCCGCCCATCAGGACCGCCAGTGCCCGCTCGGGAGTGGTGACGACAAACAGCTTCCACGCCTCTGCGGGCATGGAGGCGCAGACGGACGTGAGCAGCGCCACCCGCCGCTCGGTCGTCGTGATCCAGATCACGCGAGGGAACACCGCCCCGCCGACTCCCGCCTGCCAGGCCATCAGGTAGGCCCGACATTTGCGGGCGAGGGCTGCCCGCCCCTCGGTGCCGCAGTCGATCTCTAGATAGGCGCGCTCCTCCTCCTCGGCACTGACACCGATACACACGAAGGCGTCGGGCTTGAGCATCAGGCGAGCGCCTCCGGGTCCGGTGAAGGTCTGCCACGCCGTCGGCTCAGACTGGAAATCCAGCAACTCCACCGACCCGGCCCGCTCCGCCTCGACCAGGCGCACGTAGCTCTCCGCGATACCGAGCGTGTGGCGGACGAACGACGCCATCGGCTCATAGCCGCTGCGCGCTCGACGCAGGCCGTCGCCCTGCCAGTAGGCCGCGAGGCGCTGGCCCCCTGGGGCGGCGTAGTAAACGTGCCCGGCAGCACCCGCCCGGACGCCTCCGATCCGCCGCTCCAGCCGGTCCAACAGTCGCAGGCTGACGAGTCGCGCCAGCGTCCGCCGCGCCAGCCGCGCCCGTGAAGCCGGGTTGGGCGTAGCGGCGAAGAACAGGCGCTCGAGTTGCGTACCGCTGACCAGTCGCAGTCGCATCACCGTTTCGAGGATCTGGCGATCGCGCTCGGACAGCTCGCCCGCCAGCGCCAGGAGCCGTGCTTGGCTCAGCCGGTTCACGAGACGCCTCCGCGATCCGAGAGGAATGTCGCAATGGAGTTGGAGGAGCAGGAGGACGTGAGGAGGACGGCGGGGAGCGGAGAGAAGGAGAGATAGAGAGAGGCAGAGACAGTCGTTGGCGTTGCGGCCCGACAGCGCCCACGGGCAAGGGGCGTTAGGGCGTAGCGACTCGACGCGAGCGGACCGGCGAGCGGACAGGTTGCACTCGTCACGACGACCTCCGGGACCGGCCGACCGGGCGCGCGCTAGCGCCATCTGGCTTGTGGCGCTCGGCCAGTGCCGCGTCAACCCGCGCCGGGTCGGTGCCGTAGCGCTCAGCCGAGATCCACCGCACCGCCTCGGGGTCACTGATCGCCTTTGGCGGCGGGAAGGTCCGGCCGCTGACCGGGGACGCCACGTCGCCCGACCCGAGCCCAATCCGCATGATCGCCTCAAAGCGGCCGAGGTTCTGCAAGCCCTCGCTGGAAACGCCCGGCAGCTCCGCCGAGAGGACGCGACTGTCGTCGGCAGACTGCCTAAAAGCCACCAGGGTCGAGGCGTTCGTCGTCACAGCTGCACGAAGCTCCCTGGGAAGCTGCGCGAGCGATTGCACGCCAAGGGTGATGCCCACGCCCATGCCCCGCGCCAACTCGTAGAGGCTATCCAGCGGGACGTTGCGGCTGATGTCGCCCAGCACCTTCGGCTCGTCGATAAACATGGAGAAGGGCGTACGGCGTTCCGGCGGCAGCGCAGCGCGAGCCTGGACCGCGAGAAAGAGCTCGTGGACGACCAGCGCACCGAGCAGCCTGGCGGCGGGTGCTCCGATCTGCCCCGGTGCCAGCGAGACGATCACGATCTTGCCGCTGGCCAGGACCGCCCGCATATCCAGTTTGGCGTCGGCGGCACTCTGAGCCAGCACGGCCCGGACGGTTCTGCGCCCGATGATCTCCTCGATCTTGTTCAGCGGGGCGGCTAGTTGGTGCGCGCGCTCGGCCGTGCTCATGGCCTCAAATGAACTCCAGATTTGCTCGGCCAGTGGGTCGCGCAGCTTTGCGACGAGGCGGCGGCGGTAGGCGTCGTCGCTGAAGATGAAGGGGAAGTCCGCGAGCGTCGCGGCCGGGTCGCCGCCGAGCAGCACCAGCCCCGCCCGCAACCACCGAGCGCTGAGCGGACCCCAGCTGTCGGTGTACAGGTCGCCGAGGACACCCAGGATCAAATCGGCGGTCAGCTCGGCCGACTCACCGCGTCCGAACATCCGCAGCCCTGGTACTGGACCACCCCGGCCGGGGTCGAGCACGATGATGTCCTTTTGGCGCCGCTCGGGAACAGCCCCGAGAAGATCGCTGGCCAAGTCTCCCTTGCCGTCGACCACGAGCAAACCGCGTCCGGCAAGCATTTCCCCGGCGCCGACATTGTGGATTAGCGATGACTTGCCTACGCCGCTCGGTCCTGCATACAGGCTGTGGGACAAACCGCCGACGACCGGCTGGGCCAATACGCGGTCGCTGCCGGGCCAGGTCGAGGTAGCCAGTACGCGCCCCGATGTCGGGATGCGCGGCGAAGGCATCAGGACCGGCGCGGTGCCGAGGTTGAGCCCCGCCACCTGCGGCGCATCTACCGGCCACCCGATCAGCGCCGCCAGCTCGTTAGGAGAGTAGAGATCGCCCCGCCCGAGGGAGCGTCGGGCGAGCAGCCGGGCGAGTTGGCGCTCCGAGCGCCTGCGCACTCTCAGGCCGCCGTAACCGCCCCGACGCGAGCGCGCCACCGACGCCATCCTGCTCAGCAGGTGAGCCGCCCGCTTGGGATGACCGGCCCGCACCGCCACAATCACGATGGCCGATACCACTGGCCCGGCGTACTTCGTCCTCAACACGCGAAGATGATCGGCGCGGGGAGCTGGCGCAGCCAGTAGACCGAGCAGGCTCCCGGCGTCGCGCTGCTCTGCGCGTGAAGCCGGCTCGGGCAGTCGCGGGCGCGTAGCCGGAGCTAGTACGACCCGCCACAACAGCGCCTCATTCTTTCCCAACGGTTGCAGCGCGCCAAGCAGCGACGCCGCCGCCTGGACCTCGCCGTCGTCGCGCAAGACCGGGTAGCGCCCGTCCAGCCGCAGCACCGCGCCGGTCGGCCAGTTGTCCGAGGGAGGGCTCTCCAGCGGGTCCAGACGCAGACTCGGCAACAAGCCGCGCCACTGCCCGCGCAGCGTGTCCAGCGTCGCTTGGTCGCCGGTCAGAAAATGACGGATGCCGCCCGAGTCGCTGATCGCCTCAACGCTCACGACCGCCTTGCTCGGCAGTCCCGCCACGCTCGCGATCATCGCCTGAACAAGATCGGTGTTCAGGTCGGTGCCGAACTTCAACTCGGCCGTCTGGAGGGGAGCGGTCGGACGCTCGCGCAGCTCTACCACCGCGAAGAGTCCGAGTCCACATAGCAGCGCCGCTATCAGCGCTACAAGCTCCATCAGGCGGCCTCCTTGCTCGGCGCGAGCTTGCCGTCGTCCTTGGCCGGCTTCTTCTTGCCGCCAGCTTCGCTATCCACAATCTCGCGGGCCATGAGCCACACGGCGAGCGCGAGCTTGGACTCGTCGATTTGATTTAGCCGCTTCGAGCGGACACGCACTTTCCGGTTCGCCATGACTCACACCCCCTTTCACTGTGGTAACTACGTTTCCATTTGATTGTCTGACGAACTGGAAACTTTGTAAACACCTTTTTTCACCCAACAGATGCAACTACCAGCGATTTAGTCGGGCGTTGATAATCCGTACCGCGAGGTACAACACGACTCCTATAACTACAGGCGCGAGCAGGACATCCACCAATCGGATGATGAGCGGGACAGCGATCGCCAGCGAAAGGACGACTACGACCGCTGCCCCCGTAAAGCGCGCCATGCCTAAAGCAACGTCGAATAACCTGCGTGTGATGCGCATCGAAGTACGGCGCAAGCTGACGGCGTCTGCATTTGTCGCCTATCGCTGGGCGAGCGTCGGAGTCCAGACGAGGTGACCACCGTTGCCGTCCACCAGCGCGGCAAACAGTCGGTGCGCCCGTTCGACGGTGACGATCTTTCCGACCTCCCGACCGACACCGACCACGACGACGGTCACGCCGCGTAGTCCGACGAGCTTCGGCTTCCAGCGCTTGATCTCGGTGTTCAGCGTCAGCCCGTCCGCCGTGGACAGATCGAAGTTCGGTTCGTTGACTATGCCGTCGCTGAACAAGACGACTTCGCCGACGCCCGGCGTGCGGGCGGCGACCAGCAGTCCTTGGAGTTGCCCACTACCTGCGACTGTCTCACGCCCGGCTGAAGTAACGAGATTGTGCGCCACGCCTTCGGCGTAGGAGGCATTGTCTTCGGCGGCTTCTTCGCCTTCGGTGTCCGGCGGCGGCTGCGCGAAGTCGTGCGCGACGATGCTCGCCGTCGTCACCGGCTGCCCGTCGAGGACGGCGGCGAAGACGTAATCGTGTTCAGCAGCGTCGTTGACGAGCTCGTTCTTGAGTTCTTCGCGGTAGCCCGTGATCCGGTTGGTCGCGCCGGTAGCGTCCCACTCGATCATGATCCGGCGGGAAGGGTGTGGTGGGTCGGAGGATTGGCCAGCGCCGCAGCCGCTGAGCGCGAGCCCGACGGCGGCGAGGCCGACCAGCAGAAACTTGATCACGTCTTCGTCTCCTTTTGCGAATTAGTCCTTAGATGAGGCCCGCCCGCTCCTCGGGCGGCACGTCGTGGTGGCCGTTCGAGCTGTCGTCGGAGCCGCCCGGCGGACTGGCCGGCGGCTCTCCGGGGGCGGCCGTGGGGGCGCGGAACGGTTTCCCGTCGGCGTCCCCAGGCGGCGGCGTGCGGCGACCCCACCGTGTGGTGACCGTCGGCATCGCCACACGGACGACTTCGCCGTTGGCGAAGATTTGGCGGGTATAGACGTAGCTCGTGGTCAAGCGGCCGATCACCGCCTCCTTCAGCCCATCCTCGACCTCGAGCTTGGCCGCGACCATCTCGGCGTGGGCCTCAACGTCGACGTTGGCTTCGGCGGCCGTGGCCTTCATCTGCGCCGCCAAGGTGGCGAGCGTGGTCTCCTGCTCGTAGCTGCCCTCGATCTCGCCTTCGATCTGGAACCGGTCGGCTTCGCACTCGTCGAGCCGGGACTTGGCAGCTGCGATCTCGCCGCTGACTTCGCGGCCTTCAAGCGCCATCGTCCAGAAGGCGACGATCACGATCGCGGCGAAGCTGCCCGCAATCTGCGCCGGTCCGAGCCAAGTCGGGCTGAGGGTCTGGCCGGGCGAGGCGGTGAGGTTCCCGTTCGCCCACTGCCCGATCGCCGCGTTGTGGGCCGCCGTCGCCCCGCTGCGGAAGAACAAAAGCATGAGAAGGGCGCAGACCAGCGACACGACGATCGCGGCTAGCGCCACACCGGCCGCCTTCAGCTTCATCTCGTCGCCGAGCTTCAAGCCGATCGCTCCGGCGAGCACGCCCGCGCCGTGGTTGACGGCCGCGATCAAGGCCGGGACCGTGAGCATCACGTAGACGAGCACGGCGCCCGAGAAGCCCGCATGCTTGAGCGGCCCGTACAACGCGCCGCCGTCGAAAGCGACGACGGCGGCCTCGATTGCGACCAGTAGCACCGGACTGTGGAAGTAGCCCTTGCGGTGACGGGCCAGTCGCTCGAAACGGCCGCGAGCGCCACGGAGCGCGTCCTTCGCCGCCTCCTCCCGGGCGCGCGCATCGGGGAGCTTGTCAGCGCGCAGACGCTTGGTCTTTTCCTTGGCACCCGCCCGCTGCGCCGTGTTCGCCTCCAACTTCCCCGGCAGCGTCACAGCGATCTTCTTCGCCGCTGTCCGAGCGGCCAGGGCGGCCACGCGAGCCAAGCCCTTGCGCGCCGTGACGCCACCGCTGATCCAGGCCACCGCGCCGGAGCTTTGGCCGACGGCCTCCTCCTTCGGCACGCCGGCGGCGCCGAGTCCGTGTCCGTCCGTCTCCGCCCGCGCGTGCATCCGGCCCGGCGTCTCGTAGTCCGTGCCGGGATCCCCGCCAACCTCCTGTACCGCCCAACTCGGCGTAGCGTCGCCGCTCGCGGGGTCTGGCTCTCTGTGTTTGATCCAAAGCCGCTTCACCGTCTCATGCCTCCTGAAAAAAATTGGCACGGACGGGCTGGTGGCGCTACTCTGGCGGGCAGCGCACGCCGACCCGGCCGCAAGGTGGTCGGACTGCGTGTGGAACGGGCGGCGAGGCGGCAGGCCGTGCAAAAGTCAGGCCGCCTCGCCCCCGGAGTGGTTGGTCCCTCCTCTCTCTACCGGCGCCGGGCGACCATGCCCATGAGCCGTTCGTAGGCGCGAATGCACGCCGGGCACGTGAACGCGCTACCGTGCCCATGCGAACAGAGCTTGGACATCCGCGCCGGTTGGCGCTGCTGTTCGATCAGAACCCGGGACGGGAACCCAGTGTGTATAGTGCCCGCGTTCGGGTACCCAAGGTGCCTGGACCTGTGGTCAGGCATATTTAGCCCTCCTAGACGTCGGTTGTTGTGTCTGGCCTGCAGCGCCGGGTCTCATCCGGTTAGCTGCGCCGCCCTCGGTCTTCTGTCTCGGAAGTCGCGGGGGCGGGACCCCTCAAGCTGATCGCTCGGTAGGTCGTCCGACGCTAATACTTGCAGATGCCTTTGCCTAGGCGTGAACATCCCGTGAAAGCGCGCTGGCGAATCGGTAGGCTCCGCTCCGCACCGTCGCGCGACTAAAAAAGCGCCCCGAGCCAGCCATGCGGATCGCATGGCGGCTCGGGGCTAGGCACCACCAGCATGGCGAGGAGTGGCATCTCCTCGCCACCCGGGGATGAGACCCCCGAGGGGCCGCAGCGTCCCGAAGGTCGGGCGGGGGAAGAATCCCCCGCCCGCACCGGATGGCGACCGATCCCGACACAACAAGGGAGGTCGCCTGATCGAGATGCTGCGGGTAGCCCCTACTGTCGGCACCCACTTGGCGCGAGGCGACGAGCGCAGGACGAATAGATGTGGTGGGCAACAAGCACGTTGCTCGACCCACTCTTCCGATCCAGCGCTCGCGGAGACGCGGGAGAGTTGCGAGGGCGAACAGTGACGCCCCCGGAACGCGTTGGCTCTCTCGCGCGTGCTCTCGCAAGTCTTGATGGCTCCGCTGCGCGGACGAGTCGCCTGCACCGCACCGCGAGCGGTGTGAACATAGTGTGACAAAGATGTGCTTATCGTCAAGCCTGTCACCGGCCCGGACTGTAGTTTGCCCTGGCTCCCCGTGTCCTGACGGGCAGGAACCCGGTAGACGCGACTTATTTCTACGTCGTCGGTCGGTCGGCTTCCCTGAAGCCCTTCTGGACGAATGCCCGAGAGCCCTGCTCGAAGGCCGACAGAGCGCCGGGCGGCGGCGAGCGACTACGTGTCCTGCTGAAACGTGTGCACGATCGTCTCGCTGCCTTTGCGGCAGGTCACGCGCGCTCGACCAGGGATTGAGTTGCGGTGTTCCTGGCAGCTAAAGCCGAGCACGGTGCCGTGGCACGTGCCCGCTTTGCCGTGCCGCAACAGGCACGTTAGAGGCGAAGATGAGCTTGTCGCCGGTCGAGCAGCTTGGCCCGGTGAGAACTCAGATCGGAGAGCACGATCCGCGGGGAGAGACTGCGGGCCCAAAGCCACACGTTGACGCCTCACGCAGCCCGCCCGTAGGCTCGCCGAATCGCCAATTGGCCCCGGCACGGGTGCAACCGCACCGGGGCCCAGACACAGGAGGAACGTCTCCCATGTCCGACACGCAGCCTAGCCCGACCGACCCCGCCCGAGCCATCGACCAGCTCGAGCGAGACGTGATCTATCTGCTGACCGACCGCCCGGAGGGTCAGCGCCATTGGTCGGTGCAAGAGGTCGGTAACGAGATCGAATCCCAGGGCGCGGCCGCCGACGCGCTGCACGCGCTGGCGCGAGCCGGCCTCATCCACCGGGACAGCGACGGCTTCGTCTTCGCCACACGCCCGGCAATCCGCTTTCGGGAACTGATCGGTGAGGCCAGTGTCTGAGACGAGGCCGCGACCATCAGAACGCCCGAAGTCCGCAATCCGCGTAGCACTCGGCGACGCCATGCGCGCGCTGCGGCTCGAACAGGGCTACAGCCAGGAAAAGCTCGCCGCGCACGTGGGTCTCGACCGCAGCTACTACGGCGCGATCGAGCGCGGCGAGTACAAAGTGTCGATGGACATCATCTGGAGGATTGCCAGGGGCTTGGATGTGAAGCTAAGCGAGCTACTTGGCCGGGCGCGGCTGTAGCCATCGCGCGCGCGAGGAGGTCCGCTGCTCGGCGCGTGATGCCCTGCTTGTGCGGCGCTCGACGGTTCACTACTCGTGTGCGGAACGCGGATGGACTAATACGGCACCTCGCCGAGTCAAGGCTGCACCACACAGGTCACGCGACGGCAAAATGGGCATCGAGCTCCAACAGACACCCCTTTGAGCCAGGCCTGAAAGCATCCGTCTGCCGGCGGCGGATCTCGCTGGTCTCAGCACTCACTAGCTTGACCTTGCGTCCCGTGACAACCGAGCAACCGAGCAGCCCTTCGGCGATCCGTTCAGGCGCCACACCCTTCATTCCCACCCGCATTACAACGTTGCTCTTCTTGCTTAGAAGCGAGCCGAGTGTCCGCCAAGTGTCGGCAATCAGTGCCCAGTACTGCTCAATCCCATAATGGCGGTCATCGTGGGAGATCGCGCCGCGCGTCGGGTGCGACGCGTGGCCGAGGAACCACAGCCGCAACCACTGGTCCTCCTCGAAGTTCGTGACGTCGAGGTATGGCGGCGAGGTGATAACCGTGCGGATGCTGCCGTGGGCGACCATGCCGCGACGCGGGAGTTCGCGCATGTCCGCGCAGATCACCTGCGCGGTGTCCCCAGGCGGCTCTGAGGCGTACCGGTAGTCGACGCGGTCTCGCAGGAGGGCGAAGGCATCCTTACGCGGCGCGGCCATGCCGTGACGCTGCCAGTAGCGAATCGAGTAGTCGGGCTTAGTGCTGATTGTCCTCGGCATCTGGTTACTCAGGTACGGCGCGGTCTCCTTTGCTTCGCCGTGGAGAGAGCCAAGGATCAGTGCGGCGAGCATGCAGTCGACGTCTGTTGCCCGCCAGCGCAGTCGTTCGCGCAGGAACCGCAGCTCGGCAAGTGTCTCGGGATGATAGGCGTGAGAGAAAAACTCCGGCATTGGCTCTCTTGCCCTCCCAGCCTCGGCACGATAGCGGCGCTCAAGGTCACCGATCCGCCGCCTCAGTTTGAGCGCAGACGGTGCGTTTGTCTTTGCGCGCGTGACGCAGTAGGCGACGGGATTGATATCGCAAGCGACGGCGCGGCGGCCCATCAGCAGGGCTTGGAAGGGTGCCGTGCCGCGGCCGCAGAACGGGTCGAGGATCGTCTCGCCGCGACGCGTGAGGAAGTCGATCCAGTGCTCAGCAAATGCCTCAGGGAACATCGCGAAATACGGACAGAGAGCATGGAAGCGGTGTCTCATCTCGCGACCTTAGCTTTGACAACATGTTTGGTGAACGCACGGCATCTGGTGCGGAGCTCTTTTGGGGGCTGGTTGGCGAATGCTGCGATTCGGCAGCGGTCGAAGAGTACGCCGCCATCGTAGGCCGCCGCGACCCATTGCGTTCGCTCGACGCGCCGGGGAACGAAGAAGGCGCGCAGCGGCATTACCGCGGGCTGTTCGCGCAGCCACTTACCGCACCATGCATGCGGGTTCATCTCAGTGAGCTTGTCGCGCCAGTCCTCGCCGGTGGCGCACTGTCCCCAGGTCATGACGGTTGAGCGACGACCGTCGGGAAACGGGCGCCACGCAATGAGATCGAGTGAGGCGTCCTTCTGATGCGCAGCAGTCGGCCGGTCGCGAGGACCTTCGCCCTCGCCGATTCGTCCGCACAGATCTTCGACCGCCGCTTTGAAGCCGGCGGGTGCAATCCTACGTGGGAATCCGAACTGCACGCTCTGCACGCCTTGCTCGATGCCGCCGAGATAATTCGCTAGGGCGAGAGCCGATATCTCCTCGAAAAGCTGCGCGGCATTGAGACCCTCAGGGGATGCGCCAAGCCCGAAGACAGAGAGCAGGAGGAGGAACAGGTACGTCGAGCCTTGCGAGTACGGGCGCAGTTGCAGGTGGCTATCGCCCAGGTCGAACGGGTAGGCCTCATCGCATCCACTGCTGCGATCTTCTATCTCCTCGAAGGCCGACTCGGCGATCGGTTCGATCGTCTCGCCCCCGCGTTCACCCGTCTCATCAGCGTCGCCCTCGTCGTCGACCTCCTCGGCGCTGCCCGCGCGACGTAGCTCGCCGGCCAGGTCGGCGAGCGAGCTGTTGCGGTCGCGAGCGGCGATAGCGGCGAGCTCAAGCCAGTCAGCGTGGGCGACTGGGTCCGCCGTCGCCGCGGGCACAGCGAGCGCGGTCATCAGCCGCCGGTCACCTGATCGAGGAGCGTGCGCTGGCTCGGCGTCCGCGAGCGCGCTCGATCATTTCTGCGTCGATGCTCTGTGCCAGCTCGACGATGTCTTCGGAGACCGTTTTCAGGTCACGCTCGCCCTTATAGCCGGTCAGGAGCTTGCCGCGGGCTTCCTGCAGGGATTGCCGAGCCGCCAACAGCGTCTCGCGGAAGATGGCGTCGTCGCCGCGACTGATGTCGTGGGAGACGCTGAGACCGAGGCCACGTTCGAGCGCGGCAACACCGTTCTTGGTCGTCAGGATGCTGTCGAGCACGCGCAAGTCTGGGTTCTGGGAGCGAATGACTGGCTCCTCGGCGCGGCTCTTACTGCCGTAGAGCCAGACCAGCAACTGGCCGAGCTGTGGAAGTTTCGATTTCGGGACGGGTGCGGGGCGGTAGGAGCGTTCGGGGTTTATGCCGAGGAATGTCTCGAAGCCGTGGTAGTCCAGGCCGGTATAGAGGTGAGAGAACGCGAACTGCTTGCGGGCGCGGTCCTCGACGTGGAACACGTCGGCCTCGGCGGCTTGGTCGAGGACCATCAGTGCGCGATAGAGCCGACGGACGGTCCGGTGCTTGTCGCCGATCTGTTTGGCGATCTCCTCAAGGGGGACCTTCAGATCGTTGTGTACCCAGGCGATGTATTGGGCCTTACTGTGCGAGCGCCAGACCTGCGGTCCGTTGACGTGCTTGAAGCCAACGTACTGCCAGACGTCCTCGCGGTCGGCGACGATCACGGGGAGCGTCTCGAGCATCGCCCCGGCGCGTTTGCCGATCACCGGCAGGTCGGTGGCGCCCACACTCGCGCGGAGCGCTCGGTCGCGCAGCAGCCGGACCGCCGCGAGGCGTCGGTTTCCCTCAATGACGACGAAGTGGCCATTCTGCGGCGCGGCGAACAAGGGCTCGTGGTCGAAGAAGCCGTTGGCGGCGATCGAGAGGGCGAGCTCGTCGACGGCGAAGTCGCGCCACAGGGTCAGTAGGAGATCCTCCTGACTGACGCCCGGGTCGTCGCCAGCGATTCGCGGGTTGTCCGCGTCGAAACGGAGGTCCTGCTCGGCGATCTGCTGCGGATCTGGCGTGGCGGGCGGGGGCATCCTAGTCTCATCCTACGCGTCGCCGGGGGCGCTTTGTGGCGCCGCGTTGCAAAGGGGTCTCTGGGCGTGGGAATGGAGCGCGAATGGGCTCCAAACCGACAGGGCGTCGAGGCGGATGCAGCGGCGAGATACGGGCCCGCAACCCCGGTCCGTTCGGCCGTTACGTCGCCACCCGGCGGTACCGGCCTCGTGCTAGCCGCACGAAGCGCGGCTGCTCGCCTTGGCAGTTGTTGGCGAGATAGTTCTTGACCGCTGAGCGCGTGACGGACTGTCCAAGGAGCCGCTCGACCTCCGCATGGATGTCGCGCATCCGCTTGGGCTCGACAGAGTCGGCGAGCACCCGCATAATGGCCTCGGGGACTGCGCCAACGCGGAGGCTGCGTCCAAGAATTGTGTGCCGGGGAGCCGCTCCTTCCGCCTCGATCTGGTCAAGCTTCGTCGCTAGGCGCTCAAGGCGGCACTGAACCTCGGGGTTCGATAGGGCACCGACTAGCTCCACCATAGCTTCCTGACTCCAACCCACGACCTCGTAAGAGGTCGTGGGTGAGTAGTCCCCCAGCAGTTCTGCTGGTGGGCGTTCTGCCTTCTCGGAGCGCGGGCCTTCTCGCTCCCTAGTGCTCGCTCGATTGCCTCCCAGGGGATCGCGGATCTGCGCAAACGCAAGACGTAGCGACGGTCAAGCGAGAGCGTCCCGGCCCCGATGAAGGGATCGAGCACGCTCCTTAGCTTGAGTGCTTGCGGCGACTCACCGGGACTGTCCGCTCGGCGTGTAGCAATTGGCAATACCGTTGACGTACAGCGCCCCCGCAGCTCCCTGCCGCTCATACGTGAGCTCTGCGTCTCCCGCAAGTTCTGCATGAACTTCGGTGCTTGCGTTGAGTGGGACCTGAATATTTACGGGGTCGGCGCGTTCGCTGGCGATAGTGACACTAGGTGGCGTCGCATCGCTCGCGTTAGTTTGAGCGGCAAGCTGGAGAGCCAGCGACCGACACGTCGAGCCGACAAGCTTGAACACTTCGCAAGTGGGACTTGCTACACCGCAGTTCTCTGAGCCATTGTATCCTCTAAAAAAGCCGTTGAGGCCAGCCACGTAGCGAAAGAGCGTGCCGCCAATATCGACCGTTTCGGTGTGCTTATCTAGCAGCGTCCCCAGCGGGACAGGGCCGTAGACCTTCAAGCGATGCACAGCAGAGGCGATCAAGCGTCCGCCGCGACCGATCAGGGCCAGCCGGAGCGTATGTTGCCCCTGACCAACCGCCGGGAGATTGGCCGTCATCGCGTGGAGGTTCAGTGTCAGGGTCGTGCGCCAGACTTGAGCTGTTCCCACCTGCCGCTGAAAGACCAGCCTACCTCCACCGGGGACATGCTGTGCTCGATACGTGATAGCTCCCGGTTCTCCCATTTCAACACTTTCGTGCACGAAGCGGAACTGAACAGTCGGGCGAGAGGCCAAGGCGATGCCAGGCTGAAGCGCTGTCGCAGCGAAAGCGAAAAAGCTAATGGTGCGTAGCGATGAGCGGCGAAGCATGTTGGGCGCATACCTCCTGCGACGGGAAGGCGGGAGCCTATAGCACCTCACGACAAATGGTTGCTGCACAGGCCTAGGCGGCCGCGCTCGGCGACAGAATGAGGGGCATTGGCTCACGAGCCAACCTGTATCGCCGCCTTGTCATCGCGGGTGTGTCGGCTAGACATGATCGTTCCGACTGTCGGTCTGCTACCTTGTCGCAGCGGTTGCTCGATCACGGCTACTAGGGGATGGATCTTTGTCGCAGACTCCGGGCGGGATTGATGTCGAGATCCAAGGCAACACTATGGACGTCGGTAACGAGATGTACCACTTGGGCAATATCTCGCGTGTATCGACCTACACCCATCTGATCGGGTTCCACGGCAGTCCGCTCAGAGCCATTTGGCTCAAGAAGTGGTGGATCATCGTGAGCCTCATTCTGCTTGCCGCCGGCAGCTCGTCGGGCGGGTTGCTGGTGCTCGGTTTGGGGCTGCTAGCCCTAACCGTCTGGCAGATTTTCCGCATGCTCAACAAGAAACGGACCGAGTACGTGCTTCGGCTGGAGAGTGCTGGGGTCGTCAGGGGCGTGCTGGCGAGCGACGACTCAAGCAGAATCGAAGAGATCGCCGAAATGATCTCGGAGGCGATACGCAACCCACCCGTCACGGCGCAGCACCTGCATTTGCCCAACGTACGGAAGCTCGACAAGGCCGAGATCAACCAGTACGGCGCGGGCAGCACGGGTATTCAGCAAGGCGCCTGACGGAGCGCTAGCGCTTAGGGCTGAGCCATGAGTTCAGGCGACTTTCGTATCGGCGACGTGCAGATCAACCAGTTCGGCAGCCACAGCGTTGGCCAACAATTCGTGAACACTGGCGAGCACGGCGACCCGCTCGACAGGCTCCCGGATGAAGCGATGTCGCAGTTCATAAAGGCCGTAGCACAATCGCTGTCTGCTCTTGAGCTGTCGCGGGCCGAGCTTGAGAAGGCAACTCGCACGTTGGATGAAATACGGAGCGAGGCCTCAGCGAGCAAACCGGAGCATCGGAAGTTGCGCCGGCTCGCGACTACGCTCCGAGCAATCCTGACAGAGGCATCCGGTCATGCCCTTGGCGGCGCCCTGCTCGGCGTCTGGCATCCGTAGAGCCCGTGCGACGTGGCGCCGCGCGGACGAGCCGCTGATCAAGACGCTGTCGTCGCTTGTCGGCGAACCGACCCGTCATGGCATTCAGGCCTTACCTTTGCTTGACCCTTTCACCTTTGCGGAAACCGTTCGGCCCACGGCTCGAGCGCGATCTGCGCAGCGTTGATCACGTAGGAGATCAACCGGTACCAACCGGCAGTGATCACGAGCTCGAGCAGCTGATCCTGGCCGAGCCGCGCCGACAGCTTCGCCCACAGCTCGTCGGGTATTCCGTTCGTGTCATACAGCGCGTCGGCTGCCGCGATCAGCTGCGCATCGGCTTCGTGCCACGCCGGATCCTCGGCCGCGCCGAGCACGGTCGCCGCGATCTGCTCGTCGCTCAGCCCCAGCGGCCGGGCGAAGGCGACGGCGTGCACCCCCCACTCGTACTCCGCCCCCGCCCGCGCGCACGTGCGCAGGATCAACAACTCGCGCTCGCGCGGATCGAGGCGTGGATGGCCGAGCAGCCCCGCGCCGAGCGGTCGCATGCGCGAGAACAGGCCGTCGTGCACGGCGAGCGTGCGGAACAGCGCCAGCGGTTCGACCTCGCTCCCGGGCGGCATCCACTTGGCGAGCATCGCCGCCAGCTCGGGCTCGTACGGCGGCTGCAATGGGGCGATCCGCGGACCGTCTGTGTCGAGCTCCGGCATGTCGCTATCCTTTCGCTTCGATAATCAAAGCAAGGAGTGTAGCTTCTGTTTTCGCAGCACGCTAGTGCAGCAGGAACGCCGCGTCCGGGCGCCCCGGCGCGCGGATCGCGCAGCGGCCGTCCGATCATGGCCCTGTTCGACCTGCTCGGGCGGCGCTGGACGCTGCGCGTGCTGTGGGAGCTGCGCCGCGAGCCGCTCACCTTCCGCCAACTGCAGACGCGCTGCGAAGAGATGTCCTCGAGCGTGCTCAACCAGCGCCTGCGCGAGCTGCGCGACGCCGGCGTCGTCGTGCAGCAGCGCGGCGAGGGTTACAGCCTGGCGCCCGAAGGCCAGGCGCTGCTCGAAGCGCTCAAGCCCCTGAGCACTTGGGCCGACCGCTGGAGCGCGCGCTCCTGAACACGCCGCCTCGGCGCGACCGTCGCGGCGTTACGTGTCCTCCTTTTATTTATAGATAATCGATATCCGGCGAGCTCGGAGCGATCCCGAGGCCGCGTAGCGCAGTTCGCGGGCGTAGACTCACAAGCTCCACTCCCTCCCCTCGAGGAGTCGCCATGAGCAGCCAACTACCCCCCGGACCGCGCATGCCGAGCGCGCTGCAGACGATCGGCTGGTGGAGTCGTCCGACCGCCTTCGTCGAGCGCTGCCGCGCGCGCTATGGCGGACGCTTCACGATCCGCCTGCTCGGCCAGTCCCCGTTCGTGCTGATCTCCGACCCCGAGGAGATCAAGCAGATCTTCCAGGCACCGCCCGACGTGCTTCACCCCGGCGAGGGCGCGCGCATCCTCGAGCCCATTGTCGGTCCCCACTCGGTGATCCTGCTCGACGAGGATCCGCACCTGCGCCAGCGCAAGCTGCTCTTGCCGGCCTTCCACGGCGAGAAGATGCAGCGGCTCTCGGGGCTGATGAGCGAGCTGGCCGAGCGCGAGGTCGCCTCGTGGCCGCTCGAGCAACCCGTCGCGCTTCACCCGCGCGTGCAGCGGCTCACGCTCGAGATCATCCTGCGCGCCGTGTTCGGCCTCGAGCGCGGCGCCCAGCTCGACGAGCTGAGCGGCCTGCTGACCGAGATCCTGGCCTTCAGCGAGAGCCCGCTCTCGCTACTGCCCCCCGCCCAGCGCCTGCTCAAAGGCCGTGGCCCCGTGGGGCGCATGGAACGGATCGGTGCCCAGGCCGACGAGTTGATCTTCGGCCTGATCGAAGAGCGCCGCGACGAAGGCAGCGACGGCGAGGACGTGCTCTCGCTGCTGCTCAGCGCCCGCGATGAGGAGGGCGAGCCGATGACCCGCGCCGAGCTGCGCGACGAGCTCGTCACGGCGCTCGTCGCCGGCCACGAGACGACCGCCTCGCAGCTCGCCTGGGCCTTCGAGCGGATCGCGCGCGAGCCCCACGTCCAGAGCCGCCTGCACGCTGAGCTCGACGAGGATTCAGACGACGCCTACCTGACGGCCACCGTCAACGAGATCCTGCGCCGCCGACCCGTGCTCGGCAACGCCGAGCCGCGCCTGGTCAAGCAACCCGTCGAGATCGGCGGCATCTGCTACGAGCCCGGCATCGTGCTGTTCGCGAGCGCCTATCTCGTCCACCACGACCCGGCCATCTACCCCGACCCCTACGCCTTCCGCCCCGAGCGCTTCCTCGAGCAGGCACCCGGCACCTACACCTGGATCCCCTTCGGCGGTGGGCGGCGGCGCTGCATCGGCGCGAGCTTTGCCCTGCTCGAGATGAAGCTCGTGCTGCGCGCCGCACTGCAGCGTCTCGAGCTGCACCCCGCCGGCAAGCCCGAGGTCACGCGCCGGCGTGGCATCGCTTTCAGCCCATCCGGCGGCAGTCGCGTGATCCTCACGCAGCGGGCCGGCACGCGAGCGCCCCTGCGGACGCCCGCGACAGCCGTGCCCGTTCCAGCCTGAGCAGCCAGCCGACTGACGCTAGCCGTGGCGCCGACCGCGCCGGAGGCGCTTGCGCGCATGCTGGGCGTGCCGGCGGCTCTGATGCGCCTTGTGACTGCCCCTCGGACACGGCGCCCTATATGCGACCGGCACCGTTTGCGGCGCCAGGCCACCGAGTCCCGCGAACAGCAGTTCCGACTTCAGCGGGAAGCCGCCCTTGGGACAGCGCTTGGGCACGCGCCCGTAGTAGATCACGCGCTTGCCCTTCTTGAACGCCGCGCCGATCTTCACTTCGATCGACAGGGCCGAGGCGTCAGGAGCTCCGGGCACCGTTTCGATCAGCGGCACCGACGTGACGAACTCCTGCGCGTATGGCGCCGGCGCACGCGTCACGTGGCTCGGCGAGAGAAATTCGAGCGACACCGGGGAGCTGCCTTCCGTGTAGAACTGCAGCGCCCCGCCCGGCGCGAAGAAGGCCTTGATCGAGGCGCGCTCCTCGACGCGTTCGGTGCCGAAGCTGACAACTCCGAGCGCCGTGCCCGACAGCGTCACTTTGGACTTCCTCGGACAGGCCGCCGGACCCATGTTCTGCAGCACCGACGGCTGGCAAACGGCGAAGCCGCGCGTGTCAATTTTCGTGCCCGCAGGCGTGTAGAAGTTGATCCCCACCAGCGGCGGCGGGAAGCCACCGTATTCGGTGCCTTTGATCGTGTACTGAACCTGCAGCGCAGCTCCCGCGCCGAGGATGTTGCCCGTGCCGCGAAATCCCGGAATTGGGATTGCGCGCGCTTTGAACGTGACTACCGGCGCAGCCGAGGCAACCGCCGGCGCCAGCGCCGACATCAGACAGCTCGCCGCCAGCGACGGGACGGCAAGGCCAAGCACGACCAACAACGTGGATGCTCTGCGCGACATGTGAACGCTCCTTGTAGACGTTGGATGACGCTCGTCGAGTCAGCGATCCATCGGGTAGCGCTCCGGCCGACTGGCTGCGGGGTCATTGCCTCTCTATGTGTTCCCTCAGCCGTTGGAACACCGCGCGCGTGCAAGAAGCGCGGCGTGCGCTAGTCGGCGACCGGTTCGCGCGCGAGCTGATGGCGCACGCGGTCGCGCGCTTCGGCATAGCGGATCACCTCGTACGCGATCAGCGCGCACAGCAGCGCCGCGAGGATGCCCAGCGTGGCCAGCGCCGGCAGCGAGACCGCCGCCGGCAGCAGCGCCAGCAGCACGACGGCGCACACCAGCCGCCGAACGCTCAGCGTGTGCATGTTGCGCAGGCGAAAGGCGACGTGCGCGAGCAGATACAGCGCCGTGCCCCCGAGCAGCGCCACCGCCGGTACGAGCGCCAGATCCTTGCCCACGTGCGCGAGCGTGATCTTCAAGCCGACCGCCAGCAACGCGATCCCGGCGATCATCGGGAAGTGCAGGTAGGAGTAGGAGTCGCGCGCGATCCCATTGCGCTCACGACCCTCGGCCGCTTTCGCCAGGCGCCGCCCGGCGACGATCGCAGTGACGTCGAAGTAGACCCACCACAGCGCTGCCGCGACGACCATGCCAAGCACCGAGGCACCAACGATGCCGGCGTCGATCGACGCCTTCGCGCCGACCCCGATCGCCACGATCGACTCGCCCAGCGCGATGATCACGATCAGGCCGTGACGCTCGGCGAAGTGCCCAGGGACGAGTTTCCAGCCGTCCTGGCCGAACAGGAAAGGACCGCCTGCGTCGAGCACCAACGCGACGCCCCAGATGGCCACGCGCAGATCGCCCGACGCCGCGGCCGCCGCGAACAGCAGCCCCGCGCCGACCGCCGTGCTCACGGCGAGGCCGAGCACCGACTTACGCAGCGTGGGGTCATCGCGGCTGGCGAGCATGAACAGCACGATGTGCGCCGCACGCACGACCGCATACGCGCACGCGAACAGCAGCGCCTGCGAGCCGAACGCGTGCGGCACGCAGATCGCAGCCACCAGGAATGCCGCCATCGCGGCGAAGATCGCCAGGCGCACGGCTCCCTCCTCAGGGTCGAGCACGCTCGTCAGCCAGGCATAGCCGACCCAAGACCACCACAGCATGCCCAGCACGAGTAGGCCCTTGAGCATTCCACCCCATGTCGGCGTGTGCGCGATCAGCGTCGTGCACTGCGTCAGCGCCAGCACGAACACGAGGTCGAAGAACAGCTCGAGCGGCGTCACCCGCTCGTCCTCGCGCATCGTCGCGCTGATGCGCGGGCTGTCGCTCGAGCGAGAGGCGCTCACGCCGCGCATCTTCGCAGCCGGGCCCACACAGCGGCCGGGGCCTCACGGCCGCTGTTGTGCGCTCCCCTCCCCGCCGACGCCCCGACCCTTGCGCCGCCGCATCGTGGAGCGGCGGCGGCGCAGGTCGGTAGAGCGCTTATTTCAGCGACATGTTCGGCTCGCCGGCCGCGTTCAGGCCGGTTCCCGACATCGTGCACGTGCCGCCTTTCGGCGTGCCGGCGTTGTACGCCTGCGTCAAGCAGTTGCGCAGCGCCGAGCTGAGCCCAGTAGTTCGGGTGGATGTCTTCCTGCAGTTCGTAAGGCCCGAAGATCGCTTCGAGCGTGCGAATCTGGTTGAACCACTCCGTTTTGTCCACCGCGCCCGCCGATTTCCAGTTCGCCAGGCCCTTCTCCTCGAGCAGCCCGACCGTGTTGTCGCAGAGCCTGCGCGCGTTGAATGCCGAGCTCAGTTCCATCGTCTTCACATTCGAGAGGCCCGCCGCCGAAGCCGCGCCCAGTACCGCGTTGTCGATCGTCGGCAGCATCGTCGCGTTCGCGTAGTTCGCGTCTTTGTTCCAGAAGCCACAGCCACCCGTCGTCTGCCTCGAGTAACCGCTTTGCGTGTAGCGGAATTCAGACCCGTTCGGGATCGGCGAGGGGTAGTTCTGCACGAGGATCGTGTACTGCGAGCTCGTGTAGCCCGCGTTCGTCATCGCCGTAGCGACGTTTTTGATCGCCGTCGTGATTTCGCCCTTGACTTTGTTCACGTTCGTCGTCGTGAAGTTATTCGTCACCGAGCTTTCTTCGCTGCAGTAGAAGTCCCAGAAGAACGTCGACTCCAGGAAGTCCTCTACGCACGTTTGCACGATGCCCGCGAAGTTGAAGTTGTTGCCGCCGATCGACAGCGCCACCAGCTTCACGTTGTGCGTCGCCGCGAAGTTCTGGAGCATCAGCGCCTGGCCTTCTTTGCCGCCCGAGTTGTAGAAGTCGATCCCCGGCTTGAACGTTTCGCCTTCCGTGAAGGTCGACGTCTTCGCGCCCGAGCAGGCGAGGTTCATGCCGCTGACGCCGCCGCCGATGTAGACCTCCGCCGACTTCGAGCGGTGGCAGCCTTTGATCAGCTCCGCCGTGTTCGTCGCGTTGTCGTAGTAGGCCGTCGAGCCCAGCGCGTCCGTTTTGGACGAGCTTTCGTCCGTGTTGCCGGCCCAGCGCCCAGCCTCGCCGGAGATGAACGAGTCACCGACGCTCGCCGTCCATGGCGCCCCGACGCCGGGACCGTCGGCGCGTGCCGCGGAGGTGAGCCCGCTGAGGCTCCAGGCAAACGCCATCGAAGCGAGCGCGACGAGGGTCAGCAGCACTGCGTTGCGACGGCCGGCGCCGTCAAGAGATCGATGCATGCGGTTCTTCTCCCCCTGCTGCGCGCCTCGCGCCTACCGCGGGCGCTGTCTGAACGACCCTATCCGGAAGGTCCAATGTATTTCAACTGTTCCAGCGTCCAGCGCGGCGCGGGTTGCCTTGGCGTGCACGCCGGTGGCACTCGGCGTCTCCGATTAGCCGCTCGCTACGCGCTGTCGGCGGCACGCGAGGGCGCCTCGCCCCACAGCTGCTCGAGGCGGTAGTACTCGCGCGCCTGCGGCGTGAAGATGTGCACGACCACGTCCAGGTAGTCCATCAGGATCCAGTCGGCGCGGCTCGCGCCCTCGACGCGCCGCGCCGGCGTGCCGTGCTCGCGCTTGAGCCCCTCGAGGATGCCGTCGTGGATCGCCTTCGTCTGGCGCGTCGTGTTACCCGAGCAGACCAGGAAGTAGTCGGTGTAGCCGAGCACACCGCGCAGGTCGAGCTCGACGATCTCGATCGCCTTCTTGTCTGCCGCCAGCCGCACGATCTCGGCGAGCAGCTCCTGCGGCTGCAGCGCCTGGCCGCGCTCGGACGACTCGCCGGCACCCGCCGGCGGCCGATCGCCGTCCGCCGCCGACTCGCCGTCCGTCATCAGCTCGCTGCCCGTGCGGCGGCGCCCGCCCCGTACAGCGCATGCTCTGCCACGTACTCGGCCACGTCCGCGCCGACGAGCTGCTCGATCGGCTCGCCCGCTGCCACCCGCTCGCGCGCACGCGAGGATGAGACGTCGATCAGCGGCGCCTCGAGGAAGCGCACGCGCTCGAGCCCACCAAGCGATGCGAATGCCTCCAGCACCACCCCGCGATCGCTGCCCGGGCGCTCCGCGACGGCCAGCGTCGCCAGCTCTAGCAGCGCCAGCGGTTCGTGCCAGCTCGGCAGCGTGCCGGCCACGTCCGCCCCGACGATGAACGTCAGCTCGGTCTCCGGATCGCGCTCATGCAGTTCTCTCAAGGTATCCACCGTATAGGACGGGCCTTCGCGCTCGACCTCGATCGCGCAGACCGACAGGCCATCGGCCCCGCGCACGAGCAGCCTGCACATCTCCAGGCGCCGCCGCGGCCCCGGGTCTCCGGCGATCTGCTTGTGCGGCGGCGAGCCGGCCGGCACGAGCACGACCCGCTCCAGCCCGAGCTGCTCGCGCGCGTGAGTGGCGATCGCCAGGTGTCCGAGCGTGGGTGGGTTGAACGTGCCACCGAGCACGCCGAGTGAGTGCTGCTGATTGCGGCCCACCGCATGTCTGGGAGCCGGCGAGCGCTCAGGCACGGACGTGTCCGTCGCCCTCCACGAGGTACTTGGACGTGCACAGCTCGCGCAGCCCGATCGGCCCGCGCGCATGCAGCTTCTGCGTTGAGTTGCCGATCTCCGCGCCCATCCCGAACTCGCCCCCGTCGGTGAAGCGCGTCGAGGCGTTGACATAGACGCAGGCCGCGTCGACGCCGAGCTGGAACGCCCGCGCGGCCTCCGTGTCGCGCGTGAGGATCGCCTCCGAGTGCCCGCTGCCGTAGCGCCCGACGTGCTCGATCGCCTGCTCCACCGAATCGACCACGCCGACGGCGAGCGTCAGCGCGAGATACTCGGTCCCCCAGTCCTCCTCGCTCGCCGCCTGCACGAGCGCCGAGTCCGACAGCGACGCCTCCGCCTCGAGCGGCGATCCGGCACGTTTCGACCCCGTCGCCTCGCTCTCGTCCTCGGCCAGCTCGAGCACGCGCTCATCGCCGCGCACGACGACGCCCGCTTCGTTCAGCGCGCGCACGATCGGCGGCACAAAACGCGGCGCCACATCGCTGTGCACGAGCAGCGTCTCGGCCGCGTTGCACACGCCCGGTCGCTGCGTCTTTGCGTTGAGCACGATCGCCTCCGCTTGGTCTAGGTCCGCGGTGGCGTCGACGTAGACATGGCAGTTGCCGGAGGCCGCGTAGATCACCGGCACGGTCGCGACCGCCTGCAGCGCCTGCTTCAGCCCCTCGCCGCCGCGCGGGATGATCAGGTCGACGCTGTCGCTCTGCGTCGCCAGCTCGGCCAGCTCCTCGCGCCCCCCGCCGGCCACCAGGCTGACGCAGCCCTCGGGCAGGCCCGCCGCCACGGCCGCCTCGCTCGCGATCTGCGCGAGCGCCGCGTTGGAGTGCTCGGCCGAGGAGGAGCCGCGCAGCACGATCGCGTTGCCCGACTTCAGGCACAGCGCCGCCGCGTCGATCGTCACGTTCGGCCGAGCCTCGTACACAACGGCCACGACGCCGAGCGGGACGCGGACCTTGCGCACGTCCAGGCCGTTGGGCAGGCGCCGCCCGTCGATCAGCTCGCCGACCGGGTCCGCGAGCGCCGCGATCTGCCTGACGGCCTGGGCGATCTGCGCCAGGCGCTGCTCGTCCAGGTGCAGGCGATCGAGCAGCGCGTCGCCTATCTCCTGTTCACGCCCGAGCTCCATGTCGCGCTCGTTGGCCGCGAGGATCTCCGCGGCGCGGTCCTCCAGCGCCGCCGCGATCGCCTCGAGCGCGGCGTCCTTGACCGCGGTGTCCAGGCACGCAAGCGCCCGCGAGGCGCGCTTGGCCGCGCGGCAGGTGTCGGTGACTGGGGAGACGGCCGTTGCCATGACCCCTAAAGGGTAGGGCCCTCAGTCAACCACGAGGTAGTCGCGGTGCACCGCCTCCTCGCTGGCGCGTGGCATCACCTCGCGCACTGCCGCCGACTTCAGGCCCTGCACCTGACGCAACTCATCCGCCGAGTAGTTGCAGATCCCCTTTGCCAGCGTGTGCCGGTGTCCGTCGCGCAACTCCGCCTGCGCGATGTCGACGGCGTCGCCGGCCTCGAACTCACCGAGCACCTCGACGATGCCGACCGGCAGCAGGCTCGCCGCGCCCTCGCTTACAGCGCGCGCCGCGCCGGCGTCGATCAGCACCGTGCCGCGCGAGGGCTTGGCGTACTTCAGCCACAGCTTGAAGGAGCTGTAGCGGGCCTCGCGCGCGGCAAAGCGCGTGCCCTCGCGCTCGCCCGCCAGCACCGCCCGCAGCGCCTGCGCTCGTACGCCGTTGCAGATCGTCGTCTCGATCCCCGCTGCCGTGGCCATGTCGGCGGCAACCACCTTCGAGCGCATCCCACCCGAGCCCAGCGGCGAGGTCGTGTGCCCGATCTCGAGCTCCTGCAGGCCCGCGAAGTCGCTCACCTCGCGCACGATTTTCGCGTCCGGGTAAATCCGCGGGTCGGCCGTGTAGAGGCCGTCGATGTCGGTCAGCAGGATCAGCTCGTCGGCGGCCACGAGCACCGCCACCTGCGCTGCGAGGAAGTCGTTGTCGCCGAAGGAGATCTCGTCGGTCGCCGTCGTGTCGTTCTCGTTGATCACCGGCAGCACACGCCACTCGAGCAGCGTCTCGAGCGTTTGGCGCGCGTTGAGGTAATGCGTGCGGGCGCTCATGTCGAAGAACGTCAGCAGCACCTGTGCGCTCGTCACGCCGCGCTCGCGCAGCAACTCGTCGTAGATGCGATAGAGCTTGCCCTGCCCCACCGCACTCGCCGCCTGCAACTCCTTGATCGAGCTCGGCCGCTGATTCAGGCCCATCACACGCACGCCGCGCGCGATCGCGCCGCTCGTCACGACGATCGCCTCGGCGCCCTGCCCGTGCAGCGCAGCAAGCGCGTCGCAGACGTTGCGCAGGACCTCCTCGCGCGGCTCGCCGTCGCCGGTCGCGACGACGCTCGAGCCCAGCTTGACCACGATCCGCCTCATGGCTGGAGCTTATTGCCGACCGCCGGGACGGCGGCCCGGCCGCCCGCCGTCATTCCGGATCGAGCTCGAACGTCTCCCCTGCGATCTCGATCTCATCACCCGCCTGAAAGCCCTTAGCCTCGAGCGCCTTGAGCACGCCGATCCGGCGCAGGCGCCCCTCGAAGTAGGCCATCGCATCGTCGTTGTCCACGTCATAGCGCGCCAGCAGCCGTTCGATCCCGGCGCCGCGCACGGCGAACGACTTGGGTCCGAGCCGCTCGACGCTGAAGCCGCTGCGCCCGGCTGGGCGGAAGACCATGTGCTCGGCTAGATCCTCGTCTGCACCCTCGGCCGCGACAACGGCGGCGGGCGCGGGTACACCGTCTGCGGCACGCTCACCCGACAGAGCGCCGAAGTCGGCCGCACGCGACCCCTCTCCCCCGACCTCCGCTGCCTGCGGTGCCACGCACCGCAGCAGCTCGCTCGAGAGCTGCTCGAGGCCGAGACCGGTCGCGCTCGAGGTCGCGATCACGGGCACCTCCTCGCCGAGGCGCTCATGCCACTGCGCCACCGCCTCGCTCACGCGCTGCTCGGAGAGCAAATCGCACTTGGACAGCGCCAGCACACGCGGCAGCTCAGCCAGGCGCCGGTCGTGCGCCATCAGCTCGCGCTCGATCGTCGCGTGGTTGGCGAGCGGGTCGGCGCCCTCTCCACCCGTCAGCTCGGGGGCCACGTCGAGCACGTGCACGAGCAGGCGCGTGCGCTCGACGTGCGCGAGGAAGTCGTGTCCCAGTCCGGCCCCTTCGCTCGCGCCCTCGATCAATCCCGGGATGTCGGCGAGCACGAGCTGGCGTTCGTCGGCTTCGAGCACGCCGAGCACGGGTGAGAGCGTCGTGAAGGGATAGTCGGCGACCTTCGGTGCGGCCCGTGTCAGCCGCGAGAGCAACGACGACTTACCCGCATTGGGCAGGCCCACGAGCCCGACGTCGGCGAGCAGCTTGAGCTGCAGCTCGAGCCAGCCTTCCTCCCCGGGCAGACCGCGCTCGGCGAAGCGCGGCGCCTGGCGCGTGGGCGTGGCGAAGCGCTTGTTGCCCTTGCCGCCCGAGCCACCGCGCGCGACCGTCGCGCGCTGTCCGGCCGCGAGCAGCTCCCAGCTGCGGCCCGCCAGATCGCCGCCGTCGCCGGGCCGTGCAAGCACCTGTGTACCCGGTGGAACGCCGATCGTCAGCGTCTCGCCGTCGGCCCCATGGCGCTGGGAGCCTTCGCCGTGGCCACCACGACCGGCGCGGTGGTGGGTCTTGCGCCGGAAGCCCTGCAGGTCGCGCAGCGAGTCCTCGCAAACGAACACCACGGCGCCGCCGTGACCGCCGTCGCCGCCGTCGGGCCCGCCGCGGGGAACGTGGGCTTCGCGGCGGAAGCTCGTGCAGCCGTTGCCGCCCGCGCCCGCCTGGACGTGGATCTTCGCGCGATCGTGGAGCATCTCGGCGATCATCGTGACAGCCCCCACCCCCGAGCAAGGGAGAAACGACCGATGAGCAGCTACCCCGCAACCGCCACCGACAACGTCCTCGTGATCACCGGCGCCTCCACCGGCATCGGCGCTGCCACCGCCCGCCACGCCGCCGCGGCTGGCTGGCGCCTGGTGCTCGCCGCGCGCTCGCAGGAGAAGCTCGAGCAACTGGCCGCCGAGCTGGGCGGCTCCGAGCGCGCGATCGCGATCCGCTGCGACGTGACCGAGTGGGAGGAGCAACAGGCGCTCGCCGAGTCCGCCCGCTCGGCCTTCGGGCGGATCGACGCCGTGTTCGCCAACGCCGGCTTCGGCGGTCCGCGCGGCTTTCTCAGCGACACGCCCGAGCACTGGCGCGAGATGGTCCTGACCAATGTTTACGGCGCGGCGCTCACGCTACGCGCAACGATCCCCGCATTGAAGGAGACGCGCGGGCACCTGCTGCTGACCTCGAGCGTCGCCGGACGCCGGGCGCTGCCGGGGTCCTTCTACTCGTGCACCAAGCACGCCGTGACGGCGATGGGTGAGGCAGCGCGCCAGGATCTGAACGGCACCGGGGTGCGCGTCACGCTGATCGAGCCCGGCATGGTGGACACGCCGTTCTTCGACAACCGCCCGAGCAACGCGCTGCACGAGGACGACATCGCTCGCGCCGTGATGTACGCGCTCGCCCAGCCGCCGCATGTCGATGTCAACGAGATCCTGATCCGGCCGACCGCCCAGGAGGGTTGAGCAGGACGAGCTAAGCGAGCGCGCGGGCGAGGCACAGCTCGGCGAGCGCTGCCCCGCCGGCCACCGCGACGGTGCCGATCGCGCCGACCGTCGGCAGCTCGGAGCGCGCCGCAAGAGTCGCCACGGCGTCAGCCGCGTCGGCGCCCGCACAGGCGAGCTGAACCTGGGCCGCGTGGCGCCCGTCTGCGAGCGTGCTCAGCGCAAGCGCGCCGAGCGCGACGTCGCGCGCGCCGAGCGAATGCGCCAGATAGCGCACGACCGGGTGCCTCGCGTGCTCGCCCAACCAGCGTGAGGTGACCTCCTCGGGCGCCAGCAGCACAGCGGCCCCGAGCGCCACGCGACCCACCGCGAGCAGCCCTGCCAGGCGGCGCGGGCTCATCGGTCCGGTGCGCTCGCGCTCGACCTAGGAGGCCGAGTCGGGCTGCACGCTGACCGTGCGGCCGCGCCGACCGGTCGTGAACAGCACCGTGCCCGCGGCGCGCGCGTAGAGCGTGTCGTCCTTGCCGATGCCCACGCCCGGGCCCGGCCGGAAGCGGGTTCCGCGCTGGCGCACGATGATCTCGCCGCCGGTCACTGTCTGACCCGCAAAAGTCTTCACGCCGAGGCGCTGCGCGTTTGAGTCGCGCCCGTTGCGGCTCGAGCCGAGCCCCTTCTTATGAGCCATCGGAGGACTCCTCCTTCGCTTTCGAAGCCTGCGCGTTCGCTTTCGCCGCCGGCTTCTCTTTGGCGGGCGGTTTCTCTTTGGCCGCCGGTTTGTCGGCCACGGCTTTGGCTTTCGCAGCCGGTTTGTCCGCGGGCGCCTTCATGGGCGCTTTCTCGGCGGACGGCTGCTCGGCGGCTTTGCCGGCCGGCGCTTTTGCTTTCGCTTTGCCCTGGCTGATCTCGGTGACCTCGATCTGCGTCAGATCCTGGCGGTGTCCGGTGCGGCGCTTGTAGCCGCGCTTGGGCTTGAACTTGAACACGCGCAGCTTCTCGCCGCGCACGTGCGCGAGCACCTTCGCCGTCACCTGCACGCTCTCCAGGCCCGCCTTGTCGAACACGGCCTCATCCGAGCGGAAGAGGATCGGCTCGAGCTTCACGTCGGCGCCCTCGTCGACGGCCAGGCGCTCGATCAGCAGCCTCTGGCCCCGCTCGACGCGGTACTGCTTGCCGCCGGTCTTCACGATCGCGTACATGTCTGTCTCAGTCTCGATTTCTTCCTAGTGCCGTAAATCCACCGCCGCCGAACGCCGCAAGCCGGGGTCTACTCCGGTGTTGCGGGCGCCTTGGCAGCCGAACGGCGCCGTCCGCCCCTGCGGCCACGACGCCGAGGTTTGGATTGTAGGCCATCGCCGGTGCCCTCGCCCTGCGACTTCTCCTCCTGAGCGTCCTCGCGACCCTCGCCGGCGTCAACCGGCTCGGCCAGGTCGCGTGCCGTCAGGGTCGGCTCCTCCTCGGGCTCTGAGTCGACAGCCGTCGGCGACTCGTGCAGACCGGCTTCGCGACGCGCGACAGCGTCCTCGCTGTCGGCCGGCGCACGCCTGCCGCGTGCCCGCGTTCTCGCGCGCTCGCCCGCGCGGCCGCCCCCTGAGGAGGAGGACGAACGGCGCCCGCCACGGGCGCCTTTGCCGTTGGCCGGGCGCGGCGAGGCCTTCACGACCTCGCCCGACTCGTCGAGCAACAGTGCGCTAGCGGCCGTGCGGCCGACCTGGTTGATGCGCACCATGCGCTTGGAGCCCACGTGGGCTGCGGCGCCGGCGATCGAGATGATGTAGCCGTCGATTTTGGCCACGGCGTCCTCCTCGTCGTACATGTGCGGCTCGACGATCTCGACGAGCACCTCATCGCCCTGGCGGAACGGCAGCGCACGCTCCTCGACCTCCTCGCGCGTCCCCTGAAAGGTGATCGCGAAGTGGTCGAGCAGGAGACCTTCGGAGCCCTCGAACAGGAACGACTTGCCCGTCTCGCTCTCCAGTGCACGCAGCACGCGCGAGCTGTGACCCGTGAACTCGGCCGTCACGCGGGGGTTGATCTGGATCAGGAAGGCATCGACGTCGGGGGTTTCCGCCGCCACGTCGCGCAGCTTTCGCTCGAACTCGATCGCGATCGTCTCCTCCGAGCGGATCACGCCCTCGCCCTCGCACGTTGGACACGGGCGGCTCATGATCTCGCGCACGCCCTCGGTCACGTTCTGGCGCGTCATCTCAACCAGACCGAGCTTCGAGATCTCGGCCGTGAACGTCTTTGTGCGGTCCTCGTCGAGCGTCTTGCGCAACACCTTCATCACCGCGTCGCGATTGCGCGCGCGGGCCATGTCGATGAAGTCGATCACGATGATCCCACCGATGTCGCGCAGGCGCAGCTGATTGACGACCTCCTCGGCCGCCTCGAGGTTCGTCTTCGTGATCGTGTCCTCGAGGCCCGCGCCCTTGCCGCGGCCGATGAACGACCCCGAGTTGACGTCGATCACGGTCAGCGCCTCGGCGTAGTCGATGATCAGGTAGCCGCCACTGGGCAGATCGACGCGGCGCGAGAGCACGCCTTCGATCGCCTCCTCGACGCCATAGGCCTCGAACAGCGGCGGCTCCTGCTGCCACAGCTCGACGCGCTCGACGAGCTCCGGCGCGGTGCGCGTGAAGAACGAGACGAGGCGGTGGTACTGCTGCTCGTCGTCGACGATCGCGCGCTCGAAGTGTGCCGAGAAGATGTCACGCACGACGCGCACGGACAGATCGGCCTCTTGAAAGACGAGATCCGGGGCGGCCGTCTCCTCGACGCGTTTGACGAGCACCTCGTGCAGCTTGTGCAGGTACTTCAGCTCGCGCTCGAAGTCCTCGCGCTTGGCGCCGTGGGCCGCCGTGCGCACGATCACGCCGCCGCCGCCGATCTCGAGTTTCGAGGTCTGCCGGCGCAGCCGTTCGCGCTCCTTGTCCTCCAGGCGCCGCGACACGCCGATGCCCTCGCCGGTCGGCGCGTAGACCATGTAGCGCCCGGCGATCGTCAGCTCCATCGACAGGCGCGCGCCCTTCGTCTTGAGCGGGTCCTTGACGACCTGCACAACGATCTCCTGGCCGGGTTTGAGCAGGTCGGAGATCTTGCGCCCGCTGCCTGAACCACGCCCACGCTTGGGCGTCTCCACCCCCGGGAGCACGATCTCATCGACGTGCAAAAAGCCGTTCTTCTCCAGGCCGATGTCGACAAATGCCGCCTCGAGGCCCGGCAGCACGTTGTCGACCTTGCCCTTGTAGATGTTGCCGACGATCGAGCGACCGCCGCGGCGCTCTATGTAGAGCTCAGCGATCCGATAGCCGGCCTGCGGACCTCCGCCGCCTTTGCGCGAGGCCGCCGCCTTCGACGCCCCCGCTCTGCGGGAGGAGGCCGAGGAGCGCGAGGCGGCGGGCGTTCCGCTCGCCTCCAGAAGCGCCACGCGCGTCTCCGCGCGATCGACGCTGACAAGTACTTGCTTTTTCAATGTGAACTCTTTCGGTATGAGGCAGGGCGACTCCTGCCGCGTCGGAGCACACGTCGAGCGTGACTCGCGGCGGCGGGAACGAAGCCCGTGCCTTCGTGGGGACGCCAGTGGCCGGCCGCAGCATCGCGACGTCGTGATCGTCCGGGCGGGCAGCGCGTGAGGCGCATCCGGCGGACTGACGGTCTGGCGAGAGTTGCGGGGCGTTCATTGGTGTCAACTAGCGCAGTACGCGGCCCTTCAACGCTTGCGAGGCGCGCGCCTGGATGTAAATCGATTGCAGCAGGCCCACCGCCAACAGGGTCGTGACTACCGACGAGCCGCCATAGCTCATGAGCGGCAGCGTGACGCCGGTGATTGGCATGATCCCGATCGTCATTCCCACGTTGACAAAGACCTGAAACATGAGCATAGCCGCTACACCGGCAGCGACGAGCGAACCGAGCAGATCCTTGGACATCACGAGGATGCGCAACGCGCGCCAGATCAGCAGACCGTAGAGCGCGAGCACGAGGCCGGCGCCGACGAAACCGTACTGCTCGCCGACCGCGGAGAAGATGAAGTCGGTGTGATTCTCGGGCACGTAGCCGAGTTTGCTCTGCGAGGAGTTCGACCCGCGTCCGGTCTTTTGCCCCGAGCCGATCGCAATCTTTGACTCCTCCTGCTGGTAGCCTTCCTTCTGCGGGTTCGTCGAGGGGTGCAGGAAGGCCGTCAGTCGCTGCACTTGGTATGGCTTGAGCACGTGCACGCCGACCGCCGGCGCCGCCACGAGCACGAAGGTCAGCGCGACCAGCGCCAGTGCAACCAGCCCCGCTAGGTGCCTCCAGGCGACGCCCGCCACGAACAGCAGCGTGAACGCGATCACGACGTACACCAGGCCCGAGCCGAGGTCGGGTTGAGCGATCACGAACATCGCCGGTATCAGCGCGGCGAGCATCACGAGCGCCGTCGTCTGGCGCTCATGCAGGCGCCGCGCGCGATCGACGACGAGCGCGGCGAGTGCCAGCGTGAGGAAGACCTTGCCGAGCTCGGACGCCTGGAAGGAGAAGAACGGCAGGTTGATCGCCCGCTGCGAGCCACGCGCCGTGTGACCGAGCACCAGCACCGCCAGGATCGTGAACAGCAGGAGCCCGTAGATCCCATTTTTGAGTGGTCGCAGGCGCGAGTAGTCCAGGCGCGAGAGGACGAGCATCAGCAGGAAGCCGACGATCAGGTAGGTCGTCTGGCGATCGACGTAGTACTGCGGCTGGCTCGGGATCAGGCTCTTCGTCGCTGCGCCCAAGGTGACGATCGAGCAGATCCCGAGACCAACGACGGCGAGCGTCAGCAGCGGGTCAAGCGGCAGGCGCAGCGTGCGCGCGCCCGTGGCAGGGGACGCCGTCGGCTGCTCGGGCGCCGTGATCGGGCTGAGCGGGCTCAAAACGTGTGCGAGCTCCCGGCGACAAACTTCTTCGCCTTGCCGAACCACTGCGACGCGAGCAGGCGGGCGATCGGCGCCGCCGTTTCCGCACCAAAGCCGCCCTGCTCCACCGTCACGGCGATCACGATCGGCCGCGACGGATCGCCGATGTAGCACATGTACCAGGACTGGTCTTCTTTGCCGACGTGCTGGGCCGTGCCCGTCTTTCCATACACCGGGTGCTGCGCCTGGTCCCAGCCGGTCCAGACCGCGGCCGAGGTCCCCCCCGGCTGGCTCGCGGCCTCGTGGATCCCCTCCATCACGAGGTTTACGTCGGTCGCGTCAAGACGCACGTGGCGCTGCTCGGGGGAGCCGAGCGCCTGCACGAGCCTGCCCTGTGCGCCGTCGATCTCCATCCCCAGGTGCGGGCGCACGACCCAGCCGTTGCCGTCGTGGGTGAACGCGTTGGCGAGCGTCGAGTAGGCCACGGCCATCTGCAGCGGCGAGGTCAACAGGTCGCCCTGCCCGACGGCGAGGTGCATGTTGTCGCCGACGCTCCACGGGCGCCCGTCGGAGATGCCGCAGCTCGAGACGTGCCTGCGCTTCTCACATGCGAGCTCCTGCTTGGCGACCTTCGCGCGCCAGGCGCGATCGGGCACGAGGCCCGTGATCTCACTCGGCAGGTCGATCCCCGTCTGCTCGCCCACGCCGAGCTTGTGCGCCTCACGTTGGATCACGTTGCCGTGGCTGTTGGCCAGCTCGCCGGCTTCGAAGAAGTAGGTGTCGGAGGAGACCTTCAGGGCTTCGACCAGGCCAACTGCGCCGTAGTTGGCCTTGCCGGCGTTGCAGAACTGCTCGGTGGAGACTGAGATGCACTGACCTGCACCGAGCCCCTCGCTCGGGTTGATCACGCCGGCTTCGAGCGTGCCCATCGCCGTGATCGGCTTGAACGTCGAGCCCGTCGGATAGGTGCCGTTGACCGCGCGATCGGTCAGCGGCGCCGGCGATTCTTCGCCCGAGCTCGTCTTCGATTTGCCCTCGAGCGCCGCGTATTCGGCCTTCGTCAGCGGTTTGGCGAACTTGTTCGGGTCGAACGTCGGCGAGGAGCCGATCGCGAGTACCTGCCCGTTGCGCGGGTCGAGCGCGACGAACGCCCCCGCATCGGCCGGTTTGCCGCCGGCCCGCGCATTTTCGATCCCCTCGGTCAGCGCCTTTTCACCCTCGGCCTGCAGCCCCTTGTCGAGTGTCACCTTCAGGCTGTAGCCCGCCTTCGGTTGCGTCGGCGCGAGTTTGCTCGGCACCGGATAGCCGGCCGCGTTGACCTCGACGCGCTCCACGCCCGGATCGCCGCGCAGGTAGCGGTCGTAGTAGTACTCGAGCCCTTCCTGGCCGACGACCGTGCCCTGCTTGACGCCGTCGAAGGCGCGCATCTTGAGCTCGGTTTCGGAGACCTGGCCGACGTAGCCGAGCACCTGCGCGGCCATCTCGCCGTACGGGTATGCGCGGATCGAGACCGGCTGCTGAGTGACGCCGGGGTATTCGCTCTGGCGCTCGGCGAGCACCGTCAGTGCGCCGCGCCCGGCGTCGGTCTTGATCGTCACCGGGGCGTAGGGCAGCGCCGTGCGCCCCTTGATCACGAGCGCCTGGACGTGCGCCCCGCTCATCCCGAGCAGCCGTCCCAGGCGCCGGTAGAGCCGCAGTCGCGGCGCGCCCGAGGGCGGCAGCGCTGAGGGCACGATCTGCACCGCGTTGGTCGTGCGGCTCGCGACCAGCGGCTGGCCTTCGCGATCGAGGATTTCCCCGCGCGGCGCCGCGATCGGCAGGTCGCGGGCGCGGTTGGCGTTGGCCTGCTGCACGTACTGTTCGCCCGAGAGCACCTGCAGGAACCACAGGCGGAAGAAGATGATCGCGAACATTGCCATCGCGATCCCACCGAGGATCGCCACACGCATTGCAAGCTGCGGCGAAACCGGGATGCGCGACCGATCAGAGATCGGCCAACGCCCACCCGACGGTTCAATCGCGCTCATCGGCCGACCGTACCCCGGCCGGCGCCTGTGCGTGACGGCACGATCACGACCTGGAAAGCGGGGACAGGCCGCCGGTCGTGTATGCGCGGCGCCGGCGCCGGCGCGGATCCTCGGGCAGGCCGCCGATCAGGCAGCGGCGCACGAGCGCCCACACGGGCAGCGCGATGATCGTGTTGACGACGATGCCGAGCACGATCTGGCGCAGGAGCTCGAGGCTGACCGGCGCCTCGACGCCGAGCAGGAACTGCACGACCGAGTAGGCGACCATCGCGGCGGCCGAGCCGGCGGCGCCGACGAGCAGCGGCGTGAGCGCCGCCTGCGGGTCACGCGCCTCGCGCAGGCGACCGGCGAAGTAGCCGACGACGGTCAACGTGAGCGAGGTCACGCCAAGCGTCTGCACGAGCGCGAGATCGACCAGCAGGCCGACGCCGAAGCCGGTCAGCGCGCCGAGCGTCGAGCCGCACATCAGCCCCACGAAGGCGACGAGCAGCGGCGAGAGGTCGGCGCTGACGCCGAACACGGGCACCTCCGAGACGACGCCGATCTGAAAGAACACGAGCACGATCGCGAGCGCCGCGATGCGCCCGAGCAGGCCAGGCGAGCCGCTCACGCCCATCAGCCGCCTCCGGTCGAGGCGAGCTGTTCGCCCGCGGAGCCCTGCCGGCCGGGCGGCAGGCTCGCGGCGAGGCGGCCGAGGTTCGCCGGCAGCGACCCACTCGCCGCGGTGAGCACCTGCACGACGTCGAGATTGTGCAGGTTGGCCAGCGGGTGCACGTTGACCGAGCGGTAGGCGCTTTCTTCGTTGACCGAGGTCACCTGCCCGATCGGGATTCCCGGCGGGTAGAGCGAGTCGTCGGGGCTCGAGACGGTGCCCGAGGTGACGACGTATTCACCCTTGTTGGCCTGCGTGTTGGCAGGCAGGTACTGCAGCAGCAGGTCGTTGGGGTCACCCACCTTCGGCTGCACTATGCCCGTCGCGCCCGACGAGCCGATCCGCGCCGAGACGCCGACCGAGCTGTCGGTGATCAGCGTCACCTGCGCGCCGTCGGAAGCCGCCTGGGCGACCTTGCCCACGAGCCCTTCGCCGTTGATCACCGGGTCGTTGACGTGCACGCCCGAGGATTCGCCCTTGTCGATCGTGACCGTCGAGTACCACACGTTGGGTGACTTGGCCACGACCGTTGCCGTGACCGGGTGGTAGTCCTTGACGCTCAGCTGATTGTCCAGCCGGAACAGCGTCAGCAGTTCGCGGTAGGAGTGTTTTTCGGAGTTGTTGGCGATCACTTCGCGACGCAGGCGGTCGACCTGCTTGCGCAGTTCGTCGCGCTGCCCTTTGGCGTGCAGCGTGTCGCCGAACCAGCCGATCAGGTCGCGCACGGGCTTCAGCGCCTTGTTGGCGCCGTTCTGGATTGGCGAGACCACAGTCAAGAAGCCACGCTGCACGGAGTGCAGCCCGCCGCTCGACGCCTCGCCGAAGTATGCGGTCAGCAGGATCAGGGAGAGCACGACGAGCAGCGCGAGCACTGCGCGCCGACGCCGAACCGTCTTGTCATACACGGATAGCGACCTTCCGAAGCGTTCACGGGAAAGAGTACCCCCGGTTGCACACGCCCGTCACAGGTGTTCGCCCAGCGGTTCGCCCAGTTCGAGCCGCCCGGGCCTGGCAGCGCGCTCACCTGCGGCGCTGGCGATTGCGCGATTTGCGGTTCGAGCGGTGGATCGCCTCGAACTCCTCCAGCGAGCGCCCCGAGCCGACCGCCACGCACGTCAGCGGCGACTCAGCCAGGTGCGCAGGCATCTGCGTCTCTTCGCGCAGGCGCTCGTCGAGGCCCTGCAGGAGCGAGCCACCGCCGGCGAGCATGATGCCGCGGTCCATGATGTCCGAGGCGAGCTCGGGCGGCGTGCGGTCGAGCGTCTCCTTGACCGCGTCGAGGATCTGGTTGAGCGGCTCTTCCAGCGCGGCGCGGATCTCCTCGCTCGTCAGCACGACCGTCTTGGGCAGTCCGGCGACCATGTCGCGTCCGCGAATCTCGGCCTGCAGCTCCTCGGCCATCGGGCAGGCCGAGCCGATCTCGAGCTTCAGCTCCTCGGCCGTCTGCTGGCCGATCAAGAGCTTGTACTCGCGCTTTGCGTAGTTGATGATCGCCTCGTCCATCTCGTCGCCGCCGACGCGGATCGACTGCGAGACGACGATCCCGCCGAGCGAGATCACGGCGACCTCGGAGGTGCCACCGCCGATATCCACGACCATCGAGCCCGTCGGCTCGCCCACGGGCAGCCCAGCGCCGATCGCCGCCGCCATCGGCTCCTCGATCAGGTAGGCCGTGCGCGCGCCGGCCGACAGACAGGCCTCCTCGACCGCGCGCTTCTCCACGCCGGTCACGCCGGAGGGAACACAGACGACCACGCGCGGGTGCGCCCAGCGGTTCTGGTGGACCTTCTGAATGAAGTGCCTGAGCATCTCCTCGGTCACGTCGAAGTCGGCGATCACGCCGTCCTTCAGCGGCCGGATCGCCTGGATCGTGCCCGGCGTACGGCCGAGCATGCGCTTGGCCTCGATACCGACCGCGTGCACTTCGCCGGTGCGCGAGTCGATCGCCACCACGCTCGGCTCGGATAGCACGATGCCGCGCCCGCGGACATACACGAGCGTGTTCGCGGTTCCCAGGTCGACGGCCATATCGCGGCCACCGAATCCCGTCAGATAGCTGAAGATTCCCATTGATGGAGAAGAAAAGGGGCCGCGGATTTTGCTCTCACGCGCCGTTCCGCAAGATGCGCTGGTGCGCTTCGCGGCGGCGGGCGTCTCCACGCTGCCCGGTGGCGCAGTCTAGCGAACGCCCTTTGGCGTCCGATAGGGCCGCCAGCGGTTTTGCAGGGGAAATAGCGCCGGCGGAGCGCGCGCCTCGGCCGCGGCCTCAGCGCCCAAACAGCTCGGGGGCGAGCTCGCGCACGGCTCGTAGCGGCAGGCCGACGACGTTCTCCTCTTCCCCGTCGATCGCGAGCGCCAGCTCAGCGCCGGCGCCCTGGATCGCATACCCGCCGGAGCGACCGCGCCACTCCCCGGTGGCCACGTAGCGCTCGAGCAACTCCTCCTCGATCGCCCGGAACGTGACACGCGTGCGGGCCAGCGCCGTGCGCTCGACCACGTTCGGCGACTTGCCGGCCTTCATGCACCCGTCCGCACCGGCCTCGCCGCCCTCGCCCTCCTCGTCCGCCAGCAACAGCGCGACGCCGCTGATCACTTCGTGCGTACGGCCACCCAGCGCGGCCAGCGTCCTGTGCGCCTGCGCCGCGTCAGCCGGCTTGCCGTAGATCGTGCCGTCCAGCACGACGATCGTGTCGCAGCCGAGCACCGCCTCCGCTGCACCCGGGCGCAGCGCGGCGCGCGCCTTGCGCAGCGCGTTCTCGACAGCCACTGCGGCCGGGTCCGGGCCCCGCTCGAGCTCACTCGCGCCGGAAATCCGCACCGTGAACGGCACGCCGAGGCGCTCGAGCAGCACCCGCCGCTGCGGGGAGCCCGAAGCGAGCACCAGCCGCGGCGCCATGCCGGCCCCGCGCGCTACAGCTCGCCGAAGAACAGCGCCGACTCGCGCGCCGCCGACTCCGGCGAGTCCGAGCCGTGCACCATGTTCTGGCCCATCTCGATCGCAAAGTCGCCGCGGATCGAGCCCGTCGTGGCCTCCAGCGGATTGGTCGCACCGATCACCTGACGGGCCGCCTTGACTGCGTCGACCCCCTCGAGCACCATCGCCACGATCGGGCCCGAGGTGATGAAGTCGACGAGCTCACCGAAGAATGGGCGCTCTGCGTGCTCGGCGTAATGGCGCTCTGCCAGCTCGCGCTCGACGGTCATGCTGCGCAGCGCCACGATCTTCAACCCCTTGCGCTCGAAGCGGGCGATGATCTCGCCGCTCAGGCCGCGGGCGAAGGCGTCGGGCTTTACGAGGATCAGCGTTCGGTCCATGGATTCCTTTTCGGATAGAGGTTGTGGCTCAGGTGCTCGGGCGGGTGCGACCGCCCGAGGGCCGCGACGGGCGCGTGGCACGTGGCGGCCTGGCCGCCGGCTCGGAGGCGACGACGGGTGTGGCCTGCGTGTCCTGGGATCCATCGGCCTCTTCGATCCCGTCCTCACGGGCACCGCCCGCGGCTTCGCGTTCGCGCCGTTCGCGCGTGGCTTTGGCCCGCGCCGTCTCCGGCCGTTCGGTTAGGCGCTCCGCCGGCGCAGCGGCCTTCGCGAGCTCGGCCTTCTCGGCGTCGATCGACGCCTGCGTGCGGCGCCGCCGTGTGCGGCGGGGCGGCTCGGCCGCGGGCACCTCGGTCTCGCAGTAAGGGCAGATCGTCCACGCCTGGTCGAGCGGGCGCCGGCAATTGACGCAGCGGTCCTTGAGCTTGCGCAGGCAGCTCGGGCAGCGGATGAAGTCGCGCTCGATGCGGTAGTCGCAGTGCGGGCACAGCGAGTGGTCGAACTCGTGCAGGCGGGCCTCGGCTGCCTGCACCTCCAATTCGCGCTCACGCACATCCTCGAGGTACTCCGGCGGGCGCAGGATCATGTAGACGATCGTGCCGACAAACGGGAACAACGAGGCCACCGTGGCACAACCGACGAGCATCGGGTCGTTGATCCGCCGGCGCGCGTCGGCGTAGGTCCAGTAGATCAAGGCCAGGTAGAGGACGACGACGAACAGGATCAACAGGTCGACGACCAGGCTCAGGCCGCTGCTTTCAATTCCGAAGTATGCGAGGGTGAGCATCGGCGGGGGGCGAGTTTAGAGAAAGAGACGACCGAATCCGTAACCAGCGGCGAAGAACACGAGGATCACGAGCGCCACGATCAGCGCCACCGCGCCGATCATCGTCAGCACGGAGGGACCCTCATCGTTCACGACAGAGCCCTTCGCCGTCGCGCATCCGAGTCCTGCGCGGCGCCCTCGCCGAAGAGAGCCTCGAGCAGCTCACCGACGAGATACACAGACCCTGTGGCGAGCACGGCGCCACCCCGCCCCCGCGCCCATCGCTGCGCCTCGGCGAGCGCCAGCGCAGGGCGTGGCTCACAGGCAACACGCTCGAAGCCGAGCTGGCGCGCGAGCGACTGCAGCGCGGCCGGGGAGAGGGCGCGCGCACTCGGCGGCGCCGTGAACCACGCGCGCTCGCACTCCCCGAGCAGCGAACCGAGCATGCTCGCGGCGTCCTTATCATCGAGCACGCCCAGCACGAGTGCGAGCGGACGCTCGCCAACGAGCGCCGGCAACGACTGCACGAGTGCGCGCACGGCGTCCGGGTTGTGCGCGCCGTCGAGCACCGTCAGCGGGTCATTGGCCACAACCTGCATGCGCCCAGGCACCTCGGTGCGAGCCGCCGCCTCGCGCACGGCATCCTCGTCCAGCTCGAGTCCGGCGTCACGTAGATAGCTCTCCGCGGCGAGCCGGGCGAGCGCGAAGTTGCGCCGCTGGAAGGCGCCCCGCGCCGCCAACTCCCTCGACGGCGCGTTAGAGCCGGTACCGAAGCCGGAGTCCGCCCCAGCCAACACGATCCGCGCGCCGCGCTCGGCCGCCACGCGCTCGGCCACAGCGATCGCCTCGGGCGCGAGGGCGGCACCGAGCGCGAGCGTGCCCCCGGCACGCACGACGGCGAGCTTCTCCTCGGCGATGTCGCGCACGGTCGGCCCGAGCCATCGCGTGTGCTCGAGCCCGACGCCCGTCAGCACAGTCAGCGGGGCGTCGATCACCGATGTCGCGTCGTAGCGCCCGCCGAGCCCGGCCTCGACGACGGCCACTTGCGCGCCGCGCTCGGCGATCTGCCACAGCGCGCCGGCCGTGAGGAGTTCGAACTGCGTGACGTGGTCCTCGCCCGAGAGCGTGCGGTTGACGCGCTCGGCCGCCCACGCCGCGCGGGCGATCGCACGGGCGAAGTCCTCCCCGCTGATGTCCTGCCCTGAGAGCTGCAGGCGCTCGCGATAGGAGACGAGGTGCGGCGAAGTGTAGGCCGCAGTGCGCAGGCCGTGGCGCTCGAGGATCGCCGCGATCATCCGCGTCGTCGAGGTCTTGCCGTTCGTGCCGAGCACCTGGATTGCGTCGTAGCGGCGCTGCGGCGAGCCGAGCACGGTCATCATCCGGCGCATCCGGTCCAGGCCGAAGCGCATACCGAACAGCTCGAGCGAGCGCAGGTGCGCTTCCGCCTCGTGCTCGCCCCACGACGGGGGGCGATGGGTCGTCACCTCGGGGCGCTGGGTAGATGTCATGCGTGCTCGGAGCGCGCCGCGTGGGCGCCGCCTACGCGTCGGGGTGCTTGCGCAGGTAGTCGATGAACACCGGTCGCAGCGCCTCGCCGAGCTTGCCGTCGCCGCTGTGTACGGCATCGTAGATCAGCCCTTTGGAGGACTGGATGTCGTAGTCGGCCTCGCCCTGATCGCCGCTGAGCGTCTCGGCGGCCGGGATCAGCTCGAGCAGCGACCAGAAGAACTTGACATCGAGATGGCGCTCGGCGCGGTGCACGGCACGGTCGTGCAGCTCGCGCGTGGGGAGCTTGTCTAGATCCTCGCCGGTGGTCATGTCTTCTCGCGTGTTCGCTGAGCTCGTGCCGTGCGGTGGCGAGCGGGCGCCTAGCGGCGCTTACGCCCGCGTCGCCCGCGACCGCCACGGCTGCCGCGAAACAGGGGCCACAGCTCGCGCCCCATGGCCTTCAGGTCGAGCTTGCGCGCCAGTTTGCGCAGCTCGGCGCGCTGCTTGAGGCTCAGGTTGCGCGCGCGACCGCGCGATTCGGTTACGAGCTGCGCCAGATGCGTGCGCTCCTTGCTCGAAAGGGCATTCCAATGCCGCGACACGATCATCGCGGCGCGCGTCAGCGTCAACCACGGCACCGCGCCGACGGTGCTCTTGACGAGCGACTTCGATTCGCTGCGCTTGGACACAGGGCGATACTAGCGCTAGCCGGGCCTGCGCCGCTCAGGCGGACTGCTCGCGCGGCGAGTCCTCGTGGGCCTCGTCGGGCGCGGCTTCGGTGACGAGCGTCGGCGTGAGGCCCTTCTCGACGGTCTCCTTGGTGACGACGCACTTCTTCACGTCGCGCCGCGAGGGCAGCTCGAACTGCACCTCGAGCAGAATCTCCTCGATGATCGAGCGCAGGCCGCGGGCGCCGGTCTCGCGCTCGAGGCCCCTGTCGGCGATCGCCGTCAGCGAGTCCTCGGAGAAGACGAGCTCGATCCCGTCGAAGGAGAAGAAGCGCTGGAACTGCTTGACGAGCGCGTTGCGCGGCTCGACGAGGATCGAGACGAGATCCTCGCGCGTCGAGCTGGTGCACGGCCGAGACGACCGGCAGGCGGCCGATGAACTCGGGGATCAGCCCGTACTCGATCAAATCCTCGGGCAGGCAGTGCTCGAACACCTCGCCCTTGTCGCGCTCGGCCTTGTCCTCGATCGCGGCTGCGAAGCCGACGCCTTTGTGGCCGATCCGCCGCTCGATCACCTTGTCGAGGTTGGCGAAGGCGCCGCCGCAGATGAACAGCACGTTGGTCGTGTCGATCGTGAGGAACTCCTGGTGCGGATGCTTGCGCCCGCCCTGGGGCGGCACCGAGGCCTGCGTGCCCTCGAGGATCTTCAACAGCGCCTGCTGCACGCCCTCGCCGGAGACGTCGCGCGTGATCGACGGGTTGTCGGCCTTGCGCGCGATCTTGTCGACCTCGTCGATGTAGATGATCCCGGTCTCGGCCTTCTTCACGTCGTAGTCGGCCGCCTGGATCAGCTTGAGCAGGATGTTCTCGACGTCCTCGCCGACGTAGCCGGCCTCGGTCAGCGCCGTCGCGTCGGCGATCGCAAAGGGCACGTTGAGGATCCGCGCGAGCGTCTGCGCGAGCAGCGTCTTGCCGCAGCCGGTCGGGCCGAGCAGCAGGATGTTGGACTTCTGCAGCTCGATGTCGGTCTCGCCGGACATCATCATCTGCACGCGCTTGTAGTGGTTGTAGACGGCCACCGACAGCGTCCGCTTGGACGGGTCCTGGCCGACGACGTACTCGTCGAGCACGTCGTAGATCTCACGCGGCTTGGGCAGGTTCTCGAGGTCGAACGCCGGCGGCGCCGAGAGCTCCTCGTCGATGATCTCGTTGCAGAGGTCGATGCACTCGTCGCAGATGTAGACGCCGGGCCCGGCGATCAGCTTCTTGACCTGGCGCTGGGACTTGCCGCAGAAGCTGCATAGGAGCTGCTCGTTGGAATCGGTCGGTCGCGCCATGCTCAGGAAATGATCAGTGCTCGGAGATGACCTTGTCGATGATCCCGTACTCCTTGGCCTCCTCGGAGGACATGAAGTAGTCGCGGTCGGTGTCTTTGCTGACCACGTCGAGCTCCTTGCCGGTGTGCTTGGCGATGATCTCATCGAGGCGTTTGCGCACGTCGATGATCTCTTTGGCGTGGATCTCGATGTCGGTCGCCTGGCCTTCGAAGCTCGAGGAGACCTGGTGGATCAGGATCTTCGCATTGGGTAGCGCCATCCGCTTGCCCTTGGCCCCACCTGCCAGCAGCAGGGCACCCATCGACATCGCGATGCCGACGCAGATCGTCTGCACGTCGGGCTTGATGAACTGCATCGTGTCGTAGATCGCAAGCCCCGCGTAGACCGAGCCGCCAGGCGAGTTGATGTAGATCGAGACGTCCTTCTCGGGGTCCTCCGACTCCAGGTGCAGCAGTTGCGCGACGATCAGATTCGCGATCTGGTCATCGACGGGCGTGCCCAAGAAGATGATCCGCTCGTTGAGCAGACGGCTGTAGATGTCGAACGCGCGCTCTCCGCGCGAGGTCTGCTCGACGACCATTGGAACAAGTGGGCTCATAGTCCTCGCTTTGGTTTCGCTTCTCCGGCCGGAATCCTCCAACAGAGCCTAGCTGGCCGATCTCCGCTCGGTTGGGGTCCACAACTTGCCGGCGCCCGACCCGGCGGCTGCCGCGCCCGCCTCGCCGGCCGCGCCGCCCTCGGGCTCGGCATCCTGCTCGGGCGTCCACAGCTTCTCGCGCGCCTCGGCCTGCTCGGGCGTGATCGCACTGGCGCGCTCTGCGATCAGCTCTTCGGCCATGCGCGCGGCGACGCTCTCGCGCAGCTCCTCCTCGCGACCGCCGGCGCGCAGGTCGTCGAGCAGCTTCTGCGGCTCGGCGCCTTCGCGCTCAGCCACAGGGGCGATCTCGGCCAGCATGCGCTCCTCGCCCGGCGCCAGCTGCTCGGCGGCGACGACTGCCGTGAGCACGGCCTCGCGCCGCAGCGTGCGCTCGGCGTCGTCCTTCAGCTCGGCCAGCATGTCGGCCTCCTCGCGACCGGTGATCTGCAGCAGCATCTCGCGTGAGATGCCCTGGTGGGCGAGCGAGTGCAGCCGCGAGTCCCACATTTCGCGCGTGCGCGACTCGATCAGCTCGTCGGTCACTCCCACCTTCGCGGCCGCTACGGCTGCGTCGAGCGCGGCCGTGCGGAACTCCGCCTCGGCTCGCGCCTGATCGTTCTCGAGCAGACGGGCGCGGATGTCCTCGCGCAGCTCGGCGAGGTCGTCGAAGCCGGCGTCGATCGCGAGATCGTCGTCGACGGGCGGCAACTGCTTGGCCTTGACCTCCTTGACGGTCACGGCGAACACTGCGTCCCGGCCGGCGAGTTGCTCGGCGGGGTATTCGGCGGGGAAAGTCAGCTTCACGTCCTTCTGCTCGCCGGCGCTCGCGCCAACGAGCGCCTGCTCGAAGCCTGGGATCAGGTTGCCGCCGCCGAGCTCGACCAGCTGGTCGCGTCCTTCACCGCCCTCGAACGGCTCCAGGCGCTCGCCCTCGTCGTCACTGACGGGCAGCGATCCGGCGTAGTCGATCACGACAAAGTCGCCCTCCTCGGCAGCCCGCTCGGCCGTCTCGAGCTTTGCCAGGCGCTCGCGCAGCCCCTGGAGCTCAGCGTCGATCTGCTCGTCCTCGACGACAGCCTCGCGGCGTGGCACCTCGAGGCCGGCGTAGTCGCCGAGCTCGGCCTTCGGCACGACGCCGATCTCGATCGAGAACTCGAGCGTCTCGCCCTCGGCGGGCAGGTCGGCGAGGTCGAGCTTGGGGTCGCCGACGGGCACGACGCCGGCCTCGGCGATCGCCTGCGCGTACCAACTCGAGAGCGAGTCGCGGATCGCTTGGTCGAGCACAGCCTCGCGCCCGACGCGCTGGATCACGAGCGGCGCGGGCACCTTGCCGCGGCGGAAGCCGGGCAGCTTCAGCTCGCGGCCGAGCTGGCGGGCCTTGCCCTCCAGGCGCTGCTTGACCTCGGCGGGCGGGACCTGCACGTCTACGCGCACGCGCGAGTCCGGAAGCTCGGCGACGGTCGTCTTCAGCGCGGCGCTCACGGCTGCCACGATACCGTGCCGCCGGATGAAGCCTCGCGGTAATGAACGCGCGCACAGGCGCCTGGAGACGTGGTTGTGGACCGGCCCCGTCGGCCACCTGCTCGGCGGCGGGCTGGACGTGGCCCAGGGAGTGTTCGCCTACCTGAGAACACGAAGGGCGGGCGGCGGTCGCAGCTCGCGCTGAAACCGCCGCGTGCCCGGTGTGACGGACGTCGTCTCGAGCGTGACCTCTACGCCGTGACGGCCTGACGGCCGAAAGACAGCGCCACGCCGCGCGGCAGCACGAGCACGGGGCTGGTGGCGATCTCGACGAGGTGCGCGGCCGATGCGCTGATCCCGACGCGGCCCTGCTCAGCCTCGGGGCGGGAGTCGACGACGAGCAATCCGGCCTGCTCGTTGGCGACCGGCGCGACGCTCGCACCAAGCGCGGCGGCAAGCGACTCGGCGCTCGCGCGCGCGCCGCCGTCGGCGTCGCCGATCGCGACGATCGACTGCACGGACGCCTGCGCACCCTCGGCCAGGCCGACCGGCGCGACGGCGACGGCGACGGGGCCGCCCTCGAGCAGCTGCTGTGCGGAGTTGCCGATCGACACGTGGCCGGTCGCCGTGTGCGAGTCAGAGCAGAACACGACGATGCTCGCGTTCTCGCTCGCGGCCAGCGCGCTGAGGCCATGCGGCGTCGAGCGGTCGGTCACGACGTGCTTGGCGATCTCGGCGTTGCCGAACAGCTGTGCGCCGCGCGTCAAGAGCTCCTCGGCCTCGCTCTGGGCGAGCTTCTCGCGGTCGAGGTCGGGCTCCTGGGAGTGGCGCACGTAGGCGAGCGCCACCTCGGCGCCGGCGCTGCCGAAGATGCGACCGAGGGCGATCGCGTCATCCTCGTTCGCAGTGCCGTCGTAGGAAACGATGATCTTTGTGGACATGGTGGCTCCTTGTGTCTGGGCCAGCGTTCGGTAGCCAGCGTGAAGTTCGTATCGGTTGCCTGCTTCTCGATCATCGTGGCACGTTCCTGCCATCAGCTCCAGTGATCTTTTTTATATTTATTATAAGATCGACTTATGCTTAACGTCGCACGATTGAAGGTGCTCAAGGAGGTCGCATATCGCGGCTCGCTGTCGAGCGCCGCCGAGGCCCTTTCGTATACGCAGTCGGCCATCTCCCAGCAGATCGCCGCGCTCGAGGCCGAAACGGGCATGGCGCTGCTCGAGCGCCACCCGCGCGGCGTCAGCCTGACCGCCGCCGGGCAGACGCTCGTCGGGCACGCCGAGGGCATCCTCGCGCGCCTGGACACCGCCGAGGCGGCGCTCTCGGCGATCGCCGGGCTGCGCGGCGGGCGCCTGCGGACGGCCTCCTTCCCCACGGCCGGCTCGACGTTGATGCCGGTCGCGATTGCCAAGTTCCGCGCTGCCTACCCGGACGTCGAGCTGACCCTGGCCGAGGGCGAGCCCGAGCAGATCGTCCCGCGCCTGCGCGCCGGCCAGCTCGACCTGGCGCTGCTGTTCGAGTTCGACGACGAGGAACCGCTGCCCGCCGACCTCGCGCGCTCGCCGCTCTTGCACGACCCTATGTACCTTGCACTGCCGCGCGATCATCGCCTGGCCAAGAAGGCCAAGCTGCGCCTGTCCGAACTACAGGGCGAGGCGTGGGTGCAGACGTCGAGCTCGAGCCCCTGCGCGCGCCACGTCGTGCGCTGCTGCCACGCCGCAGGCTTCGAGCCGACCGTGTCCTTCGAGAGCGACGACTACCAGACCGTGCAGGGGCTCGTCGCCGCCGGCGTCGGCGTCGCACTGATCCCCGAGCTCGCCCTGTCGGTCGTGCGCGAGGACATCGTGATCCGAGCCCTCTCACCCTCACCCCCCGTGCGCCAGGTGATCGCAGCCACGCCCGAGGGCGCGCGGCTCGTGCCCGCCGCGCCCGCCATGCTCGGCGTGCTCGGGCAGGCCGCCGACGAGCTCGAGCGTGCTCGCCCCGCCGGGCCGGCCGCGGCGCGCGGGAGCTGAGCTGAGCTGAGGCAAAAAGCGGCGCCCGGCCAAATCGATGACCGGGCGCCTCTGTCAAACGAGACTGCTGTCGCCGAGCTGGACGCTAGTGACCGAGTGCCTTCCAGATGACGTTGGCGAGCACCTTGTAGCCGACCGGGGTCGGGTGGATGTCACCTTCGCATCCAGGGTCAGCTCCACCCTGGTTGCTCTGCACGTTCGGGTTGCACTCTTCAGTGAACTTGGCGATATTTTTTTTCTCTGCTGCCGCTTTCTGCGGGTTGATCTTCGGGAACGGGTTTGCGTAAACGACGCCCGGACCGAATTTGCCTTCGGCGACAACGCCCGCGAATGCTTCGTTCAGGTTTTTCTGGAGCGAGTCGCTGCCGGGCAGGATGAACGACTGCGGGTTGTAGAACCCGAGAATCGCGATCAGGCCTTTGTAGCCAGTGCTGCGAATCACGCCGACCACGTCACCCGTGTTGGCGATGATGTGGTGGAACAGGCCCCCCTGGTGGTAGTGGCCCCCAGGTCCAGCTTCGACGGTGATGCATTCGAACAGGCCGCCGGTGAAGCCGTTGGCTTCGTCGTAGGCTTTGTTCGCGCACATGCCGACGATTTTGAGCTCGTCGTTGGAGCCGATGTTGATCGTCACGAGCTTCGTCGTCGCGGCATTGGCAAGCTCGAAGCCGTAAGCCGTTTCGAGCTGCGAAGCGCTGCTTTCGAAGTGAAGCGGGAATCCGTTTACGTTGTGGTACGCACACGGGTTGGATTCTTTTTCTTTCGCTTCGTTGCGAGCTTTTTCGGCTTCGGTTTCGCCTTCTTTCGGCACGTACGTGTAGCCGCCGAGCGCCGGGTTGTGGCCGATCAGGCCGTCCGAGAGCTCGCCCGGGCAGCCCAGGTTCACGAGGCTCAAGGCGTTACCTTCCTGCTTTTCCAGGTGGGCGAGTTTTTTCGCCAGCACGTTCGTGTACCCCGCTTCGAACGCCGACGGCGGCTCGGCCGGGAAGTTGCTGTTGAATTTTTCTGCTGTGTAACCGAACGCGAGCGAGTCACCCAGGGCGACGTAGCTCGTGGGGTTCAGCGGTGTTTTAGCTGCACTGGCGCTCGAAGCAAGCAGCGCCGACGCCAAAAGCACGGCTGCCAAGCAGCAGCCTACGAGTCGTCCCTTGCGGAACGAGGAGCCATTCCTGGCTGTCATCTCACATCCTCCTCGTACGGGGCCCGCCGGCACGAATCCGATACGAGCGCAGCCCCATGGAATTGTCCCTGTTAATGCTTGCTCCCCAGATAAAACCGGGGAGCGTTCGGCAAGGATAGCCACCGACCGCTGGCGTGTCAAGCGTGGTTTATCGCCTTGAAATCCAGGCTTTTCCGCGGTTTCTAGGATCGACTGCTCGCGCGCACGATACGGCGGTTGACGATTGCCGCTCGCCACACCGGCGTCGACGACGCAAGCCCCCGAGCGAGGCCACCTTCATGCGCGAGCCCACGGCGCGGCCTCGCCTTCGTGTCCGATGCGAATGCCACCTTTGGAGGTCGATGAGCATCTTGCTACTGATCCTCGGCGTCGCCCTTGGCGCGGCTTGCGCGGCCTTCCTGCTGCGCGCCAGCTCATCACGCATGCGTGATGAGCTGAAGGCGATCTCCGTCGACGTGCTCGCCCAGACCGGTGACTCGCTGGCCCAGCGCCTAACCGATCAGCGCCGCATCGAGGAGGAGCGCGCGAGTGGCGAGATGGCGCTTCGCAGCCAGGAGATCAAGGGTCTGGTCATGCCCGTGCAGGAGAAGCTCCACAAGATGGAGAGCGAGATCGCCCGCCTGGAGCGCGAGCGTCGTCAAGCGCACGGCGAGCTCGCGCAGATGGTGCGCATGCTCGGCGACGGCGTCGGCACGCTGCGCCAGGAGACCGGCAACCTCGTCTCCGCGCTGAAGCGGCCCTCCACACGTGGCTCGTGGGGAGAGATCCAGCTGCGCAACGCCGTCGAGATGGCAGGCATGGTCGCCCACTGCGACTTCCTCGAGCAGCACACGATCCATGCCGACGGCGGCGTACTGCGCCCAGACATGCTCGTGCGCCTGCCCGGCGGCAAGCAGATCGTGGTCGATGCGAAGGTGCCGCTGGACGCCTATCTCGCCGCGCTCGAGGCCGACAGCGAGGACGCGCGCGAGCTGCAGGTCGCACGCCACGCCAAGCAGACGCGCACCCACATCGCCAAGCTCGCCGCCAAGGGCTACCACGGCCAGCTCGAGGCAACGCCCGAGTTTGTCGTCATGTTCGTCCCCTCCGACGGCATCTATCAGGCCGCCCTGGAGGCCGACCCGTCGCTGATCGAATTCGGCGTGCAGCAGCAGATCCTGATCGCCACGCCGACGACGCTGATCGGCCTCCTGTGGGCCGCACACCACGGCTGGCGCGAAGAGCGCATCGCCGAGTCAGCGCGCGACATCGCTGAGTCAGCGCGCGAGCTACATCGCCGCCTCGGGCGCTTCGTCGAGCCGCTTGGCAAGGTCGGGCGCCAGCTCGACTCGGCCGTCGCGGCCTACAACGTCGCGGTCGGGTCCTTCGACACGCGCGTCGTGCCGCAGGTGCGCAAAATCGAGGAAGCCGGCGCCGCCTCTGATCGCGATGTCTCAAGCCCGCCGGCCGTCGAGACGACCGCCCGCACGGTCACGGCCCGGCTGGCCGCGGAGGGCGATCCAGCCGGCGCTGAGCTCGAGCAGGCTGGCCCGCAGACGCTGCAGGCGCTCGAGCTGGCTCCCTCGCCGCGGATCTCCGCCGGCGCGCGCCCAGCACGACGATCAGCGTAAGGGCGACCGGCACGGTCGCCGGCAGCTCGTCGACGAAGAAGAAGAGCAAGTCGAAGCACAGCGCGAACGCGGCGGCCAGCAGCGCCGCGCGTGACTGCGTGCGGCGCTCGGCGCCGAGCGCGAGCAGGGCGCCAAGCACGCCGGCGATGAACAGGTCGCCGTAGCCCATCACAGCCGAGCCGAGCAGCGCGCTCTGCAGCCGCGGCAGGCCGGCGGCCGGGTGGGCTGCATTGAGCGCGTCGTTCGGTCGCTGCAGTTGCTGGGCGATCACAAGCCCCGCGTCCACTAGCGCCATCGCGACGATCCCGGCGGCGAGCCAGCGCGGCGGCGTGACAGCGGCCAGCAGCACGCCGAGCGCAACGCAGCTGAGCGCCGAGAGCGCAAGCGCGGCGGCCTCGCCGGGGAGCGCACCGGCATCGGCCCAGGCGAGCGCGAACAGCGGCAGCACGACGAGCGCCCTGGCCGGGCGCGCGCCGTGGGTCAGCCAGCCGAGCGCCGCCGCGGCGAGCAGCGGCACGGCGGCGAGCGCGAGGTAGGTCAGGCCTTGGGCGCTGGCGTGTTCGGCGAGCACGCCGGCGAGCACGAAACCGAGCACCGAGAGCGGCGGGATCACTGCCCAGCGACGGTCTCGCAGACGCGCGAGTGCCGGTACGCCCGGTGCCCGCGCCAGCGCGACGATCCCGCCCTGCAGGGCGGAGAGCAGACCGATCGAGAGCCAGAACGGAAGCATCACCGTCCAAGATAGATTCCCGCCGCCCTGCGGGCGTACGATGCGGCCTAGGATGAGCTCGATGAACGCGCCGACGGCGCAGGCGCCGCCGATCCTGCATCTATCGACAGTCGTCGGCAGCCCGCTGCGCGACGCCGACGGAGAGCGCCTGGGCAAGGTCGCGGACCTGATCGTGCGACTCGGCGGCGTCGGCTACCCGCCGATCACCGGGTTCCTCGTGACCGTCGCCGGACGCACCTCCTACCTCGGCGTCGACCGTGTCTCTGAGATCGCCCCCGACGGCGTCGTCCTGCGCAAGGCCAAGCTCGACCTGCGCCGCTTCGAGCGTCGCCCCGAGGAGGTGCTGCTGAGGCGCGACCTGCTCGATCGCCAGCTGATCAACGTCGAGGGCGCACGTCTGGTGCGCGCCAACGAGATCGAGCTGGCGCTCGTCGCCGGCTCCTGGCGCGTGGTTGGCGTCGACACGGGTCCACGCGGTGGCCTGCGGCGCCTGTTGCCAAAGGGCCTCGGCGCGCACATCGCGACCGGCGAGTTCCTCGACTGGGCCGGCGTCGAGCCGTTCGTCGGGCACGTGCCGACGGTGCGCCTGCGCGTCCCCCACCCCAAGCTGGCCAAGCTTCACCCGGCGCAGATCGCCGACCTCGTCGAGGCGGCGTCGCGACGCGAGGGTGAGGAGATCATCCAGGCCGTCGGCGACGACGATCGCGAGCTCGAGGCAGACGTGTTCGAGGAGCTCGACGACCACCACCAGCAGGAGTTCCTCGAGGACCGCCCCGACGCGCAGGTCGCCGAGATCCTCTCGCGGATGGCCCCCGACGACGCGGCCGACATCCTCGGCGAGCTCGACGAGGAGCGCCGCGAGCCGGTGCTCGCCCTACTCCCGGTCAGCCACCGCGTGAAGGTGCGCGCGCTGCTCGGCTACGACCCGGATGAGGCCGGCGGGCTGATGAGCCCCGACTTCATCCTGCTGCGCGGCTCGACCTCGGCCGGCGACGCGCTCGAGGCTGTGCGCCGCAGCGCGATAGCGCCGGAGCTGCTGACCACGGTGTTCGTCAGCTCCGGCGACGGCTTGCTGGAAGGCAGCGTGCCCGTGACCGCACTGGTGCGCGCCGGCCCCGGCGCGCGGCTCGAGTCATTGGTTAAGCACGAGACGCCGTGCCTATCACCGGACTCGGGCTTCGAGGAGGTAGCGCGGCAGATGGCCGACTACAACCTGACCTCGATCCCGGTCGCCGACGAGACCGGGATGGTCGGCGTGGTGACGGTCGACGACGTGCTCGAGGCGATGCTTCCGCGCGGCTGGCGCAGGCGCTTCGGACTACTCGGCGAGGACTGACGGCGCCCTACCGCTCGCCCCGCCAGGGCTGACAGCAGGCTGTCGGGTTGCGTGGCGTGGACTGAATAGACTGCGCCGCATGAGCGTCCCAGGCGGACAGTTCGATGGCGGTCCGAGTACCGCCCGTCATGCGTCGTATCCGGTCGGCCACGCGTGGCCGACCGCGTCTGCCTGCACGGCTTAGCTCTCGACGGGCACGCCTGTTCGCGATGCTCGGCCTGCTCGGGCCGGGGCTGATCGCGGCCAACGCAGGCAACGACGCCGGCGGCATCGCGACGTACTCCTCGGTCGGCGCCAAGTACGGCTACACGCTGCTGTGGACGATGGTGCTGATCACGATCTCGCTGGCGATCGTGCAGCGCCTGGCGGCGCGGATGGGCGTCGTCACCGGCAAGGGACTGGCCGAGCTCGTGCGCGAGGAGTACGGGATCCGCTGGTCAGTGTTTGCCACCAGCGCCGTGTTGATCGCGAACGTCGGCATCTGCATCTCGGACTTCGTCGGCATCGGCGCGGCCGTCGGGCTGACCGGCGTGCCGGTGCAGATCTCCGTGCCGATCGCGGCGGTCGGTATCTGGCTGATCATCGTGCGCGGCTCCTACCGCTCGGCCGAGCGCATCTTCATCTGGTTCACGATCCCCTTCTTCGCCTACCCGATCGCCGCGATCCTCGCCCATCCCCACTGGGGCGACGTGGGCAAAGCGATCGCCATCCCCCGCCTGCACTCGAGCTCGGCCTTCATCGTGCTCTTGATCGCACTCGCGGGCACGACGATCACGCCGTACATGCAGCTGTACCTGCAGTCGGCCGTCGTCGAGCGCGGCGTGCGCGAGGAGGAGCTGCCGCGCGAGGAACGCGAGGCGGTCGCCGGCGCCGTGTTCGCCAACCTGATCGCCTCGTTCATCATCATCGCCACCGGTGCCACGCTGTTCACGCACGGCATCCACAACATCTCCTCGGCCGCCGAGGCGGCACGTGCGCTGAACCCGTTCGCCGGGCAGTACGCGGAGGTGCTGTTCGGCATCGGCCTGCTCGGCGCGAGCCTGCTCGCCGCGGCAATCCTGCCGATCGCCACCTCCTACGTCGTGTCCGAGTCGCTCGGCTACGAGAAGGGCGTCGGGCGCAGGCGCGAGGAGGCGCCGGTGTTCGTGAACATCATCACTGGGATGATTTTGCTCAGCGCGTTCGTCGCGATGATCCCGGGGGTACCCGTGATCTCGCTGCTCGTCGGCGTGCAGGTCGTCAACGGGCTGCTGCTGCCGATCAACCTGTTCTTTATCTGGCGCCTGGCGCGCTCCTACAGCGTGATGGGCGAGCACCGCAGCCGGGGACTGCTCAACGTCGCTGCCGCTGCGACCGTGGCGGTCACCTCGACGCTCTCGCTCGGGCTCGTCGTGATCACGATCGGCGGCTTCTAGGCGGAGAAGCGATCGAGTGGTGAGGCGATTTGATCAGGATGCGGCCGCTGCGGCGGCGCGATCCTGATCGAGCAGCAGCGTCGCGCCGATCGCGCCGCCGAGATCGCCGAGCGCAGCGACATGCACGTCGGGCGGGCGGAAGTCGGCGAACAGGTGCGGTTGCATCGCCGCGGCGATGCGCTTGGCATATGGCTCGCCCAGGCGCACACCGAGCCCGCCGCCGATGATCACGCATTCGACGTCGAGCACGTTGCAAGCCGATGCGACACCCGCGCCGAGCGCACCCAGTGCGCGTTCGATCATGTGCTCGGCGAGCTTGTCGCCGTGCTCGAGCGCGCGCGCCCAGATGCCGCTCGTCAGGCGCGTGCGCTTGCGCTCCTTCATCAGCTTGAAGAGGTCTGTCTGCTTGCCCTTCTCGACCTGCTTGGCGACGTGCGCTTCCATCGCCGAGCGCCCCGCGTAGGCCTCCATGCACCCGCGTCGCCCACACGTGCACTGCGCGCCGTCGAGCTCGATCACAATGTGGCCGATCTCCCCAGCCGCGCCCTGCCCGACCCACGGCTTTCCATCGAGCACGAGGCCGCCGCCGACGCCCGTGCCCCAGAACACACCGAGCAACGAGCCATACGGCTTGCCCGCGCCGAGCTCGAACTCGGCGTCGGTGGCCACCTGCACGTCGTTGCCGAGGCTCACGGGGCAGCCAAGTGCCTGCTCGAGCGTCGGTCCGAGCGGAAAGCTGCCTTCCCAGTCGGGCAGGTTGCGAGCGCTCGTCACCGTGCCGCCCTCGATCGTTCCCGGCGAGCCGACACCGACGCCCGCGAGCGTCGAGGGATCGACCCCCGCGTCGCTCGCGGCGTCGCGTAGCGCGCCCTCCATCTCGGTGGCCACGTCGGCTGGGCCGCCGCTGGTCGGCGTCGGCCGACGCGCCGAGCCGAGCACGTTGCGGTCCTCATCGACGACCGCCGTCTGGATCTTGGTGCCGCCGAGGTCGATGCCGCCATAGCCAGCCATCGCGCTGATCATCGCAGACGCATCCGGCGTGTCAGCGCGCCTGCGGACGCCGGTGCAGGCCCGTGCTTGAAGGCATCGCGGAACAAGCGGATCGCTTGCCCCAGAGCGCTTTGCGCTCCGCCTGTCTCCCTGCCCCTACCAAGACCCTAATCCTCTGCTTCAGGCCTAGAGCAAGGCGTGCCCAGAGCTATTCGCCGGTTCCGGCGGACTTGGGGTCCTTGATCGCCGACGGGCCGGGCTTTGCGGCCACCTTCGGCGCAGGCAGAGCGCCGATGCGGGTGACGAGCTGGTTCCACTGCGTCGTGCTCAGGTCGCTCGGCACGATCACCGGCGAAGGGGCGGCCTTGCCGGCGCTGGCCGCACTGGCCGCCTGGCCGGTCAACGGCAGCTGCGCCGCGGTCGGGTGGAAGCCGACATGGATGTGGTTCCAGTGTTCGGGCATCGCGAGCGTGTTCGGCGCACCGGGGTACTGCATCAGGCTGATGATCTGGTGCGGGATGAATTCGCCCTGCAGGGTCAGCAGCGTACGGATCGTCAGGTCCGTGATCGAGCCGGCTCCCTGATGGTCTGCGATCGGCGTGCCGTTGATCGCGGAGATGTCGACGGCGTCGCCCGTGTAGTGCTCGGAGACGTAGCCGGACACGGTCATCTCGCTGTGACCGCACTCCAGCGCGCTGACGGTCGGCTGCAGCCCCGTGCGCGACAGGAACGCGAGCACGGCGAGCACGCGCTTGTCGATCTTGCCGGAGGCGATGTCCTGACGGCCGCACTGGTAGATGTCGATGCCGGGGTCGGAGAGCACCGTGCGCTCGAGTTCTTCCTTGGACATCAGGAAGACCCCGCTGGCCGTCGCGCCGAGCAGGTCGTTCTCGCCGCTGGCCCCCTGCGGGTGCAGAGCGGCGCCGAGCTGTGACCAGTTCTTCAGGATCGGGCGCGGGTCGACCGTGCTTTGATCACCACCCGGTCGGACCGCGAAACGCAGGTGGCCGGCGCTCGCGTTCGTGGGCGTGCGCACGCGGCCGAGCACGGTGCCCTTCGAGACGATCGAGCCCGCGCGCAGCGGCAGCAGTTGTCCGGCAGTCGAGCTCGAACGCTCGCGCTTGGCCGCCGACGCGAGCGCATCGGGATTGCCGGGGTGGGCGAACAGGCGAACCTTGCCCGTGCTCGGCGCTTCAGGTTCGCTCGCGCTCGAGACGGTCGAGGCGCCGACGCTGCCGGCGGGCTTCGCCGAGCGCTGCTTGACCTTCAGCGTGACCGGCGCGTGGTGCCCGGCCGTGGCCGGCTGCGTCGGCTTGGCTTCGGGTGCCTTGGCCGCGGACAGCGTGGAGGCGTCCGCGCTCGAGCCCAGCTTCGGCGTCTTGGGCTTCTTCGGCTTGGGGTAGTGCGAGGCGATGCTGCCGAGGCCGGCGTAGGTGAAGACGTCGCCGTAGACGTCGCGCAGAATCAGGTACTTGCCGAGCTTCTTCGAGCTGCCCAGCTTGACGACGCGTCCATCCTGCGCCGCCACGACCGACGCGTTGGGTGCGCTCATCAGGTCGACCAGGTGGAGCACCGGCGGGTGCTTGGCGGCCTTGCCCGCGGTGGCCGCCGCGGCGGCGCTCGGCGACGGCGCGGCGGAGGAGCCCGGCGTGGTGGCACCTGTGCTCGTCGGCGCGGAGAGCCTGCTCGTAGCATCGCTCGCCGCTGCCGTGGCGCCCGCGGTGGCGCTCGAGCCGGAGGCCAGCGCCGACGGGCTCGGCGCCGTCGAGAGCGCGCCCCACACGACCTGCTTGCCGGAGACCGGCAGCCTGCCGTCGGTCAGCCCGGTCAGCGTCGCGATCACGTTCTTCGGATAGCTCGAGATCAGTTTTGCGCGCAGCAGCACCGATTTGACGTATTCCTCGGAGTGGTTGTAGGCGAGGATCGCACCATGCAGGTCGCTCGCCGCGCCGGCCGCGCGCAGGTAGCGGGCGGCGGCGAAGATCGCGTCGACCGGGTTGTACGGGTCGGCGTAGCCGGCGTTGATCGCATCGACGCCGTACTGGATCCACGTGGCCGGCATGAACTGCATCCAGCCGACTGCACCGGCCGTCGAGACCGACAAATCGGTTCCATAGTTGGTCTCGATCTCGTTGATCGCGGCGAGGATCTGCCACGGCACGCCGTACTGCACCGAGGCGGCCTGGTAGATCGGCAGCAGGAACAGCGGGATCCGGTAGAACGACAGCGCCTGCGCGGATGCTGCCGAGCCGGCAAGTTCAGCCGCGAGCGCTTCCTCTTGGGCGGCGATCACCTGTGGCGGGACGGCGACGTTGCTGTTGGCCGGCGCGGGGCTCGGGGTCGTCGTGGTCGGGGTCGTGCTCGTCGGCGTGCTCGGCTTTGATTCGGTCGCTCTCTGGCGCCGCTGGAGCACCACGGCAGGGCCTTTGGCCGACGGTTTCGCGGGGGCCTTCACGTCGGCTTGCGTCTTCGCTTCGCCCGACCCGGTCGATGTGGGCGCCGGCGTCGGCGTGCTCGAAGTGGTGGGCGCAGGCGCCGGCGTGCTTGCCGTCGGCGTAGAGGTCGTCGTCGTCGTCGGCGTGCCCGTCGGGGTCGGCTTTTCGCTCGGCGTCGTTTCCGTCGGCGTCGTGCCGGTGCCTTCCGCTTCGCTGCCCGACCAGTTTTCGGCCGCGAGCGCACCGCCGGAGAGCGGGCCCAGGCCGGCCGCCGTCAGGCCGCCGCCCGCGATCGCCGAGATCAGCCCACGCCACATGCGCCTCCGCATGCCGGAAGCAGCCATCATGCGCCGATCTTCGTCATCTGTTGGTCGTCCCATGGTCGTGGTCGGCGCGTGTAGCCCACAAACGCGGGGTACGCCCACCCGGATTCATATCGGCAGGCAAGCACCAAGGCGTAAAGGATTCGTAATCGCGTCCACAATCCGTTGCAAGGCGCTCACGCCACCATTCGGCTGACAGACCGTAAGCGTACCCGAGGAGAGAGACGAGGAAACCCGTTGAGAACGGGCGCCCATTCGCGTTCTTCGCGGGCCCACGGACCGATCTGCCGCTGCGGCGGACGCCGCAGACGGGCCTTTCGGTAGGCTGGCCCCCATGGAAACGATCCTTTCCGTGCTCCAAGTGATCATCTCGGTGATCGTCGTCTTCCTCGTGCTGATGCACTCGGGCAAGGACTCCGGCCTGTCCGGCGCGTTCGGCGTCGGCAGCGGCACCGGGCCGCTCGGCGGCGGCTCGATGGTCGAGCGCAACCTCAACCGCTGGACGATCTTCTTCGCGGTCCTGTTCATCGTGAACGCGATCGTGCTGCTCAAGCGGCCCTGGGCGTAGCAAGTCCCGCCCCTCGTATCTCATATCTAACCCTCTACTTCACGGTTAGCTAGCTGCTCCGACGGCCCTGTGTCGGCCGGCCCGTTGTCGGTGCTTCGGCGTCCAGGCCGGCATCGACGTTCGGGGGCTCTACCACCGCACCAGGCCCCGCGGAACCATCTGCCTCGCGTTCGTCTCGCTCGAGCGTCTGCAGCCTGTTCAGCATCTCGAGCGCCTCGGCGCGCAGCGCGCCGTCCATCGGCCTCGTAGTCCTCACGCGAGAGCTTGCCCGTGCGGCAGTCCAGCTCGGCGTCGCGGATCTCGCGGTACTTGGCCTCACGCGCCGACTCCAGCCGTGCGCGCTCATATGCTTGGCGGCGCTCGGGATCATCGTCGTGGAGCACGTGCTCGCCGGCCAGTTCCCGATCGCTGGCCGCGCGCAGCGGCGCACCTACGAGGGCGATCACGACGGCGAGCAGCAGGCACGCCAAGAGCACGACGAGAAGTTCCATTCAGCGCTCCGGCCGGCGCCGTCGAGGGCCATCGGGGCCATCGCCGTGCTCAGGCGCGCGCCAGGCCGTGCGAGGCCCGCGCGCGCGAGCGGAGCGCGACGCGCCGGCGCACCGCGCTCGGCGCCGGCCAGATCGCGATCAGGCCGCCGCCGAAGACGATCAAGCCGCCGATCCAAATCCACATCACCAGCGGCGAGACGATGAAGTGGAACTGCGCCGGCGGCGGGTTCTTCAGGTATTCGCGCGCCAGCACGCCGATCGCCACGCCTGCCTCGTCGGCCGGCAGCGTGCGTGTTGCCGACAGTCACGATCCGCTGCAGGGCCGGCGTGGAGATGTTCGGTGCGATCGCCGTCCACACGTCGCGCGTCAGGCCGCCGCTCATGCTGATGTGGCTGACGGCCTGGCCGCCGATCAGATGCCCGACCGATCCCTGTGCGGGTTCGCCGGAGTCGTAGAAGCCCTCGCTCGGGCGCAGCGTGGCGACGTGGTGACCGTCCTTGCTGACGTCCAGCACCGCGCCGACGTCGAGCATCGAGCCGGTGTGGGCGGCGTCGTTCCTAGGCGCGATCGTCGCCGTGGGACGCACGTAGCGCACCGTGTAGGCGCCGACGCGCGCCGAGGAGCCGGGCGTGAGGCGCTGCTCGACGGCGTGCTGGAAGGACGAGGAGGCGGCCACGCCGACGAAGAGCACGGCGATGCCGACGTGAACGATGTAGCCGCCGTAGCGCCGACGGTTGCGCCGCACGAGCGCCAGCAGCGCCGTCGGCGGAGCCTCGCCGGCCATCGCTCGCCGTGCGCGAGCGCCGCGGAAGAACTCCTGCCCGACGCTGCCAAGCACGAAGGCGGCGCAGCAGAACATCGCGATCGCCAGCGGCTTGTGCGCGATGCCGGCGGCGAGCAGCACGACCAGCGTGAGCACTGCGGACGCCAACGGCACGAGGAAGTTCCGTGCGCGCATTGGCCAGCGTCGCGCGACGCCATGCGATCACCGGCCCGATCCCGCTGAGCAGCACGAGGATCAGCGCCAGCGGCACCGTGTAGCGGTCAAACCACGGCGGCCCGACTGAGGCTTCGTTGCCGGTGAGCGCCTCGGAGATGAGCGGGAAGTAGGTGCCCCAGAAGATCACGAAGCAGAGCGCCACGAGCACGAGGTTGTTGGCCAGGAAGATCGACTCGCGCGAAAGCAGCGAGTCGAGGCGATGCTCCGAGCGCAGCATCTCGCGGCGCGAGACGACGAGATAAGATCGAGCCCGCGATCAGCACGCCGATCAGCGCAACGAACGGCACCCCGAGCGTGGCCCCGCCAAAAGCGTGGATCGAGTTGAGGATCCCGCTGCGCACGAGGAACGTGCCCATGATCGCCAGCGTACCCGTGGCGAGCACGAGCGAGACATTCCACACCTTCAGCATGCCCCGCTTCTCCTGGATCATCAGCGAGTGCAGGAAGGCCGTGCCCGTCAGCCACGGCATCAGCGAGGCGTTCTCGACGGCGTCCCATCCCCAGTAGCCGCCCCAGCCGAGCTCGGCGTAGGACCAGCGCGCGCCGAGCAGGATGCCGATCGCCGAGGAACAGCCACGCGCGCGAACGCGAAGCGCCGCGTCGCGCGAATCCAGTCGGCATCGACCCGGCGCGCGAGCAGCGCGCCGATCGCGAATGCGAACGGGATCGTGCACAGCGTGTAGCCCGAGTACAGCATCGGCGGGTGGATCATCATCGTCGGGAATCGCAGCAGCGGGTCCAGGCCGACGCCTTCGGCCGGCTTCGGGCGTGGTCGTCGCGAACGGCGTAGGCGTAGAAGATCATCAGCGAGATGAAGAAGGCGCCGAAGCCGAGCAGGATCGCGGTCGCGTAGGCGGCCACGTCGCGCATCCGCCGGCGCACGAGGAACAGCGCGAGGCTCGACCACAGCGACAAGCAGCCATGCCCACAGCAGCAGCGAGCCTTCCTGCGAGGACCACACGGCGGCGGCGCGATAGAACGTCGGCGTCGTGCGGCTCGAGGTGTCGGCGACCGTGTTGAAGGCGAAGTCGTTGCGCAGGAAGGCGAGCTCGAGCACGGCGAAGGCGACCGTCAGCACAACGCCAGCGCATACACCGCGCGGCGCCCTGAGTCGGAGAACTCGAGGCGACCGGTACGCGCCCCGTACAGCGAGGCGCCGATCCCGTAGACGCAGACGACCAGCGCCAGCAGCAGGCAGATGCGGCCGAGGTCGGCCACTCAGATGGCCGATTTCACGGTCGTTTGCCGTGATCCGGGCCTGCGGATGGTCGAGCTCATCTAGTAGTTCTGCTTCTCGCCCGCCGGAGCGGTCTTGTACTTGGAAGGGCACTTGGTGATCAGCGAGTCGCGTTCGCCGACGAAGCGTCCATCGTGCTTCTGCACCGTGACGATCACCTCGCGACCTTCGCGGAACGGGTCCGGCACGGTGCCCGTGTAGGCGACCGGAATCGCCGTGCCGCCGGCGCGATCGGCGACGCTGAAGTCAAGCGTGTTGCCGACGTGACGCACCGAGCCGTCGACGACCTTGCCCGTGAGCTGGTAGCTGCGCCCCGGCTGGGCCTGGTGCAAGAGCTGGCTCGGGCTGAGCGCCGGACTGGCCGCGCTGAAGCTCGTGTAGATCAGCGCGCTGGCCAGCATCACGGCTGCGCTCAAAGCCACCACCAAGCGCACCGTTCGCTTTCGCGCGGGGTTCATCGCCCCTCAGTATTCCAAACCAATTTTGCCGCCGGGCCACCGGTGCGCACCGCCTGGCGCGTGCCTGAACGCCACCGGCCCCAGGAAATCGCCGTTGCAGGGCGAAACCTTTGCTCGTGGGAAGGGTCTTTTCTCATAGAGCCATGCGAGCAAGCTTCCCCCACACCCTGCGCGAACGTCGTCGCTCACGCGCCGACCAGCATCGCCGCGCCGCCGCCGCCGGCGCGTCCGCGCCGCCGCGCGCGGCCGCACACGCGCCGGTCTGTGCTCCGATTGCCTCGACGGCGCGTCCCGTCGACTCCGCGGCGCAGCGCGTGCGCGACGCCGGCGGGCCGATCGACGAGGCCTCCTACGCCTGCCACTGCGGCTTTGTCTTCCGCGCACCCGTCTCCACGACGGTCGCCTGCCCGCACTGCCGCGCCCCGCAGGCCTGGTAGCGCCCGCCCGAGCAGCCGCGGCAAACAAACAGTCCGCGCCGTGGATGTCCCTCTTGATTTTGTCAATATTGTCGATATAATTACTGAACAATGTCCGTCTCGCACCTCCACCCACCCGGCATGGCCCCCTCCATGCAGGTGGTCGGTCCGGCGTCGTCTCAGCGCCGGCCTGCGCGAACGGGCGATGTCGAGGCGCCTGAGGTTCCTCGTCTCTCCGCCCGGACCATCCCACCCGGGCACCCCCTCACAGCCCCAAGCCACAGCGCACACGCGCAGGACCGACATCGACCAGATTCCCCTCGCCAAACGAACCGAAAGGACAGACCCATGGCAAGATCATCGTCACCGCCGACGAGCAGAACGTAGTTGGACCGGCAGTGCTGCTCGAGGAGAGCGTCTACTCGGTGCACCTGAGCACCGGCCACGCCGCCAATCAGCTGATCGAGCGCCTCGGCTGGGCGCTACGCGACGCCGAGGAGCTCGAGCGCGGGCAGGCCGGCGCACCGCGCAAGGCCTGACGCGGGCGACGCCCGCGCCGCAGCCCCCCACCCATCGCGGCCTCTTGGAGACTGCTGGAGACACGCCCGTCGCCGAACGCCCCCTCCCCAGCCTGGCCCGCGCAGGACTGGCCGCGCCCTCCCTCAGTCGCTACTGTCCCGGCCGAGGGAGGGAAGGAAATCCACGTAGATCCATACATCGTCTTGGGGAGCGCGATCATCGGCTTCCTCGTTGGCATGACCGGCGCGGGCGGCGGCGCGCTGATGACGCCGATGCTGATCCTGCTGTTCGGAGTCACGCCGTCCTCGGCGATCTCGAGCGACCTCGTGGCAGCGGTGCTGATGCGACCGATCGGCGCCGTCGTGCATTTGCGCCGGCGCACGGTCAACCTGCGCCTGGTCGGTTGGATGGTGCTCGGCTCGGTGCCGATGGCATTCCTCGGCTCCTACCTGCTGTCGCTGATGGGTCATGCCAAAACGGCGCAGAAAAACATCGAGCTGGCACTCGGCATCGCGCTGCTCGTCGGCGCGAGCGCGATGGTGCTCCGTTACCTGCTCGATCGCAAATCTGGCCACAACCGCACCGCTGCCGTCCACGACATCACCCCGCGCCCGCTGCGCACGATCGCGATCGGCATGGTTGGCGGGATCGTCGTCGGCATCACCTCAGTTGGCTCGGGCTCGCTGATGATCATCATGCTGCTGTTCCTCTACCCGATGATTGGCGCCAAGCAGCTCGTCGGCACAGATCTCACGCAGGCGGTCCCGCTGACGACCGCGGCGGCGCTCGGCGCGCTCGCCTTCGGGCACGTCGAATTCGGCGTGACGACATCGTTGATAATCGGCAGCGTGCCGGCAGTGTTCATCGGCTCGATGCTCTCCTCGAGCGCGCCCGACCGCTACATCAGGCCGGTGATCACGTTCGTGATCGCCGCCTCGGGGCTGAAGTACGTCGGCGTCGGCGCGACCGCGCTCGGCTGGATCCTGTGCGGCGTGCTGCTAGTCGCGGCCGCCAGCTGGGCCGTCATCAAGCGGCCCTGGCTGAAGCTCGGCGCACCGAAGAGCACGCAAAGCGAGCGCGAGGAGCCGCTGCTGCTGCGCACCGACGCGCCCGAGGTCGAGCAGATCTGAGACAGCCGAGCGCGGCCACGGCCGTCACCCGAGCCGCCCCGTGCTACTTGATGTGCATCCCCGAGATCGCTCGGGAGATCACGAGCTGCTGAATCTCGGCGGTGCCCTCGAAGATGTCGTAGATCTTCGCGTCGCGGTGCCAGCGCTCGACGGGGAACTCGCGCGTGTAGCCGTTGCCGCCGAGGATCTGGATCGCGCGCTCGGTCACCCACACGGCGACCTCGCCGGCCTTGAGCTTGGACATCGAGCCCTCGGCGTTCTCGAAGGGGACCTGGTTGCGTCCCATCCAGGAGGCGCGCCAGACGAGCAGGCGGGCGGCGTCGATCTCGAGCTTCATCCGCGCGAGCGTGAACGCGATCGACTGGTTCTCGATGATCTTGCGACCGAACTGCTCGCGCTCCTTGGCGTAGTCGAGCGCGTACTCGTAAGCGGCGCGGGCGATGCCGAGCGCCTGCGCGCCGACGGTCGGGCGTGAGGCCTCGAACGTCTGCATCGCCGCCTGCGATTGCGCTTTCTTGCCCTCGCGCACGCGCGCGATGCGCTCGTCGAGCTTCTCCTTGCCACCGAGCACGTAGCCGGCCGGGATGCGGCAGTCGTCGAGGAACACGTCAGCCGTGTGCGAGGCGCGCAGACCGTGCTTTGAGACCTTCGTGCCCTGGGAGATGCCCTTCGCTTCGCTCATCGGCACGACGAATGCGGCGTGGCCTTTGGAGCCGAGCTCGCGGTCGACGGAGGCGATCACGACGTGCACGTCGGAGATGCCGCCGTTGGTCGCCCACGCCTTCTGACCGTTGATCACCCACTCATTCGTGACCTCGTCGAACTTGGCGACGGTGCGCACGCCGGAGACATCCGAGCCGGCGTTCGGCTCTGAGGCGCAGAAAGCGGCTACCTTGATGTCCTCGGGCGTGCCGAAGCAGCGCGGGATCCATTCGCCGATCTGCTCGCCGGAGCCTTGGCCGAAGATGGCGGCCACGGCGAGCGACGTGCCCATGATCGACATGCCGATGCCTGCGTCGCCCCAGAACAGCTCCTCGTTGACGATCGGCAGGCCGAGCCCGGTCGGGTCGGCGAAGAACTGGGCGATCCCTTCGAAGCCGTACAGGCCGATCTTCGCGGCCTCCTGGATGATCGGCCACGGCGTCTCCTCGCGCTCGTCCCACTCGTGCGCGGCCGGGCGCATCACATCGGCAGCGAACCCGTGGACCCAGTCGCGGATGTCCTTCTGATCCTGGCTGAGCGCGAGCGAGAACGTCACGTCCTGGCCGGCCGCACCTGCGATTGCCTCGACGGCGGCCTCCGCGGCAGCGGGCGTGTCGAGCGTGGACGAGGCAGATGCGGACATCGAGAATTCTCCTATAGACGAGTGGCGGGTCGAGAGGGTGGCGTATCGAGAGTGGGGATACTCCCACGCTCGCTCCAGGGTACCCGAGCTGACGGATCGTCAAACCGGGCGCGAGCGGGCAGGTCCCGTGGATAGTCAAGAGTCCAGGCGATCATTCTACAAGTCGTGTCTCTTATTCGGATGGCCGGGACTCCCCGAAACTACCTAATCTTGATCTTGTTTAGGGATTTGCTTTGCTCTACCATCACGCACGGGGTCAATCATTTCTATGTCTCCGATTTTGTTCATTTATTCAATGAAGAAAGTAGTTATGAAAACACACTCCCTTGCAGTCCTCCTCTCGGTCGCGGCAGCCGCGATCGGCCTCAGCGCATGCGGCTCCTCGGGCAGCAGCAGCGGCTCCAGCAAGGAGCTCACGCTGGTCGCCTACTCCACGCCGCAGCCGGCCTTCGAAGCGCTGATCCCCGCCTTCCAGATCACCCCGGACGGCAAGGACGTGAGCTTCAAGCAGTCCTACGGGCCCTCCGGCGAACAGAGCCGCGCGGTGTCCAACGGGCTGCACGCCGACGTGGTCGACTTCTCGCTCGAACCCGACGTTGAACGCCTCGTCAAGGCCGGCCTGGTCGACGCGAGCTGGAACCAGAACGCCACGCATGGCTTCGTAACGAACTCGGTCGCCGTGATCATCGTGCGCAAGGGCAACCCCAAGCACATCGAGGACTGGGCGGACCTGGTCAAGCCCGGCGTGCAGGTCGTGACGCCCAACCCGTTTACCTCGGGTAGCGCCCGCTGGAACATCATGGCCGCCTACGGTGCGCAGATAAAGGAAGGCAAGACGCCCGGGCAGGCGGAAACGTACTTGAGAGAACTGTTCAAGAACGTGGTCAGCCAGGACAGCTCGGCGCGCAACGCGCTGCAGACATTCGTCTCCGGCCGCGGCGACGCGCTGATCGACTACGAGAACGAGGCGATCACCGACAAGCAGAAGGGCGAGCCGATCGAATATGTGATCCCGAAGGACACGATCCTGATCCAGAACCCGGTCGCGGTCGTCGGCAAAGGCTCCGCGGCGGGCACTGCGCAGAAGTTCGTCGACTACCTGACCTCACCGGCCGGCCAGGCGATCTGGGCCAAGCAGGGCTATCGCCCCGTGATCTCCGGCGTCTCAGCAGCCAACTTCCCGACACCTCCAGGCCTGTTCACGATCGACACGCTCGGCGGTTGGAAGAAGGTGACGAAGGAATTCTTCGAACCCGAAACTGGCATCGTCACGAAGATCGAGCAATCGCTGGGAGTCTCCACTGCCAAATAGCGGCGGATCGATGGCGGTAAGGCGCCTGCGCGCGCCCAGTTTGGGCGCGCGCAGCAGCGGCGTGCTCGGCAAGGGGCTGCTCGGCATCTACCTGTCGGTGCTCGTGCTGCTGCCCGTCGCGGCGCTGCTGGCGAAGTCGGGCACGGGTGGCACGAGCGCTTTCTGGCGCGAGATCTCAAACCCCGAGGCCGTCGCTGCGATCAAGCTGACGTTGATCATCTCCGCGATCGTCGTGGCGATCAATGCCGTGTTCGGCACGATCATCGCGTGGGTGCTCGTGCGCGACGAGTTCCCGGGCAAGAAGATCGTCAACGCGCTGATCGATCTGCCCTTCGCGCTGCCAACGATCGTCGCCGGCGTCGTGCTGCTGGCGTTGTACGGGAAAGGCAGCCCGGTCGGGATCAATGTCGCCTTCACGCGCACCGCAATCGCGCTGGCGCTCTTGTTTGTCACGTTGCCATTCGTCGTGCGCTCCGTGCAACCCGTGCTGCACGAGCTCGACGTGTCGATGGAGGAAGCCGCCGAGTCGCTCGGCGCCTCGCCGCTGACAGTGCTGCGCCGGATCGTCCTTCCGAGCCTGGCGCCGGCGATCATCTCGGGCGTCGCGTTGAGCTTCGCCCGCGCCGTCGGCGAGTTCGGCTCGCTCGTGCTGATCACCGGCAACCTGCCATTCAAGACCGAGGTCGGCTCGGTCTACGTGTTCGGGCAGATCCAGAACGAAAACCTGCCTGCGGCGGCGGCCGTGTCGGTCGTGCTGCTCGTGGCAGCGCTCGTCGTGCTCGCTGCCTTGACGCTGCTCTCACGCTGGCGGTCCAAGCATGTCCTCTAGCGCATCGGGATCGCTCGCTCTCCCACCCGCGTCGGTTGGGCGCGCGGCGCCGCGCGGGGACACTCCGAGCTCGGAGCGAGCCGTGCGCGCACGCAAGTACGGCGTGCGCACGATCGCGCTCGGATACCTCGCGCTGCTGCTGCTCGCGCCGGTCGCGATGATCTTCTACCGCACCTTCGAACACGGGCTGAGCCCTGTCTGGCACGCGATCACCGAAGCCAACGCGCAGCACGCCTTCTGGCTGTCGCTCGAGATCGTCGCGATCTCGGTGCCGCTGAACACGGTCTTCGGGATCGGCATGGCGCTGCTGCTCGAGCGCGGCCGCTTCAGGGGCAGGTGGCTGCTCGGGCTGCTTATCGACCTGCCGTTTGCGATCTCGCCGGTCGTGATCGGCCTGGCACTGGTGCTCGCTTACGGCAAGACAGGATGGCTCGGCGACTGGCTGACCGAAAACGGCATCCAGGTGATCTTCTCGGTCCCGGGCATGGTGCTCGCGACGGCGATCGTCTCGCTGCCGTTCGTCGCGCGCGAGACGATCCCCGTCCTGCGTGAGCTGGGAACGGATGCCGAGCAAGCCGCATCGACGCTCGGTGCGAGCGGCTGGCAGACGTTCTGGCGAATCACGCTCCCGGGGATCCGCTGGGGCGTCGTCTACGGCGTCGTGCTCACCACGGCGCGCGCGCTCGGCGAGTTCGGCGCGGTCAGCATCGTCTCGGGACGGATCGAGGGCGAGACGCAGACGCTGCCGCTGTTCGTGCAGGCGCGCTTTGAGAACTTCGACGTCACCGGCGCCTATACGGCTGCCGTCGTGCTGGCGCTGCTGGCGTTTGCGACACTGATTGCGATGAACCTGCTGACACGACGCACGCGCGCGGACACGGCCGTCTGATGGCGATCGAGGCCCGCAACGTGAGCAAGCACTTTGGCGCGTTCGCCGCACTCGACGACGTCTCCGTGACGGTCGGCGACGGCGCGCTGATGGCGCTGCTCGGGCCGAGCGGCAGCGGCAAGTCCACGCTGCTGCGGATCATCGCCGGGCTGGAGAGCCCCGACGAGGGCGAGGTGGTGATCGGCGGCGAGGCCGTCACGGACACACCCGCGCGTAATCGCGGCGTCGGCTTCGTCTTCCAGCACTACGCACCGTTCAAGCACATGACGGTGCACAACAACGTCGCTTTCGGGCTAAGCGTACGCAAGCGCCCGAAGGCGGAGATCGAGCAACGCGTGAAGGAGCTGCTCGGGCTCGTGCGCCTCGACGGGCTCGCCGATCGCTATCCGTCACAGCTCTCAGGCGGCCAGCTGCAGCGAATGGCGCTCGCCCGCGCGCTCGCCGTGCAACCGAAAGTGCTGCTGCTCGACGAGCCGTTCGGCGCCCTCGACGCGCAGGTGCGCGGCGAGCTGCGTGAGTGGCTGCGCCGCCTGCACGACGAGATCCACGTGACGACGATCTTCGTCACACACGATCAAGAGGAGGCGATGGAGGTCGCCGAGCAGATCGTCGTGATGAACGCCGGCAAAATCGAGCAGACAGGCACGCCGCGCGAACTGTATGAGTCGCCAAGCAACGAGTTCGTGATGTCGTTCATCGGACCCGTCAACCGCATCGGCGACGCCTTCGTGCGCCCGCACGACGTGCAGATCCTCGCCGAGGACGACGGCAGCACGATCGAGGCGCTCGTCAAGCGCGTCGTGCACCTCGGCTTCGAGGTCCGCGTCGAGCTGACGCTGCCCGACGGCCGCGACATCTGGGCGCAGGTCACGCGCAGCGAGGCCGAGCAGCTCGAACTGGCCGAGAGCCAGATCCTCGCCGTCCGCCTCCCCCAGCCGCGCGTGTTCGCGCCGGCCGAGGCCGCTTAGCGCGTTTCCCAGGCGTCGTCGCCTTTTGTCAGGGCGATGACGTCTTTCGGCAGCTTTCCCCCGGCCACGTCGGCGACGCTCACGTTCTCGAGCACTTTGCGCAGGTTCGAGCGCAACGCGATCCACACCTGCTGGAGCGACTCTGCCGAGCCTACGTACTCGATCTCCTCGGGACGCTGCCCGCGCACACCCACGAGCGGGCCCTCGACGGCGCGGATGATCTGCGCAAGGCTCACCTCGTTGGCCGGCTGCGCCAGCCAGTAGCCACCTTCGGGGCCACGCTGGCTGCGCACGATCCCCGTCGAGCGCAGCTGCGTGAGAATGTTCTCCAGGAACGACACCGGGATTCCCTGCGCCTGCGCCACGTCGTCGACCTTGCGCGGCGCGTCCTGCTTACTGCCGGCGAGCTCGATCACGGCGCGCACCGCATAGTCGGCCTTTGCTGTCACGTGCACTTGGCTGATTCTCCCGAAAAGGTCGGCGGACGGCCTTGCGCCGTCCACTCGAGCGCTGATCCTATCCGTCGGCCGCGTTGCGCTGCCGCGGTCCTCGGCGAGCGCGCCCCGCCGTCCCGACGTGTCCGCTCGGCCTTCGTGTGCGATCACGCGCCATCCCCCTGCCCGTCCGCTTAAAGCACCAGGGCGGGCCACGATGGCCCGCCCTGTGTGGTCGCTCGCACTCTGGCTCGTCCGGCAGATCTACGCTTTCGGTGCTTTTTCTTTTTTCGGTTTCTTGACCTTCGGTTTGTATTTGGCGGCCCAGACCGCCGCGGTTTCCTCGAGTTCGCCGTTCATGATCGCCGTGTTCAGGCCGGCGGGGGCCGGAAGCCCGATCCCGGCGTCGACGACCAGGTCGATCAGTGGATTGCCACCGCAACCGTTCGCCCCGGGCACGGCGAAGTTGTTGTCGACCAGCGAGTTGCCTTTGATTTTCACGATTTTGCCCTTGCCGCCGCCTTCCAAAGTGCCTCGGCTGCCGCTGATCGGCTGGTTGGGGAAGGCCGGTTTGGTCGTTCCCGTCGTCAGGTGCAGCACGATCGGTTCGGCGTCGGAGCCGATGTAGCAATTGGCACCGAGGATTTCATTGTCGAGTTTGACCTTGATCGGCAGCGTCACAGCGGTGCCTTCCTGCGCGAGCAGGTTCCCCTTGCTGAGGATGACGCCGCTCGGCGGACCCGCCGGTTCGGCGGTCGCGAACACCGGCCCGCCGATCGCTTCGCTGATCCCGGTCAACCCGCCGGGCACTTCCTGCGGCACCTTCGAGAGCGGATCGACGCCAATCGGCGCGAGCAGCGGCTGTTCGCCGAAGGTCTGGCTGCCCAGCCCTCCCTGGAGCACGACGGGGTTCTGGATTTTGGTCGTCTTCAGGTCAAGCTTGAATTCTCCGCTCGTCGTGGTGGCAACGACGCACCACTGCGCGGCTTCCACCGGGCAGGTGGTAAAGGGCGCGAATTCTTCCTTGAAGGCACTCGCCGCCATCGCGGGCGCTGAGCTGAGCGCGATCGCAGGCACGGCCAGGGCAAGTGTCGCGAGCAGCATCCGCCGACGCGCTCTGCGCCCGGTCGGTCCGCGGTCGGTCCGTTCAAGCACTCGTCTCATCTCTCCATACTCCTTGTCCCCTTTGATGTGAATAACGCGCCTCTATCGAACGGTCGCCCCCGCCGGCGCATGGATGCCTCGTCGCCGGCTGGCCCCGGAGGCCTACCTAAATCTCAGAACAGGCTGTACCCCGATGACCACCCACCTAAACAAGGGGCTCGAGAAGCCCTGCAAAAGCGCGGTTATCACGGGGTGGGAGGCCGCCCCACCCGGCCGACGGCGCGGGTGTCTAGCATCCGCCCATGAGCCCGCGCTGGAACTGGGACTTCGAAGACGAGCAGCGGACTGCGCGCAAGGCGCCCGCCTCGCCCACGCTGGCAGTCCCGAGCCCACAGCCGCGCGACCCGCGCGACCCTCGTGCACGCTTTCGCCGTCGCCGGCTTGGCGCGGTGGCAGGTTTCGTGGCGCTCGTCGTCGTGCTGATCGTGGCGCTGTCCGGCTCGCACGGCGGCGGTTCGACCTCCTCGGCCGGCACTCGGGCTCGCGCACACAGCGCGGCGCTCGCGCCGCCGCCCGTGAGCGAGCTCGCGCGTGAAGAAAAAGGCATCGACTCGGTGCTCTCCTACACGCCGTTCGTCAAAGAAGGCGCCGCACAGAGCAAGGACGTAGCGCTCACCTTCGACGACGGCCCTGGGCCGTACACGCCCCAGATCCTCGACGTGCTCGAGCGCGAACACGTGCCCGCGACGTTCTTCGTGATCGGCCAGGAGATCCACGACTTCGGCTCCTCGACCGAACGCGAGATCCGCGACGGCTTCGTGATCGGCGACCACACGGAGAACCACCCGATGCTGGCCCATCTCTCAGCCCGCGATCAGAAAGAACAGCTCTTCGAACAGGCGGCGCGCATCGAACTGCTCGGCGGGCGCAAACCGCGCTTGTTCCGCCCCCCGTACGGGTCGTTCAACGCGACCACGTTCCACCTGCTGCACCAGATGAAGATGCTGATGGTGCTGTGGTCAGCCGACACCGACGACTACGAGCAGCCCGGCGTGGAAACGATCGTCAAACGCGCGCTCGAAGGCGCCAAGCCGGGCGCGATCATCCTGCTGCACGACGCCGGCGGCAACCGCGAACAGACGGTCGCTGCGCTGCCACTCCTGATCCACGCGCTGCGCGCGCGCGGCCTGCACCTGGTCACGGTCCCGCAACTGCTCGCGGACGATCCTCCGCCCCGCGGCCTACCGCTGCCGACGAGCCTGGCCGGCGACTGAGCGCCCGCTGTCGGTTGCTTGGCCGGTCGCGGCGCTCAGCCGGGCTCAGGCGCTCAGCCGGAGGCGCAGGTCTCACAAGCGCCGTGGATCACGATCTCGTGCTCTGAGACGCGCAGCGGCAAACGATCGCTGAGCCGGCGGATGGCTCGCTCGAGCCCGTCGTCGGTGAACGGCTCCAGTCGACCGCAGAGGTCACAGACGAGGTGATGGTGGTGGCCGGGACCCTCGCGCACGGGCTCGTAGCGGACCATCCCCTGCCCGATCTCGACGCGCTGCACGAGCCCGATCTCCTCGAGCTCGTCCATCACGCGGTACACGCTGGCGCGCGAGACCTCACGCTTGCGGGCGAGCAGCGCGTGCTCGATCTCGACGGCCGACAGCGCACACGGCTGCTCGTCGAGCAGTTCGAGGATCGCCCGGCGCGCACCGCCGCGGCGATAACCGGCGCTGCTCAGCGCGTGGGCTGCCTGCGCGGCCCAACTCGACCCCTCTGTGGGCAGCGTGCTCACCATTGAAATTGTAGGTGCGCTCGGGCTCATCTCCCGGTCGCCTCGTGCAGCGCCCGCGCAAGGCCTTCCAGCTCCGTTGACTGCCACTGCTCGAAGCTCTCGCCGGCCGGAGAGAGCGTCTCGGTGACGGTCGCGATCGGGATCTGCCTTGCTCGCGCGATCTCGTTGACGCGCTGCACGTCTGGCGTCACGTTCTGGCTGTTGAACACCCAGATCTTGATCAGGCGCTTGCGCGCCTGATCGTCGACGGTCTGCTTGTCCTGGGCCGTCACGTCGTTCCCCTCGGCGATCGCCTTGGCGAAGCTGTACGGGGTCAGCAGCCTCAGCCGTAGGTCTTCGCCGAGCGGGCGGAAGATGCTCTCGCTGTAGCCAACCGGGGTGCCGGCGTAGCGAGCGCCGATCTGCCGTCGCAGGGCGTCGTAGTGAGCAAGATCGCGTGTCAGAAAGATCTGCTTGCGCTGCGCGAAGTAGGAGGCGGCAGCCGGGTCGATCCTGTCATAGTCGGCGACGATCGCATCGAGCACCCGGCGAACCGCGCTCGGTGAGTACCACTGGTGCGGATTGGCCCCTTCGGAGAGACCGAGTGCCTTGCCCACGTCGAGCTCAACGCGACCGCTCGAGGGGCTCGCCCGCAGCAGCCGCGGCGCCCACGCGTCGTAGCCGAGGCCGTTGACGATCGCCATCCGCGCGCCGGCCATCGTGCGCGCGTCGAGCGCCGTCGGTTCGTAGCTGTGCGGGTCGGTAGCCGGGTTGACGATGATGCTCGTCACGTCTGCCCTGTCGCCGGCCAGCTGCGCAGCGATGCTGCCCCAGAAGTTCTCGGCCGCGACGACCTGGAAGCGACCGTGGTCTTCTGCACCGGCGGGCGTGCCGGAGCGCCCGCAGCCGACAAGCAAACCGACGGTCGCGAGCACGACGACCCCCGCCGACAGCTTGGCGAGGAGCCGCGTTTGGCGCACCGGCGACACGGCACGAGCCTAACACATATTTGAGATCTATTCTTATAAAAGACGTTATCTCATCGTTGCTCTGAAAGACTATGCTCGGCGGCGATGACCGGCATCGACGAGCACCCTCCCCGCACGGGCCCGATGGACCTCGAGGCGCGACGCAGCCGGCGTGAGGCGCAGCGGCAGCAACGCCGCCGCCGCAGGCAGCGCACGGTCCTCTCGCTGGCCGCGCTCGTCGCGCTGATCTTGGTCGTCGTGTTGCTCGCGAGCGCAGGCGGCTCGGGAGGCGATCGTCGCGGCGCGTCGGCGGGCGCCGGGCGGGCGGGCGCGAGCAGCGCCGCTGGACATGCCGGCGGCGGCTCGAGCTCTGCTACCCGCGCGCAGAGGAAAAGTGAGCGCAGCGGCGGCATTGCAACCGGGCGGCCCGGCACCCAGGCGGTGCCGATCCTGATGTACCACGTGATCGCACAGCCGCCGGCTGGTGCGCCGTTTCCGGGCCTGTACGTGCCGCCGGGCGAGTTCGCCGAACAGATGCGCACGCTCGAGCGTGCCGGCTGGACGGCGGTGACGCCGGATCAGGTCGACGCCTACTGGCGCCGCGGGCATCCCGCTGCCGCACGGCAAACCGATCGTGCTGAGCTTCGACAACGGCTACCAGTCCCAGTACACGCAGGCGCTACCCGTGCTGCGGCGGCTCGGCTGGGTCGGAGAGGAGAACATCCAGCTCACCGGACTACCGCCCTCGCAGGGCGGGCTCGGCGAAGCCGAGATCAAGGGACTCGTGGCCGCCGGCTGGGAGCTGGACACACAGGGCATCGACCACGCCGACCTGATCGCGCTGAGCGCGAGTGCCCTGCGCGCTCAGGTCGCCGGCGCGCGGCAGACGATCCAGCGTCGCTTCCACGTGCCGGTCAACTGGTTCTGCTACCCCTCGGGGCACTACGACGCGAACGTCCTCGCCGAGGTCCGCGCAGCCGGCTACAAGGGCTCGACGACGGTCGTGCCCGGCTGGGCGCACCCGCACGAAGACCCCTACCGCATGCATCGCCTGCGCGTGCTCGGCGGCACCTCCGGCCCGGCGCTGCTTTCGCTGATCGCGGGCACGCGCTTAGACCCGCCGGCGCCGACCTCCTATGACGGCACCTGAGTGTCTGGCCTCTGCCGATACGCTCGTGTCGATGGGACTGTTTCGGGGCAGGGGACGCGCCGCCAAGGACCCGCCGGTGGCAATCGGCGATCCACGCTTTGACGGCTGGGAGACGGTCGGCACGTTCGCGGACCAAGTCACAGCCGTGGCCTGGCGCGACCAGCTGCGCACGCTTGACGTGGATGCCGCCTGTGTGGCCGACCACGCCTTGGATCGCCACGGTCGCGGCGACATCTACCTCGTCGTCCCACCCGGGCAGTGGTCGCGCGCAAACGAGATCTTCGAGAACCTCGAGTGATCGGCTGAGCGCCTCGCTGCACGGCGCCGCCACGCCGGATTGTACACTTTTGGCCAATTTGTGCGCCTATTGTCAACCGGGCGCGGCCCGCCTCCGATAGGGCCCGATGCGCACCGCCCAAAGATCCGCGACCGCCTCGCCTTCGACGATGGGGCAGGTCGCCGGCCTGCTGTTCCTCGTCGGCACCGTGACGACCGTTCTGGCGATCCTCTTCCCCCACTCACCGCAAGCCGACGTCACCGGATTCTGGGTGCTCGCTGCGGTCATGGCAGCCATCTCACTGGCGCTCTTCTCGCTGCGCGAGCGTCTGCCCAGCTCGGCCTACCTGTTCGTGATCGCCCTCGGCAGCGCGATCGTCTCGCTCGCCGTCTACTTCAACGGCGAGCGCCACGGAGGACGGGCGGCGGACAACGAGGTCCTCTATCTGTGGATCGCGCTCTACGCCGGCTACTTCTTCACGCGCGCACAGATGGTCGGCCAGCTCGCCGTGATCGCCGCCTGCTACACGGCCACGCAGTCTGGCGATCGCGCCCGGGCAGGTCGGCTTCACACGGTGGTTCATCACCGTCGGCATGGTGTCCGTGGCGGCCTGCGTCGTGCACATGCTGACGAGGCGCAACGACCGGCTGATGGGCGAGCTGTTCGACGCGGCGCGCACGGACATGCTCACGGGACTTCTGAACCGCCAAGGCTTCGATGAGCGTTTCGAGCGCGAGTTGGCGCGCGCACGGCGCACGGGCGAGCCGCTCGCGCTCGTACTCGCCGACATCGACAGCTTCAAGGAGCTCAACGACCGCGATGGGCACCCAGCCGGCGATGCAGCGTTGCGTGCGGTCGGCGCACGTGCGCGCGAGGTCATGCGCCATACAGACGTCGTCGCCCGCATCGGCGGTGACGAGCTCGCGGCAATCCTGCCGAACGCCGACATACGCGTCGCCTTCGCCATCGCCGAGCGGCTTCGCACCTCCGTCGCCGAGCTCGACAGCCTCTCCTCGCGACCGCTGACGATGAGCTTCGGGGTGGCCGCATATCCGGAGCACGGCGGCACATGCGAGATGCTCGTGCTCACCGCCGACCGCGCGCTGTATCGCGCGAAGGGGCTCGGACGCAATCGCAGCGTCGCCGACGGGCTGGACGCGCCAAGCCCACCCCGACCCGGCGATAGCAGGATGCCGCGCCAACGCGCATCCTCGCGCGCACGGCCACGCGCGAGAAGCGGTGAACGGGTCTCGAACGCGTGAGCTCGCGCTTAGGTGTGTATCGATCCCGCCGTTCAGCCCTCGTCGAACATGAGATCCTCGGGCACGTACTCGAGCTTGACGGTTTGCCCGCTGACTTGCACAAGATTGTCGAAACCGGTCTTCTGAGCCGTGGATATCACGAGAACCCGGTCTTCGTGGCGCTCTAGGAAGGTTTTGAACTGCGCGAGAGACGGGTCGCCGTCACTCATCTGCAGATACTCGGTAAGACGCCGAAATAGCTTGGGCAAGATCACGGCTTTGTCGGTAAGGGTGCTCAGATCTTTGACGGTCACGCCGGTCTGGGTCTCGTCTTCGGCGAAGACCCCCTTGCTCGCTTGGCGGGCAGCGCGGGTAGCGTCCGCCAGCTCCTTGCGCAGGTCGACGTAGAGCTTGGTGTAGAAGGTCGGATAGGCAAGTCCCGTGCTGATGAGTCGATGGTTGCCGGTTTCTCGTAGCAAGGCCACATCGACCGAGGTCTCCGTTCCGCTTGGGGCCGGCGGATCGCCGCGGCCAACGAGCGCTACGCAACGTCCATACTTGTCGGCCGTGCGGGTGAGGATGAAGCCGGGTAGGCCATCCTGGGCGACGGCGGTGACCTTCTCGCCTTTACGCTCGACTTTTGTGAAGCCGATCCACTCGAGCAGGCCTTCGGCGGCGTCGTGAGCCAGCCGCAGCGGTTGGTGCAGATGATGTGCTCCGATCCCAGGTGGGGTGTAGTGCGTCTCCAGCGCGTCGATCCCATCCAGGCGAAGCTGTGCACCTCCTTGTGCATTTACACGCACCGAACCATCGGGAACCTTGGCCCAGTCCCCAGCGTCGTTCGGTATGAATCGGACTGAGTCTCCGTCCGGCTCGGTCCCCTGAACGCGGAAAGCTCCCGCAATGCACAGCATAGGCATGAGTTGCCCCCTTCTTTGAATGTCCCCCGTTTGGCACGACTCGGAGTCGGATTGTTGGAATCGTACTGATTTGCAGCCATGCCGGTCGTAGAAACCCTGGCGTCAAGGAGGGGGCGAGAAAGGCGTTACGCCGAATCCGTTGGACGGGGGCTCTGCTTCCACCGCAAGTCGGCCGGCTGAGACCGACGGAATGCCGGTGCGCCCTCGGACTTGCTCGAGACCTTGACCCTCCCAATGAGCCAAAGCGGGAGCATCGGATTCGGCTCCGGAGCGCCAGAGGTGGCCAACGATCGAAAGCGGCGAACGGGTCTCGAACCCGTGCCCTCGAGCTTGGGAAGCTCGCGGAGAAGGGTGGCAAATGCCCTGTAAAGCATGGAGATTCGGTGGGGCTACGACGGCGAACACCGCACCGGCACCGCAAACGAGACGGCAAGAGCGATGCGCCTCGGCGAGAGAGCGCACGCTCTGGAGACGCAAACGCTGGATGAGGACAACGACTCCAAGCGGAACGCCTGATCTGCCCAAGAACGAGCGTGCAGCAAGATTGCTGTGCCGTTTGGCCGGCGCTGCGGTCATTAGCCGTGATGGACCGACCGATAGATCGCATGTTGACGACCGCCCAGGCAGCGTCGGAGCTGGGGTGCACGAGCGGACGGTCAGGAGATACTGTCGCTCGGCCTGTTGGCGTACCGGCGCCTGCCGGGCGGGCACTACAGGATCTCGCAGAAGGCGGTGGAGGACTTCTGGCGAGCCAACAGCGGCGCCCGGCCGTCGGCGAGCGCTTCACCGGTAGGTCGGGCTTCGCAGCAGCAGCCGGGTCGAGCGCAGGCGCAACGGCGGACCGGCAAGCGACGCCATGCGACCGAGCGACGCGAAGCCCCGCGACCCCTACGACCTCTCGAACGCCGCGCTGCAGGCGCTACGTGCCGAACGAATGTGACGCCGTACCGCAGGTACGATCGCGAGTCGCCCACGAGAGGAGGACGGTAATGGCCAGATCACGGAAGAAGAGATGGCCGTACATCTCCAAGTCGGGAGAGCCCGCCGCGAAGTTCAATGAGCCAGCAGCTCCTCGCATCGCCCACCCGGCCAGCCCGATTCTGAGCATGCGCGATGCGACCATCGTGTCATTGCAGTTTGGCCTTGCCCCCCGAAACCAAGAGGCTTACGGACTGCGCTGGTCGTCCTTCATGTTGGACGGACGCGTACAGATCGCAGATGTCTAGAGCTGGGATGTAATCGACGCGTTGGAGAAGACTGAAATGGCGAACGGACGGGTCGCAGACGTGCCAGAGCTCCTGTCCGCGGATCTGGCCGACTGGCGCGCTCCTGGCGCGCGAAGGCTCCCCCGTTGGCGGAGCCCAGTTCGTGATCCCGGGCAACCTCGCGGGCGCGCATTAAGGCGCGATCGACGAGAAACGGGCGCCTGCCACATGAGCAAGAACCAAGCGCAGAAGTGGCGGCCGCGCTGTATGAAGCCAGCGCTTTCAGCAGCGGCCGATCGAAACCGGACCTGGGCTTTGATAGCCGACGCGACTCCGTACGGTCTCCGTCGCGGTGGCATCTCGGCGCGACTTCGTGGGGAAAGCGCCCAGTCGGTGGCCGATCAATGCGGCACGAGCCTGGAAATGCCCTCTCGGCACTACAGCTATGAGATAGACGGTTTCCGGAAGGGGTCGGCCGGAAACGCTAGACGAACAATGGCGGAGAGCCAGAGCGAGCGTCCTGGAGCAGCCTAGGGACGACGCTATTCACCTCGTGACAGCGTAAACCCAGCGGTAGCCGGACTCAAGCGCTGCAGTGCTTAGACGTGGACGCCATCAGCGCTCGGCCACGAGCGTCCAGGTGTCGCGAGGTCGCTGCACGCTAAGGAAAGCGCAGCGTGCAGCGAGTCTCCCCCCGTCGAGCAAACGCCTCGGACAAATGTCTGACGACTGCGTCTAAGTTCTCTCTAAAAGTTGCGCGTCCTAAAGTCCGGACTCTTACTCGATGTAAACATGAGTCCGATCCTTGGAATCGTCGCATTTGCAGGCACTTGCTCACCTACGCACTAACCCGAGCACTCTGTACGCGCGGTACGTACTACTTCGTCGCGACACACCTCGGACACATTTGCTCTTGACTTCGATTCCGACTGTGCGTACGGTGCGAATCCGCTGGCCGACAATCGGAGTTCGGGATCGGTGCCAGCGGCAGTTCGTGATGTCCCTTTAACTGTCCAGTGAAAGGAGAGCTTGTCACGTCCTTCTAGCCCGGGAGTTAGCAGTCGTCTGCGGCGGCTACTCCTCGTGCGTGCAATCGGGTCGTCGTACCGTCCAACGGGCTCAACGCCAACCCTGGCCCTGCCCGGGCGATCCAGACTTCAACCTACAGAAAGGTGTTCTTTTGATGCGGCTGTCCGTTATAAACCGTAGTTCACGACACATGATCGCGTGTGTCTGCGCAGCACTGGCGGTGGCAATTCCGTTGGCCGTGGCGCACACCGCGCAGGCGGCAACCTTTGGCTGTGGGGCTTGCAACAACGTCAGCGGCCCAAACCAGTCTATGGAGTTTACGGAAGGTATCAACTACAACCACTACAACGTCTGGGTCACAATCTGGAAATACAATGGTGGAAGTAACTACAACGTCAGTCAAGAAGCCGCCACGACCAGCAACTACAGGCTGTACATCGCGTCCGGTTGCTTCTGCTACATCACTGGTCACGGCCAAGTGGGTGTATTTGAAGAATCCTCCCATATAGGCGGTAACGACTCCTAGGTACCCCTAGTCCTTCGAATACTGACCATCCCAGAGATTAGAACGGAGCATAAATGCGTAACAGGCTGAGTACCCCAAGATCATCTCTTCGACGGCGCCGTCGATTTGTGGCCGTGGGCGTTGCCGCCTTGCTGAGCGTCGGAGCAGCTACCTCTGCCGTGGCTCTTGCAGGGCATTCGCCAACGGTTCACTTCTCCGTACTCACGCACCACGGCAAGGGTGCACGGTCAGCGTCAGCCACGGCATTTGGCCGACTGGTGCCTCCAGGAGCGACGCTGGCGACGACCAACAACACAGATGGAGTTGCAAGCGAGGTCTACGCTGCAAGACTGTCCAACGGCGAAGTGTGCCTTTCCATTGTCCAGCTCGGCAAAGGCGGTGCGACTGCGTGCGGTCGTCCGTTCGAAGTACAGGAAAATGGCGTATCGGTCGCCACACGTGCGCCTGGTAATCCTACGAGTGTGGCCGTGCTCGTTCCGGATGGCACGTCAAGTGCGACGATTGCTGATACGAGCGGTGCGACTCAGGTGCAAAAGGTAACGAATAATGTCGTTACCGTCACATCCCCAAGTCCGGCGTCCGTGACGTACACGACGCCGAGTGGAGCGACAAAGGTCTTTGATGTACCGCCACGACCCGCGTCAGCCACTAGCGCACCGTCCACGATAGTCCCGTAAAGAGGCCCGAGCGGCCTTGGCCTGAGATGCAACAGGCCAAGGCCGCTTGCTCGGTCAAGGACCGAGCATCTGTACTCCCAGTACGTCGCCGTAGGATGCAGAGGCAGAGTTGCTTGCGCCTTACCCCCTGCTTGCGCGTTGCCGCCTCCTACCCGCGTGTGCCGTGCGACTTGCATGGGAGACGACAAGGAGCAGCGCGGTCAAGACGAAGTTCATCACGATGGAGGAGCCGCCGTAGGCCACGAATGGAAGCGTGACGCCGGTAAGTGGAATGACATCCGTGACACCGCCGACGATGACGAACACTTGCATTGCGATGATGAAGGAGAGGCCCGTTGCCAGTAGCTTCGAGAACGAGTCTCGCGCAAGGATCGCGATCTTCAACCCACGCGCGATGAGCAGCAAGTACACGAGCAGGAGTCCGCACGCGCCCGCCAGACCCAGCTCGCTCGTGAAGACGGCGTAGATCGTGTCGCTTTCCGGCACTGGCACAAGGAACACGCGTACGACCTTGCCGCTCGCCAGACGAACTGGTTCCACGAGCAGCGACTGATGCAAACCCGTACCGAGTAGTCCCCCTTCTGCTTGGGCGAACAGCGACTGGGCGAGCTGCCCGCTACCGCCAGGGCGATGAAAGAGCGCCGGATCCAGGGGGTGTTCCCAAGCGAGCACGCGTGAGTGTACGTGGCTGACGTGACCGGCCACGAACCACGCCCCGAGCGCGAAGAGCACCAAGCCGAGAAGTGGAAAGGAGAAACGCCCGGTCGCAACGTAGAGCAGAGCGAGGAATGCGCCATAGAACATCAGCGAAGTCCCCAACTCGCGCGTCAGCAGGAGCGTCGCCATCGCCGCCCCCCACACTACGAGCATCGGTCCGAATTGCTTCATTGGAGGGATCGTCAGCCCGAGCACTCGCCGCCCTGCGGTTACGAGGATCTGGCGGTTGTCGCGCAAGTAGCTCGCGAGGAAGATGACAATCGCGATCTTGGCCAACTCTGAGGGCTGAAATGAGACGCTGCCTACATGGATATCTAGGTAGGCGCCGTTGACCTGCTCGCCGATACCCGGAAGACGGGGCAACACGGTCATGCCGATGGCGACCGCCGCGATCGTGTAGCGGTAGCGCCCAAGGACGCCCACGCCCGACTTTCGCAAGAACGCAATAGTCGCCGCGAATAGTGCAAGTCCGACTACCATCCATTGTGCCTGTTGGCGAGCTAGCACTGGGTTGATCCGATAGACCATCACGATCCCCACGCTCGCCAGCACCGCCACAAGCGGGAAGAGATAGGGGTCGGCGTGCGGCAATGCGAAGCGGATCACGAGATGCGCCACGAGGCAAAGGCCAAGGAAGAGCACCCCGTACGTCAGGGACGCGCTAGAGGCGTGATTCAGCGTGACGTTCGTTGGTGCTGTCGAGGATTCATTTTCCTGCTGTATGAAGATCGCCATGAAGCCGCCGACGACCAACAGGGCGGCCGGCAGCAGCCCAAACAGTTCGCGATTGCGCGCGCTCAGCAAGCTACTGCCCGCAACGCCTGGTTCAGCTTGTTTGAAGGGTGCCAGTGGCCGGGGTTCGTGTCTTTGCTAAGCCGAGGCACTCTCATACCCGCAAAAGGCTACATCGGTATCTCCCAAGCAGCGGGACCCGAGATGGCGCAGCGTCATCGGTCCGTGGCTGTAGCCGAACGGGTCGAGGAACAGGAACAGCGCCGTGCGGGGCGCTGCGAGGCCACTTGGAGCATGGTCCTCATAGCGACCGCAGGTGACTGTCCAGCGAATCCGCTCGCTCCATTTCCCACTCACGGCGAGGCCCGCCTGCAAGTCGGCGAGCTTGCCCTCGAGCATTCTCGGCTCGCCCCCCGATGCTTCTCCACGAACTGGAACTCGTACTCGACGTTTGCCCAGCGGCCGCGCAGGCGCGGGTTAGAGGCAAGCGCCTCGATGAGGACCACCGGCGAGCCTGGCTCGCGGCCGGCGTAGACGCCAGGCCCAGCGAAACCGTCGAAGCTACGTACGAGCCCGCCACCACGGGCGGCGAACCACTCGCTGTGGATGCTGACCCACTTGATGAAGAAGGCGCGGAGCAGTTCGTGCTTGGCCTTCGTATGCTGCTCGCGCTGCCACGTGACTGGCTCGGACATCCCCAAAGAATTACGCGAGGACCGGGAGAAGTCAGCCGCACATAGCTCACCTAATTGACAACCCTACGCGTGTACGGGCTGAGACGGAAAACCCACGGCCGCTCCATCGCTCAGGGTCAGCAAAGCCGCATCCGGCCCTCTCTTACGACGCTCTGCCAGGCCGTTGATCGATCGAAGTCGCGATCCCGCCGACACCGCACCGGCACCGCAAAACCATGTCCCCGTAAGCCGCTATTGTCCGGGATCGTCTGCCACATTTCCCGGGTGGCAGGGCGCGCATTCGGCTCCAGAGAGCCAAATGCGGCTTCAGTCCTACAAGCGGCGAACGGGTCTCGAACCCGTGACCTCGAGCTTGGGAAGCTCGCGCTCTACCAACTGAGCTACCGCCGCGTACGGTCAGATAGTACGCAACCGGGCTCTACTCTAGGAGGCCGTGAAACGCCGTGTGCTGCCGATCCTCGCCTCGCTCGCGGGCGCCTGCCTGATCGGGCTGCTGATCTACGGCGTCACGGCCAAGTCGGCGAGTCGCACGCTGGACGAGCGCGTGGCCCGCGACGAACGCCCGCGCGCGCCGGACGCCGCGCGCATGCTGCCGATCCTCGACGGCAGCGGCAAGAGCTCGCTGGCCTCGCTCAAGGGCAAGGTCGTCGTGCTCAACTTCTGGGCCTCATGGTGCGAACCGTGCCAGGTCGAGGCGCCGCTGCTGCAGCGCGCGCAGAACACGCTCGCGCGCGACGGGGGCACGGTGCTCGGCGTGACCTACCTCGACGCCTCGCCGGATTCGCGGGGCTTTGTGCGCCAATACCACCTGACCTACCCCAACCTGCGCGACAACACGGGCGACTTCGCGCACTCCTACGGCACCGACCAGTTGCCCGAGAGCTTCGTGATCGACCGCGACGGGCACATTGCGGCGATCTCCCGCGGTGAGCTGAACCAGAAGTTCCTCGACCGCGCGATCGCACTCGCACACAGCACATGAGCGCGCGCCGGCTTGCTCTCCCGGCGCGCGTCGCACACTCGTCTCGCTGATCGCCCTCGTCGCACTGTCGGCGTGCAGCGCGTTCGCCGTGACACTCGCAAGCACGTGCGTTGCGCTGGCCGCCACTCCGCGTGCCTCGCTTCCGGAGATCGAACGCCAAGTGATGTGCGTCACGTGCAAGATCCCGCTCAACGTGGCGCAGTCGCCGCAGGCCGACCGCGAGCGGGCGTTCATCCAGTCGTTGATCGACGAGGGCCGCAGCGAAGCGCAGATCAAGAACGCGCTCGTCGACCAGTACGGTCACGCCGCGCTCGCACTGCCGAGCGAACACGGCTTCAACGCGACCGCCTATCTGGTGCCGCTCGCCGCGCTGCTCGCCCTGCTCGCGGCGCTCGCATTGCTGCTGCCGCGTTGGCGCCGCCGGGCGCGCGCGCAGGCGCGTGAGCGAACCCCCGTGCCGGCGCTCGGCGCCGCCGACGCAAAGCGCCTCGAGGCCGACCTCGAGCGTTTCGACTGAGCGGCATGAGCGCCGCGGTACGAGCGGGCGCTACATCTCCTGCGGCGCGCGGACGCCGAGCAGGTCCAGGCAACGCGCGATCGTGGCCCTGCCGGCAACGCACAGCGCCAAGCGCTGAGACTCGACCTCGGCGGGCTCGGCGCCGAGCACGTGGCAGTCGCGATAGAAGGCCGTGAAGGCCTGCGCCAGCTCGAGCGCGTAGGCCGCCATCCGGTGCGGCGCGCGCCGCTCGGCGGCACCGGCAAGCTCGCCCGGGAAATCGAGCAGCTGCTTGATCAGCGCGCGCTCGCTGGCGTGAAGCGGCGCGGACGGGACGGCGGGCGCACCGGCAGCAGCTGCGCCGGCGGCGAGCGACGCGACGGCAGCCTCAACGTGCTCGACGCCCGCCTTGGCCAGCACAGAGGCGATCCGAGCATGCGCGTATTGCACGTAGTAGACGGGATTCTCGTTGGATTGGCTGCGGGCGAGGTCGAGGTCGAGGTCGACGGTCGTGTCGTGCGAGCGTGCCAGCAGGTACCAGCGGGCGGCGTCCACGCCGATCTCCGCGACGAGCTCGTCGAGCGTGACGAACTCGCCGGCGCGCTTTGACATCTGTGCGCGCTCGCCCGAGCGCACGAGGTGCACGAGCTGCATGATCAGCAGCTCGAGCTCGTCGGGGTCCCCGCCCAGCGCCGCGATACGCTGCCTTCAGCCGCAAGACATAGCCGTGGTGATCGGCGCCCCACACGTCGATCTGGCGATCGAAGCCACGCTCGCGCTTGTCCTCGTGGTAGGCGATGTCGGACGCGAAGATATGTGTGCTCGCCGTTGGAGCGCACGAGCACGCGGTCCTTGTCGTCGCCGAAGGTCGTGCGTGCGCAGCCACAGCGCGCCATCGCTGGCGTAGGTGTGCCCAAGCTCATGCAAGCGCGCCAGCGCGCGATCGACCAGGCTCGGCTCGCCTTCGTGCAGCGCTGCTCTCGTAGGCCCAGTGGTCGAAGCCGCACACGCCGAACGCCGCCAGCGAAGTCTGTATCTGCTCGATCATCACCGCCACCGCCGCGCGCCCGAGCGTCCGCCGCATCGCGATCGGCGGCATGCTCGATGCGCGTGGCGAGCTCGGCGACGTACTCGCCTTGATAGCCGTCCTCGGGAACCTGCTCGCCGCGCGCCAGCGCCTGGATCGACTCGCCGAACTTGCGCACCTGGCGAGCCGGCGTCGTTGACGTAGAACTCGCGCTCGACGCGGTGCGCCCTCGAAGCGCCAGCATCCGCGCCAGCGCGTCGCCGTAGGCGGCGTTGCGGGCGTGGCCCGACGTGCATCGGCCCGGTCGGGTTGGCCGAGACGAATTCGACCAGATCGCGCTCGGAGCGCCCGTCCGGCCCGGCACCGTAGTCCTCGCCTGCCGCCAGCACGCCGCAGAGCGCCGCCGCGCAGCCACGCGTCGGCGAGAAACAGGTTCAGGAAGCCCGGGCCCGGCGATCTCGAAGCGCTCGAGGCTCCCGCCGAGACACGCTCGGCGAGCTGCGCTCCCAGGCGCTCGGCCACCTCGCGCGGCGCGCGCGCCAGGCGCGGCGCCAGCAGCAGCGCGGCGTTGGTCGAGTAGTCGCCGAAATCGGCGCGCGGCGGGCGCTCGAGCGTGATCCCACCGCGCGAGCCCGCCGAGAACGCCTCACCGGTCGGCGTCCGAGCCCCATCCCCGGCCGCACCCACCAACGCGCGGCCGCCTCGATCACGGCCACCCGTAGTCCGCCCGGAGAGATCTCCGCGGATTCGACCGACCGCCCGTCGTGGGCCTGCTGAGCGCTTGTGAGAGGCGTCGTCGGCAGTAGGGTCGCTCATGGATTCCGGCTCGGCGATTGCGATACTAGCCATGTGAACGACCAAGACTCAGGCGCCGAGCGCCACATCAACATCCACCTGTCTCCCGAGATCATGGGAGGCGTCTACGCGAACTTCGCCAACGTCAGCCACTCCGACTACGAGTTCACCGTCACGTTCGCCCGCGTCGACCATGAGGTCGAGGCCGAGGAGGTGCCGGGCGTCGTCGTCTCGCGCGTCAACATCTCCCCGCGCTTCATGCGCGAGCTGATCGATGCGATGGAGGACAACTACTCGAAGTGGCGCACCCGCGAGGGCATCAAGAACCTGCCCGAGTACGGCGGCACGGAGGCCGGGTCTGAGGAGGAGTAGCACCGCACGGGCGCGGGCGGCGGCGGCACGATGAAGGTCGCGGTCATCTCCGACATCCACGCCAACCGGCAGGCCTTCGAGGCGACGCTCGAGGCGGTCGCCGCCAGCGACGCCGCCGAGCTGTGGTGCCTGGGCGACCTCGTCGGCTACGGAGCCGACCCCGACGCGTGCGTCGAGCTCGCGCGCGAGCACGTCGCCGTCTGCCTGGCCGGCAACCACGATCTCGCCGTCACCGGCGAGATCCCGCTCGATGAGTTCTCGCGCGGGGCGAGCCTCGCGGCGCAGTGGACGCGCGAGGTGATCGCAGCCGGCGAACCTCGAGTTCTCTCGACGGCCTCAGCCCCGAAGGCAAGGAGGCCGGCATCGGCCTCTACCACGCAAGCCCACGCGACCCGGTCTGGGAGTACGTGCTCTCGGCGCTGCTGGCCGAGCTGTGCCTCGACGCAGCAGACCCAGCGCGTGTGCCTCGTCGGCCACTCCCACGTCGCGCTGTCGTTCGTGCGCCAGCGAGGGCGAGCTGGCGACGGGCGAACCGCGCCGCGAGGGCACTCAGCTGGACATCGCCGCGGGCGAGTGGCTGCTGAACCCGGGCAGCGTCGGGCAGCCGCGCGACGGCGACCCGCGCGCATCCTGGCTGCTGCTTGACCTCGACGGCTTGACGGCGTCGTTCCAGCGCACCGACTACGACGTCGCCGGAGCGGCCGCCGCGATCCGCGCCGCGCGGCTGCCCGACTCGCTCGCCGAGCGCCTGGAGTACGGTCAGTGACGATGCTGGCCAGCAACGGCAGCCACGTCCGTCTGCGGGGGGCGAAGACGCGCCGCACGCAGGTGCGATGGGTCGTGGCCGGCCGTTGCTGCGGGCCGTGCTGGCAGGCGCCGCTCGGCGTGCTCGCCGGCGTGCTGATCTCGTGCGGAGGCAGCGGCAAGGGGCTGATCCCGGCAGCTGACGCCGGGCCGCTGCAAGGCGACTTCGAAGCCGTCGCGCAGGCTGCCGAAAACGGCGACGGCTCTGCACGAGCACCGAAAGCGCACTGCTGAAGACCGAACAGGACTTCGCGGCGCTGCCGCCGACGTCGACAGCGGGCTGCGCAACACGACTCCGCCAGGGCGTCGAGAACCTGCGCACGCGCGCGCTTGCGCTATGCACGCAGCCGCTGCCGCAATCGACCGTGACGGCGCCGAAGACGACAACGAGCACGACGAGCACCGACACGACGCCTACCGAAACCCAGACGACACCGACGGAAACCCAGACGAGCACGACGACGAGCCCGTCGGGGCCGGGCGGCGGCACGCCTGCGCCCGGTGAAGAAGGCGAAGAAGAAAGCCCAGGCCTCGGCAAAGGCGAAGGCGGGGGCAGGGAACACGGCGGGGCCGGCGGAATCGGGCCCGAAGCGGGCGGCGGACAGGAAGCGGGCAAATGAGCAGCGTCGAGATCGCCGGCCGCTACCGCCTCGAGGGCCGCCTCGGCTTCGGCGGCATGTCGACCGTCCACCTCGCGCTCGACCTGCGCCTGGAGCGCCAGGTCGCGGTCAAGCTGCTGGCCGAGCACCTCGCCGAGGACCCGACCTTCGTCTCGCGCTTCCAGCGCGAGGCGCAGGCGGCGGCGCGGCTGGTGCACCCCAACATCGTGCAGGTGTTCGACTCCGGCCAGGACGAGACCACGGGTCAGTACTTCATCGTGATGGAGTACATCGAGGGTCAGTCGTGCGCGGAGATCCTGCGCGACGACGGCTGGGTCGAGGTCGACGAGGCGATCTCGATCATCGACCAGGCGTGCGAGGGGCTGCACTACGCCCACCGCCACGGCGTCGTGCACCGCGACGTCAAGCCGGGCAACCTGCTGCGCGCGCGCGAAGGCGACGTCAAGCTGGCCGACTTCGGCATCGCCAAGGCGACCGAGCAGTCGAGCATCACGCAGGTCGGCTCGGTGCTCGGCACGGCCGCCTATCTCGCGCCCGAGCAGGCGCGCGGCGAAGAGGCCGGTCCGCGCGCGGACCTCTACGCGCTGGGCGTGGTCACCTATCAGCTGATCTCCGGCCGTCTGCCCTACGAGGCGAGCTCGCTGACCGAGCTCGCGCTCAAGCAGCAACAGGAGGACGCCGCCGACTGCTCGACACGCTCGTCGCCGCCGTCAGCCCGCGAGCTGGCCGACGCGGTCGCGATCTCGCTGGCGCTCGATCCGCAGGATCGCTACCAGACGGCGCGCGAGATGGGACGGGCGCTCAGCGACGGCGCCGACGGGATCGCCCCGGCCGCACGCCCGAGCGCGCGGCGCGACACCGGCGACCGAGGCGACGAACGTGCTCAGCGCGGGACGCCGTCCCGCGGGGCGCGAGCCGGGACGGACGGCCGTCACGAGCGCCGTCACGCCGCGCAAACCTCGCTCGGGCCCCGCGCGGCAGGCGCCCGCGCAGGCGGCCGCACCCGCTCCCGCTGCGCAAGCCCGGAGACGGGCGACGCAACAGGTTGATGCTCGCGCTGCTCGCAGCTGCTCGCGTTGGCGCTCGTGATCGTCGCAGTTGTCGTGATCACCGCTCCAGCGCCGACGCAAGATCGAGCTGCGCAACGTCGTCTACTCCGACGTGCAGCAGGCCGCCTCGGCGCTCAAGCAGCTCGTCTCGGAAAACACCAAATAGGCGCGGCGGCGCGCCGTGATCCGCGTCGCGGCATGCTCGATCAACGTCGACCACTCGCGTCGAAGCCGCCGGCTACCCGCTGCTGTTCGTGCTCGTGATGGCCGAGTCCAGCGGCGTGCCGATCCCAGGCGAGACCGGCGCTGATCACAGCAGCCGTGCTCGCCAGCCGGGCAAGCTGCAGATCGAGTCGTGATCGCGCTCGCCGCCGCAGCCGCGATCGTCGGCGACAACATCGGCTACGTGATCGGGCGCAAGGGCGGGCGCTGGCTGCTCGAGCGCCCCGGCCGCTTCCACCGCCAGCGCCAGGAGGTGCTGCGGATCGGCGAGCCCTTCTTCGAGCGGCATGGCCCGAAGGCGGTGTTCTTCGGACGCTTCGTGCTCGGGCTGCGCGTGTGGGCCTCGTGGCTGGCCGGGCGCGACGCGCATGCACTGGCGCTCGTTCGTCGTTTGGAACGCGCTCGGCGGCATCTGCTGGGCGACGGGGATCGGCCTGCTCGCCTACTTCCTCGGCAGCTCGGCCGGCAACGCAATCGAAGCCTTCGGCATCTACGGCCTTGCCGCGGCAGTCATCGCGATCGTCGGCGCGTTCGTGCTGCACAGGCGCGCACGGCGCCGGGAGCGGGAACTGCTGGAGCAGCAGGCGCGCGAACCCGTCAGGCCAACGAGCGACTCCGCGTCCGACGCTACCGCCGAGTCCGACTCAGCAGCCGGATGAGTCGGCGCCGCTGCACGGCGCGATGCGCTCGCACATGTCGCCCAGCACGCTCAGCTCGGCCTCTGAGAAACGCGAGAAGAACTGGTCGCGAACGACGGCCATGTGCGTGACGCGCGCTTCCTCCAAGCGCTCGCGCCCACCGGCGGTCAGACAGGCGAACGAACCGCGCGCGTCATGGTCACAGGAGCAGCGCTCGAGCAGCTGCTCACGCTCGAGCCGGTCGACGAGCCGCGTCAGGCCGCTGCGGGAGAGCTGGGCCTGCTCGGCCAGGTCGCACATGCGCATGCGCCCGCCGCTTGCGTCCTCCAGGTGGTGAGCACCTCATAGGAGCTGATCGGCAGGCCGTGAGCCTGGTCGAGCGCCGCATCGAGGCGCTTGGCCAGGCATGCGTGCGCGCGCAGCAGACCACGCCATGCGAGCTGACCGGCCTCGGAGCGTTCGACGGCAACCGCAGGGCCGTCATCGGAGACGGCTGTCTCAGGCTCCCCAGTTTCGATCTTGACGGCGGTGGCGGTTGACATAACGATCTGTACCCCAGATCCTCCTCAACCGAATGTAGCAGCGTCTGGAATCGCCGACCGGGCCCGCAGGATCAGTCGCGCGTGGCCCGCCACGCCCACCACATCATCAATGGCTGTAGGGGAAGACGCGCGTACAGCGCCCATCGCGGCACCTTCTTGAAGCGCTCCGGCTCGCGCGCCATGTAGAGGTTCGCCGGGAACACGGCCGCCAGCAGCGCGATCAGCCCGACGCCGGCCGCCGAACGGGTTCGCGGCGAGAGCACGGCGAGGCCGCCGGCGATCTCCGCCACGCCGCTGACCTCGACGACGCGCTTGGCCTCGTGCTGCAGCGACGGCGGCACGATCGCGCGATAGAAACGAGACGAGACGAAGTGGTTTACGCCGGAGCCGACCCAGAACGCGGCGAGTAGCTTGCGCGAAAGGCTCATCGCGGTCCGTCCTCGTCGGCTACGTCTCCCCCGCCCTCCCCGCACAGCAGCGAGCGTCCGGTCATCGCGGGGGGCTGGGCCACGCCGAGCAACTCGAGCACGGTCGGCGCCACGTCGGCGAGGATGCCGCCTGTGGGAAGGAGCTTCACGCCGTGCATTGTGACGATCACGGGCACCGGATTGAGCGAGTGCGCCGTGTTGGGGCTGCCGTCGGGCTCGAGCATGTGGTCGGCGTTTCCGTGGTCGGCCGTCACGACGCACACCCCGCCGCGCTTGCGCACGGCGTCGATCACCTCGCCGAGGCACTCGTCGACGGTTTCGATCGCGGCGACCGCCGCGGGGATTACGCCGGTGTGCCCGACCATGTCAGCGTTGGCGAAGTTGATGATCGCGAAGCCGGGCGCGTCCTCGCGCCAGGCCTCGACGAACGCACCGGCCGCCTCGCGGGCGCTCATCTGCGGCTTGCGGTCGTACGTCGGCACGTCGCGCGGCGAAGGCACGAGCTCGCGCCGCTCACCCGCCAGCGCGGTCTCCTCGCCACCGTTGAAGAAGTAGGTGACGTGCGGGTACTTCTCGGTCTCGGCCACGTGCAGTTGACGGATGCCCGCCCGCGCGAGCACGGCCGCGAGCGTCGTCGTGGGACGTTCGGGCGCGAAGGCGACCGGGTAGGGCCAGCCCTCCTCGTACTGCGTGAGCGTCGTGTAGCGCGCAATCGGCGCCCCGCCCGAGCCCTCCTGCTCGCCACGCCCGCGCCAGCCCGGAAGCTGCTCTGCCTCGCCTTCGGCGCCCTCCGCGCCGTCGCCACCGGCGACAGCAGCAACGCCGGGGTCGTGTGCACGCGCGTCCTCACCGAAGCCGGGCTCGGCCAGCGCGCGCGTCGAGCTGGCGCATCCGGTCGGGGCGGAAGTTGAACGCGATCACGCTGTCCTGCGGCTCAATCCGCGCATGCGAGCCGACCAGCGTGGGCTCGATGAACTCGTCGGTCTCGCCGCGCTCGTAAGCGGCTTGCACGGCCCGCTCGCCCGATTCGGCGCCGTAGGGAGCCGCACCCAGCACGAGCATGTCGTAGGCACGCTGCGTGCGTTCCCAGCGGCGGTCGCGGTCCATCGCCCAGTAGCGCCCGATCACTGAGCCCACGCGTCCGCCAGGGACGTCCTCGAGCGCTCGGTCGAGCTCCGCGAGATAGCCGGCGCCGGCGTGCGGCAGCGTGTCACGCCCGTCGGTGAAGGCGTGCACGACCACTTCCCTCACACCGCGTTCGCGAGCGAGCGCGATCAGCGCGAGCAGATGCTCGAGCGAGGAGTGCACGCCGCCGTCGGAGAGCAGACCGATCAGATGCACGCGCTCGGCGTCGAGCGCTGCTCGCAGCACCTCGTTGGCGGCCAGCGAGCCGTCGGCAACGGCATCGTCGATCCGCACGAGGTCCTGGCGCACGACCGCGCCGGCGCCCAGGTTCAGGTGGCCGACCTCCGAGTTGCCCATTTGCCCCTCGGGCAGGCCGACCGCGCGGCCACAGGCGGTCAAGGTGGTGTGCGGGAAGCTTCGCCACAGCTCATCGAACACGGGTGTGTCGGCGAGCGAGACGGCGTTGCCCGGACCCGACTCGGCCAGGCCCCAGCCGTCGAGCACAACCAGGCAGGCACACGGAGCGTGCCGATCGGCGGCGCCAGACGGCGTCCTCAGTCGCTCGCGTGCTGGCCGATCGGCGATCCCGTCGATCGTCGATCGGTACGCCACGCTCCCTGCGTCCTGGTCTGGCTTGCCGCTCGACCCGCTCCGGGCGCTCATTAGTCAGTGGCCGCGGCCACGATCTGCGCGAACGACTCCGCCTCCAGCGAAGCGCCGCCGACCAGCGCACCGTCGACGTCGGGCAGTGCGAGCAACTCGGCGGCGTTCTCCGGCTTGACAGAGCCACCGTAGAGGATCCGCACGCCCTCGGCCGCCTCGGCGTCGCGGTCGGCTACGAGCGCCCGGATGAACGCGATCGCCTCCTGCGCCTGCTCGGGCGTGGCCACCTTGCCCGTGCCGATCGCCCAGATCGGCTCGTAGGCGATCGTCACCTCGCCCAAGCGATCGGCGGGCACGTTCGCCAAGTCCTCCCTGAGCTGCTGGCGCAGCTTGCGGTCGGTGTCTTCGTTCTCGCGCTCTGACTCGGTCTCGCCGACGCAAAGGATCGGCGCGAGCCCGATCTCCAACGCCGCCGCCATCTTCAGCGCGAGCGCGCGATCGGTCTCGCCGAACAGCTCGCGCCGCTCGGAGTGCCCCAGCACGACTCCCTGCACGCCGACGTCGTCGAGCATCACGGGCGAGATCTCGCCCGTGAACGCGCCCTCGCGCTCGTGGTGCACGTTCTGCGCATAGACCTCCACGCGCGAGCCGCGCGCGCTGTCGACCATCGCGCGCAGGTCGGTGAACGGAACGCAGATCGCTACGTCGACGTTGTCGGCCGCCGAGACACGCGGCAGCAGCGCCTGGATGAAATCCTCGGCCTGGCGCTCGGTCTTGTGCATCTTCCAGTTGCCCGCGATCAGCGGCGTGCGGGTGCTCACGAAGCCACACCCGCGCCGGCGCCGGCGCCGTCGAGCGCCTCGACGCCGGGCAGCGCGCGCCCCTCAACCAGCTCGAGCGTCGCGCCGCCACCGGTCGATAGATGGTCGACGGCGTGCTCGAGGCCGAACAGCGCGAGCGCCGCCGCCGAGTCGCCGCCGCCGACGACGGTTACGCCAGGAGCCTGTGCCACGGCTTCGGCTACCCGGCGCGTGCCGGCAGCGAAGGGCTCGAGCTCGAATGCGCCCATCGGGCCGTTCCAGAAGACCGATCCGGCCGCGGCGATCTCGGCGGCGTAGCGCTCGGCGGTCGCCGGGCCGATGTCGAGACCCATCCAACCCTCGGGGACCTCGATGCCGTCGAGCACGCGGTGCTCGGCGTCAGCGGCGAAGCGCTCGCCGATCACGAGGTCGGTCGGCAGCGCGACGCTCGCGCGTCCCGGGTCGGTCGCCTTCGCCAGCGCGCTCCGCGCATGCTCGACGTCCTCGGCGTCGCACAGCGAGTCGCCCACGCCGTGCCCCTGGGCACAGAGGAACGGGAAGCACATGGCGCCGCCGATGATCACAACGTCGGCGATCTGCAGGAAGCGGTCGATCACGCCGATCTTGTCGGCCACCTTGGCGCCGCCGATCACGGCGATGAGCGGCCGCGGCGGGCTCTGCAGAATCTTCGACAGCGTGTCGACCTCGCGCTGCAGCAGCCGCCCGGCGGCGTGGGGCAGCAGGCGCGCGACGCCCTCCGTGCTCGCGTGCGCGCGGTGGGCAGCGCCGAAGGCGTCGTTGACGTACACGTCGGCCAACCCTGCCAGCGCCCGCGCAAGCGCCGGGTCATTGCTCGTCTCGCCCGGCTCGAAGCGCACGTTCTCGAGCACGAGCAGCTCGCCGGCATGCAAGCGCTCAGCGAGCTCCTTGACCTGCTCGCCGACGACGGCCGGGGCGAGCGTCACGGATGCGTCGGTCAGCTCGCGCAGGCGCGCCACGACTGGTGCCATCGAGAGATCCTCCTCGCGCCTGCCCTCGGGACGGCCGAGGTGCGAGACCAGCACGATGCTCGCGCCGCGCGAGCGCAGCTCCTCGACCGTCTCCATCGCACCGCGGATTCGCGTGTCGTCGGCCACGACCGGCCGCCCCTCTGAGTCCTTGGCAAGCGGTACGTTGAAGTCGACGCGCACGAGCGCACGTCGTCCGTCGACGTCGAGATCGTCCAGCGTCCTCATCCGCTGGCCCCTACAGAACCTTCTGCACGAGATCGACGAGTCGGTTGGAGTAGCCCCACTCGTTGTCGTACCAGGCGACGACCTTCAGCATCGTGTCGTCCACCACCGCGGTCAGCAGCGAGTCGACGATCGAGGAGTACGGCGACTTGACTATGTCGCTCGAGACGATCGGGTCCTCGGTGTATTGCATGATGCCCTGCAGTGGGCCGCTCGCGGCGGCGCTCTGCAGGGCGGCGTTGACCTCCTCGACGGTCGTCTCGCGCCCGCACTCGACCGTCAGGTCGACGACCGATCCGGTTGGCACGGGCGCCCTGACGGCGAAGCCGTGCAGCTTGCCCTGCAGCTCGGGGATCACGAGGCCGATCGCCTTGGCCGCGCCTGTCGAGGCAGGGATCAGGTTGATCGCGGCGGCGCGCGCGCGGCGCAGATCCTTGTGCGGCAGATCCTGCAGGCGCTGGTCGGCCGTGTAGGCGTGGATCGTCGTCATCAGGCCGTGTTTGATGCCGACTGTGTCGTTGACCACCTTGGCCACGGGCGCGAGGCAGTTGGTCGTACACGAGGCGTTCGAGATCACGTCGTGCTTGTCGCGGTCGTAGACCTCGTCGAAGTTCACGCCAAGTACGACGGTCGCGTCGGGGTCGGTCGCCGGTGCCGAGATGATCACCTTCTTGGCACCCTGGGCGAGGTGCTTTGCGGCGGCCTCGCGGTTCGTGAACAGGCCGGTCGACTCGATCACGACATCGACGCCGAGATCGCCCCACGGCAGCGCGCCGGGGTCGCGCTCGGCGAGCACCTTCAGCTCCTTGCCGTCGACCTCGAGCGCGCCGTCGAGCTCCTTCACGGTGCCCGAGTAGGGCCCAAGGATCGAGTCGTACTTGAGCAGGTGCGCGAGCGTGGCCTCGTCTGTGAGGTCGTTGACAGCGACCCACTCGATTGCCTGGTCGATCCCCTCCCCCCGAGCCTTGGCGGCGCGGAACACGTTCCGGCCGATGCGGCCGAAGCCGTTGATCCCAACGCGAACGGGCATGCAGTCCTCCTGAAGCGAAAATGAACGATGCCGGGTCGCGGGGGCAACCCCCTCGCCCGGCGTATGCGGCGCAGGCTATCAGCGCCGTTCAGGGCCGACCAGGCCCGCGCGGACGCTCGGGCTACGCGGAGCGTATGCCGCGGCGCGGCGCGCGAGCCGCTCGATCAGGACCCGCGCGGGCGCTTGTCGACGTCGCGGTGGGCCACCGCGACGTCGAGATCGTCGTTCTCGCGATAGCGCTCGGCGAGGTGCTCGGCGATCGCCACCGAGCGATGACGACCGCCGGTGCAGCCGATCGCGATCACGAGGTGCGACTTGCCCTCAGCCACGTACTGCGGCAGCAGGAAGTCGAGCAGCCCGTGCAGGCGCGCGTAGAACTCCTCCAGGCGCCCGTCGCGCGCGATGTACTCGACAACCGGCTGGTCGAGCCCGGTCAGCTCGCGCAGGTCCGGCTCGTAGTGCGGGTTGGCGAGGAAACGCACGTCGAAGGCGAGGTCCTCCTCGCGCGGGGGGCCGTGCTTGAAGCCGAAGCTCATGAACGTCAGCGCGAGCCTGCCGGCCGCCTTGTGCGGCAACAGCTCGTCGGCGATCTTGCCGCGCAGCATCGCCGTCGTCATGCCGGTCGTGTCGATCACAAGATCCGCGTGCTCGCGGAACGGCGCGAGCAGCGCGCGCTCGGCGGCGATGCCCGCCGCCACGCTCCCCTCGGGCGCGAGCGGGTGGCGGCGGCGGGTCTCCTTGTAGCGCGTCACGAGCGTCTGCTCGGCGGCCTCGAGGAACAGCACGTGGTGGGTTAGCCCGAGCGCGTCGAGATCGTCGACGACGGCGCGCAAGGCCTCGAAGTAGACGCCGCCGCGCACATCGGAGACGACTGCAGCGCGCTCGACCTTCGAGCCCTGGTGCACGAACAGCTCGACCAGCGAGCGGATCATCTCCGGCGGCAGGTTGTCGACACAGAAGTAGCCGGCGTCCTCGAACACGTTCATCGCCGTTGACTTGCCCGCGCCCGAGAAGCCCGTGATCACGACGAGGTCCTGCAGCCGCGTCTGCACGACCGGGCGCGCCGGCTGCCCCTCTTTTCGCTCCGCCACTCCCCGCAGCGGACGCAGCGGTCTGATCACGGCCATCAGCACATTGTGCTCGACCCGCGGGACGCTGCTGTCAACTTGGCGAAAACTTGCAACGAACGCTGATCGACGTTCAGCAGATGGAGCGCGGCGTTCCTGAGCTCGCCGGGAGAGCGCTCAGCCGGCTCTGTGCAGGTACGCGTACAGCTCGCGCGCGGTCTTGGCGGGTAGCCCGGGCACGGCCTGCAGCTCCTCGCTGGAGGCCGAGACGACGCCCTCGGGCGAGCCGAAGTGCGCGAGCAGGGCGCGCTTGCGCGAGGGTCCGACGCCGGGCAGCTCGTCGAGCAGCGAGCTGGTCATCGCCTTGTCGCGGCGGCCGCGGTGGTGGGTGATGGCGAAGCGGTGGGCCTCGTCGCGGACGCGCTGCAGCAGTTGCAGCGCGGGCGTCGAATGGTCGAGCACGAGCGGCGCGCGACGACCCGGAATGAAGACCTCCTCGATCCGCTTGGCCAGCGAGATCACGGCGACGCCGCGGTCGCGGAAGCCGCGCAGCGGGCCGAGGCCGGCGGCGAGCTGACCCTTGCCACCGTCGATCACGACGACGTTTGGCAGCGAGGCGAAGCTCGCGTCATACGCCGGGTCGTGCGGCGAGAGGTCGGCCTGGCGCTCCCACTGCGCGAAGCGACGCGAGAGCACCTCGGCCATCGCGGCGAAGTCGTCGGAGGAGCCCTCGGCGAGCGAGCGGATCTTGAAGCGGCGGTAGTCGGCCTTCTTCGGCGCGCCGCCCTCGAAGACGACCATCGAGGCGACCGTCTGCGTGCCGCCGAGGTGAGAGATGTCGAAGCACTCGATGCGGATCGGCGGCGCGTCGAGGCCGAGTGCCTGCTGCAAGCCTTCGACGGCCTCCACGCGACTCTGTCGGCGGCGCTCTGATTTGAGCCGCTCCTGGTCGAGCGCGAGCCGAGCGTTGCGCTCTGCCAGCTCGAGGATGCGGCGCTTCTCGCCTCGCTCGGCCGCGCGCAGCTCGACCGGCCCCTCGCGCCGTCGCGCGAGCGCGTCGGCCAGCACCGGGCGCTCGCCGACCTCGCGCCCGACGATCAGCAGCGCCGGGATCGACATGTGCCCGGCGTAGTACTGCAGCATGAACTCCTCGGCCACCTCCCCCACGCTGCGCTCGGTCTCGTTGGACAGGTAGAAGGACTGGCGATCGGACAGCACGCCGTCGCGCACCTGGAAGATCTGCGCGTTGGCCTCGCGGCCGTCGACGGCGACGGCGATCGCGTCGAACGTGCCGACCGACTCGTTGGCCACGCGCCGGCGCTCGAGCAGCGAGTGCACGGCGCGCAGGCGGTTTCGCTCGACTGTCGCCTGCTCGAACTCTTCGGCGGCGGCGGCCTCGCGCATGCGCTGCTCGAGCTCGCGCTCGATCTCCTTGAAACGGCCTGAGAGGAAGTCGCGCACGCCATCGATCCCAGCGCGGTAGTCCTCCTTGGAGACGTAGCCCACGCAGGGCGCCTCGCAGCGCTTGATGTAGTAGTCCAGACAGGGACTGCCGCTGCGCCGACCCGGCTCGGGTCCGGTGCACGAGCGAAACATGAACACCTTGGCGAGCACCTCGAGCGTGCCGCGCACGCGCTTGGCGTTGGAGTAGGGGCCAAAGTAGGCGCGGCCCGGACGGTGGCGCTCGCGCGTGAAGTAGACACGCGGAAAGTCCTCGTCGAGCGAGATCGCGATGAACGGGTAGGACTTGTCGTCGCGCAGGCGGATGTTGAAGCGCGGGCGGTACTGCTTGATGAAGCTCTGCTCGGCCAGCAGCGCCTCGGCCTCGGTGGCGACGACGACGCACTCGACGCTCTCCGTGCCGGCCACCATCTCGGCGTGTCCCGGGCTGCTCGGCACCTGCGCTTTGGAGAAGTGCGAAGCCACGCGCTTGCGCACCGACTTGGCCTTGCCCACGTAGATCACGCGCCCTTTGCCGTCGCGGAACAGGTACACGCCGGGCTGATCGGGCAGCGCGCGGCGCTGCTCAGTCAGGCTCGTACGCGCCTGCGCGTCTCCCTCGATCGTCTCGATGGCCATCCCAATCGAGGATACGAGGCGGTCCAACCGCGACACATGGGCGCACCGTCGCGGCCGGCGCCGCCAAACGAGCGCGAAGACAGGCCCGCGCCGCGCCGCTGCGCGTCAGTAGCTGCGCCAGCGGCGATACACGGTCATCAGGCCGTACAGCACGACCAGCAGCAGCGCGAACCAGAGCACGCCGAAGATCGTGCGCGAGTGGTTGATCATCCGCGTGTAGCCGACGACCAGGAAGGCGACGAGCGCGAACGAGCCATACAGGATCGCCCGGTAGCGGTCACCGAGGCCGTGCAGCTGCACGCGGTATTCGCGGTACATGCGCAGGCCGAGGTAGCCAAAGCCGACGCCGAAGCCGATCAGCAGCACCGATTCGAACGTCGTCGTCGCCTTGCCGCCGCCCGGTAGCAGGAACACAGCGGCGGCGATCGCGAGCACGATCGCGATGTTGCGTACGGTCTTCAACTCCATGCCCCAAGTCTACGGCGCAGCACCCAGCTCAGCGCTCGCGCGGTGCGCCCGGCGACGCTCAGTCGATCAGTGACTCCAGGCGCTCGTAGGCCTCCTCGACGGCGCGTCTCGCCGCCGTGTGGCGAGCTTCGGACTTGGCCGACTCGTACTTGCTCGCCCACGCCGCCGGGTCGGCCAGGTCCTGCTCGAGCGCCGCCATCGCCGCCTCGGCCTGTTCGATCGCCTGCTCGGCCTTCTGCTGATCGGACAACCGGTTCTTCGACGGGCCCTTCGGCTTCGGCTTTTGCTTGGGCTTTTGCGCATCCGGCGCCGCTCCGTTTCTGCGAGCGGCGTCGTCCGCAGTTCCAGCCAGCACATGTGCTGGCTGGCGGAGGGGCGCATGCGCCCCTCCACGAGACCGCACATGTGCGGTCTCGGACCGGTCCGCATGCGGACCGGTCTTGCTCTTTAGAGCATGCGGGCCCGCCTTCTTATCGATCGAAGATTTCTCATCACGAATCCGCACGTACTCTGGCCAGCCCCCGAGATAACTGTGCAGCGAGCCCTCCTCGACAGCCACCGTGCGCGTGCCGACGGCGTCGAGCAACGCGCGGTCGTGCGAGACCAGCAGCACAGCGCCCGTGAAAGCGCCCAGCGCGTCCTCAAGCGCCTCACGGCTCTCGATGTCGAGGTGGTTGGTCGGCTCGTCGAGGATCAGCACGTTGGCGCCCGAGTGCACAAGGATCGCCAGCGAGAGGCGCCTGCGCTCGCCCCCCGAGAGACCGGCCAGCGGCTTTTCGGCCTCCTCGCCCGAGAACAGGAAGCGCCCGAGCAGCGCGCGTGCTTTGCCCTGCGTGAGACCCGTCGCTCGCTGCGCCGCATCGAGCACGCTCTGCCCCGGATCGCCGCCCGCCCCCAGCTCCTCGGCGTGCTGGGAGAGGTAGCCCACCTTCACGTTGTGGCCCTTCGACAGTTTGCCGCCCGCCAGCTCGCGTTTGCCGGCAAGCGTCTCGATCAGCGTCGTCTTGCCCGAGCCGTTCGGCCCCACCAGCGAGACGTGCTCGCCGCGTTCCAGCCACAGCTCGGCGTGCTCGAGCAGCGTGATTGGCGGCGCCTGGTCGCTACCCCCGCCGCCTACCTCCACACGGCCGTCGAGCAGCTCGAAGATCACCCGTCCCGAGCGCTCCGGCTTGGCGAACTGGAACTCCAGCGAGCGCCCCGCCTCGGGGTCCCGCTCGATCCGCTCGATCTTGTCGAGCTTCTTCACGCGCGACTGAGCTTGGCGCGCCTTGCTCGCCTTGTAGCGGAAGCGCTCGATGAAGCGCTCCATCCGCGCGATCTCGGCCTGCTGAGAGTCGATCGCCTTGCCCAGCGCGATCTCACGCGCCGCCTGCTCCTTGCGCCAGTTGTGCCACGTGCCCGCGAAGAAGCGCGAGCGCCCGGCCTCCAGCTCGAGCACCGCCGTGCCCACCGCCTCCAGGAACCAGCGGTCGTGCGCCACGAGCACAACCGCCGCGTCGAGGTCGACGAGCGTCTGCTCGAGCCACTCCAGCGACTCGATGTCGAGATGGTTCGTCGGCTCGTCCAGCAGCAGCACGTCGGCATTCGTCGCCAGCGCTCGCGCCAGCGACGCGCGCGTCAGCTGTCCGCCCGAGAATGTGTCCAGCGGCCGGTCGAGATCGGCCTCGTTGAACCCCAGCCCACGCGACATCACGGTCGCGCGGTCGCGCCACAGGTACCCCCCGCGAGCCTCCAGGCGTGCCTGCGCCCGCGAGTAGCGCGCCAGCAGCGCCTCATCCATGCCGCCCTGCGCCATCTCGCCCTCTAGCTTGGCCAGCTCCGCCTCGATTTGCAGCTCCTCGGCGCAGCCCGACAGCACGTAGTCGCGTAGCGCCAGCCCGCGCTCACGCGGTGGGCGCTGATCGTGCAGGACGATGCGAACGCCCTTCGCCACGCTCAGCTCGCCCCGGTCGATTCCCGTCTCCCCCGCCAGCATCCGCAGCAGCGTCGTCTTGCCCGCCCCATTGCGCCCAGCGATCGTCATCCGTTCCCGCCGCTCCAGCTTGAACGACACCCCGCGCAGCAACGGCTGCCCAGCAATATCCTTGTGCATGTCCGATGCGATCAGAAGCGCCATGGCCACTGGTGATACCAAGGCCGCCTCATCGCAGCGCCCCCGCGTCCTGAGATACGATCCGCCCAGATGCGCCGCCTGAAGACAATGCTCGTCCTCTGGACGCTGCTCGTCCTCCCGCTGCTGCTCGCGTCGGCGGCAGGCGCCTACAACGACGGCCGCGGCTTCTACGGCGCGACGAACGACAAAGTCGTGACCAATGTCGGCTTCATCCTGATCGTCTTCTTCCCGCTGTTCGTGCTGTTCATGAGCCTCTTGCAGAAACGGCTCGAAAAGCGCAAGGAAGCACGCGTCGCGCACAAAGCGGACCTCAGCAACGGCCGCTGGCGCGGCGGCTGGTAACCCGCCGGCGTCGGGCCGGCGAGTCGTGAGCCAGGAGTCCTCCGAACCGGTCCGCTACGAGCGCCGCGGAGCTGCCGCGCTCGTCACGATCGACCGCCGGCATCGCCGCAATGCCGTCGACGGCCCGACGGCCGGGCTGCTGCACGAGGCCTACCTTCGCTTCGAGGCCGACGACACCGCCCGTGTGATGGTGCTGACGGGGGCCGGCGACGTCTCCTTCTGCGCCGGCGCCGACCTCAAGGCGCAGGAGACGTTCGTCGATCGACTGATGAGCGAGGAGGGCCCGATGGGCTTTACCCGGCTGACGCCCTCCAAGCCGACGATCGCCGCGATCTCGGGCTTCGCGCTCGCCGGTGGCCTGGAGCTGGCGCTGTGGTGCGATTTGCGCATCGCCACCGAGGGCTCAACGCTCGGCTACCCCGAGCGCCGCTGGGGCGTGCCGCTGATCGACGGCGGCACGCAGCGACTGCCGCGCATCGTCGGGCTCGGCCGCGCACTCGACTTGATTCTCACCGGGCGGATGATCGACGCCGGCGAGGCGCTGGCGATGGGGATGCTGACCGAGGTCGTCGCGCCCGGCACGCATCTCGACCGCGCACTCGAGCTGGCCGAGGGCCTTGCGCGCTTCCCCCAGCGCACGATGCTCGCCGATCGCAGGGCCGCGATCGAGGGCTTTGGCCTGCCGCTCGCCGAGGCCCTCGCGCTCGAGGCCAACGCCGGACCCGAGGTGTTCGAGGACGGCGCGCGCGGCGCGGCGCGCTTTGCCGCCGGCGAGGGCCGCGGCGGCGCCGGGGCCGGCGCGTAGAAAAGACATCGTCCAGATCGAGTGGTGGGTTGGCTTTAAGAGGTAGGCTCTGCCACGCGATGGCCTACTTCGTCACAGGAGCTACCGGCTTCATCGGCAAGCGCTTGGTCGAGCAGCTACTGGACAAACGCCAGGGCAAGGTTTTCGTGCTCGTGCGCGAGAGCTCGCTCGAGCGCCTCGAGGATCTGATCGCGCGCTGGAGCGTGGTCGCCGGTGCCGCCGCCGGCAAACGTGTGCAGCCGGTGATCGGCGATCTGCGCCGCCCGCTGCTCGGTGTCGAGCAAGAGCAAGTGGCCGAGCTGCGCGGCAAGATCAAACACTTCTTCCACCTCGCCGCCGTCTATGACATGACGGCCCCGGCCGAGCTCAACACGGCGGTCAACGTCGGCGGCACGACGCACGCCGTCGAACTGGCCCGCGCGGTCGACGCCGAGCACCTGCACCACGTCTCCTCGATCGCCGTCGCCGGCGAGTACAAGGGCCTGTTCACAGAGGACATGTTCGACGAGGGCCAGAAGCTGCCCTCGCCCTACCACCGCACCAAGTTCGAGTCCGAGCGGATCGTGCGCGAGCAGCCTTATGTGCCGTGGCGCGTGTACCGGCCGGGCATCGTCGTCGGCGACTCGCGCACGGGCGAGATGGACAAGGTCGACGGCCCGTACTACTTCTTCAAGGCGATCCAGCGCGCGCGCCAGCTGCTGCCCGAGTGGGCGCCGCTGATCGGGCCGGACCTCGGCAACACCAACGTCGTGCCCGTCGACTGGGTAGTCGACGCGCTCGAGCACATCGCGCACGAGCCCGAGCTCGACGGCAAGGCCTTCCACCTGACCGACCCGCGGCGCCAGCGCGTCGACGAGCTGATCAACGAGTTCGCTACCGCCGCGCACGCGCCGCGAATCGCGCTGAGCGTCGACAAACGGCTGACCGGCCCGATCCCCAAGTGGCCGCTGACGCTCGCGCTCGACCTGCCGCCGTGGCGCCAGCTGCGCAAACTGGCGCTGCGCGAGCTCAGCATCCCCGAGGAGGTGCTCGAGCACATGGAGCTCGTGCCGCGCTTCGACACGCGCGAAACCGGTCGTGTGCTGGCCGGCACCGCGCTCGAGCGCCCGCCGGCGCTGCACGACTACGCCGGGCGCCTGTGGGACTACTGGGAGCGCGACATGGAGCCGAGCATGTCCGCCGGGCGCACGCTCAAAGAGGCGCTCGACGGCAAGCACGTGATGATCACCGGCGCCTCCTCCGGGATCGGGCGCTCGACGGCGCTGAAGGTCGCCGAGGCCGGCGGCGTGCCACTGCTCGTCGCGCGCAACGTCGAGAAGCTCGAGGAGGCGCGCGCCGAAATCGTCGCCGCCGGCGGCACGGCCTACGTCTACGCCGCCGACATCGCCGACATGGAGTCCGTCGAACGTTTGGTCGAGCGCGTGCTCGCCGACCACCGCAACGTCGACATGCTGATCAACAACGCCGGCCGCTCGATCCGCCGCTCGATCGCGCTCAGCTACGACCGCTTCCACGACTTCGAACGCACGATGCAGCTCAACTACTTCGGTGCCGTCAAGCTGATCATCGGCCTGCTGCCGCACATGCGCGAGCGCGGCTCCGGGCACATCGTCAACATCTCCTCGATCGGCGTGCAGACCAACCCGCCGCGCTTCTCCGCCTACGTCGCCTCCAAGTCGGCGCTCGACGCCTTCACACGGGTCGTCGCCTCCGAGGTCGTCGGCGACGGCGTCACGTTCACGACGATCCACATGCCGCTCGTGCGCACGCCAATGATCGCGCCGACGAAGATGTACGACGCCTTCCCGGCGATCACGCCCGAGGAGGCAGCCGACATGATCTGCGAGGCGATGCGCTCGCGTCCGAAGCACATGGGCACGCGTCTGGGCACGGCCGGCGAGATCGCCTACGCGCTCTCGCCCAAGGCGGTCGACCGTATCCTGCACCTGGCCTACCGCGTGTTCCCCGACTCGGCCGCCTCCAAGGGCCAGCACGATGCACCAGAGGAGCGCGCCTCCTTTGAGCAGATCGCAATGGCCACGCTCACGCGAGGCGTGCACTGGTAGCAGGCGCCCGCGCGCGGGATCGCGCGGCGATGCTGAGATGATGGAGTCGTGAGCGACGCGGCTGCTGCCATCGAGGTCCATGCGCTGAGCAAGCGCTACGGCGACTTCGAGGCGGTGCGCGGGATCGACATCACCGTCCGCCGCGGCGAGGTGTTCGGCCTACTCGGCCCCAATGGCGCCGGCAAGACGACAACGGTCGAGATCCTCGAGGGCTACCGCTCGCGCAGCGGCGGCGAGGTCTCTGTGCTCGGGCTCGACCCCGGTCGGCGCAGCCGCGCGCTGCGCCAACAGATCGGCATCGTGCTGCAGTCGGGCGGCATCTATGGCCACATCACGCCGCGCGAGGCGCTGCGCCACTGGGCGAGCTTCTACCCTCACCCGCGTGACGTCGAGGAGGTGATCGCGCTGGCCGGGCTGCAGGAGAAGGCCGACGTGCGTAGCCGCCGCCTGTCGGGCGGACAGCTGCGCCGCTTGGACTTCGCGCTCGCGCTGATCGGCGATCCCGAGCTGATCTTCCTCGACGAGCCGACGACCGGCTTCGACCCCGAGGCGCGGCGCAGCGCGTGGGAGACCGTGCGCAAGCTGCGCGACCTCGGCAAGACGATCCTCTTGACCACGCACTACCTCGACGAGGCGCAGGAGCTGGCCGACCGCGTGGCAATCGTCAAGGACGGTCGCGTGCTCGCGATCGGGGCGCCGCGCGAGCTCGGCGTCGGCGCCTCGCACTACCGCGTCGCCTACCGCGACCGCGACGGGAACTCCATCGAGCGCCAGACCGACGACCCGACCGCGCTGCTTGCCGAGCTGACCGCCGAGGCGCTGGCCCGCGGCGAGCGCCTGGAGGAGTTGAGCGTTGGACGCCCGACGCTCGAGGACGTCTACCTCGAGCTGACTGCCGATGCAGAGGAAGAGCTTTCCGCCGAGAACACCCCCGGCGAGCGGGGGACCACGCCCGAGCGAGCCGCCACCGGCAGGCGGGGCAACGATGGCTGAGGCGCTGATCGGCGAGAACCCGGTTGTGCTCGGCTGGCGCCAGTATCGCCTCGAGCGACGGATGTTCTGGCGCAACCCGAGCGCCGCCTTCTTCAACTTCCTGCTGCCGCTGCTGTTCCTCGCCGGCGGCGGCGCGATCCTCGCGGGCAACCAGCGTGAGCTCGACAAGCTGCTGCCGGCGATCGCCGGGATGAGCGTGATGTCGACGACGTTCACGGCGCTCGCCTACAACATCGTCTTCCTGCGCGAGCGCGGCGTGCTCAAGCGGATCCGCGGCACGCCGCTGCCGACGCTCTCCTACTTCGGCGGCGTCGCCGCCAACGCAGTCACCAACACCGCCCTGCAGATCGGCATCGTGATCCTCGCCGGCAAGCTGATCTTCGGCATCGGCTGGCCACACGACTGGCCCGAGCTGATCGTCTTCGTGCTCGTCGGCGTCGTCAGCCTGGCGGCGCTCGGCGTCGCCTTCGCCCATGCGATTCCCAACTTCGAGTCGACTGCCGCCTACGTCAACGCCGTGTTCCTGCCCGTCGTGTTCATCTCCTTCTATGTGTTCGACTCGACCGGCGCACCCGGCTTCCTGCGCCAGATCGCCGAAGCGCTGCCGCTGAAGCCATTGATCGACGGGCTCTCGGGCGCGCTCGTGACCGGCTCCGGGCTCGGCGACCATCTCGACGCGCTCGCCGTGATTGCCCTGTGGGGCGTGTTCGGGCTGTTCTTCGCCGTGCGCGGGTTCTCGTGGGAGGGGCGGCGCTCGTGACCGTGGGACAACGGCAGTGCTCGTTGAGCAATCGACCAGAGGAGTGCACATGAAGCAGCTCGCCGACGGCCTCTATCTGCTGCGCGGCCTACCGCCCAACGCGATCAACGTGTATCTCGCCGAGGACGTGCTGATCGACGCCGCCACGCGCCAGGGCGAGCGACGCATCATGCGCCAGCTCCGCGACCGCACGGTCACGGCACACGCTCTAACCCACGCCCATCCCGACCACCAGGGAGCCAGTCACGCGATCTGTGAGCGGCTGCAGATCCCGCTGTGGTGCGGCGAGGGCGACGTGCACGCGATGGAGACGCCCGGCGGAATCTCCAACAGCCAGGCGCCGGGCTGGCTCAACAACTTCCAAAAACGCTTCTGGACCGGACCGCCGCATCCCGTCTCGCGTGCGCTGAAAGAGGGCGATCAGGTGGCCGGCTTCGCCGTGCTCGAGGTCCCCGGCCACTCGCGCGGCCACGTCGCCTACTGGCGCCAGTCCGACCGCGTGCTGATCCTCGGCGACGTGCTCAACGGGATGAACCTGATGACCGGCAAACGCGGGCTGCAGGAGCCACCGACCGTCTTCACGCCCGACCCCGCGCGCAACCGCCAGTCGGCGCGCAGGCTCGCCGAGCTCGACCCGGCGCTCATCTGCTTCGGCCACGGCCCGCCGCTGCGCAACGACCCGCGCGCGCTGCGCGAGTTCATCGCGACGCTGCCCGACTGAGAAGACCGGATGAGCGAGAGCATCTTCGCCGCAGAAGGCGAGCGCTTCGTCCCCACCGAGCAGGCGCGCGGCCCATGGGACCCGCGCGCGCTGCACGGAGGCGCGCCGGCCGCACTGATCACCTCCGCCTTCGAGCGTTTGCAGCCCGGCGCAGAGCTGCGCATCGGGCGCCTCGGCTTCGAGTTCCTGCGACCGATACCGATGGCCCCGCTGACGCTCTCGACGAGCATCGCGCGCCCCGGTCGCCGCGTTCAGGAGCTGAGCGCAGAGCTGCGCGCCGGGGACGAGCTGGTCGTCCGCGCCAGTGCACTGCGCGTGCAGGCCGTTCCTGGAGAGGCCGAGACCGCGGCCGCCGCCGCCCGTGGCGAGGCACCGGGGGAGGCCGGGGTCGACACGGCAGCGCCCGCTTCGGACACGGCGATGCCCCCGCCCGCCGAGGGCGAGCACAAGCGCTTTGCGCTCAACGACTCGACCGACGCCAGCTTCGCCGGCACGGCGATGGAGATGCGCTGGCTGAACGACCCGTGGCGGCCCGGGCCGGGGCGCGTGTGGCAGCGCCTGCGCCATCCATTGCTGCCCGGCCAGGAGCTGACCCCGCTGACGCGACTGGCGGCGACGGCGGACTTCTGCAATGGCGTCAGCGCCACGCTCCCCTTCGATCGCTTCCTCTTCATCAACGCCGACCTGAGCGTGCACCTGCAGCGCCTGCCACAGGGCGAGTGGATCGGCCTCGACGCGCGCACGCACCTGCACGAGGGCGGCGCAGCACTCGCCGAGGGCGTGCTGCACGACGAGCACGGCCCGCTCGGGCGCGCCTTTCAGACGCTTGTCGTCCAGCAGCGCTGAGGCTCAGCGCACGAAAACGTCGCCGAGTGCGGCATCGATCGCCGCGAGCGTGGCCTCGTCGAGCACGATGCCCGACGCCGAGGCATTCGCGTGAACCTGCTCAGGGCGGCTCGCGCCTACGATCGCCGAAGCGACGTTGCGCCGGCGCAGCACCCACGCGAGCGCGAGCTGCGCCATCGTCAGCCCGGCACCATCGGCGATCGGACGCAGGCGCTGTACGGCCTCGAGCACGGGCGGCGCGATCAGCCGATCGATGAAGCCACTCATGCTGTCGCTCGCCGCGCGCGAGTCCGACGGCGGCGGCTGACCCGGCAGGTACTTCCCGGTGAGCACTCCCTGGGCGAGCGGCGACCAGACGATCTGGGAGATCTGCTCGCGTTCGCACAGCGGGATCACCTCGGCCTCGGGGGCTCGCCACAGCATCGAGTACTGCGGCTGGCTCGAGATCCAGCGCTCGGCGCCTGGGATCGTGAGCGACGCTTCGATCTTCTGCGACGGCCACTCGCTGAAGCCGATGTGGCGAGCCTTGCCCGCGCGCACGACCTCGGTGAGCGCTGCCATCGTCTCCTCCAGCGGCGTCTCCTCGTCGTAGCGGTGGCACTGATAAAGGTCGACATAGTCCGTCTGCAGGCGCTCCAGCGAAGCATCGATCTGCTTGTGGATCTGCGCCGCCGAGAGCCCGCGGTCGCTCTCTGACATCGGGAAGAAGACCTTCGTCGCGAGCACGTAGGAGGAGCGCTCGTAGCCGGCCAGCACCTCGCCCAGCAGCGTCTCGGCCGCGCCCCGCCCGTACACGTTGGCCGTGTCGATGAAGTTGATCCCCTCGTCGAATGCCGCCTGCACGCACGCCTTCGCTTGCTCTCGCTCGACGCCGCCCGAGTAGGTCAGCCACGAGCCGAGGCTGATCTCTGAGACCTCGAGGTCGCTCGAGCCGAGCTTACGCAGGTTCATCTCCGCGAGCTTACCGCCGCAGACCCCGCCGGCCGGAGGCACTGCCGATCGGAGCTCGACCGCTGTACGCTCAAACGAGGATGGTGAGCACCGCCCCGATCGACCCGTCGCTGCGCATCGGCACGGTGCGCCTCGCCGTCGGCGACATCGCCCGCAGCGCCGACTTCTACGAGCACGTGCTCGGCCTGCCCTTGATCCGCCGCGAGGACGAGCGGGCGCTGCTCGGCGCCGACCCTGCGGATCCCGCGCTCGAGCTCGAGCCGATTGCCCACCCGACGCCGCTCTCGCCGCACGACACGGGCCTGTTCCACGTCGCTTGGCTGCACCCCTCGCGTGCAGCGCTTGCCGAAACGATCAAGCGGGTCGCTCACGCCCGCTGGCCGATCGACGGCGCCTCCGACCACGGCGTCTCCGAGGCGCTGTACCTCAGCGACCCCGACGGCCTCGGCATCGAGATCTACGCCGACCGGCCACGGGAGACATGGGAGCGACCGCCGGGCGGCCACGGCGTGCGCATGGTCACGCTGCCACTCGACATCGAGGACCTGCTCGCACAGGCGCCCGGCGAGCTCGACGCCGCAAGTGAGACGATCGAGCCGGGCACGGGCATCGGCCACGTCCACCTGAAGGTCGCCGACGTGCCGCGCGCGAGCGCCTTCTACCGCGACACGCTTGGTCTGGAGGAGCAGGCGCAACTGCCCTCGGCCGCCTTCCTCTCAGCCGGCGGCTATCACCATCACATCGGGCTGAACTCATGGCAGAGCCAGGGGGCGAGCCCCGCGCCGCCGAGCGCGCCCGGCCTGCGCGAGATCTCCTTCACGCTCGACGGCGACGAGCGGCCGGCGCTCATCGACCCCGACGGCAACAGCCTCAGCTTCGCCCCCGCGCCGCCCGGCTGAGCTCAGCCCGACGCCTCGTCGAGTCGCCCCAGCTCCTCTACCGAGAGCTCGAGCTCGACCGGCGCGACCAAGTCGGCTACCTGCTCGGCCGAGGTCGCGCTCGCGATCGGCGCGAGCACCGTCGGCTTGGCGCGCAGCCACGCGAGTGAGACCGACGCGACCGCAACCTCATGTGCTTGGGCAATCTCATCGAGCGCCTCGAGCACGGCGAAGCCACGCTGGTTGGCGTAGCTCTCCTGCACGCCCCCCGCGCGCGGGCTCTGCACCCGCTCGCCGCCGGAGCGGTACTTGCCGCTGAGAAAGCCGCGCGCGAGGGCGAAATAGGGTAGGCACGCGAGGTTCTCCTCCTGACACAATGGCGCCAACTCGCGCTCGTAGTCGCGCTCCATCAGGCTGTAATGCGGCTGCAGCGCGACGAACTCGGCCATGCCCTCGCGGCGGCCGAGCTCGAGCGCCTGGCGTAGCCGCTCGGCGCTGTAGTTCGACGCCGCCGCGTAGCCGATCAGCCCGTCCTCGATCAGCTCGCCAAACGCCGTCAGCGTCTCCTGTAGCGGCGTCTGCTGGTCGTCTTCGTGTGCGTAGTAGAGGTCGATACGCTCGATCCCGAGGCGCTGCAGCGACGCCTCGGCGCCGGCCCTCACGGTGCTCGCCGAGAGGCCCTTCAGATCGGATGACATGCCGACCTTGGTCGCGATCACGAGCTGATCGCGGTTGCCGCGTGCCGCCATCCAGCGGCCGATGATCCGCTCCGACTCCCCCGGACCGCCCGGACCGCGTCGTCCGTAGCTGTCGGCCGTGTCGATGAAGTTACCGCCGGCCTGCACGTAGGCGTCGAGCACCGCGAACGAGCGCTCTTCTTCAATCGTCCAGCCGAACACATTGCCGCCGAGGCAGAGCTCGAAGACGTCGAGATCGGTGTTGCCCAAGCGTGCGATCGGCTCAGGGTATCCATCATCTGCCCGTCCCCAGAGCCGCCGGTCTGGGGTTACGGCGAGAATTAAGCCGCGCTTCAGGCTCGGCGCGCAACGTGTTCGTCGGGAGGACATGACCGAATCCCCAGGAGGGAATCATGCCCAGGATCATCGTCACGACCGACCCGCTGGAGAAACGCGACGCGCCCGTGCTGCTCGACGAGCGCGTCAATTCGCTGCACCTCAGCGACGACCACGCCGCCGAGCAGTTGATCGAGCGGCTCGCGTGGGCCGTCAACGACGCCGAGGACACGCAGCGCACGCTCACTCGCTGAGAAGCGACCGCGGCCCGCGTCCCCCGGCGCGGGCCGCTAGCGTCGTCGGCCCATCGCGAAGCTCTGAATCGGTGGCGCGACGGCGCGCATGCTCGAGCCGACGTCGGCCGCATCGTCCTCCCCGGCATCCGGCGCCTGCGTGGGTGTAGGCAGTTGGTGCACGCGCGCCGGCGCCGCCTCGCGCTCCTCGCCCTCGACCCCGCCTGCGATGAAGTGCTCGAGCTCGGCCAGCTCGCGCACGAGCAGGTTGACGACCCCTTCCGAGCGCTCGACGCGTCCGCGCGCCAACAGCAGCGGCTCGGCGCGAGCGAGCTGACGATGGCGCTCGTACACCGCTCGCGGGACGATCAGGTTGACCGTGCCGAACTCGTCCTCGAACAGCAGGAACATCGTCCCCTTCGCCGTTCCCGGGCGCTGGCGCGCGATCACGAGCCCCGCCATCGAAACCGCGCTGCCGTTCGGTAGGCGTGTCGAGCTGCGCGCTCGTCGCCGGCACGACCGGGTCGGCGCCGCTCGGCGCCGTCAGCCGCTCGCGCAGGACTGCCATCGCGTGGTCGCCGACCGTCACCCCGCTGGTGGCATAGTCGGCGATCAATCGCTGCCAGCGCCCGAGCGAACGCAGCCGCGGAGCCGCCGGCAGCTCCAGCGGCAGCGCCAGCTGGGTTCCCTCCCCCGCGCTGTGTCCCGCTGTGGCGAGCCCGAGCTGCCACAGCGCAGTGCGCCTGTCCGCCTCGCCCAGCCTGCGCCTCGCCCCTTGCCCCCGAGCGGCCGAGCCCGCAGCGGCGATGATCTCATCGCACGCTCCCGACCAAGCCAGATGTTCGAGCGTCCTGCGCCGCACGCCGATACGCCCCGCCAACTCGCCGAGGCTCGCGAAGGGACCGCCACGATCGCGCTCGGACACCAACTCGCGCACCTCCTCGCCACCCACGTCCTTGATGTAGCCGAGCCCCAGGCGCACGCCGCCATCCTGCACCGTGCACTCGGCCTGGGAGGCGTTCACGTCGAGGCGCAGGATCGGGATGCCCCTGCGTTCAGCCTCGTGCACGAGGCTGTCAGGCGCGTAGAAGCCCATCGGCTGCTCGTTGAGTAGCGCACAGAGGAACTCCGGCCCGTAGTGCACGCGCAGCCAGGTCGATTGGTAGGCGAGCAGGCCAAAGGCGGCGCTGTGCGCCTTGGGGAAGCCGAAGCCGGCGAAGCCCTCAATCATCTGCCACACACGCTCGGCCGTCTGAGGCTGGGCGCCCGTGTGCCGCACGGCGCCGGCCACGAAGCGCTCGCGATGGCTCCGCAAGAGCTCCTGGGAGCGCTTGCGACTCATTGCCCGGCGCAGCCCCTCCGCTTCGCCCGGGGTGTAGCCGGCGATCGCCTGCGCCACTTCCATCACCTGGTCCTGGAAGATGATCGTGCCGAGCGTGTCGCGCAGGACCGGCTCGAGCGAGGGGTGCTCGTAGGGGATCTCGTAGTCCGGGTCCTCGCGCAGGCGTCGGCGGCGTTCGATGTAGGGATTGACCGCCCCGCCCTGGATCGGCCCCGGCCGGATGATCGCCACCTGCACCGCCAGGTCGTCGAGATCTCGCGGGCGCGTGCGCCGCAGTGACTGCATCTGCGCGCGGCTCTCGATCTGGAAGACGCCGACTGTGTCGGCATCGCCGATCGCGTCGAAGGTCTGCTCGTCGTCGAACGGGATCCGCGAGAGGTCGATGCGCTCGCCACGCGTGTACACGATCGACTCCACGCAGCGCTCCACCGCCGAAAGCATCCCCAGCCCGAGCAGGTCGATCTTCAAGAAGCCCGCATCCGAGCAGGAGTCCTTGTCCCACTGGACCATCTGCCGGCCCTCCATCGCCGCCGGCACGACCGGGCAGCAGTCGATCAGCGGCCGCGTCGCGATGATCATTCCGCCCGAGTGCTGGGAGAGGTGGCGCGGCAGCCTGTAGGCCTCCTCGACGAGCCGGGCGAGCCAGTGCCAGCGCTGCGAGCGCGGCACGCTCGACTCCCGGCCCTCCCGGCTCCGGGCCCCTTCGACCTGCCCATCTCGCTGCTCGTCCTGCTCCCCCCGCTCGCCCATCTCCCCACCGGCGACGCCGATGTCGTGCTCGGCCGCCCCGTAGCGCTCCGCGCTGCGCGCCTCGCGCTCGATCTCGCCCGGCGGCAGGCCGAGCACCTTGCCCAGCTCACGGATCGCGCCGCGTGCGCGGAAGGTCGGAAAGGCCGCCACCAGTGCGGCACGCTCGCGGCCGAAACGCTCGTGCACGCGCGGTATCAGCACCGCGCGGATGTCGCGCGGGAAGTCCAGGTCGATGTCCGGCAGCCCGCGCAGGTCCTCGTGCAGGAAGCGTCCGAGCGTCAGCCGGCTGGCGATCGGGTCGATGTGCGAGAGCCCGATCAGGTAGCAGACCAGCGAGGAGACCGACGAGCCCCGCCCACGTCCCGGCGCCAGCAGGGCGCGCACCGAGTCCGGCCCGCGCACCTCGCGCGCGACCTCGCGCGAGAGCTCGAGCATCTCGTGGTGCAGCAGGAAGAAGCCGGCCAGCCCGAGCTTGCCGATCACGTTCAGCTCCTGCGTGAGGCGCCCCTGCGCCTCGGCACAGGCGGCGGCCGTCTCGTAGCGCTCGTGCAGGCGCGCCGCGCACAGCTCGGCCAGCTTGCGCTCGGCGCCGGCGTCCTCCGCCCCCGGATAGCGGTAGCCGAGGTCGTGCGTGAGGTCGAAGGTCAGCCGCTCGGCCAGCGCCAGCGTCTCGCGCACTGCCTCGGGATGGTCGGCGAAGCGACTCGCCATTGCTTGCGGCGTGGTCATCACGTGACTGCGGTTGCCACGGCGCAGCGGCTCGGAGGCGTCGAGCGTCGTGCGGTTGCGCAGCGCGACGAACGCGTCCTGCAGCTCAGCTCGGCAGCGTGCATGCGCGTGCACGTCGCCACTGGCCACGCACGCCACCCCGAGCCGCCGCGCGAACGCCGCCAGCGCGCGGTTGCGGGCACGATCGTCGCGGGCGTAGGGCCGCTGTAGCTCCACGCGCAAGCCCTCCGCGCCGAACGCCTCGAGCAGACGTCGTGCCACCGGCTCGTCGCCGGCGCCGCCGGCGATTACCGAGTGTCCAGCGCAGCCCGTCAGGCAGACGAGGCCATCGGCGTGCTCGAGCACCACCTCGAGCGCGACCGACGGCTCGCTTCGCTCACGCCGCCCAGACCCGTCACGGGTATGCGCGTGAGCCAGCGTGATGATCCGGCAGAGGTTGCGCCAGCCACGCCCGTCGCGCACCAGCAGCGTGAGATGTCGTCCGCTGCTCAGATCGACCTCCGCGCCATGGATCGCCCTGATCCCGTTGTCCGGCGCGAGGAGGGCCAGCTCCATCGAGCCCGAGACCGAGTTGTGATCGGTCAGCGCCAGCGCCGTATGCCCGAGCTCGCGCGCGCGATGAGCCAGCTCGTCCGGCAACGACACGCCGTCCAGGAACGAGTAGGCCGAGTGACAGTGGAGCTCGACGTACGGCGGCGTCGGTGGCGCAGACATCGCTCAGCGTGCTCGCTGCTTGCGCACGACCATCTACGCTCCCTGGACGAACCAGCCGCCGGCACGCCTGTCGCCGGCGACCGACGGCTCCGCCGTCGGTGCCCCACCGAGGTCGTGAAAGACGACCAGGTTGCGCCCGCTCGTCGTCACGACCTCCCAGTAGCGTCGGCACAGCGGCTGCGCCGTCCACCAGCGGTCCTCCACCAGCCAGGACTCGCGCACCAGCTCGACCGTGCGCCCGTCGATCTGCAGCGGCACGCCCTCCGTCCCCGTGCGCACCCGCGCGGGGCGGGGGAGGTTCAGCTGGACTCGCGCGGTGACAGCCATCAGCCCGCCAGCGGTGTGAGCACAACTCGCCGCTCTGGCACGCGCGAGTCAGGGTCCACGCAGACGGCCCGCATCGCCGCGTTCTCCCCACCCACGGCGCGCACCTGGGCGACCGCTTCGCGCAGGCGCGCCATACGCGCATCGTGAGCCTCGTCCAGCAGCGCTCGCTGCTCGCCCGCCGGAGGGCCGAAGCGCTCGACGGACAGGCTGAGCGTGGCGGCGGGGGCCGGCAGCATCAGCAGCCGCAGCGACAGCGCCAGCGAGATGCGCTCGCTGTCGGCCAGCGGCTCGCGAAAGACCGCGCGCTCGCACCAGCCTCCGCCCGAGAGCAGCCGTGCGGAAAGCGTGACTGCGCGCAGCGTGCGCCCGCGCCGCTCGCTGCGCGCCAGCAGGCGGTCGACCAGCACGCCGAGCACGCGTTCCAGCGAAGGGCCCGAGCTCGCGTCGCCCACGCTCATCGTCTCCCCCAAGCGCTCTTCGAGCAGGCGAGGCTGCAGCGGCGTGTCCTCACCGCACGCAAGCCGGTGCGCGAAGGCTCCCGCCTCCCCAAAGCGATCGGCGAGCGCGGGGCGCCCGACGCGCGCCAGCTCGCCGAGCGTGCGTACGCCGAGGCGCACAAGCGGCTCGAGCAGCTGCTCGGTCTCCGCGCGAAAGCCGAGCAGCTCGATCGGGCGCCCCGCCAGCCAGCGCAGCGCCTCCTTCCCCTCGAGCACCAGCGGGCGGCGCGAGCGGACCGCCAACGCCGCCGCCAGCGCGCAGAAGCGGGTCGGCCCGGCGCCGACGCGCATGTGGCGGTCCTCGCCGCCCACCGCCGAACGCTGTCCCCGCACACGCCGGCCGCCTCCGGCAAGCGCCCCTGAAGCCCCAGTGCCGCACGCCGCCGCGATCGTGGCTGCATCTGAACCGTGCAGCCCGCGCAGCGGCTCGGTGTCGAAGTAGGCGAGACCGGGGCGGGCCGACTCGACGGCCGCCCCGATCTCCTCCAGGCTGCGCAGCCTGGATTCCCACGCCTCCTGCACCCCCACCGGATCGGGCGGCACGAGCACCAGATCCGGGCAGCGCGCAAGCGCCTCGCCAAGCGCCATACCCCTGCGCACCCCCCGCGCCTCAGCCGCTCCCGAGGCTTCCCCGATGCGCTGCTCCGATCCCGGCGACGGCGCAATCGCCAGCGCCCGCCCGACGAGCTCGCGTGCTCCTCCGGCGGCGAGGACCAGCTCGAAACGGGGCAATCGGACGCATACGATCATGGGCGAACATATGTTCGCATAGACCGGCGCCGGATGCGGAGGAGGCTCAGTCCATCGTCAGCGGGCCCTCTGCGGAGCCGCTGAGGAACTGCCTGACAAAGGCGTTGTCCGAGGAGAACATCCGCTCGGCGTCGCCCGCCTCGACGATCCGCCCCTTCCACAGCACGGCGATGTATTCGCCGATCTGCCGCGCCGAGGCGATGTTGTGCGTGACGACGATGTAGGTGCCTTTGTGGATCTGGTGCATCTCCTGGATCAAGTCGCACAGCAGCGCCGTGCGCACGGGGTCCAGGCCGGAGTCAGGCTCGTCGAAGATCACCACGTCCGGCTCCATCACGAGCGCGCGCGCGAAGCCGGCGCGCTTGCGCATGCCGCCGGAGAGCTGCGAGGGAGCGTCGTCCATCGCCTCGGCCAAGCCGACGTCGGTCAGCCGATCAGTGACCGTCTTGGCGATCTGCGCCTCGTTCTGGTCGGTGTGCTGGCGCAGCGGGAAGGCGACGTTGTCGAACACCGACATCGAGCCGAACAGGGCGCCGTCCTGAAACAGCACGCCGATCCGCTGGCGCAGCTTCAGCAGCTTGGGCATTGTCAGCCGCGGCACGTGTTCCCCGTGCACGACGATGTCGCCCGAGTCCGGGAACATCAGCCCGATCAGGTGCTTGATCAGCACGCTCTTGCCCGTTCCCGAGGGCCCGAGCACGACGGTGATCGTGTTGTCCGGGATCGCCAGCGTGAGGCCGTTGAGCACGGGCACTCCCCCGAGGCGCTTGTGCACGTCGGTGCAGCGGATCGACCAGTCGCCGGCCTCCGGATCGCCGCTCAGGTCGAGCCCGGTCGAGTGGTACTGGTAGTCGTTGTACTGCTCTTCGCTGCTCATCATTTTCCACCGTAGACGACGTGCGGGAACTGCCCGGTGAAGCCGTTGAACGTGAACGGTGCCTGCTGGTTGCATGCCGGCGCCGGGATCGCGTTGGGCGTTTCCGGCGCGTTGGCGACCTTGGCCCCGACGATTTCGTCGATCAGTCCCTGGGAGATCGTCGCGCTCGGTGGGCCGCTGACCGACGGAGTGGCGTTCGCGCATTCGCTGTTGCTGAAGACCTGCAGGCCGCCGTTGGCGATCGAGCTGAAGGCGCCGGGCTTGAAGTAGGGGTTCGCTCGATCGCTGCCGGGCCGCTGCGAGTAGACCGTGAGGCTCTCCGGCGTGAGCGCGTTCATCGCCGTCAGGTAGTGCTGCGCGGGGCTGTTGGGCGTGTTCGTGTTTTTACCGTGCGCCTGCGTGACCGCCGTGAAGTTGGCGAAGAAGGCCTGCACCTCGGGGACATACTGGGAGAGGTACTGCAGGAACGGGTCGAAGTTGTGCAACACGGGACGGAAGTTTTCGAGCTGCGTCGTCGTCAGCCCGAGCGCCTGACTCGTCAGCGGCAGCCCCTTCTTGGCCGCCTTCGTCAGCGGACCGAGCGAGGTGAGGAAGCTGTTGAACTGCGGCGCGAACGGCTTGGCCGCGTTGAGCAGCGGCGCGAGCTTCTTCTCGACCACGCGGAATTCGTCGAGGAACGGGCTCGCGTCGTCGGCGAAGCGGTCGAGTTCTTTCAGCGCGGTGCGCGACTTGCGCTCGAACGTCGGCAGCGCGCGGAAGGCGGCGGCAAACGCCTGACTGCTTTCGGACAGCGCGTGGAAGGTGTGCTCGCCGTTGACGATCAGGCCTTGCAGCTGATGGTCGCGGCCGGCCAGCGCGTCGAACACGACGCCGGTGTTCTTGACGAGCGCCCGCACGGCCCCCTCTTGCGAATCGAGCACGCCGACGAGCGTGTTGGCGTGTTCGACGAACGGGTGCAGCGAGGAGAATGCGGCGTTGATCTGTTCGCCGCGCCCGTTGATCCCTTCGGCGACCGACTGCTGCCAGATCTGGAAGTCGCGGCGCGTCTTCGGATCGAACGCCGAGAGGATCCCGTCGAGCGTGATCGAAGGTTCGACCTGAGCGTAGGGGAGTTCGCCGCTGTCCTTCAGGAACGACCCGCTGTGACCGCCGTTCTGCGGGATCAGCTGCACGTAGGTCTCGCCGAGCAGCGTCTTCTGGCGCAGGATCGCGTGCATGTTCGCGCGAACCGGCGCGTACTTCTTGTTGATTTCCAGTTCGGCCTTCGTACGTCCGATCTTGCTCGAGTTGAGGGCGACCACGCGTCCCACGTCGACGCCGCTGATGCGCACTTCGGACTGTTCGGCGAGCGCCAGCGAGGCCGGGAAAGAGACCGTCATGCGGTAGCCCTTCGGCTTCAGCGGCAGCGGGCCGCCGAAGGACTCCCACAGGAACAGCAGCAGGCCAAAGCAGCTCAGCACGAAGAGAATGATCACGATCATGTTGCCCAGAGTCGGCGCACGCTTCTGCATCTAGCGAGCACCCCCCTTGGCGCGGCCCGCGGCCTTCGCACCGTGCGTCTTGGCGGCCTTCTTCGGCCTCTTCGTAGCCGTGCCGAAAGCCGGCGTGAGGCCTTTCAGCAGTTTCGCGCCCGGCGCCTTGGGCTTCTTCAGCTTGTGAGCCGCGCTTCCCGTGGCGCCTTTGACGAGACCCTGGCTGATGCACGTCTGCGCATTGGGCGGCTGCAGCAGCCCGATCAGCAACTTCACGTTCGGATTGACTTCGGCGACGTGTTCGAGCAGCGGAGCCACTTCACAGTTGAAGTAGACCAGCGTGCGGCCGAGCACGCCGTTGGCGTCACTCGAGCTGACCACGCTGTTGAGGTTGTGATTGGCCCAGTCGAGGAAGAACAGGAAGCCGCCCTGGCCCTTGCCCGGGTTGTTGGCGAGCTCGTTGAAGAATTCGTTGAGCACGCCGAAGCTCGTCGCGAGCTTCGGGAACGCTTCAGCCAGCGCTGTCGTGCTGGGGGCGATTTGGTTGACCGTCGGCAGGATTTCGCGTGCGAACGGACGGATTTCGTTCTTGATGATCGGCGTGGTCACGCGCGTCGAGCTGCTGCGTGGCTTCGTTGGCCGGGCCAAGCGCCTTCGCGAACGGCTTTAGCTCGTGCAACGTCGGCCCGAGCACGTGCGCCGCCGTCGCGAGCTTGCCCAAGCCGCTCCTCGCCTTGGTCAGAGCGCCAGGCAGCAGGTGCAGCGTGCTCTGCACGTTCTGATCCTCTTTGGCAAATGTCGCAAACACGGCATTCGAGGCGTCGACGAGCTCGGCCAACTGCTTGTCCTTGCCACCGAGCGCTTCCATCAGCAGGCGGAAGTTATGGATCGAGCGCGAAATGTTTTCGTGACGTGCCGTCAGTTCCTTTGTGATTTCCCGGATCGAGCGCGTGAGCGGGTAGAAGCGCTTGAGCGTCGCCGAAAAGGCCTTTCCGTTGTTCTTGAAGCCTTCGCCGGCACCCGCCAGCAGCTCCTGCAGGTAGGCGCGCGTTTCGGCATCGAGCGATGAGAGGAATTCGTCGAAGTTGACATTCGGCGCGGTCTGCGACAGCGGCAGCGTCGAGCCGCTCCGCAGCCTGCCCGCGCCCGGCGTGCCCGGGTTGACCTCGACCGTGATGTCCTGCAACTGCGTCTTCGGCCGCAGCAGGAGCGTCGCGTTGCGGTAGATGCGCGCGTATTTCGGCGTCACTTTCATCGTGATCGTGGCCACGCCGTTGTGCAGGTCGACGCTGCCAACTTCGCCGATCTTCGCGCCGGCGATCGTCACGGCCTGGCCCTGGCCGGGCGTGACCGCCTGAGCGGTCTGGATATCGGCCTTCAGCGTGTAGTAGTCGCGCCCGAGCACCGGCACCCAGCCCGGGAGCTTGAGGTTCTCGTGGGCGAGGATGTAGCCGCCGACGGCCGCCGCGATCACGACCATCGTGACGACCGCGATGAACGCCGTGCGGTAGCGCTCGATCTGTCCGCGGACGCCGAGCCCGCCTTCGCGTTTGTGTCCAGGTGTCGGCTCGACGCTCGCCATCATCCGGCTCCGTCCGCGGGCCCTTGTGACAGCGGGCCGTTGAAGTCAGGCAGCGCCTGCGTGTAGCAAGGCACGAGCGGCTTGTAGGCGGGCTCTGTCTTCGGGAACGCCGGGCGCGTGCCTTCGGGGGGCAGCGAGGCGTGCGCGACCAGCGGCAGGCCGTTGGAGATCGGGTGGCCCTCGACGGAGGCTTTAGCCGACTTGACCGTCGGACCGCCGCCGCCGAGCAGGAACTTCGTCAGCGTGCCGTTGCCGTCGAAGGTCTGACCGATCCCGGTGAGACCGGTCAGGCCGTACCAGAACTCCTTGTAGTCCTCCACGCCCGACGTCGAGGTCCCGTCCTGCAAGCGAGTATTGCCGGCCGGGATGATCACTTTCGTCAGGCACTTGTTGAACGCTTCGGTCTGCACCTGGAACGTGGTCTGTTCGGCCGTCAGCTGAGCCAGTGAGGGCGTCGCTTCGAGCAGCCCCTTCGAGACTCCGCCGAGCTCGGTCGGCGCGAGCGACGCTTCGACCTGCTCGATCCACGGCAGCAGCGCCGTGACGGTCTGTGGCGTGCTTTTGACGCCCGGCAGGATGTCCAGCGCAAATGTCCGCGCCGGCGGGAACGCGGCGTTCAGTTCGCGCAGTCCCGCCGTGATCTTCTGCAGCGAGCTCGGTAGCACTGCGACGGCACTGCGCAGACTGCTCGACTGCGCGGCGAACGAATGGAAGAAGCTGTTGAAGTTGCCGATCAGTTCGCCGAGCTGCTGCTCGTGCACGTTGAGCGCGGACGTCACTTTGCCGACACTCCGCACGAGCTTGGAGAGGTCGTGTGTTTCGGTGCCGCCGAGCGCCTGGTTGACGATCGCGCCGCCGCGCTCGGCCGGGGGGGCGATGCTGTAAAGCTTGTTGAGCGCTTCGGCGGCGTTGATCCCGCGCACGTCCGGGTCCTGTTCGGCGTTGTCCGCGGCCGACGGCTTGCGCACCAGCCCGTTGCCATATCCGATCAGGAAGTCCTGCAGGTTCTGGCGGGTATCGGTGTTGAGCGCGTCGAGCACCTGGTCGATCTGCACGGGGTCCGAGGATTGCGTGCTCGGCAGCGTCGAGCCCGACGACAGCGTCTTCGCCGAGGGGCTGCCCGGCTGAAGTTCGACGAACCAGTTTCCTTCGAGGAAGATTCGCGGACGGATCTTGACCGTCGCGTCAGAGTGGATCGGCAGCCCGCGGTCTTCGATTTCCATGCTCACGAGCGCAGTCGAGCCGTCGCGCTTGACGCCGGTCACCTTGCCTACGTTGACGCCCGCGATCCGCACCGGCGACTTGCCTTTGATGTTCAGCGCGCTGGCGAACTGGGCGTTCAGGCGATAGCCGTGTTTGAACGGGAGATGCTTGGTGAAGCCGAAGTAGATCGCGATCACGACGATCACGAGGAACACGATCGCGAAGCGGACCGGGCTGGTGCGGTTGAGCTCGACGACGGGGATTTCGTCGTGGCGGCGCCAGAAGCGAAGACGACTCACTTCTTCTTCCCCTTCTTCGCGCTCTTCTTGGTCGCCTTCTTCTTCGTCTTCGGCGCAGTGGAAATGCCGAGGTCCTTGACCGTCGAAGCCGGGTACTTTTCGCCGAACAGATCCTGTTCGCGGCTCGTGAATTCGCGGTTGCCGGCGACATTCGCCGCGGTGTTGTTGCCGACGACGAGCTTGCCCACTTCGTAGTGCTCGTTGCCCGCTTCGCACAGTTTCGGCTGACCGGGGCCGGCGACGTTCGGATAGGGGTTGAGGTGCAGGTGGTTGTTGTCGACGATCGCCGTCGAGCCGAGGGCCGCCTTTTCGACGGATGGGCCGTTCGCCGGCACGGCCGAGGGGAAGCCCTCGTTGTTCGGCCCGAGCGGCGCGAGCTTCGCGGCGGCGCGGTTGACGGTGCCGACGCCGACGTTCTCGGACTCGAGGCTGGCGAGGTTACGGAAGGTGAGCGTGACGTAATTGCAGTACGCCTGCACCGGAGCCAGGCCGGCGAGCAGCGGATTGCCGTACTGCAGCGTCTGCGTGAAGTCTTCGAGGCCTGCCGTGACGATCGGGTTTTCGGCGAACTTCTGGAAGGCCACGGCCGATTCGGAAAGCGCGTCGTTCAGCTTGGTTGCTTCGCGAAAGTTGACCGCGCCGACCGCGAAGGCGTGACCGAGCTGCGGTGCCACCGTCGTCAGGTCTTTCGCGCTCGGGCGCAGCAGGCGCATGAACTCGGTGCTCTTTTCGGTGAATGCTGCCTCGTGCGGCAACGAGTAGATCGCCTGTTCGAGCGATGCCGGTCCTTCCTCGGTCGCTTCTTCGAGCGATTTCGCGACGCCCGCGAAAGCCTTGAAGAAGGTGTCCTGCTCGGTGAAGAATTCAGCCTGCTGCTGGGCGACGGGGGCGGACTGTTCGGCGACGCGCTCGAGCGCGGGGAAGAAGTTGGCGAGATCGGTTTGCGGCGAGGCGAGGTTGCGCAGTACGGGGATCCCGCGCCGCAGGAGCGGGCGCAGCGTGTGGATCGTTTCGTTCAGCCCCAGCCCGCGCCCGGCCAGCCCATCGCCAAAGTTGTTCGTGTTCTGCTGAATCGCCGTGCGCGTCTTTTCGTCGAACATGTTGAAGAGCTGGTCGATGTCGACCGGTTCCTTGGTCTGGCTGACCGGGATCTCATGGCCGGCCTTGATCGTCTTCGACGAGCTGCCCTTTTCAAGTTCGAGGTACTTCAGCCCGATCGCCGAAACGGACAGCACGATCGCTTTGGTGTCGGCCGGCAGCGGCTGTACCTTCTTTTCGAGCTTCAGTTCGGCGATCGCCGTGACCCGTCCCGTCGCGGGGTCGAGGTGTGGCTTCAGCGAGCCGACGATACCGACGCGCGTGCCCGCGATACGCACTTGGTTCGCCGGCTGCAGACCCGAGCCCTCGGGCAGCGCGACCTTGATGTTGTATGTCGGCACGAACGGCAGTCCGTTGTTGGCGTTATAGGAGAGGAACACGGCGACCACGACGATCAACGTCGTGACCGCCCCAATCAGCAGCGGGCTCCCCGCCAGCGAAGTGTTGCGACGCCGGTTCATGGGTGCTGAGTGGGGTCGCAGGAGAGCAGTTCGTTGTCCGCGAACGGCGAGGATCCGTCGGCCGCCGGCTGGGTCGCACCGCCCGGGCAGCGACGCAGCTGGCCGGACTTCAGCGGCGCGAGCGCCGCACCGACGCTCGATGGCGTGAGGTTGTTGTTCGCGCCACCGGGCGCGAAGTCCGGGAACACGGGGTTCAGTCGCGCGTAGTGACCGTCAGCGTCGTAGTACGCGCTGGCTTGTCCGAACTCGCGCAGCGTGCCCTCGAGCTCGGTCGAATACGGCCCGAAGAATGCCGTGATCGGCACCGATTCCTGCAGCGATTGCACCGTCACCGGGGTGCTCGACGTCGAGCTGTTTGACCAGCGCCGGAACCGCGTTGGCAAAGTCGGTCAGGTCGTTGTTGGGGCCTGGGCGGCTGAACGCCTGCGAGAAGTTCTTTACGACCGGCGTCGCCGTCGTCACCAGCGGCTTCAGGCTCGTGAACAGCGTCGTCAGCGGCTTGACCGTCGGCTTGGACGCGTCGACCAGCTTTTTCAGCGCGCTGAACGTCGAGGGCAATTCGGCGAAGGTGCGATTGCCCTGGCGGAGCGTGACCGGCAGCTGTTTGACTCCCTGTGCGAGGTTCTGCTGCTCGGCGCCGATCGCCGTAAACGTCGTGTTCGCATTTTCGACCAGGCTCGAGAGCTGATCCTTGCGCGCGCCGATCGTCGTCACCGCCTTCGCCGTTTCGACGAGGAAGCTCGTGAACGTCGACTGGTCGCGCACGAGCTCGGCAAAGAAGTGGTCGGTTGCGTTGATCGAGGGCGCGAAGTATTCGGTCGCGAGCCCCAGCGATTTGCCCTGCCCGACGTACTGTTCGGCCGTCCCCTGGATGAAGTCCTGCAGACCCTTGCGTGTCTTTGGGTTGAACGTGTTGAACAGCTGGTCGAGGTCCGTCACGTCCTTCGTCACGCTGGCCGGGAGCGTCGCGCCCGACGCCAGTGCCGGAGCGTTGTTGGGCCCGGGGCTGAGCGCGATGTAGCGGTTGGCGACACTCGACAGCGACGGCACCCGCACCTGCGCCGTGGTCCCCGCGTGCAGCGGCGTGAGCGAGGAGTCGACGTGGACCGTCACGAGCGCTTTGAAGTCGTTGGTCAGATCGATGTTCGTGATGCTGCCGACAGGGACGCCGCCGACCTGGACTTGGTCGCCGCGGACGAGCTGGAAGCCTTCCTTCATTTCGAGCTTGTACGTGTCCCCACCCCCGCCGCCGAACACGATGAAGGCGACTACGAGCACGACGACGGCGAGTGCGCCGACCGCAAGCGGCCGGCCGTAGCGTCCGCGTGAGGAACGCGGTGCACGCGGTGGAAGCGGGTCGTGTGGCGGCGGCGCGGCGGGCGGCGGCGGGCTGGGTGGAGTGGTCGTCGCCATCGCCTACCTCCCCCGCCCTGCGCGCTGCTCGGCTGCACGGGGATCGCGGCAGCCGACGGACCGTTGGCGACCGCCGGATCGGGGATTTCGCCGAGCCGTGCGATCAACTTGATCCACTGTCCCGGCGTGATCAACGAGGTCAGCGAGCCCGCCAGGCTGGCCTGTGCGAATGGCCTGAAGCCGACGTGGATGTGGTTGTAGTGGTCGGCTTTGGCGAGCGTGTTCTCAGCGCCTGGATAGCTCATCAGGCTGATGATCTGATGCGGCTTCATCGAGCCCTGAAGCGTCAGCAGCTTGCGGATCGTCGTGTCGGTAATCGAGCCCGGGCCCTGGTGACCAACGATCGGGATGCCGTTGATCTCCGAGATGTCAACCGCATCGCCCGTCGAGTGCTCGGACACGTTGCCTTCTGCCGTCAGCTCCGAGTGTCCGCACTTCAGCGCCGAGACCGTCGGCTTCAATCCGGACACGGCGAGGAACTCGAGCGTCGCCAGCACGCGGCGGTCGATCTGTCCCGTCTGAATGTCCTGGCGCCCGCATGGATAGAGGTCGACGTCCGGACTGTTCAGCACCTGCTGCTCAAGCTGTTCCTTGGACTCGAGCAGCACCTGGCCCGGGGTCGGTCCGCTCGTCGAGAACGGGGTCTGACCTTTGGCCCTGAAGATCGAGCTGTTCTCGAGCTGCACCCAGCCGTCGAGGATCGGCTTGGGATCGATCAGCGGCGCGCCCACGCCCGCCGGGCGGATCTGGAAGAACATGTGCGGTTCGGGCCCTTCATCGGTAGCGCCGTCGCCGACGTGCCCGAGCACGGTTCCGGCGATCACGCGCACCCCCTCGTGCAGTTCGCGCAGGTAGACATCGTTTGGCCCGTCGCGGAACACGCGCGGCGTCGCCTCACCGGATGTCGTGGCAGGCGACGACGCGCTCGACACGGGGGCGCCCGCAGCGGAGCCGGCTTCGGGCGAGCCGGCGGCGCCCGTGGCGGATGTCCCTGCGAGCGCCGGGGGCACCGGTGTAGCCGATGTCGCCGAGGCCGATTGCGTGCCCGCCTGGCCAGAGCCGGGCGCGGCGCTTTCGAGGCCGTTCGGCGTGCCGAGCGAGAGCGCGGCGAGCCCAGCGCCTTCGCCGGCCGGAGCGCCGGCGTCGGTGTGCGTGCCCGCACTCGCAGGAGCCGTCGGCTTCGGTTCGTCCGGGCCTTGCCCCTGCGGCGCGGACTTCTCCGCGGAGCCCGCGCCTTCGTGCGGCTTGAGCACCGGGTAGAGCTCGGCGACGCTGCCGAGTTTGGCGTAGGTATAGGTGTTGCCGTAGGCGTCGCGCAGCGAGACGAAGCGACCCAGCTCGGGCGAGTCGCCGATCTGCACGACCTGGCCGTCCTGCACCGCAATCAGCGGGGCGCCCGCTTCGCTGTAGATCGTCGTGCCGGCGATTTCGGCGCCCTTGGAACCGCTCGGCGCCGCGATGAAGCCATCGCTGAAGTGCGACTTGGCGTGCACGGGGAAGCGTGCCTCGGTGAGACCCGTGATCGCCCCGAGCAGCTGGTCGGGCGTACCGCCGAGCAGCTTCGCGCGCAGCATCACCGATTCGACGTACGCCTGCGAATGGTTGTAGGAGAAGACCGCGCCGCGCACGTCCGTAGCCGCCCCCGCCGCGCGCAGATAACGGGCTGCGGCGAAGATCGCATCGGCCGGGTTGTATGGGTCCTTGAAGCCATCGCCGTTGGCATCGACTCCATAGCTTTCCCACGAGGAAGGCAGGAACTGCATCCACCCCTCCGCCCCGGCGCTCGAGACGCTGAGGTCGCGGCCGTAGTCCGTCTCGACCTCGTTGATCGCGGCGAGCACCTGCCAGGGGACGTCATAGGCCGTGCCCGCCGCCTGGAAGATCGGCAGTAGGAACGGTGGAATGCGGAAGCTTTCGATGAAGAAGCCCGGCACGCCTGCGATCGAGGAGGACAGCGAGAGCGGCAGCGGCGGCGTGAGCGCCGAGGGCTTGGGCGCGCGCTTGCCACGCTTGGGCTTGGCGGCCGAGCCGCCCGTCTTGTCTTTGGCGCCGGTCGGGGAGCCCTGCCCCTGCGCACCCGAGCTCGAGCCCCCGCCGTTTGCGCGTTTGCCGGACGGCGTGCTCCCCTGCGCGCTCTGGCCGCTCACCTGGGGCGCCGTCGCGGTCGGTGCCGGGGTCGTCGTGGGGGTCGAGCTCGGCGGCAGTTCAACCGTCGTGCTCGGCGTTGGCGTCGCCGGTGTCGTTTCCGACGTCGGCGTCGTTTCCGTCGGCGTCGTCTTTTCGCTCGTCGTCGTGTCGGTTCCCTGCCACGGTTCTTCGGCGGCGAGCGAGCTGGCCGGGGCGACCGCGAGCAGCAGTGCCACGGCGGCGGCGAGCGGGAATGTGATCAGGCGGGTCATCGCTGAGCGCTCAGTTGCCGAGCAGGTAGTTGAGGAGCATGCCATCGGCGCCCGAGCCTTCGGCCGACGGCGCGTAGTAGGTGGTGCCCGCGCTCGCCCCGCCGACCGGCTTGGCGACCGGCGTCGCTTCGGCGCCGCTCGTCGTGCCCGCCGCGCCGGGGGCGACTTCGGTTGCGCCGGGGAATTTGGCGAGGGCCTGCGCCGGCGTGGCGCCGTTGAGCACCGCCAGCGTGCGCGCCATCAGGACGCTGTTGCCCTGATTGCGGTCGCCGCGGTTGCGTGCCGCCGACGCCGAGGCTGTTTCGGCTGAGCCCGAGCTGCCCGTCGTGTTGAACAGTTTCTGCGATGCGCACAGCCCGCTCGCGATTACGACGTAGGAGATGCAGCCGTTGGCGACGACTTCCGAGCGCAGGAAGTGGCCGAGCGAGTCGTATCCGTTCGAGGTCCCGGTGCCGAGGAAGATGAAGTCGAGCAGGCGCTCCAGGCCACCGGTGTCACGCAAGCTCGTGAGCAGTTCGGAGGCGTTGAAGGCGAACGGCTTGGCTTCCTTGCCGAGCGTGCCCAGGCGCGTGAGCAGCGGCTGGATCGCCGTCAGCGCCGGTCCCGACACCTTGGCCGTCTGACCGAAGTTCTTGAAGAACTTGATCGAGCTGTTGGAGAAGGCCGGCAGGCTCGTGAAGGCCTTGTCGAGCCCCGGCGCCGCCACTTTCAGGTCGCTGAAGACCGGCGTCGTCTGATCGGCGAAGCGGCCGAGTCGTTCCATCGCCGGCTCGAACTCTTTGAGGAATTTGGGAAACAGCTGCAGGTTGCGCGCGAGCGCGCCGCGATGACGCGCGCTCGCCTGCGCCACCGTGTTGCTCTGCTGGATGAAGTCGGCGACCTGGTTGCGAACGGCCGCGAACGGCTGCAACGCGCGGTCGGAGTCGACGGCGAGCCTGGCCAGCACTTTGTTCTCGCCGGCGAGAATCGCGAGCACCTTGTCGAGTTCCTGCAGCGCAGGATTGGCGCGCTGGATCACTTCGTGCAGGTCGCTGCCGCGCCCCGCGAGCCCCGCGCCGAGCTCGTTGAGGATGATCGTGAAGCGCTGGCGCTCGGGCAGGCGGAGATGTCGCCGAGCAGGTCCACGTCGACCGGAGAGTGCGTGTTCTGCACGGGAAGCAGGTACTGGCCAGCGCCTTCGTGGCCCTTGCCGATCTTTTTCAGCGCCGGCGGCAACGGCGTGCCGACGACGCGCGGCTGCGTCGGCAAGCAGTCGACGAACTTCTCGCCGATCAGCGCCTGCGGGCGGATCGTGCAACTGGCGTCCGCGCGGAAGTCCTTGAAACCCGCGCTGGTGATGTTCAGGACGACGGCCGCCTTGGCCTGCGGCGTGGGCGTCACCGAGCCGACCGTGCCGACCTTGACGCCTCCGACCTTCAGGTTCTCGCCGGGGATGATGTTGCCGGCATCGTCGAAGATCGCGCGCACCGTATAGGTGCCGTTGGAGCCCCCCGCCGAGGTGGCCAGCAGCACGACCGCGGCGAGCGCGGCCACGCCGAGGAGCACCGCGACCGCGGCAGCACCTCTCCTCCACCCGACGGTCTGCGCCCTCAACCCTTTCCTTCCTTGAAGTTCATACAACGAGCCGGGCGGCTCCATCTTTGCGATGAAGCCGCCCGTCTCATCTAACTACCGGCGATTCTACGCCCCCGAGGGGAGCGCGCCCGCCGTTGTTCTGTCTACTTGGGGCACGGCGACTTGTACGTCACCGTGGTCGTTTCCGCGGGAATCCCGAATTCACGTTCGCCGCCGTAGGAGCCGCCGAAGATCAGTTCGGACTTGACCGGGAAGCCGCCCTTCGGGCACTTCTTGGGGAGCGTGCCGTAGGAGATCAGCTTCTTGCCTTTTTTGATCGCCGCGCCGACCTTGATGTTGATGTTCTTGGTCGAGGCGAGCGGGGCACCCGGGACCGTGGCGATCGCCGGCACGGTCGTCTTCAGCTCGAGGCCATAGCCTTCCTTGTTGTAGCTCACGAACGAGCCGGAGGAGACGAATTCCAGCGACACCGGGCTCGACCCGTTGACGTAGAACAGGAGCCCGTTGCCCGCGAAGAAGGCTTGGAGCGTAGCCGTCTCAGGCACACGTTCAGTGCCGAACGTCACTTCACCGAGGGCGTTGCCGACGGGGCTGGCGACCGAGCTCTTGCTGCAGCCGGTCGGGCCGGTGTTCTTCAGCACCGCTTCAGAACATGTCGGGAAGCCCTTGCTGTTGATCCCCGCGCCGGCCGGCAGGTAGAAGTTGACGGCGGCCAGCGGCGGGATGCCGCCCTCCGGCTTCTGCGGCGTCGCGCCGTAGCCGGAGCCGTTGATCACGTAGTTGGCTTCGAGCGCCGAGCCGAGACCACCCTTCTTGGCAAGGATGTTGCCGGTGTGCGGGTAGGTGCCGCCGCCCGGCTTCGGAATCGGCACGGGCTTTGCTTTGAAAGTCACGGTCGGTGCGGCCGAGGCCACAGCCGGAAGGCCCAGGACGGCAAGGGAGCCGAGCAGGGCCAGACAGGTGGATGCTCTGCGCATCAGTTTTCTCTCCTCTGTTGATGGACAGGTCCGCCTCGATCCGGGTAGCTCCGGAACCATTGCCGGTCCGGCGATATCGAGATCCCCGGCAAAACGCCGGGGAACAGTGGCGACAGTCTTCAGAAAACAATATCCATCGCCGCGGGCGGCTGCAAGCCAGAAGCGCTGTCGCATCCAGCGTTTGCAGGCAATCATGCAAAAGCTGCCCGCTCTGAGCAACCCCAATCGCCGCCGGCCCTTTCGAACACCCTGATCTTCCCGAACCCTAATGCTGTACTCGAGCATGAGTGTTCAGCCGGCGGAGAGCTCGAGCTCGTCATCCTCGAAGCACACCTCGACCGGCGCGAGCACGACCCGCCGAGGGCCCGGCTCGACGCGCCCCGCCACGAGCGCCGACAGCCCGAGACCAGCGGCCAGCTCGACCAGCCGCTCGCCCGCGCCGGCGGCGCAGTAGAGCGCGAAGCCGGCGCCCATGTTGAACGTCGAGTAGGCCGCATGAGGCTGCAGGCCGGCCTGTTCGACGAGGAACTCGAGCACGGGCGTCACCGGCGGCAGGCGCTCGATCCGATAGGTCAGCTCGCGCGCGGGGCGCATCAGCTTGAGCATGCCGTGACCGGTGATGTGGCTGAGGTAGCTGAGCGGCAGCTGAGCCTCCAGGGCGGCCGCGACCAGCGGTGCGTACATCAGCGATGGCGCGAGCAGCGCCTCGCCGAAGCTCGTCCCGTCGGGCAGCTCGGTCGCGTAGCCCCCGGGTAGCCGATCGGCGATCAGCCGCGCCAGCGATGCGCCGTTGGCGTGCAGGCCGCTGGAGCGGACGAGCACGATCTCATCGCCCGGGGCGAGCCGCTCGCCGAGGATCGGCGCGCGTCCCGCCGGCAGCACGCCGACGGCCGCCCCCGCAAGCTCGATGTCGCGCGGATCGAGCAGTCCCGGCAGCGACGGCGACTCACCCCCGCCCCATGCGCAGCCGGCGTCGACGCATGCGCGGCGCCAGCCCTCCAGCAACGCCTCCGAGCGCGCCGCGTCCGCGTACCACTCCGACGCGCCCGTGGCGAAGTAGGCGTTGACGACGAGCGGCAGCGCCCCCACGCAACAGAGGTCGTTGAGGATCGCCGCAACCGTGTCGTAAGCGACGTCGGCGAAGCGGTTGACGCCGCCGCGCTCGAGCACTTGGCGCGCGATGATCGACTTCGTGCCGAGGCCCTCGACGACGAACGCGAACGAGCGCCCATCCAGCTCGAACACGAACGCCGGCTCACCTCTGGAGGCGTCGAGCGCGCGCGCACCGCGCGCGCTCAGCAGCGACGAGGTCGAGAGCGCCTTGGCCATCGCCAGGCGCTTGCCCGCGTCGAGCGCGCCATAGTCCACGCCGGCCTCGCGGTAGCTCGCCGTGCCGCGCTCGTCGCTCATGGCGTGAGCCTACGGCCTGGCCTGGCGCCGTGCTGCGCGCGCCCGCAGGAGCGCGCGCCGTGACAGCGCTCGATGCGCACGAGCGCCCGGTGCAACCTGCGCAGGCGCGTCGGAGCGAGTCGCGCGGCGATGTTGCGCAGCTCGAACGGGTCGCGGCGCAGATCGTAGAACTCGCGTTCGCCCGTGACGTACTCGACGTACAGACTGCCCGGGGTTCGCAACGCCTCATAGCTCGGAGGATTGCCCGAGCCGCGGATCGGCAGGTCCGGGTCTTCGGGGTCGAGCACGCGCCCGTGGTGCTCGATCAGAACCTCACGGGGCCACCCCGGCACGCGCCGGCCGTGCAGCAGCGCGAGCAGGCTGTGGCCGTCGACGCTCGGCGGGATCGGCGCGCCGGCCAGTTCCTCAAAGCTCGGACAGAGGTCGATGTTCTCGGTCATCGCGCTCACAGTGCGATCGCCCGGCACGCCGGGTCCGGTGACCACGAGCGGCACTTTGATGTCCGTGTCGAAGGCCGTGAGCTTGCCCGGGCGCAGGCGGTGCTCGCCCATGTGCAGGCCGTTGTCGGAGCTGAACACGATGTAGGTGTGGCGCGCAAGGCCCTTCGCCGTGAGCTTGGCCTCAACCTCGCCGATCATCCGGTCGACCGCCTGAACCGCCTGCGCACGCTTGCGAAACTTGCTGTCGATCAGCGCGATCTGCGCGCGGCCGAGCGGTTCGAAGCGGCTGAGCCAGGACGGCTCGTCCGAGCCGATCGTGTTGAAGGCCGGCGTGCGCGGCGCACGCACGCCAGGAAACTCGCCGTAGTCGCGCGGCGCCGGCGTGTACGGGGAGTGTGGCGCGAAGGTCGCCAGCTCGAGCAGGAACGGGCGCCGGGCGGCCGCGGCGCGATCGATGAACGCGAGGCCTTTGCTCGCGATCACGTTCGTCAGGTAATCCCGCGGGCGGTAGCCGTACGCGCGCACGTGACCGTCGCTGTTCATGTGGTAGCCGTACTCGGGATAGCCATCGCCCGCGACGTCCCACTCGCTCCACCCCGGCGGCACCGGCTGCCGACCCTGCGCCGCGACGGCCGGGCTCGCGCCGTCGCCCGCCGTCGCACCCACGCCGAGGCCCGCGACGGCGCCGTTCGGCTTGTAGCCATTGAGGTACTTGCCCATCAGCGCCGTGCTGTAGCCCTCGCGCTGCAATGCCAGCGCAAATGTTTCCTGCTCCTCCCCACGTTCGCGAAAGACGCTGTAGCCACCTTCGGGCGGGCTGTTGTCGAACACGTGCGTGTCGTGCGGGTAACGGCCCGTGAGGATCGACGCGCGCGAGGGACAGCACAGCGAGTCGGTCACGAAGTAGTTGCTGAAGCTCACGCCGCTGCGTTTCATCTGCAGCACGTGCGGCATGTACCGGACCAGGTTCTCCGAGAGGTCGTCGGTCAGCACGAACACGATGTTCGGGCGGCCGCCGGCGGCCGGAGCGCCGCCGGCGCGCGGTGCATGGGCAGATGCTCCGCCACCCTGAGCGCCCGACGTGTGCGCTGTGTGCGAGCTCGTGCCGCCGGAACCGCCGCCGCAGCCCGAAAGCCCGATCAGGAGCGCCAGCAAGAGCGCCGCCGGCAATGCCGAAACCGGCCCATGCAGGTGCGCGGCGACGTCCGGCGGGCATCGCGGGCAGGAGCGTCGGTGAGCCGTGGGCCACCTCATCGGCCGGCACACGCTAGCGATCATCCACACGGCGTCTGCCGCACGCCGCGTGAGAGTCGATATACACCGTCTGTTTTCACGAGCCGGACCCAGGGACCAAAGGAGAGACGATGGACTTCCAGCCGAGCGAGCGCTGTTCTGAGTTCAAGGAGCGCCTCAGCGCGTTCATGGACGAGCACATCTACCCGGCCGAGGAGACCTACGCGCAGCAGCTCAGCGACTCGGGCGACCCGCACCACCAGCCGGCGATCATGGAGGAGCTCAAGCAGCAGGCGCGGGCAGCGGGGCTGTGGAACATGTTCCTGCCCGACGAGGAGCACGGGGCGGGGCTGTCGAACAGCGACTACGCCCCGCTCGCCGAGATGCTCGGGCGCTCATCGATCGCCTCCGAGGCGTGCAACTGCTCGGCCCCCGACACGGGCAACATGGAGGTGCTGCACCAGTTCGGCACGAACGAGCAGAAGGAGCGCTGGCTGCGTCCGTTGCTCGACGGCGAGATCCGCTCGGCCTTCGCGATGACCGAGCCCGATGTCGCGAGCTCAGACGCAAGGAACATCGAGCTGCGAATCGAGCGCGACGGCGGGGACTACGTGCTCAACGGGCGCAAGTGGTGGACGACCAACGCGCTGCACCCGCACTGCCGGATCATGATCGTGATGGGCAAGACCGACCCCGACGGTCCGACCTACAAACAGCAGAGCCAGATCCTCGTCCCGCTCGACACGCCCGGCGTCGAGATCCTGCGCGGCCTGAAAGTGTTCGGCTACGAGGACCAGGACGGTCACGGGGAAGTCGACTTCAAGGACGTGCGCGTGCCCGCAGCGAACCTGATCGCCGGCGAGGGCGACGGCTTCATGATCGCCCAGGCGCGCCTTGGCCCGGGGCGCATCCACCACTGCATGCGCGCGATCGGGGCCGCCGAGCGCGCGCTCGAGGCGATGTGCAAGCGCGCCGTCTCGCGCGTCACCTTCGGCCAGCCGATCGCGATGCGCGGCAACGTGCAGGATTGGATCGCCGAGTCGCGCATCGAGATCGAGATGGCGCGGCTGCTCACGCTGAAGGCGGCCTGGCTGATGGACACCGTCGGCAACCGCCACGCGCGGACCGAGATCGCGGCGATCAAGGTGGCCGCGCCGAACGTCGCTTTGAAGGTGCTAGACCGCGCGATCCAGGTGCACGGCGGCGGCGGCGTCTCGCAGGACTTCGGCCTCGCCACGGCCTATGCGCACTTGCGCACGCTTCGCCTCGCCGACGGTCCCGACGAGGTGCACAAGCTCTCGATCGCCCGCCGCGAGCTCGCTCCGTACGTGCCGCGCGAGCAGTAGCGCGCAGCTCTCGCGGAGAGCCGGTCGGCGCGGGTTGCGCGCGGCCCGCGGCACGGTCCCATCCGCCGACTCCTGCGTAGAGCCCGCCAAAGCGGGTAACCCTCCGCTGTCCGGAAGCACGGCTCTATCAACCGGGCAGGAAGCCGAAGTCAAACGGGAGGTAGGGAGTTGAAGCGTCAGATCGCCATCGGGTCGCTGGTTCGCGCCAAAGCCGCATCGTTCGCCGCGGGCGGCCTGATCTTGCTCTGCTGCGCGCTGATCGCGCCGGCGGCCGCGCAGGCGGCGTTCGGGCCGGAAAGCTTCGAAGCGGGTACGTGCGTCAACAACTCGTGCACGTACGCGAGCGTCAAAGCCAACCCCAAAGAAGCCTTCACCCAGGCGGCCGGGCATCCCCCATGGGGCATCACGACGTTCGTGATGAAACACAGCGGCAACAACATCGAAGGCGCGTCGGTCAAGCGCATCCGCGTCGACGTGCCGCCCGGCCTCGCGGCGAACCCCGAGGCGCTGCCGAAGTGCTCGGTCGCGCAGTTCCAGTCCAACCCCAAAGGCTGCCCGGCCTCGACCGAAGTCGGCACGACCGAAATGGAAGCGGTCGCCGAACTGCTCGTACCGCTCGCGCTCCAGTCCCTGTCGGGAACCGTCTACAACCTGCAGCCACCGGCCGGCCTGCCGCTCGATTTCGGCATCGCCGTCGAACCGGCCGGCGAACTCGTCTCGCCGATCCGCCTGTTCCTCGAAGGACACGTCGATTGGAGCGGCGACTACCACGAGTACTTCGAAATCAACAACGTCCCCAACGAAGCTACCGTGAACGCGCTGCTACCGATCAAAGCGCCGCTGAAGGTGCTCAAGTCGAAACTCAATTTCAACGGCCGCGCGGGCCAGGGCAACTTCCTCACGATTCCGAGCGTCTGCTCGAGCACGACGACCTCGCACCTCGAACTCGAATCGTATGCAGGCGAAATAGCACGAACGGAAACGCACACGCCGGTCGGCGTCGAAGGCTGCGACCAAGTCCCCTTCTCGCCTTCGACGACGGTCGAACCCGAAGCCGGCGCCGGCTCCCAGCCGGACGGCCCCGACGGCGCGAGCACCGTCGTGCAGGTGCCACAGAAAGTCAACGCAACCGAAATCAACACGTCCGACATCCAGGATGCTCGCGTCACGCTGCCCGAAGGGCTCACGCTCAACCCGTCAGCCGCGCATGGGCTCGAAGCCTGCTCGGCCGCGCAGATCGGAATCGGCACGCGCAACCCCGTCACTTGCCCCGCCGGCTCGCGCGTCGGCAGCGTGGCAATCGAAACGGACCTGCCCCCGGGCACGCTCAAAGGATCTGTCTTCCTCGGCGGTCCCAGCGGCGGTCCGATCACCGACCCGCCCTACACGATCTACCTCGATGCCGAGAGCAACGTCGACGTGTCCGTGCGCCTGCAGGGCTCGGTCGCCCCCGACCCGAACACGGGCAGGCTGACGGTCACGTTCGCCGGCAACCCACAGCTGCCGTTCAGCGAACTGCGCCTGACGCTCAACGGCGGCGACCACGCCCCGCTGGCCAACCCGCTGACGTGCGACGCGGCGAGCACCGACTTCTTCTTCACCCCCTACACCGGCGGCGCACCGGCGACGGGCTCGACGCCCTTCTCGCCCAGCGGCTGCCCGGCCTCGCCGCCGTTCGCGCTCGCGCAGTCGACCGCCACGAGCGCTCCCAACGCGGGCGCCTACACGAACTACACGTTCAACCTCGCCCGCGCCGACGGCAACCAGTACCTCGGCAAGCTCTCGACCGTGCTGCCGCCCGGCCTCGTCGGCGCGATCCCCTCGGTCACGCTCTGCAATGGAGCCCAAGCACAGGCCGGCACGTGCACCGCGGCCAGTCAGATCGGCACGGCCACGGCCTCGGTCGGCGCGGGCGGCGATCCCTACCGGTTCACCGGACCCGTCTTCCTGACCGGCCCCTACGCGGGTGCGCCTTACGGGCTGTCGATCCCGATCCACGCCGCCGCCGGGCCGTTCGACCTCGGCAACGTCGTCACGCACGCGACGATCAACGTCGATCCGCACAGCGCTCGCGTGATCGTGACGACGACCGACCTGCCGAGCATCTTCAAGGGCGTGCCGCTGCGCCTGCGCGACATCAACGTCGTCGTCAACCGCAAAAGCTTCCTCTTCAACCCGACCAACTGCGGCCCGCTGGCGACCGACACAGCGCTGACCTCGACGCTCGGCGCGACGCAGAACCTGTCGAGCCCATTCGCCGTCGGCAACTGCAGCGCGCTGCCGTTCAAACCGAACTTCTCGGCGGCGACGGGAGCCTCGACGAACCCGACGCAGCTCAAAGCCAACGGCGCGTCGCTGCGCGTCAACCTGCTGCAGAACGCGCACGAGGCGAACATCCGCTCGGTCGTCGCCGAACTGCCGAAATCACTGCCCTCGCGCCTGACGACCTTGCAGAAAGCGTGCCCGGCGGCGACCTACGAAGCGAACCCGTTCAGCTGCCCGGCCGGCTCCAAAGTCGGCAGTGCGACCGTCTCCACGCCCGTGCTGCCGGCACCGTTGAGAGGTCCCGCTTACCTCGTCTCGCACGGCGGCGAGGCATTCCCCGACCTCGACCTGCTGCTCGAAGGCAACGGCGTGCGCGTGATCCTCGAAAGCAAGACGGACATCAAAGGAGGCATCACCAAATCGACCTTCCCGGCGATCCCCGATGTGCCCGTCACGAGCTTCGTGCTCGACCTGCCCGAAGGCGCCAACTCGGCGCTGACGGCGGTCGGCACGTTGTGCACGCAGACGCTGGCGATGCCGACCACGATCACCGCCCAGAGCGGCGCCGTGATCAAACAGAACACGCCGATCGCCGTCGCCGGCTGCACGGGCCGTGGCAAAGGCAAAACGCGGATCAAGATCCTCAGCAAACGGATCGTCCACAACAAGCTCGTGCTGCGCGTGCAGACGTTCGCGCCCGGACGCGTGAGCGTGAAAAACCGCAACCTGCGCACGACGTACAAGAAATTCGCCAAGGCCGGCAAGTTCACGATCAAGGCGCCGCTGTCGCGCAAAGGCGTCAAGGGCCGGCGCACGCACAAGCTGAAGTTCAAGGCGCGCGTCGGCTTCCTGCCGAAGTCGAAGGCCGAAGCGATCTCGGTCGCGTTCACGCAGGTCGGCTTCAAGCACAAGGCCAAGCGCAAGCACAAGCGTTAGCGCCTTTCGCCGCTCGGCGCCGGAGCACAGGCGCCCGCCGGCCGCAGCCGCCGGAGTAGGGCGGGGCCGTCGGCACGCCCGGCGCTTGACGGCGGGCGCGGTCGTTAGCCTCCTCCGTCGGTGGCCAAGCGACGTCAACTGCTGCTCGCCGCGGTGCTTGCCGCATGCCTGCTCGGCGCCGTCGCCGCGCTGGCGCTGGCTACCGGGACCGTCACAGGCGTGATACCGCCGGCTGCCACGACGCAGCCGGCGAGCACCACGACGCCGCGACCCGCCAAGCCGCCGCCCCCCGCCTATCCCTCGCGCGCGGCGATCGCCTCGGCCGTGCGCTACCTCGAAGGACGCGCCGGACGCACGTCGCTGGCCGTCGTCGACAACCGCGGCCGCCTCTTTGGCGTGCGCCTGCGCGAGCACTTCCAGAGCGCGAGCGTCGTCAAGGTGATGTTCCTCACGGCCTTCCTGCAGCGGCTGGACGCCGATCGTCGCGGCGTCAGCGCGCTCGACCGCTCGCTGCTCTATCCGATGATCCACGAATCCAACAACGACGCCGCCTCGGCCGTGCTCGACCGGGTCGGTCTCGGCGCGATCGCGCGGGTGGCGCGCGAAGCCGGCATGCAGGACTACGCGCCGGGCGTCGGCTGGTGGGCCTACACGCAGACCTCGGCCGCCGACCAAGCACGTTTCTTCGTCGCGATCGAACGCCTGATCCCGCATCAGTTCTGGCCCTACGCGCGCGGCCTGCTCGCCGGCATCGAGCCCGAGCAGAGCTGGGGCATCCCCGAAGTCGCACGTCCGCGCTGGCAGGTCTTCTTCAAGACCGGCGCGCTGCCCTCGGAGGGCCTGTTCCACGAGGCCGCGCGCCTGGAGCGCCACGGCGTCACGTTCACGGCCGCCGTCTTCACGACCGGCGACCCGTCGATGGGCTACGGCGAAGAAACGATCCGCGGCGTCGGCGCACGACTGCTCGCCGGGACGCCGCCCGGCGGCTGATACCCAGCGCAGTGCGCCTGCTCACACCACGCGCGCCCGCGAAGATGGACAATGCAACAGGCAACACGTCCGGAGAGGAAGCATGTCCGCCGCAGAAACCGCAGTGCGCCCGCCGAGCGCACCGAGGCGCAAGCCGTCGGTGCTGATCGTCGGCGCCGGCTTCGGTGGCATCGCCGCGGCGATCGAGCTGAAACGCCACGGCTTCGACGAGGTCACGATCCTCGAGCGCGCGCCCAAGCTGGGCGGTACGTGGTTCTACAACAGCTATCCCGGCGCCGCCTGCGACGTGCCGAGCCACCTGTACTCGTTCTCCTTCGCCCAGCGGCGCGACTGGTCGCGGCTGTGTTCGCCGCAGGCCGAGATCCACGACTACCTGGGCGACGTCGCGCGCAAACACGACGTCGAGCGCCACGTGCGCTGCGGGCAAACCGTCAGCGCATGCGCGTGGGACGAGCAGCGCGCGCAGTGGCTCATCGATACGGTCGAGGGCGAGCGCTTCCAAGCCGACGCGCTCGTGCTCGCGACCGGCCAGTTGCATCAGCCCGCGCACCCCTCGATCGCGGGGATCGACAGCTTCGCCGGCCACAGCTTCCATTCGGCGCAGTGGGACCACGACTACCCGCTCGCCGGCAAGCGCGTCGCCGTGGTCGGCACGGGCGCGAGCGCGGTGCAGTTCGTCCCCGAGATCGCTGAGCGTGTCGCCCGCCTGAGCGTCTTCCAGCGCAGCGGCAACTGGTTCATGCCGCGCCGCAACAGGCGCTACCCGCGGATCGTGCGGGCCGCGATCGAACACATCCCCGGCGTGCAGGCGTTCCGGCGCAACTTCATGTTCCAGTACTGCGAGCTGATCACGGCCGCGATCCGCCACCCGCGCACGGTCGGGCGCCTGGCGGGACTGCGCTCGGCGGCGTTCATGCGCTCGCAGCTCGAAAGACCCCGAGCTGCGCCGCAAGGTGTGGCCGGATTACACATTCGGCTGTAAGCGCGTGCTGTTCAGCTCGAGCTTCCTGCCGGCGCTTCAGCGCCCCAATGTCGAAGTCGTGACCGAGCCGATCGTGCGCGTCGAGCCGGGCGGAATCGTCACCGCCGACGGCGCCCTGCACGAGCTCGACTGCATCATCTGGGGCACGGGCTTCAAGACCAGCGACTTCATGTTCCCGATGAGCGTCGTAGGCGCGGGCGGCGTCGAGCTGAGCGAGGCGTGGGCGCACGGCGCGCGCGCCCACCTCGGCATGACCGTGCCGGGCTACCCAAACATGTTCGTCATGTACGGGCCCAACACGAACACCTCGGGCGGCTCGATCATCTTCTACCTCGAGGCGCAGGCGGCCTACATACGACAGGCGCTGCAGCAGCTGATGGCCCGCCGCGCGTGCTCGATCGAGGTGCGCCGCGAGGTCGAGGACGCGAGCGACCGCGCACTGCAGGCGCGCTTCGCCGGCACGGCCTGGACACAGTGCGACTCGTGGTACCGCGACGAGAGCGGGCGCATCGTGGCCAATTGGCCGGGATATATGCGCGAGTACTTCGAGCAGACCCAGTCGCTCGACCCGGACGAGTACGAGTTCACGAGCGCCGACGGGCAGGCGTCGGCTGTGGCAGATCGGCCGACCGCGGCCTCGCGGTCCTAACAAACAGCACGAAAGGGGACCACAGATGTACGACTACGTGATCGTCGGCGCCGGCTCGGCCGGCTGCGTGCTGGCCAACCGGCTGAGTGAGGACCCGAGCGTACGCGTGCTGCTGCTCGAGGCCGGCGGGCGCGACCGCTCGCCGAAGATCAAGATCCCGGCTGCCTTCGCCGAACAGTTCCACACCAAGCTCGACTGGGACTATGCGACCGAGGCTGAGCCGCACGTCGACGGGCGCTCGCTGTACATCCCGCGCGGCAAGAGCCTCGGCGGCTCGAGCTCGATGAACGCGATGCTGTACGTGCGCGGGCGCCCTTGGGACTACGACGCGTGGGAGGCCCAGGGCGCCCCGGGCTGGGGCTTTCGCGACGTGCTGCCGTACTTCATCAAGTCCGAGGACAACGTGCGCGGCGCCTCCGAGTTCCACGGCGCCGGCGGCGAGCTGCGCGTCTCCGAGCAGCGCTCGCCACGGCCTATGTGCAAACGCCTGCTGGAGGCGAGCGCAGCGGCGGGCATCCCACGGATCGCCGACTACAACGGTCCCGAGCAGGACGGCGCCTCGATGTTCCAGGTGACGCAGCGAAATGGCCGGCGCTTCAGCGCGGCCGACGCCTTCCTGCGCCCGGCGCTGAAGCGGCCGAACCTGGAGGTGCGCACGGGCGCGAGCGTGCTCGGCATCGAGCTGCAGGGCGATCGAGCGGTCGGGGTGCGCCTGCGCAAGGGTCGGCGCGGCGAGGAGCTCGTGCGCGCCGAGCGCGAGCTGCTGCTCTCGGCGGGCGCGATCAATTCGCCGCAATTGCTGCTGCTCTCGGGCATCGGCCCGGCCGATGAGCTGCGCGCGGCCGGCGTCGAGCCTCGCCATGACCTGCGCGGCGTCGGGCGCAACCTGCAGGACCACCCGTTCGTGACGATGCTGTGGGAGGTCTCAGACCAGAACACGCTGTATGGCGCGGACAAGCCCAAGCACCTCGCCGAGTGGCTGCTGCGCAGCTCGGGCAAGCTCTCCTCGACGGTCGCCGAGGTCGTCGCCTTCGTGCGCACGCGCGGCGGGCTGCCGGCGGCGGACATCCAGTTCCACATGGGCGCGGCCTACTACGAAGACCACGGCGCCGAGGAATACGACGGCCACTGCATGGTAATCGCGCCGACGCTCGTCTCGCCGAAGTCGCGCGGGCAGGTGTGGCTGCGCTCGGCCGATCCGACGGCCAAGCCACAGATCCTCACCAACAGCCTGTCCGAGCCCGACGACGTGCAGTCGCTGCTGGACGGGATGGCGCTTGCGCGCGAGATCGCCGCGCAGGCGCCGCTCGCGCAGAGCACGATCGCCGAGCTGAAGCCCGGACCCGGGGTCGTCGACCGCGCCGAGCTCGAAGCGGACCTGCGCCGCCGGCTGATGCTGATCTACCACCCCGTCGGCACGGCGCGGATGAGCGACACCCACCCCGAAGCCGTCGTCGACTCGCAGCTGCGCGTGCACGGGCTGCGGGGCTTGCGCGTGATCGACGCCTCGATCTTCCCCGTGATCCCGGGCGGCAACACGAACGCGCCGGCGATCATGGTCGCCGAGCGCGGCGCAGACCTGATCCGCGAGCGCACGACCACCCCCAGCGCGACGGCGGCTGCCGCATGATCAACTTCCACCGCGAAGGCTCGGGGCCGCCGCTCATGCTGCTGCACGGCGTCGGGCTCAGCTGGCAGATCAACCGGCCCGTGATCGGCATGCTCGCGCGCGACTTCGACGTGATCGCGTGCGACTCGCCCGGCTTCGGCGACTCGGCGCCGCTGGCCGCCGGGATCGAGCCGACGATCGGGGCTTATGCCGATCGCTTCGCGGCGTTCTTCGCGGAGCTGGGCCTGGAGCGCCCGCACGTCGCGGGCAATTCGATGGGCGGCGGGATCGGCCTGGAGCTGGCCAGGCGCGGAGCGGTGCGCTCGGTCTGCGCGATCTCGCCGGTGGGCTTCTGGACGGCGGCGGAACGGCGCCTCAGCCGGCGCTCGCTGGGCGCGCTGGCACGCATGCCGCGCGCGCTGCGCCCGGCGCTGATCGCGGCGTCGGGCACGCGAGCCGGGCGCAACGTGCTGTTCTGGCAGACGTTCGGCTGGCCGACGCGCATGCCGGCCGACGAGCCGCCGCGAATCCTGCGCAACGCCTGGGCCTCCCCCGCACTGGTGCCGGCGCTCGCGGCCTTCAGCGGCTACGCCTTCGCCGAGCCGGAGCAGCTCGACGGCGCGATCTCACTGACGGTCGCGTGGGGTGTGCATGACCGCCTGCTCCCCTACCGCACCCAAGCGTCGCGCGCACAGCGGATGCTGCCCCGCGCGCGGCACCTCTCGCTCGGCGCCGGGCACGTTCCTTTCTTCGATGACCCGAGCGCCGTGGCCGAGGCGATCCGCTCGAGCGCCGTCTGAGCAGATGGAGAGACCATCCCGGCTTGCTGCTCATTTTCTTTATCAATTAAATTAATATTTATAGGGATATGACGGCGGGGCGGCATGGGACGGCGCCCGCGTTCATACTGCGCATGATGGACCCGACACAGGCACGCGATTTGCTGGCGCGCGAGCGCGCGCGGATCGAAAGTGCACTGGGCGAGCTGGCCAAGCCGGAGGGCGATGAGGAAGCGGCTGTCTATGACAGCGGCGACGTCGCGCCGGAGCTGCTGGAGACCGAGATCGACGTCGGGTTGGAGGCGTCGCTGCGCGATCAGCTCGCCGCGATCGAGCGTGCCGAACGCCGCGTCGCCGAAGGCACGTACGGGCTTTCGGTCGAGAGCGGCGAGCCGATCCCAGACGGCCGACTGCAGGCCATCCCCTGGGCCGAGCGCACGGCCGAGGAGCAGACCCGCCTCGAGTCCGGCCGCTAACCGCGCCCGCGCGGCGGCCGCGCCCAGCCCCAGCCCGGCCCAGCCGAGTTGTCCATCCGGCGGGGCCCCGTTCGTCGTTCCGACGAGCGTTCATATCATCGTGCGCGAATCGACAGGAAGGCCAGGCCCTGACATGACCCCCAGCCCAGATCTCACCGCCGAGCCGCAGGCGATCATCACCGAAGCGCCCCCCTCGCTGCTGACCGAGCGGGCGAAGAACCTCGCCCTCGTGCTGCTCGCGATGACGCAATTCGTCGTCGTCATCGACGCCTCGATTGTCAACGTCGCACTGCCCTCGATCGGGCGCGCGCTGAAGTTCTCCCAGGACGACCTGACGTGGGTCGTCAACGCCTACACGCTGACCTTCGGCGGCTTCCTATTGCTCGGCGGCCGCCTGGCCGACCTGATGGGACGCCGGCGCATGTTCATGCTCGGGCTCGTCGTCTTCTCGCTCGCCTCGCTCGCCGGCGGGCTCGCCCAGTCCGAGCCGTGGCTGATCGGCGCCCGCGCCGTGCAGGGCATGGGCGCCGCGATCGTCTCCCCGGCGGCGCTGTCGATCATCACGACGACCTTCTCCGAAGGCGCCGAGCGCAACCGCGCGCTTGGCGTGTGGGGCGCCGTGGCCGGCGCCGGCGGCGCCGCCGGCGTGCTGCTCGGCGGCATCCTCACGAGCGGCCTGTCCTGGCGCTGGGTGCTGTTCGTCAACGTGCCGATCGGCGTGCTCTGCGCGTTTCTTGCACCGCGCCTGCTCGTCGAGAGCCGCGCCGAGAGCGAGACGCGTCAGTTCGACATCCCCGGCGCCGTGACCGTGACGGCCGGGCTTGCGCTGCTCGTCTATGCGCTCGTCAACGCCGTCAACGCCGGCTGGGGATCGAGCGAAACGCTGCTGCTGATCGCCGGCTCCATCGTGCTGCTGGCCGCGTTCCTCGCGATCGAGCTGCGCTCGCGCGCGCCGCTGATGCCGTTCTCGATCTTCCGCCTGCGCACGCTGCGCGGCGCCGACACGATCGCGCTCTTGATCGGCATGTCGCTGTTCTCGATGTTCTTCTTCATCTCGCTGTACATGCAGCAGGTGCTGCACTACTCGGCGCTCAGGGCCGGGCTCTCCTACCTGCCGCTCGCCGTCGCGATCATCCTCTCGGCCGGGGCCGCCTCGGTCGGCGTCACGCGCTTCGGCTTCAAGCCCGTGCTGCTCGCAGGCATGCTGTTCGTCGCCGGCGGGTTGTTCTGGTTCTCCAAAGTGCCCGGCACCGGCGGCACCTTCGCCGCCGACGTGCTCGGCCCCTCGGTGCTCGCCGCGATCGGCCTCGGCCTGTCGTTCGTGCCCGTCACGATCGCCGCCGTCACCGGCACGCGCCCGCACGAGGCAGGTCTTGCCTCGGGGCTCGTCAACACCGCCCAGCAGGTCGGTGGCGCGCTCGGTCTGGCGATCCTCGCGACCGTCGCCAACAGCCGCACCCAGGACCTGCTGCACGGCTCCCAGCACAACGTCGCCGTCGCGCTGACCAAGGGCTTCGACCGGGCCTTCCTCGTCGGCGCCGGCTTCGCGCTCGCCGGCGCCCTGCTGACGCTGGTGCTGATCTCCTCGCGCGACAGCCGCGAGCACTCCGATGCTGCGCGCGCCGAGGGCGCCGGCGACTCGGCCGTCGCGCCGTCGCCCGGCTAACGGGCGCCCTCGTAGATCAGCACGGCGATGCCGTCGCCGACCGTTTTCGAGCTCGTCAGCTTCAGCGCCTTCTTCTGCTCGGAAGCGCCGAACAGCCGCTTGCCGCTGCCGAGCACGACCGGGAAGACCATCAGGCGCAGCTCGTCGATCAGGTCGTTTGCGAGCAGCCCCTGCACGAGCTGCGCGCTGCCGTGCACGAGGATCTCGCCGTCCGTGCTGTCCCTCAACTTCGCGACCTCGCCGGCCAGATCGCCGTCGAGCACGGTCGTGTTGTTCCACGACGGCTCCTCCAGCGTCGAGGAGACGACGTACTTGGGCATGCCGTTGAACTTGTCCGCGAACTCGCCCTCCATCGATGGCCACGCCGCGGCGAAGCCTTCGTAGGTGCGGCGCCCCAGCAACAGCGCCTCCGTCCCAAGCGTCTCCTCCAACTTGAACTTGTCGCCGTCCGCTCCGCGGTCCACCTCGAACGTCCAGCCCTGGTGCTTGTAGTCCTCTCCCCCGCCCGGCGCCTCCATCACGCCGTCGAGCGAGACGAACTCCGTTACGACGATCTTTCCCATTCTCGGTGCTCCCTTCGCGGTTGTTTGCCCGCAGTCGTTGCCGGCGGTCGTTTGCCAGATCAGACGGCCGCGCGGGATGAAACTCATCGCGTGTCGATCAGCACACATCGCGCCGCGCACCCGGCGTAGTCTCTCGCCTGCAGCACCGCGGGAAGGAATCGGCTCGCGGGCAGTCCTCGATGGGACCGACTACGAAAGGGGTTGCCGATGAAGATGTATGCGATTCGCCGCAGGAACGCATGGGGCTCGGCCGAGGAGCTCGAAGGCGTAGGGGCGCGCTCCAAAGAGGTCGCCGACGGCGAGTTCCCCGACGACATCCGCTGGATCAGAACGTACGTGATCGCCGAAGCCGACGGCACGCTCGGCTCGGTCTGCATCTACGAGGCCAGCGACGTCGACGCCGTGCGCAAGCACGCAAGTCGCGTCGGCATGCCCGCCGACGACGTCGATGAGATCGTCGACACCGTCGTCGTCAGGCCCGACCCGGCGCCGACCGCGAGCTGAGCGAGACAGCGGGCGGCGAGTGGAGCCGCCGCCCGCTATGCCCGGTGGCTACAGAGCCACGGGACCGGGCACGAGCACGTCGGGGTCGTGGCCCGGCACGACCGTCGCGCCCACGTCGCGCAGCTCGCAGAGGCGGCTCGCCGAGCGATCCTGTGCGGCGAAGTCGTCGGCGAAGCTCGGGAAGCGCCGGTCATCGAGCGTGCCGGCGAAGTGCGCAACATCGGCGCCGAGGATCAGCCGCTCGCCGACGCGCACCGACTGGTGCCCGGGCGTGTGCCCGGGGGTGCTGAGCAGCTCGACCGAGCCGTCGCCGAACAGGTCGTGATCGCCGTCGACGAGCACGACCTCGCGCTCTCCGGTCGCGTAGTCGCGGGGAAAGAAGAAGTTACGCGCAATCGTCGCCTCGTCGCGGCCACCTTCCCACTCCCGCCGCTGGACCACGATCGGGATCGAGGTGGGCAGCAGTGAGAGCGCGCCCACGTGGTCGAAGTGCAGGTGGGTGAGCACGACTTTGGTCAGCGTGCCCACGTCGAGCTGCTCGGTGATGTCCTGCTGCACCTCGAGCTCGAAGATGCCGGCCTCGGGCCTGTCGTAGAAGCCTGCCGGGTCGGCCGCAGCGGCCGGGTTCAGCCCGGTGTCGATCAGGATTCGCTCATCGGCCGTCTCGATTAGATACGCCGGCACGGGAAAGCGGATTCGCTCCGCCGGATCTTCGCCCTGGCGCCAGACGGCCGCCGAGGATGAGATCCAGCCCACGTTGAACAGCTCGACCTTCACGGGCCGCAAGGTATCAGACCGTCAGTCGGTTTACAATGCGACCGATGATCGTTGGAGTCGAAATCGATGGCCGTAGGGCTCGTGGAACGGCGACGCGCGAGCGCCTGCTCGTCGCTGCCCGCCGGCTGTTTGGCGAGCGCGGCTACGAGGCCACCTCGATCGAGGCGGTGCTCGAGTCCTCAGGTGTAGCCCGCGGAGCGCTGTACCACCACTTCCAGAGCAAGGCCCAGCTGTTCGACGCCGTCCTCGCCGAAGTGCTCGTCGAGATCGCCGAGCGGAGCGCCGCCGCCGCGGCAGGCAGCGCAGACCCACTCGAGGGACTGCGAGCCGGCTCTCACGCATGGCTGGCGATGGCACTCGATCCGGCGATCCAGCGCATCGCCCTGCTCGATCCGACGATCGCCGTCGGCTGGGCGCGCTGGCGCGAACAGGACCAAGCGCACTCACTCGGAGGGCTGCGCGCGACCTTGCTGCGCCTGAGCGATGAAGGGCGCGTACCGCCCGGCCAAGCCGAGCTGCTCGCGCACCTGCTGCTCGCCGCGCTCAACGAGGCGGCACTGTTCGTCGCCTTCGCCGAGGATCAGTGCTCGGCGGCGGACACCGCGCGGGCGACCGTCGACACGTTGCTCGATCGGCTGCTCAGCGCGGGCACTGAGCGCCCTCGATCACGTCGCGGGATGTGAGACGCTTGTCGGGTGCCGTGGGCCCCTGAGCTGTTCTCCGCGCTGACGCTGGAGCGACTGGAAGAGAAGCAGCAGCGAGAGGTCGTCGTCGACGTCCCGTACTTCGATGGATTGATAACGGGTGAGCTGGACGCACTGGTCGAGTCGTTTGCCGGCGAGCCCCAGTTGCAACACCCAGTGCGCGGGCGCATCAAGGGGGCGCGCGCGTTCGCGGCGTTCGTCACCGAGACGAACGAGTGGCTTGCACGGCACAACGTCTCCGTGGCCGAGGTCGAGCGCGTCGTGATGGAGCGCCAGGGCTTCGAGGAGGTGGTGCTCGAGCTCGACACCGAGGCCGGGCGGATCGGCCTCCCGCATGCGATGGTTGCCGACCACGGCTCCGACGGACGCCTCACCGAGCTGCGCATTTACTTCAGCAGCTGGCCCCTGACCGGTCGCCATGCCAACCGACCGCCTTTGCTTCAGCCGGACCCGGAGGTGCGCGAGTCAGGCGTCGTGGACGAGTATCAGCGTGCGCTGGCCGTGGGCGACGTCGACGCGATCCTGGCGACGTTCGAAGCTGGCGGCTATGCCCGCGAGCCCGCGGGCGGCGAGCACGTCCACAGGGGCCCGGACGGCCTGCGCGCGTTCTATGAGCGGCTGTTCTCCGCTGGGGGCGGCATCCCGCTCGAGCACTGCGCCGCGATCGACAACGGGCGCTCATGCGCGCTCGAGTACAACGTCGTGCGCTGGGGGCAGACCGATCTGCCGCCTCAGGCCGGGATGGCAGTCTACGAGCGGGGCCCCGGCGGCAGGATCGCCGCAGCCCGCATCTACGACGACGTCGATCCCCCGCTCGGACCCGGCGTCTAACCGGGGGCATATTCCGCGGGGGCATATGCCGCGGGCACGCGGTGCCCCTACGTCCCGAGGCGCTAATCAAAGCCATGGAAGGGCGAGCGCTCGCCCTTCTCCCAAGACTCGCGCAGCCCCGGGGCAGCGAGGTCCCAGTCGGGGCGGATCTCCTTGCTGGCCTCGCGTAGATCGCGCCAGAGATCCGCGAAGGACGGACGACCCCAGAACCAGTAGCCGTTGTAGACCTTGTGGATCACCAGGCCCGGCTTCAGCACGAGCGTGTGCGGGATCATCGGGTCGTTCTCGGCGTCGGTGTACTCCTGGATCTCCAGGTCCTTCTGCACGATCCGCCCCGGGTCCGAGAGGAACGGCCAGACCGCGCCTACGGAGGCGCGGAGCTCTTTGCTCGCGTGGTCCTCGTCCGTCGAGATCGTCGCTATCTGCGTATAGGCCACGGCGATCTTCGGGTAGTTCGCCGCGAGTTCGAGGTGCTGCTGGTGCTCCTTCGGGCAGTAGTGGCCGCGGGCGAGCGTCAGGATCAGGGGGTCCTCGCCCTGCAGCTCGCTCAGCTTGCGCGTCGTTTTCGTGTGATCCGGCAGCTCGTAGTCGGGGAATGTGCCGCCGGGGACGATGTCGGAGCGCATGGTGGGGTCGCCTTTCGCTCAGCCGCGCGCCGCGACGAGCTGCTGCCCGCCGTCGACGTCGTAGGTCGCGCCGGTGAGCGCCGTGTTTGACATGACATGCACCGCCAGCGCCGCGACGTCCACAGGCCCGACGACGCGACGGATCGGCAGCGTCGTCCGAAGCTCCTCACGACGTGCGTCGAGCTGCTCGCCCAGCAGCGAGGCCGACAAGGGCGTGTCGACGAAGCCGGGCGCGATCACGTTCGCCCGGATCGGCGCGAGCTCCAGCGCGAGGTTTGCCACGAGCGCAGGGATCGCCGCGGTGATCGCCCCGATCAGCGTGAGGCCGACGCCGCGGTGGCGACCTCCGGTGCCGCTGATGAAGACCAACGACCCACCGGGCCGCACCTTTCCCGTGACATGGCGGGCGACCCGAAGCGGCAGCAGCATGTGCCGGTAGATGTCCGCACGCGCCTGCTCGAAGTCCAGCTCCGCGAGAGGCGCGTAATAGGGACCGCTGCCCGAGAGCATCAGGTGGTCGATCGGTGCCTGGAGCTCGTCGAAGAAGCGCTCGAGCTGCTCCTCGTCGGTCGCATCGAAGGCGGCGCTACTCAGCGCGCCGAGCTCTTGCGCGGCGCGCGCCAAGCGCTCGGGGTTGCGGCCCGTGAGGATCACCTCCGCGCCCTCCGCGCGGGCGAGACGGGCCGTCTCCAGGCCGATCCCCGCGCTGCCGCCGATCACGATGACGGTCTGACCGAGCAGCGCCGGCTGGCGCGGCGTGGTGCTCTCGGCGGTCTTGGCGCTCATCGCGTCCCTCCTTGCTCAACTCGCCATCGGCGGTCCCGCGCCGACGGCCTTGGACTTCGCCGCGATCTCGCCGCGAAGCGACTTCAGCGCCTCGACGTAGATCTCCGAGAACGTCGGGAACGGCTGGATCGTGTCGGCCAGGACCTCGAGCGGGACGTGGGCGCGAATCGCGAGCGTCGCCTGCTGCAGCCACTCGCCCGCCTCGGGCCCCAGCGCGTAGGCGCCCGTCAGCCGCTCGCCGTCGCTGAGCAGTGTCAAGAAGCCCCTGCTCTCCGCGTAGGCGCGCGTGTACGTCGCGGTCTTCGGCACGCCCGACAGCGAGACCGTCGCGCTGAAGCGGCCCGCCGAGGCGCCGACCGCCGCGGCCTGCGGGTCGGTGTAGACCACGCGCGGGACCGCCTCGTAGTCGGCCTTGCGCGGCTCGCCGAGGATGTTCGCCGCGACCACCTCGCCCTGGTACTTGCCGACGTGGGTCAGGGGCCAGAGGCCGTTGACGTCGCCGATCGCCCACAGCCCCTCGGCCGCGCGCAGGTGCGCGTCCACCGGAACGCCGTGCGCATCCGCCTCGACGCCCACGCTCTCCAAGCCGATCCCGCCGACCCGCGGACGCCGCCCCGTCGCGACCAGCAGCTTCTCGCCGCGCAGCTCGCGCCCGTCGTCGAGCTCAAGCACGTACTCCTCGCCTTCGCGCCGCGCCGCGCTCACATTGGCCGACAGGACGAGCTCGATGCCCTCGCCACGAAGTACGTCGCCCAGCGCCTCGCCCAGCGGAGCCGGCTCACGCGCGAGCAGATGCTCGGACATCTCGACCACCACCGTCTCGCCCCCGAGCCGACGCACCGCCTGCGCCATCTCCACGCCGACCGGCCCGCCGCCGAGGATCAGCAGCCGGCGCGGTATCGCGGTCATCGCCGTCACCTCGCGGTTGCTCCAAACCCCGTCCAGCTCGCGCAGGCCCGGCACGGGGGGAACGACCGGGTCGGCCCCGTTCGCGAGCACGACGTGCTCGGCCGTGTGTTGCACGCCGTCGACCTCGACGACGCCGGGGCCCGCGAGTCGGCCACTGCCACGCAGCAGATCGATGCCGTGGTCAGCCAGCCAGCGCGCCGCCCCGTCGTCGGTGTGGTCGGAGACCATGAAGTCGCGCCAGGCCAGCGCCGCCTCGACGTCAACCTGCGCGCTCGCCGCGGCCTCGCGCGCCTCGTGCACCGCCTCGCCCGGCCGCAGCAACGTCTTCGAGGGGATGCAGGCCCAGTAGGAGCACTCTCCGCCCACAAGCTCGCGCTCCACCACCGCGACGCGCAGGCCACCCTCTGCCAGCGCCCCCGCGCAGTGCTCGCCCGGAGAACCCGCGCCGAGCACGATCACGTCGTAGTCGTTGCTCATCGCGGCAGCTCCTCACCGGCGCGCTCGCGCACCATGTAGAGCGCATACCAGTCCGGCCAGTTCTCATCCGCCTCGCCGGTTCGCTTCTCGTGCTCGCCGTGGGCCGCCGCCGCGCGCCGGAGCGCTTCGGCGAGATCCTCGGCGGAGTCGTACTTCGTGTCCACGGCCCCTCCTCTCAGCGGCCGGGGAGCCGTGTCGTGATCTCCTGCAGCAGCCAGCCGTTGCCATCGGGATCGCTGAAAGTGGCAAACGAGCTGTACGGGTCGGGTGAGGGCCCGGCGGCATGGTCGGACTCACGAAAGCGAGCGCCCGGGGTCCCTTCGTGGAACACCTCGCTCACCTCCACGCCACGCGCGATCAACTCCTCGCGGGCCGCCTCGATGTCGACGACGGCCAGGTACAGGCTCTGCACCGAGCCGGGCGCCGCCGAGCTGACGCCGATGCCGAACTGGATCGAGCACGCTGAGCCGGGCGGCGTCAACTGAACCACGCGGAAGCCCTCGGTGGGGGAGATGTCGGCGTCCAGGCGCCAGCCCAGCCCCTCGTAGAAGCGCCTGGCCCGATCGACGTCGGAGACCGGAAGCACCACGACCTCGAGCTTGAACTCCCCGGCATTCACCGGCGGGGTGCCCGCTGCGCTCTCGCTGCTCACATCGGCATTGCTCATCTCGCCTCCATCCGTTGCCGGCGCCACAGCACGGCGCCAGGGAGCTCCCGTCGGGTCGCAGGTACTTTCCTCTGATCCGAGCGGAAAAGTCAAGGGCTTCACGCGGCGAGTGTCGGGGCGCGATCAGGCGCCACGCGGGACCGGTGCGCAGGTGGTACCTTCGCTCAGTCGTGACACGCCGGTAACCCGGCGCGCACGCCGTCAAGGGGCACCGGGTGGCAACAACATACGTACGCGCATGGACATCTGTCACGGACCTGGTGACGGTTACGTCGCACAGCCTTGGTCCGGGGTTGTTCGCCGGCAAGCTCGAACGCACCGGACTTCCGAGCGATGGCGAAGGCGTGCAGATTCTGAGCGTCGATCGGATCCTCGACGGGTCTCTGTACAGCATCAACGTTCCGTTCATGCTCGCGCGCAGCCCGGCTGTATACGTGGCCTCCTTGCAGATCCTGCTGCGCGGTCACGGCTTCGGCTCGATGATCTGGTGGCGCTGGCGCGCAGCGCAGGCCGAAGTTGGCCACTGGTATACCGACCATGAGCCACACGAGGTGATCGTGGCGATACCGAACGACGCGCAGTACCGGTTTCGCGTGACCGGGGTGGGCACCTCCGGCTACGACGACATCAACGTCGAACTAGCGAGACTGTGAGATGCCGACAAATGTCTATCTGACGACGTCAACAACTGCTGGTCCGGTGGATCTGAAGCTGGTGCCGCTGGGACCGACCACCGTGTACGACGATCACTTCCACTTGGACGTCGCCTCGGTCGGACGGATCAAGCAGGACGTGTTCGTCATGTCGGTCGACCGTGGCGGGCACCTCCACGCCGGCGACGCGGTCGGCGTCGTGGAGCTTCAGCTATCGATCGCGGGAGTGTTCGAGACGGCGCTTCAGATCATGCTCAACAACCGCAGCAACCCAGTCAGAGATGATCTCTACTGGACCTGGAGAGCTCCGACCGCCACCGGTGACGGCCAGTGGACCGAGGAACATGTGGAAGAGAGCTTTCGCTACGACGCTCCGCCCGGTTATGTGAGCCTGACGGCACGCGGACAGAAAACGCTCGGGTTCGACGACATCTACGTCAAGCTGGAAACGGGCCCGAAAGTCTTCCACCGGCTCTCATTCCACATGCAGCAACAGCAGCAGGGCAACTGGTGCTGGGCGGCCGTGTCGACGAGCATCGCGCAGTTCTTTGACCCGTCCACACCGTGGACGCAATGCACGGTGGCAGACGCAGAGCTGCAACGCACAGACTGCTGCGGCACGGGCGGCCCAGGCCCGTGCAACGTGTACGGGATGCTCCACACCGCGCTCACCCTGGTTGGTCACTTTGACCACATGACCGCAGCGCCGGCCGGCCTTGAAGCTGCCGCCGACGAGATCGACGGCGGCCGCCCACTCGGCGTCCGCGTGTCTTGGTCGGGCGGCGGCGCGCACTTCCTCGCGCTGGTCGGATACCGGGACTTCGAAGCCGGCTGGGTCGCCGTCGACGACCCGACGTACGGACCATCGGACATGCCGTACAGCACACTGGTATCCGGCTACAAGGGGAGCGGGACGTGGACCCACAGCTACTACACCAAGACATAGCGAATGTCGCAACTAGACTCAGATCCTCCACCGGCGTCAGTCGCGGCCGTCACCAATGCCCTGCATTCGCTGAGCGAGCAGCGCGCGTTCAGCTCCGAGGCGCTGCTCGCAGCGGACAGCGAGGACATGCGTGTCACGCGTGGCCAAGCGCTATACGTGCTCGGCTTGGACGACCTCTGCGAGGACTGCGGGCTGACGGACGCGCGCCTCGTGGGCTGGCGCTACCTGGTCTCGATCGGGGACGATCCGGTGGCGCTTGCCGAGACGGCCACGAACGATTCCGGAGGGCACGTGTTCGCCCTGATCAACTACGGCCCGTTCGTAGCGGGCACAGTCGAGGCGCTGGCGGCAGCCGAGCGGGAGCAGTCGCCGGCGCGAGCCAACCTGCGAGTACTCCATGCTCCCGCCCTGTACACCCAGGCGCTGTGGCTCCACGCAGACAGCGGCGAGGATGTGTTCCTGCCGATCGCGCCCACCCCGACCGGCCTGGAAGCAAATCGTCGCTATGAAATGTCCGAACTCCTCAGTGGCTTGTCGGCGCGCGCGCGCGATCTCGCGGCGACCATGGGCGACGGCGACACGCGCGGCGGCTGAGGCCTATCCGCCGGGCACCCACACCGGGTGGTACCTCAGCGTAATCGCCCTGTGGCGCTGCGCCTTGGGGGGAGCGCCTTCCGCTAACGCTCGACGCGTTTCCTATGCAAATCCTCGGCGCGGAGCATCAGCTCGCCGGGGCTCACATGCAGACCCTCACACAGCTTGAGCAAGGTGCTGTACGTCGGGTTGCCCTGACCACGGATGAAGGTGCCGATCTGCTTTTCATCCAGGCCAGAATCGGCGGCCACCGTGTCCAGGTTCATGTGGGCATCTTCCGCGATCACCAGTTCGATCGCTTGGCCCAGGGCGGCGTGGCTCAAGCTACGCGGTTTGGCGGTCCGTGGTCGCGGCATCGCGGGCAGCCTTGCCGATCCTCCAAGGAGGGGTTAGGGCATATATGTGGAAACTGCTTGCAGACAAGCGTCTTCAGACCAGTTTGCGAGATTTTCTTTGCGCGAGAGCCCACACGAAGACCCGGAGCTGCTCGCCCTCGGGCGAGCGGTTCGGCGGATACGCGAGGAGCGGGGCATGAGCGCCGGTGAGTTGGCCGATGCGATCGACATCCACCGCGAGAGTATCGAGGCGCTCGAGGTCGGGCGCCTCGACCCGAGCTATGAACTGCTGCTGGCGGTTGCCGAGGAGCTCGGCACACAGCCGTCCGCTCTGGTGACGCTTGCCGAACAACTCAGGCAAGCGAACGAGCCATGATCTGCTGGGTCTGACCGCCGCCGGTCGATTTTTTCAGGTGCCGCTCACTGGCCGTGCGTCAATGTCGGCGTTGTCAACAAGCTGAGCGATCTCCACGAAGTCGATCGTAGGTTCGACGCCGTACAGGCCGCTGACGCGCTCGCGCATCTCCTCCGAGAAGAAGGACTTGGCGGCATCCGGCGATTCCCAAACATAGAAGTTCATCGCGCGCCGTCGCGTGCCGTCGATGGTGAAGACCTTGGACCTCAGTCCGGACATGCCCTCAAACGCTCCGCGTGCGTTCTCCGCAATGGAGACCACGCGCGCACGATCGAAGTCCTCGTCGTATTGGAACGCGACGCTCACGCCGATCACTGTTTTTCCTCCTGTAGGCCCTGGTGCGAGCCGGCGCCCACGGCACCGACTGCCCGCGCTGGTTCAGCAGCCCGGTCGGGGTTGATGTCGAAGGAGCGGGCGCAACCGTAGACGAGCGGCTTCACAATCGACGGCATGCCGCGCCATGCCCCTTCGCTGACATCGAGCTGGAAGCCGCAAGCCGCCATCATCGTCACGGTCTGCTGATCGCAGCGACAGCCATTGGCGAACGTGCGCCACGGCGCCGCCAGGCGCTCCTGCAGGAGTGAGCGAACCGGTGACGCAGCCCGGACGTGCTCGATGAACAGCAGCTGGCCGTCGGGGGCGAGCACACGGGCGATCTCGCGCAGCGCGAGCTCGGGAGCGGCAACCGTGCACAACACGAGCGTCGAGACGACGGTGTCGACGGTGCCGTCCGCAAACGGAAGTCGTTCTGCGGCGGCGTCGATGACCGATGCCTCCGGCCTCAGGCGCGTTGCGCGGCGCTCGAGACGTGCGCGCATCGCCGGGTCTGGCTCAGCGAGCACGAGCCGCTCGAGTTGTCGTGGATAGTGGGGCAGGTTCAGTCCGGTCCCGCTGCCGATATCGAGCGTGAGCCCGCGCGCGTCTGCGAGCAGCTCGCCGCGACGGGCACGCAAGCCACGGCGCTCGGACAACCACAGAAACGGGTCGTAGATCCGTGCCGATATGCGAGCCCACGGCGTCGCATGGGACAAGTCAGATGGGGTTTTGAGTTGTGTTTTCATGGTTGATGACGCTACGCGCCAAGCGCGCACTCGGCATCCCCTCCTGCGGCCATCCTTCCGCCATGGCCCGTCGGGACCATGGGCCGAAGTCGGGGAGGACGTGCCGTCTCAGATCAGGCCGAGCCGCGTGGCCTCGGCGACCGCCGCGGCTGCCGACCCTCGCATCAGCTTCGCGCGGATATTCGCCATATGGCGGTGCACGGTGTGCGGGCTTACGACGAGCCGCACCGCAATATCCGCCTCGGTCATCCCTTCGGCTACGAGCGACAGCACCTCTTTCTCGCGTGGCGACAGCAGGCTGGGCAGTGCCTTCTCATCGATGCTCGCGTCTCGCACGTCGGCGCTCAGCCCCGTTCGCAGCGCGCCGGACACGCTGGGCCCATCTCCCAACCACGGGAAATGGGCGCTGCCGCCGAGCGACACGAGGCTCGCTCCGCTGATCCCCGCCGCCAGCCGGCGTCCTAGCTCGTACGGGATCGCGCGGTCGGCGCGTCGATGCACGATGACCGTAGGCGCCTGCACGTACTCGAGCTGTGCCCGCACGTCCGTGTCATAGACGTGCTCAAGAAGCGCCGCCGCCGTCTGCGCATCGCACGACTCCTGCTGGGCCTGGACGAACCGGCGTCGCTCGGCGCTCCCCTCTTCACCGAGGAAGACGTCCGCGAGCAAGCGTGATCCGAGACCCCAGTGTGAGCGGACGGCTCCGATGACCGCCGCCCGAACATCGGGGGGCGCGATCGCAGACCCGTCGGCGTATGTCCCGTAGAGCATCAACCGCTCGACGCGCTCGGGAAAGCGCGCCGCGAACGCTACGGCGGCGCAGCCTCCCGACGACCCGCCGAACAGCACCGCACGCTCGCAGCCGAGCTCGTCGAGCAACGCACCGAGCAGCTCCACCTCGGCGTCAATCGTCAGCGGTCCCGGCGAGGCGTCCCGGTCCGAGAGCCCCACGCCCGGCCGGTCGTAGCGCACGAGCCCGTAGCCTTTCCCCAAAGCCTCGAAGAAGCGACGAACGCGCGGATCCTGCCAGTCGTGCTCGATGTGGCTGACCCACCAGGCAGCGACGATCAGCGGCGGCCCATCCCCGTTGACCGCGTAGGCGACCCGCCGACCAGCCCAGGGAAAGAAGCGGATGCCGCGTTCCGGGGTCATGACTGCCTGAGGCTAGCCACATGCTCGTCGTGTTGGACGCTAGTGGACGAAGACCAAACCCTCGGGCGCGGGTTCAGGCGTTGCGCCAGGCCCTCATCGACGTTCGCCGGACGAACTAGTCGCGACAGTCCACAGCGGCCGCGAGCGCTGCGCGCACCTCTCGCATCCGACCGTCGCTGAGTCGGCCGACACGCTCGACCAGAACGGCGACGGACACGCTCTCGACCGAGTCCAGATTGAGCGCAGATCTGCTGGGCACGGGATCTTCGCCGGGCTCCACGACAACCTCGCTCGCGAGATCACGGACGGTGGTCGTACAGGGGGCGATCAGAGCCCGCCCAAGCCTCGGGATCGCAGCGTCACGCGAAAGCACCAAGACCGGTCTACGCCCGATCTCCGGTAGTTCGCACCACCAGAGCTCCCCCCTCGACGGGAGAGCCTGCGTACTCATGAGCCGGAGGCCGCCTTACGGAATGAGGCGAGATCACCCCAGGCATCGGGCTCGTCGAGTGGGTGCTCGTCGTACGCAACATAGGACGCATCGATCTCAGAAGCCCGATGGCGACCCAGCAGTGCCACCAACGCACTATCGAGGAGGGCGGCGTCGGTCACAGGCGAGAGAGCGTCTCGAGCCTCCTGCAGCAGCTGTTCGTCAACTGTCGTGCTGACCCTGGTACGGGGCATGCCATACGTATGGCATGTAAATGCCACGACGCGGCCTGCCGATATGCCGCCGAGGGCTACGACTGTCGCGAGCTAAGCGTCCGCTCCGACCACGTCAATCGACCACCCGGTCGTTCACAGACGCTGTTCCAGTGAAGGAAACCCGCCCTCCCCGTAAACGGCCTGAACGACGTGCACCGCCATCGACCAACCCGAATGAAGACGCCGAGTCCAATACCTCGCCCGCCGAGGGCCTGTTTTGTACGCAGGATCTGCGCATGCACTTCGGCACAGCTCTGACCTCGAACCTTGATGCCATAAACACGGTCGTCAAAGACCCAACGGCGACCTTGGAGCTCCGTATGGCTCACGGCCTCAAATGCCGGGCAGCGACGCGCGAGACTCGTCGCCAGGGACATACCCGGGTGGAAAAAGCCGATCAGTGCCGACGCCGTGATTCCTATCGCGAACGCTGCAGTAGCTGCCCTGCGCGTCGGTTTATCTCGTCGAACAAGAACCTCTCTGCCCACAGTCAGATTATGCCGCAGATGCAGACTCGGCATCTACGCCGACTGGGCCATCGACCAGCTCGCAGCCACGGATTGGGACGCGCGGGTTCGGATCTCGCCGGCGCTCAACAGCCAGTCGCGTCGCGCAACGCCCGGCACGCCTGAGCCATGCGCGACGCGGAGAGCACGGTGACGCGGCGACGAAGCGTCTCGCGCGGGAGGGTGTGAAGGTTGTCGAAGTTCACCACGCAATCCGAGGGGACGCCGTCCTCAGACGGCTTCAGCTCGAGCTCGGATACCAATCCCCGCTGCGTTCGCGTGAGCGCCGCGACGACGAGCGAGCCGATCCGGTCGGCGACCGGATCGCGCGTGAGAATCAGGACCGGACGATCCCCGCCCGGCGTCGCTGCAAACCAGATCTCACCCCGTTGCATCTCGCCAATCAGCCCAGTCCTCGGCAGGCCCCCAATCGGCGATCTCCGACAGCGACAGCTCTGCTGCAGTCAACGGCGTCTGCGCCCACGCGTCCTCTTCGTGCTCGCTGTTCAGCACGGCGAGGTGCCGGTGCACGGCGTCGCGCAGTATCTCTGAACGGTCCACGCCCAACGCTTCGGCCCAGCGTTGGATCTCGTCCGCCTCGTCGTCCCGGACTCGGAAGCTCAGCATCGTCATACAATAAATATATCGCGTATGACGGACTCTATTCTGCTGGGCGGCGCCGAGCACCGGCGAAATCGCTCCAGACCCTACGGCGAACCCTGATCGCCGTCTTCGGTGCCAGGGCGACCAGGGTTCGCACATCGGGTAGCGATGGAGACGGTGGGAATCGAACCCACGTCCGCAATCGCGTGAAAATGGCTTCTACGAGCGTATCCGGCGCTCTGTTCTCATCCTCGGCTCGCCTCGCCGGCGGGGTTGCTGAGGACCAGCCTCCTGAGATTTTCCCGGATTGGCGGAGACGGGCCGCAACGGGTGAGCCTGCTTTCTGATTCCGGCCTTCCCCGCCGCAGGCAAGCGGGGCCCGGAACCTCACTCACCTAGTGTTAGCTAGGCAGCGAGGGCGTACTCGTGAGAGTCCGCACTTATGGTTTTCCCGGGTGTTTTACGAGGCCGCCCGGGACCTCGACTCGCCACCATCCTCACGAGCCGACCACGTCGAAGCCTGTCGTCCCCAAGGATGTTGCTGCTTATCCAGTCTAGCCGCACGAGTCCACCGCTGCGATCAACTCGCGGGAGGGCGCAGCGCCACACGTGCGCCGCTTAACGAAAGCGACGCGGTCCCGGGCCGCTTTGAGGAACCCGCTCCAGACGACCCGAGGGCCTTCCTTCGCTGGTGGCGCGGCCTCACACCTCAGTGGCCTCGCTCTTTGCGGCTCGGTTCCGCGTCTGAATTCAAAGTAGCTCGCGCCAGGCACTCGTGCAAGCCCCGCGCAACGTCCATCCCGCACTTTCCAGAAAAAAGTCCGAGCCAAAACCAGCGAACCATTCGCTTGGCCTTCGAGAGGGTGTAGAGGGGGGCGCCGCAAGCGCTCGTTGCTGCGTCGTTAGGCACTGCTTATCCGCGCTGCCACAATGGAGTCATGGACAGCGGCTATCCGTCACTGCGGCCACCCGTGCCGGCGGCGGCACCCGGCGTTCCGCCCACTGCGCCTCCGACCCAGCCGGTCGAGGATCCTTTCGGGCGCCAGCCACGCAAGCAGTCGCCTGTGCGCGACCTGCGCAAGCGCATCGGCAGCGCGCTCGCAGCGGCCGTCGCGCTGATCGTCAAGTTCTTCGCCGCGATCAAAGGCTTCCTGCTGCTGTTGCCCAAAGTCAAGTTGCTGACGACGGCCGGAACGGCGCTCATCTCCGTGGTCGTCTACTCATTGTTCTTCGGCTGGTGGTTCGCCGTGGGCTTCGTCGTGCTGCTGTTCGTGCACGAGATGGGCCATGTGATCCAGCTGCGCAAAGAAGGCATCAAGGCGAGCGCGCCGATGTTCATCCCCGGCTTCGGCGCCGTCGTGATGATGAAGTCGCTGCCCGATGACGCACTGGCCGAGGCGCGCGTCGGGCTGGCCGGCCCGATCCTCGGCACGCTCGGCGCCGGGGTTTGCCTGGCGATCGCGGAGGCAACCAACAGCGATCTGCTGAGGGCGCTCGCCTACGTGGGCTTCCTGCTCAACCTGATCAACCTCGTGCCACTCGTCCCGTTCGACGGCGGGCGCGCGATGGCCGCGATGGCGCCGTCCATGTGGTTCGTCGGCCTCGGCGCAATGGTCGCGCTGCTGTTTGTCACCGGTAACACCTTCCTGCTGATCTTCATCCTGTTCGGCGGCATGGAGACCAGGCGGCGCTGGAAGCTTCGCCGCACGCGCTCGCTCGAGCAGGCCGCCTACTACCGCGTCGCCAAACTTCACCGCCTGCTCGTCGGCGTCGTTTACATCAGTCTCATCGCGATACTCGCTGCAGGCATGGAGACCGCCTACGTGCTCACCTCAGGCGGCCACACCTTCGGGCGCTTCTAGCCCGACAGCGGCTCAGCGCTGCGCTTCGCGCACGGCCCGTTCCATGTCGCGCTTGGTCTCGCGCGTGCGGATCGTCTGGCGCTTGTCATAGATGTCCTTGCCGCGCGCCAGGGCGATCTCCGTCTTGGCATGAGCGCCCGAGAAGTAGATCCGCGTGGGCACCAGCGTCAGCCCACGCTCTGCCGCACGCGCCGCCAGGCGGTCCAGCTCGCGGCGATGCAGCAGCAGCTTGCGGGGGCGTTCCGGGTCGTGGTTCTCGCGTGAGGCCGGCGCGTACGGGGGGATGTGCACCGAATGCAGCCACAGCTCGCCGCCTTGGACTGCCGCGTAGCCGTCCTTCGAGCTGAGCGCCCGACTCGCGCAGCGCCTTGACCTCGGTGCCCTCGAGCACGATGCCGCACTCGAGCCGATCAAGCAACTCGTAACGATGGGAGGCGTAGCGGTTCGACGCCACGTCGCCCGCGCCCAGCTTGCGCTTTCCCTTGCCCTTTGCCACCTTTCGAGCCTAGCTGCCCGAGTCGGAGGCGGGTGCTGGGACCAGGTCGACGCGACCGCGCAGCGTGTCCACGCGCGTCACTTCCACCAGCACTCTGTCGCCCAGGCGCAACGTCAATCCCGTACGCTCGCCACGTAGAATCGTCCCCTCCTCGTTGATCTCCCACCAGTCACGCTCCCCGTCCGAGAGACGCAGCTCGCGCACCGGCAAGAGGCCTTCGTAGATCGCCGCACTCGCCGGTATCTCAGCGGCCACCGGCGTGCTCCCGCCAGAGTTTGCGCCGCCCACTCTCTCGATGCCTGCTGAGTCGCCGGGGGCGAACGCGACGAACGCGCCGGCCGAGATCAGCCCGACGGCTTCACCTGTGAAGCTCTGCTCCCAGCCGTGCTCGTACAGCCGCCGCTCAAGATCAAAGCACGCCGCCACGTCATCAGCATCGCGCTCGATCATCATCGCCTCGCGCTCGCATTCCGAGCTCCACACGCCCAGCTCGGCGAGCTCGCCGCCCCGGGGCAGGGCCTCTCCCCCGCCGACCGCCGCAAGCAGCGCGCGATGACAGACGAGGTCCGGATAGCGACGAATCGGTGAGGTGAAGTGACAGTAGCTTTGTGCGTGAAGCCCCGCGTGGCCAAGGTTGCGCGGTGAGTAGTACGCCTGCTTGAGCGAGCGCAGCACGAGCGAGCTCAGCGCCCGGCGCCCCTGCCCACCCCTGGACTCGACGTATCGCTCGACGTGCTGGGAGATCTCACCGAGCAGGTCGGCGGCCTGCGAGGGCGACAGGTTCTTCGGCAGCGGTGGCGTCGGCACATCGAGCGTCGCCAGCTGTGCAACGAGACGTTCGATCCGCTCCGGCTCGGGGCGTTCGTGCACGCGATACAGGCACGGCACCTTCTGCCTTTGCAGCAGGTCCGCGACGGCTTCGTTGGCGGCGATCATCAAATGCTCGATCAGGCGGTGGGACTCCGTCTGGGTGCGCGCATATATCTCGGCCACGTCGCCACGCTCGTCGAAGACGAACTCGGGCTCCTGCGAGTCAACCGCCAGCGCGCCCCGCTGCTGACGCGCCCGAGCCAGCGCCGCCGCCGCTTCGCGCGCCGCCGCGAGCGGCTGCTTCCACGGCGCCGACGCCTGCTCCTCACCCGCGAAGATGCGGTCGATCCGCTCGTAATCGAGGCGCTCGTCCGAGCGGATCACCGAGCGGTAGAAGGCTGTGCTCACGACCTCCGCGCCGTTCAGCTCGAGCTCGACCGTAACGGCCAGCCGCTCACGCTGCGGCACGAGCGAGCAGGCGTCGTTGGAAAGCTCCTGCGGCAGCATCGGCTCGACCGCACCCGGCGCGTACACGCTGGTCCCCCGCCTGCGCGCCTCGACATCGACCGGTGAGCCCTCCGGCACGTACGCGCTCACGTCCGCGATGTGCACCCACACGCGGATCGAGCCGCCCTCCTGCGCTTCCGCCGAGATCGCGTCGTCGAAGTCGCGTGCGCTGAGCGGGTCTATCGTGAACGTCGTCAACCCCGTCAGGTCGCGCCTGGTCGAGGCGTCGCCACGCACCTCGAGACCGTGGTCGCGCGCCTTCTTCGCCGCGCGCTGCACGTGGCGCTCGAACCCGCGTGAGAGGCCGCGCTCGTGCATCAGCCCCTCGATCGCCGAACGCGCCGACTGGCGTGCCTGCGGCGGCCACACCACGCGCGAGTCCTGCCCATGTGCGCCCCGATTCCCGCGACCGGAGCCCACGCGGCGTTTCGGAGGCAAGCCCTGTTTCGGTGCCGACCCGCGCTTTGGCGAGGAAGCGGCTTGTGCCTTGGCCCCTCGCCCTGGCGCCGACCCGTGCTTAGGTTTCGAAGCCTGCTTCGGTATCGCTGCCCGTTTCGGCTTCGAGCTCTGCTTCGACTTCGGCCCCTGCTTCGACTTCGAGGCCGGACGTGGCTTGGGCCCCTTGCCCTTTCCCCGCCCACCCCTCTGCGGGCGCGGGCTCACTTGACCTTCGCCGCGAGCGTGTCCAGCGCCACGTCTAGCCCGTGATTGCTGTCGACGCCACGGCGAACCGAGACTTCCGGCGTGATGCCCGCCCCCTGCTTGACGCCACCACCGCCGAGGTTGCGTCCGTTGGGCGTGAAGTACTGGCCCACCGTGATGTCCAGCGCGCCGCCGTTGGAGAGCGGCTCCTCCTCCTGGAAGACGCCCTTGCCGAACGTGTGCGTGCCGACGACCGTCGCGCGGTGGTGATCCTGCAGCGCCGCCGTGACGATCTCCGCCGCCGAAGCCGTGTTCGCATCGACCAGCACGATCATTGGGAACGGCGGCTTGATCGCGTCGCCTTCGGCGCTCAGCGTCTCGTTCGGCTGCGAGCGCCCGCGCGTGGAGACGATTGTCCCCTTCGCGACGAAGATGCTCGCGATCAGCCGCGCCTCCTCGACGAGGCCGCCGCCGTTGGCGCGCAGGTCGAGCACGATCCCGCGCGCGCCTTTGTGCAGCTCGTGCTCCACACCTTCGCGCACTTCCCCGTGTGCCCCGGGGCTGAACGTCGCCAGCGCGACGACGCCCAGCTTCTTGCCCTGCACCGACTTCGTCAGCGATGCCACGACCGGCTCGTTGATCGTCGCGCGCGTCAGCGTGAGCGTGTTCAGCGAGCTGTGTCCGTCGCGTCGCTGCTCGACGCCGAGCTTCACGTCGGTCCCCGGTGGCCCCTTGATCAGCATGATCGCCTTTTCGGCGGATACCCCGACGAGTTTGCGTCCGTTCACGGCGACGATCACATCGCCCTCGCGCATCGCCGCACGCGCGGCCGGCGACGCGTCGAAGACCTTTGCAACGCGCAGGCCCCGCTTGGCCGGGGCGACCGACACGCCGATGCCGGTGAAGCTCGGCGGCGCGTTGAATTCGCGAAACTCCTTCGGCGAGAGGTAGTGAGAGAAGCGGTCGCCGAGGCTCGCCACCGCTCCCGAGATCGAGCCGTTCGTCAAGTGTCCCTTGGAGACCGGGCGGTAATAGTCGCTCGCGATCCGGTCGATCGCTTCGCTGACCACGCGCGTTTCCTCATGAGCCACGAACGTCGAGCGCGCGAAGCTCGGCAGGTCTTCCGGATGACCGCCGAGGTAGACGCCGAGGACCAGCAGCACCGGCAAGGCGATAGCCAGCACCGCCAACAGCGGTTGTCGTCTGCGCGGGGGCATCGGCCGCCCAAGCCTACGCGTCAGACCTTGAGAAAGCGCCGTAGCGAGATGCCCGATCCGGCCGCCGAGACGGCGATCGCACATGCCATCAGGATCGCGATCAGCAGCGGGAAAGCGATCATGTCTGGTTGGGAGATCAGCTTGACCGTGTTGGCCAGCGGATCGACGAGCGTCACCTTGGCGAGCGCCAGCAGGCCGATCGCCGCGGCTCCACCGAGGGCTCCGAGGAACAGGCCCTCGAGCACGAACGGCCAGCGGATGAACCAGTCGGTGGCGCCGACCAGCTTCATCACCTCGACCTCGCGTCGGCGCGAGAACAGCGACAGGCGAATCGTGTTCGAGATCAACAGAATCGACGCGAGCACGAGCAACGCCGCCAAGAGCGCCATCGTGATCTTGATCACCCGCGTAGCCGAGAGGATCGTGTTGGTCTGCGCTTGGCGGTTTTGTACCGCCGCGATTGCCGGGTCGGTGACAAGACGGGTACCGAGCGCGCTTGACTGGTCGAGCTCCTTGCGCACCGCCGCCGAGTTCTCCGGCTTGTCGGGCGTGATGCGGAAGATGTCCGGCAGCGGGTTGTAGCCGATCAGCGCGAAGGCCTGGGGGTTGCGCTTCTTCTCTTGTTCATAGCCCTGCTGCTTTGAGACGTACTGGATGCTCTTGACATGCGGCGCGCGTTGCAGCTCGCCGCGCACGCGCGCGACTTCGGCCGGCGTCGCGCTCGTCGTCATGTCGACGTCGACGAGCACCCGGCCACGCACATCGTTGGCCGCACCGTTGGTCGCCTCGACTACCGGGATGAAGACGCCCAGCACGAGCGTCGTGACGAGCACCGAGGCGAGCGCCGCGAAGCTCGGCAGCGCGTTGCGCTTGATCGAGCGGAACGACTCTTTGAGAAAGAAGCCCGGCCTCACGTGGTTTCCCGTTTGAGGCGCTCACCGAGCTCGTCGGTGTTCTCCTCGCGCGCGCCGTACAGGCCCGAGGCCTCGTCGCGCACGATCCGCCCACGCTTGAGCTCGATCACGCGACGGCGCATGCGGTCGACCATCTCGTTGTCATGCGAGGCCACGATCACCGTTGTGCCGGCACGGTTGATCCGGTAGAGCAACTGCATGATCCCGATCGAGGTCTCCGGGTCCAGGTTGCCCGTCGGCTCGTCCGCCAAGAGCAGCGGTGGGTGAGCCGCGAACGCGCGCGCCACCGCCACGCGCTGCTGCTCGCCGCCGGAGAGCTGGTGCGGGTAGTTGTGCAGCTTCGTCGAGAGCCCCGTCAGGCGCAGGATGTCGGGCAGCGTCGCGCGGATCTGCTTGCGCGAGGTGCCCGTCACCTGCAGCGCGTAGGCGATGTTGTCGTACACCGTGCGCGTCGGCAGCAGCTTGAAGTCCTGGAAAACCACACCGACGTTGCGGCGGTAGTAGGGCACCTTCTTGTGCTCGATCTCTGAGAGATCGCGACCGGCCACGCGGATGCGCCCGTCGGTCGGGTCGAGCTCCTTGATCAGCAGGCGCATGATCGTCGACTTACCAGAGCCCGTCGGGCCGACGAGGAAGACCATCTCCTGCCGGCGCACCGCGAACGTGGCGCGCTCCAGGCCGACGCCGCCGGGCCCGTAGAGCTTCGACACGCCGCGGAACTCGACCACTGTGTCACGCGAGTCGCGCGGCGGTGGGGGAAGCTGGCGCGATCCGGCGCTCGCCGCCGCGTGCTCGCCGCGGCGGCGCTCGCGTCCAGGCGGCGGTACGTCTCGTGTGCGCCTGTCCCGGCCCTGCGGGACGGCGTTGTCGATCCTTGGCATGGCCCGTGACGGTACCGTGGGCACCCCGCCGCCAAGGCAAGAGCGCCTGCATGCAACGGGATTTGCACGTTCCGCTCGCCGGCCTCGACTCCGCCTCCGTGCGCCCGTGCGGCGGCGGCTATCGTGAGCAACGCATGGCCCAGATCGAGACCACCACCACCGCCTCCAACGGGTTGCCGATCCACCGGATCGCGCTGCCCGGCACACGCGCACTGACGGTGCTCGTCGCCTTCGACGCCGGCGCGCGCAACGAGCGCCCCGAGGAGAACGGGATGGCGCACTTCCTCGAGCACCTCGTGTTCAAGGGCGGGGAGAAGTACCCCCACTACTCAGACGTCAACGAGACCGCCGAGCGCCTCGGCGGCGTGCTCAACGCCTACACCAGCCACGACGTCGTCGCCTTCCACATCACCGTGCGCGCGGAGAGCGCGCCCGCCGCGATCGACCTGCTGAGCGACTTCGTCGGGCGGCCGAAGATCGATCCCGAGGAGCTCGACCGCGAGCGCGGCGTCGTGATCCAGGAGATCAACCGCGCCTTCGACCAGCCCTCGATGGTTGCCGAGTACCTGATCGACAAAGCCGCCTTCGGCGATCACCCGCTCGGGCGGACCGTGCTCGGCCCGGAGGAGAACCTGCGCAGCTTCACGCGCGAGGGCATCGTCGCCTTCCGTCAGCGCCGCTGGTCGGGCGCCAACGGCGGCGCCTTTCTCGTCGGCAACCTCGAGCACCTGCCGCAGGAGTCAGAGCTGCAGGAGCTGTTCGGGCGCTTTCCCAAGCTGCCCGCGCCCGACCCCTACGAGCCGGCACCCACGTTCGAGCCCGAGAAGCTCGTCGAGCAGCGCGACACCAACCAGTCGCACCTGCGGATGATCTACCGGCCCGACGTCGCCGTCGGAGACGTGCGTGAACGAGCCGCGCTGGGCATCTACTCGACGCTGCTCGGCGGCTCGATGGGATCGCGCCTGTTCGATGAGATCCGCGAGAAACGCGGCCTTTGCTACTCGGTCTACGCGATCAACCACACCTTCGCCGACGTGCCGATCCTGCAGCTCGGCTCGGGCCTTGACTCGACCAAGTGCATCGAGGCCTACACGCGCATGCGCGAGATCGTCGACGAGCTGCGCGACGACGGACCGACTGAGGAGGAGGTGCAGCGCGCCCGCGCCTACGCCGCCGGGCGGCTCGTGCTCTCCTTCGAGAACACCAACGCCGTCGCGCGCTACGCCGCCAACCAGCAGATCGTCTTCGGCGAGTCGATCGACCCCGACGAGGCGATCGCCGCGCTCGACGCCGTCACTTTCGGCGAGGTGCGCGAGGTGGCTGCGGGGGTCGCCGACACGCTGGCCGTCGCCTGCGTCGGGCCGCACTCCGTCGAGGAGTTTTAGCCAGGCTCAGCCGAGTGCGACCATCCGGTCGATCGGCACCCGCGCCGGCACTGCGATCTCCTCGGGCACGCGTACCTCGAACTTCATCTCTGCCAGCGCGTCGCGCAGCTTGTGCAGCGTGATCATCTTCATGTACACGCAAGCCGCGCGCGGGTTGGCCGCGACAAAGTTAACGTCCGGCGCAGCCATCTGCAGCGGGTAGAGCATTCCCGTCTCGGTCGCCACGACGACGTCGCGGACCCGGCCCGGGCCGCCGTTCTGCTCGGCCGCCTGCGTGGAGCGCTCGAAGCCCGGTTCGTGCAGCTGCCCGGCCAACTCGCCGTTGGCCTGGGTCGGCGCCGCCGCCGACTCGGCCTGCTCGGCGTAGCGGAGCATGCCGCCCGTCGAGAGCATGTGCACGCCCTCGCTGGAGATGTCACCGGCGGCGACGTACTCCATCACGCTCGTCGTGCAGCCGCACTCAGGGTGGATCAGGAAGTCCGCTCCCGGGTGTGCCGCGCGGATGGCCTCGATGTCGGTCGGACGGATCCCCGCGTGCACGTGGCACTCGCCGTCCCACACGTGCATCCGTTTGCCCAGCTCCTTCTCGACGTAAGCACCGAGCCACATGTCCGGGCCGAAGAGGATCTCCGTGTCCGGACCATGCGTCGCATAGATGTGGCGCACGACGTCGACGGCGTTCGCCGAGGTGCAGCAGTAGTCGGTCAGCGCCTTCACCTGGGCTGTCGTGTTGACGTACATCACGACGACGCCGTTCGGGTACTGAGCGCGCCACGAGGCGAGCTGCTCGGCATCGATCGAGGCGGCCAGTGAGCAGCCGGCGTCGAGATCCGGGATCAGCACGGTCTTCTCCGGGCAGAGGATCGAAGCCGTCTCCGCCATGAAGTGCACGCCGCAGAACGCGATCACCTCGGCGTCGGTGGCCGCCGCCGCTTGACGCGAGAGCCCTAGCGAGTCGCCCACGTAATCGGCGACGTCCTGGACCTCCGGCACCTGGTAGTTGTGCGCAAGGATCACGGCGCGTCGCTCCCTCGCAAGCGCTCGCACCTCCTCCTTCAGCGAGGCGATCTCAGCGGGCGCGAGGTGGTCTTGCACCTTCTCGGCCGCAACCAGCGTGGGCGCCATCGGCAGCTCCATCACGCTCATTCTATCCCCGGACATCGCCCCGTCCGCGGGCCCGGGGCGGCGGCGCTCACGCGGCTGCTCGACGCCTCCGGCGAGGGCGGCAACCAGCCGAGCGCGGGCCAACAGCCGATCCCCCTCCCGCTCGGCTCGGCTCCCCGAGCGGCGGAGCTCAAGAGCAGATCGCCACGCCCGCCATGTCGCGCTCGCGAGGCCAGGCGATCGTGTGCGGATTGCGCGCCGCGTACGCCAGATCCGGACTCCCGCCGTCGATCACGCGCACGCGGTAGTCGACCGAGTCGACGAACCGGCCGTAGTCGAGGTTGGTGTCATGCAGCTCGCACAGCAGCAGCGGCTTGACCGAGCGCAGCGTCTCGCTCATCCCGGCCACCACGATCAGCTCGGCCCCCTCGACGTCGATCTTGACGAGGTCCGGCACGCGCACGCCCTCCTCTTGGACGAACTCGTCGAGCGTGACCGTCTGCACCGTGATCTCGCCCACGTGCGGGCCGTGGTCGTCCTGTTTGGTCGCCCCCTCGACGTTGAGCGAGTGAAAGGCAGACCACGGCGAGACGAACATCTCGGCCGTACCCGTCGAGGAGGACAGCGCCTTCTCGACGATCGTCACGTTGCTGAGGGCGTTGAGCGTCACGTTGTGGCGCAGCGTGGCAAGATTCTCCGGGATCGGCTCGAACGCGTAAACCCTTCCCTGCGGCCCCACCAGACGCGAGCAGAGGATCGTGAAGAAGCCGATATTCGCGCCCACGTCGTAGACGGTCTGGCCGGGCTCGATCAGTTCCGCCAGCGCCTCCTGCACCTCCGGCTCGGCATCGCCGGTGAGGTAGCGCAAAAATGAGCCACCGAGGTTGATGCGCGCGCCCTGCATGCGCCCGCGCATCACACGCGTGTCGCGGTAGCGCAGCGGCCGCGTGGCCGTCTCGACGATGCGCCTGCCCAACTCGCTGGAGTGCTGCATCCGCGAGAACCCCCGCCAAGCGCGCCCCGAGATCGACCCGCCCAAACGCACGACGCCATGCCTGGCCCGATCTTTGAGTGAGCCCGCCCCCGTCGTCACGAGCGAGGCATGATACATCCGCGCAGAAAGGCTCTAGCCAGCAAGCTCGAGGATCAACGAGAGGTCGAGCGCCGGCGCCGAATGGGTCAATGCGCCCATCGAAACCCAGTTCACGCCCGTCTCGGCGGTCGCCCTCAGCGTCTGCAGCGTGACGCCGCCGCTCGCCTCGAGCTCGGCGCGGCCCGCCACCTGTGCAACCGCCGCGCGTAGCCGCTGCTGATCCATATTGTCCAGCAGCAGCCGCGGCGCACCCGCCCGCAGCGCCTCCTCGATCTCCTCGCTGTCGCGTACCTCGACCTCGAGCCTCGCCGCCAGATGAGGCGCGGCGGCACGGGCTCGCTCGATTGCCGCCGCGATCCCTCCGGCGGCGGCAATGTGGTTCTCCTTGATCAGGATCGCGTCAAACAGCCCGATCCGGTGATTGCTCGCGCCCCCGGCCGCCACGGCGGCCTTCTCCAGCATCCGCAGGCCCGGCGTCGTCTTGCGCGTGTCGAGCACCCGCGCGCCTGTTCCCTGCACAGCGCGCGTGGCCAACACCGCCATGCTCGCCACGCCCGAGAGGTGGGTGAGGAAGTTCAGGGCCGTGCGCTCAGCCGTCAGCAGCGCCCGTGCATTGCCCTCGACCGACATGACCGGTCCGCCATCCTCGCGCCAGCGGCCCTCCTCGACCAAGCGCTCGACCCGCGCGTGCTCGTCCAGCGCCATGAACGCCGCCTCGGCCACGTCCAAGCCGTAGATCGCACCTGGAGCCTTCTGCGTGATCAGCGCCCGGGCGCGCGCACCGGCGGCAACCGTCGCCTCGCTCGTCACGTCGCCCGAGCCAACATCCTCGGCGAGCGCGCGCCGCACGAGCGCCGCCAACTCGTCAGCCGTCAGCCCGTCCGTCGTCGAGTCTGCGCGAGCCCCCACCGCTATACCTTTGCCGAGGCCGCAGAGAGCAGGTAGGCGCGCACGAAGTCGTCGAGGTCCCCGTCGAGCGCGCGCTGCACGTCGCCCATCTCGTGTCCAGTGCGGTGGTCCTTGACCATCGTGTACGGATGCAGCACGTAGGAGCGGATCTGCGAGCCGAAGTTCACGTCCTGCGCCTCGCCCTTCTCGCGCGCGATCTCTTCCTGGCGCTCGCGCTCGCGTTGCTCGAGCAGCTTGGCGCGCAGCATCGCCATCGCCGTCGCCCGGTTGGAGGATTGCGAGCGCTCGTTCTGGCACTGCACGACGATGCCACTCGGGCGGTGCGTGATGCGCACGGCCGAGTCGGTCTTGTTGACGTGCTGGCCGCCGGCGCCCGACGCGCGGTAGGTGTCGACCTGCAGGTCGTCCTCGTTGATCTCGATCTCGCCCGTGTCTTTGACGACCGGCGCTACCTCGACGCCCGCGAAGCTCGTCTGGCGGCGGTGCGCCGAGTCGAACGGCGACAGGCGCACCAGCCTGTGCACGCCGCGCTCGGCGCCGAACAGCCCGTAGGCGTTCTCACCGGAGACCTGAAACGTCGCCGACTTGATCCCAGCTTCCTCGCCCGGGCTCACCTCGAGCAGCTCGACCTGGAAGCCACGCCGCTCAGCCCAGCGCATCTCCATGCGCAGGACCATCTCGGCCCAGTCCTGGGCATCCGTCCCCCCCGCTCCCGCGTTGACGGTGACCAGTGCATCGCCTGCGTCGTACTCGCCCGAGAACAGCCGCTGCTCCTCGAGCTCGGCCAGCCGCACCTCGACCGAGGCGATCTGCTCGTCGACCTCCGCCTGCAGCGACTCCTCCTCGACTGCCATCTCCACCAGCGCGTCGAGGTCATCGACGTCGTCCTTCAGCTTGTCGAATTGCTCCAGGCGCCTGCTCGCACGCGCATGCTCGCCCGACACCGCGGCCGCGCGCTCAGAGTCGCCCCAGAAGCCGGCCGCGCCCATCTCCGCCTCGAGCGCCGCCACGCGCTCGCCCAACGCAGTCGGGTCAAAGATAGTCCGAGAGCAGCTTCATCTGCTCTCGGACTGAGGTCAGGCGCTCAGGAGTCGACTCGCTGGGAGCAGTGCTGGCCACGCCTCCACGCTATCAACGCCGCCGGGAGGGCACGTCAATATGCTCGCGCCCGTGCCCTGCGACACTCCACAGGAGCTGGCCGAGGCCTTTGCCGCGGCGATCGGCGCCGGCGACGTGCAGGCGGCCGTCGCGCTGTGGATCGACGATGCCACGATCGTCCGGCCCGACGGCGAGACCGTTCGCGGCAAGCCGGCCGTTGCAGCCGCGCTGCAGGCGCTCGTCGACAATGGCGTGCGGCTCGAGATCGACGTGTCCAACGTGTTCGTAGCCGGCGACGTGGCAACTGTCGTCGGCGCACTCACGCTGAACGGAACCAACGGCGACAGCGAGCCCTTCGCGCAGCGCAGCAGCTCCGTCGTCGTCTATACGCGCAGCCCCGACGGCTGGCGCATCGCGATCGACGCTCCCTGGGGGCTACCGGCAGGCTAAGCCGACGCGGGCACGCCGCGCTCGGCCCACTGCACGACGCCGAGCCCGGGACGAGGCTGCTCATCGAGCATTGCCAGGTACTCGAGCATGTGCCCCGACGGGTCGCGAAAGTACACCGCCGCGGCAGGCATCCAGCCGATGTAGCTCGGTTCGTCGGCCGGCTCGCCGAAGAAGCTGAGCGGCTCGACGCCATCGCCCCTGAGCCGCCCCGGCGCCTGCAGCACGTCCTCGAGCGACATCTCGAAGGCGATGTGCAACTGCATGTTCATGGGCGCCGAGCCGATCGACCAGAGGCCGAGCATCGACTGTCCAGGCCGGCCGATCCAATGGAACGTCGCACCCCGCTCGGGCAGCTCGAGCGCCACCGGCAGCCCCACCACGTCCCGGTAGAACTCGACTGAGCGCGGCATGTCAGCGACCGTCAGGTGCGTCTCGAACAATCCGCGAACGCTCATTGCGCCACCGAGACGGCTTGCACGAGCTCGATCCGCCGCTCACCAACGTTCCTTGCGAGCCCCGCCATACGCGCCTCGAACTCGGGCATGAGCAGGTGCAGGCCGAGCCCGCCATCGTCGCTCGGAGCCGGCATGCCGCGCGCAGCGCTCGCGATCGAGCCCAGCGTGTCCTCTCCCTGATTCCAGAGCAGCGGCGCGAACCCGGCGGCTTCGGCCATCCTCCGCAGGTGCGGCCCTGCCACCAGGAAGCTCTCGCGCGGGCCATCTCCCCATGGCACCGGGAAATGCACGGGACCGCCGGGGCCGCTGAGCACCTCGAACAGGGCCCAGCGCCCGCCCGCTCGCAGCACGCGTCGCAACTCGGCCAGAAGCGCTGGCTTGTCCCTGATGTTCTGCAACACCGCCTGCGTCCACACGACATCGAAGCTTTCATCCTCGAACGGCAGTGAGAGCGCATCCGCGCACACGACCTCGACACGATCTTCGAGTCCCGTCGCAGCACAGAGCCGCTCGCCGGCGCGGCAGAACCGTGCGCTCCCGTCGAGCGCCGTCACGAGCGCGCCGTAGCGATCTGCAAGCACGCGCGCGGGCCCGCCGATGCCGGCCCCCACGTCGAGCACAGCCTCGCCGGCACGAATCTCGCTGAGCTCCGCGAGCGCCAGCGTCGCAGCGCGACCGAGCGCGTGGAACTCGTCGAGCGATGCGAGCTCGTCAAGGTCCAATCGCTCCGTGTCCAGGCCCGCTTCGCTCAAGGCATCGAAGATCGTGTCGGTCAACTCTGGACCGTCGTAGTAGTCGAGGGGAGTTTCCTCTGTCTCAGGGCGTGTGGCCATCGGCTTCATCTCCCAGCACTGGACGCACCATCTGCGGTCGCCGGCTAATTAGTTCAATGTAATCTGTAATGAATATAGAATAGCTCACCCGATGTCCGGAGACGACCCCGTCGCTCGCCCCTACGACTCCTCACGACGACGTGAGCGCGCTCGCGCGAGCCGCAAGGAGATCCTCTCCGAGGCGCGATCGTCGTTCCTCGCCAGCGGCTATGCCGGCACCACGATGGCCGCGATCGCTGCAAGCGCTGGGGTGTCCGTAGAGACCCTGTACGGCACCTGGGGCAGCAAGGCGGGGCTCGTGCAAGCGTTGCTCCGAGAGGCACTGCGAGGAGAAGATGACGCGCCCCCGTTCGAGCAAAGCGACGCGATCAAGGCCGTGATTGCCGAGCCTCTCCCCCGAGCGCAGCTGGAGCTCTACGGACGCCTGCTCGGCGAGATCCAACCGAAGCTCGCGCCGATCGTGAGGCTCCTACGCGAGGGAGCCGCCGCCGATCGTCGTCTTGGCGAGGCTTACGAGCAGCACAAGCAGGACCGCCTTGAAGCGATGCAGAGGTTCGCCGAGCTGCTGCAGTCTCGCCGAGCCCTTCGGCGCGACCTCAGCGTCGAGCAAACGCGCGACATCCTGTGGACGATGAACAGCGCGGAGCTCTACGAGCTACTCGTGGAGGAGCGCGGCTGGAGCCTGCAGCAATACGGCAAGTGGATCGCGAGCATGCTCGCCGCCGCGCTGCTCGCGCCTACGCGCCGTGGCACTTCTTGAACTTCCTGCCACTCCCGCACCAGCACGGGTCGTTGCGTCCGACCTGGTGCTCGTCGTCGACCACGCGCTGCTCGACGACCGGCATCGCTTCTTGATCGGCGTCGATTTCGCCGAAGCCGCCCTGCGCCCCCCCGGCGGCCGCTGCCGCGGCAGCCAGCGCACCCGCGCCGACGGCGCTTTCGCCGCCCGAGTATGAGACGCGCCCGGCGCGCGTCGAGCTGCCGGCGGCGGCGAAGCTCGGCGCGGGAGCACCACCGCCGTTCTCACCCTCGACGTTGACTTCGACGTTGAAGATCATCCGTGCGTAGTCGGTCCAGACGCTGTTCATCAGGTCACCGAACAGCGTGAAGGCCTCGTTCTTGTAGGCGACCAGCGGGTCGATCTGGGCAAAGCCGCGCAGGTGGATGCCCTCGCGCAGGTAGTCCATGTCGAACAGGTGCTCGCGCCAGCGTTCGTCGATGATCTGCAGCAGCAGGAAGCGCTCCAGCGCGCCCATCAGCTCCTCACCGAGCGCCTGCTCGCGCGCCTCGTAGCGCTCCATCGCCATCTCCGTGATGCGATCGGTCAGCACGACGCGATCGACGCGCTCGGGGTCGAGGTCCTCCTCGCCGAGATCCAGCGGGAAAAATTGACCGAGCGCGGTGAACAGGCCGTCGAGGTCCCAGTCCTCCATGAAGTCGCCCGGCGTGTACTGGTCGATCGTGCGCTCGATCACGTTGGCGACCTCGCGGCGGGCCTCCTCGCCGATGCTCTTGCCTTCGAGCACCTCGTCGCGGTAGGCGTAGATCACGCGGCGCTGCTCGTTCATCACGTCGTCGTACTCGAGCACGCGCTTACGGATCAGGAAGTTCTGTTCCTCGACCTTCTTCTGGGCTTTCTCGATCTGCTTGGAGAGCATGCCCGCCTCGATCGGTTCCTCGTTGCCCTCCTCGTCGACACCGCCTAGTTTGTCGAGGATGCGGTAGATGCGATCGCCCGCGAACAGCCGCACGAGATCGTCCTCGGCGGAAAGGAAGAAGCGACTCTCGCCCGGGTCGCCCTGGCGCCCGGCGCGACCGCGCAGCTGGTTGTCGATGCGTCGCGACTCGTGACGCTCGGTGCCACAGATGAACAGTCCGCCCGCGGCCATCACGTGCTGGCGGTCCTCCTCCACTTTCTCCTCGATCGCCGGGAGCTCATCGCTCGTGCGCTGCTCGTAGTCCTCAGCGTCCGGCTCGATGCCCTGGCGTGCGAGCTCGAGGCGCACAAGATGTTCGGGATTGCCGCCAAGCTTGATGTCGACGCCACGCCCGGCCATGTTCGTCGCAATCGTGACCGCACCCGGCTGGCCGGCCTCGGCGACGATCTCCGCCTCGCGCTCGGCGTGCTCGGGCTTGGCGTTCAGCACCGTGTGCTTGATCCCGTGCTTGGTCAGGCGCTCGCCCAGCAGCTCGGAGACCTCGACCGAGATCGTGCCCACCAGCACCGGCTGCCCATTCTCGTGTCGCGCCGCGATCTCTTTGACCACGGCGTTCCACTTGCCCTCCTTGGTCTTGTAGATCTGATCGTTGCGGTCGTTGCGGACCATCTCCATGTTCGTCGGCACCTGCACGACCGGCAGCTCGTAGATCTTCATGAACTCCGTCGCCTCGGTCAGCGCCGTGCCGGTCATGCCCGAGAGCTTCTCGTAGAGGCGAAAGAAGTTCTGATAGGTGATCGTTGCGAGCGTCTGGTTCTCCTCCTGAATCGAGACGCTCTCCTTGGCCTCGACCGCCTGATGCAGGCCCTCCGACCAGCGGCGCCCATCGAGGATGCGACCGGTGAACTCGTCGATGATCTTCACCTCACCGTCGATCACCGCGTAGTCGACGTCGCGCCTGTACAGCGCCTCGGCGCGCAGCGCCTGGATCAGATGGTTGACGAGGTGGCCGTTCTCGGCCCGGTAAAGGTGATCGATGCGCAGGAATTTCTCGGCCTTGGCGACGCCCAGCTCGGTGATCGCGACCGTTTTCTGCTTCTCGTCGATCTCGAAGTCGAAGTCCGCGACAAACGACTTCTTCGAGCGCGGATCCATCCCCTCGGGGGTCTTGCCCGCGGTCATCTGCGGCGCCAGGCGCGCGAACTTCACGTACAGGTCGGCCGCCTGTTCGGGCGCGCCCGAGATGATCAGCGGCGTGCGCGCCTCGTCGATCAGGATGTTGTCGACCTCGTCCACGATCGCGAACGGGTGCCCACGCTGGGTCTTTTCGGAGAGGTCCGTGGCCATGTTGTCGCGCAGGTAGTCGAAGCCGAACTCCGAGTTCGTGCCGTACACGACGTCGCACGCATAGGCGGCGTGCTTCTGGTCGGGCTGCTGCATGTTCTCCAGCACGCCGACGCTCACGCCAAGCGCGTCGTAGATCGGGCTCATCCATTCGGCGTCACGTCTGGCCAGGTAGTCGTTGACCGTCACCACGTGCACGCCCTTGCGCTGTGGCTGCTCGCCCTCCGCCCTATCGTCACGCACCGCGAGCGAGTTGAGCACGACGGCGAGTGTCGCCGTCAGCGTCTTGCCCTCGCCGGTCTTCATCTCGGCGATCTGCCCGTCGTTGAGCGCCATCGCACCGACCAACTGCACGTCGAAATGGCGCATCTGCATCGCGCGCTTGCCCGTCTCGCGGACGATCGCGAAGCACTCCGGCAGCAGCGCGTCGAGCGACTCGCCGTCGGCCGCACGCTCGCGCAGCGCGTCCATCCGCTCGCGCAGCTCGGCGTCTGAGTCGTGTTCGAGCTCGGGCTCGAAGGCGTTGATCAGCGCAACGCGCTTCTGGTATTCCTTGTACTTCTTCGCCTCGCCGACGTTCAGCGCGCGATCGAGCAGGGATGGCATGGGCCAAGGATAGCTTCCGTGCGCGCACCGGCAACCCCTAGCCGGCGCGTCGCAGCTACCGCCCCATGCGCCTGTCTCTGTCGCTGATCAAAACCGGCACGCCGAAGCCGCCGCCACGGCTGGGGGCAGCTCAGATGCCCGGCTGAGAGGCAGGCTGAGAGGCAGGCTGGCCGAACATCTGCGCCGCCGCCTCGGCTGCCGAGCGACGGTTGGCGGCGGCCACGCGAGCCTCGCGCCGGTGGCGGCGTTTGTCGCGGTGGCGCTTGACCTGGCGAGCCAGCTCGTCGAGCATCAGGTTGAGCGAGTGGAGCATCTCCGGCGAGCTGTCGCGAGCACGCAGCGTGACGCCCTTCAGGTAGAGCGTCGCCTCGGCTACGTGGCAGTCGGCAACCCGCGGGTTGGGCTCCTTGAAGATCTCGATCTCCACGCGCGCGAGCTCAGAGACCTGCCGCGCGACCTTGTCCAGGCGTCGAGTCGCGTGCGTGCGGATCTCGTCGGTGACCGGAACATTTCGACCCTTGATGTCTATCTGCATCACAGGCTCCTTTGGTCGGCTGTTGTCTAGCGCTTGTCCAAGATGCTACGCCCGCATCTGGCGGATGTCCATCGCCATACCCGATCTCGACCGTTCGTCCACATCCGATCGACAAGCTGAGCGCCGGCTCGATGCCGGCGAGCACCACCGGGCCGCACCAGCGGTGAGACAATTCGCCCGTGAGCGCGATGCCGGCCGCCGCGGCGAATCTGTCCTGGACGCTCGAACCGAGCGCGCTGATCGGAGTCGCGATCGCCGGCGGCGTCTACGGGCGCCGTTGGTGGCACGTGCGCAGCGGCGATTCGCCGCGCCCCGCCGCCGATGCCCCCGTGTGGCGCCTGGGCTGCTTCCTCGGCGCGCTGCTGTGCACGCTCGCCGCGCTCGTCTCGCCGATCGACGAGCTCGCCGACCAGCTCTTCTTGATGCACATGATCCAGCACGTGCTGCTGCTCGACGCAGTCCCGATCCTCGCGATCCTCGGCTTCACGAAGGTGATCCTGCGCCCGATCACACGCGCGATCCACGACTTCGAGCGCCGCGCCGGCGAGCTCGCGAGCCCGGCCTTCGCCGTCGTCCTCTACATCACCGTGATCTGGGCATGGCACATCCCGGCCGCCTACGACGTGGCGCTGCGCCACCCGCTCGTGCACGTGCTCGAGCACCTCAGCTTCCTGATCGCCGGCTCGCTCTACTGGTGGCACCTGCTCTCGCCGATCCGCGCGCGCCTGCGCCTGGCCGGCCTCGGCCCGATCGCCTACATGGGCTCGACCAAGCTGTTCGTCGGCGCGCTCGGCATGGGACTGGCGTTTGCCCCGACCGCGCTGTACGCATACTACGTCCACCACGCCCGCGTCTGGGGCCTCTCCGCGCACGACGACCAGTCGATCGCCGGGATCGTGATGGCCGTCGAGCAGTCACTTGTGATGGGCCTGGCGCTCGTCGTGCTGTTCGTGCGCGCGCTCGCCGAGTCAGAGCGCGAGCAGGAGCGGCGCGAGCGCTACGAAGCCGTCTGATCCCAGCCTAACCGCGCCGTGCGCCAAGCTCTGGACAAGCCGCGTGTCCGCTTGCTATGCTGACAACTGTCACATGACTCACTTTCCGCGAAGGGGCTCGCTGCAGCGGGCCCTTTCGTGTTAAGCGGCGATCTGGGCCTGCGCTGAGCGAGCTTAGGCGCGGCTGTGCAGGCTCTGCAGGATGCCGCCGTGACCGGCGATCGCGCCGATCAAGATCGATCCGGCGGCGAGCTCGGTGCCCGGGAAGACGATGCTCTCGCGCAGTTGCGCGCCATCGCCGACCTTCGCCCCGTCGCCGAGCACGATCGGCCCCATCAGGCGCACGCCGGCGCCAATCTGCACGTCGCGCCCGATCCACACGGCGCCTTCGACCTCGGTGTCATCGCGCAGCGGCGACCCGCCGACGACGGTCACCCCCGGCCGCAGCTCCTCGCCCTGCATCTCCAGGTGCAGCTTGCCCTGCAGGGCGTCGAATGTGCCCTGGCGCAGCTCGGCCAGCGAGCCGACATCGTTCCAGTACTCGTTCAGCTCGTGGATGAAGAAGGGCACGTCGTTCTCCAGCAGCGCCGGGTAGACGTCTTTGGCCCAGTCGACGAACGGCGTGTCGGGGAAGTAGTCGAAGATGCGCGGGTCGAACATGTAGATGCCGCAGTTGCCGAGGTCCGAGAGCGCCTCGTCGGGCGCCGGCTTCTCCTGAAAGCCCGTGATGCGCCCGTCGTCGTCATGCAGGACGACCCCGTACTCGCGCGTGTCCGCCACGCGCTTGACCGCCAGCGTGGCGATCCCGCCGGCCTCGCGATGGCGTGCCGCAAACGCGCTCAGGTCGATGTCGGTCAGCGCGTCGCCCGAGATCACCAGGAACGGCTCCTCGCCGAAGAACTCCGCGCACGCGCGCACGCCGCCGGCCGTACCCAACAAATCCTGCTCGAAGCTGTAGGAGATGCGCTCACCGAAGTACTCACGGATCGTGTCCGGGAAGTAGTGCAAGTTCGCGATCGTCCCGTCGAAGTCGTGCCGGTCGATCAGATCGAGGATGTGCTCCATCACCGGCCGGTCGAGCACCGGCACCATCGGCTTCGTGATCTCGTACGTGAGCGGGCGCAGCCGGGTCCCAAGACCAGCCGCCAGCACCATGGCCCTCATCAGACTGCGCCCGCCCTGTCCACTCGTCTAGTACCTGTAGTGGTCCGGCTTGTACGGGCCCTCGACGGGAACGCCGATGTAGGCCGCCTGCTCGGAGCTCAGCTTGGTCAGCTTCACGCCGAGTGCGTCGAGGTGCAGCCGGGCAACCTTCTCGTCGAGGTGCTTGGGCAGCACGTAGACCTTCTTCTCGTACTCGTCGTTCTTGGAGAACAGCTCGATCTGGGCGATCGTCTGGTTGGAGAACGAGTTGCTGATCACGAAGCTCGGATGCCCGGTGGCGTTGCCCAGGTTCAGCAGGCGCCCCTCGGAGAGCATGATGATCGCGTGGCCGTCCGGGAAGACCCACTTGTCGACCTGCGGCTTGATGTTCACGCGCTCGATGCCCGCCACGCGTGAGAGGCCGGAGATGTCGATCTCATTGTCGAAGTGGCCGATGTTGCCGACGATCGCCTGGTGCTTCATGCGCTCCATCTGCGCGGCCGTGATGATGTCCTTGTTGCCGGTTGTGGTGATGAAGATGTCAGCGGTGTCGAGCACTTCGTCGAGCGTTTTGACCTCATAGCCCTGCATCGAGGCCTGCAGCGCGCAGATCGGGTCGATCTCGGTGATGATTACGCGCGCACCCTGGCCGCGCAGCGATTCGGCGCAGCCCTTGCCGACGTCGCCGAAGCCGCACACGACGGCGACCTTGCCGCCGATCATCACGTCTGTCGCGCGGTTGATCCCGTCGATCAGCGAGTGGCGGCAGCCGTAGAGGTTGTCGAACTTCGACTTCGTCACCGAGTCGTTGACGTTGATCGCCGGGAACAGCAGCTCGCCGGACTCGACCATCTCGTACAGACGGTGCACGCCGGTCGTCGTCTCCTCGGTCACGCCTTTGATCCCCTCGCCGATCCGCGTCCAGCGCTGCGGGTCCTCCGCGAGTGAGCGCGTGAGCGTGTTGAGGATCACCTCGTGCTCCTCGGACTCGGCGGTCGAGGGGTCGGGCACCGCGCCGGCCTTCTCGTACTCGGTGCCCTTGTGCACGAGCAGCGTCGCGTCGCCGCCGTCGTCGAGGATCATGTTCGGCCCGACCGAGCCATCCTCGCCCTCGGGCCAGTTCAGCACCTGCTCGGTGCACCACCAGTACTGCTCGAGCGTCTCGCCCTTCCATGCGAACACGGGAACGCCCTGCGGATCCTCGGGCGTCCCTTCAGGGCCGACCGCGACAGCCGCCGCGGCGTGATCCTGCGTGGAGAAGATGTTGCAACTGCACCAGCGCAGCTCGGCGCCAAGCGCCGTGAGCGTCTCGATCAGCACAGCCGTCTGGATCGTCATGTGCAGCGAGCCGGTGATGCGCGCGCCCTTCAGCGGCTGCGCGTCGGCGTACTCGGCACGGATCGACATCAGCCCGGGCATCTCGTGCTCGGCGAGCACGATCTCCTTGCGACCGAACTCGGCAAGCGAGAGGTCGGCGACCTTGAAGTCGGTCTCCGTGGCAACGGCGGTGGGGGTCATCGAGGACATGAGGAAGCCTCCTGTCTGTCAGGTGAGCGCCCTTGCTGCAGAGGACGGCCGAGCGTGGCGGATCGTGCCCGTCGCAGCGCTCCTCGGCCGAGCACGAACTTATCACACGTCCTTGGCGATCTCAGCCGATTCAGACCGGGCCAACAGCGCCGAAAACGAGCTCAGCGCTGCTCGAGTGCTGCCTTCAACTCGTCGATCACCTTCACCGGCCCCGGATCGACGCCGCGCAGGACTGCCAGGTAGATCGACACGAGGTCGCCGAGCAGGACGAGCGAGATGACGCGCTCGATCGTCGTTTCACCGCGTGTTTCCAGACGAAAACTGGCGACGGCGTTGGCGGCGATCGACTGCTCGGTCAGGTCCATCCGCTCCTTCACGCGCGGATGAGCGTCGGAGTCGTCGAGGAACACCGCGGCGAAGCGCCCCACGTCGTTGGCGCCCTCCCAGCCGGCGATCTCGTTGTGGTCGAGCTCCGGCAGTTCATGCCAGAAGGCGGGCTGCTTGGCGTTCTCGTTGATCTGCGTCTTCCAGCGGTAGGCAATCGGCGTCGTCAAGCCCGCTCCGGCGATCACCGGCGTCGTGCCGAGCAGACCGCGCGCGACTTCCTTTGCCAGCGAGTCCTCAGGCGCGTCGGGCCCCCACTCGGCGACGAGATGCTCTGAGTGAGAGGCGGCCACGTCGATCTCCGAGGTCAGGCGCGGGCCGGCGCCGCACAGCGCGGCCACCTCGAGTGCGGCCACCGTCATATAGGCGACGGCTGCGCGCGGCTGAAAGCCGCCGGGGATCGGGATCACGGGCACGCCGTCGGCGCGCGCCATCTCAGCCAGGCGACCGCCGGTCGTCGTCACGATCCGCCTGGCGCCGAGCGCCCCGGCGGACTCGTAGCAGGCGAGCGTCTCCTCGGTGTCGCCCGAGTAGCTCGCGCACAGCACCATCGTGTCGGGCGTCGTCCACGGCGGCAGCCCGTATGCGCGCGTGACGAAGATCGGACGCGTGGCGTGGTCGGAGAGCGCGGCCCGCGCCAGCGCGCCGCCGATCGCCGAGCCGCCCATGCCGGCGACGACGAGGCCCGCGGAGGTGTCGAAGTCCTGCATGATCGCCGACTCCACGCGCCACAGCGCGTCGCGCAGGTGCTCAGGCAGGCCGAGCACATCGTCGAGTTGGCCGGAGCTGTCCACGCGAGCGATCTCCTCGCGCGAGAGCTTCCCCGCCGTCGGTGTGGCGCTGGGGGCGCCTTCGCTCATCTACTCGCCTCCTCGTTAGAACTTGATCGCGCCGTCGGGCAAGGTCACACCCGGGAAGATACGCGCCCCGTGGGCGATCACGTTATCCGCCCCCACGGTCACACCCTCTCCGAGCACGGCGCCGCCACCGATACTGGTGCGTGCACCGATTCGACATCCCGCGGCGACGATGCAGTCGCGCAGCGTCGCGCCCTCGCCGATCTCGGCCCCCTTGAGGATCACCGAGCGCTCGACGGTCGCACCCGCGCCGACCGAGACGTCTTCGCCGAGCACGACGAGGCTGCCCACCTGGGCGCTCTGAGCGACGGTCACGCCGCGCTCGAGCACGGCCGGCGGGATCACGCGGCCACGCGCCTGCGCGCCGGGGTCGATCGCCAGCCAGTCCGAGCCCAGGCGCTCGCCGACGGCCGTCTTCACGTTGCCCTCGATGATGTCGAACGTGCCCTGCAGGTAGCGCTCTGGGGTGCCGATGTCGAGCCAGTAGCTCTCCGCCGGGAAGCCGTACAGGCCGTTGCCGATCAGCCGCGGCCAGACCTCGCGCTCGATCGAGACGTTGCGGTCGGCCGGGACGAGATCGAGGATCTCGCGCTGCAGCACATAGGCGCCGGCACTGATCAGGTTCGTGTCGATCGCGTCCGGGCTCGGCTTCTCGACGAAGTCGCGCACGGAACGGTCGTCGTTCAGGTGCACGAGCCCATAGGCGCTCGGGTCGGCGACCGGCACGAGCGCGAGCGTCGCCTTCGCCCCGCTCTGCTCGTGCTGTGCGATCTGCGCGGTCAGGTCGATGTCGGTGAGCACGTCGCCGTTGAGCATCAGGAAGCGCTCGTCGAGCATTGACTCCGCGAACTTCAACGCGCCGGCCGTGCCGCGCGGGTCGGGCTCCTCGACGAAGCGCAGCCGCACACCGTGGGCCGAGCCGTCGCCGAGCACGTTGCGCACGCTCGTTGCGAGAAAGCCGCAGGACATGATCACGTCGTCGATCCCGTGCGTGACGAGCCAGTCGAGCATGAACGCGATGAACGGGCGATCGACGAGCGGCACGACCGGCTTGGGCACGGTCGAGGTCAGCGGCCGCAGCCGCGTGCCCTCCCCGCCGACGAGGATCACGGCCTGCATCAGAGGGTTCCCCTGCCGACGCCCTCGTAAGTGAGCCCGGCGGCGTGCACGGCTGCCGGCTCGAGCGCGTTGCGCCCGTCGATCACGAGGTTGCCCTTCATCGTCTGTGCGACCTCACCCCAGTTGAGCTCCAGGAACTCAGGCCACTCGGTCACGAGCACGACCGCATCCGCGTCAGCGGCCGCCTCCAGCGGTGAAGCTGCGAAGGAGATGCCGGTGACGAGCCTGCGAGCCTGCTCCTCGGCGACCGGATCGTAGGCGGTGACGGCCGCGCCGTCTGCGTTCAGCCGAGCGGAGAGCACGAGCGAGGAGGCCTCGCGCATGTCGTCCGTGTTCGGCTTGAAGGCCAGGCCGAACAGCGCCACGCGCTTGCCGACGAGCCCACCGAGGTGCTTCTGCAGCTTGCCGATCACGCGGCGCTTCTGCAGTTCGTTGACCTCGATCACCGAGGTCAGGAGCTGGAAGTGATAGCCCGAGTTGCCGGCGAGCTGCTTGAGCGCATCGACGTCCTTGGGGAAGCAGCTGCCGCCGAAGCCGATACCGGCCTGCAGGAACTTCGGGCCGATACGGTCGTCCAATCCCATCCCGCGTGCGACCTCGACGACGTCGGCGCCAGTCTCCTCGCAGACGTTGGCGATCTCGTTGATGAACGAGATCTTCGTAGCCAGGAAAGCGTTTGAGGCAAGCTTGACCATCTCGGCGCTCGCGATATCGGTGCGCACGAGCGGAGCATCGAGCGGCGCATAGAGCTCGACCACTGCGTCGCCGGCCCAGTCGCCGACGTCGCCGACGACGACGCGATCGGGGTTCAGGAAGTCCTTAATCGCAGAGCCCTCCTTGAGGAACTCTGGGCAGGAGACGTAGGCGAGCCCGCCCTTGCCCTGCTCGTCGAACATGCGCTTGACGGCGACGCCCGTGCCGGACGGGACGGTCGACTTCATCACCAGCGCGTGGTCTTCGGAGGCGGGAATCGCATCGATCACGGCGTTGACGGCTGAGAGATCGGCGTCGCCGGAGTACGTCGGCGGTGTGCCGACGGCGACGAACAAAAGGCGCGCGTGCTCGAGCGCGTCAGCGAGGTTTGTGGAGAAGTGCAGCCGCTCGGCGTTCTTCGCCAGCAGCTCCTCCAGCCCGGGCTCGTAGATCGGCACCTCGCCGGCGCGCAGGCGCTCGATCTTGGCGACGTCGATGTCCACGCACCAGACCTCGCTGCCGAGCTCGGCAAAACCGGCAGCCGTCACCAGGCCGACGTAGCCGGTGCCGATCACTCCTATCGGGGCGCGCTCTGAGCTCATCGGCACGGAAGGCTAGCGGGGCGGGCGTTACCAGAGCACCGGCACGTCGTAGGCGGCGATCTCCGGATCGCGCGTGACGATCGTCAGGTCCTCGCATTTCGCCTGAGCGACCAGCATCCGATCGAAGGGATCGCCGTGGCGGCGCGGCAACGCACCCGCGATACTCGCGTGCGCGAACGTGATCTGCAAAGGCGCAAACCGCGCGGCGGCCACCGCATCGAGCAGATCGACAGGCGCCTTGAGCTTGCCGAGCGCGCGCTTGATCTCGATCTCCCAGATGCTCGCAGAGCTCACGAACGCCGGGATCACCCCTGCGCTCAGGTCATCATGAACCCGGCGCGACAGCCGACGTGGCTCGGCGAGCGCCCAGAGCAGCACGTGCGCGTCGATCAGCAGCCCCGTCAATCGCGCATTCCGAACATGCGCTCCATCTCCTCGTCGGGCTCGTCGAAATCGTCGCTTATCCAGATCTGCCCACGCAGATCGCCGAGTTTGCGGCGCGCAGGCTTCTCGGAATAGCCCACGAGCTTGGCGATCGGGGCTTTGCCCCGGCGAATCACGATCTCCTCGCCGTTGGCAGCGCGCTCGATCAGCTGCGAGAGCTGGGTTTTTGCCTCGGTGACAGTGACTGTCTCAGCCATGCCGGCAGAATATCAGACCTGGTCGACCTGGTCAGGTGCCCGCGACGTCAGCTCAGCCGAAACACCGGGTGCTCCATGCGCCGTGGCGCGAGGGCTCAGGCGCAGCTACCTACGACTGCCCGACGGCGAGAAAGGCCTCGTAGCGGCGGATGTCGCGCAGCGCGCGAGCCTGCTGCTCGGTGCCCTCCTCGGCCCGCTCGGCAGCCTCGTGGGCTTCTTTCAGGCGCGTCTCGTACGTGGAGCGGTCGAGCGCGTCGGGCGAGATCGCCTCCTCGACGAGCACCAGCGCGCGGTTCTCGGAGAACTGCAGGTATCCCTCGGCCTGCGCGAAGCGCACGATCTCCGAGTCGGAGCGATACAGCCGTAGCTCGGTCGGTTCGAGCATCGCGAGCACCGGCTCGTGGTTGGCGAGCACGCCGATCGAGCCGACGGCGGTGCGCGTGGAGAGCATCTCGATCTCCTCGCTGAACACCTCGCCCTCGGGCGTCAGCACTTCGACGGGGAACTTGGTGCGGGCCATTATTTGGTCTTGGCCGCCTCGACCACTTGCTCGATCGTGCCCTTGAGGAAGAAGGCGCTCTCGGGCACGTCGTCGTGCTTGCCCTCGATGATCTCTTCAAAGCCGCGGATCGTTTCAGCGATCGGCACGTAGGCGCCGGGGGTGCCGGTGAACTGTTCGGCGACGAAGAACGGCTGCGAGAGGAAGCGCTCGATCTTGCGCGCGCGCTGCACTGTCAGCTTGTCCTCGTCGGAGAGCTCGTCGATGCCGAGGATCGCGATGATGTCCTGCAGCTCCTTGTAGCGCTGCAGGATCTCCTTGACTTCGTTGGCCACGCGGAAGTGGTCCTCGCCGAGGATGTCGGCCTTGAGGATCGTCGAGGTCGAGTCGAGCGGGTCCACCGCCGGGTAGATCCCTTTTTCGGAGATCGAGCGCGACAGCGCGGTGGTCGCGTTGAGGTGCGCGAAGACCGAGGCAGGCGCCGGGTCGGTGTAGTCGTCGGCAGGCACGTAGATCGCCTGAATCGACGTCACGGAGCCGCTCTTGGTCGAGGTGATGCGCTCCTGCAGCTGGCCGATCTCGGTCTCGAGCGTCGGCTGGTAGCCGACCTGCGAGGGCATCCGCCCGAGCAGCGCCGAGACCTCGGAGCCGGCCTGCACGAAGCGGAAGATGTTGTCGACGAACAGCAGCACGTCCTGGCCCTGGTCGCGGAAGTATTCGGCCATCGTCAGGCCCGAAAGGGCGACGCGCATGCGCGCTCCGGGGGGCTCGTTCATCTGCCCGAATACGAGCATCGTCTTGTCGAGCACGCCCGACTCCTTCATCTCCAGCCACAGGTCGTTGCCCTCGCGCGAGCGCTCGCCGACGCCGCAGAAGGCCGACAGCCCGCCGTGCTCCTTGGCGAGGTTGTGGATCAGCTCCTGGATCAGCACCGTCTTGCCGACGCCGGCGCCGCCGAACAGGCCGACCTTGCCGCCCTTGGCGTAAGGCGCGAGCAGGTCGATCACCTTGATGCCGGTCTCGAACATCTCGGTCGTCGGCGTGAGGTCCTCGACGCGCGGCGCTTCCTGGTGGATCGCGCGGCGCGGGGTGTCCGCCGGCAGCGACTCGCCGAGGTCGATCGGCTCACCGAGCAGGTTGAAGATGCGCCCGAGCGTAGCCTCGCCGACGGGCACCGTGATCGGCGCGCCCGTGTCGAGCACCTCGAGGCCGCGGGCCAGACCGTCGGTCGTGTCCATCGCGACCGCGCGCACACGGTCATCGCCGAGGTGCTGCTGGACCTCGCACACGAGCACCTCCTCCTCGGCGCCGGCGCTGATCCCCACGGCCTCCTCCTCGCGGTTGGCCGCCGTGCGGGCGACCGTGATCGCGTGGTTGATCTCGGGCAGGCGGTCGGGGAAGACGGCCTCGATCACGACGCCCTGGATCTCCTCGATGCGCCCGAGGTTGCGCTTCTCCTCGGAGCTGCCGTTGGTGCTCTGTGGCGCTGCGGTACTGGCCTCCATCGCGTTTCGCTTCTCCTCTTTTATCTCTTAAGAATTAATTATTGAAGTTTTTTTTGCAGCCGGTCCAAAGACGGACGGTGGGCAAGCGAGACAAGGACGCAGGGAGCGTGGCGTGCGGATGCACGCGAGCGACCGAGGACGCAGTATCGCGCAGTGCACCGTTCGTCCCTAAGTGAGCCCCTCGGCACCCGCGACCACCTCCATGATCTCTTGCGTGATCTCTGCCTGGCGGGCGCGGTTCATCTGCAGCGTCAAGTCCGTGATGATTTCGCCGGCGTTGTCCGAGGCGCTGCGCATCGCCGTCATCTGCGCGCCGAAGAAGCCCGCCGTCGACTCCACCAGCGCTCGGTATATCGAGATCTCAACGTAATCCGGGACCAGGCGCTTGAGGATCTCCTCGGGGTCCGGCTCGTAGTCGACCAGCGCGCGTGGCCCGCTTGGCTCGCCCGAGCCCCCCTGCCCCTCCTCCTGCTCGGGCTCCTCCGTGGCGATCGTCGCGCGCGAGAGCGGCAAGAGCGTCTCGCGCGTGACCTGCTGGGTGAGCGGCGAGATGTAGGCGTTGTAGACGATCTCCACGCGGTCGAGCTTGCCGTCCACGTAGCCCGTGATCAGGTCGTCCGCGATCGAGCGCGCGTCCGCGTAGGCCGGTTTGTCGGCGAAGCCCGTGTAGCTGCCGCTCAGCTCGTTGCCGCGGAAGCTCAACGAGGAGACACCGCGGCGCCCCGTCGCATACCAAGCCGTCTGCAGGCCGTCCTCGGCGTACTCCGCCGAGATGCGAACACCGGCGCGGATGATCTGCGAGTTGAAGCCTCCCGCCAGGCCGCGGTCGCCCGTGACGAGCAGCACGCCGACGTTCTGCGTCGACTCGTGCTCTGAGAGCAGCGGCAGGCGCATCGCCTCCGCACCGGCAGCCTGGGCCGCCTGGCGCGTCATCCGTCGCAGCGCGTCCGCGTACGGGCGCAGCGCGGCGATGCGCTGCTCGGCGCGGCGCAGGCGGGCGGCGGCGACCATCTCCATCGCACGCGTGATCTTCTGGATGTTCTTGACCGAAGAGATCCGGTCCTTGACGTCTCGCTGAGAAGGCATGGCGAGTTCGCTTGCGCCCGCGCTAGGCGGCCGCCGGCTCCTCCTCGCGCGCGCCCTCGTCGCCGCGCAGCGGCGCGTCCTCCTCGAGCGACAGGCCCTCCTCGTCGAGGTCGTAGCCGAAGTCGCCGGCGAACGTCTCGACCGCGTCGTGCACGGCCTTCTGTGTCTCATCCGACCAGTCGCCGCCCGCGATCTTCTCGCGCACCTCTGAGTGCTGGGCGTGCATCCGTTCGATCAGCTCCGTCAGGAACTCGCCGACGCGCTCGGTCTTCAGGCGGTCGAGGAAGCCGTTCGTGGCCGCGTAGATCTGCACGACCTGGTCCTCCACGGCGAGTGGCTCGCGCTCGTGCTGGTTGAGCGTTGCCACGAGGCGTTGCCCGCGAGCCAGCGTTTTCTGCGTGTCGGAGTCGAGGTCTGAGCCGAACTGCGCGAAGGCCTCGAGGTCGCGGAACTGCGAGAGCTCGAGCTTGATCCGCCCGGCCACCTTCTTCATCGGCGAGATCTGCGCGTTGCCGCCGACCCGCGAGACCGAGATGCCGACGTTGATCGCCGGGCGCACGCCCGAGTTGAACAGCGCCGACTCGAGGAAGATCTGCCCGTCGGTGATCGAGATCACGTTCGTCGGGATGTACGCCGAGACGTCGCCCGCCTGCGTCTCGATCACGGGCAGCGCCGTCAGCGAGCCGCCGCCGAGGTCGTCGTTGAGCTTGACCGCGCGCTCGAGCAGCCTCGAGTGCAGGTAGAAGACGTCGCCAGGGTAGGCCTCACGGCCGGGCGGGCGGCGCAGCAAGAGCGACATCTGCCGGTAGGCGTATGCGTGCTTGGTCAGGTCGTCGTACACGCACAGCGCGTGCTTGCCGTTGTAGAGGAAGTGCTCGCCCATCGCGCAGCCCGCGTACGGCGCCATGAACTTGATCGGCGCCGCCTCGTCAGCCGGTGCGGCGACGATGATCGTGTTGTCCAGCGCGCCGTGTTCGTCGAGCGTCTGCGCGAGCGCCACGACCGTCGCCATGCGCTGGCCGATCGCCACGTACACCGAGATCACGCCGGTGTCCTTGTTGTTGATGATCGCGTCGATCGCGATCGCCGTCTTGCCCGTCTGGCGGTCGCCGATGATCAGCTCTCGCTGACCGCGTCCGATCGGGATCATCGCGTCGATCGCCTTCAGGCCGATCTGCATCGGTTCGGTCACCGGCTGACGCTGCACGACGCCCGGGGCCTTGAACTCGGCCGGCCGGCGCTCGGAGGTGTCGATGTCGCCCTTGCCGTCGAGCGGGCGCCCGAGCGGGTCGACGATGCGCCCCAACAGTCCCTCGCCGACCGGGATGTCGAGCAGGCGGCCCGTGCGCCGCACGGTGTCGCCCTCGGAGACGTGCTCCCACTCGCCGAACAGCACCGCACCGACGTTGTCTGACTCGAGGTTGAGCGCCAGCCCGGTGACCCCGTGCGGCAGCTCGAGCAGCTCGAAGGACATGCAGTTCTCCAGGCCGTGCAGGCGGGCGATGCCGTCGGCCACGGAAAGGACCGTGCCGACCTCGGTCAGCTCCGCGCGCCCGCCGTCGAGTCCCTCGATGCGGCTCTTCAGGATGCTTGTTATCTCATCAGGGTTGATCTGCATGGCTTCCTAAGCGGCTCCTTGGGCAACGTGCCTGCGCAGCTGCTCCAGTCGGTTGCGAATTGATGCGTCGAGTATCGAGTTGCCGACCCTCAGCACGATCCCGCCGAGGATGTCCGGGTCGACGTGTGCGGCCAGCCTCACCTTGCGTCCGGCGCGCTCGCCGATCGTGCGCCCGAGGTTCTCCGTCGTCTCCTGATCGAGCTCGATCGCGCTCGTGATGTCCACCGGCAGCAGCTGGTTCTCGCGCTCCCACAGGCGCTCGAACTGCTGGCGCGTGCGGAAGATAACCGGCATGCGGTGGTTCTCGATCAGCAGCTTGAGGAAGTTCAGGAACGTCTCATCGGCGCCGTCGAGCAGCCGTTCGAGGCCATCCTGCTTCTCTTTCGTCGAGAAGTACGGCGAGAAGAAGAACACGGCCAGCTCGCGGTTTGCGTCGAGCGCGTCGGCGAACTGGCCAAGCTGCTCGCGCAGCTCGTCCAGCTTGCCCTGTTCGCGGGCGACCTCGAACAGCGAGCGGGCGTAGACCTCGGCGAGCTCGTCCATCAGTTATTCGACGCCCCTCCCGAGATCGAGGAGAAGTCGAGCTCTGAGAGCGCCTCCTGCACGAGCCGCTTCTGGTCATCGGTGTCGAGCACCTTGCGCGTGACCTTCTCCGTCGCCATCACCGTCAGGTCGGCGACCTCGCGGCGGATGTCGTCGAGCGCGCGTTTGCTCGCCGCCTCGATGTCGCGCTCCGCTTTGCGCGTGGCTTCGGCAAGGATCTCCTGCCCACGCTCTTTGGACTCGTGCTCATGCGAGTCGGCAGCCTGGCGCGCGCGCTGCACGATCTCTTCGGCCTGCGCGCGCGCCTCCTTCAGGCGCTCGCGGTATTCGTGCAGCAGCTCGTCTGCCTCCTTGCGCGTGCGCTCGGCCGTGTCGATCGATTCTTCGATGCCCCGCTTGCGCCGTTCCAGCGCCTCGGAGATGCGCGGAAAGGCCAGGCGCGAGAGCAGCACCATCGTGACGACGAACACGAGCAGCGTCCAGATCATCAGGCCGATGCCCGGCTTGATCAGGAAGCTGCCCTTGGAGGCGGCAAGCACCGCTGGCTGTGCGAGGGCTCCGAGCATGGCTCAGACGATGAACGCGGCCAACAGGCCGGCCACGAGCCCGTAGAAGAAGCAGGCCTCGGTAAGCGCGAAGCCGAGCCACTGCAGCTGCGTGATCTCGTCGCGCATCTCGGGCTGACGGGTGATCGCTTCGATGGCCTTGCCGAAGATCAGGCCGATGCCGACGCCGGCTCCGACGGCGCCGAGGCCTCCGCCGACGCCGAGGCCGATCGACTTTCCGGCCTTGGCGGTTTCTTCGGCCGCCGCCAGGAGGGTGATCAAAGCTATGTGCACGACTATTGGCTCCTTTAGTGGTCTTCGGCGACCGCGCCGCCGAGGTAGATAGCGGTGAGCGTGGCAAAGATGAACGCCTGCAGGGCTGCCACCAGCCCGACCTCAAACGCGAACAGGGCGATTCCGAACGGGATCGTGAACCAGCCCAGCCAGGCGACGCCGAGGATCACGGCAAGCGCTCCCGCCATGAACAGGATGATCAGGTGGCCCGCCAGGATGTTCGCAAACAGACGAATCGTCAGCGAGAGGATCCGCATGAAGTTGGAGAGCAGCTCGAGGAAGAAGATGAACACGGCCATGCCGCCCGTCACGCCGCCCGGGATCAGGCCTTTGAGGTAGCCGATCGGGCCCTTCGCGCGAACGCCTTCGTAGGTGTAGGAGAAGAACACGACCAGCGCGAGCACGAGCGGAATCGAGAGGTTGGCGGTCGCCGCATAGAGCGAGAACGAGGGAATGTGCGCGCCGAAGATGTCGATCTTGTGCTCCGTGTTGGTCGGCAGCGGGATGTAGCCGACAAGGTTCGAGAAGAAGATGAACAGGAACAGCGCGCCGATGAACGGGAACCACTTGGCGGCCTGCTTCTCCTCCATCCCACCCCCGGCGATGTTGTCGCGCATCAGCACGAACAACGCCTCGATGGCTGCCTGCACCTTGTTCGGGCGTTCCTGCATGCGCCGCGCGATCCAGATCATGCTCACGCACGTCGCGATGCCCGCGAGCAACAGGTACAGCACGGCCTTGTTGATCGAGAAGATGCCGAGGTGGACCCAGTTGTCGAGCTTGAACTCGTTCTGCGGCTGGAACTCCGTGTTACGCGTGCCTTTGAAGCCGTAGATCACGACGAGCACGATCACGCCGCCGATCCACACGCCAAGCGCGAGCAGCAGCTTGCCTTTGGCGCTCTTCTTCGGCGACTTCGCCTCGCCTGCTCCGGACTCCGGGCCGCGCGGCGTCTGCTCGGCCGTGTCAGCCGGCGGCACACCCCCCGTCCCCATCGTGCTCGTGCTCATGAAGTGCTCGGCCTCCCAGGCGCAGCCCTACCGGCTGCGGTCGGCCCGGCCCGCGTCGGACCGTCGCGGGTCACGAAGGACATCGCGAAGTACACCGTGAAGGCGGCCAGCACGAGCGCGGCGGCCATGATCCCGTCGTCTTTGCCGCCGGCCACGCGGGCCAGGATCACGGCGAGTGCGACGAGCCACACGCGGCCCATCATCCCCGACAGCTGCAGCCCCGCCTTGACCTTGACGTCGCCCGCACTGCGCGCTTGCGCCTGCAGGAAGACGGCCACGAGGCGCGTCAACAGCCAGGCTCCGGCGCCGATCAGATAACCCGTCAGCGGCAGGCCGCCGATCAGCACGAACGGAGCCGTCGCGAGCACCAGGCACACGTCGAGGTAGCGCAGCGTGAACACGTCAGCTCGGCGATCCGGATGCTCGTCCGTGGCACTTCGTCCACAGGCGCCTGCGCCGGACTGCCATCGACGCCGACAGGTCGACCCCACGCACCGAAGGACAAGAACGGTGCGTCGCGCGCCAACGCGCCGTGCCGAACCTCTGCTGAAGCCTGTCCGGGCGACGCCTGCGCGCCTCGAAGCACTGACCGTAGGCGAGCGAGCGGGCGCGCGCCATGAAGCGCGGACGCAGCTTCGGCACGTTCAAATGCTCGTCCTTGCCGGAGCCGCTCAGGCGCAGTGGATCGTCGTTGGCGTCGAAATCTGGCATGTCAGTTGGGCCACCCTACAGACCCGACAAGAACTCCGCGCGCACATGGCGGCAGCGAAGTCGAGGCTCACTCCAAGCTCTGTCAGAGCCGCCTCGCGAAGTCTGCGGTAGCTGGTTTCACTGTACCAGGATCTCAGACTTCGTAACAACTTTGTGACATACGCCACGCCGGTTTTGCGGGATTTTCGCCGCTCGCCGGCCCGCTCGCGAGCGATCCTAAGTCGCCGGCTGCCGCGCCGTGCGAATACGCCGCAGCAGCCTCGCCGGCGACCACGAGACCCTGCCCGCGAGACGGTCCGGCGAGCCAACCAGCAGCACGGAGAGCGCCAGTGCGAGCAGGCCGCCGACGATGTCCAGCACGAAGTGGTTGCCTGTCGCGAGCACCGCCAGCGCGGTTAGGCACGGGTACAGCAGCGCCAGCGCGCGCACCCACCGGCGCTCGCTGATTCGCCACAGCGCAAGCGAGCACCAGGCCGCCCAAGCCATGTGCAGCGAGGGCATCGCTGCCAGCTGGTTGGCCTGCGAGGCGAGCGGGCCCGTATGCCAGGAGCCGAACGCGTGCGTCGAGGCGACCACGTCGGTGAAGCCGTCCAGCATGCGCGGCGGCGCGACCGGAAAACGCCAGAAGACGACGAAGCCGATCGCGTTGACCAGCACGAGCGAGTTGCGCAACGGCCGATAGAGGTCGGCGCGCGCCCACCACAGATACCCGAGCAGGCCGAGCGTCACGACGAAGTGCGCGTTGTCGTAGTAGTTCGCCAGGATCGTGGCGAGCGTGTGGTGCGATGCCAGCCAGCGGTCGAGCGAGAGCTCTGGGTCGATCTGCAGCACCTGCTCGACGCGCAGGATCCCGCGTCCGTTGCCGAGCGCCGTCGACAGTCGCAGCGGCGCGAGGTTGTTGATCGCGTCGTACACGAACAGCAGCCAGCCGATCACCAAGAGCTCGACCCACCAGCGCGTGCGCGCGGGCGCAGCCGTGTGGGCACGCGCGGGCGCACCGGCGGACGGCGCCGGCCCAAGGGCTGCCGGCTTCAGCGCTGCGGGCGTGCCGCCGCGGTCGATCGATACTACGCTGGGCAAGCGAGAGATTTTACCCGGCGCCCCAGAGACAACGCGGCCGTGGCTAGGGCGCCACCGGCCGAAGCTCCCGCTCGGCGAGCGTCGCCAGCACGCGCGGGAGCGCTGCGACGGTGTTCTGCCAAGAGCCGGGAGCCGAGTAGTCATCGGCGTCGTGCAGCAGCAGCACCGAGCCCTCGCCGGCGCCTTCGGTCACGCGCGCGGCGATCGAGTCCGGCGTGGCGCGCCGCTCCCAGTCGCGCCCCCAGTGGCTCCACAGCAGCGTGCGCCAGCCGCGCCCGCGCGCGTGTCGCAGGGCGGCGCCGTTGAGCACGCCGTAGGGCGGACGGTAGAGCGACGGGGCGACGCCCGTGGTCTCGGCGATCGCGGCCTCGGCGCGCTCGATGTCGCCGCGTGTCTGCGCCGGGGTCAGGCGCAGCAGGTTGCGATGACGATCGCAGTGCACGCCGAGCAAGTGCCCGGCCGCGACGAGCTCGCGCGCGAGCGAGGGATTGCGCCGCACCTGCTCGCCGACGAGGAAGAACGTCGCGCGCACGCCCGCCGCCGCGAGCAGCTCGAGCACGGCCGGTGTGCCGCGCGCGTGCGGGCCGTCGTCGAAGGTCAGCGCATAGCCCTCGCCGCCGGCCGTGCGGTCCTCCACGCCGAGCGGGCGGCGCAGCGCGGGCAGCGCGGCGGCGAGCCCGGGTAGCAGGTAGCCAGTGACGGGCACGGCAAGCGCGAACGCAACCGCCGCTCGGGCGATCGGGGGACTCGGGCTGCGATGATCGTGGGCAGACATGGTCGATCTGGTGCTGGGCATTGCGGCGGCCGTCGCGGCGTCGACCCTCTACAGCCTAGGGATCGCGCTGCAGGCGATGGACGCCAAGCAGGCGCCACACGGCGAGCACCTGCGCCTGGCGCTCGCCTGGCGCCTGCTCCGCCGCGCCCGCTGGCTGCTCGGCACGGGCCTGTCGATCCTCGGCTGGCCGCTACAGCTCGTGGCGCTGCTGCTCGCGCCGCTCGTCGTCGTGCAGCCGGCGCTCGCGGCCGGCCTGCTCGTGCTGCTGTTCCTCGCGCAGCGCATGCTCGGCGAGCACGCCGGGCGCAGCGAGCACCTGGCGACGTTGGCGATCGTCGTGGGCGTCGTCGGCGCCGGGCTGGCTGCGCCGCCGCGCTCGGCCGGGCACGGCTCGGAGAATCTGGCGATCACGCTCGTACTGCTCGGGCTCGGCCTGGCGAGCCTGTTGCCCTACGCCATGCGCCTGCTCACGCGCCCGCCGGCCGTCCTGACGATGGTCGGCGCCGGCCTCGCCGGCGGCTGGAGCGGGATCGCCACGAAGCTCGCCTCCGACGACCTCTCAAACGGCCACATCGGCCTGGCGATCGCGTGGGGACTCTCGACGGCGCTCGCCTCCGGGGTCGGCGTGCTCAGCGAGATGAGCGCGCTGCAGGAGCGCCCTGCGATCCAGGTGGCACCGGTCGTGTTCGTCACGCAGACCGTGATCCCGATCGTCGTGGCACCGCTGCTGTTCGGCGAGAGTTTCGCCGACACGCCGTGGGGAGGCGTGCCGTTGTCCGCTTCGCTGGCGCTGCTGGTCGTCGGCGCCGCGGCGCTCGCGCGCTCTCAGCTGTTGGTCGCGCTGATGGAGGGCGAGCGCGTAAGCCAGTCAAGCGGCTCGGCGCCGAGCCCACGAGAGCCCAGCCAGGAGATCAGTCGTTCGAGCCCCGACACCGAGGCGGGTGAGCCGTCGAGCTCGACCACGAGCACGTCGCCGGCCCGCGTCGTGCCCTGAGGCAGCGGCCCCTCGGCGCTCAGGCGCTGCTCGCCACACACGGGGGTCGCGCCGGCCGTGCGAGCGAGCACGAGCTGGCCCACGGTCAACCCGCCGCGCGGCTGCAGGAAGTAGAAGCGGTGGCCGAGCCCGAGCGCGCGCGCCTGTGCGTGCAGCGCGCCACGCGTGCGCACCCAGCGGAAGATCGAGTGTCCCGTAACTTCCGGCACGAGCTCGTCGCCGAGCGAGCGCATCTGCGCGACCATCGCCGTCGTGGGCACTCCGCCGTCGTCGGCGAACGAGGCGTGGATTCCGCGCTTGGCGAGCGTCGAGGCGATCGACGGGACCTGGCCGGCCGGCACATGCAGAATCAAGCCGACATCCGGCTGGTCGGTCTTGACCTGCTTGAGCGGCTGGACGTGCAGGATCTTGCTCGCCAGCGCCGTCACGTCGTCGGTCGACATCATCCACATGCCGAAGCCGAGCAGGAGCACGAGCTGCGAGGCAAGCGCGACCGCGCGCAGGCGCCAGCGCGGAATCGGGCGCACACGGCGCGGCGCCTGCAGCACGACGTCCGCCGCCACGAGGTCGCCCGGGCCGGACGGAGCCGGCTGGGCGACGGCCGGCACAGACTGAAGATCGGCTGGCCCGGCCGGAGCATCTGCCGGCTCGGCCGCAGACGCCGGTTCAGGTCGCGCAGCGAAGCTCGCGCGCACGTGCTCACGCAGCTCGTTGGTGTCGTTGGCCAGGCGCAGCAGGTCGAGCGCGGCCATCGCGCGGGTGTTAACGCGGGCGTGGCCGACAGGCAGGCCGTAGGAGACGACGGGCGTGCCCGCCGCCATCGCCTCCAGGCAGGTCACGCCGCCGGTGGAGTGCACGAGCACGTCGGCTGCCGCGAGCAGCTCGGGCATCTTGTCGGTGAACTCGTATACGTGCACACGCGGCTCTGAGCCGAATGTGCGGCGCAGCTTCTCGGCGAGCTGCTCGTTGCGCCCGGCTAGCACGACGATGCTGCTCGCCTCGGGCACGCGGATGAACTCCTTGACTGCGCCAAGCACATCGCCCACCCCCCAGCCGCCGCCGGAGACGACGACCATGCGCCCGTCCTCGGGCAGGCCGAGCTGGCGTCGCGACTGCTGCGGGCAGCGCGGTTTTAGGAACTCCTCGGAGATCAGCGGCGCGACGAGCTGGACGCTGTCGCGCCCGGCGATGCGCTCGACCGAGGACAGCGACTCGCCGTACATCACCATGTGCATGTCGATCCCCGGCTGAGCCCAGAAGAACAGGCCCGTCAGATCGGTGATCGTGGCGACCGTCGGGCATTTGACCTCGCCCGTGCGCCGCAGCCGGGCGAGCACGACGGTCACGGCCGGGTAGGTCGACACGACCACGTCGGGGTCGTGTTCGGCGATCGCGCGCGCCAGTGGCCGTGAGCCGAACAGGCGCAACAGGCGCGTGGCCAACGCACGGATCGGCGGAACATGGTTGAGCAGCCCGTAGACGATCGTGTATGTCCACGGAATGAAGCGCAGCTGCACGCGGTAGCCGTCCTCGACGACCGGTTTGAGCACACGGCCCATCGCGGCTAGGCCATCTATCACGGTCACCTCGGTGGGCTCCGGCGCGTCCTTCAGCTGCGCGGCGAGCGCGCGGGCAGCCGCGGCATGCCCCTCGCCGACGTCGGCAGAGAGGATCAGGACGCGTCGCGGCCCTGAGGCCCGACTCGATGTCGATTTGCGGCGGTGAAGTCGCATGTAGAAAGCAGTGCGCCGTGGGGCAGCGCCCTGACGTGCCGCACACACGTACACCGATCGGCGCCCCCGGGCACGCTTCAGCGGCTGCGTTATGGATTCTACATTCCCCACCACACGCCTGCCTGGGCGCTAGACGCAACAATGGACCGATGCCGATCGCCCCGGCACCGTCCAGTGCGCCGATCGAGGCCCCGCGGTCGTCCCCTCGCCACCGCGAACGCCCCTCCCGCGACGACGCGCTGCGTCGGACGGGGCTGCTGCGCGCGCTCGGGCTGGTCGGGCTGCTCGGCGTCGTCGCGAGCACCTTCCTGATCGCCGCAGGCGCCGCCGGGGAACCGTCGCAGTACGTGCCCTCGCGCAGCGGCGGTTGGATCGGCTGGCTGGCAGGGCCGCTGCAAGGCCTCGGCCTGAGCATCGGCTCGAGCGGCTTTCAGACGCTCAGCCTGATCATGTGCGCGAGCTACCTGCTCGTGCTGCTCGCCGCGCGCGCGCTCAGCCTGCGCGCGATCGCGGCCGCTGTGGTGACCGCCCACGCGATCCTGCTGCTCGGACCGCCGCTGATCTCCCAAGACGTGTTCGGCTACATCGGCTTCGCGCGACTCGGCGCGCTGCACGGCCTCGACCCCTACACGCATGTCGCCGCGCAGGCCTCGAGCGACGAAGTCTTCGCGTTCCTCGGCTGGCCCTACCAGCACTCCCCCTACGGCCCGCTGTTCACGCTACTCAGCTACGCCTTCGTGCCGTTCGGGCTGTCCGGGGGGCTGTGGGCGTTCAAGACGCTCGCCGTGCTGTCGAGCCTTGGCGCCGTCGCACTCCTCGCGCGCGCCGCCGGGCGCCTGGGTCAGTCGCGGCGCTGGGCGGCCGCATTCGTCGGGCTCAATCCCGTGCTGCTCGTGCTCGCCGTGGGCGGTGCACACAACGACACGCTGATCCTGCTCGCGCTGTCGGGCGCGCTGGCGCTCACGGCCGGCTCCGCGCCGCGCTTTCGCACGGGCGCGGCCACGCTCGTGGCGGGCGTCGGCGTGAAGGTGACCGCCGGCCTGGCGCTGCCGTTCATGCTGCTCGGTGCGCCGCGTTCGCGCGATCGACGAGGAACGCTCGAGGGCGCCGCGCTCGGACTCGTCGTGCTCGGCGCGATCGGCCTGATCGGCTTCGGCAGCCACGCGCTGGGCTTTCTCAGCGCCGTCGGCGAGCAGCAGCAGCTCGTCGCCGTGCACAGCATCCCGGCCGAGACGGCGCGGCTGCTCGGACTCGCCGGCACGCCCGAGTGGTGGCGCAACGTGTTCGCGGCGCTGTTCGTGGCGGCGCTCGTGCTCGCCTTGTGGCGCACAGCGCGGGGTGCAAATTGGCGCGTCGCGGCGGGATGGACGACGCTCGCCCTGCTGCTGTCCACGGCGTGGCTGTTGCCGTGGTATGCGATCTGGGCGCTACCGCTAGCGGCCGTCGGCGGCAATCGGCGGCTGCGCGCCGCCACGCTGCTGTTCTGTGCGTACGCCGTCCTGATCCACCTGCCGCTCGGCGAAGGGCTGCTCACTCCGCCTCGCCCCGTCGCCCACGGGCGGGTGCACACCATCATCCATCCTCACGGCATCGATTTCGCCCGTTTCCAGGTCGCGCACGACGCCCTGCTCGATCTCCGTCGCTGAGGCATCCGGGCGCTGCAGGCGCAGGCGCATCGCCGCCAGCCGGCGAAACTTGAGGATCTCGAGCACGTAGACGAGGTAGACGCTCGCCGCCGCCGCGATCAGCCCGAGCGCGATCAGCACGAGCGTCCAGCCCGTGTGCAGGTGACCTTTGTGGTCTGAGTAGGGGATGAAGCGCAACGCCAGCGCGAGCCCGGCGAGCATCAGCGTCCAGGCATACAGGTAGGCGATCGTGCGTCGGCTGGAGAAACCGATCCGGGCCATCCGGTGATGAAAGTGCTCGCTGTCGGGCCGGTAGATCGGCTGGCGGTACTTCAGGCGCTTGAGCACGACGAACGTCGTGTCGAGGAACGGCACGGCGAGCAGGATCAGCGGCAGCACGAACGACACGACGGCCGCCGTCTTGACGGCCGCCTCGACCGTGATCACGCCCATCAGCAGGCCGAGCAGGTTGGCGCCGCAGTCGCCCATGAAGCTCGAGGCCGGCGGGAAGTTGAAGACGAGAAAGCCGAGCGCCACGCCGGCCGTGATCGCGGCGAGCACGCCCGGCTGCTGGCGACCGAGGTCGAAGGCGATCACGGTCATCGCCGCGGCGATGATCATGCACACGCCCGCCGCGAGACCGTCGACGCCATCGGAGAAGTTGACGACGTTCATCATCCCCACCAGGCCGATCACGGTCAGCACCGGGCCGGCGTTGGTCACGCCCGCGTTGGGAAAGGCCAGCGTGCCGACGAACGGCAGCGTGATCGCCTTCACGGCGACGCCGTAGTGCACGACGATCACGGCCGCCACGATCTGACCGGCGAGCTTGACCAGCGGCGGGATCTCGAAGCGGTCGTCGAGCGCGCCGACGAGCGTGATCACGCCGGCGGCCAGCAGCACGCCGTGCCACAGCTCGATGATCCTTGCCGAACCCGGCCGGCAGCCAGATCAGCCCGGCGACGAGCGTGCCGGCGAAGATCGCCAGTCCGCCGAGCAGCGGCGTCGGACTCTCCGACAGGCCGCGCTCACGCGGTTCGTCGATCGCGCCGACCGCGCCGGCGAAGCGCATCGTGAGCGGCGTCAGCAGCGCCGTCACGGCAGCGGCAAGCAGGAAGGCGTATAGAGCGTCGAGCTCGGTTGGATGCGCCATCGAACCAGGACAGCATCGCAGGCGGGGGCGTCGCGCACCAGCGCACCCGGGCCTTCCAGCGCGCGGTGCGCCTTGGATGGGGCTAGACCGGAGTCCCGGCGCCGAGCTCTTGGTAAAGCGGGTAGCGCTCGACGATCGCGCCGACGCGCCCGGCCAGCTCTCCGGCGCGTGACTCGTATTCGGGCGTCAGCGCGCTGGCCATGATCTTGCCGACCTCGATGAAGTCCTCGTGCTGAAGCCCGCGCGTGGCAAGCGCCGGCGTGCCGATGCGTAGACCCGAAGCCTCCATCGGCGGGCGCGGGTCAAACGGCACGGCGTTGCGGTTGACGGTGATGTCGATCGCGTGCAGCCTGTCCTCCGCCTGACGGCCAGTCAGCTCCGGGTCTGAGTCGCGCAGGTCGACGAGCACGAGGTGCACGTCGGTGCCGCCGCTCAGCACCTTCACGCCGTGACCGGCTTTCGAGAGCTCCTGCGCCCACGCGCGCGCGCCGTCGAGCGTGCGTCGCTGGCGCTCGGCGAACAGCTCCGAGGCGGCGAGCTTGAAGGTCACGGCCTTGGCGGCGATCACGTGCTCGAGCGGGCCGCCCTGCTGGCCGGGGAAGACGGCCGAGTCGATCTTTTTGGCGTACTCCTCCTTGCAGAAGATCGTTCCTGCGCGCGGGCCGCCGAGCGTCTTGTGCGTGGTCGTCGTGACGACGTCGGCGCCGTGCTCGATCGGGTTCGGGTGAAGGCCTGCCGCGACGAGCCCGGCGAAATGCGCCATGTCGACCATCAGCAGCGCACCGACCTCGTCGGCGATCTCGCGGAAGCGCGCGAAGTCGAGCCGGCGTGGATAGGCCGACCAGCCGGCGAGCAGCAGCTTCGGCCGGCGCTCGCGCGCGATCCGTGCGACCTCGTCCATGTCGATCAGGCTGCTCTCGCGGTCGACCTCGTATGGCGCGATGTCATACAGGCGGCCCGAGACGTTGATCTTCATGCCATGCGTCAGGTGTCCGCCGTGCGCCAGCGACAGTCCCATGATCGTGTCGCCTGGCTGCAGCAAGGCGTGGTAAACGGCCGTGTTTGCTTGCGCCCCGGAATGCGGCTGGACGTTGACGTGCTCGGCCCCGAACAATGCCTTGGCTCGGTCGATCGCAAGCTGCTCGGAGACGTCAACCCACTCGCAGCCGCCGTAGTAGCGGCGGCCCGGGTAGCCCTCGGCGTACTTGTTCGTGAGCACCGAGCCCTGGCATTCGAGCACCGCGCGAGGCACGAAGTTCTCGGAAGCGATCGCCTCGAGCGTGCGCTGCTCGCGCTCGAGCTCGCCGCGCAGCACGTCGGCGATCTCGGGGTCCACCTCGCTGAGCGGGCGGTTGAAGTAATCGGGCCTGAGCTCGGACACGGCGGCCTCCTTGAGCGGACTGTGAAGACTTGGTGCCCAGGCGCGCGGCAATTGAGCTGGCCGCTCCCCGGTGGTCGATCCCACCTCAGGCGCCAGTCGCGGCAGCTGTCACGAGGCTAGCACGCGTAGGCGAGGAGAGGGCCGCCGACGGGACTGTGATTCTCGCTCGATGCGGCGGCCGTGGATCGCGCTCAACGCGCCGGAGCGCCGGCCAGCAGCTCGCCGACGGCCTCGGCCGCGAGCGCACCCTCGCGCAGCACGTACCAGGCCCCGCTCTGCTCGTACTCGCGCAGGTCAACGACCGTCGAGGGCGTCCCCGGCAGCGTGCCTCCGTCGAGCATCACGTCAGCGCCGTCGCGCAGGCCGTCCGGCACTTCGGCGAGCGTGCGCGCATCGGGCTGACCGGACATGTTCGCGCTCGTCTGCATCACCGGCTGCTCGATCGAGCAGAGCGCGTGCAGCTCCTCGGGCAGCCAGGGCACACGCAGGCCGAGCGTCGCCGGATCCTGGCGGCAGGCCGCGCGGAAGTCGCCGGAGCGATTCTCCAGCAGCAGCGTGACCGGTCCGGGCAAGAGCGCCTGCAGCGCAGCCCGCTCGGCCGCGAGCAGCTCGGGCAGCGCCCGGAGGGCCTGCTCGAGTGCGAAGAACATGACCGCCGCCGGCCTCGTCGCCGGGCGACCCTTCAGTTGGTACAAGCGCTGCGCCGCCGCCTCGTTGTCCGGGTCACAGCACACGCCGTAGACCGTGTCGCTCGGAAAGACGGCTACGCCACCACCCGCCACGCACACACGCAGGCGCTCTGCATCCTCGGCGCCGAGCGTCGGGCTCATTGCTGCGTGAACTCCTCTCGCGCGGATCCGTCGATCGGCAGGCGCTGACCATTCACCACTCGCTCCATACCCGCAAGGTCGTACATGCATTCAACCTTTGCAAAACCGGCCGCGCGAAGCAGCTCGGCGACGGCCGGCGCCTGCCCAGCGCCGACCTCGAGCGCCACGAAGCTCACGCTCCTGCGGGCCGCCAACTGCACGAGCAGGGCGCGAATCGCATCGAGCCCGTCCTCACCTGCGAACAGCGCACCGGGCGGCTCGTGGCGGAGGATCTCCGGCGCCAGCATCGCGCGGTCGCGCTCGGCCACGTAGGGCAGGTTGGCGAGCACCGCGTCGAACTCGCCGGACACTCCCTCGAGCAGGTCTGCCTGCACGAAGTGGACGTCGAGTCCGAGCCGGTCGGCATTGGCACGCGCCAGCTCGAGTGCATCGGCGCTTCGGTCGCTGGCGCTCAGGGCGAGGTCCGGGCGCTCATGCTTGAGCGCGAGCGCGAGCGCGCCACTACCTGTGCCTACGTCGAGCACGCGTGCACCTGCGGGTAGGCCGAGAGCGGATTCCACGAGCAGCTCGCTCTCCGGGCGCGGGATCAACGCGCGCCCGTCGACGGCCAGCTCGATCCGCCGGAAGCCCCGGCTGCCGGTGATGTAGGCGACCGGCTCGCGCAGCACGGCACGGCGCCTGACGGCGTCCTGGTAGGCGCGCACCGGCGGGCCGGCGACGATCAGCTCGCGGTCGAGCAGCAGCCGCTCGCGACCCACGCCGAGCACGTGCGCGAGCAGCACTTCGGCATCCAGGCGCGGTGTCTCGCAGCCGGCCGCCCCGATCGCCGTGATCGCACCCTGCAGCGCGTCGCGCACGCTCGTGCCGCGCACCCGCCTGGGAGCGTTGCCCGACGCAGCGTCGGCCTGCGCAGCGTTGCCCCGCGCGGCGTCGCCACGCGCGGCGTCGGCACGCACGCTCACGCCGCGGCCTGCGCCTGCAGGCGCTGGCGCTTCTCGTCGGCCTGCAGCGCGTTGGTCAGCTCATCGAGCTGCCCCTCGAGCACGTCGTCGAGGTTGTGCACGGTCAGCTTGATGCGGTGATCGGTCACGCGCCGCTCGCCGTAGTTGTACGTGCGTATCTTCTCGGCGCGATCGCCCGTGCCGACCTGCGAGCGACGGTCGGCCGCGAGCTCGGCCTGCTGTTCGGCGAGCGCCCGCTCGTACAGGCGCGCGCGCAGCACGCGCAGCGCGCGCTCGCGATTCTGCAGCTGGGACTTCTCATCCTGCATCGAGACGACGATGCCCGTGGGCTTGTGCGTCACGCGCACGGCCGAGTCGGTCGTGTTGACCGACTGCCCACCCGGGCCGGAGGAGCGGTAGACGTCGATCTGCAGGTCGTTGGGCTCGATCTGCACGTCCACGTCCTCCGCCTCCGGCAGCACCGCCACCGTCGCCGTCGAGGTATGCACGCGCCCTTGGGACTCCGTCTGCGGGACGCGCTGCACGCGGTGCGTGCCGCCCTCGAACTTGAACACCGAGTAGGCGCCGTCGCCCTTGATCGCGAACGTGTACTTGCCGTCGCCGATCTCCATCGGCTCGGATTGCCAGCCGCGGCGCTCGGCGTACTTGGTCAGCATGCGATAGAGGTCGCCCGCCCACAGTCCAGCCTCGTCGCCGCCGGCGCCGCCCTGGATTTCGACGATCACGCTCTTCTCGTCGTTGGGGTCGCGCTCGACCATCGCCATGCGGATCTCCTCCTCGATCTGCTCGATCCGCTCGCGCGCCCCGGCCAACTCCTCGCGCAGCTCGGAGTCCTCCTCCTCGGCAAGAATTTCTTCCGCGCCGCCTGCCGTTTCCTGCGCCTCGCGCCACTGCTCGGCCAGCTTCGCCGCCGCCTCGAGCTGGCTGTAGGCGCGCCCGACCTCCGCGTAGCGCTCGCGGTCGGAGATCACCTCGGGGTCGGTCATCTGCTCGCCGAGCTCGGCGAAGCGTGTTTCGATCTGCTTGACGAGGTCTTCGATCATCGTGACCAGTCTATGGGCCGCCCGTTGGCGGCAGACAGCGCCAGAACCGCGAGGCCAGCTTGGCGAAAGGCTGCGCCCAGACGGTCGAGAGGCAAGCGAGCCAAGGACGCAGGGAGCGTGGCGTGCAATAGCACGCGAGCGACCGAGGACACGGGCTCGCGCCGCCTATCGGCCGTCTGGCTAGGCCACGACCTCGACGCCGACGAGATCCTCGGCCGTCAAGGCTCCGGGAGTCTCGCGCTCAAGCACGGCCTCGAGCGCGGCGATCGCGACAGCCAGTTGGTCGAGGTCGGGCTCGCGCGTGGTCAGCAGTTGCAGCTTCAGCCCCGGCCACATCACAGCGCGCACCCAAGGGCGACTGCGGTTGCGCCCGGCGAACTTGATCAGCTCGAAGGAGATGCCTGCGATCAGCGGCACGCCGAGGATCCGCGTGGCGACCAGCCAATACCAGGCAGGCAGTCCAATCGGGGCAAACACGAAGATCGCGACGATCATCACGACAAGCAGGAAGCTCGTGCCACAGCGTGGGTGCAGGCGCGAGAAACGCTGGGCGTTGACCGGCGTCAGCGGCAAACCGGCCTCGAAGCAGGAGATCGTCTTGTGCTCGGCGCCGTGGTACTCGAACACGCGGCGCAGGTCGCGCAGGCGCGAGAGCAGCAGCATGTAGCCGAGGAAGATCGTCGTGCGCACGACGCCCTCGATCAGCCAGAACAAGAACGAGGAGCCGAGCTGGTCCTTGATCAGGCTCGTCAGTCCGACCGGGATGAGGAAGAACAACACGATCGCGAAGACGAGCGCGACAACAACCGTTCCGGCCCACACCACCTTCGGAATCTCATCCGGCTTGGCCTCGCCCGAATCGTCCACCGACGCCTCGTCCTTCTGCTCCGGCGGCAGCTGTGCGTTGGCTGAGATCTCAAGTGCGCGAAAGCCGATCACCAGCGAGCCACCGAGCGCGGCGATGCCACGGATGATCGGCAGTCGCAGCAGACGATGGCGCTTCATCGCCGAGTCCAGCGGGAAGGTGCTGACCTCGATCTCGCCGAGCGCCGCCTCCTCCGGCGAGAGCTCACCCTCGGAAAGCTGCTCCTCGCTCGGCTTGCGCACGGCCACCGCCCAGTTGGAGACGCCGCGCATCATTACGCCCTCGAGCACGGCCTGACCGCCGACCGGAGCGTCGCGCTGGGCGTTGAGCTGGCCCTCGCCGTCGCGGTCGACGGAGCCATCGAGCACCGCGCCGTCGGCGTAGCCGACGAGGCCGCTCGTCGACTCGGCGGCGTCCTGCGGCGGGGCGTCTGTTGCGACCGGCGTCGTCAACGAACCGGCTGGCCGCGAAGACATCGGACTGCTAGGCGGACCGAGTCTGGGCCAAACGGCCCTTGGCCACGCGGCGCTGGAAGCGCTCCACGCGCCCGCCGCTGTCCATCAGCTTCTGACGACCCGTGTAGAACGGGTGGCAGTTCGAGCACACCTCCACACGCAGCTCGTCCTGCGTGGCGCGAGTCATGAACTCGTTGCCACAGGTGCAGTGCACGTGGGCGCGTGTGTAGGTCGGGTGGATCTTGGCCTTCATCGTTCGTTCATTCTAGCGGCCGGGCGCGCGCCCGGCAAAGCAGTGGCTCCCTCTCGGCCGCCGCCGGCTCAGGCGGCCGGCGCCGAGGCGGACGAGTTCGTCGTCGTCGTGCCGGAGCCCGCGCCGGGTTCGGTCGGTTCCGACTGGACGCCAGGCTGCAGACACCTGCTCGTCAGCCGCTCGGCCCGCTTGATCGCGTGGCCCTTGGCATTCAGCCAGCGGAAGTGCACAACGCCGCGGTAGGAAGCGGGCGCAGAGACGTTGGTCACCTGCTTGAGGTACTTGTAGACCTTCACCTTGGTGTCCGAGGAGCGCCAGACGCCGAGCCCGGATGCTGTGACCGTGTGGAATTCCACTTCGCCAGGGGCACGCTCCTCGAGGTCGATGCGCATCGCCATGCGCATCGTGCCCGCAACAGCCGTCATTTCTGCCGAGAACGCCACGGCACGCTGTTCCTGGATCGTCGCCGTGACGCATTCTTCGAGCGTCGCCGACGCGCTGCCGAGCGCAGGGGAGGTGAGCTGCTGCTGCGTGCCAAGACCACCCGTCGAAGAGCCCTGGCCGGCGGCGTGCGCCTGCGTGTCGAGCAGCAGCGCGAGCACGCAGACAAGCGCAGCCCGCGCGGCGAGCACGGGCAGCGGCGTGCGCGTCGTGCGATCGAAGAGAACTGAGCGGCTGTCCATGACAACCCTCTAACACCGTCTTCGCGCAGATGTTTCGCGGCCTCACGACCTAGCGGCGCGAGAGGCAAGCGATACAAGGACGCAGGGAGCGTGGCGTGCGATAGCACGCGAGCGACTGAGGACGCCGTAGCGCGCCGCCTCTCGCGTCGCTAGAGGATTTGGTAGAGCGGGCCGTCGCCACCCTCGGGCGTCGTCAGCCTTCCGCCCTTGGCCGTGATCGCCCCGCACTGCACGCAGTTGGTGTAGTTGACGATCACGTCCACGTCGCCATGCTCAGGCGCATCCTCGGGAATCTCATACACGCCCGCCGGGCACATCCAGCGCCACGTCTCGGCGATCTCGCGCGGCACGCTTTTGTGCAGCCGGATGTGATTGGGCGCATCGTCGCGCGTCGCGTTGCCCGTGATGAACACCGACGAGAGCTTGTCGAAGATGTATTTCCCGTCCGGCTTGGGGTAAGACTTCGACGTGTTGCCGATGAACATCGGCTTGGCGTCGTTGCGGTGCCAGGCCAGGCGGCCCGGGGGCAGCAGCCCTTTGGTCGCGATCGCGAGGTTGACGATCGGACCGCCCTGCAGGAAGCCATGCTGGAAGGGCTGGCGCGTGTTGCGCACCTCGTACAGCTCCTTGCCGGTGACCGAGTCCTCGATCGCCTGCTCGTAGGGCTCGAAGCTCGTTTCGCCGCGCGAGAGCGCCGCGTAGATCGCCTCGGCCGCGAGCTTGCCCGAGTTGATCGCGTGGTGCACGCCCTTCAGCGAGACCGTGTCGACCATGCCGCCGGCGTCGCCGATCAACAGCGCGCCCGGCATCGTCAGCTTCGGCATCGACCAGTAACCGCCGCCCGGGAGCGCCTTGGCGCCCCATGCGACGCGCTCGCCACCCTCGAGGATGCCCCGGACCAGCGGGTGCGTCTTGAACTGCTGCAGCAGGTCGTGCGCCGAGGTCGTCGCGTCGGCATACTCGAGGTCGATCACGAAGCCGATCGAGACGAGATCGTCGCCGCTCTTCTCGTCCTTCATCGGGTAGATCCAGGTGCCGCCGATCTGCCCGTACTTGGCCGAGATCTTCAGCGGCCACGGGCCGATCGTGTGGATCAGGCGGTCGAGCGGCTTGGGGACCTTCCAGACCTCCTTGACACCGAGCTCCCAGACCTGCGGCTCACGGTTCTCGGCGAGCTCGAACTCCTTGATCGCGGCGCCCGTCAGATGCCCCCAGCAACCCTCGGCAAGCACCGTCGCCTGCGCCTTGATGTCCGTCCCTGGCTCGAAGTTACCGAGCGGCTCACCGTCCTTGCCGCGGCCCTTGTCGCCCGAGCGCACGCCGACGACCTTGCCGTCCTCCACAACCAGTTGAGTGGCCGAGGTCTCGGTGAGGATGTAGGCGCCGCCCTCCTCGGCCTGGCGCTGCTGAAAGCGCGCCAGCGCCGAGACCGAGACGACCTCGTTGCCGTGGTTCTTGAACGGCGGTGGCGGCGGGATGCGCACCTTGGTCTTGGCCGTCGGCGTCATGTAGACAGCCTCCTTGGTGACCTCGCCGAAGGCGAAGCCCTCCTCGCGCCACTGCTCGCGGGTCATCTCCGGAAACAGCTCTTCCAGCGGCTTCGGGCGCATGACGGCGCCGGACAGGTTGTGCCCGCCACACGTCTTCGCCTTCTCCACCACCGCCACCGGCACTTCGCCGAGGCGCTCCATCGTCTCCGGGTCGTCCGCCAGCAGTTGCAGCAGACGGTTGGCGCACGCGAGCCCCGCGGTCCCACCTCCGACGATCGCGACGCCGACCTCGATCAGCTCGTCCTCATCGTCCAGCCCGTGCTTGATGAACTCCTTCTGGGGGTTCACCGGCGGCGGGAACTGGTTGGGTGCAACCTTGCCGTTGCCGTTGTGCGCCGACATGTCTAGCTTCCCTTCTTCGCTTTCACGGCCTCCGTGAGCTTCGGGAGGATCTTGTTCAGGTCACCGACGATGCCCAGGTCGGAGAATTCGAAGATCGGCGCGTTCGCGTCCTTGTTGATCGCGACGATGTTCTCCGAGGATTGCATCCCGACCTTGTGCTGGATTGCACCCGAGATGCCAGCCGCGAGATACAGCTTTGGCGAGACCGTCTTGCCCGTCTGGCCGATCTGCGCCGCGTAGGGGTACCAGCCGGCGTCGACGACCGCGCGTGTCGCCGCGACGGCGCTGTTGCCGCCGAACGCCTTGGCGAGATCCTCGGCCAGCTCGAAGCCCTCGGCCTTGCCGAGGCCGCGACCGCCGGCGACGAGGATGTCAGCGCCCTCGATGTCGACGTCGGCGCCGCGCTGCTCGCCGCGCGTGACCATCGTCGCCTGTGAGGCGTGCGGGCTCAGCTCGAAGCCGAGCTGCTCGACCGGTGCGTCGGCGGCGCCGCTCTCGTTGATCTCAAACGCGTTCAAGCGCCCGATCACGATGCCGACATCCGAGCGGTATTTGATCTCGGAGATCGCCGAGTCGCCGAGGATCGGGCGCTCTGCGACGAGCTCGCCACCCTCCGCACGCACGGCAGTGACCTCCATCGCCACGCCTGCGCCGAGCCGCGCGGCGAGACCGGCGCCGATCTCGAAGCCGAGCAGGCCGCCGCCGAACAGCGCGTAGGAGTAGTCCCCGCCGGAAATCGCCGCGGCCATCGCGTCGACCAGCGGCTGCGCGAGCCCCTCGGGGCCCTCGGCCACGAGCACCTTCTTGGCGCCGTATTTGCCGAGCGAGGCCGCCAGGTCCTGCGGCACGCTCTCGCCGAGCAGGATCGCGTGGGCCTCGCCGCCGAGCTCGGAGGCAAGCTTGGCGCCCTCGGAGACGGCCCCAAGCGAGTTCTTGTTGATCGCGCCGTCGTAGTGCAGCGCGTAAACCAGGATGTTTGCCATCTAGATCAGCTTCCTCTCGTCGAGCCAAGCCACGATCTTCTCGACGGTCTCGTTGGTGTCCTCGTCCTCGATGATCTCGCCCGCGGCCTTCGCCGGCGGCGCCTTCGCGGCGACCCATTGGGCGGCCGAGTTCTCGCCGCCGACCTTGCTCGCGTCGATCTCCACATCGCTCGCGCTGACGCTGTCCAGCGGCTTCTTCTTCGCGCCCATGATCGCCTTCAGCGACGGGTAGCGCGGCTCGTTGATCGCGTCGCCCACCGAAATCACGGCCGGGAGCTTGATCTGCACCGTGTCATAGCCGTACTCGGCCTGGCGCTCGCAACGCAGCGCCTCGGACTCGACGTCCATCTTGATCACCTGCGTAAGCGACGGCATGCCCAGGTGCTCGGCCACTACGGCGCCGATCGTGTAGCACTCGCCGTCATCGGACTGCTGACCGAGCAGCACCAGGTCCGGGCTCTCGCGCTGAAGCGTCTTGGCGAGCGCGTAGCCGGTCGCGGCCACGTCAGAGCCGGCCACGACCTCGTCGGAGAGGTGCACCGAACGGTCGGCGCCCAGCGAGACGGCCTTGTGCAGCGCGCGCACCGCGCTCTCCGGGCCCATCGTCACGGCGACGATCTCCTCGACCGGAACCGTTCCGCCCTCCTTGATCTGCATCGCAGCCTCGATGGCGTGCGTGTCATACGGGTTGAGGTTCTTCTCCCCGCTGCGGTCCATGCGCCCCGTCGAGGGATTGATTTTCTTCTCGACGGCGGCGTCCGGGACCTCCTTCACCAGGACGCATATCTTCATTCTCAGGTAACTCCTTGGGGTCTGTTGGCCGCAATTCTACTGTGTTGCCCGGTTGACTGACGAGTCAATCAGGCGCGGGCGGCGGTTGCTTCGCGGATGAAATCCACGATCGCCTGCGTGGGCGCGCCCGGAGTGAAGACCTCCGCCACGCCCAGATCCTTCAGCTCTGGGATGTCCTCGGCCGGGATCGTCCCGCCGACTGTCACCACGACATCGTCGATCTCCTGCTCGCGCAGCAGCGCGACGATGCGCGGCACGAGCGTCATGTGCGCTCCGGAAAGGATCGAGAGCCCGACCGCGTCGGCGTCCTCCTGAATGACCGTCTCGACGATCTGCTCCGGCGTCTGGTGCAGACCGGTGTAGATCACCTCCATGCCCGCATCACGCAGTGCACGGGCGATGATCTTCGCGCCGCGGTCGTGCCCGTCGAGCCCGGGCTTGGCGACGACGACGCGGATCTTGCCTTGGCTCGGGCTGGACATCTCTCCCCTTCAGCCTATGCGTGCGGGCCATCGCGCGCTGCCACGTGTCGCTCGCGCCCCCGAGCGCGGTGCGCGAACAGCGCGGCCGAGCCCGCCCAGCGCAGCCACCGCGCCCAGCGCCGCGAGCACCTTCAAGCGCTGGCCGAGCCGATCGAGGTGCAGCACCTCCCAGCCCTCGTCGCTCGCGATCCGGCGCAGCTCGGCGTCGGGATTGACGACGACCGGCTGACCCACGGCGCGCAGCATCGGCAAGTCCGACTCCGAGTCCGAGTAGGCGAAGGAAGCCCCCAGGTCGATCGCCTCACGCTCGGCCAGCTCGCGCATCGAGAGAACCTTGCCCTCGCGGTAGTTGAACGGGCCGGCCGGCCTGCCCGTGTAGCGACCGTCGACGATCTCAGAGCGGGAACCGAGGCCACCGTCGAAGGCGAGTACGTGGGCGAGCAGGTCCGCCATCTCCTGCGAGGCCGCGGTCAGGATGTACACGGGCACGCCCGCGTCCTGATGAGCATAGGCACGCTGCAGCATCTGCGGGTACAGCCGCGGAAGCACCCCCGCGAGCACGCGCGGCGAGAGCCGCTGCAGGTCGCGCACGGGCACCCCCGCGATCATTTCCCCCACGCGCCTGCGCACGTCATCGGCGCGGTCGTCGGTCGAGCCGCGTAGACGAAAGCGAAGGTTCTCGTACAGATCCCGTGCCAGGCGCGAGCGCGAGATCATTCCCGTCTCGTACGCCGCACGGGCGAAGAAGACGCCCGAGGAGCCTGCCATCAGCGTCTTGTCGAGGTCGAAGAACGCCGCCCGCGTCGGCTCTCCGCCGTTGCTTGCAGCCACTTTTAGACCTTCAGGATCACCGCGTCGCCCTGGCCTCCGCCGGAGCAGATCGCAGCGCAACCGTAGCCGCCGCCGCGCCTGCGCAGCTCGTGCACGATCGCCCCGAGGATGCGCGCGCCGGAGGCGCCGATCGGGTGCCCCAGCGCAACGGCGCCGCCGTTGACGTTGACGCGGTCCTCATCGATGCCGAGCATGCGGATCGAGTTCAGCGTGACCGAGGCAAACGCCTCGTTGATCTCCCACAGGTCGATGTCGCCGGGCTGCAGGCCGGCCTTCTCGAGCGCCTTCTTGGCCGCGCTCGCCGGCGTCGTCGCGAGGTAGGCGAAGTCGTTGGCGCTCTGTGCGTGCGCGACGATCTCGGCAAGCGCCTCCTTGCCGTTGGCCTGCGCCCACTCCTCGGAGGAGAGCACGAGCGCGCCACCGCCGTCGTTGACTCCAGGCGAGTTGCCCGCGGTGTGCGAGCCCTCCTTGCCGACCAGACCCGGAAGCTTGGCCAGCGCCTCGAGCGAGCTGTCACGGCGAGGCCCCTCGTCGACCTCGACGACCGTGTCTCCCTTACGGCCCTTGACGGTCACCGACACGGTCTCCTCGGCCATCCGCCCGTCATCGATCGCCGCCAGCGCGCGTTCGTGCGAGCGCAGCGCCCAACGATCGAGGTCGGCCCGCGTCATCTCGAGCTCCTCGCCGACCTCGGTCGCCTCGACGAACATCTGCTTGCCCGAGAACGGGTTGGTCAGGCCGTCGTGGACCATCGCGTCGAGCATCTTGGCGTCGCCCATGCGGTAGCCGAATCGCGCCTGCGGCAGCAGATAGGGCGCCTTGGACATCGACTCCATGCCACCGCCGACGCCGACTTCGACGTCCCCGGCGCGGATCGCCTGGTCGAGCAGCACCGAGGCACGCAACCCAGATGCGCAGACCTTGTTGATCGTCTCCGAGGAGACCTCCTTGGGGATGCCCGCTTTGATCTGCGCCTGGCGCGAGGGAATCTGACCCTGGCCGGCCTGCAGAACCTGACCCATGATCACGTGCTGGACCTGCTCGGGCTCGACCGCCGGCACGCTCGAGCGCCGCTTCGATCGCGGTGCCGCCGAGCTCGGTGGCGTCGAGCGTCGAGAGCCCGCCGCCCATCTTGCCGATCGGGGTGCGCGCGGCTGCCGAGGATCACGGTCTTGGGCATCGGAACAGGGCTCTCCAGTGGTCGATGGGAGAAGTTCGCTTGCGGAGGACGGCAATGCTAGCGATCCGGCTATCGTGCTCGGCCGATGCAGGTCTCCGCGACAACGCAGCCAGCCGGCTCGCACCGACGCGGACACCGTTGCCGTTCGGCGTCTTCGAGGACGAGCACGGACCCAGAGTCCGCGCCGGCCGAGGCAGCAGCGCTGCTGGCCAGCGGCGAGGCACGAGGCTGCGTTCAAGTCGCTCGCGCTGGCCCACGCCGAAGGCAAGCGCTGGCTGCTCGTCGGGCTCGGCACGCGCGAGCGCTTCACGCCCGAGCGCGCGCGCGTGGCCGCCGCCGCCGTGCGCGGGCGCGCGCGCGAGCTGTCCACCGTCGCGCTGTGCTGGCAGGCGCCCGAGGACTCGACGCCGAGATCGCCGGTGCGCTCGTCGAGGGCACGGTGCTCGCCGACTACCGCTTCGATCAGCTACAAGTCCGCCCCCGCGGAGGACCCCGACGTGCCGCCGAAGGCGCTCGAGCGACTGATCCTCGCCAGCTCGGCCGACCTGAGCGAGACGGTCGCCGACGCTGCGCTCGTGACGAATGCCGTGAACGCCGCGCGCGACCTGCAGAACCGCCCGGGCAACGATCTGACGCCGACTGCGCTTGCCGAGCTACGCCGAGGAGCTGCGCCGGCGAGATCGAGGGCCTGAGCGCGGAGACGGAGGGACGCGAGGGCATCGTCGCGCGCGGCATGGGCGCCTTCGCGGCGGTCGCGCAGGGCTCCTACGCAGGAGCCCGCCCTGATCACGCTGCGCTATCGACGGACCCGACGCGAGCGGTCCGGTGCTCGGCTTCGTCGGCAAGGCCGTCACGTTCGACAGCGGCGGCATCTCGCTGAAGCCGGGGCCGAAGATGTCGGAGATGAAGTTCGACATGTCCGGCGGCGCCGCCGTGATCGAGGCCGTCGGCGCGATCGCGCGCCTGCGCCTGCCGGTCGATCTCGTCGCGGTGATCGGCGCGACCGAGAACCTCCCGAGCGGCACGCTCGGTCAAGCCGGGCGACATCGTCAGAGCAGCCAACGGCAAGACCATCGAGGTCAACAACACCGACGCCGAGGGCCGACTCGTGCTCGCCGACTGCCTGTGCCACGCCGTCGGCCAGGGCGCCGAGCGGATCGTCGACCTGGCGACGCTCACCGGCGCGGTGATCGTCGCGCTCGGCTCCACCTACGCAGGGCTGATGAGCAACGACGATCGGCTCGCCGAGCAGATCTCCGGCGCGGGCGAGCGCACCGGCGAGATCGTCTGGCGCCTGCCTCTGCACGAGGAGTACGAGGAGCTGATCAAAGGCACCTACGGCGACCTCGACAACGCGCCCGAGGCACGCAAGGCAGGGACGATCATCGGCGCCACGTTCCTGTCCAACTTCGTCGGCGACACGCCGTGGGCGCACCTGGACATCGCCGGGTCAGCGTGGGACCTGGGCCGCCCCTATGTCGGCAAGGGCGCCTCCGGCTACGGCGTGCGCCTGCTCGTCGAGCTCGCGCGCTCGTTCAGCTCCTAGCAGCCGCCGCGCGCGCCTTCGTCTCGACTGCCTGCAGTTCCAGACGCGCCGCCACAGGCGCCCAGGCCGCTCCTCGCGGGTCGATGAACGCGCGGTGGCGCCCCGCCTCACCCTCGATCTCGACCAGCTCGACCTCTGCGCCGGCTTCGCGCGCGGCGCCCACGTAGCTTCGGCTCAGCTCGACCGAGACGGTTTCGTCGAGCACGCCGTGCACGAGCAGCACCGGCATTCCCAGCGGTACCTGACGTAGCGGGTCGGCGACCTCGTAGCGCTCCGGCAGGCGCTCGGGCGAGCCGCCCATCAGCGCCCGCACGGCGCCTCCGTGCCACTGGCGATAAGCGCCGGCGAGGTCGCACACGCCGGCCAGCGAAATCGCCCGTGCGATCGGCACACGCGGGCGCCCGGCAACCGCGCCCGGGGAACCCGTCGGCAGCTTCGTGCGCCCCGCCGCCCACAGCGCAAGGTGGCCACCGGCCGAATGGCCGAGCACGTCCACGCGCGACGAGATCGAGCGAGGGGTGCAAGCCATCGAGGCGATCGACCGCCGCAGCGACGTCGGCAAACGTCGCCGGCCAGCCGCCGCCGTTGCCGATCCGGCGGTACTCGATGTTCCACACGGCAAAGCCGCGTTCGAGCAGATCGGCCGCCAGCGCACGCATCACGGCGCGTCCGTAGCGCTTGTGCCACGAGCCGCCGTGGATCAGGACCACGACTGGGTGCGGTCCAGCGCCCCTCGGCAGATGCAGGTCCCCGCACTGCGAGCGGTCCGCGCCGTAGCGATAGGTGCGCCCGCGGGTGAAGAGATAGTGCTGGATCCAGCGAGCTCTACTCATGCGCGGCCATCGTAGACGGCGCCGAGCTGTGAGAATGGCGGCCATGGACTTCGACCTCTCACCCGACCACGAGCTGATCCGCCGCACGGTGCGCGAATTCGCCGAGGGCGAGGTCGCACCGGTGGCCGAGGAGCTCGATCGCACCAAGTCCTTCCCGTACGAGATCGTCGCCAAGCTCGGCGCAGCTCAACCTGATGGGCATCCCCTTCCCCGAGGAGTACGGCGGCGGCGGCGGCGACACGCTGGCCTACGCACTCGCCGTCGAGGAGCTGACGCGGGTGGACTCCTCGGTGGCGATCACGCTGTGCGCGCACACCTCGCTCGGCACTCAGCCCGTCTACCTGTTCGGCGACGAGCAGCAGAAGCGCGAGTGGATGCCGCGCCTGTGCGCCGGCGAAGTGCTCGGCGCGTTCGGCCTGACCGAGCCCGAGGCCGGCTCAGACGCCGGCAACACGCGCACGCGAGCGCGACTTCAGGACGGCGAATGGGTGATCGACGGCGCCAAGCAGTTCATCACCAACGCCGGCACCGACATCTCCGGCATCGTCTGCATCACGGCCGTGAGCGGCGACGCCGCCAACGGCGCCGGCGATCCGGCCACGCGCGAGATCTCGAACATCATCGTTCCCAACGGGACGCCGGGCTACGAGCAGGGCGAGCCGTATCGCAAGATGGGCTGGAACGCGTCCGACACGCGTCCGCTCTCATTCGACGAATGCCGCGTGCCCGAGGCCAACCTGCTCGGCCCGCGCGGAGCCGGCTTCAAGCAGTTCCTGCACATCCTTGACATCGGCCGCATCGGCGTCGCCGCGATGGGCGTCGGGCTGGCCCAGGGTGCACTCGACGAGGCGCTGAAGTACGCCAAAGAACGCAAGGCCTTCGGCAAGCCGATCTCCAAGTTCCAGGCGATTCAGGCCAAGCTTGCCGACATGGTCACCGAGATCGAGGCGGCCAGACTGCTCGTCTACAAGGCCGCCCGCGAGAAGGATGCGGGGCGCAACTTCACATTGACCGCCGCGCAGGCAAAGCTCAAGACCGGCCGGCTCGCGGTGCGCTGCGCCGAGGAGGCCGTACAGATCCACGGGGGCTATGGGTTCATCGAGGAGTACCCGGTGTGCCGCTTCTATCGCGACGCCAAGATCCTCACGATCGGCGAGGGCACCGACGAGGTGCAGCAGATGGTGATCGCGCGTGCGCTCGGCGCCTAGCGCGGCTCGAGTACGACGAGCGGGATCTGGCGCTCGGTGCGCTTGCGGTAGCCCTCGTAGCCGGAGTACACGCCGACCATCAACTTCCACAGCCGCGCGTACTCCTCGCCCTCGGCAACGCGTGCGTGCACATCGAGATGTTCTGAGCCGACCTGGATCGTCGTGTCGGGATGGGCCTTGAGGTTGTGAAACCAAGCCGGGTTCTTCGGGTAGCCGCCCTTGGAGGCGACGAGCACGAAGCTAGTGCCGTCACGCCCATAGACGAGCGGGCTCGTGCGCTTCGTACCGCTCTTCGCGCCGACGTGGTCGAGCAACAGCGCCGGAGGCGCCCCCGGGGTGCGGTGGCCGATCAGGCCGTTCGTCGCGCGGTAGACGGCTGTGTGCCCGCCCATCAGCCGACGCAGCAGCGGCCAGTTGCGGTCTGCCAGGTTGAGGTAATCCATCACTGCGAGCCTACCCGCCGGCTCGCGACCCGTCGTGGCGGTCGCCTCGCTGTGGCCACTTCGACCCCGCTAGCGCCGACTGCGCTCAGGCGCCACCGACTCGCGCTCGAGCAGCGTCGCCGCAGCACTCGCCGGATCCAAGCGCCGCTCGACCACCCGGTCAATCAACTCCTGAAAGCCCGGGTCCTCGCGCAGGTCCTCCTCGAGTCGCCTGCGCATGCGCGCCGTGGCGATCGCGAGCACCTCGTTGCGCAGGTTGCGCGCGCGGCGCTCGGCCAGCTGACCGGCCTGCAGGATGTGCCCACGATGCTCGTCGAGGCGCTCGATCAGCTCGCCCGTGCCTTGGCCACGGCTCGCCTCGGTCTTGACGATCGGCACGCGCCAGCGCCCGCGGACCTCCTCGGGCGAGCGATCGAGATTGGCCAGTGAGAGCACGCCGCGGATCTCGCGCACCATCGTGTCCGTCAGCGGATGGTCGGCCTTGTTGATCACGATCACGTCCGGGATCTCCATCACACCGGCCTTCAGCGCCTGGATCGAGTCGCCCGAGCCGGGCATCAGCACGAGCACGATCGTGTCGGCATGATCGATGATGTCGATCTCGGCCTGCCCCACGCCGACGGTCTCGACGAACACGTCCTGGCGCCCGGCCGCGTCGAGCAGCAGCGCGGCCTGCAGGGCAGCCTCGGAGAGTCCACCGAGCGCGCCGCGGTTGGCCATCGAGCGGATGAACACGCCCTGGTCGAGGAAGTGCTCGGTCAGGCGGATGCGGTCGCCCAAGAGTGCCCCCTGCGTGAACGGCGAGGAGGGGTCGATCGACAGCACGCCCACCGTGCGGCCGGCTTCGCGGCGCGCCTTCGTCAGCGCGCCGATCAGCGTCGACTTGCCGACGCCGGGGGGCCCGGTGAAGCCGACCACGGCCGCCTCGCCCGTGTGCGGGTAGACCTCCTTGACGAGCTCCCACCCCTCGGGCCTGTCGTCCTCGACCAGCGAGATCGCACGTGCGAGCGCGCGGCGGTCGCCGTCGAGCAGGCGCTGGGCCAGGGTCGAGTCGAGCTTCGCGTCGGCCATCGGGGGCGCAATCATCGCAGGGCAATACGATCTTCCCGCCATGGAGCTGCTGGCCGACGCGCCCACACCCGACCCGCCCAAGGGGATCGTCGATGCGATCAGACGCGCACCGGAGCCGCTGCAGGGCGGCCCGCTCGCGCTGCTGCGCTTCATGCGCGCCAACCACATGCTCAACCGCCGCTACGCGTACCTGATCGCGCGCTGGATGATGCTCAAGCTGCGCTATCGCGGGCGCCTGCAGACCGACGGGCTGTGCTTCATCTGCCCGCACGTGAAGCTCGAGATAGGTCGCCACGCGACGCTGCGCATCGGCCGCTGGGCATGGGTCGGGCACGGCTGCAAGATCCGCGTGCACGAGGGCGAGGTCGAGATAGGCGCAAAGACGGTGATGGGCCAGGAGTGCACGATCTCCGCCTACCAGCACGTCTCGATCGGCCGTGAGTGCATCCTCGCCGACCGCGTGATGCTGATCGACTTCGACCACGGCGTCACCGAGGTCGACCGGCCGATCAGACTGCAGGGCATCTACAAGCGCGACGTACGCGTCGGCAGCAACGTGTGGATCGGCTACGGCGCCTGTGTGCTGCGCGGGGTCAGCGTGGGCGACAACAGCGTCGTCGGCACCAACTCCGTGCTGCCCAAGGACGTGCCGGCGAATGCCGTCGTCGGCGGCGTCCCGGCGCGCCTGATTCGCATGCGCGAGGCGCCGCAAACGATGCGCTGGCGATAGCGCCGGCCACACCCGTGGGATGAAGTTCACATCCGCGCGGCGAGGTTTCTCGTAGCCCCCGGTTCAGACGCTTTCGGGTCAGCGAGCGCTCGCCTCAGCGCACCTTGATGCTGGGCCAGGCGCTCGCTCGCGTAAGGTGCAGCGAGGCTGCGTGCCAGCATGAACGCCCAATCGCTTGACTGCAGCGCGAGCAGCTCAAGCAGCGCGGCTCGCCCCGCGCGAGGGCCCGCCGCGGCCACCTCGAGCTCGGCGCGGCGCAGCGCGAAGGCGACCTCGGCGACCGCTGGGCCCGACCACGTGGAAAGGTCCCCGTGCGCCCCCCACGAGCTTGCAACCTCATCGTCGAGACCCGCGTCCGTGGAGGCCCGCGACGGCGCCCGGCGCCAGTCGCTTGCCGCCACCGGCCCCAAGCGTTCGAGCGCGTCGTCGAGACGCACCAGCTCAAGACCCTGGCGCGTGCACTCCTCGACGACGGCTCCCAGCCAGGAGACGCCCTCATACCACCAGTGGCCGAGCAGCTCGGTATCGAGCGCGCAGACGGCCAGCCCGCCGCCGGACAAGCCGCCCCCATGGGCCTGCAGCCGCGCGGCGGTACGGGCGACGAAGTCGGCAGCGTGCTCGCGCGCCTTGGCCAGCGCTCGCGCATGGTCGTAGATGCCGCCGTCATTGCTCCACGGCGTGTGGTGGTGAATCGTGTGATGGTGGTAGTCGCGGTAGGCGCCATCGGCCGGATATCCATCATCGCTCCACACGAGGTTCATCGTGATGCGGTCGATCGGCACGAGCACGACGCCGGCGTCGCCGACCAGCGGTCGCAGGTGCTCGGGCGCACCGAGACCGAAGCTTCCAGTCAGCTCAAGGCACGTCGCGTGCACGCCGGCGTCGGCGAGCAGCGGCTCCAAGCGCCTTACATGGGCGCACTCGGGCAGCCAGAAGCCGCCTCGCCAGTCGGTGCCAAAGCGCGCGCGGTGCGAGTCAATGCCGCCCTGCACCTGCAGGCGCACGCCGTCATCGGTGGCGAGCAGCGGCAGCACGGCGTGAGTCGCTGAGGAAGTCCACTGTGCATAGGGCGCGAGCGCGCCGAGCAGTCCCCCGCCCCGTCCCTGCAGCATCTGCAAGGCGCGCTCGTAGTCGCCCCACGAGCGCTCGACCTCGCGCGCCAGATGCTCGTGCCCGCCCGCGCGCAAACCAGCGGCGTCCTCGTCGTGCGTGTGACGCCGCACCTGCTCGATGAAGCCCGTGAAGCGCTCCTCCACGCCGGGCGCTTCGAGCTGATCGCACAACACGGGGGTCAGTGAGAGTGTCAATGGCACGCCCGCGTCCAGCAGCTCGAGCAGCGGCAGGTAGCTGCCGACAATCGCCTCCCACAGCCACTCCTCACCGAACGGCCACGTGCCGAAGCCCTCGACGTAGGGCATGTGCGTGTGCAGCACGATCGCCAACGCGCCACCGCCCTTGCTGGCCGCGCCCCGGCCTTCCACGGCTACACCCGGCACACGGCGAGGAAGTCCAGCGCCGCCTCGATCCGAGCCTGGCCGATCGGCCGGATCGCGAAGTCCGAAACGGAGATGGCCGGCGTGAACCAGCCGTAGAAGCTGCTCGTCAACCCCACACGCGGGTGCAGCGTGTCCCAGCCCAGGCGTAGGGCGAGCTCGTGCGCGCGCAGCTTGCGCGCGTGGAACAGCCCGAACATGCGCACCTCGCGGAAGTGCGCGCGGCACAGCCGATCGAACTCCTCGACGCGGTACTCGTGAACGTGCCACGGGTTGCCCGAGCGCGACTCGCCCTTCGGCGCGAGCGTCAGCACGTTGGGCGTGGACACGAAGACCGTGCCGGAACGAGCCGCCACCGGGCCCGCTGCCGACTCGAGCGAGCGCGCCATACTCGAACTGTCGGCCACGAGCGAGGCGAAATGGTCGAGGGCACCGCCGGGATCGGTCAGGTGCTCAATCGTCTGCAGGAACACGACGGCATCGGCTGGTTCGGCATAGGTCTCAACCAGGTCGCGTGCGAAGCGCAGGTTGCCGCGTCGGTAGCGCAGCCGCGCGTGCTCATGCGCCTCCGGGTTGGCGTCGACTCCGACGACGCTTCCCGCCGTGCGGGCCAAAACGTCCGAGCCATAGCCCTCCCCGCAGGCCAAGTCGACGACGCGCAGGCCGCCCACGCGAGCGGCGATCCACTCGTAGACAACCAGGTGACGGCGGAACCAATAGTTCTCCTCGGGGACGTCCGGAAGCGTCCGCTCCCCCGTGAGCGCGAGTGGCGGCACGCCGTCCGGCTGATCGTGCTGCTCGTAGTGGACAGAGGTCAAGAAATACCCCAGTTCGGGACGACCATGCCCGAGGTGGAAGACGGACGCACGGCGCGCGAGTATATGGTGCCCCACCGTGCCGCCCGCCCTGAGCGCCGAGGAGATCCGCGATGTCAACACGCGTTATCACGACGTAGCCGCGAACCACTACGACTCGAAGTGGGGTATCGACTTCGGCGAGATCGGCCGCGAGCAAGTACTGGTGAAGGTCGACAAGGCCGTCGGCCACCGTCCCGACGGCTGGCGGCGCTCACTGGAGATCGGCGCCGGGACCGGCTACTTCACGCTGAATCTGCTGCGTGCCGGGATGATCGCGGAGGCGACCTGCAGCGACATCTCGCCTGGAATGCTGACGGCGCTGCGCGCGAACGCCGAGCGCCTCGGCCTGGAGGTGCGTACCGAGCAGGTCGACGCCGAGCGTCTGCCGTTCGCCGATGAGAGCTTCGACCTCGTGCTCGGCCACGCCGTGCTCCACCACATCCCCGACCTCGACCGCGCATTCGCCGAGTTCGCGCGAGTGCTCGCCCCAGGCGGCACGGTTCTGTTCGCCGGGGAGCCCTCCCGCTACGGCGACCGCTTGGCGCGCGTGCCGAAGCGCGCCGCCGGCGCACTCGCCCCGCTATGGCGCCGCGCGCTCGGTGCCCGTGCCGTCTCACCGCATGCCGAGGAGGTGCCGGACGCGGCACTCGAGGGCTTCGTCGACGTCCATGCCTTCTCACCCGGCGAACTGGCGCGCGCCGCGCGGTCGTCGGGCTTCGCCGACGTGCGCATCACGGGCGAGGAGCTCTTGGCCAACTGGTTCGGTTGGACCAACCGCACGCTCGAGGCAACCGCCGAGCCCGAGGACGTGCCGTGGGCCTGGCGCCAGTACGCCTACCGTGGCTACCTGATGCTGCAGGATCTCGACCGCAGGCTGCTCGAGTCGCGCCTGCCGCCGGCAATCTTCTACAACCTGCTGATCTCGGCGCGCAAGCCCCGCATCGCCTCCTAGCCAGAGGGTCGCTACCAGCGGAGAGGCTGGGCTGCCCGCACCCCTCTGGTCCGGGATCGATATCCGCCGGCGCCCGCTCCCACAACCGACCAGCAACGGGCGCTTAGACTCCAGGCATGCCGGATCAGGGCATGTCAGGACAGGTGCTCCGGGGATTTCCCCTGTTCCCGCTCGGCATCGTCGCGCTGCCCAGCGAGAGCGTCCCGCTGCATGTCTTCGAGGATCGATACAAGCGCATGATCGAGCGCTGCCTAAGCGCCGAGCCGGCATCTGTGGAGCGCGAGTTCGGAATCGTCTGGCTGTCCGATGAGGAGCTCAAGGAGGTCGGCTGCGCGTGCGAGATCGAGCGCGTGCTCGAGCGCATGGACGACGGCCGCCTGAACATCCTCGCGCGCGGCACGCGGCCGTTCCGTCTACTCGAACGCCAGGACGATCTCCCCTATCCGGCGGGCGTAGTCGAATTCCTCGCCGACGAGCCCCCCGAGAAACACGCCGACGTCGACGAGGTCGCCGGCACGAGTGCGCGCGAGCTGTACGGCGAGCTGGTCGAGCAGGCGACCGACCGCACACTCAGCGCCGAGGAGGTCGGTGCGATGGACGCCTACGAGATGGCCGGCACGGTCGAGTTCGGCACCGATGCCAAGCAGGAGCTCTTGGAGCTGCGCTCGGAGAGCGCCCGCCTGCGCCTACTGGCCCTACTGCTGCGCACCGCGATCAAGCGCCTGGAGCTGATCGACCGAGCGCAGGCGCGCGCGCAGTCCAACGGCAAGGTGCGCTTCGGCTAGTGGCGCCATCCGCACGCCCGCGGCTCAGGAGGTTGCTACTCGGGCAAGCCGCACACGCGCTGCGCGGTCTGCAGCACGAACAGTGCGAGCTCACGCAGGACCTTGGGCTGTCCGGAGGAGTTGTCGCTGAAGTGCACCGAGCCGTTTTCGTCGCGCACGGAGTAGCTCAGTACCGATTTGGGTCCGGGCGAAAGCGAAAGATGCTCAGATGCCGGTTCCTTCAGGTCTTCCTGGATCGCGCGCGCCTGCACCAGCCCGGAGTCGCCCAGTTTGAGCTTGCGCCCGTTGCGGGTGGCTACGCCGTTGCAGTGCACGCCGCCTTCTTCGTTGACGAGCAGCGTGAGCTTCGCGTCCGGACCGCTGCCGTTGCGGTGCACGATGAACAGGTCGGGCGCGGTGACCCCGCCGCAGGCCGCGAGCCATGCAAGCGCAAACAGCGAGACGGCGAGCGCGCGCCGGCTCACACGCTCACCGCGACACCGCCGCGCCGGGGGTCGCCGGCGCCGGACAGACGCGCGCCACGCCTGCGCACAGCCTGCACGCCGCCGAAGAACAGGTTGGGCCCAGCGAAGCGCACGATCTCGATGTCCCCGTTCTCGCCCCCCAGGCGCAGCTCGTCGAGCTCGATGCCGGGCTCGGCGTAGAGGACATCACCTTCGAAGTGCACCCGCGGCGCGGCGACTGCGGCGCGCGCGTCGAGGTCGTGGTCGACGGCGCCGACGATCGTCTGCAGCAGCGCCGAGCGAATCCGGTTGGAGCCGGCGCTGCCGAGCACGAGCTCAACCTCGCCGTCGCGCATCACGACGGTGGGCGCCATCATGCTCGGCATCCGTCGCCCGGGCGGATGGCGGTGAAAGCCAAACGGGTTCAGGTCCTCCTCGCCCATCACGTTGTTCAAATGGATCCCCGTGCCGGGCACGACGACGCCGGAGCCCTCGCCATTGGTGCAGGTCGCGCTACATGCCCGGCCGTGCGCGTCGAGCACGGAGATGTGCGTCGTCGCGCCCAGACGGCTACCGAGAAAGCGGCCGAGGAAGCCCGCTTCGTTGAGCCCGTCGAGGAACTGCGGCGTGCGCTCCTGCTGGGCCGCGCGCATCGCCGCGACGACGCCGGCTAGTCGCGGCGGCGAGGGTTCGCGGTCGAGCAGGCCCAGCGCGTAGGCAATCAGCGTCCCCCCGGCCGAGGGTGGCGGGTTGGTCAGCACCTCGCGGTCGCGATAAGCGATGCGCACTGGCTCGCGCTCGATTGCCTCATAGGCGGCGAGATCCTTGGCCGCGAGCCAGCCGCCGCGCTCGTGCAGCCACGCCGATACGGCTGTGGCCACATCGCCGCTGTAGAAGGGCGCCTCTCCCTCGGCGCCGAGCCGATCGAGCATCTCGCCGAGCTCAGGGTTGCGCAGCACCTCGCCCTTGCGCAGGATCCGCCCCTCGGGTGCCCACAGCGCGGCGCACTCGGGCGTCGAAGTCAACAGATCTCCAAGGATCTCGGCCACGTAGGCCTGCTCGGGGTTGAGCGGCACGCCGTCGCGCGCAAGCCGCGCGGCCGGCGCGGCGAGCTCGGCAAGTGGCACCGTGCCCCAGCGCCGCGCCGCCTCGCAGACGCCGGCCGGAACGCCGTATGCGCCGCAGGAAGCCGGACCGATGTAGAACACCTGGGCGGCGTCACCGAAGGAGACGTCGACCGCGTCGAGCTCCGCGACCGCGTGTCCGCCGCCGCGCTCGCGCGGATCACTCGGAGCCTGCACGAAGAAGTCGAGCAACGTCGGCTCGGCCTCGCCACCGGCCACGAGCATGTAGCCACCCGCACCCAGGCCAGTCAGCAGCGGCTCGGCGGCGAACGAAGTCAGCATCGCGCCGAGCGCCGCATCGACGGCATTGCCTCCTTCACGCAGCACGCACGCTCCCGCCTCCGCCGTCAGCGGATGCCCGGCCGCGACGATCCCATGCTCCCCTTCAGCCATGGAAGAGCGATAGCACAGGCTGCGAACAGCGGCTGGCTGCTCGCAGGCCTATCTGCTGGGTAGGAACTCGGGTACGTCTAGTTCGTCGACGGAAAGACCGCCGCGCCGTGAGCGCGAGGATGACGCCCGCTGCACCCGCGGCTCGCCGGCGGGTTCATTGAGCATCTGCACACTCTTGCGCCTGCCCTCATCGCCGTAGCCGGTGGCGACGACGGTGACCCAGACCTGATCGTCGAGCTTCTCGTCGACCATCGCGCCAAAGATGATGTTGGCGTCGGGGTGAGCCGCCTCGGAGACCGCCTTGGCGGCCTCGTTGACCTCCCACAAAGAGAGATTTTCGCCTCCGGTGATCGACAGCAGGATCGAGCGCGCGCCCTCCATCGAGGTTTCGAGCAGCGGCGAGGAGACGGCCTGCATGGCAGCCTCCGTGGCACGTGTCTCCCCCACGCCCATGCCGATGCCGAGCAGCGCGTTGCCGGCGTCGCTCATGATCGTGCGCACGTCGGCGAAGTCGAGGTTGATCAGCCCGGGCAGCGTGACGAGGTCGGAGATGCCCTGCACGCCCTGGCGCAGCACGTCGTCGGCGACGCGGAAGGCCTCGACCATCGCCGTCTGCTTGTCGAGCACCGACAGCAGCCGGTTGTTGGGCACGACGATCAGCGTGTCGACCTCGGCGGCGAGCGTCTCGACGCCCTGCTCGGCCTGCCCGCTGCGGCGCGAGCCCTCGAAGCCAAACGGCTTGGTCACGATCGCGACGGTCAGCGCGCCCACTTCGCGCGAGATCCGCGCGACGATCGGCGCCGCGCCGGTGCCCGTGCCGCCGCCTGCTCCGGCGGTGATGAAGATCATGTCCGAACCCTTCAGCAGGGCCTTCAGTCGGTCGTAGTCCTCCATCGCCGACTGGCGCCCCACGTTGGCGTCCGAACCGGCCCCCAGGCCGCGTGTCAGCTCGGCGCCGATGTGCAGCGTGAGGTCGGCCGTCGACTGCTGCAGCGACTGCAGGTCTGTGTTGACGGCGAGGAACTCGACGCCCTCGACCTCGGCCTCGACCATGCGGTTGACGGCATTGACACCGGCGCCACCGACACCGACGACGCGGATCACCGGCTGCCCGGCGGGGCCGGACGTGCCGGCCGACTCGGGGTGTGGGCGGGAATAGTCGTCCATCACCGGACGCGCCGGCGCGGACTCCATCACGTTCTCGGGGATCTCTGAAGAGAAGGCGTGACGAAGGCGCTCCTGTGGGCTGGGCACGTGGGCGGGCTCAGCGGGGGCCTTTGCCGATGCGCCAAGCGCTGGGTGTGGCAGGCCGCTCTCGCGGGGGTGGACCGCGGCGGGCGTCTGCGGTGCGCTCGCGGCGCGCTCAGCGGCCGGCGAGGCGTCGGGCTGCTCAGGCTCGCGGCGCTCGCCCTGCTCATCCTCGACGCCTTCGGTCTTGCGGAACAGCGCGGCGAGCGGGCCTTCGCGCATGCTCGCGCGTTTAGCGTTTGCCATGGTCGAGAACCTCCTGCGCGAGTTGCCGGTAGGACTGGGCTGCAACCCCGTCTGGCTCGTACTTGAGCACCGACATGCCCTTGACGGGCGCCTCGGCAAAGCGGACGGTCTTGCGAATGCGCGAGGCGAACACCCTGTCCCCGAAGTTTTCCTCGAGGATCTCGATCGCCTCCTTGGCGTGGATCGTCCGGGAGTCCACCAACGTCGGCAGGATACCCTCGATGTCAACGCCCGGATTGAGGTTCTCGCGGATCATCGCGAGAGTGTTCTGCAGCTGGATCAGCCCGCGCATCGACAGATACTCGCACTGCACGGGGACGATCACCTTGTCGGCCGCCGTCAGCGCGTTGATCGTCAACAGGCCGAGGCTGGGCGGCGTGTCGATGCAGATGAAGTCGTAGTCCTCGAGGATCGGTTCGAAGGCCTTTTGCAGCGAGCGCTCGCGACCGATCATCGTCGACATCGCGATCTCCGCGCCGGCGAGGTCGATCGATGCACAGGCGATGTCGATCTCTCGCTTGCGGATCACCTCGCGGATCGAGACCTTGTGCACGAGCACGTCGTACATCGATTTGTCGAGCGTGTCGGGGTCGATGCCCTGGGACATCGTGAGGTTGCCCTGAGGGTCCATGTCGACGCACAGCACGCGATGACCCTCCTCCGCGAATGCGGCGGCGAGATTCAACGTCGTTGTCGTCTTTGCCACGCCGCCCTTCTGATTGGCGAACGCGATGACCTTGGCCTTGCCTTCCACGGGGGGCTCCGATACTCGATTAGGGGGAAAGCCGTCCGGTGGGTATTCGCATGCAACCGGGTGATTCCTGCACGGGAACTACGATCGGGGGATGGCTACGCGCGGCGCCAAGCCAACGCGCAACGGGGCGCGTCGCCGCACCGGCAAGCGCGCGCGCCCAAACGGGCTGTACGAGCGCCTCGAGGGCAAGCGCGTGTGCATCTGCCTCGGCGCGGGCGGCGTGGGCAAGACAACGACCTCAGCGGCGATCGCGCTCGGCCTGGCGGCCAGGGGCAAGAAGGTCGCGGTCGTTACGATCGACCCGGCCGCGCGCCTGGCGAGCGCACTCGGGCTGGAGCGGCTCTCGGGCGAGCCGACGGCGATCGATGCGGCGCTGCTCGCCGAGGCAGGCGTCGAGGGCGAGGGCGAGCTGTGGGCGATGATGCTCGACAGCAAGGGCACGTTCGACGAAATCGTCGCGCGCCTGAGCAAGGACGAGGCCGAACGCGAGGAGATCCTGGCGAACCCGATCTACCGCGAGCTCTCCTCGGCAGTCGCAGGCTCGCAGGAGCTGAGCGCGATGGCGAAGCTGTACGAGCTGCGCCACGAGCATGACTTCGATGTGATCGTGCTCGACACGCCACCTTCTCGCAACGCGATCGACTTCCTCGAGACACCGCGCCGGCTGCTGGGCTTTCTCGAAGGGCGTGCGCTGCGTGTGTTCCTCTCGCCGGGCGGCCTCGCGGCACGCGTGTTCGGCCGCTCGACGGGACTCGTCTTCGCGATCTTCGCACGCGTCACGGGCGTGGACATGCTGAGCGATCTGTCGGCCTTCTTCCGTTCGCTGTCGGGCATCCTCGAGGCCTTCGGCGAGCGGACGCGCGGCGTCAACGAGCTGTTGCGAGACCCGGCGACGAGCTTCCTGATCGTCACCTCGCCCGAGCCGGAGCCCTCGAGCGAGGCGCCCTTCCTCGCCCGTCAGCTGGCCGAGACGCAGATGGCACTGGGCGGGCTGGTCGTCAACCGCGTGCATTTCGACGGGCTCGGCGGGCACTCGGTCGAGCAGGTCCAGGAGCTGTTGGCAGGCGACCTCGACGAGCGCCTCGCCCAGCGCGTGGCGGGCAACCTGGCCGACTTCGACGTGCTCGTGCGGCGCGACCGCGAGACGATCGCGAGGCTCTCCGAGCAGCTCTCCGAACCCGATCCGATCCTCGTGCCACACCTCGACGAAGAGGTCCGCGACCTAGCCAGCCTTGGACGCCTCGCGGAAAATCTGTTCGACGGTCAGGACGAGGTGAAACGCCGGGCGAAGGCCGCAGCGAAAGCTTCGGGCCCCTTGCGCGTAGGCTCGCTCAGCTGAAAGTAGAGACGACGCCGTCGATCGGCAGCTCCGTCTGCGGCGTGTCGTCTACGGGTTCTGCGCCGGGTTCGACGAAGTCGGAGGCAGTGGCTGGAGAGTCGGCCGGGGCGGCCGCCTGCTCGATCGGGCCCGCCTCGGCGGCGTAGGCGTCGGCCCCGTCGGCCTGCTTCTCATCCGCGGCGAGCACTCCGCCCTCGCCGCGATCGAGCTCGGCGGCCAGGTCGTGAGCGCCGATGAAGTCCTCTTCCTCGGACTCCTCCTGCCAGGGCTCGACGATGCGCGCCTGAAGCGGCGACTCGCGCACGCGCCTTGCCCTCAGCTCGGGCTGGGCCACCTGCACGGGCGCCGAAGCGGCGAACGGCGCGGGCTCGGATGAGGCGGCGGTCGCCGGCTGCTCGAGCTCAGCCTCGCTGTCCTCGTCGACGTGTAGCAGCTCGTCCGGTTCGAGCAGCTCGTCGGCGATCACGGCGAGGTCAGGGTCGAGGTGGCCGCAGATCACGTCACGCAGGAGCGAGCGCAGATGACTGGCGACGTCTTCGGCGAGGCTCTGGCTGGCTGCGTTCTTGGCCGCCGTGCCAGCGATCAGCGAGCGCTCGAGCGCGATTGCGCGCACCATCCGCTCGGTCAGCTCGCCACGCTGCTCGGCGGTGGCGCACAGCGCTGCAAGCCGACCGGCGAGCCGGCCGCTGGCGGGGCCCTCGGGCTCGAGCAGGGCACGCAGGGCAAGCAGGTTGTCGGTCAATCCTTCATATGAGGTCTCGCGCTCGCAGGCGAGCTCGAAGCGGCGCAGCGCCCAGGCGAGATCGTTGTCGTGCGGCGCGCGACGCGAGACGAGGTTGCAGAAGGCTCGCAGCTCGTCCTCGTGCTCCTCGGTCACGACGAGCATCCCGTGCGGGCGACCGCCGGCGCCCAGCGCGAGGGGCGTCCAGGTGCCGGAGCCAACTCGCGCCCAGGCGAGTGCACCGAGCGTGACGCGCCCATCACCGAACAGGCGCAGCGAGGAGAGCAAATCTTTGAGCACTGCGCGGCCTGCGCGTAGCCCCTCGGCGGGATCGTCGGGCTCGGTCGTGTAGAGCACGATCAGGGGGTTCTCGACCTGCTCGCCGTCGAGCTGCAGGGCGGCCGCGTCGGGGAGCTCCGCCAGCGCGTCGCGCTGCACGATGCGCAGACCCTTGGTCAGCGGCAGCTCCTCGGAGGCGATCGTCACGCCATGCAAGCTCGCCACCAGCGCCAGCTCACCGGCCTTGGCGAGCGTCGAGTCCTGCAGGCGCTCAAGCGTGGCCTGCACGCGATCGAGTCGCAGCTCGAACTCGCTCTGATCGTCAAAGACCTCTTCAAGCAGCGCTTTGAGCGCCTGCTGCACGCGTGCGCGACCCTTGGCTCGCGCGGCCTCGCCGCCGACGCTTGCGAGATAGCGGTCGAGGCCGTCGAAGTGCTCGAGCGCCTTGATTGAGTCGGCGTGGCCGGGAAGACGTTTGAGAGCAGGCTCACGCTCGCTGATGAACTCGCCGGTGAGCGCGCGGTAGCAGTAGAGGGTGGCCACTGAGGAACCTCGCCGGCCGCTCTGCGCGCCGACCTCGAAGGGCACCTCCGCGCCGGCGGCGAGCTCGGCGCGCAGATAAGCACCTGCCGCGGCGAAGAACTCGGTCAGGGACGCTTCAAGCTGTCGTGAACGCATCTCCGCTGACTTCGCGCCGCCCGGCGACGGTCCTGCTCGGCGCAGGGCTTCTTGCAGTTAGGCGAGCGCCAGCGCGTCGCCGCGAGCGGCCTCTGCGCCGTCGAGCCGGCACAGCCACTCTTCGCCGTACTCGCGCATGTCGTCGATGATCGGCAGCAACGCGCGGCCCTTCTCAGTCAGGGCGTACTCGACGCGTGGCGGCACCTCGGGGAACGTATGACGCTCGACGATCGCCTCCTCCTCGAGCGCCCGCAGGCGCAGCGAGAGCGTACGCGGGCTGATGCCTGAGAGCGCACGTTCGAGCTCGCAGAAGCGCGAGGTCCCCTCGGCCAGTTCGCGGACGAGCAGCAGCGTCCACTTTCCGCACACGATCTCAGCTGTGCGGCATACCGGACATGTCTCGTCTACGGCCATTTCCCTCTTTACTTTACCAACTGAAGTAAGGGTAGGCCGCACGAGGGCCCTCGCCGGTACCAGCTCGGCTGGCGTATCGTGTGCTGCGTGCTGGTGCTTGCAGTTGCGGGACTGATCATCCCGGGGATCGTGATCGTGGGGGCGCTGATCTTGATGGCGGTGCTGCTGCGCATGGTGTGAGAGCCGCCGTCGATGGCGTGGCGAGGCCGCTGGGGCCGCCGGCCGAGTGCGACCTAATCTCGCGCGAGCGTGACTGCGGAGAGCAGACGGCTCAGGCGACGGTGAGCGGCGGGTGCCCGCCGCCGGGGGGCCCATCGGCTGCGGGAGCGCCGGCGCCACGGCGCTCCTCGGCGGAGGCGACGTCGTCCATCGTGGTGCCCTGGCGGCCTTCGGCCTGCATCAGCAGCTTGAAGTCATGCGGGCTCGAGGCTACGTGCATGGCGTCCTCGAAGGTGACGCGCCCGGCCTTGACGTGGCCGTACAGCGCTTGGTCGAAGGTCTGCATGCCGTAGTAGCCGCCCGAGGCGATCACTTCGACGAGCTTGCCGGTCTGCGTGGGGTCGAGGATCATGTCGCGAACGCGGCCGGTCGTGCGCAGGATCTCGCAGACCGCGACGCGGCCGCCTTCAGCGCCCGGGACGAGCCGCTGGGAGATGACGCCCTTGATCGTGCCCGCGATCATGCTGCGTGCCTGCTGGTGCTGGTGGGGCGGGAAGAAGTCGAGCATGCGGTTGATCGACTCGGTGGCGTCAACGGTGTGGATGGTCGAGAGCACGAGGTGGCCGGTCTCCGCAGCAGACAGCGCCGCCTGCACCGTCTCCTCGTCGCGCATCTCGCCGATCAAGATCACGTCGGGGTCCTGGCGCAGCACGCGTCGCAGCGCGCGCGTGAAGGAAGCCGTGTCCATGCCCACTTCGCGCTGGTTGATCGCCGAGCGCTTGTCGGAGTGCACGAACTCGATCGGGTCCTCGATCGTCACGATGTGCTTGCTCGTGGTGTGGTTCATGTGGTCGATCATCGCCGCGAGCGTCGTCGACTTGCCGGAGCCGGTGGTGCCCGTGAGCAGCACGATCCCGCGCTCCTCGTCAGCGAGTTCGCTGACGACCTCGGGCAGGGCGAGCTCTTCGATCGTCGAGATCCGGTGCGGGATCGCACGACAGGCCATCGAGATCACACCGCGCTGCTGGAAGGCGTTGATGCGATAGCGCGCGACGCCCTCGATTTCGAAGGAGAAGTCAACCTCGTGCTCCTGCTCGAACTCATCGAGCTTGCCGTCATCCTCGAGTAGCTGTTTGAGCGCGTGCTCGGTGTCCTCGGCGGTCAGCTCAGCGACGCCCTCCTCAGGCGCCAGCTCACCATTGACGCGGAACAGCGGCGCGGCGCCAACCTTCAGGTGCAGATCCGAGCCCTCCCGCTCCACGAGGTCGCGCATCGCCTGCTTGACGTCGAACATGAGCAACTGATCGGCAGACGAGCCGCCGATCTTGAGCCCGGTTGGCGACGTTGGACGGGGGCAACGCCCACCTGACGTGCGTCAGGCGACGTCGCGCAGCTTTTGCGCCTCAGCCAAGGACTGCAGCTTCTTCAGCGACTGGTTCTCGATCTGGCGAATGCGCTCGCGCGTGACGTTGAAGGTCCGCCCAACCTCGTCGAGCGTGCGCGGGTGCTCGCCGCCGAGGCCGTAGCGCAGCTCGAGCACACGGCGTTCGCGGTAGGAGAGGTTCTCCAGGGCCTCGCGCAGCGCCTCCTTGGTGAGGATCTCAGCGGCGCGCTCGTAGGGGGACTCGGCGCGCTCGTCGGCAATGAACTGGCCGAACTCGGACTCCTCCTCGTCACCGACGGGCTTCTCCAGCGAGACCGGCGCCTGCGCTGATCGCTTGATCGAGTCGACCTCCTCGGGGTCGATCCCGGTGACCTCGGCGATCTCGTCGGCCGTCGGCTCACGGCCGAGCTCGGTAACGAGCTTGCGCTCTGCGCGGCCGATCTTGTTGAGCTTCTCGACGACGTGCACGGGGATGCGGATCGTGCGGGCCTTGTCGGCCAGGGCACGCGCGATCGCCTGGCGGATCCACCAAGTGGCGTAGGTCGAGAACTTGAAGCCCTTGCGGTAGTCGAACTTCTCGGCGGCGCGCACGAGCCCGAGCGTGCCCTCCTGGATCAAATCGAGGAACGGCAGCCCCTGGTTGCGGTAGTTCTTGGCGATCGAGACGACGAGGCGCAGGTTGGACTCGACCATCTTCTGCTTGGCGTCGAGGTCGCCGCGCTCGATGCGCTTGGCGAGGTCGACCTCCTCCTGCGCGGTCAGCAGCCGCACCTTGCCGATGTCCTTGAGGAACAGTTGCAGCGAGTCGGTCGTCATGTCCGGCTTGAGGTCGAGCGCTGCTTTGGCTTTGCGCCGGCCGCGTTTGTCGGGGGCGCGCTCAACCTGCGAGGCGGCGGTCGAGGCCGGGTCGATCTCCTCGACGAGCTCGATCTCGGCTTTCTCGAGGAAGCCGTGCAGTTCTTCGACGTCGGACTCGTCGAGGTCGAGCTCGGACACCGACTTGGTTATCTCCGCGAAGGAGAGCACTCCGACCTGCTGGCCCTTGGCGAGCAGTCCCTTGACCTCATCCAGCTCCTGCAGCTCGACTACTGACATCTGCTCCCGTTTCTTCCGTCGGTCGACAACCGGCGACCTCGCCAGATCCCGATGGATCGGTGCCGGATAGGACAGCACCTCCTTGGGACATACGGCTGAGGGCCGCCCAACGTTACAAGTCGTACTTCTGTTCAGAGCCCATGCTAACGCGTCGCCCCGGTGCTTCTCAACGGCAGCCCACCGACTTGCAGCACGCAGCGGATCTTCTTGGCACGACAAGCCATGATGTTCTCGCGACGGCCTTAAGCAATGATGTGTCGATGGCTGATGGGGACGGCAGCGAGAGCACGGCGGACACGGCGCGCAACGGCGGCGTGCTGGCCAACCTGCCGCGCACGCGCCCGCAGCGTTCGAGCGCCCGTCGAGCGGCGGCGCGCGAGTCGGCAAGCTCGAACGGGCGCCGGTCGAGCCCGGCCAAACCCCGGGCCAAGCGACCGGACACAGCGACGTCGACAGGCGCGGGGAAGCCAGCGCGCGGCCAAGGCACGACGGTAAAAGCGAAGTCGGCCAAAGGCGCGGCGCAGACGGAGACGAAACGCACGACGCCCGCCGCTCACGGACGCCCGAAATCAGCCAAGGACTCTGCCGCCACGGCCCAGGCCAAGTCGGCGGGCAGCTCGCGGCGCCCCGCGAGCGCGGTACGCGCGCGCCGACCCAGGACGGGCAAGCGAGCGCCTGCCCCACGACGGCCGGTGGCGGTCGAAGAGCCGGCCCCGCGTCAGGGCTTCGAGAGCGAGGGGGAACGCGCCACCGGGCCCGTTCAGCCGCCGGGAGGCCCTGAGCTGGTGGCAACGGCTGCCGAGCTCGTTGGCGAGCTCGCCAAGGCGAGCGTCTCGGCGGGCGAGCGACTGCTCAAGGACGTCTTCTCCCGCCTGCCCGGCGGTTGAGAGCGCCGACCGGCCAAACGAACGCGCCCTCAGGCGCGCGCCGAAGCTGTCCATAGCTCGGCAAGGGTGTTCTGTATACTTGCGGCCACGCCGAGCTCCTGTGACTCAGGTCGCTGGAGACGGGGGACCCATTGCAAGCCGGACGCATTCGGCTCGCGGGGGCGAATCGACCAACTCAGGTCGTAGCGCCGACAGTGTGGCGCGAGCCCGTCAGCTCACCCCGTAGGCCCAGACACTGATGCGGACACCGTTTTTGAAGATATCGATGATCGCCGTGCTCGTTGCCGGCGTCTGCGCCGGCTGCATGACGGCCGGTGCCGCCGCCACGACGGGTGGATCGACCGCGCCGACGGCGACCACGGCGCCGGCCGCCACGACCCACAAGCCGGCGCTCGCAACCTGGTTCGGGCCCGGCTTCTACGGCCAGGAAACTGCGTGCGGGCAGATGCTGACGCCGGCCGTAGTGGGCGTTGCCAACCGCACGCTCCCGTGCGGCACGCTGGTCAAGTTCAGCTACAAGGGCCACACGGCGACGGTGCCCGTGATCGATCGCGGGCCTTATGCGCACAACGGCGCGCAGTGGGACCTGACGAGTGGCGCGGCGAGCGCACTCGGCATGAGCGACACGGCGAGACTGAAGACACGCGTGGTCGGCAGCGTGCCGAACACGCCTACGCTCGGGCTACCGCCGGGCGCGGCCGAAGAAGCCGCGGCTGCCGCCAGCGCCGGCGGCGCCGCCGCAGCCGCCTGAGCACGGCGCGGCCGGCTAAGGACGCCTGTCGGCGGGTGTGCCCGGACCGCGCGATACGCGCATAACGGGATCGTCGAGCGGGTCGCCGCCTGCATCGGACGCAGGCTCCGACGGCGACGCGGCGGGGAATTGAAGCGGTGTGTCCCAGGGGAGCGGCCGCGGGGCCGTTCGCGAGGCGCTCCGGCCAAGCGCACCCTCAGCGCTCGGATGCCCTGCCGAGTGAGCCTGCTCGCGCCCCGGGGGTGGCACGCGGGGCCCGTCGTCCCGGCGCCCGGCCACCGGCGGCCGGGCCTGGCGCGGCGCATCGTCGCGTTCGTCGATCAGCACGGCGCCGACCCGTCCCGGCGAGTGCGTAGGCGCGCTGTAGAGCACCTGCTCGCGCGGCGGCACGAATCCCGCTCGGGGGGCGCCTGCGCCGATCGTCTCGCTGCGCTCGGCCAGCGCATACGCAAGTGCCGCGGCGCAGACCGATGCGAGCCGATCGGAGAGGTCGGCGACCTGTCGTGCCGTGGGGTCACGCTGCTCCTCCAGGACGGCCTTCCACAGCACGCCACGCAGCGCCTCGAGGTGCTCGACGGCTGCCGAGGGCTCCCAGCCGGCGGCAAGCGCGCTCAGGCCGGCGGTGGCGGCAGGCGCCCCAGCCCGGCCATCCCGATCGCGAGCGCCTGCATCGAAGATCGTGAGCTCCTCATCTGAGGACAGCGCACGCGCCAGCGAGGCGCACACGGCCGGTGCGTAGCGTGCGAGATCCTCGAGCGGGATTTCGGCCATCTCCGCGAGCGGACGCGCGGCGAGCAGCGCCAGCGCCCAGCCGTGCGCGAGCTCATCGGCGCGCGCCGTAAGCGCCTCGGCCGGCGCGTCGGCGACGGCCCGTGCGCGGGCGGGCAGCGAGTTGGGGCGACCGTAGCTCACTTCACGGTGGATATCAGCAAGTGAGGACGTGAGCCGCTGACTAGGCTGCCGAGATATGAGCGGCACCCTCGTCGCGGTCGTGGTGGCGGTGGCCGCCCTCGTCGCCCTCGCCCTGCTCGCGATGCTGTGGCGCGCGTCGCACCCTGGGCGCGGCGTCCCGGGAGCAGTGATCGCCGAGTCGCACAGCCTGACCTCGCTGGACGATGAGACCGGCGCGGTGCGTTCCGTACAGAGCGCCGATGTGTTTCTACCGGCGCAGGCGCTCGAACGGATCTGGTCGCCGGAGTACCTCGAGCGCCTGGCACGCACGTACTGGCGCTTTCTCTCGCGCGTCACGCTCGGCTTGATCCACGTCGCCTATACCGAGCAGGGCCGCGCTATCGTGCTGCTCGCTCCACAGCTGAAGCTGCTGACCTTCCAGGCGCCGGAGTACGAGATGGATCGCGATCACGGGCTCGTCCGCTGGCGCATCGCGCGCGGCCTGCTCGTGGCCAAACGGGGCCGGGACGGCGGCGGCTACCTACAGATCGAGGTCCGCCGCGGCGAGCCGGCAGAGGACGGCCAGGCACGGTTGCACGTGGCTGTCGAGGTGGCCAATTTCTACCCGTCGCTCGCCTCGCGCCTGGGACGCAGGTTCTACGACGTGACGCAGTCGCGGATCCACGTGATCGTCACGAACCGCTTCCTGCGCTCGATCGTGCGCCTCGATCTGGCGGAGTCGCGTATCGGGCGCTACCGCTCCTAGGCGAGCGGCTCGGACTTGCGCGCCGGCGGCGCGGGCGCCCGCGCCGAAACGCCGGCCTGCGCCACGCCTGAGCCGTTGGCCCCGGCCTCTTCGCCGGGCACCGCCTCGCCGGTCCGCCCGGGCTCGCGCTCATCGCTCGACTCGCCTGGGGAGAGAACCTGGACGGGGGCGCTGACGACCGTGCTGCCGGGTGGCACGTCGCGGCTGACGACGGCCCCCGCGCCGATGCGCGCGCCGCGCCCGATTCGCAGATCGCCGCGGAAGGGAGAGATCACGACGGAGTTGGCGCCGATCTTCACGTCATCCTCGATCACGATCCGATACGGCGACTTGGACCCTGCACGCGTGGCGATCGTGACGTTGTGCCAGATCTTCACGCGGCGGCCAATCACCACGTTGGGGTGCACAACGATGCCGAGGCCGTGGTGGCCGAGTTCGATGTCCGGGCTCACCGATGCCCCCGGCGGCAGGGAGTTGTGGTACAGCGCTGAGTTGATGTTGCGCACGAGCGTCGCCAGTCGCCGGCGGCCCCGCTGCTGCAGGGCGATCGAGAGCAGCCACAACCTCTCTGGGCTGATCGCCCCCATCTCACGCGCGCCGACTGTCGATCTCGTCGACCACGCCGACATTGTCGCAGCAGCTCAGCGGAGCGCTCGCGCCACTCAGAACCGCTCGCCGCCGAAGGCGCGCAGCTTCGAGCGATCGTGCGTGGCCCTGATCCGCCGGATCGTGCCCGAGCGCGTGCGCATCACCAGCGACTCGGTCGTAGCGCCACCGGCGCTCGGGTAGCGCACGCCCTGCAGCACGTCGCCATCGGTGATCCCGGTGGCGGAGAAGAACACGTCCTCGCCCTTGATCAAATCATCGCGTGTCAGCACCTGCTCGAGGTCGTAGCCCGCGGCGAGCGCCGCCTCGCGCTCCTGCTCGTCGCGCGGCCAGAGGCGCCCGAGCAGTTGCCCCCCGAGGCACTTCACGGCGGCGGCCGAGATCACGCCCTCGGGCGTCCCGCCAATGCCCCACAGCAGATCGACGGGCGAGCGCTCGGTCACGGCCAGCAGCGCCGCCGAGACGTCGCCGTGCGCGATCAGCCGCACGCGCGCGCCGGCCTCGCGGATCTCGCGAATCCCCTGCTCGTGGCGCGGGCGGTCGAGCACGACGACAATCACGTCGCCGATCGGCACGCCCCGGCGCTCGGCGACCAGCGCGACGGTCTCACCGAGCGGCCGGTCGAGGTCGAGCAGGTCCGCGACTTCGGGAGCGCCGGCCATCTTTTCCATGTACACGCACGGGCCCGGGTCGAACATCGTGCCGCGGCTGGAGAGCGCGATCACGGCCAGCGCGCTGGGCATGCCATGAGCGGCCAGCGTCGTGCCCTCCAGCGGGTCGACGGCGATATCGACGGCCGGCGGCGAGCCATCGCCGATCTGCTCGCCGTTGTAGAGCATCGGCGCCTCGTCCTTCTCGCCCTCGCCGATCACGACGACGCCGTCCATCTGGATCGACTGCAGCATGTAACGCATGCCGTCCACCGCCGCCTGGTCGGCCGCCTCCTTGTCGCCCTTCCCGACCAGCGGCGCCGCGGCGAGCGCGGCCGCCTCAGTCACGCGCACGAGCTCGAGCGCGAGGTTTCTGTCGGGTCGTTGATGCGTGGAGTCTGGGTTCATGGCTGCTCGCAAGAAGCGGGCCGTCGCATGCAAGCGCGTCCGCCGCGCCCTTAGCTCTTGGGCGCCGCGGCCGAGGGTCGGTCGCTGAAACCTATCTCAGCACCGTCGCCGTCCGACTGCTCCTTGAGCAGGACCCGCGAGGGCGGACTGACGACCGTCGCTCCCGCCGGGACGCTCTCGGTGACGATCGCTCCGGCCCCGACCCTTGCCCCGCGCCCGATCGACAGCGTCTCTCCACGCGGAGCGATAACCACCGCGTTCGTACCGATTTTGACGTCGTCCTCGACCACGATCCTGGACAGTTCCGGCGCCGCTCCAGCCTTATCGCCGCGCGCCGGCCGACCGGCGGTAAGCGTGACGTTGTGCCAGATTTTCACGCGCCGGCCGATCTCGACGTTGCGGTTGATCACGATCCCGTGGCTGTAGTGACCGAGCGCAATGTCCGGGCTCACACTCGCCCCCGGGGCGAGTGAGTTGTGGTAGAGGATCGTGTTGAGCTGCTTGACGGCGAAGGCCGCGACCGACAGGCCGCGACGCTGCAGCGCGATTGAGATCAGCCACAGTTTTTCCGGACTGACCACCCACAGCTTCGTCAACCTGAGCCTGAGCGACCCGAGACTCCTCGCCCTCATTCGACCGTCCGCTCCCGTGGGGATCTTTCGCCGTCGGCGCCGCCAGCTCGGCGCAGCCGACACCCTCCGTATCGGGTCGATCGTAGCCGACTGCAGTGTTCTTCAACGCCGCAGAGCCCGCTCTTCAAGCTCGCCGACGCCGCTGTACGATCCTCGGGTGAGCCACGCCACCCCCACCGTCGAGGCCCGCATACCCGCCTCGATCAGGGACGTGATCGCCGAACAGCTCGAGCGCGCAGCCGAGACGCATGTGGCCGAGCGCGTGCGCGAGGGTGACGCAACGCTGTGGGGTCCGGCGGGCACGCCCGAGATCGCCGAGCGTCTCGGCTGGCTGACGATCGCCGAGCGCATGCTCGCCGAGGCCGACGCGCTGAGCGCGTTCGCCGATCGCGTGCGTGATGACGGCATCCGCGATGTGGTGCTGCTCGGAATGGGCGGCTCCTCGCTGGCGCCGGAGGTGCTGCGGCGCTCGTTCGACTCGCAGCCGGACAGGCCGCGCCTGCACGTGCTCGACTCGACCGACGCAGAGTGGGTTCGCGCAGTAAGCGAGGTCGTTGATCTGCGCAGCACGCTGTTCCTCGTCTCGTCCAAGTCAGGCGGCACGATCGAGCCGCTCTCGCTGTTCGCGCACTTCTGGTCGCTCGTGCCGGAGGGAGCCAACTTCGCGGCGATCACCGATCCGGGTTCGGGTCTGGAGAAGCTCGCGCGCGAGCACGGCTTCAGGGAAGTGTTCGCGGGCGACCCAGACATCGGTGGGCGCTACAGCGCCCTCTCGGCGTTCGGCATGGTCCCTGCGGCGCTGATCGGCGTCGACATACGCAGCCTGCTCGAGGGCGCCGCCGAGGCTTGGGAGACCGCACTGCACCCCGGGGCATCCGCCGGCGGGGACAGCGGAGATCTCTCGAGCAGTGCGGACCTCGCCGGCGTGTGGATGGGCGCGACGCTCAGCGCCCTGGCGCGCGGGGGACGCGACAAGCTGACATTCGTAATCGACGAGTCGCTGCCGGGCCTCGGCCTGTGGCTCGAGCAACTCGTCGCGGAGTCGACTGGCAAGCGGGGCACCGGCATCCTGCCGGTCGCCGAGGAGCCGGTCGGCGAGCCCTCCGCGTACGGCGAGGATCGCGTGTTCGCCCACCTGTGTGATCTCGAGGCACCCGACCCGGCGATGCGGGCGCGAGTCGACGCGCTGGCCGAGGCCGGGCATCCACTGCTGCGCGTGCCGACGCACGGGCCGCGCGACCTCGGCCGCGTGTTCATGCTGTGGGAGATCGCCGTCGCCGTCGCCGGGTGGGGACTTGGCATCAACCCGTTCGACCAGCCCAACGTGCAGCAGGCCAAGGACGCGACCAAGCGGGTTCTCTCCGGCTACGAGGCCACGCACGGACTGCCAGACGAGAACGGCGCGGACGCGGGCGCGCTGAAGTCTCTGCTCGATCCGGCAGCGCCGCCGAGCTACGTCGCGATCATGGGCTACGTGCAGCCCTCGAGTGAGTTCGATGCGGCCGTCGCCGAGCTGCGTGAAGTCGTGCGCAGCTACGGCAAGGCGACGACGACGTTCGGCTACGGCCCGCGCTTTCTGCACTCGACCGGCCAGTTCCACAAGGGCGGTCCGAAGGTCGGGCGCTTCCTGCAGCTGTTGTGGGACGGCCCCGAGGACGTGACGATCCCGGGCGCGCCGTACACGTTCACGACGCTCAAGAACGCCGAGGCGATCGGCGACTTCGACACGTTGCGCGAGCTGGGGCTACCGGTCGAGCGCGTGCGACTACAGGGCGCCGATCCGGCGGCGGCGCTGCGTGAGCTGACCAAGCAAATCGAGGAGGCGCGATGAGCCAGATTGGCTTTGTTGGACTGGGCAAGATGGGCGGCAACATGGTGCACCGCATCCGCCGCGACTCCGAGCACGAGGTAGTCGCGTTCGACTTCGACGAGAAGGCGGTCAAGCAGGCGGTCAAACACGGTGCGGCAGGAGCGGGCTCGCTGAAGGAGCTCGTCAAGCAGCTATCGCCGCCGCGGATGGTTTGGATCATGGTGCCCGCCGGCGCGCCGACGCAGGAGACGGTCGACAAGCTCGCCAAGCTGCTCGATCGCGGCGACACGATCATCGACGGTGGCAACTCGCGCTGGAGCGACGACAAGCGCCGCGCCAAGGAACTCAAAGCCCAAGGCATCGAGTACGTCGACGTGGGCGTCTCAGGCGGCGTGTGGGGCCTTGAAGTCGGCTACTGCATGATGGTCGGCGGTCCGCCGAAAGCGGTCAAACGGCTGGCGCCGATCCTCGACGTGCTGGCGCCGCAGACCAACGAGCAGAGCATCGCCGCGATCGGCCCGCGGGGCTGGATGCACTTCGGCCCCTCCGGCGCGGGCCACTACGTGAAGATGGTCCACAACGGCGTCGAGTACGGGCTGATGCAGGCGTACGCGGAGGGTTTCGACCTGTTCGACAAGTGCGAGTACGAGCTCGACAACGCCAAGATCGCGCATCTCTGGGGGCAGGGCTCGGTCGTGCGCTCGTGGCTGTGCGAACTGGCGGCGCGCGCCTTCGAAGCGGACGGCAACGAGCTGCAGGCGATCGAGGGCTACACCGAGGACTCGGGCGAGGGGCGCTGGACGATCGCCGATGCAACCGAGCACGACGTGCCGACGCCCGTGATCACTGCGTCGCTGTACGCGCGCTTTCGCTCGCGCGGCAACGGCGACTTCTCCGATCGCGTGCTGGCGGCCCTGCGCAACCAGTTCGGCGGACACGCCGTGAAGAGTGCGCCGACGGGCAAAGCCGCCGCCGAGAGCAGTGGCGCGAGCAAGGCGAAAGCGTCGGCCAAAGCCGGCAAGCGCGGGGGCCGCTGAACGGTGGCGGCCCACCCCGGTCAGCCGACCGCCGAGCCGCAGCCGGAGAACCCGCTGACTGCCGGCTTGGAGCGCTTGCCGGTCGCGCCGACGACGCTTGTCATCTTCGGTGCCACGGGCGACTTGGCCAAGCGCAAACTGCTGCCGGCGCTGTACAACCTCGCGCACGACGGCGCGCTCCCCGACCGCTTTCACCTCGTCGGCGTCTCGCGCAAAGAAAAGGCACGCGAGCGCTATCGCGCGGAGTGCGAAGAAGCGATCCGCCAATACTCACGACGCACGCCCGACGAGGCCGTGCTGAAAAAGCTGCTGCAGCACGTTCGCTACGTCCCGGGAGTGTTCGACGACGAGCATGTCTACGCCGAGCTCGGCAAGGTGCTCGACGGGTTCGACCAGCAGGCCGGCGAACCGCTCAACCGCGCCTTCTATCTCTCGACGGCGCCGGAGTTCTTCCCAGTGATCGTCGAGCAGCTCGGTCACGCCGAGCTGCAAGAGCACGAGGACGCCGAAGTGCGCGTGATCATCGAGAAGCCCTTTGGCACATCGCTGGAGGAGGCGCGCGAGCTCAACCGACGCGTATTGGCGATCTTCGATGAGACCCAGGTCTTCCGGATCGACCACTACCTGGGCAAGGAGACCGTGCAGAACCTGCTCGCGTTCCGCTTCGCCAACGGCATGTTCGAGCCACTGTGGAACCGCAACTACATCGACAGCGTGCAGATCACGGCCGCCGAGGATCTCGGGATCGGCACGCGCGCGGGCTACTACGACAACGCGGGCGCGCTGCGTGACCTGATCCAGAACCACATGCTGCAGCTGCTCTGCCACGTGGCGATGGAGCCACCGGGGAGCTTCACCGCGGAAGAGGTGCGCAACGAGAAGGTCAAGGTCCTGCACGCCATCCAAGCGCCGACGCAGGCTGAGATCGATGAGATCGCCGTGCGAGCGCAATACGCAGCCGGCCACGAGGGCGGCGAGGACGTGCCGGGCTATCTGGAAGAGGACGGGGTCCCGGCGGACTCGAGCACCGAGACCTATGCCGCGCTGCGCCTCGCAGTCGACAACTGGCGCTGGGCGGGGGTGCCTTTCTACATCCGCACGGGCAAGCGCCTGGCGCGCAAGGTGACCGAGATCGCGGTCACGCTGAAGCCTGTGCCGCACCTGGCCTTCAGCCAGGACGGCTCGCTGGGCGTGCGGCCCAACCAGTTGGTGATGACAGTGCAGCCGAACGAGGGCGTCTCGCTGAGCCTCGGCGCGAAGATCCCGGGGACGCGCATGATCATCCGCCCGGTGAATATGGAGTTCCTCTACAACACGGCCTTCCTCTCGCAGTCACCGGAGGCCTATGAGCGGCTGATCACCGACGCGATGCGTGGCGACGCGACGCTGTTCACGCGTAACGACGAGGTCGAGGCGCAATGGCAGATCTGTGACCCGATCGTCAGCTCCTGGGGGCAAGAGCCTGGGCCGGTGGCGAAATACGAGGCAGGCACGCAAGGCCCCGAGGAGGCCGAGCGCCTGCTGCTCGACGGGCATCACTGGCGCGCGATCTGATGGGCCGCAGCGACGCCGTCTGGAGCGCCCAGGGCACGACGCCCGACGCGATCGAAGCGGCACTGCGCAGACTGCTCGCAGAGCGCCATGCCGAAAGCGACAGCTTCGTGCCGGCGCGCGTGCTGAACATGATCGCGTTCGTCGACGACGAATGGAGCGGCGAGATCGCCAACCGTCTGCGCAGCGTCGGACGCTATGCCGCCTCGCGTCTGATCGTGCTCTCCTTCGAGCCCGGTCGCGAACGACTCGACGCGCGGGCGAGCATCGCCTCCGACAGCGATCCAGCCCCTGGCGAGCTGGCCCTGCTGCGCGAGACGGTGATCGTCAGGCTCGGCGAGCGCCACCTCGACGACCTGCTGACGATCGCCGATCCGCTCGTCGTCACCGACCTGCCGACGCTGCTGTGGTCGCCGCACGGGCACCCGGAGGCCGTCGATGCGCTGATCAGCCTCGCGCAGGCGACGCTGCTCGACTCGATCGAGGAGCCAGATCAACGTGCGGCAATCGACCGCGCTTATGCGCTCTCCCAGGAGCTGTACGTGGTCGACCTGGCGTGGCTTCGCTCGACGCCGTGGCGCGAGCGCGTGGCGACCGTGTTCGACCCGCCTGCGATGCGCAGAGAGCTGGGAGACCTGTGCACGGTCAAGGTGCGCCACCATCCCGCCTCGGGTGTCGCCGCGCTGCTGTTGATCGGCTGGCTGGCCTCGCGCCTGGGTTGGTCGCTGGCCAAGTCGAAGTTGACGCCCGACGGCGCCGACGGCACGCAGCGCGCGAGCGCCGTCTCGAGCAGCGGCGAGATCCAGCTGAAGCTCTCCCACGCGCCCGAGCAACAGGTCCCCGGCCTTGCAGGCGTCGAGCTGACGAGCAACTCCGGCCTGCGCGTGCGCCTCGATCGCGAGCCGGGCGGCCTGCGCGCGCGCCGGCGTGACCCGGGCGGGCACGAACGCACGTGGACGCTGCTCGGCGCCTCCCGCGGCGAGGGTGGCATCCTCGGCGAGGGCATCCGCCAAGCCTTGCTGCGTGACCCGACGTATGGCTCGGCGCTCGAGGCGACGAAGGGCATGCCGGCGCAGGGGACGCCGGCGGTCGCATGACGAGCCTGACGACATGCGCCGACGCGGACGCGGCGGCCAAGCGCGCGGCGACGGAGATCGCGCGACGGCTGCAAAGCGCCAGGCGCGAGCGCGGCGCGGCGCACCTGGCGCTGAGCGGCGGGACGACCCCGGCGCGCGCCTACGAACTGCTCGCGGAGGAGCTCGAGGACTGGCATGACATCGCGGTGTGGTTCGCCGACGAGCGCTGCGTCGGGCCGCAGGACGACGAAAGCAACTACAAGCTCGCGCGCGAGACGCTGCTCGGCGGCGCCAGGGGACTCGCCGAGGGACTCGTGCACCGGATGGAAGGCGAGCTCGGCCCCGACCAGGGAGCCGAGCGCTATGCAGACGCGTTGCGCGAGCATGCGCCGCTGCAAGGCGTGGCAGTGCTCGACGTGATCGTGCTCGGCATCGGACCCGACGGCCACGTGGCCTCGCTGTTTCCAGGCGCGCCGACGCTCGACGTGCAGGCACCGGAGCTCTGCCTGGGCGTGCACGACTCGCCCAAGCCGCCGCCGGAGCGGATCACGCTGACGCTCCCCGTGCTGCGCGCCGCGCAGCGCTGTGTGCTGCTCGCCACGGGCACCGGCAAGGCCGACGCGATCGACGCGATGCTGGCCGAGCCGAGCCGCCACGTGCCCGCCAGTCTGCTGCGACGTGGTCGCCTCAGCGTGATCGTCGACGACGCGGCCTCGCCCGAACCGCCCAAAGAACGAACGCAGGACGACTGAGCTACGCGAGAGACGGCGGCGAGCGCCTACAGTGAGAGCGCGCAGCGATGGCCACCGACGCACTAGACAGCAGCCGCGCCTCCGCCGGGGTGGCGCAGGCCCTTGACGGGCTCGAATACGCCCGCGCCCGCACGTTCGCGTTGATCGAGCACCTCGCGGACGAGCAGCTCGAGCGCGTCTACTCGCCGATCATGAGCCCGCTGGTGTGGGACCTCGGCCACATCGCCGCCTACGAGGATCTGTGGCTCGCGCATCGCCTCGGCGGGCACGAGCTGCTGCATCCGGATCTCGCGGCGCTCTACGACGCGTTCGAGACCCCGCGCGCGATCCGCGGCGAGATCGAGACGCTCGGCCCGAGCGAGGCACGTGACTACCTCGCCGAGGTGCGTGCACGCACCGCACGGACGCTGGGCGAGCGCGGGGTCGACGACGGCGTGATCTGCGAGATGGTTGTCCGCCACGAGCTGCAGCACGGCGAGACGATGCGCCAGGCGATGGTCATCGCCGGGCTGCTCGGCGAGGCCGACGCGGCGGCGAGCGACAGACCGCTCCCGGACAGCGCGGGTGAGAGCGACACGAGCACCACGACCGCAGTCGACGATTGGGTCGAGGTGCCCGCCGGACCCTTCGCGATGGGCGCTGCGAGTGACGGCTTCGCCTACGACAACGAGCGACCCGCTCACGAGCGCCAGACACCGAGCTTCCAGATCGCCCGCCGCCCGGCGACAAACGGGGACTGGCAACGCTTCGCAGACCTCGGCGGCTACGCGCAGCGCGGGTTGTGGTCAGAGCAAGGCTGGGCATGGCTCGGCGAGCAGGCACAGCTGGAGCAGACGGTCATGCACCAAGCGATCGCCGCCGGCGATCCGCGGGCGCCCGCCTGTCACGTGAGCTGGTTCGAGGCGCAGGCTTTCGCCCGCGCGCACGACGCACGCCTGCCCAGCGAGGCCGAGTGGGAGAAGGCGGCGACGCTGAACGGCTCGGCGCTGGACGGAGTCGGCAGAGTGTGGGAGTGGACCGACAGCACGTTCCACGGCTATCCGGGGTTCGTCGCGCGCCCCTACCGCGAGTATTCGGAGGTCTTCTTCGGCGAGGACTACCGCGTGCTGCGCGGCGGCTCGTGGGCGACCGATGAGCGCGTCGCCGGCCCGCGCTTTCGCAACTGGGACCTGCCCGAGCGCAGGCAGATCTTCGCGGGCGTACGGCTCGCCCGCGACGGCGGCTGAGCGTAAGCGCGAGACGTGACCCGAGCGGCGCGATGAACTGCGATAGCGTTCGGCTCCTCGGGACCTTCTGATGGCGTCGCAAACCCCACCGGAGCCCGCCGTCGAGACGGCGATCCGCATCGACTCCCATCTCGACGGCGCGCGTGATCGCTCGCTGGCGGACGACGTGCTCGACGGGCTCACGCGTCCGTTTAAGGAACTCCCGCCTAAGCACTTCTACGATGCTCGCGGCGCGGAGCTGTTTGACCGGATCTGCGAGCTGCCCGAGTACTACCCGACGCGCGCCGAGCGCTCGATCCTCGAGCGTGACGCCACTGAGCTCGCCGCGCTGACTGAGGCGGCGGAGCTCGTCGAGCTCGGCTCGGGCACCGCGAGCAAGACGCGCGTGCTGCTCGACGCGCTCGAGCAGGCCGGCACGCTCGTCCGCTATGTACCGGTCGACGTGACCGAGAGCATGGTGCGTGAGTGCGCCGCACAGCTGACCGAGGAGTACCCGGGCCTGCAAGTCCACGGGGTGATCGGCGACTTCGAGCGCCATCTCGGCGAGGTGCCCGAGGCGCTCGGCCCACGCATCGTCGCCTTCCTCGGCGGGACGATCGGCAACTTCCCCCCTGGCAGCCGCCGCCGCGTGCTGCGTGAGATCTCGCGTCTCTTGGGGTCCGAGGACTACCTGTTGCTCGGCACCGACCTCGTCAAGGACCCGGTCGTGCTGCAGGCGGCTTACGACGACACGCAAGGGGTCACGGCCGAATTCAACCGCAACGTGTTGCGCGTGCTCAACCGCGAGCTCGACGCCGACTTCGAGCCTGAGGACTTCGAACACGTCGCGCTGTTCGATCCCGAGCACGAGTGGATCGAGATGCGCCTGCGCTCGCGCCGCGAGCACACGACGATTGTGCGCGACCTCGACCTCCCCGTGCATTTCGACGCGGGTGAGGAGATGCGCACGGAGATCAGCGCCAAGTTCACCTCGGAGCGGATCGAGGGAGATCTGGCGGCGGCCGGGCTGGAGCTCGTACGCCTGTTCACCGACCCCGACGAGCTGTTCGCGCTGACGCTCGCACGGGTCGATCGCTCCAGCTTGGCCTAGCTGAGCGGCCACGCAGTCGCTGACCGCGGCTGAAGTGGTGGGATAGAGTCCGGCGCGATGGAGATCGTCGGCAGCTCAGCACTCATCGCAGGCGGCGCCTCGGGACTCGGCGAGGCGACCGTGCGCGCGCTGCACGGGCGCGGCGCGATCGTGACGATCGCCGACGTCAACGCCGAGAAGGGCAACGCGCTGGCGAGCGAGCTCGGGCTCGAGTTCATCTCCTGCGACGTGCGCGAGGAGGAGCAGGTGCAGGCGGCCGTGAGCAAGGCCGCCGCGGCCGACGGCGGCCTGCGCATCTCGATCTGCTGCGCCGGCACCGGCTGGGCGCAGAAGATCGCCGGCTCAAAGGGACCGCACCCGCTGATGCCGTTCGAGACGATCATCCAGATCAACCTGATCGGCACCTTCAATGTGCTGCGCTTCGCCGCCGCCGCGATGATCGCCACCGAGCCCGGCGAGGACGGCGAACGCGGCGTGTGCGTGAACACGGCCTCGATCGCCGCCTTCGACGGCCAGGTCGGGCAGGTCGCCTACTCGGCCTCCAAGGGCGGCGTCGTCGGCATGACGCTGCCCACGGCGCGCGACCTGGCGCAGTACGGAGTCCGCGTCAACACGATCGCACCCGGCCTGTTCGACACGCCGCTGCTCGCCGCCCTGCCCGAGGAAGCACGCCAAGCGCTCGGCGCCGGCATCCCCTTCCCGCAGCGGCTCGGCCTGCCCGCCGAGTACGCCCAGCTCGCCTGCCAGATCGTCGAGAACCGGATGCTCAACGGCGAGACGATCCGCTTGGACGGCGCCCTGAGGATGCCTCCTCGCTAGGGCGCCGCAGGCCGCAGAGCGCTCCGTGCAAGCCGCCCGCGGCCATCTCGGGCCGCTACAGGGCGGCCCTCATCAAAACGATTCCTGCTGCAGCTCAGTTCAGCCGCTCAACCAGCATCGCCATGCCCATCCCGCCCGCGGCGCACATCGACTCGATCCCGTAGGTCTTGTCGAGCGTCTCGAGGTCGTTGAGCAGCGTCGTCATGATCCGCGCGCCCGTCATGCCGAACGGGTGGCCAAGCGCGATCGCGCCACCGAACGGGTTGAGCTTGTCGTCGTCGATCCCGAGGTCTTCCTTGCACGGCACGATCTGCGCGGCGAACGCCTCGTTGATCTCGACGACGTCGATGTCGCTCATCGTCATCTTCGTCGCAGCCAGCAGTTTCTCGATCGCAGGGATCGGGCCGAGGCCCATGATCTCCGGGCGCAGTCCCGCCACCGAGGAGGCGATGATCCTGGCGCGCGGCTTCATCCCGAGCTCTTTGGCGCGCTCGGCCGACATGATCAAGAGCGCCGCCGCACCGTCGTTCAGCGGGCAGGCGTTGCCGGCCGTCACCGTGCCGCCCTCTTTGAAGACCGGCTGCAGCGAGGAGAGCTTCTCCATCGTCGTGCCCGGCCGCGGCCCGTCGTCGTTCTTGACGACCGTCTCGGGCACGTCGATCTCGTTGCCCTCCTTGTCGACATCCTTGTGCGCGGGGACCGTGACCGGCACGATCTCCTTCTCGAAGTGGCCACTGGCGACCGCCTCGACGGCGCGGTTCTGGGAGGTCACCGCCCATTCGTCTTGGGACTCGCGGCTTACCTTGCAGCGATCTGCGACGTTCTCCGCGGTCATCCCCATCGGGATATAGACGTCATAGGCCGAACCCTCCGAGCCGTCGACACCGTGGTTGAACTCGAACGGCGCACCGCCGCCTGCGCGCGAGACGGCCTCGACGCCGGCCGCGATGTACGTGTCGCCCTCGCCCGCCTCGATCGCGTGCGCAGCCATCCTCGCCGTCTGCAGCGAGGAGGCGCAGAAGCGGTTGACCGTCGTCGCCGGCACGTGGTGGTCGATGCCCGAGAGCAGGCCCGCGACGCGACCGATGTTGTAGCCCTGCTCACCCTCGCAGAAGCCGCAGCCCATCATGATGTCGACGATCGTGCTCGGGTCGAGCTCGGGGTTGCGCTCGACCAGCGCACGCAGCGGGATCGCGGCGAGGTCGTCGGCTCGAACGCTCTTCAGCGAGCCCTTTCCGGCGCGGCCGATGGGCGTGCGAATTGCATCGACGATCACTGCTTCGGGCATCTCGGGAGCTCTCCTTGGTCGTGGCGCTGCATGCGGTTTGGCTGCTCAGCTTATGCGGTCATAGCCCCAGAGCATCACGAGATCGCGTCCGAGGTAGTCGCCGGCGGCCTGCACCTCGCCCTTGAAGCGACGGCGCAGCTCGAGCATCAGCTGCTCGTCGACCGGCTGCTGCGAGCCATAGGTGACGCGCCGGAAGGCCGCCGAGAGCGAATCGGGGCGCAGCGGCTTCGGCGCCACGGCGTCGAGCGTACGCGCCACCCTCCCCCCCGCCGCCGGGTTCAGGCCGACGCGGCGAATCTGACGCCGCAGTCGATGTAGCGCCGAGGAGCGTACGCCCTTCAGCGGCTGGGTCTCGACCTGCTGCAGCGGCACGCTGGGGTCCGCCCCGAGGAAACTCAGCACCTGACGAACCGTCCCCAGATTGTCCTTGCGGAAGTCGTCGTAGATCAGCACCAGCACCTGCTCCGCTCCAAACGTCTCGTGCAGGCGACGAAGCTGCTCGGCGTAGCGGATGTGCTCGGAGTAGAGCAGCGAGGGCGGTGAGACCGAGCGGCGCGGGATTCGCTTGCCTTCGCGCCGCTTGCGCTCGAGCGCGATCGCCCTGGCAAAGTCCTTCTCGGACTCGATATGCGTGGCCAGCAGCTGCATGTGCAGCGAGCGCAGGAAGCCGGCCGGCTCGCGCAGGATTGCCACGATCCGCGCGTCGGGCCGCGCCCGCGCGATTTCACCCGGTGCCAGCTGCGAGCGGATGTACTGCGGCGAGGCCTCGCCGACGAGCTGGCCGGGCGCGGCGTCGGCGAACAGCGAGACGTACTGCTCGAGCGTGCTCGGGCGGCTGTGCGTGCCGGCCTGTGGCGAGCGCGGGCGCAGCTCGCGCCCGAAGAACCACGGCTCCTTGACCTCCCGCGGCATGAAGATCTGTGGGTGCTCGCTGAGCATCAGATAGAGCGCCGTCGTGCCGCACTTCTGGTGACCGACGATGAAGAAGTCGGGCACCGATCCCGGCGCGCTCGTCCGCTCAAGCGCAGCGGACGCGGCCGCGCTCGAACCAGCCGTCGCACTCACCGTCGAGGGTGGGTTTGTCGGCGCCGTCATCGCGCCTGAGTCTAATGGGGCCTAAAGGTCAAGCCGACTGACGCCGAGCTCGTCGAAGCCGACGTGGTGGGCGAGCTCGTGGCGCACCGTGCGCGTGACCTGGTCGCGCAGCAGCTCGGGGTCGTGCCCGAAGTCGCGCCGCAGCGTGTCGCGGAACACGACGATCCGATCGTGATAGTCGTCGCGCGTGGCGCCGTCGCCCTGGTAGAGGCCATATGCGCCCGCGCGCCGCCCACCGTCGGAGATCACAACGGCGACGTGTTGCAGCGCGTTGCGCAGCAGGTCCGGCAGATCGTCGAGCGCATCGCGCACGAGCTCCTCGAAGTCCTCGTCGTCGAGCGGGTCGAGCTCCATGAACTCGCTTTCCTCAGGATCGACCGCGAGCCCCTCGCGCGCCAGTGCCTCGGCGTGGCGCACGATCTCGTCGAACTCGCTCTCGGACTCGGGGTCGCGCCAGCCGGCCATGCGCACGGCGACGAACGCAGCGGCACCCATCAGCACGGCCGCCACGATCACGCCCAGCGCGATGTCCTCGAGCGCGCGCACGGCGCCGATCGTGCTGAAGCCCTGGCCGACGACGATCGTCACCAGACCCAGCGAGAGCGCAACCAGCGCGGCCATGCCGACGCGGCGAAGATGGCCGGAGGCACTCGCTGGCGGCCTCGACGAGCGCATTCCGCTTCCTATTTGAGCGTGCGGCCGATCACGAGCCGCTGAATCTCGTTCGTGCCCTCGTATATCTGGGTGATCTTGGCGTCTCGCATCATGCGCTCCACGGGGTACTCCTTGACGTAACCGTAGCCACCCAGCACCTGCACCGCATCGATCGTCACGGCCATCGCCGTGTCCGAGCAGAAGACCTTGGCCATCGAGGAGTACTTGGCGCGCAGCGGATGCCACTGATCTGCCATCGCGCAGGCCTTGTAAAGCAGCTCGCGCGCAGCGGCCGTGCGTGTTTCCATGTCGGCCAGCTTGAACTGGATCCCCTGGAACTCGTTGATGGGCTTGCCGAACTGTTTGCGCTCGCGCGCGTAGGCCACCGCGTAGTCGGTGGCGCCCTGCGCGATCCCAACCGCCTGCGCCGCCGCGCCGAGGCGCGTGCGCTCGAGCGTCCCCAGCGCAACCGACAGCCCCTTGCCGACCTCGCCGATCATGTTCTCCTCGGGCACGCGCACTTCGTCGAAGATCGGCTGGCCCGTGGGCGAGGCGCGGATGCCGAGCTTGTGCTCGAGCTTGCCCACGCTGAAGCCCGGTCGGTCGGCCTCGACGACGAACGCGCTCAGGCGCCGTGTCTCCTTGTCGCTGACCGCAAAGACGATGTAGAAGTCGGCCACGCCGAGGTTCGAGATCCAGTTCTTGGTCCCGTTGATCACCCATTCCGAGCCGTCCTTGGTGGCCGTCGTGATCATGCCCGCCGGGTCAGAGCCCGCTTCGGGCTCGGACAGCGCGAACGCCGGCGAGCACTCGCCGGTCGCGCACTTGGGCAGGAAGCGCTCCTTCAGCTCATCTGAGCCGAACAGCTGGATCGGCAGCGTGCCGAGCTCCTGCACCATCAGGATCAGCGCGCACGAGGCGTCGACCTTGGCGATCTCCTCAACTGCCATGTTCAGCATCAGCGTGCCCGTGCCGGTGCCGCCGTACTCCGTCGGGAAGGGCAGCCCAAGCACGTCCTGCTCGGCCAGCAGCTTGCGCACGTCCCAGGGGTACTCCGCCTTCTCGTCGATCTCCGCCGAGCGCGGCGCGATCCGCTCGCGCGCGATCCTGCCGATCGTCTCGCAGAAGTCCAGGTTCTCCTGGGGAATGGTGTAGACCTCGCCGACTGCCTCCATCGCCGCTGATCCTAGTGATCGTGAGCCGCCCGCGGCGCGGCAGACGGACAGTCGTTGACCGAGCGCGCGGTCCGGCACGATCTGGCGTGCTCGGGCGCAGCCGGGGCGTTGATAGCTTGGGCTGCATGAGCCCGCCAACGAGCAGCGAGATCGGCATCGCGCCGGAGCGCCTGGCCGAGTGGCTGGCTGAAGACGCCGAGTTGCAGGTCGTCGACGTGCGCGAGCCGCACGAGCGCGAAGCCGGTCACATCGCCGGCACGCGGCACATCGAGCTGACCAAGCTGAGCGAGCAGGCGGTCAGCCTCGACCCCTCGCGCCCGGTCGTCTTCTACTGTCGCGTGGGCGCGCGCTCGACGATGGCCGCACAGGCGCTGCGCGCCTCCGGCTACGAGGCCTACTCGATGGACGGCGGGCTCGTGCGCTGGGCGGCAGAGCAACGGCCGCTCGCGCCCGCGGGTGGCCGCGTGGCGGAGCACTGAAAGCGCGCCCACGCCCGGCGAGGGCCGGCACGAGCAGCACGAGGATGCAAAGCTCTGCTCGGAGACGAGCACAGATCCGACACAGGAGGCGCAGATGGAGGCTTCAACCGAGTACCCGGGAGTGACCGAAGGCGAGGGCTATGCAGTCGGCAGCCTCGACGACCTCGGCGAGGCCCCGGGCTTTCGCAAGATCCGCAAGGGCCTCGGCGTGACGGCGTTCGGCGTCAATGCGATCGTGATGCCCCCAGGCATCGACAGCGGCTTTCACTACCACGACACGCAGGAGGAGCTCTACTTCGTGCACCGCGGCACGATCGAGATGGAGTTTGGCGACGGCTCGGTGCACACGCTCGGCGAGGGCGGCATGGCGCGTGTTGACGCGGCGACCGTACGCAAGGTCCGCAACGTCGGCGACATCGACGCGGTCTACCTGTGCGCCGGTGGCAAGGATGGCTACGTCGGCCGCGACGGCCGCCTGCCCGAGGGCGAAGAGGAGCGCGTACGCGCGCTGCACGAACTGCGCGATCAGCAGGCGCAGCAACCCGGTTAGCGGCGGGCGCGGGCGCAGTCTGAGCCGGAGGGAATGCTGTGAGCGAGTCCGAGCCCACGGCCGGGCGTCTGCGTATCAACGACCGTCTGACGATCCCGCTGAGCGAGATCGTCGTGCGCGCGAGCCGCTCCTCGGGCCCCGGGGGCCAGCACGCCAACGTGACGGCCTCGCGCGTGGAAGCGAGCTTCGACGTGCTCGCCTCCCCATCGCTGACCGACACGCAGCGGCGTCGGCTGCTCGCGCGCGCCGGGCCGCGCATCGTCGCCGTCGCGCAGGATGAGCGCTCACAGGCACGCAACCGCGAACTGGCGCTCGCACGTCTGGCCGAGCGAATGGCCAAGGCGCTTGTCGTGCCCAAGCGCCGGCGCGCCACGAAACCGACCGTTGCCTCGCGTGAGCGACGCCTGCAGGCCAAGCGCCGCGCGACGCAGCGCAAGCGCGAGCGGCGCCCGCCGAGCGACGCCGACTAGTTCAACAGCTCCTTGACGTAGCGCTGGTGCAAGCGCCCGAGCGAGGTCTTCTCGGGATGGAAGTGGATCGCGTTCCACAGCTGCCCAGAGGCAGGCGCCCAGGCGATGATCAGATAGGCGCCGAGCACGAGCGCGGTGCGGCGCAGGCGCCCGGAGCTCGACAGGGCGGCCATCGGCAGCACCCACAGCACGTACCACGGCAGCACCCAGCTGAGTGTCACGAGCAGCGCCACGCTGGACCAGCCGGCGGCGGTAAGCGCCGAGCGCCGCCGCCAGGCCTGTGCGCAGCACAGCGCGACGGCGATGATCAGCGCGGCGCTGAGCAGCGTATGCAGCCAGTCGGTCTCGCCCCCCTGGCCGAGCGCGAGACCGATCAGGTTAGGCACGCTGACGCTCGTGACGAGGCGGCTCTGCGTGCTCAGGTCGGGGAAGTGCAGGCCGAAGGCGATCAGGCTGACTGCGGCGATCACGGCAGTAGTGACGGCCATGCCAAGCAGCACCTGCGTCAGGCGCCGTGGCATCCGCAACAACCCGGCGAGCACGACGGGGATCAGTACGGCGCCGGAGGCCTTCACGGCGACGGCCGCCACGAAGGCGGCGCCGGCGCCGATCTCGGGCCAGGACAGCGGCAGCAGCCACTCGCGCAAGCGCTCCCGCAGCGGGACCTCAGCCACAGCCTCGCGCACGGCGGCCAGCGAAGCGGGCAGCGTAGGCGGCGGGGCCGGCGCGAAGGGACCGTCGACCGCGCCCGATCGATCGACTCCGTCCTCCTCGAGCTGCTCGTGATCTCGCTGGCGCGCGCGCAGCAGCAGGTAGAAGCCGAGCACGACGAGGAACACCATGATGAAGTCGTTGTGGTCGCCGCCCAGGCCCCACACGAGCACGATCGGGTTCAGCCCGACGAGCACGATCGCTTTCACCGGGTCGCGTCCGAGCAGGCGCGCGCACTTCCACACGAGCAGCAGCGTGGCGAGGCCGGCCAGCGCGAGCACGCCCTTGAACACCCAGAAGGTGGCGGCCACGCCGAGTGGCACGACGAGGAACGTGAGCATCGTGAACAGCGGGCCGTAGGGGCTCAGCAGCTGATGCCAGTTGGAGATGTCGTAGCTCGGGTCGTTGTGCGGCTCGAGGATCGGGATCGTCGTGTACGGGTTGAGGTGGTGAACGATCTCCATGCGCCCGTAATTGACGTAATTGAAGATGTCGGTCAGCGCCAGCGGCGGCGAGAGGAAGAAGACGACGTGCACGGTCACGACGGTCGCGATCGCCCAGCGCGGGCGCAGTCGCGGCACGTAGGAGAGCCCCAGCAGGTAGCTGAGGTACATCGCGACGATGGCGCCCGAGAAGAGGTACTTGAGCGTGACCGTGCTGCGCGTCATCCACGGCAACAGCCCGCCGAGCGGGCCTGTCATCCAGTGGGGGAAGTAGTTGGCGTGCGAAGTCGCCGAGAGCACGCTCGGTCGGTTGGCGGCCATCAGCACGACGATCACGCTGCAGAGCACGATCACGACGAGGCAGACGGCGCCGGGCCAGGTGGCCTCGCCGGCGCGCGCGAGCGTACCCACGCGGCCGCGCAGCCCGCGCTTTACAGCCGGGCCGCCGAGGTGCGTGTCGCGCAGGGGGAGTGTGCTCGCGTCGCTCGACATGAAAGAGGGCCCGCCGAAGCGAGCCCTCTGAAGGTTAGACCGCTGCGGGCGCGTCGAACGCCGCCGCAGGTTCAGCGCGCGCGACTAGATCGTCGTGACGTTGACGGCCTTCGGGCCCTTGTCGCCCTGCTCGGGGTCGTAGGACACCTTGGCGCCCTCCTGCAGCGAGCGGTAGCCCTCGCCGTTGATCCCGGTGTGATGAACGAACAGGTCCTTGTCGCCGTCGTCGGGGGTGATGAAACCGAACCCCTTGTCGTCGCTGAACCACTTCACGGTGCCAGTAGGCATGTGGGTACTCCTCCACGGTATGTGCGTGCTGCACGCGGAGGATGCTTCATGAAGCTTCGACCTGCGAGCGCTTGCACTGCTTTCGCCGGTCTATGCGCCGGCCAGTCAAGCGTGACCGTAGCAGGTACTCGTGCGCCCGTGTTGTCAAATTTTTAAGATCGGACGATCGATTTTATCTTCCTGCTAACGCCCCTGTTTTGCGGGCTTCGAGGGTCGACGGCAAGCGCCTGGCAGGGCAGTTAGGGTGAGTGGATGAGCGCTACTTCGAGCCCCGCCGAGCCGTCCGGGGGGACGGCCGAGGTTCTCGCCCGATTCGAGCGGCTGCTCCCGCCCGCCGCCGCCGCCGACGCACGGGCGATCGTCGACGGGCTCGAGCTCGCCGAGCGTGCACAGGCGCGCGCCCGGGCCGATCGCGACCGTCCATACCTGATCCTCAACATGGCCTCCACGCTCGACGGCCGCGCGAGCGTCGATGGGCGCTCGGGGGCGATCGGCAACCGCGCCGACCGCGAGCTGTTCCACGCGCTGCGCGCGGGCGTCGACGCGGTGATGGCCGGGGCGGGCACGGTACGCGTCGAGCGCTACGGACGGATCATCACCGACGAGCGCGTGAGACGTGAGCGAGTCGAGCGCGGGCTGAGCGCCGAGCCGCTCGCGTGCATCGTCTCGGGACGCCTTTCGCTCCCGTCCGACACACCGCTGCTCGGTGAGCCGGAGGCGCGCGTGGTGATCGTCACCTCCTCTTCCGCGAGCCTGCCCGAAGCGGCGGCACAGGTGCAGTACCTGCGCGCGGCACGTGACGGCGGGCTCGACCTGCCACTGGCGATGCGGGAGCTTCGCGAACGCTTCGATGTACGGACGCTGCTGTGCGAGGGCGGACCGCACCTGAACACCCAGCTGCTGCTCGCGGGGGTCGTAGACGAGCTGTTCCTCTCACTCGCGCCCAAGCTCGCCGGCGGCGAGGACGCGACGGGTGAGGCCCTGCGGATCCTCGCCGGCGCCGCCTTCGCCGCGCCCGCCGAGCTGGAGCTGCTCGGCGTACTGGAGAACGAGTCTCACCTGTTCCTGCGCTACGCCGTGTGCTCGCCGGCCCCCGAGCGCGCCTGAGCGCTGTCGCCGTCGCTATCGTCGCCGTCGCGCTCCGCGCCGGCGCGCGTCTCGCGCGAGACGATGCCGAGCAGCTCGCTGGCCAGCTGACGCCCTTCGGCGGCGATTCGCGGCGTGGCGGCGATGCGCACGACGACCTCCTCGCCGTCGAGCTCCTCGAGCGTGATCCGTGGCGGGTCGCGCAGCGGCGTGCGCAGTGAGGACTCGAGCCGCTCTTGCAGGTCGCTCGGCGTCATCCCCGGGCGCAGACGGGCGCGCAGGTTGACCGCCTCGGGCTCGCGCAGCGGGATCACTGCGCTGTTGAGCACGACGCTGTTGGGCACCATGATCGAGTCCTCGCCTTTGGCGAACGTCGTGTACAGCAGCCCGAGCGAGGAGACCGTGCCCTCCAGCTGCCCGGCGAGCGGACCACCCTGCAGGCGCACACGGTCGCCGACGCGGAACGGACGCGCGCTCAGCAGCACCGTGCCGGCGATCACGTTGCCCAGCGTCTGTTGCGCGGCGAGGCCAAAGATCACGGCCGTGAACGCCCCACCCAGCGCGAGCGTGCGTGCCTGGATGCCGGCCACGCGGAAGGCGACGAGCAGCGCGAGGATGATCGTCAGCAGGCGGATCAGGAAGCCCGCCGTGCCCGCCGTGGCCGGGTCCAAGCGGCGGAACAGCGGCGGCCCGAGGCTGCGGCCGATGTCGCGCGCGATCGCCCAGCCGAGGATCACGAGCACGACCACGACGACCACCGTGATCGGCGTTTCGAGCGCCGATTCGAGGTATTTGTGCGCCGGGTGCAGGACGCCGTGGGAGTCGCGGTAGGTGCGCGTCTCGCGGCCGAACAGCTCGACGCGGTGGTCGTAGAGCACGACGAACGCGACGAACAGCGGCACCAGCACGAGCGCCTCCAGGCGCGCGCGCTTGACCACGCGCGGGCTTATCTGCCGCAGCAGGCCGACTTCGCGCCAGGCCTGGCTGCGCGTCTCGAACATCTTCGATGGCGTCCGCGGAACGGGCATCCGTCCATGATGGACTACCACCTAAGGATCGCCTGAATCGTCCTTCCCACAGGTGTCCAGCCCGGGCGACGGTCCGAGACGGAACTGCTCTAGGATCCGGACTCGATGGGCTCGAACACGCGCAGGCTGATCCTCCCCGTCGTGCTGCTCGGCGTGCTGCTGATCGTGGTCGCGGTGATCTACTTCGTGCAGCCGGCGCACTCGCTGCCCTCGTTCTTCCCCGGCCACGTGTCGGCGACGGACGCCGAGGCGTCCCACCACCACGCCAAGCACGGGGTCGCCGCCCTCGTCCTCGCGCTTGCCTGCTTCGTGTTCGCCTGGTTCCGGACCGGGCCAAAAGCGCAGAGCGCCGCGAACGCCTAGCCGCCGAAGGCGAACACAAGCGTGCAGATCACGCCGAGACCGATGCAGTAGACGCCGAACGGCGTCAGCCGGTTGGTCTGAAAGAAGCGCAGCAGGAACTTGACGGCGAAGAACGTGGTCGCGGCCGCGCACAGCCCCGCGACGAGCGCCGGTCCACGCACGCCATCGCCGGCCGAACCGAACAGTTCGGGCACCTTCAGCAGCGCCGCCGCAAAGATCACGGGGGTGGCGAGCAGGAAACCGAAGCGCGCGGCGTCGTCGTTGGAGAGCCCCGCCAGCAGCCCGCCGCCCATCGTGAAGCCAGAGCGCGAGATGCCCGGGATCAGCGCCGCGGCCTGCGAGGTGCCGACCGCCACCGCCTGGCGCCAGCTCAGCTTGGCCAGGCGTGCATCGACGTCGCCCGCGTAGTCCCCCGGCCGGGGAGGGCGACGTCGCAGTCGCTCGAACAGCAGCAGGGCGACCCCGTTGACGATCAGGAAAGCAGCGGCGGTCTGGGGGGAGGCGAACAGTTTGCGCAGGGGGTCCTGCAGCAGCAGCCCGATCACGCCGACCGGGATCGTGCCGGCGACGAGCAACCAGCCGAGCCGCGCGTCGCGGTCGTCCTCACGAATCTCGCGCACCCGCAGCGAGCGCCCGAGCCCCTTCACGATCCGCACCCAGTCCTTCAGGAAGAACAGCAGCAGCACGATCGCCGTCGCCAGGTGCGTGGCGATCAGGAACGTCAGGAAGAACTTGTCGTTCTGGTGGATGTGCCAGCCGGCCAACCGCGGCAGCACCACGCCGTGGCCGAGACTCGAAATCGGAAACGGCTCGGCGATTCCTTGCGTGAGGCCGAGGACGACCGCCTGGAAGTAGGAGATCGGATCGTGCACGGCCCGACAGCTTATGGATCGGGTTGGTCCGAACGCCCAACCGAGGACGAATTGCCGCTGTGCGCCGCTCGCGCGACCGCCGCTCGGGCGTTCACAGCGACTTCACACGATCGTTTCCCCCTGGTCACAAAAAACGAGGGTTTGCAGGGGAATCTGATTGCTATGAACGGTCAAGGAGCGACTACGCAGAGCATTGCGGAGGTTTGCCGAGCAGACCTTCACTGCCACTCGACGGCCTCGCAGGAGTCGAAGCTCGGCGTGCAGCGGGCGGCCGGCCTGCCCGAGTGCGCGACGCCGCCCGAGGAGGTCTACGAGCTGGCTAAGCGCCGCGGCATGGATTTCGTGACGATCACCGATCACGACACTATCTCCGGCGTGCTGCAGATCGCCGACCGCACCGACGTGTTCGTTTCCGAGGAGCTGACGGCCCACTTCCGCGGCGAGCCCCAGGCGGTCCACGTGCTCTGCTTCGACCTCACCATCGAGGATCACGAGTGGCTGCAGGCCAACCGCGGCGACGTCGAGCTGTGCGCCGCGTACATGTACGAGCGCGACATCGCCTGTGCGCTGGCTCACCCCTATTACCACGTCGGCGCACCGCTGAGCGCCCGCCACCGGCGCCGGCTGGCGCAGCTATTCGATGTCTGGGAGGTGCGCAACGGCGCGCGCGCGCGCGAGCTCAACCGACCGGCGGCGACATACGTGGCAACGCTCGACGGCGCAGGCATCGGCGGCTCCGACGACCACGCGGGAGTCGACATCGGGCGCACCTGGACAGCAACCCCGCCGGCACGTACGCCGCAGGAGTTCCTCGCCCACGTACGTGCCGGGCGGTGAGCGCAGCGCGGCGCACAGGGCAGCGCTGCGAAGTGGGCGCACGCCGCGATCGCGCTCGCCGCCACGAGCGCTCGGCCGCGGCGGCCACGACGCGCCGCCCGAGACCCTCGACCCGGCCGCCGTGCTGAACATGGCCAAGCGCCTGCTCGACGAGGGCGACGCGCGCCACGGCGCGGTCGACGGCGGCGGCGCCGTGACGCCGGACGACGCGCGCTGCCTGCTGCGCGCGTGGCTCGCCGCCGTCGAGCTCGACCACCTCGACGAGGCCGGTCTGATCGCCTACATGCAGGAGGACGGCTTCAGCCACTCAGACCTCTACCGCCGCGCCTGCCGCGCGCACGAGCGCAAGCTGCGTGGGGCCGTCGAGCAGGTGCTCGCCGCCGCGCGCGGCGAGCACGACGTGGCCGGCGCCGCCGGCGAGCTGTTCGAGAGCTGCACGGCCGCGATCCCCTACGCCCCGGCTACCGCCTTCCTGGCCAACGAGCGCGCCAAGCTCGACACGCGCCGCGAGGACGGCGAGACGCCCGCGCGTGGCGCTCCTCGCCGACGGAATCGGCTCCACGCACGGCGTCACGCGCGCCGTCGAGGAGATCCGCGCGCGCGGCGTGCGCGGCTTCGAGATCGAGGTGCTCGGCACCGACCCTGAAGTCGACCGTCGCCTCTCGGCCGTGGCTGAGTTCGAGGTGCCCTACTACCCGGGCCTGCAGATCGGCGTGCCGAGCCTTTCGGCAGCCGTGCAGACGATCGCCGACGGCAGCTTCGACGCTGATCCACGTCTGCTCGCCCGGCCCGGTCGGCATCGTCGGCGCGCTCGTCAGCCGCGGCCTCGGCGTACCGCTGTTGGGCAGCTACCACACCGAGCTGACCGCCTACGCGGGCCTGCGCTCGGGCGAGCAGCGCATCGCGCAGGCGATGGCGCTCGGCGTGGCCACCTTCTACGGCGCGTGCGACCTGGTCCTCTCCCCCAGCCCGGCATCGGACGCCGCCCTGGCCGGCATCGGCGTAGCTCCCGAGAAGGTCGCGCGCTGGGACCGCGGTGTCGACACCGACCGCTTCGGCCCCGAGCTGCGCGAGGACGGCCTGCGCGAACTCGAGGCGCGCGGCGAAGCCAAGCCCGAGGACTCGATCGACGTGCTCTACGCCGGGCGGATCACGCGCGAGAAGGGCGCCGACCTGCTCGCCGACGCTTTCCTTAGGGCCCGCGCGCGCGAGCCCGCGACTGCGCCTCGTGCTCGTCGGCGGCGGCCCCGAGCAGGAGCGACTGCGCGAGCGCCTCGGCGAGGCCGCCCGGTTCCTCGGCTGGCTCGACGGCGAGCGCCTCGCCCGCGCCTACGCGAGCGCCGACGTCTTCCTCTTCCCCAGCCGCACCGACACCTTCGGCCAGGTCGTGCTCGAGGCGCAGGCGAGCGGTCTGCCCGTGATCGCCGTCGCCGAGGGCGGCCCGCTGTCGCTGATCGAGCAGCGTGTGAGCGGGCTGCTGTGCGCAGCCGACGCGCACGCGCTCGCCGATGCCGTGCTCGAGCTCGCCGGCGCTCGCCGAGCTGCGCGAGCGCCTCGCGCGCGGTGGACTGTCCGCCGTGCGCGAGCGCACCTGGGAGCGGGCGCTGCAGCTACTCGGCGACGGCTACCGCCTGCTCATGCCCGCGCGAGGGCCGGGGAGGCTGGCGCGTGCCGCCTAGCTTCCCCCAGCGCCGCGACCCGGCGAGGCGCGGTGAGTCGAGCGCGCCGCGCACGATCGCGGTCGCGCTGCACGACATCGAGCCGGCGACGTTCGAGCGCTGCGCGCTGATCCGCGACTGGCTCGAACGACCACGGCGTCGACCGCGTCACGCTGCTCGTGATCCCTGCCCGCGACCTGCACCCGGTGGGCGAGCGCTCGCCCGAGATGACCAGCTGGCTGGCCGAGCGGCGCCGGGCCGGCGACTCGATCGCCCAGCACGGCTTCCAGCACGAGCGCACGCGCCGAGCCGGCCTGCTCGCGCAGTCGCGGTTGCCCGCGCCGGGCCGGCGCACGGGAGAGTTCGTCGGGCTCGACGAGGCCGAGACGCGGCGTGCGGTCAACGCCGGCTGGCGCCTGCTGAAGCTCGCCGGGATCGAGCCGGACGGCTTCGTCGCCCCCGCCTACGCCTACACGCCGGAGCTGCGCAGCGTGCTGCCGCAACGCTTTCGCTGGTGGGCGGGCGTGCTGCGGAGTGCACCGCCGCGCGCAGCCGGCCGGCGGGCGGCGCGCGCGGCTGCTCTCACCCGTCTGGGGCATGGGCAGCGAGGGCCCGCTGCAGCGCGCCGTCTCACCGACGCTGATCCGCGCCGGCGGCATGCTCGGCGGGCGCACGCTGCGCGTCGACCTGCACCCCGCCGATCTGCAGCACCCGCGCCAGATGATCGCGCTCGACCACGTGCTCGACCGCGCCGGTCGCCGACGCGAGGCGATCACCTACGACGAGCTCGCCGCGCTCGGGGCGAGCGGCGAGGCGGCGTTCGCACCGGCTCGGTACGAGCCGTCCGGTACTCGCGCTCCTGCGGGCGCGGCGACACCGCCGCCCGCAGCCTGAGCATCCAGGCCTCGGGCCGCGACGAGCCGGACCTCAGTCGATCCGCTCGGCCAGCTCGACGATGATCCCCTCGGGGCCGCGGACATAGCAGAGCCGATAGATGTCCTTGTAGCGCTCGACCTCGCCGACCAGCTCTGCGCCGCGGGCTCGCAGGCCGGCGAGCACCGTGTCGAGGTCCTCGACCGCGAAAGAGAGATGGCGGATACCTGGGACGTTCGCCGGCGCGTGGCCGTCGCCGTCCGGGCCAGATGGCTCATGGAACTTCGCCAGCTCGACCCGTCCGTGGCCGTCCGGGGTCTCCAGCATCGCGATCTCCGCCCGGACACCCTCGAGCCCCACCACGCGGTCCACCCAACCGCCCTCGACCGACGCCTCGCCCTGCAGCGTTAGTCCGAGCTCGACGAAGAACGCTGTCGCGTCCGCGAGGTCGTCGACGACGATGCCCACGTGCTCCATGCGTTGGATCGTCATGCGCCCGACGCTAGCAACACGGCCTGACCTTGCGACCGCCTCGATGCTCAGTGCGAGGGCTTTGCAAGGAACAACGACGGCACGAGCGACTTGACCTTGCTCGCCCCCGCGTAGCCGAGGTGCTTGAGACCGAACAGGTCCTCGATCGTGCGCAGCAGCGAGAAGTGGTCGTACTGTTCCTGGGAGATCACGCCTCCCTTGACGAACGGGGAGAGCAGCAGTGCGCCCACCTGTCCGCCGCCTTCGGGCCCCAGCGCAGGCGAGCCGGTGGCAGCGGGGAGGTTGGGAAAGCTCGGCTGAGCGCAGCACGAGCTCGAGTCGGCGAATTCGCCGCTCGACGGCGCCTCGTCGACCGTGATCACAAGCAACCCGCCGTGCTTGTAGGCGGGTGAGGCGAGGATCTTCGGCACGAGTTGCTGAAGCAGTCCGTCAGCCGCCGGCAGGCCGCCCGCGCCGCCGCCAGGACACGGCCCCGGGCTGCCGTCGTGGCAGCGGTCGGGGACGATGTAGGAGAAGCTCGGCGTGCGCTTGGCGCTCGCCAGGTCGGCGTCGAGCGCGCTGAGGCCGACGTCGTCCTGCGCGCACGTCGGCGAGTCGATCAGCGAGTGGAAGTAGGCGAAGGGATTGCGGAACGTCGCATACGCCTGCGCCGGTGGCGGCGTTGTTGCCGTCGGGTCTGGCTGTCCCAGCGCCGCGTGAGCGCAGGCCGACGGTCCGCCCGCTTCGCCGATGCCCTGCACATACGCGCGCCGGCTCCGGTGCTTGACTTCCAGCTGACCGGGCAGCGTCGCGACGGTGGCCGGATAGACGCAGCCTTCGCCGAGCACCTGCCCGTCGCCGCCGATGCTCGCCGGTGCGAGGTCCGTATAGGTGGGGCAGTTTGCCGCCGTCGCCGGCGTAGGGCCTTGGCCGCTGAGCAGCGCGATCCCGTTGGGCAACTGCTGGTGTGCGATCGCGTAGTAGCGAGCCAGCAGCTCGCCGCGCTTCTCCAGCGTGTGCGCGAGGTAGTGCGCGCTCGATTCGGGGCCGAACACGGACGCGTACGGCTCGTCGGAGAGCATGATCACGAACACGTGCTTGATCGCCGGCAGCTTGCTCGCCGCCACACCGGGTGCCGCGCCTGACTCGCCTCCCTTGCCCTGTGTGCCGCCTTCGTTCGCCTTGGTCGAGCCGTCCCGCCTCGGCGTCGCCGCCGGAGCGCTCGACGCCGCTTCCGGCACGGCCGCTTCGGGCGTCGGTTCTTCGGCTGCCGCCGGTGGTTCGACCGCCGTTTCGGCTTCGCCCGTGGTGCCGCTCGCCGCCGGGCTCGCCGCCGGCAGCACGAGCTTCACCGGGCCGCGCGCGGCCGCCGCCGAGTAGTCCACGCGCGAGCCGGCGGCGTTGCCGAGCAGTAGGCCGAACCCGAAGAACGTGAGCAACAGCACCGCCGAGACTCGCCACGAGGGCAGCCGCAGCTCGTTCAGGCGCGCGAGCACGATGCCCGGTTTCAACTCGGCCTAGTCCTCGGCCGGCGAGCGCCCCGCCTCGGGGGCGAGCAGCGCCTGCATCACGACGGTCGACTCCGCCTCGCCGCCGCCATCGCCTGCGCCCGGCACGACCGAGCTGGGGATGCGCTCCATCAGTGCCACGCCGCATTGCCAGCAGAAGGCCGCGCCGCGGCTGTGGGGAGCGCCGCAGTTGTTGCACGCCCCCACGCTCGCGCTCTGCTCGAGTGCCAAGAGCCGCTCGAGCTCTGCCAGCTCGGCATCGCGCTCCTGCAGGATCGCCGCCCGGCGCACGAGCACGTCGAGGCGGAAGTGGTCGCGGATCGCCATCTCATACGTCAGGCCGCCGAGGTCCCAGTGCAACTCGGCGACCTGCGCGGCGAGCGCGTCGCGACGACGTCGCAGCTCGCTGCGGTCCTCCTCGCGCGCTTGCGCGCTCCTGCCGATCGCGTCTCCCAAGCTGCTCATCCACTCATCCCGTCGAGATCACGTCGGGCAGGTTCTTCGACTTTTCCTCATAGCTCTTGCCTTTGCTCTTGTGCAGGTCTTCGACGACCGACGGCGGCGCCGGCTTGCTCGGGCTCGAGCCGACGCCCGACTTGGCGCCACCGCTCGAATTTGCACCGGCGCCCTTACCGCTCGACGCGCCCGTGCCGGCCCCGACGTGCACGACCTTCGCTTCGGAGAAGTTCTTCTTCAGCGAACCGAGCGCCTTGTCCGCCTCGCTCTTCTTCGTGTACTTGCCCGAGTACACGATGTAGCTGCCCGCCGGCAGGCCGGCAAATTCGTCGGACTTCAGCGCGCCGACCGCCTTGGCTCCCTTGCCTTCGGCCGTGCTCTTGGCCGCCTGCACGGCGCTCGCCTGCGTGCTCGCCGTCGGCAGCGCCTGCAGCTCGATCGTGTAGCCGGTCGAACCGGCCGGCCAGCCGCCCGTGAACAATTCCGCCGCCGGCGTCGTCCCCGATGAGGGCGCCGAGGAAACCGTGATCACCTGCGGCGCCGCGCCTGCGCCGCTCGACTTCGCGCCACCGGAGCGGCCGATCAGCACGCCGATGCCCATCGCCAGCAGCAGCACGCCGACGCCCGCGATGACCGTCACTGCGTTGCCGCGTGCAAACGCCTCACCGCCACCCGGCACACCCGGCGGCGACGGAGGCGCCACGCCGGGCGGCTCCAATGCGGGCGGCGCCGGACCCAGGCCGTTCGCCTGCGCGCCCGCACCCGGCATGAGCGCAGCGGGGGGCCCGCCGAGCAGCACGCTGCTGATCGGCGTCGCGCGCTCGCCGCATTGCAGGCAGTAGCGCTGGTCCTCAGCCAGCGGCGCGGCGCAGGCCGCGCAGGCGGCGCAGGCCGCGGCGCCGTTCACGGCGGGCGGCTGGCTGGCGATCGACTCGATCGATTCGGTGGACACGGTGGCTGGCCTGCGTTGCTGCTCGGCGATGGCGAATACGCGGGCCCGAGGAGCCCGACGATCTCCATGCTCGACATCAGCGGGCGCGGCGGCGTGACGATTTGGTGAAAGCCCCGCCGAGCGAGCCGTCAAGCGCCCGTCGATAGTGGCTACGATCACTCCCCTCGCGCCGCATCGAACGGCCTTTGAGGGTGTTTTCAATGGCACCGCAGGGTGCGCAAGCCAGGCCCGCGAGCAACCGACGACCGGACGAAGCCAGCCAGGGGAGGGATCGAAGCGCAGATGACAGGGAGGGTCACCCGCCGCAGCCCGGTCCGCACGCTGCCCGCCTACGCCACTGTCCTCTGCGTCTGCGCGCTCGCAGCGCTCGCGCCTGCCGGCTACGCCGCCGTCAAAACGGGCGTGCCGGCCGTGGTCACGGGGCACACCCACGTGCAGGGCGCCTCGGTGACACTGCTCGGATCGGTCAACCCGCGCGGCGCCGCGACGAGCTACTTCTTCCAGTACGGGGCGACGGTGGGCTACGGCAAGCAGACCACGCCCGCCGCGCTGCCTGCCGGAACCGCTGCGGTCAAGATCGGCCAGGCCGCGCCGGGGATCCTCCCGGGCTACCACTACCGCCTGGTAGCCAGCAACTCGTTCGGACCATCAAAGCCCGGCAAAGACCGGACGTTCACGGCGAGCGCGACGCGCAAGTCCAAGTTCAGCCTGACCAAGCCGCAGGTGGCGACCGTCTATGGCAGCTCGCTCACGCTCAGCGGCACGCTCACCGGCAGCGGCAACGCGGCGCGCAAAATCGTGCTGCAGGAAAGCCCGTATCCGTTCCTCACGGAGTTCACGACGATCGGCCTGCCGTCCGTCACGGGTCCCACAGGCGCCTTCAGCTTCCGCGTGCCACGCCTGGCGATGACCACGCAGTACCGCATCAGCACGCTCGACCCGCGCCCCGTGTACAGCTCGATCGTGACCGTCGACGCGGCCTACCGGGTGACGCTGAGAGTGAAGCACTCCAGTCGCACAGGGATCGTGCGGCTGTACGGCACGGTCACGCCGGCCGCCGTCGGCGCCAAGGTGTCCTTCCAGCTGCGCAAGAAGGTGCGCCCGGGCAAAACCGAGAAGACCGAAGAACGGACGACGCGCTTCGCCACGCAGTTCTCGACCAAGGTCAAGCGCGGCACGAGCACCGTCTCGCGCTTCAGCGCGATCGTCAAGGTGCTCAAGGGCGGCAGCTACCAGGCGCGCGTGGAGCCGAGCAAGAAAGGTCCGCTTGTGGCCGGCACGAGCTCTGCCGTGACGCTGCACTCCGCCTCGAAGTAGCTTCAGCCGGCTTCTGAGAGCAGCCCGCGCTGCGTAAGCAGCTCGAGCACGCGCTCGACACCGCGCTCGACCGATTCGTCGAGCGTTCCCAGCACGAGGTCCGGATCGACCGGCGGCTCATACGGCGCGCCGACGCCGGTCAGCCCGCTCAGCTCACCCGCCCGCGCCCGCGCGTAGAGCCCCTTGGGGTCGCGCTTCTCGCACAGCTCGAGCGGAGCGTCGACGAAGATCTCCAGGAACTCGAGCTCGTCGCTCGCGTGCAGCGCAGCGGCCGCCTCGCGGTCCACCCGGTAGGGGCTGACGAGGCTGACGAGCGCGATCGTGCCCGACTCGGCCAGCAGCCGCGCCACGTGCGCCGTGCGCCTGACGTTCTCGCGCCGCGCGCTCTCGTCGAAGCCGAGGTCGCCGTTGAGGCCGTGGCGCAGGTTGTCGCCGTCGAGCAGGAAGGCCGGCTGGCCGGCCGCGATCAGTCGCTCCTCGACGGCCGAGGCCATCGTCGACTTGCCGGCACCCGGCAGCCCCGTGAACCACAACGTGGCGCCGGGGTGTCCGAGCGAGCTCCAGCGCCGTTCGCGCGTCATCCGCGTGCCCTGCCAGCGGACGTTGGGGCTGCGCTCGGTCTTCGGCTCGAACTCGGCGTCGACCTCGGTGTCGAGGATCACGCCGGCCGCGACCGTTTCGTTGGTCGCCTGGTCGATCACGATCAGGCTGCCCGTCGTGCGGTTGCGCCGGTAGGAGTCGAATACGAGCGGCGCACTCAACTCCATCTGCACGCGGCCGAGGTCGTTGAGCTCGAGCGTCGAGGCGCTGCCGTCGCGGTGCAGCGTCTCGACGTCGATCCGGTAGCGCACGTCGATGCCGCCGACGAGCGCCGTGCGCGTCGTGTGCTTGACGATGTAGCGGCGGTGCTGCTCGAGCGGGCGCTCGGACATCCAGCAGAGCAGCGCCTCGAAGCGGCCGGCCACGGTCGGCTGGTTCTGCGGGCGCACGATCGTCGAGCCGCGCCCGACGTCGATGTCGTCGGCCAGGCGCACGGCCACCGACATCGGCGGGAACGCCTCAGAGACGGGGCCGTCGAAGGTGTCGATGCCGGCGATCGTCGAGCGCTGCCCGCCTGGCAGCACGACGACATCGTCGCCGGCGCGCATCACGCCACCGGCGACCTGGCCGGCGTAGGCGCGGTAGTCGGTCACGCTCGAGGCCGGCGGGCGGATCACCCATTGCACGGGGAAGCGCACGTCGATCAGGTTGCGGTCGGAGGCGATGTGCACGTGCTCGAGGTGGTAGAGCAGCGGCGGGCCTTCGTACCAGGGCATCTTCTCGGAGCGATCGACGACGTTGTCGCCGTGCAGCGCCGAGATCGGGATGAACGTCAGGTCGGGCATCTCCAGGCGCGCCGCGAAGTCGTTGAACTCCTCGACGATCCCATCGAACACGGCCTCCTCGTACTCGACGAGATCCATCTTGTTGACGCACACGACCACGTGCGGGATTGCCAGCAGCGAGCTGATGAAGGCGTGGCGCTTGGACTGCGCGATCACGCCCTTGCGCGCGTCGACCAGCACGATCGCGAGGTCAGCCGTCGAGGCGCCTGTGACCATGTTGCGCGTGTACTGCTCGTGGCCCGGTGTGTCGGCGATGATGAAGCGCCGCTGGGCCGTGGCGAAGTAGCGGTAGGCGACGTCGATCGTGATGCCCTGCTCGCGCTCTGCGCGCAGGCCGTCGGTCAGCAACGACAGGTCGAGGAAGTCGTGGCCCATCCGCCGGCTGGTCTGCTCGACGTGCTCCAGCTGGTCGGTCAGCACCTGCTTGGAGTCGTACAGCAGCCGCCCGATCAGCGTGCTCTTGCCGTCGTCGACCGAGCCGGCCGTGGCGAAGCGCAGCAGGTCGGCCGGGCGCTCGGACAGCCGCCGGAACAGCTCGCGCGCACCCTCCGCCCCGCCCGCCGTAGCCGTCGCTACCCGTCCAGACCCCACAGCGGCGCCAGACCCACTGCCGTTACTGCTCTGATCGTTGCTCACAGCCACACCGTTCCAGCAATCGTCTTCAAATTAATATTTAATAAAAATAATCTTCATCAGAAATAGCCCTGACGCTTGCGATCCTCCATCGCCGCCTCGGTGACGCGGTCATCCGCACGCGTCTGCCCCCGCTCCGTGACCTCCGTGGCCGCGATCTCCGCGACCACGTCTTCGAGCGTAGCGGCCGATGACTCCACGGCCCCCGTGCAGCTCATGTCGCCGACCGTGCGGTAGCGCACCGTCGCCGAGAACGGCTGCTCGCCGTCGATCATCTGCACGAACGGGCTGACCGCGTAGAGCATCCCGTCGCGCTCGAACACCTCGCGCTCGTGGGCGAAGTAGATCGACGGCACCTCGAGCTCCTCCTCGGCGATGTACTGCCACACGTCGAGCTCCGTCCAGTTGGAGATCGGGAACACCCGCGCGTGCTCGCCCTTGCGGATGCGCGCGTTGTACAGCGACCACACCTCCGGGCGCTGGCGCTGTGGCTCCCACTGGCCGAACTCGTCGCGGAAGGACAGCACGCGCTCCTTCGCCCGCGCCCGCTCCTCGTCGCGGCGCGCGCCGCCGAAGGCCGCGTCGAAGCCGTGCTCGCGGATCGCGTCGAGCAGCGTCACCGTCTGCAGCCCGTTGCGCGACGCGCGCGGGCCCGTCTCCTCGACCACGCGGCCCTGGTCGATCGAATCCTGCACGTTCGCCACGATCAGCCGCTCGCCGAGCTCCTCGATGCGGCGGTCGCGGTACTCGATCGCCTCCGGGAAGTTGTGGCCCGTGTCGACGTGCATCAGCGGGAACGGGAACGGGCCCGGGCGAAATGCCTTCTCGGCCAGGCGCACCAGCACGATCGAGTCCTTGCCGCCGCTGAACAGCAGCACCGGGCGCTCGAACTCGGCCGCGACCTCGCGCATCACCTGCACCGCCTCGGCCTCGAGCGTGCGCAGGTGGGATAGGTGGTAGGTGGTGGGCATCCCTGCTAGCTGACCCTGACTCGAAGTTGCCTTGCGTTCTCGTTGGCGTCCAGAGCTGCCGGCCACGCCGCGCGCGCGTTGCTACGTCCCCGACCCCGCCCCAACATTAGGGTGCAAATGCCTCTTTTGCAAGATTGCGTGGGTTCAGATGGGCTACGGCGCTCGGCGCCCGCCATGCGCTCGGCCCACGCCTCCGCGCGACTTCTCGAGGGCTCGTTCATAGGCGTCAAGCGTCGCACGAGCGTGGCGCTCGGTTGTGAACTCCTGTTGCACGCGCTCGCGCCCGGCGCGGCCCATCCCCGCGGCCGGCTCTGGGCCCTCGGCCAGGCGGGCGATCGCGCGCGCCCAGCGGGCGGGCTCGCGCGGTGGTAGCAAGAGGCCCTCGCGCCCGTCGCGCACGAGCTCGCGCGGGCCACCCACGTCGGTCGCGATCACCGGCACCTCGAGCGCCATCGCCTCGAGCACGGCCCGCCCGAACGGCTCCTCCCACGAAGGCAGCAGCAGCACATCCAGCGCGCGCACCAGCGCCGGCACGTCCTCGCGCTCGCCCAGCCACGAGACGCGCTCGGACACGCCTTCGCGCGCTGCCAGCTCGTGCAGCGCCGACACGTAGACCTCGTTGTCAAAGCGCGTCGCGCGCTCCACGAACTTGGCCGAGCCGATCAGCAGCAGTTGCGCGTCCACCCCCTCGCGCGCCAGCGCGCCGAGTGCTTCGATCGCCGTGTCCTGACCCTTCCACGGGCTCAGCTGCGCGACCACGCCGAGCAGCAAGCGCCGCCGTCCCGCCTCGCCGAGGCGCTCGCGCGCGCTCGCGCGGTCGAGCGCTGCCGGGTCGAAGCGCACCAGGTCGACCGGGTTGTGCACGACCTCCAGTGCCGCTCGTGGCGCCACCGCCCGCACCGACGCAGCCGTGTACGCCGAGTTGGCGATCACCGTCGTAGCCGTCGACGCGATCAGACGCAGCGTCGCCGTGCTCGCTGCGCCCGGCGGCAGACAGTCGCGGATGTGCACGACCGTCGGCACCGCGCGCCCGAGGCGGAGCCCCGGCAGCGGCGAGCGGCGTGCCAGCCCAAGCACGATGCCCGCGCGGATCGAGTTGGCGTGGACCAGCTCGATCTCGTGGCGGGCCACCGCGCGGCTCACCTGCGCCGCCGCCAGCATCATCTCGGCCAGCGCCGCCGACGTGTGCAGCGGATGCAAGCGCAGGCTGCCCGCCGTGCCCGCGATGCTCGTGCACGGCACGCCCAGCGCCTGCGCCTGGCGCTGCAGCTCGCCCGACGGCGCCGCCAGGCGCGGGCGCACCTGCTCGGGCAGCGCGCCGAGCAGGTCCAGCAGCGAGCGCTCGCCGCCGCTGACCGTCGCCGTGTGGTTGACGTAGAGAACCCTCATCGCGCGTCCAGCTGCGCGCGCAGGACGTCTTCGACGCGCCCGACGACGTGCGGCCAGGTGTGCGCCAGCGCGTGGCGGCGCCCCGCCTCGCCGAGTCGCCGTGCGAGCTCGCGGCCGAGCAGCAAGCGCGTGATCGCCTCTGCCACCAGCAGTGGGTCGGTCGGGTCCACGAGCAGGCCCGTCTCACCGTCGATCACCGCGTCGAGCGCGCCGCCGACGTTGCCCGCCACGACCGGCTTGCCGTAGGCGCCGGCCTCGAGGTAGACGATGCCGAAGCCCTCGCCCGCGAAGCCTCCCGCCGGCAGCCGGCTCGCCATCGCCAAGAGCCGCGCGCGGCGCAACCACAGATTGCGCTGCTCGTCGGAGACCGCGCCGAGGAAGCGGATCGACTGCGAGACGCCGTAGGAGGCCGCGAGCGCTTCCAGGCCGGGGCGCAGAGAACCGTCGCCGATCACGATCCACTGCGCATCGGGCACCTTGGCGAGCACGAGCGGCAGCGCGCGCACGATCGTGTCGTGGCCCTTGTAGCGCTCCTCGATGCGCGCGATCGTGATGATCGTCGGACGCACGTCGTCGAGCGGACTCGCATCCTCGGGCACGTCCGTGCCGTTGCCGATCACGTGCAGGCCCTGTGCCGACGCGCCGGTCGCCGCGACGAGGCTCGCCGTGTACTCGCTGACCGCGATCGACGCGTCAGCGCGCTCGGCAGCGAACTTCGCCAGCCGCGGCTTGGCGCCGATCTCTTCGGCGTGGAAGTACTGCACCGTTCGCGCTCCCGTCGCGCGGCCGATCGCGGCCGCGGCAGGGCTCGCCGCGATGTGCATGCTCAGCGTCACATGCGGGCGCAGCTTTACGCCACGCGCGAGCGCGGCGGCGTTGAGCAGCGCGTTGCGTCCGCCACGCAACGCGCCGCCGCCGTGCACCCTGTGCGTGCGCACGCCGCTGGTCGCGTCGAAGTCCGCCGCGCCGCCGACGTCGGGCGCGACGATCGTCGTGTCGAAACCCTCCAGGCCGCTTGCCAGCCGGTGGGCGACGACCTGGATGCCGCCCGACGCCGGTGGAAAGTCGGGCGTGAGCATCAGCAGGCGCGGGCGCCTGGCGCGTCCGCGCCCCGCCCCGCCCCTAGGCGTCGTCGAGCCCATGAAAGCGGTCGGCCCACAGCCCCAGCGACAGCAGAGGCCAGAGTTGATCGCTGTGGTCGCAGCTCGCCGTGGCGTGCTCGGCCACCAGCCGCCCGACGGCTTGGCGATCGAAGTAGCCCTGCTCGTAGATCGTGCCGCGCTGAAGCTGACGCTGCATCGCCGGCGCGAGCGGGCCGCGCAGCCACTCCGCCGCGGGCACCCTGAAGGCCGTCTTGCGATAGCTGCCGCCGCGCCGCTTCGGCAAGAGGCCTGCCGGCAGCATCTCGTGCACGAGCGCCTTGCCCGCCCCGGCCAGGTGCACCGAGGTGTCGAGCGAGCCCGCCAGCTCGGCCAGTCCGGCGTGCAGGAAGACCGTGCGGATCTCGAGCGACTCGAGCATGCTCGCGCGGTCGGTCTTCACGAGCACGTCGTCGGGTAGGTAGTGGCGCTGGTCCAAGTGCATCAGCCAGCGCGCCGCCGGGCCACCGTTGAGCGCGCCCGCGCATGACGCGAGGTCGCCGAGCACGCGCCCGTCGTCGAGCTCTGCCAGCCGCGGCCCATACAGCGCTGTGCGCTTGTGACGGCGCTCGTTCGTGGCCCAGTCGAGGTTGCGCTCGAGCACGGGTGTCGGCGCGAGGCGCCTCGACGCGCGCGCCGCCGGCGCCCAGCCGGTCGAGCGGCGCAGGGCCCAGCCGAGCGAGCCGAGCGCCGGGCCGGGCAGCGCCGCCTGCACGCGCCGCGCGCGTTCGATCCAGCGGTAGCGCGGGTAGCCGCCGAACAGCTCGTCCGCGCCCTCGCCGCCCAGCGCCACCGTCACGCGCGGGCGGGCGAACTCCGACAGCGCGTTCAGCGGCAGCGTCGCGCGATCGCCCAGCGGCTGGTCCATGCGCGAGAGCACGTGCGGCGCTCGCTCGGCCACGTCGTCCTGCGTGAGCGTGACCTCGTGGTGCTCGCTTCCCAAGCGCTCGGCGACGATCCGAGCGTGCTCGGTCTCGTTCACGCCGCCGACGTCGTAGCCGACCGTGAACGTCTGCAGCCGCGTCGAGGACTCCTGTGCGGCAACCGCCGCGACGAGTGTTGAGTCGACGCCGCCGCTGAGGAACACCCCGACCGGCACGTCAGCCACCAAACGCGTGCGCACGGCCTCCTCGAACAGCAGCTTTGCCTCGGCCGCGATCGAGCGCAGCGAGTCGCGCCGCTGCACGGCCTGCTCCGGGGGCGACCACCAGCTGCGAATGCTCGAGCCCAGCTCGCGCTCCCAACTGAGCATGTGCCCGGGCGGCAGCTGGCGCACGCCCGGCACGATCGTCCCCGGCCCGGGCACGTAGGCGAACACGAAGAACGCGTCGATCGCCACCGGGTCGAGCTCGCGCAGGTGCGGGCGGACCTCGAGCAGCGAAGTCAGCTCAGAGGCGAACAGCAGCTCGCCGCCCTGCTCGTACAGGAACAGCGGCTTCTCGCCGAAGCGGTCGCGCGCCAGCAAGAGGTGCCGCGTGCGTTCGTCCCAGATCGCGAACGTGAACATCCCCTCGAGCGCGTGCACCATCGCCTCGCCGAACTCCTCGTACAGGTGCACGAGCACCTCCGTGTCGCCGCTCGTCGAGAACACGTGGCCGCGGCGGCGCAGGTCCTCGCGCAGCTTGGCGTGGTTGTAGATCTCGCCGTTGAACGCCGCCCAGACCGTGCGGTCCTCGTTGCACAGCGGCTGGTGACCGCCGTCGATGTCCATGATCGACAGGCGCCGTGCGCCGATGCTGACGCCGCTGTGGACGTCGCAGTGGACGCCCTCGTCGTCGGGTCCGCGGTGGCGCAGCGTCGCGCACATCGCCCGTACCGCGCGACCCTCGGGGTCCTCCGTACTCCCTGCAATGCCGCACATTCGGCCAACATAGATGATCGTCTGCCGGCCCCGCCGTGACCGCGACCGCAGACCGCGCGCCGCCGCCGTCCAGGACATGCGGCTCACCGTCAAGCATCTCCCGGCGACGGCCGATAGCCGGGCGAGAGCGCTTTCGCAGACACGCCCGGTCCCCGAGTCAAAGGGTTACATGCACGCACCCGTTCACAAGCTCGCCCCCGCATCTGCCGTACTGAGCGCCGCCACCCTCGCGCTGAGCCTTGCTCCGCTCGCCGCCGCGCACGGATCCAGCCAGGCCGATCGCAGCGCGCTGCGCGCCGCTCGCGCGCAGGAACGCGCCGAACGCGCTGGGGAGCGCGCCACGCAGGCGCAGGAACGCCGCGCCTCGCGCGAACAGGAAAGAGCCGCCCGCCGCGCTGCCCGCGAAGCAGAACGCGCCGCGCGGCGCGCCGAACGCCACGGGTCCGCAGGCACGCAGGCGACCGGGACCGGCGCCGGCGAAGGCCAGGACGAAGCTCCCCTCTCCCCCGCGGCACCCGCGGCACCGATCGTCCCGTCCGCGAGCGCCGGCCTCAATAGGTGCCGCGCGAGCATCGAATCCAGCGCGGCCCAGATCAGCGTTGGCGAAACGGTGACGATCTTCGGCAAGCTCACCTGCCCGGAGGGCACGAGCGCGGGCGAACGCGAACTGACGATCGAAGCGCGTGAGCACGGCACCGGCTCGACCGGCTACGCACCGCTCGGCACAGCGAGCACCGAAGCCGACGGCTCCTACAAGCTGACCTCCTCGACGCTGGAAGCCGACACGACGTTTCGCGTGCGCACCGGCGAGCACGGCGCGCGCACCGTCGTCAGGGTCACGCCGATCGTCACGCTCAGCGGACCGAGCCCGAGCGCGAAGCTGTCCACCATCGGCGCGCACCTGCGCGGCGCGCGGCCGGCAAGGGTCACGTTCACCGGCGTCGTCAAACCCGGCGACGATGCGGCGCGCGTGTCGCTGCAGGTCGCCTACGCCGCCGACGGCGAGCAGTGGCGCACGGTTGCCTTCGGCAACGTCGACGGCGACGGCGGCTTCGCCGTCTCCCACGCCTTCAGGACCGCCGGCGAGGCGAGCGTGCGCGTGCTCGTGCACATGCACGGCCGACACGCCGTCGCGGCCTCCGAAACGCTCACCTACGAAGTCGCCCAGGCGCAGAACCCGCAGCTCGACGATCCAGGCCTCGGCCGCCCCACTGACCTACGGCCAGTCGGCGACGATCGGCGGCGTCGCCGCCGACGGCGCCGGGCAGGCGATCACGCTGCTCGCGCGCACCCACGGCGGCGGCTGGACGGCCGTGTCGAGCACGACGGCCGGCCCGAGCGGCGAATACAGCTTCACGCAGGCGCCCACACAGAGCACGCTCTACCGCGCGAGCCTCGGCGCGACGCGCTCGGCCGTGCTCTACGAGGGGGTCAAGCGCGCGCTCGCGCCCGACCCGCCGGCCGGCGAAGTGCAGGCCGGCCAGACCACGACATTCTCCGGCACGGTATCCCCGGCCGACGAAGGACAGCTCGTCTACGCCGAACGCCAGAACGCGTCCGGGATCGGCTTTCACGTTGTCGCCGGCGCCACGATTGCCGGCTCCGCCTACTCGATCTCGCACGTGTTCGTAAACGCCGGCAGCTACGTGATGCGCATCCGCGTGCCCGGTGACCCGGCGCTGCAGGCGGCGACGAGCGCCCTGTTCACGTTCACCGTGACGCCCGCGCCGGCGGCCGTGCTCACGCCGGAAGCTCCCGCGGCGTCGCCAGCCAGTTAACGACCGCGCCCGTGCTCGCGCAGAACGCCTCGCGCGTGAGCGGCCCCTCGCCGGTGACCGCGAACACCCTGTAGCCGAGCTCGGCGAACAGATCCCACAGCGCCGAGGACCGCGAGCCGTACAAGCGCGCAGCGGCGGCCACGTGCTCGAACACGACGACCGGTCGCGCCCGCACGAGCACCTCGCGGGCGCCTTCGAGCACCTGCAGCTCGGCGCCCTCTACGTCGACCTTGAGGAGGCTCGGGCACGCGTCCCGGAGCTCGGCGTCGAGCGTCGACACCTGCACCTCGATGTACTGCGGCTGCCCGCGCTCGTCGCTGATCTCCGGGCTGCGCTGCAGCCCGCTCCAGCCGTCGAGGCTCGTGAAGTGACAGAACTGGGCAACTTCCGCGCCGGCGCCGACCGCGAGCCGGCGGCAGTCGACGCCGGGGAACGCGCGAGCGACCTCGTCGGCGAGCGCCGGGATCGGCTCGAACGCGATGTGGCGACCGGACGGCGCCAGACGCACGGCCTCGCGCAGGATCTGACCGCGGTTGGTGCCGACGTCGACGAACGTCGAGTCGCTGCGCAGCACGCCGGCGAGGATCGCGCCGATCGCGATCTCCTCGCGCAGCAGGCTCGCGGCGTGCGGATAGAAGGCGGCGAGCAACTCTGGGCGGTCCAGCCGACGCGATGCGGCACCGACGGCCCTTCTGAGGAACTCTGCGGGGCTCTCCATCGCCGGGGCAGTGTTCCATACGGCCTATGATTCGCGGTGCATGGCCGCCAGCGAACGCAAGGTCCTGCAGCGCTTCATCGACACAGCCGCGGGTTGAGCAGCATGGCAATAGAGGACAGTTTGGTTCTTCTTGCCACCCCACGCTGGACGCGCGACGGTGGCGTGGCGGCCCACGCGATGGCCAGCGCCACGGCGCTGGCCGAGCGGGGCGTCGAGGTGCACGCCGTCGCGGCGCGGATCGACGCCGAGCCGTTCCCCGGCGTGACGCTGCATCTGGCCCCCAGCCTGTTCAAGGCGCAGGTCGCGCCCGAGGAGCGGCTCGGCGAGGCCCGTCATCTGCGCCCGGCCGTGATTCACCTGCACCAGTTCGACGATCCCGACGTGCTCGCCGTCCTGCAGGAGCTCGCGCCCGTTGTCGCCGGCGTGCACGGCTACAGCGCGTGCAGCTCGGGCGTGCACTACTTCCGCCCGGGCCAGGAGTGCACCCGCGCACACGGGCCCGGGTGCGTGCCGAACCTCGCGCTGCGCGGCTGCGCGCACACGCGCGACCCGCGCACGCTGCCCGCCGGCTACAGGCGCGCGACGCTGAGCGTGCGGGCGCTGCGCCGCGCGGACCTGGCGATCTCCTACTCGAGCACGATCGACCGCCATCTCGCCGCCAACGGCATAGTGCGCCGCGCGATCGTGCCGCTGTTCGCGACGATGGAGCCGGCCGGCACCGCCGAGCACGCCGCGGGCAGGCGCATCGTGTTCGCCGGGCGCGTGATCACCGCCAAGGGCATCGCCGTGCTGATCCGCGCGATGCGCGACGTCGAGGGAGAGCTCGTGGTCTGTGGAGACGGCTGGCAGCTGGAGGCGATGCGGCGGCTCGCGCGACGCCTGGGCGTGTCCGAGCGGGTGCGCTTCACCGGTTGGCTGTCGGCCGGGGATCTCGCCCGCGAGCTCGCCGAGGCGTCGGTCGTGGCGATGCCATCGCTGTGGCCCGAGCCGTTCGGGCTCGTCGGGATCGAGGCGGGCGCATCAGGGCGCCCGGTCGTGGCCAGCTCGACCGGCGGCGTCGGCGACTGGCTGCACGACGGCGTCAACGGCGTGCTCGTCGAGCCCGGCGACGCACAGGCGCTCGCCGAGGCGCTCAACGAACTGCTCGCCGACCCCGTGCGCCGGCGTGAACTGGGCGCCGCCGCGCGCGAAACGGTCGCCGCGCGCTTCACGCCCGAGCGCCACGTGGCCGCGCTGAGGGAGGCTTACCAGACAGCCCGCGCGCACTGGCTGCAGGCCCGCAGCGACGAGCGCGACGCCGGATCGACCACACGGGCAGAGCCATCGCAGGTTTGAAGCCCGCGCTGCTCTGTATCTCGCAGTCCTTCGCGCCCGCGACGACGCCTACGGCGATCCGCGCAGGCAAGCTGCTCGGCAGGCTCGCGCAGGAATGGGACGTCACGGTTGTGACCGAGGCGGCGGGGCCGCACGGCATCAATGGAGTGCGTGTCGAGACCGTGCGCAGCAGGCGCCCCGTGCGGCTGTTCGCGACGATCCGCAGGCTCCGTCTGGACAAGCTGCTGGAGCTCGCAATCTGGCCTGACAGCTCGATCTTCTGGGTGCTGCCGGCGATCCTCGCCGGGCGCCGCCTGATCCACGAGCGCCGGCCGGACGCGATTGTCGTTTTCATGATGCCCTACTCGGCCGGCCTCGCCGGCATCGCGCTGAGCCGCCTGACGGGCGTGCCACTCGTGCTCAACCTCGACGACTCGCCGACGTGCACCGACATGCACGCGTACTTCCCCACGCGGCTGCACTACCGCGCCTCCAGGGCGCTCGAGGATGCCTATGCGCGCTGGGCCGATGCCGTCGTGTACGTGTCCGACACGAACCTCGCGGCCGTCCGCGAGCGCCAGCCCGAGCACGTGCGCGGCAAGCTGCACCTCGTGCGCTACGGCGCTGAGCGCAACGTCACGCGCACAAGGTGCGGGGACGAGCGGCCGTCACCCGAACCCGAGGGGCCTTCACTCGAGCGCGAGGGGTCTTCACTCGAGCCCGAGGGGCCGCCCATGCGCCAGGGGCGATTCGAGATCGCCTACGTCGGCGCGATGTCAGGCTGGTGGGCCTTGATCGAGCAGGACAGCCCGCCCACGGGGCTCAAGCGCGCGTTTCGCGCGTGGACGCGCCTCGGGCGCTACCAGCACATGGCGCTCGACGAGCGCACCTCCTCGCCGGGCACGATCGGGCAGGCGATCGCCGAAGCCGTCGACGAGCACTCCGACTGGGGCGGGCGCGTGAGGCTGGCGATCCGTGGCAACCCCTACCCGGCGGACGTCGTCGCGCGAGCGCTCGCGGCGGCCGGCGTGGAGGACGTCGTCGAGGTCGGCGGGCCGGTCCCGCACGAGCGCGTCGCGCGGATCGTCGCCGGCGCCGATCTGCTCTTCCTGACGCTGCCGAAGCGGCTGGACTCCTCGCGCGGGGGACGGATCTCGGCGAAGACATACGAGTACCTCGCAACCGACCTGCCGATCCTCGCCGCCGTGCCTCAAGGCGAGAACTGGGACTACCTCGCCGACAAGCCCGGCGTCTGGCTCGTCGAGCCGGACGACCGCCGCGCGATGCGCGATGCGATCGTCGAGCTCGCGCAGGCGAAGTTCGCTGGGCGGCCGCTGTCGTTCGACCGCAGCGGGCTCGCCGAGCAGCTCTCCTACGACACACGCGCGCGAGAATTCGCGGCTGTCGTGCGCGCGGGCATCGAGCGTCGGAGCGCCCGTTAGACGCGGTGCTCGGTGGTGCGGTGCGCAGTACCGCGTGCTAGGCGCGGGTACGCGGCGTGGCGAGCACGTGCACGTACCACTCAGCGTCGCGCGGCTCGACCTCGGGCGTCTCGATCGTGCGCACGTCATAGCCGTGGGACTCGAGCAGCTCGGTGACCGCCTCGTTGGTGCCGTGCAGCTCGCAGATCAGCGTCGGGCGGTGCTCATCGAGCAGCCTGCCCGCCCCGCGCAGGGCCGCGACCTCGGCGCCCTCGATGTCCATCTTCACGAGATCAGGCGCCGGCGCGTGCGCGAGCTGTGCGTCGAGCGTGGAGACCGCGACACGGACGCGATCGCCTACATCCGTATTCCGCTTGAACGACGTGTCGCCGCTCGTGTCGAGCTTGGCCCAGGTCGGCGAGGCGTGAATCTCCAGCTCGGCCTCGCCCTGCTGATCGCTGAGCGCAACGGCGACGAGCTCCACGTTGGCAATCTCGTTGAGGGCGAGGTTGCGGCGAATCGCCTGCTGGTTGGCGGGCAGCGGCTCGAACGCCACCACCTTGCCCGCGCCGACCAGCCGCGACGCGATCAGCGTGTAGAAGCCGATGTTCGCGCCGATGTCCCAGACGACCCCGCCGCTCGGAACGTGCTCGGCGAAGACATCCTGGATCAACGGCTCGCTGGTTCCGAGCGCATATCCCGCGGCGGCGCCGGCCGGGTCGATGCGCATACCCGCGGCACGCCCGTGCGCGACGACGCGCGGGCGGTCCAGCAGGCGCGAGCTGAGCGACTTCACGATCGGGCCGATCACGGGGCGGAACTGCTGGCGACCCGCCCATCGCAGGGCCGGCGCCGGCAGGCGGTCAACGAGCCCCATGGCTCGGCAAGCTATCAGCGCCGCGGCGAGCCTCGGCGCCGACCGCAGGACCCGCCGCGGGATCGGCTGCAAGCGCCGGCGAGAGGCGCGCGAAGAGCAGCTTGAACGGAAGCTGCATGACTTTGGTGAGCAGCGAGCGGCGTGGCGGCGAGCCCGGACCGCGCAGCGCGATCACGTCCGAGCGCTTGAGGAAGCGGTTGCCCTGTAGCGGGCTGCCCGTGCTCAGCGCGGTCAGGTCGGGAGTCGCCGCGGAGGAGCCGGTGCAGTCGAGGATCTGGCGCAGCACGCCGGCCGGGTCGGCGAGGAACTCCTCGTGGCGCACGAACATGCGCCGCTCGGCGGGCTGGCGCAGGAAGGCGACTAGGCAGAGCAGGTGCGTCACCCACAGCTGGGCATTGGTGACGAACGCCGGCTTGGACGGCGAGTCGGGTCGGTGCGAGCCGAAGGAATCGACCACCCCCTGGGGGTCGCGCACGAGGAACAGCAGATACAGCTCAATGTCCTCGATTGCCTGCAGCTCGACGGCGCGCAACGGATAGTGCGAGGTGTCGACGATCCGCTCGCAGCCGGTCTGGCGCGCGATCGCGCGATACAGGTCCTGATAGATGCGCCGGTAAGGCGGGCGCAGCCGGCGCCGCCGCGGCCACTTGTGCACGCGGTAGATGACCGACGAGCGATCGAGGTAGAGCTGGGTGTCGTGACCGAACAACTCCTCGGCGCCCGGCACTTCCTCGGCGATCGCCTGCCACAGCCGCGCGCCCTGCTCGCCGCCAAATGAGGGCAGCCCCCGGCGCGTGAGCCAGGAGTGCAGCTCACCCGCGAAGAACACGCCGTCGTAGTTTCCGAGCGTCACGCCGAGCACTGTGCTGCCACTGCGGTGGGCGCCGAGCACGTAGATGACCTTCGGCTTGGCGGGGGTCGCGTCCGGCAGGCTCTCCGTGGCATTGCTCCTTGCGTCAGGCATCGTGCCCCTGCGACGCGCTCGCCACGGGGCGCAAGCGCGCGAACACGGGACCCCAGCATGCCTGCGCGAGCGCCGTCAGACGCGACCAGCGCTCGCTCGAGCGGGTCGAGCGCTTGACCGCGATCGTCTGCGACATGATCAGCGAGTTGCCCTGCAGGGCAACACCGCCGCGAAGCGCGCTCATGTCGGGTGCCGCAACGCCCGTGCCGAGGCTGTCGATGATCTGCGCCATCACGCCCTCGGGGTCGGCGACGAAAGACTCGTAGCGCACGAACACGCGCCGCTTGCGGGGCTGGCGCAGGAACACGAGCACCGAGATCAGGTGCGTCAGCCACAGCTCCGCATTGGTGGCGAGGATGCGCATCCTGCGCTCGGCGACTTCGTGGCGACTGATCTCCCGCACGTTGGATGCGACCACGTCCTGCGGATCGCGCACGAGCAGCACGAGGTGCAGCTGAACGGCCTTCAGCTTCTGCAGCTCGCGCGCGCGCAGCGGGAAATGCGAGGTGTCGAGGACGTGGCTCACGCCGGCCGTAGCCGCAATCGCCGCGAACAGCTGCCCGGCGACCTCTCGGTACGGGCGCAACAGAGCGCTCCTGGCCGACCACCTGCGCGGGCGAAGCAGCGTGGAGGAGCGCTCGACGAGCCGGTTGACCTGACCACCGAACAGCTCCTCGGCGCGTGTCGCGCGCATCGCCTCGCGCACCCGGCCCCAGAACTCGCTGCGCTCAGCGCCACCAAGATTCGGCGCCCCCGAGGTGACGAGCCACTCGTCGACCTCGCCGGCATAGAACGAGTCCGAGCAGTTGCCCAGCGCGAGGCCGAGGATCGTGCTACCGCTGTGCCCGGCGCCCATGATGTAGATGACCTTGAGCTGCGCGACCTCGGCTTCCGAGGTCACCTTCTCACAGGCGACCGGCTCACCCGACTGGACCGGCGCCGCAGAGGCACGGGTTGACCTTTGCGGCACAGTCATGGGAGGCGGCAGTTTAGCCCCACGAAGACGACGCGCCAGGGCCACTGCAGCAACGTCGTTGGAAGCGAGCGGTGCGTCGCTGCGTCGGGCCGCGCGTTGAGCGATATGAACTCGCTCGTGACGAGGCGGTTGCCGTGGAACGGTACGCCCGTGCGCAGGCTCTGTAGGTCAGCGACCTGGGCTGAGGAGCCAGCGAGTCGCAAGATCTTTAACAGAACGCGGCGGGGGTCCGAAACGAAATCCTCGTGGCGGACGAGCAGGCGCCGCTCACGCGGGTGGCGTAGGAATACGCGCAACGAGAGCACGTTCGTCAGCCACAGATAGGCATTGGCTGCGACCGCGCCGAAGTGGCGCTCGGTGACGTCACGGCGCCCGAGCGAGGCGACGACGCTCTGCGGATCGCGCACGAGCCACAGCAGGTATAGCTCGATGCCATCAAGCTCTTGCAGCTCGCGCGCGCGCAGCGGGTAGTGCGAGGTGTCGACGACGTGTGTTGCATGCGCTGTGCGCGCGAGCGCGACGAACAGCTGCTGGGAGACGCTGCGGTAGCGCCCTCGCAGGCGCCGGCGCGTCCGCCACTTGCGCGGGTCGAGCAGCCCCGAGGAGCGCTCGAGCCAGCCCGTGCGCGCAGCGAACACGTCGCGTACGTCACCGGTCTCGCCGAGCACGTCGCGCCAGAACGCCCGCAGGCGCACGCCCTCGCGACGAGGCTTGCCCTCGCGCGCGAACCACTTGTCGAGCTCACCCGCGAACAGGACGCCCTCGCTGTTGCCGAGCGCGACCCCGAGAATCGTGCTGCCGCTGCGCCCAGCGCCCATTACGTAGACAACCTTCGGCCGCGCCGTGCGCGGCAGCGTCGCGCGCTCAGAGTGCGCTGGCCCCGGCATCGGGCCAGTCTCGCACAGGGCCTTCACCCGGCGACGTCGCGCAGCAGCCCGGCGATCGTGCGCGCGGCGCGCGTAGCGCTCATGCTCTGCTCAGCGAAGACGCGGCCGCGTGCCGCGAGCCGCTCGCCCCGGTCGGAGTCGGCGAGCAGGTCCGCGAGCGCGGTGGCGAGCGCCTGGGAATTCGGCGCGACGATCTCCGCCGCGCCGGCATCGGCCAGTTCACCGAAGCAGCGCGGGCCATCGACGGCGACGACCGGTCGCCCCGACGCCAGCGAGGCCGCGAGCGTCGTCTTACGTGAGTTCGGCCCGATCGGGTCGACGAACAGCAGCACGTCACACGCGGCAAGCGCGTCCGAGAGCTGCTGCGCCGCGAGCGCGCCGGAGAAGGACGGCTGCTGCGCGAGCTCGGCCTCGCGCGCGGCGCCAAGCCACGCCTCTCCTGCCGGCGAATCGCGGCCGGGTGCTCCGAGCAGCTTCAGGCAAGCACGAACGCCACCGTCCTGCAGTCGCCGCAGTGCGCCGGCGACCAGCGCGGCCGATGCCGGCCCGTAGCCGTAGCCGAACAGCCCGATCGTCGCTTCGTCGCGCTCGGGAGCCGCCGGGATCGGTGATGCGGTGACAGGCGCCGATGCCAGCCCGGACACCGATGGCGGAGCGGCGTCCGGCGCAGGCAGGTTCGAGAAGACCGGAGCGACTGCGACGGGCCGGCGGGCCAGCCACGGGCGCGAGGCCAGCCACTCGGCTTGGAAGTCGGTCGTCGTGACGACGGCATCCGATGCGCGCATGACGTCGATCAGCAGCGCCCGCTGGCTGACCGCCCAGGTGACGCCACGCAGACCGTCGCGCCCCCATGGGTAGACGAACTCATGCAGGATCGTGACGAGCGGCAAGCCGGCCTTGCGCACGGCAGCGAACACTGGGTGGACGAACAGCGGCAACCCGCGGAAGGAATAGGCGAACACCGAGTAGTGCAGCAGCGCCACCTCGGCGTGCGACTCGGTGAGCCGCACGGGAAGCGCCTGCATCCATGCGCCGACCTCCGCGTGCACTGCCGCGAGCGTCTCACGGTGGCGATCGAGCCAATGCGTCGAGCAGTCACAGCCCTCGTGCGCGAGCGCGCCGGCGAGCAGCGCTCCGTGGTCGCGCACACCGCAGATCGTCGTCGTGGAGATGCCGAGCGACGCCACGCGCAGCGCGGGCGTCGGGGCAGCGTCGGCGCTCATTCCTCGCCGGCCGGCGATGCGGGCGAGCGAGCGGCCGCGAACGCCTCGCCACGATAGGCGGCGTCGATCGCCTCGCTGAGCGCGTCGAGATCGCCCGTCGGCAGGACGAGGCCGCTGCGCGGCCCGTCGATCAACTCCTTCATGCCCGTGTCCTCGCTGACCAGCAGCGGCACACCGCACGCAAGCGCCTCGGCCGGGGCGTAGGCGAAGCCGTCCTCGTAGGCGGGGTGCACGCACAGGCTCGCCGCCCGCAGGCTCTGTAGCGGGTCGCCCGGGCTGACGACGATGCGTCGATCGGCCGCGCACGCCGCCTGCACGAAGCGCCGCATCCCGCGCGTCCCCCAGCCGCCGACGAGCACGAGCCTGAGGTCCGTGTGGGCCAGTCGACGGAAGGCGTCAATCAGCAGCGGCACGCCCTTGTGCACGGCGAGGCTGCCGACGTAGACCACGTCGAAACGATCTCCGGCTCCGCCCGGTGCGCCGGCGCAGTCGGAGCGATCGCGCTCGCACGCATCCTGCGGCGAGTAGCGCGGATCGGGCGTCAGCGGGAAGTCGGCCAGGCGCTCCTCGGCGAAGCCCTCCCGCAGGAACGAGTCGCGCACGTAGTCAGACGCAACGTAGATGCGATCCGCGCGCTCGTACTCCGCAAGGTTGCGCTCGAGCAGGTGCGACGTCCACGACCCTTCGAGCGGATAGCGCTTGCGCGCCACGGCGTGACGGTGGACGACCTGGCGCAGATGCGAGTTCGCGGAGACGAGCGAGCGCGAGGAGTAGCCTGCGCGCGCCGCCGCCTCGAACTGGGCGAGCGCCTGGCCGTTGAAAGCGATCAGATGCTCGCCCGCTCCCAGGCGGGCAGCAGCGAAGCCGTCGAAGTCGGTCGTGAATGCGCGCGTGCGGATGCCCGGGGAGAGCGGCAGCGGCGCGCGCGCGAGCGCGCCGTAGAAGCGACGGCGTGCCCGCCCGCCAAGTCGCGTTCCGGGCGCATCCTGCGCGCCCGGCAGCGCACGGGTGGCGCTGCTGATGTAGTCGCATGGCTGACCGGAGCGCTCGAGCGCCCCGGCGATCTCGCTCAGGTGACGTCCGAGCCCACCGGTGCCGAGCGGGGCCGAGCAGGACACCGCGACACGCCCCGCCGGCAGCGCGGCCTGCTGCCGACGCATAGTCGCCTCGCGCCAGGCCGCGCCCAGCGGCCGATCGCCGCGGCTTTCCTGCACGCCCGACTCAGTGGAGGCGGTCATAGCCCCAGAGCGCGACCAGGTCGCGATCCAGATACTCGCCGAGCGCCTCGACCTCGTCCCTATAGCGACGGCGCAGCTCGAGCATCAGCCGCTCGTCGGGAGCAGGCGGCGCGCCCATTACGAGGTGGCGCTGCGTGGCGGCCATCGCCCGCTGACGCAACGACTGCGGCATCACGGACTTCAGCGCGAACTTGGCTGCGCGCGAGACCGGGCCGCGACCGACCGAGACGACGTTCAGCAGTTCGTCCATCTGCTGCGAGCGCATGCTGACGTTCGTCGGATTGGCTTCGGTCACTTCGACGGGAGAGTCCTGCTCGACGCCGAGGAAGCGGCGCACCGTGCGCACGGTTCCCTCGTTGTCCGCGCGAAAGTCGTCGTAGATCAGCACGAGCACCTGCTCGGGCGGGAAGGCATCGTGATAGCGGCGCAGCTGCTCGACGTAGCGGACGTGATCGGAGTACATCAAGAGCTGCGGGCGGTGCGATCGCCGCGGGATCTTCCTGCCATCGCGGCGGACGTGCTCCAGCGAGAGGGCACGCCGCAGATCCTTCTGGCTCTCTACATGCGTTCGCAGCAGCTGCAGGTGAAGCGAGCGCAGGAAGCTCGCCGGCTCGCGCAGGATCGCGATGATGCGCGCGTCGGCACGCACCTGCGCGATCCGCTCCGCGGCGGTGTGCGACAGCAGATACGCCGAGGACGCCTCGCCTACCTGCTGCTCAGGTCGAGCTTCATCGAACAGCGCGCAATAGTCCTCGAGCGTCGCGAACGGCGGCGCCGAGCGCGGCGGCTGAAAGCGCGGGAGCATGTCGCTCGCGAAGTACCAGGGCTCCTTCAGCGTGGGCATGTAGATCTGCGGGTGATTGCGGAGCATCTCGTAGAGCGCCGTCGTGCCGCACTTGGGATGCCCGACGATGTAGAAGCCCGGCGCGGACCCGCGGCCCGTGCGAATCGCCGTCGAGGCCTCAGCCGAGGCCGTCATAGCCCCACAACTTCACCATGTCGCGTTCGAGGTAATCACCGAGCGCGACCACCTCGTCCTTGAAGCGCAAGCGGATCTCGTGCATCAGCTTCTCGTCCGCCGGCAGAGGCACTCCGAGCTGTGCTCGCCGCTCGATTGCAAGCGCCTGATGACGTAGGCGCTGAGGCGTGAGCGCTTTGATCACACGCTTGGCACGGCGTGTCGCAGGGCCGCGCCCGAGGTACAGCGAGCGGACCAGACCGGAGACGCGCGGCGAGCGCACGCGGACCGTCGGATTGGCATCGAGCGGCTCGATCGCGGCCGTGTCGTCGAGCTCGAGGAAGCGCAGCACCTGGCGGACGGTGCCGAGATTGTCGGCGCGAAAGTCCTCGTAGATCAGCACGAGGATCTGCTCCGGCGCGAACACCGCGTGGTAGCGCTCCAGCTGCTCGACGTAGCGGACGTGATCGGAGTACAGCAGCGCCTGCGGGCGCGTCGAGCCGGCAGGAATGCTCTTGCCTTCTCGGCGGCGTGCCTCGAGCGCGAGCGCCTTGCCGAGGTCACGCTCGGTCTCCACGTCGGTCTGCAGGAACTGCATGTGCAGCGAGCGCAGGAAGCTCGCCGGCTCGCGCAGGATCGCGATGATGCGCGCGTCGGGCTGCAGCTCGGCGATGCGCCGCGCGGCATCCTCTGACCACAGATACGACGGGGTTGCCTCGCCCGCGCGCCGCTCGGGGCCGGCGTCCTGAAAAAGTGAAAGGTAAGCGTCGAGCGTGCGTGGATGCCTGCCGGCATTTGCCGCTTTCTGCGAGCGCAGCTCGGGGACGAAGTACCACGGCTCCTTAACGTCGGGCATGTAGATGAGTGTCTGCTGCCTGAGCATCTCGTACAGCGCCGTCGTGCCACTCTTGGCATGGCCGACGATGAAGAAGTCCGGCAGGCGCTTGTGCGAGGACCCCTTGACTGCAGCAGGCGGCTCAAGCGATGCTGTCATAGCCCCAGAGTCTAACGACGTCACGTTCCAGGAAATCGCCCAGCGCGACCACCTCGGGCTTGAACCGGCGGCGCAATTGCAGCATCGTCGCCTCGTCCGGAGGGGGCGGCTCGGCATACAGCAGGCGGTTGCGAATCGCCCCCACCGCACCCCGCCGCATGCGCTGCGGAACGACCGTCTTGACCGCCGACTTGACCGTCGTCGAGAGCGGCCCGCGGCCGACCGACAGAGCATGGAGCAGCTCGTGCATACGCTGCGAGCGAGCGTGCACGCTGGGATTGACCCGCAGTGGCCGCACCGCCATGCTGTCGTCGAGACCGAGGAAGCGCAGCACCCGGCGGACCGTCGCCTCGTTGTCCTCGCGGAACTCGTCGTAGGTCAGCACGAGCAGCTGCTCGCGCGGGAACACGTCCAGGTAACGGTTCAGCTGCTCGACGTAGCGAACATGCTCGGAATAGAGGAGCGCTTGTGGCCAATAGGTATAGCGAGGGACCTCGCGCCCGGCGCGCCGCGCATCCTCGAGCGCAATCGCCTTGGCAAAGTCGTTCTCCACCTCGACGTAGCTCTGCACGAACTGCAGGTGAAGCGAGCGCAGGAAGCTCGCCGGCTCGCGCAGGATCGCGATTATCTTCGCGTCCGGGCGCACGGCAGCGATGCGCTCAGCCGCGGTGTGCGACCACAGATACAACGGCGAGGCCTCCCCCACCAGCCGGCCCACGCCGGCGCCGGCGAACCACGCGACGTACTCTTCGAGCGTGCTCGGCGTCCCTTCGGGGCGCGGCGGCGTGCGTTCGTGCAGCTCCTCGGCGAAGAACCATGGCTCCTTCGCGTCGGGCATGAAGATCTGCGGATGCTCTCGCAGCATCAAGTACAGCGCCGTCGTGCCACTCTTGGCGTGGCCGACGATGAAGAAGTCGGGCAGCGCGCCGCGCTCGGGCGCGTCGCCGAGGCTGCTCTTCGGCGCGCTCCCGGATCGGTCCAGTGCGGACATCTCGCCCGGCAGTCAGGGATCGGCGGTCGATCCGGCGGCCAGCTGAGAGGCGTGACGGTAGTAGGTGTTCTGTGTCTGCAGCAGCGCTTTGCTGTCGAACGCGACGAGCCTGCCATCGACGATCACCATCACGCGGTCGCAGATGTCCAGCGTGGACATGCGGTGGGCGATGATGAACAGCATCAGCTCATTCTTGAGCGCCGTCAGCGACTCGCCGATCAGCGTCTCGGAGTGTGGGTCGAGCGCACTCGTCGGCTCGTCGAGCACGAGCACCTCCGGGCGCGCGGCGAGAGCGCGCGCGAGGCAGATCCGCTGCTGCTGGCCACCGGATACGGCATCGGCGCGCGGCCCGACGATCGTCTCATAGCCCTGCGCCCAGCCGATCACATCGTCATGGATCCGCGCCAGCTTGGCGGCGCGTTCGACGGCTTCGTCGTCGAGGTCGCGGAAGAAGCGGATGTTCTCGGCGACCGAGGCGTGCAGCAGGCGCGGTTCCTGAGGGACGTAGGAGACCTGCCGGTACCAGTCCTCGCGCGCGTACTGCTCGGCGGAGACGCCGTTGATCAGGTACCTGCCGGAGTCGGGTTTGCGCAACTGCAGCAGCAGCTGCACGAGCGTCGACTTCCCCGCGCCGGATGGCCCGATGATCCCGATCACCTCGCCCCCGGCCACGTCGAAGGAGATCTCCGACAGCACGGGCCGCTCGGCGTCGTAACCGAACGTGACCTGCTCGAAGGACACCTCGCCCACGCGCGTGAGCGGCTCTGAGCCGTAGACCGGGGAGCTGTCGTTGTAGCGCTTGATCGCCGCCTGCGTGCGCTCGATGAAGGGAAGCGACTGCGAGAGGCCTTGGTAGGCGCCCTGGACCAACTGCCCGGCGGTGCCTGCACGCAAGAGGACGAGCACCACCCCCGCCAGTGAGCCGGCGTGGTTTCGCCCGGCCACGGTGAGACCGGCGATGCCGCCGACGAGCAGGATGTAGATCAAGCTCTGGTAGAAGTTCGACACGAACCTGTTGAGCAGCTGCGAGCGGTAGTAGAAGCGTTCGGAGTTGGCGACGAGGCGGGCGATCCGCTCGCGCTGGGCCGAGACGACGCCGAACACGTGCGTCTCTTCGGCGACGCGGATCGACTCGGCAACGCCACCGGCGTACTCGACCTGCGCTTTGGAGAGCTCACGCGAGTTGGCCACCCCGCGTGAGCGCAACGGGCGCAACAGCCCGAACAGCGCGACCGACGCGCTCGCGACGATCACAGCGGCGAGCGGGTTCAGCGCGACGGCCGAGCCGAGCAGCACGAGGAACATGAAGCTCGACGTGATCAGACTCGTCGCTTGCAACGCACCGGCGGTGGCCGACATCACCTGGCTGGTCGTCGTCTCCTGCAGCTGGCCCTCCCGATCTTGTGACTGCACGGCCCAGGAGGCACGCGTGAACGAGTCGAACAGCGTCGTGCGCAGATTGCCCTGCACGTTCGCGGCGATCCGCGCGGGCAGGATCGACAGCGGGAACTGCAGCAGCAACCTGAGGATCACGAGCCCGAAGGCGACGAGGATCAGCGACCCAAGCGACGCATGGATATGGAGGCCGGCGTGATCGAAATGCACGACTTTCCTGCCCGTCACGAGCGTCGAGGCGATCTGCGCGATCAGCGCCAGCGTGCCAGCTTCGGTGAAGCCCGAGAAGATCGAGCAGACGGCGAGCACGATTACCGATTTGCGGCGTTGGCCGAGCAGCAGGCCGACGCGGTGGCGCATCGAGCTTCCGTTCGACTCGCGTCGTTTCCGCAGCGGGCTCACGCGGCCACCGGGTAGGCCCTCTGCAGCTCGTGCACGCGGTCGACTCTGCGCACACCGAGCGCCTTTCGCCCAGGCCCGGCGAACCAGTAGGCCGCCATGCCGATCGCCAGCCAGAAGTACGGGCCCGAGGCCGTGCTCGTGATGAACGGACCGGAGAAGCCCTCCAGCGCGAGGGCCACGAACGGGGCGAACGCGCCGGCCAGCATGATCGCGAGCTCGCCGTCACCGACCGCGCGCATTCCGCCCGCCACGAGCAGGATCGTGTAGATCGTCAGCGCGACCCACACGATCAGGCCGGGTGCCCCCAGTTCGTCGGCCACGACGTTGTACTGCGTCTCCGCGCTGACCCCGTGGCCTTCGACGAGTTCGGTCACCTTGCCGCCGAAGCCGCCCGCGGCGCCGACTGTCCCGAGGCCGACTCCGAGCGGCGCTTTGGCGAGGAAGTTGGGAATGTTCTCCCACGCCGCAGACTTGTGACTGGGCACCGTCGAGGCCGCTTCAGCCGGCGCGATGCTTTCGTAGCGCTTGAACGTCCCACCGCCTACGGCGGACACGAACAGCGCGCCGAGCGGTATCGCGAGGGCCACGATCACGAGCATCGCGCCGAGCGCACGTGAGACCTTGCGCCCGGCCAGCGAGGCGAGCGCGGCGAACGCGAGCACGCCGAGCACGGCACCGATCACCTGCAATCGCCCGAGTCCGGTCGCCACGGCGACGAGCGCGCCCAGGCAGAGTACCGCCGCGATCCATCTTCGTCGCGAGCGCCACGTCGCCAGCAGGGCGAGGCAGCAGGGCAGCGCGATCACCCCCACGCCGCCGCTGAAGCCGCTGTCGGCGCCGAGGCCGAGGGGCCGCACGCGCGCGGTGCCTTCGCTGCTGTAAGTACGTGCGATCGAGCCCTTTTTGCCCACCGTCGTCGGCTGCACAAGCGCTCGGTAGCCGGGCCCCCAGCCGGCCAGTTGGCTCGGGCTGAGCCCTGTCTGGTAGGCGGCCACCACCCCGTTGGCCAGCCCGATCACGCCGACGATCACGAACAGCTGGCGCAGCCGCTTCTTCGAGCGCATCAGCACATAGCCGAAGAAGAAAAACGGAACCCACTGAAGCTCTTGCCTGAAGCCGCCAAGCACGTGCAGGATCCCATGTGTCTTGGGATTGAATGCGTTGACGACGACGATCGCGACGAACGCCACCACCCACCCGGACAGCGGCGGCAGCTTCACGCGCTCGCGGCGCGCGAGCAAGCGCATGACCGCGCCGAGGCAGATCGCGAGGATCAGCACGTTGCGCACGGCGGCGGTCGCTTCGCTGCGCCCGATGCCGAGCTTGACCGGGCCGTCGAGCAAGCCGAGATAGACCGCCAGCAAGCCGACCGTGACCTCCAGGCGGCTGTTGACGATCAGCGTGACGATCGCGAGCACGGCGACGATCGCGCCGAGCACGACGAACACGCTCGTTTCCGGCAGCGCGACCGTGATCGCCAGTGCGGCGATCGCCGGGATGATTCCCGCGAGCCCGACGAGCGCGAGATCGCGGATGCGTCTGTCCAAGACCACCGGATGCACCGCGCCGGCTCCCCCCGACAGGCGCAGGTGAGGAGTGGTCATCGACCCATCAGCCTGCCCGTCAGTGATCGTCCGTCACCGGACGCGAAGCCAAATCGCTCCATTTCTCCCCGTCGAAGGCAGTTGGCGAGGATCCCCAGCGGGCGCACGTCTGACTGTGCGAGCAACTGGACGAGTCGCTGCGCCGAGGTTTCGCGTGTGTGCCCGGCACGCCCGACCACCACGACCGCGTCGGCGAGCTTCAGCAGCGGTATCGCGTCGCTGAACTCGAGCGGCGACGGGGCGTCGATCAGGACGTAGTCGAACTCCTCAGAGAGCGAGCGCAGCAGCTCAGCCGTGGCCGCGTGCCCGAGCAGCGCGGGCGGGTTGGCGACCGAACCGCCACCCGCGAGCAGGAACAGCGAGCTGGCCTCGCGCGACTGCACGATCGTCGCCACCGGCGCCGTTGAGACGACGCCTGGTGGCTCGGCGAGCTCGGACGGCGCGATCGGCTGCACGCGCTGCATCGCCTGGCCCGCCGTCAGCGTCCCCGCGAGCACCTCGGCCAGCCCCTGTCCGCCGTCGAGGCCGAGCAGTCGCACTTGGACCGGGCGGCGGAAGTTGGCCTCGACGACGATGACGCGATTACCGGAGTCGCGCCCGACGAGCGCCAGGTCAGCGAGCAGCGTGGACTTGCCGTCGCCCGCGTCGGCGCTGACGAACAGCACGGTCCGCGAGGCCCGCGAGCGCCTGGGGTCGGGCGTTACCGCGATCTGCAGTGCGGTGTGCAGCCGTCGCAACGGCTCCACGAGAAAGCGCGATGGCGTGGGCTCGCCATTGCGGCGGACAATCGGGCGCCGGACCTTCGGAAAGCCCGCGAGCGTCTGCACGGCGAATACCGACTCCAGGCTCGACAGCGAGCGCAGCCGGCGGTCGAAGCGACCGAGCGCGTAGGCCGCGATCGCCGCCAGAACAAGACCGATGACGAAGCCGAAGATCGCGTTTTTGCGAGGCTTGGGTGAGAGCAGCAGCGCCTTCGCCGGCGTGGCCGGCTGGATCTGCTGCGCCCCGGCGACGCCGAGACTGGCTTCAAGCTGGTTGATCTTGCTGTTCAGCGACGCCGCCTGCAGCACACTCGAGGTGCTCGGCGTTCTCGTTACCGCCGCCGGTTTTTCCGCCGTGCCGGTTTCGCCTTTGCCGGTCGTGCTTTCGCCGGTCGTGCTTTCGCCAGTCGTGCCTTCGCCGGTCGTGCCTTCGCTGGTCGTTTTGGCCGGGGCCGCCTTGGGCACGCTCGCCGCTTCGATCCTGCGCAGCTGGCGCCGCGCGATCGCGATCGCGCGCTCGGTCGCGCGCGTGCGACTGGCATGCTGGCGTTTGATGAACGCGCGCGCGGTGGCATTGGCGAGCAGCGCCGCGCCTTTCGCCGTGTGCGCTTCGACGGTGATCGTTATGAACTCGCTTTTTTCGGGTGCCTTGGCACGGATCTTGCTGCCGCGCACGAGCGCCTTGTCTTTCCTGCGCTCGGCCTGGCGGACCTGTTCGATCACGATCGAGTTGATGATCTGCACCTGGTTGGCGACCGCCGTCGCCTGGCCTTTGGTGTTGAGTTTTTCACCCGGCGCCTGTTCTTCACTACTCGCGCCGAGATACACCTGTGTCGTCGACTGGTACACGCGTGTGGCGTGCTTGTAATAGAAGTAGCCGGCAACGCCAACGACGATTCCGACGACGAGGATCAGCCACTTGCGCCTCCACAGCGGAAGAAGGATGGAGGTGGCATCGGAGGTCTCGTTCATCGACTGCAGGATCCGTCCGTGGACCGGTGGGGAGCATCATATGGTCTTGCGTAATTAGCGACTAAAGACTACCGGCCCAAAAGCGACGCCTGGCAAGGCTGCGTGCAACGATGTCGCCGTGTCAAGCCCCTCCTCCACGAGCGAAGTCACGTCCTCGCCGACCCAGATCGACGCGCCTGCGCCGGCGAGCCCGGGACGGCGACTGCTCGTCGTCAGCCACCCCTCGGTGGTGAGCGTCAACCAAGAGGTCTACCGCGAGCTCCAGCAGCGTGGCTGGGACGTCACGATCGTGCTGCCGAGCCGCTGGCGCAGCGAGTACTCGCGCAAAGACATGGAGCCACAGGTCCTGCCCGGCATGGCGGCGTCGCTTCAGCGCACGCCGGTGGCGTTGCCCGGACGCCCCCAGCGTCACTTCTATCTGGCCAGGTGCGCCGCGCTGGCGAAGGCCGCCCGGCCGGACGTCGCGTTCGTCGAGGCCGAGCCGTTCTCGTTCGCGGCGACGCAATGGGGACGCGCGCTGAAGCAGCTCGGCGTGCCCTTCGGCGTGCAATGCGCCGAGAATATCGACCGGCGTCTGCCCCTTCCCGTTCGCCTGCTGCGCTCGCGTGTCCTGCGAGACGCGGCATTCGTCGCCACGCGCTCGGAGAGCGCCGGGCGCCTGGCCCGCGCGTGGGGAGCGCGAGGCGAGGTGGCGCTGGCGCCGCACGCGGTCCCCTCCTGGCCGGACGCCCCTGCCCGCCGCGAGCGGCCATTCACCGTTGGCTACGCCGGGCGCCTGGTGCCGAACAAGGGGCTGCTCGACCTGCTCGCCGCGGTGCGCCTGCTGGCTGCGCCCGTGGAGCTGCTGCTGATCGGCGACGGCGAGCAGCGCGCGCAGCTGGAGGGACAGTCGATCCCCGGGTCACGCGTGCGCGTAGTCGACGACCTCAGCCACGAGGAGATGGCTTCCGGCTACGACCAGCTCGACGTACTGGCGCTGCCCTCGCACACGACACCCACCTGGAAGGAGCAGTTCGGTCGCGTGATCGTCGAGGCGCTGTGGTGCGGCGTGCCGGTCGTCGGATCGGATTCGGGCGAGATCCCCTGGCTGATCGAGCTGACCGGCGGCGGCCTGGTCTATCCGGAGGGCGACAGCGAGGCGCTCGCCGCGCGGCTGGCCGAGCTACGTGAGCAGCCAGAGCTGCGCGAGCGCTTGGCGCAGACGGGCAGGACGGCCGTCGAGGAGCTCTTCTCGGTGCCGGCGGCGACCGACGCGCTCGAGCGCCTGCTCTCCACGGGCGGTCGCTAAGGACGCGATGCGGCGGACACGCGCGCGTACAGGCGCTCGTGCTTGGCGACCATCGCCTCCCAGCTGTAGGCCAGCGCAGACTCGCGTGCACCCACGCCCAGCCGCGCGCGCAGAGCGGCGTCCTCGCTGAGCTGGTTGAGGTGCCGCGCGATCGTCTGCGGCTCACGGTCGATCAGAAAGCCGTTGTGCCCGTCCTCGATCAGCTCGCGCACGCCGCTGACGGAGGTCGCCAGCAACGGCAGCCCGCTCGCGGCGGCCTCGAACGTGACCAGCGAGAAGGTCTCATAGCTGGAGGGGAGCACGAACGCGTCGCCCAGCGCATAGACGAGCTGCACGTCGCTGCTGACCCCGAGCCAGTGGACCCGGCGACCGACTCCGAGCAAGTCGGCGATCTGCTGGTAGCGCAATTGGTCCCCGTCACCGGCGACGACGACGTCCCAGCCGGGCGACGCAGCGAGCGCGCGGATCAGCGGCTCGAGACCCTTGCGCTCCCACTCGCTGCCGACGAACACCGCGATCAAGCGCTCGGAGGCGACGCCGAGCCGAGCGCGCAGCGCACGCGCGTCCTGCTCGCGAGCACCTGGCGCGAAAGCCTCTGTATCGACGCCGTTGTGAATGCTGAGCGTGCGCTGCGCAAGCCCGGGATAGTGCTCCCTGATCTCTGCGGCGACCCCCTCGGACACGCCCACGAAGGCCGCGTGCCGGCTCGCGCGAAAGGAGACGCGCTCGGCCAGGCGCAGCATCCGGCCAACCAGTGCGGCGTGGAGGCGAAACGCCGCGCTCGAGCGGCTGGGGTTGGCCGGACCTACCTGATGGCAATAGTGCACGATGACGACGTCGACGCGGTTGAGCACAATCGCACCGGTGCTCTGCACGACGCCGTGCCGTCGGCGCGCGGTCACCAGCGAGCCGGCGAGCATGAACCACGGATAGGCGATCAGCGCGGGGCGACTCGGGCCCCTCACACGATGAAACCTCACGCCGGCCTCGTATGGCAGCTCGCACGTGCGGGCAATCACCGTCACTTCGTGACCGCGGGCGCGCAGGCCGAGGATCAGCTCGGCCAGCACCCGCTCCATACCGCCGACCGAACCGACGTCGTGGGCGACGATCGTCACGGCGCCGGCGAGCGGAGCCGGCTCGTCAGCGCCGCTTGAGACCGGCTCGGCTTGCACGTGCATCGCGCGGCCCAGGTTACTGAAGGCTCTGCCCACGGATCGAGCGCCAAGCCCCGGAAAAACAGCGATTTTGTCGTCGTGTAGGCTCACGCCGCGGCGGGCAAAGCGGCGGGCTTGACGCCCCGTACACCGCAGTCACACGACTCCCGAAGCACTGTCGAGAGCAGCGAGCGCCTCCGATGAGCGACCCACGATCCCCGTCCCCCGCGCTGCGCGCCTACCGGCTCGTCAATCGGCCCTACTACCTGTTTCGACCGGCGCAGTTGCTCGTGCGCCTGCGCTCGCGGACGCCTGAGGACGGCAGCGCGCACGCCGTGCGCACCGCGTGGGGCTCGCGGCTCTATTGCTGGCCCGACTCGCTCGGGCTGGCCGTGGCGCGCAACGGCGTCTATGACCTGGTCGTCGCCGAGACGCTCGCGCGGCTGGCCGATCCCGGCGAGACCGTCGTCGACGCCGGCGCCAACGTCGGCTTGATGAGCAACCTGCTCGCTCATGCAGTGGGAGCCGGCGGGCGTGTCGTCTCGTTCGAGCCGCACCCGCTGATCCAGCAGACGCTCGCGCGCAACGTCGAGCTGCTGGCGAACGACGGGCTAAACGTGGTCGAGCTGCGCCGCGCCGCCGTCTCCTCCTCACGGGGCACGCTCCCGCTGACGATCGACCCCGAGACCTTCGTCTACAACAAGGGAACCGCGTCGCTGCAAGACACCGGCGGCGGCAGCTCGACGGACGTGCAGACCGTGCGCTTGGACGATGAGCTGCCTGGGCCGGTCGGCGTGCTCAAGCTCGACGTCGAGATGCACGAGCGCGAGGCGCTCGAGGGTGCCGGATCGCTGCTGCAGGGCAGGATGATCCGCGACATCGTCTTCGAGGAGCACGAGCCGCCGCCGACGCCCGTCACAGAACTACTCGAGTCCTACGGCTACACGATCCTCGGCGTGCGCCAAGGGCTGGCCGGTCCGATCGCCTCCGCACCCAACGAGGCCCACCGTCGGCAGATGTGGGACCCGCCGGCGCTGCTGGCGAGCATCGATCCCGAGCGCGCCAGGCGCCGGCTGAAGCGGCGTGGCTGGCTGTGCCTCAGGCGCGGGCTGGGCCGTCGTGGCGACTGAGGCCCAGGACTAGGATCGGCGGCGTGCGCACGTATGCAGATCAGATCGACTCAGCCGGCGCCTCGATGGAGGAGATCGTGCGAGCCGCGCTCGTGGCCGCGCGGCCACAGCCAGGCCTGCGCTGGCTGGACATCGGTTGCGGGTGCGGCGACTTGCTGCGCCGCGTTAGAGACGAGTGGCAACCGGCGAGCCTCAGTGGGATCGATGCGATCGACTGGCTCGACGAGGACCTGCGCGCGGACGTTGCCTTTCACGCCGTCGCCGCCGAGGACGCCGGCGAGCTCCCGGCCGCCGACCGCGTGCTGCTGGTCGAGGTGATCGAGCACCTCGAGGCGCCGTGGAGCGCGCTGCGAAAAGCGGCGAGCCTGGTCGCGCCGGGCGGACGGCTCGTCGTCTCGACGCCCAACCTCGCGACGCTGCGCACACGCTTGGAGCTTGCGCTGCGCGGCAACCTCACGAGCTTCCGGCCCGGCTATGACCCGCACATCTCGCCCGCCCTGCCGCACGTCACCGCCCGCATCCTGCGCGAGGAGGGGTTGGCGGTCGAGCCGCCGCGGTTCGCCGGCGCCGACGTGATCTCACTCAGCAAAGGGCGCGTGTGGCCGGAGCGCATCCGCCTGCGCTATCCCTCGTTGACATCGGTTTCGCTGATCATCGCGGCCACGCGCGACGGCGGGCGGTCTGGCCCGGTTGCCTCCTCCTAAGCCGGGTCCAGCAACCCCCGCAGGCCGGCGAAGAAGCGTCTCTGCAGGGCGGCCTCGGTGAACTCGGCACGAAAGCGCTCACCGCCGGCACGTGCGATCCGCTCGCGCAGCGTGCCGTCGCGCAGCAGCGGCTCCAGCGCGTCGGCCAGCGCCTCGGGGTCACCCGAGCGAGCGAGCACGCCGGTGCGTCCATCGTCGATGAACTCGCCCGGGCCACCCGAGTCAACGGCCATCACGGCCACCCCCCGCGCCATCGCCTCCAGCAGCACGATGCCGAAGGGCTCGGGGTCTGAGGCGTTGACGAGAATGTCCATCCGCTCGACATACGGACCGGCGTCGGGCACCTCGCCGGTCAACGTCACGGTGCCCTCGAGTCCCAGCCGCGCGGCGAGCCGCGGTAGCGACGCCGCGTATTCGGGTGAGAGACCCCAGGAATCCCCGCCGACGATCAGCGTTTGAACCGCCTGTCCACGCTCACGCAGCAGAGCCTGGGCCTCGAGCAGCCGATCCTGGCCCTTCCACGGCTGCAGCCGCCCGACCAGGCCGACGACCGGCAATCCGGGCGTTAGGGCCACGCGTACGTCGCCGCTTGTCCCGGCGGGCGGCGACGCCCCGGGGCTGACGATAAACGTGCGCCGCGAGGGAAACAGCCGTTGCTGAGCCTGCGCGGCGGCCGTCGAGTAGCAGCCGACCGCGATCGCCGGCAGCAGCGTGGCGGCGCGATCGAGCCAGCCCCGCTCAGAGGGAATCAGCTGCTGCCACCACACGATGCGGTCGCGCATTCCGGCGAGCACAGCGGCGGGCGAACCGTACAACTGCGTCTTGGCCGACCAGTTGAGCACGAGGTCGGGGCGGCGACGGCGGACGATCCGCGCCAGGCGCACGACCGTCGCGAGCCAGCGATGGGGCTCGCGCAAGCGTCCCGCCGCGAGCACCTCCACAGCAAAGCCTGCCGCGCGCAGCTCCTGCACCCACGGCCCGTCCCCGAAGAACACGAGCTCGAACTCGTGGCCGGCCTGCGGCGCGCCCTCGAGGATCGACTGCAGCATCGCCTCGGCGCCGCCGAGCCGCTCTCCCCATGGGACGGTTACGAGTACGCGCATCGCAGCGACCGACGATGCCGCCTCGCGCCTGCTCGTGCAGTGCGTTTCTCGATGTCTGGCAACCGTTGCATAGATCCGCGCACGGGCGCAACATAACCGACGATACGCTGATGCGGTGAACGGACCCGGCGATCTCGGGGGCGGCCGGCGCATCACGCTCGCCCATGACTACCTGCTGGTGATGCGCGGCGCCGAGCGTACGTTCGCCGCGATGGCCGAGCTGTACTCGAGTGCTCCGATCTTCACCTTGCTGTACGACGAGGAGGGCACTCAGGGGCGCTTTGCGAGTCGTGCGATAACGACTTCGCCCCTGCAGCACCTCGGCGTCGACCAGCGAACATTCAGGCGCCTGCTCCCGTTGTACCCGCTCGCCGCCGAGCGCTTGCGCCCGCCACCGTGTGACGCGGTCGTGAGCAGCAGCAGCGCCTTCGCGCACGGCCTGCGCGTGCCCGACGGAGCGGTGCATGTCTGCTATTGCCATGCTCCGTTTCGCTACGCTTGGTCCGAGCAGGAGCGTGCGCTCGCCGAGGTCCCGGCAATGCTCCAAGGCTTGCTGCGCGCCCAGCTGCGCTGGATGCGCAGATGGGACCTTGCGGCGAGCCGCCGCGTCGACTCCTACATCGCCAACTCGCGCCTGACGCGAGAGCGGATCAAGTCCTTCTACGGCCGCGACGCGCCGATCATCCACCCGCCCGTGGAGACGCATCGCTTCAGCCCGGGCGAGCCGGGCGATGCACTGCTTGTCGTCTCCGAGCTCGTCGCGCACAAGCGCGTGCACGTCGCGCTCGCGGCGGCGAGGCAGGCCCGCGTGCCGATCCGGGTGGTCGGCTCTGGACGCGAGCTCGCGACGCTCCGTGAGGCCTTCCCGCAGGCCGAGTTCCTCGGCCGCGCCGGTGACGAGGAGCTGGTCGAGCTGTATGCGAGCGCACGCGCCGTCGTGGTCCCGAGCATGGAGGAGTTCGGCATCACCGCCGTCGAGGCGCAGGCGGCGGGTCGTCCGGTTATCGCGGCCGGCGCCGGCGGCACGCTGGAGACGGTAATCGAGGGCCGCACGGGCAGCTTCGCGCGCCTCGACGACATCGACTCCTTCGCTCGCGCGATCGAAGCGCTCGACACGTTCGCATTCGACCCCGCCGACGCCGTCCAGAACGCAGCACGCTTCTCCGTCGCCGAGTTTCAGCTCCGCCTCTCAGAGCAAGTCGAGCGCGTCTGCGCAAGCGCGGAAAGATGACTTTGCGCAATAGGGTTGACTGCTAGGGTCCTCGCGTGCTCCGGGAGAAACGTCTGCGAATCGCGTGGCTCGGCGGAGCACCGCAGGAAACAGGTGGGGCTCCCGGCGTTGTGACCGAGCTGCTGGACGGCCTCTCGCGACTCGGTCATGAGATCGACTGCTTCTTTCCCGGGGTAGGAGTGAAAGTCCCCGACCATCTCGCCGAGCGCGAGAACCTCAACTTCATCTGGGGCACGAGTGAGTGGCGCTGGGACCGCTGGTACAGCCGCACCAAGATCGCCTCGTTTGTCACCGGCCTGCTGTCACGCGCGGTCGCCTCGGTGCGCCTGCAGCAGGAGATCGCGCGCCGCCATCGCGAACACCCCTACGACCTGGTTTACCAGAATCAGACGATCGAGTCGCTTGGCGTCCCCGCAAGCGTCGTGCACACGATTCCGCTAGTGATCCGTCCCGACAGTCACATGGCAGGTGAGCTTCGCTGCCTACTCGCAGAGCGCCGGCTCGCATTCCGCAGCCAGCCCCGCTACATCTTCTTCGTCGTGGCAGCGATCATGGCGTTTCGTGCGCTGATACAGAGAATTAGGATAAAACGCGCAACGCTGCTGATTGCCATCAGCAGCGTGTTCCGCGATCACATCGTCCACGATTACCACTTTCCACTGGAGAAGACGGTCGTGGTGACAAATCCGGTGCGCCTCGACCGCTTCGAGGTCGCCGACCGCCCACCCGGAGAGCCGCCGCTCGTGCTCGTGCCGACACGCGTCTCGGTGCGCAAGGGCATCGAGGACGTGATCGCGGTCTCGCGGCTCCTGCATGAGCGTGGCGTCGATGCGCGCGTGCGCGTGATCGGCGGTCCGAGCACGTGGTCTGACTACACCAAGCTGCTCGAGGATCTGCCCGGGGAGAACGCTGAATACGGTGGCCGCATTCCGCCGGGGCAGATGTCGGCGGAGCTCGCGGCGGCCGACATGGTGCTGCTCGCAAGCAAGTACGACCCCTGCCCGATGTCGGTGCTCGAGGCGCTTGCCGCGGGCGTCCCGGTCGTGGCGACGAGCGAGGTTGGCTCGATCGAGGACGTCGACCGCGCCGTCGTGGGCGAGGTTGCGGTGGGCGACGTGCCCGCGATGGCGAGCGCGATCGAGAAGATGCTCGCGCGCGTCAAGCAAGATGCCGCGCGGATGCGCGCGATCGCACGGGCCGAGGCCGAGCGGCGCTTCGCGCGGGACGTCGTCTGCGGGCAGATCTCAGACGCGCTCGAACGCCTCGTCGAGACGAGCACCCACGGACCCGTCGGCGAGCCCACGCAAGCCGAGCGCGTCTAGCCTCGCTCGCCGTCGCCCTCCGGCCTTCGTCCAGTGCCTGCGCGCACGCTAAAGATCTGCCGGGCTGGTCCCGATGGAGGACTTAACCGCTGCTGTGAAGAATCACACGGCGCGACGATATCGATGCTGCTGATCCTCATTCCCATCGTCTGGCTAGCCATTCTCTCACTGCTCGTGGCCGTCTGCCGCGTTGCCGCCGAGGGCGACGCCGCGGCGGCGTCGCAGCGACGGGCGCCCGCGAACCAGCTCGGCATGAGGTTGACACTGTCGCCCGTGTCCTCGGCGCGCATCGCCCAGACACGCCGAGCGCACGCACGCGGATCGCTCGCTCGGCCCAGCGCGTCGACTCGCCTGCGTCGCGCGGGGGCTCACGCGGGCCGCCGGCACTGAGCGCAGCGCGCTGACCTGCACCTAAAGCTGCACGGGACCTCGATGACCGTGCTCGGCGCCAGAGCTGGGAGGCTGGGTAGCAAGCCGCTGGCTAAAGCCCGCGTCGCCCGAGCACGTGCGGCACGGTGCGCAGCAGGATCTTCACGTCGGTCCACAGTGACCAGTTGGCGACGTACAGATAGTCGAGCGCCACCATCTCCTTCAGCGGCACGCGCGCCGGCCCGAGGATCTGCCACGGGCCGGTCATCCCCGGCATCAGTTCCAGGCGGCGGCGATGCCAGCCCTCGATCCGTTCGTCCTCCTCGATCACGAGCGGGCGCGGCCCGACCAGGCTCATCTCGCCTTTGACAATGTTCAACAGCTGCGGCAGCTCGTCGAGCGCCGTCCTGCGCAGGAAGCGCCCCATCTTGGTCACGCGCGGGTCCTCGGCGATCTTGAACAGGCCGTCCTGCGCCTCGTTGTACTCGCGCAGTTCGTCCTTCATCGCGTCGGCCTCGGGCACCATCGTGCGGAACTTGAACATCTGAAAGCGTCTGCCGTGGCGCCCGACGCGCAGCTGGCGGAACAGGATCGGGCCACCGCTGTCGAGCTTGATCGCGATCGCGAAGGCGATCGTCAGCGGCGAGATCGCAAGCAACCCGAGCGACGCACCGACGATGTCGAATGCGCGCTTGAGCGCCGCCGAGGAGCGCGTCAGGTCAAAGCGGCGCACCCCCATCAGCGTGACGCCGTGCAGGTCGTCGAACTCGACAGCCGAGCCGACCACCTCGAGCATCCGCGGCAGCACGCTCACGCGGACGTCCACCGCCTTCAGCGTGCGCACCAGGTTCACGGTCTCACCGGCATCCGCGTCGGCCGTCCATCCGGGCGCGATGATCGCGCGCTGGACGTCCAGCGTCTGCGCGAGGTCGCGGATCTCCTTCAGCCGCGGCGCCGAGAAGCCGTCGGTCGACCACGGTGCGACCTGGCCGAGCTCGAGCTGGGCGACGATCTTGGCCTTGATTCCGCCGTGCCCTGAGAGCTTGGCGGCGACCATTTCGCCCGAGCGCTCATCGCCGATGAACAGGCAGCGCTCGGTCGGCCCGATCCACAACGCGACGACCCGCGCCGCGGCGCGGCAGAGCAGCAGGAGCGTGGCGAGCGCAACCCACAGAAACAGCGCCTCTTTGCGGTCGAGCGTGCCCGCGACGACGAGGCGACCGGCGAGCAGCGCCACGAGCGTGCACAGCGTGGCCAGCTGGAACAGCTTGGGCGCCTCGTCCAGCGTGGTCTTTCGCAGCAGCGTCTCGTCGCGGTCATACAGGCCGAGCAGCTTGGCGCCGGTCAGCAGCAGCGGCACCCCCACGAGGCTCTCCCACGTCAGCTGTAGCGGCACTCTGCGCGAAGACAGCGCGACCGTCAGCACCAGCGCGCCGATGATCGCGATCACGTCTGCCGCAAGCAGCGCGCGGCGGAACAGCGCGTCGCGTCGCAGGCTGACCGTGGGGCCGCGCGAAGCGGCGAACGGCCTGCTCGCTAGGCGCCCAGGCGCCCTCGTCGCAACCCTTGCTCCTGCCAGCCCCAGCGGCGCACGCCATTGAAGTTCCCCCTCCGTGCTCTTCCCCGTCTCAACACTCATTTAGCGCTCCCGGCCTCCGTGCTTGCCACCAGCTCTCCCCCCACATGATGGCCACGCCCACTCGAACAACTGTCGAGGTCTGGTTATTGCGTGTCAACGCGTGCATCATGCACCGAAGTCGGTCGTAAAGTCAAGCCTATTCCAAGAAGATTCGCCGCGCGGGCGTGCACAGCGCCAGTCGGGCCGTCTTGCCGCTCCGCCGGCTACGGCTCTGCCACCAGGGCATCGCCAACCGGGATGGGTCCTTCTTGCCGCAGCCATCATCGCACCTCCGATCGCACTGGCGTCTCGACCCGCCTCGTGCGCCACAGCGTCGAGACCGGTCGCCGGTCAAGGTTGACGACCGGGCCGCTCGGTCCTTCGAGCGGCCCGGTCGTCGTCACTTCGTCTTGCTTCAGGTCATCCGTGACCTTGCCTACCAGGACCTAGAAGCCGACTTTTTCGGCGCCTTTCTGGGCCTCGGTCAGGACGGCGCCTTTGGGCAGCGCCAGGTAGTCGTGGCCGGCGATCAGCTTCTGGCCGCCGCCACCTTTCGCGTCTACGACGAATTTGAGGTAGTCGTGGACGCTGGTCGCCTCTTCGAGGCTGGTACCCGGGAAGGAGCCGAAGCTCGTGAACGCCAGGTCGAACGTGAGACCACAGAGCGGGTACTTTTTCTGTGTCGTCCTCGTCGTCACCGTGTTCCACGTTTCGAGCACGCTTGCCGGCGGGAATGCAACTTCGCCGTTGGTGTATTCGACGAGCTTGCAGTTGGCTTCAGCCACAGCTTCGGCGTCTTTGTTGCTGGACGGGTCGGCGTACTTCGGTTTTTCGGTACCGATGCCGTTGTTCTGGATCGGAGCCCAGAACTTCGCCGTGCTGGGGCCGCCTTTGCCCGCGCCCGGCGTGAACGCGCCGTTTGCACGCGCGTCGGCCAGGTTGGCGTAGCCGATGCTGCCAGGTGTTTCGGCGACCTTCGCGACCAGTGCTCCACCGCCGGTAGCGGCAGGCTTGACCACGTTCGCAGCTTTCGGCCACGTCGTGCTTTCGGTGCCCTCCGCGACTTCGTTCCAGGTCTTGGTTGCTTCTTTTTCGGTCAGGAACGATGCGTTGCTGATCAGTCCGAGGTAACGCTTGAAGATGTGCGTGGTGCCGGACTGGTCCAGACGGGCGACCGGGATGATCGTCGATTCAGGGTTGCAACCGGCGCCCGAGAGCGTGTCCCCGTCCTCTTTGATCTGGCTCCATTTGGTGATCGTCCCGCGGAAGATGCCCTCCAGCGTGACGTTGTTGAGCTCGAGTCGGCCTTTGTTTTTTTTGCTCGTCGCGACGCAGTTGGTCGGCAGGTTGACGACCATCGAGACGCCGACCTGCAGCACCGGAATGCTCGCGAGCGTTTCCGGGATCAACGTCGTCTCGTTTTCTTCGATTTCTTTTTTCTGAGCGGCATCAGGTGCTTCGTCGGTGCCGATGAACGCGTTCGTCGCGTTGAAGACCGCAGCGTGTTTGTTGACGCCCCACGATTCAAGGCCCGCACCGCTGCCCGTGGAGGTGTATTTGACTTCAGGTTTGCCTTTCGAGCCCTGTGTGCCCGAACAGGCCGCTTTGCTTTTCGTCGACGTGTTGAACCCTGGGTTCCACACCGTCTGCTGAGCGAGTTTCTGTGTCGAAGCCCCCTGACCCGTGACGTTCGAGCCCGAGCACTGGGTGCCGAGCGACGCGCTCGCGGCGCCAGGCACCGCGAGGACGGCCACCGACGCCGCCGAGAGTATGCACGCCGGCACGAGCCGACGCGCGGAAACAAGCCTCATTCCATCTACCTCCTGATTGCAGGTCCGTTGCGGACTGTCGAGAGCGGTCGCTCCCACAGCGGAATCTGCCGCCTGAGGCTTTTGACAACGTTGTCCGTATGTGTCGGGCTTGTTATCAGCGTGTGATCTAGGGGCCCTGAGGTACTCCAGGCCCGATTCGCGGACCACCCGAGCGCGGGCAGGCCCGGCGCACAGCGTCCGTCGCCTCATCTGAGAAAACGGGTCGAGCCGCCCTCGAGAGCGGCCCGACCCGGCGCGCTTCAGGTTGGGAGCAGAGGCCCCACAGGGCTAGAACCCGATTTTTTCGACGCCTTTCTGGGCCTCGCTCAGCACGGCGCCCTTCGGCAGTGCCAGATAGTCGTGTCCGGCTATCAGCTTCTGCCCGCCTCCACCTTTTGCGTCCGTGACGAAGCGGAAGAAGTCATGCACGGTCGTCGCCTCTTCCAAGCTGGTGCCCGGAAATGCCGAGTAGCTCGTGAAGGCCAGCTCGACGACGATGCTGCAGAGGGTGTACTTCTTCTCCGTCGTCCTCGTGGTCACTTGATCCCATGATTCGAGCACGCTGCCTGGCGGGAATGCGACTTCGCCATTCGTGTATTCAGTGTTCTTGCAGTTGGAGTCGCCGAGCGCGGCGACATCTTTGTTGCTGGCCGGGTCGGCGTACTTCGGTTTTGCGGTCGCGAGACCGTTACTCTGGATCGGTACCCAAAAGCGCGCCGTGTTCGGCCCGCCGGTGCCCGGGCTGGGCGTGAAGGAACCGTTGGCGCGAGCTTCCGCGAACGTCGTGTAGCTAATGCTTCCAGGCGTTTCGGCCACCTTCGTGTCGATCGCGGTGTCACCCGTTTTCGTCGGCCTGACAACGTTGGCCGCTTTCGGCCAGTCCGTGTTCAGAATCCCCTCGGACGTGCTGTCCCACGTCTGGTTGCCTTCTTTTTCGTCCAGGAACGTGGCGTTGCTGATCAGGCTGAGGTACTTCTTGAAGATGTGCGTCGTGCCCGCACCGTCGAGACGCACGACCGGGACGATCGCCGATTCAGCGTTGCAGCCCGCGCCCGAGAGTGTGTCCCCGTCCTCTTTGATCTGGCTCCATTTGGTGATCGTCCCGCGGAAGATGCCCTCCAGCGTGACGTTGTTGAGCTCGAGTCGGCCTTTGTTTTTTTTGCTCGTCGCGACACAGTTGGTGGGCAGATTGACGATCACGGCGATCGCCGTCTGGAAGGTCGGGATCGACGCGAGTGCCTGGGGTATCAACGTCGTCTCGTGAGCTTCGATTTCTTCTTTCTGTAGCGGGTTGGGCGGTTCGGACGCGGCGATGAAAGCGTTTGTCGCACCGTAGCCCGTCACGGCATGCCCGTTCGCGCCCCACGATTCAAGGCCTACGGCGGCGCTCGACGTCGTGAAGGAGACGGTTGGTTTGGCTTTGCTGCCCTGCGTTCCGCTGCACGCCGCTTTGCTCGTCGACGTGTTGAACGAAGGGTCCCAAACCGTTTGCTGGGCGATCTTCGCCACGTTGGCGCCCTGGCCGGTGATGTTCGAGCCCGAGCACTGAGTTCCCAGCGACGCGTTCGCAATACCGGGTAGGACAAGCACGGCAACGATCGCCGCCGATAGAGCGCACGTCACAAGCAACCGACGCGCGGAAAGAGACCTCATTTGCACACTACCTCCTGTTTGGAAATTCCCTTACCGATGACGCGAGCATCGATCCGGGCATCCCAGACATTCCTCACTTCATCTGTGGAAACAGTGGCAGTAGCGTCGGCGCAGGCGCGTTTTAAACCTGTGACCGCCCCGCGTCATCACGGCGCGAGGAACGGCGAGGGCGAACCGGACGACGAGCGACGGCGGCCACGCACGAACGCGACAGCGTGCCCGCCCAGCCCCCGGGGCGCGCGCGAGGACGCGGGCAGCTGCCGGCACTCCCGGGCCCACGTGGAACCGGGAGTGCCGGGCTAACGGAGCGTCAGTGGTGAGAGGCTTTCTTCGCGAGCTTCAGCGTGACCGTGCTGACAGCCGTGTGCTTGGCACCCGAGGAGTCGTGCGCGAGGACCGTCGCCTTGACACGCAGCGTGTGCGCTTTGGCGAGGAGCTTGCGCGCCTTCGCCGACAGATGCAGCGTGATCGTCTTGACCGCCCCGCCGCTGACCGTGAACGAGCCGGTCGCGAGCGTGAGGATGACCTTCTTCTTGACTGCGTGTGCCGAGGCGCTGACGGCACCGATCGTCGTGAGCGTGACGGTTCCCGAGCAGTTGGCGCCGGCCGGGCAGCTCACCTTCACGGGCACGCCACCCGAGCTGCTGACGGCCAGCGAGCTGCCGGCCACTTTCGCGTCGGGCGCCTTGTGTTCTTGCGAGGGCAGAACGCCCTGCCCCGGGGACGTGATGGTGGGCGCGTTCCCACCACCACCTCCGCCGCCACCTCCTTCGTCTTTTTTGGCCGGCGGAGCGGGGCCGGCGACCGTGATCGTGTGTTTGACGACCGCGCTCGTCAGAGCGAGTTCGTCGGTCACCTTCAGGCCGACCGTGTAGACGCCTTCTGCCGCGTAGGCGTGCGACACCGTCGACGTCGTCGTCGTCGCTTCGGTGCCGTCGCCGAATGTCCACACGTATTTGACGATCGGATTGCTGTTCGGATCCGATGACCCTTTACCGTCGAACGTTGCGGGCTGTCCGGGTGCGACTTCGCTCGGGCCGCTGAACTGCGCCGTTGGTGCGGCCGCACCAACGATCATTTTCGCTTCCTTGACGATCGTCGGTTCGGCGAGGTTGTCGGTGTGGATCGTCTCTTTGACCGTGTGCGCCCCCAGTGACGTGAACGCATGTTCGACACGGGACGCTTCGTACTGGTAGGCGCCTTCCGTCACCGGCACCGTTCCATCGCCGAAGCTCCATTCGACGCTCAGCGCGTTGGCAAGAGCGATGCTCGACGACAGCGACACTTTCTGGCCGGCGAGGATCGGTGATTTTTCCGTCCCCACTTCGGTGCTCCCGAGCTTCGCGATCGGAGCGGTGGCAGTCGCCGCCGGGCAGTTCGAGCCAGTCGGGCCAAAGATGTCGACATGGGGATTCCTGGTTTTGCCTTCCTGTTCTTCTGTCGTCGTCGGAATCGAGGAATCGAACAGGAACGCTGTCTGTCCTGTGCCTGCACCTACGGTCGGCGTGCCGGAGAAACTGATCGCACACTCCTCGCGTTCGGCTTTGCTCACCCCACCGGTCCAGCCGACCTCGGTCGCTTTCAGTGGACCACCGCCTTCGCTGAGCTTGAGCTCGAGGACGCCCGGCAACGGTTGGTGAGTCAGTTTTTCTTTGATCACGATCGAGCGGACGATTCGCGCCGTCACGAACAGTCTTCCCTCGTTTTCACCTTCGGTGCCTTCGCGGACGTATGCCATGCCGCCACCTTCTTCAGGTGCCGGCGTCCCCGGAAATTCAACGAGGCTCTGCAGCGAATTGCCGAACTGCAGGATCAGCTTCGGCGGCTGACCGGAGGTGAAGCTCGAGGGAATTTCCCAGATTGCCGAGCCAACGGGCCCTTGCAGCACCGCGAGCACCTTGCCGCCGGTTGTGACGACCGGTGAGTTGGGCACCGCCCCCACCGAGGAGCCTTCTTCGTCGGTGCACGCCGGCGTCCCTTCGCCTTCGAGGCATTCCGTCGTGTCGACCCAGCGCGTGCCGAGCGTGCCGTTGGACTGGATCCGCTGAGCGGCGACCAAGAGGGTTTCGTCGCCCCGGTCTTCCTGGCCCAGGATGATCACGTCTTTGGTTTTCGGATCGACCGCGATCCCCGACGGTTCGAGCAAAGCCGATTCGGTTGGTTTGCCGGTAGCTTCCGACTGCGCGTGGAGCACATCTTTGCTCGCGAGCACGCCTTCGGTTGTTTCCGCCGCACCTACGAGTTCCGTGCCTGAGGGCGTCGTCGAGAACGCGTACAACGTCCCGGCTGCGCTCACTTCCGGATCGACGACGGGTCCGGCTTCTTCGTCTTCGCGTTCGTAGACAACCAGCGCGTAGACGCGTTTGAGCGACGGATCGACAGCGATACCCTGCAGCCCGATCACCCTGTCGGTATTTTTGAATTTCTCCGTAACCGACGCGACGAATTTGCCGTCACTCGTGAACTTTTGAATGCGAAATTCGTTTTCTTTCGGTTCATCGCCCACGTAGACCGCATTTTCGTCGCTCGCGTCAACACCAAGCGCGTGCACTGCCGTCCCACTGATGAACTTCCCCTGTTCTTTACCGCTTTTCCCCTGACCGCCGAAGCGTTTGAGTTCGCCGTAGGGCGCCGCACCGGCGCTCGCCGCGATCGCACCGATGATTGTCAGGGCGCAGGCCGCGACTACGAGCAGCAGTCGCATTCGGGTTGGTCGGGCTCGTGACATCACACTCCGGTCCATCGGGGGCAGGAGCCTTGAACTTCGCACATGCAAACCGGTCGCGCAACAGCTTTCACCACTTCATTACATCGCCAGAAATGGACTCACTGGACGGGCAGGCCCCGACAGGTGCCGGCCCGAGCGAAGCATGTAAAAGTTTGGTGAAAGCTCACCGGCCGATCCGCTCATCGCCGGCGTCCGGGATGCATCCGCTCTTGTGTTCGCCTCGTCGTCACCGTCGCCGCGGCAATTCGCACGTCGCGACGGCCGCGCCGTGGGCGGCGGCGCAGCGATACGCCGGCGAATGCCGCGAGCAGGACGACCCCGAGGATGTACTCGGGTGCTAGATCGTGTTCTGAGCTGCGGTAGGCGACCGCGCTGTTGCTGACCTGCTCGGTCGCCTCCTCCTCCTCTTCTTCGCGTTCGGCGGCCTCGACCGGAGAGGTCACCGCGGAGGTGCCGCTCGGCGGCGTCGGTCGCGCCGGCGTGGGCACCGGCGGTGGCACGAACGCAAGCACGGGAGACGTCAGCAAGGGCGGTAGGAAGAACGGCTTGGCAGGGGCTGGGTGCACCACGGCGGCGGGCGGAACCGCAGGGGGCAGGGGCACAGGCACGACCGGCGGCGTCGCGGCCGGCGTCGGCCCGGCGGGCGCCGGCCCCGGTGCGGGCGCGGGCGCCGGAACCTGGGAGGACTGCTGGGCGGGAAGTTCTTTGAGGGGCACCGTTCCGCACGGCCGACGGACGCTGCCTGCCAAGACGGTCACAGGAAGTGATGACGACAGGCCACCGGCACTGATCGTGACGATCGTCGTGCCCGCGTTATACGCACAGAACAGGCCCGAACTGGAGTCGGGGATCGTCATTTCGTTCTTGTCGAGCAGCACAGAGGGCTGGCTGGCAGCGGCGAGGTTCTGCTTGACGAAGTTGCCGATATCGGGACGGGAGGAGCTGAACGTGTACTCGGGGAACAGGCCATGCGCACACGCCGTCCCCACGCAGTTGGAGGGGATCGGGATATAGGGATCGGTGTCGCCGGTCGTCGAGGCGGAGTTGAGCGCGCGGTTGCCCGCTCGCACTCGACGCGCAAGCGCCTGGAACGAGGACACCTGACTGCGATGCAAGAGTGTCCCTTCCTCGGCTTCGAGTCCGAGCTCGCCGATATTCGGGATCAGCCGCGCCGTGACGTTGGTACGGTCATGACTGTTCTGTTTGGCTTCGCCGAAATGAACTTCGGCGAGCAGGAAGCCACTCGCACCGAGGAAGCTCCCGGTCCTCTCCTTGATGAAGTTCACGTATCCGAGTGTGCCCGAGCCAAACGTTTCCACCGCAGGCGCGCCGATCAAGGGCTGCTGCACGTTTTCTTCGGGCGAGTCGAAGAAGTAGGCCGAGGCGCCACCCTGCTGAAGGATGCTCGCCACGGCGATCGCGGCGGGATCGCCGGCGGAGATCTGCGCGTTCAGGTTGGCATTGCCGACGGCGATCGCCGGCTCACTAGCGGCCTTCGCTTCGGACAGCTTCCGTTCGAGCCATTCCCGCTGCGTCAGGCCGACGTCGCTGCTGTCGTCGAGCACGATCACGCGCGCGGTGCCCGCCGAGCCGGTCGAGTCGAACGCGTAGTAGGCCTGACACCCTTGCCCCGCTTGGCATTCTTCTTCGGGCGCACCACCCGCAGGCACCAGCCCGCCCACCTGCCCCCCGGCGCCGAACGGTCTCGGGAAGGCCGAGAAGACCTGCTCGAACAGCGTCTCCCCAGCGCCGCCTGCGACGTCCGTGGGCGACGGCGCCGCAAACGCGTTCGGGCTGGAGCTGAGCAGGCTGGCATAGCGGCTGAGCTCGCGCCCGTAGGGGATCGGCAGCGTCGCGGGGCCGTCGGTTTCACCTGCCGTCACCCGCGGGCCGCTATAGAGGAACGCCCGCACGCCGGCGATCTGGCCAACGCGCGCGAGTGCCGAGGAGAGCCACACGTCGGGCCCCGGACGGGCGTTGGCGCGATCGGCGCATGGCGCGGCGCACTGCGCTCCGCCGGCGACGGCGAACGTCGCCACTGCGCTGCTGGTCTGTATCGACGACGTGCCGATGCCCGGCGGCGTGACGCCGTCGGCCGGGTAGCGCTCGATGTCAGCCGTGTCGAGCACGCCTTCGTGTTCGCTTTCGACGAAGCCGCCGACAGCCCAGCCTTGCGTTCCACTCGGGTCGATCAGCACGCTGGAGATTGGATCGGGCTGGAACGGTATGTCCCACGGGGCGTAGTTACCCGCGGGCTGCCTGGCGTTGTTCAATTCATGCTGCTCGTCGCTCCAACCGCTCGCGGTCTCGCGGAGCACGCCGCTTTCCGCGTTGACCGTCAGCGGATAGGGCTTGATCAGGTTCGGTGGGGACCCGACCGCCGCCGGCGGTTCGCTTTCGACGGCGTACGTGTCGAGTGCAGCGCCGGAGGCGACCGCGCGCAACGCTCCGTTTTCGCGGAACAGCGCAAGCGAGCCCGGCTGGCGACCGCCCGGCAGCGGTGTCGCCGTGGCCTGCCAAGAGGCGCCGCGCTGACTGCGCTCGAATACGTCGGCGGGTTCGTTTCCCGAGGCCGCAAACGCAGCGCCGCCGTCGGGCAGCCCGGCGACGATCTCGGGTACGTTGCCACCCTCGGCCACCGCTGCTCCTTCGTCGATCCGCCAACCCGAGCCGTCGTTGACGAGCAGTCCACCTACATATCGGTTGCGTGAGGGGTCGGGCAAGATCCGGTAGGCAACGATCGCTTCCGAGCCGGCGAACGCGATCGACGTGAAGTTGGCACCGGCCACCTGTGGCGGCAGCGCTTCCTGCGTCCATGACTTGCCGTAGCCGAGCAGCACCCCGCCCTGGCCCACCGCGTAGCCGCGATCGGGATCGCTTGGATCAAAGGCGACGCCAAGCAGGTTGCCACGAAAGTTGAACGGCGTCGCCGGGTCTTTTTCCCACAGCCCCGTTTCCCCGCGCCACAGCCACATTTCGCCTTCGTCGCCGACTACGTATGAGCGTGAGGGAGTCGGCCACGCGACCGACCGCAGCACGGGCGTGGCGTGGCGTCCGCTGGCGGTGAGCAAGCTTTCCGGCAGCCATCCCTTGCCGGGCGAATAGCGCGCGACCTCGCCGCGATCGCCCACCGCGAGCGCTTCGCTGGAGAGCGCGCCGACCGGCGCTTGGGGCTGGGGCGCGATCGCGACGAGCGTGTGGCGGAACGACACCGGCCACGGTGTGAGGCGGCTGGGCTGGGGTTCGAGCGTCAAGTGAACCGGCAGCGTCGCCTGTCCAAGCCATCCCTCGCGCGGGTTCGAGAACGCCGCCCCGAAGGTGCCGCCGACGTCGCTGGAGAGCGTCGACGCGCCCAGCGCAAGCACACGGGTGAAAGATGCGCCATCCAGGCGCAGGCTCACCCCGTTGATCAAGCCCGTGATCACGCGTTCGCCAAACGGGGAGGAGGGATCGGCCCAGGCGATGCTGCGCATCGTGCTCGCCGGCAAACCTTCGGGGAGTTCGTGTTCGCATGCCGGCGCGCCCGCCGGCGTCGGGCACCAGCTCGAGATCGAAGCCGCACCACTTTCGCCTTCGGGCTTGAAGAACATCGTCGTGGAGACGTGCGCGTCGGTACGCTGACCGTCGATCCAGACGCCTTCGCCGGTAACGGTGAGGACCTGCGTGAGCGTGTTCGGCGATCCGGGGACGGCGAACGGCTCGCCCGCTTCGAGGCCGTGCGGATCGACGCTCAGCGGTTCGCCCGCTTTGAAGCCGTGCGCGGGCGCGACCGCATGCCACTTCGGCCCTTCTTCGCCGCCGAGCCGGCGCCGGAACAGTGCCAGCCCGCCCGAGGAGAGTTCGCCGAGCAGCCACGCGTTGTCCGCCGAGCTCGAGCCGATCCCGATCACGTGGAATTCTTCGGCACTCGCTTCGGGGACTTCGATCGACTCGCTGGTCCATTTGCTCCCGTCCCAGTGCAGTACTGCGTCCTCGACTTCCCCCTGCGTGCCGACCGGCACGAGCAACGCGCCGGCCTGTCCCGAGCCTTCATCGAGCGGCGCGACCAACGGAGCCCGGCCCGATGAGGCAAACAGCCGCTCGCCCGGCTTGAGCAGCGCCGTTTTGCCTTCGGCCGGCACGGGCGCCGTTTCCTTGAAGGACCCCCCGGGGTTGCGCACGAGCAGGACTTCGCGTGTGCCGACGCCGCCGGCGCTGGGGACGGTGCCGAGCAGCACGCCGCTGCCGTTCGCGGTGAACTGCCCGGCCAGCGGGCTGGGACCGCTCGCGCCGGGCTGGTCGAGCTTGAAGCCGGATAGCGGCTGGCCGGCGCTGTCGAGCAGCGATGGCCCGAGCGACCAGCCGTCCCCGCGCACGTAGCGCACGAGCATCCCGGTCCCGTCGCCGGCCTGCCCCATGCCCCAGGTCTCGTAAGGCGCCTCAGCGGGTGAGGCGCCGATCATCGTGACGTGCGATGCCGGGACGGAATCGTCGGTCTGCGGGGTTGGTTCGCTACCGCCTTCGGCGGCCGCGCGCGCGCCACCGCCGAAGCCGGGCAGGCAGACGAGCGCCACCAGCCCTACGCACACGAGCGCGAGCAGGCCGAGTGCGATCGTCGCGCGGCGCGCCCGGACTCGGCGAGCACCTGCCGGTCTCAGCGCAGCGTTCCTCGGAAGGGGGCCGCCGGCGAACGCAGACCGCCCGACGACACGCCAGGGAGCGTCGCGAAGCCCGTGCCGACGGTGTTGTTGCCAGGGAGGCGGGTCGAGACGAGCGGCAGCGGCTCGAGCGCGTGGGTCTGCAGGTCCAGCTTGGTGGGCCAGCGACGGCGGTTGAGCGCCAGCAGCAGCTTGCGGTTGCCGCCCGCGAATGTGCGCATCGGCGAGCTCGCGACGATCTTCCGCTTGCGCTTGGCGAGCAGCTTGACTCGAGCCTTGACCGCGAGGTGAAAGCGCAATTCGAGCGTCGTCCCGTGCACCAGGCGGCTATGGACGCTGGAGAGCAAAGGGGCTCTCACCTTCGATTCGTTGGCCGTGGGGATATCGATCAGACCCCCCTTTTCAGCCTGCGCTTCCGTGAGCCCCGAGATGTCCGCCGGCGGGGCGTCGGGGACCACCTGCGGAACCCCTTCGTCGGGAGGCCTGAACGTGATCAGGCCGGAGAAGGCACTCGAGCTGTCACGCGGTCGCGTGCGTTCGCCTTCCGGGGCGAGGTGAAACAGCCAGCCCTGAGTCGTGACCATCCAGCAGTCCTGAACCGCCGGGCACACGATCGTCTTGGCGCCGCCCTTTGGCCCCACACCCTGGGCAACTTCGGTTTCGGAAGGCAGCGTCTGCGTTTCCACGGTCCCGCCGGCCGAGACGCGGGCAACCAGCGCGGATGCGGCCGGGCTGGGTGACTGTGCGTCGTCCTGGGAGTCGAGCGCGAGCCAGGCGCTGCTCGTGCCCGGCTCTGGCGCGATCGACTGCACCACGTCGTCGTTGATCTGACCCGGCGCCGGTCTTTCGGGACCGAGCACGTGTTCCCACTGACCGGTGTAGCGCTCGACCGTCACACCCGCGCGGGAGGAGTGTTCAGGCGGTTCGCTCACCGAGCCCGCCGCCGCCCACAGTTCTTCGTCATCTACCCCCAGGCGCAGGAAGCCGAGCGCTTCGGGGAACTCTTCGGAGGTGTACGCCGGCACTCCGAGCACCGGTTCGAATGTCGGCGTGACCCCTCGTGGATTGATCAGATGCAGGGCCGACGGCAGCGGCGTCTCGAGCTCAGCCGACAGGTCGCCCTGCAGCAGTCGCACGCTCTCGAATAGCTGCCCTGCAAACTTGCGCATCGCCTCGACCGCGTGACCGTGCGGGTTCGGTTCCGCCGTGAGCTTTCCGCCGTTCCAGTGCAGGTGGAAGGCTTCGCCGGCCTGCGGTGGGGGCAGCGAGTCGCCCGCGAACCAGCAGTCCGACGTGGATAGGCAGCCCAGCGCGTGCATCGGCTGGTAGGAGCTGGCCTGAAAGGCGGGCGAAGCGTAGGAGGTGACGACTTCTCCATGCGCGAAGCGGCATAGCGTGTTGTCTTCCAGCGGCGCCGGGCGTCCTGTTTTCGGATCCGCGGCCTGTCCCGGACGTCCGTCTGAGATCGTCCAGAATTCCTCTGGCCCAGACCAGCCGATACGCCCGTCGGTGGCGCCGCATACGGTCGACAGCTCGTGCCATTCCACGCCGTTGTACGCCCATAGGCCGGCCGGGATCGTGCTGCCGTTACCAGGTGTGATCAACAGCCCGCGGTTGGGTGCCCAGAACTCGATGTCACCGACATGGCCGAGACCGATCGGCGTGGAGGACGGCGGCACGCCGACCGGCGGGGGCGGGGGTGGCGGCTGTTCCAGACGCCAGGCAACTCCTTCTCCGCCTTCCGTTGCGAGCGCGCTCGCAGGCGCGATCGACCCGACGGCCGCGAACGCGAGGAGCAACCCGAGGAGCGGCGTGGCCAGGATCGCAAAGCGGCGGAGGGCGTGGGTCATCGCACGCCCTCCATGCGCACCGAGGCCCGCCGCGCCGGCTTGGATGTCTCGATCCCGGACTTGCCGCCCGCCTTTGACCGCTCCGCCTTGGCCTTCAGCGTGCGCCGGAAGGTCACGGACACCTTTTGCCGCAAGGTCGCGTGATCGGCGGCCGTGAAAGTGACGGTCACCGTCGACGACAGCCCGGGACGCTTCGCCACGAGCGCGCGGTAGCGCGCCGCAGGGGCGAGCGCCATCGTCACCAGCGCCGCGCCTGCCTGACGGGCGACGCGCTTCGTGCTCGCGACACTGCGTGCTGCGATCGTCATGCTGAGGCGCCCGTGGCGGCGCATGGGCACCCGCAGGGCGCTCTGGGCGGCGGCATGCAACGTCCCGGCGCCCGGCACGGTCGCGTACAGCAGCACGGTTCCGTCTCGGCGCGAACGAGCCGTCACGCCGACGCGCCAGGCCGTCGCGATCGTCGGCCCGGGCGGTGCACCCGAGATCGACTGCGGCGTCGCGATCGAGCTGAAGATCACCCGTGAGACGACGAACGCGTCGCTGCCATCGAAGCGTTCGCTTCCCAGCTGCGGCGTATTGCCGTCGCCGAACGCTAGGTTCGACGCGGTCGAGGAGAACGCGATCGCCTCACCACCGTTCGACAACGACGGCGACAGCGCACCGTCGCCGAGATGCGTGTACGGATCGACTCCGGCCGTGCTCGCTTCATGCGGGTGTTCGCTCGCCCCACCCGCGAACCCTTCGCTCACGCGTGTGAGCGTGTCGTTGGAGAGGTCGACGTCGAACAGCTCGAGCATGCCGGCGATCGCGGCCGGCGCGCTGATGAAGGCCGGCGAGCCGAGCGGGAACACCGTGCGCTTCGTCGTGAACGCGACGTGGTTGCCGTCCGCTGAGATGCCAACGTCCTCGATCGGGCCGTTCTCGCCGATGTTCTGCTGATCGCCGCCGGCGAGCTCCGTGAGCGACCGCAACGCGGCCACGCGGGTCAAGCCGTCGTGCATGTTGACCAGGTAGAGGTTGCTGCTCAGTTCGGGAATGGTGTTGCCCTGTGCAACGAAGGGGGCGTCGGCGAGAAACGCGACCGCGTAACCGTCGGCGCTGAGCCGCGGGATGGGGTTGCCGTTACCCCCGCGCCAGATTCCCAGCCCGGCTTCTTGGGTGGCAGCGAAGGGGCCCTGGCACGGGTCCGACAGCGACGCGGTGCCCGGCAGCACGGTCTCGCCGCTGGCGGCGCAGCTTGGGTTTGTGGGATCGGAGCCCCCGGTGACGCGCCGGACGGGCGCGCTCGACCCGTCGACGATGCGTCGCCACAGCGGCTCCGTGTAGGCGTCCCTGGGGAACTCGCCGCTGAGCATTCGTGCCTGCCGGCCCACATCGACGGCCATCCACGCAACCGTCGAGCCGTCAGCGCTGATCGAAGCCCCGAGCGTCCCCGCCAGTTCGTAGGGAACGGGATCGACGAAGCTCGGTGGCTTACCCCCCAGACCAGATCCCCCATAGACCGCGCCATAGCGTTCGCCGGCTTCTTCACCGGAGACCGGCTGACCCTGGAGCGGCTGACCGGTGAGCGGATCGTCGGCGACGCTCACGAGCTGGGTGCTCTCGTTGTCGAGGTCCCGGACCACGACCTGCATGGCGGGCGTGCCCGCACCTGCGAGATTGGAGACCATGGTCGTAACGAAGGCGACCTTGCGCCCGTCCGCACTCAACGCCGAGCGCCCGGCCGCGACTGACCCGTAGTGCTGTTCTTCGAATTCCACGCTGCTGTCTTTGCCGGTCGGTTCGTAGCTCAGTCCCGCGCTCGAGCCGTCGACGGCCGACGCGAGCGTGTAGGCACCTTCTTCCGACGGCGCCTTCGTCATGTCGCGCACATACACGTCCGGCCCGGGGTTGACGTCGTCTGCCGGATCGAGCCGGGCGGTCGTCGTGAAGCTCACGTAGCGCCCATTCGCGCTGATCGAGGGCAGGTCGGCGTCGGAGGCACTGACCACTGGTTCGCCCAGATTTTCAGCGGCCACAGGCGCCACGACGCCGGTCTGCAGGTCGCGACGCCATGCGCCCGTGCGACCGCCGAAGGAGCCGTCGAAGGCGACGTAGCGCCCGTCGGCGGAGATCGTCGCGTCGTGTGCGTAGTCAGCTTGCTGGTTTCCGGCATAGCCCGCGATCGCGCTGCTCGAGGCGAGCGAGATCGGTCCGAACACGTCGGCGCGTGCCAGGCTCGGGCCGAGTGCGCCGGCGAGACCGGCGGCCAGCGCCGTCAGCGCACCGATCATCCGCGGACCGATCATCGGCGGACCGATCATTGGCGCACCTAGCGCCCGCGCGCCGATCATCCTCATCGCACGCTCACCAGCTTGCGGGTCGTGCTCCGGTTGTCGAGTCGGTCGCGCGCGTTCACGACCACCTGGTAGGTGCCGGCGTGTGCGTAGCGATGAGCGAGCTGCTTGCGCCCGGCGGCACGCTTGCCGTCGCCGAAACTGACGCTGATCGACTTCACGACGACGCCCGAGTTCGGGTCGCTGATGCGCACGACGACCGAGCCCTTGCCCCGCGCGCGGGCGATCTTCACGGATGGGGAGCCCGCATCGATTCGAAGTGGAAAGGCCGGCGTCAACGTCGCCTGGCCGAACATGTCGGTCGCAAGCACCTGCACCTTGTGCTGCCCGCTGTTCAACCCGCGTGGGTCGAGGCGCTGCGAATAGAGCCCCGCAGGCGTGGTCAGGCGGCGGCCGTCGAGCACGAGCGTGTAGCGCAGCGGCCCGTTTGCGCTTTCAGCCGGCAGCCACGAGATCGTCGCCTGCGCGGGCTTGATCCATTTTTTCGGCACCGTGACGACGAACCGCGCGGGCGGAGCGGTGACCTGCGTGACGACGATTGCCGCGTTGCCGAACGGCCCCTGGCGGAAGGCAACGAGCCCGTCGCCCAGGCCCGAGCGGCCGACCGCGAGTTCCCCGATCGGGCCACCGGCCCCACCGCTGACGAGGCCGGTCTGGACGCCGCCGCCGGGGAAGTCCTCGCGCACGGCGACCACCGAACGGCCCTGCTCGTCGACGCTGGGCCAAGCCGAGACGCCGCCACCGGCCTGGTTCATCACGCTCGCCGAGAACGGTTCCGCGCCGGCGAATGGAGGACCGAGCGAGAGCGTCCCCGAGAGACCGCGGTCATCCCCCTCGATCACACGCGGCGTGCCGTTGGCGTCGTAGAGCAGGCGCAGGTCCTGCTTTTCGTCGATGTCGATGCTCGGTGGCCCGACCGTCGCCGACGTCCCTCCCGAGACGGCCGAATCGACGACGCTCGCACCCGCGAACTGAGCCCCGTTGGCCGATTCGCCGTCGGGCAGCGTGTTCAGAAAGATCCGCGGCCCCGGCAGCGGAGACCCCGGACCGGCGACCTGACGGTAGGCGACCTCGGCCTGCCCGAGTCGCGAGATGGCGACGGCCGGTGCGTCGGCATCGTCGCCGATCGGCGACGCGCCCAAGCTGCGTCGGCGCTCGACGGGCATCACGTAGTCGAGCGTGCTGCCGAACAGGCGTCTGGCCCAGATACGCGCGACGCCGTCGATATCCGGCTCCTGCCAGACGACGATGCCGCTGCCGGTCGGTCCGATCGCGAGCTGCGGCGCGTTGGCCTGCGTCGGCGGGCGCATCGACACGCCGGGGTTACGATTGATCGTGCCGAGACTCGACCAGCGTTTCACCGCCGAAGTGCGCGACGCGCACGTCCTCGACGACGTCGCCGGGGCGCAGCAGCGGAATGCTCGAGCGCTGGCCGTCTTCGCTCTTGACGACGCGGTAGACGACGTCGGCCTGGCCGGTCGAGCTCATGGCCAGCGTCCGGGCTCGTGCCGGTGCCGCTTCGCGAATGTCGGGATCGACGATCATCGAAGGCCCGAAGCTGGCAGCGCCGGGGCCGAGCGTCGCGCTCAGCAGCTCGTCTACCGGGTGCCCGCTCTCGGTCGCGAACGGCGTCGCCCAGACGACGAGCAGCTCGCCTCCGTTCGGCCGCACCGATGCGCGGCCAGCTCGCCGCGAAAGGCTGTTCGGCGTCCACCCGGATCGGCGCGAGCCAATGCCCTTCGCCGTAGCGCGCGACGAACACGTGGGCCACGCCCTTGACGCGCTTAGGTAAACGGCTCCGCCGGTCCCGTCTTCGGCCATCGCAACGCCGCCGAAGCCGACGATGTCCTCGCTCGGGCCGTCGAGCGTCATCGCCGGGAGAATCACGGCGTCGGCCGAACGCGCCGCGACGGCGAGCACGACCACGGCAAGCGCGGCGACGAGCAGCACCGCGAGCCAGCTGGATCGGCGCGGTGCGAGGAGTCGACGCTGGTCACGGCTCGCCACGTGTCGTCCTTCAAGATTCGGGTTTGTTCAGCGCGCCCGGCGTCTTGTTGAAGGCGCAGCGGAAGTTCTCCGGCTGCGCTCACCGGCTCGGAGCCCGGCGAAGCCGCCCTTGTTGCCGTTGTTGTAGACGGTCACGTACTGGAGCGATTCGCGGCAGCGGGTTGGCGGGCAGCGGCATCGGGTTCGCCTGGCCCTGGCGTGGGTTGCCGGTCGCGCCTTCGCTGACGCCCTCAGAGCCGGCGGCAGCCGAGCCGGCTTCGGTGGTGACCAGCGTGGAGCTCATCTCGCGCTGGTCTTTCAGCCCGCGGCTGGGATCGAGGTTGATCGTGGCCGTGAGCTGGCGAGTCGTGGATCGTCGACTCCAGCTTGCACACGGTTGGCGGCGCCGAGCAGTTGCGCGGCCGTCGGCAGCCAGCCGCCTTCGGCCACGCACGTCTTGCTGGCCCAGATGTAGTTGTTCTTGCCGATCTGTCCGGTTCGTGAGCGGGAAAGGAGCGCGTCTCCAGGCACCACGTGCCGAGGTCGACGGTCGCCGGCGGGCAGGTGCCGGCCAGTTCCGCCGCCGTCTTGCCGCCGACCCGGCTGGCGTTCTTGCACGGTCGGGATCGCCGAGGCGGGGAACTTGCGTTCTTGCCCAGCAGCAGAATCCCGCCGGCATGCGGCTTGGTGCTGATCGGATGGCCCGCGACCGCGCTGACGACAGCATGCCGAGCGGCGTCGGCCAGCCCGGTCGTCGAGAAGACCAGCGCGATCAGCGCGATGAGGAGGGCAGGCGAGGGTGTCCTACGCGGTTTGCGAGCGGAAGACACCGGACGGCGCCGGGTCACGTGACGTCCTTGTCGCGTGCCGTGAAGCGCGGCGGCGCGGCGCGTCGGACGTTGTGCAGCTCCTCGAGCGTCGTCTCGCGCACGGTCGAGAGCATCGCGTCGAGCGCCACGCCCGAGAGCGTCTCCTGCTCCATCAGGGCCGCGCGCAGTCTCCTCGACGGTGCTCCAGTTGCGGTCGAGGATCGTCCGCCGCGCGCGCCTCGGCGTCGCCGACCAGCCGCTCGATCTCGTTGTCGATCAGGTTGAGCGTCTCCGGCCCGACCGAGCCGAGGTCCTGCAGCGAGGCGCCGAGGAACACCTCGCCGCTCTTCTCGCCGATCGTCACCAGGCCGAGCGCCTCGGACATGCCGAATGAGGTGACCATGCTGCGCGCGAGCGCGGTGGCCGCGTGCAGGTCGTCGTTGACGCTGGTGGAGGAGTGCCCGAAGGCGATCCGCTCGCCGGCAAGCCCCGCGGTGATCACGATCAGCTGGCTCTGCAGGTCGGGCTTGCTCATGATCACCTGGTCGCGGTCGGAGAGCATGTGCGCGGCGGTGCCGAGCTGGCGCCCGCGCGCGACGATCGAGAGCTTGCGCGTCGAGGTCGTGTGCCCGAGCGCCTCGGTGACGACTGCGTGCGAGGCCTCGTGGATCGGCGATCAGCCAGCGCTCCTCCTCGGTCAGGATGTGGTGTTTGGCCGGGCCCGCGACGACGCGGTCGATCGCCTCCTCGAGCGTGGCCTGGTCGATCTGCGCGCGGCCGTCGCGCACGCTCAGCAGGGCGGCCTCGTTGATCACGTTGGCGAGCTCCGCGCCGCTGAAGCCCGGGGTCTGGCTTGCGCGACCTCCTCGAGCGAGGCGTCCGGTGCGAGCGGGCGCTTGCCGCCGTGCAGGCGCAGGATCTCCAGGCGTCCGTGCACGTCGGGGACGTCGACCACGACCTGGCGGTCGAAGCGCCCCGGGCGCAGCAGCGCCGGGTCGAGGATGTCCGGACGGTTGGTGGCGCCCATCACGACGAGCCCGCCGTCGCCGGCGAAGCCGTCCATCTCGACGAGGATCTGGTTGAGCGTCTGCTCGCGCTCGTCGTTGCCCTGACCGATGCCGGCGCCGCGCTTGCGCCCGGCGGCGTCGAGCTCGTCGATGAAGATGATCGCCGGGGCGGCCTTGCGCGCCTTGCGGAACAGGTCGCGCACGCGGGCGGCGCCGACGCCGACGAGCGACTCGACGAAGTCCGAGCCCGAGATCGAGAAGAACGTCGCGTCGGCTTCGCCGGCGACCGCCTTCGCGAGCAGCGTCTTGCCGGTACCCGGGAGGGCCGACGAGCAGCACGCCCTTGGGCGCCGCCGCGCCGACAGCGAGGTACTTGCTCGGGTCGGCGAGGTAGTCGCGGATCTCGCGCAGCTCGGCCAGCGCCTCGCCGGCGCCGGCGACGTCGGCGAAGGTGATCGCTTCGGCGCGTGCCCTTGCCCTTCTTGCGGCCCTTGCCGGTGAACTCGGAGAAGCGCGGCGATGCCGCCCGCGGCGCCCTCGGCGCCGAGGCGCATGAACAGCGAGAACAGGCAGACGAGCAGCAGGATCGGGATCAGGAACTGGACGACGATCGCCTTCGTCGGCCTTGCCCGACTGCTGGTCGACCGCTCACGATCGGCGCCGCTCGCGCCGAGTTCGTGCAGCGACCTGCTGGGTCTGCGCGCCCGAGGCCGGGTAGGCAGCCCACAGCTGCTGGGGCGGGCCGACCGGCGTGGTCACCTGTTCGGTGCCGCCGTTCTTCTTGCTGCCGCTTCGGCTTGACGACGGTGCGCGTGCCGGTGCGTCGTGTCACCTCGACACGGCTGTCGTGGTCGAGCAGCATGGCGCTGGCGATCTCCTTCTGCTTGGCCAGCTTCTGCACAGTGCTGAGCGGCACCTGCGTCCCGGCGCTGCTCGGGCTTGATCTGGCCCAGCAGCGTCGCGAAGGTGACCGCCAGCGCAGATCGAGGCGAGCAGCAGGAACAGCGCAAGCGGGTCGCGCAGGGCGATGCGTCGCGCGGCCTGGGCGAACTCGCCGAGCTCGACCAGCACCGGGTTGCGGCGGTGCGCGAGGCCGGAGCGCACGGCTGCGCGGCCGGTCTTGCTCGTGCCGTTGCTGCTCGCGCCGTTGCCCGAAGACACGGCGGGCTGCGAGTGCTCGGGTAGCTCGGGTGGAGTGGTCTCGTCTGTCATGCGGAAGCTGCGTAGCAGCGGCTGGAGGCGGCCCACGCAGGCGCTCGCCCGCATCCGATCGCCGCCAGCGTCACACGCGCCTCAGCGAAAAGCAATGGCGTTCACAAAAACGACACATGAGTCCGGTGACGCGTCAACAAAACGTTCACAAACGTCGGTTTGCGCTGGTAACAAAGCATTCACATGAGCGTCTCGCACGCCTTCAACGTCGCGTTCACAAAAACAACACACAAGAAGAATCCGGGGGCGACACTCTTGCGCCGGGCGACGTCCTGGGGTTCACCGAATCGATCCATGCCTCGAGCTGTTTCCGCCCCCGCAGGCCGCTGCAGACGGCCTCAACCACGTCCAAATAAAAGGAGACAACACCGTGCGCGCTCATCGCAGCCTGATCGTTTCACTGATATCTCGCCCTCGCGTTGATCGCGCCCGCGGGCGCCGCCGCGAAGCGGCTGATCCTCGGCGGCTCGACCTCGGTGCTCCCGCTGGCGCAGAAACTCGCCACCGCCTACCACAAGGCCACGCACAAGGGCCGCCCCGAAAGTCGGCGGCGGCCAGTCGCGACGATCGGCATCACCGACGCGGCGAGCGGCACGCTTCGACATCGGCGACGCCTCGCGCGACCCGATCCCCGGCGTCGACCCGAAAGGCCTCGTGTTCACGAAGATCGCGCGCGACGGCGTCTGCGTGATCACCAACCACGTCGAACCCGATCGCGAACCTGTCCCAGCAGACGGTCGAAGGGCATCTTCACCGGCGCGATCCGCGACTGGAGCCAAGTGCCCGGGCGCACAGGTCAGCGGGCCGATCGACCTGTTCGACCGCGACGGCGCGTCCGGTACGCAGGACGCCTTCCAGCACATCTTCCTCGGCGAAAACCTGAAGATCTCCCCGAGCGCCACGCCGGAGAACTCCGACGGACTCGAGGAGAGTGCCGTCGCCGGCGACAAGCAAGCGATCGGATTCGTCTCCTTCGACTTCATCGACGGGAACGAACACCGTCGGCTACCAGGGCATCCCGTGCACGCTGCGCAACGCCAAGTCGGGCCAGTACCGCGGCGTGCGTAACTTCTGGATCGTGACGAAGGGCGCCCCCAAGGGCGAAGCGGCGGAAGTTCGTCGCGTGGGTCACCAAGCCGGGCAACAAGACCGTTCGCTCAATCGTCAGCAGCAACTGGATCGCCATCCACTAGTGCCAAGGTGCTCGCAGGCGCTCTCAACCCAAGCCGGCGGGCATCCCGAGAAAGGTGAGAACCGACCAACGCGTCGAGCGTGCGCTCGGCGCGTTGGCGGCGCCTTGCTGGTGCTGATCGTCGCGATGGTCGTGACGGTCTTCCTCAAGGCATGGCCGTCCTTCTCCCACAACGGCCTGAGCTGGTTCGCCCCGGGCGGCGACGTCGACGAACAGCTGCGCGCGATGCAGCAGGCCACGCCGCCGGCGGGCCACTCGGCGTACTTACTTCCGCGCTTGGCCGCTCTTGTGGGGGACGCTCGTGACGACGCTGCTCGCGGTCGTGCTGGCGCTCGCCGTCTCGACGCTGGCGGCGATCTTCCTGACCGAGTTCGCACCGGCGCCGATGCGCCGCGTGCTCGATCCCGTGATCCGGCTGCTCGCGGCGGTGCCGTCGGTGATCTACGGGCTGATCGGGATCCTCGCGATCGCCCCGTGGGTCAACAGCCACCTGATCAGCAATGCGCGCAAGGCATCGGTCGGTCTACGTGGTGCAGCTCGAACGGCGCCGACCTCGCCACGGCGACGCTGATCCTCGCGGTGATGATCACGCCGATCATGGTCGCGCTGATCGCCGCGGCGCTCGCCTCGGTGCCGTCCTCATGGCACGAGGGCTCGGTGGCACTCGGCGTCAACCGCTGGCGCACGATCGTGCGCGTCTCGCTGCGCACGGCGCGGCCGGCGATCGTCGCGGCCACGGTGCTCGCGACTGCACGGGCGCTCGGCGAGGCGATCATGCTCTCGATGGTCTCCGGCGGGCGCGGCTTCGCGGCCAACCCGCTCGACGGGATCACGTTCCTGTTCGAGCCCGTGCGACCGCTGGCGGCGACGATCGTGCAGAACTCCGAAGGGCTGACGATCGGCCCGTGCTGGCGCATACGGTCTATGCGGTGGCGGCGGTGCTGCTCGTCTCCGCCGCGATGCTCTCGTTCGCCGGCTGGGCGGCCAAGCAGCCGCTCAAACGCTACGGGATCCGCGCCTGATGACTGCCGCGGGGGAAGCGCAACCCGGCTCGCTCGGCGGCCTCACGCCAGCCCCAGGCGTACCGGTCGTGCGCCCGTCGCGACAGCGCACCTCTTCGTGGCCGCTGGTCGATCGGATCGGCTACTGGCTGTGCTGGGGAACGGGGATCGCGCTGTGCGCGATCGCGCTGGCGATCGTGCTGTTCATGCTCGTCAAGGGCATCTCCTATCTGAGACCGAGCCTGTTCGTGCAGTCGCCGGCGCCGGCCGTTCACCAGAGCGAAGCGGGCGGCTTCTTCGACCCGATCGTCGGCACCTTCATCCTCACCGCGATCGGCATCGCTGATCGCGGCGCCGATCGGCATCGCGATCGCGGCGTGGCTGTCGGAGTACGCGCGCCCGGCGGGCGCTCGCGCGGGCGGTCGAGTCGGCGATCGAGATGATCGGCGGCGTGCCGAGCGTAGTGCTGGCGATCTTCGGGCTGCTCGTCTTCTCGCAGGGCTCGCTCGGCTTCCTTTCCCAGCGCGCCGCGAACGGTTCTGTCTATGGGCGCTCGTTCTTCGCGGCGGGCGTCGATCATGGCGGTGCTCGCGCTGCCGCTGATCGTCGGCTCCACGCGCGAGGGACTCGCCCAGGTGCCCGACCACATGCGCGAGGCGTCCTACGCACTCGGCAAGACGCGCGCGACGACGCATCCGCCACGTGCTGCTGCCGGCGATCCGGCCGAACATCGCCAGCGGCGTCGTGCTCGGCATGGGCCGGATCATCGGCGACACGGCGATCGTCACGATCCTGCTCGGGGTGACGCTGCAGAACGAGGCCGTCGGTCACGTGCCGGTGCTCGGCACGCTGCGCGGCACGGGCTCGACGCTGACGAGCTACGTCTACAACAACTCGCCGGCCGGCGAAGGCAACGCGCCGCAGAAGGCCTATGCGGCGGCGTTCGTGCTGCTGATGATCGTGCTGGTGCTGAACGCGCTCGTGACGCGCCTCACCGGTGACACGGAGCGGCTGGGCCGCGCCGGGGTCATAGCCCGGCTGCGCATAATCGGAAGGTCGTTGCAGTGGACCCGCTGATGCCGCCACCGGTACGGCGGATCGTGGTCGAGCGCGATCCCCATGTCGCCTCGCCCCCACCCGGACACAACGGCGCCGCGACGACGCTGGTACCTGCGCCCGGCGCGGCGAGCACTACGCCGACGCGAACGTCGCTCGCAGCCGTGCGCGAGCGCATGCGCATCGAGTCGGTGTGGCTCGCCTACGGCGAGCACTGGGTCGTGCGCGACGTGAGCCTGCCGGTCCGCCAGGGCGAGGTGCTCGCGCTGATCGGCGCCTCGGGATCGGGCAAGACGACGCTGCTGCGCTCGCTCAACCGCCTGACCGAGATCACCGCAGGCGCGGCGCGCGCCGGGCGCATCACGCTCGACGGCGAGGAGATCCACGAGCTCGAGGTCAACGACCTGCGCCGCCGCGTCTCGATGGTCTTCCAGCAGCCGAACCCGTTCCCGATGAGCATCTTCGACAACGTCGCCTACGCGCTCGCCGAGCAGCCCGGGCCGGGGGCGGCGCCGGCGCCGGCGCACGGCCGAGCTCGAGCACGCGGTCGAGGAGGCGCTGCACGCGCGCGGGCCTCTACGAGGAGGTGGCGGACGACCTCGAACCGCCCGGCGCTGCGGCTGTCGGGCGGCCAGCAGCAGCGACTGTGCATCGCACGCGCGCTCGCGGCCGAGCCCGAGGTGCTGCTGCTCGACGAGCCGTGCTCGGCGCTTGACCCGATCTCGACGGCGACGATCGAGGAGCTGATCGTCGGACTGCGCGAGAGCGTGGCGATCGTGATCGTCACGCACAACCTGCAGCAGGCGTTCCGTGTGGCCGACCACGTCGCGTTCATGCACCTCGGCGAGCTGGTCGAGTACGGCTCGGCCGAGCAGATCTTCGACCGCCCGACGCGACGCAGCGCACGCGCGACTACATCAGCGGCGCGTTCGGGTGAGCCGCGGCCGTGCTCGAGCCTGAGTCGGGATCGCGCGCGCCTCGCAGCAGGCGGGCGTCATGCTCACAGGCAGGGTTCGCCGTCGTGCTGCCGGCGCTGCTTGCGCTGCTGGCGCTGCTCTACAGCGGCTGCGAGACGACAGCCGAAAAGAGCGCGAAGCTCGAAAAGGCAGCCAAGCGCCACACGCCGGCCACAGAGCAGGGCCTGACGATCGCGCATGCGAGCACAGTCGTGAAGGTGCTCGACACGGCCTTCGTCCACGGCCGGGGAGGGTCGGCTGCGGTCGTGACGCTGCGCAACTCCTCGGCGCACGCGATCCGCGACGTGCCGATCTCGCTCTCGCTGAAGGATGCACGCGGCACAACGGCCTACTCGAACGGCACGCCGGGACTGGCCAAGACGCTGACATCGGTCGCTCTGCTGCCGGCGCACGCCAAGGTCACGTGGATCGACGATCAGATCCAGGCCGCGTCGGCGGCACACGTGACGGCGCGGGTCGGCGAAGGCTCTCCGGTCAGCGGCTCGGGGCCACTTCTGAGAATCACCGAAATGCATCTGGTCAGTGAATCTCCGGGCACGTCGACGCTGGAAGGCAGCCGTTCACAATCCCTCGAGCACTGCTCAGCCGGAACTGGTGATCTACGCGGTCGCGCGGCGCGGCGGGCGGGTCGTGGCGGCAGGACGCGCGGTGCTCGCCTCACTGGAAGCGGGCGCCTCCACCCCGTTTCAGGTGTTCTTCGTCGGCTCCGCGGCCGGCGCGCAGCTGGATCTCAAGGCAGCCGCCACGGCCACGGGCTGACCGCTGCCCCGCCTGGACGCGGCCAACCCTACGGATGGGCAAACGTATGCGGCGGCGGAAGGCCCGCGTATCGGACTCAGGCGGCCAGCGGTACGGGCAGTTGCTGCTCACGGCGTCCCCCGAGCGGCAGCTCGAGCGGCGCGGACGGCGGCTGCTCGCGAGGTCGACGATCAGCACATCGAGCTCGAGCGCGGCGATCTTCGCGGCGGAGAGGGTCAATGCAAGCATCCGGTGTTGCCAGTCCAACCGCTCGAGGCGCTTGGAGAGGACGAGCAGGAAGCCCGAGTCGCTGTCCATGACCGCGACGCGCAGCGGTCGGTCGGCGCCCGCCGCGAGCACGTTCAGCGGGACGGCTGAGCCAACGGCCATCTCACGCGTTTCGGTGAGAGCGCGAATCGCGCCCTCGACCGTCGGCGCCCCCGCGCCGCACCTCCCCGCTTCGGGCCCAGCAGCCGCCCCCGGCTCAGCGCCTGCGTCGACGCTGCTTGAGCGTGATCCCCTCGAGCACGTGTGCGACGGTCTCGCATGCGTCGACGGCCGCCTCGAGCGACTCGAAGATGTCCTTCCAGCGGATCACGACCATCGGGTCGATGCCCCCGGCGAACAGCGAGGCGACGCCGTCTCGCTGCAGCCTGTCCCCCTCGTTCTCGAGGCGATGGATCTCGACGAGGTGCGGTCCGAGCTCCGAGCCGTTGCGCAAGCAGCGCAGCGCCTGGGCGATCTGCTCGCCGGCGCCGACCAGCACGTCGGTGAACTCGACCGCCTGCTCCATCGGCGCCTCGACGCCGTAAAGCCCGAGTTGCGCGGCGACGTTCTCGGAGTGGTCGACGATGTCGTCGAGCGCCGTGGCCAGCGCGTAGCCGTCGCCGGCGGCGAACGGCGCGCGCACGCGACCGCGCGGCCAGTCGGTGGATGATGTCGTGCGTGATGCGGTCGCCTTCCTGCTCGCAGACCTTCAGATCCTGAGCGAGCGTGGCGTGCTCGGGATAGTCGACGAGCAGGTCGTGCAGCAGCAGGCCCGAGCGCTGAACGTTGCGTCCAGCCTCCTCGACGAGGGACATCAGCACGGGATCGACGGCTCGGCGCAGCAGGGGCATCGCGCGAGGATATTGAGCCGCGGGCGCCGAGACGGCGCTTTCACGATTTTTTCACGGCCCGATTACGACTTTGCAACTTACGCAGACACGCCGCGCGTGCGAGCCTTGCGAGTGTGGCGGGCCTTCCCGAGAGCGAGGACACCCTGTACGCGGGCGAGCTTGAGATCAGCCTGCGGGACGGGCTGGTGCTCGCCAGCGGCCGCGTCGCTGCGCCTGTCGGTGCGCGAGTTCGAGCTGCTCGTAGCGATGGCGCGCAGGAGCGGCGCGATCGCTTACGCGCGAGGAACTGTACGCGACCGTCTGGGGTGGCGAGCTGCGCCAAGGTGACCGCTCGGTCGACGTGTACGTGAGCAAGCTGCGCGGCAAGCTCGAAGCGGCGATGCCCGACCGGCGCTTCATCCACACCCACCCGGGCTTCGGCTACCGCTTCCAACCGCAGCCTTCGACGCGCGAGCGCGCTCCGGCGGCGATCGCGCTCGAGCCGCAGGAAGACGGTGAGCATCCTTCACGAAATGTTCACACGGCGGCGACAGGCGGTTAAGAGACTGCCGGCAGTACGAACCGGCGAGGTCTGCAATCGGACTCGCCACAGAAAAATCCACGTAATCCATACAGAGGAGACGTAGTGATCAAGAACAAGATTGGCGCGCTCGCGAGCGTGGCGTTGCTCACGCTCGGACTGGCCGCGTGCGGCAGCAGCTCGAGCTCGTCGAGCAGCTCGTCAAGCTCGACTTCTTCGAGCAGCGCCTCCGGGACGATCTCGGGTGCAGGCTCGACATTCGCTGCGCCCGTCTACGAACAGTGGGCCTCGTCGCAGTCGGGTCTGACCGTCAACTACCAGGCCGTCGGCTCCGGCGCGGGCATCACCTCGCTCGAGTCAAAGACCGTCGACTTCGGCGCCAGCGACCCCCCGCTGAAGCCCGAAGACGAAGAAGCGATCGCCAAAAACGGCAGCCCGGCCGTGCAGATCCCGATGTTCCTGGGCGCGATCACCGTCTCCTACAACCTGCCCGGCGTGAAGGCCGGTCTGAAGCTCGAAGGCAAGACGATCGCCGACATCTACCTCGGCAAGATCAAGACCTGGGACGACGCGGAGATCAAGGCGCTCAACCCCGGCGTCTCGCTGCCGAGCACGGCGATCACCGTGATCCACCGCTCGGACTCCTCGGGCACGACGGCCGGCTTCACCGGCTTCCTCGCCGCGGCCGACCCCGAATTCAAGAGCAAGGTCGGCGAAGGCAAGGACGTGCAGTGGCCCACCGGCACTGGCGCCAAGGGCAACGCCGGCGTCGCCGGAGCGGTCACAGCAGACGGCCGGCGCGGTCGGCTACGTCGAGCAGGCCTATGCGCTACAGCACAAATTCACCTACGCGGCAGTCAAGAACAAGGCGGGCAAGTTCGTCGCGCCGACGCTCGACTCGACGACGGCGGCGGCGGAAGGGCTGCAGGTGCCGACGAACCTCGGCATCAAGATCTCCAACCCGACCGGTGCAGGCGCCTACCCGATCACCTCGCAGACGTTCATCGTCGTCAACAAGGACCTCTGCAAGGCGGGACTCCCGGGCGGCGAAAGCGCGGCCAAGGGCGTCGTCAAGTTCATCGAACTACGGCCTCGGCGAAGGCCAGGGCGATCCTCGCCGAAGGCCGACTACGCGGCCCTGCCGGCAGCGATCCTGGCGAAGTCCAAGGAAGCGGCCAAGGGCCTTCAGTGCAACGGCTCGCCGATCGAAGGCTGATCGGGACGCGCCCGTCCTGAGGATCGGATAGACAACGACTCATGAGCACGGCAGCTCTGCCAAGCGGCGACCGCTCGATTCTCGCGCGGTCGCCGCTTGCGCGCCTGCCCGACCGCGTGCTCAAGTACGGGCTGACCGTGCTCGCCGGGCTGATCCTGGCGCTGATCGTCTACTTCTTCGTGCGCCTCGTGGGCGAGTCGAAACCGGCGTTCGCGCACAGACGGCGTGCTCGGCTTCACCTTCGACAACGACTGGGACGTGAGCGGCGAAAACTTCGGCGCGCTGCCGCTCGTGCTCGGCACGCTGATCACGTCCGCGACTGGCGCTCCTGATCGGCGTGCCCGTGGCGGTCGCCACGGCGATCTACGCCAACGAGCTGTGCCCGCTGCGCCTGCGCGGGCCGCTGACGATTCTCGTCGAGCTGCTCGCGGCCGTGCCGTCGGTCGTGTACGGACTGTGGGGCATCTTCTTCCTCGCGCCAAAGCTCCAGCCGGCCGAGCAGTGGGTCGCCGACCGGCTCTCGTTCATTCCCTTCATCGGCGGCGGCACGGTGACGATCCCCAACTACTTCGTCGCCGGGCTTGATCCTCGCGATCATGATCCTGCCGATCGTCTGCGCGATCAGCCGCGAGGTGATGGCGACCGTCCCGGCCGACCACAAGGAAGCGGCGCTCGGCCTCGGCGCGACGCGCTGGGAGATGATCCGCACGGCGGTGCTGCCGTACTGCCGCTGCGGGGATCGTCGGCGGCGCGATGCTCGGCCTCGGCCGTGCGATCGGCGAGACGATCGCCGTGACGATCCTGATCGGCGACGCGCCGCAGCTCGGCCAACACCTCTTCGGCCAGGGCTACAGCCTGGCGGCCGTGATCGCCAACGAGTTCGGCGAGGCGCAGGGCCTGCACCGCTCGGCGCTGTTCGCGGCCGGCCTCGTGCTGTTCGTGCTGACGCTGCTCGTCAACGCGATCGCGCGCCTGCTCGTCATCCGTGCGGCGCGCAAAGGCACGACCACCGCAGGGACTTACGGCCGGCCCACAGCCGATCGCCGGCGCGGTGGCGGGAGCATGAGCGCCCAAGGAGAGCCTCCCGAGGGCCGCGGCCCGGCGGCGAGCCAGAGCGAACTGTTGGCGCGCTTTGCCGTCAGCCCGGCACGACGCCGCAGGGACCGCATCGCGCGCGCGGTCTGATCACTGGCCGGCACCGTGCTCGCGCTGATCCCGCTCGTGCTGTCGTCTACTACCTGCTCAGCAAGGGCCTCGGCTCGTGGAGCTGGAGCTTCTTCACGACCGACCCGACCGGCAACACGTTCTTCAAAGCGTCGAGCATCGGCGGCATCGAGAGCGCGATCCTCGGCACGATCGAGATCGTCGCGCTGGCCTCGGCGATCGCGATCCCGATCGGCATCGGCGTCGCGGTGTGGCTCGTCGAGTACGGCCGCCAGAGCGCCGTTCGCCAACCTCGTGCGCTTCTTCGTCGACGTGCTCACGGGCGTCCCGTCGATCGTCTTCGGCCTGTTCATCTACATCGTGCTGATCGTCGGCACGGGCAGCTCCTACGCCGGCTACAAGGGCTCGCTCGCGCTGTCGCTGCTGATGCTGCCCGTCGTGATCCGCTCGGCCGAGGTGATCCTGCTGCTGATACCCGGCGCGCTGCGCGAGTCGGCGCTCGCGCTCGGCGCGCCGCGCTGGAAGGTGATCTTCCGGATCGTGCTGCCGACTGCGCTGCCAGGGATGGTCACGGGCGTGCTGCTGGCGATCGCGCGCGCCGCCGGCGAGACGGCGCCACTGCTGTTCACAGCCGCCGCGACGCAATAAGACGAACTTCAACCTGGGCCAGTTCATGAACTCGCTGCCGGTGCAGATCTACAACGACGTCACCTCACCTACGACTGCCGTGGTAAACCGCGCGTGGGGCGCCGCGCTGACGCTGGTCGTGATGATCCTGCTGCTCAACCTGATCGCCCGCCTCGTCTCGCGAAGGAGCCGCCTTGCATGACAGCCGACGGAACGCCATCCAGACAGCTAACGTGCAGGACGCAAACGTGGAGCCCGAGAGCCACATCGAGCGCGAGCGCGAGCGGATCGCCCCCGCAGACACCGGAGGAGTCTCGTGCAGCCGACGGCTGGCCAAGGCACCGTCCAGGCGCCTGTGCGCAAGGCGGTGGAGTCCAAGCAGGGCCTCAGCGTCAAGCTCGAGGGCCTGCGCGCGTTCTACGGCGAGGCCGAGCAGGTCAAGGGCATCGACCTCGATTTCCACGCCAACGAGGTGACCGCGATCATCGGTCCCTCCGGCTGCGGCAAGTCGACGATGGTGCGCTGCATCAACCGCATGCACGAGGAGATCCCGGGCGCGCACGCCGAGGGCCGCGTGCTGCTCGACGAGATCGAACGTGTACGACTCGGCGGTCGACGTGGTCGCCGTGCGGCGCGCGATCGGCATGGTCTTCCAGAAGCCCAACCCGTTCCCGACGATGTCGGTGTACGACAACGTCGCCGCCGGGCTTGCGCCTCAGCGCGGGGCGCGGATCGCCGCAGGGCCGACCTGCGCGCGAAGGTCGAGGCGGCGCTGCGCGGCGCCGGCCTGTGGGACGAGGTCGCCGACCGGCTCGACGAGCCCGGCGCGGGGCTCTCGGGCGGTCAGCAGCAGCGCCTGTGCATCGCACGCTCGCTGGCGGTCGAACCCGAGGTGATCCTGATGGACGAGCCCTGCTCGGCGCTCGACCCGATCGCGACGCTGAAGATCGAGGAGCTGATCGACGAGCTCAAGCAGCGCGTGACGATCGTGATCGTCACGCACAACATGCAGCAGGCGGCGCGCGTGGCCGATCGCACGGCGTTCATGCTCAGCGGCGAGCTCGTCGAGGTCGGCCCGACGCAGGAGATCTTCACCAACCCGAACGACTCCGCGCACCGAGGAATATGTCACCGGCAAGTTCGGCTAGCGGCGACGGGCGCTCGCGCACCGCGGCAGAGGCGGCCGGCGCAGCTCCGAGCAGCCGCGCGCTGGGCGGGGAGGAGGTCGTCGGCGGCCCGGCACAGGGTCGCGCGCACTTCCAGGAGCAGCTGCACGCGCTCGAAACAAACGCGCTCGGCGGCCTCGACCTGATCGTCGAGCAGCTCGACCGCGTGCTCGAGGCGCTCGGCCACCAGGACGTCGAGCTGGCGCAGATGGTGATCGCCGACGACGACCGCGTCGACGGGCGCTACCTGGAGGTGCACCAGGGGATCCTCTCGCTGCTGGCGCTGCAGGCCCCGGTGGCAGGCGATCTGCGTCTGGTGGCGGCGCTGCTGCACATGATCAAGCACATCGAGCGCATGGGCGACCAGTGCGTGAACATCGCCAAGCTGATCCCGCTGTCCGGCTACGAGCCGCCGGTGCGCCCGGAGATGCTCGAGACGCTCGCCAAGATGGGCGCGTACGCGCGCTCGGAGGTCGTGCAGTAGCAAGGCGGCGTTCGCCGGGCGCGACGTCGAACTGGCCGAGGACCTCGTGCGTCAGGACCGCGAGATCAACCGTCTGAACCGCGAGATCTTCCGCATCGCGATCGAGGTCGGCGATGACCCGGATACGCGCGAGTGGGCGATGCACATGATCCTCGTCGCCCGTGCGCTGGAGCGGATCGGCGACAACGCGGTCGACATCGGCGAGCAGGTCGCATTCGTCGTGACCGGGCTGTTCCGCGAGTTCTCCGACTCCTCGCACCCGAGCGGACGCCCGGACTCGACGCCCGACTCGACGCCCGAGCAGCTCTAAACGACGCTTCAGCGGCCATGAGACGGTGCTCGGCCGAGCCGGCCGCCCGCAAACAGCAGACCCGCTTGTGAACATCCTGTGACATTTCTCCCACGAGAGCTACGCGATCGGGACTCTCGCTTACACTTCGCGGCAATGACGGAGAGCATCACCGCCTCAGGCGTGGCGGCGCCGTCGGGTCCGGGGGGCGCTTCCTCTGCGTTGCGCATCGCCGTGCTCGACCGCGACAGCGGCTTCATCCAGGTCCTCAGCAAGCGCTTGGACCGTCTCGACTGGGAGCACCGCGTGCTCGCCAGCCCGGTGCCGGCCGACGCCGTCGTCGCGATGCGCCTCAGTGCGCTCGTGGTTGACCTCGCAGTGCTCGGCCCGCAGGCGTGGGAGTGGCTCGAGCGACTGTGTGGCGCGTTGCCGGATCTCGGCATTGTCGTCTGCACGGGCCCCTCGACGGTCGCCCAACGAGTGCGCGGACTGCGTCTCGGCGCCGATGACTGGATCACCAAGCCTTGCCACCCCGAGGAGGTGATCGCGCGCGTGCAGAGTGTCGTGCGCCGTCGCCGTCGCCCGAGCGGGCGCACCGAGTCAAAGCCGGTGATGGCCGGCGAGGTCGAGATCCGCTCTGACCGCTTCCAGGCGTTCGTCAACGACGAGAGCCTCGACCTGACCCGGCGCGAGTTCGAGCTGATCGAGTTGCTCGCGGCCGCCGAGGGTCGCGTGCTCGAGCGCGAGGAGATCTACTCGCGCCTGTGGGGCTACACGATGGTGCGCGGCGACCGTTCGGTCGACGTGTTCGTGCGCAAGCTTCGCCAGAAGCTCGAGAAGGCCTCGCCCCGCTGGCGCTACATCCACACGCACTTCGGCATCGGCTACCGCTTCGCGGCGGAATCGCTCGACGTCGAGAAGGTCGAGGTCGACGTGCCGGCCTCAGTGCCCGCCGACTGGGCCACCAGCCGGCGATCAGGGCAAGCTCGCGGGGACGCATCAGGACCGCGAGCTCACCTCCGACGCCCTCTAGGCGCACCACCGCGAGGCCCCCCTTCTTCAGGTCCACACGACCGCCGGTCAACTCGGCGATCGTGCACGAGAGATCGGGCTCGTGACCGACGATCAGCAGCCGGCCGTCGGCGTCGACCATAGACAGCGCCTGCAGCGCATCGCCTCCGTCGAAGCCCGAGGCGAGCGGGGCATGCTCCTGCAGCAGCGCGCGCTGGTCCTCCTCCCACGCCTTGGCGGCTAGCTCGGCGGTCTGACGGGCACGCGTCTTGGGGCTGAACAACACTGACTCGAACGAGGCCTGCAGGCTTACCAGCGCGGCTCCTGCGGCGCGTGCCTGCTGCTCTCCGCGCGCTGTCAAGCGCCGCGCTGAGTCCGAGCGCGTTCCATGCGGCTCGGCCTCGGCATGCCTTAGTACCCAGAGCTGACGAGCCATACCTCGCGGCCCACCCTAGCGCCTGCGCTGCCGACGCGGACGGTGTCAAGAAAATGTGAACGGCCTGTTTAACGTGAATGCCCGGCCCCGTCGCACGTCGAACCTCTGCGAGGATGTAGCTTGAGATGGAGATGGACGACCCTCGCGATCGAAACTCAGGCGAGCGCTCTCCGGTGGTCGTCGATCTGGCGGAGCGCCCGGCTCCGCTCGAGCGACCGCGCGAGCCCTACGAGGACAACGAGCCGGCTCGCGACCTGGAGGACCCCTCGCTGTACGTCAACCGCGAGAGCTCGTGGCTGGACTTCAACGACCGCGTGCTGCAGCTCGCCGAGGACGAGCGCACGCCGCTGCTGGAGCGGGTCAAGTTCTGCGCGATCTACACGACCAACCTCGACGAGTTCTACATGGTGCGCGTGGCCGGGCTGCGCGATCAGATCGACGCGGGCGTCGAGAACCCGGGTCAAGACGGGCGCACGCCCTCTGAGACGATCGCGCTGATCCGCGAGCGCGTGCTCGAGCTGGGAGGGCGCCTGACCGACTGCTTTGAAGGCGAGCTGCGCCCAGCGCTGGCCGACAATGACATCCGCCTGCTCGGCGTGCGCGAGCTCGACGAGGAGCAACGCGCCGAGCTGGCAGCGCCATTTCCAGAAGAAGATCTTTCCGGCGCTGACCCCGCTGGCGGTTGCCCCTGGTCGCCCGTTCCCATACATCTCGAACCTCTCGCTGAGCTTGGCCGTGCTCGTGCGCGACCCGCTCACCGACCAGACGGTGTTCGCGCGCGTGAAGGTACCGACCGAGATCCTGCCGCGATTCGTCGCGCTCAAGCAGACGGCGGGCGGACAGACACTGCTCGTGCCGCTGGAGGACGTGATCGCCCATCACCTCGACGCGCTGTTCCCGGGGATGGAGATCGCCGACTACAACGTCTTCCGCGTCACGCGCGACGCCGACCTGGAGGTCTCAGACGACGCCGCCGACCTGCTGCAGGCGGTCGAGGACGAGTTGCGCCGCCGACGCTTCGGTGAGATCGTGCGCGTGGAGGTGGGCGGCGACTGCTCCGAGCGCCTACTCGCAGAGCTCTCGGGCCTGTTGGGGGTCGACGACGACGAGGTCTACCGGGTTAACGGGCTGCTCGACATGGGCGCGCTGTGGCAGCTCGTCAGGCTGCCCGGACACGGTGAGCTGCGCCAGGACCGATCGGAGATCGGCCAGCACATCGGCATCACCCACCCGCGACTGTTGCGCCACGAGGACGAGCGCCCCGACGTACTGGGCGCGATGCGCGAAGGCGACCTGCTCGTGCATCACCCCTACATCTCCTTCGCCACGTCGGTCGAGCGCTTCGTCGAGCAGGCCGTCGCCGACCCCAATGTGCTCGCGATCAAGCAGACCGTCTACCGCACGAGCGACGACTCGCCGCTCGTGCCGGCGCTGATCGACGCGACCGAGCGCGGCAAGCAGGCGGTCGCGCTGGTCGAGCTGAAGGCGCGCTTCGACGAGGGCATGAACATCCACTGGGCGAAGGCGATGGAGGAGGCCGGCGTGCACGTCGTCTACGGCCAGCCTTCGCTGAAGACGCACGCCAAGTGCGTGCTGGTCGTTCGGCGCGAGGGCGACGGCGTGCGCAACTACGTGCACATCGGCACGGGCAACTATCACTCGGCGACGGCACGGTTGTACACCGACTTCGGCCTGTTCACGACCGACGAGCAGATCGGTGCGGACGTGGGCGACATGTTCAACTACCTGACCGGCTACGGCCGCCCTACCCACTACCGCAAAGTGCTGATGGCGCCCAACCAGCTGCGCGACGGCATCCTTGAGCAGATCGAGCGCACGATCGAGGCACAGTTCGACGGGCGCGCCGGCGCGCATCACGATGAAGATGAACTCGCTCGTCGATGGACGCTGCATCCGCGCCCTGTATCGCGCCTCGCAGGCCGGCGTGCAGGTCGACTTGAACGTGCGCGGCATCTGCTGCCTGCGGCCCGGCGTTGCGGGCATCTCGGAGAACATTCGCGTCGTCTCGATCGTTGGGCGCCTGCTCGAGCACTCGCGCATCTATGCCTTCAACCGTGACGGCGAGGACACGATCTACATCGCCTCGGCCGACCTGATGCCGCGCAACCTCGACCACCGCGTCGAGCTCGCCGTGCCGATCGCCTCGCCCGAACTGTGCGCCGAGCTACTGGACACGCTGGAGCGCGCGTTCGAAGACAACCAGAACTCGTGGGAGCTCGACGGCGAGGGTGCCTGGAACAGGCGCGCGCCGGGCCCGGGCGAGGAGCCTCGCAACATGCAGCTCGAGCTGGCCGAGCTGTACTCCAGGCGCGCCATTGAGCAGCTCTCGGCGCGCGGCATAGAGCAGCTACCAGGACGCGATCGCTAACGCTTGGGCGGCTCCAGCCCGCGCACGAGCTCGGCCGGGTCGATGCTGAGCGCGGCAGCGAGCTTGAGCACGTTGTGCAGGCTCAGGTTGCGTCGGCCGCGCTCGACCTGGCCGACGAACGTCCAGTGCAGGCCACAGCGATCGGCAAGGCCCTCCTGGCTGAGGCGGAGAGCTTCGCGCTGCGCCCGCACGCGTTTTCCGAAGCAGCTGGTGGCCTCGGAACGCGGCTCAACCATTGCCTGCCGGCCGTCTACCCCGACTGCCCGGATGATTCGGTTTGATGCTTATAAGTCTACAGAGTTATAAGTAGCATCCGCGCTGCGCGTCGAGCGCGCCGAGACCATGCGGAGAGACGCCAGGCGACGTTCTGATCGCTCTTCGTGATCTTTCTCATCATCAATTAAGGGACTCCCCTCATCGTGCTCGCGCATGAACGAGATTGCCGCTAACCAAAACACCGTCGACTCACACAGGGTCATCGCGTCACCGGGCCGAAAGCTGCTCAACAAGGTCCCGGAGATAACGCTCTATTTCTGGATCATCAAGATCCTCTGCACGACAGTCGGCGAGACGGCGGCTGACCTCTTGAACGAAAACCTGGGACTCGGCCTCACGGCCACCTCCTATCTGATGGCCGCTTTGCTGGTCGTCGCGCTCGTGTTCCAGTTCCGCTCGAGCAGGTACCTACCGGGCATCTACTGGTTCGCCGTCGTGTTGATCAGCGTCGTCGGCACATTGTTCAGCGACAACCTCGTCGACAACCTCGGCGTCCCGCTGCAAACCACCACAATCGGCTTTGCGATCGTGTTGGCTGCAGTCTTCGCGAGCTGGTACGCGAGCGAGCGAACGCTCTCGATCCACACGATCGTCACGACCCGCCGCGAGGCCTTCTACTGGCTGGCGATCCTCTTCACCTTCGCGCTCGGCACCTCAGCCGGCGACCTGGCCGCCGAGAAGCTGGCCCTGGGCTACTCGGCAGCGGCGTTGATCTTCGGAGCACTGATCGCGATCGTGACGTTCGCTCACTATCGCTTGAAGCTGAACGCGATCCTCGCCTTCTGGATCGCCTACATCCTGACCCGCCCGCTCGGCGCCTCGATTGGCGACTATCTCGCGCAGCCGACTGAAGAAGGCGGACTCGGGCTGGGCACGATCCTGACCAGCCTGATCTTCCTCTCGACGATCCTCACCTTTGTCCTCTACCTCACGCGCTCCAAGCGCGACGTGATCGTGGTCTCCTCGCTCGAAGCCGACACGCGGGCCCCCACCGACGCCGAGGAAAACGATGACCGATCGCGCGTGCTCGTCGTGACGAACAAGGTCAGTGCGAGCCCAGCGGTGCTCGAGGCCGTACGCGAGCGCGCCTCGGCCGGCCCCGCCAAGTTCTTCCTGCTCGTGCCCAACCCGGATCACGCCGCGTTTGACCGCAACAGCATCCCGAGCCCCGCCGGCGAGGAGGTGCTCGCGCAGGCGCTGCCGCTGCTGCAGGAGCCAACCGGCGGCGAGGTCGCCGGGCGCGTCGCGTCGAGCCCCAACGCCTACGACGACATCGTCGAGGAGCTCAGTACCGGCCGTTACCGAGAGATCATCCTCGAGACGCTGCCGAGCCACGTCTCGCATTGGCTGCACGTCGACCTGCCCGAACGCGTCGCCCACCTCGGGTATCCCCTGACGACGGTGCCCGCCAGCCACTGACCATCACCGCCCCGCTGAGCGCGCGCCCAGCGGACGCGCGCCGATCGCAACTTGCGTGGCAGTCGTGTCGCGCGGGCGGCGAGCCTCTCATCTGGGCTTAATCTCCCGTGGCATCGTCTCGTTGATGCACATCCTCGTCGTCGAGGACGAGCTCAAGATGGCGGCGCTGATTCGGCGTGGCCTGGACGAACAGGGGCTCACGGCCGACGTCGCGACAACCGGCGAGCAGGCTGGCCTGATGGCCGGTGCGCTCGCCTACGACGCGATCGTGCTCGACGTGATGCTGCCCGGGATCGACGGGTTCGAGACCTGCCGGCGCCTGCGTCGTGACGGCATCTGGGCGCCTGTTCTGATCCTGACCGCGCGGGGAGCCGTCGAGGACCGAGTTGCCGGGCTCGACGGAGGCGCCGACGACTACCTGACCAAGCCCTTCTCCTTCGCCGAGCTGCTCGCGCGCCTGCGCGCGCTCGTCCGCCGCGGCGAGTCCGAGCGCCCGTCGGTGCTCGAGGTCGGCGAGCTTCGCCTCGACCCTGCCTCACGACAGGTGTGGCGCGGCGATGTCGAGATCGCCCTCTCGAGCAAGGAGCACTCGGTGTTCGAGGCCTTCATGCGCCGTCCCGGCCACGTGCTCTCGCGCCTGCAGATCCTCGAGCACGCCTGGGCCTATGACTTCGAGTACCGCTCGAATGTCGTCGAGGTCTATATCCGCTACCTGCGCCAGAAGATCGACAAGCCCTTTGGCATCGAATCGCTCGAAACCGTCCGCGGCGCCGGCTACCGGCTGCGCCGGGACGGCGGGGACTCGGGCGCGTGCTGAGCCGCGCCTCGATCCGCCTGCGGGTGACGCTCGCGTTCGCCGCCGTGATGACGGTCGTGCTCGGCGCCACCGGGGTGTTCGTCTACCTTCGCTTCAGCTCCGAGCTCGACAACGCGATCAACAACGGGCTTCGCTCGCGCGCCGGCGACGTGGCCGCGCTCGTCAAGGAGGTCGATTCGGGCCTGAGCGAGCGGCGCCAGAGCACGCTCGCCGGGAAGGCCGAGAACTTCGCCGAGATCCTGGCGAACGACGGAGCGGTGCTCGACGCGACCACACAACTGCGTGGACATGCGTTGCTGACTGCATCTGAGCTGCGCCGGGCCCTGCACAGCTCGATCCTGCTGGACCGGGGGCCGCTGCCGGGGCTGCACGGACAGTCGAGGCTGCTCGCCACGCCCGTGGCGGACGGCGCTCGCCGGGCGGTGGTCGTCGTCGGTACCTCCACCGAGCCGCTGAGCGAGTCGCGTACCGACCTCTTGCAGTTGCTGCTGCTCGGCGGTCCGATCGCGCTGCTGCTCGCATCGATTGCTGCTTATGGCGTGGCGGCAGCTGCGCTGCGCCCTGTCGAGGCAATGCGCTCACGGGCGGCCGAGATCTCAACTGCCGCGCCCGACCAGCGCCTGCCCGTGCCGCAGACCGGCGATGAGGTGGCACGCCTCGGCAGCACGCTGAACGCGATGCTCCAGCGCCTCGGCGATGCGCTGGAGCACGAGCGGCGGTTCGTCGCCGACGCCAGCCACGAGCTACGCACGCCGCTGGCGATCCTGAAGATGGAGCTCGAGCTGGCGCTCGCCCGGGGTCGCTCACGCGAGGAACTGCAGGCCGCGCTAGCCTCCGCCGCCGAGGAGACCGACCGGCTCACCCAACTCGCCGAGGATCTACTGGTGATCGCGCAGAGCGATCAGGGCAAACTGCCGGTGACGCTCATCGAGACCGACATCGCCGAGGTGCTCGGCGGAGTCGTCAACCGCTTCTCGCGACGCGCGAGCGACCGCGGACGCTCACTCGAGGCGTCTGCCGAGCCTGGGCTCGGCGCACCCGTTGACCGCCTGCGCGTCGAGCAGGCGCTCGGCAACCTCGTCGACAACGCGCTCCGGTACGGCGACGGGCCGGTGCGGCTGGACGCGCGGGGCGGCGACGGTTTCGTCGAGCTCCACGTGATCGACAGCGGCCCCGGCTTCTCCGCCGAGTTCGCCGACCGGGCGTTCGAGCGCTTCAGCCGCGCCGACGCCAGCCACGGCCAGGGCGGCTCCGGGCTCGGACTGGCGATCGTCGACTCGATCGCGCGCGCGCATCACGGCACGACGCGACTGGCCAGCAATCCCAGCGGCGGAGCCGACGTCTCGCTGATCCTGCCGTCAGCTCTCATCTGAGCCTCATCGAGCAGGGGTAGACCTTTTCGCGGAAGCCAATCGCGACCGAGGAGGAACAGATGACCGCCGATAAGAGGATCGCGCTTCGTCCGCTGACAGCGGCGATCGCCTGCGGCGCCCTGGCAGGCTGCGGCGGCGCCTCGGCGAGCCACAGCCAGAGCGCCGGCACGAGCGCTGCCGGCCGGCTCTCGCAGGGCGCGACCGAAGCCCCAAGCGACGCGCAGTCGGCCGCAACCGGCGACATCCCCGACAACCAGGCCTTCCTCACCTTCACCGATCCCTCGGCCGGCTATTCGATCCGCTACCCCGAGGGCTGGACGCGCACGAGCGATCGCGGCGAAGCGACCTTCCAGGACCGAGCCAACGTGATCCACGTGGCCGTAGGCGCCGGCGCGGCGCCGACCCTCGCCCAGGCCTCCGCCGCGGTGGCGCGGCTGAAAAGTACCGACCCGACGATCGCCGCCGCCAGGGCGCCCGTGCGCGTGAGGATCGGCGCGAGCACCGCCGTCGAGCTCACCTACACGCGCCTGAGCAGGCCCGATCCGGTCACCGGCAAGCGGCTGTCGATCACGATCGACCGCTACGAGTACGCGCACGGCGGCAAGACGGCGATCGTCGACCTTGGCACACCGCAGGGCGTCGACAATGTCGACGCCTACCGCATGATCAGCAGGAGCTTTCGCTGGCGATGAGCAGCCTGTACCGCGAGCCCGAGGCGAGCGCGGAGCCGATCGAGTGGCCGGCGCTGGAGCTGCGCGACGTCTTCCGCATCTACCGCTCGGGGCCGGTCGAGACTGTCGCCCTGCGCGGTGTCAGCCTCGAGCTCGCGCCTGGAGAGTTCACTGCGATCCTGGGCCCGTCCGGCTGCGGCAAGAGCACTCTGCTCGCACTCGCCGCTGGGCTGGACCGCCCCTCGGCCGGAGACGTGCGGGCCTTCGGCTATTCGCTGGCGCTACAAAGCGACGCCGAGCTGGCCGTCTATCGAGCCCGCCGGCTGGGCATCGTGTTCCAGAGTGGCAACCTGTGGGAGACGCTCACCGCCCGCGAGAATGTGACGATCGCGCTGCAGATGGCCGGTTGCGAGCGGCCTCGACAGCGGGCGGAGGAGGCACTCGCGACGCTCGGGCTGGGAAGCCGCCTGGAGCATCGCATCGCCACGCTCTCCGGCGGAGAGCAGCAGCGCGTGGCGATCGCCGCAGCGGTCGCGCGAAACGCGGCGCTCGTGCTCGCCGACGAGCCTACGGGCGAGCTCGACACCGCCAACGAGAGCGCCGTGCTCGAGACGCTCGCCCGGCTCCCGCAAGAGCACGGGTGCGCCGTGCTCGTCGTCACCCATTCCGACGCGGTCGCGGCGGCGGCCGACCGGGCGGTCGAGCTGCGCGACGGGTTGGTCGTCGAGTGAGCCGGCTCGCCCCTGCCGCGACAATTGAGCTCGCGCGCTGTCGCGGCCTCTCCGTCGCGTACGGGCGGGAGCGGGCGCAGACCACCGCGCTGGCCGGGATCGACCTGGAGATCCACAGCGGTGAGGCGCTTGCGCTGCTCGGGCCTTCGGGCTCTGGCAAGACGACACTGCTGCACGTGCTCGGCGGCCTCGTCGTGCCGAGCGGCGGCGGCGTCTTGTGGAAAGGCGCGCCGCTCTCCACGCTCGACGCCGCGGCTCGCAGCCGGGCACGCGCGGCGGGCATCGCCTACGTCTTCCAGGGGTCGAACCTGCTGCCGACCTTCACGGCTTATGAGAACGTCGCCTTCGCTGCGTGGGTGGCCGGCAGATGCCGCGACGGAGAGACAGACTGCGGACTCCCGCCCCGGGACGAGCGAGCTGCTCGATCTCGTCGGCCTGGCGGGCAAGCTCGACGCGCTCCCGGCCGACCTCTCCGGCGGGGAGGCGCAGCGCGTGGCGATCGCCCGCGCCCTCGCACAGGAGCCCGAGCTGCTGCTGTGCGACGAGCCAACCGGCCATCTCGACTCGGACACCGCCGGGCGCGTGCTCGACCTGATCGATGCGCTGCACGCGCGCTTCAGCTTCGCCCTCGTGATCGCGACCCACGACGAGCGCGTCGCCGCGCGCCTGCCACGCGCCGTGCGCTTGGCCGACGGGCGCCTGCAGGAGCGCGCGTGAGACCCATCTTGCGCTTGGCCCTCGCGGCCGTGCGAAGGCGCCCAGCGCACGCGGCGACGCAGATCGTCGTGTTGGCTGCGGCGGTCGCACTGCTCGGAGCGATGATCCTGTTCATCGGCCACTCGCTGCGCTCGATTACGGCGTCCGTCACGCGCACCGTTCCGCTCGACCTGCAGGGACCCGTCGCCTCGTCCGCGGACGCCGCGAGCGTCGCCTCGGCCGTTCGCCGCCAGCCGGATGTCGCCCAAGCCGTCGCGGCCGCGACGGGCCCTTTCGCCGGCATCGGGCATCGAGGGGCGACCGGCGTGACGAGCGCCGGCCGCGGATATGTGCTCGCCGTCGAACCCGGCTATCTGCAGCACTTCGGCACGTTTCGCTACCTGCGCGGCTCGTTGCTGGAGGGCCAGATCGTGCTGGACCAGCAGCTTGCCGCGACGCTCCAGGCGCAGGTCGGCGACAGCGTCACGCTGAGCACCGCCGCAACCCGCGCGCCACAGCGACTTACGGTGAGCGGCGTGGCGCTCGTGACGGCGCCCGACGTGCTGTTCGCTCCGTTGAATCCGCTGCTGGGCCCGGCGCCGGCGCAGCCGCCGTCGAACGTCGCGATCCTGCCGCTGGCGACGTTCGTGAAGACGCTCGCGCCGCAGCTCGCGTCGCTGCCTGCCGGCGGCTCCGGGACCTCGGCCGTGCCAGGCGCCCAGACCGGCGTGCAGTGGCAGGTGCAGGCGCAGCTCGACCGCAGCGCATTCGTCGGGAGCCCGGCGAGCGCGCTCGCGCGTGCCGGGCAGATCCGCAATTCGATCGAACGCAGCCTGCCGGGCAGGGTGCAGTTCGTCGACAACCTGTCCGCCGCCTTCAACACCGCTGCCGAAGACGCCCTCTATTCGCAGGCCCTGTTCGTGATGCTCGCCATCCCCGGGGCGATCCTGGCGCTGGGCCTTGTGTACCTGTCGGCGCTCGGGACGGTCGATCGCGACCGGCGTGAGCTTGCACTGTTGCGTGCCCGCGGCGCGAGCAGGCGCCAGCTGCTCGGCCTCGCCGGCGCCGAAGCGGCGGTGATCGGCATCGTCGCCGGCCTGCTCGGCACCGCCCTTGCCTTCGCCGCCGTCGACCTGCTCGTCAAAGGGTCGAGCGGAGTCACGTTCGTTCGCGCGGCGAGCACCACGGCTACATGCGTCGTCCTCGCCCTGCTCGGCGCGCTGGCGGCGCGCCTGGCCACGGGACTGCGCGCGCTGTCGAGCACCGTCGCGGAGGGACGCCGCAGCCTGCTGCGCTCCGGGCGCCCGCTGTGGCAGCGGTCGTATCTCGACGTGCTCGCGCTCGCCGTCAGCGGTCTGATCTACTGGCTCACGGCGAGCACCGGGTTCTCCGCCGTGGTCAACCCCGACTCCAATCCAACGCTGTCGCTTTCTGTCTACATGTTCTTCGCGCCCGCGCTGCTGTGGATCGGGTCGGTGCTGCTGATGCTGCGCCTGCGCGGTCGCGCGGTCGCCGGCCTGGCGAAGCGCCTCGGCGAGAACGGTCGCCCGAGTGGCAGACGCGGCTTCCTGCTGGCCAGCGCGAGCCGGCGCGGCCGGGCGATCAACCGGGGGCTGCTGCTCGTCGGGCTGCTGCTCGCCTTCGGCGTGAGCCTCGGCGTGTTCACGGCGACATACGACCAGCAGTCGAGCGTCGACGCGCAGCTCACGCTTGGCGCCGACATCACCGCCACGAGCCCGCCCGGCGTCGCCGCGAAGGACGGCCTGGCGGCCAAGATCGCCCGCGTGCCCGGCGTCGCCGGCACCTCCGCCGTCGAGCACTCATACGCCTACGTCGGCCCCGACCTGCAGGACACCTTTGGCATCGATCCGGCCACAATCCGCCGCGCCACCTCGCTGCGCGACTCCTACTTCCTCGGCGGAGGGATCGACAGTGCCCTGCGCGGCCTGCGGTCGAGGCCCGACGCGATCCTGGTCTCCAAGGAGACGATCACCGACTACTCACTGCGGCTCGGCGACCTGCTCAGGCTGCGCGTGCTCGACCACCGTAGCGGCCGCTTTCGCACGGCCGGCTTCCACGTCGTGGGCAGCGTGCAGGAGTTCCCCTCCGCGCCGCGCGATTCGTTCATGATCGCCAACCTGCGCTACCTGCAGCGGCTCGACGCCGCAGGTGGTCCTAACGTCGTGTTCGCGAAAGCCAGTGGTGACCCGACCGGGGTGGCCAGGCGCGTGGCAGCCGCGACGCGCGCCGACGGCGTGACTGTCAAGGACATCCGTCAGCAGGCGACACAGACCGTCAGCTCGATCACAGCCGTCAACCTGAGCGGCATCAGCCGGCTCGAGGAGGCGTTCACGATCCTGCTGGCGGCCGCCGCGATGTGGCTGTTCGTCGATCTTGCCGTGAGCGAGCGCCGCAAGGAGTTCGCGACGATGGCCGCCGTCGGGGCGTCGCTGAGCGACATCGCGGCTTTTGTGCGCAGCGAGGCCGCGGCGATCCTGCTCGCGGCAATCGCGCTTGCTGCCGTACTCGGCTGGCTGCTCTCGGAGATGCTCGTGGCGATGCTGCAGCACGTCTTCGATCCGCCCCCCGACCGGCTCGCCGTGCCTTGGGGCTACCTGGCGGAGCTCGGCCTGGCGGGGCTGCTCGGAGGGCTGCTCGCGATTGCGCTGGCCACGCGCAGGCTGCGGCGCCTCGCGCTCGGCGCCGCCTTGCGCGAGCAATGAAGCAGGCGCCGGTCAGTCGGGCAACCGCGCGCCCGGGTCGGTTCGCTCACCGCGTGCGCTCGGCGCCGGCGCGCCGGCGCGCTCTCGTGCGCACGCGCCGCAGCGCGAGGAGCCCAACAGCGGCAGCGAGCACCGCGACGAACACGATGTCGACATAGCCGAAGCTGTCGTGGAAGCTCTTCCAGCTCCCGCCGAGCGCCCAGCCGGCCGCCGCGAAGGCGAAACACCAGATCGCCGAGCCGATCAAGCTGAGCAGCAGATAGGCCGGCAGCGGCGCGCGGAAGACGCCCGCTGGGATCGAGATGAACGAGCGGACCACCGGCGTGACGCGCCCCAGCAGCACCGCCCACAGCCCGAAGCGATCGAACCAGCCTTCAGCGCGCAGCAGCGCATCGGGGCCGACGTGGAAGCGGCGCCCATGTCGCTCCACCAGAGACCGGCCACCCGTGCGGCCGATCGCCCAGCCGATGAGCGCCCCGGCGAGGTAGCCGAGCGTGCCGGCCAGTGCGAGCACGACGTAGCCCTCTGCCCCGTTGGCGAGATCGACGCCGAGGAAGGTGGCGTGATTGCTGGCCAAGCTGCCCGAGGCGAGCACGCCCGCGAACAGCATCACGAGCTCTCCGCCGACCGGGAGCAGTGCGTCGAGGACCATCAGTGCGAACACCGCGTAGACGCCGTTTTCGGCGATCCATTGGGTGATGGTGCTGGAGATGCTCGCGAGCAAGATCACTCGCGCCCACGCTCTGCACGACGAGCCGCGCAGCCGCGAATCTCGGTGGCGATTCGTGCGACTGGCAAGCCTCGATCATTCGCGCTGCGCCTTAACGGCAGATGAGAGCCTCGGCAAAGGACGCGCCGCGGATCAAACAGGCGGAGCTTTCAGCGCAGTCAGCGCGCGAGCGACCGCGCTCGGCGAAGCAGCGACCACCTGAGCAGGGCCAGCACGGCGAGCGGCATCAGCCACCAGGCAGCGACGCCGGCTGCGGCGATCAACGCCGTCGCCGCGAGTGAGCTGACGACGCCGAGAGCCGTTCGCCAATCGTCGCCGACGACGAACTCCCACGCCCCGCGAACGAAGGTGCGCGCCACTCAAGCCGCCCGTGCGGCGAGCTGCGCACGACGGCTGCGCAACTCGCCGACCAGCACCAGCGAACAGGCGCCGATCACGAGCACGAGCACCGGCAGGGCCGCCTCCCCGCCCGGCCAGGTCGCGCCCGCGCCCTCGGCGCCCCAGAAGGTGCCGAACGAGCTCAGCAGAACGCCGACCGCAAACTTCATCGCGTTCTCCGGGATGCGTGCAAGGGGCGCACGGGCGGCAAGGCCGAGCGCGATCACTACGAGCACCGAGGCGAGCGCCGCCAGCGCAGCGAGCGTGACGCGGTGCCGGCTCGAGCCAAACGTGAGCACGATAAAGACGACCTCGATGCCCTCGAGCAGAACGCCTTTCAAGGCGACCGCGAAGGAGTATCCGTCAAAGCCCTCCGCCGACAGCGAGATCGCTTTAGCCGAGCGAGACTCGCGCGCGAACGCCGCCAGCTCGTCGTGGTGCGCCAGCAGACCCGAGGAGCGCAGAATCGCCTTGCGCAACCACTGCAGCCCGAACAGCAGCAGCAGGGCGCCGACCAGCAGCCGCAGCGTCGTGATCGGCAGCAACACCAGCGCCGGCCCGAGACCAGCCGTCAGCAGCGCCAGGATCGCCAGGCCGGCCCCGACCCCGAGCAGCGTCGAGGACCAGCGCCGGGTGAGGCCGACCGCGAGCACGATCGTGAGCGCCTCGACGGCCTCGACGGCCGACGCGAGGAACACCGACACGACCAAACTAAGCTGAGCGCTGCTCATGCCTCGAGTATGAGCGGCCCGCCGGGTTGCGCCCGCTACGCCGTTAGGTCCGCTCGACCGGGATGTCCCTGAGCGAGACCGTCAGGTAGGCGACGATCGCCGCGATCATCGCCGCGAGCGCGAGGCTGACCCAGCCGGTGCCGAGATCGAGGCCGCCGCGCCGGTGCGTGACGGCGAGCCAATCGGCGAGCGACGCGCCCAGCGGGCGCGTGAGGACATAGGCAGCCCAGAAGGCGAGGATCGAGTTCATCGAGATGCGCCAGTAGCCGATCGCCGGGACCATGATCGCGGCAGCGAACAGCACCGCTGAGGCCGCATATCCCAGGCCGAATGTCACCGCCGTCAGGTCGCCGGCCGCCGTGCCGAGGGCGAAGGTCGCGAGCACCGCCGCCCAGTAGAAGAGCTCCCGCCGGCGGCTGGTGATGCTGTGGATCGAGAGCGTTCGCTCGCTCAGATACCAAACCCGGAACACGGCAGCCAGGAGGACCGCGTAGAAGACCGTCGAGGCGACATAGGGGACGCCGAGGCCCACGTGCAGCACGTCCGCCGCCATCGTCCCGAAGACCCCGACCATCGCGACTGCAAGCCAGTAGCGCCAAGCCACGTACCGAGTTGACCCGAACTGCAGCCATAGCGCGATCGCCAGGGCAATCCCGCCGAGCACGACGGCGACCTCGGGAACGAGCTTGTGCACGAGGAAATCCGAGGTTGACTCCCCCATGCCGGTCGTCAGCGCCTTGGCGATCCAGAAGTAGGCGGTGACTTCCGGGACCTTCGACAGCGACACGCCGGCGTGCCCCGGCTGCCTACCTGCCGCCGAGGAGGCGCCGTCGGCGCCCATGCCTGAAGGTTTGTCGAATGCCAGATCCATCGAGTGAGGCCACGTTGGCCGCTCTCGACGGCACCGGCTCAGCGGGTCAAGCTAGGACCCGGCTCTAAAGGGGAAATGAGAGAGTCGCGTGCTACTGCGGCTGCGCGGCGGGCAGCTCGTCGAGCGCCTGTTTGAGATCGTCCACCGACTGGAAGTCGAGCCCGAGCAGATGATCGTGGCGGTGGCGCACGACCCCCTGCTCGTCGATCACGATCACGGCTCGCTTGGTCCCCAAGCGCGAGGAGTAGGCGCTGTAGGCCTTGGCGACCTGCTTGTCGACGTCGGCCAGCAGCGGCACGTTGAGGCCGTGCTTGGCGACGAACTGCTCGTGCGAGGCGAGGTCCTGCGAGGAGATGCCGACGACGGTTGCGTTGAGCGAGGCGAAGTCGCCGCCGCGGTCGCGATAGGAGCAGAACTGTTTTGTGCAGACCGGCGTGTTGTCGCCCGGATAGAACAGCAGCACGACGCGCTCGCCGCGGTGCTCAGAGAGGCTGAATGGGCCGTCCGTGCCCGGCAGCTCGAAGTCCGGCGCCTGCTCGCCGACCTGCGGGGTCTTCGCCATCTTGCGCTCCTCTTCTCGCTCGACTCGCTGTGCGCGCAGCATAACGAGCGCCGGCGGCCTGGCTGTCCAGGTGAGCCGGCGGCAGCTCAGCGTGGGGACTTGCGACGACGCGCCTTCAGCGCCGTCAACCACCAAGGCAGGCTCGAGCGCTCCTCGACCTCCAACCCCTCCGGCGAGGCGGCCTTTGAGCAGATGAACGCCAGCCGACGCTGGTGCAGGTAGTCGCGCAGGCCCGTGTAGTCGGTCATGTTCTGCGCCAGCGCCGTCGCCTGGAAGCCGAACTGCGCCGCCAGCTCGATCAGCGCCAAGCGCGACGGGATCAGCACGGTCTCGTAATCGACCGCGTTCTCGCGGTTGTACAACGTGTCGAGCTCGAACACGCTCGTGCGCGAGCGTGAGATTTCGGTGTCGATCACGATCAGCTCGGGGCTAGCTGCACTAATCGCCTCGAACAGCTCGATGGGCTTGGCCACGTGGTCGAGCAGCCCGAGGCACAGCACCACATCGAAGCGCTCGTCGAGCTCATGCGAGAACACGTTGCCCTGCTCGAAGCGGTAGCCCTGCGGCTCGATTCCCTTAGCCTCGAACACGAGCTCGGCCTGGTCGATGTGCACCTGCCGCGCGTCGACGCCCAGCACGAAGTCCGCGCCGGCTTCCAGCGCCGCGAGCGACCAGAACCCCGCGTTGCAGCCGAGGTCGAGCACGCGGCGCCCGCGCAGCGAGCCGCCCGTGGCGTGTAGCAGCGCGTCGAAGAAGTAGCGCCGCCGTTGCTCCTGGCGGTTGACCACCGAGTCGTTGAAGACCGGCGTCACCACGCCGCCGTCGAACTCGAAGCGGTAGCTCCACGCCGGGAATGCAGCGATCCGTTGCTCCAGCTCGCCGGCTTGCACGGGCATGAGGTTACGCCAGCGCCCTCGCCAGCAAACCGAGCCACACCTCACTGCGCGTGGGAAAGGCGGGCACGGCGTGCGCGAGGCGCTCCAGCGACACCTCGCCGATCACCGCGATCGTCGCCGCATGCAGCGACTCGGCGACCTCGACTCCGACGAGCGTCGCCCCCACGATCACGCCGCGCTCGACATCGATCACGAGCCGCGCGCTGCCCGGCGCACCGTGGCCGATGAACGTCTCGCCCGCGTTGGCGCCGAGCGATTCGTCGACCGCGCTCACGCTGAGGCCGGCCGAGCGGGCGCTCGCCAACGTATGCCCGATCGCCGCGACCTGAGGCTCGGTGAAGATCACGCGCGGAGACTGCGCGCCGTCGGAGCGCAGCTCGCCAGGGTGCCCGAGGATCGCGTCGGCCACCAGGCGCGCCTGGTACTTGCCCATGTGCGTCAACAGCACGCGTCCGTTGGCGTCGCCGACGACGTGCAGCCAGTCGCGACCGGGCACGCGCAGCTGGTCGTCGACCTCGATGTAGCCGCCGCCCTGAAGCCCCACCGACTCCAGGCCGATCCCGTCCGTGTTCGGCTCGCGCCCGACCGCCACGAGCAACTGCTCGCCTGCGAACGAGCGCCCGTCCTCGAGCTCGAGCGTCGTCGCCTCGTCGGCTCGACCCACGGCCGTCGCCTTTGCACCGAGCACGACCTCGACGCCGTCGCGCTCGAGCGCTTCCCGCACGAGCTCCGATGCGAATGGCTCCTCGCGTGCGATCAGGCGCTCGACCGCCTCCACGAGCGTCACCCGCGCCCCCAGCGTCGCGTACGCCTGCGCCAGCTCGACCGCCACGACGCCACCGCCGAGCACGAGCAGCGACTCCGGGATCGTCTCGCTCGTCGTCGCCTCGCGGTTGCCCCACGACTCGGCCTGCTCGAGCCCCGCGATTGGAGGCATCGCCGCGCGCGTGCCCGGCGCCAGCACGATCGCGCGGCGTGCGCTCAGCAGTTGCCCGTCGACCCGCATGCGTCGCTCGCCTGCCAGCTCTCCCTGCCCGCGGATGAGCTCGATGCCGTGCTTCTCGACCCACGGCAGTTGGGCGGCGTCATTGCGATCGTGGATGATCTCGTCGCGGCGCGCGAGCACGGCCGACAGGTCGAGCCCACTGGTCACCGCCTCCGCGGCACCGCGCACCCGGCGTGCCTCCGCGAGCGCCTGCGCGGGGCGCAGCAGGGCCTTGGAGGGCATGCAGGCGTAGTAGGAGCATTCACCGCCGATCAGCTCACGCTCGACCAAGGCGACATCCAGTCCCCCGTCCGCCAATCGCCCCGCGCACACCTCACCCGCCGGCCCGGCGCCGAGCACGATCACGTCGAACTGACGCCGCTCGCTCATCTGCTGCACGCTAGCCTCAATCGGCGATGGAGGAATCGCTCGTCGGTCAGCTGCTGCTCGCCTCGCCCGCCCTGCGCGACCCCAACTTCGAGCGCACCGTCGTGCTGATCGGCGTGCACAGCGACGACGGCGCGATGGGCGTTGTGCTCAACCGTCCCTCTGAGGTGACCGTCGGCGAGGCCGCTCCCCAACTCGATGAGACCGTCGATGAGTCCGAGCTCGTGTTCGTCGGCGGTCCCGTGCAGCCGGGCTCCATTGTCTTCCTCGCCGAGTTCCTCGATCTTGAGCCGGCGGGCGTGCTCGTGCTCGGGCGAATCGGCTTTCCCGCCCCCGACGCCGAGCTCGACGAACTCTCGCGGGCGACCGGCCGCGTGCGCGTGTTTGCCGGCTTCGCCGGCTGGGGCGAGGGGCAGCTGGAGTCCGAGATCGCCGACGGCGACTGGATCGCACAGGCCGCGCTGCCCGAAGACGTCTTCACCGAGCTGCCCGAGCAGCTGTGGAGCAGCGTGCTTACGCGCAAGGGCGGCAGCTACGCGTTGATCGCGCGCATGCCGACCGATCCCAGCGTCAACTGAGCCTCGCGCGAGCCCGCCCGCCGATCCTCTGCGCGTGTGAACATCCGCACACGCCCGACGGACGTCTCCCCGGCGCGTACTAGTCTTTGCCAAGGCTCCGTCTTCCCCCCGCGAGCCTCTCCCCCGGAGTCCATCTCAAGGTATAGGCATGGTCAAGCTCGCCCGCTGGACGACAACCCACCGCAAGTACGTGCTGCTCGGCTGGATCGTCGTGCTGTTCGCCGTCAACGCCCTCGCGCAGTCGGCCGGCACGTCGTACTCGAACAACTTCACGCTGCCCAACTCCGACGCCCAGCGCGCCTCCGACCTGCTGCAGCACAGCTTCCCGGCGCAGGCAGGCGACCGCGACACGATCGTCTACAAGGTCAACTCCGGCACAGTCGAGGATCCCGCCGTGAAGGCGCGTATGAGCGCGATGTTCGCGCGCGTCGCCAAGCTCCCCCACGTCTCAGGCGTGCTCAGCCCGTACGGCGGCGCCGCCTCGGGCAAGTCGGTCTCCGCCAACGGGCAGATCGCCTTCGCCACGGTCGTGTTCAACGAAAAGGCCAACGACCTGCCGAAGGCGGCCGCCCAGCGCGTTGTCGACGTCGCGCGCGTGGCGCAGCGCAGCGGGCTGCAGATCGAGCTCGGCGGGCAGGCGATCGAGAAGACCGAGCAAGCCGGCTTCGGTATCTCCACCGCCGTCGGGCTGCTCGCGGCGATCGTCGTGCTGCTGCTGACGTTCGGCTCGCTGACCGCGATGGGGCTGCCGATCGTGACAGCGCTGTTCGGGCTCGGTACGGGGCTCGGCGCGATCGCGCTGTTCACGCACGTCGTCGACACGGCGGACTTCGCCTCAGAGCTCGCCGCGATGATCGGGCTCGGCGTCGGTATCGATTATGCGCTGTTCATCCTCACACGCTTCCGCGAGGCCTACGTCACCCCCGGCCCCACGTTCGGCGACGCGCGTGAGTCGGTCGTCCAGGCAATGGATACCGCCGGGCGCGCGATCCTGTTCGCCGGCTGCACGGTCGTGATCGCGCTGCTGGGGATGATGCTGCTCGGCGTCGACTTCCTCTACGGCGTCGCGATCTCGGCGTCGATCGGGGTACTGCTCGTGATGGCCGCCTCGCTCACGCTGCTGCCCGCGATGCTGACGTTCGCCGGTAAGCGGCTGACGCGACCCAGCCGCCGCGCGCGGCGGCGTGCTGAGCGCGAGCAGAGCGCCGCCGGCACCTCGCCGGCGGGCGCAGGCGCACCGGCCGCGAGCGTCGTCGGCGGCGGCGCGTGGCTGCGCTGGAGCATGTTCGTCGAGCGCCGCCCGCGCGCGATCGCGATCGTCTCGACCGTCGTCATGCTGGCGATCGCCGCACCCGCCACCGCACTGCGGCTCGGCTCGAGCGACGCTTCCAACGATCCCCCCAACCAGACCACGCACCGTGCATACGGGCTGCTCGCCGAAGGCTTCGGCCAAGGCTTCAACGGCCCATTGCTCGTCGCCGCGAAGGTTCCCGGCGGGCAGGCGCCGGCCGACCGCATCGCGTCAGCAATCGCCACCGCGCGCGGCGTCGCGTCGGTTGCGCCGGCAAAGCTCAACCCGACGGGCAACGTCGCGACGATCACGGTCTATCCCAGCTCCTCGCCGCAGGCGCTCGCCACGACGCAGCTCGTCGAACGGCTGCGCGACCACGTGGTGCCGCTCGTCGCGGCGGCGACGGGAGCGCGCGTCTACGTCGGCGGCGTCACGGCCGGATCGGTCGACTTCGCGAAAGTGCTCGGGCAGAAGCTGCCGCTGTTCATCGGCGTTGTTGTGCTGCTCTCTGCGTTGCTGCTGCTGGTCGTGTTCCGCTCGCTCGTGATTCCGCTGCAGGCGGCCGTGATGAACCTGCTCAGCATCGGTGCGGCGCTCGGCGTGATCGTCGCGATCTTCCAGTGGGGCTGGCTCGGCGGCCTGATCGGGGTTACCGACGGACCGATCGAGTCGTTCATCCCGGTGATGCTGTTCGCGATCGTCTTCGGCCTGTCGATGGACTACGAGGTGTTCCTCGTCTCGCGCATCCACGAGCGCTGGGCGCACACGCGCGACAATCCCCGCGCCGTCGCCGAAGGGCTCGCGCTGACCGGACGGGTGGTGACCGCCGCCGCGGCGATCATGGTCTGCGTATTCCTCTCGTTCATGCTTGGCGAAGATCGCGTGATCAAGGAGTTCGGCCTCAGCCTGGCGAGCGCCGTGCTGCTCGACGCGCTCGTGATCCGCTGCCTGCTGCTACCAGCCGTGCTGCACCTGATCGGCCGGCGCACGTGGTCGATCCCCGCGTGGCTCGACCGGATCCTGCCCCATCTGAACGTCGAGGGCACGGTGTTGCCGGCACAGGCGGCGGCGGAGCGCGGCTCAGCCGCCGGTACGCCCGGCGCGCGACGCGCCAGGGCCGAAGTCGCCACAGAAGGAGCCGAGGGCTGAGGGCAATCGCCCCGGGCAGGCTGCTCGCTGGACTGCCCGCCCTGTGCCTTGCCGCCGCAGGCGTGGCAGGGCAGCTCGCCGCGACGCCCGCCGGCGCGCTCGCGATGGGCGTCGCCAAGCCGCCGCCTGCACCGAAGATCCAGGCGAGTGAAGCCGCCGGCGCCGAACCCGGCGCACGATCCGCGGCAGGCGAACGATCCGGGGTGGGTGAATTCAGGCAAGCGCGTGAGCGCGTCGGCAGGTCCGTCGTGCTTGCCTTCGTGCCTGCCGGCGAGCGCACCTTGGCCGGCGTGTCCGGTATGTCGGTCGGGATCATGTCTGCCACGCAGGGCGCCTATCTGCGCGAGCAGATGCTGCTCGACATCGGCCAGGGCGCGAGGATCGCCTCTTCCGCCTACAGCCCGTCCCACCCGCCGCCGCTCTCGCTGTTGACGCGCGGCGGCAGCGGAAGCATCGCCGGGTGGCAGATGGCCCTGCGCCGTGCCGACGACGCCCCACAGTTGCTGCGGCCCGGCCTGCTCGCCGGCTCGCTCGCCGGTGGAGTCGGATATGCCGGGGCCACTGGGCACCCGGCTGCGGGCGAAGCGCCGAACGCCGACGCACTGGCCGCCGCCGACCGCCGGGGCCGCATCGCCTCCGTATCGCTCGGCAGCTCCGCCACGCTGCTCGCGCGGATCGCCGCCCTGCGCACCCAGCGTCGGCTCATCGTGGCCGACCTGCCGGGCGGCGCCACCGGTATCGCCGACCTGCACGCACTCGCCGCGGCGCGCCCGGCCGGGGAGCTGCTGATCGCCGTCGAGCGCGCCTCCGACGGGCACGGCCACGAGCTGCTGTGGACCGGTATCGCCGGTCTGCCCGACGGGGGCGGGCATGCGCTCAGCTCCCATACGACCAACCAGCGTGGGCTGCTCTCCGCGATCGACATCGCGCCGACGACGCTCGACTTCCTCGGCCTGCCCGTCCCCGACGAAATGCGCGGCGAGCGGATCGAAACCGACGGCACGCTCGACTCGGCCGGCCTGCGCTCGCTGATGGCGCGCCTGCACGTCGTCGGCGGGCGACGACTGAAGGCGCTCGGCGTGCTCCTGAGCGTGTGGGCCGCGCTGCTGCTCGCGGCCACGCTGCTCGGCGCGACTGCCCGTGGTGCACGCGCCGCCGGGCGCGCCCGTGCCGCCAGTGCATGGACGTTGCGCGTGGGCGGTCTCGCCGTGCTGTGGGCGCCCACAGCCGTGCTCATCACCGCCGCCATCGAACCCGGCGCGGGCGTCGAGTACGCCGCTATCGCGCTGCTCTGCTTCGCGCTGGCCGCGCTCAGCGACGTGCTGCTGCCGTGGCCACGCGCGCCGCTTACGCCCGCCGTCGTGTCCGTGCTCGCGCTCGCAATCGACGCGCTCGCCGGCACGCAGCTATTGATGCGCTCGCTGCTCGGGCCCAACCCGATCATCGGCGCGCGCTTCTACGGCTTCGGCAACGAGCTCAAGTCCGGCCTCGCCGTGCTCGTGCTCGCCGCTGTCGCCGGCGCTCTATATCCCGCCGTGCGCTCGCGCCGCGCCGCGCTCGCGATGGCCGGCGCCGGTGTCGTGCTCGCCGCGATCGAGGGCTCCGCGCGGATCGGCGCAGGCGTCGGCGGCGTGATCCTCGTCAGCGCCGGCGCCGCCGGCGCCACGATCGTGCTGCTGCCCGGCAGCTTCTCGCGCCGGCGCGTGCTGCTCGTCCTCTGCGCCCCCCTGCTCGCACTTGTCCTGCTCGCCGCGATCGACCTCGCCACGGCGCATGGGTCGGGTCACTACACCGGCAGCATCCTGCACGCACGCTCCGCCGGCGACCTGCGCGACGTGATCGTGCGCCGCTACACCGCCGCCTGGCGCGAGCTGAAGAACCACGCCATGCCGTTCGCCACCGCGCTCGTGATCGCCTGCGCCGTGGCAGGCGTGCGCCTGCGCGAGCGGCTGCTCGCGCCCGTCGGTGGCGACCCCGCCTGGGTGGCCGCGTTCAGCGGCGGGCTGACCGCAGGCGTAGTCGGCACACTCAGCGAGGACTCCGGACCCGTGCTGCTCGTCGTCGCCGTGTTCGCGCTCGGCTGCATCTGCGCCTACCTGTGGGGCCGGCCGCTCAGCAGCGCCGCCACGCCGTACGTGCCCACGGCCAGCGCCACGATCGCCGTCGACGGCGGCAGCGACGGGATCTCGTAGGCGAGCACCAGCCCGCCCCACGTCGCCGCCACCGCCAGCAGCCCTGCGAGCGCGACGCCCGCGAACGGCTTGCGGGTGAGGCGATGCGCTGCGGCCGCCGGTGCCGCCAGCAGTCCGAGCAGCAAGAGCGCACCGACGGCCTGCGTCGCCTCGGCCGCGACCACGCCGAGCAGCGCGACGAAGGCGATCGCCAACAGCCGCGTCGGCACGCCACGCGCCGCCGCCACGTCGGGCGCGACTGAGGAGAACAGCAGCGGGCGCGCGATCGCCGCCGTCGCCAGCACCGCGCCGAGCCCGATCGCCGCCGCCAGCCGCGCTTCGCCTGCGCTCAGGCCGAAGATCGAGCCGAACAGCGTGTGCGCGCCCACGACGCCCGACGCTCCCGCCGCGCTCATGCCGGCCAGCGCCAGGAAGAACACGCCGAGGCCGAGGATGAACGTGAATGCGATGCCGATCGCCGTGTCCTGCGCCGCCCCGTCCGCTCCCCCCGCACCGTCGCCCACACGATCATGCGAGCCTGCCCCGCGTCCGCCGCCGAGCATGCCGCGCCCGAGCATGCCGATCGCCGCGCCCGCCGCGATCGTCGCCACGAACAGCCCGATCCGCTGGTCGACGCCCGCCGCTGCTGCCGCGAGGGCGCCAGGGAAGGCCACGTGGCTGAGCGCATCGCCCGCGAACACCTGGCCACGCAGCACGACGAACCAGCCGCTCACGCCGCATGCCAGCGCCACGAACGTGCCCGCCAGCAACGCGTTGCGCATGAACTCCTGGCCAAGCATCAGGCGATCACGCCGCGCGGCTCGCCCGCCGCGACGCTCGGGCCCGCGCCGCCCGATCCCTCCGCCACCGTCCCGTGCAACCGCGCGCGCGTCGCCGCGATCACGCGCGCGAGCACGTACACGGCAAAGGCGACCGTCGCGACGAAGAAGCCCGCCGGATAGATCGAGAAGTAGGCAATTCCCAGGCCGAGCCAGACGACAAGCAGCCCCAGCGCGACCGTGAGGGCCAAGCTCGCCGGCGGACGCGCCGTCAGCGCCTGCGCACTCGCCGCCGGGGCGACGAGCAGCGCGAACACGAGCAGCACGCCCGTGATCTGGCTCGTCGCGCCGACCGTCAGGCCGAGCAGCAGCAGGAAGGCCAGCGAGAGCAGCCGCACCGGCACGCCACGCGCCGCCGCCACGCCCGGGTCGACCGAGGCGAACAGCAGCGGCCGTGCCAGCGCCGCCAGTGCCGCCAGCGCGATGACGGCGACGATGGTCAGCACCAGCACCTGGCCGTCGCTCACGCCCAGCAGATCCCCGAACAGCAGGCTCTCCAGGTCGTCGAGCACGCCGCCGTACAGGCTGACGAAGAGGAAGCCGAGCGCCAGCGCCAGCGCCTGCACAGCGCCGATTCCCGCCGACTGCTCGCTCCAGGAGAAGCGCTCCGAGCCCGAGATGCGCGCGATCGCGCCTGCCCCGGCGCCGCAGAAGAGGAAGTAGCCCCATGCGCCCGGTATCCCCACCAGCGCCGCCGCCGCGGCGCCCGGGAAGGCCATCATCGAGAGCGTATGCCCCGCGAAGGCCTCACCGCGCAGCACCATCACCCAGCCGACGATCCCAGCCATCACCGCGACCACGCTGCCCGCCAGCAGCGCGTTGAGCATGAAGTGGTATTCGAGCAGCTCGCCGACGTCGTGCACGACGTTCCACGTCAGCGTCGGGTTGACCGCGTCAGCCATGGACGTGCGCGTGGTCGTGCTCGTGGCGATCGTGGTGATGCGCCGGCGCCTCCGGCTGGCCGACAACCACGAGCCGCCCGTCGGAGGCACGCAGCACCTCGACCGGCACGCCGTACAGCCCGCTCAGCGCCTCCGTCGTGATCACCTCCGCCACAGGACCCTCGACGGCGTGCCCGGCGGCCAGGTAGACGACGCGATCGAGATAGGCGAGCAGCGGGTTTACATCGTGCGCGACCAGCAGCGTGGCGACACCAGCCGTGCGGCAGACGTCGGCCACGAGCGCCGCCACCGAGGCCTGGTTGGGCAGGTCGAGGCTGTCGAGCGGCTCATCGAGCAGCAGCAGGCGCGGGCGACGCACAAGCGCCTGGGCGATCAACAGGCGCTGCTGCTCGCCGCCCGAGAGCTCGCCGATCGGCCGCTGCGCGTAGGCGCTCGCGCCGACCAGCTCGATCGTCTCGGCCACCCGCGCGCGGGCCGCGTTTCTGCGCTCGAGCGGCCCGCCCCACAGCCCCGGCAGCGGCAACCCCCAGCGGTCGCCGTCGAGCCCGAGGCGCACGAGATCGACGCCCCGCAGCCGCGTGCCCGCCGAGAACGAGCGCCGCTGGGGCAGATAGCCGATCGCCGCGCCCGCTGCGCCCGGCGGTCCGCCGAGCACCGCAATCCGCCCTGCCGACAAGGGCAGCGCGCCGAGTACGGCCTTCAGCAGCGTCGACTTGCCCGAGCCGTTGGCCCCTAGCAGCGCGACGAACTCGCCGTCGCGGATCGACATCGACAGCTCGCTCCAGATCGTCCTGCGCCCGATGCGCACTGCCGCGCCGTCGAGCTGCAGCGCCGGGGCTCCACTCATCGCCACGACAATATCAAGACTGATTCTCGTTATTGATTTCTATTAAAAATAAAGATGACCCTCCGCGCTTGCCCCGAATACCGGGGTCTATGCATAAGCTCGAGCTCGACTCCGAGGAGACCGTCTCTCCGACCTACGCCGCGCGCTCGTTCTCGCACGAGATCCCCAAGTACCGCCTGCCCAAGCAGGGCATGAGCGCCAATGCCGCCTACCAGCTCGTACACGACGAGCTCAACCTCGACGGTAACCCGGCGCTCAACCTGGCCTCGTTCGTGACCAGCTGGATGGAGCCGCAGGCCGACCTGCTCGCCGCCGAGACGCTCGCCAAGAACCTGATCGACGAGGACGAGTACCCGCAGACCGAGGTGATCCATCGCCGCGTCGTCTCGATGATCGGCCGCCTGTTCCACGCCCCCGCCGGGTCGCAGTCGACCGGCACCGCCACGATCGGCTCCTCCGAGGCGATCATGCTCGCGATGCTCGCCCACAAGCGCGCTTGGCAGCTGCGGCGCGAGGCCGAAGGCAAGCCCGCCGACCGCCCCAACATGGTGATGGGCGCCGACGTGCACACCTGCTGGGAGAAGTTCACGCGCTACTTCGAGGTTGAGGCCCGGCTCGTGCCGATGGAGGAGGGCCGCTATGTGATCGGCGCCGAGCAGGTGCAGCCGCTGCTCGACGAGCGCACGATCGCCGTCGCCGGCGTGCTCGGCACCACCTTCACCGGGCAGATGGACGACCTCGCCTCGATCGACGCGCTGCTCGGCCGCGTCGAGTCCGAGCAGGGCCGGCGCATCCCGCTGCACGTAGACGCCGCCAGCGGCGGCTTTCTCTCGCCCTTCTCCGAGCCCGCCCTGGAGTGGGACTTCCGCCTGCCCCACGTGCGCTCGATCAACGTCTCAAACCACAAGTTCGGGCTCGTCTACCCCGGCATGGGCACCGTCGTCTTCCGCGAAGCCTCCGACCTGCCCGAGGATCTCGTCTTCCACATCAACTACCTCGGCGGCGACATGCCCAACTACTCGCTCAACTTCTCGCGCCCCTCCAACTCCGTGCTGCTGCAGTACTTCGCCTTCCTGCGCCTCGGCCGCGAGGGTTACGAGCAGATTGTCGCCGGCGTGCTCGCCAACGCCGGCGCACTCGCCGAGCGCCTCGGCGCGATCGACGGGTTGACGTTGTTCAACGACCCCACCCGCTTCCCGATCGTCGTCGTGCGCGCCGAGGACCCCGAGCGAATCGACCTGACGCTGATCTCACAGCTGTTGCGCGAGCGCGGCTGGATCGTGCCCGCCTACACGCTGCCACCCAACGCCGAGCACATCAACGTGCTGCGGATGGTCGTCAAGGAGAACTTCTCGCGCGACATGGTCGAGCTGCTCGCCCACGACGTGCGCGGCGCGATTCACATCGCCGAGCACGGTCGCTCCGCGAGATCGCGGCGGCGGTTGCATTGCTGAAATTGGCTTGCGATAGCCATGGTATATACGGCGTATATACGCCTGCTTGTCAATCTGCTGAAAGGAAGACTCAGTCGCGACGACGACGGCGGTTGACCAGCAGCACCGCGCCGGCGATCAGGATCACGAGGATCACCACGCCGCCGACGATGTAGCGGATTTTGTGGTGCGTCTTCTTCGGCCCCGCCTCTTTTTCGGCTTCGTGTTTGGAGAGCACCGTGACCGTCACGCCGCGCGCTCGCAGGCGTGACTCCGTCTGCGGCTCCTGTTTCTTTGGGTAGCTCGCAAGCACGTGCCTGCCGTCGGCGAGCGTCACACGCATCGTGCGCAGCCGCTTGTTGATGATCACCGACTTGACTTCCTTGCCCGCCAGCTGCTTGGCGAAGTCGGCTTCGCTCTCGTGCGCGTAGACGATCGCGCTTTCTTCAGCCACCGCCACGCCGCCGAGCAGCCCGCAGAGGCCCAGGGTGAAGGCCAGCAGCACGGTCAGCGCGGCGCGCGTCAGGGCTGTCGTCGCTCCGATCACCGGCGCGTACCCTAATGCTTGCGCGCCGCGCGTGTCGCACGCCGGGCAGCTTGTTCTCTTTGTGTCAAGCGTCCGAAGGCAAGCGCTACACGCGCCCGGTGTCGCGCCTGTACGCACGCACCGCGAGCGCGCTGAACACCGCCGTCCACCCAGCGATCACAGCCCAGCCCATGCCGCCCCAGGCCGCGCCGCCGAGTGCCACGTGGCTGGCCTGCACGAGCCAGTACGACGGGATGTACTGCGCCAAGTCGTGCAGGAAGCCGTGACTGCCGAGCGGGAACCAAGTGCCGCCGAGCAGCGCAAACAGCGAGACCCCGCCGCCCATCGCCGGCCCGATCGAGTCCGGCGTGAGCATATGCCCGAGCGTGATGCCCAGCGCCGCGAACGGGATCAGCCCGACGAGCATCAAGCCCGTCATCTCCAACCACTCGCGCGCCGGCAGGCTGACGCCGAGCGATGCGCCCGCCAGGTACAGCACCGCAATGCTGAGCAGCGCCATCGCATACGCCGTAATTACCTTCGCGCGGAAGTACGCGTGTGGCGAGAGCGGGCTGATCCGCAGCTGGCGATTCCAGCCGACCGCCCGCTCCGCCGCGATCCGCGCGCCCGAGGAGAGCATCGCGCTCATCGTGCCGAACGAGGCCAGCCCGACCATGAAGTACAGCGGCAGCGACACGCCCGTACCCGCCAGGTTGTGCTCGTGGCGGTTGGGGCCCGCGATCACGAAGTACAGGATCAGCGGGAAGCCGAGCGAGAGCAGGAAGAAGCGGCGGTTGCGAAACGTGCGCAGAAGCTCGTAGCGCGTGTATGTGAGCGCGCCCGTCACGGTGTCCGCGCTCCGATCGCCGCGCCGTCACCCGGGGCGCCGCCCGCCGCGCCGTTGCCCGCGCTGGGCGCACCGGGCATGCTGGATGCGCCGGGCGCCTCCTCGCCGGTCAGCTGGAGGAACGCCTCCTCAAGGCCGGCCGCATTGATCTCGATGTCGCGCGCCTGCGGGTAGGCCGCAAGCAGCGCGCGGATCGCCTCATCGGAGTCCGCGCACGCGAGCATGACGGCCTCGCCGCGGCGCTCCGCGCCGCTCACCCCGGGCAGCTGCGCGAGCGCGTCCAGCTCGGCGCCCGGCAGCGTCGCGCGGATCGTGCGCGAGCCGACCATCGCCTTGATCTCATTCGTCGGGCCGTCCGCGACGAGCCGGCCGTGCGCCATCAGCACGGCGCGGTCGGCGTACGCGTCGGCCTCCTCGAGGTAGTGCGTCGCGAACAGGATCGTCTTGCCGCGCGCCGCGAACTCGCGCATCACGCGCCAGAACGCGTTGCGCCCCTCGACGTCGAGCGCGACCGTCGGCTCGTCGAGCACGAGCAGCTCCGGGTTCGAGACGAGCGCGACCGCCGCGCGCACGCGCTGGGTCTGCCCACCCGAGAGCTTCTGCGTGCGCTGGCTTGCGAACTCGCCCGTGCCCGTCAGCTCGAGCACCTCCTCGATGCCCAGCGGATCGGGGTACAGCGCGGCCATCATGCTGATCAGCTCGCGTACCGTCAGGTCGCGGATCAGCGACCCCGTCTGCAGCATCGCGCCGACCGCGCCCGCAGCCACGGCATCCGAAGGCGAGCGCCCGAACACCGACACGCTGCCCGCGTCCGGTGCGAGCAGGCCAAGCAGCATGTCGATCGTCGTCGACTTGCCCGCGCCGTTGGGCCCGAGCAGCGCGACGGTTTCGCCGATCGCGATCTCGATGTCCACGCCGCGCACCGCCTCGATCGGGCCGTGCGGGCCCTTGAACGACTTGACCAGCCCCCGCAGGCGGATCTCGCGCGCCTGCCCTTCCGCCCCGGCGCCGGCGCCAGGCGGCACGCTCATTTGCGCGCTTGCCTCGCCGTCTTCAGCCGGTCGACCTTCGACAGCACGACCTTGCGCATGCGCACCGAGTCCGGCGTAACCTCGACCGCCTCGTCCTCGCGCACGAACTCGAGCGCTTCGTCGAGCGTCAGTTTGCGGTGCGCATCCAGGCGCACGAGCACGTCCGAGGTCGACGAGCGCATGTTCGTCAGGTGCTTCTCCTTGACCGGGTTGACATCGAGATCCTCCGAACGCGAGTTCTCACCGATGATCATCCCTTCATATACCTCCTCGCCGGGCCCCACAAACAAAGATCCCCGCTCTTGCAGCGTGAACAGCGAGAAGGTCACGGTGGCGCCGTTGCGGTCGGCCACGAGCACGCCCGAGTTGCGCGTCAAGAGCTCCCCCGCCCACGGCTCCCAGCGGTCGAATACGTGGTGCATGATCCCCGTGCCGCGCGTCTCGGTGAGGAACTCCGTGCGAAAGCCGATCAGCCCGCGCGCCGGCACGAGGTAGTCCATCCGCACCCAGCCCGTGCCGTGGTTGGTCATGTGCTCCATGCGCCCCTTGCGCGCCGCCAACAACTGCGTGACCGTGCCGACGTGCTCCTCCGGCACGTCGACCGACAGCAGCTCGACCGGCTCGTGACGGACGCCGTCGAGCTCGCGCTCGACCACGTGCGGCTGGCCGACCGTCAGCTCAAAGCCCTCGCGGCGCATCATCTCGACGAGGATCGCCAGTTGCAACTCGCCCCGGCCCTGCACCTCGTAGGTGTCCGGGCGCGCCGTCGGCGCCACGCGCAGCGAGACGTTGCCGATCAGCTCCTGCTCCAGGCGCGCCTCGATCTGGCGTGCCGTCAGCTTGTCGCCGCCTTTGCCCGCCAGCGGCGAGGTGTTGACGCCGAGCGTGATCGACATCGCCGGCTCGTCAACGCTGATCACCGGCAGCGGGCGCGGGTCATCGAGATCGGCCAGCGTCTCGCCGATCGTCACCTCGGCGATCCCCGCCACGGCGATGATCTCCCCCGGCCCCGCCTCCGGCGCATCGACGCGATCGAGCGCGTCGGTCACGTACAGCTCGGCCACCGTCACTTTGCGGATCGACCCGTCGGCGCGGCACCACGCGATCTGCTGACCCTTCTTGATCGTGCCGTTGCGCACGCGGCAGATCGCCAGACGCCCGACGTAGGGTGAGGCGTCGAGGTTCGTCACGAGCGCCTGCAGCGGGTGATCGGGCTCATACGTCGGCGCCGGGATGTGCTCGAGCAGCAGGTCGAGCAGCGGCGCGAGCGTCTCGCCCTCAAGCGCCTTGCCCGGCTCGTAGTGCAGCGAGGCCACGCCGGCCTTGGCGTTGCAGTAGACGATCGGGAAGTCGATCTGCTGCTCGTCGGCGTCGAGGTCGAGGAACAGCTCGTAGACCTCGTCGACGACTTCGGCCACGCGCGCGTCCGGGCGGTCGACCTTGTTGACCACGAGGATCACCGGCAGCTTCGACTCGAGCGCCTTGCGCAGCACGAAGCGCGTCTGCGGCAGCGGCCCCTCGGAGGCGTCGACCAGCAGCAGCACGCCGTCGACCATCGTCAGCCCGCGCTCGACCTCGCCGCCGAAGTCGGCGTGGCCCGGCGTGTCGATGATGTTCAGCTTGACGTCGCGGTAGCGCAGCGAGGTGTTCTTGGCGAGGATCGTGATGCCCTTCTCGCGCTCTAGGTCCATCGAGTCGAGCACGCGCGTGGCCACGTCCTGACCGACGCGGAAGGCGCCCGACTGCCACAGCATCGCGTCGACCAGCGTCGTCTTGCCATGGTCGACGTGGGCGACGATCGCCACGTTGCGGATGTCATCTCTGGCTGTAGGCACGGCGGGTAAGGCTAGCGGCGTACGCGCGCGGCCCTGAGGCCCGTGCGCGCGCCGAAGCGGGCGAGCGCGGCGGGGTAGCGCTCGGCCGCCGCCACGGTCTGCTCGAGGGCGGCCGCAAAGCGGCGAATCTCCTGCTCCTCAACGACCAGCGCCGGCAGCGCCTTGATCGTGTTCATGCGGTGTCCCGCCACCTGGCAGAGAATCCGGTGCTCGTGGAACAGGGGCACCGTGATCAGCTGGCTGAACAGGCCCGCCTGCCGGCGCTCGACCGTTTCCCACAACGCACGTCCCACGCGCCCTGACGGCGGACCGAACTCGATCGCCCAGATCAGGCCGAGCCCGCGCACGTCGCTGACGACCTCATAGCGGTCGACCAACGGGTGCGTCAGCTCCAGCAGCAGCGCACCCATACGCTCGCTGCGCTGCACGAGCTGCTCGTCGTCGAGCACGCGCAGGGTCGCCAACGCGGCCGCCGCCGCCAGGTCGTTGCCGCCGAACGTCGAGCCGTGGCGCACGGCGCGCTCCATCCCGTCGAAGACCGTCTCGAAGGCCTTGCGCGAGACGAGTACGGCGCCGATCGGCACGAGCCCGCCCGACAGTGCCTTGGCCAGGCAGACCATGTCCGGCTCGAGACCCCAATGCTCGAGCGCGAGGAAGCGCCCAGTGCGCCCGATGCCGGTCTGCACCTCGTCGCACACGAACAGCGTCTCCGCCGCCCGGCACAGGGACTGCGCACGCTGCAGGTAGTCGGGCGGGGGCAGGTTGACGCCCTTGCCCTGCACCGGCTCGACGATCAGCGCCGCCACGTCGCCGCGCGCCAGCTCGCGCTCGAGGGCGTCGGCGTCGCCGAACGGGACCGGGTCGCAGCCGGGCAGGAGCGGCCCGAAGCCCTCGGTGAACTCGGCGTTGCCGTTGATCGACAGCGAGCCGAGCGTGAGCCCGTGGAAGGCGTGGTCGGCGTAGAGGATGCGCGGGCGTTTTGTCGCCGCGCGCGAGATCTTGATCGCTGCCTCGACGGCCTCCGTGCCCGAGTTGGCCGGCACCATCGCCGCCACGCTGCCCGGGGCGCGCGCGAGCAGCTGCTCGGCGAGCACGCCGCTCAGCAGCGTCACCCCGAGCTGGGGCAGGTTGGCCGTCCCCGCCGCCATCACATCTTGCACGGCAGCGATCGCCTCGGGGTGGTTGCGGCCGATCGCGAACACGCCGTAGCCGCCGAACAGGTCGAGGTAGCGCTCGCCGTGCTCGTCGATCAGGTGCGCCCCCTCGCCCCCGCGCCAGGACTTGTCGAAGCCGAGCGTGCGCAGGATCCGCCCCATCTGCGGGTTCAGGTAGCTGTCGTTGAGCGACATCTCCTCGCCGGCGCGAGACTGCAGCAGCTCGCCGATGCTCGGCGGGGTCGACTTGTACATGGGCTAAGCGTACGAGAGCGCGGCCCGCGGCCCTGGGCGGGGCGTTTCTTCTAGCTGCCAATCCGTGGCCAAATTCCGAAAATCGGTTTTTGTGAGGACAAATGTCTTCTATGCCGATAAGTCCTAAAGTGGGCAGCCTCCAAGATGTGCCGACAGGTGCGGCTCATCTGGCCTCCATCTTTCGGGCACGGTAGACGATGTCTGCGGGGATGCGTCCGCATGTGAGGCGGCCGTGGTGCACGCGGTCGTTGTTGTAAAAGCGCAGGTAGGTATCGAGCTCGCGTTTCAGCCCGGTGTAGCGGGGATAGAGGTAACGGGCGAACGCTGGTCTCCAGCACTCATCGAGGATCGTCTTGTGCAGCGCCTCGACGTGTCCGTTGGTCTGTGGGCGTCCTGCGTGAATGCGGGTATGGCACACCTTCAACGCGTCGAGGGTGCTCGTGAAGTCGCCCTTGAACTCGTTGCCGTTGTCGCTGAGCATCCTCTCCAGACGCCAGTCCGCGACCTTCAGCTCCCTGGCGACGCGCTGCGCGAGCTTTGAGGTCTGCGCTGCGGTGGGGTTGCCTTGCTTGCAGACCACGAGCTCCGCCCACGCGTAGGAGGAGGCGATGTCGATCGCGGTGAGCTGCCAGATCGCGCCCTCGGTGCCTCGCAGGCGCCCGACGTAGAAGCAGTCGATCCCAACCAGCTCACCGGGCCGCTGCACGTCGATGTGCTGCTCTGGGAGGGGATCTCGGGGCGGCTCATAGGGCGCGGCGTAGCCCGCGATCAGGCCGAGGCGCTTGGCACGGGTGTTCAGCCCGTGACGGCAGAGCACCTTCCACACGCCGTTCGGTGAGACCACGATCGCGCCCCACTTCTCCCTGGCCAGCTCCGAGGCGACGCGTCTGGGCCCGAGCCCCGGGTGCGCGATCGAGAAGGACACGATCCGCTCCTCGATCATCTTCGGCATCTGGTTGGGCATCTGCGGGCGGCGGCGCTCTCTGGGACGCAGCATCTCAAGGCCGTGGCGGTCGACCTGGCGCTTCCAGTGGTAGTAGGTGGAGCGGTGCACCCCGAACGTCCTGCAGGCTGCCGAGACGCTCGTCCTCGCTGCCTCCGCGAATAACTGCCGGCGGTAGCCGAACAGCACGTCATCCTTGGTCATCAGGCTCAACCTCTCTCTTCACTTGGCGGTGAAGGAGGCAGCCTGAGCCGAGGCGCGGACGGGTTCCCCGAGCGGGGAGCCCGTCCAAACCTCAAAGAGCTATCGAGCCCCCAACTGTCGGGAGCACTCGGAGACAGCCCATCCTAAAGGCCCTCGCGACGAAGACCGAAGCGCGTGGCATGGCAAGGTCCTCATGGCTCTGCCCCACCGAGCTCGACCGCGCACGAGTCGTCGACGCGAGCGCGCGCGTGCGCCGGATCCGCATGATCGGCTCGGGCGCCGTCGGTGTAGCGCTGCTGATCGCAGCGCCGTGGGTCGGCTGGTGGCCACTGCTGCTGTTTGGCCTGTCCGGGCTGAACTTCCTCAACGTCGAGCGCCGGATCGACGCGAGCGCCCACCCCGAGCGCGTCAGCGCGTGGGCGATCGTGATCACGATGCTGCTGATCGGCGTCGGCGTGGCGCTCAGCGGCGGCCCGCGCAGCCCAGTGCTGCCGTGGATGGCGCTGCCCGTGGCGATGGTCGCCGCTCGTTTTCGCCTGCAGGTCGTGCTCGGCGCGCTCGCGCTGACCGTCGCGATCGTGCTCGCGAGCACGTTGGGCGTGCACCCACAGTGGACGATCGACGACCCGGCCACGCTCGTCGCCACGCTCGCGCTGCTCGCCGGCATCGTCGCGATCGTGTGGGCGCTGCAGGCCGCCGAGCTGCACCACCGCGACGAGGCGATCATCGACCCGCTGACCGGGCTGTTCAACCGCAACGCGCTGATCCCCCGCTTCGCCGAGCTCAGCCACCAGGCGCGGATGACCCGCCAGCCTGTCTGCCTGCTGCTGTTCGACATCGACAACTTCAAGGCCGTCAACGACGAGCACGGGCACGACCGCGGCGACGCCGTGCTGCGCGACACGGCCTATCAGCTGCGCAAGCGCCTGCACTCCTTCGAGCTCGTCTACCGGCTCGGCGGCGAGGAGTTCCTCGTCGTGCTCCCCGGCGTCGACAGCGCCGCCGGCTGCGGGGTCGCCGAGCGCCTGCGCGGCGCGCTCGAGCAGGCCGCCCCGGCCGGCGTCGCGATCACCGTCTCGATCGGCGTCAGCGTCGCCGCCGGCGAGCAGATGGAGTACGAGTCGCTGTTCAAGGCCGCCGACGACGCCCTGTACGAAGCCAAGCGGGCCGGTCGAAACCGCGTCGTCAGCAGCGCCGACGGCCAGCAGGCATCCTTCGTCGCGCCGCAGTCGCGCGCGGCCGCCTAGGCTGACTCGCAGGAACGAGACCTGCGTAGAGAGCGCGTGGACAGAGCGCACCGCGCTCGAACCTCTCCGACGCCGCCACTCGGCCCTGGGATCTTCTTGTCAAATTAAATATTGATGTCGCTCTTCTTGACAGGTAGGCACTTTGGTGTAAAGTAGCCTGGACGGCACCCGAACGCAGGAGGAAGCCACCTCATGTCAGCGCCTACAGCAACGACGAGCGCGCCGATCGCAGAGGCGAGCGTCGAGCACATCGGTAGTGAGGAGTCCGTCTCCTGGCGGGACCCGAAGCGCTACTTCTGGCTGCTCGGCCTCGTCGTGCCCACGCTGCCCTTCCTCGCTTGGGGACTCGTGGAACTGACCGGTCTAGGGATCTTCTGGTTCTACGGACCCGTACTCGTGTTCGGCATCTTCCCGCTGCTCGATCTGCTGGTCGGGCTCGACGCCCGCAACCCGCCCGAGTCGGTGATCAAGGCGCTCGAGCAGGATCGCTATTACCGCTGGTGCACCTACGCCTACATCCCCGTGCAGTACGCCGGGCTGATCTTCGCCTGCTGGGAGTGGTCCTACGGCGACCTCTCGGTGCTCGAGTCGATCGGCCTCGCGCTGACCGTGGCGATGGTCTCCGGGATCGCGATCAACACGGCCCACGAGCTCGGGCACAAGCGCGCAAGCCTCGAGCGCCGGCTGAGCAAGGTCGCGCTCGCGCAGAGCGGCTACGGGCACTTCTTCATCGAGCACAACCGCGGCCATCACGTGCGCGTGGCCACGCCCGAGGACCCCGCCAGCTCGCGCCTCGGCGAGAGCTTCTATCGCTTCTGGCCGCGGACCGTGAGCGGCAGCCTGCGCTCTGCCTGGGAGCTCGAGCGCGTCCGCCTGGGACGGCTCGAGAGCTCGATGTGGACGCCGCGCAACGACATCCTCAGCGCCTGGGCCATGACCGTCGTGCTGTTCGGCGCGCTCGTCGCCGTGTTCGGCCTCGTCGTGCTGCCCTACCTCGTGATCCAGGCCGTGCTCGGCTTCTCCCTGCTCGAGGTCGTCAACTACCTGGAGCACTACGGGCTCTTGCGCCAGCGCCGCGAGGATGGGCGCTATGAGCGCACGCAGCCCGAGCACAGCTGGAACTCCAACAACACGGCCTCCAACGTCTTGCTCTACCACCTGCAGCGCCACTCCGACCACCACGCCAACCCCGTCCGCCGCTACCAGGCGCTGCGCCACGTCGAGCAGGCGCCTCAGCTGCCGACGGGCTATGCCGGGATGATCCTCACCGCCGTGATCCCGCCGCTGTGGCGACGGATCATGGACCGCCGCGTGCTCGAGCACTACGAGGGTGACGTGAGCCGCGCCAACCTGCAGCCGCGGATCAGCGCCCGCAGGCGCCGGAAGCTGGAGGCGAGTGCGTGAGCGCCTACCGCTGCACCGGCTGCGGCTACGTCTACGACGAGGACGCCGGGCATCCGCGCGAGGGCTTCCCGGCCGGCACACCGTGGAGCGAGGTGCCCGACGACTGGGCCTGCCCCGACTGCGGCGTGCGCGACAAGGTCGACTTCGAGCCGGTCGAACCGGTCGAGGAGCCTTCGCCGTGAGCGTCCGCGGCGAGCCTGCCGACGGCGGCGCGGGCACTGGCGCGACCGCCGCAGAGCCGCAGGTGCCCTACGCCGTAGCCGCGCGCGATCTGTTGCGCAACACGCTGCTCGACGGCGCCAACCGCGAGCTGGGTTCGCGCCCGTGGTCGGAGATCACGATGAGCGACATCGCGCGCGCCGCCGGCGTCAGCAGGCAGACGGTCTACAACGAGTTCGGCTCGCGCGGCGAGTTCGCGCAGGAGCTCGTGCTGCGCGAAGCTGGGCACTTCATCGACGCCGTGCAGAGCACAATCGCCGCCAACGCCGAGGATCCGCGCGTAGCCCTGCAGGCCACGTTCGAGCTGTTCCTGACGGTCGCCGCCGAGAACCCGCTCGTCAGCACGATCGTGTCCGGCGACGGCGCCGATGAGCTGATCGCGCTGTTCACGACCCGCGGCGAGACGCTCGTGGAGACGGCGGCCGCGCGGCTGACCGAGGTATTGCTCGCGAGCTGGCCCGTCGTGGCTACCCGCGATGCAGAGATGCTCGGCGAATGCCTCGTGCGACTGGCGATCAGCTACGCGGCGCTGCCCAAAGGCCAGCCGGCTGAGACGGCCGAGGCGATCGCCTCGCTGCTCGGGCCGTATGTGCAGGGACTGGTTTTCGACGCCGTGACAGCGTCGCAATTGCCTGCCCGTTAGCGTCAGGCCGGCAGAGAGAGGTCACTGCGTGAGCTACCTGAAGAGCGTGTCGGAGAGTGACGGCACGGGTCCTATTTATTCCACTAGTCCGGATATAGAGACAATTATCCGATTGACTTGACGGTGATGACTGACGGCCGTAACACTCAGTGGGCACTGACCGTCGGCATGCTCAATCAGCGCTCCCCAGGTAATGCATTCACCGCCCACTCTCACGGACTTCGGCCACGGCGCCCTGACGGTTGGGGGGACACCCGCAACCGGCGGACGAAGATTGCTCGTTGTCCTTGTCGACTACACAGAGCACCCGCCGATCAGTGCCGCTCACACTAACGCCTACTACGAAGAGCTGGCCTTCGGCGACCCGACCCCGCCCTTCTCCACGAACAATCCGGTGAACCCGGCAAGCCTGCGCGAGTACTTCCGCGAGAACAGCTATGGCCGCTTCTGGTTTGACTCGGTTGGGGTGGTGGGACCGCTGGAGATGGGCGCCCTCGGCGCTGATCCAGGCCCATTCGCTCGATGTACGGCAATCATGCAGAAGGTAGCCGAGGTGTCGCCGGCGTCCTTCTTCGGGATCGACGAGGACGCCGATCACGTAGTCGCTCAGAACGAGATGTCCGTTCTCCTGGTCGAGAGCTTCCCCGAAGCGTGGCCTGGCAACAGCTCGCACAGCCCAGTGCAGGTAAGCGTCAACGTCGGGTCGGTCACCGTATCTATGACAGTGAGCACCCGCCTGGCCGGAGGCGGGCCCTTCACGCCCTTCTACCAGCTCGCCCACGAGCTCTCTCACATTTCGCTTGGCACGCTGGACATGTACAACACCGCCCTGGGCAACTACGGCATGACACTGATGAGCGGGTATTCGTTCACCTCAAATGATCAATACACCGTGCACCTGGACATGTGGCACAAGTTCGCGCTTGGCTGGGCCGAGCCACGCATGTTCCGCCTCGCCGACCAGGGATCGGCGGAGATCTGGGAGGGCGCGGACGGCGCCTTGCTGCTGTGGGACGATACGCGCGCGGCTGACGAGTACTTCCTCGTCGAGCGCCGCCGTCCGAACGCACCCGGACAGCGCTTCGACTCCGGGTTCAGTGGCGACGGTGCAGTCATCTGGCACGTGCAAAGGCCGTTCGACGGCGGTGTTGTCACGCTGGCCCCGCCGAGTCTCGTCGCCGGGGGCTCCGGCGTCTGGGCGCCGGCTACACAGACCTCCCACTTGACCTGGGCGAACGGTGAGCAGACGATCACCTCGATCGCCGTCGCCGACCCTGGTAACGGCCGCCTACAAGTGCGGTGGGGCGACGAGCTCGAGCATCTCAGCACCAGTCGCCACCGTCTGCTCTTCCATGGCGGCAACGGAACGGACGGCGTCGGCGGGTTGCGTTACGAGGGCATCTTCTTTGGAATCACCACCAACGGCGACCTCGAGTGGGACGGCTATAACGGCCACGGCGCGCAGGTTGGCGATCCAGGATCGGAGCAGGGCTGGCACCCCAATACCGGGAACCTGATCGGACAAGGCTTCGGACACATGCTGCACCTACTTGGTTGCGGTGAAGGCGTGATCATGGCCGTGCACCCGAACGGAAACCTGTACTGGTACTCCTACTCTGGCAACGGCGAGTCCGATGTCACGGGCCACGCCGGCTGGGTGGCGAACTCTGGCAACGTCATCGGCAACGGTTTCCAGAACTTCCTCCGTGTGCTCGCGATCCCATCGTCCGCAAGCCCGAGCGGCGTTATCCAGGTACTTGCGGTCGACACCACGGGCACGATGCGCTGGTACGGCTACCGAGGAAACGGCGAGCATGATCCATCGGGCCACACCGGCTGGGTAGACAATTCAGGCAACCAAGTCGGGGCCGGTTGGAGAAGATTCCGCCACGTCCATGCGTCGGGTAACGTGATTTTCGCCGTCGACCACGACGGCACCTTGCGCTGGTTCTCATACGACGGCCACGGCGAGGAGGATGCCACTGGCGCGAAAGGCTGGCATCCCAACTCCGGCAACCCGGTTGGTAATGGCTGGCAGAGCATGCAGCAGGTGTTCGGTGGTGTGAGCGACGTCGGCGGATTCGGCCACGTCGTCTTGGGAGTCGACATCACGGGAGCGCTGCGCTGGTACCGCTACACCGGCAATGGCGAGAGCGATGTCAGCGGGGTCGAAGGATGGGACGCACGGTCCGGCAATCGCATCGGCACCAACTGGTAGCCGCATAGCTCGCAAGCACGATCAGCCCTCGAGCGACTCAGACGCCTGTAGCCACGAAGCCTCGAGTTGCTCGCGCTCGGCAACGAGCTGCCCGAGCTCGGTTTGCAGCTCGGCGAGCTTTGCGTGATCGGTGGCCACGGCGGCCATCTGCTCGTTCAAACCCACCTCGCGCTCGGCGATGCACTCGATCGCGGCTTCCATCCGCTTGACCTCGCGTTCGGCGCGCTCGGTCTCCTTGCGCTCGGCGCGCAGCCTCGCCCCGGGCGCTTCGCCGTCCTTGCGCGGAGCCGCCGACGCGGACCGGTGCTGCTCGACAGCGCGCCGCTGCTCCAGGTACTGGTCGATCCCGCCCGGGAGGTGGCGGATTCCGCCGGTCCGGCGTGAGCGCGTAGACGTCGTCGCAGACGCGCTCGACGAAGTAGCGGTCGTGGCTGACGACGACGAGCGTGCCGGGCCAGCCGTCGAGCAGGTCCTCGAGCGCCGTCAGCGTGTCGATGTCGAGGTCGTTGGTGGGCTCGTCGAGCAGCAGCACGTTGGGCTCGGCCATCAGCAGGCGCATCAGCGCCAGGCGTCGGCGCTCGCCGCCGGAGAGGTCGTCGACGAGCGTGCGCGCCTTCTCGCCGCGAAAGCCGAATCGCTCGCACAGCATCGCGGCCGTGATCTCTTCGCCGCTGCTGAGCGTCGCGTGGCCGCGCACCTCCTCGAGCGATTCGAGCACGTGCAGGTGGCCGGGGATCTCGACTGCGTCCTGGGAGAGGTAGGCGAGCCGCACGGTCGAGCCGCGCTCGACACGGCCCGAGCTCGGCTCGAGCTCGCCCGAGAGCAGCCGCACGAGCGAGGTCTTGCCCGAGCCGTTGACGCCGACGACGCGCGACGCGGTCGCCCGGGCCGAGCCGCCAGGTCACGTCGTGCAGCACCTGCCTCGTGCCGAACGTGAGCGACACGTCGACGGCCTCGAGCACCTTGTTGCCGAGGCGCGCGCCGGCGAAGCGCAGCAGCTCGGCGCGGTCGCGCGCCGGCGGCTCGTCGGCGATCAGCGCGTTGGCGGCGTCGATGCGGAACTTCGGCTTGGTCGTGCGGGCCGGCGGGCCGCGACGCAGCCACGCGAGCTCCTTGCGCAGCAGCTGCCGCCGGCGGCTCGCGGCCGAGGCCTCCTGGCGTTCGCGCTCGGCGCGCGCGAGCACGTACGCCGCGTAGCCGCCTTCGTACTGGTGCACCTCGCCGTCGGCGACCTCCCACGTGTCGGTGCAGACGGCGTCGAGGAACCAGCGGTCGTGCGTGACGACGAGCATCGCGCCTCGCCGCGCCGCGAGGTGGTGGGCGAGCCAGTCGACGCCTTCGACGTCGAGGTGGTTGGTCGGCTCGTCGAGCAACAGCAGCTCGGGCGGGTCGAGCAGCAGGCGCGCCAGCGCGATTCGTCGGCGCTCGCCCCCCGAAAGACCGGCGATCGGCGTTTCCATCCCATTGGCGAAGAGGCGCAGCTCGACGCCGCCGAGCAGGCCGTCGAGCACGTTGCGGAAGGCGCTGTCTCCGGCCCACTCGTGATCGGCGCGCTCGCCGACGAGCAGCTCGCGGATCGTGCGCTGCTCGTCCAGGTCATCGCGCTGGCCGAGCAGCGCGACGCCGACGTCGCCGGCACGTATGAGCGCCCCGCCGTCGGGCTGCTCGACGCCGGCGATCAGGCGCAAGAGCGTGGACTTGCCGCCGCCGTTCTGGCCGACGACGCCGATGCGCTCTCCGGAGGAGATGCCGAGCGTGATGTCGTGGAGCACGGCGCGGCTGCCGTAGCCCTTGGCTACGGCGTTGAGGTTGACGAGGTTGCGGGGGGCGGGCATGCCGCTCATCCTCGCCGATCGGTCGAACTGCCGGGAACTCTGTCAGGGCGTGGCGCCGGCCAGCCGTGTGCCCACGGCGGTTCCGTCGCGTCGACGGACGCGCGGGGGCGACCGCCGGGTGTTTCTTGCCGGCCTGGACTACCGCGTGGAGCAGCTAGGCAAGCTGTGCGTCGAGCGTGCCACGGTCCCAGAGTGCCTGAAGGGCCTCCTGATGAGGCTTGGCCCGTAACGCACTCAGATCCCGCCGAGTGACCCCGAGCTGCTCAGGTGTGTAGCCGCCTGTAACGGCAAGCTCGAGCGTCACAGGGTTGATCTTGACAAGCCCGCGATCGAGCGCATCGTGGTGGTTTGCGCAGAGCGGCAGGCCGTTGCGAGGATCGTTGGTACCGCCCTTACTGTAGGGGAGCAAGTGCGCAGCCTTGATCAGCTGCGGAACCGCCACTTGACACATCGCACAGCAACTGCCGTAGCGCTTTAGTACGTCAAGCTTGAACCGCTGCTGGTAAGGGCGAGCTTTCACGGTCACCTTTTTCCCACGGTGGTCCTCCCTTAGCTCGAACGGATCGTCATCATCGCGCCGAGAAGTTTGCTGTTCGATGGGCCCAAAGCTGATGAGCGCCTGCTGGGACTCGTCATCCCAATCCTCCACCCAGCCAAGCCGCAAGACCCGCTTACGACCACCATCCGCCTCGGTGATCACGAACAGCGGGAGTCGCAGTCGGCCAGCATTCTTCAGAGCCTCCACCTCCGCGCGATCCCGGCCAACGGGCCGGTTCGTGCGCGGATAGTGGTAGAGCATCCCATCGTCGCTCAGATCGTCTGGGTAGTGCCGGCCGGTGTGCAGGACTGCGACCGCCACGCCTTTGCCGTTCGGGCTCACCGATGAGGTCGTGACCTTGTCTACCCAAATGCCACCAGCCCCTCCGTAGATCCCACGCTCCCGAAGTTCCGCAGGCGCCGCTACTGCCGTGCCATCGACTCCTGATACCGCCGACCACAGTCGCTCTCGGCGAGCGAGCTCGAGACTTCGCGGGTCATCCTGGCGGTCGCCTTCGAGAATAATTCTTTGGGGACCCTGCTCGATCCGAGCCCCGGGGAGCCTCCGTAGAACAGCACCGACGAATGCGCTGCGGTAGCCGACGGTTGATGCATCGATGCGCAGCTCCCCGACCGATTGCAGCGTATCGAGCGCGTCCTGCACCCAGGCCACCGGCAAAGGCGTGCCTGCCGGCGAGCGGTCCGTTGCGACCACTACGTCTTGATCCCGAAGCTCGAGGATCTGGTTCGGACGGCCAGAGATAGTCCAAAGGGGCTGTCCGACTAGGTCGGCTAGCAACGTGCGTGCGTCCTGCGTCTCCGGTGCCCCCGCCACACGCATACCCTGCGACAGCGATGGTCAGCTGTGAACAGACAAAGGTCTGCTGCCGGGCCACGTGCAACATGTTCGGCTCGGTAAATGGGAGCTTGATCTCTAGACGCTATTCGTCTTTCTTCGTCTGTCCTAAGAGAGCGCCCAGGCGTCAGGAACGCCAATTACGATCGGCCGATCCGTACTAATCAATCAATACCCAGACAAGAGCTGCAAGCCGCCGAGCGTGAACCCGAACGGACACCAGCTGGCGAGGTGAGCGATAGGAGATCCGATCCGCGCCGGCGGCGGTGGTGGTTGCGAGATCTTGACTCTTTGTTGGGTAGTGAGCTCGAAGACGCGGGAACGCTGTCTTGCGCTGAGCTCGTCGAGCTGGCGGTCCAGCCGCTTCGTGGACGGGGAAGCTCGGCAACCATCGAGGAGTGGTGGGAGTACGCCTACCGGCGCGGCTGGATTGAGCAACATGGGGATAACCGCTGCCGTCTCACCGCCACCGGACTGTCGGGTCTCCACGCTCGGCGCCGGAGTGACGCCGTAATCGACCACGCAAGCGTCGGGCGAGCGATCCTCAAGTGGCTGCTGCCGGCTAGCGCTTTGGGCGCCTCGGCCTATCTCGCCGGCAGGTTCCCGGCCTGGACGACGGTGATCGCGACGGTCGTCTTTGGCGTAGCTGTGTGCCTGATTCTCGTATCTCCGCTGATGAGACCGGTTAATCGACTAATGGCCCGGCAGGAGGCGCGTCGCGCGTGCGACTGGCTCGATGATCGTTCCGTATTCCTCGTCAGAGATGGCGCCAGTCCGACGCACCCAGCCAGTCGGCTCTACCGCGACGGCGATCGGTCTGCCCCTGGGTTCCGTTCTACGTAAGGACCTGCAATATCGGGGCGCCGAGATTCGAACTCGGGACCTCACCGACCCGAACGGTGCGCGCTACCAGGCTGCGCCACGCCCCGATGTGTCGCCAGTATTCCATATGGCCGCGCATACAGCAGGGTGCACGGTATCGCCTGGTCCCGCATGCCCAAAGCGCGCACCGCTATCGTCGCCACGTGCCCGCCCCCACGCGCGACATCCTCGCCGAGCTCGACTCAGTCCTCGAACCGAGCCGCTTCGAGGACTACGGCCCCAACGGCCTCCAGGTCCCAGGCACACCCCAGGTCGACACAGTCGCTACGGGCGTCTCGGCCAACCTGGAGCTGTTCGAGCGCGCTGCCGCCGAGAACGCCCAGCTCCTCATCGTCCACCACGGCCTCTTCTGGGGCACGAGCCCGGGCCCGATCGACGCCGCTCTCAAGCGCCGCCTGAAGATCCTCTTCGACGCGGACATCGGCCTAGCGGCGTACCACCTCCCGCTCGACGCCCACCCCGAGCTCGGCAACAACGCGCTGATCGGCAAAGCGCTGGGCGCCGAGTCGCTCGAGCCCTTCGCCCTGCACCACGGCGAGCCGATCGGCTTCATCGCGACGCTCCCCGGCGGCAGGGCAGGCGGAAACGGCGGCATCCCGGCCGAAGACCTCTTCACGCGCGTGCGCGAGCTGACGGCCCGCGACCCGCTCGTGTTCGACGCCGGCCCTGCCCGCATCCGCCGCCTGGCGATCGTCTCGGGCGGAGGCGCGGACTACATCGCCGACGCGATCGCGGCCGGTGCCGACGCCTTGCTCACGGGCGAACCCGTCGAGCGCGTCATGTCCACGGCGCGCGAGGCCGGCATCCACTTCATCGCCGCCGGTCACTACGCCACGGAGACCTTCGGCGTCAAGGCGCTCGGCGAGCACATCGCCCAGCGCTTCGGCGTGCGCCACGTCTTCCTCGACGTCCCCAACCCGATCTAGCGCCGCGCCTCGCAAATTGCACGGTCGCGCTCTAACATGAGCTGGTCGGCCAGTTAGCCGGCTGAACGCTTGATCTGTTCGACAGGAGGAGAGTCCTGATGGAGGCCACCGCGACGGCGTCGACCAGTGTGTCGGCAACGGGTTCGCAGACCATTGCTGACCTAATCCCGTGCGCTGCCGCGGCGCACGGCGAGAACACGGCAATCCGCTACAAGCGCGACGGCACCTGGCACGACGTCAGCTACGCGAAGCTCGCCGAGATCACCCAGGAGATCGGGCTCGGCCTGATCGACGTCGGCCTGCAACCGGGCGAGCGCATCTGCATCCTCGGCAACACGCGCCCCGAGTGGTCCTACGCCGACATGGGCGCCACCTCGGCCGGCGCCGCGTCGTGCCGATCTACCAGACCAACTCCCCCGAGGAGTGCCTGTGGGTGATCTCCGACTCCGACGCCTGCGCAATCGTCTGCGAGGACGATCGAGCAGCTCGAGAAGATCGCGGCGATCCGCGAGCAGGTGCCGAACCTGCGCACGATCATCGTGATCGACCCGCCCGAGGCCGGCTCGATCGCGGGTGGCCCCTCAGAGGCCGTGCAAGCGCTCAACGCGATCCCGCTCGACGAGGTCCGCGAGCGCGGCCGCGGGCGCAACGTCGAGGAGCTCGAAGCGCGCCGCGCGCCGTGCGCCCCGAGGACCCGTTTACGTTCATCTACACCTCCGGCACGACCGGCCCGCCGAAGGGCTGCGTGCTCACGCACGGCAACTACCGCGCGATCATCGACATGGTCGGCGAGGCCGGTGAGATCCAGGGCGATGAGGTCATCTACCTCTACCTCCCCCTCGCCCACTCCTTCGCGCTGCTGATCCAGCTCGCTGTGTTCGACCTCGGCGGCACGCTCGCCTACTTCGGCGGCGACACCAAGCAGATCGTCGCCCGAGCTGCAGGAGGTCAAACCGACCTACCTGCCCTCGGTGCCGCGCGTGTTCGAGAAGATCTACACGCTCGCCCAGGCGCGATCCAGGCCAAGCCACCCGAGGAGCAGGCGCAGACCGAGGCGGCGATCGAGCTCGGCGTGAAGGTACGCGACATGATCAACAACGGCGAAGAGGTGCCCGAGGAGCTGCAGGAGACCCTTCGAAGCGGCCGACGAGGAGCTGTTCAAAAACGTCCGCGCGATCTTCGGCGGCAACGTGCGCCACGCAACCAGCGGCGCCGCGCCGATCGCCAAAGAGATCCTCGAATTCTTCTGGGCCTGCGGCGTGCCCGTGCTCGAGGGCTACGGCATGACCGAGACGGCCACCGCCGCGACGACTCGACCGTCGAGAACCACCGCTTCGGCACGGTCGGCCGCGCGCTGCCCGGCGTCGAGCTGAAGATCGCCGAGGACGGCGAGATCCTCGTCAAAGGCCCGAACATCTTCGACGGCTACCACAACCGCGCCGACGCGAGCTTCGGCGCGGTCGAGAACGGCTGGCTGCACACCGGCGACCTCGGCTCGATCGACGACGACGGCTACCTCTCGATCACGGGGCGCAAGAAGGACATCATCATCACCGCCGGCGGCAAGAACCTCACGCCGGCCAACATCGAGAACGACCTCAAGCAGTGCCGCTGGATCTCTCAGGCCGTGATGCACGGCGACCAGCGCCCGTACCCGGTCGTGCTGATCACGCTCGACGAGGAAGAGATGCCGCAGCTCGCCGCCCAGGACGGCCTGCCGAGCGATTGCGATGTCGCGACGGCCGCCGGCGCGGCAGCGGTGCGCGAGCTGATCCAAGCCGAAGTCGACCGCGCCAACAGCAAATACGCGCAGGTCGAGCAGGTCAAGAAGTTCGCCATCCTCGACCACGACCTCTCGCAGGCGACCGGCGAGCTGACGCCGACGCTGAAGGTCAAGCGCAACGTCGTCAACGAGAAATACGCGGAGCTGTTCGACGCGCTCTATGCGGGCTGACGCCGGGACCGGCGCATTAGCTGCGAACATAGGCATTGATGCGCACTGATCCGAGCGACAACGGCGGACTGTTCGTCGGGCGCCGCCCGGGCACGGCGCCGGTCCGCTTCCGCGCCCTGCCCCAACGCGGCAGCGACGCGCGCCAGCGCGTCGACGGCTCGCTCGCCAACTCGATGCTCGCCGGGATGGTCGCGCTGAGCCTGCTCTGCTGGGGCCCGATCCCGATCGGCTGCCTGTGGGTGGGCTCGCAGATCAACTACGTCACGGGCAGCGTCGGCCTCGGCATCCTCGCCGCGTTCGTCGCGCTGTTCGTGTTCCTGTTCGGCGCGCTGTCGCTGCTGCGCCGCCTCGACCACGCGTGGATCCTCGTGCGCCGCGCGGCCGGCCACGACCAGCGCACGGGCGCGCTCGGCCGCATATTCGGCGCGACCGCGATCGTCTGCGCCGTGGTCTTCGCCTTCTGGTTCGTCGTGATCCACGGCCCAGGCTCGATGACGATGCCAGGCAACGGCAAAGGCTAAGGCCGGTCAGGCCATGGGTCTGCTCGACTACTACAAGCAGTTCGAAGGGATGTCCGAGGAGGAGGTCAACGCGCGGCCTGCGCGAAGAAGCCGAAGAGCGCCGGCGCAAAGCGCTCACGCGCGTCGACACGCTCGACCTCTCGCAGACGACCTGGCCTGAACTGCCCAACCCGCGCATCGTCAACGCGATCACGTTCGTCGCCCGCCGCGGCCTGCACCGCTATCCGCACGTGCGCGGCACCGAGCTGCGCGACGAGCTCGCAGCGAGCCTCGGACTCGACCCTGACCGGCTGATCCTCGGCAACGGCGCCGCCGAGCTGCTCAGCTCGGCCACACGCGCGCTGATCGAGCCCGGCCAGCGCCTGCTCACGCTGTGGCCCTCCTACCCGCTCTACCCGATCATGGCCCGCCGCGCACACGGGCAGGCCACGCCGGTCACGGGTGGCCTCGACGAGCTGCTTGCTGAGGCCAAGCGCGACCCGAGCGTGCGCGTGATCGCGCTGGCCAACCCCAACGACCCGACCGGCGAGCTGATCTCCACAGCCGAGCTTGATCGCCTGCTGAGGGGTCTGCCCGAGGGCGTGGCCGTGCTGCTCGACGAGTCGCTCGTCGAGTTCGTCGACGCCCAGCCCGTCAGCGACTCGCTCGAGCTGCTCGAGCAGCACCAGAACCTGCTCGTCTTTCGCAGCTTCTCCAAGGCCTGGGGCCTGGCCGGCCTGCGCGTCGGCTATGCCATCGGCGGCCCGCGCTCGCAGGCGCTGCTGTCAGAGCTCGAGCCCGACCTCGGCGTCTCCGAGGTCTCCCAGGCCGGCGCGCTGGAGGCGCTGCGCACGTGCTCGCGAGCTGCGTGACCGTCACGTCGAGACGATCCGCGAGGAGCGCCCCAGGCTGATCGCGGCGCTGCGCGAGCGCGGCTTCGACATCAGCGACAGCCAGGCCAACTTCGTCTGGGCCGCCCACCCCGAGATCACCGGCGGCGAGCTCGCCGCGCGCCTGGAGCAAGCCGGCATCCTGATCGCCGAAGGCGACGCCCTCGGCGAGCCCCAGCACGCCCGCATCGCGATCCGCAACGCCGCCGGCACCTCGCGCCTGATGGCGGCCATAGACAAAGCGCTGTAGCGGCCGCGCTCTCTAACCGGCGGAGTCGGACTGGCGCAGCAACGTGCCGGTGGTCCCTTCCAAGATCTTGCGCCATGCGCTGACCTGCTCGGGCTCGGCGTCGAAATGCTCGACGACGCGGCGCAGGCGCTTGCCGGAGATGTCGATCCCGTGCTCGTGGGCGATCTCCTCGTAGTGGTCGTATTCGCCGGCGAGGTGCTTGGTGACGGACTCGAAGCCGTGGCGGGCGATCTCCACGCGTGAGGTGAAGTTCATCATCGAGGTCTGGAACATCAGCTCGTCGGTCGGTTCGGGCTCGATCAGCACGATGTCGACGCCGGGGTAGCGTTTCTCCCAGGTCTTGGCCAGTTCGTGCAGGCGCTGGTGGGCGACGAGCTTGAACGCCTGGTAGCCGATCTGAGGGAAGCCCATGTCCGAGACGCGCCGCGGGCGCGAGCCGCGCAGCGTCTTGACGGTGTCGGCGAAGTCGTTGACGAAGGGCACGATCGGGTTGATCACGATCACGAGCTTGGCGCCGGCCTCGACGGCGATGTCGAGGTTGGTCGTCGAGACCATGCCACCGTCGATCAGCTCGCGCTCGCCGACCTTGACGGGCGCGTAGACCATCGGCAGCGCACCGGAGGCGCGCACGGCGGTCGAGATCGGCACGTCGTCGGTGCCGTCGACGCCGAACACGACGCGCTCGCACGTGTCGAGGTCGGTCGCCGTGAGGTAGAGCTCGCAGGCGAGCTCGCGGAAGTCGTCGGTGCGCCCGGGCTCGCTCAGCACGTCGTGCATGTAGCGCTCGATCCCCTCGCCCGTGTAGGCGCCCGAGGGCAGCCCCTCGGCGAAGCCGAGCAGCACGTCGAGCAGCGAGACGGCGCCGCGCTGGGAGACGATCTGGCGCGCGATGCCGACGGCGCGCCACGGCAGCAGGGCGCCCTTGCGCGCGAACTCGAGCAGGTTGGGGCGCAGCAGGTCGTTGAGGTTGACGTCTTTGAACGGCGCTTGGCCCTGGCGCGTGACGACGCGCATCATCTCCTCGGGCGTGACGCCGTTGGCGGACAGTGCGGCGATGAACGCGCCTGCCGAGGTGCCGACGTACACGTCGAACTGGTTGACGCTTGCAGTTGACGGCGAGCAGGTCGAGCGCGCGCAATGCGCCGATCTCATAGACCCCACCCGTGAAGCCCCCGCCGCCGAGCACGAGCGCGGTCTTGTGCCGGCGCGGACGGCGGCGGCGATCGGCGGAGGCCCGGCGTCCTACCCCGCGCGCAGCCGCAGCCTGCTTCTGCGCCCTACGCTTCTTGGCCGCAACCTTGGCCTCATCCGTCGGTTCCAGCTTGACAACGTTGCCCATCCTTACTCAATTCTAAGGGACAGATGTACCGGAAACCCAATATTTCGCTCCTCGGGATGATCGGCGCAACGCTCGCGCTGGCCGCGTCGCTCGCCTGGGCGGCGGCTTTCCTCGCCCCGGCGAGCTCCGATGCACAGGGCACGCTGACTGCCCTGCAGGGCGATCTGGGCCACCAGATGGCGATCTCAGGCTCGCGCTCGAGCGCGTATGTGTACGACATCTCGACCAAACAGCCGCTCTACTCGGCACGCCCGACGACGCCGCGCCCGCCGGCATCGGTCGAGAAGCTGTTTACGGCGACGGCCGCACTGCAGCGCCTGGGACCGACGGCACGCCTCTCGACGACCGTCTTCGGCACGGGACAACTCGGCCCGAGCGGCGTGTGGGAAGGCGACCTCTACCTGAAGGGCGGCGGCGACCCGACGTTCGGCGACAGCGCATTTATCCGCAGCCACTACTCGGGCCTCGGCGCAAGCGTCTCGACGCTCGTCAACCAGCTCGTGCACACGGACGGCATCCACGCCGTGCGCGGCTCCATCTACGGCGATGAGTCCGTGTTCGACGCCCAGCGCGGCGAGCCCTCGAGCGGCTACCGCCAGGACCCGTTCCTCGAAGGCACGCTCAGCGGCCTCGCCTTCGACCGAGGCGCGAGCGGGACCGAAAAGACGGCCCACGCACCGGCAGCGTACGCCGCGCGCAAGCTATGGGGGGCGCTGAAGAACGTCGGCGTGAGCATCCGCGGAGCCTCGGCCGCGGCGGCGACACCGGCTGGTGCGACCCAGCTCGCGCAGGTCAGCTCGCCGACGATCGCCCAGCTGCTGGCGCTGATGCTGCCGCCGTCTGACAACTTCTTCGCCGAGACGCTCGTCAAGGATCTCGGCGCAGCGGCCGGTGGCGCCGGCACGACCTCAGCCGGCGCCGCGGTCGTCGCCAAGACGATCGCCGAACTGCTCGGCATCCACCCGCGCGTTCTCGACGGCTCGGGCCTGTCCGAATCCGATCGCACGTCGGTGTACGAAGTGACGGACATGCTCGCCGAGCTGCAGCCGACCCCTGTCGGCGCGATCCTCCGCGGCAGCATGGCCGTGGCGGGACGCACGGGCACGCTGGCCAAACGGATGCGCTCCACGGGCGCGGCGGGCCGCTGCCAGGGAAAGACGGGCACGCTCACGGGCTACTCAAACCTCGTCGGCTACTGCCAGGCGGCCAACGGCCACCTGCTCGCTTTCGCCTTCTTCAACGACGGCATCTCGACGACGCTGGCGCACGTGATCCAGGACCACATGACGATCTCGCTGGCCAACGCCAAGTACAGCTCGGCCGAAGTCGCCCGGGCTCGCAAGGCCAGCGCGCGGCTGCGAGCTAACGCTTAGAGGACCAGCGCGCCGACAGACGCTCGCGCAGCGATGGCCCGCGCTCGTGCAGGTCGCATGCCTTGCCGCGTGTGACGTCTTCCTGTATGTCGCATCTGCGCTCTGCGCCAATCATCGCTGCGATATGTGAGTTCATCGGAGACTCTCCGCACTAGTTGTCTACTCAACTATCACCATAGCGCGTCCCAGGGGGCTGCTGGGACGTCTTTTTATTAATAAAGAGAGAAGACGGCGAGCTAGTTGTAGTTCCTAAGAACGTTCGTCAGTAGACATCCGGGCCTCCTTGGAGGCTGGGCGGTGCTGAAGCCCCCAGACCCAAGGAGGACACCGGATGAAGCTCCACGGTAATGCCCGCACCTGTCCGAACAGCAGGCAATTGCTCGTCGATCGAGTGTGTGATCTGTCCTGGTCTGTCGCAGCGGCCGCTGAGGCCGCAGGCATCTCAGAGCGCACCGCCTATCGCTGGCTGGCGCGATGGCGCGAGCAGGGCGCTGAGGGGTTGATCGATCGCTCCTCTGCGCCCAAGCGCATCCCCCATCGCACGCCTGCCGATCGAGTTCAGGCGATCGTGGCGCTCAGGCGTCTGCACATGACCGCCGCGGAGATCGCCGAGGTGCTCGCGATGGCGCTCTCGACGGTCTCAGCCGTCTTGAAGCGGATCGGCCTGGGCAAGCGATCGAGGCTCTCACCGCCGGAGCCTCCCAACCGCTATGAGCGCAAGCGAGCCGGCGAGCTCGTGCATCTGGACATCAAGAAGCTCGCGCGCATCAGCATCCGCGGCGCCGGGCATCGCGTCAGTGGCAATCGCTCGAGCCAGTTCACGGTCGGTTCCAAGCGTTTGGGCGCCACCGGCTGGGAGTTTGTCCACGTGGCTGTCGACGACGCCACGCGTCTGGCCTATGTCGAGGTGCTCTCAGACGAGCGCGGAGTCACGGCCAGCGCTTTCCTTCGGCGAGCGGTCGCCTGGTTTGAGGGCTTCGGCATCACCGTCGAGCGCGTGCTCTCCGACAACGGCTCCTGCTACCGCTCAAAGGTGCACGCGCTCACGCTCGCAGAGCTTCAGATCCGCCATCTCTTCACTCGCCCTTATCGGCCTCGCACCAATGGCAAGGCGGAGCGCTTCATCCAGACGCTCACTCACCGTTGGGCATATGGCGCGATCTACGGCAGCTCAGCCGAGCGCACCGCAGCGCTCCCCGGCTGGCTGAGCCACTACAACTTCAGAAGACCACACGGCTCGCTCAGTCACAAGTCGCCCGGCGCTCGTCTACTCGAGCTGACGAACGTGGCTGGGAACTACAGCTAGTCGAGCTTAAACGGCGTGATCGCCGCGGCGACCGCGACCAGCGCGGACGCAGCGACGAAGGCGGCGATCACGAAGCACTCGGCGAGCGTGGCTGCTGTTGCGCGCATAGGTGCTCATCGCACGCCGGGCGCCGCTGCTTTAGCGAGATCGGGGCCTACTGGCCAAGCAGCTTGCGCAGCCCGGCTTCATCGAGCACCGGAACCTCCAGGCGCTCTGCCTTCGCCAGCTTCGAGCCGGCGCTCTCGCCGGCCACGAGGAAGTCGGTCTTCTTCGAGACCGAACCCGTGACACGCCCGCCGGCGGCCATGATCTGCTCGGTCGCATGCTCGCGCGACCACTCGGGCAGCGTCCCGGTGAGCACGAGCGTCTTGCCGTTGAGCGGCCCCTCCGACGGCGCCGGACCCTGCTCGGCGAACTGCAGGCCGATCGCACGCAGGTCCTCGATCAGCGAGCGCATGCGCTCGTCGGCGAGCTGTGTCGAGATCAGCGCGGCCATCTTCTCGCCGACGCCGGCCGTCTCGGCTATCTGCTCGGGAGTCGCAGCCAGCAGCGCGTCGATCTCGCGGAAGCGCTGGGCGAGGTTGCGCCCGGTGACCTCGCCAACCTCCTCGATCCCGAGCGCGAACAGCACGCGCGCGAACGGGCGCTCCTTCGAGGCCTCGAGCGCCGCCAGCAGGCGCCTCGCGGAGATCTCGCCGAAGCCCTCGAGCTCAACGAGCTGCTGCTCGGTCAGGCGATAGAAGTCACCGGCCGTCGTCACGAGCCCCTTCTCCTGCAGCAGCGCGACCTGCTTCTCGCCGAGTCCGTCGATGTCCATCGCGCCGCGCGAGACGAAGTGCTTGAGCAGCTGCCACGCGCGACCGGGGCAGACCGGGTTCGGGCACTTCGTGAAGACCGCCCCCTCGGGCTTGATCGTCGGCGTTGCGCAGAACGGGCATTTGGCGGGCGGCTTGGGGCGGCGCGGGCGGCGCTTCTGCTCGACCACGTGCGGCGCCGGGGAGACGACCTGCGGGATCACGTCGCCAGCACGCAGGATGATCACGTCCTCGCCCGCCCTGATGTCCTTGCGCGCCAGATCCTCCTCGTTGTGCAGCGTCGCCATGCCGATCGTCACGCCGCCGACGGTCACGGGCGAGAGCACTCCGTAGGGGCGCATGTCGCCGAACTTGCCGACGTTCCACATCACCTTCTCCAGGCGCGTGACGGCCGTCGTCGGCGGAAACTTCCACGCCACCGCCCAGCGTGGGTCGCGCCCGACCGAGCCGAGCCTGCGCTGCAGCGCGAGGTCGTCGACCTTGATCACGACGCCGTCGATCTCGAAGTCGAGCTCGCCACGGCGCTCCTGCCAGGAGAGACACTGCGCGATCACCTCCTCCTCTGAGTCGAGCAGCTTGATGTCCGGATTGACCGGGAACTCGTGCTCGCGCAGCCACTCGAGCGCTTCGGAATGAAGCTCGAAGGAGAGGCCCTCGACGACGCCCACCTGGTAGGCCCAGAACGACAGCGGGCGCTTGGCAGCGTCCGCTGGATCGAGCTGGCGAATCGTCCCGGCGGCCGAGTTGCGCGGGTTCATGAACGTCGACTCGCCCGCTTCCGCGCGGCGCTCGTTGAGCGCAGTGAAGTCGGCCAGCGCCATGTAGACCTCGCCGCGTACCTCGACCAGCGGCGGCGCCTCCTCGAGCTTGGGCGGGATCGTGGCGATCGTGCGCAGGTTGTGCGTCACGTCCTCGCCGATCTCACCGTTGCCGCGGGTCGCCCCACGCTCGAATACGCCCTCGCGATAGATGAGGCTCATCGCCAGCCCGTCGATCTTCGGCTCCACCACATAGGTGAAGCTCGGCTCTGTGATGCCCTCGCGCGCGAGGTGATTGCGCATTCGCTCGACCCACGCGCGCAGCTCCTCCTCCGAGCGCACGTTGTCGAGCGAGAGCATCGGCTCGAGGTGGTGGACCTTCTCCAGGCGGCTGACCGGTTCGCCGCCCACGCGCTGCGTCGGCGAGTCCGGCGTGAGCAGCTCCGGGTGCTCACGCTCGATCGCGCGCAGCTCGTCGAGCAGCGCGTCGTAGCGATCGTCGCCGATCTCCGGGTCGTCGAGAACGTAGTAGCGGCGCGAGTGGTACTGGAGCTGCTCGCGCAGCTGCGCCGCGCGCTGCTCGGGGGCACTGGCAGCAGGGGCGCTCGCCGCCGCGGGCCGCTCTGGATCGATCGCGCCGACGTCCGGCCGCGCCTGCTCTGCGCCCGTCTCCCCGCTCACTGCGCCTCGGGCGCCGGCCGATCCCCGATCGGTGCTGCGAGCAGCTCGTTCAGGTCAAAGCCCCGCAATGACTCGAGGCCCGAGCGGTCGGTCAGGTCGAAGTGGATCGGCGTGACCGCCACCTTGCCTGCCGCGACGGCCGCCAGGTCGGTGCCGGGCTCGTCGTGGAAGCCCGGGTCCGAGCCGTAGATCCAGTAGCGGCGGCGGTGCTCCTCCTCGCGCTCCAGCTTCAGCTCGTCGCGGTAGATGCGCTTGCCGAGGCTCGTCACTTCCACGCCGCTCGGCTCGCCTGCCGGCACGTTGACGTTGAGCAGCGTCGTCGCCGGCAGCGGCACGTCCTCGATCCGTGCGACCAGACGCGCCACGAAGTCGGCCGCCACCTCGAAGCCGAAGCCGCCGTCGAAGCGATAGTCGAGCGCGCGCGCGCCCGACTGCTGAGAGACCGCAATCGACGGCAGCCCCAGCACGACGCCCTCGAGCGCCGCCGCGACCGTGCCCGAGTAGGTGATGTCATCGCCCAGGTTCGCGCCGTGGTTGATCCCCGCCACGACCAGCTCCGCCTGGAAGTCCTCCACCAAGCCGAGACTCGCCAGGCGCACGCAGTCGACCGGCGTGCCGTCCGTCGCGTAGCCCACCGTGCCGTCGGCGAACGGCGTCTCCTGCACCCACAGCGGCCTGCGCGTCGTGATCGAGCGCGCCATCGCCGAGCGGTTGCCGTCCGGCGCGATCACGGCCAGGTTGACGCCGTCGAGCGCGACGAGCGCCGCGCGCATCGCCTGCAGCCCGTCCGCTTCGATCCCGTCGTCGTTTGTCAGCAGTACGTTGAGCATCGCTACCCAGCATACGGGCCGCTTCGGCCCCGTCCCGTGAAGATATGCTGCGCGCATGATCCGGCTATTGGAACAGTCCGCGATGGGGCCGATCAAGGGTCTGCTCGTGGCCACCCTGACGGCGTCTGTGCTGCTGTGCGCGACCGCGAGCATCGCCGCGTCGCCAGCCGACACGCCGGCGACGCACACCCTGCTGCAGGCGCGCTACGAGCTCGACGTCGCCTTCGTCCACAACCTCCCGGCCTCGCAGGCGGGCTCGGCGAAGCTGGCCGCGAGGATTGGTCGTGAATGCCACGCAGCGCTCGCCCGGGAGCCGACCGAAGGCGGTCTCCTTCCGTTGCCGGGAGCCCCTGTGCCAACGCCTCGCGCGATCGGCGAACGCGCGCGCGGCGAACACCAGCGCCTGACGATCGACGAAGAGATCGGGCGCGCGCTCGGCGATGCCAACGCCGCGCCGAACCGTGCTGCGATCGAAGCCTACGTCGCGGCCGCAGCGCCGCTCAGCTGGAGCGACGCCAGGATCGCACCGCTCGTTCGCGCGGATGCGACTCGACTGCAGGAATCGGTGAGGCTCGCCCCGCCGGACGTGTGCGCAGACATCAAGGCCTGGGCGCAGAGCGGCTACCGCATCCTGTCCCCCGCCAGCCGCGCCTTCCAATCAACCCGCGGGGCCCGCGAGGAACAGGTCAATTCACAGAGCTCGCTCGACGCGCTGCTGAAGCCCTTTGAGGGCGCCGCCGAGCTGGCGATCCTCCGTCGGACGTCCGCGGTGCACAAGAGACTCGCCAGCATGCCCGTTCAGAGCTTCCGCGTCTTCCAGCGTCTGGCACACGCGCTCGGCGTGCCCGAGAACCCATCCCAGGAACGCCGGCGAGCGCCGACGCTCGGGCACGGGACCACAAACGCTGGTGAGACGTTCACGATCCACCACGAAACGGCCAAGGGCTCGCTCGCTCCATCCTGCCGCCACGCGGTATCGGTCGAACTCACCGAAGAGACCCCCAAAGGCGGCGCCATCGTAGAAGGCAGCAGCGAGAGCGGGCCCGTGTGCCTCTCCACCGGTGGGGACAAGCTGGCGGCGAGCAGTTGCTCGGGCAACGTCGCCTCGATCACCGTGGCCGTGCCTGCGAGTGTGCGCACCGTGCGACTGCGGCTGAGCGACGGGAGCGCGATCGGCTCAGCGGTCGTGCGCATCCCGCGCAAGGACGGCGGCCCAGCCGGCGTCTATGTTCAAGCCGTCCGTGGCTACGCACGCCAGCCGGTGTCGCTAACCGAGTTGGATGCCAACGGACAGGTCGTGCGGGAGATGAAGCTGCGGGGCGCACGTTGCAAGAGGGAAAGTCATCGCCACCCTACGCCCCCCACGTTCGTCGACCTCGTCAAAGGCGTAGCCCCGGGAGGGCAGCCGTTCACGATCCAGGGTGTGCTCGTCGAGTTTGGCACGCACCGCGACTTCAGCGTGACTGCGGGAGTCGGCACCGAAGGCGGTGGCGAAGAAGGTCCCGGCGACGTGGCGGTCGGCGGCTCGGGTGCCAAGAAGGCCTTTCCCTGGTCACGGATCAAAGGGTGCCCGCCGCGCCCGTTCGCACTGCTCTACGGCATCCTCGAAGCGCCGGGTGACTCGGTGCTCGTGCGCACGCCCGAAGGGCTCGTGCCGCTGACCAAGCTCGCGCTCGCCGCCAACCTCCGCGCCGGCGGGCCGCTCGTGTACGGCGCCTTCAGCTCGTTTCCCTCCGAACTGATCGTGCGCCGCGTCGACGGCTCGACGCTGTACAGCGAAAGCCTCGCCGCCAAGGCCAAGGAAGACGCCGAATTCTGCGAAGGGCTGGCCGAAAGCTGAGCGTCAGGCGTAGCTCACCGACGCCAGCGCCAGCCCGTGCGCCGGCGCCGTGCGCCCTGCCTCCTCGCGCTGCTTGCCCTGCAGCAGCCCCGCGAAGTGCTCGATGCTGATGCGCCCCGAGGCCACGTCGAGCATCGTGCCGACGAGCGCGCGGTTCATGTGACGCAGGAACATGTCCGCCTCGATCCAGAACGACAGCAGATCGCCGTCGGCGAGCCACTCGGCGCGGCCGACGTCGCACTGGAACCAGCTGTGCTCGGTCTCGCTCGGCGTGAACGCCATGAAGTCGTGTTTGCCGTGCAGCAGGCGCGCGCACTGCACGAGCAGGTCCCGGTCGAGCTCGCCCGTGACCCAGAAAGAGGTGTTGCGCTCGAACACGCTGCGCGAGCGTCGCGCGAGCACGCGGTAGCAGTACGTGCGGCTGCGCGCGTCGCGGCGGGCATCGAAGCCTTCGTGCATCGGCTCTGCCGCGAGCACCGCCACGTCGTCGTCGAGTAGCCCGTTCAGGCGCAGCGGGTCGACCGCCTCGTGGCGATAGCTCGCCACCTGCCCCCACGCGTGCACGCCGCGGTCCGTGCGCCCCGCAACCGTCAGCCTGAGCGGCCCGCCGTCGGTGCCCGTCTCGCCGAGCACCGTCTGCAGCGCTCGCTCGAGCACCTCCTGCACCGTGCGCAGCTGCGGCTGGCGTCCCCAGCCGGCGAAGCCCGCGCCGTCGTACTCGAGCGTCAGCTTCGTGACCATGCGCGCGCCCGGTTCACTTCCAAGCCCGCGCTGCCCGAACCGCGGGCGGCCGCCTCAGACGAGCTCGATGAAGACCATCTCGGTCGAGTCGCTTTTGCGCGGACCGAGCTTGAGGATGCGCGTGTAGCCGCCCGGGCGCTCCGCGTAGCGCGGCGCCAGGTCATCGAACAGCTTGTGCACCGCGAACTTGTCTTGGGAAAGCGTCGAGAGCGCCTGCCGGCGCGCGTGCAGGTCGCCGCGCTTGGCCAGCGTGATCAGTTTCTCGACGTGCGGCTTGACCGCCTTGGCCTTGGCCTGCGTCGTTTCGATCCGCTCGTGCTCGATGATCTCCTTGCTCAGGTTCATCAACAGCGACTTGCGGTGGGCGCTGTCGCGGCTGAGCTGATGTCTTTTGCGCTGGTGTCTCATGAGCGGATCGAAGTGTAGTTATCTTCAGGCCGCGGAGCGGCCCTTTATTGAATCTTGACGGAGGTCCAAGCCGCGCGCGTGGAGCGTCTCGATTACCTCGTCGATCGACTTCTTGCCGAAGTTCGGGATCGCGTTCAGCTCGGCCTCGGACTTCGAGATCAGGTCGCCCACCGTCTGGATGCCCGCGCGCTTGAGGCAGTTGTACGAGCGCACGCCGAGCTCGAGCTCCTCGATCAGGATGCTGTACTCCTCGCCCTGCAGCGCCGGCGCAGCGCCGGCGCCGGCGACCGCCAGGCCATGGCCGTCGAGCTGGCCGCCCGGCGTCGCACGCAGCTCCTGAATGCGGTCCGCGTCGGTGAAGATCGCAAGCTGTGAGATCAGCAGCTCGGCCGCCTCGCGCAGCGCAGCCTGCGGGTCGATCGAGCCGTCCGTCTCGATGTCCAGCGTGAGCTTGTCGAAGTCCGTCTTCTGACCGACGCGCGCTTGCTCGACCGCGTAGGCCACGCGGCGCACCGGCGAGAAGATCGAGTCGATCGGGATCACGCCGATCGGCTGGTCCGCCGACTTGTTCTCCTCCGCCGGGCGGTAGCCGCGGCCGCGGCCGATCGTCATGTACAGCTCGAGCTTCGTTTTTTTCTCGAGCGTCGCGATGTGGATGTCGGGGTTGAGGATCTCCACGCCCGCCGGCAGGTCGATGTCCTTGGCCGTAATCTCACCCGGTCCGGTGACGACCAGCGGTGCCTCGACCTCGCTTGCGTCGGAGTGCATGCGGCAGACCACGCCCTTCAGGTTGAGAACGATGTCCGTCACGTCCTCCTTGACGCCGTTGATCGTCGAGAACTCGTGCGCAACGCCCTCAATGCGCACGCTCGTGACTGCAGCGCCCGAGAGGGAGGACAGCAGCACGCGGCGCAGCGAGTTGCCGAACGTGTAGCCGAACCCGCGGTCTAGCGGCTCAATCGTGAACGTACCGCGGTTCTGCTCCACGGACTCGCTTGTGATCCGGGGGATTTGGAAGTCGAGCATCAGGGTCCTAACGTCGTTTTGGTGTCTCACCGGCGTCGATCAAGACGGCCGGCTCGGAGCGCCGCCCGGGATCGGGCGCGCGCTTGGAAAGTGCTACCTACTTCGAGTACAGCTCGACGATGAGCTGCTCCTGCACCGGCGCGGCGACCTCACGCCGCTCTGGCTTGCGCAGCACCTTGGCCGTGAGCGACTCGTGGTCGGCCTGGAGCCACGCGGGAATCTGTCCGGTGAGCTCAGTTGCGTCTCTGACGACCTGTGTGGCCGGCGTCTCCGCCTTGATCGCGATCACGTCGTTTTCGCGCACCTGGTAGCTCGGGATGTTCACCCGCCGGCCATTGACCGTCCAGTGGCCATGGCGGATCAGCTGTCGCGCCTGGCGCCGCGATGCGGCGAAGCCCAGGCGCACGAGGACGTTGTCCAGACGGCACTCCAGCAGCGCGAGCAAGTTCTCGCCGGTGATGCCCGGCTGGCGCGAGGCCTTTACGTAGTAGCCCGCGAACTGGCGCTCGAGCACGCCGTAGTAGCGCTTGGCCTTCTGCTTCTCGCGCAGCTGCACGCGGTACTCGCTCTGTTTCATGCGCCCGCGGCCGTGCTCGCCCGGCGGGTAGGAGCGACGCTCGACGCCGCACTTATCCGTCAGGCAGCGCTCGCCCTTGAGGAACAGCTTCTGTCCCTCGCGGCGGCATTGCTTGCACTGGGGGCCGGTGTCGCGTGCCATTTAGACGCGCCTCCGCTTGCGTGGGCGGCAACCGTTGTGGGCCTGCGGCGTGACGTCCTTGACGCCCGTCACCTCGAGGCCGGCCGCCTGCAGCGAGCGGATCGCCGTCTCGCGACCCGAGCCCGGGCCCTTGACGTAGACCTCGACCTTCTGCAGCCCCTGCTCCAGGCCCTTGCGCGCCGCCGCATCCGCCGTCACCTGCGCCGCGAACGGGGTCGACTTGCGCGAGCCCTTGAAGCCCGCGCCGCCGGCCGACTCCCACGCGATCACGTTGCCCGAGGTGTCCGTCAGCGAGACGATCGTGTTATTGAACGAAGTCTTGATGTGGGCCTGGCCGATCGGGATGTTCTTTTTCGGCTTGCGCCGGCCGCGGGCGCGTTTGGGGGCAGCCGGCATTTACCTTGCCTTCTTCTTGCCGGCCACCTGCATGCGCTTGGGACCCTTGCGCGTACGCGCGTTCGTCTTCGTCTTCTGGCCGCGCACCGGCAGGCCGCGCCGGTGGCGCAGGCCGCGGTAGCAGGCGATCTCCTGAAGTCGTTTGATGTCCTGCGAGCGCTCGCGCCGCAGATCGCCCTCGACCGTGAGGTTCTCGTCGATCGCGTCGCGCAGCTTGGCGACCTCGTCCTCGGTCAGGTCGCGGATGTACGTGTCCGGGCTGACGCCGACCTGCGCGAGGATCTTGTTCGAGGTCGCCCGACCGATCCCGTAGATGTAGGTCAGCCCGATCTCAGAGCGCTTGTTCAGGGGCAGGTTGATGCCTGCGATACGAGCCATCGCTTAGCCCTGACGCTGCTTGTGGCGCTTGTTCTGGCAGATCACCAAGACCACGCCATTGCGGCGGATGACCTTGCATTTCTCGCACATCGGCTTGACCGACGGTCGTACCTTCATGATCCCTTTCGGCGGCTTGTTCCGTCGACCCGGCTCTGGCTGCCGTTGCGGCCGCCGCTACCTGGTCGTGGAGATTGCTCTCGCGAGGATGGACGTCCTCGTTCGAGCAGGACCCCGGATAGTAGCAAGTCTAAGTGCTCGCGGCCGGCTGCGGCGCGTGCCCATTCGCGCCCGCCGTGGGCGTGAGATGCCAGGGCGTCAGCACCTTCGGCCCGTCCCCCGTGATCGCGACCGTGAACTCGAAATGAGCGGCCGGCGAGCCGTCCTGGGAGAAGATCGCCCAGCCGTCGCCGCCCACGCGCACAGCGGCGCGGCCGGCCGTCATCATCGGCTCGACCGCCAGCACCATGCCCTCCTCCAGCAGCGGTCCCTTGCCGGGCTTGCCGTAGTTGGGCACCTGCGGATCCTCGTGCATGTTGCGCCCCACGCCGTGTCCGACGAGCGAGCGCACGACCGACAGGCCGGCGCCCTCGGCGACCCGCTGGATCGCGCTCGACATGTCGCCCATGCGGTTGCCCGGCCGGCACTCGGCGACGCCCGCCAGCAGCGAGGCCTCAGTCGCGCTCAGCAGGTTGCCCTCGACTGCGCCGATCTCGCCGACCGGCAGCGTGCGCGCCGCGTCGGCGACCCAGCCGTCGAGCGTCACGCCCACGTCGATCGAGATGATGTCGCCCGTCTTCAGGCGGTACGGGCCGGGGATGCCGTGCACGACCATCGCGTTCGGCGAAGCGCAGATCGAGCCCGGGAAGCCGCGATAGCCCTTGAACGTCGGCACCGCGCCGCGCGAGCGGATGAAACGCTCGGCCACCTCGTCGAGCTCCTCCGTGCTGACGCCCGGGGCGACGCGCGACTCGAGCTCTGCGAGCGTGGCGACGAGGATCTCCCCGGCCCGCTCCATCTTCTCGATCTCCTCTCCTGACTTCTTGATGATCACCCGGGCAGCTTAGCTACAGCTTCTTCTCCAGGCGCACCGTCGCGACCGTCGCCCTGATCCGCGTGTGGACCTCGTCCGGATGGCGCGTGCCGTCGAAGCGGCGCAGCATGCCCGCCTCGTCGTAGTGCTCGATCAGCGGCTCCGTCTGGGAGTGGTAGACCTCCAGGCGCCGGCGGATCGTCTCCTCCTTGTCGTCGTCGCGCTGCATCAGCCGCGAGCCGTCCTGGTCGCAGACGCCCTCGTGCTTGGGCGGATCGAACTCGACGTGGTAGATGTGGCTCGGGTTCTTCACGCACACGCGGCGACCCGCCAGGCGCCTGACGAGCTCGTCGTCGGGCACTTCGATCAAGAGCGCCGCCGAGAGGCGCCTGCCCAGGCCCTCCAGCGCTTTCGCCAGCGCATCGGCCTGCTCGGCGTTGCGCGGGAAACCGTCCAGTAGGAACCCCTCGCTCGCGTCCGGCTCGCGCACGCGCTTTGAGATCATGCCGACGATCACCTCGTCCGGCACCAGGTCGCCCGCGTCCATGTAGCGCTTCGCCGCCAAGCCCAGATCGCTGCCCGCGGCGACCTCCGCGCGCAGCATGTCGCCCGTCGAGATGTGCGGCAGCGCGAAGTCCTCGCGCAGGCGCTCGGCCTGAGTCCCCTTGCCGGCACCAGGTGGGCCGAGCAGTATCAGGTTCAATTCGGACAAGTCCGAGGCAGCCTATCCGTTGCGCTGCCCGCCCGACTCCCGGAATTACTTCAGGAAGCCCTCATAACTTCGCATCATCAGCTGCGCCTCGAGCTGCTTCATCGTTTCGAGCGCGACGCCGATCACGATCAGGATCGAGGTCCCCCCGAGCGGGATGTTCTGGTGCGTGCGCGCGATCAGGATCGTCGGCAGCGCCGCCACCGCCGCGAGGAACAACGCGCCCGGGAACGTCAGCCGCGCGAGGATGCGATCGAGGAATTCCGCCGTCGGGCGCCCCGGTCTGACCCCCGGGATGAAGCCGCCGTACTTCTTCAGGTTGTCCGCCTGGTCGACCGGGTTGAACGTGACAGCCGTGTAGAAGTACGTGAACAGCAGGATGAAGATCGACTCGCCGACCACGTAGTGCCAGCCGTTGGGCGAGAAGAAGTCCGAGATCGACTGCCCCCAGTGGGTTTTCACGAGCTGGCCGACCGTCGGCGGGAAGGCCATGATGCTCGCCGCGAAGATCACCGGGATCACGCCCGCCATGTTCACGCGCAGCGGCAGGTAGGTCTGCCCGCCTTCAGTCATGCGCCGCCCGATCACGCGCTTGGCGTACTGCACCGGAATCCGCCGCTGGCCTTCCTGCACGAACACGATGCCCGCCACGACGGCGAGCACGAGGAAAGGCATCATCACCTTGAAGACCTGGTCCTGCGAAGTCCACCACGTCTGGATGCCGCTCGGCAGGCGCGCGACGATCGAGGCGAAGATCAGCAGCGAGATGCCGTTGCCGATGCCGCGCTGGGTGATCAACTCGCCGATCCACATGAGCAGCACGCAGCCCGTCGTCAGGCAGATCACGATCAGGAAGATGTGCGGTGCGTCGAAGTGCGTGACGACCGATTCGCCCGCTTTGGCCTGCAGCGTGTGGAATAGGAAGACGTAGCCGATCGACTGGGCGAAGGCCAGGCCGACCGTCAGGTAGCGCGTGTACTGCGTGATCCGCGCCTGGCCGACCTCGCCTTCCTTGGAGAGCTTTTCCAGCGACGGCACCGCAACCTGCAGCAGTTGCAGGATGATCGAGGCCGTGATGTAGGGCATGATGCCCAGCGCGAACAGCGCGATTCGCGACAGGCCGCCGCCCGAGAAGAGGTTGAGCAGCCCGAGGATGTTGGAGCCGCCGAACTCCTTCTGGATGTTGTTGACCGCCGTCAGGTTGACGCCCGGCACAGGAATGTGCGAGCCGAAGCGATAGATCAGCAGCATCCCCGCCGTGAAGGCGATCTTCTTGCGGATGTCCGCGACCTGGAAGGCGTTGAGGATCGTTGAGAGCATGGGCTTCGCTCCGCGGCCTAGAGCGCCGCTGCACTCCCTCCCGCGGAGCGGCGGATTCTAGTGGATGCGTCTGTGGGCGCCGGCGGTTGCACTGCCGGCCCGCCCGGCTAGAGCTCGACGAGCTTGCAAGTGCCGCCGGCCGCCTCGATGCGCTCGCGCGCGCCGGCGCTGAACGCGTGCGCGTGCACCGTCAGCGCCTTTGAGATCTCGCCCTTGGCGAGCACCTTGATCGGGACGTCCTTGCGCGTGCCCAGGCCCTTCGCCTTCATCGCCTCCACCGTCACCTCGGCGCCCGCCTCGAAGCGCTCCTGCAGCGCATCGATGTTGACCGGCTGGGTGTGCGTGCGGAAGGGCTCGAACGGCATCGACTTCTTCATGTGTGGCCCGCGCAGCTTTCGCATGCGCATGTGAATCGGCATCTGGCCGCCCTCGAAACGCGCCCGACGCTTGGAGCCCGAACGCGAGCCCGCGCCCTTCTGACCACGGCCCGAGGTCTTGCCCGTGCCCGAGCCTTCGCCACGACCGATGCGCTTGCGCGGCCGGCGGCTACCTGGCGCCGGCGCCAGGCTGTGCAGCCCGATGCGCGTCGGCTTGTGCTCCTCTGCCGGGCTCACGACTTGCCCTCCTTGACCTCGACGAGATGGCGCACGGCGTGCAGCATCCCGCGCGCCTGATCGCAGTCTTTGACCTCAACGGTGTGTCCGATTCGGCGCAGTCCGAGCGAGCGGAGCGTGTCGAGCTGTTTCTTGTTCGCGCCGTTGCGCGACTTGCGCTGAGTCACCGTTAGAGCAGCCATCAGGACGAGGCCTCCTCGCTCGGAGCGCTCGCCGCCTCAGGCTGAGCCTCGCCGGTTGCCGCGGGCTCCGCGGGAGCGTCGGCGTCGGCGTCGGCGTCGGCCGGGGCAGGTGTGTCGGTGGGCACCTCGGCGCCCGCGTCCTCGGCTGAGAGCGTGGCCGTCGCGGCGCCGTTGGCGCTCTTGCCGCTGAGCCCGAGCACCTTGTCGATCGAGAGGCCGCGCAGCTCGCCGACCTCCTCGGGCGTGCGTAGGCCACGCAGGCCGGCGACCGTCGCCTTGACGAGGTTGATCGGGTTCTGCGTGCCCAGGCTCTTGGAAAGGATGTCGTGGATGCCGGCGAGCTCGAGCACCGCGCGCACGCCGCCACCGGCGATCACGCCCGTTCCGGGCGACGCCGGCTTGAGGAACACGCGGCCCGCGCCGAAGACGCCGGTCGTCTGGTGGGTGATCGTGCTGCCGTGCTTGGGCACGCGGAAGAGATCCTTCTTCGCGCGCTCGACGCCCTTCTGGATCGCCAGCGGGACCTCGTTGGCCTTGCCGTAGCCGATGCCGACGATTTCGCGCTCGTCGCCGACGACCACGAGCGCCGTGAACGAGAAGCGCCGGCCGCCCTTGACGACCTTGGCGACGCGGTTGATCTCGACGACGCGCTCCTGGAGGTCCAGGCCGGCCGGGCTGACTGATCTGTCTACGGTGATCGACATAAGAGGGAGTGAGAGGGTAGCGGTCGCGCAGCTGCCGACGGCTAGACGGTTATCCCGGCCTCGCGGATTGCCTCGGCAAATGCCCGCACGTGGCCGTGGTAGCGGTAGCCGCCACGGTCGAACACGGCTTCGGAGATGCCGGCCGCCTTGGCTCGCTCGGCGAACGCTTCACCGGCACGCTTGGTGCGCTCGGGCTTCTTCAGCTTGCGCAGGTCCGGCTCGTACCAGTTGACCGCCGCCAGCGTGCGGCCGGCGCCATCGTCGATCAACTGCGCCGAGATGCCCTGGTTGGAGCGGAACACCGAGATGCGCGGACGCTCGGCCGTGCCCGTGATCTTCGCCCGCACGCGGCGGCGGCGTTTGAGCCGGCTCTGGCGCTTGGTGATGACGGTCATGCCCTCTTTCCTACCTTCCTCTGGACATACTCGCCCTCGTAGCGAATGCCCTTGCCCTTGTACGGCTCCGGCGGGCGCTGCTTGCGGATGATCGCCGCCGTCTCGCCGACGAGCTGCTTGGAGATGCCCTTGACGACGACGCGCGTCGGCTGCGGCACTTCGAACTCGATCCCGTCCGGCGCCGGGATCGGCACCGGGTGCGAATAGCCCACGGCGAGCTCGAGGTTCTTGCCCTTCAGCGCCGCGCGGTAGCCGACGCCCTGGATCTCCAGGCGCTTCTCGTAGCCCGCCGTCACGCCCTGGACCATGTTGGCCACGAGCGAGCGCGTCAGCCCGTGCAGCGCGCGGTGTTCGCCGCGGTCGGTCGGGCGCGAGACGAGTAGCTGCTCGCCGTCCTGCTTGACCTCGATGTCGCGGTGGATGCGCTCCGCGAGTTCGCCTTTGGGCCCGTTGACGCGGACCTCGCCGGGCTCGATCGCGACCGTCACGCCGCTTGGCACCGGGATGGGCTGTCTGCCGATTCGGGACATCGCTCAGCTCACCAGACCTGCGCCAGGACCTCGCCGCCGACGCCCTCTGCGCGAGCGTCGTGGCCGGTCATCACGCCGTGCGAGGTCGAGACGATCGACGTGCCCATGCCGCCGAGCACCTTTGGGATGTGCTTGGCGTCGACGTACGTGCGCCGGCCCGGGCGCGAGACGCGCCGCAGCCCGGTGATTGCCGAGCGGCGGTCCTCGGTGTACTTCAAGCGAATCTGCAGCAGATGCCCGGGGCCGCCGTCGGGGTCCGGCGAGACCTCGAAGGAGTCGATGTAGCCCTGCTCGGCGAGGATCCGCGCGAGCTCGCTCTTCAGTTTCGACGCAGGGATGTCGACCGTCTCGTGGGCAGCGTGGATCGCATTGCGCACACGCGTGAGGAAGTCGGCTATCGGATCGGTCATGGACATGGCTGCTCGTTCAGTGGAAGGTCGAAGGAATTGTCCGGCCGGCTACCAGGAGGACTTCGTCATCCCCGGGATGTGGCCGTTGTGGGCGAGCTCACGCAAACAGATGCGGCAGAGCCCGAACTTGCGATAGACCGCGCGCGGACGCCCGCAGCGGTTGCAGCGAGTATAGGCGCGCGTTTTGAACTTCGGTGTGCGCGCCTGCTTGACGCGCTGCGATGTCTTGGCCATCAGTCGCCGCTCTCTTTCTCGTCGCTGCCGTCGTCCTGCTGTTGATCTGAGTCTGACGCCTCCTCGGCGCTTGCCTGCGGCTCACTCGCCTCGGCGGCTGCCTCGGGCTCCTGCGCGGGGGGCTCTACCGACGGAGCTGCTTTCTTCTGCGCTTTGGCTTTCGGCGCCGGTGCTGCTGCCGCTTCGGCCGCCTTGGCGGCCTCAGCCTCGGCGTGCGCCTTGGCCTCGGCCTCGTCTGCTGCCGGGTCATAGCCCTTCGGGCGGCCCTGGGCGGCGAACGGCATGCCGAACGCTCGCAGCAGCGCGAACGCTTCGATGTCGCTCTTCGCGCTCGTCGTGATCGTGATGTCCAGGCCGCGTACCTGGTCAATCGCGTCGTAGTCGATCTCCGGGAAGATGATCTGCTCGCGCACGCCCATCGTGTAGTTGCCGCGGCCGTCGAACGAGCGCGGGTTCAGCCCGCGGAAGTCGCGGATCCGCGGGATCGCGATCGACACGAGCCGGTCGAGGAACTCATACGCGCGCTCGCCGCGCAGCGTCACCGAGACGCCGACCGGCATGCCCTCGCGCAGTTTGAACGCCGCGATCGACTTGCGCGCGCGGCGCACGCTCGGCTGCTGGCCGGCGATCGTCGCGAGCTGCTCGGTCGCCGCCTTCAGCACTTTGGAGTCCTGCTTGGCCAAGCCCACGCCCATGTTCAGGGTGATCTTCTCCAGCCGCGGCGCCTGCATGTTCGAGGAGAACTCGAAGCGCTCGATCAGCGCGGGGCGGACCTCCTCAAAGTAGCGTGCCTTCAGGCGTGCCGGCGGGGCCTCTGTCGTATCCGTCGCGGCCATCTCAGTCGAGCTCCGCTCCGGTGCTCTTGGCCACGCGCACGCGCGAGCCGCCGTCGCGCTGGATGCGCACGCGCGTCGGGTTGCCCTTGGCGTCGAGCAGCATCACGTTGGAGATGTGGATCGGGCCCTCGCGCTCGATGATCCCGCCGAGCTGACCCGCCGCGTTGGGCAGCGGCGAGGTGCTCTGGTTCTGCTGCGGGCGCACCGCTCGCTTGACCATGTTCAGGCCCTCCACGTAGAGGCGTTCCTTGGTCGGCTCCACGCGCAGCACCTTGCCCGTCTTGCCGCGGTCCTTGCCCGCCGTGATCTTCACGTGGTCGTTCGAGCGGATCTTCATCGAGCCTCGCTTGCCGGTCTTGGCAGCCATCACAGGACCTCAGGCGCCAGCGAGACGATCTTCATGAAGTTGCGCTCGCGCAGTTCGCGCGCGACCGGTCCGAATACGCGCGTGCCGCGCGGGTTGTTCTGGTCATCGATGATCACCGCCGCGTTCTCGTCGAAGGCGATGTAAGTACCGTCGTCGCGGCCGATCGGCTTCTTCGTGCGCACGATCACCGCCGTGACGACCTCGCCCTTTTTCACGGCACCCTGCGGGTTGGCCTGCTTGACCGTCGCCGTGATCACGTCGCCGACGAACGCGTAGCGACGCTGCGAGCCGCCCTTGACGCGGATACAGAGGATCTCGCGCGCGCCCGTGTTGTCGGCCACGCGAAGCCTGGTCTCGTTTTGAATCATGCTCGGGCCTCCATCCAGTCGGCCCCTTTGATGGCGACGCTCGCCATCGTGGCGATCGAAGTCTGAAAATCTCCGATTTTCATCGCGCCCTCTCAAGCACATCCACGAGCGCCCAGCGCTTCGTGCGCGACAGCGGGCGGCTCTCGATCACGCGCACCGTGTCGCCCTCGTTGGCGTCGTTGTTCTCGTCGTGCGCGTGCAGTGTGCTCGAGCTGCGCACGATCTTCTCGTAGCGGCGATGACGGCGGGCCACGTCAATGCGCACCGTGATCGTCTTCTCCGCCTTGTCCGAGACGACAACGCCCTGGCGCACCCTGCGGGCACCCTCGACCGGCGCGTGGACAGGCGCGAGCGGCTCGGCCGCCGGGGCCGCCGCGCGGCGCTCGGACGCTTTGGCGCGTTCCTGCAGGCGACGCGCGCGACGGCGCACGGCCTTGCGCTTGCGCTCGGCAACACGCTCGGCCTGGCGCTCCTCCGGCGTACGCGACGGCTTGACCTCGCCCTCGTGCTTGGAGCGTGTGCGGCGGCGGCGCTCCTTCGGCGAGAGCACCTCGGCCGGCTCGCTCGGCTCGGCCTGCGCGACCGGGGCGTCTGCGGGCGCGGGCGCCTCGGCGGCGTCCTCCGCCGGAGTCTCCTCGACAGCCTCGGGGGCGGCGTCCTCTTGTGGGGCCTCAGCCGCGGCAGCCTCAGGCGCCTCGGCGGCCTGCGGCGCGTCCTCGGGGGTCTCGGGCGTCTCGTTCTCTTGCTCGTCAGCCATGTCTTCCGTTTCGTCTCAGCAGTTGGGTGTCAGTTGCTCTCGCCGCGCAGCTCTTGCTCGCGCGCGACGGTCAGGGCCCGGGCCAGGTCGCGCTTGGCGCGCCCCATGCCCGCAGTGTTGTCCAGTTCGCCCGTCGCGTTTGAGAAACGCAGGCCGAACACCTCTTTGCGCAGCACAGCGATCTGCTTGGACAGGTCGCCGGGCTCCATGTCGCGCATCTCCTTGGCCTTCATCTCAGCGTCAGTCCTCACGCAGCACGAACTTGGACTTCACCGGGAGCTTGTGCGCCGCCAGGCGGATCGCGTCGCGCGCGAGCGGCTCGGACACGCCGGCCAGCTCGAACATCACGCGGCCCGGCTTGACCACAGCGACCCAGCCTTCGGGCGAGCCCTTGCCTGAGCCCATGCGCGTCTCTGCCGGCTTCTTTGTGACCGGCTTGTCCGGGAACACGTTGATCCACACCTTGCCGCCACGCTTGATCTTGCGCGTCATCGCGACACGTGCAGCCTCGATCTGGCGGTTGGTCAACCAGCCGCCCTCGAGCGCCTTCAGCCCGTACTCGCCGAACTGCACCTTGACCTGGCCGCGCGACATGCCGGCACGGCGCCCACGGTGCTGCTTGCGGTGCTTCACGCGCTTGGGGGAGAGCATCAGCGCCCACCTCCGCCGCCCGGACGCGAACCGCCACGACCGCCGCCACCGGGGCCACCGGGGCCGCGTCCACCGCCGCCTCCGCCGCCGCGACCGCCGCCGAAGCCACCGCCGCCCGGACCACGTCCGCCACCGCCGCCGGGGCCACCGCCGCCGGGACGCCCACGTCCGCCTCCGCCGCCGCCCGGACCGCCACCGCCGCGTCCACGACCGCGTCCGTCACGGCCGTCGCGCCCACCGCGTCCGTCGCGGTCGTTGCTCGACGGCGCCGGCGCCGTGATGTCGGTCAGGTCGGCGCCCGTGTAGCCCTCGGGCATGATCTCGCCCTTGTTGATCCAGCACTTCACGCCGATCCGTCCGAATGTGGTGCGGGACTCGTAGAAGCCGTAATCGATGTCCGCGCGCATCGTGTGCAGCGGCACGCGACCATCGGAGTAGCTTTCGGTGCGGGCCATCTCGGCGCCGCCCAAGCGCCCGGCCACCTGCACCTTGACGCCCTTTGCGCCCGAGCGCATCGCGCTCGTCAGGGCGCGCTTCATCGCACGACGGAAGGCCACGCGGTTCTGCAGCTGCTCGGCGATCGACTGCGCCACCAGCGACGCGTCGAGCTCGGGGCGCTTGATCTCGAGGATGTTCACCTTGATCTGCTTGTTCGTCATCTTGTGCAGGTCGCGACGCAGCGCGTCCACTTCGCTGCCCGACTTGCCGATCACGATGCCCGGCCGCGCCGTGTGGATGTTGACCTCGAGTTCGTTTGAGTCCTTGCGAATCGTGATGCTCGAGAGGCCCGCGTGGGCGAGCTTGTTCGTGATGTGCTCACGGATGCGCACGTCCTCGGCGAGGTACTCGGCGAAGTGCTTTTCGTTGAACCAGTTCGACTTCCAGTCGTGGATGTAACCCACGCGCATGGCCTCTGGATGAACCTTTTGTCCCATTTTCTTCTCTCTAGCCGTCTCTCTTGGTGGTCCGGGGCGCGGGGTCCGGGGTCAGCGCGATCGTCAGGTGGCTCGTGCGCTTGCGGATCGGCGTGGCGCGTCCCATCGCGCGCGGCCTGAAGCGCTTGATCGTCGGCCCCTCGTCGGCAAACGCCTCACGGACGATCAGATCTTCCTCGACCAATTCGTGATTGCTCTCGGCGTTGGCCACGGCCGACTCGAGCAGCTTGCTCCAGTCGCGCGCCACCTCACGAGGGGTGAACGCGAGGATAGCGCGTGCCTCCTGCACCGACTTGCCGCGCAGGTGCCCGCAGACCATCCGCGCCTTACGCGCCGAGGTGCGCACGTAGCGCGCGTGCGCACGGACGACTTTGCGTCGCGGTTTGGCCGGGACCGCTTTGCCGCGGCTCGCTTTTTTCGGCTCGCTCGCGTCTGGTTCTTTCGCAACCGGCGCATCGCTCGCAGCTTTTTTCGCCGCAGGTTTTTTGGCGGCTTTTTTGGCGGCCGGTTTGGCGCTCTCCTCAGCTTTCGCCTCAGCGTCTTTGCCGGTCGCTTTGGCCTCCGCGCCTTTGGCCGCTTTGGCCGGTTTTTTCGCGGCTTTTTTGGCAGCCGGTTTTTTCGTCTCGGGCGTATCCGGCGCGCTCACGTCGTCCTGCGGCGCCGGCCCGGTCGTCTCCTGCTCGGCGCTCATCTAGCGAACCCTTCCCGACCCCGCGTGACCGCGGAACACGCGCGTCGGCGCGAACTCGCCGAGCTTGTGCCCGACCATCGACTCGCTGACGAACACCGGGACGTGTTTCTTGCCGTCGTGCACCGCGATCGTGTGGCCGACCATCTCCGGGAAGATCGTCGACGCGCGCGACCAAGTGCGCAGCATTTTCTTGTTGTTCGCCGTGTTCAGCGCTTCGATGCGATTCATCAGGCGCTCTTCGACCCACGGGCCCTTCTTGCTCGATCTGCTCATCGCTGCACCTCACCTTCCACGGACACGTAGGCCAAGCCGGACAAGGACGCAGTGAGCGTGGCGTGCTCCGCACGCGAGCGAGCGAGGACGCCGATCCGGCCCCGGCATACGGGGCCGTGGCACGGGCCCTTCTTGCTCGATCTGATCATCGCTGTTTGCCCTTCCCTCGGCGACGCCCGCGCACGATGTACTTGCTCGAGGTCTTGTTCTTTTTGCGCGTGCGGTAGCCGAGCGTCGGCACACCCCACGGCGTGACCGGGTGACGGCCGGCCGTCGTCGAGCCCTCGCCGCCGCCGTGCGGGTGGTCGACCGGGTTCATCGCCGTTCCGCGCGTCTGCGGGCGCACGCCCATGTGGCGCTTGCGCCCCGCCTTGCCGATCTTCACGTTCTGGTGGTCGGTGTTGCCGAGCGCGCCGACCGTCGCGCGGCACTCGGCGCGCACCATGCGCATCTCGCCCGAGGGCAGGCGCAGCGTCGCCATCTCGCCGTCCTTGGCCATCAGCTGCACGGCGGCACCCGCCGAACGCGCCATCTGACCACCGCGGCCCGGCTGCAGCTCGACGTTGTGGACGACCGTGCCGACCGGCATGCGCGTGAGCGCCATGCAGTTGCCCACCGCGATGTCCGCACCCTCGCCCGAGGAGACCGTCATGCCCACCGTCAGGCGCTGCGGCGCGAGGATGTAGCGCTTCTCGCCGTCGACGTAGTGCAGCAGCGCGATGTAGGCCGAGCGGTTAGGGTCGTACTCGATCGCGGCGACCTTCGCCTCGACGCCGTCCTTACGCCGCTTGAAGTCGATCCGCCGGTAGGCGCGCTTGGCGCCGCCGCCTCGGTGGCGCGAGGTCTTGCGCCCGTGCGCGTTGCGCCCGCCGCTCTTCTTCAGCCCTTCGACGAGCGTCTTCTCGGGCTTTGACTTCGTGATCTCCGCGAAGTCCGGGTAGGACACGAAGCGCATCCCGGGGCTCGTCGGCTTTGGCTTGCGAATCGGCATCTCCTACGACCCTTCCACTGCTTGCAGGCCCTGGAACACCGGGATCGATTCGCCGTCGCGCACCTGCACGATCGCCTTCTTCCAGCTGCGCGTTCGCCCGCTGGTCGTGCCGCGCCGCTTGGGCTTGGACTTGACGCTGGACGTGCGCACCTCGACGACATGCACGTCGAACAACGCCTCGATCGCCTGGCGGATCTGCGTCTTGTGCGCGTCGTCGTGGACGCGGAAGGTGTAGCGGTTGGCCGCCGAGAGCACGTAGCTCTTCTCTGAGACGACCGGGCGGATGATCACCTGCGAGTGGTCCATCAGGCTGCCTCCTCCGTCGCGCCGGCGCGCGGCTTGGCGGCGCGCTCGGTCAGCTCGGCCAGCGCTGCCTCTGAGACGAGCAGCGAGGCGGCGCCGACCACTTCGGTCACGCCGACGTCGGTCGCGCTCAACACGGCCACGCGCTTGAGGTTGCGAAACGACAGCGCCACCTCGGACTGCTCTGCGGTGAGCACGACGAGCGTCGGGCCACCCTGGCCCCAGTCTTCGAGCAGGTCGAGCGCCTGACGGGTCTTCGGCGCCGTGAACGCGCCCGTGTCAAGGATCGCCAGCGAGCCGCGCTCGGCGTGCAGCGACAGCGCGCTGCGCAGCGCCGCGCGCTGCTCCTTGCGGTTGACCTTGAACGTGTACGAACGCGGCTGCGGGCCGAACACGACGCCGCCGCCCGTCCAGATCGGTGAGCGGTTGGACCCCGCGCGGGCACGACCGGTGCCCTTCTGGCGCCACGGCTTGGCACCGCCGCCCGAGACCATCGCGCGCGTCTTCGTCGCCGCAGTCCCGCGCCTGCGCGCTGCCTGCTCCGCACGCACGCTCTGATGGACCAGCGGCCCATGGAATCGTGCGCCGAAGGCGCCTTCATCAAGTTTGACTTTCTTTGACTGACCGAGCACCGGAGCGTCAGGCATCGCTGCGCACCTCCACCACGCCGCCGCGCGGACCCGGCACCGAGCCGCGCACCATCAGCAGGTTCTCCTTGGCGTCGAGCGCGACGATCTCAAGGCCCTTCTGCGTGACGCGCTTGTTGCCCATCTGCCCGGGGCCGCGGATGCCCTTCATCACGCGCGCCGGCCACGCCGAGGCGCCGATCGAGCCAGGGGCGCGCTTGTTGTGCGAGCCGTGCGACTTCGGGCCGCTGGCGAAGTTGTGGCGCTTGATCGTGCCCTGAAAGCCCTTGCCCTTGGACGTGCCCGAGATCTTCACGCGCCCGCCGACCTCGAAGGCCTCGACCGTCACGCTCTCGCCGAGCTGCAGCTCGCCCGCCTCGTCGCGGAACTCGACCACGTGGCGCATCGGCGGCGCGTCGACCTTTTTCAGGTGGCCGAGCTCGGCTTTGGTCAGGTGCTTCTCCTTGGACTGCCCAAACGCAAGCTGGACTGCCTCGTAGCCGTCGCGCTCGGGCGTGCGGATCGCCGTCACCGGGCACGGGCCGGCCTGCAGCACCGTCACGCGCGCGACGCTGCCGTCCTCCTGGAACAGTTGGGTCATGCCGAGCTTCTTGGCGAGGATCGCGGACATCTGCGGTTCAGGTTGCCAGGCGGATCTCGATGTCCACGCCCGCCGGGAGATGGTCGAGGCGCTGCAGCGAGTCGACCGTCTTCGGTGTCGGCTGGTGGATGTCGATCAGGCGCTTGTGCGTGCGGATCTCGAAGTGCTCGCGCGAGTCCTTGTCCTTGAACGGCGAGCGGATCACGCAGTAGACGTTCTTCTCCGTGGGCAGGGGCACGGGCCCCGAGACGCTCGCGCCGGTGCGCGTCGCCGTCTCGACGATCTCCTTCGCCGCCGACTCGATCGCCGAGGTGTCATACGCCTTCAGGCGGATGCGGATCTTGTTTTGCGTGGCCGATGCCATTTGGTCTCTGCGTCTGCTCTCTTGTCTCTGATTCGTTGTCGTTCCGGCGCCGGTGATTACCCCGGGGTGGTCAGAGAAAGGGCGGACTCCGTGTCGTGGAATCCGCCTCCACCTCTTGCCACCGCGCCTTCCGGGGCCTTCTAGTCGTATCGGACTGCAATATGAGCACCGTCCCGAACTTCCGGGGCGGTGGGTGCTACTCGATGATCTCTGTGACTACGCCAGAGCCGACCGTGCGACCGCCCTCTCGGATGGCGAAACGCAGGCCCTGGTCCATGGCGATCGGCTGGATCAGTTCGATCTCCATCTGGACGTTGTCCCCAGGCATGACCATCTCGACGCCGTCGGGCAGCTTGGCCACGCCGGTGACGTCGGTCGTGCGGAAGTAGAACTGCGGCCGGTAGCCGGTGAAGAACGGGGTGTGACGTCCACCCTCCTCCTTCTTCAGCACGTAGACCTCAGCCTTGTACTTGGTGTGCGGCGTGATCGAGCCCGGCTTGCACAGCACCTGGCCGCGCTCGATCTCCTCGCGCTTGGTACCACGCAGCAGACAGCCGACGTTGTCGCCCGCCTGGCCTTGATCGAGGATCTTGCGGAACATCTCAACGCCCGTGACGACCGTCGAGGTCGAGTCGTGGACGCCGACGATTTCCACCGTGTCCCCCGTGTTGACGATGCCCTGCTCGACGCGCCCAGTGGCGACCGTGCCACGACCGGTGATCGAGAAGACGTCCTCGACCGGCATCAAAAACGGCTTGTCGAGCTCGCGCACGGGCTCCGGGATGTAGGTGTCCAGCGCCTCCGCCAGCTCGAGGATCTTGCCCTTGTAGGCCTCGTCGCCTTCGAGCGCCTTCAGCGCCGAGCCCGTGATGAAGGGAATGTCATCGCCCGGGAAGTCGTATTCGCTGAGCAGCTCGCGAACCTCGACCTCGACCAGTTCGAGCAGCTCGTCGTCGTCGACCATGTCGGCCTTGTTGAGGAACACGACGATGTAGGGAACGCCAACCTGACGGGCCAGCAGGATGTGCTCGCGCGTCTGCGGCATCGGGCCGTCGGCGGCTGAGACCACGAGGATCGCGCCATCCATCTGCGCGGCGCCCGTGATCATGTTCTTCACGTAGTCGGCGTGACCCGGACAGTCCACGTGGGCGTAGTGACGGTTCTCCGTCTGGTACTCGACGTGCGAAGTGGCGATCGTGATCCCGCGTTCCTTCTCCTCGGGAGCGTTGTCGATCTCCGCGAAGGTACGAGCCTCCGCTCCTCCGTGCTCGGCCAGCACCGTCGTGATGGCAGCGGTCAGCGTCGTCTTGCCGTGGTCGATGTGACCGATGGTGCCGACGTTGACGTGCGGCTTGTCGCGCTCGAACTTCTCCTTCGCCACTTTTGGTTCGCTCCTGGTATCGACTTGAATGTCCGCCCGTGAGGGCGAACCTGAGAAATCTATCTAAATGCGTGCTTCGTTGACTGCTGGTGCTGTTAGGCGGGCACCGGCTCCCCTGTTCGCTGTTCCACGATCTGCTCCGCGATGTTCGCCGGAACCTCCTCGTAGGCCTCGAACTGCATCGTGTAGTTAGCGCGGCCCTGCGTGTTCGAGCGAAGGTCGGTCGCGTAGCCGAACATCTCACTCAGTGGCACGCGCGCCGTGACGACCAATGCGTTGCCCCGGCGCTCGTTGCCCTCGACGCGTCCGCGCCGGCGGCTGAGGTCGCCGATCACCTCGCCGAGGAAGTCCTCCGGCGTGATCACCTCGACCGCGAAGATCGGCTCAAGCAGCACCGGCTTGGCGCGCTTGGCTGCCTCCTTGAAAGCGATCGAGCCGGCAACCTTGAAGGCGATCTCCGAGGAGTCCACGTCGTGGTACTTGCCGTCGGTCAGCGTCACCTTCATGTCGACCATTGGGTAGCCCGCCTTGACGCCGTTCTCCAGCGCCTCTTCGACGCCCTGCTTGACGGCCGGGATGTATTCGGAGGGGATGTTCCCGCCCTTGATCTTGTTGACGAACTCGAAGCCCTCGCCCGGCGCCGGCTCGAGATTGATGTAGACGACGCCGAACTGGCCCGAGCCACCTGTCTGGCGGACGAACTTGCCTTCGATCTTCTCGACCGTGGCGCGCACCGTCTCGCGGTAGGAGACCTGCGGACGCCCCACGTTGGCCTCGACGCCGAACTCGCGCTTCATGCGGTCGACCAGCACCTCCAGGTGCAGCTCGCCCATGCCCGAGATCTCGGTCTGGCCGGTCTCCTCGTTGGTGCGCACCTGGAAAGTCGGGTCCTCCTCGGCCAGACGCCCGAGCGCGATCGACATCTTCTCCTGGTCGGCCTTCGTCTTCGGCTCGACCGCGACCTTGATCACGGGCTCCGGGAAGACGATTTTCTCGAGATGCACGGGAGCGTCCGGCGCCGCGAGCGTGTCGCCCGTGATCACCTGCTTGATGCCCACCGCCGCGGCGATGTCACCCGCGTAGACCTCCTCGACCTCCTCGCGGTCGTTGGCGTGCATCATCAGGATGCGCCCGATCCGCTCGGTGCGCCCGCTGCCGACGTTGAGCACGCGCGAGCCGGCCTGAAGCTTTCCTGAGTAGACGCGGAAGTAGGTCAGCTTGCCGACGTAGGGGTCGGCCGCGATCTTGAAGGCCAGCGCCGAGAAGGGCTCTGAGTCATCCGCCTTGCGCACAACCTGGCGCTCCTCCTCCTCGCCTTTGATCAGCTCGGTGCCGACAACGGGTGGGACATCCAGCGGCGAGGGCAGGTAGTCGATCACCGCGTCCAGCAGCGGCTGCACGCCCTTGTTCTTGAACGAAGAGCCACACAGCACCGGCGTCAACTTGGTCGACAGCGTCGCCTTGCGGATCGCAGCCTTGAGCTTGTCCTCCGGGATCTCACCTTCCTCGAGGATCAGCTCGAGCAGGACGTCGTCGTAGTGGGAGACCTCCTCGAGCAGGTGTTCGCGCGCGGCCTCAGCCGCTTCGAGCAGGTGCCCGGGAATCTCGTTTTCTTCCTGTTCGGTGCCGAGCTCGTCCTTGTAGACCATCGCCTTCATCTTCACCAGGTCGACGATGCCGAGGAAGTCGGCCTCGTTGCCGATCGGCAGCTGGATCGGCACCGGGTGCGCGCCGAGGCGGTCGATCATCGTCTGCACGCCGCGGTCGAAGTCCGCGCCGATGCGGTCCATCTTGTTGATGTAGGCGATCCGCGGGACGTGGTACTTGTCGGCCTGGCGCCAGACGGTCTCCGACTGGGGCTCCACGCCGGCGACCGAGTCAAACAGTGCGATCGCGCCGTCGAGCACGCGCAGCGAGCGCTCGACCTCGACCGTGAAGTCGACGTGGCCCGGCGTGTCGATGATGTTGATCCGGTGGCCTTTCCACTCCGCCGTGGTGGCTGCCGAGGTGATCGTGATGCCGCGCTCCTGCTCCTGCTCCATCCAGTCCATCACGGCAGCGCCCTCGTGGACCTCGCCGATCTTGTACGTGCGACCGGTGTAGTAGAGGATGCGCTCGGTCGTCGTCGTCTTGCCGGCGTCGATGTGCGCCATGATCCCGATGTTGCGGGTGTTTTCGAGTGTGTACTTGCGTGGCATCGGTAAGTGGGGGGTCGGGCGACGGGCGCGTTGGGCGAAAAAAATGGACCCCTCGGGTCCACGCGCGCTACTGGTCTTGGTGGACCGTCCGCTTCGCTATCTGATCGAGGTCTCCATCTTGATTTGCGACTCCGTCGAGGGCGCAATGAACTGCCTGCGCACACGCGCGACGCGGGGCCGACTATAGCAGAGCAATTCCGCTTTTCTATGGGCTATCGCGGCGTCTGCGAGGCACCTTGCAGACCCCTCTCGGGACGCTCGCATGGGGCCTCCGCGGGGGTCTCCTCGAACATCGCGCCGAGCTTTTCGAGCACCCCCGTCGCGGCCCGCAAATCGCTCTCTGAGACATCGCCCAGCGCGGCCTGCCAGCGACTTTGCCAGGCGGCTCGCTTGGCCTCGATCTTGCCCCTGCCCTGCTCCGTAAGCCGCGAGACGACCACGCGGCGGTCAGTCTCCGAGCGCACGCGTTCGACATGGCCCGACTCGGCTAGATGGTCGAGCATCTGCGTGACCGTCGCCGGTGTCAACCGGGCCGCCGCCGCCAGCTCGCCCGCCGGCAGCTCGCCACGCTCGTCGAGCTCGATCAACAGCTCGAACTGCGCGTGGCTGAGCTCCGAGCCGACCAGGTGCGTGTCGCGCCCACGCAGGCGGCTGACCGCGCGGAACACGTGGCGAAAGGCCTGGCCGAACTCACTCAGCGCTGGGCTCAGCTCGCCCGTCGGAGCCTGAGCTTTCTGCTTGGCCTTGGTGGCCCGTTTGGCCTTCGCACCCTGCTCGGAAGATCGCTTTGCGGTTGTCGCGGCACCCATCGCTAGACCCCAAGCGGCTCGGCGCTCGCCTCGGCATTGGCCGCCGCCTTGCTCAGGCGCGCGCGCGGATTCTCGGCGCGCAACAGCACGACGCAGGGGATCAGCGAGAGCACGCAGATCCCGACCGACCACCAGTAGGCGTCTTGGAAGGCGCTCGCCGGCTTGGTCAGGGCGTGTCCGGTGGCGCGCTGCAGCACGACCGCCAGCACGGCTGTGCCGATCGCGCCGCCGATTCGCTGCAGCACGTTCACTGCGGCGTCGCGTCGGAGAGCTGATCGGGTCGCAGCGCCGAGAAGGCAGCCGTCATCGCCGGCATGAAGGAGAAGCCGATGCCCACGCCGCGCAGCAGCAGCACGAGCGGAGATGAACACGATCGAGGTGCCGGCGCCGACGAACGCCAGCGGGATCGTGCTGAGGCTGAGCAGCAGCACGCCGCCCAGCGCCACCCTGCCGCCGCCATAGCGCTGCGTGAAGCGGCTGGTCAGCGGCATCACGAGCAGCATCCCCAACCCCTGAGGACCGACGAGCAGCCCGGTCACAATCACGCTCTCGTGGCGGACTTCCTGGTAGTAGAGCGGCACCAGGATCATCGCGCCGAACAGCGCCGCGCCGAGGCCGAAGGTGGTCAGCGAGGCGGCGCCGAACACGCGGTTTGCGTACAGGCGCACGTCCAGCAGCGGACGCTCCACGCGCAGCGCGTGCCGGATGAACACGGCCGAGAGCACCAGCGCGATCGCGATCGGCCAGACGACGACCGGCGCGGTCAAGCTGCTGTGCGTACCGAGCTGGCTGAGGCCGTAGACGAGCGTCGTCGAAGCGGTAGACAGCAGCGCCAGTCCGAACACGTCCAGGCGACCGGCCTCGCCCGAGTCGGTCTGCGGGAGGACGCGCCAGGCGAGCGCCAAGGCGATCGCGCCGACTGGAAGGTTGACGAGGAAGATCCACGACCAGTGCAGGTTTTGCAGGATGGCTCCGCCGACGACCGGCCCGAGGATCGGCGCGAGCATCGCCGGCATCGTGACGACGCCCATCACGCGGCCCATCCGCTTGGGCCCGGCGACCTGCGCCATGATCAGCTGCCCGACCGGCATGATCATGCCGCCGCCCGCTCCCTGCAGCACGCGAAAGACGACGAGCGAGGTCGTCGACGCGGCGACCGCGCAGAGGCCCGAGCCGACCGTGAAAAGCACGAGCGAGGTCATGTACACGCGCTTGGCGCCGTAGCGCCGCGCGGCCCAGCCCGTCACGGGGATGACCGCGGCGAGCGACAGCAGATAGCCCGTCACGACCCACTGGATCTGCGAGATCGAGCTGTGCAGGTCGTGGCCAAGCGTGCGCAGCGCGACGTTGACGATCGTCGTGTCGAGGATCGACATGATCATCCCCAGGATCACGACGCCCGCGATCTTCCACACGTAGGGCTCGATGCGCTCGTGCGCTTCCGGGCCGTGGTCGAGGGCGGCCGTGCCGGGGGCTTGCGTCGTCGCCGTGGCCGCCGTCGCTGCTGGGCCGGGGCCGGGCGAGGTATTGAGGTCTGTCGTCTCCGTGGAAGCCATTCGGTACCTTAAGTTTAGGTACCGAAGCTTATTTCTTCAAGTGGCTGGACAGACGTTCTGTTTCATCCACTAACGTCGATTTCGGTGAGTCTGCTCCCCGACTACTCCAACCAGGCGTGCGCATACGACACAACGCGTGCGGCGAGTCCGTCCGTGCTCGCACCGCTGCGGGAGGCGCTCGCCGGCGCACCAGGACCAGAGCTGCTCGACATCGGCGGCGGCACCGGCAACTACGCAGCGGCACTCACCGAGGATGGTTGGCGCCCGCTCGTGCTCGACCGCTCGCCGCAGATGCTGGCGCATGCCGAGGCCAAGGGCCTTGCCACCATGCGCGCCGACGCAACAGCGCTGCCGTTCGCCGAGAACAGCTTCGACGCGGTGATGCTCGTCTCGATGATCCATCACGTCGACGCACCCGAGCAGGCCCTGGCCGAGGCGCACCGCGTGCTGCGCCCGGGCGGTCGATTCGCGTTGATGGTCTTCACGCGCGAGGACATCGAGGACTCGTGGTGCCTTGACTATTTCCCGGTCTCGCGCCCGTGGATGTACGAGACCCACTCACCGCTTCGCGATTTGGTCGCCGAGCTTCCCGGAGCGCGGCGCTTCCCCGTCATCTACGAGGACGTGCAGGACGGTTCGATGGCCGCGCTGCTCGGTCATCCCGAGTTGCTGCTCGATCCCGAGCGCCGCTCGCAGACGAGCTTCTTCGAGCGCATGGAGCGCGACCACCCCAACGATCTGCGCGCCGGGCTGGCGCGGTTGGAGAGAGAGCTGGCCGATGGCCGTGCCCCACGCCGCAGCGGGAACGCGACCGTGCTTGCGTGGACTAAGCCCTAGCTACCAGCGGTAGTGGGCGAAGGCCTTGTTGGCCTGCGCCATGCGATAGATGTCGTCCTTGCGCTTGTAGGCGCCACCCTGCTGGGACTGAGCATCCATCAACTCGTTGGCGAGCCGCTGGGCCATCGTCTTCTCGCGGCGCTGGCGGGCGAACTCGACGAGCCAGCGCACGGCGAGCGTGCGCGCGCGACGCGAGGCGACCTCGACAGGCACCTGGTAGGTGGCCCCACCGACGCGACGCGATTTGACCTCGAGCGTGGGCGTCAGCGAGCGGATCGAAGCCTCGAGCGACTCGATCGGGTCTTTGTCGGAGCGCTCGCCGACCAGCGCAAGGGCGTCATAGACGATCCGCTCGGCCGTCGACTTCTTGCCGTCGAGCATCACCTTGTTGATCACCTGCTGGACGAGCTTCGAGCGGTGGACGGGGTCCGGCTCGACCGGCCGGATCTGGGCGGCTGCGCGGCGGGGCATCTATTTCTTCTTCACGCCGTACTGCGAGCGGCCCTGCTTACGGTCGCTCACGCCGGCCGCGTCGAGCGTGCCGCGCACGACCTTGTAGCGAACGCCGGGCAGATCCTTGACGCGACCGCCACGGACGAGCACAACGGAGTGCTCCTGCAGGTTATGCCCCTCGCCGGGGATGTATGCGGTGACCTCGATCGAGCCGGAGATACGCACGCGCGCGACCTTGCGCAGCGCGGAGTTAGGCTTCTTCGGGGTCGTCGTGTAGACGCGCGTGCAGACGCCGCGGCGCTGCGGGGCGGCGACCTTCTTCTTGCGCCCGGCACCTGACTTCAGGCCAGGAGTGGCGAGCTTCTTCTTCGGGGCCACGCGACCCTTGCGCACGAGCTGAGAGGTAGTCGGCATTCGGCCGGGGATGCTAGCAGCGCTAAGCGCTTGTGGTCATACACGCTGTCCTAGACGTCGATGACCAAGCCTCGCAAGGACGCAGGGAGCGTGGCGTGCGAGTAGCACGCGAGCGACCGAGGACACCGCGAGGCGCCGGTCAGCGGTCGTCTAGGCGCTTGCGGCTGCGCCGGCTGCACGCACCGGAGCGGGCATCATCGCAGCGGCGACGATCACGGCGACGAAGGCGATCGCCTGCAGCGTGATTCCGAGCGGGCTGCCGGCCATCGGGTCGCCGAACACGATGATTCCGCCGGTGATGCCGGCGATGTTGGCGGCCGTGCCGGTGACGGCGATCACAGGGACCGCGTCTCCATCCTGCAGTCCGCGCGCGGAGGCGTAGAAGGCGACGATCGAGGCGGCGACGGCGACGATCAGCCAGGGGCTGAGCAGCAGGCCGAGGAAGCCGTGCGCCCCGGTGATCCCCGTGAGCGCCTTGATCGCGGTATCGGAGACGCCAAAGAGGATGCCGGCAGCGGCGCCGAGCATGACGCCGTGGTGCTCGACGGGGCCGCCCATGCGCGGACCCATGATCAAGAGACCGCCGAGGCCGAACAGACCGGCCTCGAAGGCGATCATCGCGGCGACGGAGAACTGCGAGTGAGCGCCATGCATTGCGGGCGCGGTGATGCCGAGCACGGCCAAGCCGACGGCCATCAGCGAGAGGCCAATCCATTGGCGGCGTCCGACCTCGAAGCCGAACAGGCGGTCTGCCATCACGGCGATGAAGACGACGCCGGCGGCAAGTGCGACCTGGATCACCGACATGGGCGCGAGCGCGAGGGCCGCCACGTGCAGGCCCCAGCTGGCTGTGGCCGTGATCATGCCGATCGTAAACCACTTCGAGGAGTACAGCTGGCGCGCGGAGCGGAACGGGTGGCGGACATCGACCTTGGCTACCGAGTTGGCGCCTCGGTGCTTGTAGAAGAAGCCGAGGTTCGCGACGAAGGCGCAGGCGAGCGCTAGGAGGATGCCGAGGTCTAGGGTCATGAAGAAGTTGGGGAGGTCAGGCGCTGCGTGAGTGGGGATCGACGACTGCGACCGGCTGCTTTACTGCCTGCCCCCAACGTTCGGCATATCGGCCGTCGCTGGAGAGTACCCCCCCATACCTTCATGGAAACTAAAGAGATAGATAAAGAAATCTCTGGTTTCTCAAGCGCGGATCCGCACAAGGATGGGCCCGATCCAGCGCCGCAGGCGCTGGATCCGGGATCGGTGGCGGGCAAGCCTCTGCTGCTGGTCGACATCGACGGCGTGATCTCGCTGTTCGGCGGCACGGATCTCCGGTCGGGGAGCCCGTTCGCCGGACGAGCCGGCTCGTTCCATTCGATCGACGGCATGCCCCATTTCCTTTCGTCCACGGCCGCCGCTCACCTGCTCGACCTGCAGAGCCATTTCGAGCTCGCCTGGTGTAGTGGCTGGGAGGAGAAGGCCAACGAGCACCTCCCCCACCTGCTCGGCCTGCCGCCGGCGCTGCCGTTCCTGCGCTTCGAGCGAAGCGTCGGGCGCTCCAACGCGCACTGGAAGCTCGCGGCGATCGACGAGTTCGCCGGCGAGCGGGCGCTGGCGTGGGTCGACGACGCACTCAACGCCGCCTGTCACGAGTGGGCAGCGGCGCGGTCGGCGCCGACGCTGCTCGTACAGACCGAGCCCGAGCACGGACTGACCGAACACGAGGCTGAGCTCTTGAGCAGCTGGGCCGGCGAGCTGGCCGGCGATGGATAGCAGGATGCTTCCGGCTGGCTGAGAGCACTCCCAGCCAGCCGGTATCCCGCCGTCACTACTCCCCGCTCGGCTCCTCGGGAACCTCGAGCTCGGCGAGCTCCTCGACGAAGCCCGGGTCGGTGCCGCCGGCGCCGATCTTCTCGAGCGACGCCAGGTCGGCGTCGAACTCCTGGCCGTAGCCGCCGCCGAAGCCCTCGCCGCCGGACAGACCGAGCTCGGCCGCGATCTCGTCCTGATCGAGCAGGCCGACATCGTCGATCGCGCGGGGCAGCGGTTCGGACGGTTCGATCTCGATCCGTCGGTAGCGCTTCAGGCCGGTGGCCGCCGGGATCAGCTTGCCGATGATCACGTTCTCCTTGAGGCCGTTGAGGCGGTCTGTCTTGCCCTCGAGCGCCGCATCGGTCAGCACCTTGGTGGTCTCCTGGAAGGATGCCGCCGAGAGGAACGAGTCCGTGTTCAACGAGGCCTTGGTGATGCCGAGGATGATGTCCTCGAACTGCGCGGCCTCGCCCTTTTTGTTGACGATCTCGTCGTTGACCTTGGCGAATTCGAAGCGGTCGACGAACTGCCCGGGCAGGTAGTCGGTGTCGCCCTTCTGGTCGACCCGCACCTTCTTCAGCATCTGACGAACGATCAGCTCGATGTGCTTGTCGTTGATGTCTACGCCCTGGGACTTGTAGACCTCCTGGACCTCCTTGACGAGGTACGACCTCGGTGTCGGTGCGTCCGCGGATCGCCAGCAGCTCGTGCGGGTAGACCGACCCCTCGTTGAGCTGCTTGCCGGCGTTGATCTTCTCGCCCTGGCCGACGAACAGACGCGTGCGTCGCGGGAAGGCGTGGCGGTGCTCCTCGCCGGCCTCGTCGGTGATCACGACGGTCAGCGCCTTGTCGGTCTCCTCGATCGAGACGACGCCGTCCTGCTCGGCGATCTTCGCCAGACCCTTTGGCTTGCGCGCCTCGAACAGCTCGACCACGCGCGGCAGACCGTGCGTGATGTCCGCGCCGGCGACACCGCCGGTGTGGAACGTACGCATCGTCAGCTGCGTGCCGGGCTCGCCGATCGACTGGGCCGCGATGATGCCGACGGCGTCGCCGATCTGCGCGAGCGCACCGGTCGCCATCGCCCGCCCGTAGCAGGCCTGGCACACGCCGCTCTGCGCCTCGCACTTCAGCACCGAGCGCACGGGCACCGTGACCGCGGTTGCCCTTCTCCTGTTCGTCGGCGAACGCGGAGACGATGTCCGCGAGCTGCTCGCGACCGATCTCCGCGCCCTGCTCGGCGAGCATGCGGCTGCGCTTGGTCGTGATGTCCAGCGCCGCGACGCGCCCGACGAGTCCGTCGTTGGGCTCGCCGCCGTCCTTGAACACGGGCATCTCGATGTAGTCCTCGGTGCCGCAGTCGGGCTCGCGGATGATCACGTCCTGCGCGACGTCGACCAGACGGCGGGTCAGATAGCCCGAGTCGGCCGTACGCAGCGCCGTGTCGGCGAGGCCCTTTCGCGCGCCGTGCGTGGAGATGAAGTACTCGAGCACCGACAGGCCCTCCATGAAGTTGGCCTTGATCGGACGCTCGATGATTTCACCCTTCGGGTTGGCCATCAGGCCACGCATGCCGGCCAGCTGGCGGATCTGCTTGAACGAACCACGCGCACCCGAGTTGGCCATCATGAAGATCGGGTTGAGCGTCTCGAGGTTCGCGACCATCGCGTCGGCGACCTCGTCGGTCGCCGCGTTCCACTTCTCGACGACCGCCTCGTGACGCTCCTCCTGCGTGATCAGGCCCATGTCGTACTGATCTGAGATCTCGCCGACCTGCGCCTCGTAGCTTGTCGAGGATTTTCTGCTTGCTCGGCGGCACGACCACGTCGTTCTTGGAGATCGTGATCCCCGCCTGCGTGGCGTACTTGAAGCCGAGGTCCTTGAACGCGTCGAGCACGAGCGAGATCGTCGTTGCGCCGTAGGTCTGCACGAGCATGTCGATCAACCGCGTCGTGTCGCGCTTCTTCATCGACTGGTTGACGAACGTGTACTTGGAGGCGTCGAACTCGTCGCCGAGCGCCTCCGCGAGCGCACGCTCGATGCGGTCGTTGTAGATGATCCGCCCGATCGTCGTCAGCACGTGGCCGCCCTCGCGCCCATACGGGCGGAACTCGGCGAGGTCGTGCAGCTTGACGACGCGACCCTCGTAGGAGAGCTCGGCCTCCTGCGCGGTGCGGAACACGTGCGGTCGCGGCTCGTGGGTAGTGCGGTCGATCTTCGACAGCTCGTCCGCTTCCGGGCCGTAGGTCAGGTAGTAGGCGCCGAGGATCATGTCCTGCGTCGGCGTCGCCAGCGGCGCCCCGTGAGCCGGGCTGAGGATGTTGTTGGAGGAGAGCATCAGGATGCGCGCCTCGGCCTGCGCCTCCGCTGACAGCGGAAGGTGCACGGCCATCTGGTCGCCGTCGAAGTCGGCGTTGAAGGCGTGACAGACGAGCGGGTGCACCTGGATCGCCTTGCCCTCGACGAGCAGCGGCTCGAACGCCTGGATGCCCAGACGGTGCAGGGTCGGCGCGCGGTTGAGCAGCACCGGGTGCTCGTGGATGACCTCCTCGAGCACGTCCCAGACCTCGCCGATCATCGAGTCGACCATCTTCTTGGCCGCCTTGATGTTCTGCGCGGACTTGCGCTCGACCAGGCGAGCCATGATGAACGGCTTGAACAGCTCGAGCGCCATGATCTTCGGCAGGCCGCACTGGTGCAGTTTCAGGTACGGGCCGGCGACGATCACCGAGCGTCCCGAGTAGTCCACGCGCTTGCCGAGCAGGTTCTGACGGAAGCGTCCCTGCTTGCCCTTGAGCATGTCCGAGAGGCTCTTCAGCGGACGGTTGCCCGGCCCGGTGACCGGGCGGCCGCGACGGCCGTTGTCGAACAGCGCGTCGACGGCCTCCTGCAGCATGCGCTTCTCGTTGTTGACGATGATCTCCGGGCGCGCCGAGGTCGAGCAGCCGCTTGAGGCGGTTGTTGCGGTTGATCACGCGGCGGTAGAGGTCGTTGAGGTCGGAGGTGGCGAAGCGGCCACCGTCCAGCTGCACCATCGGGCGCAGCTCCGGCGGGATCACCGGGCACCGCGTCGAGCACCATCATCTCCGGCTTGTTGCCCGACTGGATGAAGGCCGAGACGACCTTCAGGCGCTTGACCGCGCGGGCCTGCTTCTGGCCTTTGCCCGTCTTGACCTGGTCCTCGAGTTCGATCCTTTCGGCCTCGAGGTCGACCTGCTGGAGCAGGTCGCGGACCGCTTCGGCGCCCATGCCGCCGCGGAAGTACTCGCCGAAGCCGTAGGAGGAGCCGAAGCGCTCCTTCAGCTCGCGGAAGGTTGCCTCGTCGTGCTCGATCTGCTTGGGCTCCATCGTCTTGAACAGCTCCCACACGTTGCGCATGCGCTCGGCGGCGTCCTCGATGTAGGCCTCGGTGTCGGCGATGTCGGCCTCGAAGGCCTTGGTTAGCTCCTTGGTCAGCTTCTCGCGCTCCTCGTCGGAGATTTTCGAGAGGTTGACGTCGAGCGAGTCCGCCCACAGGTGGTCTTCGTCGTTGAAGTGAGTCTGTTTGCCGTTCTGCAGGTACTTCTCACGGCGCTTGAGCGACTCCTGCAGCTCCAGCACACGCTCCTCGCGCTCGGCCGCGTAGGCGTCGAGGACCTTGTTGACCTCCTTCTCCAAGCGTGTCGATGTCCTTCGTGCGCGCCTCGTCGTCCACCCACGTGACGATCGATGCGGCGAAGTACAGAACCTTCTCCAGTTCCTTGGGCGCCATGTCGAGCAGGTAGCCGATGCGGCTGGGAACGCCCTTGAAGAACCAGATGTGGCTGACCGGGGCGGCCAGGTCGACGTGGCCCATGCGCTCGCGGCGAACCTTCGAGCGCGTGACCTCCACGCCGCAGCGCTCGCAGACGATGCCCTTGTAGCGGACGCGCTTGTACTTGCCGCAGTAGCACTCCCAGTCCTTGGTCGGACCGAAGATGCGCTCGCAGAAGAGCCCGTCCTTCTCGGGCTTGAGCGTGCGGTAGTTGATCGTCTCGGGCTTGATCACCTCGCCCGAGCTCCAGCTGCGGATCTGCTTGGAGGAGGCGAGGCTGATCTCGATGGCGTCGAAGTTGTTGATGTCGATCATGTGGCTCTAGCTTTCGCTCGCGGGTGAATCGGATCTAGTCGGTGCTGCGGTGCTGCTGCGGGGCTGCTGAGAACCGCCTTCCGGGGACCGGGCCCCGTGCGCCGCGACATCGCGCGGCGCCGGCGCCATCGACTACGTCTCTGCCACCTCTGGTGCGTCCTCGGCGATCTCCTCGAGCGCCTCGAGGTCAAGCGGCGCCTCGGCGCCGCCCTCCTCGGCCACTGCCTCGGGGTCGGAGCCGTTGGAGCCGTTGGCGGACGGCTCGGCGTCGGTGGCGTCCTCGCCCTCGACCGCCTCGTCGGCCGCGTCGCCGCTCAGGGCGCGCACGCCCGAGAGGTCGATGCCGAGCTCCTCGGCGGCGCGCAGGAGATCGTCGTCTTCGTCGCGGATCTCCGCTCGCTGACCCTCCTCGGAGACGACGTTGACGTCGAGCGCGAGCGACTGCATCTCCTTGAGCAGAACCTTGAACGACTCTGGGATCGACGGCTCGGCGATGTTCTCGCCCTTGACGATCGCCTCGTATGCCTTGACGCGCCCGACCGTGTCGTCGGACTTGATCGTGAGCATCTCCTGCAGCGTGTAGGCGGCGCCGAATGCCTCGAGCGCCCAGACCTCCATCTCGCCGAAGCGCTGACCGCCGAACTGCGCCTTGCCGCCCAGCGGCTGCTGGGTGACGAGCGAGTAGGGACCGGTCGAGCGGGCGTGGATCTTGTCGTCGACGAGGTGCAGGAGCTTGAGGATGTACATGTAGCCCACCGTCACCTGCTCCTCGAACGGCTCACCGGTGCGGCCGTTGAACAGCGTCATCTTGCCTGAGGCCTGCTCGCCGTCGCGGCGGGACTTGTCGACGTCCATGCGGATGCGCCCGGTGTGTGCGTCCTGCCACTTGACCAGGGCCGTGTCGACGTCTGCGACGGTCGCACCGTCGAACACCGGCGTGGCCACGTAGACCTTGCCGTTGCCGCCGTTCGTCGTGAGCTTCCTTGTAGGCCTCGGTGCCGTCGTCATACCAGCCCTGCGCAGCAGCCCAGCCGAGGTGCGTCTCGAGGATCTGCCCGACGTTCATGCGCGAAGGCACGCCCAGCGGGTTGAGGATCACGTCGACCGGCGTGCCGTCCTCGAGGAACGGCATGTCCTGCTGGTCGACGATCTTCGAGATCACACCCTTGTTGCCGTGACGGCCCGCGAGCTTGTCGCCCTCGGAGATCTTGCGCTTCTTGGCAACGAACACGCGTACGAGGTCGTTGACGCCCGGCGGCAAGTCGTCGCCGGCGTCGCGGCTGAAGGTCTTCACGTCGATCACGACGCCACCCTCGCCGTGCGGCACCTTCAGCGAGGTGTCGCGCACCTCGCGCGCCTTCTCCTTGAAGATCGCGCGGATCAGCTTCTCCTCGGCCGTCAGCTCGGTCTCGCCCTTCGGCGTGACCTTGCCCACGAGCAGGTCGCCCGAGATCACCTCGGCGCCGACGCGAACGATGCCGCGGTCGTCGAGGTTGCGCAGCGACTCCTCCGAGCGGTTCGGGATGTCGCGCGTGATCTCCTCCTCGCCGAGCTTCGTCGTGCGCGCGTCGATCTCGTACTCCTCGATGTGGATCGAGGTGAGCTCGTCGTCCTGCACGAGGCGCTTGGAGAGGATGATCGCGTCCTCGAAGTTGTAGCCCTCCCAGGACATGAAGGCGACCATCAGGTTCTTGCCGAGCGCCATCTCGCCGCGGTCGGTCGAGGAGCCGTCGGCGAGCACGTCGCCGGCCTTGACCTTCTGACCGCTGGAAACCCGCGGCTTGTGGTGGATCAGCGTGCCCTGGTTTGAGCGCATGAACTTCTGCAGCTCGTACTCCTGCTTGCCATCAGAGCCCTGGACCACGATCTGGTCGGCGTCGACGTACTCGACCGTGCCGGTCGTCTTCGACAGCAGCACGTCGCCCGTGTCGAGCGCCGCGCGGCGCTCCATGCCGGTACCGACGAGCGGTGCGTCGGTCTTCAGCAGCGGCACAGCCTGGCGCTGCATGTTCGAGCCCATCAGCGCGCGGTTGGCGTCGTCGTGCTCGAGGAACGGGATCATCGCCGTGGCGACCGACCAGATCTGCTCGGGCGAGACGTCGACGAGGTGGACGTCTTTCGGGCCGACCGTGACGTACTGGCCGGCCTGCGTGCGGCAGAGGATCTCCGAGCCCTTCAGCTTGCCCGTCTTGGCGTCCACCGGCGTGTTCGCCTGCGCGATCAAGAGCTCCTCTTCCTGGGTCGCGTCCAGGCGCACGACCTCCTCGGTGACGACGCCGTCCTTGACCACGCGGTAGGGGGTCGTGACGAAGCCATACTCGGAGACCTCGGCGAACGAGGAGAGCGAGCCGATCAGGCCGATGTTCGGTCCCTCGGGAGTCTCGATCGGGCACATGCGCCCGTAGTGGGTCGGGTGCACGTCGCGCACCTCGATCGGCGCGCGCTCGCGCGTGAGGCCTCCGGCGCCCAGTGCCGAAAGGCGGCGGCGGTGGGTGAGCCCGGCGAGCGAGTTCGTCTGGTCCATGAACTGCGAGAGCTGCGAGGAGCCGAAGAACTCCTTCAGCGCGGCCACGACAGGACGGATGTTGATGATCGTCTGCGGCGTGATCGTGTCGGCGTCCTCGGTCGTCAGGCGCTCGCGCACGACGCGCTCCATCCGGTAGAGGCCGATGCGGAAGGCCTCCTGGATCAGCTCGCCGACGGTGCGCAGGCGACGGTTGCCGAAGTGCTCGTACTCATCGAGGTGCTCGGCGACGGGCTCGCGCGGCATGCTCATCGCCTCGGCCGCGTAGTCCTTGATCTCGACCTCGCCGTCCTCGGGGATGCCGAGGATCTTCGGCAGGCGCACCAGCTCCTGGATCAGGGCGACGATGTCGTCCTTGGTCAGCGTGCGCACGTCGAGGTCGGTCGACTGCTTCAGGCGCGAGTTGAGCTTGTAGCGCCCGACGCGGGTTAGGTCGTAACGCTTCGGATCAAAGAAGAGTTGATTGAGCAGCGCCTTGGCGTTGTCGACGCTCGGCGGCTCGCCCGGACGCTGCTTCTTGAACAGCTCGATCAGCGCGCCGTCTTCGGTGCGCGTGACCTCGGTGTCGGCGTCGATCGTGTTGCGGATGTACAACGAGTTCTCGAACAGCCGCAGGATCTCCTCATCGGTCGCGTAGCCCATCGCGCGCAGCAGCACCGTAACCGGGAGCTTGCGCTTGCGGTCGATGCGGACGAAGACCTTGCCCTTCTTGTCGATCTCGAGCTCCAGCCACGAGCCGCGGGCGGGCATCAGATTGGCGATGAAGACCTGCTTCTCGCGGTCCTTGGGCTCCATCAGGTAGGCGCCCGGCGAGCGCACGAGCTGCGTCACGACGACGCGCTCGGTGCCGTTGATCACGAACGTCCCGCGCTCGGTCATCCACGGGAAGTCGCCCATGAAGACGGACTGCTCGCGGATCTCACCGGTCTCACGGTTGATGAAGGCGACCGTGACGGTCAGCGGACGCGCGTAGGTGAGATCCTTCTCGCGGCACTGCTCGAGCGACGCGACGGGTTCGTCGAAGACGAACTCGCCGAACTGCACGGCAAGGTTGCCCGTGTAGTCCTCGATTGGCGAGATGTCGTCGATCGTCTCCCGCAGACCGCCCTTCTCGGGGTCGGTCAGCCACGAAAACGAGCGGCGCTGGATGTCGATCAGGTTGGGTACATCAACGGTCTTGTTGAGGCGCGCGAAAGTGCGGCGCGTCCGGAGAGCATCTGCAGCGGCCAAGAAACGACTCCTTCGGAGGGCGAGAAACGGGCAGAGGAGCGCGGCGAAGCGCGACTCGTAAAGATAGCACAGGGCATCGACGCCCTGAAGTGGGCAGCCAGCGCTCACGGACCCCGCCCTCGACTTCCGCGTATGTGGCGCGGCGTCGTGCCTCTGGGCGGCTGCGGCTATCGGCCAGCGGGGTGGGACTTTACCGGAAAAACAGCGGTTTTGTTAAACGTGGATAAAGAGACGGCCCCGCGTTGGACGGGGCCGTCGTTGCTGCAAAGCCAAACGGGGGGAGCCGATGGCCGGCCGCCTCCCGCGAAGTCGCGGGCGGCAGACGATCGGCTCCACCCGCGCTACTTCACTTCGACGGAAGCCCCAGCCTCCTCAAGTTCCTGCTTGAGCTTGTCGGCCTCCTCTTTTTCGAGGCCCTCCTTGACGGGCTTGGGAGCCTCGTCGACGAGCGCCTTGGCCTCTTTCAGGCCGAGCCCTGTGGCGGCGCGCACGACCTTGATCACCTGGATCTTCTTGTCGCCTGCGCCGGCGAGGATCACGTCGACTGTGCCGCCTTCTTCCTCAGCGGCCGCGTCGCCGCCGCCACCGCCGCCGGCAGCTGCGACGGGTGCGGCCACGGCTGCGGCGGAAACGCCGAACTCCTCCTCGAGCGCCTTGATCCGCTCGGCGAGCTCGAGCACCGAGATGCCCTTGAGCTCCTCGATCCAATCTTGGGTACTGGTTGCCATCTTGTTCAGTCCTCCTTGGTGGGATTCGCATCGGCGGGGTCCTGCTCGGCCTGCGCCGATGCGTCCGCCTGGTTTTCGTTCTCTTGCGCCGGCTCGTTTGCCGGCTCAGCTTTGTCCTCGGCCTCGGCAGGCGCCTCGGCCGCGGGCTCCTCGGCAGCGGGCGCCTCGGCCACAGCGGCGGGCGCCTCGCCGGCGGGAATCTCGCCTGACTCCTTCTTCTGCTGCACCTGGCCGAGGGCGGAGGCGAGACCGCCGAGCAGCGCGGCGAGGCTACGCACGACGCCGGTGACGGGCGAGGCGACGACGCCGACGAGCTGGCCGTAGAGCACTTCGCGCGAAGGCAGCCGCGAGAGCGAGCGGAGCTGTTCGACGTCGAGCACGGCGCCATCCATCAGACCGCCCTTGAAGGGGAGCAGCTGGGTGGCTTTGGCGTAGTCGGCGATCGCCTTGGCGGCGGTCGCGACGTCGCCGCGCACGAAGGTCAGCGCAGTCGGCCCGGCGAGGTATTCCTTCAGCGTCTCGGCGCCGGCCTGGTCGGCGGCGCGTTCGGTGAGCGAGTTCTTGACGACCTTGAAGGTCGCGTCGGCTTCGCGCAGCTTGGCGCGCAGCTCGGCGACCTGCGGCACGGTGATGCCGCGGTAGTCGACGGCGAAGATCGCATGCGACTCGTCGATGTGGGTCGCGATCTCCTCGATCGCCACAGCCTTCTGCTCTCGGTTCATTGGTTTCCGTCGCTCTCGAAGTTTCGGTTTGCCCATTGCAGGCAGACGAGAGAGCGCGGACTGAACCGCGGCTGCTGCTCGCTCCAACCTGCCCCGGTCTTCCCCGATGATCTGATCGATCGCCGGCGCCGAGGGTCTCGGGCGGTGCGTTTTGCTCGGCGGAGTGTAGCCGCTCGCAGCGGGTGGCGCAGGCGCCGCTAAGCGGCGGCGGGCTCGCCGGTCAGTTCGCGCGTGCGGCTCGGGTCGACCTTGACGCCGGGACCCATCGTCGAGGTGATCGTGATGGAGCGCAGGTAACGGCCCTTGGCGACGGCGGGCTTGGCGCGCACGAGCTCTTCGACGACGGCGGCGTAGTTCTCCAGCAGCTGCTGCTCGCCGAAGCTGGCCTTGCCGATCACGAGGTGCACGATCGCGGTGCGATCGGTGCGGTACTCGACCTTGCCCGACTTGGACTCCTCGACGGCCTTGGCGACGTCCATCGTGACGGTGCCGACTTTCGGGTTGGGCATCTTGCCGGACGGGCCGAGGATGCGCCCGAGGCGGCCGACGACGGACATCATGTCGGGCGTGGCGATGGCGACGTCGAACTCGTCGAAGCCCTCCTCGATCCGTTTGGCGAGGTCATCGCCACCGACGACGTCGGCGCCGGCGCCTTCGGCCTCGGCGACCTTCGGGCCCTGGGCGAAGACGGCGACTTTGACGTCCTTGCCGATGCCGTTGGGAAGCGCGATCGTGCCGCGCAGTTGCTCGTCGGCGTGGCGCACGTTGAGCCCGGTGCGCACGTGGACCTCGATCGACTCGTCGAACTTGGCGTTGGCGAGGCTGCGCACGAGCGAGACGGCGTCGGCGGGCTCGTACTCGCGGTCGCGATCCACCTTGCCGAGATCCTCGGCGTAGCGCTTGCCGTGCGAGCTCATGAGGCCACGTCCACACCCATGCTGCGGGCAGTGCCGGCGATGATCTTGGCGGCCTGGTCGATGTCGTGCGCGTTGAGATCGGCGAGCTTTCGCTCGGCGATCTCACGTAGCTGGGCCTGGGTGATCGTGCCGACCTTGACGCGGTTGGGCTCGCCCGAGCCCTTGTTGATTTTGATCGCCTGGCGGATCAGCACGGCGGCGGGCGGCGTCTTCGTGATGAACGTGAACGTGCGGTCCTCGTAGACGGTGATGACGACGGGGATGACGGTGCCCGTTTCGCTCTGGGTCTGCGCGTTGAAGGCCTTGCAGAACTCCATGATGTTGATCCCGTGCTGACCCAGCGCAGGGCCGACGGGCGGCGCAGGGCTGGCCTGGCCGGCGTTGGCTTGCAGCTTGATCGTTGTCAGAACCTTCTTCGCCATGTCTAGAGCTTCTTCACTTGATCGAAGGACACTTCGACGGGAGTCTCGCGACCGAAGATTGATACCAGCACCTTGAGCTTGGCGGCGTCGTCGTTGATCTCGGAGATCTCGCCGGAGAAGTCGGACAGCGGCCCGGAGACGACCTTGACGGACTCGCCGATCGTGAACTGGGCGCGTGTGCGAGTGGCCGTGGCGACCTCCTTGTGCAGCAGCCGGTCGACCTCGACCTGCGTCAGCGGCACGGGCTCCTGGGAGGCGCCGACGAAGCCGGTCACGCCGGGGGTGCCCTTGACGACGCCCCAGGAGTCCTCGTTGAGCTCCATGTTGACGAGCACGTAGCCGGGCATGGTGCGCTTCTCGACGGTGACCTTCTGGTTGTCCTTCATCTCGGACACGGACTCGGTGGGCACGACGACGTTGCGCACGGCGCGCTGCTGCCCGAGCGAGACGACGCGGTGCTCGAGGTTGTGCTTGACCTTGTTCTCGTGACCCGAGTAAGTGTTCACGACATACCAACGAAACATTCAGAAGCTCCTGTGCTGCGTTACGAGCTGACGACGGGCGTCAGAGGATGAATTCGACGATTTCCTTGGCGACAAAATCCGCGAGACCAAGGTAAGCGCCGGCGATGGCGACGAAGCCGAGCACGACGGCCGTGGCCTGCGTGACCTGCCGACGATCAGGCCACTGGACGCGCTGAAGCTCGGCCCAGCTGGCACGGAAGAAGGCGAGCACGCGGTTGCCGCCGCGGATCGGTGCGCCGGAGGCCTGCTCAGGCGTGACGCCGCTGCCGGCGCCGCCGCCGGGCGCTCTGCGCGAGGGGCTGCCGGCTGGTTCCTGCAGCTCGTCGGCGCCGATGTCTCCCTCGGAGAGAGCCTCGGCCTCGACTTCGCCCTCGGAGAGGTGCTCGGTGTCGACGTTGCCATCGGAGCCAGCGCTGGCATCGACGTAGTCGCCGGCCGGGGCGTCGGGCTCGACGGGAACGCCGCCGGCGCCGCGCACGAGCGCGGCCTCGAACTCGTCGGCCTCGCCGGAGGCATGGTCGAGCGCGCCGGGCACCTCCGAGCGGGTCGGCTGGGTGGCCGGAGAATGGCGCGAGCCAGGGGCGCGCCGTTGGCGACGCTGCTTTGCACGTTTGCGGTCACGGGCCACGAGCTGCGCTCCCGCGCTAGCGAGTCTCCCGATGGCTGGTGTGCTTGCGACACCAACGGCAGTACTTGCGCAGCCCGATGCGATCGGGGTTGTTGCGCTTGCTCTTATTCGTCTGGTAGTTGCGGCGCTTGCAATCCTCGCAAGCGAGGGTGATAGCGATCCGAACGTCTCCGCGGGCCATGTCTAATCCCTGCGTAAAAGGTTTGCATTCCGGGTCCGGACGAAGAAAAACCCCGCCCAGACGCGAGGTAGGAGTGAGTTTAGCGCGCTTGCGAGGCCGGTGGGTACGACCTTCTCCGGGGCGCTGCCAGGACGCTTGCCGCGCGGAGCGCGAGCTGTTTCTGTCGGCCCTCTGCGACGGCCCCCGGTAGAGCCCTCAAACCACGGCTTCGATCTCATTTTTAATTTATTGAGAAAGGACGGCCGGGCTACTCGTACAACGTGAGCGTGCCGAGGATGACGTAGAGGGCGACGAGCGCCCAGCCCTCGAACTCGGCGGCCTCCCCATCGCCGGTGACCTGCGCGAGCGCGAGCGTCGTCAGCAGCAACGCGCCGATGTAGACGGGTGCGAGCGAGAACGTCAGCGCCGTGCTCAGCGCGAAAGAGATCAGCACGAGCAGTGGGAAGAGGAAGGCCGCGATCTGCGCGACCGAGTTCTTCACGACCGAGATCGCGAGGTCCGCGCGGCCCTTCCAGGCGAGCACGATTCCGACGACATTCTCGACGGCGTTGCCCGCGATTGCGACGATCACCAGGCCGGCGAAAGCTTGGGAGACGTGCAGTTGCTCGATCGCCGGCTTCAGGCCGTTGATGAACCAGTCTGAGACGAACGCCGAGGCAGCGCCGGCGCAGAGCAGCAGCGCGAGCGTCACGCCGAGCGGCAGCCGAGGTCCGTGCGCCGACTCGTCCTCGCCGCCGGCCGAGCGCTCGCCGGCCGCGGGCCCGACGCCTGCGGACACCGGCGCCGTCTCGGCCGTTGGCGCGACCGTCTCCCCCACTCCTGGCCCTTTGTCCGAGCGCAGATACGGGACCACCCACGCGAGGTAGACGACAAGCAGGCAGACGGCGCCAACGGCCGAGATCGCCTTGACGTGATGGCTCGCCGGATCGTGCGCCGCGAGCGAGAGCCCGAGCAGCACGATGATGAAGACGGTCACCTGCAAGAGCGTCGCCGTGTCCCTCGGCAGGCGCTTTGAGAAGCGCATCACGCCGTCCGGCGAGCGACGCGCGCCAACCACGATCACGAGGCCGAGCACGAGCAGCGCGTTGGCCAGCACCGAGCCGACGATCGCCGTCTGCGCAACCACGAGCTCGCCCTTCTGCAGCGCGAAGATCACGACGAACAGCTCGGGCAGGTTGCCGAGCGTCGACTGCAGCACGCCCGTGACGCCCGGGCCAAAGCGCTCGCCGAGCTGCTCGGTGGCAAACGACACGACCCATGCCAGGCCTGCCAGTGCGACCGTGGCGATCGCGAAGCGCGGGATCGCCCCCCACTCGCCGTAGTTGGCCAAGCCGGCGAGCGCCGTCAGCAGCGCGATCAGCAACAGCGCCGAGCGCTCCCGTGTGCTCAGCGCAGACATCGCCCGCTAAAGAGGGTCAGTGACTCTCGAGCACGCGATCGATCAGGCCGTACTCCTTGGCCTGATCGGCGTTGAAGAAGCGGTCGCGCTCCATGTCCTCGCGCACTTCGGCCGCCGGTTTGCCCGTCGCTTCGGCATAGATCTCGTCGATCCGCTCGCGCACCTTGAGGATCTCCCGTGCGTGGATCTCGATGTCCGTCGACTGTCCCTGGAAGCCGGCCGAGGGCTGATGGATCAGGATGCGCGAGTTGGGCAGCGCCGCGCGCTTGCCCTTCGCGCCGCCGGCCAACAGCAGCGAGCCCATCGACATCGCCACGCCGACGACCATCGTCGCGATGTCGGGCTTGACGAAGTTCATCGTGTCGTAGATCGCCAGGCCCGAGTAGATCGAGCCGCCGGGCGAGTTGATGTAGATCGAGATGTCCTTGTCCGGGTCCTGGCTCTCCAGGTGCAAGAGCTGCGCCACGACGAGGTTGGCGACCTGGTCGTCGATCGGCGTGCCCAGGAAGATAATGCGCTCGTTGAGCAGGCGCGAGTAGATGTCGAACTCGCGCTCGCCCCGCGCCGTGCGCTCGATGACCATTGGGATCAGCGGCATGGCAGCCACCCTAGCGTCACCGTGCACGGAAGGCCGCGCTGCGGCCCGGCTAGCACAGCCGCCGCGCCGCCCGCCTCGGCCGGTGGCCGCATGTCCGAGTGTCCAGAGGTGTTCTCCCGGGTAACCCTGAGAACGACGATGACTACAACAAGCGATCCCTCAAGCAACCACCCTGCCGAGATGACCACTGCCTTCCGCTACGCCCATATGCCCTCGCTCGCGGGACCTGCCGTCCCGTCGCACGACGACGCATCGCCCGCGCGGCGCTCATGGCGCCTGCGCATCGCCCTCCCCCGCGTACGTCCCGTGGCGCTGCTCGCCGTGCTCGATCTGCTCGTGCTGATCGTCGTCGGCGCGCTCGCCCAGTCGGCCGCCGCGATGACCAGTCACGCCGGCTGGCCGCGCAACGAGCACCTCGTGATGGACCATGGCCCGGCCGGGCGCAGCAACACGCTGACGGGCGTCAACGGCAAGCACAACTACCTGCTCGGCGGCTACGGCAACGACACGATCTACGGCGGCGACTCGGGCGACGTGATCTGGGGCGACTACCACCCTTCCGGCTGGCCCGACCACCAGACGGCCGTGATCCATGCGGGCAACGGCAAGAACTTTATCTACTCCAACGACACGGTCAACTACGTGTGGACGGGGACCAACCCTGCGACGGTCGTGCACGCGCACGAGGGCTCCGGCGTGATCCATTGCGAAAACTCGCACATCGTCGTCTTCACGAGCCACCACGCGAAGCCGCACTACAAGCTGCAGGGCTGCCGGCGCATCAGCTTCTACTCCGTCGGGTACTGAGCGACGACCCCGCCCGCGTCCCGTCCCGTCCGTCCGGTCGGTCGCTCGGTCGGGGGCGTGGGGCCGGGTGCTCTCTTCGAGCTTGCGATAGCGATGGTATGTACGCCCGCTGCCGCTTGCTCACAGGTTGACCGACTTCATCACCGCCTCCGGGTAGCGCTCGCCGGCGGCCGGCGGCAGCGCCTTTGCGATCGCCTCAGCCTCGGCCTCACTCAACTCGACCTCAGCCGCGGCGAGGTTCTCCTCGAGGTAGCTCACACGCTTGGTGCCGGGGATCGGCACGATGCGCTCGCCACGGCTCAGCACCCACGCGATCGCGAGCTGCCCAGGCGTGATCCCGCGCTCGGTGGCGAGCTCGCGCACACGCGCCGCCAGCGTCAGGTTCTGCTTGAGATTCTCGCCGGTGAAGCGCGGGCCGTGCAGGCGGTAGTCGCCGTGCTCGAGCTCCTCCTCGGAGCTGAAGCGGCCTGAGAGGAAGCCGCGGCCGAGGGGCGAGTAGGCGACCAGCGCGATGCCGAGCTCGTTCAGCGTCGGCAGGATCTCTGCCTCGACGTCACGCGTCCACAGGGAGTACTCGGTCTGCACGGCCGTGATCGGGTGCACGGCGTGCGCCCGGCGGATCGTCTCGGCGCTCGCCTCGGATAGCCCGATGTGACGCACCTTGCCGGCCTGCACGAGCTCGGCCATCGCACCAACGGTCTCCTCGATCGGCGTGTCCGGGTCGACGCGGTGCTGGTAGTAGAGGTCGATGTGGTCCGTGCCGAGGCGCATCAGCGATGCCTCGCACGCGCTGCGCACGTATTGCGCGCCGCCGTCGATCACGCGGTCGATCAGATTGCCCTCTTCGACGAGCTTGATGCCGAACTTGCTGGCGAGAAAGACCTCGTCGCGGTGTGGCGCGATCGCGCTGCCGAGGAGTTCCTCGTTGGTGTACGGCCCGTACATGTCCGAGGTGTCGAAGAAGTTGCAGCCGAGCTCGAGCGCACGGGCAATCGTGGCGCGCGCCTGCGCCTCGTCGGTGCTGCCGTAGAAGGCCGACATGCCCATGCAGCCGAGGCCGATCTCGGAGACCTCGGGACCGCCGGGGCCGAGCGTGCGGGTCTTCATCGCACGCTCCTCTGACCTGCTCGCCTCGTCCGCCCGTATGCCATCGCGCTGTCCTTTCGGCCGTCTCCGCGTTTGCGCGGATATCGTGCATTTTCGATGTTCCCGCTGAACCTACCCAATGTCCTGACGGTGCTCCGGATCATGCTCGTGCCGGTGCTCGTCGTGGCACTGCTCGGCAACACGCCGGCCGGCGACGTGCTCGCGGCGGTCGTCTTCGCGCTCGCTTCGCTGACGGACTTCGTCGACGGCTACTTGGCACGCGCGCGCGGCTCGATCACGAACTTCGGCAAGCTGATGGACCCGCTCGCCGACAAGCTCTTGATCGTGGCCGCGCTGATCGCGCTCGTCTCGCTGCAGCGGCTGGCGGCGTGGATCGCGATGGTGATCATCACGCGCGAGTTGGCCGTCACAGTGCTGCGCATGGGCGCCACCCAGTTCGGCGTCGTCGCCGGCGCGAACATGCTCGGCAAGATCAAGACTTGCCTGCAGATAGCGGCCATCCTCGCCGTGATCGCAGTGCACGGAAACCCCGTGTGGGTAACGGCGCTCCTGTACGTGACGGTCGCCGTGACGGTGCTCTCGGGCCTCGACTACTTCTTCGGGCTGCGCCGGCAGATCGCCCAAGCGCAGGCACAGGCGCGCACGCGCGCGCCCAGCGCCGAGGGCTGAACTCGACCTCGGCGGAGCGGCGGGCGCCTGGTCAGTCCTGCCGGCCGGCATCGAGCCACTGCTCGAGGCTCGTCTGGCGCGGCGGCAGCTCGCCCGTCTCGATCTCGCTGCGCAGCTCGGCGAGCGTGCCGTGGCGTTCGGCGACGACGTTGTGCTGGTGGATCGTCTCGAGGTTCTCCTGGCGCGCGGAGACGAAGTTGCGGCCGTCGAGCTGGGGGAACTCGCGCACGACGCCGGCGACCATCTCGCGCACGCAGTCCTCGACGAAGCGCGGGCGCCGGTGCGCCTTTTCGACGACAGCGACCTCGTCGGTGCGCTTCATCAGCTCGTAGATCTCAGAGGACATGCTGGACTCGGCGATCGCCAGCAGCGCGGCCGCATCGATCTGCTCGACGCACTCCTCGATGCAGCCGATCTGCAGCGTGGCCAGCCCGCGCTGGTTGTGCGTGGCGACGGGCACCCGGTCGAAGATGCGCTCGATCTGCTGCTCGTCGAAGCCATCGGCGAGCAGTCGCTCGCGCGCGCGTCCGGCGATCAGCTCCTGCGCGCACGGACAGGCCGTCATGCCGGTGGCCGACACGCCGACCGTGCGGCGAGTGCCGTGCGCGTATGCCACGGCGCGACCGTGCAGCGTGTAGATCTCCTGCGTCTGGATGCCCGAGACGGGCGCGGGCTTGTGCTCGGGGTAGCGCGCCGCGATCGTCACCTCGGCGCGCTCGGCGCCCTGGCGCGTGCGCACCAGCTCGGCGATCTGCTGCGCGAGTGACTCGGCGCGAAACGGCGACTCGCTCAGCACGACCTCGCCGACCGCCTCGTTGACGACCTCCTCGAAGCGCGACATGTGCGCACCCTTCTGCTCACGGCTGAGATCGACGAAGCACTCCAGGCGCGCGAAGAACAGCTCGTCGCGGATGTGGATGACCTTCTCCACGCCCGTGACGCCGACGCGCGAGAGCCCCACCTGGATGCGCGGCGCGCGTGCCTGGACGTCGTCACCGCGGCCGTCGAGGGCCGGCGGCGCAGTGCTCGAGCCGATCGCCTGCACGCCGGTCAGCGTAGCGCGAGGGGAGATGGAGACGGCGCACCGGCGGGTTGGAGACAGGCTGGAGACGATCGCTTGGACCAATGCCGGCGCACCGCGGCGCTGCCGGCGCACGGTGCTCCACATTCCGACAATCATCCAAGGATCAGCCTTCCAGAGACATCGGCGCAGACCGTCTTTGACTTGCTTAGAGGACTCGTTCGAGACAGCGGCACGCATCCCCCGTCGATTCTGGTATCAATCCGCACTCGGCCAAACGGACGATCAAGCGGCGGGAGCCGGTGATCTGGGGGTCCAGGTTGAGGGAGAAGTCAGAGGGTGCAGTGATCGCCGCGGACAGCGTGGTCGAGATGGAGGAGCTGCAGGGCGTTCTCGCGGCCGGTCGTGAGAGGGGACTCGTGACCGCCGCGAGCCTGCGCAGCGCGATCGAGGAGGCCGAGCTCTCCAGCGCGCAGGCACAGGACCTGTTCAGCTACCTCGAGGAGCACAGCATCGAAGTGGTCGAGGCCGAGGAGGCAAACGTCGAGCTGCACGTCGTCGGCGCCGCCGGCGAGGGAGCCGGCGCCGACGCGGCGTTGCCGGAGTCCGAGGAGCTCGACGAGGAGGAGCGCGAGGACGAGGAAGCCGGCGACGTGCGTGTGCGGTTGCGCGAGCTCAAGCAGGCCGAAGCCGACCTCACCGTCGATCCGAGCCTCGACTCGCTGCGTCTGTACCTGCGCTCGATCGGCCGCGTGCCGCTGCTCAACGCGGCCGAGGAGGTCTCCCTGGCCAAGCGCATCGAGCGTGGCGACATGTCGGCCAAGCAGCACATGGTCGAGGCCAACCTGCGCCTCGTCGTCTCGATCGCCAAGGGCTACGTCGGGCGCGGGCTGACCTTCCTCGACCTGATCCAAGAGGGCTCACTCGGACTGATCCGCGCGGTCGAGAAGTTCGACCATCGCCGCGGCTACAAGTTCTCGACGTACGCCACTTGGTGGATTCGCCAGGCCGTCAGCCGCGCGCTCGCCGACAAGGCGCGCACGATCCGCATTCCCGTGCACATGGTCGAGCGCCTGAACAAACTGATCAGCGCCGAGCGCATGCTGATCCAGCAGCTCGGGCGCGAACCGACGGCCGCAGAGATCGCCAAGGAGCTCGAGTGCGAGGTGCGTGAGGTTCGCGACGTGTTGCGCCTCGCCCAACAGCCCGTGTCGCTGGAGAAGCCGATGGGCGAGGAGGACGACTCGGCGCTCGCCGACTTCGTCGAGGACGTCTCGGCCGAGTCCCCCTTCGAGATCGCCTCGGAGGCGCTGCGCCGGGAGAACATCGGGCGCGTGCTCGCCTCGCTGCCGCGTCGTGAGCGTGAGGTGCTCGAGCTGCGCTACGGCATCGTCGGCGGTCGCGCCCGTACGCTCGAGGAGGTCGGTCGCGCCTTCAACATCACGCGCGAGCGAGTCCGTCAGATCGAGAACCGTACGCTGAAGAAGCTGCAGACGCTGCCCGAAGCGCAGCAGCTACGCGAGGCTTCCTAGCTTCAGCCACCTGGGCGCGGGCCGGCCTCCGGGCGTCTCCGATCGCTATCCTCATCGCCCCCGGCGGGGTTCCCGAGCGGTCAAAGGGGAGGCGCTGTAAACGCCTTGGCTCTGCCTTCGGAGGTTCGAATCCTCCCCCCGCCATTGCTGTGAAGTCTCAGGGACATGCTGGACGCATGTCCCTGAGATAGTGGACAGCTTAGGTGGCTGAGATGGGCCGGTAGGTGCGGTTGGGTCGAGCAGGAGCTGGCTCAAAGAGCTATCGGGCTCCGACTGTCGGGGGCACGTCCGTTCCAGAGATTGGAATAACCTGATAAGCTGGCGTTTGAGTCGCAGTCGGTGTGCGCGGCTGTTTTCTGCTCGCCTTGATAGATGCCTCCCCGGAAGCACGGACATGCGACCACATGGATAGTTGGCGGATATCTGCGCCCACCTTCGGACAAGCGCACATCGGTTCTGATGCGACTGGTATGCGGTCTTAGCCGGCTGATTGCCGGCTTCTCGCCTCCTGCGCGGCGGGGGGCCGCCGTCGTCAGTGTCGCGCTTGCCTTGGGACTGACTGCGGCTTCGCCGGCTGCCGCCAGCCTATGGACGATGCCAGCCAGCGTCTCAGAAGAAGGCCAGAGCGCGCATGAACCCCGGGTTGCGGTGGATGCTGCGGGCGACGCGATCGCGGTGTGGTCACGCTCCGGCGGCACCAACGACGTCGTGCAGGCGGCGGTTAAGCCGGCGGGCGAACCCTGGGGGGAACCGGCCACGCTCTCAGAAGCGGGTCAGGACGCATCCGAACCCCAGGTTGCCGTGGATGCCGCAGGCGATGCGACCGTCGTGTGGCGGCGCTTCGGCGGCAGCAACTATGTCGTGCAGACCGCGGTCAAGCCTGCTCGTGAGGGGTGGGGAAAACCGGCGACTCTCTCAGAGGCAGGCCAGGAAGCATCAGAACCTCAGGTTGCGCTGGATGCTGCGGACGACGCGATCGCCGTGTGGGTACGCTCCAACGGCAGCACCGATGTCGTGCAGGGGGCGGCTAAGCCGGCGGGCGAACCCTGGGGGGAACCGGCCACGCTCTCAGAAGCGGGTCAGGACGCACATATGCCCCAGGTTGCAGTCAACGCGGCGGGCGAGGCGACCGCCGTATGGGCGGGTTCCAACGGCGGCAACGACGTAGTCCAGGCGGCGATCAGGCCGGCGGGCGAGTCCTGGGCACAGCCAGCCACCGTCTCAGGAGCAGGACAGGAAGCCTCCCAGCCCCAAGTCGCGGTAGACGCCGCAGGCGACGCGACCGTCGTCTGGACGCGCTATACCGGCCTGAGCTCAGGCGGCAACAGCAATTACGTCGTGCAGGCGACGAACAAGCCGGCGGGCGAGGCTTGGGAAGAGCCGACGACCGTCTCAGAAGAAGGCCAGGAAGAAGGCCTCGAACCCCGGGTCGCGGTGGACGCCGCGGGCGAGGCGACCGCCGCCTGGACGCGCTTCATCTACGGCTGCTGTCGCCTCGTACAGACGGCGGCGAAGCCGGCGGGCAAGCCGTGGGGAGAACCAACCAACCTCGAAGTAGGCGGCGACGCCCGGGTTGCCGTGAACGCGGCGGGCGAGGCGGCCGTCGTCTGGACCCAGTACCACGGCCCGGGCGATCTCGTGCAGGCAGCGGTCAAGCCGGTGGGCAAGCCGTGGATAAAACCGGCGACACTCTCAGAAGATGAAGCATCAGCACCTCAGGTTGCGGTGAACGCCGCGGGCGACGCGACTGCCGTGTGGACACGCTACGTCGGCTTCGGCTACGGCCACTACATCGTGCAGGCGGCGCAGTACGCGCCCTCAACCGCGTTCACGATCGAAACGCTGCAAAAGCTCTCGGCCGAACCCACATACATCAGGACGCAACTGAACGGCGAGGTCGCCGAAACGGTGGACTACGAGATCATCGTCAAGAACACCGGCAGCACGCCCCTGAAATTCGGGGCGCTGAAAGACAGCGCATGCGAAGGCATCAGTCCCGCGGGGCCCACGGAACTCGAAGCCAGCACCGAAGAGACTTTCACCTGCACGCACAAGCTCACGGCCTTCACGAAATACGGCAACGAGGCATCGATCGAAGGCAGCGAAGCAACCGGCAGCGAGATGTCCAACAACGTGACCGTAGCGTTGGCGCCCGTCTACGAAGCACCCGCCGCGGCCGCCGACTCGAACAGTGGCTCTTGCGTGGAATCACGCTTTGCCCTGTTTGCCTGCTCGAACCTGCGGGCGGCGCTTTCGTATGCGAACGCCGACCCAGGCTCGACGGTGAAGCTCGAACGGGGTGTGTATCGGCTCGGTGAAGCACACGGATACCTGCCGGGGGTGCATGCGTTTCTTGAATTCACCGCCAGCATGAAGATCCAAGGGGCCGGTCCCCAGGCAACGACGATCGAACAGACCGACGGCCGCGATCCAGTGATCGTCATCCCCTACAGCGAAGGCTTCTCGAAGATCGAGATAGACGACGTGAAGCTCACCGGAGGTGTCGCGGCGGGAGGGGACGGCGGCGAATTCTTTGGCTGGGAAAAAGGCGGTGGTGCATTGAGGATCCTGGAAAGCGGAACAGAGTCCTCGTCGGTAACCCTCACCGACGACTACCTCACCGGCAACCTGGCGCACGCTAAAACCGCGATGGGCGGAGCGGTCTTCAACAAGCGCACCCTCAACATCATCGACTCCACTATCGCCCACAACGCTGCACGCGCCGAAGGCGCCGGCGACAACACCGAATTGGGCGAAGCGTACGGTGGTGGGGTCTTCAACACCGGCCATCTACTGATCGCGGACTCGACGATCGCCGACAACACCGTTGAAGCGGGAGGTATCGATAGCAAGGCTATGGGTGGCGGCGTGGACAGCGGCGTCGAAAACTTCACCAACAATGCCACGGCCGCGATCGCGAACACGACGATAACCGGCAATGTGGCCAGTGCCGGCACCACGAAGAACCCGCCGCTTGTCTACGGCGGCGGCCTCGCCATAGACAATGGCACCGTCAATCACGTGACGCTGTACGGCAACACGGCGAGCCCCGTGAACGCAGAAGAGTCCTGGGGCGGAAACATCTTCGAGCCACAGAATGGAGGCGGCACCTGGATCAACAATTCCATCGTCGCCGGCGGCATCGCGTCGGACGGCCCCAACTGCATGTTCACGAGCTTCGGGTCCTACCCGGAAGACAATCGCCAGAACCTTGTGGAAGGCCCTCCAGGCGAATGCGGATTTACGCTTGAATACGGCTCGCTGTTCGACCTCAGCCCGCAGTTGGTGCCCTTGGCGGACAACGGCGGGCCCACCGAAACGCTCGCACCCGAGTCCCGGAGCCCTGTGATCGATGCCAGCGGAGACTGCGAAGGGTCATCTGGAGAAAGGGGTTCGGGAGGCTGGGCGACCGCGACGATCCCACTCGATGTTGACCAGCGGGGTATGCCTCGTAACGGCCACTGCGACATCGGCGCGTTTCAAACCGAGCCCCCGTTCGCAACGACTCCGCCACAAGTCAGCGGTACCGCGGAAACGGGGAAGACGCTCACTTGTATCCCCGGCACGTGGGCCGGGGAAGGCGCTCTCGCCTACAGCTATGACTGGCTTCGCAATGGGCTGTCGACAGGCGATGAGACGATGTCGTACACGCTCGAGCCGAGTGACGCCAGAAGCCAGATCGCGTGTCAGGTCACCGCTTCCGGAACCTACGGCGCGACGGAAGCGTCCAGCCCTTCGATTGAAGTGCGACCAAGTCCTCCCGCAGTCGTGCCAGGCGCCCCAGGAAAACCCGACGAGCCCTCAACCACCTCACCGAATCCGCAACAAGAACCGACCGGATTCGAGAAACAGGACGAAGCCCCTATAACAACGGGTGTACTCGGCGTCAAAGAAGCCCTACCCGACGCCAAGCTAGCGAACACATCCCTGACAGCGGGCCCGGGCGGCATGCTCAGCGTCGAGGTAAGCTGCCCGACCGAGACGATCAGCTGTACCGGCACCATCACACTGAAGACGCTCGGCGCTGTCAGCGCAGTGACGGCTCGCCAATCCAGGAAGCGAAAGACGGTCATCTTGACCCTCGCAGTCGGCTCGTTCAAGGTCACCGGGGGACACCTGACGGTGATAAAGCTGCGCCTCTCGTCAAAGGCACACGCGCTACTTTCACACACGCACTGGTTGCGCGCACGCGCAACCATTGTGGCTCACGACCCCACAGGTGCTACGCACACCACGCAAACCAATCTTACGATCCACATCGCGAACGTCAAACGTGGCAAGAGCAGACTGAGTGGCAATGCGTTGCAGCTACCCGAGAGCGCACCCGTGCGCCGCCGGCGTCTCTATCCGTGCTCATTAGGATCCCTAGGCCCTCAGCGATCTCAGCGCTGGTCATCCGCAGCACCGCAGCGCCGCGACGGTGCAGCCTCATCCGGTGTCCTCCTTGGTTCTGGGGACTTCGACACCACCCAGCCTTCAAGGAGGCCCGGATGAACAACGTGCTCGGGCTCTACCGCTAGAGACCCAGTCTGTACCTGGATCCAGCGGCCACGGACACGCCCGCTTTGCCGGACCAGGAGGCTTCCATCGCTCCGGTTTTGAGGCCCACTCCGGAGTGTTCGATCGTTTTCCCGCCTTCGTTCTCGAAGTAGGTTTTCAGTGTCGAGCCTTCGATCACGTGCGTCTGCACTTCTTCGTTGTACACCGTTTCTTTCGAGCCTTTCACGACCCTGACGACCACGTTGCCTGTGAACGGGAGGCTTATGGGTTTTTCGACGGGACACACCCCGGATTTCGGTTTACTCACGACGAATTCGACGAACACTTCGCCTTCCTTCGGCGCCAGCAAGATCCCGTTTAGGCCCGCGGCGATTTCTTCTTTTTCCGCCGCGGCTTTCGTCAGATAGGTGTTCGTCGCGACCAGCGGCTTGCTGACCCCACTGACGATGCATGCGTAGGGCTGCAGGACGCACCCGCTGTAGGCGATCCTGCCTTCGGCCTTTCCCGGCGCCGGAGATTTCGAGCCCACGAGCTTCCCACCCAGGAGTTCGAGTTTCGAGCATTCGATAAGGACCAATGGGTTCCCTTTGAATACCTGGGTGCCTTCGGCTTGTGCCGTGATCGTGGCGGTTTCACCTTCGCCCAGCGCTATCCCGTTTACGTTCCAGCGGAGGCTGTTGGTCGATGTCGCCTGCGCGACCGCCGCGGAGGCGAGGCTAAGACCCATCAGGACGAGGAGCACCTCGCCCATTCGCTTCGTCCTTGCATGCGACTTGGTGTGACCTGAACACAACATGACTTCCTTCCGTGTCGATGGACTTAAGGCCCGTTCCCGGGCTTCGGTGACGGCCGGCCCGCGGCCCTGGCGGCAGCGGCAAGCCCTTCGTAGAGCGCTGCAAGCTCCTCGCCGGTAGGCACGGCCTCGGGATCGAGCAGCGATTGCAACTGCAGCCCATCGGCGACCGCGAGCATGTAGGACGTGATCACGTCCACCATCCGCGAGGACAACTCGTGGCCGCCGGGGCTCGCGCGTACGTGCTCGGCTGCGCACCTGCGCTGGCGGGCGTAATGCCCCACCAGCTCGCGCTGCAACTCGGGGGAGCGCCGGGCTTGGAGCAGCGCCTCCAAGAACACCACGAACTGTGGCTGCGCCTCGGCGATACCGTCGACCATCGGCCGAGCGCGGGCGGCGAGCTGCTCGAGCGGCCCCGCATCGGGCGCAACCTCTACCTCGCCGACCCGCTCCCCCCATTCCAGGAAGCACTCCAGGATTGCTTGGTCGAGCAGTTTCTCCCGGCTGCCGAAGTGATAGTTGACGGCCCCCAGGTTCGTGCCTGCTGCTGCGGCGAGCTCGCGCACGCTCGTTCCTGCATAGCCGCGCTCCAGCACCAGCTCTTGGGCGGCCTGCAGCAGGGCCGCCTTCGTGTCGTTGGTAGTCATACAAACGATCGTATCATACGAACGTTCGTTTGAATATAGGAGCGCTAATGCTTGGGGCTTCTAGGCATACGCGCGCCCATCAGTCTTGAGAAGAGTCACGAACTCTGATCAGCCCGTCGTCCAAAGCCGTAATTGCGTCCCACGGGATCACGTTGCCGCGCACCATTGGATCTGGCCCGGAGCCGGTCAAGCGAGCGATCATTCCGTAGCGTCCAACGAGCAGTCCGTCCAGTTGCCATCCCCCGTCTACGGGGCTCACGCGGAGGTCGTGCACGCGGCCAACCCGCTCGCCGGACTCGGTCCGCACGACGCAGCCGACGAGGTCGCTCGCGCGGATCACGACTTCGGAAATTTCGCGACAAATATCGCGTCTCGATCGTCGCCCTGCGCGAGCCCGAGCTCGCTCGCTTTAGCGCGCAGCTTGATGACGCTCCCGATCTCGTCGACCTCTTTCCATGGCACGCGGATCACGTCCTCCCCGACAACACCGGTGCCGAAGATGCGTGCCCCGATGGCGCGCAGGCACCGAGGCATGCGCCTGTGCCATATGCCAGACCCGCTGAGAATCGCGTGCAGCCGCAGCGGCGTGCCGAGGTCGCCCTCGAACTCGAGATCGTCGGCTCGCCCGCAGCGTCGGCCGTCCACATCGACGAGCTGATCGTCAAGCACTCGGTAGACCAGGTCCATGCGCTCTGCGCTCATCTAGCTCGCGCCGCCATCGGTAATCAGCATCAACGGGATCGCCGCCAGCGCAACGAGCAGGATGATCGCGAAGTAGAGCCAGCCGAGAGCGTTGGCGAGCACGCCATTGGTGTGCTCGGCCATGAACGTCCGGTCGCGTGCGATCAGCAAGACCGGAAGGTAGGTCATTGGCAGCGCCACCACCGAGAGGATGACCGCGTACTCAGTCAGGAGCACCGGGTCTACACCTGTCTCGACGATCACGAACGCGAGCGCGAAGAACGCGAGCCAGGCAAGCGTGAAGCGAGGCGCCTCACGCGGACGGCGATACTTGCCCCACTCCCAGCCGGCGAATTGCGCGAGTGTGTAAGCGCCCGAGAAGGCGCACTCGACGGCCGCACCACCGACGGCGAAGAGCATTCCGAGTAGCGCAAGGACGAGGCCGGCCTGACCGAAGGCACGTTGCGCGCCGAGGGCTGTGGTGCCGAGATAGCCGGGCTGGATCTGTGGGTCGAAGAAGACCTCACCGGCAACGACGATCAGCGCAATCGAGAGGATTCCACCCAGAGCGAACCCGAGCACGGAGTTGGCGCGGTTGAGACCGAGATCCTTGACGGTCCAGCGATCCTCGATCGCCCCTGAGGAATAGAAGTAGACCTCATACGGGACAAGCGCCGCACCGATCACGCCGACGACGAAGTAAGCGTAGAGCGCTGAGGAATGCCAGCTGGGTATCAAGCCCTGACCCACCTGATGCCAGTTGGGCTTTAGGTGCACGGCCGCGGCGACGTAGACCAGCAGCGCACAGCCCAGGTAGCCGAAGATGCGCTCGATGCCGCCGAACGGCACGAAGTAGACGATCAAGACCAGCGCCATGACACTCAAAAGGATCAGCGTCGAGACGTTCACGTCGAACAGCAGTTGAAGAACGATCGCGGCGCCGCCAAGCTCTGCTGCCAAGGTGAGCAGGTTGATCAGAAGCGATGCCACGAGCGTCACCAACCCGACGTTCAGCCCCATGCGCATGCGTACGACGTCGAACACGGGCCGGCCCGACACGGTTGCCACGCGCCCGGTCATCTCGGCGAACACGACGATGCCGATGACGCCGACGGGCACAGCCCACAGGAGCCGGTAGCGGAAGTCGGCGCCCGCTTGGGTGTTGAACACAAGCTCGCCGATGTCGACGAAGCCGCCGATCGCGGCAATGATTCCGAGCGCGATCTGAAAGAGCTTCTTCACAGCCCTTCCGCCAACTTTCCGGCCTCGTCCGCCCACTGGCGAAGCTTTTGCTTGCTTTCGCGTGCCTGCTCGCGGTCCTGCGGCGACACGCGCAGGTCATCGATCGCGCCACTGATGTCGGCTGAGAGTTCGATCGCAGTATGGATTGGCTGCTTGAGTCTCGCCGCGACCGGATCGTCGTTGAGCTTCTCCGCTTCATGCTCGGCCTGGGCGCTCAGCTCAGCACCGTGAACGCGTACAAATGTCGTCTTCGTACGTCCGCGCGCGACATCGTCGGCCATCAGGGCACCCTCGGCGGAGATCGACGCCAGCTGCTTGATCCCGGCCCGTACTCCCGCGCTGCTTGCCCGCCCGCACGCAGTCAACGACGTGGCGAGCGCGATCAAGGCGAGCAGGGCAAGCGAGCGATTTGGCATTCCCCGCGAGTCCTACCCGCAAGCACGCTCAATGATGCCGCGTGTCGGGTTGCCGGTTATTTGGAGCCGTTGTAGCGCGGCAGGATCTCCTCTGAGTAAAGTTCGAACATCCGCTCGTGCCCGCCGCCGACCTGCTGGACGTAGAGCTCGTCAAAGCCGGCGTCCTCGTACTCGCGGATCTTCTCCAGGTGCGCGTCGAGGTCCGGCCCGCACGGGATAGATTCGGCGATCTGATCCTCCCCGACGAGCTCTGACGCTTGTTCGAAGTGCGCGGGCGTCGGCAGGATCTGTCCGAGCTCGCCGGGCAGCCCGTCGTTGGGCCACAACCGGTGAGCGGCCTGGCGGGCATGCTGCTCGTCCTCATCCCAGCAGACCTTCACGCCGCCGGCGATGAGCTTGTCCTGACCGCCCTTCTCCCGCACGGTTTCGACTGCTTCCTTGACGGGGGCCACCGTGCAGAACCCATCCCCGATTCGCGCGGCCTAGTCGGTCGCCTTCGGCCCGAAGCCGGAGATCAGGATCGCCGGCAGATGCTCGGGCAAGTCGTAGATGCGGGCGTTCTCGACGCGGTAGTGGCGTCCACGGTGGCTCTGGGAGCCCCCCTGCCAGAGCGTGCGGATCACCTGCACGGCCTCCTCGAGCATCTCGAGGCGCTCGTCGGCCTCGGGCCAGCGATCGCCGAGGATGTGCTCGTTGAGCGCCTCGCCGCTGCCGAGACCGAGCGCGAAGCGGCCCCGCAACAGCACCGCGGAGGTCGCTGCGGCCTGGGCGATAATCGCCGGATGCAGGCGGACCATCGGGCACGTCACCGCCGTCGTGACCTTCATCCGCGAGGTCACCTGAGCGATAGCGCCGATCATCGACCAGACAAAACCGCTGTGGCCCTGCTCGTCGTTCCAGGGATGGAAATGATCTGAGATCCACAGGCCTTCGAAGCCGGCTTCCTCAGCCAGGCTCGCCTGACGCACGAGCTCGCGGGGAGCCGTCTGCTCGCTTGACAGGAAATAGCCGATCTTCATTGGGGTGGATACGGCTGCTCTTTGAGACTCCTCGCGAGGTGCGCCGCATTGCGCGCGAGCGTGCGCGTGGCAGTGGCGGTGGCTTCGGGTGTCGGGCGCCTGTCCTTGAAGTCGACCGCCTGCATCGCTTCGCCGACCCAGTAGACCGATCCCTCGGCGGGAATCGTGAAGCCCTCGTCAGAAAGCGCTTGCGCGAGCTCGGCGAACACGTGGTGCGCACCGTCCTCGTTGCCGACTACGGCTACACAGGCAACGCGGTCATAGGACACCATCCGGCCGCGCTCATCTTGCTCGCCGAGAAACGCATCCAGACGCTCTAGGACTCGCTGGCACACGCTCGAAGGGTGTCCAAGCCAGATCGGCGTGCCCAAGACGAAGATGTCGGCGTCGAGAATGCCCTGGCGCAGGACGGGCCACTCATCGCCCTCGCCCTCGTCGCTGGTTACACCCGGCTTGATGTTCAGCTCGACGGCGCGCACGATCTCTCCCTCGACGTCGTGCTCGCCCATCTGCTTCAGCAGCTCGGCGAGAAGCAACTCACAGCTGGACTCGAGCTGGTGCTTCCTTCAAGGTGCAGTTGATCGCAAGCGCCTTCATGGGGTCACGGCTACCCGTGGCGCGCGCGCTCAAAACGAGCCATCACCGGTGCACTGACCAGTCCCCGCCACCGAGGACCAGACGCCGAGGACCAACTTCGCGCGCGCTCGTCTGCCGCGCGCTGGCTCCACCACGCCCTACTGGAAAAGCGAGAGGATGCCGGCGGCAGCGCTTGGCCTCGCGCCGCCGCGCCCCGTCATCTACGCGCCAGGCTGCTCAAGCACGCGCTTGAGCGTGGCACAGTGACCACGGAACTGGCGCTTCAGCGCGGCGCGCATCAGCGGCTGCAGAAACCGCAGCGGCCCGCTCGGCTCGCCATGCACGGTGAAGCTCATGCGCGTGCCCTGCCCGCTCGGCTCGAGCACGATGCCGGCGTCGACCGGAAGCGGACCCTCGACCATACGCAGAGAGAAGGCGCGATCGGGCTCGAACACGGAAACCTCGACGAGCGACGGCTGCTCCTTGCCGCCCGGGCCGCGATGCACCTCGCGGATCCTGCTGCCGAGCCGCAGCGGCCCCGCCGGCTCGGCGACGGCCGAGACGGTGTTCGTCTGCCACGTCGCCAGCTTGCCCGGGTCGGTGACGTAGGCGAAAACCTGCGCCGGCGGCCGGGCGATCTCCGTCTCGATCGCGAAGTCGATCATCTCTCACCTTGAGCCGATCTGGCGCGCGAGCTCCTTGGCGTCGGGCGTGCTCACGAGCACGCCCTCAAGCGGCGGATGGTTGCTCACGGAGAATGACAGGGCCGGCAGGCCGCGCTTGAGGATGATCGCCCGATCGAGGCGAATGGTACGCGCGACGAAGTACACGCCGGGCAACCTCAGCCCGGCTTTCAGCCCCGTGCCTCTGGCCTCGCGCATCGGGTTCTCCACGACACGTACGTCGGCCACGTCGACAAGAGGAAAACTGAGGTCTTTCATCAGCCCCATGATCTTCTCCCAGCGGGCAAGCAACACCTCGATCGAGTCCTCGGTTACGCGCACGAGCACGCGGAGAGCCTAGTAGTCGCCCTTGCGAAGGGGATAGATGCCACGATCGGGGTAGAAGAGGAAGGCGGCATCCGACTCGCCGATCCGTGTCGGATGCCGCCCTTCTTGGCAGTCGTCGTCAATCATCGAAAAAGGAGCCCGAGATGGAGTCGCCTTCCGAGGTTGCCGCGAGAGTGCTCGTCGTCGCCTACAAGACGGCCGCGACGCAGCCGCTGCTCGACGCCGTGCGCAAGCGAGCGCAGCACGGCAAGGCGACGTTCACGCTGCTCGTGCCGAACGCCGCGCCAGGGCTGCACAAGGTCGTCGACCCCGAGGACCAGGGGGCCGGCGAGGCCAAAGCCGTGATCGAGCAGGCCATGCCCACGCTGAGCAACGCCGCCGGGGCCCCCGTCGAGGGAATCGTCGGCTCGAGCGACCCGATCGCCGCCGTCGAAGACGCGATCAACCTGCGCGGCTTCGACGAGGTCATCATCTCCACGCTGCCCTCGAAACTCTCCCACTGGCTGAAGCTCGACCTGCCGAGCAAGATCACCGGGATGGGGCTGCCCGTCACGACCGTCACGCCGGAGGACTAACGCCCGGCCACGGCGATTGCGCCGAGGACGCGCTCGACTTCCGTGCGCGACTGCGGCTGCTCAAGCGCGCCGACGGCCTGGGCGAGCTCGACCGGAGCCGCGAAACGCTCGCGGAGTTCCTCGCAGACTTCTGGCGGCTGTACGCGGAGGTTCACCTCGAGCCGAGCACACGTCGTAAGTACCGCTGCCTGTGGAACGGCCTACCAGCGGCCGCGTGGCGAGCCGTCACGATCCGCTGGATGGCTGGTCACGATGCCGCGCTGTTCGACCTCGACGGGTTCTCGTCGACTCGCATGTGCCGCTCGCGCGGAGCGTAAACAGCAGCATTCGTCCGATCACGCGGATGCGCCGGCCCCGGAGGTGATGTGCTCGATCACCGTACGGAACTGCTCTGTCGGTGAGAAGTCGACGTACTCAGAGTCCTCGAGCGCCTCCGGGGCGTGGCCGGGGGCCCAGTAGAACGCTTCGCCGGCGGCGAAGTCCTGGTGCCCGTCCAGTGTGTGCATCCGCACGCGGCCCTTGATCATGTACCCCCAATGCGGACACGGGCAGAGATCGTCCGCCAGGCCCTTGGTGGCGGGGCGCAGGTCCGCGCCGGCGGGCAGCCGCACGAACCCGACAGAGAGACCGTCCTCGTCGCGCAAACGGACCTCGACGCCGTTGTCGTCGATGACAACCGGGACGTCCTCACGTGGGATAGATCGCATCTTCTGCCTCCTTTTTGGATTTGGATTTCAGGCCGGCGAGAGCTCTCAGGCGACGCTTCTCATGACGGCGGGATGTTCTGGTTCAGATGGAACAGGTTGGTCGGGTCGTAGCGGTCCTTGAGCGCGCGGAGCCGGGCGAACTTCTCGGTCCCGTAGGCCGCCTGCACGCGAGCCTCGCCCTCAGAGGAGAGGAAGTTGATGTAGGCGCCGCCGGTCAGCGACGGCTCGATCTCTGCATAGAGACGCTGCGCCCAATCGATGTGGGTCTTCAGACCCCCGCCCGGCTCATGGGTCGAGGCGATCGCGTTGAGCACGAACGGCGCCTGGCGCTCGCCTTGGGCGGTCTCGTCCTCGCCGACACGGGCGATCGCGCCTCCGAAGTGCTGAATGTGGATCTCCGAGGACGGGGAGGTCGCGTTCTGATGGAAGCGGGCCATCGTCTCGATCGCGTGGTCGTCGAGCTCGCGGAAGTAGCCCGCCTTCATGTAGGCCTGGGTGCCCTTCGGCCAGAGCGCGTCGAGCAGGCTCTGCATCTGCACGTAGGGCATCGCGCCAACCAAGTCGGCGACCGGGTCGCCCAGGTCGCGGATCGGCTGCAGCGCCTTCATCCCCTCCTCGGGGTCGCCGGAGTAGCAGCCCACCAGGGCGATGAGCTTCTTGCCGTGCCAATCCTCGGGCAGGAAGGGGGCGGGTGGTGCGGTGATCAGATTGCACAGGGTGCTCAGCTCATCCGGGAGGTCGCGCGCGAAATCGCGGTAGAAGCGCATGACCTCCTCGGCGCGGTCGCCCGGATAGAAGACCGGGCCGGCGGCCACGGTCGGGCCGACCGGGTGCAGGTCGAACTCGAAGGTGGTGACGATGCCGAAGTTGCCGCCTCCACCGCGCAGGCCCCAGAAGAGGTCGGGGTTCTCCGTCGCGCTCGCGGTGATGATCTGGCCGTCGGCGGTGACAACCTGCGCCGAGCGCAGATTGTCACAGGCAAGACCGTACTTGCGCATCAGCCAGCCGATCCCGCCGCCCAGCGTGAAGCCGGCGACGCCGGTGGTCGAGATCAGGCCCCCGGTGGTGGCGAGGCCATGCTCCTGAGTGGCGGCGTCGAACTCCCCCCAAGTGAGGCCGCCCTCGGCGGTGGCGGTGCGGCCGCTCACGTCCACCGCGATGCCCTTCATCGGCGAGAGGTCGATGACGATCCCATCGTCGCAGGTCGAGAAGCCGGGAATGCTATGGCTGCCACCGCGCACGGCGACGTCGAGCCCCTCGCTGCGCGCGAAGCCGATCGCGTGGCGCACGTCGGAGGAATCGACGCAGCGGGCGATCACCGCCGGGCGGGCGTCATGGGCGCCGTTCCAGATCGAACGAGCCTCGTCGTAGGCGCCATCGCCAGGGCGGATCAGTTCTCCGTGCAGACCGTCCTCGAACTCCTTCAGCGTTGCCGCTCCAAGTACTCCTTGCATAGCCATGCCGGCCCCCTTCTCAGTTCGGTTGCTTGACGTCGCGTTTCGACGACGCTCAGCGAGGGTATGGTCCGTCCCTTAACGACGACTTTGCAATGTCTTAGGGCTCCCCTGAGTCGGGTTACTCGGCTATCGCGCTCGCCGTCGCGAACCCCGGCGCGCGCTCCAACTCCAGGCAGTAGGCCACCCCCGCGTCGCCGTCGAGCAGCTCGAAATGCCGTCTCGCCCGGTCGAGCCAGGTGCGAGCCGTGGTCGCCTCCCCTTCCTCGACGCAGACCGCCGCGAGTACCGCCAGCACCCAGCCCTCCTGGGGTGTGGACTCGATCCGCCCGAGCACCGCGGCCGCCGCCTCGAGGTGGGCGCGGGCGCTCACCCGGTCCTCCTCGGCGAGCGCGACGTTGGCCAGGCTCAGCTCGGCGGCGCTGAGCCCGATCATGTCGTCGTTCTCGGCGAACCAGGTGCGGCTCTGGCCGGCCGCGGCCCGTCCCCCCGCCGGGTCTCCCGAAAGGGCAGCGAGCACCGCCAGGCAGCCGAGCGTCATGCCCGTGCCGCGCCTGTCGCCGACCTCCTGGCGCAGGGCGAGGCTACGGTCGAGCAGCGCCCGACCGCGGTCGAAGTCCCCGCTCGAGCGCGCCAGGTTGCCGAGCGCGTTGAGCGCCAACGCCTCGCCCTGGATGTCTGCGAGTCGCTGGAAGCGCTCGACGCTCTCCTCGATCAGCTCGCGGGCGCGGGCGAAATCCCCCTCCGCCCGGTCGACCGCGGCCAGGTTGACCAGGATGTGGGCGGCGGCCGCCGCGCCGCCGACCCGACGCCCAACGATCACGGTTTCCTCCTGCAGGAAGAGCGGGTAGTACACCTCGGGCTCGACCGAGATCAGCCCGTAGCTGAGGGGCCAGAGCGCCGGGCGCGGGTCGGCGGCCAGCTCGCCGGTGCGGCCCAGCGCGAGCTCGAGCTGCTCGCGGGCCTGCTGGTATTCGCGACGGAACCAGGCGGCGATGCCACGGGTGTGCGCAGCCCATACAGGCGGGCGCGCAGCGGGAAGATTGTCGACGGCCAGCCCCTCGTGCTCGGCGACGCGCGACTCGACATCCACCCTGGCGCTGACGATCGCGTGGTAAGCCGTCGAGACCTCGACCGCGTCGAGCATCCCGGCGTGGTCGCCGAGCTCGCGGAAGATCGCGACGCTTTCATCGCCGAACTCGCGGAGGCGGCCGTAGACCCCGCGCCGCAGGCCCACGAGGCAGGCGGCGAGCAGGGCGCGGGCGCGATCGGCGGTGTGCTCAGGCGCCGCGGCCAGCGACGCCGCGAGCCAGCGGTATCCCTCGGCGAGGTAGCCCCGCATCAGCCAGAAGCGCCAGAGCGTGGCGACGAGGCGGAGGGCGACCTGGGGATCGTCGGCGAGCGCCGTGGCGAGCGCCGCGCGGAGGTTGTCGCGCTCTAGATCCAGTCGCCGCAGCCGGTCCTGGGCGGGAAGGTCGCCGGCCGGCGTCGGGTCGCTCCCGGCCAGCTCGACGTACCAGTCGCGGTGGCGGCGCTCGAAGGCCTCGCGCTCCCCGGCGTCGGCGAGCCGCTCGGCGGCATACTGCCGGATCGTCTCCAGGAGCCGGTATCGGCGGTCGCCCGGTCCCTCCTCGACGTGAACCAGCGACTTGTCGATCAGGCGGGCGAGCACGGCGACGACCTCGTGGCGCACGAGCGGGTCCTCGGCGCAGATGTCCTCGGCTGCATCGAGGGAGAAGCTCCTGGCGAACACCGAGAGTCGCCGCAGGAGGACCTGCTCGTCGGCCTCGAGCAGGTCGAAGCTCCAGGCAAGAGTCGCCCGCAGCGTCTGCTGCCGGGTCATCGCCGTGCGGTTCCCGGCCGAGAGCAGGTCAAGCGAGCCGTCGAGGCGCTCGACGATCTGGGCGGGCGTGAGGACGCTAACCCGCGCCGCCGCCAGCTCGATCGCCAGCGGCATCCCGTCGAGGCGGTGGCAAAGGGCCGAAATTGCGGCCGCGTTCTCCGTGTCCAACTCGAAGCCGGGCGCCGCGTGGCCGGCACGCACGACAAAGAGCCGCACCGACTCCGCTTCGATCGCCTCACCCGAGGGGGAGGGCTCGGCCAAGCTGGGAAGCGAGAGCGAGGGGACCCGCCAGGTCACCTCGCCAGGGACGCGGAGCGGCTCACGGCTGGTCGCCAGCACGGTGAGGCGAGGGCAGTGTCGGAGCAGCGCCTCGACAAGGTGCGCGACCGGCTCGACCAGGTGCTCGCAGTTGTCGAGCAGCAGGAGCTGCTGGCGCTCGCCGATGTGGCCGGCGAGCGCCACCTCCGGGGCGCGGTCGGAGGCGAGCCGTGTGTCCAGCGCCTGGGCGACCGCGGGGCCGATCAGCTCGGGCTCGCCGAGGGCGGCCAGCTCGACCGGCCAGACACCGTCGGCGAAATCGCCGCGGTGTTGCCCGGTCAGCTCCAGTGCCAGCCTCGTCTTGCCGCACCCACCCGCCCCCGTCAAGGTCAGCAGACGCGAGTTGCGCAGGAGGGTGGCGGCCTCGGCCAGCTCTCGCTCGCGGCCGATGAAGCTGGTCAGCTGTCGGGGAAGCTCCGGGGCGCGTCCGCCATCGGACGGTGCCCCGTCCGGGGTGGGTACGAGCTTGGGCTCCTCCCCATGGCTGCGGGTGAGAATCTCGCGGTATAGGCGGCGGGTCTCGTCGTCGGGCTCGTCCTCGAACTCGCGCCGCAGGCCGAGCTTCAGCTCGCTGGAACCGGGCCAGCGCCTCCTGCCGTCGCCCGCCATCTACATAGAGGCGCATCAGCGCCCGGTGGGCCGGCTCGTGCAGCGGCTCATCGACCAGCACCGCCCGCAGGCGGTCGATCGCCGCCGCCGGATCGCCCTCCGCCTCGAGCCCGGCCAGCTCGATTCCCAGGGCGAGGCGAAGCTCGTGGACAGCGTCTCGGCGGGTGGCAGTCCACTCCTCGTAGCGGTCCTCGGGCAACAGCTCGCCCTCGTGAGAGTCGAGCGCCGCCCGGTAGGCGGACGCATCGCGCCCAGCGCGCGCCCGGGCCCCGGCCTCCTCGAAAGCCTCGACATCGATCCAGACCGGCGCCTCGGAGCAGAGCTCGATCAGGTCGTCGTGCAGCTCGACGCAGGCCGCGCCGTCAAGGCCGATCGAGTCGAGGGCGCGCCGCGCCGCAAAGATCGCCTGGTGCAGGTTGTTGCGGGCAGAGGCCTGGTCGCGATCCGGCCAGAGCAGCTCTGCGGCCTCCCCCGCGTGCATCCGCCGTTCGGGCGCGAGCGCGAGCAGCTTGATCAGGGTCTTGGCCTTGCGCAGCCGCCAAGCGTCGTCGGCAATCACCTCGCCACCCAGAGCGACCGAGAACGCCCCAAGAAGGCTGATGCTCAACACCTCATCGCCCATCCAAATCCCCTTCTTGCCGGCGCCATCGCATTCTCAAAATACTCTGACCCAGGGAGCAAGGTTCAGCATCCGATTGCTTACCCTCGCCGCAACGTGCGCGGCCTGATCATGGCGGTCTTTCCTGCCGCACGCGCGAAGCGCCCTGCAGATAAGTGCGAGTCGGCAGATCCGTGCAGTGGATAGCCGGTCAGCGGGCACAATCTCGGCGAGGATCGGCGCGGTCAAATTGGGCGCCGCTGAGAGCCCCGCGAAACGAAAGCCGACGTCGGGATTTGAACCCGAGACCCCCTGCTTACCATGCAGGTGCTCTACCACTGAGCTACGTCGGCACGAACGAAGAATCGTAGTTCATCGGCGGCGATCCAGATATGATCCGCCGCCCGAAATGACCAGAAGTGTCCTGAAGTTTATGAGGCGTTTTTTTGGCGTTTCTTGGAGCGTTATGAGGGGCAGCTAGGCCCCGGATGTCAGTTCCGATCCCCGTCATCGCCTCGCGCCGCCGCCCGGGCGCGGCTCCCGCGAGGTCCGTACAGCAGCCGCTTGGGCACCGGAACGGGGCTGAAGTGGTTGGCCGCTGAGCCGACGAACGCCCGTGGCTCGAGCTTTGCCACGAGCGCGGCGAACTCCGCTCGCTCGTGCTCGCTCAGCGCACCGGCTCCTCCACGTGCCTTCGCGATGAGCGCCAGCAACCTGCGCCGCTCGGCGGGCTGAAGTCTCGTGAGGTGATCCTTCGCCAGCTTGGCAACCTCCGCGGCCGAGAGCAGCGCGACGACCGGAACGCCGCGCGCGAGGCGTTTGACAGGCGTGCGTGTCAGCAGGAATCGAAGCATCTGATCAAACTACGCTCTCGCAGCCCGCCTCACCAGAGCTCGTGCTGAGCAAAACGCCTTCGCGGGCAAATTCACGCTCAAGAAAAGCGTGTTCGTGAGCGATGCGACGGTGCTCAACAACGAAAGCAGCAACTTCGAAGTCATCTTCTAGAGAGAGCGCTTTGAGCAGGGCGGCTCACGCCGCCGCCAAGCAGCAAGAGGAGGCGCGGCTCTGGTCGCGCCTCCTCGCTTTCGTCGTCTAGTCTCCCCGGCCGTGCCCCGCGCGAGCAACCGACGGCGCCGTACGCGACAGCTCCGTTCGGCGACGCTGCTCGGGCTGGCCTGCGGCCTGCGCACGTTCAGCGCGCCGGCGGCGCTCGCCCTGCGCAGACGCCCGCTGAACGCTCTGCGCCGCGCCGTTCTGCTGGCGGCTTTCGGCGAGCTGGTGGCCGACAAGCTGCCTTCGATGCCGAGCAGGCTCGCGCGCCGGGGCTTGACCGGCCGGCTGCTCAGCAGCAGCGCCACGGGAGCATCCGTCGCCGGACCTACCGGCGCGGCCACGGCAGCGCTCGCTGCGCTGGTGAGCGCCGTGGCCGGCAACCGCACCCGCTCGGCGATCGCGAGCCCGCTCGGCGCATTCGCCGAGGACGGCCTGGCGATCGCGCTGGCCTCGATCGGCGCCGGCGGGCGCCGCGGCTGAGCCCGGAACGATGGCCGCGCAAGACTCCGAGCACCCGACCAACCAGGCGATCACGCCGGAGCTCAGCCGGCAGCTGCTGCCGGGCACGTTCCCGGGCAACCTCGACATCGAACTGACGGAGATCACCGACGAGCACGTGCGCGGGCGGATGCTCGTCGACAAGCGCCACCTGCATCCGATGGGCTACGTCCACGGCGGCGCGTGGGTGGCCTTCGCCGACACGGTCGCCGCATGGGGCACGATGCGCCACCTGCCCGAGGGACGCGGCTTCACGACGGTCGAGTTGAAGATCAACGTGCTCGCCTCGGCCCAGGAGGGCGATGAGTTGACGGCGCTCGGCAAGGCGCTGCACACGGGCTCGCGCACGCACGTGTGGGAGGTTCAGGTGTTTCGCGGCGAGCGCCTCGCCGCGAATTTCCTCTGCACGCAGATCGTGATCTAAGACTCGGGCGAGGCGGCTGCGCCCGCGGGACGCGCCGAACCGGTGCCCAGCGCCGCCGCGTCGCGCGCCTTGAAGAACTCGGCCCCCTCGATGCTCACGTGCGGGACGATCCGTTGCAGCCACTTGGGCATCCACCAGTTGAAGCGGCCCATCAGCAGCATCAGCGCCGGTACGAGCAGGCAGCGCACGACGGTCGCGTCGAGCACGACGGCCACAGCCAAGCCGACGCCGAACTGCTTGATCGTGGGGTCTCCGTTGAGCACGAAGCTGCCGAACACGAACACCATGATGGCGGCGGCGGCGGTGATCACGCGCGCGCTCGTGACGAGCCCGGAGACGACCGAGCTGCGATTGTCCTCACCGGCGTGCACGTGCTCCTCGATCTGGCTCACGAGGAACACCTCATAGTCCATCGAGAGGCCGAACAGCACGGCGAACATGAACAACGGCACGTAGGAGACGATCGGCACTGGCCCGTTCAGCCCGATCACATCGGCCAGCCAACCGTATTGGAAGATCGCCGTCAGCACGCCATAGGAGGCGCCGATCGAAAGCAAGTTCATCACGGCCGCCTGCGCCGGGATCACGGCGGTGCGGAAGGCGAGGATCAGCAGCACGAAGCTCAGTGCGATCACGACGAGGATCTGCAGCGGCAGCTTTTCGGAGATGCGCGAGGCAAGGTCGATGTAGCCGGCCGTGCTGCCGCCGACGTCGGCCTTCATGTCGGTGCCCTTGTCGGCGCCGGGGATCACGCTCGAGCGCAGCTTTTCCACGAGGTCGGTAGTCGCTTCTTCTGCGGGGCCCTCGGCCGAGATCGCGTTGAAGTACGCGGTCGTGCCGGCCTTGTCGATCTGCATCGGCGTGATGGCCACGACGCCGGGGGTCGTGGAGACGTCCTTCTGCAGCGTCGCCAGGCGCGGGTCCCCCGTGCGCGGGTCGCTGCCGGTGGTCTTCGACTGGCCGGCACCGGACTTGCCCGAGCCGCCTCCGCCGGAGCCGCTCGATGCAGGCGGCGACGTGCTCTTGCTCGAGGAGCCCTTGGCAGCGGAGCCGCTCGCCGAGGAAGGCGTCGAGGACGGCGCCTTGGCGGGCGAGCCGAGCGAGACGGCTACGAGCAGCGGGCCGTTGATACCAGGGCCGAAGTTCTTCGCGAGCAGGTCATAGGCTTTGCGCGCGGTCGTCGAGCTGGACAGCGCGGCGGTGTCCTGCTGGCCGAGGTTCAGCGACAGCAGCGGAATCGTCAGCGGGATCAGGATCGCGAGCGCGGCGATGCCGGCGATCCATGGATAGCGAGCGATCTCGTTGGCCCATTTGGCCCAAAGGCCTTTGTGCACCTGCTCCTCGGTCGGAGGGTGGCGCACGCGCAGGGAGTCGATGTGTCGGCCCGCGATGGCGAGCGTCGCAGGCAGCAGGGTCAGCGCGGCGAGCACGGCGATGACGACGGCGATCGCCGCCATGAACCCGAGCGTCGAGATCAGCGGGATGCCGGCGACAGCCAGTGAGACGAGCGCGATCGTGACGGTGCCGCCGGCGAAGAACACCGCTCCGCCGGAGGTTGCCGCGGCCCGCGCGATCGACTCCTCGATCGACAGGCCGTCTTTCATGCCGCGGAAATGTCGCGTGACGATGAACAGCGCATAGTCGATCCCGACGCCCAGCCCGATCATCGTGGCAAGTGTCGGCGCGACGGAGGGCACGGTGGCGGCGTGGCCGAGGATGCGGATGATCGCGAGCGTCCCGAGTAGGCCGACGATCGCGTTGAGAATCGGCAACAGCATCGAGACGACGGTGCCAAAGGTCAGCGTGAGGATCACCATCGCGGCGATGATCCCGATCAGCTCGCTGGACTCGGTGGCCGGCTTGGAGACCTTCTGCCCGAGCTGCCCGCCGGTCTGCACCTCGAGCCCGGCGGCCTTCGCCGGATCGGCTCCTTCGATGATCCCTTCGGCTTCGCTGACGGACAGTTCCCCGGGGCTGACGCCGAGCGTGACCGAGAAATAGCCCGTCTGCTTGTCCTTGCTCAGTGCCCCGGCGCCCTGCGGCGAGAGCGGGCTGACGACGGAGGCGACGTTCGGCTCTTTGGCGATCTGCTTGGCCGACTTTTCGACGGCTTCGGCGTTCTTCGCATCGGTCAGCTTCCCGCCGCTCACGTGCAGCACGATCGGGCTCGAGCCGTTGGCCTGGTCGGGGAAGGACTTGGCCAGCGCGTCGGTCGCGCGCTGGCTGTCGGTGCCGGGCAGCGAGAGGTTGTCGTTGGTGTTTTCGCCGAGCCTGTGCGAGACGACGACGAGCGCGATCACGGCGATCAGCCAGACGGCGAGCACGGCGAGCCGGTGCCGAACGCTGAAATGCGCCAGCCGATAAAGAACCCCGGTCATTACGGTCGCCTCCCCTTGATTGCTTCCCCGCTGCGGGGAACCCTACTTATCGAGGCTCTCGAACACGGCCGCCATCCCCTGCCCGCCGCCGATGCACATCGTCTCGAGGCCGTAGCGCCCGCCGCGCCGGCGCAGCTCGCGCAGCAGCGTCGTCATGATGCGCCCGCCGGTCGCGCCGATCGGGTGCCCGAGCGAGATGCCGGAGCCGTGCACGTTGACGCGCTCGAGCCCGTCGGGCAGGTCCCACTCGCCGATCACGGCGAGTGCCTGTGCGGCGAAGGCCTCGTTGAGCTCGATCAGATCGAGGTCGGACAGCGTCAGGCCTGCGCGGGCGAGCGCCTTGCGCGTGGCCGGAATCGGGCCGATGCCCATCGTCTCGGGCGCCACTCCGGCGACGGACCACGAGACGAGCCGCGCAAGTGGCGTGAGGCCGAGCTCGGCGGCCTTCTCGGGGTGGGTCACGATGCACACCGCGGCGCCGTCGTTCTGACCGCTGGCGTTGCCGGCGGTGACGGTCGCCTCGGGATCGCTGCGGCCCATGATCGGCTTCAGCGCGGCGAGCTGCTTGAGCGTGGTGTCCGCGCGCGGGTGCTCATCGCGCTCGATCACGAGCTCCTGCTTGCGTGCCTGCACGGTAACGGGCACGATCTCCTCGGCGAACGTGCCGTCCTCCTGTGCAGCCACGGCGCGCTGGTGCGAGCGCAGCGCGAGCTCGTCCTGGTCGGCGCGCGAGATGCCGTACTCGCGGCGGACGTTCTCGGCGGTTTCGATCATGCCGCCCTCGACGAGATGGCGCTGCCCGCCGGCGGTCACGCGCGGGCGCGCGAGGCGGTCGGCGAGCTCGACGCCGCCCCTCACGCCCCAGCGGATTCCCATCGCGTAGAACTCGGCCTGGCTCATGCTCTCGGCGCCGCCGGCGAGCACGAGCTCGGAGGCGCCCGTCTGCACCTGCATGCAGCCGAGCATGATCGCCTGCAGCCCGGCTCCGCAGCGGCGGTCGATCTGCAGGCCGGGCACCTCGATCCCGAGCCCGGCGTCGAGCGCGGCGACGCGCCCGATCGCGGGAGCCTCGCCGTTGGGGTAGCCCTGACCGAGGATCACGTCGTCGATCTCGCCGGACGGGAGCGAGGTCCGCTGCACGAGCGCCTCGATCACGGTCGCGGCCAGATGTGCGGGCGGCACGTCGCGGAACACTCCGCCGAAGCCACCGACGGGCGTTCTCAACGGCTCGCAGATGACGGCGTCGCGCACGGCCGGAGAGCCTACGGGGTTATGGAGCGACCGGGAGCCGAGACACCAGCCCCACGGTCGCCCTCTACCCGGATGACCTGTGGCCTTCCGCAGCAACTGTCGGCAGTGGCACCGGGTGGCTTTAGCTACGGCTTGCCGGCGAGCGCGACTTTGCGCTGCACAAGCGCACTAATACGCTGGTCCAGGCGCTGCTCCCTGCGCGCGGCGCGCGCCTGCGTGATCTTGCCGGCGGCGACACTGTGGTCAAGACGCTTTTTCGTCGCTGACACGAGCGCGTCGAGGAGACCGGCGCGCGACTTACCGGGCGTGGCCTCGGCAATCTGGGCGAGCGTCCTGCCGGATCGCAAGCCCTCATGCAGTTGCACGGGCGTGATCCCGAGATAGGCGGCGGCGGCGAGGTCCCGCCGGTGCAGTCGATGCATGCCGTGGCGGGCATGGATGCGCTGCTGCCTGTCGCCCTGGCCGGTCGCCGAGACGGCGGCGAAGGCGCTGCCACCGACCACGACGGCTACGGCCGCTCCGGCGATTACCTTCTGTCTCACGCTGCGTCGCACCTTGAGTAATGTTCTCTCGCTTCCCTAAAGACCTGCTGCCCGCCCCTTGAATGGTACGTAAAGCCAGTGGATCGACGGCGGACCGGCTGAGCAGGATGCTCTTGCCGGCCGAGAACCCGGCGGGCGTCGTATACGGCGTGATCACGGTCGGCGCGCTGATGGCGGCGGAGAGCGGCAGGCACGAGAGCTACATCGACGCGTTCGCCTCGTCGCTGATCGCGACGCTGCTCTACTGGCTCGCGCACTCCTACGCGGACCTGCTCGGCGACAGGCTGGGCACGGGTGAGCCGCTGACGATGAAGGCGCTGGGACGCGAGCTGGCGCACGACTGGGCGATCGTCCGCGGCGCGGCGATCCCGCTGCTGGCGCTGGTGATCGCGTGGATCGTCGGGGCCGACCAGGAATCGGGCGTCACGGCAGCGCTGCGCACGGCGGTCGTGACGGTCGTCGTATTCGAGCTGCTGGCGGGCATCCGCGCCAAGTCGACGGCGGGAGAACTGCTGCTGAAGGCGGGTGTGGGCGTGACGATGGGCATCGCGATCCTGGCAGTCAAGGGCATCCTGCGCTGAGCGCGTTTGCGCCGTGGCAAGCCGGGCTGAGCAGCCGAGCGCTCCTCGCTCCGCTCCCGGCACGCGGCACCCATTCGAGCGATGCGGGACCCATCCGAGCGCACCTCCTGACGCCACTGTGGGGATGACTAAAGGAGACGATTTGTTTCCACTCGTGGGATACGCTCTGTCGGGTTCACTGTAGACAAAGGGTCGCTGACGTGAAACGATCTTGACTGCCGAACTTTGTGGCATGATCAACGACAGCGATCAATTCTGGGGGATCGAATGTCAAGGACGGAGAGCAGGGCGGCGAGCGTCGGCGCAGGCAAATCCACGCCTGCCCCGCTATATCAACGCCTGCCGCATGGACCGCATCGCCTGGGCACCGAGGAGGTGATCCGCAACCAGCGCTCGCGCATGCACGGGGCGATGATCGAGGCTGTCGCGGCCAGCGGGTACGAGCGCACGAGCGTGAAGCAGGTGGTCAGCCTGGCGGGCGTGTCGCGACGCTCGTTCTACGAGCAGTTCGCGAACAAGCAGGAGTGTTTTCTGGCGACATATGACGTGATCGCAACACGCGGCGCCTGCCGGGTCAGCGCGGCCTACCGCGCAGCGCACGGCGAGGCGGAGGATCGCCTGCAGGCGGCGTTCGGCGAGCTGGGCGAGGCGATCAGCACGAACTGGAACAGCGCGAACCTGGTGATCCTCGAGGCGCCGAAGGTTGGTACTCCGGCGCTCCTGCGCCTGCGCCGCGCCTCGCAGACGTTCGAGCAGATGCTCTCGGCCACGTTCGAACACGCCTCGACGGCAAGCCCACTCCCGGCGCCTGTGATCCGCGGTATCGCGGGCGGCCTGCACGCGGCGATGTCGAAGTGCCTGCGCGAGGGCTCTGCGGAGAAGGCGCCGCGCTTGGCGGAGGAGATGTTCCAGTGGACGCTGCTGTTCCAGACGCCGGCGGCAAAGCAGCTCGCGGAGCGACTGTCCGAGCGCGCGCGGCTGGCGCTCGTGCAAGGACGCAAGGCGCCGAACGGAGCGAGCGCGAGGGACAGCGCCCACGCAGAGCGCGACGATCGCGAGCGCCTGCTCGAGCAGGCTCTGCGGCTGGCCGTGCTGGAGGGGTATCGAGAGCTGAGCGCGCCGCAGATCGCGGACGCGGCGAACGTCCCGATCGACGCGTTCTTCGAGCTGTTCGCGGGCAAGGACGAGTGCTTCCTGGCGGCGCTGGACATGCTGGGCGAGCAGCTGAAGACGGTGGCCAGCGACCCGGCCCTGCGCGGCGCGGAATGGCCGCAGGCGGTGCGCCGCACGATCCGCGAGCTGATGGGCTACCTGGCGGACCACCCGATCTACGCGCACACGATCGCGGAAGGAGCGTTCGCGGCGGGGCCGGAGGCGGCGGCGCGCAACCTGCGCCTGGCCTACGGCATCGCGGCGCGCCTGACGGAGGGCGCACCGGATCAGGCGCGCAGCGTGCTCGTCGTGCAGGGCGTGGCGGGAGCGCTGTCGCACACGGTTCGCTGCCAGGTGGCGAGCGGTCAGATCCAGTCTGCTGTCGGTGCTGTCGGACTATCTGACGTACATCGCGCTGACGCCATTCATCGGCGCGGAGCAGGCTGCGGCGCTACTCCTCGAAGAGGAAGCCTAACCGGCGCCGTAGCGCGTCTACTTACGCCGTTTGCGCGGCAGACGCTCGGCGAAGTAGGCGAGCACGATGCCGACGAGCACGGAGATGACGATCACGATGATCAGCGGCGCTTTGCCGGAGCCAAAGACGTAGCTGACCTTGACCTCTTTGAGGTTGAAGACGGCGAATAGCGTGATCAGGATGGCGAGGATCACGAGCGCGCTCGTGCGGGCAAGCTCGCGACGGCTGCGCTTGTCGAGCTTTCCGGGCCCGGGGTGACTATGCGAGGGCTTGGCGGCTGGTGAGCCGCCGGGTTTCTGTGCGGATGCGGACATGCGCTTCGACCGATCCTACCCCTCGCGGCGGGCGAGGCTCGCCCGGCCGGGAGCTAGCCGGACGAACGCAGTTCGGCGGCGACCCAGGCGCAGCCGACGGACAGATCCTCGACGCCGAGCGCAGCGGCGACGTTGAGCGCCATGCCGTGGCGAAAGAAGTCGTCGATCCGTTCAGGCTCGGCGCCGGAGAGCTCCCGCGCGAGCTCGACGAGCTCGGCGTAGCGGCGGCGCACGCAGGCGCGCACGAGCTCGTCGTCGCAGGCGGCGTAGGACTGGTGCTGGAGCATCAGGTAGTCGCGGTCTGAGGCAAGCAGGCCCTTGTATGCAAGGCCCATCGCCTCGAGCGCGTCCTCGCAGTCGGCGGGGGCGCGGCCGTCGGCGTACTCGACGGCGGCCAGGCGAAAGGCCTCGGCGACGCGCTCGAAGCCGCGCTGCAGCGCGGCGAGGAACAGGTCGCGCTTGCTGGGGAACAGGCTGAAGACGTAGGGCTGGGCGACGCCGACGCGGCGCGCGATCCGCTCGACGGGCGTGCCGTGCAAGCCGCCGTGGGCGAACTCGTGCACGGCGGCGGCGATCAGCTCCTCACGCCGCTCGGCGGCTGGGACGCGCCTGCGCGCGGGCTTGACGGGAGCATTCACGCATCCCTTCCTACCACGGCCAGCTCCCGCGCGCCAGGGGCGGCGGCTGCGGCCGGCCGCAGCGCGGGCGCCTGGGCGGTCCTTTCGAAGGGCAGCAGCAGCACAACGAGCGCACCGGCGCCGAGCACGGCGACGCCGACCCAGATGGCGGGGATCAGCCCGTCGACGAAGGCCTGCGGGGAGCCATAGCCGCCGGCGCTGGTGAAGACGGAGGCGAGCACGGCGACGCCGAGCACGCCGCCGACCTCGCGGATGGCGTTGTTGGCGCCGGAGGCCTGACCGGCCTGGTCGTCGCGCACGGAGGAGAGGATGGCGTTGGCTGAAGGAGCGAACACGAGCGCCATGCCGGCGCCGGCCATGACGAAGGGCACGAGCATGCTCGAGTAGGCCAGATGCGTGGAGGTCATCAGGTTCGAGCCAGGCGAGCGCACCGGCCTGCAGGCTGAGCCCGGCGAACATGAACAGGCGACTGCCGAAGCGCTCGGAGAAGATCCCGGCGAGCGGCGCGACGACCATCGTGCCACCGGTCCACACGAGCAGCTTGAGCCCGGCCTGGAAGGGCGTGTTTCCAAGCACGTTCTGCATGTACTGGGAGAGGAAGAAGATCGAGCCGAACATGCCGAAGTACATGGTCAGCGAAGCGACGTTGGTGACGGCGAAGGAGCGCTTGGCGAAGAACGACATGGGCAGCATGGGCTCGGGGGTGCGCCGCTCCCAGAGGACGAAGGCACCAAGCAGCGCGGCACCGGCGATCAGCGTGGCGAGAATCGTCGAACTCGTCCAGCCGAGCGACTGCGCGCGCACGAGCCCGAAGACGATCCCGAACAGGCCGCCGGAGCCGAGCGCGAGGCCGGGTAGGTCGAGCTTGCCGTAGGGGCCGCGGCTCTCGCTGAGCCAGCGGGCAGCGAGCGGGATCACGGCGAGGCCGATGGGCACGTTGATCCAGAAGATCCAGTGCCAGGAGATGCCCTGCACGACGGCGCCGCCGACGAGCGGCCCGAGCGCGACGGCGACACCGCTGATGCCCGACCAGACGCCGATGGCGAGGCCGCGACGCTCCTTGGGGAAGGCCTCGGCGAGCAGCGTGAGCGTGAGCGGCGTGACGACGGCGGCACCGGCCCCCTGCACGGCGCGCGCGGCGATCAACAGGTCGGTGCTGCGGGCGAGAGCAGCGGCGGCGGAGGCGAGCGTGAACAGGCCGAGGCCGAGCAGGAACATGCGCTTTCGCCCGAAGCGATCGCCGAGCGCAGCGCCGGTGAGCAGCAGCACGGCGTATGTGAGCACGTAGGCGTTGACGGTCCACTCGAGCTGCTGGATGGAAGCGCCGAGCTCGCGGTGGATGGTGGGCAGGGCGACGCTGACGACGAGGTTGTCGAGCACGACCATGAAGAGCGCGACGGAGACGATTCCAAGTGTCCAGCCGTTCCTGCGTGAGATGCCGCTCATCGTTGCTCCTTTGGGGGTGGTTCGAAGGTCAGGAATAGATATTAGCAGTCGCTAATAATGATTCTAATGGCGGCCTTACGGCCGCGATGCTTTCGCGCCCGTCTCAACCGCCGGTGGGCTGCCGTGCGCGAACGAGACTGCAGGCGCAACCAAGCGAGGAGGCCTCGGGCGGGCGGCGAATACCATCAGCAGATGCCTCGCCTCGTCCCAACCCTCCTAGTTCCGGCGCTGCTCAGCGCCACGCTCCTGCTGGGGTCATGCGGTGGGGGCGCGAAGACGGTGACGGTCTCGAGCGCTCCGCTGACGCCGACGAGCTCGACGGCGAGGCCGAGCACGACGGCGAGTACGCAGAGCACGCCTACGCAGACGAGCTCGACGAGCAGCTCGACGAATACGACGACGGGCACAACGACGACACGCTCTGCGCCTGAGCCGGCGTTCACCCAGGGCGAAGCGAAGGCAGAAGGGACGAGCGGCGCGGCGGCGGTCGTGCGCGCGCACGACTACACGCCGAACGACACCTCGCAGTACCACTCAGATCAAACGTTGCGCGTGCTCGTGGGCACGCGCACGGGCTCGGCCGACGGCTACAGCCAGCAGGCGTTCTTCTTCGTCGACGGTCGCTACCTGGGCACGGACACGAAGCTGCCGAGCGCAACGGTCAAGGTGATCGGGCAAGCCGACACGGAAGTGACGCTCGGCTACGCGCTGTACCGCAAGGGCGACGCGCTGGTGAACCCGAGCGGCGGCGAAGCGCACGTGACGTTTCAGCTCGAACAACGGCAAGCTGGTGGCGCTGCAGAAGATTCCACCGGCAGCCTCCAACACCGCCCTCAGCCGCCAGTAGGACGCCGCCCGGCGCGGCACCCGCCTTGAAGCGGACCGCGGTCGTCCTATGGTGAGAGGCGCAACGAGCTTCCACCAACGCGACGAAGGGATCAAAGATGAGCGCGACGCTAGAGGGGCCTGCGCAGGAGCTGCTGAAGGGCAAGAACTTCGCCAACGTGGCGACGCTGCGCGCCGACGGTTCGGCGCAGGTCTCGCCGGTGTGGGTGGATGTGCAGGACGGCAAGCCGGTGGTGAACTCGGCCGAGGGACGCGCGTGGCCGCGCAACCTCGAGCGCGACCCGCGCGTGACGCTGGCGGTGCAGAACCTCGAGAACCCGTACGAGTACGTCGAGATCCGCGGGACGGTCGCGGAGCGCACGCACGAAGGCGCCGACGAGCACATCGACGCGCTGGCGAAGAAGTACCTCGGCGTCGACAGCTACCCGGCTCGCCGGCCGGGCGAACAGCGCGTGATCATCCGGCTCGAGCCCGAGCATGTGTACTACCAAGCGCCGCGGTCCTAGGCAGGCGGCTCAGAGCGACGTCCGAGCAGCCGCCGCCACAGCGAGGGCGGTTGCGGCTGGGTGCGCTGCCACTCCTCGTGCAGCGGCAACCGGCCTTGCTTGCGCGCCGTGAGCACGCAGGCGGTGTGTGCGTGCCGGCGGCGGCGGGTGTCGCCTTCGGGCGCGATCAGCATATGCTCGCTCAGCGCGGGTAGATGATGACCACAGAGCGGACAGCGATACGTCGCAGGCTTGCGATTGGCCGCAGGGCGCACCGTCCACCACGGGGCATGTGGAAGGCCGGACATGGCTCCATTGTGGCGCCGCTTGCGGCAACGGTGGCGATGACGGTGGCGCTGGGCGTGGGCGTCGCGCTGGCACGCACCGAGCGCGAGCGACGTGAGCTACGCAAGCGCGAGCGGCTGCAGCGCCGCTTCGCGCCATTGCGCCAGGAGCCGCTCGGCAGCGGCCATCGGCGGATGGCGCTGGGGCAGCTCGACGTCGTGATCGAGGCGCTCGAGAGCGGCCGGGCGAAGGCCTCGCCGGAGCAGCGCGTGCACGAGGCGCGCAAGGCGCTCAAGCGCCTGCGCGCGCTGCTGCGGGTGTTGCGCGACGAGTTGGGCGAGCATGCCTACGGGCGCGAGAGCGCGCTGCTGCGCGAAGCCGGGCGGCGCCTCGCGCGGGCCCGTGACGCGGAGGTGCTGCTGAGCACGCTGGAGGATTTGATCACGCGCCACCCGGGGAAGCTGGCGAGGCACCGCGGCGTGCTGCGCCTGCATGCACGACTGGCGCAGGAGCGCGACGGCGCGGCGGAGCTGGCTCTGGCGGATAGCGCAACGCATGCCGGGACGCTGGCCGAGTTGCGCGCGATGCGCGTACGGGTGGGCGAGTGGCAACTGGCCGAGCCAGGTGGGATCGAAGCGGTCGGACCGGCGCTGCAGCGTCTGTACGGCAAGGGCCGCAAGCGCATGCGCCGCGCGGCCAAGGCGAAGGGCGAGAGCCGCCGCATGCGCACGCTGCACGAATGGCGCAAACGCGTCAAGGATCTGCGCTACGCAGCCGAGACGCTCGGCGCACGGAAGCTTGCCAAGCGCGCAGACGAGCTCGGCGAACTGCTCGGCGAAGAGCACGACCTGGCGGTGCTGGCGCAGCGTGTGAGGCGCGAGGCGAAGGCCGGGCGAGCCTCAGGCGCCCCCGGCCGGCGCGCGCGCAAGCTGCTGCTGAAGCTGATCGCCGGCCGTCGCAGGAAGCTTCGCAAGCGGGCACTGCGCGACGGCAACCGGCTCTATGCGCGCAAGCCGGCCCGCTTCGTGCGGCGCATGCGCCGCGCCGTCAGTCGACGCTGAGGATGGTCAGCTCGCGCGAGCCTTTGGGCAGCGCGACTGAAGTCTTCTCACCGGCGCTGCGCCCGAGCAGCGCCGTGGCGACGGGCGATTCGGCCGAGAGGCGCCCCTCGGCGGGACTGGCGTCGTGGGAGCTGACGATCTTCCACGTCTGCTCGACGCCGTTCTGGTCGCGCACGTGCACGGAGGAGCCGAAGCTGACCGCTCCGCCGGAGCCGACCGGCGCGGCCTCGACGATCACGGCGGCGCTGATCCGCTCACGCAGCCTGGCGATCTTGGTCTCGAGGTGAGCCTGGTCGTTCTTGGCATCGTGATACTCGCTGTTCTCCTTCAGGTCGCCCCACTCGCGCGCTGTTTTGATGCGCTCGGCGATCTCGCGGCGACCCTCGCCCTCGAGCGCGTCCAGCTCGCCCTGCAGCTCGGCCAGTCCCTCGGTGGTGATCATGTTGGCGGCCTCCGGCATCAAGGCAGCCTAGCGTGTGCATCCGGTGCGCGCGGAGCGCTCGTGGTCGTGCGACGCGCCGGGCGGCGCAAGGCTCAGAAGTACGTGCTCGGCGGCGAGGAGAGCAGCGCGTAGATCTGCACGATCGCGGCCTGATAGAGCAGCTGCGCCGAGGCCGGCGAGCCGGCGACGAACAGGTTGTTGCTGAGGCGCAGGTGCTGCCAGGCGTAGTCGACGTAGGCCTGTGCGATCTTCGGACCGGGCGGATCGTGTGTGACCGAGTCCATGTACATCAGGTTGCGGAAATACACCGACGGGAAGAACGGGTTCTCTTCGCCGAGCCGCTGCGGCGTGAAGTAGGCGCGCGCGGCCTGCGCAGTCTGACGTGCCTGGTAGAGGTAGCCGCTGTTGCCGGTGGCCTGGTAGAGCAGCGTGCCGGCCCCGATCATCACGCCCTGGTTGTAGCTCCAGAAGGTGCTGTCGACCACGCCGTGCGGGCGAATGTGGTCGGCATACAGGTTGTTCGCTCGCAACAGGCACGAGCGCACCCAGTTGTAAGCCGTTTCGGCGAACTGCAGGTACTGCACGTTGCCCGTGATTTTGTACAGCTGCACGGCGAGCTCCGCTGCCGGCGCCGTCGTGATCGTGTTGCGGTCGGTGTTTTCGATCGCGTTGGAGAAGGGGATGCCACCGGGGCAAGCGAGCGAGGGGTCGGTCGAGTAGCCGGCGATCTCGAAGGCCATGATCCCCTGCGCATAGCCGAGCGCGCCGGCGTTGCGGCTTTTCTCGTAGTGGCGCGCCAGCTCGATCCCGATCCAGTCGTTGTCGTCGTAGTACTTGGCCCCGCCCGGCCCGACGGGCGGGGCCACGGTGCCGTCGAAGGCGGCGAGCGAGCTCGTATAGATGCCTTCGGGCGCCCCCGAGTTGTTCAGGTCGAGATACGTGCGTAGCCCGATCAGCCGCGCATGCAATTCGCCGGACAGCGAGACGGGCAATTTGGGCACGTTGGCCATGCTGACCGTCGCGGCGAGCGCCTGCGAGAAGGGCCACAGGTAGGAGAAGGGTTCGCCGGCGTACAGACCGGACCCGCGCACGTAGTAGTAGCGCTGCATCGCTTCGAACGCGAGCAGCGCGCGCGCCGGATTGCCGGTCAGCTTGGGCTTGCTCGGTTTCTTCGGAGTCTTCTTGGCAGCGGCGGCGACCGCGCGAGGCGCCGAGCCGCCGTGGTTACGTGGACCCGACTTGGCCGACGGGTAGCGCGAGGCGGAGTGCCCCCTCGCGGACGACGCGCCATGCAGAGCCGGGCGTTTGGCGGTGTGCACTGATGGGCGCCCGGCGGCCGACGCAGCCGAGGACAGCACAACGAGCGCGAGCGCGATCGAGGCGAGCACGGCCGGCACGCCTGTGGCGGGCAGCACCACACGGGCCGCGGCAAAGGTGCGGCTGATTTTCATGCGACGGCTGCTCATTCCGATAGCAACGACAACAGACGGGGCGGTCATTCGATTTGGTATACGCAGGACGGCGTGCGCTTCGATTACACGACAGTCGGCCACGTCACGGCCGACGTGATGGCCGACGGCAGCCGCCGGCCCGGGGGCAGCGCGTTCTACAGCGCGCTGCAGGCGGCGCGCCTGGGCAGGCGCGCGCTGATCCTCACGCGCGGCGTGCCCGGCGAGGTCGAAGAGCTACTGGCCCCCTACGCCGATGAGCTCGAGCTCGAGCTGACCGCGGCGCCGTGCACGACGACACTGCAGACGAGCGGTAAAGGCCGTGAGCGCTCCCAGCGCGTGCTGGCGTGGGCCGGGCCGATCGCGCCCGACGTGCCCGTGGACAGCGCCGTGCTGCACCTCGCACCCGTGGCACGCGAGACCCCGTTGAGCTGGCGAGGCGAGGCGGGGCTCGTCGGGCTCACCCCGCAGGGGCTCTTGCGCACTTGGTCCTCGCCGCAGGACGCCGTCGTGCTACGCGCGCTGGAGCCCTCGCAACTGCCCGAGCGCCTGGACGCAGCCGTGCTCAGCGCCACCGAGCGCCCGTTCTGCACGGCGCTGCTCGACGGCCGCGCGGTAATCGCCGTGACCGACGAGGCCGAGCCGACAGAGCTGCTGGCGCGAGATCGCGATCCGTTGATGCTCGAGGTGCCGCCCGTCGAGCAGCTGCTCGACGACACGGGCGCCGGCGACGTGTTCGCAGCGGCCTTCTTCATCGCATTGGCCGACGGCGCAGATGCGCGCGCGGCGACCGCCTTTGGCAACGCCGCCGCTGCGGTGCGCCTGTCGGGCTACGGACCGGACGCCGTCGGCGACCGCGCTTCGATCGAGGCACGGATGGGCGCCTCCGACTGACGCCGGCGCTCAGGAAGCGTGCGCGAGCGCGTCGTCGAGCAAGCGGCGCAGCTCGGCTGTGCCGAGCGCGTCCTGGCAACCGCACGCGCGCAGGGCGAGCAGCAGGCTGCCGCCGACGGGCGCCATCTCGACGACGGCCACCTGCGCACCGGGCGCTGACTCGCGCACGGCGGCTGCGAGCGGCTCTACGAACAGCGGACCGGCTTTGAAGACACTGCCGATCAGCCCAAGCGGGAACGAGGAGACCTGCGCGAGCCCGGTCTCGCGCGCGACGACGGCAACCTGTTCGGCGAGCTGCTCGGCGCCCCGCCGATAGAGCTCGCACGCGACAGCGTCGCCCTGTTCGGCCAGCCCGCACGTTTGCACGGTGAACGCGGCGATCTCGCTCTTGCTCAGCGGCTTGGAGTAGACGAGCGAGGCGACCGCCTCGACGGTGGGCACACCAAAGAACTCGACGACGGCCTCGCTCAGGGCGGTGTGCGGCCCGGAGCCGTCGCGCTCGTGCAGCGCGGCGCGGATCGATTCGACGCCGAGCCAGTAGCCGCTGCCCTCATCGCCAAGCAGATGACCCCACCCGCCCACGCGCCACGCGCGACCGTCGGGTCCAACGCCGAGGACGTTCGAGCCGGTGCCCGAGATCGCGCCGATGCCTGGCTGCGCGCCGGTCGCGGCAGCCCACGCGCCGACGACGTCGTTGACGACGATCCAGTCCTCGCCTCGCACGGCGCGCACCTGCCGCACGATCGCGTCGGTGTCCGTGCCGGCGACGGCGAGCACGGCCGCAGCCAGCCCTGTGGCAGCGACACCGGCACGCTCCATCGCCTCCTCGGCGACGTCGACGAGCGCGGCCACCGCGGCGCGTGAGCCGACGGCGTCCTCGTTGCTCGGGCCGGCGTGCGCGAGATGAATCGCATGCTGCTCGAGGTCGAGCACGGCGGCCAGCGTCTTCGTCGCCCCGCCGTCAACGCCGAGCAGGTAGCGGCCGGACCGGCGCGTGCCGGGGCTCGCGAGTGCCGGCGGCAGCTGGACGAGCGGATCGCTTTGCATGGCGTGATCCTGCCACGAAATCGTGCGCCGACTAGGATCGTCGCGATGGGCACGAGCGCGAGCACGGCCGCGATGTTCCCCGGAGCCCGCGCACGAGCAGGCATGTACGAGTCGTTCTACCTGCGCGCCGTCTCCCCGCGCGAGCCGCTCGGAGTATGGATCCGCCACACCGTGCAGAAGCCGCCCGGGCGGCGCGCACACGGCTCGCTCTGGTGCACCGTGTTCGACGCGTCTCGCGGCGCGCCGTTCCAGCACAAGCTGACAAGCGACCGGCTGCTCGTGCCTGACGATGGCTGGATCGAGGTCGGCAGCCCCGGCGATCAGGGCGGTTCGTTCGGCCCGGGCGCCGCCCAAGGAGCATGCGGCGAGGCCAACTGGTCGCTTCGCTTGCAGGCGCTCGAGCCGCAGCTGCGACATCTGCCGCGCGAGTGGCTCTACCGAGCACCGCTCCCGCGCACGAAGCTGACGAGCCCGGCGCCGAGCGCGGCCTTCTCGGGACAGATGCACGTGGCCGGACGGGCCGATATCGAGCTCGACTCCTGGCGCGGGATGATCGGCCACAACTGGGGTGCCGAACACGCCGAGCGCTGGATCTGGCTGCACGGCGTGGGCTTCGACGGCGCGCCGGACGCGTGGCTGGACGTGGCGCTCGGACGCGTCATGCTCGCCGGGCGGCTGACGCCATGGGTCGCCAACGGCGCCCTCTCGCTCGACGGTCGCAGGATCCGTCTCGGCGGCCTCGGCGCACGCGGGTTGCAGGTGCGCGAGGGGGTCGACGGCTGCACGCTGAGCCTGCCCGGAGAGAGCGGCACGACGCTCCACGTAAGGGCGTCCGTGCCCGCCGGAACGGCCGCCGGCTGGCGCTACGGCGACCCCGACGGCGAGAGCGGCCACGACGTCGTCAACTGCTCAATCGCCGGGCTCGAGCTAGACCTCGAGCCCGGGTCGGCCGGCGCCGAGGCGCGCTCGCTGCGCAGCACGCACGGCGGCGTCTACGAGTTGGGCATGCGCGAGCGCGACCACGGTGTGCCGATCGCCCCGTTCGGCGACTGATGGCTGCCGCTGACTACACGAAGGGTCTGCACGAGCTCGGCGACGGCCTGTTCGCCTACCTGCAGCCCGACGGCGGCTGGGGCTGGAGCAACGCCGGCCTCGTCGTCGACGGCGAGAGCACGCTGCTGATCGACACGCTGTTCGATCTGCGCCTGACCGAGGAGATGCTGCAGAGCATGCGCCGTGCCGTGCCGAGCGCCGCGCGGATCGACACGCTCGTCAACACGCACGCCAACGGCGACCACTGCTATGGCAACCAGCTCGTCGGCGACGCGCTGATCGTGGCCTCAGCGCGCACGGCCGAGGAGATGGGCGAGCTGCCCCCGGCCGCGATGGCCGCGCTCGTGCAGCAGGCGCCGCAGATGGGCGTGCTCGGCGAGTTCTTCCTGCGCTGCTTCGGCGCCTTCGAGTTCGACGGGATCGAGGCGGTGCTGCCGAAGCGGACCTTCAGCGGCGAGCTGAGCCTGCGCGTCGGCGAGCGCGAGCTGTGGCTGATCGAGGTCGGCCCGGCGCACACGCGCGGAGACACGCTCGTCCACCTGCCGGCCGAGCGCGTGCTGTACACCGGCGACGTCCTGTTCGCCGGGGCGCACCCGATCGCGTGGGCCGGCCCCGTGTCGAACTGGATCGCCGCCTGCGAGCGGATCCTCGCGCTCGACCCGCAGGCGATCGTGCCCGGGCACGGTCCGCTGAGCACGGTCGAGCAGGTGCGCGAGCTGCGCGACTACTTCGAATACCTCTACGAGCAGGCACGCCTGCGCCACGCCGAGGGCATGACCGCATTGCAGGCAGCTCGCTCGCTCGCGCTCGACCGCTGGGCCGCTTGGAAAGAGGACGAGCGGCTCGTCGTCAACGTCGCCAACATCTACGCCGAGCTCGACGGTGAGCAAGCGCCGCCGGCGATTGCCGCCTTTCAGGCGATGGCCGAACTCGCGCCGGGCGCTGAGCGGGCGCCGTAGAACGACCGAGGGCGAGAGGCGAACGCTGCTTGCGCCGCCTCCCGCCCTTTGCGGTCCAGCCGTCCGTTGCCGGACCCAGCTGACGACTAGCTGAATTCCAGGTTGCCGCCGTTCAAAAGCACCGGGAAGGAGCCGAAGTACGTCGCGCCACCGCCTTCAGAGCCTTCTTCTTTGCCCCATTCTTCGCACGGTTCGCCTTCGAGTTCGTATTTGATCCCTTTGAAGGTGTTGGTGACGTTGATCGAGTGCTGGAAGCCGTCCGGGAACATTTTGCCCGTCTTCGGCAACGCAACGTTCGAGTAGGACGCCGTCGAGTATTCACCTTCCGGGTTTTTGATCGCTTTCAGCGGAATCGTCTGTTCGGGCCATAGGATCGTGCAGCGGGACTTTTCGTGCGGCGATCCCGGGATCACGCCTGTGTAGACCTTGATTTCAGCTTCGCCACCGGCGAGCACCGCTGAGCCTTCGAATTCTTCAGTTTCAGAACCCGTTTCGACAAAGCCGTTGGCGTGGTACGAAACCGCCAGCGGTGTGAGGAAGCGCGTCGGCACAAATGCCGGCCTCGTCCCGAATCTCACTTCATCCGTGCACGAGGCGAACCTCAGCGCGACTGTGAGCGTCGACGAAGCCCCAGCCGCCTGCGCACCTTTGTCTTTGACCTTTTCACACGTGATTTTGAACGGACCGAATTTGAATTTCTGTTCGGTTTCCGCTTTACCCGCGGTCTTCCCGGTCTTGCTGGCCGTGAATTCGTGCGCCAGTGCCGGCGTAGCGGCGATCGCGAACGCGCAAACCGCGCTCACAACCCCCATAAGCCTGACGTATCTCATGTCTCCTACGTCTCCCTTCCGCCACATTCGTCTCGTTGAGGGCTGGTTCGACGCAGCCCTGTTCATCATCCCTCGGGGAGCTGTCCCCCGTCCCCTCCCAGCCGATCCCAGAGTTCGTGACCGCGTAGGCTACCACGATCTTCGATAACAAAACCTATATTTCTCTTTTACGTAAATTGGCCGTGGAGCCAGATTCTGCGGGCGATTTTCGTAGACCCAAGGACGGCTAGGAGCCGCTGCCGGCGACCGGCTGGGCGGTCGCGCTGTAGCCGAGCAGCACAAAGCTCCCCAACGCCGCGTCGACGTCCGCTTCGGCCCCGGCGACCGCCTTCTGTGCGGACTGGTAGCGAGTCACGTCTCGTTCGCCGATCGCCGAGGCGAGCGCTACGTAGCCATCGTGCGCGCGGCGTGCCGCGTCGGTCAGCGCAGCGTGAACAGGCTCGGCGACGATCGACGGATGCAGCCGATCGAGTGCACCCGTTGCCGTGGCGAAGCCTTCGGCCAGCTCCGTGGCGAGCCGCTGCGCGGTCGCGACCGTCACGTCCGGGCTCAGCTCGCGCTTGAGCGCCGCACGCAGATCGTCCAGGGTGGAGACCGTCGCGCTGATTGCGCTCGCGTACCTCGGCTCGGGCGTCAGTTCGTAGGCCTGTGGCTCGCCGACCGCCGTGACCGTCGCCACCGACTGTTCGCAGGCGCGCATCTCGGCCGAGCTACCCGCCGAGGCGTAGCAGGCGAACAGCATCGGCCGCCTGCCCGGGTTGGGGATCACGAACAGCGTCAGTTGCTTGTCGTAGCCCGGAACGTCCAGTCGCGAGTACTTGTATGCCTGCGTTTCGACGAGGTTGACGATTTCCGGCACCGGCAGTCGGTGCAGAGCGTGCATGAAGCGCCTCGGCAACGGGGCCAATTCCCCGGCCGGCAGCCCGCCGAGCATCAGTCCCGCCCGCTCGGCCTCGCCCTTCGGCGCGATCACGATCACATTTGCCACCGAGAGCTGTGGGATGCCGGGCGCAATCCTGGCCATGCGCCATCCCGCCGGATAGCCGAGCGCCACGTCGGCGCCCTTCTGCGCCTGGTTTTCAGGAGAGCCGCTTTTCCCGCTGTAGTGCCCGGCTACGTAGCCGAGGATCGCAACGGCGATCAGCACGGGCACGACCTCAACGGGGAGCACCGGCCTGCGGCGGGGCGTTGCCCGCTGGCCGGCGGGGTTCGAAGTCGTCGCGCGACGGAGAGACCGGCGAGGAGCCACTGCCCTATTCCGAGCTGTCAAACGAACCGCCGCCGCCCGACGCGGCGCCGCCCGACGCCCTGCCGGAGGGCTTTCCTGCGGAGGAGCCTGTGCCGGCACTCGCCCGAGTCGGTTCAGGCGCAGACGCGGGCGCACTTTCGAGCTGCGTGCCGGAGCTCGCTTCGCTGCTCGCCGCTTCGCCCGCGAACGTCCCGATCGGCGCGGTCACTCGAGGCACTTCGGTGCCCCTTGTCGGCGTCACTTGGCGCCGGCGCGGCTGCTCGGCGATCGAGCTCGGGACCTGGCCGGCAATCGGCGAGCCGCCGTGCAGCCCGCTCGGAATCGTCGCGCGGGCGACGGGCGCCGCGGAAGAGCCTTCCAGTGGCGAGCCGCCGCCCACGAACAGGCGGCCGATCGCGAAGAAGCAGCCAAACACGACCAGCAGGGCGAGCATCAGCACCGGCCACAGGCCGCGCATGCTCGCCCCCGGACCGCCGATGCGCACGCCCAGCCAGTCGTAGCGCACAACGTTGAACGTGCTGCGCACCATGCTCATTCGCTCGGACAGGCGCTCGGCGACGTGCTCGGCGGCCGCAGGCACGCGTCGGCGCGCGCCGGCAGCTTCTTGCGCCTGATCTTGAAGCTCGTGAACTTGCCGATCTGACCGCTCCTGGTGATGCGGATCTGGAGCACCGCGCCGGCTCCCAATGTGCGCTGGAAGCGAGGAAAGGCGAGCGTGATCGCGCCTGAGCGGCTTTTGCTCTTATCCTTGCTCGAAATCGTTGCGATGCGAGTTTCGCTCTTCGTCTTGCAGCCGTGGCCCTTGCACGAGACGGCGATCTTCGCCGCCGGAGGAGCCTGCACCGTGAGCAGCCTGATCCTGGCGCCCTTGGCCGTCTCGGCGCCGGCGATCCGCACGATCGGGAACGGCTGCATCAGCGTCAATGCCCGCGCCGCCACCTGGATCGTCTCGGCGACCGTGCCCGACAGCCCGTTGGCGTCGCTCACCACCAGGCGCACCGTATGCGCTCCGGGCGTCGCGAACGTCGCGGTCATTACCGGCCCACCGACGGCGAACGGGCCGCTGCCGGCCACGTCCCAGCCATACCCCGTGATCGCGCTCGACGCGTCGGTCGATTTCGAGACCAACGAGACGCTCTGACCGACCGTCGGCGTCTGCGGCACCCACGTGAAGGAAGCCACCGGCGCGCTCGGTCCGACCGGCGCCTGCGGAGTATTGACCGTGAAGCTCTGCGCCGCGCTCAAGCCCGTGTTGCCGGCTTCGTCGGACTGCCGCGCGATCACCGTGTACTGGCCGCCGCCAAGGCCCGCAAACGTCGCGCTCCACGTCCCGTCGGGACTGGCGAGCACCGTGATCATCTCGATCGCGGCGCCTTCGGCCGACGCGCCGGAGAACAGTTCGGCCGTCACCTGACGGCGGTCCCCCGTCGCCGTGCCCGCCGATCCGGAGACCGTCTCCAGGCCCGTGCTTTCGCCGGGCGACGAGAGCGTGGGCTGCGGCGCCTGGGTATCGACCGTGAACGTCGTCGTTTCGCTCACGCCCGCCGGATTTTTCGCGACCGGCGGCTGTTCGGCCTGCGCGGTGTAGGTGCCGTCCGCCAAGGGTTCCGCCAGGCTGAGCGACCACGCGCCCACGCTGGCGGGCCCCGAAGTCGACTGGGCGAGGCTGCCCGACGCGGACGTGCCTCGCCAGATCTTCAACGTCACTACGGGCTTGGCTTCAGCAGTGGCGTCGGCCGAACCGCTGAAGCTCGGCGTCGCATCGGCCGTGAACCGCGGCAGTGCGTTCAGCGTCACGTTCGGTGCCGGGCTGTTGACTTCGAACGTGACCGCGTCGCTGACACCCGTGTTGCCAACCGAGTCGAGCTGTTTGACGCGCACCGTGTACTTCCCGTTGGACAGCCGCGGGCCGCTGCTCCCGCTGCTCCAGCTCGACCCGCTCCGCGACGCCGTGAAGCTCTGTTCGAGATTTTCGGCCGCCGTCGATTCCCCCTTGAAGAGCTCCACCGTGACTTCCGAGGAGTCGCCCGTCGCGCTGCCCGCCCCGCCGTGGAATTCCACAAGGGATGATTTGAGCTGTTCGCCAGATTTCGGGCCGGTGACCGTTGGCGCCGGGGCTGAAGTGTCGACGCGGAACGAGGCGGTGCTCGTCGTGCTCACGTTGCCCGCCTCGTCGACTTGTTCGGCGCGCACCGTATGGCTGCCGTCGCTCAGCTGCGGCGAGGCGAGCGCCCAGCTTCCGCCGCTCACGGCAGCTTCGCCGACCGGTTCTCCGTCGACGAGCACGAGTACCGCGCCGTCACCCGATTCCTGACCGCCGCCGCCGCCGAACGAAGGGGTGGCAGTGGCGAGCACCGCAGGGATCGCGTTCAGCGATAGGGGTGCCGGGGCAACGGTGTCAACACGAAAGGTCCCGGCAGCGCTAATGCCGACGTTACCCGCGTCATCGCCCTGCGAGGCCTGCACCGTGTAGATGCCGTCGGACAGCGCCGGCGAGCTGAACGACCAGCCGCCGCCGTGAACTGTCGCCACGCCCGTCGCCGCCTGCTGGCCGCCGGCAGAAGCTCCCGAGAAGACGATCACCGAGATCGTTCCCGCGTCGCCCGGCGCCGTGCTTGCCGACCCTTCGAAGCTTGGCGTCGAGGTGTTCGTCGCCGGTGCGACGGCTTCGAGCGTCACCGTTGGCGCGGTCGCGTCCACCGTGAACGTGACTTCCGCGCTGAAGCCAACTTCGACAGCGCCCTGCTGGGCGACGGCCGTATAGGTGCCGTCGGGCAGTGGCTGTGCTTTTGCGCTCCATTCGCTGCCCGATGGAACGGCGAGTTCTTCGCGTATGCGCGTACCGCCTGTGCCGGTGCCCTGATAGATGTCCACCGTGACCGAGTCGAGCGAGTCGCTCGTGCTGCCGGAGAACGTCGGTGAGGGTTCGTTGGTCAGCGCTCCCGGGCTTGGTGCCGTGATCGTCACCGTTGGCGCTTCGGCCTGAGCAGCCGTCGGCCCGAGCGCAAGCACGACGAGCGCAGCGCAGATTCCCGCGCCGTACCTGCCGATACGCCTGATGCCGCTGCCGCTGCCGCTGCCGACCATCCCACCTTCGATCCGTGTTACGAGTCTCTCCGTGTGCCACCGAACTGCCGTCCATGGCCGCTGCCGCCACCGCCCATGATATGTCTGCCGGCTCGAGCTGGGCGCCACCGCAACAGCACCGCCCAGACACCAAGGGCACAGGAGGAGCGCGCGCTCGCACGGCACCTTGCAGTGACCGGCGAGAGCGAGCGCGCCCGAGAGGATTCGAACCTCTGACCTTCGGTTCCGTAGACCGACGCTCTATCCAGCTGAGCTACGGGCGCAGAGCCGCCAAGTCTAGTCGGCCGTCCCGGATCGAGGATCGAGACCGCCAACGAATCGCCCGATGTCGGCCGCACGACGCAGGCCATCTGTCGCGAAAGCGACCATCAAAAAAGAGAACGACGACTCGACCGGGCCTGCTCGGCCCGTGAGCGCTCCCGGCGAGCTAAGCCGGTTTCGCGACCGCCTGCGCTTGCTCGCGTTCGCGCATCCCGCGCGCCACCCGGCCGCCCAGCGCGCCGAGCAGCATGCCGACGATCGCGTCGACCACAATCAACAGTGGTGGGAAGCTGCCGAGCGAGACCTTTGCGTGCGTGCCCGCGATCCAGTGCGCCAGCAGCACGCCGAGGCCGAACAGCGCGCCACCCACCAGGCCACGATCCGCCCCGCCCCAGCCATCCTCGTGCTCCAGGCCCGCCAGCACCGCCCCGATCGCGGCCGGCACGGCAAGCGCCCAGTAGACCCCAGTCGAGACGCCCAGCACGACGCCCACCACCGCGCCGAAGACGAACGGCACCACCCCGCCCAGCACGATCTGCACCGGTCGCGGTCGGTCGCGGAACAACGTGGGCGTGTGCATCCTCGCTCCCCTCCCCTGCTGCCTCCCGAACCCCTTCTGCGCGACAGTAGCACGCGCCGGCGGCCCGCTATCTAGAGTCCTGACAATGCTCTACATAGCCCTCGGCGGGCAGATCGCGGTCGTCGCCTATGCCTTCTGGCGAGAGAGCCGCGCTCCGGTCGGCAGCACCCACAGAGCCGTGCTGTGGAGCATCGCCTGGCTCGCGCTCGGGCTGCTCCCCACGCTGTGGTTCGGTCTGTTCGACAGCCCCCACGCCGCCGGCTCCTACGCCGCCGTCTACCTGATCGAGCGTGCCCTCTCGCTCGACAACGTGTTCGTCTTCGCCGTGCTCATCGCCACCTTCGAGGTGCCGAGCGCAGACCGCGAGCGGCTCGTCTCCTTCGGCGCCCTCTCCGCCTTCGCCCTGCGCGTGCCCGCCATCCTGCTCGGCGTCGCCGTCTTCAACGCCTCCCACGTCGTCAGCTACGTGCTCGGTGCGCTGCTGCTCGTGCTCGCCTGGCAGACAGCGCGCTCCAGCCACGACGACGACCCCGGCCCGAGCCGCGTCATCAGCTCGGCTGCAGCGCCGCCTGCCCGTCTCAGAGCACGTCCCGCGGCGCTGGATCGTCGTGCGCGACGGTCGCCGCGAAGTCACTCCCATGCTGCTCTGCCTGATCGCCATCGTCTTCGCCGACCTCGCCTTCGCCGTCGACTCGATACCCGCCGCGCTCGCCATCAGCAGCGACACCGTGCTGCTGCTGACCGCCAACCTGCTCGCCCTGCTCGGGTTGCGCGCGCTGTTCAAGCTCGTCGCCATCGCCCGTCAGCGCCTGCGCTACATGGACCAGACGATCGCCGTGCTGCTCGGGCTCGTCGGCCTCAAGCTGCTCGCCGCCGAGGCCGTCGAGGTCGGCCCGCTCGCCAGCCTCGCCGCCGTGCTGATCGTGCTCGCCGCCGGTACTGCCGTGTCGCTGCGCGCCAGCAGAGCGTCCGCGCCCCGGCCTACCGCCTGATCGCCGTCGCTCACAGGCCGACGGCGTGCTCGGGTCGATCGCCGCTCGCCCGATGCCCGCTAGAGCAAGCCCACCTGGCGCAGGATCGAGACCGAGTCCGAGTAGACGTCCTTGCGCTTGACCTTGCCCCGCTCGAACGGGATCACGTCCATTCCCGCCCACTCGATCCGCTTGCCAGACGGCTCGGCCACGATCTCGCCGCGGCTGAGCTGCTTGACGTGCGTCGCGCTCGCCGTCCACTCCTGCACGACCAGGTCCTCGCGCACGTAGAGCCTGCGCGTCGTGAACTCGATATCGGGCCACGACGCGAAAATGCCCGCGATATGGCTTAGCGCCTCCGCGCCCTGCGCGCGCTCGCCCGCCGTGTGGTTCTCGAAGACCATGTCCGGCGCATGCATCGCGCCGATCCGCTCCACGTCGTGCGCATTCCACGCGTCGTTGTAGGCGTCGATCGTCCCGCGCAGCTGCTCCATGCCCGCGGCCACGCTCACGCTCGCCTCCATCACGCCCACCCCATCGGCTCATATCCGCTCGTGCGCGGCGCCGAGGCGATCAGCACATCCGCCTGCTGCTCGCCGTCATTGCGCATCGTGCGCTTGTGCTCCGGGTCCAGGCGCGCGAACGTGCCCGCCGGCGTCAAGTGATCCTCGCCGTCGATCACCAGCGTCGGCGCACCGCCGAGCACATAGAAGATCTCCTCCTGGTCGCGGTCCAGCTCGTCGTGTTCTGGGATCTGCTCGCCCGGCGCGATCTGCACGATGTTGATCCCGAACGACTCCAGCTCGAGCGTGCGGCGAACCAGCTGCCAGTTGCCCACCGTCTCGCAATCCGCTCGGTGGGCGAGCCTGAAGCCCATGATGACCTCCTCGTGTTGACGCCCCGACGACGCGATCCTTCGCGACCCTATCGCGCATCGTCCACCGGCGTGAGAGATCGACCGATCAGACCCAGCCGCGACTCCCCGCTCGGGCTGCCCTATCCCCTGATCTGTGCGCGCCGCGTGCGCTTCTCGCCGTTCGGCGCCGCGCGGTCCGGGCGCAACAACAGCATCGGATCGAGCTCGATCTTGGCCGCGAGGCGTTCCAGGCTTCTCAGCGTGAGGTTGTGCTCGCCCCGCTCGATCCCACCGAGATACGTGCGGTGCACGCCGAGCACGTCAGCAAACGCCTCCTGGCTCAGACCTCGCTCCTGTCGGTATGCCCTGAGACTGAGCCCGACCGTGCGCTGAAGACGACCGTCCACAAACTAGAACAGTCTCTGCCTGATGCCTAAAGGTCTACAGAGTCATAAATAGCGGTTCTTGGACCTGCCTTGCTAGCTTTCGATCGTAACCAACGTGCCGACCGGCGTATACGGGTAGATCTCGGCCGATGCCGCGAGCGGAAGCTCGACGCAGCCGAGGCTCTGCGGCGTGCCGAATGAGGCGCGATCGAAGTTGTGCAGAGCGTCGCCGCCGTTGAAGTAGCTGACCCATTTGATGCCCGGGTCTTCGTAGTGCGAGCCGTCCGGGTTGGTCCCGCTCATCGTTGTTTCCGGCAGGTGCTCAAACACCGGGAACGTGCCCGGTTCGGTTTCCGCACCCGAGATGCCCGTGTTTGCCGGCGCCGTCAAGACCGTGCGCCCGTTGTGCCACAACGTCAGCGTCTGCGGGACCTCGCGGTGCACATACACGTAGCTGTAGCCGCTCGTCAGCCGCTTTCCGGCGATCGCGTTCTCGATCAGCTTGTGCCACACCGCAGCCCCCGGCAGGCCGTCCACCGTCAAGCCGTTTTCGCTCTCGAACTTCATCAACGCGCCACGCGTGATCGTGTTTTCGTGCCCCGCGCTCCACAGCGTCTGCAGCTGATGCGGCGTGTCGCCGTAGCGCCGGCCGAAGTCGCCGTCGGGAGCGTCCACCGCCGCTTGGGCCTCCGCGCTCGGCGTGCGCGCCACGGTTTTGCCCGATGCGTGCCACCTCAACGGCAGGTAGCCCGCCTGGGCGAGCAGTTGCTGCAGGCGCAGCGTCGAGCCCGGCGGCACCGTCCATTCGATCTGGCTCGTCGTTCGCAGCGCGCCGCCCGTGGCGCCCGACGCACCTGCACCGGAAGCGCCGGGGCCTGAAGCGCCTGAGGCACCAGAGGCTCCCGGGCCGCCACCGGCCGTGACCGAGACAGGGTGCGGTAGCTGCACGCGCAGGTGCGAGCCGAATGCGGCGCCCATCCCCGACGGCACGAACACCAGCGCGTGGCTGTTGGCCTTGCGCCAGTGTCCCGGAGTCGCCGGCGAGAGCCGCGGGCGCTTGCTGCCGAGCACGTCGTCGACCGGCTTTGAGAACGTCAGGTAGAGCTTCGTCGCCGGCCCCACGCTAGAGCCGGCCGCCGGCAGCGTGACCATCACCGGCGAGCGCGACGGTGGGAACCAGCTGACCTGCGTAGGTGCGCCGACCGTCTCCCACGAGCGGGGTGCCACGGCGATCTGCACGGCCCCCGTGAGCGACCGGCGTCCCAGCGAGATCGTGCTCTGCGCGTGCGACAGCGGATGCGCTCTCGAGAGCTTGCTCATCCCCTGCGCGACCGCGCTCACCGGCTGGTCAAAGCCCACCCGCACGGCCGCGCCCGGTCGGACTGTCAGCCAGCGCTGCTTCACGTGCGCCACCGGCGTGCGCAGCGTCAGATGCTCCGTGCGCTCGCTGCCCAGTGCCCAACTGAGCCATCCCGGACGGCGAACCTGCACCGTCACCGCCACCTGCTCGCCCGGCTTCAGCCGTTGCAGCGGCGTCAGGCGTCCGTCTTCGACCGCGATCGGGATCCGCCGCCCGCCTGCGCCGAACGCCTCGACGCGCTCCACGCTGCCGCCGAACGGCTGCACCGACACATGGGCCAGCGCCGTCGCGTCGCCCTTCAGCGATGCGCCCGACCACAGCAAGATCACCGCCGCTGCGGAGACCAGCAGTGACAGCACGCCGGCCAGCGTCCACAGCAGCCAGCCCATCCGGCCATGTAAATTCGTATCCGCATGAGCAACCGCTGATTCCGACGCCATCGTGAAAAGGATACGGCGACCCGGGGCGTGAAAATGGCCTCTCGGGCGGATGGCCGGTTGACCTGCTCGCGCGAGCCGATTAAGGTTGCTCTGCCCCCGCTCCACCTGTCCGAGGAACGTTCAGTGGCTGTCGCAGCGGTCGGCCCAGCGCCTCCTGGCTCAGCGCCTGTGCGCGACGCTCAGCGCGGATACGTTCGCCTAATACGCAGGTGGCTTCGGACAGCGGCTCCGGCATGACATGCCAACACCATCCGTCCCGACTGTTCATGTCCAGAGTAAGCACGCCTAGAGCAGTCAAGTCCCAACTATCCGTATCCTGCTAGATTGCCCGTCCCCCGAGTAGGAGAGGGGAGGCGAGGCAGGTTCCCACTCATCCTGCCTCGCCTAGTAGACGGTCGAGCTGCGTCACGGCCAGCGAGCCACATCGTCAAGCGCCGGCCACTGAGCTCCGTAGGCCGCGAGCCAGGGCTGAGCCACGGTCTGATGGGACCTTCTCGCTACCGCGCCGCTGAACCCACCAGCAGCTCGCACGGCCCGGTAAAGCCATCGGCGTCCTCGAACTCGCCGAGCGCCTCTCCGACCTCCTGCCATGCCCGCTCCTGACCGGCCTCGTCCAGTCCCGCCAGCATCTGGTGAAGGGCGCCGAAGGACTCGCGCTCGAAGCGCAGGCACTCGACGGCCGAAGTCATGCGCAGCGGGGAGCCCACGGTGTGGACCCGAACGTCGCGAAAGCCGGCTTGCTCGTATGCGTCGGCGAGAATCCCCGCGCCGCCCAGGCTGAACGGCCCCGGCTGGCCGGGCAGCGGTGGCCCCAACTCGGCCCGCCGCCGGATGATCCCGACCGGCACCGAGAAGAATCGGTTGCTCTCGGGCGTCGAGTACACGACCGCTGCGACCCGCCCGCCTGGGCGCAGCACGCGCCGTATCTCAGCCAACGCACCCTGCCGGTCGGGGAAGTAGATCAGCCCGACACGTGGAGATGACCGCATCGAATGACGCATCCTCCACGCCGGCGAGGCTCTCGCCATCCAGCTCCCGGGTCTCCACGTTGGCCAAGCCCGCATCGCGCGCGGCGGCAGCGGCGTACTCGAGGATGGCTGGTGAGATGTCAGTGGCCAGCACATGCCCGTCGGGCCCGGCACGGCGCGCCGCGGCCAGCGTCTGACCTCCGGCGCCCGCTGCCACGTCGAGCACGCGCGCGCCGGGGCGAACGCCGGCGTCGTCGAGCATCGCCTCGGTCGCCGGGCCCAGCCAGTCCTCCAGCGTCGGACCCCAGCGGTCCCAGGCGGCAGCCGCCTCCTGCCACTGCTCCCGCGTGGTCGCCTTGAACTTGTCCGGGTCGAATGTTGGTGCCACCACGGCTGCCTCCTCGAATGGCTGTCGACATTGCGCGGCGGTCAGCTCGAGTGCACCTCACCGACCGCAGCCCGAGTCTATTCACGATCGTCATGTGTGGTTGTCGGCTTTCGACCCACCCCAGACGGCGGTCGTGCGAAGCCTCAACGACCCGCACGTAGCAACTGCTGACGCGCGCGCCCGTCCGGCCAAGCGGGCACGTCCGGGATCCCGGCAGTACAGTTTGCTCACGATGGCGATGTTCATGGACCGCCACGATCTTCCCGATGCGAATGCGGCTGATCTCGCGGCCGCTCACTTGCGCGATCTCGAGGTGCAGGATCAATTTGGGGTGCGCTTCGTTACGTACTGGTTCGAAGAGGGCGCCGGAAGCGGCTTTTGCCTGGTCGAGGGACCGGACGCGGAGTCCGTCGAAGCGGCTCACCGTGCCGCTCACGGCTTGCTCCCCTCTCAGGTGATCGAGGTCGATCAAGCCGGCGTGCGCGGCTTCTTCGGTCGGCTGAACACGCACCCTCCCGGCGAGCCGTACACGGAAAGCGCGTTTCGCGCGATCCTCTTCACAGATATAGCCGAGTCCACGCGCCTGACTCAAGAACTGGGGGACCGTGCGGTGATGCGAGTGCTCCGCGAGCACGATTCGATCGTGCGCGCCGCCCTCGCTCAGTTTGGCGGCAACGAGGTCAAGCACACGGGCGACGGGATCATGGCTGCGTTCGTTTCTGCCTACCAGGCACTCGGCGCTGCAATGCAGATCCAGCGTGACCTGCATGAGCGCGATGGCGTTGAGCTGCATGTGCGCATCGGCGTAGCGGCAGGGGAACCGGTGACCGAGCAGGACGATCTCTTCGGCGCGGCAGTGCAGCAGGCCGCGCGGCTCTGCGCCTGTGCTCAGCCGGGCTGCATCGTCGTGTCGTCGGGCGTGCACGATCTGTGCCGCGGCAAGGGCATCCGGTTCTCGGACGGCGGTCCGATCGCCGTGAAGGGATTTGCCGAGCCGATCGGGCACTACGAGGTTCACTGGCGCGAGTGACGCCATCACCCTCAGCCCGTTCGGGCGTCCCGACAGGCCTAGACGGCACTATCGCGAAGCCGCCAACTCGTGAATGTGGCTTTCTCGGGGCCGCGGTTCGCAATTAGGGCAAATGGCGGAGCTGACGGGACGACTCTCGAAACATGCCCCGGTCTGGGAGCGCATTCGTGAGCTACATCAAGCGACGCTCGAGTCCGCCGAGCGGTGGTTGAGACACGCGCGCGACGCCTTCGCGAGCGCGTTGCCGGGACTGAAAGGCCTGCGAAACTCCGTCGTGCAGGCCGATCGCCTGGACTGGCGTCGTTGATCGCTCTCATGCAGGTCTATGCAGATCCAAAACGGGGAGATCGGGACGCATTGCAAAGAAGCGCCTTGGCCAGCTTTTACGGGAGCTGCTGGAGCCCGTTGAGCGCGATGCCAGGCGACGGGCAGCCGACGCGATCCGCAGCAAGGCTTGATTCGCCACCCCCGGCGGAAGGAACAAAACTAAACCTGGCATGGCCCCTCGAGCATGGTGCCGATGGCTCCGGGGCGCGGCACGTCCGGCAGGGCGTCGGCCTCACCCCCGACGGGCCCCCGAGCGTGCAATAAGGCTGAGGGATGCGCCTTACCCGCGCAAGCTAATGCTTGTCACCTGTGCTGTGTCGCACGACTTCAATCCCGGCCGTACTGCTGCTCCCGCCCGCCGCCTTTACTTGGGCAACATAGGCTCCAGCCGGAAGCGGGCGCGATCAACGCGACCATCGAAGACGAACTGATTGGCTCCCGGCTCGCCAGTCTTCGTAATGGCACCCGTGATGCGGCGGGCTATGCAGCGGCGACCCTTAGGGGGACCTTGGCTGGACGTGAGGCCGGCAGACAACCTCGGGCGGTCTGCCGACCCGGAACCTTCCGAGCGAATGTGACTTCTACTGGTGCCGCAGCCGAGAGGCTGAAGCGCACGAGCGAACCGCGACCGAGGACAACGCGCGAGGGAGCGAAGCGCAAACTGGCCACCCGCACCGGCGGCTCAACGATTTTTGGCATCGCTGGTGCTGAAGTGGGCGCTGGTTCTGCCGGAAGGCCAGGCAATGCGAAGCCGACCAGCGGCACCATCACCGACTCGTTAGCTGCCCTGCATTCACTCGTCGCCGGTTCGTAGTGGACATCACCGCTGTAGCTCGCCGTGAAGAGATAGAGCTTTTCATCTCCTGGCGGCGGCACGAACGTCTGCGAGGTGGCGTTGCCTTCGATGACCGGATTGGCCGATTCGTAGGCCGGGGTGCCGCTGCAGGCTGTGGCGCTGTAGCCCACTTTGGCCGGGCCTAGGGTTTCACCCCGTGGCGGCCGCCCCCGATTGACGCCTTCTGTGACTGGCTGAAGCAATATCCGGCGTTGCAGTGAGCGTCTAGTAGAGTTTATGACTTCGCAACGATTCGGATCAGCCGTATAGCATTCGGTTCAGTCGTATCCAGCTATTCGGCCTTGCAAGGACCAGCGCCAGTCTGTTACTTAGAGCCTCAGCTCGCTCGCGCGTATAGCCGCACGGGTGACAATGCCGTCGCTGGTGCGCGGACAAGTCCGGCGCGATGCAGCGACTCGAGCGCGTCGATCGCTTTGAGTTCGTCGCCGACCTCCAGGCCGACCTCCGTAACCGACCACAGTTGCGACCCGCTGGGGTCGATCAGCACTTCGAGGGCCGTGCTCTCGATGCGGTCCAGTTCCGCAGCTGGATCGAGGTCCGGCCGGTCTCGCCTTGGCTCTGCCATGTCGCCCGGAGCTAGAAACGGCTGGTCAACTTGGCGATCTACGTGATGCTGCTCATCTCGGCCTCCGGCGACGTCGATGCGGAGCCAACGGCGCTATACGCGGAGCTCGTGCCGCTGGCGCGCAAGCTGGCTCGCGAGTCGGCAATGGCGGGAATCGCGGGAAAGGCCTCGAAATCTCCATGGCCTCTGATCCGCCGGCTACACGACGAGCGATTTGGGACCTAGAGAGATCGGAGATCCTCAACCCGACAAGGGCAATCTGCGAGATTGAAGATCTCCGGGTCTCCGGTGAGGAGGGGTAGATTGTGAGCCGCGGCGGTCGTAACAGCAAAGCAGTCCCCAAGCGCAATCGCAGCTCGTGCCTTGAGGCGTGCGACCTCAATCATCCGGGCGGTCCCTGGAAGGTCCAGCGCGAACGCTGCCCGCAAATCCCGCAGCGTCTCATCAGCCGCGGTGCGCCCCTGATCGCGAGCCACCCGGTAATAGACCTCAACGAGGTTGACCCAGCTCACGACCGGGCGATCCGCGAGCAGCTTCTCAAGCCTTGAGAGCGCCGGCTCCTCGCCGTCCAGCCAAGCGAGGATCACCCAGGAGTCCAGGCAGACGCTCACCGAGGCTCGCGTGCTCGATCTTCAAGCAGGCGAGCCGCCATCCCCGTCTTCGAGAACCGGCCGCCGAGTCGCACGGGGGATCGCCGCGCGGAGAGCACGATCTCCTCGTCGCGCAACTCGAAGTCGACCTCATCGCCCGGTTGTAGGTGGGCACGATCCCGCAAAGCCTTCGGAATCACTACCTGCCCCTTGGCGCCGATCCGACCGGTCATACCTTACGAGTATAACGGTCTTCTTCGCCGCGAAGCGCGGGGTTTCGAACACGCGCCTGGCCAAACGGAGAGGGAGGGATTCGAACCCTCGAACGAGGTTGACCCCCGTTACGCGATTTCCAGTCGCGCCCGTTCAACCGCTCCGGCACCTCTCCAACAAGCGGCGGCCACGAAGACTACGACACGCACGCCCAAGCTGCGAGCGACGCGACGAGCCTCCCTCGACTACCGCCGCAGCGACGCCCTCCGAAACACGCCGCCACCCACCGTTGCTAGGCTCCGCGGCAATGGTTCTAGCGATCAGCAAAGCGCTCAGCATGGACATCGGTCTGGGCGCCACGTTCCTGGGCATCGGCGTGATCGTCAACATCATCGTCGTCTACATCGCCATTCAGATCCGCGGCGAGCGCCAGCAGAACCAGGAATACCGTGAGCGGATGCTCGACTCCTAGCCACGGGCGCCACGTGGCGAAGGACGACGCGCCCTGGCCTCGGCCGCGCTTGCTTCAGACGGGGAGCTAGATGATGTAGACCGGGGTCCCGACGGGGGACTTGTCGTACAGCGCGATCACGTCGGGGATGCGCATGCGCACGCAGCCGTGCGAGGCGTCGTGGCCGATCGAGCCGTACTCGCTCGGGTCGATCCCGTGGATGCCGGCGCCGCCTTCGATCGACATGAAGCGCGCCTTCAGGGGGTCGCCTGGGCCGGGCGGGACGACCGTTCCTGCGAGCTTGCCGGCCCACGCTTTGTTCGGCACGTACCAGGGCGGATCGACCTGCTCCCATTCGATGTGATGTAGGCCTGCCGGCGTTTCCAAGCCTTCCATGCCCACCGCGACTTCATACGTTTTCGCGAGCTTCAGATGGTCGTAGAAAGTCAATTTGAATGTGCCACGGTTGACCACGATGTAGGCTGGATACTTGTCGGCTAGCTGGGCCGTCGTCACCGCCGGCTTGACCGCCCGCGCCGGCACCGATATCGAGCGCGCCCCGCCCGTCGCCGTCAGCGCGTGCCCGATCCGTCCGGCGAGCTTGCGGTTCTCCACGGTCAGGCCCACTTTCGAGGGCACCTGTTCCAGGCCGCCCGCGCCCGGCGTCACCGTGGCGTCGACCGGCGCGCGGTTCACCGCCCCGCGGATCGTCGCCGTCAGCTTCTGGATCGCGCCATGCGAATAGTTGACCACGAGCGGGATCTCGCGGTGCACGCTGCCGCCCGTCAGGCCACGCACCGTGCGCGTGAAGATCGAGCCCTGGCGGCTCGCGTCGACCGCCTGGGAGACCATGTTCGCCGCGTCGACCGTCACGCGGGCGCGGCGCGCGCTCAATGTCCAGTGGTGCGAGCCCGAGTGGATCCTCACCGGCTTGTTCAGCTCGGAGATCAGCTCGCGCTCGATCTTCGCCCGCGCATCCGCTTCGCTCAGCCCGCCGACCGGCACGCCGGCGATCGTCACGCCCTTGGCGATCTGGTCGCGCCGCGCGTGGTCGTAGATGAACATCGCCGCCGCCAGCAGCACGATCACACCGGCGAGGATCCCGACGACGAGCGGCCAGCGTCCGCGCCGCGTGGGCGGTGCTGGAGCCGGCGGGGATGCGATCGTGGACGTGCTCATCTGGGCATGCGGCTGTTCTGCAGACGACGATAGGCAAACTGCGCTCCGGGAGCGCCGGGTTGGATCCGGATGGCCGCAAGCGGGCACCGGCCGGAGCCCGGCTGACGAGTGTACGTTTCGGCACGAGCGTCGGATCCCCCTGCAAGTGGGCGTTCAGGCGAGCAGCGCTTGTGCCGTGGTCGTCGCCGCCGGCTCAGCCGGTGTGCTGCTGCGCAGCTTCCTTGTGCGTCTCTTCGCGCGCGCGGCGGTACTCGTTGACGACGATGTCGGTCAGCTCCTCGACCGAGGTCTCGGAGGTCGGCTTGTCCAGCGCGATCGCGCCGTCCTGGATCATGCTCACGCGGTCGCAGGCCTGCAGCACGTGGACGTAGTTGTGCAGGATCATGATGATCGAGACCTTGCCCTCGGCCTTCAGCCGTGCGACCAGGTCGAGGATCTGCGCCCCCTCTTTCGCACCCATCGCCGCGAGCGGCTCGTCGAGCAGGATGATGTCGGCGTCGGAGCCCACCGTGCTGCGCGCGACGGCAATCGCTTGGCGCTGGCCGCCGGACAGCCGTGCGACCGCGACGTCGATGCGCGGGATGTTGATGCCAATCTCGTCCAGCGCCTTACGCGCTTCGCGCTTCATCTGCCGGTTGGCGAGCAACGGGAACGGCTTGAGCAGGCGCTCGCGACGTAGGTAGAGGTTGTGGTAGACCGAGAGTTCGTCGATCAGCGCAAGATCCTGGAAGACCGTGTCGATCCCCTGCGCCCGCGCGTCGTCGACGTTTTTCGGCGCATACGGTTTCCCGTGCAGGAACATCTCGCCGGAGTCTTGTTTCTGGAAGCCGGCGAGGATCTTAATCAGCGTCGACTTGCCCGCGCCGTTGTCGCCGAGCAGCCCCAGAACCTCGCCTTTTTTCAGGTGCAGGTTGACGTCGCGCAGCGCGGTCACCGGGCCAAAGCGCTTGGCGATGTGTTCGACGCGCAGCACGTCGTCGGGCGCCGACGTGGGCGGCACCACGGGCTCCACCGAGCTTGGGTTCGCGTCAGCCACTTCCGCTGTGCCCCCTGCGCGCGCGTCCGACGAACACGTTTGCGGTCATCGCCACGAAGATAGCCAAGCCCGTGTAGAACAGCAGGTAGTTGGCGTTGACCCCCTGCAGGATCAGCCCGTCCTTGAGGACGCCGAGGAACAGCGCGCCGATCAGCGCGCCGACGACCGTGCCCGAGCCGCCCGTGAGCAGCGTGCCTCCAATCACAGCCGCGGCGACGGCCAGGAATAGGTATTCGTTGGGCCCCGCCGGGTCGGGTTGCACCGTCGCCGAGCGAACTGCCTCGAAGATGCCCGCCAGCCCAGCCGTCAGGCTGCACAGCATGAAGTTGCGAATCGTCACGAGCGCGACCTTCACGCCGGCCTCCGCGGCGCCGAGCTTGTTCGAGCCGATCGCCACCGTGTACAGACCCCAGCGGGTGAACGTCAGGATGACCTGCAGGACCACCACGATCGCCACCGCCCAGATCAGCTCCGAGTAGGTGCCGCCGCCGAACACCTTCCCGAACGTGTCGAGCGGCGGCTGTCCACCGGGAGTAGCGACGGGCGTGCCGTGCGAGATGATCAGCGCGAGTCCCTCGAATGCGAACAGCATCGCCAGCGTCGCGACGAACGAGCTGATACCGACGACCGCGACGAAGAAGCCGTTGAGCGCGCCGACGGCCATGCAAACCAGCAGCGCCACGATCACGCCGGGAACCAGGCCCAGGCCGAGGCTCGTGTTGAGCTTGTAGAAGAGGATCGGGGCGAACAGGTACATCCCCGCGATCGAGAGGTCGATCTCACCGAGGATCATCACGAAGATCTCGCCCGCCGCGAGGATCGCGAACGGCGCGAAGTACGGCAGCAGCGTCTTGAAGTTGTCGCCCGTGAAGAAGCTGCTCGTGTTCGCCGAGAAGTAGATCGCCGTGATGATCGTGACGACGATGATGCTTCCCTCGCGCAGCGAGATCACGCGCTCGAACACCTGCCTGCCCAGGGAGGCCCGGAGCGGCTGCTCCGGGCCCTTTGGCGCCGCCGGGGGGGTCTCCGCGGCCGACCCTCCTGCCACGCTCGCCATGTCCTTTCCCCTCGTTCCGCTCGTCCTGGCCTAGGCCGAGATGACCTTCGCCGCCGTCGAGGTGCCCTCGTAGCGGGACTTGCTGTTGACGTAGGGGGTAATGCTTTCTTTGTCGAGGAACTTCAGGCCCGTGTCGGCTTCGTAGATGCCCGACAGCGTGCCCGAGACCTTGTACATGAACAGCTGCAGCACCGGCAGGAAGCCCTGCAGGTAGGGCTGCTGATCGATCGTGAATTCGATGTCGCCCGCTTTGAGCAGGTTCTGCGTCTGTTCGGTCAGGTCGAAGCCGCCTGCCTTGACCTTGCCGCCGAGGCTGTACTTCTGCATCACTTTGGCGAGGCTTTCCGTCGAACCGCCGTCGACTGCGTACATGCCCTTGGTCGTCTTGTGACCGACCCAGTAGGCGTCGATCGCCGAGAGCTCACCCGGGACGGATGCGCCGGTGGCGACCGTGTGCAGCGTAATCGGCTTGCCCGATCGCTTGACGGCCGCTTCCGCGCCTTCGATGCGCGGCTGCAAGTTGGCCGAGCCCGGCGTCGCGATGAACAGCGCGACATCGCCCGAGCCGACGTCTGAGACGATCCGTTCGCCCATCTTTTCGCCGGCCTTTCTCAAGTCCTGGCCGATGTAGGAGAGACGCGCGTTGCCCGGCGCGTCGGCGTTGTAGGCGACGACCGGGATGCCCGCCTTGATCGCCTGTTCGACCGGCGCGTTGAAGGCGTGCAGGTCGATCAGCGCCACCGCGATCCCGTCCGCTTTGGCCGTCACGGCACTGCTGAGCGCATTGACCATCTGGCTGACGTTCGAGCTTTCCGAGCCCGTCCACTGATAGCTGCAACCGAGCAGCTTCGACGCGTCCGCCGCGCCGTACTGCGTGGGCGTGAAGAACGGGTTCGTCGTGACGTGATTGATGAACACGAATTTGTAGCTCGGGTGCGAGCCGAACACGCTGTCCGAACCGCCGCCGCCACTCGAGGCGCTCGAGCCACACGCCGCGAGCAGCGTGCTGACCGAGCCCACGCCGACGCCCGTCAGCGCGCTGCGGCGAAGGAACGCGCGTCTGTCGAAGCCCGGCCGGTCGATCACCTGTGCGTCCGCTTGAGCAAGGGGCTCCACAGCTTCTGTGCCCTGATCGGTCTCTGGCATTGCACTCTCCTCTGATCGAGGGCTGGCGCCTCCCCGACGCCTTGCCCACCGCTTTACTTCCCGCGAATCTACTCCTCACTCAAGCACTTTGCGTGGACCTTTCCGGGGCCGCTCGAAAAGCCCTCCACGAACGCGTTGGAGGGGCATGGCGGACGGTGCATCGGCGCGCGCTATACCCTCGCAAGATGACCTCGGGCTCCGCCGATCAGACCCCGTCCGAGCACCGCCGGGAAGCGCCCGAGCCAACGTCGCACGAGGACGCAGCAGCGCAGCCGCAAGGCGGAGCAGCGCAGCAGCAACCGGAGCAGCGCGAGCAGTTCGGACCGCTGGAGCTGCTGCGCACGCGCAAAGCCGATGGGCGCGCGCTGCTGCTGTTCAGCCATCGCCGCGAGCGACACGAGCGATGAGCGACCAATCGAAGATCGGCCAGCGCTTCAACGAGCTGCGCGGCGAGCAGGTCGTGTACGCGATCCACCGCCAGGACCGCACCTTCCTGCCCGACCGCGAGCACTGCCCGCTCGACCCGACCAAGCCCGGCGGTCCCGAGACCGAGATCCCCTTCCCCTCATTCGAGATCGCCGTGTTCGACAACCGCTTCCCCGCTTTCGAGGCCCCCGGCGGCGCAGCAGAGGTGGTCGTCTACACCGACCAGCACGACGGCTCCTTCGGCGCGCTGGCGCCGCAGCGTGCCGAGGATCTGATGTGGGTCTGGCGCCACCGCTACGAGGAGCTGGGCGCGCGCCCGGAGATCGACTACGTGATGATCTTCGAGAACCGCGGCGTCGAGGTCGGCGTGACGCTGCACCACCCACACGGACAGATCTACGGCTACCCGTTCATGCCGCCCGTGCCGAAGGCCGAGCTGCAGGCCGACGAGCGCCTCGGCGGTTGCGCGCCGTGTGAGCTGCTGCGTCGCGAGCTGGCCGAAGACGAGCGCCTGCTGATCGAAAGCGAGGGCGTCGTCGCCTACGTCCCGCACGCGGCGCGCTGGGCCTATGAAGTGCACGTGGTGATGCGCGAGCACCGACCGAGCCTGCTGGAGTGCGAGCCGCAGGAGCTGCGCGAACTGTCGGTCGTGCTGCAAGCGATGCAGCGTGGCTACGACGCGCTGTTCGAGCGCCCCTTCCCCTATGTGATGGTCGTGCACCAAGCGCCGACCGCCGGTGACGCCGGCGCCGCGCCGCCCGGTGGCACCAAGCGCCGCGGCCACCTGCACGTCGAGTTCTATCCGCCGCTGCGCACCGCCGAGAAGCTCAAGTTCCTCGCCGGCTCCGAGCAGGGGGCGGGCACGTTCATCTCGGACACGCTGCCCGAGGAGACCGCCGGCGTGCTGCGCGACGCGATCGCCCGTGCCTGAGGAGCACATACGGGCGTTCGGCCCCGGCCGCGTCAACCTGATCGGCGAGCACACCGACTACAACGGCGGCCTCGCGCTTCCCTTCGCAATCTCGCGCGGGATCGTCGTCGAGGCCACCGCCGTCGATGACCTCGTGATCCGCGCGCACGCGCTCGACCTCGACGAGCGGTTCGCCTTCGCCGTCAGCCGGCGCGAGCGCGAGCACGGGTGGCGGGCGTTTGTGATCGGGATGGCCGCCGAGCTCGAGGTGCTCGGCGTCGACGTGAGCGGCGCCTCGCTCGAGATCGGCGGCGATCTGCCACGTGGCGCGGGGCTCTCCTCCTCGGCCGCGCTCGAGGTCGCGCTGTGCCTGGCGCTGCTCGCGCTTGCCGGCATCGACCCGGAGGAACCAGGCCGGCTCGAGCTCGCGCGCGTATGCGCGCGCGTGGAGAACGAGTGGGTCGGCGCGCAGACCGGGCTGCTCGACCAGCTCGCCTCGCTCTGCGGCGAGCCCGACGCCGCGCTGCTGATCGACTTCGCCACGCTCGAGCTCGAGCCCGTGCCGCTGAAGCTCGGCGACTGGCGCCTGGTCGTGCTCGACTCCGGTCAGCGCCACGAGCACGGCGACGGCGGATACAACGAGCGGCGCGCCGAGTGTGCGCGTGCCTGCGAGCTGCTCGGCGTGCAGATGCTCAGCGAAGCCGACGGCACCGCCGCCGCGCGCCTGCCCGAGCCGCTCGCGCATCGCGCCCGGCACGTGCTGAGCGAGAACGAGCGCGTGCGTGATGCCGTCGCGGCGCTGCGCGACAACGACATGCCCGGTCTCGGCACGCTGCTGAGCGCCTCGCACGCAAGCCTGCGCGATGACTACGAGATCTCCACCCCTGCCGTCGAGGCGGCCGTCGCCCGTCTGCTCGACGCCGGCGCCGCCGGAGCGCGGATCATGGGCGGCGGCTTCGGCGGCTGCGTGCTCGGACTGTTCGCACCCGACGCCCGGCCGCCGGCCGACGCGCTCGAGGTGCGCCCCGGCCCCGGCGCCCACCTGCTCGCCGACTGAGCGCTGCGCGCCCGGCGCCCGCCCCGGCTCGCGCGCGCCGCTGGCCCTCGCCGACCGCCGAGCACCGCGCCCGCGCAGGCTAGGCCAGCCGCGCTGCGACGAGCGCGCACGCCGTCACGACGACGCCCAGCGAGAGCGCCGCCAGCGCCCCGTCGAGCGGCGCGAGCAGTCGCGCCACGGACAGCTCTTCGCTGCTGCCGTCGGCCAGCTCGCGTACGCCCGTCACCGCGCGCGTGCGCCGGCGCAGCTCGCGCGCCGGTGAGCTGAGACGACGTTGCGCGACGCTCAGCACCGTGCATGCAAGCGCGATCAAGATCCCCGGCAAGTCGATCCTCAGCGACTCCACGAAGTAGCCCGTGAACGCCGGGAAGCCGCCCCAGCCGATCGCGAACCAGATGTCGCCGTGCAGGCGCCCGCCGACCCACTCGAGGTTGTACGCCGGCAGGAACAGCCCGCCGAGCACGACCAGCGGCACGAGCCACGCCGAGACCGTGATCGCGCCGGCCACGCCGATCGCCAGCGCGCCGAGCAGGCTGAGCACGGCCAGCACGATCAGCGCACCGTCACTCAGGCCCGTGTGCAGCGGGCGGTCGTTCAGCTCATCCAGCGCGTGCGCCGCCACGCCGACGGCCAGCGCAAACGCCGCCAGCCCCCACAGCAGACGGTTGACGTACATGTGCGGCGCAAGCGCCGCTCCGAGCGCGAAGTAGCTGGCGTGCCACGCCGTATACGGCGGGTGCAGCAGCGTCAACAGATCGCCCGCGCGCCCGTCGCCGAGCGCGTAGAACGCTGGGCGCTCAGGCGCTGCGCGCATCGCCCGGGCCCGTGACCTTGACGGCCGACATGACGATGCCCCCGCCCAGGCTCATGCGGCGCGCGCGCACGTCGCCCAGGCCCGCCGCCTGCCAGTAGCCGACGATCTTCTCCACAGGATGGCGCGCGTAGTAGCCGCGGATGCTCGGCCCGAGGAAGCGGCCGACCTCGGCCCACTCGCGCGAGGCCAGCCCTCCCAGCACCGGCAGGCCGACCGCCGTGTAGAACCTCCACGCCCAGCGCGCCGGCGCCCACGGCGGCACGCCGAACTCCAGCGAAGAGATGCGCCCGCCCGGCTTGACCACCCGCGCCAGCTCGACAAGCGTCGCCGCCGGGTCCTCGACGTAGCGCAGCAGGTAGGTGAACGTCAGCGCGTCAAAGCTCTGATCGCCAAACGGCAGTCGCTCGGCCTGGCCTTCGACCAGCTCGACGCGCCGATCGCCGGCGAAGCGCGCCCGGGCGCCCGCCAGCATCTCCGCGCTCTGGTCAAGGCCGACGACCGTGCAGTCCGGGCGGCGCGCGAGCAGCTCGGCCGCAACCATCCCCGTGCCCGTCGCCACGTCGAGCACGCGCGCGCCCGGAGCCGGCGCCAGCGCATCGACGAGCGCCCGGCGCCAGCGCGGGTCCTGGCCGAAGCTGAGCGCACTCGAGAGGAAGTCGTAGCGACGCGGCAGCCCGCGGAACAGCTCCAGCGCCTCGCGCTTGTGCGCCGGCACGACGTCGTGCGCGTCGCTGGGTGCTTGTTCGCTCATGCCATCGCCGATCTGACAGGCTAACCGTCGGCCGTCGCACACGCCGCCGCTGCGCCAACGAGCGAAAAGAGTCTCCAATCATCAAAAAATCGAAACCCCAGCCCGCCAGTGTCGGCATCGCGCTCGTGACCGGAGCGTCCAGCGGGATCGGCGAAGCCACCGCCCGACGCTTGGCAAGTGAGCCGGGCAGCAGCCTCGTGCTCATCGGGCGACGCGAGGAGCGCCTGCAAGCGCTCGCCGCCGAGCTCGGCTCCGAGCGCGTCTCCTATCTCGCCGTCGACCTCGTCGAAGAGGACGCGCCGCAGCGCATCCGCGAGCACCTGTTCGAGCACCACGGCCGCCTCGACCTGCTCGTCAACAACGCCGGCGCCGCCTGGCGGGCGCGCTTCGCCGACGGCGGCTGGGAGAACGTCAGGCGCACGATGGAGATCAACTTCGACGCCCAGGTGCGGCTGACCGAGGCGCTCCTGCCGCTGCTGCGCGAGTCCGCGCCGAGCGCGATCGTCAACGTCTCCTCCACCGCCGGGCGCGTCGCGCGCGCCGGCTCCGGCGCCTACAGCGCATCAAAGTTCGCGCTCGCCGGCTGGTCGGATGCGCTGTGGGCCGAGGAGGCCCCGCACGGCGTGCACGTCGGCCTCGTGCTGCCCGGCTTCATCGCCACCGAGGGCTTCCCCCAGTCCGAGTTGACCGAGAAGCCGTGGACGCGCTGGATCGTCTCCACGCCCCAGCACGCCGCCGAGGCGATCTTCCAGGCCGGCGTGGAGCGCAGCGCCGAGCGCTACGTGCCACGCCCCTACGGGATCGCCGCCGCGCTGCGCGTGATCGCTCCCGGCCTCGTGCGGCGCGCGCTCGGAGGCGGCGCCGCCTCCGTGATGACGACGACCACCGGACCCGATCTGGCCGAGCGCCGCAACGGCTCCTCGCCCGAGCACTGAGGCGCTACGACGCGCGCTCTCGTAACCGGCGCAACGGGCTTCATCGGCGGGCGTCTCGCCGAGTCGCTCGCCGAGTCGGGCGCAGACGTGCGCTGTCTTGTGCGCGATCCCGCGCGCGCCGGCGCACTCGAGCAGCTCGGCTGTGAGATCCGTGTCGGCGACGTCAGCGACACCGCCGGCCTGCACGGCCTCGGCGAGGAGATCGATGTCGCCTACTTCCTGATCCACGCGATGGCCGGCGGGTCCGGCTATCAGGAGCGCGAGCGGCGCGGCGCAGTCAACTTCGCCCGGATGGCCAAGCGCGAGGGCGTCGGCCGAGTGGTCTACCTCGGCGGGCTCGGCGACCAGCGCGTGTCCGAGCACCTGCGCAGCCGCCACGAGACCGCCTTGACGCTGGCGCGCGAGGGCCCGCCGCTGACCTACTTCCGCGCCGCCATGGTCGTCGGCGCCCAGAGCGAGTCCTACCGCACGCTGCGCCACCTCGTCAAAAGACTGCCCGTGATGATCGCCCCTTCGTGGCTGCGCAAGGACACGCAGCCGATCGCCGTCGACGACGTCGTCGAGTACCTGCGCCGCGCCCCCGACGTGCCCGAGTCCGCCGGGCGCGAGGTGCAGATCGGCGGCCCCGACGTGCTCTCCTACGCCGACATGCTCGACCGCATGGCGCTCGCCATGGGCGTGCGCCCGCGGCCAAAGCTGCCCGTCCCATTGATCACCCCATGGCTTTCGGCCCTGTGGCTCGGGCTCGTCACGCCCGTCGACACCAACGTCGCGCGGCCGCTCGTCGAGGGCCTGACGAGCGACACCGTCGTGACCGATCCGAGCGGCGCCGAGCCGTTCGGCATCGTGCCCGCGTCGTTCGATGAGAGCCTCGCCCGCGCCCTCGCCGAGGAGTAGGCGCGCACGCTCCTTCCGGCGCTCGTCGCCGGCAGGTGAAGCCCGCGATCGGCGCCCGCAGGAGCACCGATCGCGCTCTGGCACAATCAGCTGGCATGCCCCGGACGCCCCTCCTGCTCCTATTCGTCCTCGGCGGCATCTGCTCGCGTCGTGCGGCAAGGGCGGAGCGACGACCGTGACCGTGCGCGCCTCCGGCACCGGAACGGCCGGGTCGAGTGGATCGGGGGGCTCGAGCGATGGGTCCTCTGGCGGTTCCAAGAGCGCGCCGTCGGCGCCGCCCGACGCCAAGACGCCCGCGCGCGAACGCGCGCTCGCCTTCGCGCAGTCGGTCAATCTGACGCCCGAGGATGTGCCGGGGTTCACGGCGAGGAGCAAGGACGACACCAGCTCGACGCGCGAAAAGCAGCTCGGACGAGAACTGGCCGACTGCACCGGAGCGGCCGGACCAGCCTCCGGCGAAGCCCATCTCCCCGGAGAAGGCAAGTCGATTGCCGACCAGTCCTCCAAGGACTACGAGCTCAAGCACGGGATCATCGCCTTCAGCGTTAGCTCGCAGGTCTCGGTGCAGGCGAGTGCCGCCGATGCGCGCAAGGGCCTGCAGGCGATCCGCAGCGCGCACGTGCGCGACTGCTTCTCGCGCTACCTGCGCAAGCTGTTTGCCGGCGAGCGGGTCAAGGGTGCAACCGCCGGACCCGTCTCGATCCAGGTCGGCGTCCCCCCCGCCCCCGGCACCTCGGGCGGCTTCGGCTGGCGGATCACGGCGAGCTTCATCGTGCACAGCGTCAAAGTCCCGATCTACCTCGACTTCCTCGGCTTCGTCGACGGGCCCGCCGAGGTGACGCTGCTCAGCTCCGGGCTGATCCGCCCGTTCCCGGCCGAAGTCCAGCAGCACCTGTTCGCGACGCTGCTCGCCCGCGCCAAGGCGCACAAGCTGTGAGGACCGGGTGATCAGCGAGGACACCTGGAAGGCCGTCGACGAGTACATCGCCGGGCACCTGATCGGCGAGGACGCCGCGCTCGACGCGGCGCTCGAGGCGAGCACCGCGGCAGGCCTGCCGGCGATCGCCGTCTCGCCGCCGCAAGGCAAGCTGCTGCACCTGCTCGCCCGCTCGATCGGCGCGCGTTCGGTGCTCGAGATCGGCACGCTCGGCGGCTACAGCACGATCTGGCTGGCGCGTGCCGTGGGCGATGACGGTCACGTTGTCTCGCTCGAGGCCGACGCGCGCTACGCCGAGGTCGCCCGCGCCAACATCGCACGCGCCGGCTTCGCCGACACCGCCGAGGTACGCGTCGGCCCTGCGCTGGAGACGCTCGCGCTGATCGCTGCCGAGCAGCCGGCGCCGTTCGACCTCGTGTTCATCGACGCCGACAAGGTCAACACGCCCGAGTACTTCGAGCTGGGCGCTGCAGTGGACGCGCTCCGGCGGGCTGATCATCGCCGACAACGTGATCCGCGACGGCGCGATCGTCGATCCGCACAGCGAGAACCCCGGCGGCCTCGCCGCGCGGCGGCTGCACGAGATGCTCGAGACCGAGCAACGCGTCAGCGCGACCACGATCCAGACGGTCGGCTTGAAGGGCTACGACGGCTTCACGCTGATGCTCGTCAACTGACTGCGGGGCGCGCGCCCGGCAGTGCCCGCGAGATAGCGCAGCACGGCCTCAGCTTCGGCTTCGAGCGCTTCCCTGTCGGCCCGCGCCAACCGGCCGAACGGCTCGAGCGTGACCTTCAGGTGCAGCGTGCCCCGGTTCAGCCACGTGATCAGCAGCGAGCGGTCCTCGCTCAGCGCCGCATCGACCTCGCCCGCTGAGCGAGCCTTGCTGCGCGCGCGGATCGCCAGGCGCGCGCCGCGCGGGTCCTGGGCCTGCACGGCCAGCAGCGCTCGCGCGACGGCGACCGGGTCGCGCGCGGGTCGCCCCGAGAGCATCTGCGCGGCCAAGCGCTCAGCGACGACCGCTGGGGCGCCCCGCCTCGCCCCGCGCGAAGCCGTCATCGCCCGACCTCGCGCACGAAGCGCTCCCGACCGGCCTGAGGCCGATACCCGGCGGTGACCGCCTGGTGTGAGCCCGTTGCGGGCTGCGCGTCCGCTGCTCGCCACAGCGCGAGCACGGCGTCGATGTCCTGGGGCGTCGCGGTGAAGATCGTCCAGGCCGGCAAGGCACGAGGGATAGCACGGCGCCTCGGGACTCGCGAGGGCCGGGCCGAGGATGCTGGGCCGAGCGCCGAGCCTAGGTCAAGCGGCGGGCCGGGCCGCGCCGATCAGGCGGCGAGGCGCTCGAGCACCTCGTCGGCGTCGGTGCCGTGCGCGCGCAGGGCTTGCTCGAACACGGGCCCGTAAACCTGCAGCACGGCCACGAGCACATCGGTCGTCTCGACCCCGGCAGAGCCGCGTGCAGCTGCGATGCGTGCGGCGTACTGGCCCACGAGCGCAATCACGTCGCGGCGCTTGCCGGCGGCGGAGCCCGTGCCGGCGCCGGCGCCGGGTCGGCCGCCGGCGGCCGGATCGGCATGGCCGTTTTCGGAGGGCGGGCCGATCGCCTCCTCGCTCACGCCGATCGCCTGCAGCACGTTGCCGACCTCGCCGTGCAGGCGCAGCACGCGCAGCCAGCGCTCAGCCTCGTCCTCGGGTGTACGTGCGAAGGGGATCGCTGTCGCGGCGATGCCGAGCACCATTGCGGCGTCGGGGGCCAGTGTCGGAGGGTTGCTCATCGAAGACTCACCACCTTTAGGAAGCACCTGCCGTGGCGAGCGCGGCGGCGCGGATCACGTTGTCGTCTATCAAGGAGATGATCGGGGGGCCATCGGCGTCGGGCACGAGCTCGAGCATCACGCGGTCCACGCGCTGTAGTCGCTGCCGGGCGTCCTGCACGATCGACTCGGCCTCGCCGAGCTCGACGCCGCAGTCGAGCAGGAAGCGCTCGACGCGCCCGCCGGCGAGCAGCTCGCCGCTCAGCTCGAGCTGCTCGAGCACGATCGCGGGTGCGCCGTGGCCGTCGTGCACGCGCAGCAGGCAAGCCGCCATGTCGTCGGGGCGCGCGTCGGTGCACTCGGTGACGCGGTCGAGCAGCGCGCCGGCGTCGTCGGCATCGTGCTGCAGGCCGGAGACGGCGACGGCGAGCCGCTCGGCACCGAACAACTCGCCTTCGATGCGCGCCTCGGTGACGCCGTCGGTGTGGAAGCAGAGGCGCGTGGGACCCGCGACGGAGACGACGGTCTGGCGCGTGCCGGTAGGCATGCCGGCGCCGACCGGCGGCGCCGAGCAGGAGGTGACAGGCTCGAGCGCACGGGCAACGCGCGCGCCCTCGGCAGTCGCCTCGGCCTCGTCGGGGTCCTCGCCGAGCATGACGGGGGGCGGGTGCCCGGCGCTCGCGTAGGTCAGCTTGCGCTCGCGCGGGTTGTACGTCGCGGCGAGCACGGTGGCGAAGGAGCCGGCGAGCTGGCGGTCGAGCACGTTGCCGGCCGTCTGCAGCGCCTTGCGCGGCGAGAGCCCGGCCTCGAGGTAAGCGCGCACGGTGAAGCGCAGCAGCGCCGTGTGCGGCAGCGCCTCGCGGCCGTGCCCAGAGACGTCGCCGACGATCACGGCGATCTCGCCGTCCTCGAGCGCGAACACGTCGTAGAAGTCGCCGCCGGCGCCGGGCCCGTCGGCGGGCCGGTAGGCGACCGAGGTGGTCACGGGGCCGAGCCGGGCGGGCGGCACAGGGAGCAGCGCGGCTTGCAGCAGGCCGACGTCCTCGAGCAGCTGACCGCGCTGGCGCACGAGCCGCCGCGTGCGCGCGCCGCTGAAGAGCGAGCGCACGCCGAGCATCAAGGCGAGCAGGATCAAGCCCCCGATCAAGATGCGCACGGGCGTGGGCACGACGCCGACGATCTTCGTCAACGTCTTCACGAGCGCAGGCTGGGAGGACTGCTGCCGGGAGCGCTTGGCGACGCTGTGCTTGGCGTTGGAGGCGGGAGCCGGGACGGCGCTGGACTGCGTTGCCAGCAGAGGCGAGGCCGACGCCGTGGGGACTACGGTCGCTGCGGAGGAGTGCTTACGGGCGTGCCGCGCGGCGCGGCGCTTGGCCTTGTCGGCATTCACGCCGCCGCCGGCAGCGGCTTTGACGGTGGGGGGCACAGAGCTGACCGAGGCGGGCGCGGTTCCCGCGGCCGGGGTGACGGCGGGCAGCGCGAACGAAGCGGCGACGGCAGTCGGCTGCGCGGCGGCGTCGCCGGTGGACAGCTCGCCCTTCGGCTTGGCGCTGGGACCGCTCGCGCCTGCCGATCCGATGCCTTCGCCGCCCGAGCCTTCTTCCTGCGGCGGGGTTTTTTTGCCTTTGTGCTCTTTTTTGCCTTTCTGGCCGCCGCCGGAGCCTTTTTTCTGTTTGCGCGCGAGCGCTTCGGCCTGGCCGGCGGACGCTTCCTCGCTCGCCGTGGTCACGGCCGGCTTCGCGCCCGATCCGCTCGCTGCTGTCGTCGTGGAGGTGGAGCTGCTCGAGCGCCGCGCTTCGCGCCTTTCTTCGCGGCGTTGCGCGTGCGTGGCGGCGGTCGCCCCGTCTTTGTGCGCACCTGCGCCTGGGCCGGCGCCAAGCCCGGCGGGCGGTGGGAGCGGTCCGCCGGGCTGACCGTGATGGCCGTGCGACGGGATGCCGGCGGGCGCGGGCGCTTCGACGAGGGAAGGCGGAGCGGGCGACGGCGGCGGCGTGCCTTCTGCCTTGGCGGCCGCCCGTTCGGCGCGACGCGTGGCGGCGGCGGTGCCTTCGCTTGCGCTCGTGACGGTGGATGTGGCACCACCTTTGGCGGCCGACGCTGTCGGCAGAGACTGCAGGCCGAACACGCCGCAGCCGACGATCGCCACGGCGAGCGCGCGTCGCGCGCGTCTGTTCGCGTCGCCCGCCATCAGCGACATGCGCAGCTCACCCGATCCGCATCGTGTGCCCGCGAACGTGACCGATCGCCGCGTCGAGCGTCGGAAAGATCGCGAAGGCGCCATCCATGCCGGAGAGCTCAAAGATCTTCAGCACGTTGACGTTGGTGCAGACGATCGCCATGCGCGAGCCGGCGCTGAGGCTGCGATTGACGCCGACGAGCACGCTGAGCGCCGTGGAGTCCATGAACCGCACCTGCGTGAGGTCGACGACGAGCTGCTGCTTGCCGGCGTCGATCGCGTCGACGAGCGCCCACTTGAGCGAGGGCGCACGCTCGAGGTCGAGCTCGCCTTCGAGCGCCACGACGGCGGTGCGCTCGTCGGGTTCGCTCTGGATGATGCCGAAGGCCCCGGTGAAGGGCTCGGGACTGGTGGTGTCTGCGCTGCCAAGCATGCGGCTCCTCGCTTTTTGACGCTCCTCACGTGCAACTTCGGCCGCAGCCGCGCCCGGCCGTTACCACCGATGCGGATGCTCAAACGTCCGTCCATTTTTGGGTGCCGAATACGCGTTTCTCACGCGTCCGCGCGAATTGGCCCGGCGCTGCGAGACCGAGCGCATGACTGCGAGACTGAGGATGTGGCAGAGGAGCTAGGAGAGCTGATCGTGGCCAACGCGCGGGCGTGGCACGCGTGGCTGGCCAAGCATCACGACGCCCGCCCCGGCGTCTGGTTGGTGCTGGCGAAGAAGGGCACGACAGAGCCGACGAGCCTGAGCTATGACGAGGCGCTCGAGCAGGCCCTCTGCCACGGCTGGATCGACGGTCAGGTGCGCCGCCGCGACGATGGCACCTACCGCCAGCGCTTCACCCCGCGACGCCCGCGCAGCGCGTGGTCGAAGCGCAACGTGGGCATCGTCGAGCGGCTACTGGCGGAGGACCGCATGCACGCGGCCGGCGTTCGCGCGATCGAGGCGGCGAAGGCAGACGGGCGCTGGGAGGCTGCCTACGCGGGGCCGGCCACGATCGCCGTGCCGGACGACCTGGCGGCGGCGCTCGCGGCCGAGCCGCGGGCGCAGGCGATGTTCGAGATCCTCACAAGCCAGAACCGCTATGCGGTGCTGCTGCGAATCGAGAGCGCCAAGCGCAGCGACACGCGCGCTCGGCGGATCGAGCAGTTCACGGCGATGCTGGCGCGGGGCGAGACGGTCTACCCGCAGAAGCGCAAGCTCGCGGGCTGAAGCGCGGCCTGCACTCGACCTGCGGGTCGGCCACGCAGGCAACATAGCCGTGGCGCGCGGCGGCTCAGACCGAGCGGCCGCGCTTGCGCGCGAAGGGCGCCTGCAGGTCGCCCTCGGAGAACGGGCCGAGCGCGCTGCCGTCGGTGGCGTAGCGGTAGAGCGCGACGGCAAAGGTCTGGCGCACGACGAGCTGCAGCGCGACGATCGCGGCGAGCACGAGCACGCCGAGCACGATCACGGCGTCGCGCACGGCGGGCACGTCGTTGGTGGCGACGGCTGCGACGACGAACACGACGATGGCGACGAGCACGGCGATGGCGGTCCAGGCGCCGATGATCAGGCTGCCACCGATGCCCTCGCCCCAGCGCTTCTTGACGACGTGCGAGGAGCGCTTGAGCGCCTCGGGCGCTGAGCAGTCTTCGAGCGCGATGATGGGGATGGCGAACAAGCTGGCGAGCGCCCAGCCGAGGCCGACGAGGCGCGCGGCGATGCTGCCGCCGAGCGGCAGCCGGCTGGCGGCCTGCTCGAGCAAGAAGCCGACGACGGCGGCGATCAGCGACCACAGGGCGACGGTGCCGAGCTTGCGCATGGGCACGGCGAGCGCCTGGCCAACGCTCAGGTGGCGCCCTTCGAGGGCGGCGGACGCGGCGGCGGCAATGGCGGTGTTGAAGAAAACGGAGATGAACGTCAGCGGGTAGGCGAAGATCAACGCGTACAGCGCGAGTTGATCGCCCTTCAAGCGGCCGTTCTGGAAGGAGTCGCCGAGGATGAAGATCAGCGCGAGGCCGATCCCGCCGGTGATCGCGGAGATGGCGGCGAGCACGAGCAACGAGCGGTCGCTGCGCACGACGTCCCAGGCGGCGCGCGTGAGGCGCCAGGAGCGGGCGATCCGTCCTTCGCGCGGTGGCTCGACTGCAGCGCTCTGCATCTCAGACATTTTTATCCTTTTGATGAGCGGACTTCGTCCGCAGATGATTGGCCGTTGCTCCTACGCAGGCCATATCGGATGAACGCACGCTTGGCTTGAAGCCCGCGCACGTCAGCCGACGGCCGGCTCGGCTCGAAGTCGCCGCGAGGACGCGGTTAGATTATGCGCATGGAAGCGGTCAGGTACGAGCTGCAGGACGGCGTGGCGACGGTCTCGCTCGACGACGGCAAGGTCAACGCATTGTCGATCGAGACGCTGCGGGCGCTGCACGGAGCGCTCGACCGCGCCGAGCAGGACGGGGCGGTGACGATCGTGCGCGGCCGCGAGGGCTATCTCTCGGCGGGCTTCGACCTGAAGGTGTTCGGTGAAGGGGTCGAGCCGGTGCTCGAGATGCTCAGGCTGGGCGCGACGCTGGCCGAGCGACTGCTGTCGTTCCCGGCGCCGGTCGTGCTCGCGTGCAGCGGCCACGCCGTCGCGGCAGGCTCGTTCCTGGCGCTGGCGACGGACGCGCGGATCGGCGCGGACGGGCCGTTTCAGATCGGCTTGAACGAGGTCAAGATCGGCCTGACGGTGCCGTGGTTCGCGATCGAGCTGGCACGCCACCGGCTGGCGCCGGCGCACTTCGATGCGGCGGTGGTGAGCGCCCGCATGTATGGCCCGAAGGAGGCGGTGACGGCGGGCTTCCTCGATCGCGTCGTGCCGGCCGAGCAGCTGGACGCGGCGGCACTGGAGACTGCGCGCCTGCTGTCGCAGCTCGACATGCGCGCGCACGCGGCGAGCAAGCTGCGAGTCCGCGAGGACGCGCTGAAACGCCTGCGCGCAGCGATCGAGACGGAGTTGACGGCCGAGGGCCTCGGCGCGGGACAGGCGGGCGGCTGAGCGTCCGACGGGCGAGCCGGCCGGCTGCTAGCCGCCGTTGGCAGACATGAACGCGGCGATCAGCGTGGCGACGCGCTCGGGTTCCTGCGCCATGAAAGCGTGCCCGCCGCCGGCGAGCCGCTCGACGCTCGTCTCGGGCCACAGCGCGGCGAGCGCATCGGCGTTGCCGGGTGGGGCGATCACGTCGAGCTCGCCACACACGACGAGCACGGGTGGCGCGTCCTCGCCGGGCGCCGGCTGCGGCTCAGTCTGCCACGCGTCGAGCACCCGCTCCTGTGCGACAAGCGTCTGCGGCGAGAAGGCGGCGCGCGCCTCGGCGACGATCTCGCCGAACTGCGCATCGATCGCGGGCGCCACGCCTGGCGGGAACAGCAGCGCGATCAGTCGCGTGGCCTGCTCGCGCGGCGTGCCGGAGTGGTCGGTCAGCTGATCCCACACGTAGGGCTCGGCCGGCACGCCGGTACCGCCGCCGGGGCCGGTGGCCAGCAGCGCGATCGCGCTTGCGCGAGCCGGCGAGCGCAGCGCTAGTCGCTGAACGACGTAGCCGCCCATCGACCAGCCGGCGAGCGCGACGCGCTCGATGCCGAGTACGTCGAGCAGCGCCTCGACGTCGTCGGCCATCGCGTCGACGCTGAGTGCGCTTGCGTCGCCAAGCTCGGAGTCGCCGGTGCCACGGTTGTCGGGGCAGATCAGCTTGAACGATCGAGCGAGCGCGGCGGTGAACGTGGGGTCCCAGTCGGCGGAGCTCGCGGCGTAGCCGTTGACGAGCACGAGCGGTGGGCCCTCGCCGAGCGAGCGCCAGGCGAACTTCCGCCCGGCGATCTCGATCTCTTGCTGCTGCTCGCCGGCCACCGCCGAGAGCATCTCAGACGGGCGGTGGCGCGGGCTTCATGCGGAGTTCAGGCGGACGGGTCGGGCGCGGTCGCCGCTGGACGCCGACCCCTGAGGTTGAGCTGCCAGTTGAGCAGCGGCAGCAGGAGCAGCACCGCTCCGAGCACGATCATGAGCAGACCGGCGAGCGTGGCGATCGTGCCGAGGAGCGACCATCCCCACGCGCTGAGCAGGATGCTGCGTAGCGTCTCTCCCTGGAACAGCGTCGCCTTCTCTTCGGCGAGCTTCGCGTTGGTGGGCGCGGCAATCGCGGCGGCGCTGACCTGGGCATAGGTCTGCCCCCCAGCGACCTTCGAGAGGTGCACGTTGATGAAGTCGTTGGCGTATGCCTTGGCCTGAGAGCCGTTGACGAGTTGCTGACCGGCGTACTGCTTAACGCCGGGAAGCAGCTCAGGGCTGCCGGCGGCGGGGAAGAAGATCTTCTGCGGCACGAGCTGATCGTGCACGACGTTCTTGGCGTAGCTGCCACCGACGAGCGCGGCGATCCCGATGACGAGGATGCCGGCCGCGGCGACGCTCGCGATCGAGGTAAGGCTGGTCAGCTTCGCCAGCAGCGGGCTGCGCGGCGCGCGATCCCCTTGAGGAGCCTGCGGGTGGCCATCGACTGCGGGCCTGACCACATCGACCGGCGGTGCTCCGTTGCCGCTCGCGGCAGACGGGGGCGGCATGACTGAACTGGACATACGGGGCCTCTTTTCGGTGGGTGTGCGCATTAGCGCCAGCGACCGAACGGCACCGCGGACATGACCAACATAGCATGAAATTTATTTCTATAATTATTAATCTTGATAGACTCATCGGACCACAATGGCCGATGATCCCACCACCCCACGCTGGAAGTTCCTGACGAACCACGCTCAGGTCCTCGTCTGCATAGCGCACGACCCTGGCGTGCTCCTGCGTGAGATCAGCGAGCGCGTCGGGATCACCGAACGCGCGGCGCATCGGATCGTCGCGGAGCTCGCCGACGCCGGCTACATCACGCGCGAGCGCAAGGGCCGACGCAACCAGTACACGATCCCCTCAGGTCCCCCCCTGCCTGACCGCCTGGTCCGCGGCAAGAACGTCAGCGACCTGCTCTCGGTGCTCGTAAGCGATCACTGACGGCGCGGCCGCATCGGCAGCGACGCGCTTGGCCGAGCGGCGCTGAGCTCAGGCGACAGCGTCGTAAACGAGCGCAAGCCAGCGAGCGAACAGCTCACGCGCAAGCGGCGTCGAGTCACGCTCGACCTGTTGCATCTCGGCGAGCAACGCTGCCGGTGCGTCAGCGCCCTGGTCGCGCTCGAGTTCGGCGACGAAGGCCGGCGTGCGCATCCACTCGCCGGTCAGCTCGGCACCGACCTCGAGGTGGAACTGCAGCGCGTATGCGCGCCCGAGGACGAAGGCCTGCTGCTCGTAGCGTTCTGAGCGGGCGAGCTGGACGGCGCCTGGTGGCAGCTCATAGGTCTCGCCGTGCCATTGCAGCGTTGCGAAGCTGGGCGGCAACGGCCCGAACACGGGGTCCGAGGCGGCGGCAGGCGTCAGCTCGACCGCGAGCACGCCGATCTCCGGCGCCGGCCCGGCTGCGACGCGCGCGCCGAGGCTTGCGGCGAGCAACTGCGCGCCGAGGCAGACACCCAAGTACGGCGTTCCGGCGGCGACGGCTGCGGCGATCATGCGCTTCTCGGGCACGAGCCATGGGTGCTCGGCCTCGTCGTTGACGCTCATCCCGCCGCCCATCGCGACGATGCCGGCATAGGCACGCCAGTCGGGCAGCTCCTGGTCCTCGTCGAGCAGCACGCGCACGAACGAGATGCGCCGGGCGAGCAGCTCGTCCTCGTAGGCTCCGGGCGGCTCGCAGCCGGCGTGCTGGAGCACGAGGATCGGCCGGCGGCCTGCGCTGTCGCTCATTGCGCGTGAGTTTAGGAGGCGCCCCGCACGGACGGGCGTCGCTGGTCGACGAGCTCGAGCAGCTTCTTCACGGTCGTCCAGTTGCGCGCCGTAACGACCGTGCCGAGGTGTTGCTTGCCGAGCTGCACGGCGAGCTTGGAGCGCCCGACGCCGTGCGGGAACCAGGCGTAGATCTCGCGGCCGTGAGCGATCAATTGCTCGCCCTCGACGGCCCGCTCGGCGACCTTGGCGAGCGCGGCCTTGGTGGGCTTCTGTGAGCAGAAGGTCACCTGGTAGAGCTTCTCCTGGTCGGCCACGTCGCCGAGCGGATCGCGCGCGACGATCTTGGCAAGCTCGGCGCGTGTGCGTACGACGACGCCGACCTTCAGGCCGAACTCGTCGGCGATCACGCCCTCGCACGCGCGCGCGAGCGCGTCTGGCTTGGCGGCGCTGTCGAGCACGACGTTGCCGCTCTGCACGTAGGTGATGACGTTCTTCATGCCTGCCGCCTCGAGCGCCTCGCGCAGCGCGGGCATCGGCACTTTGTTGCGGCCGCCGACGTTGACGCCACGCAGGAGCACGATCTGCTTCATGCGCGGCAGCCTAGAGCGTCAGCGCGAGCGGCCAGATCAACCGCCGGATCAGAGCAGCACTTTGAGCCGACCCGCCCCACCGGAACCCTGCGCGCACGGACGGACGGCCGATCGCACGCGAGCGATGAGTTTCGAACGACTGCTCCGTCCAAGCAGTACAAACCAACTACGCCGCGCGGCACACGAAGACGCGCATGGCGAAAACCCCAGAGCAGAACGGAGGCTCGGAATGAGCGACACGCAGACGACCCAGACCAACCTGACGCAGGTCGGCACGTGCATGATCCCGGTCAAGGACCAGGACCAGGCGATCGCCTTCTACACGGAGAAGCTCGGCATGGAGCTGCGCGCGGACATCCCGTTCGGTGGCAGCGAGCGGTGGGTGGAAGTGGCGCCGGCCGGCGCGGCGACGACGCTCGCGCTGACCTCGCCCCGTCCTGGTGAAGCGACCGGGATCGAGACGCGCATCGCGCTCTCGACGACGGACATCGACGGCGACCACGCCGACCTGAAAGCGCGCGGCGTGGACGTCGACGCCGAGGTCATGCGCATGGGCGACCCGGTGCCGCCGATGTTCTGGTTCAACGACCCCGAGGGCAACCGCCTGCTGATCGTCCAGACGAGCTGACGCGTCCGGAGCAGCCGGTCAGTCAGTCGTCATCAAATTAATTAATAAATAGAGATCCAACAGCAGCGGACGGGAGGCGCACAGCCATGCTCAAGTTCAACATCGCGATGTCGCTCGACGGCTTCGTCGCCGGGCCCAACCAGAGCGAGCAGGACCCGCTCGGCGAAGGCGGGATGCAACTGCACGAGTGGGTGTTCGAGCTGGCTGCGTGGCGCGAGCCGCACGGACGAGAGGGCGGCGTGGTCAACGAGAGCACGCCGATCGTCGAAGGCTCTCAGGCGAACGTCGGGGCGATCCTGATGGGACGCAACATGTTCGGCGGCGGCCCGGGCCCGTGGGGCGATGACCCGTGGAACGGCTGGTGGGGCGAGAAGCCGCCGTTCGACGCGCCCGTGTTCGTGCTGACCAACCACGCGCGCGAGCCGCTGGCGCTGGAGGGCACGACGTTTCACTTCGTCACGGACGGGATCTCCTCGGCGCTGGCGCAGGCAAACGAGGCGGCGGGCGGCAAGGACGTCGCGCTCGCCGGCGGCGCCGACGTCGCCCAGCAGTACCTCTCGGCGGGGCTGATCGACGAGCTGCGGCTCAGCCTGGTGCCGCTGCTGCTCGGCTCGGGCACGCGACTTTTCGACGCCGGCGCAGGGGCCGGCGCGGCGCTCGAGCAGGTCCAGGCGGTGCAGGCGCCGGGGGTGACGCACCTGGTCTACCGGGCCGGGTGACGGTCAAGTCTCGGCGGCGATGCGCGCGGGCTCGACGATGACTTCCTGCAGCCTGCGCGCGGCATCGAGGTGATCGCCCGTCCAGACCATGCGCACGGCGGTGGCCGTCGCCTTGCCGTCGGCCGCGCGCAGGTCGTTGGCCACGGCCTCGACGAGGCGGCCGTCGGCGACTTCGTCGTGCGTGAGCGGCGGGTTCGGCGGCCGGCCGTCGGCGAGGCGCGCGGCGAGGTTGTCGTACCAGCCCTCGACGAGCGCGCTCGATTTGAGCAGCTCCTCCCGGGCTGCGGCGCGGTCGCCGGGAACGGTCCCGTCCTCGCGCTCCCACAGGTCGAGCACGGCATCGGCGGCGAGACGCAGCCCGCCGACGCCCGAGACGAGGCCGCTGATCTCGGCGAGCGGCGCCGGCTTTGAGCCTCGCTCGGCCAGGTAGCTGCGGAAGGTGTCATCGAGGCGGCGCGCAGAGGCGGCGGCGCGGGCGGCGTCTTGCTCGGGCTCGGCGATGGCCGCTGCAGCGTCGGCATCGCAACGGCGCATGCCGAAGTCGACGGCGCCGGCCAAGTAGCGGGCGCTGTCGATGTAGGCCTGCCCGAGCGCTCGGCGCAGCTCGGCAGCAGCGCCGCGGGGCCAGAACAGCAGCCCCACGAGCAGGCTGACGGCACAGCCGATCGCGATGTCCTCGACGCGCAGCAGACCGACCTTCCAACCGGCGGGCTGGATGATGTTGTAGAGGCACACGAGCGTCAACGTGAAGGCGGCCTGACCGGTTGCGAAACCGATCGCCGCCGGTGCGACCCCGGCGAGCAACACGGCGACAGGCAGCAGGAACCAGAGCAGCGTCGTGTCGTCGCCGATCAACGCGAGCAGGAGGCCGGCGATGACGAAGCCGACGATCGTGCCAAGCAGGCCGCGAACGATGTTCTGGCCCGTGCTGAGAGCGTTGGAGCGGAGCACGGAGAGCGTGCCGAGCACGACCCAGAAGGAATGCTGCACGCCGGTCTCGTTGGCCACAAGCACGGCGAGGCCGAGGGCGACGGCGCCACGCACGCTGTTGTGCAGCCAAACCGAATTGAGGTCGATGTGGGCGGCGGCGCGCTGCTGCGCGGCGGCGGCAGTGCTGACGAGTCCCTTCGGCTGGCGGCCGAGCACATGATCGATCCAGCTGCGCCGCTCGGCCGCAGCGGTCAGATCGATGTTCTCGGCGATGATCGAGACGGCGTAGCCGAGCTCCTGCGCACGGAAGGCGGGGTCGAGTGCCGTGATCAACTCGCCGGCGCCTGTCGCGTCGTCCCTGGTCGGCTTGCGTCGTACGAGCAGCTCGCTGGTCGCGCCCGTCTCGACGTCGCGCATGGCCGTCTTGAGCTCGTCGATCGCCTCCCGCAGCTTGCGCCGGTTGCCACCGGTAACGCCGAGTAGTTCTGCGCCGCGTTCGAGCACGCCCGCGGCGGCCACCTTGACGGCGCATGCCGGGTGATCGAGTGGAATCCCCTCCGCCGGCCCCACGGAATGGATCACGATCGCATCGAGCCAGTTGATCTCGTCGACCAGCCGCACGACAGTCCGCGCCGCCGTGCTCAGGCCGGTCGGCCGGAACGGCGTGGCGAGAAAGACGCGGCGCATGGCGGCCACCGCGCGGTCGGCCTCGGCGACGGCGCGGGCATGATCGGCCTCGGCGGCGCGGGCATGATCAACCTCGGCGGTGGCGCGTCCATGGTCGGCCGCGAGCGACTGCTCGCCGTGGCTCATCCTGAAGGCGACATCGGCGCGCAGGCGCAGGGCGAGCGCCCGGCAGGCACCCGCGGCGGCTGCTCGCAGCGGACCGCTGGTCGGCGTCGGCCAGAGCAGGACGATCGCGAGCAGCGCCGCGCCCGAGGCCATGCCCCAGCCGGCCACGCGATCGGGCACGGATGACGCCGGCCCGGCAAGCGTCACGGGCAGAATGAAGGCGAGCAGCAGCGAGGTCGAGGCACCGGCCAGCACGGAGCTGACGACGCCCGAGAAGATCACGGCGAAGCCGATCAGCGTCATCGCGACGGCAGAGATCCACACGCTTTGCGAAGCAAGCGTGCCGAGGCAGACGAAGGCGCAGCCGGTCACAGCCAGCGCGAGCTGCGCCTGCACCCGTGCGCGCATCGGCCCACCGAAGTCGACGAGCAGCAGCATCGCGAACGAGCCGAACGCCGCGAACGTGGCGACGGCGGCGTTTTCGATCACCTTGTCGCCGAGCGCGAACATCGCTGGCATCACGATCGCCGCGCGCCCGGCCCGGCGCAGCGCGGCGAGGTCGCGATCGCGTTGGGCCAGCCACTGGAGCGGGTGCTGCACGATGCCTCTGCCTTCCTCAGGTGCGCGCTGCTACGCGGCGCATGCTAGCCCGCTAACGCTGCGGGCCGGGCGAGTGCTGCGGGCGGGGCGAGTGCTGCGGGCGGGGCGACTCGTCGGGCCAGTGTCCGTGCTTGTCGAGGTAGACGCGCGCGGCCTCCTCGCGGTCGCGCTCGCGATCGCCGTCGACGCCGGCGCGATAGAGCCAGTTGACGGCGTATATGGCCAGCGAGGCGCCGACGATCCCGGCGCCGCCCTCGAGCTCGGCTTCGCTGCCGAGGGCCATCACGATCAGGCCGGCGATCACGCCGGCCGCCGGGAGCACGTAGCGCAGGGCGAACATCATGCACTCAACTTAGCGATGCGGTTAGGGTCGGCGAACCGCGGGCGCCTGACGCAGCCCGACTATCCGGAGCGGTCGCTCATCCAGCGGTGACCAGCGTCAGCGCCGGGGCGACGGCTCCGGTGTTCGCCTCGGCGCCCACGGAGGCGGCGTCGGGAGCCGCGCGACCGGCGCTCACGGTGGCCGTCGGCTCGCCCGAGTGAGGGCGCTCGATGCGCAGCAGCGCGGCACCGCCGCCGGCGATCTCGCCGGCCTGCGCCAGCAGCGAGGTGACTCCGGCGGAGTCGAACCCGCAGGCGGCGAGGAAGTAGCGCACGCGCGGTTCCGCCAGCTCGTGCCGGTCCACTTCGAGCTCCTCGACCTGGGCGGCGGTCCGGCCCGCGGGCGCCTCGCCCGATGAGGCTGGAACCACGGCAGCGGCGGAGACGATGCAGGCGACCATGTCGTCGGGTGCTGCCGAGGCGTCGCCCTGAATGCGCTCGAGCAGTGCCGGAGCGCTTGTCGCTGGACCAGGCTCACGCGTGATCTCGACGAGGCGCTCGCGCCCGAGCAGCTCCTCGCCGATCCGGGCCTCGGGCAAGCCGTCGCTGAAGAAGCACAGCCCGCCGCCGGCAGGGAGCGAGATGGTCGTCTGCCGGCGACCGGTTGGCAGGTCACAGCAGATCGGCGCCGAGCAGCACACGGTGATCGGCTCTGGCAGCTCGAAGCCGATGGAGATCGGCGGAGGATGACCGGCGCAGGCATAGGTCAGGCGTCCGACGGCGCTGTCATGGACGGCGACGACGACGGTCGCAAATCGCTTCTCGCCGGGCGCGGCGAGCACGGAACCGGCAAGCGCGAGGGCGGCGCGCGGCTCGAGGCCGGCCTGCAGGTAGGCGCGCAGTGTGTAGCGGGTCAGCGCGGCCTGAGTGAGCGCCGGCCGGCCGTGGCCGACGACGTCACCGAGCACGATCGCGACCCTGCCGGGCTCCAGCTCGAACAGATCGTAGAAGTCGCCGCCGGCGGCCGGCCCGTCGGCGGGCCGGTAGGCAACGGACACCGACAGTCCACCGAGCCGCTCGGGGATCGCAGGAACGAGCGCGGCCTGCATGTCGTCGAGATCGCTCAGCATCGTCTCGCGCTGACCCTCCAGCCGCCGCGCACGCAGCGTGGCCAGGCGCGAGCGCACAGCGAACAGGATCGCGAGCAGCAGCAGCAAGAGGATGATCGGCTTGCTCCAGTCGGGCACGGGGACGGGGAACGGGATGTGCCGACCGATCGCCTCGAGCGGGTTGCTCGAGGACGTCTTGTGAGCGCCCTGCGCTCCGGAGGTCCGAGCGAGCGCGCCGGCCGGGGACGGCGCGGGAGCGCTCGTCGCTGCGACGGTCGTCGCGGTGCCGGCAGCGGCGCGCGCTCCGTTCGCGGGCGACCCGGCCGCGCCCTGCCCATGGCGGCGCACGGCATGGGCAGCTCTCCCAATCTGCGTGGTTGCGGGCGCGGTGCCACTGGCGTTACTGCCCGTCGGCGTGGAGGCGCCACTCGCGATAGGGGTGTCGGCGCCGACCGCGCGTGCCCCCGAGCCCGTCGAGCTGGATGTCGGCGTTGGCGAGCTCGTGGAGCCGGTCGGTGCCGGCACCGGCGTGCTCGTCGTGGGCAACGTCGGGACTTCGACGGGCAGGGCGGGCGTTTCGACGGGCGGCGTCGATGGGGCTTCGAGGCGCGGTGGTGACGGCGTTTCGATCGGCGGAAGCCCCGCGACTTCGACTTTGGCGGGGAGCGGTCCGGCTTCGACGTTGACCAGGCCACCGACCTGGACGTGCACCTTGGGCAGACCTTCCAGGCCGAGAATCGGTGCTGCAGAGGAACCGGGCGCGATCACGAGGGCAACGACGAGCGAGGCCGCGATCGCGATGCCAGTCAACCCACGTTGTCGAGACAGCCGCATCCTGATTCCTTTAGACCCCACCTAGGCAATGGAATCCTGCCGCCATGATCCCACAGGCGCCGGGGTGGATGGCCGGGTGTTGGACGACTGGCCAGCGGACGCGTCTGAGCGCAGTTCGGATACCGGACAGTCCAAGCTACTTGGCAGCTAGACGTCATCATGTACATCTTGGACTAGCGTCACGGACCGGACGGCGCTAATATCGCCCGCCGTAGACTGACCGCGCCGCCCAAGGTTGCGTACTGGCCATGACTAGACGGGGGTTCATGCCGTGAGGGTACGTTGGACTGTTCTCGCCGCCTCGGCGATCATCGCTCTTACGGCGCTGCTCGCGCCTGCCGGCGCGAGCGCGGCCTCGCCGGTGCTTGAATTCGTGACGCCCGGCGGGAGCTCGCCGGTCAGCTTCACCACGGAAGGTGGGCCGGTGATCGCGGAACTGGCCGGCTTTACCAAGGTCGTGCATTGCACCGGCTCGACTGGGGACGGGGAAATCACGGGGCTACGCTCGACCGTCTCCAAATACGAGTTCACGGGCTGCGTCGCGCAGACCGGCTCTACCGTCGAAGCCGAATGCAAATCGGAAGGCGCCAATCCAGAAGAAATCAGGACGGGTCAAATCGCTGCGGAACTCGTGTACCTCGATCAGGCCAAACACGAAGTCGGCATCCTTCTGAATCCGGGCGGCGGCATCTACATGTCCTTCAAATGCGGGGGTCAATTGACCGAAGCGCGGGGTCCGTTCCTTTCCTCGATAACCCCGCTCAACGAAGCGGCGTCATCGTTTACGGCAACGCTGACGGAGTCGAACGCGATGCAGACGCCCGATGAATACGAAAGCGCGGCCGGCGAAAAACTCAAAGCGACGCCTGAAGGCAACCGAGAAGGGACCGGATGGGTCACCACGGGGGTGGCGACTGCGATCACGGTCCACCCCAGTGTGCCGATCGAGATAAGGGCGATCACGGCGGCGGAAGTTGAAGCCAAACAACACGAAGCAGAAGCGCGGCAACGCGACGAAGAAGCGAAAGCCGCCGCCGCGGCAGCGGCTAAAAAACAGCAGGAAGAAGCCGCAGCGAAAAACAACATGAAGAGGAAGTCGCGGCAGCGAACAAGCGTCAGGAAGAAGAGAGGGCCGCCAACAAGAAAAGTGAAGAGGCGGCGACGGCAGCGCTCAAGTCCGCCATCCATGGCGCGCTAACGCCGAGTGGGAAAGCCGCCAAGATCGGGGCGCTGCTCAAGCAAGGGGGGCTGATGCTGGCCTTCAGCTCGTCCGAGCCGGGGACATTGGTGATTCAGTGGTGGCAGGTGCCGCGCGGTGCTCACGTGGCACAGAAGGGCAAGCTCAGGCCCGTGCTGGTGGCGCAAGGAGAAGCAAAGTTCGCCGGCCCAGGCGCGGGCAAAGTCAAGATTGGGCTCACGCGTGCAGGTCGCCGGTTGCTTCTTGCTCACGCGAACAAGCTGAAGCTGACGAGCCGGGTTCAGTTCACGCCGACGGCGCAGCCCGCGATCAGCACGACCGGCGTGCTCACTCTCGGTCGATAGAGGACCACAGCTGAAGAGCCTTCGAGAATCGAAGCCACTCTGTCGCGGGCGTGCCCGCTCAATACCATGGACCTGTGAGCGGCCAGAGACTGCCCGGCGGGGTCGTGCATAAACTTCCCAGGGACCTGCGTGAGGCGCTGATCGCCAACGCCATGGCACTCGATGCCTGGAAGGACATCACGCCCTTGGCCCGCAACGAGTTCATCTGCTGGGTCGAGGATGCCAAGCAGGCGACTACCCGCGAGCGCCGCATTCGGCGTACACGGGAAGAGCTCGAGGAAGGCCAGCGCCGACCCTGCTGCTGGCCGGGTTGCAAGCACCGCGAGCGCACCGGTAGGTAGCGACTGGCGCAACGCGTACGGTCTTGCTCGGGGGTGTGGCCAGACAGCTTTGCGCCGCTAAACCTTTTCCAGCCAGTGGCCGACACGGTCACTATGCAGATAGACCTCTATGTTGAAGTGTCGGACGGAAGAGATCGTCATGCCGGACGATGACATCCTTCGGCAGGGACCCAACGGTGACAACGCTCCCGTCTATTCGGCCGGTCAGCATGCACACGACGCGCCCCAGCCTGCACCGAGCCCAGCTTCCTCGGACCTCGAGCCACAGAGCACGGACGACGACCCTCGAGCGAAGGCCGCACCGAGTTCACCTGGCGGACTCGAGCGCTTGAAGCGTCTGGCCAACGGCCGGAAGGGCGCATGGGCAGCTGTGGCGGCCCTATGTGTGGCGGGGGGGATAGTTGGGTCAGTGCTGGGAGCACATGCCGTGGCGCGCTCAAACTCAGCCGACGTCGACCGAGCATACCCCCGGACCTCAGCGGGAATCGCCCGCACAACAGCCGGAATCGTCTCCGCACTGAAGCAGTCGATACAGCACGAGCAGGACCTCGTGATCAGCACGAGCACTTACTTTGCCGGTCATCCGAACGCTTCAGCCGCGGAATTCACAACCTGGGTGAAATGGGCACAAGCGCTCCGCAGTTACCCCGAGCTCGAAAAGCTCGGCCTCGTGACGCTCGTCCGAGCACCGGAGCTCACCCCATTTGAGGCGCAGACCACGCGCGGTGCGACCAAGCCGGTGCAATCGCCCTCCTCGCCATCCGAACATGGCGCCACCCGCGGCGGCGCTCTGCAAGCAGTTCCGGACGTGCTTCAGGCAGTTCCTGCAGGTGTACGTCCGTACTACTGCTTTGCAGCGGCTGAACTCTCAAGGAGCGCTCGCAAGCGTGCGCCCAAGGGACTCGACCATTGCAAGCTGACGCCTGGCCTGCTGTCGTCTCGAGACTCGGGTCGGAGCATCTACGCCTCGGCTTCGGCAAAGCGAGGACAAGGGCTGAGTGTGTTCACCCCCGTGTACCGAGGAAACGCACGTCCCGCCACCCTGACGGGGCGCAGAGCGGCGTTCGTGGGGTGGCTGCGCGAGGTGCTGGTGCCTGGGGTCATGCTGCGACAGGCGCTTCTGGGCCACCCGCATTACGCGGCCAGCCTGCACCACCGGACCAGATCCTCGAGCGTAGTCGCCGGCGGCGGCAGCTCGCCGCTGGACGCATCGAGCGGGACATTCAACCTCCACAGCGGATGGACCTTGCGAACCCTCGGACCTTCTCCCGCCAAGGCGAGCATGTTCTCAGACGCAAATGCACTCGCGCTGTTGATCGGCGGAATTGTGCTTAGCGCACTGGCTGGTCTGCTGATCTTCGTCCTTGGCACCGGCCGCGCACGTGGGGGCACACCCAAGATCCGCAAGCTGCCGCACTCAGACCTGTACGACGCTCTTACCGGGCTACCCAACCACGCGCTGACACTGGACCGTGCCGAGCGGATGGTCGCGCGCACGGGGCGACAGTCGGGGATGCTGGCGGGGGCGCTGCTCATCGACATCGACTGGTTCAAGCAAATTAACGAGAAGCTCGGGCACGCCGCCGGCGATCAGCTTCTGAAGATTTTCGCACAACGGCTCGTGGGCGTGGTGCGAGCCGAGGACACGGTCGGTCGTTTCAGCGGAGACAAGTTCGTAGTGCTGGTCGAGTCGGCGGCCCGCGGGGTGCGACTCGACTCACTGGCGGGCCGGATGATCGAGGCGCTGCACAAGCCGATCGAGCTGGATGAGTTTGGGCCTCGCTTCTTCTCAACCGCGAGCATCGGCGTGGCCTTCGGCCGATATGCAGGTCACGACGACCTGCTGCGCGACGCACAGCTCGCTTTGACAGCCGCCAAGTCCGCGGGCAAGGACCGCTACACGCTCTTCAACGCAAATATGCGCACGATCATCGAGAGCCGTGCGGTACTTGAGGATGAGCTGAACACCGCGCTGCAAGAGAAGCAGTTCTTCCTGCTGTATCAGCCGATCTATGACCTGAGAACTCGTAGGGTCGTAGGCCTCGAGACGCTGATCCGCTGGGTGCACCCGAAAAAGGGCGTCCTGCCTGCGGGAGACTTCATGCCGCTGGCAGAGGAAAGCGGGCAGATCGTGCCGATCGGCCGCTGGATGCTCGAGGAGGCCTGCACCCGGGCCGCCGCCTGGAACGTGGCGGGCCATCGGGTCGGCATCTCGCTGGAGATCTCTGCGAACCAGTTGAATCGAGACGGATTCCTCACCGACGTTCGGCGAGCGTTGCAGCAGTCCGGGATAGAGCCCTCGTTGCTCACACTCGAGATCGCCGAGACAACCATCATGCGTGACCTCAGCGCGAGCGCCGAGCGGCTCCAAGAGATCAGGCAGTTGGGCGTTCGTATCGCAATCGACGACTTCGGCGGCAGCGGGTACGCCCGCCACTCCGACCTGCAGCAGATGCCGCTCGACGTCCTGAAGGTCGATCGCAGCTCGCTTGCCGCCTCAGAGGACGAGGACTACCGCAGCTGGTTGCTCGAGGCCATCCTGGTCTTCGGGCGAGACCTCTCGCTGACGGTAATCGCCACGAAAGTAGAGACGGAGGATGAGATGACCACGCTCCAGGCATTGGGCTGCACGATGGCCCAGGGGTCGTTTACGGGCAAACCCACCTCGCTGGACGCGGTTGAAGGCCTCTTTGACGCCGAGCTTCGTTCCGCGCAGGCATCTGTCGCGACGTAGCAGCTCCTCGGGTTCAGCCAGGGCTGAGCATTCGGGCGCGGGATTGATACACAAACCCGCGACTGTGATCCAGCTCTCGGGAGCTTGGGATTTGGTCGGCCGGCGCTGGGTCTACGAGCGGATCTGGTGACGATGGCCTTTGCCGCGAACCGAGCGACTGCCCTTGCGGTCGCCGTACGATGCCCGTACAATTATGGTCTATGCGTACCCAACGGCTTGAGCTTCGTTTGACGGACGATGAGCGGCAGCTCGACAGCGCCGCCGCAACGGCGGTGGGCGAGACGCTGAGCGACTTCTTCCGCCGCGCGGCCAGCGTTCGTGCCCAAGAGGTGCTTGCCGACCAGCAGCAGATTGTGCTCAGCGAGGACGAGGCGGCGCGCTTCCTAGACGCTCTGGACGCGGTTGATCAGGACACGGTCGCGCGCTTGCGCCAACTGCGCGAGCGCGCGTGACCGCTGGCTTCGCCGGCACCGAACGCTACGACTCCGCTCACCATGACGTCACTGGCTTTAGCTGCGGCAACGAGCCGCTCGACCGGTGGCTGGTGCGTTACGCGGGTCAGAACCAGCGTCGAGACGCAGCACGAACATTCGTCGCCGCAACCACAGACCGGCGCGTGTACGGCTACTACGCACTCCTCGCTGGCCAGCTCGATCATCACGAAGCGACGTCCGAGACCAGCAAGGGGCTCTCGCAGCACTTTCCGATCCCGGTCGCGATCCTTGCTCGTCTAGCTGTCGATGTCGGCCAGCAGGGTCAAGGGATCGGCGCCGCACTGCTCAATGACGCGCTCGTTCGCGTGGTCCGCGCATCTCAGGAGGTAGCCGTTCGCGCCGTGGTCGTGCACGCTGCCAACGAAAGCGCGACGGCGTTCTACGGGCGGTTTGGGTTCCGGGCGCTTAGTACCACGCCGGAAACGCTAATGGTCACCGTTACCGCGCTCCGCGCCGCCGGCTATCAGTAGGCGCTCGCCGCCGAGTCAAGCCCCAACCCGGAACGAGCTATTCGGTTTCGGTCCCGTCGTTGAGGATCGTGAGGTACTTACCACAGGACGAGCTTACTAAGCGATAAAGGCGCAACGCTTATTTAGCGTCTGCGGGTGTAGCGATCGCTCATTAAGGGGTGTCCACGCAAAGTGTGGGCGGGCGCCGAGCGCCCCGGGCCGATCAGGCGGCGCGCAGTGGCGCTGCGGCGCCGGCGGCGTCGAGGTTCCGCTGCTCGTCACCGTCCTGCCCGTCCTGAAAGACGTAGCGCACCTCATCGAGTCTGGCTTCAACGCGCTTCATCGTTTGGCGCAAATGGGACCGGTGTTGCCGCAACGCATCGATTCGCGTGGACCGCTCCACATCTGCGTAGGCAACGTCGATGGACCGGTCGACGTCGGCGAGCTCTGCCTGAACTTCGCTGAGCTGCTGCTCTAGTGGGCTAACGCTACCGGGGTCCAGCTTGTAGTAGCCCTGCTTGGATCCGCGAGCCACGGCGGGGGAGTCGCGGATGTTGGTAAGGAAGCTCGCGAGCGGGTCCTTGCCGCCGATCGCGTAGCCGGCGGCGATAAGTCGCTCGAACCACTCGCGATAGTGCACCTCCTGCTCGCCCTGCGCATCCCAAAGCTGGCGCCCAGCCACGCGCCTGAGCTCAGTTCCCTTGATCGCCCGCCGAACAGATCGTGCCCGAGCGCCGGCGACGTCCGTGGTCGGCTCGGCCTGCTCGACGAACACGAGCTCTTCGAGAAGTCGCACGCGGCGAACGTATGTCTCCAGCTCAGCGTCGACCTCCGCGAGCTGGGCTCGAAGCGCATCGCGCCTCTGCTGGACGGTCGACATCTGACGCTGGACGCGATCGATCTCGCTGCGGGCCGTACGTACCAGGGCTGCGCTCGGTGAAGGGGCAGTTGCCATGGGCTATTGGTAGCGAATCGCGGCGTCGGTACGACAGCTCGCGCTGCCTCGCCCCTGTGGGCAAGCTGGGGATAACTAGCCCTATGAGCTAGGCCTTGTTGGCAGGTCTGTTAGCAACACTTCTGCATCTCGACTTTCTTCCGCAACTAGCGGCCACTTCTGGGTTATCCACAGCTTTTTTAGCCGCTCGCCACCTGCTTTAGAGCCCCCTCGGCGCAGACCGGCTGCGCCGATGCCGCCAACCGTCTGTCCGACCTCTCTCCTAGCTTCTACCGCTAGCAAGAGGGGTATGTCTCGTGGTCTCGTAGATATCTCTCGTGCTTAGACCCCAGGAATCGACCGAAGGAGATCCGGATGTATCTAGAAGCTCGCTTCATCTCAACTCCCAACGAGCCGATCGTGATCGCGAACGCAAGCCCAGAGGTGCTTCGCGACAGCGCCAGCTCAGCGCGACTGCACCGAAGCCTCAGCCGGTCGCTTGCAGACCTGCCTGTCGCCCTCCGGTACCGGCAGGGCAACGTCTACGCGATCGACGGCGACGAGACTGCCATGCGGTACGCCTTCGATCCGCTGCTCGACAATCTGCCAGTCGTCGGGATCGTCCTCGAGCCACGTCTGCGCAAGGCGGCGTGAGATGCTCGCGCAGGTGCGGACTCGGCCATTCCCAACGGACACCGAATGCCCGACGCTACTCGACGAGCTGCACGCGATGGCTGCCGCTGGACTCGTGAGCCTGCAGATCGACTCGGAGGGAGAGATGCGGGTTGCCCTGATCCCGGACGCGTCTCGAGCTGCGCAAGGTCCGTCGTTGCTGGAACGGATGCAACAGCTCCACGCGGCCGGCGCCGAGGAGCTCTACGCGTAGCGCGAGCGGCGACAGGGGCCCTCTTGGCGATGACGCTCTCGCCACCTCTCAGGCAGCGCGTAATCCTTCGCTGCCACTGGCGCTTGCCCCATACTCCCATCGGCGAGCTGCCTGACGCGGCCGGCAGCCGCCTCGGCGTCCTCGACCTCGAAGAAGAGATACTGGCCCGGCACACCCTGATCGCCTCCGTGAAGACTGCCGCGGATATTCTCGGTCTGGATCTGAAAGCCGTGATCTTCACCCGATGGGCCCGCCGCCATCGTCCATCCGAAAGCTGACCGTATAACTCGCGACCCTTCGCGGGGACTCCGACCCCCAAGCTCGAAGAGCTCTCGCCATAACTTCTTGATAAACGTCCCCGAAGTGGAGCGCTCGAGGATCCTCGCGTTATTGGTGTCGGCTACGTACACGTTGCCCGTGGTCTGGTTGATACCGATCCCTCCGGGCGAGCTGAACTGTTCATTGCCTGAGCCAAGCGTGCCGTAGGAGGCGATCCAGGCACCTTTGGAGGAGAACTTCTCGATTCGGTTATTGCCGAGGCCCGTTGCCCAGATGTTGCCTTCGCCGTCGAACGCCACGTTGATCGGCGCCGAGAATTGGCCGTTGCCCGAGCCAGAAGAGCCGATTTGCGAGGCATAGCTCAGGTGCGCGGCGCCGGATTCAGGCCGAGTCCAGGTGGACACCTTCGCGCCGAAGGACGAACGACAGCAATCCAAGACGGCACTCGCGCGACTCGACCTCGTACAACGCGAGCGGATCGGCATTGATCTAGACGAGGCGTGCGCCGTACTCGATTCCCTCCCAACCTCTCAAAGGCACTCGCCAAAGCCGACCCAGAGCTACGCCCAGCGTCTACGAAGCCTTCCAATTCGGCATCGAGCTAGACCGAAACAAGCCCGAGATACGACTGAAGGCGCTCGTATCGAGCGCCTTCAGTACAACCTCGGATCTCGGCGACCTTGCGAGTCTCGTCGCTAACGGGGTCATAGCGGGGGCGGGATTGTGCCTCTCTAGAAAAACGCCCTAACCGGGGCTACGGGCTCATGACCCTCGTGCGGCATGCCGGGCACTTTTGGCAGCCAGCGCTAGCGGCTCTTGTGGAGCGTTGTGTGCGGTGTGCGGATGTGCGACTATCTTGTTGAGTTGCTGCGCGAGCGCGAGGAACGCCGCAACGAGCGTTGGATCGAGGTGCGTTTCGCTGCCTTGCTGGATCTCGGCGAGCGCCTGCTCGTTGGTCCATGCCTCCTTGTAGGAGCGCTTGGCAAGCAACGCATCGTAGACGTCAACAACTGCACAGATGCGCGCCGCGATCGGGATCTCCTCCCCCTTCAAGCCGGCGGGGTAGCCGCTCCCGTCCCAGTGCTCGTGATGGGACATCGCGATATCGCGCGCCATCTGGACAAGCGGGTTAGACGAGTCGGCGAGAATCTGCGCGCCGGCCGTGGTGTGCGCCTTGATGACCTCCCACTCCTCCGGGTCGAGCTTTCCCGGCTTGAGCAGGATGTGGTCGGGAATGCCGATCTTGCCGATGTCGTGCATCGCGCTTGCGTGGCGGAGGATCTCGGCCTCCTCCGCGCTCCAGCCGATCTGCAGGGCCAGCTGCTGGGAAAGCCGGCCGATGCGCTGGATGTGCTCTCCTGTCTCGGTGTCGCGCGTGTCGACGGCTTGGGCGAGGCGCTGGATCAGCTCGAGCTGGCTTTCGCGCAACTGGCGTGCAAAGGCGTTTCGTTCGATGAAGGCGCCGACGTAGTTCGCCGCGACGGTGCCGATAGCCGCCAACCCCCATGCCGCCAACGGATAGGTGAGCACGAGCACGGTGCCGGCGTCGAACGCAGCCTGGGCTATGAGCACATAGCCTGCCGCAACGACAGCGGCCAGCAACAGTGAGGCGAAGACCCGGAACCTCAGTGAAGCCAGTGGCCCCATCAGGGCGCAGAGGATGATCGCGATCAGCGCAAGCCGTCCGGGAGCCGGCTGGAGCGGATTGTCGTGCAGCGCCGTCCAGATCGCGTTCGCTTGGATCTCCGGTCCCGCCATCGGGCTGGCCGATGTGGTGGAGGTCTGATGGACGTCCTGCAAGGTGGCGGATGTCGCGCCGACGACGACGATCTTTCCTCGGAAGACTTGGGGCTCAATGCGCCCTTCGAGCACGTCGGCGTAGGAGACCGTCGGGATCGTTCCCGGCGGGCCGCGAAAGTCGATCAGCGCGCGGTCGTCGGAGAAGCGCGAGCGCGCGATTGCGACTCCGGCGGACTGGCTCGTCGCGACGGCAAAGCCCTTCAGGCCGAGCAGCGAGAAGGGATACCGACGGATCACTCCGCCGGATTCAGCAGGCAGATTGGCTGCGGCCGCAACCGCGTGCGCATGTTTGAGCGCTTCTTCTCCGCCGAGCACATTGGTCTGCCCGGAAGCGTTGACTTCCGTCGTCGCGAGCACGACCGGCGTCTTGGACTGCGCGATCGATTCGTAGAGCGCCAGGTCATCGCGCTTGTCGGTCGGCTCGGTGAACTGCACGTCATAGGCGATCGCGCGTGAGCCATCACTAGCTAGACGATCGATCACGGCGGCGTGCAGCCTGCGCGGGAACGGCCATTGTCGGCGTAGCTCGGAGAACGTCTCGTCATCGATCGCCACGACGACCACACCCGGCGCCTTTGACGCGCCGCGCGCGCTGAAGCGCAGGTCGATCGTGTCGTTCTCCAGGCGCGGCCATGCGTCCGCGAGGTAAGCGGTGAGGCCACCGGTCATCGCAACGACGGCCGCTACGGCGACTGCCAGTGTCTTCGGGGTCAGGCTCAGACGCCTCACGCGCGTCAGCGCTCGCCTTGCTAGCGCTTTGCCAGGTAGCTGTGACCCGCTCGCACGAGCACCGAGCGGTGGCGATGCAGATCGCGGACGCTGACGAGACCTTGCTTGACCGTCGTGAGCGTTCCGTCGCAGCGGTTGGTCGTCTCCCAGTAGGTGCCACGCACGGTTGCGACGCTGTTCTGACCGCGCGTGCTGTACTGGCCGTGGTTGTCCTTGGCCCAAAGGGTCGGCGGCGCCTTGGCTCGGGCCGTACTCGCCACGGAGGTGCGAGCGTGCCGGGCGACGGCGCCACAGCCCGACGGACGCGGAAGCGTGAACGTCGTCATGCCGGCTCCGGGACGCTGCCCGACCACGAAAGACCCGTGCCACAGCGTCGCGCTCTGAAGCTTGCCCGCCGCATTGACTGCGGTCGTCAGGCGGACGACACCGTGCTGCGCGTCGATTACCGACCCGATCGGGATGTTCTGCGAGGGCCCGAGCGGCACGAGCCCGGTGCCGCCCGGCAGGCGGACGAGCACGACACCCGAGATCGCGCCCGCGACCGCAGTCTTTCCGATCTCCGGTGGTGCGGTTGTCGGCGGACGCGATGTGCTCAGGCTCGGCGAGCTCGTCACAGTCGGCACAGAGACAGTTAGGGAATCGGGAAGGGCCAGGGTGGTGAACGTCTCGTCACTGCCGTAAGTCGTGCCCGAGGCGCAGCCTTCGCAGTCGCTGGCGACAATGCGGTAGTGGTAGGTCGCGCCCGGCGTCAACCCGGTTAGCGCCTGAGCGAGTGAGTGCTCAGTGCTATCGGAACCGACGGCGTCGTCGATCATGGGCGCTTGGTTGCCGTACGCGGTGCTCGTGCCCCAATCGAAGTGGTAGGTCGTCGCAGCGCCTTGGGGGTTGACCAAGCCCGCGAGCGTCGCGATGCTCTGCCCCACGGCCTGCGCCGATTCGGTCAGCGCAAGCGGCGCCGGGGCGGTCGTGAACGTCTCATCCGGCCCGTAGGTGGTCCCTTCCGCGCAGCCGCCGCAGTTGCTCACGACGACGCGAAAGTGGTAGCCGGTGTCCGGCGTGAGTTCGCCGAGGGTCTGTTCGACGGCGTGTTCGCTGCTGTCTGAGCCGACGCTCACGTCGGCGAGCGGCGCCTGGCTTCCATAGGCGGTGGTGGTGCCCCAGTCGAAGTGATAGGTCGTCGCCTGCCCCTGCGGATCGATCGATCCGTGCAAGGTTCCCCCGGTGAGCGTCGCACCGGTGGCCGGCAGCGTGTCGGCCGAGGGTGGCAAGACCGTCGTGAAGGTCTGGTCCGGGCCATAGGTCGTGCCGCTGGCGTTCGTCGCCACCGCGCGGAAGTGATAGCTCGTGCTCGGCGAGAGCCCAACGGCATTCGCGGACACGACGGCGGGCGTGGCGCCGCTGCCGGCCGACGCCGTCGAGGTCTGTGCGCCGTATTCGCTGGTCGGCCCGTACTGGAAGAAGTATTCGGTCGCTTGCGAGTTGGCTCCCACGGGAGCCGCAAGCGTTGCGGTCTGCTCGGCGACGTTGGAGGAGGTGGCTGCTCCTACGCTCGGCGCAACGGTCAGCGTGCCGATCTTGCCGCCGTTGGCGACCTCCGTGAACCAGACGTTGCCGTTGGGGCCCGTCGTGATCCCCAGCGGCTGGCTATTGTTTGTTGGCGTCGCCGTCTGCGTGATTACTCCAGCAGTCGTGATTTTGCCGATCTCGCCGGGGTTGTTGAACTCCGTGAAGTACAGGTTGCCGTCGTTGGCGGCCGTGATCCCTTCGGGCCTGATGTTTGTCGTCAGGCCGGTTTCGTACTGAGTGATCGCCCCGGAGGTGGTGATTCGCCCGATCCGTCCGGGGTTAGTTTCCTCGGTGAACCAGAGGTTGCCGTTCGGCCCCGCGGTGATGCTCTGCGGTTTGCTGTTGGCGGTCAGTCCGGCCGAGAACTCAGTGATCGTCCCAACCGTGGTGATCCGTCCGATACGGGCGGGGCTTGCCGTCTCGGTGAACCACAGGTTGCCGTCGGGACCCGCGGCGATTCCCTGCGGTTTGCTGCCCGACGTCAGGCCGCTCGTGAACTCGGTGATCGTTCCCGTGGGCGTGATTCGCCCGATGCCGCCCTGGCTCGAAGAGATCGCGAACCATAGGTTCCCATCGCTACCCGCCGCGATTCCGGCGGGCTTTGCCGAGCTGAGCAGGCCGCTTGGAACCGTGAACTCCGTGACCGTTCCGGAGGGGGTGATCCGGCCGATCTTTTCCTGCGATGGCTCGGTGAACCACAGGTTTCCATCCGAACCCAGCGCGATCCCTTCCGCTGGCCCGCTGACCCCCGAGGTGAATTCGGTGATCGTTCCTGCGGGCGTGATCCGGCCGATGCCGCCCGAGCCGGCGCTCTCGGCGAACCAGACGTTGCCATCGGGCCCCGCAGTGATCCCGGCCGGACTGCGGCCGCCGGTGAGCAAGGGGAACTCGGTCATGGTCGGCGCGGCCACTACCGGGGCCACGTCACACAGCAAGGTGATTGCTAGCAGCGCTGGAACGAGCGCAAGCCGCCGGGAAAGCCTCATAACGAACCGATCGGCCGTCTCCCGCTAAGGCTTTAGTTTTCCGCATTAGCGTCGGCACGTCGCAGGTGCATCTACCGGGCGGGATTCGAACCCGCGACCTTCAGGTTATGAGGTCGCCAAAGGGGGATCAGGTGGGGCCCGATGGCCCGTGTTTGCTGGGGTTAGCTCGGGTTAATTGGCACGGGATTCGCTCAAAACGGAACCTTGAATGGAACCTTGGCGGAGCTATCCGGCGCCGGCCTCGTCAAGCAACCCTGCAGCCCAGCCGACGGTCAGGTCCGCAATCGAGAGCGAGGCGGCACGATCGAGTGCTATCGGCTCGTCGTATCGCCATTCGGCTGCACACGGCGTCAGCCATGCCGTGTCTGGGAAGGGCTCGGGAAGACTGACTCCCGCTTGACGGAGCAGGCCCACGATGAACTGAAGGTCGTGCGTTCGCGGAAGCTCAACATCGCTGAGCACGAGCACGACCTTCAGAGCCTTCTCAACCGCCTGTTGTGCGTGGAAGCCGATCACTCCGTCGTCGACCGCTGCATCTCCAGCGAGCGCACGGCAGGCATAGAGGTCGCCGTTAGCCCGGCGCAGCAGCATCTCGGCGTACTCGACCTGCTCAGGACTCGGCGACAACGCGTCCCTCGCGCAGCGCGCGATCGACCATCGTGCCTCGAACCTTCGAACGCCGCTCGGCGAGGGCGGCGTCCATGACAACCACGTCAACCGGTGCGCCAAAGTCCCCAAGGGCACGGCGGAGTCTGACGGCCTCCGCGAGGCGGTCCTGCGGCTCGAGCTCGATGACCAAGAAGTCGAAGTCGCTCCCCTCGTCCGCGTCTCCTCGAGCGTGCGACCCGAAGAGGATCACTCTCGCCGGTGCCGGCGCGGCGTCGATCAACACGCGGCCGGCGCGCTCGATCATCTCCTCAGCGAGGACCGCGTTCATGGCCGCCGTTCCCCCGTAAGGACTTGGCCCCTCGTTGCCAACACTCTGTGCCGAAGTCTACCCCGGCGACCGGCTCTCCCATCGCTATCTCGATGCCGACCGACCTGCCGTAGCATGACCCCATGGTCTCATTGAGCACCCTCTCTTCTCGGATGGCTCGGTCTGAGCGCGGCGCAGGACCACTAGTCTTCCCAGAACCCGCGAATCGCCGCTGGACCCTCGAACGTGCCCATGCCGTCTGTATCCCACACGGCGTCGGGAGCGTAGAGAGCGAGGATCGCATCCCAATCTTCCCGGTTGGCCGCCTCGAGGATGCCTCGCACAAGCTCGACCGGGTCGCGGGTCGTGGACCCTTCGGACATCATGCGGAAGTATCCCGCAGGAGACCGAACGCTGCCCCCTGGTATGGGGAACGGTCGGTTCTCCCTGGTAGTCGTGTGCCTTGGGATCAGAGCGACTGTCCCGTGGGGCGGATCAGGATCTCGTTGAGCGTGACGCCTGGGCCTGGCGTTCGCGAAGTCGAACTCAAGAAACCTGATATCCGTCTGACCCCACTTTGCCGCTTCGGTCGCAGTCAAGGTTGGTAGTCCAGTGCCCGTGGTCGGAACGCCGTACTCGACTGTTGTGCCGGGTCCGGGTTCGCGCTGGTTGTGGACTAGAAGGTCCCACGTGGCACAATCTGTCCGTGTCTCGGGACGGCGCACAAGCCCGCTCACTCGCCGAGCTTTCGAGAGCGATCGCCGTTCGTATGTCCGACTCTGGTTGGACGGGCGTTCAGCCGCTTTGCGAAGCTAGAGCGGATGTCGGGCGATTTGCCAAGCCCCTCAGGGATCAGTTCGTTGCTACAGCCATCTTTCCCTGGGTGCGAGAACGTTCAGGCTCCGTCTCTGTCGTAGGCCGCGTGGGACTCGACTATCAACCGGCTCAAGAGTTGTTGGTCTCTCTCGCCGGATCTCCGGTGTCCGGCGCGATACTCAGGGAGCCAGCCCGGGTTGTGACCCTCTCAGCAACAGATACATCTTCAATCGCGAGCGAGCTCACGCTCCTGCCGACATCCTACGACTGGGAGGATCGAGCCGATCTCGACTCGCTCATTACGCTCCTCTACCAGGGTGGCGCAGTGCCGTTCGCCGAAAGCATGCTCGTCGTCTACGCAGCGGAGATAGCAGACACGACCGCCGGGGAACCCCAGTATCCCCGTAGCGAGTCGGAACTGATTCCGGCGCTCCTAGCCGGCGCCGGACGGTACCAAGAGGCTCAGCGCTGCCTGGAAGACTGTCGCGAAAACGACTGCCACGGCGATACACGTCAATTGCGCAGGTTCGCTCGTCAACTACGCCGGTTGATCGACTCGCAGGGAAAGCTGACCATTCCTGCTAGCCCACCCCGATGGCAGCTCGCAGAAAACTCTTTAGACCCCCCGCAGGCAGAGGCATCTGTGCGCTTTTCGGCAGCTTACCGTCGCGCGCGCGCCGAGCGCGACGCCCTTGACGCAGTTCGTTCCCGCCGGTCGACTGGAAACCACGGTGAAGTGAAGGAACTGTTGGAACGTGAGCTTGATGCTCGCGGGTTGTCACTGTCGCCAACGTCCCTCGACCACGCTGTTGGCGTGCTGATCGCCGAGCGGCGCCCCTTTGGGACGGCCCGCCTCCTCTGGAACTTCGTGGGCGATCTACGTGCTCTCAGCCGATCGCCTACGCAACAAGCTGCCAACCGCCTGGATACCTCTCAGCAGGGCCCCGTGGCTCAGTCGTTCCTGCCGCCAGATCGCGCTGCCTTCCCCCTCGTCGGACGCACTGATCGGTGGACGCCGATCCGTCTTGGTCCGGGCGGTGCAAGCACGCTCGAGCGGATTTGGCGGAGCAGCCCAGCAGGTTTCGGAAGCACCCGGGAGTTGGAGGCCTGGCTGAGTTACGAGCACGCGCCGACACGAGGCGAGACGACCCTAGCGGTCCATGTCGGTCGCCAGCGTGTCGGGTATGTTGCTGATGAACAGTCAGATTGTTTCCAGCAAGTCATGGCGGCGGCGCATGAGCGTGACGAGGACCCGTACGCACGGGCTCGGCTCACCAGACTCACCTCAAGCCCGCAGTTCCTCCTTGAGGTGCCGCTACCCAGCATTAGTGCGGACAAGCGTCGCCGTTAGCCGGCGGGGCCCGCCCACGGGCTCCAACAAGGCCTTAGAGATTTATCCCGAGCGCTCGGAACAACTCGAGCTTAGCTCGCGCCAAGACCCCGACGGCCTCTGCCGCGGTCGCATCAGTCTGGCGCCTAGCCCGGCGCGCAGCGGACCGTTGCCCAGACGTCTCGTGTAGCCACAGTAGAGAGAGGATAGTCTGTTCCTGCCTTTCGAGAGGCTCCGACCTTTTCCGCGCCGCGCGTTCGAGTTGCCCACTGAATTGAGACAAAGCGTTCGGCAGTGTCCTAAAGCCGCCGTCTGCCCACGTGCGGAGCGTGGCACATATGGGGAGTTCCACCGACATCGCGCTTGCGCCTTCTGCGACCGCAGTCGCAAACGCGGAGACTCTGCGTGTCAGTGTCTGACTTGTCCATTTCAGGAAACGGACCGCATGGCTGAAACGCACGTTCTCGGGTGCTGCGAACCTGGTCAGCTTGACGGTCAGGACTCCGACGATGGCTTCTTCTACCTGCCCACGACGTGCACCAAGGCTCGGCACGTCCGTCAGTATGCCACCGCATTCTCTCCCTACGTCGGCAACAAAGAGTCTCAACGCAATCGTCCCCATCTTGACGGCCCTCTGACCGGCGTGCGCCTGAGCAAGGGATGCCCTCAGGTAGGTCGCGGTCGCTGCGTGATCATTCGCCGGTAGCCCGGCGCCACCCACATGGGCGGGTGTTGAGGCCATGAGACTCGCCGCCGCCAACAGCACCGCGACGAACACGCGACTAGATGCTCGACGCCGGGCTCTCATCCCGGATACGCCGTTACGAAGCAAGGACATCGTGCGACCACGAACATGGGGCATTGCGGCCGATTAAGCAGGCCATCCATACTCGCTCCGGCAATATGGATATGTAAGGCGCTTTTTGTTTTTCCGCCATTCTTCCTTCTTCCAGCAAATTTCTACGCCAGCTTCTACCGGAGGCCAGTTGAAGGCCAAATTGAGCCATAGCTTACACTTGCCCGCTCCAGGAGTCGAGCCTTTAAGTGCCCCATAGCACGTTTCGAGTCCCAGTGCCAGTCCGCTGAGGGCGGGCTCGGCTAGGGACGCTAGCGCGTTGATTAGCTGCGCGGCAAGAGCCGGGATCTTCAAGTGACTCAGCGCCTCGGCGATGTTCTTTCCCTCGCGCAGTACGGCGGCAACGGCGAACGACTCCGTAACTGTGAGCAGTACGCTCGGATCCTCTACTTCCTCTACGCAATTAACTTCACAGTTCCCTTCCCCCGGCCCGTCGACGTGGCACTCACTGGCTGGACACTCTTCCCAGAACGCATTTTCTTCCGCTTCTCGTCTCGCCGCCACTTCATATGCGGCTTCTTGTTCGAGGGCGATGGCTTTGAACTGTTCAGCGGCGGCATCAAGATACGTCGCTTGGACCACGCCGACTCCGGCCGCGCCGTTTGGGAACGCGCCGGGCGACGCGACCGGTTCGCTCTGCAGCGATCTGCCGATCTCAGGCACATACGAGCCTTCGCCGGTCGTGATGATGCCGGAGCTCGGCAGTTCGCTCTTGAGGCCCGACGCCCCGAGCCACGAATATTTCGGCGTGCCCCCGCCGGATTGGGGTACGCCGAACTCGGTGCTGTTGTAGGTAGAGAGAAGTTTGGTTTCGGTTTCGCTCAGAGCTGCCGTCGCGACGATGTTGCCCTGTAGGTCGTGCAGCTGTAGGACCGGCGCTTGTCCACTGGCCTGCGTGGCGCACAAGCTCCCATCGATGCCGGGAATGTTCCGCGTCCAGATGGACGCTCCTTCGGTCGTCCAAGTGAGCGCTTCTCCACCACCCGCGTAGTGGGAGATGGCCGCCGGTTTGCTGGTGACGAGAGTTTCACGGGCGCGACCAGCTGGGTCGTACTTTAGGTTGATTATCTTTGCTTTTCCTTCTTCCTGCTGTTCCTGGCTTGCCAACTGGTTGTCGACGTAGTAGGTGCTGTTCAGTTCGTGACCGCCGGCGTCTGAAGCAGGGAGCGCCGTTAGGTTCCCGAAGGCGTCGTAGCTGACACCGGCGTCTGCGAGGCGCCCTGCCGCGTCGTAGATGTGGGCTTCGCGGGTTCCACCTTCGCTCGCGCATGCGCCGCCGAGCCCCGGTTCGCGCGTGGTCGCGCTTGTCCGGTCGCCTTCTTCGTCGTAGGAATACAGGCGGGTCGTGCAGCCTTTCCCGCTGGGCACTTCCTGCACTGCTGTCAGATGGCCGACCGCGTCGTAGGTGTAGCTGGGCTCTTCGGCGAGGCTGCTCGTCTGCTTCATCGTTTCACCGTGGATCGCCGGCGTGATCGTGCCGCTGAACCACGTGCAGCCGCTCGTGCAGTGCGTCGTCTTGACATATTCAATACCTGTGCTTTCGCCCACGCTGCTGCGCGTGTAGCTAGCCTTCATTCCGTTCGGGTAGGTCTCACTGCTGAGTTTGCCTTCTGCATCGTATTTCGCCGTGAACGTGCCAGCCGTGGTGTCATAGAGACTGCTCAGTGCACCAGTCGTGGGGTCGTAGGCGTAGATTTGACTCGCGCTGGCGCCGTCCACTTCGCCGTAGTTGACTTCCGACGGTCGCCCGTCTTCGTCGTATTTGTAAGTCGAAGTGACTCCATCGGCGTCAGTATATTTTTCAAATTGCCCGAGGCGATTGGCGATGCTTGTGATTGTCTTCGTTTTTTCTTCGGTAGTCGTGCTCTGCTTTTCAAGCGCGCCCGTGCTCGAGTTGTATTCATTTGTGACCTTCGGCAGTGGCGTGTCACTGGAAGAGGCAACTTCGCTCGTGAGCGCGCGGCCAGCAGCGTCGAAGGTCTCTTTTTTGGTGCGCGTGGTGGAACCGAACGCTTCGGTGATCGTTTCTGGGACGCCCCATATACTGTACGTGACGCTCTCGACGGGAAGGTTTGAGATCCCCGGGGTGTTCGGTTGTGCAGCCGGCAGCGTCTCGCAAGGCGTGTTGGCCCACTCAGGGTGGTTGCCGCAGCTCGGGTATTCGCCGTTTGACCCAGCCGAGTAGTAGATGCTTTTCGTGTAGCTGACAGCCGGGTTGGCATAGGACCACTTCTCGAGGCGGTTGTTCCCGCTGTCGGCCACATACAGGTTTCCCGCGGCGTCAATCGCATCGCCGATCGGTCCTTTGAGCTGGCCTTCCCCGGAGCCGGCGCCGCCTTCTTTCGGGTACGTCGCTTTGTAAACACCGCTCGAGCTGAACTCCTCCACGTGGGCGGCGACCTGGTCGACCACGTAGATGTTGCCCGCGCCATCTGCCGCGATGCCTTCGGGGTCGTACAGTTCGCCCGAGCCCGAGCCTTCTTTGGCGAATTCGCGCACGAAAGCACCTTTGTTGGTCATCTCAAGCACGCGGTGATTGGCGGAGTCGGCCACGTAGACGTTTTCGCCCACGAGAGCCAGAGCGATCGGTTTTTTGAAGGCGACTTCGCCCGCGCCGGAGCCTTCTTTGCCATAGGCGACGATGAACGCGCCGGTTGAGGAGAAGTCGAAGATCTTATTGGTGCTCATGTCAGGCACCCATACATTGCCCGCGGAGTCGATCTTCAGCGAGCCCGGTTGCGTCAGTTTGCCCGAGCCTTCGGTGCCGAACTTGCGGATGAAAGCGCCGGTGGAGGAGCGCTCCACGACTCGGGCGTTTTTGGTGTCGGCGATGTAGACGTTGCCGGTGCTTTGGTTCACGTCGATGCCGCCCGGTGCGTTGAACTGTTCGTTGCCAGAGCCAAGGGAGCCGTAGGAGGCGGCCCAGGAGCCTTTTGAGGAGAACTTCTCGATTCGATTGTTGCCGGCGTCCGAGGCCCAGATGTTGCCTTCGCCGTCGAAGGCGATGTCGATCGGCGTCGAGAACTGGCCGTTGCCCGAGCCGGAGGAACCGATGTTCGATGCGAAGTTCAGACGCGCCGATCCCGCTTCCGGCGGGGTCCACGTCGAGAGCTTGCCGGCGGAGACATCTGAGAGGTAGAGCTTGCCCGCTGCGCCGACGGCCAGCGCGATCGGGTTTGAGAGCTGGTGGGCCGGTCCCCAGGTTTCCCACTGAGTCAGGTAGCGGCCCGCCGGGCTGAACTCATCGACTCGCTGGTTGCCAGGGTCCGCGACGTAGAGGTTGCCTGTGCTGGTGTTGACCCCGAGCCCAAACGGTTCTTTGAGCTGTCCGGTGCCGCTCCCTTTGGAGCCGAACTGTCCGAGGTATTCGCCGGTGAGCGAGAACTGCTCGACGCGGCTGTTGCCCGAGTCCACGACGAAGAGCGAGCCTTCAGAGATTGCCAAGCCGACCGGGGCGCTCAGTTGGCCGTTGCCCGATCCGGCTGTCCCTACCGCGCGGATGTAAGTGCCTTCGGCGCTGAACTCGACCACGCGGTTGTGACCGCGGTCGGCCACCCAGACGTTGCCCGAGGCGTCGATGGCGACGCCCATCGGTTCAAGCAGCGCCCCCGGGCCCGTAGTCCCGAATGAGGTGACGTACGCGCCGGAGGAGCTCAGCTCCTCGACGCGGTTGTTGCCGTAGTCACCGACGTAGATATTCCCCGTGCTCGGGTTGATCGCGATCCCGAAGGGGCGCTGGAACTGCAGGTTGCCCGAGCCTTTGGTGCCGTAGGCAACGAGGAACGTGCCCGAGGAGGAGAGCTTCTGGATGCGGCCATTTGCGGCGTCGACTACCCAGAGGTTGCTTGCCGAGTCGATCGCGATCCCGCACGGTTCTTTAAACTGGCCGTTGCCCGAGCCGAGCGAGCCGATGGGCGATGCGAACGCCGGTGGATATATCGTTTCCGCGTTGCCTCCGGGGCTTCTAGTTTCGATCACGTTGCCCGTGTTTTTGTCGTAGATCGTCTTCGAAACCAGATCCAGGCCAGCCGGGTCTGTGGTGGTCGAGGTCGGTTTGCGCAGTGTCCAGCCGAGCCCTTCCTGCCCCGAGTAGGAGGTGAGTGTCGTACGCACGTCGGCTTCTTTGTCTTCATATTCGGCGCCGTCGGTCTTCTTGGTAACAAGGCCGAAGCTCTGCCCACTCGGTGCGCCTTCGTCATAGAAGTAGCGCACATGCTCGCGTGCTTGCACAGTAGCCCCGCTTGCGAGCTTGACGGTGTACTGCGGACCACGGGTCTGCAGGAGCTCGTTGCCGAGACCGTTGTATTCGCTTTTTGTGTCGAGCAGTTTCGACACTTCAGTAGTTTTGCCCGCTTCGGTAAGCGCAGCGGCGCGGTTGTCAGGGCTGAGGGTACGCACAACGTCGTTGAAGGGGTTGTATTCAGTCGTCGCTATGCCGCCAGTCGGAAGCGCCGTATTGACCATTCGACCGTCCTTGTCGAAGTAATGCACCGTCGCACGTTTATACGTTGCTGCGGGCCAGCCCATCGGTTCATCGGGCGGGAAGATTGCGACCCCTTCGGCGGGAAGATCGGTTTCCTGTCCCCACGCTTTCGCTTCGGTTGCGCCGAGCGCATACGGGGCTTTCGAGCCCGAGACGGGGACTCCGTACTCGATCGTCGTCCCGGGCTCGGGCGCGCGATGTTCCCCTTCCACTTTTGTCCCGGTCGCCGTGACGAGGTGCCCGCCGACCGTACCGCCAAGCCGGCTCCCGCCAGCGTTCGTGGCAGTCACCACAGCTTCAACGACGTGGCCGACATCGCTTCCAACGAGCGTGTAGTTGGCGTTCGTCGCACCGGGGATAGGAGCGCATTCACCTCCACCTGAGTTGCAGTCCTCCCACTGATAGCCGTAGCTGACGGGAGAGTTGCTCCATTTCCCGGTTGAGAGTCCCAGCGTGACGCCGACGACGAACGAGCCGGTGACTTTGGGCGCTTCTTCGTTTGCCGGCAGATTGCCGCCCCATAGCGGAGTCGTCGCAGCGGGACGTGCCAGCTTGAGCAAGCGGCCAGGGCTTGGATCGCCGAAGATCGACCCGTAGGTGAAGATCCACGGCTCCTGGCCAGGTTGCGCTACCGACGTGAGGTGCCCTTCGTAGTCATATCCGTAGCGCGTCTTGAGCGACGGGGAGATGCGAGGGTCCCACTCGGCGCGCAGGCGACCTTTGTTGTCGTAGCTGTACTGCGCAACCGCGGTTTCCGTCATTTCGGCTTTGGAAGGGTCCCATGCGTGGTAGTAGACGCGCGACAAGTTGCCTTCGTAGTCGCCCCATTCGCTTTCGTTTTCGCCTTTAGCCGTTTTGTGTTCGGCGTAGGTGAACGTGAGAGCACGGCAACCGCGTTTCAATTCCGATGCTTTCGTACCGCACGACACACCTACCGGAACAGGAGAGAGCGCCTCGGTCGGCTCGATCTGCGGTTTGCCTTCGCGTTCAACCGTCGTGTAGGCAAAGGTTGTCGTGGCCGGCATCGGTCCACCGGCTTCTGAGAGGGGGCCGCCCGCTTCGATCGGGACCCACGTTGAACGGGCCCACTGCTCGATGCGATTGGTGCTGTTGTCAAGGGCATAGATTTCGCCCGAGGCGCCAACGGCGGCGCCACTCGCGAGGCTGAGCTGCCCCGGTCCCGAACCCGCGGAGCCGAACTTCGTGATAAAGGCGTGAGCGGCGCTGCACTCCTGAACGCGCGAGTGACCCTGGTCAACGATGTAGAGGTTCCCACTGCTCGGCTCGGTGGCGATGCCATATGGATTGGTGAAGGATCCTGGACCGCCGGTGCATTCGCTGAAGCGCGCAATCGGCGTACCGGTGCTCGAGAACTCTTGCACGCGGTTGTTGCCGTAGTCGGTGATGTAGAGGTTGCCACCGGAAAGCGCGATGTCAAGTGGTCCGTTGAACTGTGCTTCGCCACTGCCGGTCGAACCAAACTTACGCACGAATTCGGCTTTTTCGTTGAGCTCCTGGAGGCGGTTGTTGCCGTAGTCGGCTACCCATAGGTTGCCGCTTGGGTCGACAGCCAGGCCGGCAAGGTAGGAGAACTGGGCGTTGCCCGTTCCGGCGAGCCCGGAACGGCATTTTTCGGTGCAGCTCTCAACTTCTGCGTGGCCGTCTTTGACACCCCAACCGAACATCTTGATGAAGGCGCCCGTGGAAGACAGCTCCTGGATGCGGAAGTTGCCTTGGTCTGAGACATAAACGTTTCCGTTGCGCGGGTCGATAGCGACGCCCCAGGGGAGGCTGAATTGCTTCTCGCCGCTTCCGTAGGAACCGTAAGCGGCGAGCAGGGCACCCGTGGGTGAGTACTTCTCGATCAGGTTGCTTTGCGCGTTTGTCGTCCAGAGGTTGCCGCTAGGATCGACAGCGATGCTGAGGGGATGGCTGAGTTGGCTTGGTTCTTCGCCGAACTGGTCTTCGAACGTCGGCGTAGAGCTCTGCAGGCCGCTGGGCTTTTCGAACTTGGTTTTCGTGCCCGCTTTTTCATCCTTCAGGAGATATTCGGTGATCCCTTTTCCCGGAACCGCTTCCTTACCTTCGAGCTTCAGGTTCCCGTCGCCCGGCGGGGATTCGAATTCCCCTTTGCCCTTGGATAGAAACGTCGTGTCGGCGCCGCCTGTGGCCGAAAGGATCGCATCGCCGCCCACAGGCACGGTCAGGCGCTCATCGCCGCCCAAGTTGAGCGCCCATTGCGGGCCGAGCGGACCTTCCGCGCCCGTAGGTACGTCCCGCGACTCATAAGTACGCGACAGGCCAATCCCACCACCCGGCGCGACGTCGGTCGCGCTCAGCGTAAACTGTCCCGTGTTCGGGTCCACCGTTCCAGGGCCAACCGAGACCGGGGATGCGCCGTGCACCCAGAAGCTGAATTCTTCCTGCGCCAAGTTATTGGCGTTATCCATCGCCGAGACGATCAGTGAGTGCTCGCCGTTTGAGTAGTTGCGCGCCGCGAGCGTTGCTTCGGTCGTGGCGGAGCACGGTCCGAGGGAGCAGGACGCGGCCGTCCCAGGGACTTCTTTGCCGTCGATGCTTAGCTTGATCGATTTGATCCCGGAGCTCTTCGTCGTGCCAGAGCCATCCTTAGCTTTGATTTTGAGCGTGGTTTCGCCGAGTGGAAGTTCGCTTCCGTTCTGAAAGCCGCTGACGGTGATTTCATGGGGCGGGGTCCCATCGACTTTGATCTTCTGCAGAGGGGTGACCCATGCCTGTACTCCCACCATGTCTTCCGTAAACGCTTCGAATTCTGGTTCTCCGTCGGACATCCCCGCACTGTAGGTATAGCCCTGGTAGTAGCCAGGGTACGGACCGTTGTGTTGCGGGCACTGCACACCCGCGCAGGCGCCTTCGCCGTAATATTCTTTGTAATCACTCCATCCCCAGACAGCGGCGTGGTAGGTCTTTAGACCGAGACCGGTGTCATTTGCGCGGACTTCGAACGCTCCCGAGTGCGGGCCGAGCCAGCTCCCGCCCCCATACAAGACATTGGCAGTGTCTTCGCCGGTCGCCGGATTGTGAACAGTTGGGTCGGCCGTGTCGAAGCTGATCGTTGGGCCCTGTTCCTGGGTGATCGAGACCCAGGCTTTGGTGAGCTTGTTCGTCGGGTTGACCGTCCAGTTCGAGAGTCCAGTCGATTCCTGAAGGTAGGCTGCGGTATTGCCGTTTTCAGCTGGTGCGTTGCCGGGAATGGTTCCCGGGCAGTGCGAGGCGGGCGAGCAAACGCTCCCGCTGATCGGATGGCCGGGTTCCGTGGCGACAGGCAGCCCGCTGTAGGCCTCGATGTAGGGGGCTTTGGGCACCGTCAGCCTCATGAAGTTCTGGACCTGAGCGTTCGTGTCGTTCCATTCGCCTTCGGCGCCGGCAGAGACGATCTGCGAGGCGCCTTGAGTCGTGTAGAACAGGCCACCGTATTCCGATGCGGTGTGATTTTCGGAGAATGTGCTCTTCCCATTTGCCGCCTTCGGGATGTTCCGGAGCGGTGAAGTAGGGGCCGTTATGCGAGAAGTACCACTCAGTGCGGTATGCGGTGCCGAAGCGCGTTTCGTTCTGCCACTGATTGTCCGTCACGCTCGGGTCGACTGCAATCGGCAAGCGATACCCCGAAAGCGACTCGGTGAGAGCAAGCGCGACGACATCTCCCGAGACGGTCATTGAGACGGGGACCTGCGCTCCTTCTGCGTCGATCGCGGTGGGTGTGGGAATCTGCGCGATCGTCGCGCCGGCAAACGTCACCTCAAGGCCAGGCGAGCCGTCGCTCGCCTGGCGCAAGCTGGCGCCGGAGGGCATGCCGACGCGAAAGAAGAGTGTCCGAGGGCTTGCTTCTGAGCGCAGCAACGTTTCGATCGAGAACCCGAGCGTTTTTGGCTTGATGAGCGTGTCTGCATCGCTCAAGGCGTTGGGATAGACGACGGTCGTGTCGTCTATCTGTCCTTCTGGAGCGGATAGCGACGATCCGTCGGGTTGAACAGGCGTGAGGGAGACGCCTGTGCGTCCGAGGCCTACGCCGGCGCCAAGGTGCTTCGGGATCTTCACCGGGACTGCGGCGTTGATCGGTTCGAAGCCGCTGTCGCCTTCGGTTAGATGCAGGTCGATTGGTTCGGGGTGGCCAGGACTTTGTTGGACGGCGATCGGATCGACCGACTCGATCACGCCATGCTGATGCTCAGGCAGTGCCACCTGCGCGGTGTAGTCGCCTAGGTAGTGCGTGATCTTGGCGCCGTCGGGCACTGGGGGCGGTCCGCCGGCAGGTTTGCTGATCAAGCCAGGGAATGCGTCTGCCGCGAGCTGCTTCGCCTGCTCGGCATTTAGGTGCTCGTAGGCGGTCTGCGAGTCCCGTCGGGCAGCGAACGATTCAGGCGCCGAGCGCTGGGCTTCTTCGGCAGCCTCCCTCTGTTCGCCTTCGCCCGGAGCGCCGGGGATCACCAGCAAGTCGCTCAGCTGCGTGGACAGGTTCTCCTGGAGGCTTTCGGAGGCATCCCCGGATGCGGTCATCGGCCAAATCGTGAGCGCGGCCATCAAACAGCATGCGACTAGCAATCTCAGCGCGTTTTTCATTTCTTGCCCCCTAGGTAGCCGGCGATCGCGCCCCAGCAGACCTATCAGGCAGGACAGCCAACAAACAACGACACGCGGCATGGCCGATCTCATGCATTCTCCCCCAGATGTAGAAACGAAATAGACCGGCAAGAAATGCTCCTCCCGGAGCTGGAAAACCTGGCCGACGACGCGTCGCGAGCGCTCATAACCCGTGGTCGGGCGAATCGGCACAAAAGCGCTGATGAGCTATCGAGAGTAAAACTCGCGCGAGAAGTAATGGTCGGCATACGTCGTGTCACGTTCGTCCCCCGAGGCCCTAATTGATAGACATGCTTGTATTTGCTGGCCCACCTCCCCGCTCTCTCCGAACCCGCAGCCGTCGTGAGCGCGTGGGAATGGGCACCCACGCCTGTGCACCGGAGAGGGAGCCAGCAGAAATGGAACTTATCCAGAGTGCGAAACCCTGTCTACCAGCGTTTAGGCTGACGACACTAAGGGCACTCGCCCGTGCTTAAAGTACAAGCCTGCTGCTCACGCGAGCCGTGCTTAGTCGTGCCAGGAAGGCCCACCAGCAAGGAGAGCAGGGGCACCGAGAGGCCGAACGACCAGGCGACGACAGTGGAGAGTTTGGGCTCCTGGTGGGCCCGCTCGGTACGTATAATTGTGTCTTCCCCTACTCGAGTCCTGCCTGCAAGGATTTGCTGGGAAAGGCCTACAAGCTTGCGCTCTCGACGGAGGTTTTCCCCCAGGATCACGCGGAGAAGTCTCAGGTTGTTCGGTGTCAAAGTCCAGTTTGCGGCAAGCGTCGGGTCGCCTACCCACAAAATCTCGTTCAATCCCGGACTCGCGCTCGGGACGCCGATCAGCAACGACGGTAGGGGCGCTTGTAGGCCAATCGCGATGGTCACGAGCGTCGAGATCTTCGCCTCTCGTTCCGACCCCTCAATGCGCGCGAGCGAACCTTTAGTTAGACCACTTCTGCGTGCGAGAGCACCGTGCGACATGCCGCTGAACGCGCGCTCACGCCGAAGATTGGTCGCGACGGTTTCTCGAATCAGACCCGCGTTGTGCGCCGTCAAAGACCAGTCGCCGGAGTTGCTCTGGCCAGCCGTCGGCGCTGAGGGAGCCGAATCGCCGGCATCGCACTCGTCCTGTGTTCTGCTCATTGCCGGCCATCGGACACGCTGAGCACCAGTTCCACAACCGTTTGCACGTCGTTCTGAAGAGCGTGTGAGGCGTAGAGGACGTGCCTTACCTCGCCCCCGCGCAGGACAAGCGTCAGTTCGTCACAGGCAGCACGACCCTCACGCTCAACGATTGGAATCGGCCAGCTCTCGGCCAGCGCGAGACTGGTATCGCCGAGCAGCGTGAAGCTCGGCGACAGCCAACCGGCCCAGCGTCGCCGCTCTCGTTTGACGTTGCTCGCGAGCGTACGGATGCGCTCAGTCCGCGTGTCAGGCGCCCAGATTTCGTCGGTCAACGTTGAAGCCCGCGGAAGGATCGGTCGCATTGGATTATCGGCCATCGCCCCGGTGCCGCGGGAGGCGACGACACCTGGTCTGCTCGGCGTCGGTCGCGGACACCGACCTGGCGTCCGCGCTTCGGTGTCGCACGAGTCGTCGGCACTTGAAGTGGGCTTGACGAACGCTCGGGGCCATGGCCCGACGGGGTGGCACGCCCACTTGGCGCCGCAGCTCATCCGCGAGCCGCGCGAGCGCTCCGAGGTGTGCTCGAGACAGACGCAGCCCTTCTTCGTCGGCGTGCCGCAGCCTCTGCTCCTCCACGCCCCGCTGCGACTCGACCACGCGAAGCATGCGGTAAGCCCAAGGCCCGAGCGGCACTGTCACGTCCGCTGGGAGTGACCGATCGCTGAATCCGATCAGCTTCAGAAGTTCGGCGGTTTGCACATACCGCTCCTCCGCTGGAGCATAGATCGCGAGGTCTACCCGTGGCATGTCGGCCAAGACGATCAGTGTCGCGAGGCTGTCGCGCATGTGCTGTCTGATTCCCGCGCGAAGGTGTGGTACGAGGACTGCGGAGATCGACACTTCGCCGCCGGGCTTCATCGGCGGGACAACCCTTCGTGGAATAGGCGACCGACCTGCGTCGCAAGCTGCATATGCGTAATGCCAAGCAAGAGCTCGATCGTCCCGGCGGGCACGTTCTCTTCGTAGAGCCCTCGAATCGCCGGGCGCAACTCCTCCCACGATCGGCGCGTGAGGTAGACGACCTCGCCGAGCCGCAGCCTGCCTTCCGCCACCAGTTCTTGTGCGCGCCGCGCGACCGCCGGCGGACTCCGTCTGACAAAACCGGCGATCTCGGCGTCGCACATGCCTAGCACCTCTCGCGCGTAGATGAGGCTCTGCGTCTGCAACTCGGTCCACGGCCGACCGCCGTCGTCGCGAGCAGCCGACCGAATGCGCGGCGACGCGGCACGCGCACGAGGCTTATGGGCGACCCGCCATGCCTGGGCCGCTCCTGCCGGCACCTCGGGCACGCGTCGTGACTCGCGGATGTTCATGCCGCAGGCGGCGCTTCCGGCGGCGGCGCTGCAGGTGGTTGAGCGGACGCCGAGGGTGCAGGTGGCGTCGCGGGCTCAGTCTTCGGCAGCAGTTCGAGTAACGTGGAGTCGCGCCTCTTGATCCGATCGCCGAGGCGGCGCCAGAAGCCGCGGCTCATGTTGAGTCTAAACTCGGCGTCTTTGATGCCGTCCGGCGGGATCACCTTTGCGATACAAAGGATGTGCTCGGTAGTCGGTACCCCCCGGTTCGTGCAGCGTGCGACATTCACCTCGGGGCGCGAGTCAGTCGTGCGCAGGATCGCCGCGGCGGCGTCCGCCCGTACGAGGATTCGTTCGTAGCCTGTAGCTGACCATGCGACGACCCTGGTCGAGTCGCCGGGCACGGCGGGTTCGAGGATCACGTAGTTTCCTAGGCCGAGGCTCTCCACCTTCGATGAAGGCGCCGAGCTAACCGTCGCCGGGCTCGGATCGACGGCTCGCGACGGCCGTCTGTCGCGTGCGCGACGACCGTTCTCAGGCGACACGGCTCGCGCCCTTCCCCTTCGAGGCTCTCGACTTCGCCTTCCCGCCCTGTGTACGTCGGGAACCGAGCGGCGGGCGTGGCGTTTCCGGCAGTGGCAACCCTCCGAGCAGGGTCGCAACGGACACGTCGAGCCCGCGGCAGATTCTGAGCACCGTCGTCAGCGTGCGATCGACGTGGTCTTTTTTCAGGTTGCGCAGCTTCCTGACGGATAGTTGCGCCTGGCCCGCTAGCTGCTCCGCGGTCAGCCCTCGCTCTTCGCTAAGCGTGTCGACGACCTCAGCTAGCTGTAAGACCCGAGGAGGTTGTTCAGCTCGTTGAGGCGAGCGATGGGCGGCTTGTGGCTGAGGGCGCCGTGGGGTCTTCGTCGATTGTAAAAGTCGATCCACCCACAGAGCGCAGCGGTGCGCTCTGCGCTGTCGCGGTAGATCGCGCCATAGGCCCACCCGCCGAGCATTGTGCGGATGAACCTCTCAGCCTTTCCATTGGTCTGCGGGCGGTAGGGGCGTGTGCGGAGGTGGCGGATACCCAGAGCGCGGCAGGCGATTGCGTGCACGCCCGAGCGGTAGGCGCCGCCGTTGTCGGTGATGAGCTGCTGCACCGTGATCCCGTAGCTCTTGTAGTGCGCCACGGCTCGGGTAAGGAAGGCGATCGCTGTGAGCGCCTTCTCATCTGAGAGCACCTCGACGTAGGCCAGGCGAGTCGCGTCGTCGATCGCGATGTGAACGAACTCCCAGCCGACGGTCTTGCGCACTCTGCCCTCAGCATCGGTGCGCTGCGGGTTGTAGCGGCCGCGTTTGCCGTGCACACGGTGTCCGGCGCCTTGGTGAATCCGCCCGAGCTTCTTGACATCGATATGGATCAGCTCGCCGGGGACCTGGCGTTCATAGCGTTGGGCGGGCTCCAGCCCGAGCCGGCCGAGCTTGCCCATCCCGATCTGGCTCAGGATCCCCGAGACGGTAGAGAGGGCCATCCCGAGGGCCTCGCCGATCTCCGCGCCCGTCATCCGCAGGCGTCGCAGCGCAGCGATCGTCTCCACACGCCGCTCCTCAGTGCGATTAGCGACCCGCAGCGGCGCCGAGGAGCGATCCAGCAGGCCGGGCGCTCCCTCCGCCCGGTATCGGGCCAACCACTTATGCGCAGTTCGCTCGGTGATTCCGGCCGCCTCGGCGGCCTGCATCACCGACCACCGCGCATCCTCCACGCGAGCGATCAACAGCTCACGGCCCTTGACGCTGAGACGAGCGTTAGCGTGCAGCTTCATCCGGTGTCCTCCTTGGGACTGGTGGCTTTAGACACCAACCAGCCTCCAAGGGGGCCCGGATGAACAACGTCCTCAGGTTTTACAGCTAGCTTGGCCGAGATCGAGCGCTGCTCTTTCCTTTGAGCGGCGTCGACTCGCTTAGGCAACCCGGTACTCCTGCTCTTGGGCTAGGTGCCCACCGAGGAACCCGTTGAGTACCTCGAGCCGCTCCGCGAAATGCTTGGCCTTCTCGTCCGAGAGTCTTCCTTCGCTCAAGAGGGCGAAAGTGGCGTCGCGGTAGTCAGTGAGCACCCCCGTCACCACCGCCCGTTGCGTCGTAGGGCCGCCGAGTTCGACCTCGGCGAGTGGTCTCCTGGCAGTCCGACGGTCTGCTGCAACTCGTATAGCAGCCGTAGAGCAGTCATCAGCTCGTCGTAGGCGGCGCGCTTGCCCCGCCGATCGGGATGTTGAGGATTGCTAGCTTCGCCGTGCAGATCCTCGGAGAGCGTGCCAACATCCTCGACCGCGATGAGAGTCGCGCCAGGCAGCGCGGTCCGTAGATGCTCTACAACGGGCGGCGATATCACCATCGGAGTTCGCGTCATGCGCCTGCCGCCTTGCCCGTCGCGGCGACACTCTCCTGCAGCCGTCCGCAGGCAACCAGCTCGGCGGTCCCGTCGGGATTCCGCCACCAAACTAGACAAGGCGAGCGGCTTGGTCCGTGCCGGGTGAGGCTGCACCACCACGCCTTCGCCCCGTCGCTTCTCGTCAGTTGCGGTTGATCTGCCGCCGGGCACAGCGCGCCAATAGAGTGCCCGGTCGCCCTGACGTCGAAGCGGCAGAGTACGAGCGCGCATACCCGCGCGATCTCGTCAAACGGCACGTCACCGATGCCCTGCTGCACGTCGGAGAGGAAGCGGCCGGTTAGCGTGTAGCCGGGGAGTGGGTGACCCTTTTGGTCGTGAGTCGGCAGGAAGCTGGCCCACTGTTCCTCGATCAGCGCGCGTAGCTCGGACTCGATGCGCGTCGCGGCTCCTCGCCGCCTCCACGGGATCAAGCGGGGGCCGCCCGAGCGGTCGCCGGCTAGTAGAGCCTGCGCATACCGGCGGCGGAGGATCTTCGTCTCGCGTCGGCGGGCACTCCGTGCTTTTGCGAGATCGTGTTCGAGGACGAGGACTTGCTCCTCGGGGGAGAGGCGCGGCGGTCTTGCCCTGGTCGGAGTGAAGATGCGGCCAAGCCAATCGAGGACATCCTCCCCGTACTCGCCGGTGGGATCGTACAGGAGCGGGTTGGCAAAGGGATCGTCGTGGACGCCGGGGCGATACACGCGAAGCGCGCCGCCATACACCTGCAGCCTGCCTCGGCAGGAGCGTCTGCAGGTGGGTGGCCAGGAGGCTCTTGAGGTGAACGATCGGAACGCTCGGCCCGACGATTTCCCTGACCATTGTCGGCGAGACGGACGGCGTGACCTGATTTCGCCGTGCAGTGATGACCACGATCCAGAAGTCGCGCTTGTGGTGCGCGATTTCCTTCGCCAGTCGCTCGACGTCCTCGGTCGTCTCAGGCACGGTGACACTGGCGCGCGCAAGCTCAGACCAATCGATCGGCTCGAATCTCGAGCGGTGCGGCAGCGGTTCGACGCTGGCGGACGCCATCTACAGCACCCGCTCCCTGACGTCGACGTCGGCGAGCGCGACGCTCTCTCCGTTGCTGGCGCGGTGGCCAAGCGCCAGGTTCGCGGGCTCGTCCCGCGAAGGTGAAACCGTCGCAGTCACGTACCGCGACCGTTCGCGCCTCGCCGCGGCAGCACGCTACGGCGGGTGGGTGTCCAGAGTTGCTCCATATCGACGGCGGACATTGTTCAGCATGTTCGGACCAACTTTTAGGGAATCGATGAAGTTGTGCGCGGGCGAAACAAAAACGTCGCGTCCGCGCTCGGTGCGTTGCGGACGCAACGTTTTTTGCGCGGATGCAATTTCAGCTAGGCAAAAAAAATCGACGTTGGTTTCTGACTCTTGCGGCGCGCGAGGACAACGCGGCCACCGTCGCCGGGAACAAGGATTGCGCTTCGCCACCGCGGCGGCTCGATCCCGCCGGCCGCTGGCAGCACGCGGTGTTCGGTGAGAACCTCTCGCAGAACCGTCTGCAGCTCGAGCAGCGCGAAGTGCCGGCCTAGGCAGTGCTTGCGACCGCCGCCCCAAGGCTGCCAGGTACGCGGCGTCTGGCTTTCCTCGATGAATCGCTCTGGCCTGAACTCAAACGGCTCGCGGTAGAGGTCCGGGTTGTGGTGCATGAGGTAGGTGCAGCCGGCTAGGTGGGTGGGTGGGCGGTAGGTGTAGCCGCCGACCTCCAGCGGCACCATCACCTCCCGCGGGATCACGAACAAGAAGACCGGCTTCCTTCTCATCGTCTCATTGATTGTGGCCGTCAGGTACTCGTCGCCGTCGCCGCGGTCGATCTCATCGAGCAGCCGGTCCTGCGTGCTCTGGTTGTGGGCGAGTAGTTGGAACGCCCAAGCAAGCTCGCCGGTTGTCGTCTCGTGGCCGGCGAGGATCATCGACATAAGGTTGTCGCGGATCTCCCGCTCAGGCATAGGCGAGCCGTCCGCTTGGGTCGCGTCGAGCAACAGGTCGAGCAGCAGCTCGGGCTTCTCGCCGCGATCACGGCGGCGGGAATGCATGAGCCCATAGAGCATCGAGTCAACTGCAGCGCGCTCGCTCACGAACTCTCGCCACCCTGGCCGCCACCCTGGCAAGTACCGCAGCTTCGGCTCCTGCAGCAGGAAGCTCGCGCTGATCTTCAGAGAGCCGAGCAGCGCCGAGTGGAGGCCACCGAGCGGAGTGTCCTCGCCGAAAATCGCTTTCAACACCACCTGCAGCGTGAGAGCGCGGAGCCGTGGATGCATGGCGACGGTCGCGTTCTTCGGCCAGGCGGCGATGTCGCGCTCCACGACCTCATGAAGCATCATCGTGTGATGGCTAACGACCCTTTTGTGGAACGCCGGAGTGATCGCACGGCGGCTGTGGAGGTGCTCGTCCTCCTCCAAAAGCATGAACGACCGCTCGCCGATCAGCGGGCGAAGGATCGCTGACCCGGCGCCTGGGTGAAGCACCGTCGGATCGGCTTTCACTATCGCCCGAATATCCTCGGGGTTCGAGAGGAACACAAGCGGCGGCATGTAGATCGGGTACACGGTGAAGCGGTCGCCGAAGCGGCGGTGCGCCTCCTCGAAGTAGCTGTAGGCGAACCAGCGGCAGCCGGCGGTCTGCAGCGTCGCCGGCAGTTTGCCGCTCGGCGGGAGTTCACCTTTGAGGCGGACCGCGAGCGACGGTGTCTTGGTGAATTGCATGGCTGTGTCTCCTTTGTCGGGGTTAGGTGGAGCGGACGGCGTAGGCGGTTCGCCATAGCCGCAAGATTGGGAGCAACACACGGGTCAGCGATCCGCCGCTGGCCGTGAGTGCCCTGGTGTCGTCACGCAGCGCAAGCGTGCGAGCGCTGTCCTTCGACAGGTACAGTGCGGTCATGCTGGCCGCGATGAGGATGTGTCTCTCGCCGCCGCCAAGGCGGGATGCGTCGGTTAGGCAGCGCCGAATTAGCCACCCGATCCGAGCGGTCGCCGCCTCCCTCGATGGATAGTGCGAGACGTAGATGTGGTCGCCCGACTCGCTGTCCTCGAGCTGGTCGACGTAGCTGTCGAGCATCGTCGCCGCGACCGCAGTCCACGGCAGGTAGGTGGCATAGGTTCTCTCGATCTCTTCGGCGCAGCAGCCCGGCTCGGCGGCGAGGGCGAGTAGTGCGAAGATCGTCAAGCCGGCCGAGCAGGCGCCGCTGAGCTCGAACCAGTGCGCGCCGCTCGTGCCGGAGGGGAACTCCGACGCCACCCAGGCCCTGAGGGCGGCGTCGCGCCGGGCGGGGTCAGGCTCATGGTTCAGCGCGAGCACCTGCGCCCGTCGTGCCTCGCGCAAGGCGAGCGGCTGCACGCGCGCGAAGCCTGGAAGCTGCTGGCAGCTATGGCGGCAGACCTCGACCAGCGTGTCGAGGTAGCCGCCGTCGTTGTGCCACGGGTGGTAGCGGTAGTAGTCGGCACGCGGCGCTCCTGGCCGCAGCGCGTCGATGAGCGCAAGGTGAAGTTGGCGGCCGTTGGCCTCGCTGGGGCAGCGCTCGTGGACGCTGTCGAGGTAGTCCCAGGTGAGCTGGTAGGCGACTAGGAACCGCAGCAGCGGCAGGTTGCGCCCGCGCGGGATGATGGTGAACAGCGCCGCGCCGTCGGTCTGCCCTCGCTTGTGGGCGAGCGCGTCTACCGCGTCCTGCCGGATCGCTGGTGCCGGGATGGACTCAGCGAGCGCGCGCCAGCGCTTTATCTCTCGTGCGACTGCCGGTAGCCCCCAGGCAAGCTCGCGAGCGGCCCCTGAAAACAGAACACACAGTTGTCGGAGCGTTAGGGGAGCAGGATCTTGGGTGTCTCCTGCGCCGATGCTCCCTGGCGTGTCAGTAGGCTGGGCTGACCGGCCTGGCCCGCACATTGGCGGCGAAGTAGCCAGGGACCGCGAGGATCGCCACGGCGACCGGGCTGACCAGCGCAAAGCCGGTAATCGCAGCTACACCTTCGATGTTGAACACGATCGGGAACCCGGTCACGACCGCGAGGAAGTGGCTGCCGAGCAACTGCGCGTAAAGCCCCCAAATCGCGCCGATGAAGCTGCCGGCGAGCAGCAGAACTGCGCTCTCGAAAACGAGGGTGCGCCACAACACACGAGGCGGGATACCGTTCATGCGATCGAACGCGATCCGGTCGCGGCGCTGCCAGAGCATCGAGAGCATCGCGGCAAGCAACGCGAGGATCGCCGAGACGATGACAAGGTGTCTGATTTGTGTGAGGCGGCCCAGGCCGGCAGCTGCGAGGGCGTAATGCCGCCGCGTTCGTTGTGCGGAGGTTTCGACGATGAGGCCGGGCCGATCGTGCAACACGGCAGCGACGCGGGCGCGAACCGCGGCGGCGTCGGCGCCGGTGGTGGTCTGGATTTGGTAAGCGCTCGGGCTGGCGCTTTCCCAGCCGTTCGCGTACGCCGAGGAGTTGAGGATCACGGCGCCCGGCGGCCATCCGAGGTTGGTGAGGATTCCGGCGAGCCGCACCGTCAATGGCCTGGGCGAGGGCAGCAAGAAGGGCTGCCCGATCTGCAAGTGGTGTTCATTGGCAATCGCTCGGGAAACGAGCGCCCACCCGCCCGTCCGCAGCCGTGCGTCGGCGAGCCGCCGGTTCCCGGCGATGAGCTGGCTCGGTGGTGCTAGGTGCGGGGAGCGGCCGTCAGGGCCGATCACCCAGAGCCTACGCTGCCCCCAATCGAGGAAGCTGCCGCGGTACGCAGCGACACTCGCCACGCCGGGCACCTTTGACAGGGAAGCGGTGTCAATAGGGTCGAAGCTCACGGTGCTCAGCAGGCTCGAGCTACCGCGAGGGGTAACCCAGACGTCAGCATTCGAGTCGAGGTTCAGTGCGGAGGCGTCCAGACCGCGCTCGAGGTTCCGGGCGACTCCTTGGAACTCCACGACGCCGAGGACCGCAACGCCGGCGAGCGCGGCGATCGCGAGCGTGCGGACCCTGGTCTGCGGCACGTTCAGCGCGTCGACCGCGCCTTCGGCACCAACAGCGCCGTGCAGTCGGCGCACTAGACGGCCGAAGCCGTGCAGCATCGCCTCAAACAGCAATGGCAGCCAAGCGACGAGCGCCAAGATCAAAGTTGCGTTGCCGAGCACGGCGGCGCGCGTGTCGGCGAAGAGGATGACGGTCGTGATCGCGAGACTGACCGCGCCAACTGCGAGCAGCACGGCGCGCAGTCGGCGGGTGAGATCCCACTGGTTCGGCGAGCGCAGGCGGCGGCCGAGGATGTGCCGCACCGGCCACAGCACTCCGAACATTGCTGCGGCGATACCCGCGGCTACCGCTAGCGCTCCCGCTTTCACCGTCACGACACGGGCGTTGCCGAGGGGGAACGCGAACGACAGGTAGCCGGGCTGGGTGTGGAAGAAGAAGCGCGAGAGCGCGTCGCCGACAATCAGCCCGAGGACAGACGCAGGGACGCCCATCAGCAGCGCGTCCGTGAGCAGAACTTGAAGGGTCGCCTTGAGGTCGGCGCCGTCCTCGCGAAGATCAGCGATGAGCTTCCGCCGAGCCGGGATCGTGACGAGCATCGCGTTCAAGGCGAACATGAAGCCGACGAGCGCGCTGATCGCCGAGAACAAGTCCTCGGACTCCTTCTCGGGGGCAACCGCGACGCCGAACAGCGTCTTGTCGTAGTCGGCAGGCCGAAGCTGCACATGCTCACGGTCGGCGATCGCCGCGAGAGCGCGGCGGGTTGCGGTCGCTTCGCCGGGACGGTAGTGGACGAAGACTCTGGTGAGCCGGTCGCCGCTTCGGCTGATTTTTTGGGCATACCCGATCGACGTCAGCGCGACCGGGCTGTTGACCAGCGAGCCGATGTCGGCGCGGGTCAGCATGGCGCCGACGATCGTACTCACCACTTGCCCGTTGATCTGAAGTTTTGAGCTCAGTCCAGCCTGGATCTCGTTGACCAGCGGCGCGGGTAGCGCGATCCCGCGCGCCTTGTTCAGGAACTTCGCGGAGAACTGGCGAAGCAGCGGGATCGATTTAGTGAGCGACGAAGGTTCGACGCCGATCAGGTAGACCGATCGTTCGCCGCGCCGGCCGATCACGGTGGCTTGGCGCTCGATGACCGGCAGCGTGCTCGTCACACCGGGCACTTCTCGTACCTCGGCGAGCACGGCGGCAGGGAAACCTTCGGGGCCGGCCGCGTCGAGCTGGACCTGCGCCGCACCGACAAGCTGGGTCGAGCTGAGCTGAGCGGCCGAATGCGTGAGTGTGCTGCTGGCGATCTGCGTCGCGAACAGAAGCGCTACGCCGACAGACAACCCGAAAGTCGCGAAAGCGAGCTGCCAGAGAACTGAGCGAGATTTGACGTGCCCGCCGAGGACGTAGGGGATGTTGCGGACCTTCATCGGGAGTGGCCCGTTTCGGCCATCGTCGGCGGCAGTTCTGTATCGTCGGGCTCGCGCAGACGGCCGTCGCGTAGCATGAGAACTTGGTCAGCGAAAGCGGCGGCCTCGCGGTCGTGCGTAGCGAGCAACAGCGCCAGCTTCCTTTCGTGGCAGAGATCGCGCAGCAGACCGAGCACGGCCCTGGAATTTGCGGTATCGAGGTTCCCGGTGGGCTCGTCGGCGAGCACGAGCCGCGGGCCGGTCGACAGCGCTAGGGCGATCACGACCCTTTGTCGCTCACCCATCGAGAGCTGCTCGACGCGGTGGCGTAGTCGCTCGCCGAGGCCGAGCCTGGCGAGCAGCGGGGCGACCGCCTTTTCCGCGTTCCTCTTGTCGGCTAGGCGCAGCCGGATCGACGCTGCCCGCACCGCTTGAGCGCCCGGCTGCAGCGTCTCCGGCGAGCCGATGATCCCGAGCGTGCTCAGCCGGTAATCGTCCGCCTCGCGGCGACCCATTTTCGCCACATCGCGACCATCCACGGTGATCGTGCCGCTGGTCGGCGTGATCGTAAGCCCGGCGATCAGCCGTAGCAGCGTGCTCTTGCCGGAGCCGCTCGGCCCGTACAGCGCGACGAATTCGCCGGGCGCGACCGAGAGCGTCACGCCGTCGAGCGCCCGCACCGTCACACGACCGGCCTTGTGCTCCATAGAGACGTCGGCGACCTCAAGCACTATCCGTAACCTACGTCTCGAGCGGCTTGGCGGAGGGGAACAACCGTGCCGGCGGAGGCGTCGAGCCGTGGACCGGCGCCGTGGACCAACGTGCCCTTATGCGTGAGCGCGCAGACGCGGTTCGCGAGCACAAGCGCCGTCTCGGGGTAGCCGGCGGACAGCAGCACCCCGCACGGACGCTTTGCATCTTCGAGCAGCGTGTGCAGGATGTCCGAGAGCCGGGCGGTATCGCGGCGACCGTGCGCGTCGAGCAAGTCATCGAGGATGACCAACTGCGGCCGGCCGGCGAACGCCCTGGCGAGCCCGACCAGCGCCCGCTGATAGTTCGACAGCTCGCCCCAGCGACGGCCGGCGCAGTCGCTCGCGCCGACCCGCTTGAGCGCCTGCCCGGCGAGCGTCTGAACATCGCGCCTTCCAGCCCCGCTGACGGCGAGTGGCCCGCCTACGAATTGGCAGACGTCGAGATCCTGGTTCGGGCCGTCGCGCGAGACGAACACCACGTCGTGACCGAGCGCCGGATCGTGATTGCCGCTGCGGCGCGCCGCCCGCCACTCTCCAACGCTGCGCCTCCGCTGCGCGCGGACCGGCCGCCCGGCGATCGTGACCGTGCCCGCGTCCGGCTCCTCCAACCCGGCCGCGATCTGAAGCAGCGTGGACTTCCCGCCAAGCCTACGACCGACCACCGCAACGACTTCGCCAGCAGCTACCTCGAGCGAAACGTTGTCGAGGACCACGAGATACCGACCACCCCGCTCATAGCCCTTCGAGACTGCCTCGATCTGCAGCGGTGGCGGCACGCTTGACACGGGAGCCCTCCCAGCCGACGTCGGTTGTGCCTAGCCTACCCCCGCGTCTGGCGCTTGTGCAGCCGTACGCGAGGCTCGCACTCAGGAACGGACCGACCGCGCGGGCGGCTGGAAGTCGCAGGGAGGGTCGAGCGGCCTTGCCGATCGGCTCGCACATGCGGGCCGCCGACGATAGCCGTGGCCGCGCCCACCCGGGACTGCGACATCCCTTGCAACGTGGCGTAAAGTTCGTTGCTCCGAACATCTTTAGCCCGGCTTACTCATGGATGAGCAGCTTTCGATATCGATGGATCATTCGTTCGCACGGTCGCGATCGAGGCTTGGGGCAGGGGTGACCCGAGCGCGGCACCGGCGGGAGCAATGGTCGCCCGACGAGGCGGCCCGCGAGCTGCACGCGCGTCGCGCAGAGTTGGTCGGTCAGGCTCGGCGGCGTGCGGAGACACGCGGGGTTCCGGCTGGTGCGATAGACGAGATCGTCAGCGACGCGATCACCGCAGTCGTCATGTCGCCGCGCTCGATTGCGAATGACCACCACCTCTTCGGTGCGTTCTGGCTGGCCGTCGACCACCGCTGCCGGCGCTATCGCGAGGGGCGTAGCTTTGCCCGGCTCGGATCACGCCGCCGCGTTGAGTTCGATGCAGCACTGCCACAAGCGCCTGCCGGCGACAATCCATTCGATCGGCTCGAGACGATCGACCGCTTTGCGCGGGCCGTAGACCTAATGGCAGACCTGGATGACCGGGAGCGCCGCGTCGTCGCGACGATGGCGAGTCGCGGTGTCGGTCCGGTATCCGCCCGCGCGCCTGCTCAACTTGCCGCTAGGCGAGGCACGATCCGCCGCTCGCAGCGCGACGATGAAGCTCGACCGGCTCGCGGTCATTTCCTCAGCAGGCCGTATGTGCGAGTTCCGGTCGGCGGCCGTGGTGGCGGACGCGGAGGGCAGGGCGACAGAGGATCAAGTGCGTCTCGCGCAGGCGCACGTGGCGGCGTGTGTTCCGTGCGCGAAGGCGTACCGCCAGCTCCGTCGCGAAATGCGTAGTCGTGAGTTCCAGCGCGCAGCGGCTGCGGCGTTCCTTCCGGTCCCTCCCACTGTCTCGGTTCACGGCGGCGTCGGCCGGATCGTCGGCTGGCTCGAAGAGCGTGTCACCGCGCTACCGCATGGAGCCGGGGTACGCGCCGTCGAAGTCGTCTCGGGCGGAGGCGCCGCAGGTGCTGCCAAGGCTGCAGCTGCCGGGGGCTTCTTCCTACTGGCGGGAGGCGTTCTCACGCAACCAACCATCAACGCCGTCGACTCAGGCGCGCAACCTGCCCACCGCGTACACCGGGCGCCGGTCCACCACGGAAGAGCAGCCCTCGCGCATACTGTCGCCAGCACGTCGGTCAGTCTCGCGCGCATACACGTTCGGGTCGCGTCAGACGCGACCCCGTCCAGTAAACCAAGACCTCGAGGAACCACACCCACGCCGAGCAAGAGCCTGGGATACCTCGCGGTCGGCGGACCGAGCACAACCGCAAGTCGCCACGACTCCGCTGTCGTCGCCCGCGTGGCCTCAGCCAGCCGTGCACCCTCCACGCAGACTTCGATCCCGGCGCAGACCGGCGGCGGCGCCGGACTTCAGTACCTAGGGCGATGAGCGCGTACCTAACCCCCGGGTCCTCGAGCACTCAGCAGAGGCGCGCGCCCCGGCTCGGTTGGCGGCGAGGTTGGCTGTGGTGAGCTGCATGGTACTTCGACATATTCGCCGAACCACCTGGGCCTTTGTGCTCACGCTGGCTGTAGTTCTTCTCACAGCGCCGTCCGCGATCGCTGGGCACTTTCATCTGTATTCCTGCACTGACCCAGCGACCCATGCTCCGCTACCGACTGACGGGTGGACGGTTACGCCGGGGTCTTATCCATCAAATGAAGACAGTTGCGCAAGCTCTGGTGGCCTTAAACTGAGCCCGCGGCCGGTCTGTTCGACCTGCGCGTCGTCGTACACCTTCTCAACGCCTGCCGGGCTGACGATAACGGCAGCGACCATCTACAGAGAAAGCTATATGAACAGCCTCGTGGAGCGAACTCATACGCGAGGCACGCGAGCGAGACACGCGCCGGTTCGACAGCGTGGTCATCTATTCAACCTCCCGCCTCGCCCGCGACCTATTCCACGCACTCGCGTTCGAGCGCGAGCTTTCCCGCGCCGGAGTGCGGGTTTTTTACTCGGTCGCTGCCGGGGATCAGACCAGCCCTGAGGGTCGGCTCATGCGCCACATGTTTCAGGCGCTCGACCAGTTTGAGGTCGAGAAGCTAGGCCGCGAGGTTCGCCGGGGTCAAACCGAGAACACCCGGCAGGGCTACCGCAACGGCGGCCGAGCACCCTACGGCTACCGCCTACGCCGCGAGCCACATCCCGACCCGCGCCGCGCCCGGTCCGGCGACCACAAGACACGCCTTGAGCCCAACCCCGAGCAGGTACCCGTCGTCGTGGAAATTTTCGAGCGATATCTCGCCGGATGTGGGTTCAAGGAGATCACGAACCACCTCAATCGGCCCGGCGGCCCACCCTCGCCGCAGCACGTTGACTCAAAACGCAATACGGCCGGGAAGTGGTCAAAGAGCACCATCCGCTGCATGCTTGAAAACCCCGTCTACACAGGACGGCTCTACTGGAACCGGCTCGACTTCCGGCAGTCCAAGCTCGGCGAGGGGCCACTCGTGCGGCGGCCCGAAGAGGAGTGGGTGCAAGCAGAGCGTGGTCACACCGCGATCATCACCGACGAGCAATTCCAGAAGGTGCAGGACTACCACGCCCGACGCATGAGCACGGAGGGGACACGCCGCCGCAGCACCCAGCGCCGAAGCTACGCGCTGCGCGGGATCGTGCACTGCGCGACCGGACACAACCCGCTGCGGATGCATGGCAAGGAACGCAAGGGCATCACCTACTACGCCTGCTGCTACCGCATCGCCTACGGCGATACCGCCGCCGAAGCCGTCGGCCACGGCAAGTGGCAGTACATGCGCGAGGACAAGCTAGATCCGATCATCGACAAGTTTTTCGGGACCTATATCTTCGGGCCGCAGCGCGTTCGGCGGTTCCGCGAGCAGCACGCCGCGATCACCCCGGCGCTCATGGAGCAGGACACAATCCAGGGCAACCGACTGACCGCGACCCTCTCTGACCTCGACCAGCGCATCGAACGACAAGTCGCCGCCATCGAGTCCGGCGTCGATCCCGTACTCGTGGGCGAGCGCATCCGAGCACTCAAGTGCGAGCGGCAGCAATCCGAGACGGCACTCGCGCAACTCGACCTCGTGCAGCGCGAACGGATCGGCATCGATCTAGACGAGGCATGCGCCGTACTCGATTCCCTCCCCGACCTCTCAAAGGCACTCGCCAAAGCCGACCCAGAGCTACGCCGGAGCGTCTACGAAGCCTTCCAATTCGGCATCGAGCTGGATCGAAACAAGCCCGATATACGACAACTTCGGACCTCGGCGACATTGCGAGCATCGTCGCTAATGGGGCCATAGCGGGGGCGGGGTTCGAACCCGCGACCTTCGGGTTATGAGGTCGCCCAAGGGGGGTCAGGTGGGTCCAGATGCCCCGTCTTTGCTGGGGTTAGCTCAGGTTAGGTGGGGTCGGATTTGCTCAAAACGGAACCTTGAATGGAACCCTGGGAGAGGGCTGGGAAGGCCGACTCGTGGCGAGTCATGCAACCATCCTTCGGATGGCCCATCACCGGCGCAGGGGTCCTAAGAGTACGCGCGCCGGATGTCTGCTGTGCAAGCCGCACAAGCACCAGGCCGAGCGCCATCGTGGCCGCGTTCGCAGCGACCGTCGTTGGCACGAGCAGCAGGTGGCAGCCGACCACGATGGCTACCGCGACCGCTCAGACCCCACGAAGTAGACGCACTACCGAGGCCACTCCAAGTTCGGGCTCTCGAGGCTGCACCGGGAGTCGTCAAGCCAGCCGACGCCCGAGGGGGTGTCTCACACCGAACGAGAGACCCATCGTCGGAGTCCGGCTGCGATCTAGGATGCGCACATGCCCTCGACCGTCGCCAGCCTGCTCGCGGTAGCTGGCCTTGAGTCGGGTGGCTGCGTTGATTGGGGAGCGCGAGTTCCCGAGACCCGAACCGGCGTATACCTCGTATCGCTGACCTCGACCGGCCGCGTCGCCAACGCGCTGACCGACTGCCCGTTGGGCGATTCAGCAGTGGATGAGCTGCTGATCTCGTGTCCGGCCTTGACACTCGACGGTGAGCACCCGACGCGCGCGCAGGTGGCAGAGCGCATCGGCTCTTACTGGCTGCCGGATGAGTGCGTGCTCTACATCGGCCTGGCCGGACAGCCGCTCCGCACCCGTGTACGCCAGTACTACAAGACGCGGATTGGGGCTGCGAAGCCTCACAAGGGCGGCTGGTGGCTGAAGACCCTGTCAGTCCTCGGCGAGTTGCACGTCCACTACGCCCCAACCGACGACTTCAAGGGCGCTGAGGAGCAAATGCTGCGAGCGTTTGCTGCTGGTGTCTCGCAGACGACCCGCGCCGCGCTGCCCACCGGCGATCCGGTGATGCCGTTTGCGAACCTGCGCGATGGCGACTGGCACCGCAAGCGCCACGGCATCCGAGGAGAGGACCAGCGAGGCCACAAGGTCGACCGGAGCCGTACCAAAGACAACGAAGGTGACACGGTCCAAACCGTCGACGGCGTTTCCAGCCCGAACGCGCGAGGCACCCGTAACCCCACATTTTCGTTCTCAGCGCGTGACCGAGAGTGACATCAAGGCGGGGCAGGTACGTATCCCCATCGGCGCGACGAAGACCATCCTTCCGCAGGAGCGTCAGGACATCTCCGTGCTATTGGTCGGTCGCGAGCTCGCCTGCCGATGGGACCCGCGCTACGGCGAGAAGGAGCGCTCCGGCGTCATCCGTCTCGGCCGGACCGCCGCGCGCGAACTTCTGCACCCCGGCGACGTCCTTGCCGTTTCGATGAGAGCCGACCGCACAGCCCAGCTCAGCTCACTCAGAGCGCCGTCGGGCGCAGAGCGGTGACGTATGCGACGCAGATCGCCTGTACCCGGTCCTCGGGGATCGCGGTTCGCAATGCTCTTGACGCCATCTCGATGCCGGGGCGTCCGCGTCTGCCGAACAGCTCCTCAATGTAGGTGAGCGCCGCGGTCGTCGGAGGCCCGGCGATCGCATCCTGGGCGAGGGCGCTGAGCGTGACTGCGATCTCGTCCGGCCTCGTCGTCTGCATGAGTCGCACGACATCGGAGGCGTCCTTGTCGTCGAGCCGGGCGGCGTGACCGCTTGCGACGCGATCGTGGAGCTTGTGGGCCTTTGCGACGAGCAGCGCGGCGGGGCCGGCGACCCTCGCTTGTAGCGAGCGCTCGTCTGCTGGGTCCAGCGCCGCGATGGTCATCGTGCTGTTGTCGACCAATGCTGCCTCGAGTCCGACCGCGCGCCGAGCAGCACGAGCGCCGTGGCCGCCCAGGCGTGCGGCACGTCTGCCGGTGCCCGACGCGGCGCCCTCGGGAACGATCAGATCGACCGGAACCAGGAACTCCTCGCCGGCAGCAGACGCGCTCGCCAGCCAGATGCCCGGCTCGACGTGACCGCCGGGCTGCTGCTGCAGATGGAACCCTGCTGCGGACATCCCGGCTTCGAGCTGCGGAGCCTCGCCGAGGAGAAGCGGGTCCAGTACGAGATCGCCGTCGGTGGTGTAGGGGGCGATGGCCAGGTCGGCGGTGCCCGTGTGGAGATAGACGGCCTGGGCACCGGCCAGGATGATGGCGTCGCCGTGTGGTGCGAGCACGGTCAGGGCGTCGAGTAGGACTCGCCGGGCAGCTACGTATCGCGCGTCGAGGTCCTGCGGTCGCGAAACATCGCTCGCGCCGGTCACGCGTCCGCCTTAGAGAGGTGAAGATCGGCGATCGAGGGCAGCCGCCAGCGCGGCTCGTTCTCCGCCATCCACGCGACGAGGGCTTCGCCCTCGGCCGGCATCCTGCCTGTGCCCGTCAGGCAGTCGACGGCGGCTTGGGAGGGCGCGACGTAGCGCAGGCCCGCGTCTTCTGTCCCCCGCTCCCACACGACCGGATCGAACGCTCGGAGCAGGACGACGTTGGCTCCCTCGTCGGCCGGAAGCAAGCCGAGCGTGTTGGCCAGTGCCTCGATCTCGTTGCAGTACGCGATGAGCAGTGCCGGCGCGGCGACGGGTGCGAGCCGCACGGCGGCGAACGATCCTGTGACTGCCAGCAACGGCGGCCCGGACAGCTCTGCGAGCTGCGAGAGCGCACCGTTTGCCCCGCCCGGCGCGAGGAAGGTGGACGCATCGTTGCTCTTGAGCACGTCGTATGACTCCGCCCACCGTCGCAGCAGCCCGGGCATATCGGCGTCCTGCACCCGTCCGCGACGGGTGCGCTCGACAAGCGCGTCTTGGTCCAGCGCGTCGAGCAGCCGCGAGACGTAGCCCTGCGTTAGGCCCGTCGCGGCTGCGACTTCGGTTACTCCGTAGGGCGGACTGACGTCGATGAGCAGGCGGATGAGCCGTGCGGCCTTGGGCCCGCGGACCCTCGCCTGGCCGCGAGGCATGGGCTGGGGGTTCCTGGCGGCTCCGACGGCACTTATGTAGAGCGCGGGGTTCTCCAGCTTGATTCGCGCGTTACCGGTGAGGTCGATGAAGTTGATGCCTTCCCTGGTGAGCAGCGCCTGAGTTCGCGAGCTGATCCATGGAGCGACCACGAGAAGGGGGATGTGACCGGCAATCGAGCGGATCACGCTCGACAGCCCGCCCGAGAGCTGTCCGACAGCGCGAGGATCGAACGATCGCTTCGCCTCAACCGCAAGCGTCACATAGGTCCCCCTCGGGTCACGGAGGTCTATCGCGCCGTCCGTCGGCGTGCGGGCCTGTCCCGAGTCGGCAGCCACCTCCGACCGTGTCGACCGCTCCACGGTCCAGGTGTTCGGGAGCATCTCGCGTAGCCGTGCAACTGCCGCGTCCGTGAGATCGGTTGCCTCGATAGCCTCGTTTGCGGTCATAACGAAAGTAGATTAGCAGAAAAGATTGCCCGCATACTATATTTTGCTGGGTGCGCAAATATTCGGATCCAGGAAACTTTGTCCGCTCTCAAGCCGTAATTCGGGGCCCGCCGCTGAGGTCCACGTCAGCCACATCGGTGGCCTCGAGCGCGACGTCCGCAACCCCAGCCACGCGACTCTCCTCCGCGTCGCGGCCGGTCTCCGCGTCGAGCCCGGTCAGTTAGTGATCGAGGCTGACCGACTGCGGGAAGCCGCTCGCGAGCCGAGCTGAAACAGGGGGCGCGCTGAGCCACCGCGTTAGCGGCACAGGCGCACGAAGCCAGGGTTGGCTCCGTCGGCGGCGCGGTTGTCGACGACGGCGAGCTCGTTTGGGGTGCGCAGGTCGAGCTGCAGGATCGCGATCTCGCGGCCGCCGTGGAGACTGCGCAGCACATCGGCGACGACGAGTGCGCCCGCAACCCCGCCCACGAAGGAGGCCGCGACGGAGATTCCCGCGATTTCCGCCATCCCACATTCGGCCTCGGCGCGGCTCGCGCCGGCAGCGACGAGGTCGTCGATCTCGCTGCTGTAGAGCTCAGGCAGCTCTCCCTGCGATGGCTGGCGCGCCGCGAAGATGTCCGGTCTGCGATTATGCCCACCCTCGACGATCGTGAACTGATTGACCGCAAGCAGTTCGTTGCGGTCGGGGTGCTCGAAGTCGATGAGCTTCGCGCGTTCGGCCTGCTCGACTCCGTCGTCATCGATGTACGGGATCGGTACGCCCGCGGTGAGCAGTTCGTGAAAGCCGCGATGATCCTCGATCAACGAAGGCGACGTGCCCGGCATCGCTAGCTCGCAGGCTCGCTGCACAGCGTCGCTCGGGAGGCCCGGGTTGATCCGCGTGACCGCCTGGCGCAACCGCTCGATCAGCACCACATCCGACCACAGCTTGCGCTCCGCGCCCGCAGTTTGGCCCGGAAGATCACGGCCGCTTCGTTGGCGACCAGCACACGCGCCCCGGCCAATTCTTGGTGCTCGGCACGTTCTACCCCGAGCGGCGTCCGAACGAGCACCAGCTCCCGCTGTTCTTTGCCGCGTAGAACTACAGGTGCTCGACGAGCAGGTTCGGCAGCCGCTCGCGCAGCTCCGCGACAATGAGAGCGCGGTGGCACTCGCGATGGTCGTGCTCGAAGCAAAGCACGCAGGTGGGCTCGTCGGCGAGCGTCGCAGCCAGCTCGTCCACGGCACCTGCGGAACCGTTACGCAGGTGGGCGAGATACGCGCGCTCACCCTCGGCCTGTCGCCCTGACCGATACATATCGCGTGACGGCTTGGGATTGCCGAGTGCGCGCTCATGTTCGTAGTCAATCCCAGCCTCTGCAAGGGCTGCTGCGAGGGCTTTCTTGGCGAACCCTTTGCGGCGGGAGATGGGGAGCTCGCGCACGTCCACGAGTCGCGTGACGCCCGCGTCGCTAAGCGTGGCGGTCAGAGAATCCGGCTTCGGGTGCAGCTCGTAGCCGATGGTGTAGAGCAGTGGCGCCATCCCCCTGAGGTTCGCACAGTGCGCCGGAACCCCTGCTCGTGGAACCGCAGGCAGGATGGCAGTGCACGCGCTGCGTCGAGTGCTCGGACAGGCCGGAGGACTCACTTGAGCGCAGCGGCCGCACAACGATGAACCTGCGGGCGAACGGGTCTGAGCACGCGCAAACGGAACCCTATTGGAACCTTGACGAGCCGCCCGCCTCCCACACCAACGAAAAAGGCCCCGATTACCAGGGCCCTTCTCCATAGCGGGGGCGGGATTCGAACCCGCGACCTTCGGGTTATGAGCCCGACGAGCTACCAGACTGCTCCACCCCGCGTCGCTCCTTATGTTCTAGCAAAGATGACGCGGCCGACGAAGCCGCGCAAGCGCCGCCGCAGAGGCTATGCCGCTTGGCACCTACCTCTAGCATCCCGCCCATGCGCGTCGCGGTCGTCGACATCGGCAGCAACTCCACACGGCTGCTGGTCGCCGACGTCGACGCGGGCACGAGCGCACTGCAGGAGCTTGCGCGCGACTCGCGCGTGACTCGGCTCGGCGAGGGCGTCGACGCCAACGGATCGCTCTCCGACACCGCGATCGAGCGCGTCACGAACGTGCTCGCCGACTACAGCCGCAGGATCGACGTGCATGACTGCGAGGCCAACCTCGCCGTGCTGACCTCGGCCGTGCGCGACGCCGACAACGGCGCCGACTTCGCCGAGCGCGTGCGTGAGGAGTACGGACTCGATGCGCGCGTGCTGAGCGGCGACGAAGAGGCACAGTTGACATTCCTCGGAGCCATGTCCACGCGTCCCAACGAAGACGGGCCCAGCAGCGAGCACGGCGCCGGCGCCGTCCCGGCCGTCGTGATCGACATCGGCGGCGGCTCGACCGAGTTCGTCATCGGCAGCGGCCACACAGCCGGCTTCCACGTCTCGCTGCACGTCGGCGTCGTGCGCATGAGCGAGCGCCACATCTACACCGATCCACCCGAGCCACACGAGCTGCAGAAGCTCGCCGCCGACGTCCGCCAGAACTTCGAAGATGGCCTCCCCGCCGCCGAGCGCGAGGCCGTCAAGCGGGGGATCGCCGTGGCCGGCACTGCAACCTCGGCCGCCTCGATCGACCAGGAGCTCGATCCCTACGACCCGGAGCGCGTGAACGGCTACCCGCTCACGCTCGGCACCGTCGAAATGCTGCTCGCTCGGCTCGCCGACATGGACGAAGGCAGGCGCCGCCAAGTCGTCGGCCTGCACCCCGACCGGGCGCCGACGATCGTCGCCGGGATGATCGTGCTGAGCGAAGCCATGCGCGCGTTCGAGCTCGACCAAGTCGAGGTCTCAGAGCACGACATCCTCTACGGTGGCGCCCTGCGCCTCGCCGGCGCCGGCTGAAAGCCGGCACGCCGTCCGCGCGTCGCGCGCCTGCCACCAATCCGTCTTCAGACGGCCCGTCTCAGGGCCGTCCTATCTCAACAGCCCGCTCAGGCCAGGTTCGACTTGCGTGGATAGACAACAGTGGGGTCGGTCAACACGTTGACGAGCGCCGGCTTGCCCGCCTCGAAGGCGCGTGCCAGCGCCGGCTTGAGGTCCTCGGCGCGCTTGACCAGCTCGCCGTAGCCACCGAGCGCCTCGACGACCTCGTCGTAGCGCGTTTCAGGGCGAAGCTCGGCCGCGACGGAGTATCCGTAGAGGAACTCCATCGGGTGCTTCTCCAGAGCCCAGATGCCGTTGTTGCCCATCACTGCAACCACGTTCACGCCGTGGCGCGCGAGCGTGTCGAACTCCATCCCGGAGAAGCCGAAGGCGCCGTCGCCGATCAGCAAGACGACCTGGCGCTCGGGGTGGGCGAGCTTGGCGGCGAGCGCATAGCCGGGCCCCGTGCCGAGGCAGCCGAACGGCCCCGGGTCAAGCCAGCAGCCGGGCTCGTAGCTGTCGATCACGCGCCCCGCATAGGAGACGAAGTCGCCGCCGTCGCCGATCACGATCGCGTCGCGGTCGAGCACTTCGCCGAGCTCGGCATACAGCCGCATCGGATGAAGCGGCGCGCGATCGTCCTCGCGCTCAGCCCGCTCGCTCTCGCGCCGCTCGAACTCGACCGAGCGCAGCTCACTGACCCAGCTCTCCGTGGCGAGCGCCTTCGCGCCGGCCGCCGAGCGCAGGTCCGCGAGCGTCTGCGGTAGTGAGCCGTAGCACTCCGCGGCGACTGCCCGCGGGTGCACACGCTCCGGTTCGGCGGTGTCGATCACGACGATCTCCGTCTCCTCGCCGAAGGCCGCACCGAAGGCCAGGCGGAAGTCCATCGGCACACCGATCACGAGCGCCACATCGGCGCCCTTCAGCCCCTGTGAGCGCGCGCGAGAGAAGAACAGCTCATGGTCCGCAGGTACACACCCGCGCGCGAGGCCGTTGAGGAACACCGGGATGCGCAGCGTCTCGGCAAGCTCCAACAGCGCCTGCTCGCCGTGGCCCCAGTAAAGGTCGGTGCCGGCCATGATCACCGGTCGCTCGGCCTCGCTCAACAGCGCACCGGCCCGTTCGATCGCCTCCGCCGAAGCGTGCGGCACGCTGACCTCGACCGGCCCGCCCTCGTGCTCGGGGGCCTCCATGAACACGTAGTCGAGCGGGAAGTCGAGGAATGCCGCTCCACCGTGCGGCGCGAGCGCCGCCTGGAAGGCGAGATCGGTCAGCCCGGCGATCTCCTCCGTGCTGCCGGCCGTCGCCGCGAGCTTGCTCAGCGGGCGCACGAACGGCACGTGGTCGATCTCCTGCAGCGAGCCCTGCCCCCAGCGCAGCGCCGGCGCGCGCCCGCCGAGCACGACAACCGGCGAGTGGTTGGCCTGCGCCGAGGCCATCGCGCTCATCCCGTTCGTAACGCCCGGGCCGGCCGTCAGCGCGCAGACGCCGACCTCGCGCGTCACCTTCGCCCAGCCCTCCGCTGCGAAGGCGGCCGTCGACTCGTGGCGCACGTCGACGATCTCGATCCCCTCCTCACGACAACCGTCATATATCGAGAAGAGATGACCGCCGGACAGCGTGAACAGCTTGCTCACTCCATGCGCCTTCAGGCGCCGCGCGATCAATCTTCCGCCGTGGAAGCTCTCGCCCTGCACCGTCTCCGCCTCCTGCGTGCCCTCGCTCGCCATGCGCGCGGACTCTATCGGAGGGTGCTGCAAATGCCCGGGGTGGGAGTCGAACCCACAATTGCCGTCATGGCCATCGATTTTAAGTCGATTGCGTCTACCGTTCCGCCACCCGGGCCAGCTTCCCTGCCCAACCTGCCACGCCAGTTTATGTGAGCTGCAATCTTCCTCACAAGGCCGCAACTCAGGCGTTGTTAGCGTGTATTTAGGTCTGGATGAGGTAATGGATCCTGTATGGAGGCCTCCGCACTCTCACATTCCAGCGTCGCCCCTGCCCTGCGCGGCGGGCCGACGCCCCTGCTGCGGCTGCAGTCCGACGAGCGCCTGATCGCGCTCACGCGTCGTGGACAGCACGCCGCCTTCGAGGCGCTCTGCGCCCGCTACCAGTCGCGCCTGCTGTCCTTCTGCCGACACATGCTCGGCTCGCGCGAGGATGCCGAGGACGTGCTGCAGGAGGTCTTCGCCGCCGCCTTCAACGCCGTGCTGGCTGACGAGCGCGAGATCAACGTGCGCCCGTGGCTATACCGCATCGCGCGCAACCGCTCGCTCAACCACCTGCGCCGCGCCTCGGCAGTCGGCGTCGACTCGATGGACATCCACTTCGCCGACCACGGCATGTCGACCGGCGACCGCGCGATCCGTCGCGAGAGCTTCCGCGAGCTGCTCTCCGACGTCCACGACCTGCCCGAGACACAGCGCACGGCGCTGCTTGCTGCGCGAGATCGACGCGCTCTCCTACGAGCAGATCGCGCATGCCATGGAGACGACCGTGCCGTCGGTCAAGTCGCTGCTCGTGCGTGCCCGCATCTCGCTCGCCGAGGCAGCCGAGGCGCGCAAGCTGAGCTGCTCGGAGGTCCGCCTCGAGCTCGGCGAGGTCGCCGAGGGGCTCGTCAAGCTGAGTGCCCCCGCCCGCCGACACGTGCGCGGCTGCGACCGCTGCCGCTCGTTCAAGAAGCAGCTCAAGGAGAACAACCACGCGCTCGCCGCGATCCTTCCCGTCGGCCCGCTCTTGGTCTTCAAAAAGATCCTGCTCGCCAAGCTCGGGCTCGCCAAGCTCGGCTCCGCCTCGGCCGGTAGCGCGCAGCTCGCCGGCGGAGCCGGCGCGACAGTCGGGGCGGGTGCCGCCGCCGGTGCAGCCGGTGGAGCGAGCGCCGGAGGCATCTTCACGGTCGGCGCCGGCGCGCTCGCGACGAAGGCCGTCGCCGGGCTTGCCGCCGCCGCGATCGTCGGCGCCGGTGTGGCCGCCGATCAATCCTCGCACCACCGTCACGCCGCGCGCACGGCCTCGGCGAGCGCCGCAGTCGCCCGTCCCTCGGCTGAGCCGATCGTGGCGCAAGAACGAGCCCAGCCGATCAGCGTCGTACACCACCACCGCTCGGCCGCCGTGAGCGCTGCACGCGCACGCCGTCTCGCGCTTGCCAAGAGCACAGCGGCGGCGAAGACGACGGTGGCCGACAAGGCCCCCGTCGCACCCGCGCCCAAGCCTGCGCCGGCGGCACCTGCCGAACCGGCGATCACGCAAGTGACCTCCGAGTCGACGCAGCTACCGAGCACGGCCACGGCAGAGCCCCAGCCGAGCACACCGACGGCCACGACGACAGCCCCCGTCGAGCCGCCGACGGCGGTGACCACGACCCCCACCTCCGGCACACCCGCTCCCGTCGCGACGGTCACGACCGAAACGACACCCCCGCCGCCGCCTACGCCGAGCGCGGAAGCCGCCCCCACGACGACCGGCCCCAGTGCTCCCAGCGCGGCGACGGCGCCCACGCCGCCGCAGGTCCAGACGCCGGTCGCCCAGGACTCGAGCGCATCCGGCGGCACGCCGCCGCATCACGCGGGCGGGCTGGCACGGTACTGGGGCATGCGCGCTCGCGTGCGCTGAAGCCTCGCCCCCGCTGAGCTTGCTCGCCGTGCCGCTCTCGCCCGGCTAGCTCAGCGCAAACGTCTTCAGCGGGCGCAGCAGCACGCCCTCTGAGGCCACTTCCGACGGCGAGGTGACCTGTGCATTGGCCGTCGGCGAGGTGAGCATCGCGATCGTGACGCCGCGACGAGCATGCGGGCGCTGCTTCAGCAGCAGCACGTTGCGCCCGTACATTTCCCGCCCGCCGACGATCGTCGTGTAGACCACCTGGTAGGCCGGGACGGCGTTGACGCGCGTCTTGCCCTCACCGCGCAGCACGAAGTCACGATCGCTCGCGCGCAGCCGGTCGATGTAGCCGGCTGCATACAACGCCAGCTCGCCCGTCTGGGCGCCCGTGTAGGGCGCAAGCGTCAACGGTCCGACAGCGTAGGAATCCTCCAGGCGCCCGCCGGAGCTGTGTCGCTCGAGCTTTACGTAACTGCCGGGCTCCGGCGCGACGCGGTATAGACCGCGATAGCTGAAGCTGAACGGCATGCTGCCGCCCTGCGAGTAGTGGGCGTTCTCGAGCGTCAAAACGGCGCCCACGAGCAACGCGACCAGCCCGACGATCGCGACCCGCATGAGGCCGCGCACGAGCGGCGAAGCGGCACGCCAGCGGGGCGAGAGCAGGCGTCCGAGCGTGGGCCCGTACTCGGGCTTGATCGGCACGGCGACCATCGCGACTGTCGGCGTCACTCCCCGAGCGAGAACAGCGTTTCGAGATCGTGGCGCGAGAAGGCAGCGAAAGCGACCATCGTCTGCGTGCGCGTCACGCCCGCCAGCCCGCCGATCTCGGCCGTCACGACGTCGGCGAGCTGCTCGTGGTCCGGTACGCGCACGATCGCCACGAAGTCCCACTCGCCGGTCACCGAGTACGCCTCGGCGACGCCCTCGATGTCGGCCAGCTCGCCGCCGAGCGTCGACAGCGCGTCGCGCTCGGCCTCGATCAGCACGACGGCGTTGGTCATCGGCATGACCGCTCCATCATAAGGACCCCCGGCCACCGGGACTCGCCGCGTCGCACAGCGGCCGCCGGATACAGCGAGTCATCACATGCGGACGTGCTCGGCACGGGGCAGCCCGAGGCCGACCAGCAAGCCAATCGCGCCGCCGACCACCCCGCCAGCCAGCTCGCCTCGGAGCGAGCGAAGGGAATCGCGAGCATCAGCGCCGCAAGCGCACCAGCGCCGAGCAGGTCGCCCTCGTAGTAATCGCCCGCTCGCGCGTCGCGCAGATCGGGCGCCGCCCAAGCGGCGATCAGCGCCGAGCGCGCCGGCGTTGCCACCGACGACGACCGGCAGCGGCGTAGACCGCGAGCGCGACGAGCGCTCCCGCGGCGCCGGCGCCGAAGAACAGCGCGAGCACGACGACCGGGCCATGACGCGCTCGAGCAGCCAGCCGAAGATCGCGATGACGCAGCAGCGTAAAGAACGCATACCAGCCGTTGAGGTAGGACGAACTGGGCGCTGAAGAGCTTCCACCAATCGCCGTGCAGCGGTCCGACGATCACGAGCTTGTCGGCGAGCGACGTAGTCCGGCGCGCACCAGCACCCACATCGACGCAGCTGGCCACGACCAGCGCGATCGTCGCGTACGGCCGCGCCGCCAAGGCGCCCGTGAACGGCGAGGACGGGCGTAACCGCCGGCGCGCCGGCTTCGGCGGCGGCGCTTCGAGTTCGCCGTCCCCGCCGGATCTCGAGCCAATCCGGCCGAGCACGCCACGCGCTGCTCGGAGCCGGCGCACCCTCACGCGGCAGCTTCGGCGCGCGCCGACGCAGCCGGTGCCCGCAGTAGGGGCACTCGGTGATGTACGGGCTCACCTCCGATCCGCAGTGCTTGCAGACGACGAACAGATCTGCGCCCGGAGACATCGCCGCCCATTCTAAGTGACCTCTCGACCCCGGCCGGCGCGCCTTTGCGAATACTCAGGGCCATGACCCTCGGATACGACCAGAAGCTCTACATCCTCGCCTTCGACCACCGCGGCTCCTTCCAGAAGAAGTTCTTCGGCATCGAGGGCGAGCCCGACGCCGAGCAGACGGCGATCATCGCCGACGCCAAGCACCTGATCTTCGAGGGCATGCTCCAGGCCGTCAGCGCGGGCGCCGACGCATCCGTAACGGGCGTGCTCGTCGACGAGCAGTTCGGCTCGACCGTGCCCGCAGGAGGCGCACGAGAAGGGCCTGAAGCTCGCGATGCCCGCCGAGCGCTCGGGCCAGAACATGTTCGACTTCCAGTACGGCGAGGACTTCGGCGAGCACATCCTGAGCGCTTCGACCCAGACTTCACGAAGGTGCTCGTCCGCTACAACCCCGACGGCGACGCCGAGGAAAACGGCGAGCAGCTGGAGCAAGCTCAAGCGTCTCAGCGACTGGCTCAAGCAGCACGATCGCAAGTTCCTCTTCGAGCTGCTCGTCCCGGCCGAGGACGCGCAGCTGCAGTCGGTCGGCGGCGACACCGACCGCTACGACGCCGAGCTGCGCCCGCGAGCTGATGCGCCGCGCGATCGCCGAGATCCAGGACGCGGGCATCGAGGTCGACATCTGGAAGATCGAGGGCGTCGACGAGCGCTCCGACTGCGAGATGCTCGCCGAGCAGGCCCGCTCGGGCGGTCGCGACGGCGTCGTCTGCGTCGTGCTCGGCCGCGGCGCCGACGACGACAAGGTCGACGACTGGCTCGCAGGCGGCCGCGCCTGTCGACGGCTTCGTCGGCTTCGCGATCGGCCGCTCGATCTGGTGGGACCCGCTCAAGGCCTACGTCGACGGCAAGATCGAGCGCTCCGCCGGCGCCGCGCAAGATCGCCGAGAACTTCCTGCGCTTCGTCAAGGTCTACGAGCGCGCCGAGGGCAAGACGCCCGTCGCCTCCTAGCTCACGTGAGCACCGCTGCAGGCGGCGGAGTAGATCGCCTTGAAGATGAAACAGAGCCTCGCCGAGTGGGAGCGGGCGTTCGCTCGCGAGATCTCGCTCGATCGCCACCGGCGCGACTCGCTGCGCCGCACGGCCGAGCAGCGCACCCTCAAACGCGAGGTAGAGCGCCGGCACAAGCGCGGCTCCGTGCGCTTCGTACTGCTCGTGCTCACGCTGATCCTGACCGCCGCGATCGTCACCGTCGTCATGTTCCGCACGCTGTACCTGCTGCTCGGCTAGCGACGCCCAAGTCAGGCTTATCGGTCAGCCATGAGAGATCCACAAGGCGTCTCCAGACGGCGGCTGACCAAGCCTCGCCAGGACGCAGGGAGCGTGGCGTGCTTTGCACGCGAGCGACCGAGGACGCCGCGAGGCGCCGTGTCAGCAGTCGTCTGGACGCGTCAGCGGTCGTCTGCGCCGAGGTCGCTGAGCGCGTCGTTGACCTCCGCGCGCGCAGCGTCGTCGGGTACGGCCCCGTCGAGCGCGGCGTCCTCACGATGGATCTCCAGGTAGATCTCCTTGCGGAACACCGGGATCTCCTGCGGCGCCTGAATGCCGATGCGCACCTTCTCGCCCATCACCGAGAGCACCGAGACCTCTACGTCGTCACCGATCATGATGCTCTGGTTGGACTTGCGCGTCAGAACCAGCATTCGGTGCACCTTCCTGTTGGCCGACTGCACCCGGCGCGACCCCCGACCGCCGGTCCGCCAAGCATAGTCCCAGGACCGGGGGAAAGCTAGCATCGATTCTCGACTCCTCAGCGGTGGCGACACAGCCGCAGACGCCGGGTAGCGAGTTCGCCGTCATGCGACCGCGTCGCCACGCGGCGCTATGCGCTAGTCTCCCGGACCGTCGATGCCTCGGAAATCGCTGCGCCCGCAACCTCAACCAGATCCGCGCCTGGGTACGCCAGGGCCGGACCGACGCCTGGGTCGCCCACCAGCTCGAGGTCAGCGTCCGCGACATCGAACAGTTCAAGCGCCAGAACGACCTGGTCAGCGAGGAGGATGCCACCGAGGGCACGACTGCAGCCGACTATCCCGAGGAGATCGACCTGCGCGCCGAGGACGACGCGCTGATCGCCGCCGAGCTCGAGGCCGCCGAAGCTCGAGGCCGAGCGCGCCAGGGCCGAGGCCGCAGCGAAGGCCGAGCAGGAACCGGACCCGGGCTCCGATGAGGATGACGACGCGCCCCGCACGCGCGCCACGGCGCCGGCGCGGCGGTCGCGGCCGACGCGTCCTCGGATCACGCTCGAGCGCCGGCAACTCAGGGCCGCTCGAGGGAACCTTCGACCACGGCGAGGAGGGCTACGGCCTGTGGCTCGACCCCGCGATCCAGGACAACCCGATCTACGCCGAGCACTGGGCCGGCCACCGCCCGGTCGAGGTCGCGGTCGAGGAGGACTGCATCGTCATCCGCCGCGCCGCCGAGGACGACTAGAAGCTCCGGCTGAGACGATCCGGCTAGGTCCGGATCTCCCTGCGCCCGCCTGCGTAGTCGGCGGCCTCGCGCAGGTATCGCGCGAACGCCGCGTCGACCACGACGCCCGCCTCCCACGCCCACGGGTCCTCGGGCGCGACCTTCATCGCCACCTGCAGGCACCACGCCGTGCCGCCTTCGTACAGCGTCACCAGCTCCGCTGAGGAGAAGCGCCCGCCGAGCCGCCGCCGCAGCTCCGCCACCAGCGCCTCGGTCACGCGCTCCAGCGCGGGCCGGCGCTCGGGAGGGCCCGCCCGCAGGCGCCGTTCGCCCTGCTGCCACTGGTAGATCGCGTTCTCGAAGGACACGCCGCGAGGCTAGCAGCGGCACGCGGCCGCGAACCTCAGCCGCGAACGCCTCCTCGCGCGTGCGACGCCGACTCGACGACCGCCCGCGCGACGCTCAGTTGCACGGCAGGTCCGGGATGACGTACTGGCGCTCGTCGGCCTTCTTCATGCCCAGCTCGCGAGCCTCGTGCTTCGACCGTCCCTGCCTGCCCAGCGCTTCGTGCTGGCGCACGAGCCGTCGTGTGTTCGCGCTCCAGCGCCGCCACGGTCGCGTTGTCGTGGCGCGACTGCTGCCAGGTCGAGCAGCATGCGGATGCCGGCGCTCAGGTACAGGTACAGCAGCGCCACGAGCACGAACAGCATCGCCAGCCGCCCCAGCCGATCCCAGCGCACGCGCGGCAGCGTGCCGCTGTGCGCTCGGGCGCGTCGACCGCTTGCGCGGCGCCTGCGCGTGCGCGACGGCGCAGCGGCGCCGGCACGGGCGGATGGCGGCGAAGGCTGCCGGGCATCGTCAACCGCATTCGCGGCCCGCGCGCCGGGCTCCTGCCGGTCGGCGCTAGCGGAATACGCGAGCGGCCGGGGAACTCGGCGTCGGCGCCCAGCTGCTCCTCGATGCGCAGCAGCTGGTTGTACTTGGCGACGCGATCCGAGCGCGACGGGGCGCCGGTCTTGATCTGCCCGCAGCCGGTCGCGACGGCGAGGTCGGCGATCGTCACGTCCTCGGTCTCGCCCGAGCGGTGGCTCATCACGGCGCGTGTAGCCGGCCTCGCGCGCCATCGCGATCGCCTGCAGCGTCTCGGTGAGCGTGCCGATCTGGTTGACCTTGATCAGGATCGAGTTGGCCACGCCGGCCTCGATGCCGCGGCGCAGGCGCTCGGTGTTGGTCACGAACAGGTCGTCGCCGACCAGCTGCACGCTCTCGCCGACGCGCTCGGTGAGCGCCTTCCAGCCGTCCCAGTCCTCCTCGTCCATGCCGTCCTCGATCGAGACGATCGGGTAGCGGCCGCACAGGTCCGCCCAGTAGTCGGCCAGCTCGTCGGCGCTCAGCGTGCGGCCCTCGTGCTCGAGCACGTAGGCGCCGTCGCGATAGAGCTCGCTGGTCGCCGGGTCGAGCGCGATCGCGACGTCCTCGCCCGGGCACGTAGCCCGGCCGCCTCGATGCCCGCCACGAGCATCTTCAGCGCCTCCTCGTTGGAGCCAGGTCGGGCGCGAAGCCCGCCCTCGTCGCCGACGGCCGTGCTCAGGCCGCGCTCGTGCAGCGTGCGCTTCAGCGCGTGGAAGACTTCCGCGCCCATCCGCAGGCACTCCGAGAAGCTCTGCGCGCCGCACGGGCACGACCATGAACTCCTGGAAGTCGACTTTGTTGTCGGCGTGCGCGCCGCCGTTGAGCACGTTCATCATCGGCACCGGCAGCACCTGCGCCGCCTCGCCCGCCGAGGTAGCGCCACAGCGCCAGGCCCTCCTCGGCGGCCTGCGCGTGCGCCGCCGCGAGCGAGACGCCGAGGATCGCGTTGGCGCCCAGGCGCGACTTGTTGGGCGTGCCGTCGAGCTCGATCAGCGCCGCGTCGAGCCCCTGCTGGTCGGCGGCGTCCATGCCGGCCACGCGCGCCGGCGATCTCGCCGTTGACGTTGGCGACCGCGCGCGTGCACGCCCTTGCCCCCCCAGCGCTCGCCGCCGTCGCGCAGCTCGGTCGCCTCGAACTCGCCCGTCGAGGCGCCCGAGGGCACCGCTGCGTGACCGTGCGCGCCGGAGCGCAGCCCGATCTCGACCTCGACCGTCGGATTGCCGCGGCTGTCGAGGATCTGCCGGGCGTGGACGCGCTCGATCTCGCTCATGCCGCTCGCGTCTGTGCTGCGCGGAGGCCCGCTCCGGTCCGCGTTGCCGGCACTGCTCGGGCCGCGCCTATTTGGTCTTGGTGGACGTCGTGGCCGGCGTCGTCGTGGTCGCCGGCGGGGTGGTCGCCGCGCCAGGCGAGGCCGTGGACGTCGTCTTCGGCGCTTTGTAGCTCTTGCAGTCGGCCACCACGTAGCCCGCGCGGCAGTCCGTTTTGGCCATCCACTTCTTTTTGAAGTCCTTGACGAACTTGCTCAGCGCCGCCTGCTGCTGCGTGGCGGTCAGCTGCGACTTGATCGAGCCTTCGGCCTGCTTGAGCGTCTGCTGGCTGCCCGGCGTGATCGTCTGCGACCTCGAAGATGTAGTAGCCGAACGGGGTCTTGACCGGGCCGCTGAGCACGCCCTTCTTGGCCGAGAAGACCGCCGCGTCGAGCGATCTTCTCCTCCTGGCCCTTGACCACGCCCGGGAGCTTGCCGCCGTTTGACTTGCTCGTCGGGTCGATCGAGACGCGCTTGGCGACGCTCGCAAAGCTCTTGCCCGATTCGATTTCCTGCTTGGCCTTCTTGGCCTGCGTCTTCGGTCTTCGTGAGGATGATCAGCAGGTTGCGCTTTTCCGGCATGCCGAACCGTTTCGGGTTGTTCTTGTAGTACTTTTCGATTTCCGCCTGCGTGACCTTTGACTTCTGTTTGACGATCTTCTGCTGGATTTTCGACGAGAGCAGGTTGAGCTTCACGCGCAGCAGCAGATCTGACACCGTCTGACCCGACGTTGCTCAGGAATTTTTCGAATTCTGCGGCCTTCGGGAACTGCTGGCTCTTGATTTTTTCGAACTGCTTCTTGACTTCCTTGTCGGTGACCTTCACGCCGAGCGAGCTGGCTTCGCCGAGCACCCAGGTGGAGGAGATGAGGAAGCCGAGCACCTCCTGCTGCAAGCGTTTTGTACTGCTGCTCGCACTGAGACTTGAGCGCGCTTCGGTCGGCGGCGCCTGTCCTTTGGCTGGTTTCGCCTGAGCTTTGCTGCGAGCGATGCACTGGCGTGTACTTCGGCGGGTCCGGGATAGCCGGCTTCGAGCCCGGAGTGGTCGCGCTCGAGGCCGCGGCAACGCTCATCCAGTGCTTGAACGTGTCCTTCGTGATCGATTTGCCGTCGACCGCGACGACCGCGTCGCCGGGGATGCCCGCCGCACGCGGCGAAGCCGACGAGGGCAAACAAAACGGCGCCAAGCGCCGCGAGTGATTCGGAATGCTCTGTGCACGACGCGGGCACTCTAGCGGAAACACGCAAAGGCGTGCTTAACGAACGACTAAACGGCTTCTCAAGGCTCTGGACGTGAGGCGCTCACGCCGCCTCGCGCATCACGGCGAGCAGCACGTCGGCGGCGCGCACGACCGACGGAAAGCGCTCGCTCGCGTCCTTGGCGACGCGCATCGACATCTGCGAGCGCCCCGACTCGTACATCGCTTCGGGCAGCTCCTCGCGCAGGCGTTTGGCGCGGCGCGAGTCGAGCTCGATCGGCACGACCGCCAGACGATCGCCGTGAAAGCTCACCGTGCGCGCGCCGGCCTGGCCGAACTTGATCCGCGCGCGCTGCAGCGCGAGCAGGTTCTCCAGCGGCTCCGGCACCGGGCCGAAGCGGTCTTCGAGCTCCTCGCGCAGCTGCTCGACGTCGGCCACCTCCAGCGCACCGGCGACCCGCCGGTGCACGTCGATCTTGGCCTGCTCGTAGGGGATGTAATCGGCCGGCACGTATGCGTCGACGTTCACGTCCAAGCGCACCGGCTCGGGGCGCTCGAGCTCGACGCCCTCGCCGTCCTGCGCCGCGCCCGCCTCGCGCTCGGCCGTGCGCACGGCTTCGTCGAGCATCTGCATGTACAGCTCGAAGCCGAGTGCCGCAACGTGCCCCGACTGCTCGTCGCCGAGCAGGTTGCCGGCCCCACGAATCTCCAGGTCGCGCATCGCGATCTTGAAGCCCGCGCCGAGCTCGGTGTAGTCCGACAGCGCCGAGAGCCGCTGCGCCGCCTCCTCGGTCAGCGCCGCGGCAGAGTCGTACAGCAGGTAGGCGTAGGCGCGCTCGCGGCTGCGGCCCACGCGACCGCGTATCTGGTAGAGCTGGGCCAGCCCGAAGGTGTCGGCGTGCTCGACGATCAGCGTGTTGGCATGCGGGATGTCGATCCCCGACTCGATGATCGAGGTGCACACGAGCACGTCCGCGCCGCCGCGCAGGTAGTCGATCATCACCGTCTCGAGCTCGCCCTCGCCCATCTGCCCGTGCGCCACCGCGAAGCGCACGCCCGGGCACAGCGCGCGCAAACGCTCGGCCGTCTCCTCGATCGACTCCACGCGGTTGTGCAGGAAGAACGCCTGTCCGCCCCGCCCGTGCTCGCGCACGATCGCGCGCTTGACGAGCTCCTCCTCGTACTCGCCGACGTAGGTCTTCACCGGCCGGCGACCCTCCGGCGGCGTCTCGATCACCGAGATGTCGCGCAACCCCGCCAGCGACATCTGCAGCGTGCGCGGGATCGGCGTGGCCGACATCGCGATCACGTCCACGCGCAGCTTCAGCTGGCGCAACAGCTCCTTCTGCTTGACGCCGAAGCGCTGCTCCTCATCGACGATCAAGAGGCCGAGGTCCTTCGCGCGCACGTCGCGCGAGAGCACGCGGTGGGTCCCGATCAAGATGTCGATGCGCCCCTCCGCAAAGCCCTTGATCGCCTCTTTCTGCTCGGCCGCAGTGCGAAAGCGCGAAACGTGCTCGATCGTGATCGGATAGTCCGCCAAGCGCTCGGAGAACGTGCCGTAGTGCTGTAGCGCGAGAATCGTCGTCGGCACGAGCATCAGCACCTGCTTGCCGTCCTGCGCCGCCTTGAACGCCGCGCGCAGCGCGACCTCGGTCTTGCCGTAGCCGACGTCGCCGCAGATCAGCCTGTCCATCGGGCGCGGCGCTTCCATATCGGCCTTTGTCAACTCGATCGCATCGCGCTGATCGGGCGTCTCGGTGAAGGCGAACGCCTGCTCGAACTCGCGCTGCCAGTCGGAGTCCTCGGCGAAGGCGTGACCCGTGCGTCTGCGGCGCTCGGCATAGAGGCTGAGCAGCTCGCCCGAGAGCTCTTGCGCCGCTCGCCGCGCACGCGCCTTCATCGTCTCCCAACGCGTGCCGCCGAGTTTGGACAGCGGCGGACTCTCCCCTCCGGCACCGACGTAGCGTGAGATCTTCGCCAGTTGGTCGACCGGCACGAACACGCGATCGTCGCCCTGATATTCGAGGTACAGGTAGTCGCGCGTCACGCCCGCCACCGTGCGCGTCTCAAAGCCCGCGAAGCGCGCCACGCCATGGTCCTCATGCACGACCACATCGCCCGCGCGCAGCTCCGTGAACGAGCGCAGGGCACCGCGGCGCGGGCCACCGCGTCCGCCCGCACCCGCTCGGTCGGCCCCGCCACGCTCGGCGCGGCGCCGGCGCAGCAGCCGGTGCTCGGGGAAGACGGCCAGCTTCAGCGATGGCGCGACGAAGCCCTCGCGCAGCGAGGCTGCCGCGAAGCGCAGCGAGGGCTCCTGTGGCGTGAGTCCCGCGTCGACGCCCTCCCCCAGCCAGCTAGCTTTCACGCGGGCGAGGTTGTAGGCCGCGCGCTCGCCCTCACCGCGGCGGGGGAACGTGACAACGGTGCGATAGCCCGAGCGCACGAGCTTCTCGAGCTCCGGCTCGGCCTCCGCCAGCGAGCGCGCCATCGTGTCCGACGCCTGCGCGCGCAGCTCGATCGGCTGATCGGCCGAGATCGCCGAGAGCCAGATCCGCGTTCGCTCGGCCAGCGCCGACTGCACGCTCTCGGGGCTCACGTAGAGGTGGTGTGCGTCCTCGTCACCGAATGCCGCGCACACGTCGCTCCAGTGGTCGCTCAGCGCCGGCGCCAACTCCTCCTCGGCCGCCACCAGCAGCTGCGTGTCCTGCCCGATCAGCTCGAGCAGCGCGCCGAAGCGCTCGACCGGCAAGAGCTCGGCGATGTCCGGGCGCGAGACGCCACCGTCGCCGTCCTCAGCGCTTCGCACGGTGGCCGCCCCAGCGGCAAGTTCCTCGCCCGCGATCTCCGCCAGCGCGCGGTACTCTTCGGCCAGCTCGGCCGCCGGCGCGATCTCGATCTCCGACACCTCACCCAGCGAGCGCTGCGTGAATGTGGAGAACCAGCGCAGCGACTCGATCTCGACGTCGAACATGTCGACGCGGACGGCGCGCTCCTCGGTCGCCGGGTACACGTCGAGCAGGCCACCGCGCATCGCGAACTGCCCGCGCTCCTCGACTTGGTCGACGCGCTCGTAGCCCGCGCCCACGAGCTGCGCCGCACACTCGTCGAGATCGAGCAGCTCGCCGACGCGCAGCGTGAATGAGTGTGGGCGCAGCGCAGGGTCGGGCACCTTCTCCGACAGCGCCACCGCGCTGACGACGACGATCGGCCGGCCCCCATCCTCACCTCCGGGGCCCTCGCGGACCTCGCCCTCGCCGGCGCTGTTCCCAGCGCCTTCGCCGAGCAACGCGTCGAGCGCCGCCATGCGCAGCCCCACGAGGTGAGGAGGCGGCGTCAGGTGCGACTCGTAGGTGACGCCGCGCGTCGGGTAGTAGCGCACGCGCCGCGGCGCCAGCCACGCGCGCAGGTCGGCTGCCAGGTCGCGCGCTGCACGATCGTCGCCGACGACGATCAGATGGCCTCTCGAGCGTGCGGCCGCGTCAGCGTCGGTCAGCGCGGCGATCGCGTACGGCCGCAGCGAAGAAGACACGAACGCGCGACCGCCCTCGCTGGCAAGCGCCTGCGCGGCCGGGTCTTCTTCTAGATGGGAGAGGAGCGATCGGAGCGGCATCTGCGTGGCGCTCACACAATAGAGCCGTGCCGCCGGCGCTCAGGCGCACGCTCGGCCGGCAAGCCGCGCCGTCGAGACGTCCCGCAGGCGGTTCTCAGCCGGGCTCGCCGGCGCCGAGCACGAGCCGCTCGACCTCATCGGCGGCGTGCCCAACGAGCCCACCGACTGCCTGCTCGCCCTCGCGGAAGCGGCCGAGCACCCAAGCGGAGACGATCTCCGGATCGGTGCTGTCGGGGCGCCCGACGCCGACGCGCACGCGCGTGAAGTCGCCGCTGCCGAGCTCCCGCTTGAGCGACTTCAGACCGTTGTGCCCGGCCAGCCCGCCACCCGTGCGCACGCGTACCTCGCCGAACGGCAGGTCGATCTCGTCGTGCACCACCAAGACTCGATCTAGCGGCAACTTGTAGGAGCCACGCGCCGGGCCGGCCGAGCGCCCAACGTCGTTCATATACGTCTGCGGGCAGAGCACGGCAACGCGCGGGCGCGCTCCGCTTTGGCCGACCGCGCTCGGCACCCCGACGCGCCCTTCCGCGATGCGTCCCTTGAAGCGATCCTTGCCGCGCCCCAGATCCCAGCGGCGCACGAGCTCCTCGGCCACCATGAAGCCGACGTTGTGTCGCGTCCTGGCGTGCTCAGGCCCGGGATTGCCGAGCCCGACGATCAGCCAGTCGATCGACCCACTGTCCGCGCCACCGCCCGTCCTCCCGCGACCGAATGGCCGTCGCAGAGGGAGCTACTCCCCGTCGGAGGAGTCCTCGCCGCCGCCGGAGTCCTCGCCCTCGGCCGCCTCGGCGCCCTCCTCGCCCTCGCCAACGAGTTCCGTCTCGGCTTCGAGCTCCTCTGCCTCGGCCTGCAGTTTCGGCGGGGAGAGCGTGGCGACGGTTGCCTCCTCGACCTCGTCGAGCAGCGCCACGCCGTCGGGCATGGCGATCGCGTCGAGCCCGATCGTGTCGCCGATCTGCATCTCGCCGACCTCGTGCACGATCGCCTCGGGGATCGCCGTCGGCAGCGCCTCGACATTCAGCTCACGGACGATCTGCTCGAGGATGCCGCCTTCCTTGACGCCCGGAGCATCGTCGATGCCGGTTAGTTCGAGCGGCACGACGGCGTGAATTGCCTGGTCCAAGCGCACGCGCAGCAGATCAACGTGGACGGTCTCGCCGCGGACGGGATCGCGCTGGGCTTCCTTGAGCACGACTGGCGTGGCTTTGGCGCCGTCGATGCTCAGGTCGAGCACCGCGCCCGAGCGGGCCAATGCCAAGCGCAGCTCACGCGCGTCGACGTCGAACCCGACCGAATCGCCGCCGCCGCCGTAGAGCACGCCGGGAACGCGACCGGTGCGTCGCAGGCGCCGCGCCGCGCGCGAGCCCTCCGCGTCGCGGCTGCGAACCTCTAGTTTTGTGCTGTCGTTGGCCATCGGAAGCTTGTGGACTCTAGCAATCCACCGGCGATTGATCGGCTAGCAATCGCCTTCGTTGTCGATCGGCTTGCTCAGCGCGAGCAAGGTCACGTGTACACCGGTCAGGGCGTTGCCCGTGCGCCGCACGTCGATGCACTGGACCACGGGCAGCTTGCCGATCACCGTCCACGCAACCCGCGTCCTGCCGGTCGCCCCGGCCGGCGAGTTGGCCGTGTCGGAGTTGAACGCGAGGATCTTCACCTCCCCAGCGCGGCGCAGGCGTGGGTTGGCCGCGTTTTCGCGCTGCGTCCTCACACACGAGGGGGTGCGCGCGCAACCGTGCAGCCGGCGGATCATGCTCGCCGCGTCACCCCTAGCCTCGGCCTGGATCAGCGCGACGTCTCTTTCGCGTTCGAGGTTATCCGTCGTCAGGAAGCGTGCGAGGCCGGCGCTGATCGCCAGGAACAGCAGCACGCCGAGGGCGATCAGGGCGACTAGTTTCACCAAGCGAGGTGTCTCAGAACAGCTGGTTCTCGCCGCCGAACACTTCGCTGACGGAATCGTCGACGAAGATCCGGCGGATCGAGTCGGTCAGCAGCTCGGCGCAGGGCAGCACGCGCACGTTGTCCGGTCGGCCGGGGGCGATCGCAACGGTGTCGGTGACGACGATCTCCTCGAAGCTCGAAGCGGCGAGATTCTCGAACGCGTCGCCCGAGAGAATCGCGTGGGTTGCGGCCGCGTAGACGCGTGTCGCGCCCTCCTCGAGCACCGTTTTGGCGGCCGCGCAGAGCGTCCCGGCCGTGTCGATCATGTCGTCGACGATCACGGCCGTCTTGCCCTTTACGTCGCCGATCACGTAGCCGATCTCGGCGACCTGCTGGGCGGGGCGCTCCTTGTCGAGGATCGCCAGCTCAGCGCCGATCTTGGAGGCGAACTTCTTGTTCAACTTGACACGGCCGGCGTCCGGCGCGACGACGACGAGGTCCGACAGCCCGAGGTCGGCGAAGTACTGCGTGAGGATGAACAGCGCCGTCATGTGGTCCACCGGCTTCTGAAAGAAGCCCTGGATCTGCCCGGCGTGCAGGTCCATCGTCAGCACGCGGTCGGCGCCCGCGGACTCGAGCATGCGCGCGACCAGGCGCGCGGAGATCGGCTCGCGCGGCGAGGACTTCTTGTCCTGGCGCGAATAGCCGAACCACGGGGTCACGGCGATCACGCGGTGGGCGGATGCACCGACGGCGGCGTCGATCATCAGCAGCAGCTCCATCAGCGAGTCGTTGGCCGTGATGCCCGTGTACGGGTTGCCGCACGTCGACTGCACGATGAACACGTCGGCGCCGCGGATCGACTCCTCGTACTTGCAGTACACCTCGCCGTTGGAGAACGTCTTTAGCGTGACCGGTCCGAGCTCGACGCCGAGCTTGTCCGCGATATCGATGGCCAGCTGCGGGTTGGCCCGCCCGCTGAACAGCATCAGCCGCTTGTTGTAGTCGATCGGCAGGCTCGACTGCGAGGACGCGCTCGTATCGACCACGCTGCTCATTTCCCCTCGGAGTGTAGAGGGGCGTTCCGTCGCTCGGCATAGCCCTCGACGTTGCGCTGCTTGGCGCGCGCCACGGCCAACGCACCATCAGGAACGTCCTCGGTGACGACCGAGCCGGCGGCCGTATAGGCGTCGTCCCCGACGGTCACGGGTGCAACGAACGAGGTGTCCACGCCACCCTTCACGCGCTTGCCGATCTTCGTGCGGTGCTTCTCGTGACCGTCGTAGTTGGCCGTGATCGTGGCTGCGCCGAGATTCGTGCCCTCGCCCACGTCTGCGTCGCCGATGTATGAGAGGTGCGGCACCTTTGCCCCGGCGCCGATGTCGGAGTTCTTGACCTCGACGAACGTGCCCACCTTGGCGCCCTCGCGCAGCACCGCCCCCGGGCGCAGATATCCGAACGGTCCAACGCTCACGTCGTCCTCGAGCACGCAATCGACCAGGTAGGAATGCTTGATCGTGCAGCGCTCGCCGATCCGCGTGCTGCCGCGGATCGTCGTGAACGGCTCGATCGTCGTGTCGCGGCCGATCTGCACGTCGACGTCGATCACGGTCGCCTCAGGATCGACGATGCCCACACCGGCGAGCAAGTGACGGTGGTTGATCGCGTACTGGGCCAGCCTGCGCGCGCGAGCCAACGCGACACGATCGTTGACGCCGAGCATCAGCGTCGGGTCATCGAGCTGGTGGGCGGCCACCGTTCCGCCATCGGCGCGCAGCAAGTCGAGCACCTGCGGCAGATACAGCTCGCCCTGGGCGTTGTCCGCGCTCAGGCGCGGCAGCGCCTCGCGCAGTGCATCGGCGCCGAATGCATAGATGCCGGCGTTGACCTCTTGGATCTCGAGCTCCTCGGCGCTCGCATCGCCGTTCTGCTTCGTCTCGACCACGCGCACTACGGCGCCCGCCGGATCGCGCACGACGCGACCGTAGCCGCTCGGGTCGGCGAGCACGCTCGTGACCATCGTCGCCGGGCCCCCGCTCCGCTCGTGGGCTTCAGCCAACTCACGCACAGCATCGGCGTCGATCAGCGGGACATCGCCGCTGAGCACGATCAAGGGTCCGCCGCCCGGCACACCCGAGGCGTCCAGATGCTCGATCGCCGCGGCCACTGCCCCGCCGGTCCCGTTCGCCTCCGGCTGGACTGCGAGCTCGACCCCCTCTGGCAGCACCGGCTCGATCGCGCGGGCAGGCGAGTCGACCACGACGACGCGCGCGGCACCCGCGGCGAGCGCGGCGCGCACCGGCCACAGCACCATCGGCAAGCCACACACCTCGTGCAGCACCTTCGGCGTTGCCGAGCGCATGCGCGTGCCCTGGCCCGCGGCGAGGATCAGAACCGTCGGCGCCGGAGTCACACCGCGGATGCTAGCTCCATCGAAGCTGGGGGGCAGGGATTCGAACCCCGATTCTCAGGACCAAAACCTGATGTCCTGCCATTGGACGACCCCCCAAGGGCTCGCTGAAGGATAGATGCCGGCGCGAGCTTTGCGGTTACGCAAGACGATGCATGGAGCGGGCGAAAACGGGTTGGTTACACGCAGATCTGATGTGTCTGCAACGATTCTTGCACTTGCCGAGGGGAGCCATCAGAGCACGGGAGCATCCCGGCGTACCCCTCGTGGTGGCGCTGCTGCTCGTGCTGGGCGCATTCGCACTGCCCACCGCAAGCGCCGTCGCGAGCGCCGCCTCCGGCGTTCGCGCGAGCTCCTCCGCGGTGGCGTGCACAGGCGAAGACTCCTCCCCCAACGGACACAACGACGCGCTGATCGACTCGGCCACGCTGTGTCTGATGAACGAGATCCGCGCCGCCCACCACCTGCCTGCACTGCACTTCAACGACTCGCTCGGGCGGATCGCATCGGGGCAGGCGCGGGACATGGTGCGGGGCCACTACTTTGGCGACCAGAGCATCTCCGGGCGCTCCCCGCTGTCGCGCATCCTGGCCTCCAGCTACGTGGCGCACCAGGCCAAGCTGCGCCTGCACGCGGCACAGAACATTGGCTGGGGCACCGGGCACACGGCGACCCCGGCCGGCATCGTGCAGGCCTGGATGGAATCGCCGCCACACCGCGCGATCATTCTCACCGGCGCATACCGCGACGCCGGCGTAGGCGTCTCCCCTTCGGTGCCATCGGGCTTCAGCGGGCAGTGGCACGGCGGCACCTACGCCGCCGAGTTCGGCACGCGCGGCTAGGAGGTGCGGCCTGAGCGGCGCGGCACGCGCCCGCCTTCGGCGCCGGCCTCCGAGGCCGGACCATCGGCGGAGGAGATGCCGAGCACACGCATCGACTTCAGCCCGAGGCTGAGCTTCTCGCGCCCGTCGCTCGAGCTGACGTCGTGGCCGGAGAGGTCGCGCACGCGCTCCAGGCGGTAGTAGATCGTGTGGCGGTGCGTGAACAGGCGCTGGGCCGTGCCGGCGACGTTGCCGTCGGCCTCGAGGAACGCCTCGAGCGTGCGCACCAAATCCGTCTCGTACTGCTCGTCGTAGGCGACCAGCGGCTCGACGGTCTCCTCGTAGAAGCGCTGCAACTCGTTCGGGTTCTCGCTCATCGCGCTCAGCAGCAGGCGGTAGGCGCCGGTCTGCTCGAACGCCAGCGCCGCGCCGTCGGGCGAGCCGTGGGCGACGTTGGCCGCCAGCAACGCCTCGCTGGCCGCGCGTGGCAGATCGGCTGGGTCCTCGGCGATGCGACTGCGTCCGAGCGCGAACGTATAGCCCGAGAGCCCCGCCTCCATCTCGCGCAGGACGCCCTCGGCAGCGCGCGCCGCCGTCGCCTCCTCGCCCCCGGGCACGAGCAGCAGCACCTCGGCGCCGACGATCCCATCGCGCTCGGACAGGGCCGCGATCGAACGGCTCGCCACGGCGCGAGCCCCGCGCTCGGCGACAGCCCGCACGCGCCCGCGCCAGCCCTCGTCGGTCGGCACCTGCGGATGGGCGCGCGCGACGATCATGCTGGCGCCCTCCTGCACTTCGAGCGAGAGATCTTTGGCGCGCGCGAGCAGCTCCTCGCGATCGGTCAGCTCGCGTGCCAGCACAGCGCGCAGGAAGTCGGCGGCCGCCGTTTCGGAGGCGCGCTCGGGCGCGCGCACGCGCTCGACCTCGGAGGCGATCATCGTCGCCAGCAGACGCCGCATCGACGCGCTCGGCTCCGTCTTGGCGCGCATGTGCAGCGCGCCGACGACCGTGTCGGCCACACGCAGCGGGATGCTCGTGACGCCCTCGCCCTGGGACAGCAGCGCGCGCTCCTCGGCGGGCGAGCGCGCAGCGACGGCGAGTGTGGCGCCCCACGCGTCGCTCACCGCGAGGCTCGCTTCGAGCGCGCGGGCGGCGGCGCGCACGACCTCGGGCAGCCCCGCGCCGGACTCGACCGCCTCGGTGATCGCGTCGAGCGCCGCGTAATCGGACACGCTAGACCCAGAGGTAGATGACGGCGGCGGCCGCACCCACGCCGACGCCGACGACCACGGCGAGCACGTAGAGCGAGAGAAACGTCGCCGCCACGCGCTCCCACAGCCGCGTGTAGGCGCTCCACGCGGGCACCAGGATCAGGCCGACGTACAGCGCCAGGCCGAACGTGCCGGCACTGATCGCGACGAGCTCGTTGATCGTCGAGCTGCTCAAGGGATGCTCACATCGTTGCTTGCCAAGCGGTGATTGTGACGCATGGACGGGCCGTTACAGCTCTGCGACAGCGCCGAACGCTGCCCCGACCGAGCCGGCGGCGAGCGGCGCCGGATCGCGATCGGATAGTTCGAGCAGCGCACGCTGCACGCGCCCGGCGGCGTTGGCGTGGCCGAACAGGCCGAGCACGGTCGGCCCGGAGCCGCTGAGCAGCGCCAGCTCGGCGCCTGCGTCGGCGATCGCGGCGAGCGTCTCACCGAGCTCGGGCAACAACGAGAGCGCGGCCGGCTGTAGATCGTTGTGCAGCAGCTCGCGTGCCTGCGGTAGCGGCGCACCGAGCTCGAGTGCACGCGCCAGCTGGGCGCGGGCGTGCTCGAGTTCGTCAGCCTCGCGCGAGAGGCCGAGTTGGTCAGCGGCTGTGTACACATCGGCCGTCGAGAGCTGCGCGGCGGAGGGCAGCACGAGCAGCTCGAGCGAGGGCAGCGGGTCGGGCAGGGCCTGCAGCTGCTCACCGGCACCGGTGGCGAGCCAGCGCCCTGGCGAGACCTGGGCGGGAACGTCGGCGCCAAGCGACGCGGCCAGCTCGTACAGCAGCCGCTCGTCGCCGAGGCCCGAGGCGTGCCGTGCCAAGCGCAGCGCTGCCGCCGCATCGGCCGAGCCGCCGCCGAGGCCGGCGGCGACGGGGATCCGCTTGCGCACGCTCAGGCGCAACGGCGGCGCCTCCCAGCCGGTCGCGGCGCGGAAGGCATCAAGCGCACGCGCGGCCAGATTCTCCTCCGGCGCGCCCGGTAGGCCGGGACAGAGGAGCTCATCCCCCGACGCATCCGGCGACGCCCGCTCGAGCGTCAGCTCATCGGCGAGCGAGATCGACTGCATCACGCTGACCAGCTCGTGACGCCCGTCGACCGCGCGCGCTGGACCAACGAACAGGCCGAGGTTGACCTTGGCCGGGGCGAGGGCGCGGTATACGCCGAGCGCGCTCACAGCTCGAGCGCCGTCGCCAGCGCACGGAAGTCCTCGGGTGAAAGCCGCTCGGCGCGCGCGTCGGCCGGTTGACCAAGCGCGAGCAGCGCCTCGCGCACGCGCTCACGCGAGAGCTCGCCGCCGAAGCGCCCGGACAGCGCGAGCGAGCCGGCGAGCGTCTTTCGTCGGTGCGCGAAGGACCCACCGACGAGCGCGCGCAGCGCCGGCGAGGGCGCCTGCGAGCGCCGGCGCAGGCCGACGAGCACGGAGTCGACGTTGGGCACAGGGTGGAACACGCTGCGCGGGATCGCGCGCACGACGTGCACCTCGCAGGCGAGCTGTGCGATCACCGAGGGCACCCCGTAGTCGCCGCCACCTGGCTGCGCGGCGAGACGCTCGCCGACCTCGCGCTGCACCATCGCCAGCCACAGCTCCACGCCCGGCAGCTCTTCGATCGTTCGCAGGATCGCGCCGGCCGCGATCCCGTAGGGCAGGTTGGCCACGACCTTGTTCGGCGGTGGATCGAGCGCGGCCAGCTCGATCGCCATCGCATCGCCCCAGTGCACGGTGATGTTGGCGTGCGCCCCCGTCGCGTCGAGCAGCGCCTCGCGCAGGCGCTCGTCGAGCTCGATCACGTGGACGTGCGCTACCCGCTCGGCGAGGTACTCGGAGAGCACGCCGAGCCCGCCGCCGATCTCGAGCACCACATCGTCGCGCTGCAGCTCGGCAGCGCGCTCGATCACACCGAGGATGTTCGAGTCGATCAGGAAGTTCTGCCCGAGCTCGCGGTCGGGCCTCACGCCGAAGCGGCGCATCCGGCGCAGGCTGGGCTGGGCCGGGCCGTCGTCCGGTTGGGCGGCGCTGCCGTAGCTTCGCGGAGCCTGCGCCATCGCGCAGCTCACCAGCCGAAGACGCGGGCCGCGTTGCGCTCGACCGTCTCGTCCAGCTCGGCCACTGCCACGCCGCGCCGCTCGGCGATGAAGGCGAGCGTGTGCGCGACGAACGCCGGCTGGTTGCGCTCCTTGCGGACCACTTGAGGGGTGAGGTAGGGAGCGTCGGTCTCGACGAGCAGGCGATCCTCGGGCACGAGCCGCGCCGCCTCGGCGAGCTCGGCGGCGCTCTTGTACGTGACGTTGCCGGCGAACGAGATCGCATAACCGCGCGCCAGACACTCATCCAGGCGCTCGGGCATCGAGAAGCAGTGCATCACGACGCTGACGCCGTCGGCTTCGGCGGCGAGCTGGTCGAGCGTCGGCTGCTCGGCGGCGCGCGTATGAATCACGAGCGGCTTGTCCGTCTCGCGCGCCAGCGCGATCTGCGCGGCGAACGCGCGCTCCTGGTCCTCGCGCGGCGCGCCGTCGCGGTAGAAGTCGAGCCCGGTCTCGCCGATCGCCAGGCAGCGCTCGTGCGCGGCGAGCGCGCGCAGTTCGGCGAGATCGGCGCCGTTGAAGCCCTTGGCCGCGTTGGGATGGCGTCCGATCGCTGCATACACCTGGGGGAATGCCTCGGCGGCGGCGAGCGCCGCGCGGCAGGAGGCGCCGTCGATGCCGATCGTGAGGATGTGGGTGACGCCGGCCGCCGTGGCGGCCGACACGAGCTCGGTATCGGGCGGCTCGCACAGCTCCAGGTGCGTGTGCGAGTCGATCAAGTGCGCTGCTCCTTGGGAAACAGCGGCTCGATCGCGCCTACGCGAGCGATCGAGCCGCTGCCGTAGGAGGCGCCCTCGAGCGAGAGCTCGGGCGCACCAAGCGCGGCGAGCAGACGCTCGGTGCTGGCGGGCAGGTAGGGATACAGCAGCACAGTCACCGTGCGCAGCCCCTCGGCGAGTGTGCGCAGCACGAGGTCGAGCTGCCCCGCCTGTGCCTCGTCCTTGGCGAGTTGCCACGGCGCCTGCTCCTCGACGTAGCGGTTCAGCCGCCGCACGCGCTGCCATATCTCATCGAGCGCCAGCGTCAACTCGGCGCGGTCGAGCTGCTGGGCCACGCGCTCGCAGAGCCCGGCGAAGTCCTCGGCCACTCCCGCGTCGAGCTCGCCGGCCGGTAGCACGCCGCCGCGGTAGCGACCGATCATCGCGATCGTGCGGCTCGCGAGGTTGCCGAGCTCGTTGGCCAGCTCGCTCTCGTAGCGCTGCTCGAAGGCCGCCGTCGAGACCGAGCCGTCCTGGCCGAAGGGCACGTCGCGCAGCAGGTAGAAGCGCAGCGCGTCGGCGCCGAAGCGCTCGATCACGGCGAACGGGTCGAGCACGTTGCCGAGCGACTTGCTCATCTTCTCGCCGTCGAGCAACAGATAGCCGTGCACGAAGACGTGCTGCGGCAGCTCCAGCTCGGCGGCCATCAACAGCGCCGGCCAGTAGACCGTGTGAAAGCGCAAGATGTCCTTGGCGATCACGTGGTAGCTCGCCGGCCAGAACGTCTTGACCAGGTCCGCGCCGGCGTCGGCGGGCAGCCCAGCCGGAGCGGGCGAGTAGGAAAGCGCGCTGTAGTAGTTGAGCAGCGCGTCGAACCAGACGTAGAAGACGTGCTCGGTGTCCCACGGCACAGGCACGCCCCAGGTGAGCTTGTGCCGCGAGAGCGGCACGTCGCGCAGCCCCGAGCGGATGAACGAGATCGCCTCGTTGTAACGGGTGCGCGGGGCGACGAAGTCCTCGCGCTCGGCGTACAGCTCCTCCAGGCGCTGTTGGAAGGCGGAGAGCTTGAAGAAGTAGCTGTCCTCCTGCTCGCGCGTGAGCTCGATGTGGTGGATCGGGCAGCGATTGCCCTCGTCGATTTCGTTCTCCGGCTTGAAGTCGGCGCAGCGCGGGCAGTACCAGCCTTCGTAGGTCCCCTCATACACGTAGCCGTTCTCACGTACACGCGAGAGCACTTCCTGCACCTTGGCCATGTGCTGGGGGTCGGTCGTGCGGATGAAGAAGTCGTTGCTCGCCTCGATCTGCGGTGCGAGCGCCTTGAAGCGCTCGGCGTTCCTGTCGGCCAGCTCTTGCGGCGTGACGCCTTGGGCGTGGGCGGCGTCGGCGACCGGCTCGCCGTGCTCGTCGGTGCCGGTGAGGAAGAAGGTCGGCTCGCCGCGCTGGCGATGGTGGCGAGCCATCACGTCGGCGGCGATCGTCGTGTAGGCGTGGCCCAGGTGCGGCGCCGCGTTGACGTAGTAGATCGGGGTCGTGACGTAGAAGGACATGCCGCGCCCAGGCTACTGGCCCACGCCGCTCAGATCTCGCCGCGCTCGCTGCTGCGCTCGCGCGTCAGCTCGCGATAGAGCTCGTTGGCGCCGACGCCGCTCATGCGAGCGACGACGCCCGCGGCGGGACGCGCCCGTGCGCCGGCGGCGACGAGCTCGCGCAATGCCGTAAGCGCCTCCTGCCGCGAGGCCGTGCCGGCCTCGGCGGCGGCGACCACGAGCACGATCTCCCCACGCGGCCCCTCGGCCCCGTAGTGCGCGGCTAGCTCAGCAGCGCTACCGCGACGCACTTCCTCGTGCAGCTTGCTCAGCTCGCGGCATACGGCCGCCGTGCGATCGGGATCGAGCGTGGCGAGCGTGGCGAGCGTGGCGGCGAGCCGGCGTGGGGACTCGAAGGCGACGATCGTCTCGCCGGCCTGCGCCAGCAGCCGCTCGAGCTCGGGGCGCTTGCGCGGCAGGAAGCCGACGAAGCTCCAGCGCTCGGCGGGCAGACCGGAGGCGACGAGCGCGGTCGTCACGGCGCTTGGCCCGGGGAGCGCCTCGACTGTCACGCCTGCAGCCAGGCATTCGCGCACGAGCGCGAACCCCGGATCGGACACGAGCGGCGTGCCGGCATCGGACACGAGCGCGATCGTCTCGCCACCGCGCATGCGCTCGACGAGCTCCCGGGCGCGGACTTGTTCGTTGTGCTCGTGCAGGCTGATCAGCGACGTGGAGATGCCGTGGCGCTCGAGCAGCACGCGTGTGTGGCGTGTGTCCTCACAGGCGATCACGTCGACCTCCCCCAGCGCGTCGAGCACGCGCAGGGTCACGTCCTGCAGATTGCCGATCGGCGTTGGGCAGATGAGCAGCCTGCCGCCGGCAACCTCCACGGGGGTCATCCCGCAAATATAGGGTCCACCCGATGCCGTCCGAGCAAGACCCTGGGCGCGGCGAACCCCGGCCCAGGTACACGCGCTACCGCGCGCGGCGTCGGCTGCTCGGCGAGCGCGAGGCGCGCCAGATGCCGCAGGGCCGCCACGGCGGGGTCGACGCCCCCGGGCACGGCAGAGCGCAGCGCTTCGCCGACGGGTGGCACAGGCTCACGCCCAAACGCGTCGTGCTTGGACTGATCGGGCTGATCCTCGCCTGGCTGGTGCTCTCGCTCGTGATCTTCCTGATCAGCTCGCAGTTCGAGCGCACGGCACCGCCGAAGGACGTCGCGGGCGTACTCGACCCGGCGGGCTTTCCGCTGACGTCGGCAAACAACATCCTCGTGCTCGGCTCCGACCGCCGCCCGAAGGGCAGCAAGGAACCGGGCGCCAACACCTCGGGGCCGAGCCGCTCGGACTCGATCATGCTGATGCGGATCGGCGGCGGACACGACTCGCGCTTGTCGATCCCGCGCGACACGGTGATCGAAATCGCCGGCCACGGGCTGCAGAAGATCAACGCGGCCTACGCCTTCGGTGGCCCAGCGCTGTCGATCTCGGTGATCAAGCGCTACCTCGGCATCCCGATCAACCACGTCGTCGAAGTCAACTTCGAAGACTTCCCGCAGCTGATCGACGCGATGGGCGGCGTCGACTACACGGGCGGCTGCGTGATCTCGCGGATCGCCGGTGGCTTTCGCAATGGCGGCTACACGCTGCGCCTGCCCAAGGGCACGCACCACATCGACGGCAAGCAGGCGCTGGCGCTGGCCCGCACGCGCGAGAACCTGTGCGCACCCAACGAGACCGACCTACAGCGCGCCGAACACCAGCAGGCGCTGTTCAGCGCGATGAAGGACCGGCTGCTCTCGCCGTCGAGCTTCCTGCGCCTGCCTTGGATCGCCTGGAACGCGCCACCGACGATCATCTCCGACATGAGCGGGCCGACGCTGCTCGGGCTATTCGGCGCGATGGCAGTCTCGGGCACGCCGCCGACGCGCGTGCTCAGGCCCGAAGGGGTCACGACGCTGCCCGACGGCGAGGTCGGCCTACGCGTCTCCGAAGCCGAGCGCCGCGCGGCGGCGGCACGGTTCATGAGCGGCTGAGCAGGCCGAGTGGATAAGGCGAATCGGGCGATCACTTCTTGTCGGCTGCGCCGGCCTTCGCGTCCTTGGACTTGCCGGAGTCCTTCGAGCCCGTTGCCTTCTCGCTCTTCGCACCACCGCCGTTGCCGTCGCCGGAGGAGCTCGAGCCCTCCGAGGAGGAAGAGGAAGAACCGTCCTTCTTGGAGGAGTCCTTGGCGGAGGAGCCCTCGGCCGCAGCGGCCGTCTCGCGCTGGCGCTTGCGCGTGCCGTAGTCGGTGTTGTAGAAGCCCTTGCCCTTGAAGTGCACGGCGGGCGGGTGCAGCACGCGTTCGACGGGCACGCCTGTGTCGGGGTCGACGGTCAGCGCGTCTTCGCTGAAGGACTGCTGGAGCTCGAACGTCGTCCCGTCGGGGCGGCGGTACTCGTAGATGGGCATGCCTTGAAGCTAGTAGGTCGGCGAGCGCGGGTCGGTGGTCGGTGGTCGCTAGTCGGTCAGCAGGGCGCGCACGGCGACGATCCCGGCCTGAACGGTCGCTGAGAAATCACGGTCGGGGTCGGCGAGCATGCGCAGAGCGAGCCCGTCGCCGAGTGAGAAGAGCACGTCGGCGACGGCCTCGGGCTCGGCGTGCAGGCGCAGGATGCCCTCGCCGTGGGCAAGCGCGAGCATCGCGGCGACTTGACTGCGCATGCGCTGCATCAGCCCGCGGTACTCGGCGGCGATGTCCTCGTTGCGGCGCGAGAGCATGAACAGTTCGAAGACGAGCGTGACGAACTCGGGGTCCTCGCGCACGGTCTCCTGCAGGTTCTGCGCCATCAGGTCGATGAAGTCGTCTGCCGTCTGCGCCCCGGCGAGCTGGTGCTCGAGCAACTCCATGCGCAGCTCGCAGTCGCGCCGGGCGGCCTCGACGAGCAGCTGCTCCTTGGTACCGAAGTAGTAGTGCAGCAGCCCGCGCGAGACGCCGGCTTCACGCGAGACGTGGTCGAAGGTCGAGCCGGCCGTGCCGCGACGCGCAACGCTGCGTCGCATCGCCTCGACGATGCGCTGGGCCTTCTCGCCGGAGAGCGAGCGCCCGGCCACTCCGGCTGAGGACGCCTCGCCGGAGCCGTCCGCCGCGGAGCCCCGCTCCGCGGCGTCGGTCTCCAGGGCCACTGCGTCCGCTGCGCTCATCCTTGCGGGCGGATCGGGGCTAAGCGGCCGGCGCGCTCGTGGGCGCGGGCTCGGCCGGGGCGGTTGTCGAGCTGTAGTCGAACTCCTCCTCGGCCCCAAACAACAGGTCGAGCACCTTCGAGCGCAGGCCCTCGCTGAGCGCGACGGCGAGCACTCCGGCCACGGCGAGCAGCAACAGCGAGCGCCCCATGCCGCCCTTGCGTTGACGCTTTGGCTGCTCGCGCAGCGAGCTGGAGGCGTTGCGCAGTGCGTCCGCCGCCTCCTTCAGCTCGCGCTGGAGCTTCTTGTCCTCGAACAGCGCCTCCGTGGCGGGCTTGCCATTGCTCATGCGCCCGTACGCGCTGCGCGCGGCGCCATACGCGGTGAGCAGGGAGCCACGCAGCTCCTCGTCCTCGAGCAGACGCTGCAGGTACCGGTTGCGCTGTGCCGCTCGCGCAGCTTCGCCGGCCTTGTTGATCCTGTCCTTCGCTGCCATCACCGAACCTCGTCTCTGCCGAAGCTTTGCTGGGTCTGTGGCAAATATACCCCGGATGCTGCCAAGCGATAGCGGCCGCTCAGCGCTCGCGACCAGAGCGCCGGGCAGACATGCGAGGCTTGCGCTCGATGCCCACGTTCCAGGCGACGGTCACGGTGCTGGGCCTGCTGCTGATGCTCGGGGCGCTCGCCTCCGGGCTCGCGCGACGCTCGATGCTCTCGTTGGCGGCGCTGTTCGTGCTCGCCGGCTTCGTGCTCGGCAACGGCGGTCTCGACTGGATCGACTTCCGCGCACGCTCGAGCTTCGTGCAGGATCTGGCGTTCGCGGCGCTGATCGTGATCCTGTTTCGCGACGGCCTCGAGGTCGAGGGCGAGATGCTGCAGCGCGCGTGGCACCTGCCGCTGCGCAAGCTGGTGCTGGCGATGCCGCTGACGACGGTCATCGTGGCCGCCGCGGCACGCCTGTTGATCGGACTCTCCTGGACGGAGTCGTTCCTGCTCGGCGCGCTGCTCGCGCCGACCGACCCGGTGCTGAGCTCGAGCATCGTCACGAACCCGCGCGTGCCGCGCCTGGTGCGCCACTCGCTGAACCTCGAGTCGGGACTAAACGACGGCCTCGCGCTACCGGCCGTGCTCACGTTCCTGGCCGCGTTGAGCGCCGACTCGGGGCACTTCGTGTGGTGGCGCTTCGTGCTGCAAGACGTCGGCCTCGGCTTCCTCTACGGGATCGCCTGCGGATGGATCGCGTCACTGCTGATGCCGCGCAATACGGGCATGCCGGCGTCGCTGTCGATCCCCTCGCATCAGAAGTCGTTGTTCGCGCTGGGCGTGGCCTTCGCGACCTACGGCGTAACCGTGCTCTCGCCGAAAGGCAACGGCTTCATCGCCGTGTTCGTGGCCGCGATCGTGCTCGGCATCCGCCGGCCGGACGCCCGCGCGCACTTCGAGCGCAACGGCGAAGAGGTCGTCGAAATCGTCAAGCTCGGGATCTTCTTCGTATTCGGCTCGCTGCTCACCGTGCATGCCTTCACGCGCGAGGGCTGGGTCGCGGTCGCGCTCGTGGCGGTCGTCTTCCTGCTGGCCCGGCCGCTGGCCGTGTGGGTGTCGCTCGCCGGCACGGCCACCGACACGGCGACGCGCCTGTTCATGGGCTGGTTCGGACCGAAGGGCATCGCCTCGATGACCTTCGCGCTGATCGTGCTCGACAGGAACATCCCCGGCGGCGTGCGCATCTTCGACCTCACCGCACTGGTCGTGTTCTGCTCGATCCTGCTGCACGGCATCTCCGACACCCCCGGCGCGAACTGGATCGCGCGACACACCGAACGCCGCGTGGCTGAGCGGCCGGACTAGCACAGGCCGACCGGTTGCCGGGGGGCCTCCTAAGCGTGTAGCGCGGCCTGCTCCTGCGCTGAGGGGAACGACCACGCAGCGCGCGAGCGGCGCTCTTGGCGGAAGACGAAGCGCAGTTGCTGGGGCGGGCGCAGCTGTGCCTCGTTGGGGCGAAACGTGGCGCACGGCTCGGGTAGATCGAGCGCACAGAGCAGGTTGCAGCGGAAGAAGCATTCGTCGCAGCTGACCTTTCGCGCTGCCCGCTTGCCCTGTGTTCTCGTTGCCACCCACTGCCTCCCAGCCATCTGATTGAACGGACGGCTGGCATCAAAGCACCGTCGGCGTGCGGCAGCATGCGGCCACTCCGCAAATCGCAGACAAAACAAATTGCTACCCGGAAAGAGCCGGAATCGAGTCACTTGGATGTGACAATCGTGCGGATCGCCTGCACTTTGCGGAGGATCGCGGGCACTGGGCGGGAGATCGCGGACTCGCGGCCCAGCGCTCGCCATGATGTGCAGGCATGCGCGTACTCCTCACCGGCGCCAGCGGGTTCATCGGCGCGCTGCTCGCTCCACGTCTGCAGTCTCGCGGATACGAAGTAGGCGCCTTGGCGCGTACGCCCTCCCGCGTGCAGGCCGACCTGCCGGTGGTGCGCGGCGACGCGATCACCGGTGAGGGCCTGCTCGAGGCGCTCGACGGTGTGCGGGTTGCCTACTACCTGATCCACTCGATGGAGCGCGCAGGCTCCGGACAGGGACCGTTCCAGGAGCGCGAGCGGCTCGCAGCCGAGAACTTCGCCGCCGCTGCGGCCGACCGCGGCGTGCAAAGAATCGTCTACCTCGGCGGCCTGCTCGGCGACCCAGGCGGGTCGACGCGCTCGCGCCACCTGGCCAGTCGCGAGGAGGTCGAGCAGGTCCTCCTGGCGGCGGTGCCCGACTCGGTCGCGCTGCGCGCGTCGATCGTGATCGGTGCGCGGTCGCGCTCGTTCCGCCTGCTCGTGCACCTGATCGAGCGCATGCGCGTGCTCGCGCTGCCCGCCTGGCGGCGCTATCGCACGCAGCCGATCGACGAGCGCGACATCGCCGAGATGCTCGTCTCGGCGGCGAGCGCCGAGGTCGGCGGTCGCTCACTCGACGTCGGCGGGCCCGACGTGCTCTCCTACGGCGCGATGATCGAGCGGATCGCCGATCTGATGATGGTGCACCGTCCGGCGCTCGGGATCGGCGTGAGCGCGACCGCTTTCACCGGTCGCGTGGCCGCGGCGATCGCAAGCGAGGACCCGGGGCTCGTGGTGCCGCTGATGGAGAGCCTGCACGGCGACCTGCTGCCTGCCGAGGACCGCGCCGATGAGCTGCTCGACGTTCCCCTGCACAGCTTCAACGCTGCTGTCGAACATGCGTTGGGCGAGTGGGAAGCCTCCGAGCGGCTGGCTGCGCTCTGATGAGCCCCGGCCGATGAGCGTTGTAACCGTCTCCACGCAGATCGCCGCACCGCGCGAGCGCGTGTGGCAGGTCGTGATGGACCCCGAGCGGCTGTGCGATTGGGTGACGATTCACCGCAAGCTCGTGCACGCCGACGACGGCCCTGCGCGCGTCGGTTATGAGATGGAGCAGCAGATACAGCTGCGCGGCGTGAGCCTCGACGTTCACTGGCGCCTGGTCGAGTGCGAACCGGCTGCCAAGGCCGTTTGGGAGGGCCGCGGACCGGCGCGCTCGCATGCGCGTACCGAATATGTGTTGAGTGTCGAGGACGGCAAGACGCGCTTTGACTATCGCAACGAATTCCGCCCGCCACTTGGTCCAATCGGCGCTCTGGTCAGTCGTGCACTCGTGGGAGGCATGCCCGAACGCGAGGCCAAGCGCACGCTCGATCGCCTGCGTTCATACGTAGAGAAGTAGCAGCGGACTGACTGACCTGTGTGGAACTAGTAAGGTGAGTTCGTACCAATGGTGCCCTGAGTGGATCGGCAAGATGGCTTTAGGGCGTTTTTACCTAGTGAAGAGGATGCAACTGTGACCGACTTCCTTGATGAGAAGCGCAAAGAGATCGCTGACCGGCTGAAGGATCTCAAGCCGGCTGTCGATGAGTACAACCGCCTCGAGGCAGCTGCTTCGGCGCTGGAGGGTGTCGGTGGCACGGCCGCGACCGCGACCGCAACCGCAACAACTCCACGTCGCCGCGGACCCGGACGCCCGCGTGGCTCAGTGAGCCGCAAAGGCGCAGCAGCCGCAGCCGCAGACTGCAGCCGCCGCGCCCGCCAAACCAGGGCGCAAAAAAGCAGGCAGGCCGGCGGGGCGGCGAGCCGGACGCCGTAAAGGCAGCGGCACGCGCGCGGCCGAGGCCCTCTCCTTCGTGCAGGGCCAGCCGGGCATTACGATCCCGGAGCTCGCGGCGAAGATGGGCATCAAGCAGAACTACCTGTACCGCGTGCTGCCCGGGCTCGAGCAGGAAAACAAGGTCGCAAAGCAGGGAAGGGGTTGGCACCCGAAGGGCTAGCCCCAGGGACCTGCGGCCGTCCTCGGGCTCATGTGGCGTCGCACGCGAGCGACCTGCCTGCGCCCCGGAGGAGTACGTCCTTGCCGGCAACGACGATCGGTCGGACTTCCGGCTGAGTCGAGTGCAATCTGCTGCCGAGGCAAAGTGGCGTGTACTTGACATAAGCCAGCCACCCATAGGCGGGCGCCGGCTTTCGAAAAGGATTTCGGTTAATGAAATGAGAAAGGGCGCGGTCTTGGACCGCGCCCTTTCTGTTTCTCAATAACTTGCGCCCGCAACGAACAGGGTGCGGGGCTGTTGGCGAGTCGGGCTAGATCAGGCCCTGCTCTTTGACCGTGTCGCGCTCCTCGCTGAGCTCGAGCACGGAGGCGTCGATCTTCTCGCGCGAGAAGGCATCGAGCTCGATGCCCTCGACAACCTTGTACTGCCCCCCGGCACACGTGCACGGGAAGCCGCTGATCAGACCCTCCGGAATGTCATATGAGCCGTCCGAAGGAATGCCCATCGAGACCCAACCGCCGTTCGTGCCTTTGATCCAGTCGCTGACGTGGTCGATCGCCGCGCTCGCCGCCGACGCCGCGCTCGATGCCCCACGCGCCTCGATGATCGCCGCACCGCGTTTGCCGACGTTCGGCAGGAAGTCGTTTTCGATCCACGCCTGGTCGTCGACGACACCGGCCGCCAGATCGACCGCGCACCTCGGCGTGGAACAGGTCCGGGTACATCGTCGGCGAGTGATTGCCCCATACGCCCATCTGGCTGACGTCCGTGACCGGGCACTCCACCTTGTTGGCCAGCTGCGCGATCGCGCGGTTGTGGTCGAGGCGCATCATCGACGTGAAGCGCTCGCGCGGGATGTCCGGCGCGTTGTTCATCGCGATCAGGCAGTTCGTGTTGGCCGGGTTGCCGACGACGAGCACCTTCACGTCCGCGGCGGCCTTCGCGTTCAGCGCCTTGCCCTGCCCCGTGAAGATCTTGCCGTTCTCCGAGAGCAGCTCGGCGCGCTCCATCCCTTTCGTGCGCGGGCGCGAGCCGACGAGCAGCGCGACGTTGACGCCGTCGAACGCGTCCTCCGCGCTGTCGTGCAGATCGAGCCCCGTCAGCAGCGGGAAGGCGCAGTCGACGAGCTCCATCGCGACGCCCTCGAGCGCGCCCATCGCCTGCGGGATCTCCAGCAGGCGCAGGTCGACCGGCTGCTCCGGGCCGAGCAGCTGGCCGCTGGCGATGCGGAAGACGAGGCTGTAGCCGATCTGCCCGGCGGCGCCGGTGACTGTGACTTCGACGGGATTGCTCATGTCATCTCCTGATGCGGTTCTCAGGCAACAGCGTTGCCGGATTTTTTATTTATTTATCGATTGATGGCTTTCGCAGTGCCATCGCAGGGCGATCTTTCAGGCGGAGCGGCTCAGCTCACGCCATCGCCGCTTTCAGGTTCTCGTCGATCGAGGCAAGGAACTCCTCGGTGCTCTGCCAAGGCTGCGTCCGGACCGATCAGCAGGGCGAGGTCCTTGGTCATCTTGCCTGCTTCCACCGTCTGCACGCAGACGCGCTCGAGCGTCTGCGCGAACTCGCTTACCTCGGGTGTCTCGTCCATTCGCCCCCGTGCCTCCAGACCCCGCGTCCAGGCGAAGATCGAGGCGATCGGGTTGGTCGAGGTCGGCTTGCCCTGCTGGTGCAGGCGGTAGTGGCGCGTGACCGTGCCGTGCGCCGCCTCCGCCTCGACCGTCTTGCCGTCGGCCGTCATCAGCACGCTCGTCATCAGCCCAAGCGAGCCGAAGCCCTGCGCGACGGTGTCTGACTGCACGTCGCCGTCGTAGTTCTTGCATGCCCACACGTAGCCGCCTTCCCACTTCAGCGCCGCCGCCACCATGTCGTCGATCAGGCGGTGTTCGTAGGTGATCCCGGCAGCCTCGAAATCGCTCTTGAACTCGGCCTCGTAGATCTCTTCGAAGAGGTCTTTGAAGCGTCCGTCGTAGCGCTTGAGGATCGTGTTCTTCGTCGACAGGTAGACCGGATAGCCGCGGTCGAGGCCGTAGCGCAGCGAAGCGCGCGCGAAATCGCGGATCGAGTCGTCGAGGTTGTACATCGCCAGCGCGATGCCCCCGCCCGGGAAGTCGTACACGTCGAGCTCGACCGGCTCACCACCGTCCTTGGGCGTGAACGTGAGCGTCAGCGAGCCCTCGCCCGGAACGACCATGTCGCTCGCGCGGTACTGATCGCCGAAGGCGTGACGGCCGATCACGATCGGCTTGGTCCAGCCCGGAACCAGGCGCGGCACGTTCTTGATCACGATCGGCTCGCGGAAGATGACGCCGCCGAGGATGTTGCGGATCGTGCCGTTCGGCGAGCGGTACATCTCCTTCAGGCCGAACTCCTGCACGCGCGCCTCGTCGGGCGTGATCGTCGCGCACTTGACCCCCACCCCGTACTGCTTGATCGCCTCCGCCGCCTGCACTGTGATGCGGTCCTCGCTCGCGTCGCGGCTCTCGATGCCGAGGTCGAAGTACTTAAGCTCGACGTCCAGGTACGGGACGATCAACTTCTCCTTGATGAACGACCAGATGATCCGCGTCATCTCGTCGCCGTCCAGCTCCACGACTGGGTTCTTCACCTTGATCTTGGGCATCTCGGTCCTCGGGCGTTTTGCGGGTGGGGCCGCCGATGCTATCTAGGAGCGGCGAGACGACTCTGCGCTGCGGCCAGAGATTGACCGCAGGATTCTCATCAGCCGGGAGCACCGGCCACCCGTCGCGTGGATGCCGTGATCAGCCGTTCCAGCTGGCCTGCGAGCCGTGTGCCGCAAGCAGCGTCTGCCGACCGCCTGCGAACGGGACCGTCGCCACCCGGCCTTCGGAGGCCGGCCCGAGGAAACCGCCTCCGTTGATCAGCACGGTGCGCCCATCCGCAGACAGCGCCGCCGCCTGCACCGAGTGACCGCCCACCCTCAGCCCGCGTGCGCGGCCGCTGGGAACGCGCACCGTCCACGCTTCGCTCGTGTCCTGCCCCTCGAACTCGAGTGAGCAGGCGGGTGCCGTCGCTGGAGAAGGCGAGCGGCACGAGCCCTGAGACGAGCGAGCGCACGCGCACGTTTGTCAACCGGCGCGTGCGTCCGTTGTTCGAGCGCAGCCAGATCTGGTAGATCGGCGCGTCGTTACGACGCAAGCGCTCGCGGTCGTAGGCGATCGCCCCCGGCCCCCAAACCGGGAACAGGCTGCGCCCATCGCGCGTCAACGGGACCATGCCGGAACCGTCGGCCTTGCTCTGCAAGACGTTCACGCGCGCTCCCAGGGATTGCGAGGCCGACAGACCGAAGACGACTTCATCGCTGCCGTTCGGCGCGAAGCTCGCCCCGTAGAGCTGGCCGTGCGCGATCACCTTCAATGCGCCCGTCTGCAGATCGACGATCGCCAGGCCCGAGAGCCTTGCCGTGTTCTTGATCGCCGTCGACTGCACGTCGATCGCGAGGTAGCGGCCATCCGGCGACCAGGCCAGCGGCGTCGCGCTTTCACCAGCCAGGTTGAGGTATTGCGAACGGCGCCGCGCCCGTCGTCGAGTAGATCGTCAGCGCCGGCCCAGTTTCGTGTTCGCCCGTGCCGAACAGCGACGCCGCGACCTGCCGGCCACTCGGCGCGATCAACGGCGAAAAGCCGACCCCGAGCTTCGTCTTCTGCGATCCGTTCGGTGCGCATCGTCCAGACCGTCGGCGGCGCCTGGCCCGACTGCGTCGCGTAGGCGATCGTCGGCTGGACGCCCGGCGACCGGGCGAGCGATGTCGCAGCCCGGGCGCCTGTGCCATCGAGCGCGAGCGCCACAACGAGCACGATCGCGAGCACGTGTAGCGCAAGCAGCCGGCGAGCGAATCGCCCGTTGATCGGTGTGCCTACTTCCGCAAGCATGCAAGCAGGCTAGACACGAGCGAGGACGGCAGGCTCGCTCGAGGCCCGCTGTGCCGGGTCGCAAACGCCACGAAAGAGGCGATCTCTGCTTGACTGTCCGCATGGCCAGCACGATGCCGCGAGCCACCGTCGGCGACGCGCCGTGGCAAGACACACACGGTCTTCAACCAGGCGCCGCCGCTGCGAGGGCGTCGACGTGTTCGCGAGCAACCTCCCGCTCGTCGAGGCGACCGAGCGAGAGGGCGCCGGCTGGGTGCGCGAGCGCGCATCCGCGCTCGGCCGCTTGATCGGCGGCGAGCCCCAGCAGCAATGGGGCCGCCAGGCCAACGAGAACAAGCCCGTCCTGCACACGTTCGACCGCTACGGGCACCGCATCGACGAGGTCGAGTTCCACCCGGCCTGGCATCAAGCTGATGCAGATGGGCGTCGAGCAACGAGCTGCACTCGCTGCCGTGGACGAGCGAGCGAGCCCTCGCCGCACACCGCCCGCGCCGCCCTCTACATGACCGCGATGCAGGCCGAGGCCGGCTTCTGCTGCCCGATCACGATGACCTTCGCCGTCGTCCCCGCGCTGCGCGCCCAGCCCGAGCTGGCGGCCGAGTGGGAGCCGCTGTTGATGTCCACCAGCTATGACCCGCGCCTGATCGCCGCCGGCGAGAAGGGCAGCGCGATCTCGGGCATGGCGATGACCGAGAAGCAGGGCGGCTCGGACGTGCGCGCCAACACGACCGTCGCGCGCGCCGCTGAACGGCGGCGGCGCCGGCGCCGAGTACGAGATCGTCGGGCACAAGTGGTTCTGCTCGGCGCCGATGTCCGACATGTTCCTCGTGCTCGCGCAGACCGACGAGGGTCTCTCCTGCTTTTTGATGCCGCGGATCCTCCCCGACGGCTCGCGCAACGCATTTCACATCCAGCGTCTGAAGGACAAGCTCGGCAACCACTCAAACGCCTCCTCCGAGGTCGAGTTCCACGGCGCCTGGGCGCGCATGGTCGGCGAGCCCGGCCGCGGCGTGCCGACGATCATCGAGATGGTCGGGCACACGCGCCTTGACTGCGTGATCGGCTCCGCCGCCGGAATGCGCAGCGGCGTCGCCTGCGCCACCCACCACGCCGCCCACCGCAGCGCCTTCGGCAAGACGCTGATCGACCAGCCGCTGATGCAGCAACGTGCTCGCCGACCTGTGCATCGAGTCCGAGGCCACGACGGCGCTGGCGATGCGCCTGGCGCGCGCCTACGACGAAGCCCAGGAAGACGCCGACGACGGCGAGAACGAGACCGACGCGCAGCTGTTCAAGCGCCTGGCCACGGCCGTCGGCAAGTACTGGACCTGCAAGCGCGCCCCCAACCACGCCTTCGAGTCGCTCGAGTGCCTCGGCGGCGCCGGCTACGTCGAGGAGTCGGGCATGCCGCGCCTGTACCGCGAGGCGCCGCTGGCGTCGATCTGGGAGGGCTCGGGCAACGTGATGAGCCTCGACGTGCTGCGCGCGCTGACGCGCTCGCCGCGCTCGCTCGAGGTCTTCTTTGCACGAGGTCGAGCAGGCGAGCGGCGCCGACGCGCGCCTGGACGCGCGCGTGGACGGCCTCAAGGAGCAGTTCAGCGACCCAGCCACGCTCGAGACCCGCGCGCGGCGCGTCGTCGAAGACATGGCCCTGTGCCTGCAGGGCTCGCTGCTCGTGCGCCACGGCGCCCCGCGCCCGTCGCCGACGCCTTCTGCGCCTCGCGCCTGGCCGGCGACGGCGGCCTCGAGTACGGCACGCTGCCCGCCGGCAGCGACTTCGAGGCGATCATCGAGCGCGCCGCGACCCGAGCGTCGAGCCGCTCGACGCAGGCGGCGCCGCCGCGGCGCCTACCATTAGTCATGCTGTGCGACCGTCGCACGAACTTCCAGCTGGCGCGCATCTTCGGCATCCGCGTCGGCGTCAGCGTCAGCTGGTTCGTCGTCCTGTTCGTCCTCATCTCCTGGCTCACACCGATCTTCCACAGCCATGCTCGGCGGCTCGCAGCACGACCGCCTATCTCGTCGCCGTCGCCTCGGTCCTGTCGCTCTTCGCCTCGCTCGTCCTGCACGAGCTCGGGCACGCGCTCGCCGCCCGGCGCATCGGCATGCAGGTCGCCGGCATCGACCTGTGGTTCTTCGGCGGCATCACAGACGCGCCGCGAGTCCAAGGACCCCGGTGAGGAGTTCAAGCGTGGCCGCGGCCGGCCCGCTCGTGACGCTCGTGCTGATCGTCGCATGCGCCCTCGCCGGCGATCCTGATCACCGGCTCCAAGCACGTTCTTCGAACTGGCCGTCGGCGAAGAAGGCTCACGCACGCGACGCCGGCGCTGGTGCTGGCTGGCTGGCTGGCGATCGATCAACGTGCTCGCTGCTCGTGTTCAACCTCGTCCCCGCGTTCCCGCTCGACGGCGGGCGCATCGCGCGCGCCGCGATCTGGTGGCGCACCGGCGATCGCAACCGCGCCACGCGCGCGACCGGCCGCGCCGGACAGGGCTTCGCACTCGTGCTGGGCGCGCTCGGGCTGTGGTGGCTCGCCAACGGCGCCGTCACGGCGGGCTTCTGGTGACGATCCTGCTCGCCTTCTTCCTCTACCAGGCGGCCGGCGCGGCGGTCGTCCAGGGAGCGCTCGGCACGGCGCATCCAGAACATCACGGTCGCCGACATCATGGACCGCGAGCCCGTGACGATCCCGGCCGACATGACGCTGCTCGACGCCCACGAGCAGTTCTTCCTGCGCTACCGCTGGCCATGGTTCGCGGTCGTTGACCCGGCGCGCCACTTCCTCGGCGTCGTGCGCGGCAACGCGGGTCGAAGCTGAGATCGCCGCCGGGCGCCCGGCGCTGCCGGTCGTCGACGTGCTCGAGAGGACATGCCGGTGCGGATCGGCGAAGAGGCGAACCGCTCGAATCGCTGCTCGGCTCCGAGGGCCTCGGACGGCTTGGGCGCGATGGTCGCGGTCGATCGCGACGGCGTGCTGCAGGGCGTCGTGACGCTGGCCGCAGGTGCGCAGAGCGCTGCGCGCCGGCGACCTGAGCATGGGAGCCGCCTGCGAGCGGGCCGCGAGCCGCTCAGGCGCCGTTATAGAGTCCTGCCCGCAGCGACCCCACCTCCCCACGTAAATCGACCTCAGAGGAGCCATGCCAGCACACGACGTCTTGATCATCGGCGCCGGTCTCGCGGGCCAGCGCGCTGCGCTCGCGGCGGCCCAGGACGGCGCCAGCGTGGCGATCATGAGCAAGGTCCACCCGGTCCGCTCGCACTCGGTCGCCGCCGCCGGCGGCATCAACGCGGCGATCAGCGTCGACGACGACTGGCACTCGCACGCCTACGACACCGTCAAGGGCTCGGACTTCCTCGGCGACCAGGACGCGATCGAAGTGATGTGCTCGGAGGCGCCCGGCGAGGTCATGCACCTCGAGCACATCGGCGTCACCTTCCACCGCAACGAGAAGGGCGAGATGGACCTGCGCGCGTTCGGCGGCGCCTCGATGAAGCGCACCGCCTACGTCGCCGACATCACCGGCCAGGCGCTGCTGCACGTGCTCTACGAGCAGCTGATGAAGCACCACGAGACGGTCGAGCGCTACGAGGAGTGGTTCACGACCTCGCTGCTGCAGGACGAGCCGGGACGCTGCTGCGGCGTGATCGCGCGCGACGTGCGCACGCGGGCGGATGGAGGCGTTCACGGCCAAGAACGTGATCCTCGCCTGCGGCGGCGCCGGGCAGGCCTACAAGCCGACGACCAACGGCCTGATCGTCACCGGCGACGGGATCGCGATGGCCTACCGCGCGGGCGCGCCGCTGATGGACATGGAGATGGTCCAGTACCACCCGACCTGCCTGGTCGAGACGGGCATCCTGATCACCGAGGGCGCGCGCGGCGAGGGCGCGCACCTGCTCAACGCCGAGCGGCGAGCGCTTCATGGAGAAGTCGGCGCCCAACAAGATGGAGCTGGCCTCGCGCGACGTCGTCTCGCGCGCCGAGCAGATCGAGATCAACGAGGGCCGCGGCGTCGGCCCCGGACGGGCGCGGGCATCTACCTCGACGTGACCGTCGTGCCGCGCAAGCGCACGCTCGAGGCGCTGCGCGAGATCGTCAACCTCGGCAAGCGACTTCGCCGGCGTCGACATCACGCGCGAACCGATCATGATCCGCCCCGGCCAGCACTACATCATGGGCGGCGTGAAGACCGACATCGACGGGCGCACGCCGATCGAGGGCCTGTACGCGGCCGGCGAGGTCGCCTGCGTATCCGTCCACGGCGGCAACCGCCTCGGCGCCAACTCGCTGCTCGACACGCTGATCTTCGGCCGCCGCTCGGGCGAACACGCCGCCGCGCGGGCGGCCAGCATGGCGCATGCCCGAGCATCGACACGCACGCGCAGCTGCGCGCGCGACGCCGACGCGATCGACGCGATCATCGCCCGCCCGCGCGACGGCCGGCGCGTGTCGGAGATCAAGAACGAGCTCGGCGAGATGATGAACAAATACGCCGCCGTGTTCCGCGACGAGCAGGGCCTGCAGAGCGCGCTGCGAGACGATCGCGCCGGCTGAAAGAGGAGGCCGGCAAGGCGTGGATCGACGACCGCGGCACGGTCTTCAACCAGGACGTGCTCGGCGCGATCGAGCTCGGCTACATGATCGACTGCGCCGAGGCCACCGTCGTCGGCGCGATCGAGCGCAAGGAGTCACGCGGCGCGCAGTTCCGCACCGACTACCCCGAGCGCAACGACGAGGAGTGGCTCAAGCACATCGACATCACGCTCGACGGCGACGGAGCCGAAGGTCAGCTACTCGCCGGTGACGATCACCCAGTGGCAGCCCGAGGAGAGGAAGTACTGATGGCTGAGACGCAAACAGCGACCTCAGCGCCGCACCGCCCGCCCGGAGCAGTTCAAGCTGCGCCTGCGCCGCTATGACCCGGAGTCGGGCGAGGCGCCCTACTGGGACGAGCACACGGTCGAGCTCGAGCCGCACCGCTCGGTGCTCGAGGCGATCCTGCAGGCGCGCGACCGCTTCGACGGATCGATCGGCATCCGCTGCTCCTGCCGGCAGGCGATCTGCGGCTCCTGCGGCATCCGCGTCAACGGCGAACCGGCGCTGGCCTGCCACACGCACCTCGACGCCGCGCTCAGCAGGCTCGCGCGACGGCGTGATCGAGATCGAGCCGATGGGCAACATGCCCGTGCTGAAGGACCTGATCGTCGACATGGACGCGGTCCACTGGAAGAAGATCCAGCGCGTCACGCCATGGCTGCTCGCCAAGCAGCCGGTGCCCGAGCGCGAGTACATCGTGCCGAAAGAGTCGATGGTCGACGTCACGCAGACGATGGCCTGCATCCAGTGCGGCGCGTGCGTGTCGGATTGCCTGGCGATGGAGGTCGACCCGGGCTTCATCGGCCCGGCGGCGCTGGCCAAGGCCTACCGCTTCGTCGGCGACCCCCGCGACGACCGAGCAGTTCGAGCGGCTCAACGACCTCGCCCAGGACCCGCAGGGGATCTTCGACTGCACGCACTGCTTCAAGTGCGTCGAGGCCTGCCCGAAGGGCGTCAACCCGATGGGCCAGATCATGCGCCTGCGGCGGATCGCGACGAACGACCACCACATCGTCGACAAAAACAACGGCGAGCGCCACGAGGCGGCCTTCACCACGCTGATCAAGGACAACGGCCTGCTGTGGGAGGCCGAGCTGCTGCCGCGCTCCTACGGCGGCAACTCGTGGTTCGGCAAATTCCACCCGCGCCGCCGGCAAAGAGCTGCTCAGCTCGCTGCCCTCGATCCTCAAGGCGCTGCTGCGCGGCAAGGTCACGCCGATGGGCGCGCTGAAACCGCACAAGATCCCGCAAGCAGGACCTGAAGAGCGTGCAGGCGATCTACGACAAGGTCGAGAGCCGCGAGCGAGCGCTATCGAGCTGAACCTGTACATCGCCGGCGAGGACGAGGCGCCGGAGCACGACACCGACGCCGGCGCCGAGCCGGTCGCGGAGCGGCGGCGCCGAGCCGAGCGCGACGCGACCGAAGGGAGCCCGAGTGATGAAGGTCGCCTACTGGCCCGGCTGCGTCAGCCGCGGCTTCACCCCGGAGCTGCACGGCTCGATGGCCAAGGTCGCGCCGCTGCTCGACATCGAGCTGGTCGAACTCGACCGCGCCTGCTGCACGCGGCGCGGGCGTGATCGCCGAGCACAACCAGGAGCTCGCCGACACGCTCAACGCGCGCACGTTCGCGCTCGCCCAGCAGGTGCAGGGCGCGGAGCTGATGATGAACATCTGCTCGACCTGCCAGGGCGCGCAGAGCGAGTGCCAGGAGCGCCTGGACGCCAACGCCGAGTACCGCGACCACGTCAACGCGACGCTCGCCGGCGAGGGCCTCTCCTACGAGAAGGGCCTGACGAACAAGAACTTCCTCTGGCTGCTGGTCGAGGAGATCGGCCTGGAGGAGCTCAGCTCGACGCGTCAAGCGGCCGCTGACGAACCTCAAGGTCGGCCCGTTCTACGGCTGCTACATCGTGCGCCCGCGCGACCGGCTCGGGATCGACGCAGAGCACCCGCGCGACCACTACCTGCACCAGGTGATCGAGGCGCTCGGCGGCACCGTGATCGACTACGCCGGCATGCGCAAGTGCTGCGGCTTCCCGATCATCACGATGAACAAGGAGGCCTCGCTCAAGCAGGCCGGGCGCCACCTCGGCGACGCGGTCGACGCCGACGCCGACTGCCTCGTGACGCCGTGCCCGCTGTGCCACCTGAACCTCGACCTGCAGCAGCCGCTGGCCGAGAAAACGGTCGGGCGCGAGCTCGACATGCCGGTGCTGCACCTGCCCCAGCTCGTCGGCCTCGCGCTCGGCCTGGAGCCGAAGGAGCTCGGCATGAGCCGCCACGTCGTGCGCCCGACCTCGGTGATCGACTGGTCGAGTTCGGTGGTCGGCGCGGCCGCGGGCGCGTCGTCCGGCTGGTAGCGGAGCAACGCTCAGCCCCTCACGACAGCCGAACGCTCGTGCTCGCAGCAGGAGCGCCGTCGCCCCGTTGGGAGCAGCCGGCATATGCCTAACCGGCTTGGCGCTCGTATGATTCTCGCGCCGCTGAGCTCCGAGGCGCTCAAGCCACTGCTCGCGCACGCCCACGTGCCGGTTGGCCTCGGCCCACGCATCCCGGCGTCATCGTGGCCGAGCGGCCATGCCGCGGCGGCGCTCGCGCTCGCGCTATGCGCCGTGCTCGTCACGCCACGCCGTCTTCGGGTGGCTGTGGCAGTGCTCGGGGGCGCCTTTGCCGTGGCCGTCGGGTGCTCGCAACTGATCCTCGGGCGTCACATGCCCAGCGACGTGCTGGGGGAATATCTGCTCGCGCTGCTCTGGACGGCGCTCGCGATCGCCGCGCTGCGCGTCGCCGCGCTGCGTTCGCGCCCCAGAACGTAGGCTGCCTCGATGCGGATCCTCACAGTCGTCGGCAATCGCCCCCAGTTCATCAAGGCCGCGGCCGTGTCGGGCCCGCTGCGCGAACGCCACGAGGAGATCCTCGTACACACGGGACAGCACTACGACGAGCAGCTCTCGCGCGTGTTCTTCGGCGAGCTCGGATTGGCGCGTCCTGACCGCGAGCTGGGAATCGGCGGCGGCTCGAACACCGCCCAGACCGCGCGCATGCTCAGCGCGCTCGAGCCGCTGCTGGCGGAGCATGCGCCGGATGCCGTGCTCGTCTACGGCGACACCAACTCGACGCTCGCCGGTGCGCTTGCGGCGGCACAGATGAACGTGCCCGTCGTGCACATCGAGGCGGGCATGCGCTCGTTCGACCGCGCCATGCCGGAGGAGCGAAACCGCGTGCTGAGCGACCACCTCGCCGAGCTCTTGCTGTGCTCCTCGCAGACGGCCGTCGAGAACCTGCGCTCGGAGTCGGTAGGCGGGCGCATCGAGCTCGTCGGCGACGTGATGGTCGACGTCGCGCTGCGCCGCCAGCCCTCGGCGCGAAGCGACACGGAGACGCTAGCCCGGTACGGCGTGCAGGGCGGCGACTACCTACTGCTGACGGCGCACCGCGCGGGCAACGTCGACGACCCCCGGCGACTGGCCGCGCTGCTCGAGCTGATCGAGGCGCTGCCCGCGCCGGTTGTGCTGCCGCTGCACCCGCGCACCGCAGCGCGGCTGCAGGAGTTCGGCCTGCGCGAGCGGCTCGCCGCGATCGCCGGCCTGCACGTGACCGACCCCCTCGGCTACGTCGAGTTCAGCGCGCTCCTGTGCCAGGCACGGGCCGTGCTGAGCGACTCGGGCGGCGTCCAGAAGGAGGCGTACCTTGCCGGGGTGCCCTGCATCACGCTGCGCGCGAACACGGAGTGGGTCGAGACGGTGCAGGCCGGCTGGAACACACTCGTCGACCTCCACCCGCTGGCGGCGCTGGCGGCGCTGGCCGCCGAGCCGCCCGCCGAGCGGCCCGAGCTATATGGCGACGGGCACGCGGCCGAGCGGTGCGTGCAGGCGATCGGCGCGCTGTGAGCTCCGAGCAGGTGCAGCCTGTGCGGATCGGCGTGGTCGGGCTCGGCTATTGGGGCCCAAACCTCGCGCGCAATTTCGCCGCGATCGCCGGCTGTGAACTGCGTTGGCTGTGCGATCCCGACGAGCAGGCACGCAAAAAGCCGGCGGTCGCGTTCCCCGGCCCGAGGACGACAAGCGAGCTCGAGGATCTACTTGGCGACGAGGAGCTCGATGCAATCGTGCTCGCCACCCCCGTTGCCACTCACGCAGAGCTTGCGATCCGCGTTGCGCGCGCGGGCAAGCACTGCTTTGTCGAGAAGCCGCTCGCGACAAGCGCAGCAGACGCCGAACGGGCCGTGGCAGCCGCAGCGGACGCCGAACGGGTCCTGATGGTCGGACACCTGCTCGAGTACCACCCGGCGGTTGGGCAGCTCAAGCAGCTGATCGACGAAGGCGAGCTCGGCTCGCTCTACTACCTATACGGCAACCGGCTGAACCTCGGCAAGCTGAGGGCCGATGAGAATGCGCTGTGGAGCCTCGGCGCGCACGACGTGTCGGTCGCCTTGCACCTGATCGGCGAAGAGCCCGAGGAGTGTCTCGCCCACGGCGCCTCCTATGTGCGCAAAGACATCCAGGACGTCGTGTTCTGCTTCCTGCGCTTCCCCTCGGGCGTGAGCGCGCACCTGCACCTGTCGTGGCTGGACCCGCACAAGGAGCGCCGCCTGACGGTCGTCGGCGCACGTCGCATGGCGACGTTCGACGACATGCTGCTCGAGGGCAAGCTGGCTGTCTATGACAAGGGCTTCGACGAGGACTCGCGCTCGTGGGGGGAGTACATCGCCCGCTCGGGCGAGAGCTTCTCGCCACGGATCTCCAATGCGGAGCCGCTGCGAATCGAGTGCGAGCACTTCGTCGAATGCGTGCGCACCGGAGCAACGCCGCGCTCGGACGGCCAGAGCGGCCTGCGCGTCGTGAGAGTTCTCGAGCGCCTGCAGCGTTCGTTGGATGCTGGATGACGGCATCCGAGCACAGGTAGAGCCACCAGTCATGTTGAAAACCCCCTCACGATGCGCGATCGCCTAAGTAGAATGCCGACGGGCATGGACATGGATGTACGACCCGGCAACCGGCGCCGAAGGCGTCTGTTGCCGGCGATGGTGACGGCAGCGTTGGTCATTGCCACCTGCGTAGCGCTCGGCGGCGTGGCCGTCGGCGCCCCTTCGGCACCGACCATCGAAGGGGTCTGGTCATTCAACGGCGGTCAGATCGCTGTCCAGCCTGAAGGCAACGGGAAGTTCGAAGGCGTCGTGGTCCAACCGACGCTGTTTGCGAGCTGCACGCATCCTGCGGGTCAGAAGATCTGGAAAGGAATGATCCTCAAGGTCGACGGTTCCTACTGGGGCTTTCACCAGTGGTACAAAACAGAAACGTGTGTCGAAAACCCTGACCTCGGGGCGAGCGCCTGGCGGGTGGTCACGCAGGGCGACGGGTCGCGCTATCTGCGTGTCTGCCTGAGCTCGCCGGGGGCCGCACAGCCCACAATTCCTCCCGGTAGTGCGGGCGTCGGCGCGAGCTACGGCTGCGAGAACTCATCACTCACGGCTCCGCTCGCGAGCTCGAGAGTGGGCAGCTTCAAAAACGTAGTGTCGCTGCCCAATGCGAGCAAATGCCTGAGCTTGCGGCGATTCAAGATCCACATACGCAACGCCAAATACGACCCTTTCAAGACCGTTTCGGTGACGCTCAGGGGCCGCAACGTCGGCGTCGCCCTCCACGGGGAAACGTACGTTGCGACGATCAACCTGAAGGGTCTGCCACAGGGTACGTTCACGGTGAAGATCAAAGGCACCACGTTTCGGGGCAATCGCGTTGCCGGCTCCCGCAGGTATCACACGTGCGCGAAGAAAGCGCTCAGAAAATCGAAGTCCAAGCACGCAGCGGCACGTGGCAAATAGCGGGCTCGACGCTTCGCAAAACACCTACTCGGCGACGTCAAGGACCCGCATGCAACGCCGCTTGCGTCAGGATTGATCGAAGCAGATGGCCGCCTCGACCTCCAAGACACCGTCCACAAGCGCGGCTGCGCACAAATCGCGCGGCGGGCGCCTGAGCTACCCCGCCCGAGCTCGGCTCGCGCTAGAGATCCTCGCGGCCTACGCACAATCGCGCCGCGCACTTCGTCGCGCGCCGATCGAGACCGTCGTCGCCGGCCTGCGTTCACGGTCGCCCTCCTGCGCCCCGCCTAGCGTGGACTCGCTCGATCAAGCCCGCAGTCTCGGCTGGTCGGTGGCGCGCTTGCTCGCCTACGTCCCGGGCGACACGCGGTGTCTTGCGCGCTCGCTCGTTCTCACGCGCCTGCTCGCCCGGCGAGGGATCCAAGCCAAGCTCGTGATCGGGGCGAGTGCGGCGCCGGCGTTCCTTGCCCACGCATGGGTTGAGCACGAGGGCATACCCGTACTCGACCCTGGCGACGAGTCTTTCGGCCGACTGGTTGAGCTCTGACGGAGAAGCGCACTCCGTCGACCGGGGAAGCAGACGGGTCATCACGGCCCGGGCTCTTCGCATTTGGCCTCAGCATGCTCGTCGACAGGCGCCCTCCGGGAGTGTGGAGGGATCGGCGCGTCGGCGACCCTGATCTCGAGGTCCGCCATGCCGGCACCGAGGCGATCCAGGAGAGCTGGTCGGGATACGCAGCCATGGGCTGGTCGGGCGTGATCGACGGCGCCCCGTTCGTCGTCGAGCGCGGCGTGGCGGGAGACCATCGCTTCGTGCACGGCGTGAAGCCCGATCCAAGCGGGTGCCCCGCGCCGGGCACCCGTGCGATCCATCATTCTCTCCCGACGCGCGCGTACTGCAGCTCGCGCCGTCGGACCCGTCCAGCAAGTCATGGTGGCGAGTGGTGCTCGACTCGGTGCTGTTCACGACCGCGCTGCTTCAGGGCTATGAGGCCCTGCACGCCTGTGCGATCGCCACCCCTGCCGGGGCGATCGCGATCATGGCGGCGTCAGGAGGCGGCAAGAGCACCCTGCTGTCAGAGCTCCTCGGACGCGGACACGTGCTCATGGCGGACGACGTGCTCGTGCTCGACCACGGCGAGACGGGGCCTGCTGTTGCCTATCCGGCGCCACCCTTGATGACCGTTCCGACGAGCAGGCTCCGTGGACTGGCCCGTGTCGATAGCCCAGAGACGATCTGCTGCCTCGACGGCGAGGCCTGGATCGGCGTGCCAGTGTGCCCAGAGCCGTTGCGGGTAAAAGCGCTCGTGCTGCTCGATCGCCGGTCGCATCTGGAGTCCCAGCCGTCGTTGGCGCGAGTCGAGAACCCGCTCGCCCCGCTGCTGGACTCGCTGATGGGCTTCCCTGGGGGGCGCGAGCGAGAGCGAGCGCGATTCGAGCTGGCGAGCGTGTTGGCCGGTGAAGCCGGTCTGTGGCGGCTCACGGCCAGTCTCGCGGCCCCTCCGAGCGCTCTCGCGGACGTGCTCTTGGAGGGCGAGCTGTGAACGGGCGAGCGCGGCTGGTCGCCGGATCGCGAGGCTTCCTCGATCGCACAGAGGACGATCTGCGATCGTTTGCGATACCTAAGGAAGCGTTGCGTGCGCATCGACCATGAGCTCCTTCTCATTGCCAGCCCACCGTGTCGATCCGCCACTTACCGGGAGCTCCACTGACGATCCGGTTCTCGAGATCGAGGGCCTGCACCACAAATGGAAGGGACCGAAGCCGCCGGTGCTGGAGGATGTCAGCCTGGCCCTGCGTGCCGGTGAGGTCACCTGGATCGGCGGGCGCAACGGGGCGGGTAAGACTACGTTGCTACGACTGGCGGCGGGCATCCTGCTCGCGCAGCGAGGAAGCGTGCGGCTCGGCTCCCTCACGCCGGCGTCAAACGGCGGCGCCTACCGGCGCCAGATCGGGTTCCTCTCGGCCGGAGACCGTGGCTTGCAGGCCCGCATGCGCGTCGTCCAGCAACTCGACTACTGGGGCCGGCTCGCCTACGTCCGGCGCCAACAACGTGCCGAACTAGTCGCCGACAGCCTCCGGCGGTTTGGGCTCGAGGAGTTCGCCGACCGGCGCGTGGACCGCATGTCGATGGGCCAGCGCCAGCGTGTGCGGCTGGCAATGGCCTTCTTGCACGAGCCGCGCGTGCTTTTGCTGGACGAGCCGCGCAACTCACTCGACGACGAGGGATACCAGCTGCTCAATGAGCAAATCGAGCGGGCCACCCAGCGGGCGGCAACCGTGCTGTGGTGCTCGCCCCGGGGCGAGGATCGCGTAATCGAGTGCGACATCGGCTATACGCTCGTCGACGGACGCTTGGAGCGAGTCAAATGACTGGCATGCGGCTGTGGTGCGACGCCATGTGGGGAATCATCCGTCGCGACGCGATCCTGTTCGTCAGCTATCGCAGTCAGCTCGTCGCGCAATTCCTCGGGCCGCTTTTCTCGATCGCGCTCTTCTATTACATCAGCCATCTTCTGACCGCGAAGAGCATCCACTCGCCGGGGGGTTACTTCGGGTTCGTGATCGTCGGCCTGGTGATCATTCAAATCGTCACGATCTCGATGGGTGTCATGCCGGTGACGGTGCGCCAAGAACTCGTTTCGGGCACGATCGAGCGCTTTTTGGTCAGCGCCCATGGCCCGGTCAACGGCATTCTCGGGACGATGTTGTTCCCGCTCATCAATGCGCTCTTCAGCGGACTGCTGATGCTCGCCCTTGCCGCCGTCGTCTTCGGACTGCCGCTCGCGGGCACCGCGCTGCTGGCGGTTCCGGTGGCGCTCCTGGGCACGCTGGCCTTCATGCCGTTCGCGTTCATCCTCGTCGCCTTGGTGCTGGCGTTCAAGCAGGCATCCAGCGCGAGTCAGTTCATCGTCGCCGGCATCGCGATCGTCGGTGGTCTGTACTTCCCGATCGCGCTACTGCCAGGCTGGATTCGGTGGGCATCCGACGTGCAGCCGTTTACACCAGCGGCCGATCTCCTGCGCCATCTTCTGGTGGATACGCCGCTCGTGCACCCCGCCGGCGTGGAGCTGCTCAAGCTCGTCGCTTTCGTCGCCGTCTTGTTCCCCGCCGGTGTGATGCTGCTGCGCGCATCGATCAGATACGGTCAGCGCAGCGGGACGATCGCCGAGTATTGATGGCAGACAACAGTCTGACATGTCAACTGCGCCACAACCCACCGACGAAGAGCTCTTGCGGGCACGGGCACGCCTGCCCCAGCACGTCGTCCATCGCAGCTTCGTCGCCGAGACGGTGGTCCTCAACCTCAGAACGGGCAAGTACCACGGCTTGAATCCGACTGCGGGCAAGATGCTCGAGGCACTCGAGGCGGCGGCCACGGTTGGCGACGCCGTGCCTGCGCTCGCCGCGGAGTACGACATCGACCAAAAGCAGATCGAGACCGATCTGCTTGCCCTCACCAGGGGGTTGCTCGAGCGCGGTCTGATCGTGACTGCCGATGACGACGGCTCTTGAGAAGCCGGCGACCGCCAAGCCGGTGGAGGACTCTCGCACGGCGTTCGGCCTAGCGCTGTCGATTGATCCGCGGATCTCGATCCCAGGGCTGGGCGACCCCGGCGGAGCGGCGTCGGCGAGCCCGCCCACACACGTCCGCTTGGACGCCGGCGAGCTGGAGCGGCGCTGGGACGCGTTGCCCGCGCCGCCGCACCGTGCACGCGAAATCCGCTTCGGCGAGACGCTGCTGCTGTCGGTCGACTTCGCCGAGCCGGCCGGCTATCTGCTGTGGGCGCGGGAGTTCGGGCGAGTGCTGATCTCAGCGGACGGCCTCGAGCTGCTGTGCGAGCCGGATCCAGCGAATGAGGACTGGGCGAGCATCGTCGCCGCGCAGGCATTGCCGCTCGCCGCGACGATCCGCGGGCTGGAGGTGCTGCACGCCTCGGGTGTCGTGCTCGAAGACAGAGCGGTGCTCATCGCTGGGCCGCCAGGCGCCGGCAAGAGCTCGCTGGCCGCGGCCCTCGTGCGCGCCGGCGGACAGCTACTCAGCGACGACGCGGTCGCGCTGCAGACTGAAGGACGGTGAGCTGATTGCCCACGCGGGCTCGGTCATGCTCCAGCTACGTGACGCGGAGAACCAGCAGCTTTCCGCAGATGAGCGCGCGGCCCTCGGGCAGCCGACGAGCTCCTCCAGCGGCAAGCATCGGTATCTGAGCAGCGAGGTGCCAGGCCCGGTAACCCTGGGAAGCGTCTTCCTGCTCGAACGCTCGGTCGAAGGGCCAGCTGCCGAGGCACTCGAGGCGGTCGACCCGTTCGAGCTGATCGGCAGCACATTCAACCTTTCCGTACGCACGCGGGCGCGACTGCAACGCCAACTGGACGTCGTTTCGGCGATCGCGTCGAGCGGAATTGCGCATCGACTTCGAGTTCAGCCCGAGGTTGGGGCCAACCAGCTGGCGAGGATTGTCCAAAAACATCTGCAGAAGCACTGAGCGCGAGATGCTTGCTGGAGCGTGGGGTGCGCAAGCAGGCCAGCTGCTCGAGAGAGCGGCCCCACAAAGGAGCGCAACGGTACACCGGGTGGGCGCGCTGGCGATGCTTGGCCCTCCTTGGCTCGAAGCTGACAAGTGGTGCTGCTGGCTCTACGGGGAGCCGTGGCATCGCGATGGCGCTCAGCTCTCAGACGATCCCATGGGGACATTCGGGCGTGCGCTCGTCGCCCGGGGGGAGGGGGCATGCGAGCTGCTTTGCGGCAGGTTCGTCCTGGTCCTCTATGACCTTGAGCGGGATCGTTGTGTGGTTTCGCGCGATCAACTCGGCGCTCAGCCGCTGATCTACGCGCGCACTGAGAGCGGGATGCTGTTTGCAGAGCACGAGCGCGACCTGCTCGAGTTGCTCACACGGACTCCGAGCCCCGATCGACTCGCGCTGCTGCAGTGGATCGAGAATGGCATCACTCCCTTTGGACGCACCCTCTATGAGGACGTGCATCGCCTCCCGGCCGGTCACCGGCTAACGCTTCGTGGGAGCGATGCGCGCGTCGAGCGGTGGTGGGACCTACGCTACGGGGCGAGCGATGAGAGCAGTGCGGCGATGCTCGCCGCGAGTGTGCGCGAGGCGGCGTTTGCGGCGATCGGGCGAGCCGCAGCCGGTTCCAAGCGCCCGGCGGTGAAGCTCAGCGGTGGGCTGGACTCGGCCTGCGTGGCGGCCGGCCTTGCGGCCAACGGCTTCGGGGTTGGCGGAGCGCTCGCGATTGGTGGCACCTTCTCCGAACATCCGGTGACCGACGAGAGCGAGCTGATCGAACAGACGGCTCGTCATACACGACTACCGCTCGAGCGGATCGCGTTCGACCCGAGCGGCTCGATGCTCGCGCCGGCGCTTGCCCACATCGCCCGCTGGCGCCTGCCACCTGCCACGCCGAACCTGTTTCTCTGGCAACCGATGACGGAACGGGCACGCGAGCTCGGCGTCGATCTGCTGCTCGACGGAGAGGGCGGCGACGAGCTGTTTGGGCTCGCGCCCTATCTGATCGCCGACGAGATCCGTGCGGGGCGCCCGCGCGCCGCATGGCTGCTTTCGGGGCAAGTTCCCGGGATGGGACTCGATCCGAGCAAGCGCCTACAGATACGTGTGCTGCGTCACTACGGTCTCAAGCCACTCGTGCCCATCGCCGTCAGGCGCCGACGCGAGACGCGAGCCGTGTCGCCCAATTCGATCGTGCCGCCGGCAGACGCGCGAGCGCTGATCGATCTGCGCATGGCCGGCGAACAGGAGAACCGGCGCCACGGACCGGCGTGGTGGCGATATCAGGCAGAGAGCCTGATCGACACTCGCGACCTGATGGACGTCGGCGCTCACTTCCGCCGCGAAGCTGCTGACGAGCAGATAAGACGAGCCCATCCTTTTCTATACGACCTGCTGCTGATCGAAGCTGCGCTGCGCCTGCCGCCAGAGGCGCAGTTCGATCCGATCCGCGATCGCCCGCTACTGCGCGATGCGCTTGCCGGCCTGATCCCAGAGGCGGTGCGCATGCGGCATGTCAAGAGTCACTTCAGCCCTTTGGTGCTGGCCGGCATGCGCGCAGACGAATTCGGGCTGATCGAGCCGCTGCGGCGCGCGGACGCCCCGGTTCGCGAGTACGTCGCGTCGGGGCCACTCGAGCGCAAAATCCAGATAGCTCCGGAGGAGCGCTCAATGCTCGGCGCAGGTTCGCTGTGGCGAGTCTCGATCGCCAACAGATGGCTCGCCTCCGAGGCGGATCAAAGCGCATGATCGGCCCTGGAGAGCCAAGTCCAGCGCTCCAGAGGATGCCAACTTGTACTTTTTCAGGGCTTGCATGGGCCGCAAGCGCCGCTCTAGGATTCGTAGCCTCCCCCACGGAAAGGAGGACACTATGGAGAAGAGCACAGAGACGACCGAGTATGAGGCTCCCCGCATCGAGGATCATGGAGACCTCACGGAGCTCACTGCCGCAGGCAAACCTGCCGGGCATTTCGACGCGACGTACAACGCCGGTGAACCGATTCCGATCGGCGGCGCCGGAACTTCGCCGTAGCCGTAGCTGTGCCGGTCTCCCTCGGCGGAGACCGGCATACCGTCTCCATGCAAAGCTGTGATCCGGTGACGGACCTCAGCATCTATGCAGCGCGTCTACTGGACGACCGGGCGTCGCTATCGACGGTCATCCTGCGGTCGCTGCCGGATTGGGCACGCGGGCCGGTGGACGGCCGGGTGCTGATCGGCCTCGTCGGCTGGATCAGCGCCGGTCAAGCCGAGATCGCTTCTCTCGCCGGGCTGCGAGACGAGCACGCCGGGCCGTTGGTCGCCGTTCTGGCAGAAACCCCGGGGGCGCGAGGAGCCCGTGTGCTTGCCGCTCGCTTGGAGGGCTCTGTGATGGCGGCAGACATCGAGCACACGCTGACGCCAACGCTTGCTGCCGTCGCTGTGGGGCAATGCGTCGTGCCCAGAACGGTTCGCCAGATCGTCGACCGTCCGCCGCTGTCTCCGCGTGAGCGTCAGATCCTGGCGATGATCGTGCTCGACTTCTCAAACGCCGAAATCGCGCGGAAGCTGTTCGTCACCGAGAGCAACGTCAAGAACCACCTCTCCTCAGCCTTCCAGAAGCTCGGCGTGAAGTCTCGGGGCGCGGCCGCCGAGTTGATCCTCGATCGCGAGAGCGGGTTGGGGCCGGGTATCCTGCACATCTCGCCGGAGGAGTCGTTGCCGGAGATCGGCTGACGGTTCGATTGGAGGCAGGAAGGGGGCGCGCGCCGTCAGGCGGCTCCGCAGGAGCCCCTACGCAGGTCCCGGACAAGCCAGTCCGTGGGAAGGAATATGTCTGCCGGACGCGGCGTCTTGGCAATACGCTGGCTACCGTCCCTCAACGTGCCGACACTAATTCGCAACTAACGACCTTGAACTCCAAAAGTACAGGCGATAGCCCATCAGCTGAGCCCATCAGACTTATGCGCCTGATGGGCACACCTATCAGCATCGTGACCGAAGCGCGTGCGGCGAGGGCCATCGTCGACGCAGCCAAGGCAGGCCGCGGGCACTGGACGATAACCGCGAACCTCGACCATATTCGTCGGTATCGATCCGAATCCATCGCACGAGAATTGATCGATATGGCCGACTTGGTCGTCGCTGACGGTATGCCGTTGATCTGGGCCAGCCGCCTCGCCGGCGAGCCACTACCTGAGCGCGTCTCCGGGTCAAACATGGTCTGGTCGATTTGCCAAGAAGCGAGCGCCACCGGACTATCCGTCTACCTACTGGGTGGCGATCCTGGTGTGGCAGAGCGAGCGGCACAGGTGTTTGAAGATGCATACCCTGGTCTCGTGATCGCCGGTACTGCGTGCCCTCCCGTGGGTTTCGAGATCGACGCACGGGAGATCCAACTTATCGAGCGAGAGATAGCCGAGGCAGCTCCGCACGTCGTCTTCGTGGCGCTGGGATTCCCAAAGCAAGACCTCCTGATTCGCAGGCTGCGTGCTTCAATGCCAGCCGCCTCGCTGCTCGGAGTTGGTATCAGCCTGAGCTACGTGACTGGAGACCTTTCCCGTGCCCCGGAATGGCTTTGCCGACTCGGACTCGAGTGGGCACATCGCCTCTCACAAGAACCCACACGTCGCCTTGTGCGCCGCTACCTGGTCGACGGGGTGCCGTTCGGCCTGCGGCTCATGATCTCATCCGCTCAGCACCGTGTCCGTCAGCGTGGTACGCGGATAGCTGGGGACTGGGACGACTAACCCAGACTCGTCGAGCACCGGAGAAAAGGTGTCATGTGCCTGTTACGGCCGGTCGGGATCGCTTGAACGGTTTGCCATGGATAGGGCCTCTTCGGACGAGCCTCCAGCTTGGGCTGAGCCGCCAACGCTGGGGTATGGCTCGGGAACCCCGGACTTCGCGCTGTTGGCGATCACGCCGAGCGGCACAACACCGCTACTGGCAAGCGTCTGCTGTAGACGTTCCGCGATATCACGGCGGCTGTGACCCACCCGCCCAACTAGAACGACGCCGTCAACTTTGCCAAGTAGCGGGAATGCGTCCGAGACGGCCGATAGCGGCGGCGTGTCGACCACCACAAGCTCATAGCCCGTCCACTTCACCCACTCGAGCGAAGTTCGCATTGCGCTGCTTTGGAGTGACTCTCCCGGGTTGCGTGGGAGCGCAGACCCGGCGGTGAGGACCGACAGCACCCGCCCACCGTCACCCTCTGTCCGCACCGGGTCGAGCTCGACCGACTGAATCGCGTCCCCGATCGCAACGCCGCCTGCAAGTACCTCGGCGAGTCCAGGGCCAGTCTTGATATCGAGTTGCTCAGCGAGAGCAGGATGCCGAAGGTCCGCCTCGAGAAGCAGTACTCGCGAACCCAACCGCGCCGCTGCCACGGCCATGTGACGAGCGACAATGGTCTTGCCGTCGCCCGCCTCGGCCGATGCGATCACGAGGGTATCCAGATCACGATCCACGTTGAAGACGCGTAGGTGAGCCAAGACGAGACTAAATGCCTCAGCCTCGACCGGCGGCAGGGCAGTTGCCGGCCCGCCACCACCTCGCGCCGAGCGCGCGAGCGCCTTGCTGTCCGGAATGGCGCCGAGCAGAGGCGAGCGATAGATCTCCTCAAAGTCCTCAGGACTCCTGATTCGACGGTCAAGGCGCTCGAGCAGAAAGACGAAGGCGAAAGCGAGGACCAGTCCCAGAAGCGCGCCCAAAAGGACATTCCTTTTGGTCTTTGGCGAGGAAGGGCTCGCGGGAACCACCGCTTCCCCGGCCACTTGCGCGTTGTTATAGCCCAGTTCCGTAAGGAGAGCAAGGGTGTGCGCTCGCTCGACGAGGTCTAGGCCACTCGCCCCTGACCTCTGCGCTCGCGAGAGTTTGGACAACTGCCTATTCACGAGCGTCAGCGCGGACCTGAACAGCTTACGATTGGCGCTCTGCTGTTCGCTGACAAACTGGTGGGTATACGTATTCGCGATCGCAGCCGCAAGTGCCGGCGAGGTCGAGCTAGCCGAAACAGCAACAATGTTGGTTTCCCCCTTTACACCTACGCTCACGCTTTCACTGACCTGTTTGGCCGTCAGTCCACGATCCAGCAGACCGGCTGTCTTTGCCGCCGTGTCGCCAAGCTTCACAAGTTCGAGGTTGCTGTCCTGCTGAGCCACGAGGTTGTTGCTGCTCGCTGGCGAAAGTCCAAGCACCTCCTGACTGAGCGGGTTGCTGTTGAACGTAACAGCAGCAGTCGCCGTATACTTCTTCGTCTGGTGCTTGGAGTAGCCGTACACTGCCCCCACGACCAGCACGAAGCAGACCGCAGCCCACGGCGCTCGCCTCCGGACTATGCCCAAAATCTGCTCAACGCTTAGGCCTGTCTGCTCAGGTTCCACAGTTTGCCTTTCTCGCCTGTCCCTGGAATCACGATCACCCGGCCGAAACGGGCATCGCTAAGCGTGCGATGATAGAGGAGCCCACGACTCCTTGCATCGGTGTGCGACCGCAAACCTGTCGGGTCAACATGCACACCACCGTGTACCGCACGATCCATACGAACAGGCGCACCCGGCCAGCCTCCCCTTGACGCGCTCACACCGTGCAGACACTGCCCGAGCGTCCTCATCTGTCTTCAGTTAGGATACGTGTAGGTTTGCGCTACTGGCATCTTCACGTCAAGCCAAATCCTGTCCTAGAATGCACGGGCAATCCGCATTTGGCTAGCCCACGCCGGTCCATCTTGGACTCGAGCAGGTCCGGACAACTCGCCGTGGGCACAAGCTGACCACATATCAATAGAGCGCGATAATGAAGATCGTCTTTCTAATCGCTGTCGCTGGTGTTGGGTTTGCCTTTGCAGCCTCACGCCGGCCGGGGTGGCCGGTTCTCGCTCTCGTAGTACTTCTATGCAACGTATCCCTATATCCGAAGGCATTTTCCACTGATCCCAATGTAAAGCATGTTGGTATCGCCCAATCTGTCCCAGCTCTGACAACGTACGCACTCGTATTGCTGTGCATTGCCTATGTGCTGGTGCTGCGTCTTTTGTACCGACCTAGGGCACGCAGTGTCCCAGCGTCGGTGTTCATCTTCCTGGCCTTTCTCGTGATTGGCTACAGTACGATCTGGCACGGCACAAGCGAACAGCTCGCTGGCGCGCTTCAGCTCGGGCTCGGATTCTGTGCTTGGTTCGTCGGCGGACAGATAGCCCCGCTTATCCTCAGCCATGATCGCCGCATCCGGTGGATAGCGAACACGATAGCCGGCATCGTCTGCATTGAGACGCTAGTGACGTTACTTCAGCGGGCGGGCGTTCGGATCAATCCGATGCGTCCGGTGCTCGCCGCGATCATGGGCGACCGAACCAACGGCACTGCGAATCATCCCGACAACCTCGGAAAGATTCTGCTACTTCTCCTCATACTTGCCTTGGGGCTCATGGGTACTAAAGATGTGCGCGCCCGGCGGTCTCTCTGGGTCGGTGTCGTGTTGATGTTTATCCCGCTAGGCCTGTCTGAGGGCCGCGCAAACATCCTGGCAGCACTGACGACAGTTGTGCTTTGGGCTCTGCTTTCTGGGCGGCGGCGGTCACTTACGATCCGCGCCGGCGTACCTTTGACCATCATCCTCGTCTTCCTGCCGTTTGCAAGTTCGATTGCGAGACGCGTTGAAGAAGACCCAAATGGCGGGCCCCGAGCAGGCCTTGCGGCGACCGCTCTTGAAGAGATCCACAGGGAGCCGTGGGGGGTTGGGCCCAACTCGTACGTTTCAGTTGTCTCTGCGTATAACTCCGTTACCGCTATTGGCTACCCCGTTCACAACACGTTCCTGCTGACTGCAACGGAGCTCGGAGTGTTGGGGGCCATCCTTTTTTGGCTTCCGGTGGCGGGACTCATCGCTGTCGCCTGGCTATCACGCAAACGCCCCGGGTTTGAGGGATCATTCGCTATCGCGATTCTCGCATCCGCTCCGGGGCTGTACGTTGTCAATGCCTCTGGCTGGGCCATCCTTAGCAACCAGCTATTCCCGCTCTGGTTCCTTATCTACGGCATGGCCTATTCTCGGTTTAGGCCTGTCGCGCAACGTCTACGGCTGAGACGTGAGCCACACAGCACGACGCGGCTATTATCATCGACTCCCATCTCCACTCCGCTCCTACACGCGCCGGGCACGGTCGAGCACTGGGGCAATCCTCCTCGCTCCTAGCTTACGCCATTAGCCACGAGTTGCGAAGATCCCGCGACCGCAATGAACAAGCAACCCGACCGACTTAGCCAGGCCTCCGGCCCATGGACGTCGAGGATTTGGTCATTGGCACGGAAGGCCTTCGGCCCTCTACGCCACCATCCCGGACGACGTGGCTCGCCACTGCACCTTGCTGTGCTCGCCGATCCTCTCCTCCGCTATTCCGCCGCGCAAGCGATTGGACTGAAGCAAGCCGGCGCTGGGGTCACGCTGTATTATGTTGATCATCTTCACCAGTTTGATGGTCACGAGCGTGATCGGGCACGAATTCTGGCCGAAGTTGCGGGCTATAACATCGACGTGGTTAAGCTCGAGTCGCGACGCCTTCAGCGCACCTTTGCGCAGACGCGTACCTTGCTCCGTGACTTGCGTAAGCGCAATGTCACCGGCCTGATCGCACAGGCACACTTCGATCCGCGCTACGCAATCGCGGGCCTGCGGCTTCCTACGCTTCTCGTGTTGCACGATCCTCGGCCGCATTCTGGCGATTCAAGCCGGCCACCATGGCCCGCGCCACTGGTCGCGCGGTTCGCCGAGGGAACGGCGTCCTGCCTCATGATTCACTCGGAGCGCCTCGCGACACAGGTCCGTCCGTTTCTTCGCGGCATCCCGCGAGTCGTCGTGCCCCATGGAGCAACGATTGCCCCCGCTCCAGTCAGGCGGCCTCGTACCCCGGTCGTCTTGGTGGCCGGTCGGTTGTTCGCCTATAAGGGCGTCGACGCGGCGCTCGATGTGTTCCCGACCGTGCGAAGCATGGTCCCGAATGCCCAACTCGTCGTCGCAGGTCGAGGGCCGATGGCGACTGAGGCGCGTTTGCGTGCCCTGGACAACGTTACCGTCGAGGATGGGTACGTCTCAGAGGCGCGTCTTGACACACTTCTCGATGGGGCTTCAGTTGTGCTTCTTCCCTACCGAGACGCAACACAGAGCGGCATGGGACTACTTGCCGTCGGCCGGGGAGTTCCGTGCGTAGTGTCTGCACAGGGTGCCCTACCCGACATACTCGGGCCTCTTGGCAAAGATCTCATCTGGTCCACTCCAGACCCCAACGACCTTGCCCTGGCCATCGTGGCCGCCCTTGGTAAGGATGATAACTTCCGCGCTGCTATCCATGACCGCGCTTCGGCACTATTTGCATGGAACGTCGTCGGCGCGAACTTGATTTCCGAATTGGCTCATTATGGGTTTGGCAGCCTTCGCCCGATTGACCTTAGAGCCTCCTACTAGTAGCTTCTTGCGCTAGATGGCAAAGGTCGACCTCTTTATCTGGAACCCTCGGACACCACTGACTTCGGGACGAGTGTCCCGCCGGTTTCCGATTGGTCGCCGGATCAATAATTTTGGCGATCTTCTCGGTCCGCTGATAGTGAACGGCATCCGAGAGCGCCTCGGCCTGTCGCAGGCGCGTCCTACTCGGTCCACCCGGCTGTTTACGGTCGGCTCCGTTATTCACTACGCTGGCGCAGGAGACACGATATGGGGTTCCGGCGTCAATGGACACTGGCTTACTGCTGACTACTCCGCCCAGCTCGACATCCGCGCTCTTCGCGGGCCGCTTTCTCGGCGGTTCCTGCTTGAGCGTCGTTTTACCCATATCCCGGAGGTTTACGGCGATCCAGCACTTTTGCTGCCAATGGTACGTCCCGATCTTCTCGCCGCCCCCACAACGATACCGATAACGCTTGTAGCAAACATCAACGAGGCTGACGATCCCACCTTGGCCGATTCGTTTCCCGAAGTTTTTGTGCTTGATCCTAGATCGCCGCTCGAGTCTTGTCTAAAGACTATTGCCGGGAGCGAACTAGTAGTCGGGACCTCGTTGCATGCTATTGTTGTTGCCGAGGCCCTCGGGATTGGCGCGCGGCTGATCAGACCTCGCCGCGAGGGTGAGTTTAAGTACCTTGACTATTTCAATGGTACCGATCGTGACTTCTCTCCTGCTGAGTCAGTTGAGCAAGCCATCCAATTGGGTAGCGACGTCCCACCGCGATGGGAGTCGTCGAACCTCCTTGCGGCATTCCCGCGCGATCTGTGGACGACATCCGAGGCCAACGTACGCTGCCGGAACGACATGGAGTACGCAAAGGCTCAAGAGCCGCGACCGTGAATGCTGGGGGGGTCACCAGAGCAAACCGTAGTCTTGGCAACGCGGCCGTATATTCGCTCGCGAACGCGCTTCCGCGCTTGCTTACCTTCATTTGTCTCCCGATTTATACCCGGGCACTTACACCGGCGGAATACGGGAGACTTTCACTTATACTTATAATTGCCGTCGCGGCGTCCTACTTGTTCGCCAGTGGGCTCGACGTTGCGATTTTGCGCATATATTTTCAGTCTGGCCGACACGAACTCTCGAAAGAGTTTTGTCGACTCCCTTTGGCTTGCGGCGTCGGCTGTTAGCGCGGCGGGTGGGGTGGCTATTTTGGCGGCCACGGGGCCTTGGCTCGGCTCATCCTCAACGATTACGTTTAACGACCTTGTGCTTGGCCTGGCCGGGGCCACGGTGCTGGTCGCAGGGACGACCATCCCCCAGTCTATCCTTCGCGCACAGCAGCGTCGTGGAGCATATCTTCAGGCTGAGTGTCGTCAATGCTGGCCTCACCACAAGCCTCACGCTTTTGTTCGTCGTTGGATTCGGCCTAGGATCGACAGGGTGGCTCGTCGCCATCCTTGTGGCTAACTTCTGCTCCTTCGCGATTGCGGTGCTTCTGGTTGGTTGGCGCCCGCCATCGCCGTTTGACAGCCGGTCGGTTCGATGTGCGTTCGCGCTCGGCATACCTCTAATCCCCCACGCACTTGCGCAATGGTCGTTGCTGCTCGCCGATAGAGCGGTGCTGGCCGGGATCGTCTCGAGTACACGTCTCGGGATATACAGTTTGGCTGCCACGATGTCGACGCCCGCACTTGTGCTCGTACAGTCCATCAGTCAGGGCTTTTCGACGTCGTACGCCAATCCGAACAGTGCCTCCGAAGCCCCCCTGAGTATGCGTGACACTACACGGTTGCACTCCATACTTGTTCTCTGGGTATGTCTTGCGGTCGCGCTACTTGGGCCGTGTGCCATCGGACTCCTTACAGCACCAGCGTATAGACATGCTGCGCCTTTGGTCCCGTGGCTCGCGGTTGGATACCTCTTCCTTGGCTTCTACTACATACCCATGAGTGGACTAAGCCTCGGACTTGGCAGAACTCGTCTGGTATGGGTCTTCGGGCTCGGCGCGGCGATCCTCAATCTCGCACTGGTTAGGCTTTGCGTACCACGATTCGGACTGGTGAGTGCCGCCATAGCGTCCGCAATTGGCTATTTCGCTTTGTTCGTAAGCATCTTTGCGTACGCCACATTCTCGCGCGCTCCTGTCGCGTACCACTGGCCGCGCCTAGTGGCAGCCAGCTGCGCCGCGGTACTCGTCGCCTCGGCAGGACTGATCTTTACCGGCTATGCCAGCATCGGGGACGCCGCAGCCCGTACCGGTCTAACTGTTGCCGGGATACTTCTCATTGGCCTGGCGGGAGGACTTCGTCCTCACGACCTATCGACGCGCATACGCGGAAGGCGTCGAGCTTAGTGAAGGTGGCACCTCTGTTCGCCTGGTCTTACGCTCGCGCTCGCTGCTCAGCCAACGCCGCGGCATATACGCCCATTAGCGCCTGATAATGGGTGGCGGCCGTGTTATCACGGCAGAACCGCGCACGACCGACGCGCCCGAATGCTTCTGCAGCACCGCGGTCTGCAGCAAGGTCTCTAATCGCCTCACGCAGATCTACGATATCGCCAGCACCGACAACCCTCCCGTCCACATTGTCGGCGACCATCTCCGGAAGTCCTCCCCGGTCACTCACAATAGCTGGGATGCCCAGAGACCGGGCCTCGAGAACGCTCATCGGATTGTTCTCCTCCCAGCGCGAGGGAAGGACCACTGCTCTACATCCCCGCAGCTGCTCCAGAACCTCACTTCGGTCCAGCTTTCCGCGATACTCAACGTTCGGCAGCTTTTTCGCAGCCTCCTTCACCTTATCCTCAAGTTTCCCCCCCGCGCCAGCAATTACCAGTGTCCCCATGGCCGGGTCCCTCACGCTGAAGGCCTGAAGTAGGTCGTTAACGCCCTTAACCTCCTCCAGACGACCCGCGAACAGGAATCGTGGCGAGTCAGACAGCTTAGCCACAGGCTCCAATACCTCGCCGTCCGGCAGGAAATTGGGAACGACATGGATGCGGTCGGTTGGTATCCCGCTCGCGATCGCGACACTCCCAGCGAATGCACTGGGGCAAACGTAGGCGTGGATCTTGTCGTACTTGCCCGCACCGTGTGAGAGCACCGCCTCGGCTCCTGCAAGGATACTTGCGGCACGCGAGCCCTTAATACACTTATGCCGCACCACGTTCACAACTGAGCCAGTAGTACAGTCGTGACACGGCTGACCGGCTCGGTAAAGCACGTAGGCTGGACAACCGATCTTGTAGTCGTGCAGTGTCATCACCGTCGGAATCTCTGCCCTCGCCAACTCATCAACCACGGACATTGTTAGTTGGTGGTAGATGATGTGCATGTGAGCGATGTCCGGCTTTGTCGCCTCGAGCAGCTTGCGAAGACATCGTCGTGCCGAGCGGGAGTAGACGGAAGAGACCGCATCCTTGGCGCGGAGACTCAATGGTCGGGACGCATCGGCGTACTCTCGCTGCGGTGCGAAGTAGCCGCTATAAGTCGACTCGACATTATCCGGATGTTCCATCGCAAAGTCGATGACCTCGTGGCCATGGCTCGTCAGGAGCTCGCGTGTATGGAACAGGACAGTCTCAGACCCGGCATGAGGATAGAAGAACTTATGAATCTGAAGAATGCGCACGTGACCGTGAACTTTAGAGGGTCCATGTTTGGCCTGCTGCGTCCCACGCTCGCGGTACCTGTCTTGGGGAGACCAGCAGGGCGGTACGGCAATATGTGGTCTTACCGCACGGGGCCGGTCCTGGGCGACTCCGGGAATGCGGTGACGCGAACGAGGACGCTTTTGCCGGCAGTGAGTCCGGGCGCACCTCCGAGCTCTCTATCGCGACACCATTTCGGGGACGCCGAAGACCGACCAGACCCATGAGCGGGGCGCGGATTTTTCCGAGCGGCGCGATGACGTCTCCTCGACCGACGAACGGTCGGAAACCTCGCCAGAGCTGAGCGCGCTCAGCAACATCGCACGCGAGTCTCTCGCCACGTGACCAACCGACAGCCCAACACCACATGCAGCAAGCTAACGGCTACGTAGACGATCTACATCCGAGACTAGCTTCTTGTAAGCTCACGCGCATGATTGCTCAGCTCGACGGGGCTTTTCTCCGTGTGGCACCAGGTCGAGCAGTGTCACGCATGATCGGCTATCTGCTCTTTGAGGGGCGGCCGGTTACCACGAAGGGGCGTTGGTGGAATCCAATCGTCTTCAGGAACCTGCGCCTCGCTGCGCGCGGCGATGGGAGACGAGTCGATCGACCGATGTTTATCGTCGGGATGGGTAGAAGTGGCACCACCCTTCTCGGCCGGATTCTGGCTGTGCATCCGAGCGTTGGGTTTCTTAACGAGCCTAAGGCTATGTGGCACATGATCAAAGACGACGAGGACATCATCGGTTCGTATGCACCACCCCACACAGGCCGACTGTATCTATCCGCTGAGGCTGCCAACGAGGAGATCGGACAGCGCGCCCGCGCTTTGTTCTCCTGGTACCTACGGGTCAGCCACTCCCAAAGGGTCCTGGACAAGTACCCTGAGCTCATATTTCGTCACACTTTTGTTCGTGCTCTTTTCCCTGATGCCCGTTTCCTTATTGCGGTGCGGTCGCCCTGGTCGACGCTCAAGTCTGTTGACGGGTGGTCGCGGTCCCATGCCAGCGACGACGCAGATTGGTGGGGTGTACGAGGGCAGAAGTGGGACATCCTTTGGAAGCAGGGCGTTCTCCAGAGGTCGAGCAACTCTGATCTCGTCTCGCTAGACCTCGCTAATGAAACCGATCATCATGTACGTGCTGCAGTCGAGTGGGTCGTGACGATGCGTGAGGCTGCTTCGCTCGCGGCTCTGGATCCTCTTGCGCAGGTGGTCCGTTACGAGGAACTCGTGCGACACCCGCGCGAGCTGATTCGTAAGACATTGAACTTCTGCGAGCTATCACCGAGTTCTCGTACAGAGGGTTACGCGGAGGCGGTCGTCTCAGCACAAGGGGGCAGCGACAAAGACAACTCCTGCTCGCGATTGCCCGAAGCGTTGGCTAGTGCGATCGATGAGACCTCGGTCCGACTCGACGCGATTGCTGACGCGCCGTGAATCGGCGACCGCTCGCATGAGATTCGCGATCCTAGGGGGCCGCGGCTTCCCCAGTACCTACGGTGGCTACGAGACCCTTGTGCGAAACCTCGCCCCCTACCTTGTGCAAGCAGGACACAATGTTACGGTCTATTGCCGCGATCGCGATGCTGGCCGGCGAACGTGGCTCACCGAAGGGGTCCATTGTATCGCGACGCCTGGATGCGATACGAAGTCGCTCTCTACGCTGACCTTTGGCATGACGGCGACGCTCGACGCGAGCTTCCGCCACTTTGACTCGATCCTTGTGCTCAACATCGCAAATGGCTTCTGGTTCCCCATACTTCGTGCGGCGCGAATACCATTTGCCGTAAATACCGATGGCATCGAGTGGGAGCGAGGTAAGTGGAGCCGTCTCGGGCGTGCTGCCTTTCGCACAGGCGCGTGGATGACTGCTCGCAATGCAGATGCGCTGATCTGCGACTCCAAGGCGATCGGCGATATTTGGCGCGAGCGCTTCGGTAGCGACCATATCTTTATTCCTTATGGTGCGCCGGTGCCCGACGGTGTGGGGCGCGATCGATTGGAGAACCTGATGCTTGGGAAGGGGCCCTATCTGCTGGTTGTCGCACGTCTAGTTCCGGAGAATCACGTCGAGTTGACGCTGGATGCCCTCGCTGTGCTCGACAATGAAGCTCCCCACGCAGTAGTCGTGGGGAGCGCGAATTTTGACTCACCGACCGAGCGCCGTCTGCGACGCATGGCGGCAACGGGTCGCGTCACGTGGCTCGGACACGTCGACGATCAGCGGCTCCTTACTCAGCTTTGGGCACACAGCGGAGTATATGTTCACGGCCACTCGGTCGGCGGCACTAACCCAGCGCTGCTGCAGGCGCTTGGAGCGGGGGCACCAGCCCTTGCACTAGACACACCCTTTAATGCCGAGGTGCTGCCGTTCCCTGAGCAGAGATTCCCGCGCGATGCGCAGGTACTTGCAAATCGCATTCGGTCCGTGATCGCTTCCCGGTCGCTTCGGGAAGACATGGCTGAGCGTGGTCGCTCTATCGTTCGGGCACGGTACTCCTGGGATGAAGTGTGCCGATCTTATATGAAGGCCCTAGTGACACTAGCCAGCCGCTGACGCCCCTCAGACGTCGAGCCGGAGTGGAATAAGGCGTCAGCGAACAGGTTGCTGCGCTGGTCGAAGAGTGACGATCATCGCGCTGGCCGGGCGCACCACTAGCCGGAAAGATCGCCCGGTACGGCGTACCCTCGTGCGCCTGGGTCGCCACTGGCCGGAGGCCGTGATACTTGCTTTGCCGAACATGACACCAGTTGTTCGCTCGGCTGAAGATGCGACAAGCGCCTGGCTAGTTGCGGTGTAGCCGGAGATGGGGATCGATACGAGCTGTGCTTGCCCTTCCGTGGCGAGGTTATCGATCGCAATCTTGACAGTTCCAGCGGAGCTGACAGTTGCCCAAGTCGTGAGGTCCGGCAGCGTGTCGACGGCTTTCAGATGAGTGGGCACAAATCTGCCGCCCTCAAGTTGTCGAGCTGCCAGGAGCCCATAATACTCCGGGCGCGCAATAACTTGCCCCTTTGACTCTGCGGCATAGCCTTCTGCACATATTGGACTGGCTGCATATGGGCCGCACCGACCGAGATAGCCGTGGAAGTTGAGCCCTGCGACACCGGCGCTGGCCGCTCGCAAAGTCCAGTCGAGCGACCACAGAGCGCTAGCGAAGACGGGACTTGTCGCCGGTCCGCCATCGGTGTCGCAGGACCCGGTGTTGTTTGTCTCGGTCATTCGAGTCTCGCCATTGACGATTTCGCCAACTCTCACGAGCGCCCGTACCGTGGCGTTCTCACGCTCGCGCACCTGCTTCGACAGTAGTTCGAGAATTGTAGGAATTGGGGTGCCTTTGCAACCGCCCTTACCGATGGTGTAAGACGTCGGATAAAAATGTTGAGTGACGGCAGCAAAATATGTACGTTCACTTGAGACGACGGTCGCCAGCCACGCTGACGACGCTACGTCAGGGCCATACAACGCGATCTTTGGCGCAGAGGCACGCATCGCGGTACCGTAGGCAGCGAGCTCTTCGGCGTACTTGCCCGGACTGTAGGAACTCGGCCGAAGTTTAATTACGGGTTTCCCATAGACATCGGGCTCATTGCCGATCTCAAAGCCAAGCAAGCGAGAGCCCAGGATATCGCTGGCCACACGAGCCTCATCGGCCGCTCGGCTAGGTTCAAAGTGGCCCAGATCTATTCCTAGGATCACCCTCCAGCCCGTGCTAGCCAGGAGCCTGTCGAGTCTCGCCAGATCAACGGGGGTAACCGTGCTCATAGCCCATACAGGGGCTGGCTCATCGCTACTGGTCCACCAAGAGTGGTCGACCGAGCCACCGCCGATTCGAAGCACTCCCGGTCCGAGCAACCGCATAAGCGCCACGAGTGGCTTACGACTCGCACTCAGATCATGGGTGCCAAGCTCCTTGGCCTCTATGGATAGACCGATCGCGCCCAGCTCAAAGTCCCTTTGCGGATGTCCGGGTTCGACCGTTAGGAGCACATGCGGTGTTGCCCTGCTGATGGCGTCGCGAATTCGGCTGGGTCCATGCTTTGAACGAGGCATGCCCCCGACAGGCCCAATGAGAAGCAGGATCGATATAAGGGCCGCGGCCACCAAAGCGGAGACTCCAAGCCATCGAGCACGTCGTGTTGGGTTGGGTTTGGGTTGCGCGAACACGTGGGATGGAGCAACGCTGAGCGGCATCTGCGAGTCGGCAGGATCTATTGTCGAGGGGTGGCAGTCGGGTCGACCCCAGAAGTCTGCGCGCCCGTAGACTATCTGGCCTCATGTGGGATCCGAGGAGAGCCCCTCTCCCGTCAGCTAGGGGGAGCAAGACACCTTGATGAACACGTGGTCGCCACGACGGGGCAGCCTCTTTCCGTGGCGTTGTGAGTTCCGCCTGGCGAATGGCCTAAGCCTTTTCGTCGTAGCGTTTCTTGGCGTAACGCTGCTGCTAAGGGTGCTGACAGACGATCGGTCGGCTCCGGACAGTCGCCACTCCGGCAGCCTCAGCCTGTCGGGCGCGATTGCCGTGCTGTTCATCGGTCTCGCGAGCGCTCTTCTTCTTCGCCGTCGCCAAGGCATGCTGCCCACCGTTCTCGTTGTGCTTTGGCTTTGTATTTGGACGACGATCTCCACAACTAATAGCGGCGTATCGTCGGAGACGTTCCGTGAGGGCGTACGAGAGCTTTCGGTCATCGCGATCGCCGTCATCGTGTACAACGCGCGCGAGACCGTCAGCGCTTCCGTCGCCACACGACTGGTTCAGGTCGTTGGCTTTGTTCCAGCGGTACTCAGCCTTTATCAGCTCGCTACTCACACAGGGATGGAGGTAGCGCATAATCTCCGCGCCAACGGTACTTTCGCCCATCCGAATAGCGCCGCGATGTTCTTCGCGATCGCAGCTATCGCCTCGCTTTGGCGTTATCTAGACAACGGGCGACATCGTCTTGATGCGCTACTAGTTGTGCTCTTCGCAGCCGCCTTGATCGCGACGTTCAGCATCGACGGCCTGCTGACACTCGCCGCCATGCTGATCGTATTCGGAGCACTTCACCCAGGCCCATTCCGCATCAAGCTCATCCCATGGGCGATCGCAGGAGTTGTCGTCGTCTCTTTTGTCGCGACACCTCTCGGCGCGCAGCGCGTCGCCAGCGAGTCCTCGACCAGTCTCGCCGCGGCCGAACACGGAGAAACCACCAGCACGCTAGATACACGCCTCTACAGATGGAAGACGCTTCTACCGGAGTGGGAAGGATCCCCCGTCTTCGGTCGTGGACTCGGCACAACGACGACCACCGAAAACACACTTGCGAACCGTTATAACGGCCTCCTCCCCCACAACGAATACATCAGATACCTCGTCGAGACTGGCATCGTCGGGGTGGCGATACTGATTGGATCCGTCACGATCCTGATCAGAGCCCTGGTATGCCGACGGAAAATGCCGGGTCCGCAGAGTGGGAGCGCATTCAACGCTCCGTCGCTGGCGATCGCGATCGTCGTCGGATGCCTCGTCAATTCGCTTGCGGACAACACCTTGCTGAACAGTCCCACGGGCTATGCTGCGGCACTGATAATCGCTGCCGTCCTCGCCTCGCCCGACAGCAGGATGCAAACACGGCCGATTCCACCAATCGTGTGACCACTTCGCGAGCGATCGACCGTCGCGGCTCGGCGGTGCGGGAGACTTCTTCGTGAGCATGTCGATCGTTTGTCATTTCGGCCCCGACCCAGTCACGGTCGGAGGCATGGCCAGCGTGATCAAGGTGCTCACCGAGCACGATGTCGGTGGCGACAAAGTCGACGCTTGTCCGACGTGGAAGCCACAATCGCCCGTGGCCACGGCTCGCCTGGTCGCATCCTCGGTGAAGGCGCTCTTACGGATGCCGGCTGGTCAGGTTGCTCACATGCATCTTTCCGAGAGAGGATCATTCGTGCGAGAGGGGGCGCTCATCCTGCTCGCGCAAAGGCGAGGGCTCGTCACAGTCGCGACGATTCACGGCGCATCGTTCATTCCCTTTGCGCAGAGCCATCCGCGGCTCGTATCGACCGTGCTGCGAAGCGCCGACCTGATCACGTGCATCGACCCGGAGACCTTCGACTTCGTCCGAAGCAGCACTCCTCACGTTCGCTGCGAGCTCATACCCAACCCGGTCTTCGTTGATAGCGTCTTCTTGCCGGCAGACCAGACGGATGAGCTGGTCGTGTTCGCCGGCGAGATCTGCTTGCGAAAGGGTGCCGACATCCTGCATAGCGCATGGCAACTCCTCGCCAAAAGGCGTCCCACGGCACGTTGCTTGATGGTCGGTCCTGTGACCGACTTCGTGCCACCTGGCGCAGAGCGCCTCGAAGTTCGACGGCCCGTCGACTCAATCGAGATGCGCGAGATCGTGCGCCTTGCTCGTGTAATCGCACTGCCTTCGCGCGCTGAGGCAGCTCCAATGATCTTGACGGAGGCGATGAGCCAGGGGCGACCGTTCGTCAGCACTCCCGTTGGCGGTATCGCCGAACTCGCCAGCGAGGGAGGTATGCTCGTGCCGGTTGAAGACGAGGCTGGCCTTGCGGATCGCCTTGCGGAGCTACTGGCTAACCCTGGCCTCGCGCGAGCGATCGGCGAGCGGGGCCGGCAATTCTGTCTGGAAACGCGCAATGTCGAGGTGATCGACGCTCGTCTGCGCGAGCTGTATTCAGCGGCAGCCGTCGACGGTAATCGGCACGGCTCCGGTCGCAATGGGCGGGCTTAGCGAAGCGTTTCCGGAGCGCGCAGCAGACGCGCCATCGTCAGCCCATACCGGGCCATCACTCCCGCGCCCCGACTCAGCGGCGACCTCGCGTGCGGCCTGGCCGCATGCAGCGCCTGCTGGCTCAAGACCTCACGCGGGGGCAGCACGTTACGCGCTACGAATGCGCCAAAACCGCCGGGGGGCATCAAGAGCCCATCAATCAAACCGATGTCCGCATACAGGCTGGGCTCGGCTGGATTGCGGGTGAGGATTCGCGAGTCGCACAGCCGCGCGGCCGCGGAGACCGAGGTTGGGCATCGTTCCGATAATCTGCGCTGCTGGCAGGCCCACCATCCTCTCGGCCACCTTGACCGCAGCCGGGACGACGCGCGCGAATGCGGGATAGGCGAGCAGCACCGCATCGAGCGCAGCCGTCTGCAGGTCGCCCCCATGGACATCCCACCAGGCGCCCAGATCGCTGGCTAGGCGCAGGTCAACGAATCCGTCTCTCGCATAGAACAAGAGGAGCGCGGCGAGCTCATCAGCAGGAGCCGGGCGCCAGCTACCCGACGGATCCCCCACAGCAGGCAGCAAGCGCTCGCGCGCAAAGTCCTGCTCATACCAATGGACTCGCCAGTGAAGCTCGATCGGCGGCAACTCCCCTCGCTCGTGCACCAGCACGAAATGCAGCAGAGGAAGCCCACTGCCATAGACATAGTCGGTGGGTGCACCGTAGCCAAGCTCGCGTACCACCTCAACAGCCGTCCCCAGCTGCTCGGGCGGAACCAGAAGATCAATATCGCTCGACGGCCGCCGACCTGGATCGCCATATAGCGCCTCGCCCAGAAGGGGACCCTTCAGAGCGGCCGAGCGAATACCCGCGTCTGCGAGCATGGCGATTGCGCGCAGCGAGACGAGCTGCAGGAGTGCTCCATGCCGTCGCCCCGCGACTATCGCCTCGTCCACCATCGCGCAGAACTCGTCGCTCGCACGGCCCCTCGCAATCTCAACCACTCGCGGACCCAGAGTCGCGAGCAACCTACGCATGCGGAGCGTCTCCGCGAGTCGTGGCCAGTCGACATGGGCCGCCAACTGGTCGGCTCGCTCGGCCTTGATGCGACGGCGGGCGACTGTGCCGGCACTGCAGAGAATCAGCTGCCGTTCGGCTTCCGAGCTAGGCATCGAATGCGGGAACGCTCGAGACATCGCCTTGCTCACGAGTCGCCGTGCAACTGCATCTCGAGCAGTTGGAGGTGAGCCCAAGGGAAGGCGGCCAATATTTGACCTGGAGATTTACCTTCGAAGTAGCCGCCGGGCCCCGTATACGGTTCGCCCTCCGCTGGGCTCGGATCCTGCCCATAGAATGCAACGTTACTCGCGTAGTCCCTCACGAAGATCCCATAGCGTTGCGCTGCTTCAGCCATCATCAGCGTTATTCGCGGCAGGTGTAGTGTTGCGAGATTCAGCGTGGGATCAAGCCGCAGATGAGCCCCCTCGGGAAGGTAGGAAGGGTCAGCTACAACACCGTCGTCGCGCTCGGCGGGTGACGCATAGACGCCGCCGCGCACGTCTGGAAGCGCCATCGCGAGCGCATGGTCTATCTGTCCCCGTTTCAGGTCTTCCAGCGTAACTAGGCCGCCAGCGATCGACAGGGACGACGCGGAGGCGCCCCATGAGGTGGTGGCACCCGGCCATGCTTCGGGCCCGTAGGCGCCAGAGCTTGACGACTCGCCCTCGATCGCTCCACCCCAATGAGCACGCCACCCCGATGCTTCGTGCATCAACGAGTAGAACTCCCACAGCCGGTCTGTGCTGGGCTGCCATACCACGAGGTGCCTGTCGGTTCCGGCGGCCGGCTTAGCATCTGGCGGCAGCGGAACTGCACTCCAGGCCGTTTGCAAGGCAGGCGACGACGCGTGTTCGAGGCTAATTCGGACAGTCGGCTGCCCCGTCGGCACTGTGTATATCGGAACAGACCACGCGGTCGTATTGATCGTTGGGCCTTTCTTCATCGCCTTTTCCTGCGTGATCTCGGTGTTGAACGCGCCCACCACCATGGCCGAGCTGGGATCCAACGGGGCGTCGGGGGACAGCTGCTCGTTCCAGGAGCTGGTCGATGAGAAAAACCGAAATGGGACTGGGAATTCGACTGGACCGATCGGTTCGCTTACGAGCTTCGGCGCTTCGCTCACCGGATTCGGTTCGCTGAGGATGACGCGTTCGGGCGCGGGAGTCCATTCGCCGACAGGGGCTCCCCCCGGGGCTACGCGGCCTGGCTCTGTGACGCCGGAAGCGGAACTACTCCCGCCCGCGGTGGACCTCGGGGAATTTGGCGAGAATCGCTTCGATTTTTTACGCTTGGCGATGTGTCGCACCCACTTCTTGTGGGTGCATCGTCTGCGGTCATGACGACGCGTACCAGTGCGCGCACGGTCCGAACACCCAACCCTCGACGGTTTGCCGCTTCGGTATTTGTGAACTTCCGCCCCGGCGGGAGATACCGTGACTCCCGCGATCATGAGACAAGCGAGGAGCACGGGTAGTCGACGGGCACGGGGCATCGGAGGGCTGCTTTTCCCCGAGAAGCATATCCCGGCGAGCATGTGCTCGCGCATCGGCGCATCATGCGATCGACTGTCTCAACCAGCGCCCCGACGGACGTTTATACGTCTCAGAGCAGCGAAGACGACCGGCTTCTGAAGTCAGACTACGGCTTACCGCGAGGGGCGTCTCCACACGCGGCGCAACCGTGTCGCGCGTGGCCGTACTCCTTGCGAGGCCTGCTTGTTGTCGTCGATCAGAAGCCGAGTAGCACGGATGGCGAGGCGAACGTCTCCGCTCAGAAGAGCGGTCATCGCTCCCGCGGTGACCAGCCCCGCGGTTCCCTGCCTTTCCGGCAGCGACGAGCGGGATTGTGAGCGATATGTGTCTGTCTGTACGAGCTGTGGATCTGGGTGGTTGGTCGTCATCGACGTGCCTCCGTATTGGCAGCCTGCTTATGAGTCCCTCCCACTTCAGTCCGTCGCACTTCGCCCCTCTATCTGGCTTACGTCACTGACGTGGCCCTTGATCGCTCCCCTGGATCTGGATCGCGACCCCTCATCCGAGCCTTGACGGACGTCTAAACAACATCGCTACGTTGTTGCGGATCTTTACATGCTGCCCGGCAGAAAGTCAAATAGTCGGGATGACATAAAGGGCAGACCTGCGGTCAACATCACAACCCCTGCCGCCCGATGACGTGCGGCACCGTGCGCAGCAGGATCTTCAGATCGGTCCACAGCGACCAGTTCGCGACGTACAGATAGTCCAAGGCGACCATCTCCGCCAGCGGAACGCGGGCAGGGCCGAGAATCTGCCAGGGGCCTGTCATGCCGGGTGTCAGCTCCAGGCGACGCCGGTTCCAGCCGGCGATCCGCCGGTCCTCCTCGATCACCAGCGGGCGCGGTCCGACGAGGCTCATCTCGCCTTTGATGACGTTGAACAGCTGTGGCAGCTCATCGAGAGCGGTCGCCCGCAGGAAGCGACCTACCCGAGTCACACGCGGGTCCCGTGCGATCTTGAAGAGCCCCTCCTGCGCCTCGTTCTGGTCGCGCAACGACTCCTTCATCGCATCGGCGTGCTCGATCATCGTGCGGAACTTGACGATGTGGAAGCGCTGGCCGTGCCGTCCGACGCGCAGCTGGCGAAAGAACACCTGTCCCCGGCTGTCGAGCTTGATCGCAACGGCGATGAGGATCATCGGCGGAGCCATCGCCAGCAGGCCGATCGACACGCCGAGCAAGTCGAGCGCACGCTTCAACGCCGTAGACGAGCGCGTCAAGGCAAAGCTGCGCACGCCCATCAGCGTCACACCGTGCAGGTCGTCGAACTCGACCGCAGAGCCGACCACCTCGAGCATTCGCGGGAGTACGCTCACGCGAATGTCGACTGCCTTCAACGTGCGCACCAGGTTGACCGTCTCGCTCGGCTTGGCCTCGGCCGTCCAGCCGGGCGCGATGATCACGCGCTGCACGTCGAGCGTGTCGGCCAGCTCGCGGATCTCTGCGAGCCGCGACCTGGAGGCGCCGTCGGCGCACCACGGCGCCACCTGATCGAGATCGAGGTGCCCGACCAGCTTCGCGCTCACCCCACGGTGCCCATTCAGCTTGCCCCCGACAATCCGCGCCGAGCGCTCATCACCGATGAAAAGGCAACGCTCAGTCGGAGTCAGTCGCAGCACGAGGTTGCGTGCCGCGGCACGCGCGAGGACCAGGAGCGCCGCCAGCAGCAGCCAAAGCACCAGCGCGTCGCGGCGATCGAGCGTGCCGGCGACGACAAGTCGTCCAGCCAGCAACGCCGCGAGCGTGCAGAGTGTCGCCAGCTGAAACAGCTTCGGCGCCTCATCGAGCGTCGTCTTGCGCAGCAACGTCTCGTCGCGGTCATACAGCCCGAGCACCTTCGCCCCGACCAGCAGGAGCGGCACGCCGAGCAGGCTCTCCCAGGTCAGTCGCAGCGCGACTGACCGCGAGGACAGTGCGATCATCAGGCCCAGGGCAGCGAAGATCGCGACCACGTCGGCGCACAGCAGGGCGCGACGGAATCGGGAGTCGCGCCGCAGCGAGGCGGCCGGGCCGCGCAGGCCGGCGAGACTGGAGGCTCTCCGCTCTGCGCGGAGCGCCGCCGGCGCTCCGCTCCCACGCCCGGTTCCGGCTACCGGTCGCGGCAGTGTCCCCACCGTCGTGTCTGCGCCTGCCTCGCTGTCCATAGCTCTCCTCCTCAGTCCTTGATCGCTGCGTTACACCGACCGTCTGGCGCGGCCGGGCTCATGCACGTGGAACGGGCGGACGAAGCCTAAAGCCTCGTTAAGCGAGAGATTGCATCGGTTTGCCGAGCTTTGCGCAAGTGTTCGGCCGAAAAAGTTGCTTTAAACGCCTGTCCAGCCCTATCGGGCAACACGCCCTACGCAGGACCGGCCGGGCCACGCGCAGCGCTAGGCCAGTCGGGCCCGGCGCGAATCGACGCCTTCGGCGCCCTGCGCCAATCGACGCTCGGGACGACCCGCGCGGGGGCGCGCGTCGCGCTCGTTGTGGGTGCGCCTGTCCACGCGCAGCACGGGCCCGAAGCGCAGCCCGACGACGCGCATCACGTAGGCATCGCGGGTGAAGTTGTAGCCAAACAGCGGGCGAAGCAGCAGCAGCCAGTGCTTGGCCACGTATCGGCGAGGTCGTCTTACAGGGCGCACGTTCAAGTTCGTCTTCCTTGACTCGGAGTCAACGAGTTTTGCATACCTGGCGCTGGTTTTGCGCAAACAGCGCACACTTTTCACAACTCGTGAACGCTGTGAGGAGCGATGCGCAGGTTTTGCCGGCTACAGCGCTTGACGCGCCTTGAACGGCTCTTCCTCGCCCACCGTGCCCGGGCCCGAGAGCTCGAAGGCGCTGTGCAGCGCCTGCACCGCCTGCGGCACGCGCTCGCGGTCGATCACGCAGGAGATCTTGATCGGCGAGGTCGAGATCATCTCGATGTTGACCTGCTCCTGCGCGAGCACGCTGAAGACCTTGGCGGCGACGCCTGGGTGCGAGCGCATGCCGGCACCGACGATCGAGACCTTGCCCATCTCCTCGTGCGCGATCAGCTCGAGCGAAGGACTCGCCCGTCAGCGACTCCAGCGCGGCGCGCGAGGTGCGCAGATCCTCGCGCGGGACGGTGAAGGAGATCTCGGCCCTGCCGCCCGCCGAGGAGGGCTCGTTCTGGACGATCATGTCGACGTTCACGTTCACCTCGGCGAGCGCATCGAAGATGCGCGCCGCCGCGCCGGGCTCGTCGGGCACGCCGATCAGCGTCACCCGCGCCTCGGAGGTGGAATGCGTGACGGCTGTGATCAGCGGATGCTCCATCGTCTCTCCCTCTGCGACGACAACGGTACCGGGCGCCTCTTCGAAGGAGGAGCGGCAGTGGATGCGCACGCCGTGGTTGCGCGCGTACTCGACCGAGCGCAGCTGCAGCACGCCGGCTCCGGAGGCGGCCATCTCGAGCATCTCCTCGAAGGAGATCGTCGGCAGCTTGCGCGCGTCCGGGGACGATCCGCGGGTCGGCCGTGAAGACGCCCGAGACGTCCGTGTAGATCTCGCAGACCTCTGCGCCGAGCGCCGCCGCGACGGCCACGGCGCGTCGTGTCCGAGCCGCCGCGACCGAGCGTCGTGACGTTGCGTGCCGTGCTCGAGACGCCCTGGAAGCCGGCCACGAGCACGATGTTGTCCTCGTCGAGCGCCGCCTTGATGCGATCGGCGCGCACGTCGATGATGCGCGCCTTCGTGTGCGACTCGTCGGTGACGATCCCCGCCTGCGAGCCCGTCAGCGAGATCGCGCGATGGCCGAGGTCGTTGATCGCCATCGCGCACAGCGCGCACGAGATCCGCTCGCCGGTCGAGAGCAGCATGTCCATCTCGCGCGGGTCCGGCGCGTCGGAGACCTCCTCCGCCATCGCGATCAGCTCGTCGGTCGTCTTGCCGCGCGCCGAGAGCACCGCCACGACGCGGTTGCCGAGCTCGCGCTTCTCGACGATGCGCCTGCGCCGCGCGCTTGATCCGCTCGGCGTCGGCGACCGAGGTGCCGCCGAACTTCATCACGATCACGCTTGACATCTGTCGCAGGATATTGAGCGCCGCGCAGATGGCGCCGGTCGTTTCCGAATTGCCGGGCCGCGGAGCTCAGAGCGAGCGGCGGCCGGCGAAGGCCTTGCCCAGCGTCACCTCGTCGGCGTACTCCAGGTCCGAGCCGACCGGCAGGCCGCTCGCCAGGCGCGTGACCGTCAGCTCCGGCGCGCGCGCGCGCAGCTCCTCGGCGATGTGCAGCGCCGTCGCCTCGCCGGTCGTCGTCGGGTTGGTCGCGAGCACGACCTCGCGCACCGGCTCGCCGTCGGCGCCTGCGACCCGCGCGAACAGCTCGGCGATCTTCAGGTCCTCGGGGTCGATCCCTTCGATCGGCGAGAGCGCCCCGCCGAGCACGTGGTAGACGCCCTGGTACTCGTGCGTGCGCTCCATCGGGATCACGTCGCTCGGCTCCTCGACGACGCAGATCAGCGCCGTGATCGCGGCGCGTGTCCTGGCAGATCCGGCAGCGCGGCTCGTCGGTGAGGTTGAAGCAGACCTCGCACAGGCCGATCTTCTCCTTCACCTCGCGGATCGCCTCGGCCAGCGCGAAGCGCGTCCTCGCCGGAGGCGCGCAGGATGTGGAAGGCCAGTCGCTGGGCCGTGCGGTTGCCGATGCCCGGGAGCTTCGAGAGCTCGCTGACGAGCCGCTGGACGGGCGGTGCGTAGGAGGTGCTCACGACCGACTCCGTAGCAGGCCCAGCAGCCCAGGCCGAGGCCGAGGCCGCCGAGGTCGCCCAGGTCCAGCCCGCCGGTGGCGCCGCCGAGCTTCTGCGCCGCCAGCTCCTGGGCCATGCGCAGCCCCTCGTTGACCGCCGCCAGCACCATGTCCGAGAGGATCTCGACGTCCTCGGGGTCGACCGCCTGCGGGTCGATCTCGATCGACTTGACCTCGAGGTCGCCGGTGACCTTGACCGTGACCATGCCGCCGCCGGCCGAGGCCTCGACGAGCTCGTTCTTCAGCTCCTCCTGCGCGGCCTCCATGTCCTGCTGCATCTTCTGCACCTGCTGCATCATCTGCTGCATGTTCGGCATGCGCGGCTGCTTGGGCATCTAGGCCCCTTCCTGGTCGTTGGTCACGGCCTCGCCGTTCGCGCGGTCGGCGGCGTCATCGGTCGGCGAGCTCCTCGGCGTCGAACTCATCCATGAAGCGCTTCAGCCACTGCTCCTCGCTGAGTGCGTCCCGGCCGCTTCGCCCACGGCGCTCACGGCTCGTCGTGCAGCTCATAGGACAGCCGCCAGCGCCGTCCGGTGACGTCGCGCAGCGCCGCCGTCGACGGCCGCGCGGTTGTCCGGGTCCTCGGCCTTCTTCTTCAGGAAGGCGCCGTCGCCGCGAAGGCCACGGTCAGATCCTCGCCGGTCACGTCCACCGGTCGGGCCTCCTCGATGCATGCGCCCGAGCAGCGCGTTGTCGGTGCGCACGAGCTCGACCACCGCCGGCCACCACGAGAGCAGCGGCGCGAGGTCCTCGGCGATCGCCTGCGCTGCCGGTGCGGCCGGCTCGCCCGGCTGCGGCGGCGCTGCAGGCTCCAGCGACGGTGCGGGCGCCGGCGCCGGCTGTGGCTCGCCTCGCTCTGGCGCTGTGGCGATCGACGCGACCGCAGCGCTCGACGGCTGCCTCCGCGCGCGCCTCGGCCTGCGGCTCGTGCTCCGCCTCGACGGGTGCGGCGCTCGGCTGTTCGTGCCGCGGCTGCTCGGCTACGGGCGGGCCGCTCGGACCTCGGTCGGGCTCAAGCGCCGGTGCCGGCACTTCGCGCTGCTGCCACGACCGCGACAGCGCCGCCGCCCTCGAGCCGCTCGATCCGCGCGAGCAGCGCTCGCATCGAAGCGTCGACCTCGGGCTTGGCCGCCTTCACGAGCGCCAGCTCCAGGCGCGTGCGCGCGTCGGCACCGGCGCGCACGGCCTCCATCGCCCCACCGAGCGGCTTCGAGCAGCGTCACGACGACGGCCGCCGGAACACGCTCGGCCTGCGCGAGCAGCGCGGCGTCTGCCTCGGGTGTGAGCGACAGCTCCGCAGGCACCTCACCGAGCGTCTGCACGACCAGCAGCTCGCGTGCGCGCACCTCGAGATCGCCGGCGAACGAGCGCTGCGTCGCGGCCCTGCTCGGCACACTCGGCGAGCGCGCTCAGCGCGCGCGCGCGCGTCGCCCGCGGCGACCGCGTCGACGGTCTCTTCGAGCAGCCGCGCGTCGGCGACGCCGAGCACGGCGAGCACGTCCTCGAGCGCGATCTCACTGCCGCTGTAGGTGACGAGCTGCTCGAGCGTGCCGAGCGCGTCGCGGAAGCTGCCCGTCGCCGAGCGCGCCAGCGCCGAGACAGCCTCGGCGGGATCTCGATCTGCTCGGCCTGCGCGGCGCGGCGCACGACGCTCGCGATCTGCTCGACCGTCGGACGGTGGAAGTCGAAGCGGTGGCAGCGGTCGACGACCGTCGCCGGCACCTTCTGCGCCTCGGTCGTGGCGAGCACGAAGACCGTGTTCGGCGGCGGCTCCTCGAGCGTCTTCAGGAACGCGTTCCAGGCGGCCGTCGAGAGCATGTGCGCCTCGTCGAGGATGTAGACCTTGCGCCGCCCGCTGACCGGCGCGTAGGCGACGCTCTCGCGCAGCTCGCGGATGTCGTCGACCGAGTTGTTCGAGGCCGCGTCCATCTCGATCACGTCGAGCGAGGTGGCGCGCGCGATCGACAGGCACGATTCGCATTCGCCGCAGGGCTCGACCGTCGGGCCGCGCTCGCAGTTCAGGCAGGCCGCGAGGATCTTCGCCATCGACGTCTTGCCCGTGCCGCGCGAGCCGACGAACAGGTAGGCGTGGTGGACCTTGTCGCGCTCGACCGCATGGCGCAGCGTGCGCACGACCGGCTCCTGGCCGACCACGTCGGCGAACGTTCGCGGGCGGTGCCTGCGGTACAGCGACGGCTGCTGCTGATTGTGACTGCTCCGGGGCGGACACCTGTCGGCTGAGTCTACCCACGGCCCGGCGGTGCGCCGCACCGAGCCCGAGCCCGCGCCAGCGGATAGCGTGCGCGCTCGTGAGAGCCCGGATCGAGCGCCGCGCGAGCAGTCTCGGCGCCCTTGTATCGGTCGCCGCCGGCGCGGTCGTGCTGTGGCTGATCTGCGGCGTCGGCTTCGCCAACTACGACACGCTCTACGCACTCGCCTGGGGCGGCCAGCTCGCGCGTGGCGAAACGCCGGCCTACGAAGTCGCGATCGCCCCCACGCCGCACCCGCTGCTCGAGGTGCTCGGCGTCGTGCTCTCGCCGCTCTCCGCGCAGACGATCGAGGACGTCACGGTCGCGCTCGGCTTCCTCGCACTGGCCGGCTGCGGGTGGGTCCTCTACCAGCTCGGCCGCGCTGTGGTTCGGCCGCGCCGCGGGCGTCGCTCGCGGCGCTGATCCTGCTCACGCGCGTGCCGGTCCTCTCCTACGGCGTGCGCGCGTACGTCGACATCCCCTACCTGCTGCTCGTGCTCGCCGCCGTGCTCGTCGAGGCGCGTCGGCGCGCGCGCCAGGAGCGCCAGCGGGCGCACCGGTGCTCACGCTGCTCGCGCTCGCCGGACTGCTGCGCCCAGAGGCGTGGGTCTTCTCGGGCCTCTACTGGCTGTACACTGGTCCGCTCGACATGCGGCGCGCGCGCGAGTCGCTGCGCATGAGCCGCGCTCGAACCGCACGCTCGCCGGCCTCACGCTGCTCGCGGCGTCGGCACCGCTCGTATGGATCGCTCAGCGACCTCGCGATCACCGGCGATGCGCTGTGGTCGCTGACCAACACGCGCCACACCGCACACACGCTCGACCGCGTGACCGGCATCGCCAACGTGCCCGAGTACGTGCCGCGACGGATCGGCGAGATCCTGCGCGCGCCGGTGCTCGCCGGCGCTGCGCTCGGCGGCGTGCTCTCGCTGCTGTGGCTGCGTCGGCGCTCGCTGACGGCGCGCGGCCGGGCGTGCTCGCCGTGCTCGTGTTCGCCGCTGTTCGCCACGGCCGGGCTGCCGATCAACACGCGCTACGCGTTCCTCGCCGCCGCGATCCTGTGCGTGTTCTGCGGCGCCGGCGCGTTCGGCTGGACGCGCCTGGACGCCGGCGACCCGCGCCGGCGCTGGTGGATGGCCGGCGGGCGCGCTCGTGCTCGTGGCGCTGCTCGCCTTCACGCCGGCCTCAGGTCAATACAGCTCGGCGCACCGCGAACTGGACAAACTGGCGCGCCAGCAGAGTATCCAGGACGAGCTCGTGGCGCTCGTGCAAAACGGCTCGATCAACCTGCGCTGCGGGCCGGTCGGCGTACCCAATCACGCGCCCGTGCCGCTGCTGGCGCTGTATCTGAAGACGAGCCCAGCGAACGTCGTCAGCGCCCAGAGCGGCACGATCGAATCGGGCCAATACGTAGACCCGGCCAGCAAAGAGGTCGAAGAGGACTACGTACTCGACCCGCACGACCCGCACCGCCCGGTCAACGTGCCGCCGGGCTTTCTCGCGGCGCACGCCAACCGCTCATGGCTGATCTTCCAGCGCTGCGTCATAACGGCAGCGCTGGACACAAAGCGGACCGTGCACCCCGCGTCGAGACACCGCCTGCCGGTCGCCTGTCGCCGCCCACGGCTCCGGTCCGGGAACGCCCGCTGCGCCTGCCGGGGATCGCTTAAGGCTGCTTCCTTCCGGACCTGACCTGATTCACAAGCCGACACCGCGCGGGACCCGAACCATCGACGCCCCGAACGGCGGAGCGACCGGAGCGGAACCCCTCGGAAGGGAATTCAGCCCCGCTAGAGCGGATTGCGGATACAGGGCACCGCTACCTCCCCGCCTAGCACGGTCCGCCGCCGATCCTATCGCCGCTGCCGAAAAACACCTTGCACGCGCGAGCAGGATCTCCGTTAGGCTGCGCGACCGTGAACTACATAAACGATCTTCCTCCACGTCTCGATGCGCGCTCGCTCGCGCGCCCTCCTCGGCTTGGCCGCGCTTGGCGCCGCCGGCCTGATCGCCGGCTGCGGCAGCAGCGGGTCGAGCAGCTCGATCGGCGTCGGCACCGAGAACAAGGCCGACGAAGCGCTTGCCAAAGCGGGCGAAGTGAAGGTGGCGACGACGCCGGCCAGCGGCCCGCTGGCAACCGAACCGAAGGTCACGCCCCCCACCGGTCCCGCCCCCACGAAGCTCGAAAAGAAAGACCTCGTCGTCGGCACGGGCAAGGAAGCCAAGGCGGGCGAAACGGTGACCGTCAACTACGTAGGCGTCCTTTACAAAGGCGGCAAAGAGTTCGACGCGTCGTGGAAACGCAAAGAACCTTTCCAGTTCAAGCTGGGACAGGGGGCGGTCATCAAGGGCTGGGACCAGGGCGTTGCCGGGATGAAGATCGGTGGCCGCCGCGAGCTCGTGATCCCGGCCGAACTGGCCTACGGCAAGACGGGCTCCCCGCCGGCGATCCCGCCGAACGCGCCACTCGTGTTCGTGATCGACCTGCTCGGCACCGGCTCCTAGGGACGCAAGGCTGGCCCCCGAGACGCTCGCGCTGGAGTCACAGCCAGGCGCCTCGGGGCCACCAGCTCGATCGATGCGCGCGCTGAGACCGATCGCGGCGGGCGCGCTCGTGTGCCTGCTCGTCGTGGCGTTGGCCGCGTGCGGCGGAAAGGCCAAGTCCACGGCACCGGCCGCGCTGAAGCTACAGCGCGAAGACCTGATCGCGGTCAGCCACGCGCTGAAGGACGTGCAGGCGCCGATCGCGCGTGAGGTGGCCGCGACCAAAGCGGCGTGGCCGCTGATCGCGAACGGGCTGCCCGACGAGATCACGACCGTCTCGCGCTCCCCACTGCCAGACACGGCAGCGGCGAGCGCCGCGCGGCTGCGGCTGACGGCACTGCTCGGTGAAGCGCACGCGCGCACGCTGACGGGCCCGGCCGCGCAAATCTCGGGGCTTGTGCGCAGCTACGCGCTGCTCAGCGCGCGCGGCTGGAAGCTGCTCGACGCGATCTTCTCCCAGATCGAGTCAGCCTCGCCCACCAATGCGCGCTTCGCGCGAGAGAACGCGCCGCTGTACATCGAGAGCATCTACGACGCCCATTTCATGCTCGCGCAGATCGGCAAGAAGCTGCTCGCCGGATACGAGAAGCTCGGCGGTGGTGCCGACTTCGGCACGGCGCTCACGCAGGCAGAAGTCAACGCCCTCGCGACGGCCTACTCCGAAGCCGGTGACCGGCTGCACCCCCACGTCGCCGCACGGCTCGGCTCATAGGCGACGCCGGCCATAAGATGACCGCCAAGGCGCCGTCCGACGCCGCATAGCAAGCTCAAAGAGGGGAACAAGATGGCCGATCGCAACCGCCGCATGGTCCTGGCCGAGCGTCCGACGGGGATGGTCGACGCGAGCACCGTCCGCCTGGAGGAGACTGACCTGCCCCAGCCGGGCGAGGGCGAGGCGCTCGCGCGCGTCCGCTACATCTCGATCGATCCGACGATCCGCACGTGGATGGACGACGCTCCAGGCTACCTGCCGCCGATCGCGCTTGACGAACTGATCCGCAGCGGCGGGATCGCGGAGATCGTGCAGAGCAACTCTGACGATTACAAGCCGGGCGAGCTCGTGTTCGGCTTCACCGGCTGGCAGGACTACGTGATCGCCAGCCAAGCGACCGGCTACCAGGCGCTGCCCGAGGGCGTGCCGCCGACGCTCGCACTGAGCTTGTTCGGGATCACCGGCATGACCGCCTACTTCGGGCTGCTCGACGTCGGTCGCGTGCAGGAAGGCGACGTGGTCGTCGTCAGCGGCGCCGCCGGCGCCACCGGCTCCACGGTCGGGCAGATCGCGAAGATCAAGAACGCCGGAAAGGTGGTCGGCATCGCCGGCGGCCCCGAGAAGTGCAAGCACCTCGTCGAGGAGCTCGGCTTCGACGAGGCGATCGACTACAAGAACGAGAACGTCTCGGCGCGCCTGCGCGAAGCCGCGCCCGAGGGCATCGACCTGTACTTCGACAACGTCGGCGGCGAGATCCTCGACGCCTGCCTCGCGCAGCTCGCGCTGCGCGGGCGGATCGTGCTGTGCGGCGCGATCGCCAGCTACAACGACCGCGGCGGCGCCAAAGGCATCGCCAACACATCCAACCTGATCGTCAAGCGCGCGCGCATGGAGGGCTTCCTGATCCTCGACTACTTCGACCGGCTGCCGGCCGCGCGCGAAGAGATGGCCGGCTGGCTTGGCGAAGGCAAGATCAAATCCTCCGAGCACATCGTCGAGGGACTCGAGCACGCGCCCGACGCGCTCAACCTGCTGTTCACCGGTGGTAACACCGGCAAGGTCATCGTCCAGCTCTGAGCGAGCGTTGGGCGGCGCCGGGCGGCGCCCTCGGTCGCTCGCGTGCTACTCGCTCAGACGGTGCGCGCGTCGCCGGGCAGGTCGGATGATTGCTCATCGCCGGCGGACTCCTCGCGGATCAGCCACTCCACGACGGTGCTGACGACGAGGCCTTGGCCTGCGCCGGGCAGCTTGGCCAGCGTCTCGCCGAGCTCGCTCGAGACGAACGTGACATCGCCCGGCGCGAGCAGCTCGGCCCAGTCGGTGTGATCCTGCTCGAGTCGCTGGGCCGCGCCGCTGGAGACACGCCGCGCCAACTCAGCGGCCAGCGAGTCGGGCGCGAGCTCCTCGTCGTCCAGGCGTACGCGCACTGCCCCAAGCCGCGTGGCATTGCCGCGCACGAGCACGACCGGCGGCGTGGGAGTCTCGTCGCGCTCGCTGCTCACACCGGGTGCGACGGGCCGCGGCGCCCGCCCGCCATCGTCACCAGCAGGCGCGTCACCGGGTGCGCCGTCGCCCGCCCCGCGTTGCTCACCTGCCGGTTCCGGCCCGGGCTCAGCGACGAGCACGAGCGTCGCTTCCTGCGCACGCCCCACGCGCAGCGCGCCGTGCAGCACCGAGCGATCGACGATCGTCATCACCTGACCGTCGACGTCGGCCGCCGCGACGACCTCTCCCAGCCGCGCCAGCGCGGGCTTGGGCGCGAACGGCGCCGATTCAGGCACGACGAGCAGCGGGTGCACGACGCCGCCGTCGGCGCGCGCGATGCGCCTGGCGATCGTCAGCGCGCCAAGCGCGTGCTCGGGGTCGAGCACGCCGACGATGACGCGCTTGCCGAGCGGGCGCGGTCCGTCCGGCCTCGCCGCACGCTCGGAGGCGCGCGTGCCGACCAGCGTCGAGGCGAGCACGCTGACGAGAATCAGCACGAGCACGGCATTGACGACAGCGCTGCTGAACAGGCCGAGCTGGAAGCCGATCACGGTGGCAGCGAGCGTCGCCGCCGCCTGCGCAGCGCTGAGCGAGAAGAGCAGTCCCGATTGGGCTCTGCTGAATCCGAACAAGCGCGCCGAGATCAGCGCCGCCAGCTGCTTGCCGCCGAGGCACGCAAGGATGAACAGGCCGGCGAGCCCGAGCGTTTCGCCTTTGACCATCACCGACGGATTGAGGATCAAGCCGACGGAGACGAGGAACACCGGGATGAACACAGCGCCGCCGAAGAACTCGATGCGGTCCATCAGCTGGCCCTCGTTGGGCACGAGCCGGTTCATGCCGAGGCCGGCGAAGAAGGCGCCGACGATCCCCTCGATGCCGAACAGCTCGGCGACGGTGGCCGCCGAGAGGAAGGCCGTGATCGCGACCACGTAGCGCACCGCGCGCTCGGTGCCGAGGAAGCGGAAGGCCCAGCCGGCGAGCTTCGGCAGCACGTACAGGCTGTAGGCCGTGAGCACGCCCATGCCGACGACGATCTGCACGGCCACGTCGGCGCTCGACTTGTGCCCGCCGACCGAGCCGGCGACGACGGCGAGCACGACGAGCGCGAGCGTGTCGGTCAGCACCGTCGAGCCGACCGCCGTGGCGACGGCAGGATCCGCGGCGAGCCCGGCCTCTTTGATCGCCGGGTAGGTGATCAAAGTGTGCGAGGCCAGCAGCGAGCCGAGCAGCAGCGCAGCGAGCGCTTCCCAGCCGAGCGCGAAGCCGACGAGCGTGCCCAGCGCGAACGGCAGGATGAACGTGAGCAGGCCGAACGCGATTGCCGAGCGGCGGTACTTCAGCAGCAGGTTGAGATCGATCTCGACGCCGGCCGCGAACATCAGGTAGAGCAGACCGAGCTGGCCGAGATCGGGCAGCGTGTTGTTGCCGGCGCCGATCAGCGAGAGGCCGTGCGGGCCGATCGCGTAGCCGCCTACGAGCAGCCCGATGATCCCGGGGATGCCTGCGCGGCGGAACAGCACGGGACCGAGCAAGAGCACGGCGAAGACGACGAGGAACTCGTACGGTGCGCCTTTGGGCGTCGAGATCTCGATCAGCCCGGTGATCATTCCTCAGCCCTCAGGACGGGGATGTCTTCGGCTGAGCCTTCTTCGATGTTGGCGTGCAGCCAGCGGTGGCCGAGCCGATCGATCTCATCTTCGGCCTTCAGGCCGCGGATCGCCGAGTCGACAGCTTCGACGTTGTCCGAGCCCGACGGCAGCGCCACGCCGAGCTCTGCTTCGCTCGGTAGTTGGGCGGCGACTTCGTAGCTGTGCGGCGCTTCGCGCGCGTAGGCCAGCGCGACGGGCAGGTCGAGCATCGCCGCATTGACCCGGCCCGAGCGCAGCGCCGCGAGCACTTCGCCCTGGTGCTCGAATACGAGCGGGCTCGTGGTCGGTTCGATCGAGGATTCGAGCGCCGTTTTGAGCGTCGTGCCGTGCTGCACGGCAAAGCGCAGGTCGCGCGCGGCGTTGACGTCGAGTACTTCCTCCGTTCCCGGTCGTACGACGATCGCCGGGGGCGCCTTCAGGTAGGAGGTCGAGAAGTCGAGATGCTCGGCGCGTTCGTCGGTGATCGTGATGTCCGACAGCGCCAGGTCGGCGCCCGCGAGCTGCCCGCGCACGAGTTCGTGGAAGGGCACCTCGACGACCTTGATCCGCTGCAGCTCGAAGCGTTCGGCAAGTGCTCGGGCGAGGCCGTACTCGAAGCCGCCTGTCGGGTGCGCGTACGTGCCGTACCAGAAGCCCGGATCGGGGATCTGCGCGGTCGCGACCGTCAGCGTGTCCTTGGTGCGCGGCGTAAATGTGCCGGCGGCGCCGTTGCCGGTGCTGGCGCACGCCGAGAGGGCGACGACTGCAGCGAGCAGGCAGAGCGCGAGCAACGCGATCGAGCTGCCTGTGCGGGCTGGGGCGGGCTTGCGCTCGGCGAGCATGGGGGCACTCTAGGTATCGCCGGCGAGCTCGGCTTCGCCAGCGGTCGCGCTGGAGGCATGCCTTGACGTCCACATCGGCGCGGGGCCCCGCGCACGGCGCCCGAAGCCTCGGCCCCGCCCGGCTCAATAGACTCGGGGGTCCAGGGCGCGTAGCTCAGTGGGAGAGCGCTCGCTTCACACGTGAGAGGTCGGTGGTTCAATCCCACCCGCGCCCATTAAACTCCTGCAAATCATGAGGTTTTCGGCGAGGCGCTCCTTGAGAGAGCGCTCGCTTGCAGGATTATCTGCTTTTCATTTGCTTTTCCTCCACGGCTCGTGCTCGACACATGCGCCCGGAGGCGACGCGACAACGATGAGCCGCATAGCTGAGCGATGAGCACCTGGCAGGCCTTCTGGCATCTCCGTGAAGTTTGGCCGCGTCGAGGGCCAACTCGAAGGTTTGCTAGTCGCCGTTGAGCGGCGTGAGCTGCGCGACACCCACTCAGGCGGACGTAGTCACTTCTCGAGATGCTCCTCGGCGTGCAGCTTCAGCACTTGACCGGCTGCGGCGAGAGGGTAGGCGCACCATTGGTGCGCTAGTGCGACTGGGATCGTGGCATTTTCATATAGCCGAGTGCCGATCCGATCGAGCACCTCACACGTCGCCCGAAGTGTCGGATAGTCCTGGAGCGAGAACGGGTCGCTCGGTGTCGCGCCCGGCCGGCCGAGCGGGGGTACCGTGATCGTGAAGATCGAGCCGTTGCGCGCGCGGTAGAAGAAGTGCCGACCGTAGTACGTGTCGGCACCATGAGGGCTGCCTTTGAATGTGATGTAGCGCGTCACATAGTCGTCAGTAAGGACCATCAACTGGCCTTCCGGGATGTGCTCACAGATTGCTTGTGCGTGCTCGCTGAACTGCCCCGACTTCTCAAGCCCGACAATCACCGGCAGCCCAAAGTCACGCGCGGCCTGCTCGCTTGCCAGTCGCTGCAGGCGACGCAGCAGGGGGCGCTTGATCGGCGCGACTTCGCCAAAGAGCGCGAGCGGCCCGTCGGTGATGAAAGCCATCTGTCCCAGCGCCGACGGGCGGCGCTGCTGAAGGTGCCCAAGCAGCGTGAACAGGATCAGCCGCTCGGCGACCGACAGAACGCGCCCACACGCCTCGAGGTTGGTGCCGTGCTCCTTGAAAGCCTCGTGCACGCGCAGAGCGTCGGTCGCCATGAGAGGCTCGTCGCAGACTGGGCAGCAAGACCCGGCCAGCCCGACAGGCACGAAGCTCCCCTTCTTTGTGTCGTCGAGGATCGCGTTGCACTCCGGGTTCGGGCAGCGATGCATGACGAGCGTACCGGCTGGTGTGTTCACATCCTCGCGCTCGGCCTCGACCTCAAGGAGGACGTCCAGCAGGCTACGGCCCTCGACCTTGCTCGCCATGAACAAGTTGGCGATCTCTTCCCGGAACGCTCGACGCGGTGGCGTGCCGTCGGTGCGCATGAGGTTCGACGACGGCAGCGCGCCAGCGATCACGTCGGCCTTCTGCGCCTCGCGGATAGCGACTGGGTCGGCGAACGGGCCGGTGCGCTCGCGAATCTTCGCGAGATCGACAATGACCGCAGCCATCTGCATGAACAAGACTCGTGTTGAGGGGAAGTGAGGGTCTACCTCGGCCTCGAATGGGCTTGAGTCGGTCGCGATCGTCCAGCGAACCGTTTTCGTGGTCTGCTCGACCGCAGCGGGGTCGATAAGGCTGTCTCTGATCGCGGAGACATCGTTGACGCGCTCCCCTGGCATCTGGTAGCGCTCAAGCGTTTCTTGGACCAGGGGATGAGCAACGGTTGGGACGTGCCCCAACCGACTAGCCCGCTCGAAGCCTCCGGTCGCGGTCCGATAGGGCATCGTTCACACCCCCTGGCCCGTGAGCCGCGTTGCGTTGCGGGCGGCTGTGACCATATTGGCGTCGAAGAGCCGGACCTGAACGGGGATGATGTAGCGAGAGCTTTGCGTCTTGATGCGAACGAACCCGACATCCTCAGCGTGGAGGATCTGCTCGGCGAAGCGGTCGAACTCGTAGCGGCCGCGAAGCAGCTTGACCTCCGCCTCGGAGTTGAGGTGGGCGACGACCCAGTTGGCGGTGTTGTCGAGTACATCAGGCTCGACCGAGCTGACCTGCTGGGTTGAGTAGATCATCCCGATCTTGTACTTGCCAGCCTCGCGTGCGAGACGCACATAGGGGTCGCGGTCGGCCATCTTCTCGGTGAACTTCGTGCGGTCGAAGAGCCGCTGGGCCTCCTCCAGGAATAGCTGGATACGGTGGGGCGCTAGGCCCGCGCGGAACCGGTCCGCAGCATTGGCGAGCAACAGGTTGATGATCCGCTCGCTCGCGAACTGCAAAACGCCTTCGCTACCGCGCGACAAGTCGACGATCACGATCTTGCCCTCGACGAGATCGTTGTAGACCTTCGGCGCGTAATCGTCGCGTGCGTTCGGTGAGTGGTAGCCCTCGTTGAGCGGGTAGAGCACCTTGAAGCCGCCGCCCTTGCGGGCAAGCAGGAACTCTGCGACGTGCTTGGTGTGATCCTCTGGTGACGAGAGCCAGTCGGCAATTTCTGGCTCGGGATCGTCTGATAGGCCGTTGGTTGCCAGGGCCTCGCCGATCATGGCGAGTTGCTGAGCACTGAGCTTCGCGCTGTCCCCTCGGCGGCTGGTCTCTACGGCGTTTAGAAATGAGAGGTCCTCACCGCGGCGGCCACCGGCGCGTACGAGCGCCTCGCGCACCGCGCGCTTGAGCGGGACGTACATCGTCCACCGATCGGGTGGCTTAAGTCCTGCGCGCAAGAAGCACGCGTACGTCAGCGCCCGCGCGCGCCGTGCGTGCGACAACGCCCGCCAATCGTCGTTGGACTGCGGGTCGCTAGGCCCGACGATGTCGGCGGCAAGGAACGCTTGGACGTACTGAGAGCTGTTGATGCGGAGCACGAAGTCTTGAATAAGCTCCCAGACGATCGGCATCGAGCTCTCGTCGAAGAAGTTCAACGCCAAAGAGCGCAGTCCGGTGTCACCGGCGAGCTCCTCGTCAGTTGCGCCGAGCCGGTACCGAACGACGTGCTCGGGGCCGATGTGCGCGAGCGCAGTGCCGTCCTGAACGTTCGCGTTGCCGTACTCGCTCGCGGGGTCGAAGATCAGCTGGCCAATCTTCAGTCCCTGCTCCTTGCCGTACACGTGGGTCATGGCAGCCATGACCTTGTTCGTGTTCGACTTGCCCTTGCGGGTCATGCCGAGCACGGCAGTCTTGTGCGCCACGATGTCGGAGATGTCGATCTCGACCGGCACCGCGGTGCTGCGCCCAGCGCTGTCTGCGAGCCGCTCGCGACGTCGGGTCGAGGCATAGCGGACCGTCCCGATCGTGAACGTACGACGCGGCTCATCAGCGTTGTGTTCGGCCATGTAGCTGACGATCGTCTCGAGACTCTGCCCATAGGGCTTGTACACCCATAGGCGCGACGCGGCATACACGTTGTCGATGTCCGAGCCGAACGCCAGTTGCGGGCCACCGACGATGTCCTCGTCGTAGAAGGTGCCGAGAATCGCACAGCGCAGCCCAGCCGTCTGCATCTGCTCCTCGGTGAGCGGGTCGATCATCACCTCGCGCGACCGCGGCTCGGGCCGGGCGGCCTCGATCACGAGGTCCATCCCGGCTGCCGCGCGCATCAGCTCGAGGTCGTTCTCCTGAGGCACAGGCGCGTTACCGACCACCCTCAGAAGTACGAGCTCCTCGTCATCGGGATGAATCTGCCCAGTCCGGGCGGGGTTGGCGAGGTCCGCGGTGGACGCGATCAGGAAGGCGTGCAGGGGGATGCCGTGCGCTTGTCGCACGAACTCGTCGTTGGTTATGACGAGCGCCTCGGCGAAACCGACTTGCCGGTACACGGCCCCGACCCGGTCGGCGTGAGAAAGAAGCTCCCGGATAGGAGATTGAGCGGCGAGCAACTCCCCGGTTAGCGAGGGGGAGGTGCCAGCCTGAGCCAGCGTGGACACGAGAGAGTACCTCCGTGAATCCGTAGTTATGGAGTTTGAATGCTGCTTAGGCTGGCTATGTTCCCGGCTGTCGCGGACGGAAGACCGCGTACGGCGGGTTCGCTCGTGCCCGGAGGCCGGCTCGGGCGCTGCGTGCGACTTCGGGCGGCTTTGCGCGCCTCGGCCCACTCGGCGTTCGGGCGCCACAGTCGTGTCTCAGTGGGCAGCTTGTCCAGGTTCGAGATGACGATCTCACGGCCGGCCGAGCGGACAGAACCCGTGTAAAGCAGCTCGATCTCCTCCGCGCTGGTGGCGCGATGGCCGGTGTAGAGCTCAACGATCTCTGGTGCAGCGTCATAGGAGAGCAGGAACGGATCGAGAACCCATTGCAGCGCCTCCGCGAGCCGCTCGTGATCGACCTCCGTGAACGACTCGCGATACAGGGCATCGCTCTTGGCCCAGAACGGCGGATCGAGATAGAAGAACACGCTGCGCTCTTCGCGGCGGGCACTCTCGCGTGCTTCGCGCACCGTTCGCATCGCGTCCTGAGCCGGCATCACATCGATCCGGTGGCTCAACGCTGCGCAGGCGCGCAGTCGGCGGACTAGACGCTCACGCGGAAATCGGCACCCGATCGCGTAGTCGCTGGTCTGAGCCTTGCCGCCGATGGGCCCGGCACTTTGATGCAGCGACCCATTGAAGCTGGTGCGGTTCAAGTACAGACAGGCGAGCGCGAGACTACGACGCGACCGGAATTTGGCTCGCTTCATCCATTCCCACGTCTTCAGGTCCAGGTCAATCTGCTCGACCTTCGCGCACAGCCAGTCAACGTCTTCCACCACGGTCTGCCAGAACGCCGCGATCAAGGGATCTCGATCAGCGAGAACGACATGATCAACGAGGTCGAAGTGGAGCAACTCCAAAGCAACGCTGGCTCCCCCCGCATACGGCTCAACGAACAAGTTCGGGCGCAACTCATTCTCGGCTAGGGCTGCGGCGACGTACGGTGCCAGCTGGCGCTTACCACCCGGATATCGCAGCGGGCTGAGGACCGTGCGACGGCGAAGAAAGAGATCAAAAATCTCCTGACTAGACGACGGCATAGGTCGAAGCTATCGCTCGGTGCGGTGGTCTTCCAGGTCACGGCGTCCGCAAGCTTGGCGTCTGCGACCACTGTGGTCAGACCCGGGAGCGCGGCATCTGCCGGCGCTAGCATTTGGCAGCTAAGGAGAAGCTACGTGCGCGTGTCGAGGACCTGAGCGAACTGTAGGCCGGGGCCACCCTCGACTTCATCGCCGCGTGGGAGAGTTTTGATGACTGGCTTGACGCTAGCCCCGAGGCGACAACCCCTGAGCGCCGGGGATCAAGCGGCGCTCGCTGAGAGCGACTCCGACGTCGCCGCCGGGCGCACTGTCTCCTACGAGCTGAACAAGCAAGACCTTGGACCTCAAGCCGGGTAAGCGCCGGTGGCCGCTGCGCCGCGGATCAGGGCCCCGCGCTGAATTCGATCGGCTGGCGCGGGTGACGACCTGAGCTTCGATCGGTCGTCGCGCGATGGGACGTGATGTGTCCGGCGATCGCTGTGCTTGTGGACGAACGGCCGCCGGCCGCGATCTGCCGAGGGCGGGGCGCGACGAGGGTGCCCAGTCGCCCCCGCTCGCCGTCGCGACGGTTCATCTCACGCGCGTAGAGCGCAAGCGTGAGCGCGGGGGTCGTGTGCCCCATCTGGCTCATCACGTACGTCGGGGGCTCGCCAATCGCGAACAGCAAAGACGCAAACGTCCTGCGCAGGGAATGGGGCGTGAGGTCAGCGGGCAGCGGTTGCCGGCCCCCGGCTTCGAGTTCTGCGTTCGCGCGCTGCACCGCACGCGCGAGCACCCGTATGCGGACATTCGAGGCGCCGAGCGCCCGACCCGAGCTCGTGCAGAAGACAAGCTGACTTGGTCCCGCTTTGACGCGGTCGCGGTGCTCGGCGAGCTCGCGACGCAGGACGGGCAGCATGTGCACGATCCGTACGCCCGCGTCGGTCTTGGCCTGCCGGACGCGGATTGTTCCGCGACCAAGGTCCACGTCGCTCCAACGCAGAGCCATCAGCTCACCCACGCGCAGGCCAGCGAAGAGCAGCGTCGCGATCAGAGGGCGCCGCAGACCGGCACCGGCACGACCCTCGCGATCAATCTCGCGCGCGGCATCCAGCAGTGCGGTGATGTGGTCGGCGCGGTCAAGCCAGGAACGGTGAGGCTTGACGGTCGGCAACCGACGCTTGCGTCCCTTTGCCGGGTTGCGAGCGATCAGCTCGTATGCGACCGCCGTCTCGAGGATCGCTGCGAGCGTCGCGATCATTTTGTTGATCGAGGTCGCGCCGAGCACGCCCTCGTGAACCTTCGCCAGGCGGAACTCATCGACGTCGGAGACCGTGATCTCGTCCATCGACATCCACGCGAAATGGGCGAGCAGATGCTCAAAGCGCCACTGCAAGTCAGCGCGGCCTGCCGCCGACAGGCCGGTCTGGCGCCGCCCCCCTTCATCCTTCTGTCGCGCGACCCACGCACCGGCAAACTTCTCAAAGGTCGGCATTGCGCCGCGAGCTGGCGTTGATCGCCGAGGCTGCGGCGGCACCCACACGCCACGTCGCACCTCGTCCATGACGACCGCCATCTCGCGCAAGGCCTGGTCACGGGTCGTGGCCGGCAGCGTCACGTAGCGACGGCGGCCGGCGTGAGAGAACTGCAGACCCCAGGAGGTCAGCCTCCCGGTTGCGGCCGAGCGGTTTTCGCTGAGATGTCCGGTTGCTGGCCTGCCCATCGGTCTAGCCGACCCACCAGGACTCGACACGCCAGAACATAGAAGTACACAAACGCCAATCCTGCTCTACCACGCCATCGAGGCCGCACCTTGCGCAAAAAGCAATACAAACTTGCTGCACTCGAGCCTCCGCACCCCATCGGATCGCGTCGCATCTCCAGCCTCGAGCGAGTGCCCAATCCCGCGCTGCCAGGCGACACGCGAGCTCGCCAGCAGTGGACGTAATCCGGCCTGGACGCGATACTGCGCCCATGGAAGCACGAGGCGCATACACCGCGGAGCGTGCGGCGGCCCTGTCGGGCGTGCCGAAGTCGACCGTGCACTACTGGTCAAACAACGATGTCCTGCTCCCGAGCGTCTCGCCTCAGCGCATAAAGCTCTGGTCCTACGGAGACCTGATGGCCTTGCGGACCATCTACTGGCTTCGACAGACCAAGCAGCACCCAGACGGCCGCGAGATTCCCAGGACCGCGATGAAAGCGGTCCGCCGCGCGCTGCGCGAGATCGCGTCGCTCGAACTCAACCTCTGGAACGAGGACGGCGCCCCACGCGTGGCGGTCGATCGATCTGGAAACATCGTGATCGGCGACGAGCGCGGCGCGCAGCGCGCGGGCGGGCAGCGCATCCTCGACGCCGAGATGCTCGACCTGCTCGCTCCGTTCGATTCGCGCGAGGGCTTGCGTGGCCCCGACCTAAGCGCCCCGCGCCCACAATTGCGGATCGTGCCAGGCAAGCTCGCCGGCTCACCGCATATCGAGCGCACCAGGATCGAGACCCAGGCGCTCGCCGCACTTGAGCGTCGCGGCCTTGAGAACGCGAAGATCTATCGCCTCTACCCGATGGTCCCAGCGGATGCCGTAGATGACGCGATCGACCTTGAGCGCGAGCTGAGCGCGAACCTACGAATCGCCGCGTAGGCGCCCACCCGTGCGCCGCCTCTTCGCGCTCGATCAGAACTTTCCCCAGCCCATAGTCGACGCGCTCGCCGAGTACATCATCGAGGCGGAGCTCGTCCCGATCGCCCAAGTCGACGAGCGGCTCGCAACGCTCGATGACTGGGAGGTGATGCTGGCGCTACATCATCACGGACGCCCATGGGACGGGCTCATCACCACCGACGCGAACATGCTCGCATTGCCGCGCGAGCTCGCCGTCCTCATGCAGACCAAGCTCACCCTTGTCGTGGCAAAGGAATCCGGACACGACCCCATCAAGGCCACAGGGCTGCTACTCGCATACCTGCCCGGGATCTGCCAGCGGATCGAGCAGGACAAAGCGCAACTCTGGACCCTGCGGGCCGTGCAGCGGCCAGCCGACGATCCGTGGGACAGCTTCCAGCGAGTAGCACACCAGCGTAAAACCACCGCCCCGAAGCTCTACGCAGCGAACAAGCTCGGCTCGGAGGAGATCAGCCGCGATCCGCTGACCTCCTGAGCAGCAGGGAGTGCTCGATCCCTCGCGCCGGACCACGAGAAGCTCGTGGAGACCTCGAAATGCGGACCAGCCCTTCGATCGTGAGTGGTCGATAACGAAACACACGCCTGTTGGATTACCCAACCGCTCCGACGTTGCGTCCCCTACGATGCTCGACTCATGCGACCGAGTTCGGATAACTAGGAATTATCGGTGGTAGAGCTCTCAGCGCTCCTAGGGCAGAGCGCTATCGCCGAAGACCTGCTGACAGCACTAGAGGCGGAGGGAAGCCAGGCCGTTCGTCTGACCGGGCCTCCTGGGTCCGGTAAGTCCCACATCGCCCGACTTGTTGCGAGCAGATGGATTGCGGCCGGCGGCAAGTGCGTTGTCGCCGTCGGCGACGACGATCACGCTTGGCGTGATCTTTACCCGCTGCTCTCAGGCCTGTCATGGACGCATAGTGAGTGGACGGGCTTGGCTGCTACGGGTGCCCGGTCCGCGCTTCGAGTGGCGGACTCCGCTCTTGGGCCAGCCGGGGTCTCTTCATCGGTGTTTGAGCTCTTCACGGCTGCCTTTCGTCAGAAAGCCGAACGGGGACTGAAGCCGTATTCCAACATCGAGCGAGATGTCATTCTTGACCTGCGACGACTTGCACGCTCTCATCGGCTCCTACTCGTCGCTGATAACGCCCATTGGTGGGACGGGGGCTCACTGGGGATCCTGAAAGACATTCTCTGTGAGCCGCTGCGAGAGCTGGTCCCACAGCTACAAAAGATCGTCATCCTCTTGGTCGACACAGCTTCTGAACAGGACGTAGTCGCGGCAGCACCGTTCGACGCCTTCAGGCGAAAGTGTCTGAGCAAGACATTCAAGACGGAGGCCTGCAGTCGAGAGCGCTTTCCGGACGCGCTGACGGCGTTCGGGCTCGACGAAGAGCTACCGAAAAGCGTCCTTGATGCTCTGTTTGTTGCGACACGCGGGCATCTCAAGCTTGCCGAACAGATAGCCGGTTACGCCGAGCAAACCGACTCAGGGGCATTGACCGGCGACCTTGACGAGGGCTATGCCTCGGTCCTACTGGCAGCGCGGTTCGCATCGCTCGGCGCGCTCAGCCCAGGCGTCAGCGAGCTTCTTTCGAAGGCGAGCTGTCCTCGGCCTGTCCTTTACCGAAGACGACCTCGTGTGCGTCTCTGGCGTCGGGCGGTCCAACGCACGCTCGCTCATTGCGCATGCCGAAGAGATTGGGCTCGTAGAGTCGACACCAGGACGCATCACGTTCAGCCATGATGTAATTCGCGCGGCGCTCTTGACGGGCCTAACTCCGTCTCAGCTGAGGAGCCGCTACGCCAAGCTGTCGGAGTGCTTGACCATCCTCCGGCCCGGGGACTACGGGGCAAGAGCACACGCCTTGGTCTCCGCCGGAGATCATCATCCGGCCCGCGACATGCTCGTGCTGACGGGCGTGAGTGAACTCAGAAGCGGCGTTCCGATCCCTCGCGTGCTTGCTCGAATCGAACAACACCTTCCGGGGGATACCAAGCTAGCGTCGTATCTCACCCTCATTGGCGAGGGCTACCTTTCGGTCGATGCTGGAGACTTCTCCAAAGTGCTGCCTCGACTCAGGGCGCCGAGTTCGAGTGAGAGCAGCGTAATGGCTGCTGAGCGTGACTATGTGTCGGCGCTCTGCCTTATGGAGATGGAGACTGCCGAATGCGTCGCCGAAGCGATCCGCATTCTCGAGTCCTGGATTTCGCACCTCGAGGGAGAGCTCGAGCTCAGGCTTAGGTTCCTTGCTTCGCTTCAGCAAGCGCAACTGCACTGCGAGAAGTTCGACGAGGCGCGGGGCACGGAGGGAACCATCGAGCGGGAGTTGCACGCCCGGCTTCGGTATGACCGAGATGCTGCAGTGATGCTCCAGATCCAAAATCGGCGCGCGAGTTCGCTTAACGCCCCCGAGATCGCAAAGGCACGCATACGGGAGGCCGTTGCATTCTTTCGACGGTCCTCGGGCGGGGAAGCCGCAGACCAGCGCGAGCTGTATCGCAGTCTGACGAACCTGTCGGCGATCGAGATCCGCCTAGGCGAGCACGGCAAGGCCTACGGCCACGCCTTGGAGGCCGAGCGCATCGCCGTCGAAGCCACTGGATCCGTCCATCGGCTGGATGTTCTCGCGAGCAACCTCGTATTGGCTGCTTACCGGGGGGACTTGATGTCCTTGGATGATGCAATCGCGAGACAGCGGCTGATTATCGATAGCCCTGACGGCTCACCAGACGCCTTTTGCGAGCGCCTCAATCTTTCTGCTTATCTGCTGCTCGCTGGCGAGGACGTGGAGGCTGGCGAGGAAATCGCGCGGCTCGGCGAGAGCCTGCGCTCCCGGTCGATTCAAGAGAGCTATCTGATCTACTACCAAGCGACCCTGTGGATCGCAAGCGCCGCACTGGCCGGCGACCGGGTTGAGGCTGTCCGCAGGCACGTGAGCATGGACGACTTCGTGGCATCGTTGAAGTGGCCCTGCGCGCCGTATGTACAACGGCGCCAAGCGCTCCTGACCGAGGTTCTCGGCCACTTCGAGCCCGGCGATCGTATAGCCGACGACCAAGTCCTGCTAAGGACACACCCGGAAGAGATCGGCGCGGCGTGGTCCTATTACGCTCGTCTCATGCCGTGTTGTGAGCTGTCGTTTTGGTCAGATTCCTGAGATCAATCCATGCCGCATGAGGCAGATCCCGAGCCAAGCAGCGCACATCTCATCTACGGAGAAGCCGAGGTTTTGCATTGCAAACGCCCAGCACGTGCCTCCAACGGGCGGCGGATCGGCGTTCGTATCGATGACGTATGACCGACCGTCACTGTCGATCCGCAAGTCGATGCGCGCCACTCCACTCATCTCGAGCGCGTCGAAGGCAAGCACCGCCGCTGCGCGGAGTGCTTCTTCCTGCGCGTCCGGGAGTTCGAGAGGTGTGTGCGAGAGGTTCCTGCTTAGGTTCTCGTCGCTAAACGTTTTCGGTCGTGAACCGTACGGCTCGCCATTGGCTTGACGCATTACGACTGGCGCGAGCGCGTACGTCTTCTCGAGGCGAACAAGTGGGACGCCGACCTCTTGGCCAGTGATGAACTGCTGAACGACGGCTGGCTGCCCAAAATGAGTGGCTCGGTCACGGACGAAGCGATCGAAGGTGTCATCCACGATCTGGACGCTGTCGTCACCAACGCCGATCCCTACGGACTCATATGTTGGCTTGACGATCACTCGAGATCCCGCCGGCGGCTGTAGATCGGCGAGCCAAGACCCCTCTGTGAAGAGCCACGTCTCCGGCACACGTACACCGACGCTACTAAGCACTGCGCTTGCGTGAAACTTATGGCGGACAAGTGAGCACGCATGAGGGCCGGAGTTCAGGACCGGAAGAGAGACCAGCCCGCAAACCGACGGGATCAGCGCCCGACGACCCGACCCTCTTCCGCCCTCAGCGTCGGTAAAGACGACACGGTGCTTAGAGTCCCGCTCGCTACGCTCATCGGTGATCGCCGAAATGAACTCGACCTCGCTGAAGAAGGCCTCTACGGTCACCCCGAGCGTTTGAAAACGGCGGATGATCTCGTCTGCCGTCCGGCGGTCATACGACTGTGCCACGCTCGACAGTTGCCCGTTCGAAGCAACGTCGGACAGCTGACCATCAAAGATGTTCGTCACGAACATCAAACGGATCTGAGGCGCGACCCGGACCGTCTGGTCTACGATCCTGCGCAGCCGGTTAGCTAGGGCCGGGGACGCCGTGTCGGATCGCTCGCTCACCAGCGATAATTCCTAGTTATCGCTGGCGCCAAGCCTCCCGAGGATGTCTGCATCTGACAGCACCTGTCTCAGTGACTCGTTTGAGATGTGGGTGTAGATCTCGGTCGTTGAGAGACTCGCGTGCCCGAGGAGCCGCTGGATGTACCGGATGTCGACACCAGCTTCGATCAGCTGCGTCGCTGCCGAGTGCCTGAGCATGTGAGGAGTCACGCGGGACCGCAAACCTGCGTCTTGAGCCGCCTTCGCAAGCCGGCTTCGCATGGCCGGAGGCGTGAGAGGTGCCGAGTGGCGGTTGAACAACAGATGCTTATGGGACATGTCCTGCTGTTCTCGTATCGACAAGTACGAGCGTGTGAATCCCGTGACCCACATGTTGGTGAGGTAGACCTCTCGCTCGCGGCGCCCCTTGCCAAGGAGCCTCAATGAGCGCGACGAGACATCGACATCAGCGCAGCGAATGCTGACGACCTCGTGGACTCGCACCCCCGTTGCAAGCATCAGCGCGATGGCGAGCAGCGTCGTCGCATGGTGCGGATCCCTCAACACCGTCCGCTCGTCGATGTCGCCGCGAAAGTCCCCTCTACGAAGATGCAACAGCAACCGCTCGAGTTCGGACGGCGGCACCACGCGAGGGAGTTGGCGCGCGCGACCAGCCGCAAGCGAAAGTCCAAGTGCCGGGTCGTCCTCGATCAGGCCCCTAGATCGAAGCCAGCGACAGAAGCCGCGCAGCGCGGACGCACGACGCCGGATTGAGACTACGGATAGACCCATCGCTCGCTGGTGCTCGACGAACGCCAAGAGCCCGGGCCGATCGATCGCGCCCACCGCCGACCCGGCACCCAGATGCCGCTCGAACGCAAGGATGTCGGCGCTGTACGCCCGGATCGTATGTGGCGATAGATCACGTGCGAATGACAGCCATTGGACGTAGCGCTCCCGCGCCATCCAGATCTGCATGAGCCGCTCCTTTCCTCGCAGGCCCGAAGGGAGTCGGGCGATCCAGGCTTGGAAGCCCCGTTTCAAGCGAGGGTGGTATCGGCACAGACGATCAAGAACTTGTGGTCAATCCAACGCCGTGTCCCAGAAAATCCCTGGAAATCTGGGCTTCAGGGTAAGCGTTCAGTTGGTCACTCGAGGTCTACGAGGTCGATCGCCTGGACTTCGCCGGGGCCTACCTGGTCGCGCAGGCCGAAGCCACGGGCGTGGGCACGATCCTGACGTTCGACTGCACCGTCGATCGGATCGCCACCGGCACACGCCAGGAGCCGTGACCGGCAGGGCCGGCCTCGCACAGAACCAGCGCACCTCGGTACGACCGCTTACCGGGGGATTATCTTTTGGCTCTGGACTCGTTCAAAGTCACAGCGGCGCGAACGAGAGCCTTCAGCGCCTCCTCGTCTATCTCCTCGCCTTCGTGAATGTCGATGGCACGCCTTGTGTTCCCGTCGAGACTGGAATTGAACAGACCCGCGGGATCCGCCAGAGCCGCCCCCTTGGCGAAGGTCATCTTCACGACGTTTTTATAGGTCTCGCCTGTGCAGATCAATCCGTCGTGTGACCACACCGGCACCCCTCTCCATTTCCAGTCCTCAATGACTTCGGGATCGGCTTCCTTGACCAAAGCACGCAGCCGGCTGAGCATCTCGCCCCGCCAGTCACCCAACTCCTCGATCCTCGCGTCTATCAGTTGAGAGGGAGACTCGCTTTTCTGTGACCCGCTCTTGTTCATGTCGTTTCTCCTCAGGAATTGCCTACATGTCGTCTCGACACGCGATCGACCGGATCAGGCGGCGCAGGTCTTCAGACATCTGCCTGCGCTCGTTCCTCGCGTCCCACCATTCCTTGAGGAACGCGCGAATCGCCTCCGGGCCTACGTACGTGCCCAAGCCACTCGGTGTGGTGTCGTACACCCCGTCAGGCGCACACATGCTCATCAGAGCGTCGAGATCCTGTCGATTGGCAGCACCGGTCGTACTGCGAACGAGCTCCACCAGATCGGGCGTCGTAGACCCATCGGACATCACGTTCGCCTCCGGCATCGCTAACCCGTTCGCCCCACAGCCCGCAGGGCCTCCTCCTTGGAGCCGAAGTCCTCCCAGCGGACGACCTTCCGGTCGCGGAATTCGGCGAGGCCCCCAGTGACGATGTCCGTCTCGATGCCGCTCGATCTCGCGCGCACGTGAATCGTCCCCCACGCAAGTACCCGCTCATCCAGATCGAGCAGCTGGTAGCGCAGCTCGAATACGTCGAAGACCTGCTCGGTATCGGCGAGGAAGCGTTCGACGCCGGCGATCCCGCGATAGACGCCCTCGGTGGCTACTCGCCGCGGCAGCCACTCGACGTTCGGATGGAATGCGGACATGTCCGACTCACCGCGGTTCCATCGATCGATCATCTCGCGAAGCAGCTCGACATTCTCCTGTGACATCGCGCGGTCAGTATCTCGCGAGCCGACGGCGACGGTCGCTCCGGTGTGAATCAGATCGGGGATACTCGCAGCGATGTCCGCTGAAAACGTCAGGGCTCACATCGAGCGGCGATGAACCGCTGCGCTGAGTGTTCGACGGAGAACCCCGCCGAGGCGCGTTTCTGCATGGGCTGCGGCGCGGCGCTGCAGCGGCGCTGTGCCACGTGCGGCACAGCCGCACCGGACGGCGCACGCTTCTGCATGACGTGCGGAACGCCGCTGCCGGACACGGAGCCCACAGCAGCGTCGGATCGTGACGCTCGGCCGTCGGGTGAAGCCGCAGCATCCGGCGAGCAGGAGCCCGACGAGCGCCGCACGGCGACGGTGCTGTTCGCCGACCTGTCCGGCTACACGGCGATCGCGGAGAACCTCGACCCGGAGTCGGTCAAGCGCCTGCTCGAGCGGATTCTCACCCGGCTGGGCGAGGAGGTGCGCGCGTACGGCGGCTACGTCGACAAGTTCATCGGCGACAACGTGATGGCGATCTTCGGCGCTCCCGTCGCACACGGGGACGACGCCGAGCGCGCGGTGCGCGCCGGGCTCGGCATGCAGGCGGCGATGGACGAGATCAATGGGCCTTTGCTGCAGCAGCACGGCGTGACGTTTGCGCTCTGCGTGGGCGTCAACACCGGTGAGGTGCTCGCCGGCCGGGTCGGGGACAGCTACACGGTGATCGGGGACAGCGTGAACGTCGCCGCTCGTCTGCAGGCGGCAGCTCGTCCGGGCACGGTGACGGTCGGCGAGCGCACTCATAGCGCGACCCGCGACGCGATCGAGTACAGAGCGCTCGAGCAGCCCCTCACGCTGAAGGGCAAGGCCCAGCCGGTGCATGCGTGGGAGGCGCTCGCGCCGGTCGCTTCGCGCACTCCGGCCGAATTGGTCGCCCAGCCCACTCGTTCGCCGCTGGTCGGTCGCACTGCTGAGCTCGCCCAGCTGCACAGTCTCGTCGAGCGCGTCGAGCAGAGGCGCGGCGCGCATCTGGCGACTGTCATCGGTGAAGCGGGGGTCGGCAAGTCGCGACTGCTGCAGGAGTTCGAGCAGGAGCTTCGACTTAGACACGTGGCACCGCTCATGCGGCGCGGGCGCTGCCTGCCCTATGGATCGAGCGTGGCGTACTGGCCGCTCGGCGAGGTGATCCGCGCAGAGTGCGGAATCGTCGACGGCGATCCTCCGGCGACGGCCTGGGCAAAGCTCTCCTCGCGCCTGAGCGAGCTGTTCGAGGAGCCCCGGCGTGAAGGCGGCGGCTCCTCGCCTTCGAGGGTCGCGCTGATCGCTCGCCTGCTGGGAATCGAGGCGCCCGACGAGCCGTCACCCTCAGAGGAGCTCGACGCCCAGCGCGCACGGGAAGCGTTCTTCGCCGCAGTGCGCTCATGCGTCGAAGGCCTGGCGCGCGAGCGGCCGCTGGTGCTCGTGTGGGAGGACATCCACTGGGCCGACGAGGGCATGCTCGACCTGATCGAGCATCTCGTTCAGTGGGCTCATGCCCCGGTGCTGCAGATCTGCCTGACGCGGGAAGAGCTGCTCGAGCGACGCGTCGGCTGGGGCGGTGTGCGCCGCGATGCCACGACGATCTTCCTGGAGCCACTCGGCGAGCTGCATACGCGCGAGCTGATCTCCTCGCTGCTGACGCTCGAAGAGCCGAGCGAGAGCCTGATCGCGACGGTCGCGAAGCGCGCCGAGGGCAACCCGCTGTTCGCGGAGGAGATGGTGCGCCGCCTGTCCGAGGAGGAGGGCGCCAACGCCGCCGAGCTGCCGGCCACCGTGCAGGCGCTGCTGGCGGCGCGGCTGGACTCACTCGAGCCCTTCCAGCGCCGTCTGCTGGCGCACGCCGCAGTCGTGGGCAGGACGTTTTGGGAGGGCGCGCTTGTGCCCGTCGTCGAGGCCGAGGGCGGGGATCTGCAGGAGGCGCTGCGGGCGCTGCGGGAGAAGGACATCCTCATCGCGGGCGACGGAAGCGCGCTCGCGGGCGAGCCGGAGCTGGCGTTCAAGCACGCGCTGATCCGCGATGCGGCGTACGAGATGCTGCCAAAGGCGGTACGTGCGCACAAGCACTTCGAGGTCGCGCAATTCATCGAGCTGCGCGCCGGCGAGCGCGTCGAGGAGGTCGTCGCGCTGCTGGCCGAGCACTACGGGCGGGCGGCTCAGCTCGGCGCCGAGCTGAGCTTGGCGTCCTCCGAGCTCGAGCCCTACCGCGCCAAGGCGCTGCACTACCTGGAGGCTGCGGGCGACGCGGCGATGTCCTTCTACTCAAACGCTGAAGCCTTCTCCCAGTATCAGGCCGCCTGTGAGCAGACCGCTGGGGCCGCCGGAACGCTCGCGCGACTGCTCGAGAAGCAGGGCGACGTTGCGCTTCGCCTCGGGCGCGTGGACTCGGCGATCGGCGTGTGGGAACAGGCGCTCGAGTACCACGCCGGCCGGGAGGATCTCGAGCGGGTCGCCGAGCTTCACCGCAAGATCGGCGCGGGTCTCGCGCACAAGGGTGAGCGCAAGCAGGCGATCGAGCACCATCAACGCGGCATCAATCTGATCAAGGACGGAGAGCCGTCGCTCGCCCTCGTGCGCCTGTACGAGGAGGCCGCGTGGCTGTACACGCAGACCGGCGACAACATGCTCGCGATCTATGCCTCCGAGAAGGCGCTGCGGCTCGCCGAGCAGTTGGGCGAGGTGCGCGCGGCCGGCCGCGCGCACGGCATCTTCGGCCGCGTGTTCGGCCGGATCGGCGACAGCGTGAAGGCGCGCGAGAACCTCGAGCGGGCGGTCGAGCTGGCCAGGGGCTCCGACGCCCACGAGACCGTGCTCGCGCTGACGGCGCTCGGTCATCACCTGGAGAGCTCGGAGGGCGACTACGCGGCGGCGGCGGGTGCCTACCGTGACGCCCTCACGCTTGCGCAACAGATCGGTGATGTGCCGGCCGAGATCGAGCTGCACGCGGCGGTGGCCCAGCTCGCGCTCTACGCAGCGGACTGGGAGCAGGTGACCGTTTCCAGTGACGCCAGCGCGGAGCTGTCCGAGCGCGAGGGCCTGATCGGCAAGCTATGCCTGCCGTACGCTTTGCGCGGGCGGCTCTACTGGCGCACCGGAACATGGAGGGAGTCAGAGGACTCCTACAAGCGCGCGCACGAGCTAGCGGAGCAGATCGGCTGGTCGGAGGTGAGCTTCGACGCGCTCTTTGGCCTTTCGAACACGCTCCGCGACCGAGGCGACATCGGGGGTGCGCAGGCCGCCCTGTCGCAGGCGCTGGACGTGTGCGAGCGTGCGGGCCTGATCGTGCAGTCGATCCAGGCCGGCTCGGCGCGCGCGTTGCTGTACAGCATCGCCGGCACTCCCGAGCAGGCGAGCGAAGCGGCCAAGCAAGCGGCGGAGATCGCCGAACGTGTGCATTATCCGGTTGGCCAGGCGGCCGCGCTGGAAGCGACGGGGGTCGTCGGGGCACTGCCGAGGGCGCTGGAGGACCTGCGAGAGGCGCGCGCTGCGTGGCAGCGCCTACAGCGCCCGCTGGAGGCCGCCCGTTGCGAGCTGCTGCTCGGACAGAGGCTGCTCGAGTACGATCGTGCGGGCGGCGCGGCCTCGCTCGAGCAGGCGGCGGGCGAGTACGAGGAGCTCGGCGTGGCGCACCTCGCAGCGCGGGCGCGAGAGCTGGCTCGTTCGCCCCAAGTAGAGGGTTAGGTGAAAGCTATTGCCCAACGAAAGGAACAAGTCATGCACGCCCGAGTAGCAACCTTCGAAGGCGGAGACCCAACCAAAGTCCGCGAGACAATCGCCCAGATCAACGAGCGGGCCGGCGATGGCCCGCCGGAGGGCGTCCCGTCGACGGGCCTGATGATCCTCAACAAACCAGACGACGGCAAGGTCCTCGCGATCGGCCTGTTCGAGACGGAGGAGGACCTGCGCAAGGGTCATGAGACGCTCAGCGCGATGGACCCGCCGGTGGCAGGCGGGATGGGCAACCGCGTGTCGGTCGAGATGTTCGAGGTGCCGGTCAAGATCGACGTCGACTGAGCGCAACGGCACTGCGCGGGCGCAGCCCCACGGCACCCGCGCCGGGGGCCGGGGCCGCGCCGCCAAGCCCCCGGCGCGGCTCAGCTCGCGGCCGGCGCGACGCTGATCAGCATGGCGCCGGCGGCGGGCAGCTTCAACGAGATGACCCCGCGGTCGGCAATAGCCCGCCCGTAGCGTCGTGGTGCCCACGTGCCGTCGGCGGCGACTTCGCCTTCCCCGAGCTGGACGCCGGAAAGCGCGTGCAGCGACTGTCCGGTCAGCGCGAGCGTGCCGGCACTGGCGAAAGCACTGCCGAGCTTCAAACGCACGACCACGCCGGCCGTTCCGAGGGGATCGTCATCGACGGCGACAATACGAAGGCTCCCGTCGGGCGCGGCGAAGCCCAGCAGGTGAACGTTGGCACTGGTTCGGCGCAGCTTGACGGCGGTGGGCAGCGGCCGCGTCCCAACGAGCCGGCGCGCGATCAGCAGCGAGTACCACTCGGGCTGGGCCTGCAGTTCACCACTGGAGAGCTCGAGTGGGCCGGGTGCGCAGATCGGCGAGTAGCCCTTGCAGTTGGCGACGTTGCCGTGCATGTTCACGCCGGCGGCGCCGGAGCCCATCAGCTTGGGCAGATAGCCGGCGGCCCACAGGGCGGAGGCGAATGAGTTGGAGATCCCGGCGACGCCGCCGCAGGAGACAGAGTTGGTCTCATCCATGCGGAAGGGCAGGCCGGCTGACTGTGAGAGCGAGACGTAGCGGCGCACGGAGCCGACCTCGCGCCGCCAGATCGGCGAGCTCAACAGGCTGGTCACCGACGGCACGGGTTTCCTTTGTGCACAGCCGAGCGGGTAGTGGTGTCCGGTGAGCGTGGTCGGGCGCTGATCGACGACCTCGCCGGGACCCCACGTTTCGAAGGCGCTCGAGCCGGACACGTCAGGGCCCCACACGGGCATCCCGGGCGCGGCGGCTTCGACGCCGGCGCGGTATTGGCCGACCTGCGCGTTGTACTGCTCGAGCCCCCAGGGTTCTTCGCGCATCCCGTGCAGGGCGTATGAGTTGGGCTCGTTGCCGAACTCGAAGGCCTCTAGCCAGGGGCCGAGGGCAGCCTTCGCAGCGGCGGCCTCGCGCGCGGCGGCGCCGGGGTCGAAGTGCACGATGCCAAGCGTCAGCACGATGTGCCAGCCGCTCTGCGCGGCGAGCCCGGCGAGCTGGCGGAAGTCGTCGGCATCGACGACGCCGGAGGCCCACGCCGGGCGGGGCGTGCGGGTGTCGGTCCAGGCGATGCGCGTGTCGGCGGATACGCCGCCGAAGCGCAGCACGCCGGGCCCGAGCGAGCGCAGCAGCGCGACGAGGTTCCCCCTGCTGCCGTACCTGGCCATCTGCGGCAGGCTGGACATCTCGAAGGAGAGCCCAAGGAAGTCCTGCGGCACGGGCGAGCCGGGGTGCGTGGTGTCGAGGGAGACGGTGACGCTCGGTGCCGACGGCTTGGGCTTTGCACCCTTGTCGGTGGCCGTCGTGCGAGCGCCGAGCGCCGCTGTCGCGGCGGATGCGCACGACAGGGCCGCCGCGCAGATCGCGGCGAGCAGCAATGCAGGCGCCACGCCGGGCAGCGAACGGGCTCGGGCGCTCGCCCGCGCCATGGCTGAACGGCAAACTGTCATCAACTGGCCCTCAGTTAACCGATGTGCGCAGCGCGACGCGCCGGCGGCACTTCGGCAGCCGAGCGCGGCGGGCCTACGGCGTGAGCCGCACGGGCAGCGTCTTCAGCTGGTTGAGGAACAGCGATTCGACGTGCTTGGGTGACTCGTCGATGGCTATCTCGGGGAAGCGCTTGAGCGTCTCCTCGATCAGGATGCGCAGCTCGAGGCGAGCGAGTGCGGTGCCGAGGCAGAAGTGCCGCCCGCCGGCGCCGAAGGCCTGGTGCTCCTCCTTGCGTCGCAGGTCGAAGCGTTCGGAGTCCTCGAAGCGCGTCTCGTCGCGGTTGGAGGAGGCGTACCACATGACGACCTTGTCGCCGGCCTTGATCTTCTGCCCGTTCAGCTCGGCGTCGCGGGTGGCGGTGCGGCGGAAGTGAGCGAAGGCGGGGAACATGCGCAGCGACTCCTCGACGGCGTCGGGAATCAGCGAGGGGTCGTCGAGCACGAGCCGGCGCTGCTCGGGGTCTTCCATCAATGCGCGCATGCCGCTGCAGTAGGTCGCCTTGGTGCTGTCGTTGCCGGCGGCCATCAGCAGGAAGAAGCCCATCACGATCTCGTGTTCCTCGAGCTTCTGCCCGTCGACCTCGGCATGCACGAGCACGCTGGTCAGATCGTCTGTCGGGTGCTCCTGGCGCTCGGCGATCAGCTTGCGGCAGAGCTCGAAGATCTCGGGGATGTCCTTGTTGACGGCGCCTTCGAAGCCGTCGGGGTTCAGATCGGGGTCGCCGGCGCCGAGCGTGGAGTTCATCAGCCGCGCCCAGATCAGGTCTTCCTCCTCGGAGATTCCCATGAAGCTGCCGATCACGCGCGAGACGACGGGCTGGGCGACGTCTGCGACGAGGTCGCACTCCTCACGACCGTCGAGCCGATCGAGCACACGCACGGTGATGGCGCGGATGGCGTCCTCGTGATCGGCGATCCGCTTGGGCGTGAAGCCGCGCTGGAACAACGCCTTCAGCCGGTCGTGCTTGGGCGGGTCCATGCCGATGAACATGGCGCGAGCGAGCTCGATCGGAAAGCCGGCCGCGGCGACAACGACGCCGCCTAGTTCGGAGGAGTAGGTCTCCCAGTCGCGGCTGACGGTGTGGACATCATCGGCGGTCGTGATCGACCAGAAGCCGGCCTCGTCGGGAAGTTCTTCGAAGCTCTCGGTCCAGTGCACGGGACACTTGCCGCGCATCTCCCTGAAGGCCTCCTGCGGCGGGCCGTTCAGCCACAGCTCGCGCTGGGTCAGTTCCAAGCTCTCGATGTCGCGCCCGACGGTTGCCATTGGGCCCCCTTAGTTCGTCGATCCGGAATGCTCGCGCAGCATACTGGCTGCGTAGCCAGTTTTGTATTTAAAGATGATCCCAAAGACGACACCCGGAGGTCTGTGCGCATGGACCCACCCCGTGCCCAGCCGTTGCGGGGCGTCCTAGAAACGCTCGAGCACGCGCTCGATCGCGCGCGTGCCGAACTCGACGGCATCAGCCGGCAGGCGCTCGTCGGGCGCGTGGATCAGCTGCATGAAGGGCAGCTCGGGCGGCAGCTGCATCGGCAGGAAGCCGTAGGTCTGGATGCCCAGGCGCGAGAAGAAGCGCCCGTCGGTGATCCCAGGCAGCAGCATCGGGACCGCTTTGGCGCCGGGGTCGAGCTCGCGCAACACACCGGCGAGCGTGTCGAACATCGCCATGTCCGGCTCGCGTGAGGCGGGGTCGTGTCGTACCAGCTCGAACTCCAGCTCGACGCCGGACAGCGCGCGCAGCTCGGCGAAGATCTGCTCGGGCGTGAAGCCCGGCAGCAGGCGGCAGTCGAGCTCGAGCGAGACGAGATCGGGAATCACGTTGATCTTCTCCCCGCCCTGCACGATGGTCGCGCTCGCGGTGTTGTGCAGCAGCGGATCGAAGATGCGACCGCGTTCGCCGAACACATCGAGCAGGCGGTCGGTCAGCGTCGGCACGAGCAGCCCGCGCAACGGGAGCGCGAGCGTGGCCGGGACGTCGTCGGCGATCGCCTCGATCATCGAGCGCGCGACGGGCGTCACGTGCACCGGCAGGCGGCGGCGATCGAGCGCGTGCAGCAGCTTGCCGAGGCCGCCCATCGCGCCGCCGCGGACGGGCATCGAGCCGTGTCCGGCCGGCCCGCGCAACTTGACCCGCGTCCAGCAGACCTGCTTCTCGGCGACCATGATCGGATAGAAGCGCCGCCCGGCGACGTCCATCGTGAAGCCGCCGAACTCGCCGATCGAGTAATGCACGCCGTCGAACAGCTCGGCGTGCTCGCGCACGAGCAGCTCGGCGCCGAGCGGGCTGCCGGCCTCCTCGTCGGCGAGCAGGCAGAGGATCACGTCGCCCGGCGGTCGCGCTCCGCTCGCCTTGGCGCGCATGAAGGCGGCGAGCATCATCGCCACGCCGCCCTTCATGTCGAGCGCGCCGCGACCCCACACGTAGCCGTCGACGAGCTCGCCATCGAAAGGTCCGTGCTGCCACTCGCCGCGCGCCGCGACGACGTCGACGTGACCCTGCAGCAACAGCGGCGGACTCTCGCCGCGCCCGGCGATGCGCGCGATCAGGTTGGGACGCTCGGGCTCGTGGGCGACGATTCGCACCTCGCAGCCGAGCGCCTCGAGCAGACCCTTGATCCACTCGATGCATTCGCGCTCGTTGCCCGGCGGGTTGCTCGTATCGAAGCGCAGCAGCCGCTGCAGCAGCTCGAGCGGGCGATCTTGCAGCGCGTCATCGGGCACGAGCAGAGTTTCGCCGATTTCCGCCCGAGGCCGCGCGGATTCGCTTACCATGAACGGCATGGCGGAGGTCGTCACTGCCAACGACGAGGCAATCGAAGCGTGGGACGGTCCGCTGTTCGACCGCTTCGTCCAATTTCGCCACCTGCTGGTGGACAGCCTCGGTGTGCACGGCGATGAAGGTCTGCGCGTGCTCGCTCCAGCGCCGGGCGAGCGCGCGCTCGACATCGGCTGCGGCTTCGGTGACACCGCACAGCAACTCGCCGAGCTGGTCGGCGCAGAGGGCAGCGTGCTTGGCGTCGACGCGTCTCCGCGCTTCATCGAGACCGCCCGCGAGGAGGCCGCGCAGGGCGGTGTAGGCAATGTCCGCTTCGAGGCCGTCGACGTCGAGGCGCACTCCTTCGAGGAGCGGTTCGACCTGGCCTTCTCGCGCATGGGGACGATGTTCTTCGCCAACCCCGTCGCCGCGCTGCGCAATGTGCGCAAGGCGCTCGTTCCGGGCGGGCGCCTGGCGATGGTCGTGTGGCGCTCGAAGGTCGAGAACGAGGGCTTCTACCGCAGCCAGATGATCACCGAGCGGTTCGTCTCAAAGCCCGAGGAGTACGACGAGCCGACCTGTGGGCCGGGCCCCTTCTCGATGGGCAACGCAGACACGACGAGCGGCATCCTGCTGAGCGCCGGCTTCGAGAACATCTCGCTGCTGCGCTGCGACAAGTCGATTCGGATCGGCGACGATCTCGACGAGGCGGTGGAGTTCGTGATGAGCATCGGCCCAGCCGGCGAGATCCTGCGATTGGCCGGCGAGCGCGCCGCCCACCTGCACGGGCAGGTCGCAGCGGCGCTGCGCGAGGACATGGCCCAGTGGGTCACTCCCGACGGGGCTGTGATGGGCCCGGCGTCGACCTGGATCGTCACCGCGCAGGCTCCCGCAGCGGCCTAGCTGCACCGACCACCAAACCCGCCGCGCCACCCCCGCTGCTCGGCGTAGAGCCGACACCACCCGTCTATACGATGCGCCGATGCGAAGGGGGCGCAGCTCGATTCTCGGCACGCTGCTCGCGGCGATCGCCGCCGCGCTGGCCGTGCTCGCGGCGAGCGGCTCACTCGCGACGGGCTCGACCTCGGGCACGCACGCACGCGCCGCCAGCAATCCGGACTGCCACAAGAACGCGCCGCCGATCCTGCACGACGGCTTCCCCGAGCCACCGACGCGCTACAGCCGCGGCGGGCAGCTCGACGTCCCGCTGACGGCGGCGCTCGGCCAGGTGCCGATCGACGGCAAGCGCGTGACGGCACTCAGCTACGACGGCAGCTTCCCCGGCCCGACGCTCGTGATCTGCGCCGGCGATCACCTGACCGTTCACTTCAAGAACGACATGACCGAACCGACCAACCTGCACACGCACGGCTTCCACGTCTCGCCCGAAGCCAACCACGACAACGTCTTCGAGCGGATCGAGCCGGGGCAGAGCTTCACCTACGAATACGACATCCCGCAGGACATGCCGGCCGGTGCCTACTGGTACCACCCGCACCTGCACATGTTCGTCGAGCCGCAGATCTTCGCCGGGCTGGCGGGGGCGATCGTGCAGGAGGGCGGGCTCGACACGCTGCCCGCGCTGCGCCACGTGCCACAACGCTGGATCGTGATCCAGAACACGCAGATCAAGGCCGGCAAGATCGTGCCGGCCGAACAGTCCTCCGAAACCGACGCGCGGCTGTACGTCAACGGCGTCAAAGACCCGACCGCCAAGATCCACCCCGGCGAACTGCAGCGCTGGCGCATCTTCAACGCCGACGCCGACCGCTTCGTCGTGCTGCGCCTGGCGCACGGCCGGCGCTTCCAGCTGCTCGCCGAGGATGGGCACACGCTGGCCAAGCCGCTCAGCGTGAGCACGCTGCAGATCGCCCCCGGGTCGCGCCGCGAGGTGCTCGTGCGCGGCGGCAAGCCAGGCGCCTACCAACTGAAGGCGATCCCCTTCGCCTCCTTCCCGGGCGGCGAAAAGGCGGCCAACGGGGGCCCGATGCCCAACGAAACGCTGCTCACGCTGCGCTCCTCGGGCAAGCCCCACCGCACGGCCTTCCCGGCGCACGCGACGCTCGGTCACCCGACCGACCTGCGCGGCAAGCCGATCGACCGCAAGCGCACGATCGTGTTCAACGAAATGACCGAACCGTCGGGGGCCTCGGCATTCACGCTGAACGGGATGAAGTTCGACCCTGAACGGATCGACGTGACGATGAAGCTCGGCTCGATCGAGCAGTGGACGCTGGTCAACGAAACCAGCGAATGGCACACCTTCCACATACACATCAACGACTTTCAGGTAGTCAGCGTCGCCGGCAAGCCGGTCCCGTACGTGCTCGAAGAGGACAACGTCGCGCTGCCGCCCAAGTCGCAGACGGTCGTGCTGATGCACCCAACAGACTTCACCGGCAAGTTCGTGTTCCACTGCCACGTGACCTTCCACGAGGACCACGGCATGATGGCCGCGGTGCAGGTCGTGCGCGAACCGACGGCGGCGCAGGCGAAGCGCTCGGTCGTGCGCGAGGGCGGCCTGGCGATCAGCTCCGGCGCGTACGGCTCGAGCGTTGCTCCGCCGTCGGTGCGAGGGCTGCTGTTCTGGTGCCGCGCGCTCGGGATCTCGCCGCCACGCGTTGCTGCGCGACGAACGACCTGAGCTGCGAGCGCCCGGCACCTACGAGCGTGGCGTCCCCACCCCTCGGTGGTCTCGGTGGCGTCCCCACCCCTCGGTGGTCGGCTGGACCTCGGCGCGACTCGGCGCTCAGCGCTTGGGCGTGAGCGTCTTGACGATCAGCGGCGGTGCGCCGCCGGCGCCCTGCACGACCACACGTAGCTTGCCGTGCACGCTCGCCGCGATGCGCAGCGTGGCCCGGCCTTGATGGCTCAGATGCGCACGCCGCACCGTGGCCCACCGCCCGCTCGCCGAGCGCAGCTGGAGCAGCACCGAGGCGCCCGGACGCGGCGCCTGCACGCGCACGAGCGTCAGGAGCCCGTGCGCCGTGCGCGCCCTGGCAAGCGTCAGCTTCAACGCGCCCGGTAGACCGCCGGGCGGCAGCGAGCCGGGCGCGAGCACGCTGACCTGGCCGTGCATGCTCGGGTGGATCGTGCACGCGTACGCAAACGTCCCTGGCGTCGTGAACGTGACTTTGAAGCTTTCGCCGGCGTTGATCCGGCCAGAGTCGAATTCACCACCTGCCGCTGTGACGGTGTGCGGCCCGAAGCCGCGGTTCGTCCACGTCACGCTCTGCCCCGCTTCGACCATCAGCTCGGCCGGCTGGTAGGCGCGGGAGACGATCGACACGGCCATGTCCGTCGATCGCGCGCTCGCCGATGTCACGTTCGCCGTCGCCAGCACGAGCAAGAGCGCGGCAATCGGCGCGAGCGCGAGCGCCGCCGGCCTCGCACTGTGCGAGCGCCGCGACCCGCGCACGGACGGCATCTGCACGGCGCACTCTGTTCGCATGGCCCTCACAAAACGACACTACCGCAGCGCTCGCGCCCCGAAACGGCCGCTCTAAGCGAAGCGCTCGAACAGCTCCGGCAGCAGCGTCGCCAGGTTGGCGTACTCCTCGGCGCAGTGCCCGCGGCAGCGCCCGCGGCAGCGCCGCACGACGCGTGAGGCGGTTGTTCAACACGCGCTCGCCCGCCGCGCCGAGCGCTCCATAGGGCCGCACGGCGGCGCCAAGCCAGAAGGCGCTGCGCAGCACGACGCCGTTGCCCTCCTGTAGGAAAACGTGGAACATCGGCGTGTGACGCACGCGGCGACGGTCGTCGCCGACGTAGCCGCAGACGATGCCGGCCACGTCCGGGTTCTCTAGCTGGTCACCCGGAAGCCCCATCTCGCTCGGCCGCTGAAAGGCGATCCGCGCGTGCACCACACCGATGCCGACGTCCTCAACCGGGTGATGGACCGCGCCCCAGTGCGCCTTCGCGCCGGGCTCCTGCGTCGCTACGCCATGTGGTGGCTCGAGCGAGTTCGAGCGATGCGCCGCCGGATGCCACACGCGGTAGCGAAGCGCCTCACGCGGGTGCCAGTCAAACCACCAGTCGACCATCTCGCCGCTCACGAGCGGCATCGCTGTGCGCACCGCGACAAAGCCGACCCCATCCCGCAGCGTGCACCAGCCCGTCTCGACGTCCAGCGGCCGCGGGTCGAGCAGCTGCGCCACATCGCTCAGCGCGAGCGCCTGCCGCACCTCGATCGGCCCACCTGCGATCGCCTCGAGCACGCCTGACTCGGGTGGTGTCATCGGCCGGCTCAGGTAGTCGGCCAGCTCGTGCTCCTCAGCCACGCCCAGCCCTTCCACCATGCCCCGACCTTCCACCATGCCCCGACTTCCAGCCACGCTCCGACCTTCCACGGTGCCTCGCCCGTCGCCCGACGGGCGTATCCGATCCCCTCACGGACCCTCCTGCGCCGGCCTGCCCATCCACGGGTGGAAGCGTTCGCCCGGGTCGTAGATCGCGCGCAGGTCGTCGAGCCGGCTCATGTGCGCCTCGCTGAGGAACCGCGCCGGACGGTTGCCGAGGTTCTCGTCGGCCAGCTGGATGCCAGTCGCGAGGTGCTCCAGCTCGCGCATCCGCTCCGTCGCCCACGCCACGTTGGCCTCGTCCAGGGCCTCCTCCCGCCACACGCCGTACAGCGCGATGTAGGTGTCGTCCTCGACGCTGTAGGCCATGTCCGGCCTCGGCGGCGCCGGCTCGCTGCCCGGGCCCCAGTTCATCCACAGCATGTGCGACGGGGCGTCCGGCATCGTCTGCGCGATCCGCTTCAGCCCGGGCAGCAGCTGCTCGACTGGAGCATGCGTCCACATGTTGTCCGCCGAGTAGCGGTGCTCGTCTGGGTAGGCCGCGTGCACGCCTGCGTAGAGGTCCTCGAGCGCCACCGGGATGTACGGCTCGCACAGCTTCGCCCGCTCGAGCGCCGGGCAGCTCTGCAGCAGCGCAAGCGCCGCGCGGGCCTGCTGCTCGTCGTCGGCCAGCACCGGACCGGTGACCGCGATCTCGAGCTCGCCGTCCTCGGTGCGATGCACGATCAGCATCAGCTCCATGTTGCGCGGCACGCGCGGGCCGAGCTCCTGCGCCCAGCGGAAGACCTCCTCGAGCTCCTCGATGCCGTACAGCACGAGGCCGTTGGCCACCACCTTCGGCCGCGGCTGCACGCGCAGGTGAAAGCGCGTGACGACGCCGAAGAACCCAGGGCCCGCGCCGCGCGCCGCCCACAGGAGGTCGGCGTTCTCCTCTGCCGAGGCGTGCACGAGCCGCCCGTCGGCCGTCACCACGTCGATCGCCTCGACGCTCATGCACGCCGGCCCATGCACGCGTCCGTTCCAGCCATAGCCGCCCTGCAGCAGGTAGCCGCCGACAGCCACGCCGACGCAATGCCCGGCTGGGAAGAACAGGTCGCACTCGGCCAGCGTCGCCACGAGCTCGTTGCCCGGACAGCCCGGCTGCACGGAGGCCGTCATCGCCTTCGCGTCCATCGCCACCTCGCGCAGGCGCGAGAGGTCGAGCAGCATGCCGCCGTCGCGCACGTGGTTGCCCGCCCAACTGTGTCCGCCCGAGCGCACGCCGATCTTCATCTCGTGCTCCGCCGCCCAACTCACAGCGCGCACGGCGTCCTGCTCGCCGGCGGCGATCACGATCGCCTCGGGGAAGCGCTCCGGCGTGCGTGCGTTCCAAACCGCCGCACGGCGCGCCTGCTCGTAGCCGTCCTCACCCCGTTTGAAGATCTCGCCGTCGAACTCCACCTCGCTCCCAACACCCCCGTTTCGCTCCCAACACCCCGTTTCGCTCGCTGCACGATACGCGGTGGCAAGCGCCGGGCGCGAGTCAGCGCGCTCACTTGCCGGCGCCGACGCTGAAGCAGCCCCGTGGCGGTCCTACACCCCGCGCGGCGGCTCAGCCGCGCGTCATCTCGTCGAAGCGGGCCAGCATCGCCTCGTTGTCCTCGTACTCGTAGGAGTCCGAGCTGATCGAGAGTCCACCTTCGACCAGCGTCACGAAGCCCGCCTCGAACGCGAAGCGACCGCGACCGCCGATCCCGCTGCCGTGGTAGGAGGCGCGCATGGCCACCACGCGCTCGTCGCACGCGAGCACCTCGTCCACCGCGAAGCGCACGTCCGGCGAGACGGCGAACACCGAGGCCGTCAACACGCGACAGGCCTCGCGTCCGATCGCCGACTCCCAGCCCCCAGGCCTATGGTCGACGAGCCTCCAGCCCTCCGCGAAGAGCGCGATGAACCCGTCGAGATCCTGTGCGTCGTAGCGACGACCGTACTCGGCGTAATGGCGCAGCGGGGGCAGGTCCGCCAGCTCGGGCGGAACGCCCAACGCACCCTCGACGCATACAAGCGGTGACTCGGATGCGTCCCGTTTCCTGGAACGGCTCGAAGCTATGGCAGACACCCCCGTGGTGTTGTCCTGCCCGCCAAGCGTACTCCTCCCCGCCGCGCATGACCATCCCGCTCGACATTCCGATGAGTTCAACCTTGCCGAACGGCCGATTTGCGGGGTTGCAGCCCCGCCGGCCGCGAGACATCCGGCGGGGGCAGTCACGCCCGCGCGCCGAGGTAGGCGCATGCCAGGCGTCGTAGGCGTATGCCCGGGCGTGCCTCACACACGCCCGGGTCTCGGCGCTAGTGGCGCTTCTTCGCTGTCGCGTCGTGCAACATGATCGTCGTCTGCGCGCGCTGCCCGTCCGGGGTGCTGACAGCCTGCAGCACGAGCCTGTAGTTGCCGTGCTTGCTGGGCAGCGTGAAACTCAACACGTTCGCGCCCGACTTGACCTTGCGCGAGCCCCTCGCCAGCTTGCGCCCGCTGTAGCTGAGCTTCGCCGCCGAGGAGACGTTGAAGCGCACCCGCACGTGCGAGCCCGGACGGCCCTTCAGCGAGCGCTTGGCCGCGCGCAGCGTGAAGCGCTTCTTCGCTCCCGCCTTACCCGCGCTCGTGCCGCCGGCGCCGGGCGCACCGGAGCCGGCAGCGGCACCGCCGGCTCCCGGTGCACCACCGCTGCCGTTCGCTCCGTTCGCGCCCGCAGCGCCCGGCTGCCCTTCGTCGCCGATCACCTGGCGCAGCGCCGTCTGCGGGCTGATGGCCCCGCCGGTCGCGCTGGAGATGCCGTCGAGCACGCTCGCCAGCGTCGCTTCGAGCGGTAGACCCGCCACGAGCGCTTCAACCGCCGGCGCCGCCGGCCTGTTCAGTGCGACGCCGTCGAGCTCCGCCTTGACCGTCGCCGGCGGCACGCCCTGCAGTTGGGCCAGTTGCGCCAGCGTCAAGTTCGAGGTCGAGATCGTCGTCCCGTTGACGACGATCGACGTGCCGTTGACGCCGACTTCGATCTTGTTCGTCGCGAGCCCCGCGGCGGGGAACAGCGCGACCGTCACAAGCACAGCCGCCGTGGCGGCGATCGCCAGCGGCGCGCGCAAACGTCGTGCAGGGTCATTCGTATTGGTTCTGCCCAGCATGGGGCCTCCTTGTCGTGGTGAGCTGCTGCCGGAGCCCCTTGCGGACTCCATCGAGACGGTCGCGGGCCACGCTGTTCGCCGCCCGTCCGAAGACCGCCCTGCCTCCGCTCTCTCGATACCCGCCGCCCACGACGCCCACGCACGCTTACGACAGACGTCCAGCGGCGCCATCGCCAGATGCGCGACTAGCATCCTCGCCGTGCGCCACGCGGTCCACACCCTGGTGCTGCTGAGCACGCTCGCCACGCTCGGCGCCCTGCGCAGCGCCACCCGCGCCGAAGCCGCCCCGCTGGGCCCGCCGCCCATCCACCAGTGGCCGATCCCCTACGGCGTCGCCCGCAAGCGCCAGATGGCGGCCTACTCGCTGCGCCACTATGGCGAAAACAGCTACAGGCTGAGCAGCCCCAAAGTGATCGTCGAGCACTACACCGAGACGGCGACCGCGCAAGAGGCCTACCAAACCTTCGCGCCCGACCTGCCCGACAGCGAGTTCGGAGAGCTGCCCAACACGTGCGCGCACTTCCTCGTCGGGCCCAGCGGCAAGATCGACCAACTCGTGCCCGTGACCCTGCGCTGCCGGCACACCGTCGGTCTCAACTGGACCGCGATCGGGGTCGAGAACATCGGTTTCTCCGATCTTGAAATCATTAAAAATCGGAAAGAGTTCGATGCCTCCCTGGCGCTGACCCGCTGGCTGCGGTGCACGTACGGGATTGCGCTGAACAACGTGATCGGCCACAACGAGAGCCTCTCCTCGCCCTACCACCGCGAGCGCGTGCCCGCCTTTGCGCACCAGACCCACTCCGACTGGAACAGCGCCGACATGCACGTCTACCGCACACGCCTCGCACGGTTGTCGTGTCCCGCTGGTAGCTTGGCACCGAGCAACTAATCGCGTCCTACCAGCCGCCGCGCGCGGCACTGGAGGCATCCGATGGCCAAGGAGTTCAAGGCATTCCTGCTGCGGGGCAACGTCGTCGACCTGGCGGTCGGCATTGTTATCGGGGCCGCCTTCGGCGCGGTCGTGACCGCGCTCGTGCGCGACCTGATCACGCCGATCATCGCCGCCATCATCGGCAAGCCCGACTTCTCCAACCTGATGTTCACGATCAACGGCAGCACCTTCCACTACGGCGACTTCATCAACGTGCTGATCGCCTTCCTGTCGATCGCAGCCGCCGTGTTCTTCTTCGTCGTCAAGCCCGTCAACGCGCTGATGGAGCGGCGCAAGACCGGGCGCGACGTCGAGTCCGAGACGCGCCCCTGCAGCGAGTGCCTGAGCGAGATCCCGCGCCAGGCGCGCAAGTGCGCCTTCTGCGCCTCCCCGCAGCAGCCCGCCGTGATCTGAACACGCCCGAGATCTTGCAGCGGGGGGTGGAATTTCTCCCACGTGGTAGTAAATAGCCATGCCTCGCTCGATCTGGACGGGCGCGATCAGCTTCGGCCTGGTGACTGTGCCCGTCAAGCTGTACAGCGCCGTCAACCGTAAGACGGTGCGCTTCCACCAGCTCTCCGGCAAGACCGGCGTGCGGATCGCGCAGAAGCGCGTCGACCCACAGAGCGGCGAGGAGGTCCCCTACGAGGACATCGTCAAGGGCTACGAGCTCTCGCCCGACCGCTACGTCGTGATCGAGCCCGCCGAGCTCGACACGCTGCAGCCGAAGAAGACCAAGACGATCGAGATCGAGGACTTCGTCGAGCCTGGAGCAGATCGATCCCATCTTCTACGACCACCCCTACTACCTCGCCCCCGGCCCAGGCGGCGCCAAGCCCTACCGCCTGCTGCTCGAGGCGATGGCCGAGAGCGAGAAGGTCGCCATCGCCCGCGTCGTGATCCGCTCCAAGGAGCAACTCGTGGCGATCCGCCCGATCGGCAACGTGCTCGAGATGGCCACGATGCTGTTCGCCGACGAAGTCGCCGACCGCCGAGCGCCTCGACGAGCTGCCCGACCCCAAGGAGGTCAAGACGACCAAGCGCGAGGTCGACGTCGCCAAGCAGCTGATCGGCTCGCTCGCCGGCGATTTCGAGCCCGACAAGTACCGCGACACCTACCGCGATGATGTGCTCAAGCTGATTGAGCGCAAGGCCGAGGGCAAGGAGATCGCCGTGCAGCCCGAAGCCGACGAGGTGCCCGAGCCCGCCCCCGACCTGATGAGCGCGCTGAAGGCCAGCCTCGCCGCCGTGCGCGAGCACGGTGAGCGCGAGGGCGACGGCGCCGCCAAACCGCGCAAAGCCGCCAAGAAGGCGCCCACCAAGAAGGCCGCCGCCAAAGCCGCTGCCGCCAAAGTCTCCGGCAAGAAACCGCCGGCCAAGAAAGCGGCCGCCAAAAAGGCGTCCGGCAAACGCGCCGCCGCCAAGCGGTAGGGTGCCCTCCCCCCGCCGCCCGAGCAAGGCAGGCGGTGACGGTGAAAAGCCCGCGCGCGACAGCGCCGGCCTGAAGGAGTACCGCGCCAAACGCGACTTCGACGCCACCAGCGAGCCGAGCGGCCGTGGCGGCGAGAAGCCGAAGAGGCAACCGGCGAAGAGGCCTGCCGCGAAGAAGGCGTCCTCGAAGAAACGCACCGCGAGCAAACGGACCGAGCAGGCCCCTCGCTTCGTCGTGCACGAGCACTCGGCCACGCGTCTGCACTGGGACCTGCGCCTGGAGCGCGACGGCGTGCTCGCCTCGTGGGCCGTGCCCAAGGGCCTGCCGCAGGCGCCCAAGGAAAACCGCCTGGCCGTGTGGACCGAGGACCACCCGCTCGAGTACGTCGACTTCCACGGCGAGATCCCCAAAGGCCAGTACGGCGCCGGGACGATGAAGATCTGGGACCACGGCACCTACGAGGTGCTCAAGTGGGAGCCGCGCAAGATCGAGGTCGCGCTGCATGGCGAGCGCGTCGACGCCCGCTACGCGCTGTTCCCGATCTCCTCGCCGCCCACCGAGGGCGAGCGCCCGAAGGAGTGGATGATCCACCGCATGGACCCGCCCGCCGACGCTGCGCGCGAGCCGATGCCCGAGCACGTCAAGCCGATGCTCGCCCGCCCCGGGTCATTGCCGAGCGAGGACGCCGGCTGGGCGTATGAGATCAAGTGGGACGGCGTGCGCGCGATCGCATACTCCACGCCTGGCGAGCTGCGCCTGGAGAGCCGCAACCTGAAAGAGATCACCGGCTCCTATCCGGAGCTTGGCCGCCTCAACCGCGCATTGAGCTCGCACGCGGCGATCCTCGACGGTGAGATCGTCGCCTTCGACGAGCAGCGTCGCCCCAGCTTCGCCGCGCTGCAGCAGCGCATGCACGTTGGCTCGGCCGCGCAGGCCAAGCGGCTCGCCAAGGCCTCGCCCGTGACGTACATGATCTTCGACCTGCTGTGGCTCGACGGCCACTCGCTGATGGAGCTGCGCTACGAGGAGCGGCACGAGCTGCTCGACGCGCTCGCGCTGAGCGGTGAGGCCTGGCAGACGCCCGAGCCACCTCGAAGGGCGCGGGCGCGACGTGCTGAAGGCGACCGCCGAGCAGCGCCTCGAGGGCATCGTCGCAAAGCGCCTGGACTCGCCCTACGAGCCCGGCGCGCGCGCATCGACGTGGATCAAGATCAAGAACGTCGGGCGCCAGGAGCTCGTGATCGGAGGCTGGCTGCCCGGCGAGGGGCGGCGCGAGCGGCGCATCGGCGCGCTGCTCGTCGGCGTCATACGACCTCGACGGTCGCCTTCCGCTACGCCGGGCGCGTCGGCACCGGCTTCAGCGACGCAGAGCTGGACCACCTGGGCAAGCTGCTCAAACCGCTGGGGCGCGAGGACTCCCCCTTCACGGCCGGCGAGCGCACACCTCGCGACGCAGTGTTCGTCGAGCCCAAGCTCGTCGCCGAGATCGAGTTCACCGAGTGGACTTCCGCCGGGGTTCTGCGCCACCCCTCCTACAAGGGGCTGCGCGAGGACAAGGACGCGCGCGAAGTCGTGCGCGAGGATCTCCCGCGCGCCGGGCCTGAAGCGCCGGCGCAATCTGCGCAGCGCTCGAAGTCGGGGCGGGCGGGGCCGGGGTCGGAACGGTCGGGGTCGAAGCGGTCGGAGTCGAAGCGGTCGGGGTCGCGGCCGGCCGAGCGCAACCCGAGCAAAGATCCCGGCGACGTGCTCGAACCGGCGCTCGTGCTGCACGGGCACGACGGCGCAAAAGCGGCAACGACGACGGTCGAGCGACACGAGCTGAAGCTGTCCAACCTCGACAAGCCGCTCTATCCAAGGGCCGGCTTCCTCAAGCGCGACGTGATCGACTACTACGCAAGCATCGCGACGACGATCGGTGCGCACCTGGAAGGCCGGGCGCTGACCGTCAAGCGCTGGCCGGATGGCGTCGACGGAAAGGCCTTCTTCCAGAAGCAGGCGCCTGCGCACCGGCCCGACTGGGTGCAGACGGTGACGCTCGCGAGCGAGAAGAAGCCAATCGACTACCTGCTTGCCGAAGACCGCGCGACGATCGTCTGGCTGGCCAACCTGGCGGCGCTCGAACTGCACGTGCCGCTCGCGCGCGCCGAGGCGCCCGAGCGCCCGACGACGCTCGTGTTCGACCTCGACCCCGGCCCGCCCGCGACGGCGATCGAGTGCTGCCGCGTCGCGCTCACCCTGCAGGGGATGTTCGAGAACCTCGGCCTCGAGAGCTTCGTCAAGACGTCAGGCAATCAAGGGCCTGCAGACATATGTGCCGCTGAACGACCCCGACATCGACTTCGCGCAGACCAAGCCGTTTGCCAAAACCGTCGCCGAGTTGCTCGAAGAGGCGCAGCCCGAGCTGATCGTCTCGCGCATGACCAAGACCGAGCGGCCGGGCAAGGTGCTGATCGACTGGAGCCAGAACGACCGCAACAAGACGACAGTATGCGTCTACTCGCTGCGCGCCGCCGAGCGTCCCACCATCTCAACGCCGCTCCAATGGGACGAGCTGCGCGCTGCGCTCGACGGCGGCGATCCAGACGCCCTGCGCTTCGAGGCTGCCCAGGTGCTCGAGCGGATCGCCGAGCACGGCGACCTGTTCGCGCCCGTGCTTTCGCTCGCGCAGAAGCTGCCGTCGGTCTAGCGCCGTCGATCCGCGCCGGCCCCCCGACTAGGGCCAGGCGAGCTCGAAGCCGGTGAGCTGGCGCTCGTATGGCCCGCGGCCGGTCAGGCAGTAGGCGCCGCAGCGAGCGGCGAGCGAGAGTGCCTCGTCCACGCCCATCCCCAGCCCCAGGCCGTACGCGAAGCCGGCCGCGAACGAGTCGCCGCAGCCGTAGGAGTCGACCGGCGCTGCCGGCGGCTCGGCGGCGCTCCAGCTTCCCGTGGCGCCGTCTCGCGTGCGGTAGGTCCCGCCGCGCGCGCCATCGGTCAGCACAACCAGGTCGGCCTCGCCTTCGGCGCGCTTGGCCGCCTCGCGCTCGATCGCGTCCTTGGCGCTCAGCACGAGCGCGTCGAGCCGCACGCCGTGCCCGAGCGCATGTCGCGCGCGCGGGCTGGCCACGAGCACTCGCGACGCGCGGGCGGCGCGCAGCGCGGCGAGGTCGCCGGCCGTGAAGTACACCGCGTTCATCTCCGCCAGCTCCTCCCACGGCAACGCGTCCTCACCGACTGGCTCCAGGCGCTCGCCGAAAGTCGTGATCGTGCGCTCGCGCTGATCGTCAACGAGCGTCACCGCGCGGCGCGTCGGGTCTGCGCGCTTGGCCGACTCGACGCGCACGCCGAGCTGCGGCAGGCGGGCGAGCGAGCGTCGCCCGGTTTCGTCCTCGCCCAGCGCCGTCAGCAGCAGTGACTCGCCGGCCAGGCGGGCGAGCTGCACCGCCGCGACCGCGCCGCCGCCGGCCGGCTCTTCGAAGGGATCTTCGGCGTGTGCCACCTCGCCCGCCTGCGGGACGTGCTCGACGCGCGCGAACTGCACCCACTCGACGTGGCCCACCGCGGCGACGCGCGGGCGTGCTGCAGGCTCCTGCTCGTGCGCTTTGCCCGACACGCGCGCCAGTCTCACACACTCGTATGATCGGCCGATGACCGACGCCCCCGAGCCTGCGCCGAGCGCAACACCGCAGCAGTTCCGCGATTCGATGCCGCTGTTCGCGCTGCTCGGCGTCGAGCTGTTGGAGGCCGCGCCCGAGCTCGTCACGGCGCGGCTCGACTATAGGCCCGAGCTGTGCACGGCCGGCGGGCTGCTGCACGGCGGCGCGCTGATGGCGCTGGCCGACGGCTGCGGCGGCGTGTGCGCGTTCCTCAGCCTGCCCGACGGCGCGATCGGCACGGCGACGATCGAGTCCAAGACGAACTTCCTGCGCGGTGTGCGCGAGGGCGCCGTCACGGCGAGCACACGCCCGCTGCATGCAGGGCGCACGACGATCGTGATCGAGACCGAGATCGTGCGCGCCGACGGCGCGATGGCGGCGAAGGTCACGCAGACGCAGGTGTTTCACTACCCGCGCGCGTGAGCGCTCTGCACCGCCGGCACGCCCGGCGGCCGCACCGGGCGTAGGATGCGCTCCGATGTCCTCGCTGCTGCTCGTCGACGAGCCCGCTCCGCACGTTCGCCTACTCACGCTGAACCGCCAGGACGAGCTCAACGCGATGACGGCCGAGCTGTGCAAGGCGCTGCGCATCGGCCTGCTCGCCGACGTCGTCGCAGATCATGGCGACGTTCAGCAACGGCGTGCCCGAGGCGATCGGCGCCTTCCTGGAGAAGCGCCCGGCCGAGTTCGAGGACTGAGAATGAGCCCGGGGCAAGGATGAGCGCCGGCCTGTTCGACGTTTCCGGCAAGACCGCGCTCGTGACCGGCGGCTCGCGCGGAATCGGACTGATGATCGCGCGTGGCCTCGTGCAGGGCGGCGCGCGCGTGATCGTCTCCTCGCGCAAGGCCGACGACGTCAACGCGACCGGGCAAGAGCTGGCGAAGCTCGGCGACTGCGTGGCGATCCCCGGCGACATCTCCACACCGGAGGGCGCCGCCGCGCTGGCGAGCGCCGTGCAGGAGCGCTTCACCTCGCTCGACATCCTCGTCAACAACGCCGGCGCCGTATGGGGTGCGCCACTGGAGGAGTTCCCGGCCGGCGGCTGGGACAAGGTTCTGCACACCAACGTCGAGGGCGTCTTCCACCTGACCGTCGCGCTGCTCGGCGCGCTGCGCGCCGCGGCCGACGCCGAGGATCCGGCACGCGTGATCAACATCGGCTCGATCGACGGGTTGCGCACGCCGTCGGTCGAGAACTACAGCTACAGCGCGAGCAAGGCCGCCGTGCACATGCTCACGCGCCACCTCGCCAAGCGGCTGGCGAGCGAGCAGATTACTGTCAACGCGATCGCTCCCGGACCCTTCCCGAGCAAAATGATGTCCGTGCTCGACGATCCCGAGTGGCGCGCTCGGATCGAGGCAGAGGTGCCGCTCGGGCGCATCGGGCGCCCCGACGACGTGGTCGGGCTCACGCTGCTACTCGCCTCGCGCGCCGGCGCCTATTTGACCGGCACCGTGATCCCGCTCGACGGTGGGATCACCGGCTGCGATTAGCCACGCTCGGCCCGCAGCGGCACACTGGACCGCGCAACGGCACGTCCGCTGGAGCGAGCGGAGAAGCTGGTAGTGAGAACGCGTGACGTCCTTCATCGAGAGCTTCGGCGCGCGCTCGGCGTCTTCCTCTTGATGGTGCCCGAGAGCGCGTGCATCCCGATTCCCAGCGAGGTGACCCTGATCTTCTCGGGCGTCGCCGTGCATCAGGGATGGATGAGCTTCCCGCTGGGCGTGCGATCATGACCCGCCAGATGCCTCCCGCGAACGTCTTCCGCGACGAGTACGAGTTCGACGAGACCGACCCCGACGGGTTTCACGCCGCCATGGCGCGGGTCGGCAAGACGGCCGGAGGCGAGGAACTGGCGGTCAAGGCGTTCGAGCTGCCGCCCAGCCAGAGCGTCTGCCCGTATCACTACGAGTACGTCGAGGAGTGGCTGCTCGTGCTCGACGGCGACGTCGTGCTGCGCACGCCCGAAGGCGAGCAGGAGCTCGTCCGTGGCGATCTGGCCTGCTTTGCGCCGGGGCCGTCCGGCGCGCACAAGGTCGACAACCGCAGCGAGCAGACGGCGCGCGTGCTGATGTTCTCGAGCGCGCGCGAGCCGGCCGTGGCGGTGTATCCCGACAGCGACAAGATCGGTGTCTGGCCGGGCAACGACGACGACCGCGTGATGCTGCGCCGCGCCGACGGGCACGTCGACTACTACGACGGCGAGCGCTAGCTACTCGACGGCGAGCGCGACGCCCTGAGCGCCGCCCTCCAGCAGGCGCCGTCCGGAGACGGCGCCGGGCTCGTGCTCGCCCGGCGGGTCGATGACCCCTCCACGAACCGTGGCTCGCAGCTCGTCCGCGGCGAGCTCGCGCTCGCACTCAGGGCAGCGCACCTCAACGCGCACGTCGTGGCCGCACTCTGCGTGCTGCACGCGCACGGGCCCGCGCCCTTCCGTCCAAGCCCAGCGGTCGCCCCACTGCATCAGCGCGAGCAGCGCTGGGATCAGGTCGGCGCCCTTCTCGGTCAACTCGTACTCGTAGCGCTCGGGTCGCTGCTGGTAGAGGCTGCGCTGCAGGATGCCCTCGGTGACGAGCGTCTCGAGCCGATCGGAGAGGACGTTGGCCGAGATCCCGAGATCCGCCTGGATCGCACCGAAGCGCTGCACGCCGTAGGCCACGTCGCGCAGGATCAGCGGCGTCCACCACTCGCCGGCGACATCGAGCGTGCGGGCGATCGAACATGGGTGATGGCCGAGATCGGTGCGCTTCATTCGCCTGAGTCTATCGCTTGCATAAGGAGAGTCACTTGTGTAGAGTCGCTCTTGTGAAGAGAGTGACCATCCCGGGAAGTGGCACCAACCCCCTGCGGGGCTTTGCGCTGAAGGATGAGCGCGGTGTGGAAATCGAGCTCGTCGAGCTGTGGCGCGAGCGCGCCGCGGCGATCGTGTTCCTCCGTCACTACCTCTGTGTGCAGTGTCGCGTCGGCGCGATGGAACTCGAGCGCGATCGCAATTTGCTGGGGGCAGATCCCAATGTGTGGCTGATCGGGATGGGCACACCGGTGCAGGCGGCTGCCTTCAAGCAGCAGACCGGAGTGGGCTTTCCCGTGCTGCTCTCGCCCGACATGAGCGCATACGAAGCGATGGACTTGCCGCGCGGAAGCCTGCGGCAGGTCTTCGGGTTCGCCGCGCAACGGGTTGCGAGGCGTCGCGCGAGGGGCACGGGGCTCGAGCGAACCGCCGCCGGCGGCAACCGCCCCAAGCAGCGACCAGAACAGGATTGGCACCAGCTGGGCGGGGCGTTCGTGTTCGCGCCGGGCGGCGAGATCGTTTGGAGCCACCGCGCCAAGCACGCCGGCGATGACACCGACCCCCGTGTCCTCGGCGACGCGTTGCGCCAAGCCGAGCGAGCGCCGCTCGCTCCCGACTTGACATCACCAACCTAGATACCGGCCGCCGTCCTGCGTCAAGCTGGGCGGATGAGCAACCTCGTCCGCCAGCTTCGCGTGCTGCGCCACCGCGACTTCCGCTACCTCTGGCTGGCGCAGTCGGCGAGCGTGATCGGCGACTGCATCGTGATCGTCGCGCTCGCGCTGTTCGTGATCGAACTGACCGGAAGCGCGACCGATCTCGGCTTCGTGCTCGCCGCTGCGAGCCTGCCGCTGGTCGCCTTCCTCCTGCTCGGCGGCGTGTGGGCGGATCGGTTGCCGCGTCACCGTGTGATGGTCGTGACCGATCTCGTGCGCTTCGCGCTGCACGCGCTGCTGGCGACACTGATCTTCACCGACGCCGTCGCGATCTGGCAGCTGATCGTGATCGAGGCTCTGTTCGGCAGCGCCGAGGCGTTCTTCCGCCCGGCCGCCAACGGCCTGCTCCCACAGACGGTTCCGGAGGAGGAGATCCAGCAGGCCAACGGCTTGAGCACGCTGTCGAACAACATCGGCGAGTTCGCCGGGCCGGCGCTGGCGACGGCGCTCGTGCTCGGCCTCGGCGCGGGCTGGGCGTTCGCGCTCGACGCCGCCACGTTCCTGATCAGCGCCGCGCTGCTCTCGCGCGTGCGCCCGCGCCGGCGCGAGACGACGGCCCGGCAGGTCGTGACGCTCGAGGCACCGGCCGCGCAGGGTCGGGCGAGTGCGTCCACGGTGAGGATGGCCGGCGATCTCCTACAGCCTGCGGCAACTCCTGCACCGGCGGCCTACGAGGCCCCGTCGGGTGAGCCCATCGGCGTGTGGAGCGAGATCCGCGACGGCTACCGCGAGGTGCGCTCGCGCATCTGGGTATGGGCAACGCTCGCGGCCTTCTGCGTCGCCCTGTTCACGGGCCTGGCGCCCTGGTTCGTGCTGGGCCCGGTCGTCGCGCGCGAGCAGTACGGCGAGATCGGCGTCTACGGCCTCGTCTCGGCGGTGCTCGGCATCGGCACGATCATCGGCTCGCTGCTCGGTATCGGCTGGCGCCCGCGCTTTCCAATGCGCGCGGCGATGCTCGCGATCCTGCTGTGGCCGGCGGTCGCTGTGCTCTATGCGGCGGGCGTCACGCTGTACGTCGTCACGCCCGCGATGCTGCTGGGCGGCGCGGGCATCGCGCTGTTCGACGTGTGGTGGATGACGGCGCTCGCCGAGCGGATCCCGCCGGACAAGCTCTCGCGCGTGAGCTCGTATGATTGGATGGTCTCGCTCGCGCTGCTGCCGCTCGGCTATGCGCTGGCCGGGCCCCTGGCCGGCGCACTGGGTGCAATCGAGGTGCTGCTCGGCGGCTCGGTGCTCGCGGCGATCGCGCTCGCGCTCGGCCTGCTCCCGCGCCAGACGCGGATGCTCAGGCGCTTCGCGGCGTAGGCTTGTACCGATGGACTTCCTGATTGCCAAGGATGACCTGCACAAGTGCCGCTTCGCCGACGAGCACGCGCAAGAGCTCGAGCCGGGACAGGCGCGGCTGCGCGTCGAGCGCTTCGGCCTCAGCGCCAACAACATCACCTACGCGATGTTCGGCGAGGCGATGAGCTACTGGGCGTTCTTCCCGAGCGAGGACGGCTGGGGACGGATGCCCGTGTGGGGCTTCGCGGAGGTCATCGAGAGCGAAGCCGAGCAGCTCGAGCCGGGTACGCGCGTGTACGGCTACCTGCCGCCGTCGAGCGAGCTCGTCGTCAGGCCGGCGCTCCTCGACGCACGGGGCTTCGTCGACGCCTCGCCGCATCGCGCGAGCCTGCCCGCTGCGTACAACGGCTACGCGCGGGTCGATGCCGACCCGATCTACGAGGCCGACACCGAGGATCTGCAGATGCTCCTGCGGCCGCTCTTCTTCACCTCGTTCTTGATCGACGACTTCCTCGATGACGCGTCGCTGTTCGGTGCCCGCACGGTCGCGCTCTCGAGCGCCTCGAGCAAGACGGCCAGCGGGCTCGCCTTCCTGCTCTCGCGTCGCGACGACGTCGAGGTGGTCGGTCTGACTTCGGAGCGCAGCACGGCCTTCACCGACTCACTCGGCGTCTACGACCGCGTCGTCACCTACGGGGAGATCGAATCGCTCGCCGATACTCCTGCGGTGTATGTCGACATGTCAGGCGATGCGCAGGTCCGCATCGACGTCCACACCCACTACGGCGATGCCCTGATGCACTCGGCGGTCGTCGGTGCGACCCATCACGACCGCATGGGCGCCGTGCCGGACTCACTCCCTGGCCCCCCGCCGACTTTCTTCTTCGCTCCCGATCGCGTGTCCAAGCGAAGCGCCGAGTGGGGCCGCGAAGGCTTTGAGACGCGCATTGCCGAGGCCTGGCGTCCGTACCTGGAGTGGTGCGATGGTTGGCTGGAGGTCGTTCGCGGCGAGGGTCAGAACGCGCTCGAGCACGCCTACCTCGACCTGCTCGACGGGAAGATCGACCCAGCCAAGGCGCACGTGCTCTCGTTGCCGGCCTAGCCGGTTCGTGGAGAGAGCTCCATTGATTGGTTTCCGTGCGGGCACCGTCGGGCGGCGCTGTCCTCCGCATATGCTCGTCTCGCGTTCCCCTTTCTATCTGTTCGCCCCGACGCACCATCCGGATCACATCGGGCTCTGCCCGCCTAGCCGACTGCCCTGCTAGCCGACTGCCCTTCCCGCGCCCGATCGACGGTGCTCGCGCCGCTCGACGATGCCGGCCAGCAGCAGACTCGCCTCGAACAGCAGGTACAGCGGCACGGTCTCGAGCAGGAGCGTGATCGCGTCGCCCGGTAGGAAGGCCGCGACGGCGCCGCAGGCGAGTACCGCGTAACGGCGATTGTGGCGTAGTTGGGTCGGGGTCACGATCTCTGCACGAGTCGCCGCGAGGATCGCCACGGGGATCTGGAAGACGAGCCCCATCGCGAGCAGCGTGACGGCGGCGAAGTGGTAGTACTGGTTCGCCTGCACGAGCACGTTGAACTCGCCGCTGTTGAAGTTTTGGAAGAAGCGCACGGCGGCCGGAAGCACGACGAAGTAGCCGAACAGCACGCCGATCACGAACAGGAAGGGAATCGACAGCGTCAGCGATTTGGCGATCTTCTGCTGCTTGGGGCTGAACGCCGGCAAGAGGAAGCCGTAGAGCTGGAACAAGATGATCGGCAGCGCGAGGATGAAGGCGAAGATCAGCGCGATCCCGACGGTCGTCGTGAACGGCTCGCCGATCCCCAGCGTGACCGGCTTGTTGCCTTCGGGCGCCTTGGAGAGGCCCCTGATCGCCTTATCGAGCTGCGGGCTGACGCCCGCGAGGGCAGCGCGGGTCGCCGGCGAGACGCCGCTGCCCGCACGGTCGAGCGCTCCGGTGACCGCCTGCAGTTGCTTGGCCACCGTACGCGCGCTCTGCTGCACCGTGTACGTCGCACCGAGCGGGCCGTTGCCTTTCTTGACCTGCTTCTGCGTCTGCGTCGAAAGCGGCTTGTTGATGACGTGCAGCAGCGCGTGGTTCTGCCACATGCACAAACCGAAGGCGACGGCCAGCGCGGCCAGCGAGATGATCAGCCGGCCGCGCAGCTCCGTCAGGTGGTCCACGACGCTCAGTCGGTCTTCGTGCCCTACGCGGACAGCGGCGACAGCCATCGGTCTCTCTCAGCTCAGCTCTGCCTCGTCGCCCGACTAGGCGACGGGGACGCGCTCGCCGACCGCATGTGCAGCAACGGCCGCCTCGCTCTGCATCGCCGGCACAGTGCTCGCCACGGGCACTGCCGGGACTTGCGCGGGGATTGCAGCCACACCCTCGTGCGGCTCGTGCGCCTGCTCGCCGCTGAGCGTGTCCTTGAAGCCGCGCATGCCGCTGCCGAGCGAGCGGCCCATCTCGGGCAGGCGCTTAGCGCCGAAAACGAGCAGCAGCAAGATCAAGAGGAAAGCTATGTGAAGAGGATTGTCGAGGCCCATGGTGATTAACACTCCCGAAGTCTTTGGATTTCACCCGGTGACGGGCGTGTACTAGTGAACTACGCGGCGACGCCGGGCACGGATCACCCGGCGTCGCCGTCCCTCGTCCGGCTTGCGACTATTTCTTGATCAGCGGGCCGGCCGCAGCCAGCACTTCAGCCTTGGTCAGCGGCTTGTCGAACCCTTCGTTCGGCGTCGGGCTCTTGCCGATCAGCAGGTCAATCGCCGCGGCGTGCCGCGCCTCGATCTGCACGATGCTGCCGGCCGAGGCCAGCACCTCCTTGCTCTTCAACGACGGGCCGGCGCCGTTGTAAGCGCCAACGCCGGTGTTCTCCAGCACCGAGGCCAAGGCAAGGAACGACGTCTCGTCCGTCGCCGGGAACGCGAACGTCGGTTTCGCCACTGGCTTGCCACCGAGCTGCTTGATCGCAGCCGACAGCGCGGAGACGTGCGCGGCCTCCTCGGCGCCGAACACCCGCGCATACTTACGCGCCTCTCCGCTCAGGCCAACCTGGCGCCCCTTCACGTTGTAGAAGTCAGCCTCCAGATACTCCAGCGTCAGCGCGAAGTTGAGGATTTCAACGTCACCGCCGCCCGTTTCAGCGAACGCCTGGGAAACGAACGGCGCCACCGAAGCGGTCCCGTACAACGCTCCCGCTGCCAGCGCGCCGCGCAGAATGAACGAAGAGCGGGTAATGCCGTGCACCTCGCAAGCTGCCAGCTCGGGGTTTGCGATCTCTTGAGTCGTCATGTTTATCTCGTTCCTTTCGTGCCGGATGGAGCGGTTAGGACAGGAACGGCTTGACCGCCGCCAGAACCGAGGACATGTCAGCCGGCGTGGCAAATGCGCCTTGCGGGGTGACGGACTTCTTCACTAGCGTGGCAAGCGTTGCCGCGTGGCGAGCCTCAACTGAGTGGATCGCAAGCGCCGAGGCGAGCACCTCGGGACTCTGGATCTTTGCTGCCTGCCCGAGGTAGGCAGCGGCACCGAGGTTCTCGACGGTGTACGCGAGCTGCGCCACCTGCGTAGCGCTGGTGATCGGGAATTTACCTTTTGGATTTTCCGCAGGCGTACCTCCGAGCTTCGTCACGGCTGCTTTCAGGGCGACGACGTGCGAGTCCTCCTGGCTGCCGAACGTCTGCAGCAGTTCGCCCACTTTGCCGCTGAACAGCTTGGCCGCGATCACCTTGGAGTAGAACTCCGACTCGAGGTACTCGAGCGTGAGCGCGTAGTTGAGGATGGCGATATCACCGCCCGCGCTCGACGAAGCGCTCGTGGCGCTACCGGCTGCCGTCGTGCTCTTGCTGCTGCTACTGCTGCTTCCGCAGGCGGCGAGCACAAACGCGCCGAAGCTCGCCGCTCCCGCGCTGCCTGCCATCTTCAGGAACCGCTTGCGGTCAACGTCGTCGCGGGCGAGCCGCTCGACGATTCCGGCCGGCTGAGGCGGCGTCTCCTCATGTGTCTCGGTGCCGTTCACAGAACTGGCCATCTTGAACTACCTCCATTCAATGTGTTGATGAGAACGGCAGGAGTGAACGCAGCCGCCCGGAGCTATCTGCGGCGGACGGCCGTTGACCTGCTCGTTACGACACGGGGCCGCAGGGATGTCAGCCGGTGATGAAGCCAGTCGACTTGACCGCGGCGAGGACCTTCTGCGCCGTGTAGGGCGTGTCGAACGCGCCGTCCGGCGTGATCATTCCCTTCGTCCCGTTGAGCAGACCGATCACGCTCGCGTGACGCGCCTCGATCGTGAGAATCGACAGCGCGGCCTTCACGTAGGCGGCGGTCTTGATGTTCAGCGCCTGACCGGAGTAGGCGTGAACACCGGTGTTCTCCAGCACTTCCGCGGTCGCCATGAACGTTTCCGCGTTGGTGTTGGCGCCTTTGAAGTCGAAATTCGGTTCGGCGACGGCCTTCCTGCCGAGCGCCTTCTTGAGGAATTTGACGTGTTCGTTCTCATCCTTGGTCACAGTTTCCAGAAACACGACACCCTGGACGCTAAGCGGCAATTTGGCCGCCGTTGCACCGTTGTAGAACGCCGCCTCGAGATACTCGAGGGTGAGCGCGTAGTTGAGGATGCCGATGTCGCCCTTGCCGAATTTCGCCGGCGGGCGTCCGAACTGCGATGCGGCCATGGCGGTGGGGGCAAGTGCAGAAAGCACCGCGCCGCCGCTTACCACGGCGCCGCCGGCCAGTCCAGCCTTCTTGAGGAAGCCGAGCCGTGTGTCGCCACCGACCTCGTGGGCCGCTTCTCGGATTGCGCCGTCCGTGTCGAGCTCGGCGAGATTTATCTCATGGGTCATAGTCACTCCTTATCGGTTGCCAGGATCACGGTGCCGGGAGGCGGTGCATCCCTGGCGTGACCGTTGGGGTTTCTGTACGGGGGAGCTCGTCGGGCGGATCACAAACGTCACACCGGAATGTCGTCACGCACTGTCCAAGGACGCACGAGATGGAGTGGATTTCCGTAAGGGTGATCCGATGTCTCCGCCCACACGTAGAGTGCGGTAATGCCTCTCCTTCGCCGTTCGAGCGTCAACTCCAAGGAAAAGCTGAGAAAGCTCGCCGACGAGGAGCTGATGGAACGCGTCGCCGACTGCAATGCCGATGCCTTCGAGGTCGTGCTCGAGCGCCACGCCGATGCGGCCTTCGCGCTGGCGTACCGCATCTGCGGCAGACGCTCTGTCGCAGAGGACATCGCACAGGAGTCATTTCTCGCGCTGTGGCGCAGCGGCGAGCGCTACGACCGCGCACGCGGCAGCGTTCGTACGTGGACACTCGGCATCGTGCACAACCGCGCGATCGACACGCTACGGCGCAGCGGCACGCACGATCGACGCCGCGCCGGCGACGAGGGCATCGAGGAGACGCTCGAGGCGCCCGAGCGGACCGACGACCAAGCCGTCGAGAACGCCGTCTCGAGCGAAATCCGCGGTGCGCTCGGCGAGCTGCCCTCCGATCAGCGCAAGGTGATCGAGCTCGCCTACTTCGGCGGCTTCACGCACGCCGAGATTGCCTCGATGCTCGATACGCCGGTCGGCACGGTGAAGGGGCGCATGCGACTTGGCCTGCAAAAGCTTCGCAGCCAGCTCCAGGGCTGGCAGGCGGTGGGCGGATGAACCCGGGCGGACCGGACGACAACTGCCGCCACCGCGACGACGCGGCGGCCTACGTGCTCGGTGCGCTCGAGCACGACGAGCACGAGCGTTTCCGTGAGCATCTCGCGAGCTGCGCACGATGCCGAGCCGAAGTGGCTGAGCTGCAGCCGGTCGTCGACGAGTTGCCGGCCAGCGTGCCGGCCACGACCGCGCCGAAGGAGATGCGCGCGCGCATCCTCGCGACGGTGCGCTCCGAGGCCGAGTTGCTTGGCGCGGCTGGGGCTGGTGCCGATCGCCCACCCAGTCGAACGCTCGCTGGACGCATGCCGCGATTTGCTCTCGCCGGCGTCGGTGTCGCACTATCGGCGCTCGTGGCCGTGCTGATCGCGGTCTCGCTTGGCTCCTCATCGCGCCCGCTGACCACGACCGGCTCGGCGCCGGCCGGGGCAACGGCTTCGCTGCGCCAGCGCGACGGACACGCCGAGCTGATCGTCAAGCGGATGCCGCCACCCGCGCTCGGACGGATCTACGAGGTGTGGCTCAAACGCGGTAATGGCGAACCCCAGCCGACGAACGCACTGTTCAGCGTCACCAACCACGGCAACGGCGCCGTCGACGTGCCGAACCTGCATGGCGTCAAGGAAGTGCTCGTAACCAGTGAGCCGGCCGGCGGCAGCATGCACCCGACGTCCACGCCTGTGATCCGCGTGGCGCTCGACACGGCCTAACGCGTAGCGCTAGACACGACCGAGCGCGGCGTCGCCATTCGGCGCCACTTCGCCGTACTCGCCCGCTCGGCCCTACTCGCCCGCGCCGTCTACTGCGCGGCTGCGCGTGCGTTGCGCACGAGCTTGCGCATGCCGGCAATCCAGCGCGGCGGATCGCTGCCCTTCAGCGCCATGAACTGCGCGACCTCCTCGTGGGGCAGGATCAGCAGGCGCTCATCGGCGATCCCGGCAAGGACCGCGTCGGCGACCTCCTCGGGCTCGATCAGGCCACCGGCCTTCAGCGCGGCGGCGCCTGCCGGCTCGTCCATCGCCAGTTCGAGCATCGGCGTGCGCACGCCCTGCGGGCAGATACACGAGACGCGAATGCCTGCGTCGCCATACTCGATCGCCAGCCACTCGGCCAGCGCGACGGCGCCATGCTTGGTCACGCTGTAGCCGACCGATGAGACCTGTGTCAATAGACCGGCGGCAGACGCCGTGTTGATCAGGTAGCCCTCGCCACGCTCGAGCATCGCGGGCAGCAATGCGCGGGCGGCCCACACGTGCGCCATCACGTTCACGCGCCAGGCTTCGTCCCAGTCTGCGTCGGACGTCTCGACCGGTCCGCCACCGCCGCCAGGTACGCCGGCGTTGGAGATAAAGATGTCGATCTGGCCGTTGGTCTCGACGGCCTGCGCGATCAGCGACTGCACGCCGCTCTCACGGCCGGCGTCGAACTCGACTGCCAGGCCGCCGATCTCCTCGGCGACCGCGGTTGCTTTTGCGAGGTCGCGATCGGCGACGACGACGGCCCGCGTGCCCTGCTCGGACAGCGCCCGCGCGAGCGCGCTGCCGATCCCCCCGCCACCGCCCGTCACGACCACGTGCCTTCCGGAAAGCTCCACCGGGGCGTACTCTATTTATTCATGGGGGGACAGGCTGGTGTGATCGGGCCGGAGCGCCCGGCCGAGCGGGCCTCCGTCGCGCCGCTGCTCGGAGAGCTGCGCTACGGGCGCGAGTTGGCGCGGCTGCTCTCGAGTCGCGTGTTTCGCTCGATCGAGCACCGTGAGGATGCGCCACCGGTGCTGCTCGTACCGGGCTTCATGGCCGGCGACACCTCGCTGACCGTGCTGCGCCAGTGGCTCTCGCGCCGCGGCCACCGCGTGCACATGAGCGGCATCCGCGCGAATGTCGACTGCGCCGAGGAGCTCGTCGGCCGCCTCGCCGAGCAGCTACACGCGCTCGCCTCGGAGACCGAGGAGCGCGTCTTCTTGGTCGGGCAGAGCCGGGGCGGCGCGCTCGCACGCTCGCTGGCCGTGCGCGAGCCGGACGCCATCACCGGCCTGGCGATGCTTGGCTCGCCGATCACCGACGACCTCGCGGTCTCCTCTCATGTGATGCGCGCGGCGCGCCTGGTCGCCACGCTCGGCGACCTCGGCCTACCGGGCATGCTTTCGCGCAGCTGCAAGGACGGAGCCTGCTGCGAGCAGTTCCACGCCGAGCTGGCGGCGCCGCTGCCGGCCCACGTGCATGCCACCGCGGTCTACTCCTACACGGACGGGATCGTCGACTGGCAGGCGTGCGTCGACCCCCACGCCCAGCCGGTCGCCGTCGACTCGAGCCACTGCGGCATGTCGGTCAACGTGAACGTCTACCGGGTGCTCGACAAAGCGCTCGACGCGGCCGCATAGCGATGCGCTTCACGGCTGTGCCAACGGACGCCGAGAGGTAACAGCGCGCATGGAATGGATGAGCCCGATGGACTCGTCGTTCCTGCACATCGAGAACGACACTACGCCGATGCACATCGGCGTACGTGAGCATCTTCGAGGGGCCACCGCCGCCGTTTGAGGACCTGCGCGCGATGGTCGCCGGGAAGCTCGCGCTGGTGCCGCCAGATGGCAGCGCGCGTGTTCTCCCAGCACCTCGATCGCAACAAGCCACTGTGGGAGCTGTGGATGGTCGAGGGGATGACCGGTGGGCGCTGGGCGCTGCTTTCGAAGGTCCACCACTGCATGGTCGACGGTGTCGCCGCGACCGACCTGATGTCGGTGATGTTCTCTGATGAGACCGTCACGGGCGGCGAGGACGCGCGCGATCCCCTCGCGCGCTGGTCGGCGGCGCCGGAACCGTCGGGGATCGACGTGCTCGTGCGCACGCTCGTGCGCCGGGCGAGCCCAGCTGGTCAGCTCGAAACGGCTAAACAGGCGCTGCGGGCGCCGCGCGCGGGATCTGCTCGCGCTGGCCGATCCGCCCAAGCGGGCACGGCGCAAGCCCGCTACCAAGCGGGCTGCGCCTGACCGGTAGCAGCTCGCCTCGGCGGGTATGTGTGAGTCGCCGCACGCGTCAGCCGTGAGAGGATGCCGACGCAGGACGGCGCACGGTCCTCGCCGTGAGCCCCCACCGCCATCGCCACGCCCAACGATCACTTCCAAGGAGCCCACATGCCCGACATCGAGTTCCCCACGAGCGCCGGCACGGCGTCCGGCTACCTCGCGACTCCCGCCGGCGGCAGCGGCCCGGCGACGGTCGTCCTGCAGGAGTGGTGGGGCGTGGAAGAGCACATCCGCTCGGTCTGCGACCGGCTCGCGGCGGAGGGCTTCTTCGCGCTCGCGCCGGACCTGTTCAAGGGCGAGACGACGACGCAGCCAAGCGAGGCCGAACAGAAAATGATGGCGCTGTCGATGGACGAGGTTGAGCCGCAGATGTGCGGCGCGGCCGACTTCCTCAGCTCGCAGGAGGGCTTCGAAGGCTCGGGCGTGGGCTCGCTCGGCTTCTGCCTCGGCGGCGGTCTATCGGTGTGGGCGTCGGCGACATGCCCGAAGGTCACGGCGGCGGTCTCCTACTACTACGTGATGCCGCACGGCAAGCCCGACTTCTCTGACATCAAAGGGCCGGTGCTGGGCCACTTCGGCACGGCGGACGAGTTCATCCCGACGGACACGGCGAAAGCGCTCGAGCAGGAGATGAGCGACGCGGGCGTCGAGGTCACCTTCCACTACTACGACGGTGCGGGCCACGCGTTCTTCAATGAGGTCGACCGGCTGGGCACCTACAACGCGGAGTTGGCGAAGCTCTCATGGGAGCGCACGGTCAGCTTCCTGCGCGAGGCGCTGGCTTAGCCACGACCGCGCTGACGTTGAAGCCTTTCCGCCCTCTCGCGCTCGCGGGCCTGGCGCTCGCGTGCGGCTCGCCGACGCTTGCAACAGCCTCCCCGGCGTCGTGGTCGCCGCCGGCGCCGCTCGGCCCTTGCGCGGCGGTGGGCGGCGCGAGCGCGGTCTTCCCCCGCGACAAGCCGACGCACGGCACGGGCCGCGGCGCGGTCGTGTGGAGCGCGGCGAACAGTTGTCCGCAGGGCGCGGGCACGTACGTCGCGCCGATCGGTGCGGGCGACGTACCGGGCAAACCGTCCTATGCGCTCGCACGCGACGGCGGCAAGCTGACTCTGCGCCCGCCGCTGGCGGTCACGCCGGCGCCGCACGGGCAGCTCGCGATCGCGGGCTCGGGCGGCGCGCGCGGCGGCGGCTTGCTCGTCCAGGGTGCAGCCGCCGGCCCATTTTCGCCACTCGGCGCACTGGCGGGCACGGCAGGCGCGAACTCGTTGTTCACGGCCTACCTCGGCGATGTGGGCCTGGCGACGCCGATCGCGGGCGGCCTTGACCACGACGGCCTGGAGCTGCGCATCGAGCGCTACTACGCACACTCGCTGTCCCCCACGATCACGGTCGCGGGACAGGGCGGCGCGATCGAATCGCCGACGGTCAGCCTCGACTTCCGCACGGACGCGATCCTCGTGTGGCGCCAGGCGGGCGCGCTGTGGGCGCGCGATATACCGGCCTCGGGACGCAGGCAGCCGACGCAACGGCTCGCCACAAGCGCTCGAGCACCGCGCGTGACGGCGCTGATCAGCGACAACAACCGCGCGATGGTCGCGTGGGCGGACGAACAGAGCGGCCACACGTCGATCTACTTCGACTACTCGGCGAGCGGCGTGCGCTTCGGCAAGCCACAGCTACTCGAGCGCTTCGCCAACCCGTCGGGCGTTTCCTACCCGCAGACCTCGCCGCGCCTGGTCCGTCTCAGCTCGGAGAGCGTGATGCTGGCGTGGACGGGCGCGCAGGATGGTCGCTGGGTCGTGCGCACGGCGGCTGTCGACCTGCACGGCCTGGGCAAGGCGAGCACGATCTCAGACCCGCACACGAACGCGTTGTTGAGCGACCTGCAGCCTGGGCCGGACGGCGAGGCGATCGCGCTGTGGGGCGAACCGCAGATCGCCGCAGGCGGCGCGCTCGATTTCGGCACGCAGGCGCTCGTGGCGGCGCGCGGAATCGATGCACGTCCGGGAATCACGATCTTCGGTGGTCCCGAGCAGGTGGCCGCGCCGGGGCCTGTCGGCGTTCCGACGTTCGCAGCGGAACAGAAGAGCGATGCCACGCTGGCGTTCGATCCGAGCAGCGACCGAGCGCTCGCGCTGTGGCGTAGCACGGGCGAGCGGATCTACTACTCGATCCGCACGCCGGCCTCGCGCTGAGGCTCTGTGCGCCGGCCCGGCCGGCAACGCAGCGCTAGAAGATCTGCTGGTAGATCAGGAAGACGTTGAGACAGGTGATCAGCGCGGCCAGCACGATCCCGACGGCGGTCGTCAGGCGCTTGTTCACGTGCGCTCCCATCACGTCCTTGCGCATTGTCAGCATCACGAGCGGGATCAAGGCGAGCGGGATGCCAAAGGAGAGCACGACCTGGCTGAGCACGAGCGCGTCGGTGGGATTGACGCCGATCGGCGAGTACGACGAGCGCGGGCACCATCGTCACTGCGCGTCGCACCAGCACGGAGATGTTGACGTTGATGAAGCCGCTCATCACGACCTGCCCGGCGTAGGTGCCGACGCTCGAGGAGGAGGCGCCGGAGGCGAACAGGGCGACGGCGAAGGCGAGCGCAGCGAGGCCGCCGACCTGGTTGCCAAAGCCGTGATAGGCGGCCTGCACGCTGTCGATTCCGGTGTGCCCGGTGGAGTGGAACAGCTTGGCGGCGACGGCGAGCATGGCCATGTTGACGAGACCGGCGCAGGTCAGCGCGATCACGATGTCGAGGCGCTCGAAGCGCAGCACGCGCCCGCGCTCGGAGTCGTCGCGCATCGGCATGCGATTCTTGGTCAGCGCCGAGTGCAGGTAGATCGCGTGCGGCATCACGGTGGCGCCGATGATGCCGACGGCGACATACAGCGACTCGCTGTCGCCGAGGTGAGGCACGAGCCCGGACAGCGAGCCGTGCACGGAGGGGCCGATCTTCAGCGTCTCATAGAGGAAGCCGAGGAAGATGATCCCGAGCAGCGCGGTGATGGCGAGCTCGAAGCGACGAAAGCCGTGCGTCTGCAGCTCGAGGATGCCGAAGGCGATGAAGCCGGTCATCACGCCGGCCCACAAGAGCGGCACGCCGAACAGCAGGTTCAGGCCGAGCGCGGCGCCGACGAACTCGGCGACGTCGGTCGACATGGCCATGATCTCGGCCTGCAGCCACATGATCCTGCTGGCCGCGCGCGGGTAGTTCTCGCGAAACAGCTCGGGGAAGGTGCGATCGGTGGCAATGCCGACCTTGGCCGACAGATACTGGATCAGCATCGCCATCAGGTTGGCGGCGAGCACGACCCACAGCAGCAGGTAGCCGAACTTGGCGCCGCCGGAGATGTTGGTGGCGAAATTGCCGGGATCGACGTAGGCGATGGCGGCGACGAAGGCCGGGCCGAGCATCGTCAGCGTGGCGCGCAGACGGCCCTTGGCGAGCAGGTGTTCGAGCTGGCTCGTGCCGCGTACCACCCCACCCGCCCCGGCGACCGGGACGACGGTGCCTGCACCAATCGTGGCACCGGCACCCTCGAGCGCGGGGTCGGGGCGCACGGGCGTCAAGCTGGGGTTTCCGTCTCGGCGGAGCGCTGATCGCCGTCGCGGTCGAGCTGCACACGCATGGCTCCGGCGAGGCGACCGCCGATGGCGTGCTCACGCGCGCCTTCGCCCTCGCCGAAGGCGACGAGCAGGGGGCCGCCGAAGGGCTGGCGTTCGCGCACGTAGAGGCGATCTCCGGGGGCGATGCCGTGACTCGAGAGGTAGCGCAGCATCTCGGGATCGGCGTCTGAGACGCGCACGAACACGCCGCGGTCTCCCTCCTGCAGGCGCTCGAGCGGAAAGGTCTCGAGCTCGTGCAACTCGAGCTCGGCGCTCGGGATCGGGTCGCCGTGCGGATCGATCGTCGGGTGGCCGAGCGCCTCGGCGATCAGCTGCTCGAGCTCCTCGGAGATCACGTGCTCGAGCACCTCGGCCTCGGCGTGCACCCGATCCCAGGGCATCTCCGAGCGTCTCGGCGAGGAACAGCTCGAGCAGGCGGTGGTGGCGGATCACCTCGAGCGCGACCCTGCGCCCGTCCTCGGTCAGGCGCACGCCGCGATAGGGGTGGTGCTCGATCAGGCCGAGCTCGCCGAGGCGCTTGAGCATCGCCGAGACGGACCCCGGCGTGAGGCCGAGGCGCTCGGCGAGCGCGTTCGTGGCGACAGGCTCCTCGGCGCGCGATTCGAGCGTGAAGATCGCCTTGCAGTAGTCCTCGACGGCGGGCGAGCGCGTGGTCTCTCTTGTGGCCATGAAACAAATATTATGGCATGCCAAGATTTCTGTCAAGTTCTGGCTGGACTTTCATCCAACCGGGCTTTAGGACAGGATGCAGCCCGGATGGACCGCGACTACGAGCTGCAGACCCACCAGGCGGAGGACCGTCACTGGTGGTACCGGGGGCGGCGCAAAGTGCTCGAGCGCGTGGTCGAGGACCTGCGCCTGCCTGCGCGCGCCCGGATCCTCGACGCGGGCTGCGGCAGCGGGCGCAACATGGTCGAGCTGGCGCGTCACGGCACGGTCACGGGAGTCGAGCTGGCAGACACGAGCGTCGTCGCTGGCGCGCGAACGCGGCGCGGGTGAGGTGATTGCGGGCTCGGTGCTGGAGATGCCGTTCGAGGCGGACAGCTTCGAGCTGGCGGCGTCGCTGGACGTGATCGAGCACCTCGAGGACGATCTGGCGGCGCTGCGCGAGCTTCGCCGCGTGGTGGCGCCGGGCGGTTCACTGCTGGTCACGGTCCCGGCCTACCAATGGCTGTGGAGCGGTCACGACGAGATCAACCACCACTTCCGCCGCTACACGCGCCGCTCGTTGCAGCGAGCGGCGGAAGCAGGCCGGCTGGCAGCAGGTGCGCACGACGTACTTCAACTCGCTGCTGTTGCCGGCGGCGATCATGCTGCGTGTGCTGGACCGCTTCAGCCGCAAGACGACGGAGTCGAGCCTCGACCTATGGGTGCCGCCGGAGCCGCTGAACTGGCTGCTCGAGCGACCGCTGCAGCTTGAGTCGGCGCTGATCGGGCGCGGCGGGCGCATCCCCGCGGGCCTCTCGCTGCTCGCGGTCTTCCGCTAGGGGATCGATTTTGATGAGGCCCCTCACGGGGCCGATGTGGCCGCGTGCGGCCTGCGAGCGGCGGGGTCGCTCAGCCCTCGGCGTCGGCGGCGGCGACGGGCGGCGGGTGGTGATGCATGCGAAAGGTCCAGGCTCGGTTGACGAGGAAGGTGATGACGGTGACGATCGCCGTGGCGAAGGCCTGGCCGAGCAGCTTCTCGACACCGGCGTCGTCGACGAACAGATAGAGCAGCCCCAGGTTGAGCGCGAGCCCGCAGCCCTGCACGACGCCCCAGCGCACGGGCGTGAGCGAGTCGCCGACGTGCCCGGCGAACGTCCAGCGGCGGTTGAGCAGGAAGCCGTTGACGGCGCCGAGCGACGAAGCCGATCGCGGAGGCGGCGATGTACCAGACGCCGAACACCTTCAGCAGCACCGTGTAGATGGCGAAGGCGAGCAGCGTGTTCGAGACGCCGACGATGCCGAACTTGACGAACTGCACCACGAGGGGAGCGTTCAGGTGCCGCGCGGCGCCCGGTAGTCTGAGAGGCGTCCTCTGTCGCGCGGGGCCGTTCGGAGGGCATCACCAGACAGGATGAACGATAAATTCATCGTGGGCTTAGGCGGCCGTCTGAAGATGGGCGGCAGATGGACCCGAACCTCGACCACATTGCGGTGAACCGGCAGATGCCCGACACAGCGCTACGCACCCCCAAGCTGCTCAGCGTCGTCGCGCCGGTGTACGACGAGCAGGAGCTGATCGAGAAGTTCGTCGCGCGCGCATGCGCGGCGGCGGCCGACTACGAGTTCGAGCTGGTGCTCGTCAACGACGGCTCGAGCGACTCCACGCCGGAGCTGCTCGACCGGATCGCGGCTGAGGATCGCGCGCGTGCGAGTGATCCACCTCTCGCGGAACTTCGGCCACCAGGCGGCGTTGACGGCGGGCCTGGAGCACGCGATCGGCGACGTGGTGGCGATGATCGACGCCGACCTGCAAGACCCGCCGGAGCTGATCCAGGACATGATCGCCCAGTGGAGCCAGGGCGCGGACGTGGTCTACGCGGTGCGCAACCAGCGCGAGGGCGAGACGGCATTCAAGCTCGCGACGGCGTCGTGGTTCTACAAGCTGTTCGACAAGCTCGCGCAGGTCGACCTGGAGCCCAACTCGGGCGACTTCCGCCTGCTCGACCGCCGCGCTCTGGATGCGCTGCTGGCGATGACCGAGCGCTCGCGCTTCCTGCGCGGGATGACGGTCTGGGTGGGCTTCAACCAGACGGCGGTCTCCTACGAGCGCGACGCGCGGCACGCCGGGGAGACGAAGTACACGCTGCGCAAGATGCTGCGCTTCTCGCTCGACGCGATCGCGTCCTTCTCGCACCTGCCGCTGCAGCTGGCGACCTACGATCGGGATGCTCTCGGCGGGCGTCGCGTTCGTCGCGATCCCGGTCGTGATCGCCCTGCGCATCGTTCGACTCCTACCTGCCGGGCTTCGGCTCGATCACGATCGCGATCCTGCTTGCTCGGCGGAATCCAGCTGATCGCGCTGGGCGTGATCGGCGAGTACGTGGGGCGCATCTACGACGAGGTCAAGCACCGGCCGCTGTACATCGTGCGCGAGGAGCGCAACCGGCCGCTGCCGCCGGGCACGCCGGCGGCGCCGGTCGCGCGCGCGGGTCTCGCAGCGCGCGCAACGCGAGCGCGTCGGCTGAGCAGCAGCCGGCCCCACCCCATGGGAAACACCGCTCCGGCGCGCATGATGCGGTGTTGATGCAGCCATGAGATCGCTTGCGCGCGCCCGGCCCGACCTGCGCATCCTGCTCGACTTGCGCCCCTTGCGCACGCCGTCCGGCCTGCGCGCGTTGCTGGGCCTGTGCGCGGCACTGGCATGCGCTGCGACGACGGCCGCCGCCGGCACTGGCCGAAGCGTGCGCGGGGGTCGGCGCCGAGCCGTGCCCATACGCGTCGGCGCTCGATCGTCGGCCAGCGCGCGGAGGGCGTGCTGCGCTTCCCGGAGGCCGTCGCGGTGGACACGCAGGGCAACGTCTACGTGGCCGACCAGCTCAGCTACGTGGTGCAGAAGTTCACGGCGGCGGGCGTGTTCGAGACGGAGTGGGGCTCCTTCGGCGGCGGCCACGGCCAGTTCGGGCCGATCGGTGGGCTGGCGACGGACGCGGCGGGCAACGTCTACGTGGTCGACTCGAGCCACAATCGGATCGAGAAGTTCGATTCCAACGGGACGTTCATCACGCAGTGGGGGCACAAGGGCTCGGAACCGGGGCAGTTCAGCTTCGGCTCCTCGCAGGACTACACAAAGCCCCCGGGAGGCGGCATCGCGGTGGCGGGCAACTTCGTCTACGTGGCCGACTCCGGCAACAACCGCATCCAGCGCTTCAACCTGGAAGGCGACGAAGGCATGGAATGGGGCGCGAAGGGATCGGGCCCGGGGCAGTTCACCTATCCGCGCGGCGTGGCGGCCAACGCGAGCGAGGTGCTGGTGGCCGACGACGACAACCACCGGATCGAGAAATTTGACCCCAGTGGGGCCTATCAGGGCGCGGCGGGCTCGCGGGGCACGGGTCCGGGACAGTTCGCGTTCCCCTACGGCGTGGCGCTCGACGCGGCGGGCAACGTGTACGTGGCCGACGACCTCGGCCACCGCGTGGTCAAGCTCAACCCGGAACTGAGCTTCCTCGGCGCGTGGGGCGGCTACGGCACGAAACCGGGGCAGCTCGGCGTTCCCGCGCGCGATCGCGAGCGACCCGGCGGGCGACAACTACGTGGCCAACACGGCCAACGACCGCGTCGAGGTGTACGGCCCGGAAGGACGCTTCCTGCGCACGATCGGCGCCTCGGCGCGCGGGCTGGGCCAGTTGACGGGACCGCGCGGACTGGCGCTGGACCCGAGCGGCGGCCTGCTCGTGTCAGACACGGTAGGCAATCGTGTCGAGCTGTTCGCGCCGCTGACAAACGCGTTCGCGGGGCAGTGGACGGTCGCCGGCGGTCACCGCCCGGGCTTCTTCAAGCCGACAGGGATCGGCATCGATCCGCGCGGCTCGGTCTACGTGGCCGACGAAGGCAACGAGCGGATCGTGCGCATGTGGGGCGACGGCACATTCCTCTCAGAACTGGCCGGACCGAATGGCATCGGCGGCGCGCAGCTGAACGGCGTGGCGGCGGTCGCGGTCGCGCCTAAGTCGGGGCGCATGTACGTAGCCGACGCCGGCCACAACCGCGTGCTCGTGTACGGCCCGGAAGGAACGCTGCTGGCGCGCTGGGGCGCAGGCGGCGGCAACGGCGTGGCGGGCAGCGCGGCGGGCTCGTTCAACCACCCGTCGGGGGTTGCCGTCAGCAGTGTCGCGCCGGGCGAAGAAGTCATCTACGTGGCGGACAAGGGCAACGACCGCATCGTCAAGCTCGATGCGAACGGCAACGTGCTGCGGCAGTGGGGCTCGCGCGGCGGCGCCAACGGGCGCTTCCACGCGCCGGCGGGCGTGGCGGTGGACGGCGCGGGCAACGTGTACGCACTGGACGGCGAAAACAACCGCGTGCAGCAGTTCGACGCGGACGGACGCTTCCTCGCCAAGTGGGGCTTTCGCGGCACGGGCCTGGGCGACTTCTCCCAGCCGTCGGCGATCGCGATCGACTGCGCGGGCAGCGTGTACGTGGCGGACACGAACAACAACCGCGTCGAGCGCTTCGACCCGGTCAGCCCGGTTGCGACGCGGCTGTGAGGCGTCGGGCAGCTGGCCGCCGCCGCTCGACGTGGCGCCGGTGCTGCGGATCAAACTGCCTCGTTCGGGCGGCGTGCTGGCACGTCGTGCGCTCGCGCTCAGCGTGAGCTGTGAACGTGGCTGCAAGGTGCTCGTCAGCGGCACGCTCTCGCCGGTGGGGCGGCGCCGATCGGTGGCGCTGGCCGCGGCGGCACGCTCGCTGCCGCGGGCGAAGGCCGGCCACATGCGGCTGCGGCTGGGCGTCAAGGGGCTTCGTCGACTGCAGCGCGCACTCGGCCGGCGACGCGCGATGACTGCTCGGGTGCGAATCGTCGCGGCGGGGCCAACTGGACGCAGGACGACGACGACGCGCACGTACGCCGTGACGCGATAATGGGCAGATGCCGACCGAGGAGATTTGGAAGGACGAGCAGCCGAGCATGGACCACCGCCGCGAGCGGATCAGGATCGAGACCGAGCGCCAGCGCATCGAGGGCTACCTGACGCTCGCCCGCGACGGCTACCGCAGCCGTGTATCGGACGTGCTGAACGCTTCCGAGCGCGACTTCATCACGCTGACGGAGGCGACGGTGGAAGCAGCTCGAGGGCGGCGCGCGCGAGCTGCACCCGTTCCTCACGCTGGCGCGCCGTCACATCGTCTTCGTGGTGGCCGCCTCGGAGACGCCGGAATAACCGCACCCGGCGCCGAGCTTGACTTCGCAGACTGAGGCGAGCGCGCTGCCTTCGATCGTGAAGGCGGAGCCGGTAATCCCGCTACTCGGGCTGAAGCCTGTGATGGCGGGCACGGTGGAGGCCACGGTCGCGCTCGGCGCCGACGCGGCAGGTGCGCCTTGGCCGCTGCGGTGTGCGGTCGGGCACATCGGTTCACCGGATACTGGTTGATCGCCGAGTGGCCGTCGTTAAGATCGCGCTTCGTGCGAGGACTCGCGGTCATCGGCAGGTTGGCGGCAGCGCTGCTGGGCGTGCTCGTGCTGACGCCGGCGAGCAGCGCCTCGGCGGTGGCCGGGCAGCTCTACGGCTTCGGCGATAACTCGGCCGGCCAGCTCGCGAGCACGACGGGCAATGGCAGCGAAGCGGCGAACCCGACGGCGGCGCTGCTGACGCTGCCGGGGGCGAGCGGGCCGATCGTCGAGACGGTGGCGGGCGCGCATTTCACACTGGCGCTGACGTCGGCCGACCAGCTCTATGCGTTCGGCAGCAATCAGTACGGACAGCTCGGCGTGGCGGCGGGCAGCGGCGTGGCGGGAGCGAATCCGGTGCCCCGGCTCGTCAGCTTGCCGGGCGCAGTCGGGCGCATCGCACAGCTCGCGGCGGGCTCCACGCACAGCCTCGCCCTGACCTCGACGGGCGAGCTGTACACGTTTGGCGAGAACCAGTATGGACAGCTCGGCCGCGCGACGAACGTCGGCGCGGAAAACGCCAATCGAATACCGGAACGGATCGCGTTGCCGGGCGCAAGCGGCCAGGTCGTGCAGATCGCGGCAGGCGTGGAACAGAGCCTCGCGCTGACCTCGACAGGGCAGCTGTACGCGTTCGGCGGCAATCGCTACGGCGAGCTGGGCAGCTCGACCAACGCAGGTGCGGCGACTCCCAATCCGACGCCGACGGCGGTGACTCTGCCGGGCGCGAGCGGTGGGGTCGTGCAGATCGCTGCGGGCGAGGAGGAGAGCCTCGCGCTGACTTCGACGGGCCAGACTGTATTCGTTCGGCGGCAACCGCTACGGCGAGCTCGGGCGCACGGCGAATGCCGAAACGCCGGTCCCGAGCCCGACGCCGACACCAGTCAGCCTGCCCGCTGCGGCGGGGCCGGTGAGGTCGATTGCTGCGGGTGGCTTTCACAGCCTCGCGCTTACGGCGAGTGGGCTGATCTACGCTTTCGGGCGCAACACGGACGGCCAGCTCGGCAACGGCGCAGGCACGGGCAGCGAAAAAGCCAACACGACGCCGCTGCCGGTGGCGCTGCCGGGGGCGAGCGCTCCCGCAATCGGGCTGGCGGCGGGCAGCGCGCACAGCCTGGCGATCACGGCGAGCGGCGCGCTCTACGCGTTCGGCTCCAACCTCGACGGCCAGCTCGGCCGCGCCGCGAACAGCGGCACGGCGGCGGCGAATCCGACACCGGCGCCGGTGGCTTTCCCGGTGGGCACGACGATCGACACGGTGGCGCGCGGAGCGACGGCGGCGTTCACGGTGGCACAGGCGGCCGACTTGGCGGTGCTCTCGAGCTCACTTCCGTTTGGACAGGTCGGCGTGCCTTACGCGACGTACGCGGCGGCGGCGGGTGGCGCGGGTGGCTACACGTGGAGCGCGAGCGGTCTCCCGCCGGGCCTCTCGATCGACCCGGCGAGCGGGCACATCTCGGGGACACCGTCGGCGGCGGGCACGAGTGGAGTCGTGCTGCACATCGCGGACGCGTTCGGCGTGAGCGCGACCAGCGCGCCGATCCTGCTGACGATCGCCGCAGCGACGCCAACGCGCGCGTTCCTCTCGACGACGTTGACAGAAGCGCAGATCCGCCAGAGCCTGCGCCAGCAGCTCGGGATCAAAGGGCGTCAGGTGCGAATCGCGAGCCTGCGCAGGCGCAAGCGCTACGCATACGGGTTCACGGCGCTCACGGCGGGGACGCTGGCGATCTCGTGGTACTACGTGCCGCCCGGCGGGCGCAATCCGAGCAGCACGGCGGCGGCGCTGTTCGCGGCGGGCCACGTCACGTTTCGCACGGCGGGCACCAAGCTTGTGATGCTCACGCTGACGAGCAAGGGTCGCAAGCTCCTGCGCCACCACAGGCGGATCGCCCTGATCGCCAGAGGCAGCTTCACGCCGAACGGCAAGCGCCCGCTGACGGCGACAAAGAGCTTTACGATCACGCGCTGAGCCGGTGCCTGCTCGACTGAGGCGACCCTCAGGAGGCGATGCCGGCGAACTCGCCGACGAAGCTGATCTCGGGCTCGAGCGTCTGCCCGGTGTGGGCGAGCACCTCGGTCTGCACGTGCGAGATCAGCTTGCGCACATCGGCGGCGGTGGCGTGATCGACGTTGAGGATGTAGTTGGCATGGCGGCGCGAGACTTCGGCGCCGCCGATCCGGGCGCCCTTCAGGCCGCACTCGTCGATCAACCGTCCGGCGCCGAGATCGGCGATCTTGCGAAAGATGCTGCCGGCGCTCATGCGCACAGCGTCGGGCGGATGCTTTTCGTGGCGCCACGCCGCGTTGGCCTCGATCGTGCGGCGAAGCTCCTGCGGATCGGCCGGCGTCAGCTCGAGCGTCACGTCGAGCACGACGTCGCGACGGGTGTGAAGGACGCTGAAGTCGTAGCCAAACTGGAAGTAGTCCTTGTCGACGGTGAGCACCTCAGAGTCGCTGAGCACACTCGCGCCGTGCACGATCTCGGCGATGAACACGGTCCTCGTGCGGTCGGGCGCGAGGAAGTGGAGGTTCTGCCACATGGCACCGCCGATCGTGGATGGGATCTCGATGTAGTGCTCGAGGCCGGACAGCCCATGCTCGACGGACGCGCGCAGCGCGTCGGCGACGATCGCGCCGCTCTCGACCTGCATGATGCCGTCGGCGATCGTCATCCGGTCGGCCTCGTTCTTGATCACGAGCCCGCGGAAGCCGAGATCGCCGACGAGAATGTTGGCGCCGCAGCCGAGCACGAACCACTCAACCTGCGCCTGACGGGCCCAGCGGACGGCTTCGGCGAGCTCGGCAGCGCTACGCGGCACGGAGAGCAAGTCGGCCGGTCCGCCGATGCCAAACGTCGTGTGGGGGGCAAGCTCGACGTCGCGGCGGGCGTTGGGGAGTCCGGCGAGATCGTAGTTTGTGGCCATGGCTGTTGAGCGCTGCATATGGGAGCCGGCGGAGCATCGACGACGTGGCGTTGCAGATCGTAGCCTCGCATCGACAGACTCAATGCCGGGCAACGCCGGCGTCATGATGTGCAAGTGCGCGTGACCAAGCTCATCGGGACCAGATCGATTTCGACGCCGGTCGGCGAAGAGTGGCGCATCGGGCGTCGCTGGGTCACACACGGCCGTCCGCGCCGGCGAACTGTCCCGGCAGGCAAGGTGACGGGCGAAGCCTTGGCGCAACCCAGCTAACGGCACCGCGACCTGGCAAGAGCTGTACGGAGGGGCGGAACGAAGTCCGAACCCGCAAACAGACCCGGCTCGCCCGCTGGGGCGCTGCTCGATCCGGTCTGACGTGAGGCGCTCAACAAGAGCTGAGGCGACTCGCCGGACAGACGCTTCGATGTAGTCAGGCTGCCCTGGCCAATGCGCTCGCGAAATGCCTCCTCGACGTGGGTAGTCCGTCGTGCTCGGCAGTGGAGGTGGGACGACTCGACACCTTGGGTGCGTTTTCCCAGCGTCGGTTCGAGGCGAGGATGCGCTCAAGCGGAACACCCCAACGAGAGGACAACGATGAGCGCGACGGACCACACCAGAGTTAGCCCGACAGCGGAAGGCGCAACCCCGCGCCGGCGTGCCGGCAGCCACCTCCATCGGCCAGGTCGCACTGCGACCGGGACCCGTAACGCAGGAGCGAGAGATGACACAAGCGCAGCGTGCCCAAAGGCCGGTAAGAAGGCTCGCCCGGGACGACGAGCGGAAGACGCCGTCAAGCGTTGCGAAGTCTCGGTCCACTACTCCGTAGCGTTCATGCTGATCGCGATCGCGATCGCGCTGCTGGTCGAGACGACGTGGACGTTGATAACGGCGTCCGGGCCGTTCCTCAACGCAGCAAGTACCGCCGTCGGCGAGGTACTGATCGTGCTGATCATCGTCGAGATCACGCGAACTGTCTTTACGATTCCCGATACCACCGGCATCGCGATTCGCAGGCTCATCGTGATCGCCATCGTCAGCGCCCTGCGCGAGGTGTTGTGGATTGGCGTCAGCCCCGCTCTCGCCAGCACGAGCACCTCCAGCAAAGCGATCGACAGACCGCTGGACATGGGCATTGCGACGGCAGTGGTCTTCGGCCTAGTCGTCTCGTTCGTACTCGCACGTCGCGCAAGCGCCAGGAAATGAGGGCGACTATTTTGCCGTCCGCTTGTCGGAGTCGCTCGCAGCGCCTGGATACCTCTCGAGGCCAGGTGCCGTGGGCGTTAATTGAATGCGTCGGGCGTGTAAGCGAGAAAGCGGGCGGGCTCGAGTGAGCGCCGGATCTCCTGGGTGGCCGCAGGGAAGCGATAGAGACGGAACGGTCCGGTCGGGTTGAGTCCCTGGTTGTAGGCCATCAATCCGATGCGACGATGGCTGCGGACGAAGGCGAATAGCTGCTTTACGAACGCCGGCTCACCGTTCATCCACATCCCCCACTCGTTGAAGCCAAAGCGCTTAGTGGGGTACGCCGCATATAGCTGAGCCAGCCCCGCGAAGTTCGGGAAGGCGCTGTAGAAGTCCGTGCCGACGATGTCCACGTAGGACGACCCCGGGTAGTACGCGGAGGGTCCGTTTGCCGGTATGTCGGGCGTTCCGGCCGTCTGCGGCGCCCACATGAAAGCGACTCGCGCGGCGGGCAGCGTCTGCAGCGACGTTCGCACGGGTGAAAGCCCGAGGGCGTGCAGGCGGCGGTTGATTGCATCCACGCGCCCGCCTCGCACGATCAACACCGAGCGCTGCCAGGCGCGGCGGAAGCTCGCCGTCGAGTGCGATCCGCCACGAGCAGATCCGCTCGGCGCAAAGGCGCTGTAAGCGTTGTTCGCTTGATTCATCTCGGGTAGCAGCGCGATATACGCAGGCCGACCGCTTTCCGTGAGTTCGTGTCCCAGCCTGATGAGGTAGCCGTCCCCCGTACCATCTGCGATCGCGCCAGGACTTGTCACCTCACCGGCTCCGTCGCCGTAGCCGAGGTCTGTCGAGACGTGGAGCAACAAGCGCGCGTGTGCGCCACGCGCGGCGGACAGTGCGGCACCGATCGAGTTGCCCCACGTGGCGAAGTATCCATACACCGCAGGGTGCTTGCCCACCTGCTGCCCAAAGGCCGAGTTGCTCCCGCCACTAACGCCAAAAAGGACTTGACCGAGAGGCGGCAGCAAAGCGCCGCCTTCTTCGGCGGCGACATAGCGATGACCAGCCGTGACAAGCACCAAACGGTTGCTGATCAGGTCGTGGACCAAGACCTTCCCTTCAGCGACCTGCACGCTCGAGCGCCCGCAGCTATCGCTTGTAAGCCAACGCGTTCCCTCGACGGTCGTGCTCACGTAGGTCCCCTTGGATCCCCAGTCGCCTTCCTTCTCGGAGACCCAGATGTGACGAGCCTTCGACGCGTGACGATGACTACGTGCGCTCGCACTCGCTTTGCGGGCACGGTGCATCGGCCTGGCCGCCGAGCACGCCAGCGGTTGAGACAGCGTCAAATGCGTTTCCCCCGGCGCCACTGCATCCTGATGGAGCAGGAACCGTCCGTCGTAGACCAGAGCAGCGGCAGTCTTCCCTGCCAGCACGGTCGCCACCGTGATCGAGACGCGACCGTTCGACGCGTCGACTTCGCTGCCGTCCGGAACACTGAGCGCACCTGCGAGCGCGACAAAGCGCGGGGTACCCTTACTGCGCACGAGCACCTTGCCGGCGACACGCGCTACCGTCTCTCGCTGGCCGAGGATCGGCACGGCCGGGACAGGCGCTTCGGCGCGGCTGATTGCGGCTCCCCCAAGGAGCTCCCCGCGCGACACAAGACCAGCGGCGAGCAGAACAACGAGAATTATGCTGCGACGAAGCAATACTCGTATGATTCTAATCCTCTGAGTAGCGTGTTGCTTTCAGATAGCACGGCGTTCGACGGTCACGATTTCGGTTGTCATGTCTTCGGGGGTTCCAAACGACGGCGATCCGCTCGCGCGATATTCACTTTCGGCGCGTGAGTTGAAGCGGCTTTTGACAGACTGAAAGCGAGGGTGAGCCATTTCTGGCCTTCAAGGGGGAGCAGGGCGCGCTCGAGCTCTTCCCGCTCGAGCGCGGGGGAGAGCGCTACACGTTGGGTCGCAGCCCGCAGATGGACCTGTCTATCCCATGGGACGGGGAGATATCCGGCTTGCATGCGGAACTACAGTGCCTCGGAGGTGAGTGGGCGCTCGTCGACGATGGGCTTTCTACAAACGGAACGCATGTCAACGGTCGGCGAATCGCTGGGCGGCTGCGACTGCGCAATGGCGATCTCGTCCGCCTTGGGCGGACGACGCTCGCCTACAGCGCCGACCAGGCGAAGCGGGTGCAGCAGACCATCTCTGCGGGAGATCTGCCACTGCACCGCCCTTTGAGCGATACACAGCACAAAGTGCTGATTGCGCTCTGCCGCCCCTACCGCGACGGCGCGAGCTTTGCGCTCCCGGCCAGCAACCAGCAGATCGCGGCTGAGGTCTTCCTCAGCGTGGATGCAGTGAAGGCCCATCTTCGAACCTTGTTTGCAAAGCTCGAGCTAGTCGATCTACCGCAGAACCAAAAGCGCACTCGACTCGCGGAGTGCGCCCTGCAGTTCGGCTTGGTCTCTCAGCGCGATCTCGCCTGATCGCGTTACTGCGAGACGATCGTTCGTGCGCCTGGGGTCGCTGGACCCGTCCGCTCAGACCTCTCCTCACGGCGTTCGCGAATACGCGAGGAGCTCGGCACACCGAGCGCTTGGGCAAGCGCGTTCGCCAGCTCGCCTGCCGTTGCAAAGCGAGCGCTCGGATCCTTGGCCATGCCCCTGGCGATCACCGCGTCCAACGAGTGGGGCAAGTCAGGGTTTATCCGGGCGGGCGCCGGGGGCGCAGCGTTGATGTGCGCCCACAATTGAGCCGAGACACTCTCACGAGGGAATGGTGTCTGCCCGGTCAAGCAATGGTGCAGGACCCCAGTCAGAGCGTAGATGTCAGCGCGAGCATCCACGGCATCGCCTTGGATCTGCTCGGGTGCGAGGTAGTCGAGCGTGCCAACCCACTGACCGCCCTCCGTGATGCCGCTGTTTACCCCGACGTGCATCGCCACGCCAAAATCGGTCAAGTAGAGATGCTCGGGCTCGTCCAGCGTTATCAGCACGTTGGCCGGCTTCACATCTCTGTGGACGAGGCCGCGACCGTGCGCTGCATCGAGCGCCCCCGCAAGCTGAGTCATCAGCGAGAATGCCCGCAATGGGCTGAGTGCTCTTTGATCGCTCAGCAACTCGCTGAGATCGACGCCTTCCACGAGGCGCATCGCGATAAACAGCAGGCCGTCGTCCTCGCCGGCCTCGTAGACGGGAATCACGTTGGCATGCTCGATCGAGGCTGCGACACGCGACTCTGTCTTGAAGCGCTCCCGCAGAATCGGGTCGTGCAAACGCTCGGGCGCGATGAGCTTGACCGCGACCGGGCGCTCGAGCGCCAGTTCGCGGGCTCGGTAGACGACACCCATGCCGCCCCGTCCGACGACCTCCTCGATCCGATAGCCGGCGATGATCGCCGTCGGCTCGAGCGGACGCGGGCCGGCCGGGCGAAGCACCTGCTCGACCATCGCACCGGCGTCGGCGGCGAACAGCTCGCGCAAGCGCATATGCTCACGCCGCTCGGCCCACAGGCTGACCATCACGGTCCCGCCAATGCCGAGCGCGAGCGCGAGCAGTGGATCGGCATAGTCGAGAACCACTCCGGAGTCGAACGCGAGTTGCGCTGCCAGGGACCAGAGCGCGAGCACACAGGCACCGACGAGCGCCGCACCAAATGCGCCCAAGCGCAAGCCCGCGAGTGGAGCGATCGAGCCGAGGAGCACTATCAGCAACAGCGTGACCGCTTCTGCGGGGCTGCGAAGGGGTGAGTCGGCCAGCGCGGTTGAGATCGCATCCGCTTGAACTTCGGGGCCTGACATCGGGCTCCCGACGGCGGTGCTGTGAAGATCCTGAAGCACAGACGCAGTCGCGCCTACGAGCACGACCTTGCCACGCACCATCGCGTGGTTGAAGTTCCCGTTCAGCACGCGCGAGAAGGAGATGCTTCGAACGGTTGCCGGCGGCCCCGGAAAATCGATCCAGCCGTGCTTCAGCTGACTCGCGTTAGCCTGGCGACGGCCGAGCTGTCGCGCGACGGCGGCCGCCACCGTCGGCAATCCGTTGACTTGGTCGAGCGCGTGCCGAATGACGCCATCCCGATCGGGCACGAGGTCGGCCGCAGCCGCCCGATCGCCCAAGCCTCGGAGGTTGGCATCGCCGCCCAAGACCTCCGTTTCACCATTGGGCGAGATCAATGAGGTTGCAAACACGATCGGCCTGCCCTTTTCCGCGGCGTCGAGCAGCGCGCTGTCCGCCCGCGGAGTAGTGGGACGATCGAAAGAGATGTCATAGACGATCAGTCGTGCACCGGCAGCGTGCAGATGTTCGATCACGCGGGCATGCAACACACGTGAGAACGGATACCGCGGCAGATCCCCGAGGCTCGCGTTGTCGATCCCGACGATCACCACGTCAGCGGGCGGGCGGTGCTCGGCTCGCAGCGAGAAGCGAACGTCGACGGTACCCCGCTCCAGCCAGTCCAGCCCACCGAGCGAGTAAGCCCCAACCCCGGCTCCGGTTGCCAACAGCGCAATCGTGAGCAACCGGCCTGCACCGTCGCCGCGAACCGGAGCTCGACATTGGCGCAAGCGTAGTCGACCTGCGGTCCAACTGTTTGAATTGACCTCGCTTTTGCCGGCGGTGGAAGCGATTAGTCGAACAAGCCTACGGAAGCCACGATTCCGATGGTACGATTCCGCCCGCTAGCCAGGCGTGAGAGGAGAACCTTGGGGCTTCTTGACGAGATCACTCAGATAGGAGAACGCAAGATCGCGGGGATCGACTACCGGGATCTCGACCGCGTTGAAGGCGATGGACAGGTTCACGAGTTATCCGGCGGGCAGGTGGAGAGCCACCTGCCCGTGACGGTCAATGGGCGCGCTGCCCGGTTCGGCATATCGCCTGGCTGGAGCGCCTGCAGCGCCGATGAACTGGCCAGAATTCCGGGCTCCGACCCTCTGGCCGGCACGACCGTATGCGCGGCCCTCTACTGTCAGGACGCGCCTCAGTATGTCGGCTCGATTCAGGTGCTGGGCTTGCGCGGCAAGGTTCAGCTATTGCAGCGGCGCCCCGATCCAGAGCTGTGGCTGCTGAAGTCCGAGCGGCAGAACGGCCTTCGCGCCCTGGGACGCGTCACCAAGGTTCGCTTCGCCGGCGATATCGCCTACCTCTGGCATCTCGGTGGCACGATGGCGGGAGCCGCGCTCGGCTGGCCCGACTTGGCAGCCGTCGACATTCGCTCATGCGAACTGTGGTTCCCACTCACGGACGGCATGCTCAAGCTCCTGCTTGTTACTCCACCCGAGAGGATCCAGGAGGGCTACGAGGTGCTTTGCACGGTGATCTGCTCGTGGCAATGGGACGAGGGGCGGGCATAACGCTCTGCCGAGCTTTGGTCCCGGTGTTCGCACGAGCGTCAAACACCTCTGTCCCGTCGGTCGCCTGCCTTGGCTTCACAGAGCCAAGAACGAGCGAAAATCGATGTCAAACGGGGATCGCGGGACGATCCTCGAAATCTCCGTGGTCGCTGATCCGGTTGCTCCATGAGGAGCGGTTCGGCCGTAAGCGTTGCCTTCGGCGTGCTGCGGAGACCTAGCGATGTGCGAAGCGCGAGGTCGGCTCGAAGTCGCCGTGCAAGACGAGCGGGTCGAGGTCGGCGCCGTTGGGCCATACGACCGTTCCGAGCTCGTCGTCCACTCGAACCTGCCCAAAAAAGTCGGGGTCGGCAAGTGGCTCGAACACAGGGCCGTGTAGCTCTCCGGTGAGATCGACATCACGAGCACTGCCATCGCTGAAGCCGAGCCGCAGCCGATAGTGGCCGAGCACTTTGACCGACGTGATCCTCACGAAATCCACGAGCCCAATTTTACGCAAGTGGGTCGATCGGCTCAGGGGCGGCGCCATTCTTCGCTCGGCTCCAGTTCGCCTGCAGCTCCGCACGGTGCAATGCCGCCCACTCGCTCACGAGCTTGAGCGCGCGATTTGGCAGCTCGCCGACGAGCACGGCGCCGGTCTCGATCGCGATAACCGCATGATGCTCGGCGTATTGAGCATGGAAATGGGGCGGTTCGTGATCGTAGAAGTACATGGTGATCACGATGCCGTAGAAGACGCTGATCCGGGGCACCGGACCATCATGAGCTGCGCTTGGGACGGCTCCTTTGCGTCTGCCGTTCTCGCGCGACGGGCGCAGACAAAGTTCGAACAGCCCCTACGGGTGGGTCGAAAACGGAGCTGACGGGACGACTCTCGAAACATGCCCCGGTCTGGGAGCGCATTCGTGAGCTACATCAAGCGAGGCTCGAGTCCGCCGAGCGGCAACAAGTAGTCAATCAGTCGGAAGCCCGCCCAGCGCTCAGGGGCCGCGATCGCTAACGCGCATGTCGGGGCGTTGTGCTAGCTCTTAGCGGCATCGCAGCGATAAGGGAACTTGAGCGCGGTACGTGGCTTGACGACACGGTGTCGAGGGACACCCAGACTGACCTGCAATCGCTGTGCCAGCTTCTGGCGGACTGCGTGGCCGATCTCGTGGTGTGCCTGTCTATGTTCGACGAGGCCTACGCTCAGCCTCGTAGGCGACTTAACAACGAGGAACGGCAGCACGATGCCGAACGCCAGCACCAGCGAGAGGACGAGCTAACGGCGCGTGCGGCCGGTTGGCCCAACGAGTCTGAGCGCCAAAGGATGATCGCAGACCAGGCCCGCCGCGACGTTCTGCGGGAGAAGTGGGCAAGGCAAGGCGGCCCGTGGGAATACCAGGATCGACTTGTTTGGATTCACGCGAGTTCCTTCTTGACGTCGTTGGCGCTGCTCCAGCGGGGGCTAGAGGCGGTATGCAGTCTCGCCCTCGGCGAGGAAGTGCGAGAGAGGTTGAGACACGCGCGCGACGCCTTCGCGAGCGCGTTGCCGGGACTGAAAGGCCTGCGAAACTCCGTCGTGCACGCCGAGGATCGCGCTCAAGGCAAGGCGCACGGAAAAAGGATCAACACCAAGCCCCTAACAAGCGGGCCGGTCCTAGCTCCCGAAGGAGGCGTAATGGTCCGTGCACTCAACGAACGACACTTCGGTAGCACCATCGCGGACGGAACATACGCCGAGGTCGAGATCGCTGATGTCACGACGGAGATCGCCCGGATAGCCGTCCAAGCGGTATTCGATGCCCTGCCGTGGCATCCTTGGGGACGAACCCACCTGCCGGGCCGATAGCACGTGAGCATCTCGTGCACGTGGCCGATCACCTGGACTGGCGTCGTTGATCGCTCTCATGCAGGTCTATGCAGATCCAAAACGGAGAGGGCGGGATTCGAACCCGCGATGGAGTTTGACCCCCATACTCGCTTAGCAGGCGAGTGCCTTCAGCCTCTCGGCCACCTCTCCCGGTTGGGAACGGCAGAGTTTAGAGGCTGTCGGAGAGCCTAGGGAGCGCCCGACGATCGGCCGGACTGCTTGTAGGGTCGCCTGCGGATCTTCCGAAGCCCCGCCCGCAGTCATAGCCATGCAACGGGGAGAAACGGGCTGGCGGGACGACTCTCGAAACAGGACCCGTGTGGCGTGCGTCACGAAGCTGCATGACAAGCGCTTCGGACGCGCTCGTCAAGGCCGCCCCTACTTTGCGTTCGATCGAGAGGGACTACGTTGCAGCGAGGGCGCCGTCAGGCACGAGCCAGCGGTGTTGCAGGGCACTGACGCGAGCCAGGCGCTCGTAGTCGCGATCGTAGTGGACGAGTGGCACGCCGGCTTGCTCGGCCGCAGCGCCGAGCAGCAGATCGACAGGAGGGACACTGCGGTCACCATTGTCGGCAAGCGAGCCTTGAAGCTCGCGTGCACGTGCCCAGATCGCAGAGCCCATCGACACGGTCTCAAACGCCTCGAGGCGTGCTGCAACCTCTTTCGCTCGTGACTCGTTGGGGGTAAGTCGAATCAGCTCCAGGATCACGAGGTCGCAGACGAGCACGTGACCTTCGGCGACCTGGACGTTGAACCAGGCAGCGAGCTCGGGGAAGCGGCGATCCCGTACCCAGGTCCACGCTCCCGTGTCGAACAACGCCGGACCGTCGAGTCGGGCGGGCCGAAGCTCAGCCCTTGTGCCCAGAGTCGAGGGCAGCGGTAGCGCTCGTGCGTGCCCGCAGGGCCTTCGGAAACGGGGGATTGAGGAAGATCCTCAAATCTCCCCGGCCTCTGATCCGGAGGCTCCCAGGATCCGGTCAAGAGCTTCCTTGACGCCCACGACAGTCATGACTAGAATAATGGTCATGTCTGAGACATTGCCTTTGTCCTCGGTTAAGGCGCATCTCTCCGAGCTAGTGGACCGTGTAGAGGATCAGCATGACCGCGTGGTGCTCACACGCAACGGCAAGCCGAGCTGCGGTCCTGATCAGCCACGACGACCTGGAGAGCCTGGAGGAAACCCTCTCGATTCTGTCCGACCCGCCGCTCCTGGCGCAGATCCAGGAGAGCGAGCGCGCACTTGCCGGCGGGGAGCAGGTCACCACGCTCGCTGAACTGCAAACTGAGCTCCGGAACCGTCGCGACGCCGCGGCGTGAGCGAACCACCATGGGAAGTGCTGGTGGCGTCCCCGGGGCGTTGCCAGATCGACCGACTACCCATCTCGGTCGCTGCGGCAGCCCTCGAGACTCTCGACGCGATCGCCTCCAACCCCCGCCGCCTTGGCAAGCCCCTTCGCTTCGAGCTGGATGGGTATCTGTCTGCGCGCCGGGGGCCCTACCGGATCATTTATCGCATCGACGATGCGACCCGCTCGATCACGGTGGTCGCCGTCGCGCACCGCACCGATGTCTACCGTCCCCGCTGATCGTCAGCTCGCCGATCCGGCGACACCGGTCGATCGGCCAGCGAGAGTTCGAGCATGTCCTTGCACCCCGACGAAAAAACGGAGGGGGAGGGATTCGAACCCTCGAGGCAGGACTAGCCCGCCTGGCGGCTTTCAAGGCCGCTGCATTCAACCGCTCTGCCACCCCTCCGGGAGACGCCACAAGGCTAGTCGAAGGATTCGTCGCCCTGCGCGATTCGCCGTCAGCTACGGGTCCCGGTATCCACTGCGTCCGGCGATACGCCGATGCCAGGAGGCCGGGAACGCGGTTCGCAGGGGCCCGGCGTCCTCGGGGACGCAGGATGTGATCTTGATTGGCAGGGCCGGCATTGGATAGCCCTGCGACCGCTCTGTGGCGATCTTCATGTGGACAAGGCTGACGTGAAGCTTCAGACGAGCGTTAACCAGCGCACCGGCAAGAAATGAGACTGAGCCGCTGTTGGCAGGACTACGGCGCTCGAGATCAACATGGGCAGGATCGCAAGCACAAAACTGACGGGAAGTGAGGCCAGCTCAAGCGCCGACCCTGGTGCCAGTGTGAGTGGCGCACTCAGCGCGAGGCCCTTTGGGATTGTTGACATTTCGGACACGACGGCCACCTGCATTGTCGCTCGCTGCGTCACGTGTCGTCCGAAATTGACAACTCATTGACGAGCCATTTTTAGTGTGTTAGGTTCGCCCGCGTCTTGGGGCAGAGCATCCGACGGAATGTCGTTTGGCGTGCTCTGGCAGTGGCGGGACTGCTTCTGGCCGAAGGTCATTTTACGGCCCAAAAAAGTTAACTGTGGGGGTGGTTGGAGTGAGGTCGCGGCTGCATTGTTCGCTGGTGTCTGCCCTGGGTTTGGCGCTCGCGAGCGCACTGTCGCTCGCCCCGTCCGCGGTCGCGCAGTCCTCGCGGCCCCGCGCTGTCCCCGCCAATGCGATCACGGGCCCGCCTATGGCCCCCTCGGCTTTGTTCGGCGGCGAAGGAGCTTGGCTCGTACGCCAGGCTAGGCGCAGCGCTCCGCCGGCGGTAGCCGAGCGCACGGCCGCGCGCTCGAGCTTCACTGGGCTGACGCCCGCCCGCGCGGCGATCGTGGCGCGGGCCGCGTTCCCTGATCTCATCGAGCATCCGGCGGGTGGCGCACCGTCGCTGCCTTCCGGGCAGCGGATCGCTCACTATCTGAGCGACCACGCGGCCGAGGTGTCACTCCCCGGGGCCAAAGGCGTGATCGAATCGCTCGCCCCGATCGCGCGCAGGGTGGACGGTCGACGGGTGCCGCTCGATCTGCGCCTCGCCGCGGTGGGCAAGCACTATGCGCCGGTGCGCTCGAACATCGGCGTGCAGGTGCCCGAGAACGTGTCCGAAGGGGTATCGCTGCCGGCACTCGGCGTCTCGCTCACCCCGGTCGACGGGCACGGCAGGCCCCTCGCGGCGTCTCCGGGCGAGCTCGACGGCGCCGCCGTCATGTGGCGTCATCTCGACCGCGCCGCCGAGCGCAGCTACGATCTCGCGAGTGTCGCGAAGGCGCTGCCGGGCGGCTTCGACCTCACGACGCTGCTCCTCTCCCAGCGCAGCAGCGGGCGTCTGCATTTTCGCGTGGGCATGCCATCCGGCGCGCGCCTCAGCGGTGCGAGCGACGGGTCGGTGCGGGTGATCGCGGGCGCGAGCACGCTCGCGGTCGTCTCGCCCGTCAGCGCACAGGACGCCGAAGGCTCCGAGGTGCCGGTCTCGATGGCTGTTCGAGGAGACACGCTCGACGTGAGCGTGGATCTCGCGGGCGACTATCTGTACCCGATCGCGGTCGACCCCGAAGTCAACGACGCGCAGCTCGCGCTGAACCCCGGCGGCAAGCGCTCGAACTGGGAATTCCACACGAGCAACAGCGGTCGCTTCGCTGGGACCGAAACCTATGTGAGCCCAGGGGTCGAACGCCTGGAAACAAAAGGCAGCGCCGAATACGCCCCTACCGAATGGGCCTACTGGGGCTACCAAACCCACGGCGTCTCGAAAATCTACGAAATCAAAACCGAAACGTCGGCCAAAAACAAACTTTCCAAGATCGAAAGCTTCCTCGAATTCCTCGAACCCGGTGGCGCGCAGGAAACCAAGAAGCTGCTGTCGACCGAACTCGAAAACCCCGAATACGAAAAAAAAGTCACGACCCTGTGTGCGGCCAACGCCTCCAAAGTCGAAGAATGCCTGCCCGGCGCCGGCAAAGCGAAAAACGCGATCCACTTCCAGCAGTCGGTGACCGCCTCTCCGGGCGCGAACTGGCACTTCTCGGACACCCTGTCGCAGGGAATCGTGTCGATCTCCGAGCCCGCCGGCACGCACTCAACCACCAGCTACAACACCACTTCGCCGACGCTTGAATTTGAAACGGAAGTCGAAGGCAAAAAAGAAAAAGTCACGCGCCAGAACGTGCTCGCCGGCTCCGGTGGCTGGCTGACTGCTCGCGCGGGCGCGTTCGAACCGATTGCGAAAGACACGGGCATCGGCGTGGCGGTCACGAAGCTCGAGTACGAAAACGCACCCGAAAGCTGGACGCAGCTTTACGAACACGACTATCTCAACGTCGACAAAGCATGCCAGGGGGTGCAGTGCTACGAAACGCACTCCGAAAAGGCGACGCTCCCGTCCGCGCTGCCCGACGGTGAACAGAAAATCCGCTACAAAGCCGAAGAGGCTATCTCTGGCACGCAGTCGCTGAGCACCGAAGGCAAGGCGACCGTCAAGGTCGACACCGCGGCGCCCCACGACCTGCACCTGGAAGGACTGCCATACGGCAACGAACTCAGCGAAAAACCCTACAAACTGACCGGGGAAGCGACCGACGGCGAAGGCTCGACAGTCGCGAGCTCAGGGATCAAATGGATCATTCTCTACGTCGACGGACACGAATTCGGGACCGCCTCGCCGGCGTGCACGGTGGCTAAAGGCAAATGCACGGTCAGCTACAGCTGGACCGTCAACGGCGCGGAACTCGGCGCCGGCGAACACGACATGGAGCTGCTCGCGATCGACAAAGCGGGCAACGAAAGCAAGATCTACGATCAGATGTCGATCCGTCACTCCACGCCCGTTGCGCTCGGCCCCGGATCGGTCGACCTCGAGTCCGGCGACTTCGCACTCAGCCAGAGCGACGTCTCACTCGGATCCGGCCTGACGGTCGGGCGTAGCCACAGCTCGCGTGCTGCGACCGCCGCGGTCGGCCCGTTCGGACCAGAGTGGGGCATCGGCCTCAGCAGCACCAAGTCGCTTGTGGAAGTTATCAACGGCAGCGTGATCCTGACCTCGGGCGACGGGAGCAAATCGATCTTTGCGGCGCTCGGCGAAGGCAAATTTCAGGCGCCGACGGGCGATTCGAACCTGGAACTGACGCTCGAAGAAAACAAAGCGACCAAACAGAAGCTCGCCTACTACCTGAAGGATGTAGCCAACCACACGTCCGTCAAGTTCACGCAGCTCGCCGGTGCTGCAGAATGGGTGCCCACGCTGCAGGAAGGCACGACCGCCAACCAGACCGTCACCTACACCTACCAGACCGCCGACGCGATCGACGAGTATGCACTCCCCGCGGGCAGCAATCCAGTCTGGGATCACCGTCGGGGCGGACGGGAACATGTGGTTCGGCGATTCGGGCACCGGCAAGATCGGAAAGGTCACTCCGTCCGGGGGAATCACGGAATATCCGACAGGGTCGACTTCCTGGGTCAGCGCTGTCACGAAGGGTCCTGACGGAAACGTGTGGTTCGCGAACGCGAACACTGGGAAAATCGGCAAGGTCACGACGTCGGGCGCAGTGACGGAATACACGGTGCCAGGCTTGGGCAACTTCCAGTTCATCACCCCGGGGCCTGACGGGAACGTTTGGTACACATCCACATCCGGGACCATCAACAAGATCACCCCGTCCGGCGTCGTCACCCAGTACACGCCCCCGCCGGAAAGCGACTTGGCCGGGATAACCGCCGGGCCTGACGGGAATATGTGGTTCACGAATCACTACTGCGGCATCACCATTCCGGGTCGATGCAGCATCGGCAAGATCACGACGTCCGGAGTCATTACCGAATATCCGATCGAAACCTCGCCGGCTGGGATCGTTGCCGGCCCCGACGGCAACCTGTGGTTCGTGGGCGAGAGTAATGCGAGCGGGATGGTCGGCAAGATCACGACCGCAGGTGTCATCACGCAGTATGCGCTGCCCACTCGCAGTCATCCGCGATCGATAACGGTGGGCTCTGACGGGAACATGTGGTTTACGGAGAACTTTGGCAACAAAATCGGGAAGATCACCCGCACGGGCGTCATTCTCCGAGTTCTCGCTTCCCGCGGAAACCTCGCCGTTCGACATCACGGCGGGTCCCGACGGCAAGCTTTGGTTCACGGAGGAAGGTCCCGACAAGATCGCGACAATGAGCACCGCCGGGCGCATCAGCGAGCCCACCGAAGAGCTCGCGCCGAAGCCGGCGGGCGTGTCTTGTGCCCCGGAACTGAAACCGGGCTGCCGGGCGCTCAAATTCAAATACGCGACCGCGACGACGGCTACGGGCGAAGCGCCCGGCGAATGGGGGGAATTCCAGCGCCATCTGACGAAGGTTCTGCTCACGGCCTATGACCCGGTTGGCAAAAAAATGCAGGAAACGGCCGTCGCCGAATACCAGTACGACAAGCGCGGCCGGCTCCGCGCGGAGTGGGACCCGCGGATAACTCCCCCCCTGAAGACGACCTACGGCTACGACGAGGAGGGTCACGTCACGGCGTTGTCTCCGCCGGGACAGGAGCCGTGGCTGTTCACATACGGCGCGAGCGTCAACGACGCGGGGACCGGGCGGCTGCTGAAGGCGATGCGAGCGCCCGCGTCGGCCGAACTGTGGAAAGGCGAAGCCCTCGCCAACACCGGGGTCCCGAAAATCACCGGCACTGCATCGGAATACACGCCACTCGCGGTCTCCAACGGCACGTGGTCCGGAGCGCCCGTGACGTATGCGTATCAGTGGAAGCGCTGCAATCTCTCAGGCGCGGCTTGCACGCCGATCCTCGGCGCGACGAACGCGAACTACACACCGGTGTCCGCCGATGTCGGCAAAACGCTGCTGGCGAGCGTCACGGCGACGAGCGCTGCCGGCACGACCGCGGCCGCGACAAGCGCTGCCACGGCTGAAGTGCGGTACAGCTTCTACACCTGGGCAGACTTCCCACTGTCCACCAACAGCGGTCCGAAGGGCGTCACCAAAGGCCCGGACAGCAACGTCTGGTACACGAACTTCACGAGCAACAAGATCGGCAAGATCACGACGATGTGGGCGAACACCGAATATGCGCTGCCGGCTAACAGCGGCCCAACCGGGATCACGACGGGGCCCGACGGCAACCTCTGGTACACGAACTTCACTAGCAACAAGATCGGCAAGATCACGACGGCCGGCGTGACGACCGAATATGCGCTGCCGGCGGGCAGCGGCCCGAAGGGGATCGTCGCGGGCCCCGACGGCAACCTCTGGTATGTGAACTACACGAGCAGCAAAATCGGCAAGATCACGACGGCCGGCGTGAGGACCGAATACTCGATGATCCTGAACAGCCACCCCGAAGGCATCGCCGCAGGCCCCGACGGCAAGCTCTGGTTCACCAACCGCGCCACGAGCAAGGTCGGCAAGATCACCACGACGGGCACGATCGTCGAATACGCGCTGCCTGCGTCCAGCGCACCCAACGGCATCGTCGCGGGCCCCGACGGAAACATGTGGTTCACCGAGGCCGGCACGAGCAAGGTCGGCAAGATCACGACGCTCGGCGTGAAGACCGAATATGCGCTCTCGGTCCCGCCGGAATTCATCACCGTGGGACCCGACAGCAACCTCTGGGCGACGAGCTCCACCGGGAACAGACTTCTGAAGATCACCACATCGGGCGTCAGCACCGCCTACACGCGTCCCACTGCCGGCACGAACTTTCAGGGCATCACGACGGGCGCGGACGGGCACCTGTGGTTCGCTGAGTTCGCGAACAGCAAGCTCGCCGACGTCGACCCGACGCTACTGGTAGAAGGCGCCACCGTCGCTCCGCAGCCGGGCACGACGATCAACTACGACGTCCCACTCAGCGGCACCGGTTCGCCGCATTCGATGAGCAGCACCGAAGTGGCGAGATGGGGTCAGAAAGACATCCCCGAAGAGGCCACTGCGATCACCTCACCCGATGAACCGCAGGGGTGGCCGGCGTCGAGCTACAAACGCACGACGGTCTACTACCTGGATGAACAGGGGCGACAGGTCAACGTCGCCAACCCGAGCTCCGCCTCCAACGGCGCGATCGCGACGAGCGAATACAACGAATACAACGACGTGATCCGTACGCTCACGCCGGCCAACCGCTCCACCGCGCTGGCGGCGGGCGCGAGCTCGGCCGAAGTCTCCAAACTGCTCGACACGCAGAGCACGTTCAACGGCGAAGGCGCCAAAGAAGGCGAAGTCAGCGAACCGGGCACGCGCCTGGTCGAAACCCTCGGGCCCCAGCACCAGATCAAGTACTTGGCCGGCGGCGAACAGAAAGAATCGCTCGCGCGCGAGCACAAGAAGTACTTCTACGACCAGGGTTCGCCCGGAGGCGCGACCTACCGCCTGCTGACCGAAACGGCCGACCTGGCCCAACTCGCGAACCACGAAGAGGTCGAAGTGCGCACGACGCGCAACAGCTACTCCGGGCAGAGCAACCTCGGCTGGCAACTGCGCGCACCGACCTCGACCACGATCGACCCGGAAGGCCTGAACCTGACGACCACGACCGAATACGACCCGACGACGGGTCAGGTCAAGGAAACGCGCGGCGCCGGCGCGGACAAGACGCTCAGCTACACGACCAAATTCGGCGAAACCGGCACCGAAGCCGGCAAGCTGAAAGCACCGTGGGGCGTTGCGGTCAACTCAGAAGGCAAGCTATGGGTTGTCGACACGGCCAACAATCGCGTGCAGAAGTTCGGCCCCGAAGGCGCGTACATCACGAAATTCGGCGAAGCGGGCTCCGGCAACGGACAGCTCAAAGAACCGGAGGGGATCGCGCTCGACTCGGCGGGCCACATCTGGATCGCCGACACGGGCAACAACCGCCTGCAGGAGTTCAGCTCCGCGGGCGTCTACATGGCGACTGTGGGCTCGCTCGGAACGGAAGCCGGCAAGTTCAAAGCTCCGGCCGCGCTGGCGTTTGATCCCAAAGGCAACATCTGGATCGCCGACACCGGCAACAGCCGCGTGGAGAAGTTCGACAAAGAAGCGAAATACGTCTCACAATTTGGTTCGCCCGGCAGCGAATCGGGGCTGCTATCCGGACCCAAGGGCATCGCGATCGACGGCTCAGAAAACGTATGGGTCGCGGACAGCGGCAACAACCGGATCGAGGAGTACTCGAAAACCGGCAGCTTCCTGCGCCGCGTCGGCTCGGTGGGCACGGGGGCGGGGCAGCTGAACACACCGCTCGGCCTCGGCGTCGACGCGACAGGCAACGTGTGGGCGATCGATTCGCTGAACGGCCGCGCCGAGAGCTTCTCACCGAAAGGCGCCTACGTGACGCAGGTTGCCTGGAAAGGCACCGAAGCGGGGCAACTGAGCGAACCGCGCGCACTGGCCTTCGACGCGACCGGCAAGCTGTGGATCACCGACAGCTCGAACAACCGCCTCGAGCAGTGGTCAAAGGGCCCCAACGCCCACGACCAGAAGCTCATCTACTACAGCGCGGAAGCGAACACGGAAGGCTACGCATCCTGCGGCCTTCACCCCGAATGGGCTGGTCTGCTCTGCGAGACCCTGCCGGCAAAGCAGCCCGAACTGCTGAGTCTGCCGAAACTGCCGGTCACGACGTACACGTACAACATGTACAACGAGCCGGAAACCACAACGGAAGCCTTCGGCGCGACGACGCGTACGAGCAAAGTCACCTATGACGCGGCCGGCCGGCGCAAAACGAGCGAAACGACGGCCTCGACCGGGACCTCGCTGCCCAAGATCACGTTTGAATACGACAAAGAACTGGGCAAGCTGGAAAAGCAGACCGCCGAAGGCGAAGCGCGCACGCTGAAATACGAATTCAACCGCCTCGGGCAGTTGACGAAATACACAGACTCGGATGAAAACGTCGCTCAGTTCAAATACTTCGGCTCCGAAAACGACTACCAACTCGAAGAAGTCTCAGATTCGAGCAACGCCGGCGCCAGCCACCAGACCTACAGCTACGACGCGACGACGAAGTTGAGGACGAAACTCGTCGACTCGGCCGCGGGCACGTTCACGGCCGCGTATGACGTGGACGGCAGGGTGACGAGCGTGGCCTATCCCTACCTGTGCAAGAACTACACCTACAACGCGGTCGGGGAGACCACGAAGCTGCGCTACACAAAGACCACCAACTGCACAGAAGCCGAACCAGCCGAGTGGTACAGCGATAGTCAAATCACTTCGATCCATGGCGAAATGCTCGGTCAGACAAGCACGCTGGCGAGCGAGAGCTACGCCTATGACTCCGCCGGGCGCCTGACCGAAGCCCAGGAAACGCCCGAAAGCGAAGGCTGCACGACGCGCGGCTACGCCTATGACGAAGAAGGCAACCGCGCGAACTCGACCACGCGCGCTCCAGGGGTCGCCGGCGTCTGCCAGAGCGAAGGGGGGACGATCGAAGGGCACAACTACGACGAGGGCAATCGTCTCGCCGACGCCGGCATCAGCTACGACGGCCTCGGCAACGTCACAAAACTGCCCGCCGCGGACGCCGAAGGCCATGAACTGACGACGACCTTCTACGTCGATGACGCCGTCGCCTCGCAGAGCCAGAGCGGAGTGACGAACAGCTACCTGCTCGACCCCGAAGGCCGCGTGCGCGAAACCGTCACAGGAGCCAAAAAAGTCCTCTCCCACTACGACGCGCCGGGTGAAGGCGTGGCGTGGACGAGCGAAGGGGCGAGTTGGACTCGGAGCATCACCGGCATCGACGGAGCCCTGCTTGCGACGCAGGCCAACGGCGAAACGCCGGTGCTTCAGCTGCAGGACATCCAAGGCAACGTCGCGGCGACGATCGGCGACAAAGCCGGCGAAACAAAACTCCTGTCGAGCTACAACAGCACCGAATTCGGCGTGCCGAACGCCGGCAAAGCCCCGCCGAAGCTCGCCTGGCTCGGCGCCGCCGGGGTGGAAAGCGCGTTGCCCTCGGGCGTCGTGACGTACGGCTCGACCTCCTACGTGCCGCAGACCGCACGAGCACTTCAGGGCCAGCAGGTCGAAGCGCCCGGCCTGCCCGGAGGCAGCGGCGTGGGCGCCGCCTACACCGCGCAGCAGGAGCCGTGGAACATGCAAGGCGCGGCCCGTGCCGGCGCGGAAGCCCCGGGGCTCGAAGCGGCGCGCGAACAAGCCGCCCTGGAAGCCGCGATCGCCGCCGCCGGCGAAGGCCACGATCCAGCCGTGCTGCTGAGTCTCGCCGACGCTCGCATCAAGGGCGAAGCGTTCCTCAAGATCGCAACCGCGGCCGAAGTGATCAGCGCGATCGGCTCGATCCCTGACGCGATCCTCGAGAAAGTCGCCGGCGTCATCTGGGACCACTTCAGCGTCGACATCGGGCTCGACTGGTATCACAAAGCCGGTCAGAAACTCGTGCAGTGCTCGCATCTGTACAAAAAGGGCTTTCGCAGATGCATGTTCAAGTACCAGGAAGACAGCATCGAATTCCTTGGCTTGGGGGCGAGCTGGGTGTATCTCGGTTCGCCGCCCGAAGTGGAAAAGTGCGCTCTTACCCCGATCCACATGCCCGGAGAACACGTGTGGGTGTGCGAGCGACTGCTACAGCCGGCCTTCTGGTGGCTATAGGAGCATCCATCGCGGCCCAGCACGTAGGACCCAGGCCAGAGGGCGAACCGAGCCACGCGGCGTCTAGCTTCGAGCGCTGGACGTAGCTCAACCGCGGCGGCTCTTGGTTTGCGCCGGCGCAGCCTCGGGTAGAACAAAGGCATGCCGCTCGGAACATCCATTTTCCTGATCGCCGTTGGCGCGATCCTCCGCTACGCCGTAACGGCGAGCGTGTCGGGCATCTCGATCCACACGGTCGGGCTGATCCTGATGATCGTCGGCGCCGTCGGCTTGGTGATCTCGCTCTTCTACATGATCAGCGCCCGGCCCGGTGGCCGCGTCGTGCGCGAGCGCGTGGTCGAGCAAGACCCCTACAACGAGCCTTACTAGCACCGTCCCGGCTCGCCCCCAGTAGCACCGTCGCGACTCGGCCTGAGCCGATCTTTAACGACGGGCGGTTCAATCTGCAGAGACGCAGCGCGACAATGCTGCGGCGCCGATTCGAGCGGCGGCCGAAGCCGCGTCGGCGGCTCGCGGCAAGACGGCCGCAAGCGCCGCCACCAGCCCTACGATCACAATCGCATGAGCACCGACGATGACCCGAACCAGCAGGCGCCGAGCGTAGGCCCACCGCCCGGCACGCGCTTCAACCGCCGCACGTTCGTGAAGGGCGGCCTCGCCGCAGGTGGGCTGGTCGCCGCCGCTGGGCTCGGCATCGAGCGTCTGGCCGACGCCAGCGAAGACTCCGGCCAGAGCGCTGCGCGCTCGGCGGCCGCGCGCGTCCCGCCGCCACCGACCCCGGCGCAGCCGAACATCCTCGTGATCCTCGTCGACCAGCTGCGCTATCCGGCGTGGTTCTCGCCGATGGCCGATCGGCACGGCGCTGCCGCCCAACCTGCGCCGGCTGCGCCAGGGGGCCGTCTCGTTCGCCGGCCACTACACGGCCTCCAACGACTGCACGCCGGCTCGCTCGACGCTGCTGACCGGCCTCTACACCCACCAGACCGGCTGCATGATCACCGGCGGCAGCACGCTCGACCCCGGCTTCCCCACGTGGGGCACGATGCTGCGCGAGCACGGCTACCACACGCGCTGGTACGGCAAGTGGCACCTGACCCACCACGACGGCAACTGGGGTCGCGCGCGCGGCGAGCGCGCGCTCGCCCGCTACGGCTTCGCCGGCGGCACGTTCCCCTCGCCCAACGGCGCGCCCGGCCAGGGCTGGCAACTGGACGGGCACATCGCCAAGCAGTTCGCCAAGTGGTTCAAGCACGAGCGCCGCGCCGAGCCGTGGTGCACGACCGTGTCGTTCGTCAACCCGCACGACATCGCCTGGTGGTACGTCTGGAGCAACCGCGTCGCGCCCGAGGCGAGCGCGCAGCGCGGTCACCGAAGGGCTGCCGCCCAACTTCGAGACGCCCGAGCTGATGGTCGAGCGCAACAAGCCCCGGCTGCAGCGCTCACTGCAGGACACGGCGGCTGCGTCGTTTGGCCCCGTGCCCTTCGAAGGCCCCGAAGCTGATCGCGCTGTGGAGCGAATTCCTCAACCTCTACGCCAAGCTGCAGCGCGAGGTCGACCGCCACATCGGCCACGTGCTCGACACGCTCGAGAGCAACCCCGCGGTGGCCGCCAACACGGTCGTCCTGTTCACCTCCGACCACGGCGAGTATGGCGGCTCGCACGGGCTGCGCGGGAAGGGCGCGGGCGCCTATGAGGAGGCGATCCACGTGCCGCTGCTCGTCAAGGACCATCGCGGCGAGCTGACCCAGGCGAGCGAAACCACCCGCGCGCAGCTCACCTCGAGCGTCGACATCGCCCCGCTGCTGCTGACGATCGCGACGGGCTCGAACGACTGGCGCAGCGAACCGCACTACGCCCACCTCGCCGGGCGCGCCGACCTCGCGGCGATGCTCGCCGACCCCGCCGCACCGGGGCGTCCGTTCGTCGCTGCACGCGACCGACGAGACCGTCACGGAGTTCGCGGTCGAGCCCTACGCCGCCGATGCGCCGCGTCACGTCGTCGCGGTGCGCACGCCCGATGCGAAGTACGCGACCTACTCCGACTGGCCAGACCGACGGGATCGAAGCTGATCCCCGAGGGGCAGGAATACGAGCTGTATGACTACTCCAGCGACGACGGGCGCCTGGAGCTACACAACGCCGCCGGGCACAGCGCGCTGCGAGCCTGCGCTGCAGCCAGACCTTCGAACAGGCGCTCGAGAAGGAGCTGCGCGGCCCGCTGCCGCCACGCCTGAACGGCCCGCACGCGCGCGGCTTCAGCGACTACTTCCTCGTTGCCAAGGCGGCCTCGCTCAACGCCGCGGCGGTGCGCGAACGACGCGCCGAAAAACCCTTCGAAGGCCTCGAGGAACCCGGCGCGGCGACCGGCGAAACGGGCTTTCGCGGCGCTAGGCGCGCGTCGCGCGCGAAGCGCCGATCACGGCGCCCGTAGCGTCGAGCGCCTGCGCCTTTACGTAGGCGCCTGCCGCCAACCTCGGCACGGCGACGCCGTCTCGAAGCCCGACCTCGCTGCGCTCGCCACCGGCGCGAGGCTCGACGGCGAGGAGCCTGTCGAGCACACGCCAAGCCGCCACTTGCGTGGCGCCGTTCCAGCTCGCGTAGACCGTCGCCGGTCCCTCCACAGCCGCCTTGGCCGCGCCCCTCAGGGCCGAGCTCGAGCGTACGACCGCGAGCGCCGGCGAGTCGCTCGGCTGCCCACTCCACGGCAGGCGGTAGGCACGGTAGGACTCATACGTCGAGGGCAGGTGCGCGTCGAGGAGCAGCGCCCCCGCCGGACTGAATTCGGAGAAGTAGGGCACCTCGCCCCAACCGACCATCCAGGCACCGTTCGAGAGCTCCTGCATGTTGCCCTGGCTGCCCGCCACGAGCGCCTTGCCCGGGTGGACGGCTTCGCGCACGAGGCTCGCCGTCTTCGCGGTCTGATCCAAGCGCACGTCGATCGCGCGCGACTGCGGGTGCACGGCGGGCGTGGCGCCGTTGTCGAAGAACGTGATCGTGCCGTCGGGCCGACGGCGCGCGTCGTGCTGGTAGGCCGTAGCCACGCCCGGGCCGAGGCGAAAGCTCGTACGCCGGCCGCCGAGCCGCCAGCGCACCTGCCCGCTGTGCGCGTCTACGTCGTACGCGGCCCACGTGTTGCGTGCGTCGATCAGCAGGTCGCCCTCGGGCTGAACGTCGATCGAGTTGATGTGAAAGTAGTCAAACGGCGTCGTGCGGCTCGCATGCCTGGCCGAGGCGTAGGAATCGGACAGCGGCACGTGGTCGAGGCTGTGCCACTCGTACATCACCAGGCCCGTCCTCAAGTCGATCTGCTGCAGCAGCGTGTCCGCCACGGCCGCGTCGCGCGGGCCGCCGACGGCCGACAGGTCGCAGTCGATCCCGTCGTAGACCGTGATCAGGCCGGTGCCCTGCGGCGTGATCTGGAATTCGTGCAGGTCCGGCTGATAGCCGTTGCCCGCGCGGATCACGGCGAGCCGTCGGTAGGAGCTGTCGAGGAGCACCTCGCCCGCCTTGCTCGAGCCGCCATGGCTCAGCGGGTTTTGCCACCACGTCAGCACCGGTTTGCCTTCGTACTGCTGCACGCGGAAGTCGGCCGCGCGGGTGCCCGTCGGCGAGAGCGGCTTGAACCACACGACGGCGCCGTCTTCGTCGAGGATCATCGGGCCGTACTGGCCCGGGCCCGAGTAGGGCGCGATGAGGATCTCACCCGGGGTCGCGCCGGCTGCGTGCGCCGTGACCGTGACCGTCGGCGGCTGCAGGTCAGGGCGCGAATGGAAGCTCTGGTAGACGGCCTTCTGCGGCGCCGGGCGCGGGCTGCCGCCGGCGTGGCCGCCGTGGTCCTGCACCGCCGCCGTGAAACTCCACGCGAACGGGACTCGGCGCGCGCCGTCGCGAAGCTCGGCGCGCACGCTGACGCGCTCGCCCTGGGTGAACGGCTTGCTCGGCACGAAGCTCGCGCCGTTGCCCTGCGAGTAGGGCTTCAGCCGACCGCTGTGCACACCGCTCTGCGCACCGCTGACGCGCACGTGCGAGAGCTCCGCCGCGGGCGGCCCGAGCATGCTGATCTGCGTCGAGACCGACGCGTCGCGCGAGTCTGGCTCGGGCGAGACCGTCACGCCCCCGCCCGCCAGCGCCGCCGAGACGTTCAGGCGCGGCGGCACGCAGCTCGGCGAGATTGCCGGTTCGTGGAACTTGCTCGCCGAGGCCCGCGGATCGGCGCCCGCGCCGCCGGAGCAGCCCGTCGCCAGCGCAACCGTGGCCAGCGCAACCGTGGCCGCCGGCAGGATCGGGATCGCACTTAGCCGGCCAAACCGTCGAGCTGCCGATCGCTGCGACATCGCACGCCGCCGAGCGCCCAGCCGGCGCCGGCAGCGCCGGGCGCTCAACCCTTGACCGTGGCCGACGTGCCGAGCACGTTGCCCGACCCGTCAAGCGCCTGCACGGCGAAGTACGGGCCCGCCGTGCTCGCCTTCAGCGTCGTCTCAAAGCCCGCCTTGGCGACCGTTGCGACCGGCGCCAATGAGCCCGAGGAAGTTCCTGCCAGCACGCGCCAGGAGGCGATGCTCGTCGCGCCGTTCCAGCTGGCGGCGACAGTGGCCGCGCCGCCGGCCGCCTTGGCCGACAGCGAGGGCCTGCCCGGTGCCGTCGCGCTCCACGGCGCCAGATAAGTACGGAAGTCCTGCACGTTCTTGCCGAGCGTGCCGTCGAGCAGCACGTGGCCGGAGGAGTCGTACTCGGTGAAGTTCGGCAGCCCGCCGTAGCCCATCAGCCAGTTGCCGCCGGGCAGGCTCAGCGTGTTGCCCTGACTCGCCGCGAGCAGCGTCCGCGAGGGGTTCGTGAACGCCTTCACGAGGGTGACCGTGTGGCCGGCCGCGTCGGGCTTCAGCAGGATGCCGCGCGACTGCTTCTCCTTCGGCGGGGTCGAGCCGTTGTCGAACACCGAGATCAGCCCGCCCGGCTGCCACTCGGCGTCGTGCTGCCAGTACTCGCGCGTGCCGGCACCGAGCTTGAGACTCGAGTGCTTGCCACCGAGGCGCCAGCGGATCTGGCCGCTCGCGATGTCCACGTCGTACAGCGCCCAGGTGTTGCGCGAGGACAGCAGCACGTCGCCGTTCGGTCCCGGCGAGATCGAGTTGATGTGCACGTAGTCCCACGGGTAGCTGTATTTGGGCACCGGGTTGTTCGATTCCGACAGCGGGATGTGCCCGAGCGCGTGCCACTCCCACATGACCAGGCCCGTCTTGATGTCGATCTCCTGGATGATCGAGTCGGTCAGCACTCCGTCGGATTTGCCTCCCGAGCTCGACAGGTTCATCTTGATCGGGTCGAAGTCGTCGGTCCACGCCGTGCCTTCCGGCGTCAGGTGGATCTCGTGCAGGTCGGCGTGGTAGCCGTTGCCGGCCCGGATCGTTCGGACGTGCTGGTAGGAGGTGTTGTAGACCTCGATCGCTCCCTGGCCGAAGCCGACCTCGAGCACGCGCCCCTGCCACCACGTCAGCACAGGTTTGCCTTCGTACTGCTGGACCTGCAGGTTCGTCGCTGTCTCACCGGCGGGCAGCGGTTTGAACCACACCAGGCTGCCGTCTTGTTCGGCGATCATCGGCCCCGGCGTGCCCTTGCCCTGATAGGGCGCGAGGAACAGATCGCCAGGCGCGGCACCCGGCTTGGCCTTGGTCGTGATGCGCACCGTCGAGGGCGTCAGCGACGGCGCCGAGCTGAAATGCTGGACCGCCTTGGGGTCGCCCGGGTTGAGCGGAAACTGCTTCTGGCTGACGGGCGCCTGGTGGGCGATCGTAAAGCTCGTGCTGACCGCCGCGCCACCCGCCTGCGCGTGAACGGTCACCTTCTCGCCGGCGCGGAACGGATGGCTCGGCAGGAAGCTTTCGCCGGTACCCGTCGAGTACGCGCGCAGCACGCCTGAGTGCGCGCCGCTCTGCGAGCCCGACACGCGCACGTCGGAGACTTTCGTGCCGGCGGCGCCGAGGAAGCTGATCTGCGTAGTGGCCGACGCGTCCGGCGTGCCCGGCTGCGGCGAGACGGCGACGCCGCCCGTAGCAGCCGCCCGGACCGACGCACTCAGCGTGGCCGAGGTCGCGGGCGTCGTGCCACCGCAGGCGCAGATGCCGACGGCGAGCGAGAGCGAGCCGAGCGCGAGCCCGGCCGTGCGCAGCACGCGCACGCTATGCCCGCCCGAGTGGGTGGTTGAGCGGGCTTGGCGAGCTCGACATCGCCGTGATCCTAGCGGGCACGTGAGCGGCCCTGTGCCGGTTCGCAGGGGCGCAGCGCGAGCGGCGACGGAGCGGCAAGCTCATCGGCGCGAGCATTCGCCGACCCTATGAGCCGAGCGCGAACGGCTGCGAGCTGCCGATCATGCGTCCCTTGGCATCTAGCGCCTGCAGCTTGAAGCTGCGGTGGCCCTGCGGCACTTCGATCGCCGTCTCAAAGCCCTCCTTCGCGTGCGTGGCGACGGGCGCGAGCGACCCGGCGTCGGAGCCGGCAAGAACCCGCCAGGAGCTCAGGCGCGTGGCGCCGTTCCAGCTCGCGTAGACGAACGTCTTGCCGCCGGCCGAGCGCGCCACGGCGGCGGGTGCCGTCAGCGGCTCCCCGACCCACGGCTCGAGCGTGGCCCGGTAGCTCACGTTGGGACCTGGCAGCTCGCCTTCGAACAGCAGCTTGCCGGCTTTGTCGTACTCGGAGAAGTACGGTTCCGAGCCCCAGCCGACGAACACGTTGCCGTTCGCCTGCGGCTGCGTGTCGCCCATGTATTCGGAGCGAAAGTCTCCTTTGTTGCCGTACTGCGCCGCCAGCGTCGCCTTGCGCGTCTGCGTGTCGAGCTTCAGCACCAGCCCCCGCGACGGCCCCGTCGGGTCGACCGAGGTGCCGCCGCCGGTCAGCCGGCAGCAATGGTCGTCGAACACGCTGACCGTCGAGTCCGGCTGCAGCACCACGTCGTGCTGCCATTCAAAGGCAGCACCTGGACCGAACTTGTAGCTCGAGTCGTTGCCGCCGAGCGTCCACTCGATCTTCCCGCTCGCGATGTCGACGAGATAGGCCGCCCAGGTGTCGCGCATCGAGACGAGGAACTTGCCCTCTCCTATCAGCTGAATCGAGTTGATGTGGTAGGCGTCCCAGGGGAAGCCGTTGGTCGGCAGCGATGCCTCAGACTGGCTCAGCGGGATGTGGTCGATCGCATCCCAGTTGCGCTCGAGCTTGCCCGTGCGCAGGTCGTACTCCTGCACGGCCGAGTCGATCAGGGCGCCGTTGTAGGCGCCGCCGAAGTTCGCGAGGTTCTTCGGGATGTTCTTGTTCGCCGTGACCCAAGCGTGCTCGCCGTCGATCACGATCTCGTGCAGCGTGAGCACCCACCCACCGGTTGCCTTCAACCGCGCCACCTGCCGGTAGTGCTGGTCGACGACCACGTATTCGCCGCTTTCGGTCGCGCCCGTGTTCGTGACCTTGCCCTGCCACCACGCGAGCGCGGGCTTTCCGTGGTAGGTCTGCAAGCTGAGGTTCGCGGCGACGACCTTTTCGGGCACCGGTTGGAACCACACCGGCTGCAGGTGACGGTCGAGGATCAGCGGCCCGCTCTGCCCGATGATCGGCGGTTCGTTGAGGTCGAGGAAGTTCGCCGTGAAGATGTAGCCCGGGGCGAGCTGCGCGGCCGGCGCGTCCTTGGAGAGGCGGATTTCGGGCGGGTGCAGCGTCGGCGCCGACACGTAGCTGTAGGCGCCGTGGGTCGTGAACTGGCCAACCGGTGGCGCTTTGTTGCCGGAGAATGCCGCCGTCAGCCCAACGAACAGGGCGAGCACCAAGCCGATCACGAGCGCGAAGCGCCGCACGCCCTTCGCGACCGCCGCATCCGGCGCCGGCAGCGAGAGGAACGTCAAGAGCGCCGCCACGCCGGCGCAGCCGGCACCGATCCTGTATGCCAGCGCAAAGCCCTGCGTCAGCGCTTCCGGCACCTGCCGGCCGGTCCCGATCTGGTGCGTCGTGTGCTGCGTGGCCAGCGTGATCAGCACCGCCAAGCCGAGGCCGCCGCCGACCTGGCGCGAGGTGTTGACGAGGCCCGAGGCAAGCCCGGCCTGGCCCTCCTTCGCGCCGGTTGTCGCCGCGATCGTCGACGGCACGATCGACATCGCGATTCCGGCGGCCACGAGCAGGCCGGGGATCATCACGTAGACGATCCCGCTGCCGCTGGAGCCGATCAAGCTGAGCAGCAAGAGGCCGGCGGTCAGCATCACCAGACCGGCGCCGAGCACCGGGCGCACGCCGAACAGATTCACTAGTTTGCCGGCGCGCTGGGCGACGAGCATCAGCACGAGCGTCATCGGCAGGAAGATCAGCCCCGTGTGCAGCGGCGAGAGGCCGAGCACCTGCTGCAGGTAGAGCGAGCTCAGCACCCACATCGGGAACAGCGCCGCGCTGAACAGCAGCACGATGTTGTTCGCAGCCTGCAGCGTCTTCGTCAGCGCCTTGAACGGGATCAGGGGGTTCGAGGCGAAGCGCACCTCGATCAGGCCAAACACGCCGAGCAGCACGATGCCGAGGATGATCGGGCCGAGCGCATCGAACGTGCTCCACCCCTTCAGACCGGCTTCGACGACGCCGTAGACGAGGATGATCTGCCCGATCGTCAGCGTCAGCGCGCCGGCCAGGTCGAAGGTCAGCTCGCGATTGCGCACGCGCTCGGTGACGACCGCCCAGGCGACGATCGCCACGCCAAGCGCGATCGGCGGGTTGATCAAGAGCACCCAGCGCCAGCTCAACGCTTCGACGATGATCCCGCCGAACAGCACGCCGCAGGCTCCCCCCAGCCCGTTCATCATCGCCCAGATGCCGATCGCCCGGTGCAGCTTCGGCCCCGGCTCAAACGACGCCGTGATGATCGCCAGCGAGCAGGCCGCCATCAGTGCGCCCGCGATGCCCTGGACCGCGCGACCGCCGATCAGCCAGCCCTGGCTCGGCGCGGCGCCGCCGATCAGCGAGGTGACGGCGAACAGCACGAGTGCGATCACGAACGTGCGTCGCTGTCCGTAGTGGTCGGCCGCCCGGCCGCCGAGCATCAAGAAGCCGGCGAACGTGATCGCGTATGCGTCGACGACCCACTGCAGTTCCGGCGATGTGAAGCCGAGGCTCGACTGGATCGAGGGCAGCGCGACGTTGACGATGCTCAGGTCGAGGATGACCATGAACTGCGCCACGCAGCAGACGGCCAACAGCCACGCCGAGCCCCGATTGCTCTCGGCCGCGGGCGCACCGGTCACTGCCGGGGTCGCCGTGGCCTCGACGCTCACGCGTGCCGCCCCGCCACCAGGCGACAGCCGGCGGCTGTCGCGTTGGCTGCGCGGAGCCGCGAGTGGCCCTGCCCGACCGGCGAGAGGTGTCGCAAGTGCTTGGTAGGGTGGGCCGCCGAGCCCACGAGCGACGATTGGAGCCCGCCCCATGAGAAGAACGCCACTGACCGCCATCCTAACGGCGCTGGCCGTGCTGGCGAGCACCGTCGCGGTGGCCGGGTGCGGCTCGAGCAGCTCGTCCTCCTCGTCCTCGACGAGCTCGACGCCGACGAGCTCAAAGACGCCGACGAGCACGACGACGACCAAGAAGCACAAGTCCAAACCCGCGTACTAAGACTCACCCGGACGGAGCCCGGCAGACGGGCAGGGCCGCTTGCGGCGACCCGCCTCACCCGGACTTCCCGGAGCTCCGCAGCGAGGTGTAGTAGCCGATCACGGCGTTCGTCTTCGACGTGCCGAGCACATCGCCGGCCGCGTCGAGCGCCTGCACGGCCACGTAGGAGTGCTTGCTGGGCAGCGTCACCGAGCTCTCGAAGCCGCTGATCGGGATCACGGCCTGCGCTTTCACCGAGCCGGGCTGCTCGCCGGCGAGCACGCGCCACGAGGACACGTCGGTGGCGCCGTTCCAGCTGGCGTGCACGATCGTCTCTTCTTCGGTGTCGTTGAGGCTGGCGAGCACCGTCGGCGGGGTGCTCGGACGAGCGCTCCAAGGGAAGCGAAAGGCGCGATAGAAGGACATGTCGAACGGTTGGTGGGCGTCGAACACGAGCGAGCCGTCCCGCGCGTACTCGCTGATCGCGGGCACGCCGCCGTAGCCGACGAGCGCATTCCCGTTGGCGAGCGTCTGCATGTTGCCCTGGCTGGCGGCCAGCAGCGGCGGATCGGCGTGGACGTAAGCCTTCAGCAGACGCGCCTGGCGTGTCTTGAGGTCGAGCTTTATGCGCAGGCCACGTGATTGGCTGTGGATCGGTGGGTTGGCGCCGTCGTCAAAGAACGTGATCTCGCCGTCCGCCGCCAGGCGAGCATCGTGCTGCCATGCCACCTTCGTCCCAGGGCCCATCTTGAACGAGCTCTTGTTGCCGCCCAGGCGCCACAGGATCTTGCCGCTGCCGCTCTGCAGCAGGTAGCCGGCCCACGTGCTGCGCGCCGAGATCAGCAGGTCGCCGTCGGGCTGCGGATCGATCGAGTTGATGTGGAAGTAGTCCCACGGCGAGCGGCCGTTGGGCGCTTCGACTTCGGACTCGTCGGCGCCGATGTGGTCGAGGCTGTGCCATTCCCAGCGCACGAGGCCCGTCTTCATGTCGATCTGCTGGATTGCAGTGTCGACGATCGCGCCGCCCGCCGAGCCGCTCACCGAGGAGAGATCGCAGTGGATCGGGTTGTAGGCGGTGATGTAGGCGACGCCGTGGGCGGCGAGCCGGAAGTCGTGCAGGTCGGCCGGCAGGCCGTTGCCGCCGGTGACCTTCGCAACCGGCTGGTAGCTGCTGTTCATCACGATGTCTTCGCCCTGGCCGAAGCCGAGCGAGAGCACGTGCCCGCGCCACCAGGTCAGGACGCGCCGGCCCTCGTACTGCTGGACGGAGAGGTTCTCGGCGGCTTCGCCTTGGGGCAGCTGATCGAACCAGACGAGCCGCCCCTGCGGCGTGTAGATCAGCGGCCCGTACTGACCCGGGCCGGGACCGTTGGTCGTGAACACATCGCCCGAGGCAGGATCGCGGTCAGGCGTGGTGACGGTCATCACCGGCGGATGCATGCGGGGCAGCGAGTAGAAGCTCTGATAGTCGGCCGGCGCCGCGGGGAGGTTGGCGAAGTCGGTCGTGTTGGCCGTCGAATACGGAGTGTCGACGCGAAACCGGAACGAGACCCGCTTGCCGGCGCCCGCTCCGACGAGGGCCCGCACAGACACGCTCTCGCCGGCCACGAACGGCCTGTCGGGCTGGAAGCTCGCGCCGTCGCCCTGCGAGTACGCGCGGAGGCGGCCTGGGTGGGCGCCGCTGTGGGCGCCGGCGACCGACACGTCGCGGATCTGCGCGGCCGGCGCACCGAGGAAGCTGATCTGCGTGCGCGTGTTGGCGGAATCCGTCTCGGGAGCGGGCGAGACGTCGATCTGCGTACCGGCCAACGCGGCCGTGTGGTCGATGCTCGTCGGCAGGCACGCCGGCGAGACGGCCTCGCTCGCATTCGACCCCGACGAGGCCAGTTTCAAGCTCGGCGAATCGAGCGCGAGCGCGAGCGCGCCCCACACGAGCGCGGCGGCGCCCAGGATGATGAGTACGTTGCGGCGCATGTCTGGGTGCACGGCACCGACCGGACTCACCTCCTCAGCCAGCCGATGTCGAGGCCGGAAGGGTGCCACATTCGCCGGTAGGGAATGTAAGAGTTGCTTCAAAACGCCTCACGTTCTGGCGCTGTCAAGCCTCTGCGCAAGACCCGAGACAGCTCAAATCGTCCGGCAGGGGAGTAGGCTCAGCATTGGTGAGAGGGACTGCGTTCACGCTGTCGGCGGCGCTCGCTGCGCTCGGATCGTGCGCGGCGATGTTGCCTTCCCCTTCGCTCGCAGCCTCCGACGTGGCAACGACCGAAGCCTACGTGCAGGCCAACTACGCGCTCGTCAGCGCCGGGCACCGGCTCTCGCCGAGCGCCCGGGTCAAGATCGCGGCGTTGCGCCAGCGCCTGCGCAGCGAATGCGGGAGCGTCGTCGCCGGCTCACCGCAGAACGAAGACTCTGAAAAGCTCACATGGGAGGTGATCGGGGCGATGACGATCGTCGGCTACCAGCCGGGCCTGGCGGCGGCCACGAAGTTCTCGCGCACCGTGTCGAAACTGAGCTGGAGCAACGCCGCGCTGACCCGCACCGTGCACTCATACGCGCGCAAGGGCCTCGCCGAGGTGCGCACGCCGCTGCCCGACGTGTGTGGCGACCTGCGCGCGTGGAAGGCGAGCGGGTACACGGCGCTGCCGGCCACCACCGTCCACTTCAAGCAGACGTTCTATGAAAACTACGTCGGCGTGGGCTTCATGCCGGGACAGCTTGCGCGCTTGGTGCCATCTTCACTGAAGGCGCTCGTGCAGCGCGCGCGCCGCTACGAAGAAGCGATCGCCGAAATCGAAGCGTTCGAAGTCGAAACGTTCGGTGAAATCATGGATTCGCTCGGGCTGAACCAGTAGCCGAGCGGGATGAGCCGGCGACGTCGCCGCCGCCTCTCCCCCCGATCTTCCGCCCGCCGCGCGCCTGCGCGAGCGCACGTGCAACCCCCTGCGTAAGCACCGCCCCGCACAGCGCGATCAGGAAGGCCGCGAGCGCCCCGAGCGGGATCACGAGCACGGCGACGAGGAAGCAGAACACGGCGAAGCCATAGGCACCGCGCAGGAAGCCGCGGAAGAAGTCGTCGAGCTGCACAGGTCCCTCGAGCACGAGTACGAACGCGGCGAGCACCGTGTTGGAGACCGGAAACGGCGTGAGCACGCCCGTCAGCGCCGGCCCGAGCCCGGCGGCGGCGCCGGTCAAGCCGAGCACGAGCAGCGCCGTGGCCACGGCGCGCGCCGGCAGATCCCAGCCGGGCAGCTCGGCCAGCGGCAGATCCCGCTCGTGCGGATCGGCCGGCAAGAGCCGCGGCGCGAGCGCGAAGGCGCCGGCGGCGAGCGCGAGGCCGAACCCGGCCGCGATCGACGCCTGCCCGAAGACCAGCGCGACTGCGATGAACGCGGCCCATCCAGCGAGCACGGCGCCGAGCCAGCCGGCTCGGCGGGCGACATGCGCGAAGACGACGACGAAGCACACCAGCGCCACCAGCCCGAGCAGCGCTGCCGCAGCGGCCCCGGCGGCGAAGTGCCTGCCGTGCTCCAGCTCGGTGATCAAGAGGATCGGGCCGGCCACGAGCGGCAGCGCGACGAGCAGACCCGCCACCTCATGCCCCCAGCGGCGACCGGCGAGCGAGGAGCCGACGACGAGCGCGGGCGCGAGCGTCAGCTTGACGAGCAGCAGCGACACGGAGTGCTCACCACCGGTCCCACCCGGCCGCGTCCTGCTCGCGCTGCGGGCGGCGCTGCAGGCGCTTGAGCGTCGCGTTGACGACCCACACGATCAGCGCCCCGCCGACGGTCGACCAGAAGCGCCCCACCGTGAAGCCGTCGACGATCTTGCTTGTCAGCCACAGCATCAGCGCGTTGATCGCCAGCAGCGCCAGCCCAAACGAGAGAATCACGGCGGGCAGCGTGAAGAGGATGATCCACGGGCGCACGATGAAGTTGACGACGCCCAGGATCGCGCCCGCGAGCAGCAGCGTGCCGAAGTCTTCGCTGTAGCCGATCGCCGGGATCACGGCGGCGGCGACGAGCAGCGCCAGGCAGTTTGAGAACCACGTGATCAACAGGCGAATTGCCATCGCCTGAATCCTCGCACGGCGAGCCGGGCTTGCGGCCGGCGAGCCTCGGGACGGCACCTCTGGACAGGGAGCGCGCCACCTCTGGACAGGGGGCGCGCGAAAGGGGATGACGAATTTGGCGAGCGAGGCCGCGCAGGATGGAGTGCCCTAAGCTGCGGACTTCGCGGCGGCCCTCTCCTGCACGAACTCGCGAATGGCGCGGGCGAAGGCTTGCGGCTGATCACGCATGATCAGCGTGTAGCTGTCGGCGATCTCGACCAGGCGAGCGTCCGGGAGCAGCTCGGCGAAGCGTCGCCCGTGCTCGGGGCGCTGCACTTTGTCCTCGGGCGTCCACACGACCAGTGTTGGGCGCTTGAAGCCGCGCAAGCGCTCGCAGAACTCGACCATTTCCCGCCGCCGCCCGCCGGTTACGTAGCGGCGGAAGTCGCGGCGGACTCCGCGCTGTGTCTGCAGCGGCGCAAACCAGCGGTCGAGCAGCTCGTCTCCCAGCGGGTGCTTGGCCATCCAACCAAAGCCGATCGGCGAGCGGCGCAGCGGCCCGAGCCGCATCGCCTGGCCCGCCAGGAAGGAGCCACCGGGCAGCCACGCCGTCAGCCTCGCGTTCTTGCCCGGCAGCCCCGGCGGGTAGTTCTCGAAGGACTCGCACGAAGAGATCACGAGGCGCGCGACGCGCTCCGGCTGCGCGTCTCCTTCGCCGGCCAGCACGAGCGCCGCCGCGTGGTCGTTCTGCACGAGCGTCACGTCGCGCAGATCCAGGCGCTCCAGCAGCTCGGCGATCATCCGCGCGAAGCCGGCCAGCGAAAGGTCGGCGTCGCGATGCATCGGTTTGCGGTGCGCCCCGAGCGGCAGCGTCGGCACGACGCAGCGGAACTCGCCGCGCAGCTCAGCCACCAGCGGGTCCCACAGCGAGCCGTCCATGATCAGGCCGCCGAGCAGCAACAGCGTGGGGCCCTCGCCGCCTGTGTCCTCGTACTCGATCGTCCCCGCTGTCAGCTCGATCTCGGGCATCTACGCCGACTCCTTTTTCTATTAATTAAAAATAGATAGATCGCTCTAGTGGACGTACCGTATCATTGTCCGCATGGCAACGGAGACGAGGGTGCGGATCGTTCAACGCAGCGCCGAGCTGTTCCGTCGGCAAGGCTTTGCCGGCACCGGTGTCAAGCAGATCGTCGCCGAGGCGAGTGCACCGTTCGGATCGCTCTACCACTTCTTCCCGGGTGGTAAGGAGCAGCTCGGCGAGGAGGTGATCCGCACCTCAGGCGCCCTCTATGGGCAGCTGATCGACGCCTTCTACCAGCCCGGCGAGGACCCGGTTGCGGCGACGCGCAACTTCTTCGCCGCCGCCGCCGTGAGCGTGCGCGAATCGGACTATGCCGACGCCTGCCCGATCGCGACCGTCGCGCTCGAGGTCTCGAGCACGAGCGAGCCGATGCGCCAAGCGTGCGCCGACGTGTTCAACGGCTGGGTCGACGGCGCCGCCGCGCGCCTGGTCGAATGCGGCCTGCCGCGCAAGCGCTCGCGCACGCTCGCGTTCGAGCTGATCGCAGCGCTCGAGGGCGCCTTTGTGCTCTCGCGTGCACTGCGCAGCACCGAGCCGATCGAAGTCGCCGGCACCGCCGTCACCGCTTCCGTGCGCGAGGCCGTCGCCAAGCAGCGCGCTCGCCGAGCCGCATGAGCGAGCGGATCGAGCCGTGGTGGGACGCCGGCGAGCACGTGCCACTTCGACTGAGCGGCGTCGAGCGCGCGATCTTCCTGCGCCGCCTCGGTGACGGGCCGAGCATGACACTGCTGCACGGCTTCCCCAGCTCCTCCCACGACTGGGCCAAGGTCGCGCCCGCGCTGGCCGAGCGCCACGCGCTGCTGATGCCCGACTTCCTCGGCTTTGGCGCATCATCGAAGCCGCCCGAGCACGAGTACTCGCTGCACGAGCAGGCCGACCTCGTGCAAGCGCTGTGGGAGCGCGAGGGAATCGCCGAGACGATCCTTGTCGCCCACGACTACGCCGTGTCGGTCACGCAGGAGCTGCTCGCGCGCCGCGCCGAAGGCGCGCTCGCCGTCGAGCTGCGCTTCGTGCATCTGCTCAACGGCGGCATCTACCCCGACCTCCACCGCCGCCAGCCGACGCAGGACGCGCTGCTCGATCCCGAGCATGGGCCGCGCATCGGCGAGCTGATGAGCGAGGAGCTGTTCACCGCCGGCATCGGCCCGACGTTCGCCGAGAGCTACGATGCCGCCCCCGACAGCGCCGAGATGTGGCGGGCCATGCACCGCGACGACGGCCAGCGCATCGGGCACCTGCTGATCTGTTACATCGCCGACCGCGAACGCCACGAACAGCGCTGGGTTGACGCGCTCGAGCAGACCGACGTGCCGCTGCAGTTCATCTGGGGCATGCTCGACCCCGTCTCCGGCGCGCACATGGCCGAACGGATCGCACAGCGCCTGCCCGGAGCGCCGCTGCTCGCACTCGACCACGTCGCCCACTGGCCGCAGCTCGAAGCGCCCGAGATCGTCAGCGGCGCGCTGCTCGGCTCACCGCCCGCCTGAGCAGCCGATCAGTCGCGCTCGAGCTCGGCCAGCTTGCGCTGCAGGAAGCTGCGCTCGGAGTCCGCGTGGACGAGCTCGAGCGCGCGCTCGTAGGCGGCGCGCGCATCCTCGTCGCGACCGAGCCGGCGCAGCAGCTCGGCCCGTGTGGCGTGCAGGTAGTGGTAGCCGTCCAGCTCGAGGCCTTCGACCAGCGCGAGCGCCGCCGCCGGATCGCCCGCCTCGGCCAGCGCCACGGCCCTGTTCAGCTCGACCACCGACGAGCCGGTCAGCGCCGCGAGCCGCCCATACAGCGCGGCGATCTGAGACCAGTCACGCGACGGCTCTGTGTGCAGCGCCGCGATCTGTGCCTGCAACGCATACGGCCCGCCCCTGCCCATGCCACTGCTGCCGCTGCTGCCGCTGCTGCCGCTGCTGCCGCCGAGCGCCATGGCACGCCGCAGCGAGGCACGCCCCTGCGCGATCTGCCCCTCGTCCCACAGCGAGCGGTCCTGCTCGGCGAGCAGCACAACGGAATCCCCGTCGAAGCGCGCCTCGCGGCGTGCGTCGTGCAGCAACATAAGGGCGAGCAGCGCGTGCACCTCGGCTTCGTCGGGCATCAGTTCGACGAGCGCCCGGCCCAGACGGATCGCCTCGGCTGCGAGCTCGCCGCGCCCTCCGTAGCCCTCGTTGAAGATCAAGTAGACGACGGCGAGCACGGCCACGAGCCGGTCGGGCAGCAGGTGATCGGGGGGCACGCGGAAGGGAATCCCGGCGGCCTTGATCTTGTGCTTGGCGCGCACGAGCCGCTTGGCGAGCGTCGCCTCGGGCACGAGGAAGGCACGCGCGATCTGCTCCGTGCTCAGGCCGCCGAGCGTGCGCAGCGTGAGCGCAACCTGCGCCTCGGTCGCGAGCGCGGGGTGACAGCACGTGAACAGCAGCTCCAGCCGCTCGTCTGCGAACAGGCTCTCTTCGCTCAGCTCCATCGGGTCCTCCGTCATCTCGGGCACGTCGAGCATTCGCGTCTTGGCCGCGAGCGTGCGCTCCCGGCGGATGCGGTCGATCGCACGGTTGCGCGCCGTCGTCGTCAGCCACGCGCCCGGGTTGGCCGGCGACCCTTCGCGCGGCCAGCGCTCGGCGGCGATCGCGAAGGCCTCCTGGGCGGATTCCTCGGCGAGGTCGAAGTCGCCGAGGAAGCCGATCAGGGTCGCCAGCACGCGGCCCCACTCCTCGCGGAAGAGGAGCTCAAAGCCGCCTCCCGGCGTGGGCGGACTCGGTCGGCCGCGAATGGTCAGCGCTCCACGACCGGGCGCACCTCGATCGCGCCGCCCATGCGCGCCGCGGGGATGCGTGCGGCCAGCTCGATCGCCGCATCGAGGTCGTCTGCCTCGTACAGGTAATAGCCGCCGACGGCCTCCTTAGTCTCGGCGAAGGGCCCGTCGGTGGTGAGCGTCTGCCCGTCCTGCACGCGCACGGTCGTCGCCGTCTCGGGCCCCTGCAGCTGGTGGCCGCCGAGCACGCCTGGCGTCTGGGCGATCGCCATGTACTCGCCCGTGAGCGCGCTCTTCTCCTGCTCGGAGAGCGCCTCGTAGTCGGACATCGCCATCGATGAGTAGATCTGCAGCAGGTAGGTCATGGGTTTCTCCTTCTGGGAGTTTCAGGACAGTTTCGTAGCTACGACGAACGGGCGGCGCGGAAATGGACACCCTCGCATCCGGGGCGTCCCACCGTGTCCGAGAGGACCCGTTCTGGGCCTTTGCGCGTCGCGGACGTTTCCCCTAGAGTCCGCGGCCATGAGCCTGGGGGAGCTGTCGATTTCCGGTTCTGTGGTGCGCCCGGGCGACGCCGATTGGGACGCTGCGCGCATGGCCTGGAATCTCGCGGCCGCCCAGCATCCAGAGGCGGTCGTGCTCGTCGAGAGCGCCGATGACATCGCCAAGACGGTGCGCTTCGCGGCTGAGCACGAGCTGAAGGTCGCTGCGCAGGGCACCGGCCACGGAGCCGTCGCGCTCGGCTCGCTCGAGAACACGCTGCTTGTCAAGACCGAGCGGATGCGCGGGGTCGAGGTCGACGGCGAGGCGCAGACGGCGCGCGTCGAGGCCGGAGTACTGGCGATGGAGCTCGGCGCGGCCAGCCAGGCGAAGGGCCTCTGCTCGCTGCCCGGCTCGGCACCGGACGTCGGCGTAGTCGGCTACACGCTTGGAGGCGGCCTGAGCTGGCTCGGGCGCCGCTACGGCTTTGCCTGCAACCGCGTGATCGCGATCGAGCTGGTGACGGCCGCGGGCGAGATCCGGCGCGTGGACGCCGAGCGCGACGCGGACCTCTTCTGGGCGATGCGCGGTGGCGGCGGCTGCTACGCGATCGTCACCGCTCTGCACGTCGCGCTGCTGCCGATTCCGGAGCTTTACGCGGGCATCACGATCCTGCCTGCCGAGCTCGGCGTCGACGCGATTCGCGCCTACCGCGACTGGACGAAGACGGTTCCCGAGGAGATCACCTCGATCGTGCGCTTCCTGCGCCCGCCGCCGCTGCCCGACGTGCCCGAGCCGCTGCGCGACCGTCCGCTGATCACGATCGACGCCGCCTTCATCGGCAGTCAGGCCGAGGGGGAAGCGCTGATCGCGCCGCTGCGCGAGATCGGCGAGCCGATCATGGACACCTTCGCGCAGATCCCGGCCGAGGCGCTCTCGAAAATCCACATGGATCCCGAGCAGCCGGTGCCGGGCCTCGGTCATCACGCTCTGATCAAGCAGCTGCCCGACGAGGCGATCGAGGCTTTCGTCGGCGCCGTCGGACCCGAGGCCGGATCGCCGCTGCTGCTCGCCGAGCTGCGCCACATCGGTGGGGCGCTCGGGCGCGAGGGCGAGAACGCCGGCGCGCTCGCCAAGCTCGACGCCGACTACCTGATGTTCGGGATCGGACTGCCGATGACCCCCGAGCTGGGCCAGGCGATCGATCGATCGCTCGATCGCCTCGAGCAGACGATGGCGCCGTGGTCGGCCGACGGCGGCTACTTCAACTTCGCCGAGCGCGAGTGCGGCGTCGACACGATCCTCCCGCCCGCCGTCTGCGATCGCCTGGGCGAGGTCAAGCACCGCTGGGACCCGGACGGGCTGATCCGCTCCAACCACGCCGTAGCCGTCGCACCCGCCTGAGCGCGCCACGGCGCGAGGCCGCGCTCAGCAGTGCGGTTCTGCGGGTTCTTCTCAGCTTCGGCGCCGAGTCGGTCGCCTCGCTACTGTGGAAGCACGCCGCGGGGCGAACGGCGAGCGGGGTCCGCCGAAGCGACGCGCGCAATCATCCCCGCATGAGCTCGCCGACAACACATCGCACCCACCCGACAGTGATCCTGGTGGTCCTGTCGCTGGCGGGGATCGCCTATGCGATGCTCAGCTCCTCGGTCGTGCCGGCGCTGCCGACGATGCAGCGCGCACTGCACACGAGCGAGGACGGGATCACGTGGCTGCTGACCGCATACCTGCTCTCGGCCTCCGTCGGCACGGCGATCCTCGGCCGCCTGGGCGACATGTACGGCAAGGAGCGCCTGCTGCTCGTGACGCTCGTGATCCTCGCCGCCGGGACACTGCTGGCCGCGGTCTCGAGCTCGCTCGGCGTGATCATCCTCGCGCGCTTCATCCAGGGGGCCAGCGGCGGCATCTTCCCGCTCGCCTTCGGCATCGTGCGCGACGAGTTCCCGCGCGAGAAGGTCGCCGGCAGCATCGGCCTGCTCTCGGCGATCCTCGGCGTCGGCGCAGGCATCGGCATCGTGCTGTCGGGCGTGATCGTCGAGCACCTCAACTACCACTGGCTGTTCTGGATCCCGCTGGCGGCAACGCTGATCGCGATCGTGGCTACGTGGCGCTTCATCCCTGAGTCTCCCGTGCGCATGCCCGGGCGCATCAACTGGATCGCCGCGGCGCTGATGACGGCCGGCATCTCGGTGGTGCTGCTGGCGATCTCGCAGACGACCGCATGGGGCTGGGGCTCGCCGAAGACGCTCGGCCTGATCGCCGCCGGCCTGGCTGTCACGGCGCTGTGGGTGACCGTCGAGGTGCGCAGCGCCAACCCGCTGATCGACATGACGATGATGCGCATCCGCGGCGTGTGGACGACCAACCTCGCCGCCTTCCTGCTCGGCGCCGGCATGTACTCCTCGTTCATCGTGCTGCCGCAGTTCGCGCAGCTGCCGAAGAGCACGGGATTCGGCTTCGGCGCCTCCGTTGTCGTCTCGGGCCTCTATCTGCTGCCGTCGACGATCGGCATGACGATCCTCGGCGTCTACGCCGGGAGAATCTCGGCGCGCTTCGGCTCGCGCGCGGCGCTGCTGGCGGGCACGGCCTTCACGACGGCCTCGTTCGCCCTGCTGTCGATCACGCACGACCACCCCTACGACCTGCTCGTCGCGGCCGGCCTGCTCGGCGTCGGCATCGGGCTCGCCTTCGCGGCGCTCGGCAACCTGATCGTGCAGTCGGTCTCCAACCGGCAGACGGGCGTGGCGAGCGGCATGAACACGGTCATGCGCACGCTCGGCGGCGCGCTCGGCGGTCAGCTCTCGGCGACGTTCATCGCCGCCCACACGGCCAAAGGCGAGCCTGCCGTGACCGGCTTCACGCTGACCTTCCTGATGGCGACGGGCTTCCTCTTCGTGTGCCTGTTCGCGGGCCTGCTCGTCCCGCGTGTAGGCCCGGTGGAGCCCGAGTTGGAGGAGCTCGGCGACGAGCCCGCGCTGGTCGCCGTCGGCACCAACGGTCGCTGAGTACGGATCGAAACCCGCTCCAGCGCGAGCGTGCCGACGTCTACCCGCTGCCGGCCTGCGCAGGGCCGATCCCCGGTGCCGAGTCCGCGCCGCTGAGGACCTCCACCTGCTCGGCCTTGCCGCCCGGCATCGCGCGTGCTGCGACGATGAAGGCGAGCGCCATCGCCCCGGCCATGCCATAGATCACGGTCTGGGTCGAGTGGGCGAAGTCGAGCTGGATCTGATGCGTGATCGCATGCGATGCGCGTTCTCCGCCCGGCGCGCCGCTGCCCGCGCCGCCGGCCGCACCGGAGATCGCATGCGCGACTTCGTCGGCTCGCGACTTGGGCACGCCCACCCGGCCGAGCGTCTTCTCCACGCGCGAGACGTTCTCGGTGATCAGGATCGAGCCGAGCACGGCCAGGCCGAGGCTGCCGCCGAAGTTACGCACGGTCTGCGTGAGGCCCGTCACGGCGCCATACGTCGCGTGCGCGGCGCGGTTGAGCGCATCCGTGCTGACCGGGCCGAGCACCATGCCGACGCCGAGCCCGGCGATCGCCAGGCGCCACCACTGTTCGTTGAAGGACAGGTCGTCGAGCGCTTCGCCCCACAGCCAGAAGCCGACGGCGGCGATCGCGCAGCCGGGCACGACCGTCGGGCGAGCACCCTGACTGTCGAGCAGGCGCCCGCCACGCTGCGCGCCGATCGTGAAGCCGATGAAGAACACGAGGATGTACAGCCCGGCCTCACCCGCGCTTTCGCCGAGCGCGATCTGCGCATAGAGGCTGGCGAAGAAGAACAGCGGCACAAAGCAGACCGAGAGCAGGAAGAGCACGACGTTGTCGACCATGAACGCGCGATCGCCGAACAGCCTCATCGGCACGAGCGGGTCGGCTACACGCAACTCGAAGCGCACGAACGCCGCCAGCAGCGCGAGCCCGGCGATCAGGCACAGCCAGGTCGCGACGCTGTCCCATCCCCATACGCCGGCCTGCTGCAGGCCGAGCACGGCGATGCCCATGCCTGCGCTGACGAGCAGCGCACCACGTACGTCGATCCGCGACCGACTGCGCTCCTCGTGGGGTTTCGACTTGGCGATCAGGACGAGTGCGACGATCGCGACAGGGATGTTGATCCAGAAGATCGAGCGCCACGTCCATTCGGTCAGATAGCCGCCCGCGATCGGGCCAACGGCGGTGAGCGCGCCGGTGATCGAGAAGAACACGGCGAGCGCCTTGCCGCGTTCCTGCACGGGGTAGCTCGCGACGACGATCGCCAGCGCCGCCGGGAACAGGATCGCGGCGGCCGCGCCCTGGAGCACACGAAAGACGATCATCCAGGTCTCGGCGATCGAGCCCGTCGGCGTCGCTCCGCACAGCGCCGAGCACAGCGCAAAGGCGATCACTCCGATCGTGACCATACGTCGGGGGCCATATACGTCGGCGACCTTGCCGCCCAGCGCGAACAGGGCCGAGAGCGAGAGCAGGTAGCCGTTGACGATCCACTGCGAGCCGGTCGCGGACAGGTGCAGCTCGTGCTGCAGATTGGGGATCGCGAGGGCCACGATCGTCTGATCGATGAACAGCATCGCGACGGCAAAGATCATCGCCGTGAGAACCAGTTTCTTCCTGTCCACCGTCGACCCCCGAATCGTTGGCGCGCAGCTCGTGCGTCCGCGCGGTCGGTTGAATTCGCCTACACGTTCAGCCTATGTCGGCGAACTCCTGCCGTTACCTGGGCGTCGGGGCTACGCGACGACGCCGGCGGCGTCGAGCAACTCCTGCGCCTCGGCCTCGATCCCCTCGGCCATCAGGTGAAGCCGGTCGACGAGGTGGGGGTCGGCGCAGAGACCGATGCACAAGAGCCCGGCGAGCGAGGTAGCCGAGACGCGTAGCGCGTGGCGTTCGCCGATCTCCGCGATCGAGTGCAGGTGCGCGACGGGCGCGTCGAGCACGCTGACCGGTTCGCGCGGTCCGGGCACGTTGGAGACGCTCAGCGCGAAGCGTCGCGGGTTGCGCTCGATCCGCGTGAGCAGCTGCTCGAGCGGCGGCACGCCGGAGAGCTCGTGCAGCAGGTGCTCGCGGTACTCGGCGTCCCGATCGAGCTTGCGCTCGCTCGTCGCGGCGTGCGTGGCACGTAGCCGCGCGACCGGGTCCGGCTCATTGAGCGGCAGCCCGACCGAGAAGAACGAGTCGTTATTGGCGAGCGCGTCGCCCTCGTGATGCAGGCTCACGGGCACCTGCACGCGGATCGTTCCCAGGTCCCCGTGGCGCATCCTCACCCAGCGCCCGACAGAGCCGGCGACGATGCTCAGCACGGCGTCGTTGACCGTCGCGCCGTCGAGCGTCCTCGCCGCTTCGTGCAGCGCGCTCAACGGCACGGCGGCGAAGGCGACCTCGCGGCGCGTGCCGATCGTGCCGTCGAACGGCGAGCGGCACTCGCCGCGTGCGTACTCACGGCGCAGGAAGCCTGCCAGGTGCGCGCGGCGGCGCACCTCGTCGGCCGCATGCGCGGCGTGTGCCTGCGCCGAGCTCATCGTCGACTCGCAGTCTGTCATCCCACAGCAGCGCGCGAGCGTAACGAACCGACGCCGTGCCGTCGGCGAGCGCGTGGTGGATCCGCCAGATCAGCGCCGTGCCGCCGTCATGCAGCGGAGCTACATCGATCCGCCAGAGCGGGCGCGCGCGGTCCAGGCGCTGCTCGAACAGCTCCGCGACAAGCGCCCGCAGCTCGGGCTGCGTGAGTGCGCGCTCGACCGGAGCGGCCACGACGTGCTCGTTCAGTTCGAACTCGCCGTCGGAGACCCATGCCGGCGCTTGAGCGCTGCCACCCAGCCTGCGCGTGAGCGCCGGCGCAAGGGCGATACGCTCGGCGATGCGCTCGCGCAGCCGTTCGAGCTCGAGCCCACCCCGCTCCCCGGCGGCGAGCCGGACCACCTTGCACGTGTGCCCCGCGATCGTGCGGCACTCCAGCTCGAGGATCGCACGGTCCTCGCCGCCGAGCGGGATCTGGGCGTCGGTCACTGAGGCATTCTCGCCCATGCAGCGAGCGTCGCGTGAGTGGGCTGGACGCGTGGACGGCAGTCGAGCCCAACCGCCGCCGCGCGCGGTTAGCGACTTACCGTTTGGTGGCGCGCGTCTGGCGCTTGGCTGCAGCGCCGGGAGATTGCTTCCCGCCGCTTTGCTTCCCGCCGCTTTGCCCTTTGGCGGCGCCACGCTTGGCGGCGCTGGCCGCCGGTTTGGCCCCGCCGCTCGGCGGCTTGACCCCTCCGTCCGCCGGTTTGGCCCCGCTACTCGCCCGCTTGGGCGGATGCCGAGGTTTGGTCGCATTGCTCGGGCGCTCGGCCGCGCCGCTACGCGTCGCGGCTGCGCCGGTGCGCGCTTTGCGCGAGCGACGGCCGAGGCCGGCGGCGGCCTTGGCCAGCTCTGCCGGCTCGCGCAGTGCACCGATCGTCTGCTCGAACAGCTCGGCTTGGCGCTTCATCAGCCCGGCAGTTTCCTGCAGCGCCCGCCCTGCCGTCTCGAGCGCTTCAGCCTCGCTGCGCAGCGTCGCGCCGCCCTGTTCGAGCAGATCGAGAACAGCGTCTATGGGACCGAGGATGCGAGCGGCGAGCTCGCTGCCCTGCAGGCGCTCACGGTCGACGACCCGCTGCATCTGAGCCATCTGGTTCTGCATCGCCCCCAGCAGCTCGCGCGGGAGATCGGGGCGCCCGGCAGCGGATGCCGCAGAGGACACCGCCGACTCCATCAGCCCGCGCCACTCCTCGAGCACCTCGCGACCGCTGCGGTCAGACACTGTGTATCCCCGGGTGGGTCATGCAGCCCATGATCGCACCTGACGGGAGCCGCGCCGGACGTTACCCGGCGCAAGCTTCGAGCTACAGCCAGTCGCGACGGCGAAACGACCAATACAGGGAAAAGGAGATGACAACGATCAGCGCCGAGGAGAACCAGAAGCCCCAGTGCGCGGCGAAGCCCGGATAGGGAAGGTTCTGGCCGTAGAAACCGGTGATCGCGGTCGGCACAGCGATGATCGCCGCCCAGCTCGTGACCTTCTTCATCGCCAGGTTCATGCGGTTGCCCTGGATCGCTATGTTCGTCTCGAGGATCGTCGTGACCAGGTCACGCAGCGACTCGGTCCAATCGGTCGCGCGCATCACGTGGTCGTAGACGTCCTGGTAGTAGGGCGCCATCCCCTGGTCGACCACGTGCAGGTCGCGGCGCATCAGTGAGTTGACCACCTCGCGCATCGGCACCACCAGCCGGCGCAACAGCACGAGGCTCTTGCGCAGCTCGAAGGAGCGTCGCTGCACCTCACGTTCCTGGGGACGCTCGTCGAACAGCAGGTCCTCGAGCGACTCGATCTCCGTGTCGAGCGACTGCACGGCTTCGAAATGGCCGTCGACGATGTCGTCGAGCAGGCCCCACAGCAGAAACGAGACGCCATGCTCGGCCAGGTCCTTCGATTCATCCCAGCGCGCGAGCACTCCCTTGATGTCGATGCCCTCGTCCTTGCGCACGGTGACAAGCGCTTTGGCCGTCACGAACACTCCGATCTCGCTCGTCTGCAGCTCGCCCGACTCGGTGTCGAGCGCCAGCGCGTATGCGCTCACGAAGAGGTGCGAGTCGTAGCGGTCCATCTTCGGACGCTGGTGCTCGGTGACAGCGTCCTCGACCGCCAGTGGGTGCAATTGGAGCTCTTCGCTGATCGTCGCAAGCTCGGCCTGCGTCGGTTCGCAGTAGTCGAGCCAGACGCACGTCTCGGGGTCCTTGACGTACTCGGAGATGTCTTTCACGGGGAAGTCCTCGAGCTCGAGCTTGCCGCCGCGGTAGAGCCTCGTGTGCGCCATCCCCGCACGATACGGTCGGCGGCGGATCGCCCCGCGTGCTCAGCGCTTCAGCGTGAACGAGCGCGTCGCGCTGAGCGACGGACGACCACTCGCCGCGAGCACGCCCTTGGCGGTGAGCTTCACCCGCTTGCCCTGCGCGAGCAGGCTGCGTCCCTTGGCGGTCAGCTTGACTGTCAACTTGCTCGCGCCGCTCGCCGGCGTGCTGATCTTGCCGACAGCCATGAGCGCGGGCTTGGCGCCGGACACATGTGCGCCCTTGGGCGGGAGATACCAAGCGATCGACAGCCTGCCGGCAATCAGCGAGACGAAGGAGACGGCGTAGCCACGATGCTTCAGCAGCGCACCGATCTTGGCGCTCCTGCCGCGCGGAGCGAGCAGGCCCGCGAGCAGCGTCTTGAGCTGCGCCGTCGTGGCCGCGCTCGCCGTCGTGGACAGCACGCCCGAGCCGAGCCCCGTCGTCGCCGGGGGCGCCGTTGCGGGCGGAGTGCCTGCCTGTGCGAGGGCCACGACGACCGCTGTCGGCGGCGAGAACAGGTATTGGGGCACGCCCACGCCGTATTCGTTGGATGCCTGCTCCCTGATCCGGATCGTGTGACCGACATCGGCGGAGGTCAACGTGTAGGTCGGAGTACCGGCGATCGTATGGCAGCTTTCGATCGCACCTGTGCTATCGCAGCGCCCCCATTCGTCGAGCAGGCCAGCGGGCGAGTTGGTCCACGTCCCGGCGACGAACGAGAGCGTCTGCCCTTCGATCGTGCGACCGAGGATCGCCGGTTTGAGCAGCGCCACGGGAACACCTTGCAGCAGAGCGGAGATCCCCGTCGTCGTGGATCCGGCCGTCACCGAGACAGCCTGGGCTTCTTCCACTGTCGACTGCCCTTCGTAATACTGACCCGCGTAGCCGCTCGCCACAGCCGGTTCGAAGTGAACTTGATAGAGGCCGGTCGGCAACGCGCCGACGGCGTACTGGCCTGCAGCGTCCGTGTTCGCGCACCGTTCCGTTTCGCGAACCTCGCTGTGCGCGCATACGCGCACGCCTTCGAGCGCTGCTTTGGTCGCGGCCGAGGTGACCGTGCCGCCAATGGTTCCGCCCGGTTCCAACGCCGCATCGATGTTCGGCGTGACTTCGCCTTCGACGACCGCCACCGGCTCGGCTTCGGCTTTGCTCGACTTCCCGTTGTAGAACTGCGCGAGGTAGTTCAGCTCGGATTCTGCGGAGGTGGCGAAGCGGACCTCGTACGTCCCTGCCGAGAGCGCGGCTATTTCGTATTCGCCGCTCGCGTTCGTTTGTGAGCACACCGCGGGGTCGGGTACCACAGCTTCCTGCGCGCACACTTCGATGCCGGCGAGCGCGGCTTTCGTTTCGGACGCGGTGACGAGACCCTTGATCGCTCCCGTGCCCGCCGCAAGGGCACCGGCGGGAGCTCCCATCCCAAGCACGCTCCCGAATGCCGTGCAGGCAACGAGAAGCGCCAATGGGCGACGGGCACGCGAGGACCGCGCGGCTCGCGCAGACGCTGCGCCATCTTTCGGCAATCGCTTCATTCCCATCTCTGATACCCGCTCGCGGCGCGAGCAGCCGGCCGGGGCGGGCGAAAGAGGCTACCTCAGGCACGAGCGCGAGCCAACCGGCGTCCACGGCTCAGTCGAGCTCGGCGGGCAGCAGCCTGAGACCGACTGACCGGGTGGCGGCGTGCAGGCGCTTGCCCCAACTCGCCACGAGCAGCTCGTTTGGTGGGAGGGTAAGCGCGGCGTGGTCACATTAGCATCGTGTGGACACATTGCTTCGGTTGGTTGCGGCAGCGAGTCGCCATCGCCGGCGACTCGCTGCCCCAGGATCGATGAGGACGGTCCAGGCTCCTACCAGGTCCCGCTTTCCGCGCCCGAGCAACCCGTTTTTTCGAAGGGGCTCGCGCATTCACGCGTCAGTTCGCCGGACGCGTTCTTCTTGATCGTCAGTTCGTCGCCGTTGGGCGCAGTGGCTGTAACCGAGTATTCGTCCTGAGTGCCGGTCGCGGCGCTGAGATACGCCTCGCTCGTGCCGGCGACGATCGGGATGCTCTGCTCGACTTTGCTCAGTTCGGTCAGGTCGACCAGCGCGTAGCTACCGTTGTTTTCGGTGCTGATCGTCTCGGCCGTGGTTTGCGCCGTCCGCGCGAGCTCCTTCGCCTGCGCGTCCTTCGCCTTGCCGCTGTCGCCGAGGAACATCGGGATCGCGATCGCCGCAAGGATGCCGACGACGAGCACGACGACGAGCAGTTCGACGAGCGTGAAACCGGTCTCGGCTCGCATCCGCGCCGAGCGCCCGGCCGCGGGCTCGCCTCGCCGCATGAGCTTTGATGGATCTGCAAACACGATTGCCCTCCGTGGCATCCACTGGCAGCCGGCCGTCTCGTGCGAGATCCTGACTTTGCGCCCCCGCCTCGCGACGGGTTTGCCCTTTCAGTGTGGGTTGGTGAGCGCGAAGTTTGGAGCAGCCGGACGGGGTCGCGCACTAGACCTTCGTGGAGTCTTCTGTTCCGCGCCGGGCTTGCGTACCGAGGACAACCTCAGCGAGTCGCGGTCATGCGCCCGCCTGAAGCGGCACGCCTGCGACATCGGCGAGCGCGGCCTGTCGCTTGTCGAGCGTGTGCAGCGTGCGACCTGTCGCAGCAGCGGTCGCAATGATCAGCAGGTCGGTCGCCTTGCTCGCTCGCCCGGCAGAGCGCGCGGTGGCAAGGATCTCCCCGTAATGCTCGGCCACTACCTCGTCGACCAGGATTGGGTCGAACGCGGCGCGGATCGCGTTCAGGCGCGTCTGGCGTGCCGCGCGCGTAATCGGATCATTGGCCAGCCGCACACCCGCGCGCAGCTCTCCCACGGTGATGACCGAGATCGCCATCGTTGCCGGCAGCTCGATCCGCAGCGACCCGAAGCCACCGACCACGACCGAGGTATCCAGCAATGCACCGCTCAAGAGCGATCCCACGGATCGCCTACCGGCTCCTCCTCGTTACGCGCGCCGGCGATATCACGGCCGAAATCCTGATCCACATGTGTCGCGGCGAGAATCGCCTTGAAGGTGTCGCAATCGACGTCCAAGCGGCGCTCGTGTGGACGATCGGCGGGGCCCAATCTTGCCACCGGGCGCCCGCGCACGGTGATCGTGAACTCCGTGCCCGCCTCGGCGCGGCGCAGAACCTCGGCGACGTTGTTGCGGAGCTCTCTCTGCGGGATCGTGCGGTTGTCCATGACTGCTACGCAGCGTAGCAGTCGCCGGGACGGACGGCCCAGGCGTGGGCATGTCCGAGACCGCCTGGGAGTGCGCTGAATGCGTGGGGCCGAGCGGAGTTCAGCGCTACGTGAACATCCCCTCCACGAGATCCTTCGCGGCGCCCAACACCTCGTCGAACCCGTCGCCGCCCTGAGCCAAGACGTCAAGCGGCCGGCGAAAACCGAGTCGCTCGTTGCGATTGCGAAGCCACGCGACAATGCCCTCTGGGTTGAGCAACTGCCCGAGTACCGTGACGATCGCACGAAGCTCATCGATCCGCTCGGCACTGTCCCCCTTAGGCAGAGCGCCGGCGAGCCACCGCCTCACCGTCCTGGGTTCCTTGTCGGTCAAGCGCGCAATGTCGCGTTCGCCAACGCCTATCTGGACTTGAAGGGCGCGAAGAACCGTGGGGAGCGCCTGGTGCTCGGCTAGATCCTGCCGTGTCTGTTCATTTAGCATGGCCGCCCTTAGTGTGATCTGGTTTTCGAAGAGGCAGGGGTCCCGGCGGCGCTCGAGTGGCTGCCACACGCGGGGTTCCCCAGGTAGGTCGTTCGAGAGCACGTGACGGCGCAGCTGCGCCTCCACTCTCGGCGCCGGTTGCGCGCGTCGTAGACGCCAGCGCGGGGAAATGCTCCTCAAGTTCTTTGGCCCCTCAGAAGCGCTCATCGCCTGAGCGCGGCCAGTTCATCTCGCGGCATTTCATGGACCCCACTTTCGCCAGTCTGATCGCTTTCGTTCGCAATGCCCAGCAATGACTGCACGATTATGCAGACTATGATGTCCTATGTCAACACTTGTCTATGCCCGTCCCTATAGTTGTAAACACGCATTGTTTATGTCCTAGTAAGTGGAAGACTACGAGACTATGACGCACGGGGCCGCGTGTGGGGGGCGCGGATTGCGGACTAGAGGTAGAGGAGAATTCAGATGGCAGAGTGGGCGCCTCCCGGAGGCTCCGCCCCAAGGGTCCTGGCTGTTGATCAGCATGCCTTTCGAGCCACAGGGACGGACATCGATGCGACCGAACTGGCCGCACGCGGGCGGGGTACTCGATACGACCGTCCCGGTGAACCGCAGAGCTTCTACGCAACCCTGCACCGTCACGTGGCTGCAATCGAGATCGAGCGGCGAGCGCATGTGCCGTTGAGCCGCTTTCGGCTCACGACCGTCCGGATCAGGGGTTCGTTACTCGATGCATTCGGCCCCGAAGGGCTCGCGCTCCTCGGGCTTCGCCGTGTCGACTTGGTGCAGCGCGAGAACTCCGTCTGCCTCGAGCTCGCCGACTTCGCCCGCGCCGCCGGCTGCAGCGGGCTACTCGTGCCGAGCGCCATGCTCGAGGCGCACGCAAACGTCGTGATCTGGCACGAGGCAGTGCCGGAGGTCGTACGCGTCCTCAACTCAAGGGTGTTGGAGATCCGCCATCCACCCGAGGAGTCACAGGGTTCGCCGACGTAGGCGCGAGCGAGCGGCTTCTGAAGCCGACGGGGACTCGAATCACTTAGCGGGTCGATAAGCCGGAGACTTAAACAGGGTAAGCGTGGACCAGTCGGCGGGTCTGAAGACACGCCCTGGAGAGGCGCTCCTCTGAGGATGCCGCTTGCCGGCGGTGCCACCAGCGGTGCGCGGTCTCCGGAGCGACCCCCAGAGCAACTTATGAGGTTCGCGAACTGGCCGATCGCGACCCGCGCTGGGTCAGAATCCGGCACGCGTTATGAGATGGAGCGTCCGCGGCTCGGGATGATCCGCGTGTCTCCGGCTGAGCCGACCAACTCATCTTCTCGTCGCACTTTGGGGTTGTTGCTGATATGCAGCCTGAGAGCACTCACGACGTCCTCGAGCTCCCCGTCTACGGTCGCCCGATCAGAGCGACCTTCGATGGCGCTCGTCTCTGCGCGTGCGACCTTGATCGCCAGCTGCGCACTGAGCGCCCGGTAGACGAGCAACGGATGGTCATCGTTGGACAACTGCACTGCGGCGGACGAGGGCGACGCGGAAAGCCCGATCCTGTCGAGTACCTTCTTCGTGGCAATAAGCGTCCAGAAAGTCGACTCGTACGCGCTCTCGGCGTGGATTTCGCTTGCCGCGAAGTTGAGCTCTGCGAGACGTTCGGCTGCAAAGCGTTGCTCTGTGAGCAGGCCGCTACGCAAGTCGGCAGCGAGGCTAGGGGTTAGTGACAGGAGCGGTTTGCTGTGCCGCCGCTCGGATGCGCTGCGGGATCTGCGCCCCGAAACGTGAGCGCTCATTCGGGGAGGAGTGCGCATCGCGTCCACCCTGAGCACGATCGGGGAGCAAGCCAGAGCCAGTGGCGCCCCGGGCCGACAACAGGGAGCCCGGAGCGCCTGTGGGGACTGGCCGACAGCACGTATCCCCCCTGCCCTCTCCTGCCGGCACGCTCGCATCCGGTAGCGCTGCCGATCTGACAGGGAGTGATGGCCATCAGGAGCGATCTTGGCGATCCGCCCCCGTGCCAACAAGCCAGAGGGCTGAAGGTTCTACACCCTGCCTGAGAGTGGGAGACAGAGAACGATCAGGATGGACGCTTCCAATAGTCTGTAAGACATGAAGCCGCGCCCGAGCGAGTACGGACGGTTTCAGCCGCCGCAATCGACGGTCCAGTGGGCCTTGCTCGGCATAGTCATCGAGCGACCGAGCTACGTCTATGAGCTAGCAACACGTCTTGAGCGTGTCTACGGGGGTGAGGTGCGTCTAAGCAGCACCTCTTACGCCTACAAGGCACTGGAAGCACTAAAGGAACGCGGCCTCGTCGAAGTGGTGCCCGGCTCGGGTAGCGATCGTCAACCAAAGCCGGTCTATCAGGCCACCCCTGCGGGGGTCGCGGCATTTCAGGAGCAGCTCGTTTCCGAAGTGAGCGAGGAGCGGCGACGCTCGCGGGTATCCGCACGAAAGCTCGCCGTTTTCGCGCGCGAGCCCGAGGTTGCCCTCGCATTGATCGGCAGGATGCGAGAGGCGTGTCTGAAGGAGGCGGTACGAGCCGCCTCGTCATCATTCCCAGGGTCAGATCGGCTGGACACGACGAGTGGTCTGGGAGCACGCCTTGCCGCTGAGGAAGGCCGACTTGCTCTCGACGCGAAGCTCGTGTGGCTCGACTATGCCGCCAGAGAGCTGAAGGCCCAAATGGAGCGTCAAGCCGCCGGCACATGATCCTACTGGCGCTCGAACACGTCGGCAGACGCTTCGGCGGCGGGGCTCAAAGCCGAATCGCGCTCCGCGACGTCTCATTCGAGATCGAACCGGGCCAGCTTGTGGCCGTGTGGGGACGGCGGCGCTCAGGTCGCTCGACGCTACTGCGAGTCGCAGCGGGGATCGAGCGCCCCGACACCGGCTCAGTTCGGCTCGAGGGTCGCGACATCTACCAGCTTGCCACCCGCGGCCTCGACGACATCGCGTACTGCCGCCTCACATCCTTTCGGCCCTCAGAAGGACGACTCATCCTGGATCAGCTACTCCTTGGCCAGCTCTCACGCGGCGTCAAGCCGGCGACGGCGCGTGAGCGAGCGAGCGAGGCGCTGAGGCGAGTGGGAGCTGACCGGCTGATCGCCCTGAGGCCCAGGGATCTCGACCCGGCCGAGCGGGTGCGCGTGTCGATTGCACGGGCGCTTGTCCGTGGCCCGCGAGTGCTCGTGATCGATGAGCCCACACTGGGGATCGACCTCCTCGCGCGCGACGGAATCCTCTCGCTGCTGCGGTCGATCGCAGATGACGGGATCGCCGTCTTGACGAGCACAGCCGATACAGCTGGACTTGAGAGGGCCGACCGAGCCCTCGCATTGAGTGAGGGTGAACTCAATGGCTCTGCCGTACCGGACACGGCAGAAGTCGTCCCGCTACGTAGGGCAAGGACCCAGTAGCGCGAGCATGGGGAGATCTGGGCGGATACAAGAGACGTAACCGAGATGGGAGCGCTTGAGCTAGAGGGAGTTGTCAAGCACTACGTCGGGTCCGGTGAGAAGGTGCGGGCTATCGACGGCGTGAGCCTGCGCATCGAGCCGGGCGAAATGGTTGCGATAACAGGCCCAAGCGGATCAGGCAAGAGCACCTTGCTGCTCTTGATCGGGGGCCTGATCGCTCCCGACGCTGGGGCCGTGCGCTTCAACGGGCGCGATCTGTCGCAGATGACCGAGGATGGGCGCTCAGAGTACCTGCAGCGAGATGTCGGCTTTGTCTACCAGAGCTTCCCGCTGCGTCCGCGCATCAAGGCCGTAGAGAACGCGGCATTCAAGCTGATGCTGAGCGGCGTCGGCATGCGTGAGGCGCAAGCCCGTGCGATCCCCTGGCTTGAGCGAGTCGGGCTCGGTGACCGGCTGGGACACACGCCAGAGCAACTCTCTGGCGGCGAGCGTCAGCGAGTCGCGATCGCGCGGGCGCTCGCCGGCGAGCCGAGACTGATACTTGCGGATGAGCCGACCGGGAACCTCGACAGTACCCGCAGTAGGGAAGTCATGGCGCTGCTGCGATCGGTGGCACACGAACGGGACGCACTGGTCCTACTAGTAACGCACGACATCGAGGCCGCAAGGATGGCCGACCGGACATGCGCGCTGCGCGACGGGCAACTAGAGAGCGCGTCGGCGATCCCTACCGGCTCAGCAGATACATCACTGCCCGTAAATGGGGCGGGCTAAATGCCCGCCCATGCAAAGGGCAGAGCGTGAAGGGAATCTTGCGCCCATACGCCTTGCTCTATCTGTACCGCGATCATTTGCGGACCAACGCCACGCAGGAGCTACTCGCAGGCTTCGGGATCGCAGTCGCCGTGGCACTGCTTTTTGCGACCCTCGTGGCCAGCGCGAGCATCGCAAGCTCCTCCGAAGAAGTAGTGCGAGCAGTCATCGGCCCGGCGGATCTTCAGGTGCGAGCGAGGGCCGAGGGTGGCTTTGATGAAAGTCTGGTGAGGAAGATCAAACACCTCCCAGGCGTCGAACAGGCAGCGCCCCTGCTCGAGCAAACCGCGACGATTGAGGGACAGCACGGGCGCAGCACAACGGTCGACATTGCAGGAACCGATCCGACTTTGGCAATCTTGAACGGGCTCGCTCGCTCGCTGCCGATCTCAGCCTTGACGCCCGGCAGCATCGGTCTGAGTAGGACAGCAGCGCGGGAGCTCGGTATCGGAGTCAGAGCGAGCCGCAGTCAAGTGGTGAGCGTGATCCTGCGAGGGACGCGGCGACAACTCAGGGTTTCGGCCGTCCTTGGGCCTGAAGCCTTTGGCGCACTGTCACGCGCCCGTGTAGCGGTAATGCCGGCGCGGGAGCTCCAGCGGCTCGCGGATCTGCACAAACGCGTATCGCGGGTGCTCGTCAAGTCAAAGCGGGGCGCACAGGGGATCGTCCGCGGAGAGCTGATGCAGTTGGCGGGGGGCCGGCTGATCGTGGCACGAGCAGACCAGGATGAGCAACTGTTGCGCCAAACGTTGGCGCCGAGCAACCAGGCAAGCGCATTGTTCGCGGCAATAAGTGCGCTGCTGGGGTTCCTATTTGCCTTCAATGCCATGCTTCTGACAGTGCCCGAGCGACGGCGGCTCATCGGGAGCCTGCGCGTCGAAGGCGTCCGTCGCTCAGCGATCATGCAGATGGTGGTTTTCCAGGCCCTCTGCCTCGGCGTCCTGGCGTCAGCCGTCGGCGTCGCGGTCGGATATGGCTTGTCGACCAGTGTGTTCCACCAATCGCCGGGCTACCTCGCGCAGGCTTTTACTCTTGGGACGGGAACTGTCGTTGGTGCTACTCCGGTTGCCCTTGCCTTCATAGGGGGCATTCTTGCGACGTTGCTCGCCTCGCTCCTTCCACTGCTTGACCTACGCCCGGGGCGCACCTTCCACGCCGCCTACGAGGACGACGGCGCACTGGGCAATATGTTGGGGCGTGACGCTCAGCATTGGCTGTGTGCATTGGCGATAGGCTTGTTGGTCGCGACCACGCTGCTGTTCTGGCTGGCGCCATCAGAGGCGATGATCGCGTGCGTTCTGCTGGCTTTGGCGACGGTATCTGCTGTGCCGATCATGCTGGCCGGCGTTCTTCGCATCGCGCAAGGAGTCGCAGCGCGATACGAAGGGATAACCCTTCTCCCGCTGGCCCTCTCGTCCTTGCGAGCAACCACGCTGCGTTCGCTCGCACTCGCAGCAACCGGCGCGCTCGCACTGTTCGGCAGTATCGCGCTGGGAGGATCGCGAAACGACCTGCTCCGCGGAATCGGCCAGTACACCTCGCATTACGTCGCGGGGGCCGATGTTTGGCTCGTGAATCCGCACGACAACCAGGCGATCAACGAGATGAACGTAGATCACTACACGGCCAAGGTGGCGCACATTCAAGGGGTCATGGCGGTACATGCTTTTCAAGGCAGCTTCCTCGACATCGGCGATCGCCGCGTGTGGATGATTGCCTGGCCCGGGTCGGTGCGAGCTGGACTCCTTGACGGTCAGGTAGTGCAAGGTAATGCCGCAAACGCCGCAGAGAGACTCCGCCACGCTGGTTGGGTGGCGGTCTCTGAGCAGATCGCCTCAAGTGCAGGTGCTCACGTTGGCGGCTTGCTGCGCATCCCGACCCCAAGCGGGAGCCAGGTCTTGCGGATCGCGGCGACAACGACCAACTTTGGATGGAGCCCAGGCGCGATTGTTCTCAACAGCGTCGACTACAGCCGGCTGTGGCAATCGAGCGCGCCAACCGCGCTAGGCGTCGACTTGGCAACGGGCGCCGGCGTGCGGGAAGTGAGCGGAGCGATCGAGCGCACGCTCGGGCGCTCGAGTGGTCTTGAAGTGCTCAGCGCGGGAGAGCGCGCGTCGAGTATCAACGGCTCGGCGAGCGAAGGACTCGGTCAGCTCGGAGACATCGCGACGCTCCTCTTGCTCGCGGCGATCCTCGCGATGCTTGCCGCGCTGGGGTCAAGCATTTGGCAGCAACGGGTCTCATTGGCGGCCATGCGCTTGGAGGGCACCAAGCCGTCGCGCTTGCGCCGACTCCTACTCGTCGAAACTGTTTTGATGCTCACCGCCGGTTGCCTGACCGGTGCAGTCGCCGGCGTCTACGGTGAGTTCGTGATCGATGGCTATCTTCGACACGTCACAGGTTTCCCAGTGGCTGCAGGGACGATCGGGCGACGGCCACTCGAAATCTTCCTCCTCGTGATTGCCTCGGTGCTCCTGATTGCCGTCTTGCCCGGCTGGGCGGCTTCGCGCGTTCCGCCCGGCTTGGCGCTGGAGGAGTAGAACGGGACGCGCCGTTGCATTCCGTTGCCAACGAGCGGCGCAGCGCCGTCCACATGCGCGGCACATGCCGCGAACCTTGAACGAGAGCGCCCTCGCGATCCGAGCGGGCGTAGCACTGCTTGTCGCAAACCTCCGCTATTGGAGATACGTCGCTCCGCAGGTACGCCGAGAACTAGCGCACTGGTCCGGCCGCGCTGCGCTGATCGGCGATCGACATCTGCGCGAGCTCGCGATCGAGAAGCTCCGGGCGGAGCACTTCAACGCCGAGGTGGCAGCGACCCTCGCGACGTTGGTTCCTGAGAAGCACCGCAGCCTCACCGTCAAGGCGATCGTGGCGTTCGAGGTGCTCTACGACTACTTGGATGGTTTGACCGAGCAGCCAACTACGGATGATCCGCTGGAAAGCGGACGGCTCTTGTATCGCGCCTTCACGTCCGTCTTCGATAGCAATAGTCTTGATGCGTCCGTCAGCGAGCCGGTTCTATCCGACGACGGCGGGTACCTCGACGAGCTGTCCGCCACCGTGAGCGAGGCGATAGCTTCACTCCCCTGCAGTTGGGTCGTGGAGCGCGCCGGCAGCAGAGCCGCCGAGCGCTGTGCGATCGGCCAGATTCGGGTTCACGCTGCCGGGCAAGTCGGCGTCGGTCAGCTCGAGCGTTGGGCGCAGGCGAACGCCGAGACAGACGGAGCGATGCAATGGCGCGAGTACATCGCGGGCGCTGTGGCGTCGGTTCTGGCCGTCCACGCGCTGATCGCTGCCGGCGCCGATGAATCGATCACGGCGGAGCAGGCGGAGGCAATGGACTCTGCATATCTGATGATCAGCGCAATGAGCACGATGCTCGACAGCTTGGTCGACTACGAGCGCGATGTGGTATCGGACGATCCGTGGCTCGTGCGCCTGTACGGAGGGGACGTGCAGACGCTTGGAGACAGGCTCGTTGAAGTCGCGAAGGATGCCGTCGCGCACACCCGGCGCCTCCCCCACGACGCGCATCACACGATGACACTGATGGGGGTTGTCGCCTACTACACCTCTGCGGCCGAGGCGCACAGTGAGCTGGCACGCCCTGTGGTGGCCCGGTTGCATCGCGAGCTTAGGCCCATGATCCTTCCAACGCTCGTCGTGATGCGCGCGTGGCGAACGGCTAAGCGAATTCGTCGAGTCTTCGGCCCGATGAAGCGAGCAACCCGATGAGCGCCGATGGCCAGGATCAGACCGGAACTCCGCTCTACGTTGCGGTTATCGCGGACGGCAACGGCCGCTGGGCTCATGCCCGCGAGCTAGCGCCCAATGCGGGACATGAAGCAGGTGCCGACACGCTGAGAGAACGGGTCGCGGACGCCGCTCAGCTCGGCGTGCGCGAGTTCACGGTCTATTCCTTCTCGACCGAGAACTGGTCGCGGCCCAAGGCAGAGGTGGCAGGGCTGATCGAGATGCTCGCCTTTCGGATTGCGAAGGAGACGCCTGAGCTGCACGAACAGGGTGTGCGCATGCGATTCATCGGCGGGCGAGACGGAGTGCCGCAGACGCTGACCGCCCTGATGCGTTGGGCCGAAGCGCTGACATCGGGCAATCAACGTCTCTCGCTCTTTGTGGCGTTCAACTACGGGGCCCGAGCGGAGATCATCGATGCGGCAGCGAGGTTCGGCGGTGATACCGAGGCCGAGTTCCGCGCGTGCCTCTGCGCCCCAGACATGCACGATCCAGAGCTTGTGATCCGCACCGGCGGCGAGCAACGACTGTCGAACTTTCTGCTCTGGCAGGCCGCGTACTCCGAGCTCGTATTTCGCGACGAGCTGTGGCCGGACTTTTCCCGTGACGCGTTCGCGGAATGCCTAAACGCCTTCCGAGCGCGAGGGAGGCGATTCGGTGGACGCTGAAGTTGCCTCGCGCACGAGTCGCAATCGATATCGTTTAGCTGAATCGTTTGGCGCTATTGATGAGACATACGCATCTTCGACGGGCGAGCTTGGTTCGCGCAACCACACTCGCGACGCTGGCAGCAGCGATGGCTGCGCCGAGCGTCTGGGCGAACGGACCAGCGGCGGAAGTGTCACGGACACTCAACGCGACCGATACGGGGCACCTCAAATACAACGCGAGGGAAAGCGAAGGCGCGACGCTCGTCGAGGAAGGCGCGGCTACGGGAAGGCTCCCAGGGAAGATGCGCGCGCGCCTCAACGTCGAAGGCACATTCAGCGGGAGCTTCGTGCTCTCCACGGCGAACGGAACGATCAAGGGCCACGGGACGGCGACACCGAGCGGAAGCGGTCGCTACGAAAGCTTTCGCGGATCGCTGGTTGTCAGCGGAGGCACGGGACGGTACTCGCATGCCCATGGCAGAGCCGGCCTATACGGCGTATACGACCGGATCACGCATGGAATCACGGTGCAGACCACGGGAAGCATTTCCTACTGAGTTGGCGACAATGGGCGCAGCTAGCGTGCCTGGCGACGCTCCTGTTCGTCTGCTTCTCGTGCACCGCTAACGCGAGCGAGTCAGTCAGGCTGACGGCGACGCTTACGCCGGAGCATCTGGGCCGAAGCACCACCGTAGGCTTCCGCTTCGAGATCGCCTCGCCGACAGGCCAAGCTCCTCTGCCGCTCGTAGGAGTCGAGGTTCGCTATCCCGGCAATCTGGGATTCGCGGTTAGTGGGCTGGGCCTAGCTACTTGCGGGCCGGCCATACTCGCTGTTCGTGGCCCAACGGGCTGCCCGGCCAACTCGCGCATGGGGTTTGGCGTGGCCTCGGCCGAGATGGAAGTCGAAGGCTCGATCGTGCCCGAGGCAGCGGAAGTCTCGATCGTCCGTGGCCCAACACACAACGGCCATCTTGCGCTGTTGTTCTATGTCAACGGGTCGAGACCGGTGTTCGCACAGATCGTGCTGCCTGGGTTGCTAATCCCCGCCGACCTGCCGTTCGGAGGCGCAGTTAGCCTTGACGTCCCACTAGTGCCGAGCTGGCCAGAAGGTCCCTACATCTCGATCGTGAGCTTGCTCGCCACACTCGGTCCCGAGCACCTCACGTATTACGAACACGTCAAGGGAAAGATCGTCCCGTACAACCCGCAGGGTGTTCTACTACCTAAGGTTTGTCCGCGTGGAGGTTTCCAGTTCGCCGGCAGGTTCGTATTCGTTGATGGCTCCACAGCGAACGCTCGGACTGCTGTGCCATGCCCTAAAGAGCATTGAGCAAGGCTCGCTGCCCCATTCCGCGGGCCCGCTGAACCGGCTCCGCCGGCTGGCATGGACGCCGACGTAAAACTCTTTGGTACAGAGCAGCCCGCGAACACACGGACGCTCTGCTCGGACTGATCCAACTGCCGGGAGCGAGCGCCGCCGGTAGGATCTAGTCGGATGGAGGCGCACCGTCAGCTACCGAACAGGGCGACTGGGCTCCACGGCGTGCGGGAGTGGTTCTTGGGTGGCCGCGAGTACGCGCATCCGGCCCTGCGCTGGGCCTCGACGCCGCTGTTCAGACTGACCTGGGCGCCGTTCGCCGTTACGTCGCACTCGACTACCGAAGCACAGTGCTGTTCGCGCTATTCGCAACGTTTGCCGGTGTGTCGTTGATCGCCTCATGCGTCAACGATCTGTTACTGCGTCGGCGGCGGGCCACCAGCGGTTGACCAAGGTCCAAGCACCGCACTGCAGGCGCGGCAAGCCGCAAGCGGCCTCCCTCTCACGCCGCCTCGCCTCGTCCTTGATCGACATCGCCGCGGGGCTCGCGATTCTCGCCATGATGATGGGGGCGGCACTTGCAGTGGGCTTGCTCCGCCATCGCCGATCATCCGATGGCGAGGGGCCCAGTTCCCCGCCCCCCGGCGGCGGACTACTTCGTGCGCTCGTCGCCGGCGAGGCGCCGACGACACAGGCCCCTCCATCGAGGCCGAGTAGTCAAGACCTCGCTGCCCGACTGCAATCACGCCCAGGCAAGCTCGGGCTTCAGCTGGCTTCGATCGTGCTCACGCTGCGCGCGACGGAGCGGCGCAGCCCGGGCTATCGCTTCCTCGGCTTGCGGCTCGTCGATGCACGCGATGGCGGTGAGCTGAGCCGCCGCCAGCAGGTCGTCCGCTCAGCGCTGCGCCTGACCTGGCGAGCGGCAAACAAGCGACTGGTGCCGGTCCCGTCGCCCCCACCCACGCCGGAAAACGAGCGGCTGCAAGCTGAGATCGAGTCCGCGCGTCGCCGCCACCAAGGCAATCAAGAGGCGCTGCAGCACGCCCTGATGCGCATCTACCGAGAGAACCGGTCCGAGCCCATCCAAGTCTCGTGCCTCCCGCTGCTCGCCCGGCTGCCGCTGATCGCCGCACTTGAGACACCGATGCCTTGGTCGCCGCTCAAACAGTCGCTGCTGGATCGGCTCTCGGGGACGGTCGTGATTGTCGATCGGGGAGCGAGGTAGCGCTCGATCGACCACCGCTCGGGCCGCTGGGGAAATCTCCCCGTCACCGCCCGTTGTTAGCCTGAAAGTGCTTGGTAGTGGTAGCAGGCTCTTCGAAGCCGACGCGGGACTCGAACCCCGGACCCCTTCACTACGAGGGTTGTTCCCGGCTCGCCGAAAGCCAAGCGTGGCAACGGATTTCGTCCTTTGATCTGGCCTTTAGCACCCTAGGTGGACCGTGGTCTCCTGTCCGCGCTTCACGTTGATCTGCTTGGCCGGACATTTCCGCCCGGCCACCTTTCCAGCGACGCGATAGGCACCGTAGGCAACGCGAGCGATCTCGAACTGCCCGGCATGACGCACTTTCGTACGTCCGAATACCCCGCGGGAGTTGAACACGATGACTTCCCCGCGCCGTGAGAACGTCCCCTTGACGCTGCCTGAGTTGAACGGGTGAGAGCCGCGCGAAGCAGCTTGCGCGGCGGTCGCCTGGGGCGCGGCTGTGAACTGACTTACGCCCCCAGGCAGTTCCGCCATGCCCGGCGGCGACGTCGTGCCTGCACCGATCGTTAGTCCTCGGCGGGCTCCGGTGTGGGCGTCGAGCAGCAGAACTGCCGTTGAACCCGTGACGGGGCGCGCGTTTGCCGGCAGTCGCTCAGTCTGCGGCACGAACAACTTACCGGAGATCGTCACGAGATATGCACTTTGCTGGCCTTCTGCGTATAGGACTTCTTTGGCGTGCTGCTGTTCGGTTGCCGAGCAGTTCGCATTTTGTCCACCAAAGCAGAACGTGCTGGATGGAGTAGGCGAAGCTAGCGCCGCTTCCTGAGCGCGTGCCGCAGCGAGGCTGCCGCCTTCCATCAGGGCGCGTGTCTGCGTAATGGTCCCGCGCGCCAGTTCGACCTTTACTTCGCCGAATTCGCCGAATGCCCGGGCTTCCTTAACTGCGATATCCGCAGCACTGGATATCGACAGTTCGGGGCCGATGGGCGCCGTGTAGGTCATAACCGGCGTCTCCGTCGCGACGGCCGCGCGCGCTGAGCTGTGAATCGTCGTCGCACCGAGTGCCGCAAGGCCCGCGGCAGTGCTCGCGAGGCAGACGGCCACGGTACGGTGTTTGGCAAGTAGGGTATGGAGTCTCATTCTTCCTTTCCACCGTTCCTTTTCAGCAGCCGGGCTGCGTTGACCACGTCATATTGCCCGCGGCTGAGTTGTCGGGATTCGCGGCAACGCATATCCCGCCGGTTTTAAACATCGTGGCGCCAGACCATGGCGTCCATTCGCCCCCGTTCGAGGCTGCCACCATCTGCTTACCCCAGTTGTACGGCTGGGAGTCGGCCGCGCCCTCGATGCCCCCTTCTTGCTGCATCAGGTACACAGGCCAGCCACCGTAGGAAGCGACTTCGCAGCACCCCCAGTAGATGTGAAACACACCGTTCTGGTTCGCGTCAAAAAGCACGTAGTGGTTGTATTCGTTTAGCGGCTCTGTCCCATATGCCAAGTATTCTTTGTATTTGCCTTGGTACTGCTCGGCAAAAAACGGATGCTCTGAGCAGCAGTCTTCGGGCCAGCCGTTGGCTTGCCCCGTCTCGACCCATTCGTTAGGTTTTTTAGGCCACGATATCCATTGCTCGTTATCGACGAATCCTCCACTTGGTGCCCAGGGCGTGCTTTTCCCTTCATAGACGGGCGACATCGTATTCACGAAGTCTATGCTGGCCAGCACACCGCCGAATTTTTCGATATTTCGGCCGTCCAGGCCGTAACAGTGCGTGGCAAGGCTGCATGATTCTTTGCCCCAGCGTGCCTGGGCCGTAGTCGACAGACCCAGCATCAGGCCAAGCGTTAGGAAAAGTGTAAGCATCCGCGGGCTTAGCTTCACGAAGGGTTCGCTCCGTTTCCTGTCGCGAATTGGTCTACACGGACATTCTCGCCTAGGCGAACACGTATGCAAGCGGTGTTTTCCACGTTGCCTGTAGGAAGTATTCCGAGAAGTGGGCAGCCTCCATTCTTCAGCCGCTCGTGTTTCACGCACGGGCCATCAGACATCACCTGTGCTCGACCGTGCTGGCGTGCGGCGATCTGCGCGAGCGTGCCGCGCCAGAGACAAGCCTCCATTGACCTACCCGTTCTGCACGGCACGCGGTCCCTGCCTGTTCGGTCCGACCGGCCGAACCTGAGCAGAGCCGACGCGGGGAGCTCGAGCTGTATCTCGCTGAGAACGCCCATCCTCGTAATGAGGGCGGCCTCGCGCCCTCGACCTACCGCCGCTACGAGTCGCTGATCGGCTGTCATCTACTCGGCAAGTCTGGTCGCCGCCCTCAGGGCGGCACCCGTCGCGCGCCCGGCTACGCGGTCGCGGTCGCATCCGTACCTGCGGTCCGCTTCAACGAGCCGCAGGCGCCGAGAGCGTGGCGCGAAGGCATGATCAAAGCCGGCGTGCTCCAGCCGGCCCGAGATAGGGCGTGGGCCGTGCTCTCGGCGGCGCTGAGCTGGGCCACCACGTCAGAGATGGCTCGTCGGCGCAGCTCCAGAGCGTGAGCTTGCCAGGCCGGAACATCTTGTGCTTCTCGACCCCGTAGATAGCAACGGCCTCTTCGAGCTGTTCGGTCGCCTGCGCGAGGAGGTTTGGGCGCTGCCACATCAATGGGTTGTCGAGGTCAGCAGCGAGCAGAGTGGCGCGCTTCGCCAACCGCCCGCAGACGCTTTCTTCTCAGCGCTGTTCGAAGTTCCGCCGTTCAACGAACAGGAGATCGAGCAGTTGCTGCGCCGCGGCCTCGATGAGGACGAGGCGCGCATCGTCCTCCAGCAGCCAAAGCGTCCGCTGATGGATTACCCACGTGATGTTGTGCGCTTCGCACGAAGCACGCTCGGCGGGACGCTCGAGGGCGAGCAGATCGCCGCGCGTCGCCGCGCGGCGATCGCAGCCAGCCTGGGAGGCACGGCGCATATGGCGCTAGCTGAGATCGAAGCACGCGGAGCGCCCGTCGCGGCCGCCGATCCAGCGTTCCTGGAGCGGATGGGCTGGACCCGACCCCATGCCGCACGGACGCTTGCCATGATGGAGCGGGAGGGCTTGCTACGGGGGTTCAAGGACACCAGCGATGATCGCCCTGGACGTCCGCGCAAGCTATACGAACCCAACCCCGATCCGCCCACATGAGCCTGCGCGACGTAGCCGACCCGGACCCAGCGGCCAACACGACGAGGCCGCTATCGCAAACCTCTACAACAACGGCACTCGCACCCTTGCCGAGTTCAAGCAACTCGACCTGATCGTCGCGATCCAGCCCCGCTTTCGCGAGGTTGCTCCGGTAGCTGAGGTCGAGCGCCGCTTCAACTTCGAGCGGGTGGACGTGACAAAGCTGCCATCCGGAAGTGACGATCTCGCGCGCTTTCGCGCGTCCTCGAGCGCCGAGTCAAAGCAGCAGGGATCAACGCTCCGGTTGACGAGTTGATCGAGCCGCTCGCGCTTGCCGAGCTCCAAGCCGCCTACTTCCTCGTCGACTGCGACCTGCGCCGAGTTCTCGGATTCGCAGATGCCACAGCACAACTCGCAGCCGGCGAGGACGTCAAGAGAATCGCTCCGCGCCATGTTCAGCAAGTACTCGATGAGCACGACGCACAAAGCGCGTTAGTGCGTTGCGAAGCGATTGAAGTCACCCTCGGTGCCGAGGAGCATTGACGCATAGACCTCAAAGATCGTGGCGAGGGCATCGACATCCGCCATCTCGGGGCTGAACACGACGAAACGAAACTCCATACTGCGGACCTGCTCCTTCGCCGGTGTGAAGAATCGCTGATTGAATTCGGGGTCATCATCCAAAGCTTCGCGCGTGATGCCGACTACAGTGAAGTCCGCCTCCTCGGCGGCACGCTTGGCAATGTTGAAGGCGAATGACGCGGCATTGTGCCGACTCTTTGCGGCCACATGCTGGCCAAAGCGGTGGTTTAGATTCTTCGCCCGACCTACGTAACGGTGGTTGCCCTGGTCGGACAGAACGATTTAGCGGCAGTGATGCCGACCGGCAGCGTTCGCTTGTGAGACGCTTTCGGTCTCTGCCCTAACAATTCAGGAAGTTGGTAACGATGGAGCCTGTGACACTGGGGGTGATCGTGGCGGCGCTCGTGGCCAAGGCGTCGAGTCGAGCCGAGGGCAGGGTCATCGATGAGGGCGAAGCTGCACTAGCGCGTCTTGTGCGTGCCCTGCGGCGCCGCTTCTCGGGCGCTGAGGATCAGGAGAGCACAGAAGCGCTTGAACACGTCGAGCTCGCCCCTGACAGTCCGAAACTAGTGGGTGAGCTCGCGAACCTGCTTGACGAACATACGGCTGGCGATCCGGAGTTCCGCGGCGAGCTCGAGGCACTGGTGGAGGACGCGCGTGCAGCCGGCGTCGACGTGAACGTGGTCAGCCAGGTTGCTACGGGCCAGCAGATCGTGCAGACCACCCAGGTCGAGGGCAGCCAGATCACGGCGACCTTTGGAACGAAGCCCGGCGGGCGTGAAACCACGGGACCTGAGGACTAGCCGGAAGACAGGGCAATGGCGACCCAGGTGATACACGGCAACCAAAGCGTCCAGATCCAAGGCGTTTACGGTTCGTCGATCAAGATCAGCTATGGGGGACGCGCGCGCGAGGTGCCCTTGGAACCGGCGGTCGTCCCAGTCGGTGCGCGTGTCCAATCCCCGGCGCGGTTGGTGCGGGCGCGAGCTGATGTGGTGCCGTATTCCGCCCGGGAGGGGCTGTTGGACGAGCTTGAGGACTGGCTGGACGTCACCGACCCGTTCGCAGCGTGCTTGATCGGTGGCCGCGGGGGCTGCGGCAAGACACGGCTTGCGGTGGAGCTCTGCAAGCGCGCCACGACCCGAGACTGGCTGTCCGGCTTGCTGCGGGGGGGCATCGATCCCGCGGCACTGGAGGAGCTGATAGCAGTGCCCACGGCGCGGCTCGTGATCGTCGACTACGCGGAGTCGCGTCCAGAGCAACTGGAACTGCTGCTGCCGCTGCTGAAAGACAGGGCGAGCGCGGAGCATCCGGTGCGCGTGTTGCTGCTCGTGCGAGCGGGCCCACGAAGGACCGAAGACTGGACCGAGGCGCTCCGGGGGCAAAGCGAATGGCTGGACGCAGTAGTCGACGAATGCGACACGCGCGTGCTCGAGGACATGCCCCTCGATAGCTCCGAACGACAGGCTTTGTTCAATGCGGCCGCCGGCGCCTTCGCCGGGCGCGTGGAACCACCTGTAGCGCCGCCGGAATCGCCGAAAGTGCTGGCTGAGCAGATCTACAGCAGTCCGCTGCTGGTAGTGATCGCGGCGTATCTCGCCGTTCATGGAGATACGCCGCTGCCATCATCAAGAGCAGGGCTGCTCGACGATCTTCTCGAACACGAGCATCGCTACTGGCGAGCAAGCGCAGTCGGCCTGTTCAGTGACGATGTACTCCCGCGCCGAGTGGTGGCGCTGGCCACCCTTCTAAATCCCAAAGACGAGGCCGCTGCGGCAAGGCTGCTGGGTCTCCTCCCCAATCTGAGCGACGCCAATGCCGAGCGGCGCACGAGCCTGGCTCTGTGGGTTCACAAGCTCTACCCAGGTACGGGATGGTGGAATCCCCTCGAACCCGACCTTCTCGGCGAGCATCTCGTCGCCGAGACCTTCAGTGATCAGCCACACGTTCTTGCCAGCCTCCTTGCTCGTGAGAATCCAGAAGAGAGCATTCGGCCGCTCGAAGTGCTGACACGCGCCGCTATCGACCACCCAGAACTCGAAGCCGCGGTACAACCAATTCTCAGCCGCCAGTTCGAACGACTCTGCAATGTCGCTATCACTCAGGCAGCAACTACGACCGATCGCGAGCTGATCTACGGCGACGCCACAGTCGCCGCTGCGATCAATCGTGCAATCACCGCGATCAAAGTCGATCCGACCGTCATGGCGGCCGCCATGAATCGGATGCCACCTCGACCAGACCTCATCCTCAACCCCCTAGCACTCACCCTCACTAGCCAAGTGGTCGATCAGCAGCGCCATCTCACCACCATCCACCCCGTCGCTTACGAGCCCAGCCTCGCCATATCGCTGAACAACCTCTCCAACCGCCTGGCGAACGCTGGACGAGGTGCCGAGGGGCTGGCAGCGATCCAGGAGTCTGTCGAGGTCTACCGGCGCCTCGCTGAAGCCAACCCGGTCGCTTACGAGCCCAGCCTCGCCACATCGCTGAACAACCTCTGCAGTCGCCTGGCGGACGCCGGGCGACACGCAGAGGGGCTGGCAGTGGCCCAGGAGTCCGTCGAGGTCCGCCGACGCCTCGCGGACGCCAACCCCGCCGACGAGCCTGGCCTCGCCATGTCGCTGAACAACCTCTCCAATCGCCTGGCAGACGCCGGGCAACATGCAGAGGGGCTGGTAGCGATCCAGGAGTCCGTCGAGGTCTACCGGCGCCTCGCGGAGGCCAACCCCGCCGACGAGCCCAGCCTCGCCATGTCGCTGAACAACCTCTCCAATCGCCTGGCAGACGCCGGGCAACACCCAGAGGGGCTGGCAGCGATCCAGGAGTCCGTCGAGGTCTACCGGCGCCTCGCGGAGGCCACCCCCGCCGCCTACGAGCCCGACCTCGCCCTGTCGCTGAACAACCTTTCTATTCGCCTGCAGGAGGTTGGGCGACATGCAGAGGGGCTGGTAGCGATCCAGGAGTCCGTCGAGGTCTACCGGCGCCTCGCTGACGCCAATCCTGCCGCCTACGAGCCCAGCCTCGCCAGATCGCTGAACAACTTGACCATCGACCTAGCGAACGCCGGCCGACACACAGAGGGACTAGTTGACGTGCCCACATAGGTTGTGAACGGTTGAGGAGGCATCCGGGCCTCATCCCAGGCTGTGGGTCTGCGAAGGCTCACGACCTAGGAGGACCCGGATGCAGATTCACGGTAGAGCGAAGCTCGGACCGGCTGGTCGGTTGGCACTGACGGAGGCGGTGAGAGATGGGATGACGTTGAGGCAGGCCGCTGGGCGCTTCGGTGTCTCGGTGGCAACGGCTCACCGCTGGTGGCGTCGGCGATTGGATGCCAGCCCGGATGAGCTCGCCTCAGGTGTCTGGCTGCTTGACCGTTCCAGCTCGCCCCCTGCGTAGCCCCCGCTTGCTTGACGCAATCGAGCAGGAGCGCATCTGTGAGGCGCGGCGACACACCGGATGGGGTCCACGACTGGTAGCCGGCAGAACTGGGCATCCTCACTCGACGGTATGGAAGGTGCTGCATCGCCATGGGCTCTCTCGGGTCAAGCGTTCACCGCGCGAACCCGCCAAGCGCTATGAGTGGCCGTGCCCTGGAGATCTGCTGCACATGGACACCGCACGCCATGCGCGCTTTGAGCGGCCAGGGCACGCCGTGACTGGGGTCCGCGACCAGACGGGTGCCGAGAAGCGCGCGGCCAAGCAGCGCGTGGGCCAAGGCTATGACTTCGCTCACGCAATTATCGATGATCATTCCCGCCTGGCCTACGTCGAGCTGCTGCAGGACGAACGGGCAGAAACGGTCACCGCGTTCACCCTGCGGGCACTCGACTGGTTCGCCGCCCGCGGCATCCACGCCAAGCGCCTCATGACTGACAACGCCTGGGTCTACGTCAAGAACCAGTCCCTACGTGAGCTGCTAACCGCCCGCGAGATCAAGCACCTCCGCACTCAGGCCTACCGGCCTCAGACGAACGGGAAGGTGGAGCGCTTCCATCAGACCATGGCCAGAGAGTGGGCCTACGGCCTCAGCTATCGCTCACACCGCCACCGCAACCGAGCCCTGCCACACTGGCTCGAGCACTACAACACGCGCAGACCGCACTCCGGGATCGGCAACCGGCCACCCATCAGCCGCGTTCACAACCTCCGTGGGCAGAACAACTAGTAGCGATCCAGGAGGCCATTGCGATCCGCGAGCGCCTCGCGGAGACCAACCCCTCCATGCATGAGCGCGACCTCGCCATGTCGCGGAGCAACTTCAATTACTTGGCGGAGGTGGCCAACATCTCCGCACCGTAACCGCCTCGGAGTTACCGTGAACAACGAGCTGCACGACCTCAACCAGCTACCTGCCGCGCTGGACCGGGCTAGGTCAGGTTGCTCAGCCCGTGCTGGCCGGACTCCTCATGACAACGCAGGGCGGCATCTACGGCAAGCTACAGCCCGGGATATGGCCGCTCAAAGTCTCCCCCGAGCACACCGGAGGCAATCTCGCGATACAGCCGATTACGGATGGCAAGCATGTCGCCTCGTCGCGCCGCGAACCCAAGCGAATAGCGAGGAGACACATCGTCAGCCCCATGGGGCGGCCGGGATTTTGGCGCCTGATTTTGCAGCCACGGTGCAGCAAATCGCTATCCTTCTTGTCCGTAGTTGGCCGTGCTTGGCCGGGCGGCCGTCCATAGAACATCACCTTCTCAGGAGGCAGTCTTGGCGCTATACCCCAAAAAGGGGCGCCTCTTGGGGGCGCACCGTATGAAGCCGACGCGGGGACTCGAACCCCGGACCCCTTCATTACGAGTGAAGTGCTCTACCAGCTGAGCTACGTCGGCGCGGCCCCAGATGCTAGCGACGGCGCGGCCTCGCCGGGCGCGTCATCGGACGACTTGTCCCCTGTCGCATCCACGCCCGCAACCTGCGCCTCGATCGCGGCCAGCTCGGACAGCAGCGACTCGCCGTGCTTCTCGCAGAAGGCCGGGCCGATGCCGCGGATCTCGAGCAGCGACTCGACGCTGCTCGGCGTCGCGCGCAGCACGTCCTCGAGCACGGCGTTTGCGGCGACCGTGTACGCCGGCTTGCCTTCGGCGCGCTCGTAGCGCCACGCGCGCAGGCGCTCGAAGTGCTGCTCGTCGACCGGCGGCAGGTCGTCGCGCTCGCGCGCAGGCGTGCCCGCACCTGTCCGCGCCGCCCCGCCAGAGCGCCGGCGGCGGCTCGTCGTGACGGGCGCCTGCATCGCACGCACGAGCGCTTCGTCGGCCTCGCACACGTCACAGCAGCGCCCCGTCGGGCGGGTCGGCTCGGCATCGCCGAAGTGGTCGAGGATCTGACGGCGCCTGCATGTCTCGCCGCTTGTCATGTAGCGCTCGATCGAGCGGTAGGACTCCCAGCCACGGTTGCGCGCGGCCTGGATTGCGGCCTGTGCCTTGCGCGGGCTGCCGCGCCCGGTCAGGTGCACGTAGAGGCCGTCCGCCCCAGCCGGCTCGAGCTCAACCGCTCCAGCGCGCTCGGCGATCGACAGCAGCACGCGGTCGCGCTCGCCGAGCTCGCCGTGGCCGACCGTTGCGACCTCGCCCCGCGGCCCTGCCTCGGCGCCGCGGCGCAGGCGGGCCACGTATCCCTTGACGTCCTGCACCGACGTGTCGCGTTCTTTGATGAAGCGGATCAGGCGGCCAAGATCCATCCGCGCGCCGAGCAGCAGTGCGCGCGCCGGCTCCCCGTCGCGACCGCCGCGTCCGGCCTCCTGGTAGTAGGCCTCCAAGCTCGTCGGCAGCGCCCAGTGGGCGACCGTGCGCACGTCGGCCTTGTCCACGCCCATGCCGAATGCGTTGGTCGCCACGACCACCTCCGCGCGCCCCTCCATGAACGCCTGCTGGCTGGCGCGGCGATCGTCCGGGCTCATGCCCGCGTGGTAGGCCACGGCGCTCATGCCCTCGCCTGCCAGGCGCGCGGCCACCGCGTCGGTGTCCTTGCGCGTGCCGCAGTACACGATCGCCGGCCGCGCTGCCGGCTCGCCGAGCACGTGCAGCAGCGCCGCCCACTTGCGCGCCACCGCGCCCTTGCCCTCGACGCTGACCACGTCGAATGTGACGTTCGGGCGGTCGAAGCCAGAGCGGATCGAGACCGGCTCGTGCAGTTCCAGGCGCGTCGCGATCTCCTGCGCCACGCGCGGCGTCGCTGTCGCCGTGGCCGCCATCACCGGCGGGCGGATCGCGCCCGGATGGCTGCTCCGCAGCGAGGCGATCGCATCGTGCAGGCGCAGGTAATCGGGGCGGAAGTCATGGCCCCACTCGGCCACGCAGTGCGCCTCGTCGACCACGAACAGCGAGACCTCGCGCCGAGCCAGCGCCGAGCGGAAGGCGACCGAGGCGAAGCGCTCCGGCGCGGCCAGCACGAGCTTGCACTCGCCACTCTCGATCTCGCGCAGCGCCTGCGCGTTATGGCCCTCCTCCATGCCCGACGCCAGCATCGTCGCGCACACGCCGGCCTGCTGCAGCCGTCGCCACTGGTCGGCCATCAGCGCGATCAGCGGGCTGACGACCACGACCAGCCCACCGCCGGCGAGCGCCGGCAGCTGGTAGCAGAGCGACTTGCCGCCGCCCGTCGGCATCACGACGAGGCTGTCTCGGCCGTCGAGCGCCGCCTGCACAGCCTCACGCTGCCCCGGCCTGAAAGCGTCCAGGCCGAAACGCGCCAGCAGCTGCTCGGGCGTCATGCCGGCGCGCTCGGCGTACATACCATCGCTATCGAACTCCGCAGAAGGGCTTACGGCCACATCCATCCTCCAGACGTTACGACGAGCTTCGGCTGCCACGCGAACGCGGACACGGACACGGACGCGGCCGGCGCCTGTGCGGCCCCGGCGCCTGCCCCACTACCGCTCGCGCCAGACCACGCGCGCCCCGCGCGCCGGCACGAGCGTGATCGCGCGGCGCCTGATCCACTCACCGCCGGACGCCTCGCCGTCACCTGCTTCGGCACCAGCCGCGCCGCGACGCGTGCGCCGGCGCAGCGGCAAGCGCGCCGCGGGCAAGCTCGGGGCGAGCTCGCCGAGCATCGTGCGCAGCATCAGCTTCATCTCGAGCTGGGCAAAGGACGCCCCGATGCAGCGACGGATGCCGCCGCCGAAGGGAATCCACGAGAACGTGTCGGGCGTGGCCTCGAGAAAGCGCTCGGGGCGGAACTCGTCCGGCGCCTCGTACACGCGCGGGTTGCGGTTGGTCAGGTAGATGGACGGCATCACGCGCGTGCCGGCAGGCAGGCGCCGGCCGGCTAGCTCGAAGTCCTCGGTCAGCATGCGCGCGACGATCGGCACGACAGGCCTGACGCGGAGCGTCTCGTTGACGACGGCCGTGGCATAGCGCTCGCCGCCGTCCGGGTCGGCGTCGATCTCGGCGACCAGGCGGGCGAGCTTCTGTGGATGGCGCACGAGCCGCTCGATCGCCCAGGCGACAGATGTGGCGGTCGTCTCGTGCCCGGCGAGCAGCAGCGTCACGAGCTCGTCGCGCAGCTCCTCGTCGGTCATCGGCTCGCCGTCCTCGTCGCGGGCCTGCATCAGCAGCGAGAGGATGTCGGTGCGCTCAGCGAGGTCCTGCTGCACGCGACGGCGGGCGAGCTCGGCGTAGATCGTCTGATCGAGCTGATCGAGTGCGCGGCCGATCGCGCCGGTCGGGCGCTCGAGGCTCATGCGGCGCAAGGCCAGCCAGACGAGCCGCAGCGAGTGCATCGGCGCAAGCAGTCCGGCGATGGCGTCGCGCATCGGATCCATCCGCTCGGCTTCGACGCCGAACACGGCGCGCAGGATCACCTCGAGCGTGATCGCGCGGGTGCGCTCCTGCAGGCGCATCGGCTCGCCGAGCGGCCAGCCGGCCATGTCGGCGCGCGTGGCGTCGACGATCGTCCGCTCGTACTCGCGCATCCGCTCGCCGTGGAAAGGCGGCAGCAGCAGCTTGCGCTGGCGCAGGTGCTCGGGCCCGGTCAACACGAGCACCGAGCGCTCGCCCATCACGGGGCGAATCGGCGAGTTGCCGGTCCCGGACGGCGCGAGCTCGGGCGGCGCGGTGAACAGCGTCTTGACGTCCTGCGGGTCGCTGATCAGCACGAGCTTCATCCCGCTCGGCGAGAAGGTAAGGGTGAAGCTCTCGCCGATCCGCCGCGCGCAGCGGTCCATCACCCACGTCGGCGCCAGGGACCAAGCGAGCGTCTGCAAGAAGGCCGGCGCGCGCGGGCCCGGCGGCAGCCCGGCCGCTGCGGTCGGAAGCGGCGTCGTGCTCGGCGCAATCGCGGTCGCGGCCATCGGCACACGCTATCGCGCCGCGATCAGCGCGGCAGGATGCGCCGCGAGCGCGCGAGGCGTTCTGCGCGCGCCTGCTCGAGCAGCGCCGTCTCCAGGCGCCTGCGCGCAGCCTCGACATCGCTGGACGAGAGCGTCTTTGAGCCCCTCTGCAGATGGCCGATCAGCATCCGCGCGGGCAGCACGCGAACCCCCTTGCGCCGGGCCAGCGGCCGGTCGACCCAGGCGCGGCTGTAGACGAGCAGCGGTTCGACCTTCAGGCCGGTGACCCGTTCGATCGCCTTGCGCTGTGCCTGGGCCTGGCGGATCGTGGCCCCGTGCACGCGGGCGACGCGAACGGGGCCGGGGTGGCTCTTGGTCTCGACGGTGAACGCTCCGGCGGGCCCGATCAGGATGTGGTCGACGTTTCCGTGTCCGAGGCTGGCGTCGTGGATCACGCGCCACTCACTCACGTCGAGCGCCTCGAGCAGGCTGCCGACGTGCTCCTCGGCGCTGGCACCGCGATCGCGGCGGTCGACGAGCGGCAGCACGTAGCGCGAGATCACGAACATGCTCGCGAGCAGTGCGAGCTCGGCGAACAGGAAGCGCAGATCCTGCAGGCCGAAGCTGCGCCCGAGCGCAGCGGTCGCGACGGCGAGCACACCCAGCGTGAGTAGCGTGCGCAGGCGCAGGCGCACGACAGCCGCCCGCGCGTGCTGCCCGGCGGTCCGCTTGGTGACATCTCCGACTACGTGCATCCCTGCACCTACCTTCCCTCCTCTCGTAAATCGCTGACTGGGTTCATCATCGGCCGAAAGCGCCCATGGCCTGAGGCGTCGTTTCGCCGGCCCGCGGTGGACGGGATCGGCCCGCCGTGGAGACAGGACCGGCCCACTGTGGAGCCGCGCAACGCCCGTCCCGGCGTGCGCCGGACGGGAATTCCCCCAAAAAGCGTGGAGCGCAGGGTCGATCTTCTAAAGCAGCCTCGGGAGTGCGCCGAAGCCCAAACCAGTCCCCCACAGGCCGACCCGGCGACCCCAAGCGCAGGGACGCGCCCAAACCACAATGGCAACTCATCCCAACAATCCACACAGTCCCAGAGAATCGCCGGCGTCGGACGTGTGCCTGCTGCTGCGCGCGCACGCAGAGTCGCGCTGGCTGAGCAACGAGCTGACGCCCGTGCTGCGCGAGGTCGAGCGCCGCGAGTCGATCTCAGAGACACAGCTGGGCACGGCGCTGGCCTACCTCGAGGTGATGTGGATCGAGGCCTGTGCGCGCGCCGGAGAGACAGAGTCGGCGCGCGTGGAGCTCGATGCGCTCGGCAGCGCCGATCAGGGGCTCGTGGCGAAGGCGCACCGCTACCACGCCGCCGTGCGCCGCCTGCGCGACACGATCGAACTGCGCGTGTGCCGCCTGCTGGCAGTGCCCGAGGAGCTGCCTGACGACGCACACGTCGTGCGCCGGCGGATCGGCCAGCTCGGCGACCACCCAGCCGGCTCCTGAGCCCCTCGGCGGCGCTGCGGGCGCTCGCGGGCCAACTCGATCGCATAGGCTCCGCGGCGGTGGCGCCCCGCTTCGACCTGCAGTCGCACTCGACCCACTCCGACGGCGCGCTGCCGGCGGCAGAGGTCGTCAAGCGCGCCTCGCAGGCCGGCGTGGAGCTGCTCGCACTGTCAGACCACGACACGATCAGCGGCGTGGCCGAGGCGATCGAGGCGGGCGAGCGCTACGGCGTGCGCGTCGTCTCGGCGGTCGAGATCTCGGCGGTCGACGCCGACGCGCGGGTGGGCCGCGAACTGCACATCCTGGGCTACAAGATCGACACGCGGACCGCCGATGACCGACCGCCTGGTCGACTTCCTGGCGGACCGCGAGAAGCGCACGCTGCGCATGCGCGACGCGCTGCGCGAAGTCGGCTTGGAGCTCGACGAAGCGGAGCTCGAGCAGCGCATCGCCGAAGGCAAACCGATCGGGCGCCCGCACCTGGCGGCGGCCGTGCTCGGCGTGCCGGCCAACGCACAGCGTCTGGCGGACGAGGAAATCGACGACGTCGGCTCGCTGATCCGCGGCTATCTGATCGAGGGCAAGCCGGCCTTCCGCTTGCGCGAGACGCCGACCGTGGCGGAGGCAATCGAGGCGATCCACGACGCCGGCGGCGTCGCGATCTGGGCGCACCCTTTCTGGGACATCGAGGACGACACCGAAGTGCTCGACAGCATCGAGCGCTTCCGCACGCTCGGGATCGACGGCGTCGAGGCCTTCTACATCACCCACGACGAGCGCCAGACGCGCCTGCTCGCGGCACGCTGCGAAGCGGACGGCCTGCTGAGCACGGGCTCGGCCGACTACCACGGCCCCGACAACAGGCTGTTCTCCCAGTTCATGGCGTTCGACACCTATGACCTCGAGCCCAACCTCGGGCCGATCGCCGAGTGACCCGGCTTTCTCTTTTATTAATTAATCGATAAAGAGACGACCCGATGCGCGACGGCGGCGCCGCGCGCTGGGCTCAGCCGAGCGACGCACCGGCGGCTTCGAGGGCTTGTTCGGGGTCCCGAAAGGCCCGGACGTCCTCTTCCGCGCCTCGCTCAGACAGTCGCGGGCAGCGCGAGCAACGCCTCGAGACGGTAGGCGAGCGCCTCGAGCGCCAGCTCCTCGGAGACGTTTACGTGCAGGCGCAGGCGCGTGTCCTGCACGAGCTCGATCGCCTCGCGCAGCGGTCCGCTCGTCAGCGCTCCCGCGTCCTCTTCCAGCTCTGCCAGGCGGTCGACGGCGTAGACCAGCTCCGGAGCCTCCTCACATACGCAAAGCACGTCGCGCAGCCACAGCTCGGCCAGGCGCAATGTCAAGTCGAGCGCCTGCGTGCGCGAGCGGCGCTCGCCCCGCCGGCGCGCCTCGCTCGCTTCGCGTTCATAGTTTTTCTGCTCCTTCTCGGGCAGCAGCTCGAGCTCATCCGCCAGCCGACCTTCCGCGGCCTCGCCCGCCTGTGCGCCGGCCGTCTTGGCCGCCTCGAGCATCTGGGCCCACGGACGCTGCTCGCTGCGACCGGCCAACGCGGCGCGCGCGAAGCCCTCGGCGCTCGCCCGCAGTGCCGCGCCCGGCCCGCTCGCCAGGCGCTCGGCCAAACGCGCGTCGCCCAGCGCCAGACGCGCGCACGCCTGCGCCAACTCGGGCTCGGCGTCGGCGATGCCCTGCGCGATGCGCTGTGGCGGCAGCGGATCGAAGCGCACCGGCTGACAGCGCGAGGCGATCGTCGCCAGCACGTCCTCGCGGCGGTCCGTCAGCAGCAGCAGGTGCACGAACTGCGCCGGTTCCTCGAGCGTCTTCAGCATCCTGTTGGCCGCCTGGTCGTTCATCGTCTCGACCGCCTCGATCACGAACACGCGCCGCGCCGACTCAAACGGCGTGCGCGTCGCCGCCGCCACGACCGGCTCCTCGATGTCCGACGACGAGCATCTCCGCCGCCCCCGACGGGCGCACCCACGTCAGGTCCGGGTGTGCGTCGCGCGCGATCCGCTCCTGCACGCTCTGCGCGTCGTGTGCACTCGTCCGCCAGCAGCGCCGCCGCGAAGGCCCGTGCGATCGCGCGCTTGCCCGTGCCCGGCGGGCCGTGGAACAGGTAGGCGTGCGACGGGGCGCCGCCGGCCGCCAGCGCCGGGGCGAGCACGGCACGCGCGTGCGGGTGCGCGTCGATGCCCGGCAGCTCCTCCGGCGGCTCAGCGCTGCCCATGACGATCCTCCTGCACAGCGCCATCGTAGATGCGATCCCCGAGCGTCGCGCGCGGTCGTTACCGTCCCCCGCGTGGCGCGCGGCAGGCTGATCACGATCGAGGGCATCGACGGCGCCGGCAAGTCGACGCTCGCGCGCGGCCTCGCCGAGTCGCTCGCCGCGCGCGGCCATCGCGTAGAGCTGCTGCGCGAGCCCGGCGGCGTCGAGCTCTCCGAGCGCATCCGCACGCTCGTCAAGGACCCCGCGCTGGCCGTCTCGCCGCGCGCCGAGGCGCTGCTCTACGCAGCCGCCCGCGCACAGCTCGTGCAGGAGCGCGTGCAGCCGCTGCTCGCCGATGGGGCGATCGTGCTGCTCGACCGCTATCGTCGACTCCTCGCTCGCCTACCAGGGCGCCGCCCGCGGGCTCGGCGTCGAGCATGTGCGCGCGGTCAACGCCTTCGCCACCGGCGACCTCGTCCCCGACCGCACGCTGCTGCTGCGCATCGCCCCCGCCGCCGGGCGCGCGCGTCAGGCCGGGCGCGACGAGCTGCCCGACCGCCTCGAGCGCGAGGACGAAGACTTCTTCGCCTGCATCGCCGCCGCCTACGACGAGCTGGCCGCTGCCGAGCCGCAGCGCATCCGCGTGCTCGACGCGAGCTTCACGCCGGCCACCGTGCTCGCCGACGCACTGTCCGCGCTCGGCGACCTGCTCGCCCCCGGCGCGGGCGCGCGTGACTAGCATGCGACGCGTGGCACGCACGCTTCTGATCGCCCTGGCCGTCACCGCGCTTGGCGCGAGCGGCGCCGCTGCGGCCACCGGCGGCGCGGGCGCCCCCGCGCCGACCGCCGCGACGACGCCAACGACGAGCTACGTGCCTCCCGCCACCGCCACGACGCCCGGAGTCACGACAACCTCAGGCGTGACGACGACCCCAGGCGCAACGACAACGCCGGGTGCGGCCACCACGCCGGGAGCGACGCCGACCACGCCCGGGGTCACGACGACGCCCGGAACCGCCACGACGCCGACGGTCGGCATCCCGGCGGCGACCGCGCCCGCCGGCAGCTCGCCGCAGGGCACGACTGGCTCAGACTCGCTGCCGAGCCTGGCCGGCGTCATCAAGGGCAAGCGCGCCAAGCACGACAGCGGCCTGTCGGGCGCCGCCATCGCGATCATCGCGCTCGCCGCGCTGCTCGTGCTCGCATGCCTCGCCTGGGCGCTCGCCCGCCGGCGCGCGTTCGAGCCGCACTGGCTGCTTTCGCTGCGCCACGCGATGGCCGAGGCAGGCTTCCGCGCATCCGCGACCTGGTCGGAATTCGCGGACTGGGTGCGGCTCGGACGCTGAGCCTGTAAAAGTCTTACTTTGCGGGGCATTTCGGGCCGGGTCGAGGCCCGATGAGTAGTAAAATGAGGGTACTTCTGTTGCTGTTCTGAGCCTCGTTCAGCGACCCGGTTCCGTCCGATCGGAGCGCCACGATGCTTGACCCCCGATCAACAGCTCGAATGGCCGCCGCTCCGCCGGCGCAGCAGAGGAGGAAGGTCCGATGAACGAAGCTCCCCACCCCACCATCTCGCACGCGACAGCGTCCGGCTCAGCGCTTGAGATCAAGCGCTTTTTCACGACCCCCGGGACGCATCCGTTCGATGCCGTGGAGTGGGAGCGGCGCGATGCGCGCATCGGTCACGGCGACCGCGTCGCCTTCGAGCAGGAGAGCGTCGAGTTCCCCAAGAGCTGGTCGCAGAACGCGACAAACATCGTCAGCCAGAAGTACTTCCGCGGGCAGATCGGCAACCCTGCGCGCGAGCATTCGGTCAAGCAGATGATCGGCCGCGTCGCCGGCACGATCGCCGGCTGGGGCGCAGAACGGCGGCTACTTCGCCTCGGACGAGGACGCCGAGGCCTTCGAGCACGAGCTGACGCACATCCTGCTCACCAGATGGCCGCGTTCAACTCGCCCGTCTGGTTCAACGTCGGCTTCGAGGAGCATCCGCAGTGCAGCGCCTGCTTCATCCTCTCGGTGCAGGACACGATGGAGTCGATCCTCGCCTGGAACACGAAGGAGGGCAACATCTTCCGCGGCGGCTCCGGCTCGGGCATCAACCTCTCGAAAATCCGCGGCTCGATGGAGCCGCTGGCCAAGGGCGGCACGGCCTCCGGCCCGGTCTCCTTCATGCGTGGCGCCGACTCGTGGGCCGGCACGATCAAGTCCGGCGGCAAGACCCGCCGCGCGGCGAAGATGGTCGTGCTCGACGTCGACCACCCCGACATCCGCGAGTTCATCTGGTGCAAGGCCAAGGAGGAGGACAAGGCAGCGGCACTTCGCGACGCCGGCTTTGACATGTCGATCGACGGCGACGGCTTCTTCTCGATCCAGTACCAGAACGCGAACAACTCGGTGCGCGTGACCGACGAGTTCATGCAGGCCGTCGAGCAGGACTGCGAGTGGAACCTGATCGCCCGCGCGACCGGTGAGCCTGTCGGCGAGCCCGTCAGCGCGCGTGAGCTGATGCGCGAGATCGCCGAGGCCGCCTACCGCTGCGCGGACCCGGGCGTGCAGTACGACACGACGATCAACCGCTGGCACACGAGCCCCAACTCGGGCCGCATCAACGCGTCGAACCCGTGCAGCGAGTACATGCACGTCGACGACTCGGCCTGCAACCTGGCCTCGCTGAACCTGATGAAGTTCCGCCGTGCCGACGGCACGCTCGACGTGGAGTCCTTCGAGCACGCCGTCGACGTCGTGCTGCTGGCACAGGAGATCATCGTCGGACCGTCGAGCTACCCGACCGAGGAGATCGGCGCCAACGCGCGTGCCTTCCGCCAGCTCGGCCTCGGCTACGCCAACCTCGGCGCCTACCTGATGAGCAACGGCATGCCGTATGACTCGGACTCGGGGCGCGAGACGGCGGCGGCGATCACAGCGCTGATGACCGGCCGCGCCTACCGCCGCTCGGCCGAGGTCGCCGCGGCGCTCGGCCCCTACGACCGCTACGAGGAGAACCGCGAGGCGCACAACGACGTGATGCGCATGCACCGCGACGCTTCCTACGTGATCCCCGAGCACGACAGCGCCGACGCAGAGCTGCTGGCGGCGGCACGCCGCTCGTGGGAGGAGGCCGTCGAGCTCGGTGAGGCGCACGGCTACCGCAACGCGCAGGCGACCGTGCTCGCCCCCACCGGCACGATCTCGTTCCTGATGGACTGCGACACGACCGGCGTCGAGCCCGACTTCTCGCTGGTCAAGTTCAAGGAGCTCGTCGGTGGCGGGCAGATGACGATCGTCAATCGGACGGTGCCGCTGGCGCTGCAGACGCTCGGCTACTCAGAGACCCAGGTCGAGCAGATCGAGGCGCACCTGGCCGAGCACGGTACGATCGTCGGCGCACCCGGCCTCACCGAGGAGCACCTGCCGGTGTTCGACGTGGCCGTCGGCGAGCGCGCGATCTCGCACATGGGCCACATCAAGATGATGGGTGCCGTGCAGCCGTTCATCTCGGGCGCGATCTCAAAGACGGTCAACCTGCCCCAAGAGGCGACTGTCGAGGACATCGCCGACGCCTACACGCAGGCCTGGCGCCTGGGCGTCAAGGCGCTCGCGATCTACCGCGACGGCTCGAAGACCGCACAGGCGCTGCGCACGGACGCGCAGAAGGGCGCCGAGGCGCCGGCAGATGTCGACGCGCTGCTCGAGCAGGCGAGGACCGAAGGCCGCGCCGAAGTCGGGCCTCAGCGCAGGCGCATGCCGGTCGAGCGCCAGTCGATCACGCACAAGTTCTCGATCGCCGGCCACGAGGGCTACATCACGGCAGGCATGTACGAGGACGGCACGGTCGGCGAGATCTTCCTCACCGACATCGGCAAGGAGGGCTCGACGCTGCGCGGGATGATGAACTCATTCGCGACGGCGATCTCGATCGCGCTGCAGTACGGCGTGCCGCTGGAGACGCTGGTGCAGAAGTTCAGCTACATGCGCTTTGAGCCGGAGGGCATCACGCAGAACACGGAGATCCCGTTCGCCAAGTCGATGCCCGACTACATCATGCGCTGGCTGGCATCGCGCTTCCTCGATGTCGACGCGCAAGAGGAGCTCGGCATCCTCACACCGGCAGTCCGCGCGAAAGCGGCCGCGCAGGAGGCGGCGCAGTCGCTCAGCTCATCCGACACGGCGGGTCCGGCTGCGAGAGCCGAGGAGGCCGAGAGCACGCCCCAGGCCTCGAGCGGGAATGGCGGCAACGGTGGCTCCAGCGCGCCGGCAGCGTCGTTCACCGACACCCCGCCGGTCGTGCCGGCGCGACTGCAGGGGCTCGACCTGGGGCCGGCGTGCAGTCAGTGCGGCGGGATGATGCAGCGGACCGGGTCTTGCTACACGTGCAGCTCCTGCGGCAACAACACCGGCTGCGGCTGACGGCCGACGGACGGCGCATCTCGGCGTCCTCCCTCACTCGCGTGCATCCGCACGCCACGTTCGGTGCGTCCTTGATCTGCTTGCCCCTCGACCGTCAACAGTCTGGGGCTCGGAGACTTGCGGCTCGACGCCGCTAGCCCTCTCCGCCGCCCTTGCCGCTCTGGCGATCACCGGAGACGATGGCGACTTCGTCGTCTACGACGGCGACGGGGGATTGCGCCACCCCACTCGCTGGGTCCGTCACGGGCGCAGTGGGAGACTCCGACGCCGAGGCGCTCGAGTCGGCGAGCGGGACGCCTGAGCTGCCGGAGCTGCGCCGGCTCGACTCATCGCGACCTGAGCTGTCCTGGCCCGAGCCGTGCCGGCTGCGCGAGCCCTGCCCGTCGCCGCTGCGTGCGTCGCCGCTGCTCGAGTCACGGCCCCAGGAGCCGTCAACGCCTCCCGAGCCCGAGCGCTCGCGCCCTGCCGGTCGAGGCGAGAGGTGACTGCGACCGTCGTCGGAGACGAGCGCATCGTGTCCGCCTCCCTGCGCGGGTTCGACGCCGCGGCGCTCGCCTGAGCCACTGCCGGGCCGATGCACCTCGCTTGAGGACCGTTGGCGACCATGCTGGCCCGTGCCCGACTGCCCGTGCCGGGCGGCAGGTCGGTGGTGGGTGCTCGCAAGCTCACGCGCGATCTGCGAGTCGGGGGCAAATGCGAAAGAGCCTGCAGAGGCGGCAGGCCCGGCGCCGGCGGCCTGCGCGATGTGCCTGTGGGCGGCGCGAGGACGGGCACCGTGACGATGCACGCTCAGCACGCTTGTGCCCGTGGCAACGGCTCCAGCGGTGACGGCGACGACGACGCCCTTGAAGATCAGCCCGGCCATCGCGGCGCCGCCACCCCCTGCGGTCAACTCGGTGAGCCGTTCGGCACTCGGCCCGCTCGAGCCGGCTCCTGCGCTCGCCCAGGCGAGCACCGGAGGCGGGATCAGGGCGGCGGCAGCGCTACGCAGCGTGGCGCGGGCGCGGTACAGCAAGCCGCGCAGCGCGCCTTCGGAGACGCCGAGCAGGTCGGCGACCTCGGAGTGGGTCTGCCCGTCGACGGCGGTCAGGAAGATCGCCTGGCGCTGCAGGCGCGGCAGCGCGGCCACATCGCCGAGCGCATCGCGCATGGCGATCGTGCGCTCGAGGTTCGACACGCCGGCCAGCCCGGCCCGGTCCTGCACGGCCTGCGTCAGCTCGCCATCTGTTTCGGCAGCAGGGCCGCGCATGGCGTTGACGGCGACGTTGTGCACGATCCGGTAGAGCCAACTGCGCACGTCGTGCACGGTCGCTCCGCGCGAGAGCGCGATCCACGACTGCATGAACGACTGCTGCAGGACATCCTCGGCGCGCGCCTCGGAAAGGCGCATGCGGCGGGCATAGCGCAGCAGCGGGCGCCTGTAGCGGTGCACGAGCGCCTCGAAGGCGCGCTCGTGACCCTCGCGGGCGAGGGCGACCAGGCGCTGGTCGGATTGGGCCGCCAGTAGACGGATCGAGATTCTCGGGCTCATTGGTGGGCTCGCAGTGCTCCTCGTCCGTACAGACGCCGGAATCGCTCGATTCTTACCCGGCCCCGCAGATCTCCCGCTCATGCGGTGGACGAACGACCAACGACCGTGCAACGGCGAGAGGGGCGCCTCTTGCCGAGCCGCCCCTCCACGCAATCGCGTTGCTGCGCCGGTGCTGCCTACAGCTCGACCTTGACCCAAGTGGCGCCATCGCTGCTGACGCTGAGGAAGGCCTCCTTGACGCTCGCTCCGGGCACGAGCGCGGCGCTCGTGCAGTGCTCGGCCGCGTCGTGGCCGTTGTTGTCGTCATGGCCGGGGCAGTCGCCGTGCCGCCCATCGGAGGAACCGGATTGGCCACTGCCGTCATTGCCGCGGTCATCGAAGCCGCCCTCATCGCTGCCGTCGTGGCGTGAGAAATCGGCTGCGCTCGCGCTCGGCGCAGGGCACTCGATCTCGGTCCTTTCGGTGACTTTGCCGCTGGCAGTGGAGCCGTCGTTCAGCGTGATCGTGAGCACGCCGCCGATGAACGAGGCGATCGTGCCTGCTTTGTCGCCCGAGGCGGGCGGCGTAGAGCTGGGCGAGGTAGTGCCGCTCGTCGAGCTTGCGGGCGCCTGCGCGTGGAATGCCAGCACGTGGGCGTGACGATGGTGGCCACGGTGGTGGTGGTGGCGCTCGCCGGCGCGGTGATGCTCGCCGTTGTGGGCGAGGGCGGCGCTCGGCGCAGCCAGCGACACGGTCGCCACTGCGGTCATGATCATCCGTCTCATCAGTAGAGCCTCCTTCGACCGAAGGGCGGTCGGTTGGATGGTGTGTGGATGCCCTTTAGACACGGGCTCATGCACGAACTTCACGCGCCTGGACAAAGTTTTTATTTATTGAGGAGATGATGTCCGGCGTGAGGGCAGCTCCCAAGGCGGTGGTGTTCGACAACGACGGCCTGCTGCTCGACACCGAGGAGGCGTGGACGCGCGCCGAGCAGAAGCTGTTTGCCGGCCTCGGGCGCACGTTCACGATGGAGCACAAGCGAATCCTGATCGGCTCCTCGCGCACGATGGCGGCGGCCAAGCTCGAAGCGCTGCTCGAGCGCCCGAGCGAGGGCGAGGCGCTGATGGACGAGCTGCTGGCGCTCGTGATGGGGGAGGCGCTCGAGGGGGTGGCGCCGCGGCCCGGCGCACGCCGGCTGCTCGGCCGCCTGAGCGACGCGGGCATCCCGCTGGCGGTCGCCTCGAACTCCGAGCGCGAGTTCGTGCAGCGCACGCTCGCCGGCGCGGGACTGCTCCCGGACGGGCCGTTCGCGGCGGTCGTCTCGGCCAACGACGTCGAGCACCCGAAGCCGGCGCCCGACATCTACCTCGAGGCGTGTCGCCTGCTCGGCGTGAGCGCGGCCGATGCCGTCGCGCTCGAGGACTCGCCGATCGGCGTCGCCTCGGCCGCGGCGGCAGGCATGTTCGTGATCGCCGTGCCCTACTTCGCCGGCACCGAGATCGCCGGCGCGAGCATGCAGGCGGACAGCCTCGGCGACACGGTGGTCGCGCAGGCGCTCGGCCTCGACGCGTAGGATCGCGACGATGGCAGACGCCCGTCCCCCCTCCCCGCAGTCCCCGCTTCAGGGCGGCTGCCTGTGCGGCGCGGTGCGCTTCGAGCTGACAGCGCCGCTGCTCTCGGCCGGCTACTGCCACTGCACCCGCTGCCAGCGCCGCACGGGCACCGGCTCCTCGGCCAACGGCCGCGTGCCGCAGCACGGCTTCGCGCTCTTGCAGGGCGAGGACGTGCTGGCCACGTTCACGCCACCGCAGGGCAAGCCGAAGCTGTTCTGCTCGCACTGCGGCTCGGCCGTGTTCAGCGGCGATCCACTCTGCGATGAGCAGGTCGCAATCCGCCTGGGCACGCTCGACGGCGACCCGGGCATCCGACCGAGCCATCGCCAGTTCGTCGCCTCGGCGGCCCCGTGGGAGCCGATCCCGCAGGATGGCCTCGAGCGATTCGACGGCCCGCGCGGCTAACCGCCGGCGCTGCCGCTAGGCGAGCTCGACGGCCATCGACAGGCCGGCAGCGAGCACGGCGCTTGCACCGGCCACTGTCGCGGTCACCTCGGCTCGCTTGGCACGGACGCGACCGCCGATCGTCCTTGCTCGCTCACGCAGCCAGGCCAGCGACTGCGGCTCGCCGCAGCGCTTGCGCCACCCGGCGAGCGCCTGCTCGAGCTGCTCGTGCTCGTCGACGATCGCGAGCACCTCGACGCGGCCGCCGCCCTGCTCGTGCGGCCCGAGCCGCACGAGGTACAGCTCACCCGTGTCGCGCACCCATGCGGCGCGGTGCAGCGGGCCGTCGGCCGACTCGCGCCACCACAGGCCGACGTCGCGCTCGCGCGAGTGCACGCGGCGCTGATCGGCCGTGTAGAAGCTCTGCAGAGAGTCATAGCTCGCGGCAAGCGCCCTGCGCCTGCGGTCTGTCTGTCTCATGCGGCACCGCCCGGTGGGTAGGGAAAGCTGTAACGCACAGCCTCCCGCGCCGGCCTAAACGTCGGGTTAGCGAGCGAGAAGAGTTTTGCGCTCGGTGCGATCAGGCGCTACCCGCGCCAAGCGCCATCGGATGCACCGCTACACACCTCCTGCGGCACCCAGAGGTCGCCGGTCCTTATGCGGGCCGGGCGACCTCTGGGGATCGCGCAAGGAGGGCGATCAGCCGTTTAGGCGCTTCTTCAGCGCGCTAGCCGCCGAGAACTTCGCGGCCTTGCTCGCGGCGATGTTGATCGTCTCGCCGGTAGACGGGTTTCGTCCCTGCCGCGCAGCGCGGTGGCTGACGCTGAACTTGCCAAAGCCGGCAAGAGCGACCTCACCCCCAGCGGCAAGCTCGTCGGAGACGACGTCGATGACGCTCTCCACCACCTGTCGGGCCTGACTGGCTGCCAGTCCATTTCGACTGGCGACCTGCTCGGCCAGCTCGTTCTTGGTCATACCACTCCCTTCATGGGTGTTGTTACTGCGAGCAGGCTAACCGCTCGGGAGGACGACGAAACCAATAAACACGGGACATCGGCCCGCGGAAGCCCCTAATTTCCGGGGAACTTGACCGGCCGCGGAGCGGCGATCGGCGTGCTCGCCGGCCGTTCGGGGGCGATCGCACTGCGCCTAGGCACCAGCGCACCGGCCGCACAGGCGGCCCAGATGGCTGCCAGCCAGGCGCCGCAGGCCAGGCCCACGTGGACCCAGACGAGCTGCGTGGGCAGGTGGGTCTTGTACTGATCGAGGCCGACGACGCCCTGCAGGGCGAGCAGCACGCAGAGCACGGTCAGCGAGCGCTGCACGATCGGACGCGCCTGCCGGCGGCGGCGCGCAAGCCACCACACGGCCACCGAGGCCAGGCCGAAGAACAGCGCGATCTCGCCGTGGCGGTGGATCACGAAGTCCATCGTGCCGTGACCGTCGAAGTCGAGCCGATTGATCCGCTGTCCCGGCGAGCCGCCCGCGTGCGGGCCGGCGGCGGTCGCGGCGGTGCCGGCGAAGATCGTCAGCGCACCGAGCGCGACGAGGCCTCTCAGCGAGAGGATCAGCGAGCGTTCCTGAGCGGCCTGAGCGGGCGCGGGGTCGCTCGGAGCCTGCCCGGCAGCGAGTGCGACCGAGCCCGTCGCGGGCGGCGCCGTAGCGCCGTTGACGGAGGCCGCCGAGCCGTTGAGCGACGCGTGCTCGGCCACCGCGGCGGCACCCCCGCGCGCTCCGCGAGCCTCCTCGGCCTCGATTTCGAGCATGGCCGATTCGTGCCCGGCCCGCCAGGCGAGGATTGCGGCGGCGAGCAGGATCAGCATGGACAGCGCGAAGTGCCCCATCACCCAGCCGTAGTCGAGCGCCCCGCGGACGGTGAAGCCGCCGAGCACTGCCTGGCTGACGACGCCGAGTGGCAACAGGGCACCGAGCCACATCAGATCGCGCCGGTAGGGACGGCGGCGCAACGCGAGCAGCCACGCCGCGCCGGCGGCGATCGACACGGGCACGGTGATCAGGCGGTTTGAGAACTCGATCACGGCGTGCGTGTTCAGCGGTGGGTAGGCGTGCCCGTAGCAGCGCGGCCAGTCCGGGCAACCGAGGCCGGAACCGGTCAGGCGTACGGCGGCGCCGCTGAGCACGATCAGCGTCAGTGCGACGAGCGCTGCGTAGGCGGCATAGGCATACTGGCGCGGCGTGACCGTGTAGCCGTTGGTACGTGCGCGCAGGCACTCGAGCCTCGATCTCATCGCCGTAAGTCTGCCAAGTCGGGTGATCGCGTCGAGCCGGCGCCGTTCAACGCCCGGCCAGCCAGCGCTCGGCGTTCTCGTCGTGCAGCTCACGCAAGATGCTGTCGAGGTCGTGGCTCGGCTTCCAGTCGGGGAAGTCCTGCGCAAACGGGCGAACGTCGCTGATCCACCACCGGTGATCGCCGACGCGGTTCTGCTCGCTCAGCGTCCAGTTCAGCTCGCGCCCGGAAATGCGCCGGCAGAGCTCGATCGCCTCGAGCATCGAGCAATTGCTGAAGCGCCCGCCGCCGACGTTGTAGACGGCGCCGCCGGCGCGCGCGCCGAGATGGAAGTGCTCGAACGCCGCGACGAGATCGGCGGAGTGGATGTTGTCGCGCACCTGCTTGCCGCCGTAGCCGAACACGGTGTACGGCTCACCGGTGACCGTCGCGCGCATCAGATAGGAGAGGAAGCCGTGCAGCATCGTGCCGGCATGGTTGGGCCCCGTGAGGCAGCCGCCACGGAAGCAGACGGTGGGCATGCCGAAGTAGCGCCCGTACTCCTGCACGAGCAGATCGGCGGCGGCCTTGGAGACGCCGAACAGGGAATGGGTGCTGCGATCGATCGACATCGAGGTGTCGATCCCGTCGAAGTAGCGATGGTCCTCGGGCAGCTCGAGCCGGTCGGGCAACTCGAGCAGCGGCAGCTCGTTGGGCGTGTCGCCGTAGACCTTGTTTGTCGAACAATGCACGAACGTCGCGCCGTCGGCATGCTTGCGCGTCGCCTCGAGCAGGTTGAGCGTGCCGAGCGCATTGATCTCGAAGTCCGTATGCGGGTCCGACGCGGCCCAGTCGTGCGACGGCTGTGCTGCAGCATGGATGACCAGCTCGATCGCGCCCGCCTGCTCGGCGAACACCCGCTCGACGCCGTCGCGGTCACGAACATCGACATCGAGCGAGCGAAACGAGTCAGCGTAGGTCTTGCACAACATGCCGGTCATATGCGCCGTTGATGCCTCGGCGCCGAAGAAGCGCGCGCGCATGTCGTTCTCCACGCCGACCACGTCGAAGCCGAGCTCGACGAAGCGCGCGACCGCCTCCGAGCCGATCAGCCCGCCCGAGCCAGTGACTATCGCCGTCGGCATCGCGCCGCCCAAGCCCGCAAAGCTCGCCGACTCAGCCGTCGAACTCGAAGGGAAGCTCGTCCGCCAGCTCGCGCAGCGGCGGCGCAGCGGCGTCGCGCTCTGAGATCGTCAGCTCGCTCCTCGGCAGCGGCCACTCGATGGCGACGTCTGGATCGTCCCAGGCGATCCCGCGCTCGAGTGAGGGGTCGTAGTAGGCGGTCTGCTTGTAGATCACGTCGGCAACGTCGCTGAGCACGCAGAAGCCGTGCGCGAAGCCAACCGGGACGAACAGCGCGTGCATGTTCTCGTCGTTGAGCTCGCGTGCCTCCCATCGCCCGTAGGTAGGAGAGCCTCGACGCAGATCTACGCCGACGTCGAGGATGCTCCCGCGTGCGCAGCGAACGAGCTTGGCCAGCCCAGCACCGAGCTGGAAGTGCATCCCACGCAGCACACCGCGCGAGGATCGCGAGTGGTTGTCCTGGACGAAGCGCTCATCCTCGGCAAGTCCCAGCTCCGTATGCCACTCACCGCGAAAGGTCTCGCAGAAGAAACCGCGCTCGTCGCCGTGCGCGACGGGCTCAATCGTCAGCAGTCCATCTAGGCGGGTCGGCAGCACACGCACGGCGGCTGAGGTTATCGATCGCGTGACCTATATTCGGTCGACGATGAGCGCCGGCTCCGCTGCCTCGCAGTCGATCGACAAGCATCTCGGGGCAGGCTGGGAGCCGGGACCGCTGGCCCCAATGCTTTGGCCCGGATGCCTACACGTGTGGCGCGTCGATCTACCGACCGTCGGAGATCGACTTGTCGAGCTTCTCAGCGAGGACGAGTGCGAACGTGCCCAGCGCATAGTCGGCGCTCGCCAGCGCCGACTATGGAGCGGCTCGCGGGGCGTGCTCAGGGCGCTGCTCGGCCGCTACCTTCAGCGTGACCCACGCACGGTGCGCTTTCAGACGGGCGCGCACGGCAAGCCGAGCCTGCACGAGCCACGAGGCGGTGGGGGACTGTCTTTCAACCTCTCCCATTCGCGGACACTCGCCCTTTACGCCTTCGGCGAGAGCAGACCTGTCGGTGTCGACGTGCAGCTCCTGCGTGCACCCGACTCGCGATCAACCAACGACTATGTCGCGCTCGCCAGGCGAACTTTTGGCGAGGAGCGGGCTCGACGGCTACATGAGCTTGAGCCAGAGCGGCGCGAGCGTGAGTTCTTGCGGCTGTGGACGCGTTACGAGGCGGAGCTGAAGCGCCTCGGCAGCGGCATCGGCGGCGGGCAGAGAGGAGTCGATCCGGACACCCCTTGGATCGCGGAGCTCGAACTCGGTGCCCGAGCCGCCGCGGCAGTGGCGTGCGCAGAGGAGCCGAGCGAGCTACTGCTGTGGGACTGGGTGGACGACGCAGCCGCCCCGGGCCAGGGCGGCCCGGCCTAGAAGATCTTCACGCCAATCTTCTGTGAGGTGCTCGCGCCGTTGACGACAGCCGTCAGTGTCGCCGTGGTGGCGCCATGGTGGTGGCGGATCTGCTGCACGAACTCGGATCTGACGCGAATCGGCAAGTGCACGGTCTTGTTTGCCTGTAGCGCGAAGCCGCTCCGTCCATAGGTGTGCTTGCCGTTGCTGATCGTCGCGACGCCATTGCAAGGGCTCACGCGGCAGAACATCGCGACGGCGACGATGCGGCTGTGATTTACGCCGTCCGTCTGCGGGCTGACCCTGATCGGTGCGAGCTGCGGCGGCAGGCCTCGCTTGCCTCCAGGGCAGATGTGAGTTGCGTCATCGCCGGTCCCGAGCGTCACGCGCAGCATCAGTTCGCTGCCCTCGTTGCTTGCAAAGCCGTCCATGTCGGAGTGGTCTGCGGCTGCGAGCAGGTCACCGTTGTTGGTTGCACCGCCCCTGATGAACGAGGCCGTCGTCGATCCGCCAGTCCGACCGAGCACCTTGTAAGGCACGCCACTCTGGTAGCTGTGCTCGACGAATCCACCCTCCTCGTTGAAGGCGACGTAGTCGCCTTCACTCACGCATAGGTTGATCGGTTCATAGCTCGTCACCGTGGATCCGCTCGCCCCGCCGGCGCCACAGACGGGGATGTCGAAGGCCTGCGAAGTGATGTTGATCTTCGCCCCACCGCCAGGCTGCGGCGTGAGGTCCTGAAAATGGATCTGCGTCAGCGGCGGCGGGCCGCCAGCCGTTGCTACCGCACACCCCTCAAGGCTGACCTTCAGCGCCTGTCCTGTAGCTGGAGCACGCGGCACGCCGTCGGCAAGCGTCGTGTTCCAGAGTGCCGCATCGGCGCCGAAGTGGAACGTGTGGATGTAGCCGTTGGGCGCTTCGGGCGAAGCTGGGACGGCGGTGTTCGTGCCGACGTAGTTGAGATCTTCGGCGGTGTTCAGGGTGGCTGGGACGGAGAGGGGGCTGCCGAAAGTGCTGACGTCAGCTTGGCTCACAGCCGGCTCGAGCAAAAACAGCAAGGCGACCGCGGCCGCGAGCAGCGACAAACGGCGCCAGCGCCGCGTCCCGGATCGGGCCGGGCCGGGGGCGCGGCCGACGTTCATGGAATCTGCCGAAGCACAGGCGGGAGCCGGGGTGAAGAAGAATCGCATCGTCGTTTGATCGGTATATCCGCAGCCGGGGATGAGCAACAAGCCTTCGACGGACGTATTAGCCACTTTCATCGTGCCCTTTCAGGCGCACGCAGCTCAGCTGGCGCCCGGTCGACCTGAGAGCATCAACACGCGTGAGCACTCAACGCACCGGTCCCATCGACGGCGCCGATGCTCCGCGTCTCCCGGCGCTGACCGGACTGCGCATCTTCGCCGCGCTCGCCGTATACGCGAGCCATATTGGACCCCCTCGAGGCGCCTCCAAGCCTGTCGTCGCGCTCTTCGAAGCGGGCTACATGGGGGTGACGCTGTTCTTCGTGCTCTCGGGCTTCGTGCTCGCGATCAACTACTTCGACGCGATGCGACGCCCGTCGGCCCGCGCGACGTGGCAGTTCGCCGTCGCCCGCTTCGCGCGCATCTACCCGCTTTACATCCTGGTCCTGCTTTACATCCTCGTGCGGCGCCACGCATTCGTCGAAAGCACTGCCGGCTGGTGGCAGCACGTGCTCGCGATCCAGGCCTGGAACCCCGACGTCTTTCAGGCGTTCAACTTCAACGGACCCGGCTGGTCGGTCTGCGTCGAGGTCTTCCTCTACGCGTGCTTCCCTCTGCTGGTCCCCCTGCTCGCGCGGGTGCGCACGCCTCGCGCGACGCTGACCCTTGCATCCGCGGTCGTGCTGGCAATGACAGCTCTCGCAACTTGGTTCGTCGCCACGGGTCGGGGCGACCTCTCCTACGCCAACCCCGGATCGGCCCACCGCTGGCTGTACGTGACGCCGCTCCCACGCCTCGGTGACTTCTTGCTCGGCATCCTCGCCGCGCGCCTGTACATGCAGACGCGCGCCGGAGCCGGCCTCGCGCGGGCTGGCGGTCCACTGGCGATCATCTGCGTCGCCGCAATCCTTGCGCTGATGGCGTGGCCCGCCAACCTGTCCAGCGCGTGGAGCTGGGACGTTGCCTATGCGGTGCCGAGCGCCGTGCTGATCTTCGCGCTAGCGAGCACCCCGCGCGGCGCGCTCGCTCGCGTACTCTCGCTACCGCTGCTGATCCTGCTCGGCGAGTCCTCGTACGCCTTCTATCTCGTGCATCGGCCCGCGCTCGGCTATCTCGACGGTGGGCGCTGGCGGACCGTGATCTCGGGCTCGACCGTGATCTTCGAGCTGCTGACGCTGCTCGCGATCCTCTGCCTTGCAATGGGGCTTCACGTCGCAATCGAGCGTCCCGCGAGGATCTACGTCCGCCGCCTGCTCGGCTCCGACTCACGTCGAGGCTACGCTGAGCGCGTGGCTGAGATGAGGAGCGCAGTTGCCGCGACCCGCTCCGCCCTGCTCCCTCGCTTAAGGACGAGAGCAGTCGCGTTCGTCTTCGCCTTCACCGCCACTCTGATTGTCGCACTGCTGCACAGCCCGAAGATCTTTTACTACGACGCGGGTGGTTACTGGGACCTCGGCCAGACGTTCACGAGAGCGGGCCACTTCTCGCTGCTCAACTTCAACAGCCCGCTGCGCGGCTACCTGCTTCCGCTGATCGACCATCTGCTCCAGCAGCTCGCGGTCGGGCTCGCCTGGAATTATTCCTCGGCAGCCAAGCTTTTCAACGCTCTGATCTTCGCGTTGATCGGCTCAGTACTGGCCCCGCAGTTGGCGCAGACGATCTGGCCGGCGCTGCGCTGGGGGGCGGTCCGCCGCGTCGGTCTGACCGTTCTGCTGCTCATCTTCTGGAACGGCTATCTCGACTATCCGCTGAGCGACTTCCCGGCACTTGCCGCGGCGCTGCTGGCACTTGTCGCGATCGCTCGATGCGACCGTCCCGGCTGGATGCTGGTGGCGGGACTCACCAGTGCCGCAGCGATCGAGATGCGCCCGTCCTACCTAGTTCTCGCGCCGACTCTCCTATTGCTCGTCGCGTGGCGATGGCTGGAGCAACGCGGTCAGCGCTCACAGTGGCGACTGCGGAGTCTCTGCGTGGCCCTGCTGATCGCAGGATTCGTGCTGATCGCGCTGCCGCAGTCCCTCTCCTCGCATCGGTATTTCGCGACATGGAGCTTCGTGCCCGGTGCCGCCGCCCATCTAACGAGCCTCCAGTTCACTGAAGGAATGCGTCTCCAACGCTACGAAACGTACGTCGGTGCTGACCATCATCCGCGGATGCTTTACACAGACCCGTCCGGCAGCAGGTTGCTCGATCGTCAACACGATCACACCGTCGAAACGACGGGCGAATATCTCGGCCTCGTCGTCACCCACCCGATCACGATGGCCGGCGTGTTCGTGCGCCATCTCGTGAACGGCTTCGATCAGCGCTACAGCACGCCCTACGTCGGCAATCTCGACACTGGCTCGCAGCGATGGCTTCGGCTCGGAGGCTTCCTGCTCACTTTCCTCGCGCTCGTGCGCGTTCTGTGGGCGCCCGCTCGTCGCCGACTGGGGCCGGCGAGGGGGCGCTACGCAGTCGCTCTCGCCTTCTGCTGCATCACGTCGATCCCCTCGGCGGTCGAACCGCGCTATTTCCTGCCTGGCTACCTGCTCGGCTATATGCTCGTGCTGCTGCCCGGATGGCCAACGCCGATCGAGCGCGACGCGGGCGGAGTGCGGCGATATCGGACGATCGCTGCCCTCGCAATCGGTCTCGCGGTCTTCCTCGGCACCGTCATCTACATAACGGGCCAAGCCAGCGGCCATCTACAGTTCGGCGCAGTCTAAAAGCCCCCGGGATGGTCGATCTCGACCGAGATACGCTGTCGCCTGTGATTCGCCCCGCCTCGCTGGTGCCCATCCGAGCAAACGAGTTTGCTCGGCAATGGCAAGAGATCCGCGATGACGCAATTGCCGCGGTCGATCGTGTGGGACACAGCGGTTGGCTCGTCCTCGGCGAGGAGGTGCAAGCGTTCGAGCGCGAGCTGGCTGCTTACTGGGGCCTTGAGCATGCCGTGGGTGTGGCCAGCGGCCTCGACGCACTCGAGATCGGGCTGCGCGCCGGCGGCTTGCAGCCGGGCGAGCGCGTTCTCACCACTCCGCTGAGCGCATTCGCGACGACACTCGCCATCATCCGAGCCGGTGGCGAACCCGTGTGGTGCGACGTGGATGGCTCGGGTGGCCTCGACCTTGATCTGGCGGACGCGACGCTGCGCGCCGATCGCTCGATCCGCGGGTTTGTCCCGGTGCATCTTTACGGGCACCCGCTCGACCCGCAGGCTCTGCAACGCCTCACCGACGAGCACGAGTTGCTCGTGATCGAGGACTGCGCTCAATCGGTAGGCGCCGAGCGTGCCGGGAAAGCAACCGGGCTCGTGGGCGTCGCGGCCGCGACGAGCCTCTATCCGACAAAGAACCTTGGCGCGATGGGCGACGGCGGGATGCTCCTTACCAACAACGGCGCGCTCGCCAAGCGCGCTCGCCGGCTGCGCGACTACGGGCAGGCTTCACGCTATGAGCACGTCGAGCTCGGCCTCAACAGCCGCTTGGATGAGTTGCAAGCGGCACTCCTGCGCACGGCACTGCTTCCCCGGCTCGACGGGTGGCTGCTTCGTAGACGGGAGATCGCCGCACACTACGATGGCGCCCTTGCGGACTGTTCGCTACGACCGATCAGGGCCAACGAGGGGTACTCGGCACACCACCTCTTCCCGGTCGAGGCGGCCGGGAAAGATGCGGCCGTGCTCGCCGAGGGGCTGGCCAAGCGCGGCATCGCCGTCGGACGTCACTATCCGTACCTCTGCCCGGATCAGCCGGCGCTCGCCGGAACAGGCGTGACGGCGGGAGATCTCACGATCGCCGGGCGAATCGCCGAGCGCGAGCTGTCGCTGCCGATACATCCGTTCATGCAGGACGAGGAGGTCGAGCGCGTAGTAGAGGTCTGCTTGGAGCTCTGCGCGTGAGCCACGAGTTGAACTCGCTCGTTGTCCCCGTCTACGGCAACTCCGACTCGATCGAGCCCCTGGTCGAAGCAGTCGAGGGCATCGCGGGCCAAATCGACGGTGGCCTCGAGGCGATCTTTGTTGTCGACGGCAGCCCGGACGACTCGCGCGAGCGCCTGCTCCGCCTGCTCGCACGCAGCAAGTTGCACTCGCGCGTGGTCGAGCATTCCCGCAACTTCGGCTCCTTCGCCGCGATCAGAACGGGCATGAGCCTCGCCCACGGCGAGCGCATCGCGGTGATGGCCGCCGACCTGCAGGAGCCACCCGAGCTCGTGATCGAGTTCCTGCGTCGCCTGGCGACGGGGAAGGTTGACGTGGTCGCCGGTGAGCGTGCCAGCCGCAACGACCGAGGGGATACCGCATCGAAGATCTACTGGCGGCTGTATCGCCGCTTCGTGCTGCGGGGCATTCCGCCATCGGGCGTCGACGTATTCGCGTGCACCGCGGCCGTACGCGACGTGGTGTGCTCGATGGAGAGTGTCCACACGTCGCTCGTGGCCCAGTTGTTCTGGGTGGGGTTCCGCCGCGAGCTGGTGCCATACGACCGGCGAGCGCGCCCAGGCGAGAGCGGCTGGACGTTTCGGCGCAAGCTTCGCTACCTCTCAGATAGCGTTTTCGCGTTTACTGACCTCCCCGTGCGCATCCTTTGGATGGTCGGCCTAATCGGCCTTGCCCTCGGCGTAGTCGTCGGCCTGCTCGTCGTGATCGCTCGCTTGGCCGGAGCGATCACGGTGCCCGGCTACGCTGCCACGATCCTGATCGTGATGTTCTTCGCCAGTTTGAATCTGATCGGCCTCGGAATCATCGGCTCCTACGTGTGGCGTGCCTACGAGACCGTCAAGGGACGGCCGGGCGCGATCGTGCGCGACGTGATCGAGCTGTCGCAAGAGGACACGGGTGGCTGAGGGCGCGTTCATCCACGAGCGCGCCCTGTGCGAGAGCGACCAGGTCGGCCCTGGCACGCGCATCTGGGCGTTCGCGCACGTGCTTGCGGGCGCGCGCATCGGTGCTGATTGCAACATCTGCGACGGCGTGTTCGTCGAGCAGGACGTCGTCGTCGGCGATCGCGTCACGGTGAAGTGCGGGGTCCAGTTGTGGAACGGCGTCGTGCTCGAGGACAACGTCTTCGTTGGGCCCAACGCGACATTTACCAACGACCGCTTTCCCCGCAGCCGTGATCGGATCGAACCGCTCCGCACGGTCGTTCGTGCAAACGCCTCGATCGGCGCCAACGCGACGATCCTCCCAGGAATCGAGATCGGTCGCGGCGCGATGGTCGGCGCCGGCGCCGTCGTCACCCGCCCGGTGCCGCCACACGCAATCGTGACCGGCAATCCAGCCCGGATCCAGGGCTACGTGCAAACCAACGGGGCCGCCGCTTCGGGCAGCCGGGCAGCTCCTGAACCCTCGCGCACACCCGCGACCCCCGGGACGACGCGACTACCCGTACGCGATACGCACGTTCAGCGCTTCCCCGAGGCTTCCGATCTGCGCGGTCGACTGACAGCGGGCGAAATGCCCGGCGATGGCGTTCCGTTCCCGCCAAAGCGGTGGTTTCTCATCTATGACGTGCCCAGCCGGGAGGTCCGCGGCGAGCACGCACACCGCATCTGCCACCAGTTTCTCGTTTGCGTCTCAGGTCGTGTGATGGTGGCGGTCGACGACGGCGAAAACCGCGCCGAGGTGCTACTCGACGACCCAGCCCTGGGTATCTACATACCGCCGCTCGTTTGGGCTAGCCAGTTTCGCTATGACGCCGACGCGGTCTTGCTCGTGTTTGCGTCGCATGCTTACGATCCCGCCGACTACATTCGCGAGTACGAGTCGTTCTTGGCCGCGGTCAGATCGGGCGCCGTGGGCGACTGATCTACCGCGCCACGACGAACACGAAACGACCATACGCGGTTGCCCAGGAACGTCACCGGCGCGGCGATCAGGATGCCCAGCCGCTGCGAAGCGTCGGCGGCCAGCCCGATCGCCGAATAGAGCACGGCGAAGGCCCCGTAGTTGACCGCGAAGCTCGCCGCCGCAACGACACAGAAGCGCGCGAGATCGGTGCCAAAGCCGCCGCCGCTGGGAGGGAACGCCCAGACGCGGATGAGCATGAAGTTGAACAGACCGTTGAGCACGAACGCGATGCCGAGGCCGACGTAGGGCGCGATTCCGATCGCGAGCTCGCCGGAGTAGATCACGATCGCAAGCAGGTAACCGCAGCCGGCGATCAGGACGTAGCGAACGCCCTGCGACAGAGGGTGCTCGACAGGGTGGCGCCGGAAGGCCGCGCGGACCGGAGCGTGCCAGCGCGCGCCGCGCGATCCGCCAAGCTGCGCTGCATTGTCTGGCTCCGGAAACTCGCCCGCTCGTGAGGAGTCGCGCATCGCCCGCTCCGGACTACCGGTCGGTCGCGAGTCGTAAGCGGCGCAGGCCCAGCACGAGACCTGAGGCGATCCACGCGAGCAGCGCCAGCAGGGCCACGAGCGCCTGCGCCGTTCGGCCCGATTCATGGAAGCTCGCGGTAAACGTGTACCGCCCTGGCGACAGCCGCCAAGCGCGCAGCGGGAGGCCCGTCTTGACCGGCGTGACCCGCACCGAACTCGAGTGCCAGCCGGGAATCGCGAGCTCGTTCTCGACCATTAGCACCGGTTGCCGCGTGTCCACGGCATAGACAATGTGTTCCTCACCGTATGAGAGCGTACGCACGCTCGGGCTGGCGGTCCACTGGGAGGGCACGGGCAGCGTCACGTGTCCACGCGCGCAGCCGACGGCAGCACACGGGAAGGTGTAGCCGGTCCACGGCGCGAGCAGCAGAGCCAGCAGCGACGGATTGTGCTCGGCCTGCCAGAGCACCTTCTCGCTCGTGCCGCCGTAGTCGATCAGGTGGTATCCCTCCGCGATCCAGCCCGTCGCGTCGGAGTCGGTGCCGGTCGGATTGCTCGCCAGCGGCGCCGCCGGCGGTACGCGAGCAGGGCGGGTGACGGGTGCCTGCTTGAGCAGCGAGGGCAACTCGCGCACGACGACGTCACGCGCCCTGTAGGGAGCGGCATCGCTCGGCGTGACGCGCCACGGCGATACGTGCCCAAGCAGCTTGTAGTCGTAGATCTCCCGCCCCCCATCGACGACGACCAGCATCACGAGCAGGGCCGCGAGCAGGCGCACCGGCGGGCGCACCGATGCGAACAGAACGCACGCGACGATCACGACCACCACAAGCCAAAATGCGCGCGTTGGCGAGGCGTATGTAGAAGGCGCGAGGATCGCCCCCACGAGTAGGACGACCCCGGCAACGGCCGCACTCACGGACAACCCGCGCCGGCGCGCGGCGAGCGAGCCCCACGAGTCGGCTGCGACGATCACGAGCGCGACAGCGACGAACGCCTTGTAGTCGGCCGCCGGAAAGCGACTCGGGAAGAGCGGGCGCAGCGACGCCATCGCACTGCCGATGAAACCGATCTTGGGCGTCATCGCAAGCGCCAATGCGACAGCGCCGGCGGCGATCAACGGGGCTTGGCGATGCAGCACGCGCATGCGCGTGCATGCCACGCCGATCAGCACGGGTATGCCGACCACCCATGCGGTGACCGTGCCGTCGTAGGTCCACGCGAAATTGTTCAGGAAGAGCCCGAGCAAGTCGCGTGGCGCAACCGACTCGCCCGCTCGCACGGCGGCAGTCGGTTCCTGCACACGGAAGAGTTCGTTCGCGTTTTCGGCTCTCAGGTATGGCAGCAGCACCGCGAAGCAGACTCCCAGCGCGGCGAGGAACGCCAGCAGCAGCGCCCCGCGATAGCGATGCCACGTGCCGGGCGTGCTGAGTCGCAACGCGACGCCCACATAGACCAGTCCACATAGCCCGAAGGAGACGACCTCGCCCGGATAGGCACCAGACGCGACCAGCCAGATCACCGGCGGAACAGCGAGCAGTCGCCACCATGTGTGCGGAACCTCATCGGTCGCTGCCGCGTGCGCCCGAGGCCTCTGCGACGGCGGCGTGAGTGCCCACAGGAGCCACGGCAGGTAGGCGAACCCGCGCACGATGTCCGCGTGCTCGGCCTCGCCGTAGAAGCCGCCGAAGAACAGGTAGGCGACGGCGGCTAGCAGTGCCCAGGACCAACCCAGCCGCCGCGCCCGCGCGAGCGCCAGCACACCGCACGCGCCGAACAGGACGTGGGCCACCTGCACCGCAGTCAGCACGCGCAGCGTCGCCGGAATACCAAGGCCGCCAAGCGCCCACCATCCCGGGAAATAGAGGCCGGCCTGTGGATCGAGCGCGACGGGGAACCCGCTCGCCACGAACGGCGACCACGCGGGCAGATGCCCGGCACCGATGACGGCGGCGACGTACGCCGGCGTGGTCGTGTAAGCGCCGACAAAGTCCCACGGGAAGGTCCATTGATCGAATAGCTGCTGGCGGAACACGATCACGGTCAACCCGAGCAGCACGAGTACGGCGAATACCGGGCTCGCGAAGCGCCAGCCCGACGAACGCGCGAGCAGCACGGCCAATCTGTGCCGCGATACCGCGGGCGCTGACGAAACAGACCCTCGACGGCTACCGTCTGGAGCGGAGGCCGGCTCGGTCACCGACCGGCTGAGGAGAAGGTGCCTGGAGTTGTTTCGCGATCCGGTACGGAGAATGCTAAACATGCTCAGCGTCCAGCATTTTGGAGATCATACTGACCACCCCGCTGGCCCAAGTCCACGCGTGAGGCGCTCGCTATTGTGGCGCTCTCGTGCGTATGCTCCTCCTGCTCGAGAGCTTGCGGGCTCAGCGAACGCCAGCGGGCTGACGCGGATCGCCGGAGGCTGCCTGACCGCCGGCAAGCGCATCGCGCAAGCGCTCATCGAGCACCTGCAACGAGCATTTTTCCTCGACCAACTGCTGACCACCGCGCGAGAGCGTGCGCCACAGGCAGTCGTCCTCGATCACGCGTGCGATCTGCTTTGCCAGCTCCTCCGCCGTGGTGCCGATCAGCATGCTCTCGCCATCCTCGGCGTCGAGACCCTCAGCTCCCACCGGCGTGGTTACGACGGGAAGGCCTGCGGCCAAGCCCTGCGTGATTTTTCCCTTGACTCCCGCGCCGAAGCGCACCGGAACGACCAGCGCGCGCGCGCCACTCAGCACGGGCTCCAAATCCGATACCCAGCCGATGATCTCCACGCGTGAGCTCGCGAGCGCCCTGACCTCATCCGGCGTGCTCGCACCGACAATTTTCACCGGCACCTCCCCGACGCTCGCCCATACGAGCGGCATCACCTCGCGAACGAGGTAGTCCACCGCGTCGACGTTCGGGGGGTGCTCGAAGCCGCCCACGAAGAGGATGCCTTCGCGGTCCTCTGGAGCCGCCACGTAAGCGGCGTTCTGATGCACAGTCGGGATGATCGTCGTATGCACGCCGGGGACGTGGTGGACGATCTGCGCGCGCTCATCCGCCGTGACGGTCACCGTTACGTCGCTGGCGCGCGCCAGGGCCAGCTCGAGCTCCATCAATGCAGCCGCCTTCGGCCCCTCTGCGTGAATCGTGCCGTTGCTCGCCGCAATCGTGCTGCGATCGAGCGCATAGCGCCGCGACTCGCGCACCCAATGAAGGTCGACGGTGTCGTATATCACTACCGCCGAGGGTGCGAGCTCGCGAACCGTGTCCAGCCATCTGCTCGCTGAGTGGGGGCGCGAGAGGATCGCCGCCTTCAAAGATCGCCCGACTTCTTCAAGCTCGGCGCGCAAGTCGACTGGTCCGTAGACGACCTCGATGCCGAGCCTTTGGAGGTCGCGGGCGTATGGCTGGATCGGGATGAAGTTGTCCGGCAGGAAGATGACGCTGTAGCCCTGGCGGAGCAATGAACGCATGATCTCGTACATGCGCAGCGAGCCTGCGTCGCGGTCCCACATGGGTACTCGAAAGTCGACGACAAGCACCTGCGGCCCGCGAAACCGGTTTGCGGCAGCGCGCGCGTTGAGGTGGTCCGGCGGGAAATGGTCGGCCTCCAGCGTCGGCCTCCACTTATCGACAAACTTGACTCGATTAATCTCTTGGTGGCGCTTGTGACCGACCTGGGGATCGGTGCCCGCCGTGCCTCCCTCGACGTGCACGACGACTGAGCTGGGCTCATAGAGGACTCGCCAGCCACGCCTGCGCGCCTCCATGCAGAGGTCGGCATCCTCGTAGTACATCGGCACGTAACGCTCGTCGAAGCCACCGAGTTCGCGCCACAGCTCGTCCTTGACCATCAGCGCGGCAGCCGAGCCGAAGTCGATTTCGCGTGAGTACTCGTACTTGAACTGCGTCGGGTCTTCGCCGCGGCCATAGTTCATGCCCGTCCCGTCGTTCCAGAGAATTCCCCCTGCCTCACTCAGGCGGCCATCGGGGGAGATGAACTTGGGCGCCACCACGCCGACGCGTTCATTTGCTTCTGCACAGAAGAGCATCGACTTCAGCCATGTCGGCGTTACCTCGATGTCGTTGTTGCACAGGATGAGCCAGTCGCCCCGCGCCGCGGCGGCGCCGCGGTTCATGCTGAGCAGGTAGCCGAGGTTCTGCTCGTTGGCGATCACGTGCGCTCCTTCGACCACCTCCAGTAGACGTTTTGTCTCGGCATCCGCGGTGTCGTCGACGATGATCACCTCGAAGCTGACCTGATCGGTGTTGTCGCGAATGCTTTCCAGACAGCGTCGCGTCAGCGCGGCGCCCGAGTAGACCGGAATAATCAACGAGGCGGTAGGTCGGTTGAAGCTGGGCAGCCTGATCTGCTCTCCGGCAGGAATCTCGACCGGCTCTGGCGCAACCTCCATCTCCTTGGCACGGGTGCCGGCCCGCAGCAGACGACCGCTGAGACGCAGGAACAAGCGCATGCTACGTACTGGCAGCGAGCCTTCGCCAAGCGACGCGAACACGCGACCACGCACACGTTCGAACATCTGCCAGCTGACCGAGGACTCGACCCGTCGGGTGAAGCGCTGCGCCTGCTCGAGCTGACCGCGGAGATCGCCTATCGTCGTCTCGCTTGACCGCAGACGGTCTCGTTCGGCGGCGACCTCCTCGCCGCGGTGGCGAATGAAGGCATCGCGCTCGACGAGCTCTTCCCGGCTTTGTTTGAGCTCTGAATCGCGGCGTCGGAGCTCCAGCATGCTCGCCCGCTCACGCCGTTGCGCCTCGTTGCGCTCCGCGACCAAGGCGCCCACGCGCTCAGCTCCTTCGCGTTCAACCGAGCGCAGCAGCTCGAGATCGCAGTCGCCGAGCGTGGAGGCTGGCGGCGTGTCGCGGAGTGGGGCGTTCGAAGCGACCGCCACCACGTACAGCGGCGACGGCGAGTCGGCAAGCCGCCACTCCTCCCCCGCTCGCTCGATGAAGAAGTTTGGCTCGCCTGTGGGCACCTCGCCCTCCTCCAGTTGCTCAAGCCTGCCTAGATAGGAACCCGTAATCGCACGCTGACCCCACAGGCCGACATGCTCGAACGAGCTCGCGAGCAGTTCCGAGAACTCCTCCCTCGTTAGCTCGCGCTCGTGAAACGGATTCTTTTGCCCGGAGCTCTCGCTGTAGATCCGTCGGTCCGGCGTGGAGATCACGAGCACGCCACCTGGGGCAAGTACGCGCGCGACCTCTGCGAGCATCCCGTCCTGCTCCTTGAGGTGCTCGATCACCTCAAACGCCACCACAGCGTCGAAGGAGGCGTCGGCGAACTGCGAGAGGTCCAGCGCGCTGCCCTGGACGAACGAGACGGTCGGACTCGACCAGTTCAGTTGGGCATGGTCGACCGTACGTTGATCGATATCGATCCCGACGACTTCGCGCGCAGCATCATCGAGGATCGATGCGCCAAAGCCCTCGCCGCTCCCGAGGTCAAGCACACGTCCACCGCCGATCAGGCGGGCGGCCCATAGGTAACGGTGTAGGTGCTCGTAGGCCACCTGCACGTCCGGCGTCCACGGAACGCAGCGCTCGCCCGTCCACTCGATTAGACGTGGAGCGCCGGCTCGGCGACGCAGGCTCATGCCGACGCCGGCGGACGATCCCGAGACGCGATCGCACCGCCGGGCGCGTATGGCATCGAATCTGCTCGCATCGTGTTAGTTCCTAGCACACCGCCAAGATCCAATGTCCAGCGCCACGGCACACCTAGAGCCTTGATGTGGGTTGCGCCGCGCAGCAGGATTGCTGCGGTGAGATAAGAAAAGGGCCTCCAGCCCTGCCAACTCGTGATTGGAGCACGAGATTACCGCTGAGCTGGAGACCCTCGTCGTTGCAGCGTATGTGTTCGCCACGTCGCTTTCGATCCCTCGGCCCGGCCCGCAAGGGCTGATCACAGACCAGGAGCTGATCGCGCTCGCAGTGGCCCAAGCCGTGACCGGGCTTGCGAGCGACCGTCAATTTCTGGGGATGGTCCGCCGGCTCTTGCCGGGCTGGTTCTCCCACTTGCCCGAGCAGACCCAGTTCAACCGCCGCCTGCGGCGTCTGACGCCTCAGATCACCAGGGTGCAGCTGATGGTCGCCGAGCTGATCGCCGAGGGTGAGGTGCGACTTGTCGATGGGACGCTGATCAGCTGTGCCAACTATCCCGGCTGCGCCAAAAGAAGCGACTTCGCGCCCGAGGCCGCCTATGGCTACTGCCCCTCCAAGAGCCGCTTTGTGTGGGGCATGCGCCTGGTCGTGATCTGCGACTCAAAGGGCGTCCCGGTGGGCTATGACCTCGCGGGCCCGAAGACCGGGCAGGAGCGCGAGAGCGCCTTTCGCCTGGCCAGCGCCCATCCGCACAGCCTGCTGTTTGCCGACGGCGGCTTCTGGGGAGCCGAGTACGGGCGCACGATGGAGCTGATCGGCGTTCAGCTGATCACCCCCAACAAGCACAAGCTCGGGCAGCGTCCTACAAGCGAGATTGCCAAGGCGCGCATCCGGCTGGTGATCGAGTCGGTGTTCGCCAACCTCAAGCGCCAGATGCGCCTGGAAGATCATCTCGCCAAGACACTCCCGGGTTTGGCCCAACGCATCGTGCAGCGGCTGCTCGCCCTGACACTCGGCATCTACCTCAACTCCCTCACCGGGCGTCCGCCGCGAGCGCTCGCCGCCTATGACGGACGCTGAACCCACATCAAGCCTCTAGCCACAGACACTGGCGGCGCTCAGGCGCACGGTAGCCTTCAATCGAGATGCCCCAGACAATCGACGACACGGCCCCAGTCATCGTGGCAGAGGCCGTCAGTAAGGCATTCCGGGTACCCGAGGAGCGCACGCACACCCTGAAGGAGCGAGCGCTGCACCCGTTTCGCCACCGAGGGCATCAAACATTCAACGCTCTGCATGATGTGTCCTTCGCCGTCCGGCGAGGGGAGTTCTTCGGAATCGCCGGGCGAAACGGCAGCGGGAAGAGCACGCTACTGAAGTGCCTCGCCGGAATCTACGGCGTCGACCACGGGCGCATCTGGTTGAACGGCCGGCTCTCGACGTTCATCGAGCTCGGCGTCGGCTTCAACCAGGATCTCGCTGCACGTGACAACGTAGTGCTCAACGGCATCATGATGGGCCTCTCGCCTCGCGAGGCCCGCGCACGTTACGACGCGGTCATCGACTTCGCCGAACTGCGTGAGTTCGAGGAGCTAAAGCTAAAGAACTACTCCTCGGGTATGCATGTGCGCCTTGCGTTCGCTGTCGCCATACAGGTAGATGCCGAAGTCCTGCTCGTCGACGAGGTGCTTGCGGTCGGCGACGCCGCCTTCCAGCAGAAGTGCTTCGACGTCTTCAATCGCATGCGCGACGAAGGTCGAACGATCGTCTTCGTTACCCATGACATGGGAGCGTTGAACCGGTTCTGTCATCGCGCGTTGCTGCTGGAGCGGGGCTCGGTCGTATACCTCGGTGAGCCACACGAGGTCGCCGATCGCTACCTGGAGATCAACTTTGGGCGCGATCCGGAGAAAGCGAGCGCCACGGGCGAGCGCGGCGGTGACGGCGACGCCCGCGTGCTCGAGACCTGGATCGAGGACGAGGCCGGCGAGCGCCAAGCTTCGCTGGGCCAAGGCCAGCGCGTCACGCTCAAGGCACTGGTGCGCTTCAGCGTCGAGGTTGACGATCCGGTCGCGAGCCTGTACGTGCTCAACGAGGAGCACGTCGCGATCGTCGTTGCAACCAGCGCTCGTGAACACGAGCGCACAGGTCATTTCGAGGCCGGCGAAGAGGCGCTGCTGTCGTTCTCCTTCGACAACGTGCTTGCACCAGGACGCTTCAGCCCGCTGCTGACGCTTGCCCACCGCGGCACCGGGCTGGACCTGATGGATCGCTTCGAGGGCAGCTTCTCGTTCATCGTCACAGGCCCGGAAGCGTTGGGCGGAGTGGTCGACCTGCCAGTCGAGGTCAACGTGACTCGAACCTCGCGCGTGTCGGCTCGGATGCAGGCGTGAACTCGAGCACTGCCCCGTATGAGGGCCTCGGGCGTCCGATCCGGGGACCGCGCGCGCTGACCGACGACTGGTCTCGCTTCTGGCACCTGACCTACAACATCGCGCGCAATGAGTTCAAGCTACGCTTCTTCGGCTCGGTGCTTGGTTACGTGTGGCAGGTGGTGCGACCGCTGCTCCTGTTCGGCGTGCTGTACCTCTTCTTTACCCAGATCGCCCACGTCAACAGCGACAAGACGCCGGGTCAGCAGCACTACGGCGCCCAGCTGCTCGCCTCGATCGTGCTCTTCACTTTCTTCGGCGAGGCTACGACCGGCGCCGTGCGTAGCGTCGTCGATCGCGAGAACCTGGTGCGCAAGATCCAGTTCCCGCGCCTGGTGATTCCGCTGTCGATCGTGCTGCTCGCGCTGTTCAACCTCTCGCTCAATCTGCTCGTCGTGCTCGGCTTCGCGCTCGCTGAAGGTGTCCAGCCAATGCTCAGCTGGCTCGAGCTTCCGCTGATTGTTGCGATGCTCGCCATCTTCGCCACCGGAATCGCGATGCTGCTCTCGGCGCTGTTCGTCAACCTGCGCGATATCCAGCCAATCTGGGACGTGATCAGCCAGATCCTCTTCTACGCCTCGCCCGTGATCATCTCTGTCGAGACTGTTAAGGCAAAGGTCAGCCTCGGCTTGCTGCACCTTTACATGCTGAATCCGCTGGCGATCGTCTTCCAGCAGTTTCGCAACGCGATGATCACGCACGAAACGTTGACCGTCGGACAGGCACTCGGGAGCTGGGGCTTGCTGATCGCGCCGATTGCGATCGTTGCGGCTGTGTTCATACTCGGCTTCTGGGTCTTCAACCGCTCCGCTCCGCTCGTCGCGGAGAATCTCTAGACGTCAGCCTGCGGGACGCCTGTGACTGCTGCGGCGGCCTGCTCCGGCGTCCGCGGCAACCGTCGGGGAGTCCGTCCTCGCAGGCGGTCCACCGGCTCCCTGGCGCCGGCTGCGAGCGTGCGCATCGCCCGCTCGCCTGCTCGCATGTTCTCGTGTCTGCCCACGTAGCGGCGCGGCTTCGTCGCGATCATGTTCATCGACACACCTCCCCATACGTGGTTCAGCCACGCCAAGTAGAGACGCCGCACCGCCCCGAAGCGGCGTAGCGCGAAGCCGATGCGCCTGCGCAGGAAGGCGAGCGCCGTCTCGCCCTCGCCACGGACGATCCCAGCGTCCCCGAAGAACGGCCGGTAATGAGGCTCCGTCACTTCCGTCAGGAAGCCCGCGCGGGTCGCCTCCCAGCGGTACCTCACGGCCCAGTGGGCATGCTCGTAGCCCTCGTACTGCTCGACTCCCTCGTCGTGCACGCCGTGCGGGTCACGCAACGTCTTGATCGTCTCGTTCACCATCAGCAGCCTGCCACCCGGACGCAGCACGCGGAAAATCTCCTCGAATGTGCGACGCAGGCTGGTGAGGTCGTTGTGGTGCAGTACTTGGCAGCAGTACACGTAGTCGACGCTGCTCGACGCAAGCGGTATCGCGGCCATCGAGCCGAGTACGCGCTCGAAGAAGACACTGCCACCTTCGATGAACCAGTCCGCCGTGTACAGCCCCTGCAGCTCCGGTGTCGCGATGTCCATCGCGATCGCCCGCAGACCACGCTCGGCGAAATGGTTGGTTGCCCAGCACGTGTTTGAGCCGACATCCAGCACGCTCTCTCCGGGTAGAAACGGAACGGTCGTCAACAGCTGGTGCATCGAGCGCGCCTGCACGTACCAGTAGCCGTGCTCGACGTCGGGCAGCCGCAACACCGTCGCGCGATCCCAGCCCGCCTCGCGCATGTACTCGGCGAACCGCTCGAGTCCCGCCGCCTCGGCGACGATGTGCTCCGGCGGGTCGTACAGCAACTCGGGCACACCTCGATGGAGCGCGAACTCAGCCGCGCAGGCACTGCAACGGAGCGTACCCTCGCGCACCTCGCGCTCGTCGCTGGCCGTCTCGTGCAGCTCGAGTGTCCCGGGACGAAGGCAAGCTGGGCAGCGCAGCCGTCCGGCAAAGTCGCTCTTCACGACCCGCCCCAACGGCGAGCGCGATCCTCAGCCAACATTCTGCCGCCGCTCCGGGACGGCATCTCCGTGGAGCTCGATTCGGCTGGGTTTGGCAACGGCTTCGAGAAAACGCTCTAGTGCGTCGACGCGCAGATCCCAGGCGTAGCCCTGCGCCGTCTCGATCCCCGCACGCCCGAGGCGCTCACGCAGGCCGGCGTCGACGAGCAGCCGCGCAAGTGAAGAACCGACTGCCTCGGGGGTGGGCTCAGGCATCAGACAGTTCCCACCATCCACGCAGAAGTCACGGTTGCCGTGAGCGTCCGTACACACGACGGCGCAGCCTGTCGCCATCGCCTCCAGCGGCGGCAGCGCGAACCCCTCGTGCGTCGAGGTCTGGATGAACACGGTCGCCTCGTTGAACAGCTCATTGACCTGCTCGTCGCTCGGCGCCTGCACATGGCGCATTCCCGACTCCGATGCGAGCTCGGGCTCGATCCCGAACAAGCACAGCTCCGGCGGCGCGGCGAGCTCTGGGCGCTCGGCCAGTGCACGCCACGCCTCGACCGTCAACGGCAGGTTCTTCAAGGGATTGGTGCGCCCGATGGCGAGCACCATGTCCTCGCGCCGCTCGACGCCCGACAGCGAGCGGAAGTTCTCGAGGTCGATCCCCGGCGGGATCAGCTCAGCGTCGAGGCCGAGCTCGCGCAGGCGCTCGCGGTTCCACGAGGAGATCGTCATGTAGTGGAACTCTGGACGGTAGGAGTCGATCACCGCGTGGCGCGTTCGCTCGTCGTCCGGGTAGTACGAGGTCTCGATGTCCTGCACGAAGTAGGCCGGGATGCCCCGCAGCACGCTTGCGCGCCAGACCGGCGCAGCAGTGTTCCACCACGTGGCTACCTTGATCGCCTCAAGCGGCGCTAGCGCCTCCACGAGTTCGTCGTAGTACTCGAAGCTGTGCACCGGGACGCGCAGGTCGAACCAGTCCGGCTGCTCGCCGAGCGTGTACAGCGAGACCTCGTGTCCGCGGTCCTGCAGTCGGTTCAGGTGCTCGAAGATGTCGCGGTGACCGCCGCCGATCCCGGTCCCCTCGGTCACGTAGGCGACGCGCAGCTTGTTCTCCGGTGTGCGCACGTCGCGTGCGTCGAAGAAGTCGCCCCAGCGCTCCCAGAAGACCCGCTGAGAGATCCGCTCGCGCTCGCCGACGTCCTTGCCGCGCGTGACCGACTCATGGTGATACAGGCTCGCCGCCGGGAAGTAGAGCACGCGCAGGCCTGCCTGCCAGGCGCGCAGGCACCAGTCGACGTCCTCGTAGGCCATCGGATAGCGCTCATCGAGCAGCCCGACCCGATCGATCACCTCGCGCTTTACGTACATGCACGCGCCCGTGACCGCCAGCGCCGGGCCGGCCAGCCCGGCCGGCCCCCAGTCTTCGGGCTTGAAGCGATAGCGATGGTCGAACCACTGCGGTGCACCGAGGTTGCGCACGGTGCCGGCGAACTGGATGCGCCCGTCAGGGTAAAGCAGCCGCGCGCCGACGATGCCGATGTCCTGCTCCTGGGAGGCCGCGTACTGCAGGCACGCAAGCCAGCCCGCGCGAGCCTCGACGTCGGAGTTCAAGAGGACGATGTCGCGGTCGGGGCTCGTGACGGCCAGCGCGCGGTTGACGTTCGCCGCGAAGCCCTTGTTCTCGGCGCCCTCGATCACCTCGATGCCGTCGATCGCCTTCAGCGCGCTGACGTTCTCCGCTCCGCTGGCGTCGTCGGCGACGATGATCCGGCAGAGGCCATCGGGCACGGTCACGTGGATGCTCTTGACGAGCGCCGCCACGAGCGCCGCATCGCGGTAGCTCGGAATTACGATGTCGACGGGCTCACCGTGCTCGCGATACCACGCGACCGCGCGGCGGTAGGCGTCCTCGCTGCTGCTCGAGCGCAGGCGCAGCCGGCGTTTGAGCGGCGTGAAGCGCAGCGGGAAGGTGACGATGCGGAACAGCAGCGTGCGCCAGCCGAGATAGCGGTAGGTCAGGTAGATCCGCCGGCGTAGGCCCGCCAGCGGCCCCGTGAACTCGCCGTCGAGCGCGCTCGACGCAATCGAGTCGCGCGTGGCGATCGGCGGCTTGATGTCGGTCGTCTTCTGCTCGTCGCTCACTTGATCTGCTCTCCCGTCGAGAATCGCCCGGCCGGCGCATTGCGGTCTAGCGCGGCGAAGCTCGAGCGCCGCTCGAGCGACAGCGCGCGTCGAGCCGGCGCAGGCAGTCGGTCTGCTCGCGAGCCGAGCACGGCGCCCGCGAGACGGATCACATGGTGACGGCTCGCGGCCGCGAGCGTCGCGCGCCGGGGGGCGCCCGTGAGGCCTGCGCGCGAGGCCGCCCTACGCGTCTGTGCGAGCTCGCCGCGCAGCTTGCGTGCGAGCTCGCCCGGGCGCGCCGGCTCGCGCCAGCCGTACACCTCGCGCAGTCCGCGCCACTCGTCGAAGCAGCGCCGCAGCTCCTGCAGCGGCGTGTAGTCGTGCGAGTGCAGTACCCCCGCCGCCGGCACAAAAGCCTTCGCATACCCCGCCCGCAGCATGTCGAGCGCGAGCACGCGATCCTCCGCGTAGGAGACCTCGCGGAACGGAACCCGCTCCCACGCGGCGCGCGCCAGGCAGGCGTTGGCGTCGGTGAAGAAGCCGCGCCGCCCGATCAGCTCGAGCGCCGCTGCCGCGCGCTCGCGCGCGGCGAGCCGCTGGATCGCCGGCTGTCCGTCCGGCGAGAGCGAGGTGAACCACTGCTCCAGTTCGACGCGCACGGCAAATGAGGCATCCGCGCGCGGCAGGTAGGGCCCAAAGACGATCGCGACGTCCTCAGCCAGCGCGAAGCCCTCGAGCAGGCGCTCGAGCCAACGCTCGTCGGCCGGCTCGGCGTCCTGCGTCAGCAGCGCCACGTGCGCGCCCGTCGCCTCGCGCACGAGCAGGTTGCGCGTGCCGCCGTGGCTGAAGCGCTCCGGCGCGATCTCGAGCACGCGCGCGCCGTGCTGACGCGCGAGCTCGAGCGAGCCGTCGCGCGAGCCCGAGTCGCACACGAGCAGCTCGTGGGCGACCGTCTGGCGTGCCAGCGCGCGCAACGTGCCGGCCAGCAGCGCGCCGCCGTCGCGCACCGGGATCGCGACCGTGACGCTCACGCGTAGTACCGCGAGATCGTGATTGCCTGTGCGAACAGGTCGTGGCCGATCGCGAGCACGACCAGCGCCGCGCCGATCACAGGCCCCCAGCGGCGCCCGCCGAAGCGCACGGCGAGCGCGACGACGGCTCCGTACAGGCAGAGCAGCGGCAACAGGTAGCGGGCCTGCTCGAACACGCCGCCGTTGGCGATGAGGTAGCGGTAGGATTGCACCCCGATCACCACGCACACGCCGGCGAGCGCGAGCACGTAGACCGACAGCTCGCCGAGGCGCCGGCGCAACGCGTCACGACCACGTACGAGCTCGGCGATCGCGAGCCCGCAGACGAGCAGCGAGACGCCCTCGGCGACTTTGTAGACCCACCCCGGGAAGTCGTAGTCCAGCCAGCCGAAGCGCCCAACGAAGCCCTTGAACCACGTTTCCCAGAAGGGCGAGTAGGAGAACTGCCGGTTCAGCCACAGGTGGGGCAGGAACAGCTGCCACACGTGGCTGATCTCTTCGTTGAGGTGGAACGCCCGCCCGCCGGCGCCGGCCACGCTGCCCAAGCCGCCCGGGATCGCGCTGCGCGACCACACGAAGTGGTTGAGCACCACGTAAATCAGGACCGGCGCCGCGGCCAGCCCGACCGCCCAGCCGAGGCCTACCAGCGCGCGGCGGCGGTGACTTGCGGGGGGGCGCCACGCGAGCAGCAGCACAGCGAGCGCTGCCGCCGGGATGAAGCCGAGCAGCGTGAACTTGGAGATCAGCCCAGCCCCGAGGAAGCCTCCGATCAAGGCTCCGTTGAGCGGCGTCAGACCGTGCCGGAAGGCCCTCGCGATCGCCCACAGCACCCCTGCGCCGGTCAGGTAGAGCAGATCGTCGTTGTTGACGCCGCCCGACATGAAGCCGAACAGCGGCTGGAAGGCAACGAGCAGCGCACCGGCCGGCCAAGCCCAGCGCGAGGCCGACAGCAGCTCGCGCAAGAACATGAACACGAGCAGCACGGTCAGCGCGCCCATCAGCGCAGAGAGACAGCGCATGGCGGTGAGTTTGTCGAGCACCTTGCCGCCCGCGAGCCGGTAGGGGATCGCCTGCAGCGCGTAGTACAGAGGCGGATTGGCGGTTGCCGAAAGCGCGTCGCCGCTGCCCTCGGCGGGGAGCTTCTGATCGGCGATCTGATCGACCACCTGCTGCTGGAGCTCAGTCTCGGGCGCCGGGTCGGCGCGGTGCCCGACGATCCCGAACGTCAGCAGCGCACTCAGCGTCTGGTCCTCGCGCGGCGAGAGACCCGAGCCGACCGGGAGCTGGCGCGGCAGCGTCCCGCGTTCGGCGACCTGCTGCACGTAGGCGTAGTGCGCATTCTCATCGGGCACCTGGAAGGGCGGCACGATCAACGACCACGCGAGCCCGTTGGCGAGCGCCACGAGCGCACAGGCCCACGCGGCGCGCGGGATCGCACCGAAGCAGCGTCGCAGCCGGCTCACGGACGCACCTCCTCCCTCAGAACCGCGCGCACGGCGAGGACGATCGCGAGCAGCATCAGGACGATCGCCGCGCCCGCCGCCCAGCGGCGCACGATGTCGCCCTTGGCCAGCGAGAAGCGATGCGCGAGCGTGGGCAGCAGCGAGAGCCACGATTCGCGCCCCGGGCGCATGTATTCCACGCGCATCCGCCCGTTCACCGGCTTGCCTTCGAGCGCGACGTAGAAGTCCGCGTCGGGCACCGACCCGCCGAGAGCGATCGCTCGCGTACCGCGGTTGACGAGGCAGATCGTCGCGCTGGCCACCGTATGACGCACGGTTGCCAGCGGGATCGTCACCACTCCCGTTCGCCAGCCCGCCCTCAGCGCGCCCGCGCTGAGCTGCCCGTGGGCATCGGAGACGGTGACCGCGACCGGCGGGCCCGGCAACGCGCCGGCGCTCGCGCGCAGGCGCAGCGCGCCGGTGTCGCCTGGCAGCAGCTCCCCTGGCTCGCATAGCTGCCCAGCGGCTGGAAGCGACAGCACGTAGCCGACGTCGGCCGTCAGGTTCGTGCCTGAGCGACGCTCGCCGCGCTGGGCGAGGATCGCGATCGCAGCGATCGCGATCGCAAGCAGGCCGAGCGCGACGACGACACGCGCCGGCGACAACCACCGTCGCGGTCGACCGGCGGCATCATCAGCGGGGCTTCTGCTTGCAGCGCTCACGGCCTCACGAGCTCCACCCAGTCGAGCCGCGTGCCGCACAGCGTCCGCCATCCCGCGAGCGGCAGTGTGCGCAGGCGCTCGGGCGCTTCACGCTGGAGCGCGGTGGCTCCGATCTCGCCGATCCCCCATTCGCCCGGCCCGAGGTGGTTTCTACCGGCCTTGCGGAAGATCCTCACGTGGTGGGCGCCCGCCGAGAGCTCGATCCGCGCAGCCTTCAACCACTGCCGCGGCGTGTTCGCGCCGGACACGGAGCCGACGATGCGCCCATCCACGGCGACGTACACGCGGCGCGGGAAGTCACCCTGCACCCACACGCCGTAGCTGCCACCGGCGACCCGCAGCGTACCGCTGGCGTGGCCCGGTGTGTTCGGCAGCACCGCGCCATGCTCGGCCGGGTCGAGCCCCCAGCCGTAGGAGCGGTCGCGCGAGTACAGCGGTTCGAAGTAGCTCAGTTCGGGTGGCGCCGCCGCGACCAGCTCGCTGCCGGCCGGCGCGCCCGCGACGGTCTTCGCGAGCGCACGGCATTCGACCGTCGCCGAGGGGGAGTACACGCCCTGCAGCGGTAGGTGGCGGAGCACGTGCGGGCGTCCCTGGCGGCGCCAGCCGATGTAGAACTGGTTTTCGTAGGCCAGCTTGTAGTTGGCCGGCGGGCGGCTGGCCGAGGGCGAGCGCCGCGTGACGATCAGCGGGTAGCCCTCGACGAAGGACAGCAGCTCTTCGTCGAGGTCGAAGTAGTGGCCGTAGAAGTAGGTCGGGTTGCGTAGTTGGACCTGCTGCGGCGTGAGCGCCTCGAACGGCACGCTGATCTTCGCGGCGCGCCCGAAGTACTTGGCGTACTCCTCGAACTCGTTCCACAGCACGAGGCCTTCGCCCTTGAAGTGATCGCCGGTGCGCTCGATCGCTTCCATCCGCCGTGTGGGCGCCACGTGGTCCCAGCTGTAGGAGAGCACGTCGGAGGCAAGCACTGCGACCGACAGCGCGCCGGCGACGAGCATGGTGAGCGGCGCGAGGCGGCCGCGCACCGCCGCGAGCGCGACGAACGCCGCCAGCAGCACGGCTGGTCCGCCGATCGCGAGCAGCTTGCCCTTCGCGTACGGGCTGACGCGCGGGTAGACGACCAGCAGCACGAGCGCGACTGCCCCGAGCAGCAGCAGCGGAGTGAGGTTCCGACGGCGCAGGCCGAGCAGCACCCCCGGGAGCATCAGCACGAAGATCGCCACCGTCGCGACGATCGTCAGCGTCGCAGCGGGCTCGGGGATCACCGGAAAGCGGTATTCGCCGGCCAGCCACACGCCGCTGATCTGACTGAGCGGAAGCGGCCGCAGCAGCTGGCCGAGTTGCGTCGCGCCCACACCTGCCGCACTCTGTCCCGCCTGCGCGACATTGAAGAAGGTGCGCAGCGTGATCAGCGTGGGGATCGCGAGCAGCGCCGTGAGGACGAGTCCGAACGCCGCCGGTCCGAGCCACGCGCGGCCGAGCCGCACGCGCCGGACGAACAGCAGGCCGAGTGCAAGGAACAGCGCAATCGATCCCAAGTAGGGAATCGCCACGGCGTTGTACGTCGCGAGCGCGGCAGCCGCGCCGACGGCGACGAGCGCCGCGCCGGCGTAGGGCCGTCGCAGCGAGCTCGCCTCCTCGGTGAGCGCGACCGTCGCGCACAGCGTCGCGAGCAGCCCGATCTCCTTGATTGCACCCTGCATCGCATACTGGAAGGTGAGGTTCGCGCCGAAGGCGACGAAGGCGACGAGCGACGAGCGACGGCCGCCGAGCAGGCGGGAAGTCGCGCTCGCGAGGGCGATGCCGCCCGTCGCCGCCAGCGTCGCGATGAACCCCTGATAGAGCACGGCGACCGGCGTGCCGGTGAGCCCGCTGAACGTCCCCAGCAGCGACTGCGTGCCGAGCGGATAGCCGGAGGCGAGGTAGGAGTTGAGGAACTCGCGTGCGCTCGTCTCGGGGATCGACCCGAGCATCGTGCCGTAGCCCTTGACGTGCTCGGCGAGGAGCATCTCGAAGCTCGAGTCGTTGACGAAGTCATAGCCCGACCAGGTCCAATGGCCGTGCGCGATCACAGGCAGCATGTAGAGCACGTACACGCCGAGACCCGTGAGCCCCGGCCAGCCGGGATTCAGGCGCGCGAGGACGCCGCCGCGGGCGGACACGAGCCCACCGACGCTCGCCAGGACGAGCAGTACGATCGCCGGCGCATCCCCCGCACCGGCCGCATAGCCGGGCAACACCAGCACAAGCGAGACGCACAGCCCAGCCGGCAGCAACAGCGCGTTGCTCAGGCGCAGGCGCAGCACGCGCTCCAGCGCGAGGCCACAGCCGAGGCTGCTCAGCCACATCACCGCCAGCCCTCCGATTACGGCCATCAGGTCGTAACGCACGGCGGCTCCGGCGCTCTCGTCTGCCTATGAATTGCGGCGCAGACCGAGGATCGAGAGGAGAAACGAAGAGAAGAAGATCTGGATGCCCACGATCACCAGCGAGGCCGCTACGACCGCGAGTCGTTCATAGGACAGCGAGCCGAAGCCGTGCGCGATCCAGCTCGCCAGGATCACGCCGCCGAGCACGATCCCGATCAGCACGAATAGACTGCCCAGCAGCAGGCCGTGCTCAAGGCGGAAACGCGAGCGCATGCGGTCGAACCAGGGGTCCTTCTCGCCCATGAAGTACGTGCCGTAGGCATGCGCGCACAACCCCAGCGCGAGAACCTGGGTCCCGACGATCATCAGCAGCGCCCCGCCGATGATCGTGTGCACGCCCCACGCGCGTCCGAACAGATTCAGTTCGGTCTCAGTGATCAGGATGATCACCGTGCCGAGCCCCGCGAGCACGGCGCCGGGGACGATGAATAGGTGGTTCGGGCTGTGCACGAGCAGGAAGCGCAGGTGCCGCCAGCCGTCGCGGAAGCTCGACAGCTTGCTCTCGCCGCCGCGCGGGTGGTATTCGATCGGGAACTCGGCGATCCTCAGGTTCTCCTTGGAGGCCCTGATCACCATCTCCGAGGCGAACTCCATGCCCGTCGTGCGCAGATCAAGCCGCGGCAGCACGTCGCGTCGCAACGCGCGCATGCCGCAGTGGGCGTCGCTGATGCCGGTGCGGAAGAAGAGGTTGAGCAGGCCGGTCAGGATCGGGTTGCCGATGTAGCGGTGCAGCCACGGCATCGCCCCCGGCTGGATGTTGTCCATGCGATCGCCGATCACCATCTCGGCGCCTTTGTCAAGCTCGGCGACGAAGCGCGGGATCTCGTTGAAGTCGTAGGTGAGATCGGCGTCGGCCATCACGATGTACCGTCCGCGCGAAGCGGCGAAGCCGGCGAGGTAGGCGCTGCCGTAGCCGCGGCGGCGCTCGACGATCACGCGTGCACCGGCGCACTCGGCCAGACGCGCCGAGTCGTCCTCGGAGTTGTTGTCGGCGACGATGACCTCCCCGGGCACGTCCATCTCGCGCAGAGCCACCAGCGCGGCCTCCACGCACTGCTCGATGTTCTCCGCCTCGTTCAGGCAGGGGATCACCACGGAGACGATCGGGGCCGAGCGATCCTCGACGTCCGCCGGGGCGGGGGGTTTTGTCTGGACGACTGTGCTCATGAGCGGTCGCTCGACGCCGTGCGCTTCACTGGTCGCCGGGCGGTTACGCGGTTATAACGCCCGGGCGGGCGGAAAGTGGCGGATTCCCGGATGATGCTACCCGCTATGCGGATCTGCATCGTCTACGACTGCCTGTACCCGTACACGATCGGCGGCGGCGAGCGCTGGTACCGCAACCTCGCCGAGCACCTGGCGGAGGCCGGCCACGAGGTCACCTACGTAACCTTGCGCCAGTGGCCGCGCGGCGAGCGGCTCGACCTCGACGAGCGCGTGCGCGTGGTCACGGCCGGCCCGCGGATGACCCTGTACACGGCGGGTGGCAGGCGGCGCATCCTGCCGCCGCTCGTGTTCGGCCTCGGCGTGCTCTGGCACCTGCTGCGCCACGGACGCCGCTATGACGTCGCGCACGCCTGCGCCTTCCCCTACTTCTCACTGCTCGCCGCTGCGCTGGTGCGGTCGTTGCGCGGATACACGCTCGAGGTCGACTGGTTCGAGGTGTGGAGCGAGGCCTACTGGCGCGACTACCTCGGCGGCCTCGGTGGCCGCGTCGGCGAGTTCGTCCAGCGCCTCTGCGCGCGCGTGCCCCAGCGCGCCTTCTGCTTCTCCGAGCTGCACGCGCAGCGACTGCGCGAGGAGGGCTTGCGAGGCCGCGTGACGGTATTGCGGGGACTGTATGCAGAGTCGCCGCCCCGGCCAGCGGCCGAGCCTGCGTCCGTGTCCCAGGCGGAGCCCGAGCGCCGACCTGCCGACGCTCCGGCGCCGGGCGCACCCTTCGTGCTGTTCGCGGGTCGCCTGATCGCCGAGAAGCAGGCGACGCTCGGTGTCTCGGCAATCGCGCTGGCGAGCGAGCGGATCGACGACCTGCGAGGAGAGTTCCTCGGCGATGGCCCCGAGCGCGCGGCGCTACAGCAGGCGATCGCCGATCACGGCCTGCAACAGAGCGTCACGGCGCCCGGCTTCGCCGACGCCGCGACGCTTAACCGCGAGATGCGCCGTGCGATGTGCGTGCTGCTGCCCTCGCGCCGCGAGGGGTACGGACTGGTCGTCGTCGAGGCCGCCGCACGGGGCACGCCGTCGGTCGTCGTGGCAGGCCCGGACAATGCCGCGACGGAGCTGATCGAGGAGGGCGTCAATGGCACGATCGCCCCGCGCTCGGACCCGCAGGCGATCGCGGAGGCGATCGTGCGTGTCCACGCGGCAGGCGAGGCGATGCGAGCGAGCACGGCACAGTGGTATGCCCACAACGCCGAGCACCTCTCGGTCGAGTCCTCCCTGCAGACCGTGCTCGCCGGCTACGAGCGGCCGAGAGCGCGCGCGTAGCTGTCGAGCGTCAGACGTGCCGAGCGCTCCCACGTGAACTGCTGAGCCCGCTCGCGCCCGAGCTCGCCCAGACGCTCGCGCAGGGCGGCGTCGGTCAACAGGCGGCCCAGCGCCGCGGCAATCTGCGCAGGCCTGCGCGGATCGAACAGCAGCGCGGCATCGCCGGCGACCTCGGGCAACGAAGATGCATTCGAGCAGGCCACCGGCACGCCGCGGGCCATCGCCTCGAGCACGGGAAGGCCGAACCCCTCGTACAGCGACGGGTAGACGAAGGCGCGCGCCAGTGCCCACAGGCCCTCGAGCTGCCCGGCCGACACCCACGCCGGAAAGCGCACGTCGTCCTCGAGCCCGCGGGCCCTCGCGTGCTCGCGCAGCTCGGCCTCGTGCGCCGTCGCATAGCCGGGCAGCACGAGCACGGGCCGCACGCGCGCGTCGATCTCGGCCAGGGCGTCGAGCAGCGCGCGCAGGTTCTTGTGCGGGCGCTTGGCCGACAGGGTCAGCACGACATCGCGGTGCGCGAGGCCGAGATGCTCGCGCAGCTCGCGCTCGGGCACGGGTTGCGCCCGGCGCACGGCGCCGAGGCCGAGAGGAACGACGTCGATCTTGCCGGCAGACAGGCCGACCAGCTCGATCAGATCCTCGCGCGTGCTCTGCGAGTCGGCGATCACGCGATCCGCTCGCCGCGCCCCGCCGGGGACGAGCACGCGCATGCCAAGATCGCGGATACCGGCATGCGCTTCGGGAAAGCGCGCGTAGATCAGGTCGTGAACGGTCACGACGCGCGCGAAGCGCCCGCGCATCGGTGCGGTGCTGCCGAGGCTGTGCATCAGATCGACCCCCGTCCGCGCGCCGAGCCGAGGCAGCAGCAGCTGCTCGCCGAGCACCCACTGCACGCGGTTGCGCGCCGACACAGGCACGGTCACGACCGGCAGCAGCTCGCCCCACGGGCCACCGCCTGCCGCGGCGGCCTCGCGGTTGACGAAGGCGGTGAAGCGGGTACCGGCGGGGGCCTCGGCAAGCAGCGCTGGGATCAGCTCGCGCGCGGCCACCTCCATCCCGCCCGTCTCGTCGGGGACGAGGAATACGAGGTTCAGGCCGACGTGCAACTCGCGTGCGCTCATGGGTGGGAAAGCTATTGGCAGGGCCCCGGGAGCCGTGCCGCCGGCCAATACGATGTCGCCGATGACCCCCTCGATCGACGTCGTGATCGTCGCGTACAACCGCTACGAGCTGACGGACAGACTGCCTGCGCCATCTGCGCGCGCAGACGATCGAGCACCGCGTGATCCTCGTCGACAACGGCTCCACCGACGACACGCGCGCCCGCCTGCGTGTCGAGTGGCCGGACGTAGAGCTCGAGTGCCTGGAGGAGAACCACGGCTTCGCCGAGGCGTGCAACCTCGGGGTGCGTGCAGGCTCAGGGGAGATCGTGGTGCTGCTGAACAACGATGTCGACTGCCGGCCGAACTTCCTGCAGCAGTTGATCGCACCACTCGCCGAGCATGAGCGGGTCGGCGCGGTAGCAGCGCTGATGCTGCAACCCGGCGAGCGGCTGATCGACAGCGCCGGGCTCACAGCCGACGTCACGCTCGGCGGCTTTCCGCGGCTGCAGGGCCTCGACGCGACGCAGGCCGCCTCGCGGCAGCCGAAGCTCGCGGGACCGGCCGGCACGGCGGCGGCCTACCGGCGCGTCGCCTGGGAACAGGTCGGCGGGCTCGACGAAGGGATCTTCGCCTACATGGAGGACTTCGATCTCGCGCTGCGCCTGCGCAGCGCCGGCTGGCAGGCGGCGGTCGCGACGGATGCGATCGGTGTGCACCTGGGCTCGGCCACGCACGGCCACCGCTCGGCCTGGCAGCGGCGAAACGGCGGCTTCGGTCGCGGCTACATGCTGCGGCGCTACGGGCTGCTGCGCGGACGCCTCGCCCCGCGCACGCTGGCCACCGAGGCTGTCGTCGTGCTCGGCGACCTCGTGATCTCGCGCGACCTCGCCGCGCTACGGGGGCGCCTGGCCGGCTGGCGGGCCGCGCGGGGTGCGCCCCCGCGCGGCCGACCCCCGGCGGTGGCGCTCGACGAGCGCATCGGCTTTCGCGATTCGCTCGCGCTGCGGCGGGGGGTGTATGGACGCCGGGCGGCCTGAGGGCAAGAGTGCGGCCCCGCCCGCGCCGCGCTCCTCAACCCGACCAAGCGTGCTGTTCCTCAGCGCCGACCCGGTGGGCGCGAGCATGGCCGGCGCCGGGATCCGCTACTTCGAGCTCGCGCGCGTGCTCAGCGAGCACGCAAAGGTCAGGATCGCCCACACGGGCGCTCGCGACGAGACGATCGAGGGCATTGAGACCGTCGCTTACCGACCGCACGCTCCGCGGCGGCTGCCCGCGCTGCTGAAGGACGCGAGCTTCGTCGTCTGCCAACCGCAATGGCCCTTGATCAACCGCTGGCTGCGCCGTGCAGACGCGCGCGTCGTGTTCGACATCTATGACCCCGAGACGTTCGAGACGCTCGAGCTGATCTCGGTCGAGCAGCCGCGCAGGCGGCGAGCTTTCGCCGACCTGTCGCTGGACCGACTGCACGACGCGCTACGCACCGGACACCACTTCATGTGCGCCAGCGAGAAGCAGCGCGACCTGTGGCTCGGGGCGATGCTGGGACTGCGTCTGATCGATCCGAGCGGCTACGACCGCGACCCGACGATGCGCTCGGTGATCGACACGGTCCCGTTCGGGCTTCCCTCAGAGCCTCCTGCCCCGTTGCCCGGGGCCGGGCCGCGCGGGCGGCTGGCCGGGATCGACCGCGACAGCGAGCTGGTCCTGTGGAACGGTGGCATGTGGAATTGGCTGGACCCGGTGACGGCGGTGCGCGCCGTGGCCCTGCTCGCCGAGCGGCGCCCGCGGCTGCGGCTGGTGTTCATGGGCGCCAGCGACAAGGCGGCGGCGGCGATCGCGAGCGCCGCCGCGCACGCCGCCGCGCGCGAGCTCGGAGTACATGGCTCGATCGTGCACTTCCACGAGCAGTGGGTCCCCTATGAGGAGCGAGCCGCCTGGCTGACGCAGGCCGACTGCGCCATCTCCACCCACGACGAGCACCTGGAGACGCGCTTTGCATTTCGCACACGCCTGCTCGACTGCTTCTGGTCGGGGCTACCGGTCGTCTGCACCGGAGGGGACGACCTCGCCAACCGGGTCGAGCGAGACGAGCTCGGCGCCGTCGCGCCGCCCGGCGATGTCGGCGCAGTCGCCGACGCGATCGATCGTGTGCTCGGCCGCGGTCGCGACGCCTACGCCAAGTCTCTGGCGAGCGTCGCAGCGGACTACACCTGGCCGCGGGTCGCCCGTGCGATCGTCGGTTGGGTCACCCAGCAGACGCCGCCGGCCCGGCCCGGCGACGCGCCAGGGGCGACGCATGCAACACCGGGCCACCGGCTGCGCTCGGCCGCGTATCTGGCCGGCGGGCGACTGGTGCTCGATCGCCGCTATCCGAGCAGCTGAGCAAACGTCATCGAGAGGACACCGGCGACCCTCACCGTCCAACGGGCGCGGCGTCCTGCTCTTGCCACCATCTCCACCGTGTCGGCGAGCCCGTCGGCGAGAGTCCAGCGCGGGCGATAGCCGACCTCCTCGCGCAGGCGCCTGACGTCGGCAACGAGGCTCGGCGGCTCACCATCCCGATCCGGCAAAGCGCCCAGGTGGATGAGCTCCGGGCGCCCGGTTGCATCGGCCGCTCTGGCGATGACCTCGCTGACGGCTACCGCCGCACCCGAGGCAACGTTGACCGCGCCGACGACGGAGCTCTGAAGCAGCGCAGCGATCGCGCCGGCGACGTCCTCGACATGCATGAAGTCGCGGATCTGCTCGCCGCTGGTCGTCTCGATCGACTCCCCTGTAAGCAGCGATCGCACGACCGAGGAGATTAGGCGCCCCGGCGCCTCTCTCGGCCCATAGAGAAAGAACACGCGAGCCCACGCGAGCTCGATCCCCTCCTGCATCGCATAGGCCTCGGCCACCCGACGCAGCGCGTCCTTGGCCGCTCCGTAGAGCGTGGCGGGCCCAAGCGGCGAGCTCGACTCGCTGAGCGGGCCGTCGATCGCGGACCAGTCGTACTCGGCGCACGTCCCGACCATGACCATCCGCCGGCCACCAGAATTGGCGAAGCAGCGCACGAGATGCAGGCTTCGCTCCACCCACTCCACATTCTCCTGCGCTTGCCAGAAGCTGCCTGGCTCGGCGTACCAGGCGATGTGCGCGAGACGTTCCGGCGCGAGCCCCTGCATCAAGGTCTCAACCGCACGGTAGTCGCCGAGGTCAACGCGATGCCAGCGCACGCCCGGCACCTGCGCAGGCGAGCGGCGGGTTGTGAGTGCATCGACCTGCCCCCCGGCGCGCGCCAGCCTGCGCGACCACCGGCAGCCCGATGAAGCCGCCGGCGCCGGTCACGAGCACTCGCGTCACCGTGCTCCGCCCGCGACGGAGGGATCGACGCGGCCCGAAGAGCAGCGGTGGCTCGATACGATGGCCGCCTGCTGAAGCACCCGCGAGCCGAGCGCACGCGTGGCGCTCGCGAGCCGCAGCTCATGAAGATCTCTGTCCTGCTTCCCACACGCGATCGCCTGTCGCTGCTGCGTCGTGCCGTGGACAGCGTGAGGCGACTCGACGACCTCGACTGGGAGATCGTTATCTCCGACAACCAGTCCTCGGAAGACGTCGCAGGCTATGTCGACTCGCTCGAGGATGCGCGCATCCGCTATCTGCGGACGCCGGCGCTCCTGCCGGTCGCAGAGAACTGGAACAACGCGCTCGTTCACAGCAGCGGCGACTACTTCGTCATGCTCGGCGACGACGACGCGCTCCTGGGCAACTACTTCGTGAGGACCAGGCGCCTGATCGCCGAATTCGATCATCCCGAGGTCATCTATCACAACGCCCTCTGCTACGCCTATCCGGGGGTCGTGCCCTCCGAGCCTGACGGATTCTTGCGCTCGGAGGGCTACGCGCGCTTCCTGCACGGTGCGGAGGAGCCTTTTCGTCTGGCCACCGAGGAGGCTCATGCATTGGTCGCAGGGGCGATGGATTTCCGGCTTCGCTATGGCTTCAACATGCAGTTCGCGACGTTCTCCCGAGGCTTGTTCGAGGAGCTCTCCCGGACCGGTCGGTTCTTTCGCTCGCCCTTCCCCGACTACTTCGCGATGAACCACGCCTTCCTGCGTGCCCGATCGATCGTGGTGGAGCCGAACCCCCTCGTCGTCATCGGCGTCTCGCCGCGCTCGTATGGCTTCTTCCACAACAACCAGCGCGAGACCGAGGGCCGCTCCTTCCTCGAGGGCAACACGACGCCGGAGCGTATTTCGGCTCGCGATCCGGCGCGGGTGCCGGGGACGAACATAAACGACGGATGGTTGGGAGCGATGGAGGAGCTGCACCGTGAGCTCGGATCGCCGGACGAGCTGCGACCGAACTACCGGCGCTACCGCAGGTTGCAGATCATCTACGTGTATTGCGCCTGCCACCTGCATGGGCTGGGCACCCCCGAGGATCTCGCCGAGCTGAAGCTTCACCTGACGAAGCGAGAGCGCATCTTCTACGACCTGCTGTTCGGTGCATCGGGCACGATCGCCCGCCTGCTGCCCGCGCCGCTGCGTCCCTACTTCACAAACGCCGTCACGGTCAGCCCGCGCCAGTTCCCATGGTGGGATCCCGTGCGAGATCCGGGCCGGTTCGGCGACATCGGCGAGGTGGTCGAGCGGATCGACGGCGATCGCGATCCGGCGCGGTGGGAGCGGCAGCGGGGCTCGCGACTGCGGGCTGCGCTGCTAAGACGGATGCTTCCAGGGTAAGCGTTGGCCCGCCACCACTCATCCAATCAGGTCCGATGAAGATCACTGCATCAGCCAAGCTGAACCTGCTGAAGGCACGAGCAAGCATCCTGCTCGGTCTGCTCACGCGGCGAGATTCTGCGTTCGTGACACGCTACCTGAAGGGCCTTCAGGGCATCGAGATCGGCGCCTCTGCACACAACCGCTACTACCTCAACGCGATCAACGTCGACCGCTGGGGGGACTCCGACACGGCGTACAAGCGCGAGGAGCGCAGGCTCGCGCTGCATACCGCAAAAGTCGACGTCGTCGCGCCCGGTGACGATCTGCCGTTCGAGGATAACTCGGTCGATTTCGTCTTCAGCTCGCACGTCGTCGAGCACTTCCCCGATCCGATTCGCGCGCTGGGAGAGTGGATTCGCGTGGCTCGTCGCTACGTCGTGATAGTTGCCCCACACCGGGACCGGACGGTCGACGCCGACCGTCCGTTGACGAGCCTGGATGAGCTGCTCACCCGCCACCGCGAGGGATTCACCTCGGATGAGGAAGTGATGCACTGGAGCGTCTGGACGTGCGAGAGCTTCATCGAGCTATGTGAAGGCATCGGGTTGCGCGTGGTTGACCATCTCGACCCCGATGACAAGGTCGGCAACGGATTTGCGGTCGTGATCGACGCGTCGATTCCGCCGGTCACGTAGCGATCATCCGCTTCGCCGCAGACGCGCCGGGAGGAGCTCGTACACCTCCTCTGGGAATGCTCTCAGTACGAGTACCACGACGCCGTAGACGAGGCTCGAGAGCACGAGTCGAGCGATCACGGGTAGTCCTGTCGCGAGCATCGGGGTCGCCGCCAGAAGGCCGGCCAGCGCCACCTTCGGCACCACCGCAAGCCTCGGTCGCAGATGTGGGCGCCCTTTCACGAGCAGCACCCCGCCGGCGATCGCGACGCCGATCTCCACCGCGGATGTACCGATCGCCGCGCCGCGTGCCCCGTCTGCGGCGACCAGCACCGACACGACCGCGATCACGACCAGCAAGGCACCCACGCTGAAGAAGAGGATCAGACGATGAAGGTGCAAGCTGAGCATGCCGTAGCCCCACACCGTGCTCACGAACGTAGCCGCCAGAGCGAACCCTTGGATCGCAAGGATCGGGCCTGCCGGCGCAAAGCCCGATCCACCGACCAAGTCGATCGCCAGATGTGCGCCCACGGCCAGCGATACCGACATCCAGACCCCCACGATCAGCGAGACCTCGAATACCCGTGAGAGCGCGTAGCCCATCCGGGCAGGATCGTCGCGCGCGGCCCGCGCGAAGATCGGGAATGCAGCGCCCACGAGCAGGCCCGGGACGAGGAACAGCACTTCCACCACCCGCAGCGAGATGCCGAAGTATCCGAGCTGGCGGGGACCGGCCAGCAATGAAACGAGCACGATCGCTACGCGGAAGTAAAGCGTTGCCGCAGCGACCGCCACCGAGTAGGTGAGCACGGGAGCAAGCAGGGCCCGCCATTGCTTCGTGTCGAAGGATGGTCGCAGCGGAATGTTGCCGCGAACGAGCAATGCGGTTGGGATCAGGACGACCGCGGCAGCGATCGCCGGCGTCGTCAGGAAGGGGAGCAGGCGCACGCCGAGTAGCACGAACACCGCGATCAACGCCGCGGAGGAGAACTGGCGTGCGAAATCCAATATCGAGACCCATCCGAGTCGCAGATCGGCCATCAGGGGAACGGCGAGCGTCGTCTGCGTGTTCGTCACGATCACTCCGGCGCCGGCGATTACGACCGCGAGCGCGAGCAGTTTGCCGTACGCGACAAAGGCAAAAACGCTGATGAGGATCACGCCGAGGAGCGTGAGGGCGAGGCGAATGCCAAGCAGATTGCGAGCGACACGCGCGCGCTGCTCCCCCTCGAGCACCGCGAGCTCGCGCATTCCGACGGCGGTCAGCCCAAGATCGGTGAAACCGGTGACCAGAGCCCCCAGGGACAGGGCGGTCGTATAGCGACCCGTATCGACCTCGCCAAGATGGCGGAACAGGAGCGCGGCAGCACCGATGCTCAGCAGCGAGCCCGCTGAAAACGAAGCCACGCGCATCGCCCCGCCGCGGATCGCGGCCGGGCCGGCCTGCGAGGTGGACAGTAGGTCGTCAGTGCTTACGTCCTCAGGGCCTGTTTGCGACCCCGCTCCAGCGCTGTCGCTCACCGGCTGAAGTCGGGATAGGAGCGGTCCTTCTCGGAGATCGCCACAACGGCCATAGGCCAGTCGATGCCAAAGCTCAGGTCGTCCCAGCGGACTCCCCGCTGGGACGCGGGCACGTACTCGTGGCCCATCTGGTAAAGCACTTCGCAATCATCGCTGAGCGTCTGGAAGCCGTGGGCTATCCCCTCGGGCATGTAGAGCATCCTGGAGCTGTCGGCGCTCAGCTCGAGGCCGAACCAGCGACAATAGGTGGGCGAATCCGGACGTAGGTCGATCGCGACGTCGAAGATCGCACCGCGCACGCAGCGCACCAGCTTGGACTCCTCGTGTGGTTCGGCTTGGTAGTGCATGCCGCGCAGAGTGCCGCGCCCGGCATTGAACGAGGCGTTGCACTGCACAACCGTCGGGTTCAATCCACGCGCACGAAACTCGTTGACGTCGAAGGTGCGCGCGAACCAGCCGCGCTCGTCGCCGAGCTGCTCGAGCTCGATCGTCCAGACGCCTGGGAGCGACGCCTCACTGAACCGCATCACCCCGCCTCCATCACGGGATCAAGGTCAACTCCGGCGTGCGCGCAGCGAAACGGCCACCCCACTCGCGGATGAAGCTCAACTGCTCGATGATCTCGTGCTTGAGGTTCCACGGCAGGATCAGCACGACGTCGGGCCGGTCCTCGCGAATGCTCTCCGGCGAGCGGATCGGGATACGGCTGCCGGGCAGGAAATTGCCCTGCTTGTGCGGGTTCAGGTCACACGTGTAATCGATGAAGTCGCTGCGCACGCCGCAGTAGTTGAGCAACGTGTTGCCCTTCGCCGGCGCGCCGTAGGCGACAACCCGTTGGCCCTGCTCCTTGAGCTCAATCAGGAAGCGCAAGATCTGGCGCTTGTCCTGCTCGACGCGCCGGCCGTAGCCGAGATAGGTGTCCAACCGCTCGTAGCCTGCCTCCCGCTCGCGCGTGCGCAACTCGCTCGCCGCCGCGGTTTCTGGCTTCTCGGCGTCCCCTGCGTGCGCGCCATAGATGCGCAGCGAGCCGCCGTGCGTCGGCAACTCCTCGACGTCGAACAGACGCAGACCATGCGCCTCGAACACCGAGCTGACGGTGAGAAGGGAGAAATAGGAGAAGTGCTCGTGGTAAATCGTGTCCCACTGGTTGTCCTCGATCAGGCGCATCAGGTGCGGGAACTCCATCGTGATCACGCCGCCCGGCTTCAGCAGGATCTTCATCCCAGCGACGAAGTCGTTCAGGTCCGGAACGTGCGCGAGCACGTTGTTGCCGAGCAGCAGGTCGGCCGCGGACTCGCCCACGAGCGAGCGAGCGAGATCCTCGCCGAAGAACTCCACGACCGTGCTGATGCCTTTGTCGATCGCGACCTGTGCCACATTGCCCGCCGGCTCGATCCCGAGAACGGCGACCTCACGGTCGCGAAAGAACTGCAGCAGGTAGCCGTCGTTGGAGGCGATCTCGACGACCTGGCTCGAATCGTCGAGTCCGAGCCGCGCGATCATCTGCTCGGCGTAGCGGCGGCTGTGCTCCAGCCAGCTCGTCGAGTATGAGGAGAAGTAGGCGTAATCGGAGAAGATCTGCTCTGGCGTCTCAAACTCCTCGAGCTGCACGAGGAAGCAGTTACCGCAGACGAGCGCCCGCAGTGGATAGAACGGCTCCATGCTGTTCACGCGCTCCGGCGGGATGTAGGAGTTGGCCAGCGGCGACATCCCGAGATCCGCGAATACGGCATCCAGCGGGGCCCCACAGAATCGACAAGCCGTATGAGGGTCTAGCTCGGTCATGACGGCCCACCACGGTACCGATCGCCCATGCCGGTCGCCCCTATGAGCATCGCCCAGGACAATCCGTTCAATCGAGCATGCGCACGACGCGCGCGGGTGTACCGGCGGCAACTGCCCGGGCCGGAACGTCCTCGCGTACCACCGAGTTGGCGCCCACGACCGCTCCCGCGCCGATCGTCACGCCTGGAAGCACCACGACGTTCTGCCCGAGCCAGGAGCCATCTTCAATCGTGACCGGGCGGCGGTCCTCCAGCGGCTGCTGTCGCACAGGTACTCCGGGTGCGGCGATTCCGTGCCGGTGGTCGGCGACGTGGACGTTGCGGCCAAACAGCACATTGCGCCCCACCCGCACCTCCACGACGGCCGACAGTACGCAGTAGCCCGACATCCCCGTCCCATCCCCGATCTCCAGCCGAGCCTTGGGCTCGCCGGCCACGAGCCATGACCCCGGTCCGATGAAGACATCCCTGCCGATCGCGATTCGCTCCGGTCCCTCGACCTGGATCGGAAGCGAGAGGTGGCTGCCCCTGCCAAAGCGGGCGAACGAGGAGGCGACGGCGAGCGAGAAGAATTGATCGCGGCGATCGCGCACGAACGTATAGAGGTCGATCGCCCTCATCGCTTACACCGGGTGCGGGGCGCTCCGCTGGAACGCCTCGATCTGCCCGAGCGTGACCGCCCGCATGTCGGCCCCCTCGCGCAGCGCCTGGTACCACTCGACGATGCTGGCAAGCGCCTCGTCGAGCCCCACGGGCGGGCGCCAACCGAGGCGCCCGCGGGCGCGTGAGGAGTCGAGCTTGAGGTAGCGCGCCTCGTGTGGGTGCGGGCCTTCGTCGAGCGCCCAGCGAAGCTCCTCGGGCCACAGCTCGGTCATCCGCTCGACCATCCAGCCGACGGGGCGCGCATCCTCGTCGGCCGGGCCGAAGTTCCAGCCGGTCGCGTGCGCGGGCGACTCGCACAGGGCCTGCGCGAGCACGAGGTAGCCGCTGAGCGGGTTGAGCACGTGCTGCCACGGCCTGATCGAGTTGGGGTTGCGCACGCGCACGGGCTCGCCGGCGAGCGCAGCGCGCATGATGTCCGGGACGAGCCGGTCAGCGCCCCAGTCGCCGCCGCCGATCACGTTGCCGGCGCGCGCGGAGGCGACCTGCGGCCCGGCGGGGTCGGAGAAGAAGGAGCTGCGGTACGCGCTGGTGACGAGCTCGGCGCAGCCCTTGGAGCTCGCGTACGGGTCGTGGCCGCCCATCGGCTCGTCCTCGCGATAGCCCCACTCCCACTCGCGGTTCTCGTAGCACTTGTCGGTCGTCACGATCACGACGGCGCGCACGCCGTCGGGCGCCCGGCGCACGCCGTCGAGCAGGTTGACGGTTCCCATCACGTTGGTCGCGAAGGTCTCGCGCGGCTGGTCGAACGCGCGCCGCACGAGCGCCTGCGCGGCCATGTGCACGACCACCTCGGGCTTGCTGGCCGCGACCGCGGCGGCGACCGCCTCGGCGTCGCAGACGTCGCCGTCGATGCACTCCATGCCCTCGCCCACGCGCGCCAGATCGTGCAGCGAGGGATGTGTGGGCAGGCCCGAGGAGAAGCCGGTCACATGCGCGCCGAGCGACTGCAGCCACAAGGCCAGCCAGGCGCCCTTGAAGCCCGAGTGGCCGGTCAGCAGCACGCGCCGCCCCGCCCAGAAGCCGGGATCGACGGTCGCGCGAGGCGCTGCGGAGGGGTAGGTGCTCATGCTCAGGTCAGTCCCAGGTCCGCCACGGCGCGCCCGAGCCCCACAGCTCGTCGAGATGGTGACGGTCGCGCAGCGTGTCCATCGCCTGCCAGAAGCCTTCGTGGCGGTAGCAGGCTAGCTGCCCGTCGACGGCGAGCGCGCGCATCGGCTCCTGCTCCCACACTGTGTCGGCGCCCTCGATGTACTTGCCCACCTCGGGGGAGAGCACGAAGAAGCCGCCGTTCATCCAGCCGCCGTCGCCGCGCGGCTTCTCCTCGAACCTGCGCACCAAGCCGTCCTCGACCTCGAGCGCGCCAAAGCGCCCGGGGGGCTGCACGGCGGTCACCGTCGCGCGCGTCCCCTGCTCGCGGTGAAAGGCGATCAGCGCGGTGATGTCGATGTCGGCGACGCCATCGCCATAGGTGAAGCAGAAGTCTTCGTCGCCGACGTAGGGCAGCACCCGCTTCAGGCGCCCGCCGGTCATCGTCTGCTCGCCCGTGTCGACGAGCGTGACGCGCCAGGGCTCGGTCTCCGAGCGGTGCACCTCCATGCCACCGCCGGCCAGGTCGAACGTCACATCGCACGTGTGCAGGGAGTAGTTGGCGAAGTACTCCTTGATCAGGTAGCCCTTGTAGCCGAGGCAGATCACGAAGTCCTCGATGCCGTGCGCGGCATAGATCTTCATGATGTGCCAGAGCATCGGCTTGCCGCCGATCTCGACCATCGGCTTAGGGCGCACGGAGGTCTCCTCGCTCAGTCGCGAGCCGAACCCGCCCGCCAAGATCACGGCCTTCACAAGCGTGCAGAGTAGTGGACGCTCCGACCGCACAACCCGGCCGGTGCGCTCGCGAGGGGCGGCTCGTACGCAGCGCTCAACGGCTGATCACGTGCGAGCCGCCGAGCACTTCGCCGGCCGCGCCGAGCGCCTGCGCGGCGAACACAGGGCCTTCGCTGGGCACGGTGGCAGCCGTCTCGAATCCTCCAGAGGGCACTTCGGCGACGGTCGCCAGCGTGGCCGGCGTAGCGCCGCCGAGCACGCGCCAGCCTGCGCACGCCAGTCGCTCCGTTCCAGCTGGCGTAGACGGTCGTGGCCGCCCCGGCGGCCTTCAGCGCGATCGACGGCACGGCGGCAGGGAGGGCGTTCCATTCGAAGCGATATGCGCGATAGGACTGGGCCGGGTAGGGCAAGTGGCCATCGAGCACGATCTGCCCGGCCGCGTTGAACTCGGTGAAGTAGGGGTCTTCCCCCCAACCGACGAACCAATCGCCGTTGGCGAGCACCTGGCTGTCGCCCTGGCTGCCGGACAGGAGGGCGGGCGTGCGCACGTAGCGGGAGATCAGCGTGACGGTGCGGTGCTTGAAGTCGATCTGCTCGTGGATTGCGCGCGAGTAGGGATGCGCCTTGGGCACGGCCCCGTTGTCGAAGATCGTGATCGTGTGGTCGGGCTGCCAGCGCGCGTCGTGCTGGTAGGCGGTGCCCGTTCCGGCCCCCATGTGGAAGCTCGGCTTCTTGCCGCCGATGCGCCACTCAACGGCGCCGCTCTGGCGGTTGATCTCGTACGCGGCCCAGGTATTGCGCGAGGAGATCAGGAAGTTGCCGTCGCCCCACGGGTCGAGCGAGATCGAGTTGAGGTGGAAGAAGTCCCAGGGACGGTTCGGGTCGCGCGGGTAGTTGGCGTAGGAGTCGTTCAGCGCCACGTGTCCGTAGGCGTGCCACTCGTACATCACAAGTCCCGTCTTGACATCGACCTGCTGGACGATCGCGTCCTGCAGGGCACCGTCCTTGGAGCCGTGCACGGAGGAGAGGTCGGCACGGACCAGCGTGTATGCAGTCAGATAGGCCGAGCCCTGCGACGTCACCTGCAGCTCGTGCAGGTCGGCGTAGTAGCCGTTGCCGGCATGGATCGTCGCGACGGGCTTGTAGTTGGAGCCGAGCAGCGTGTCGCTGCCGAAGCCGACGCCGAGGTCGATGTGGCCTTCCCAGTAGGCCAGCACGGGCTTGCCTTCGTAGCTGGTCGCCTGCAGGTTGGTCATGGAGTTGCCCGTGGCCGTCGGCTTGAACCAGACGAGCTGGCCGGCGCCGTTGATGATCATCGCTCCGTTCTGCCCATGTCCGGAGTTCGTCGTAAGGAAGATCTCGCCCGGCGCGGTCGTGGGCGAGCTGGTCGTGATCGTCACGGCCGGCGGCTGCAGCTTCGGTTGGGTGACGAATGACTGGGTGAGCCCAGCCTTCGCCTTCGCCGGGGCGCGGCTCGCGGAAAGCGGATAGTGCACGAGCCGGGCGATGTAGAACGTGGTGCCAACGTGCGCGCGACCAACCGTCGCGGTCGCCGTCACACGCTCGCCTTCGACGAAGCCGCGGGCCGGGATGAAGCTCGCTCCGGTGGCGCCGGCGTAGGGACGCAGCGAGCCGCTGTGCCCGCCGCTGCGCGAGCCGACGACCGAGACGTGGGAGATCTGCTTGACGGGGGCGCCGAGGAAGCTGATCTGCGTGCCGGGCGAGGCATCGGGCGTGCCGTTCAGGGGCGAGATCGTCACTGCTGAGGCGGCCGTTGCCGTGGCAGCCAGCAGCCCGCCCGAGAGCATCAGGGCAAGGATCGGCGCGAGCACGCGCTTCTCGCGCGACCGCCCTGCACCCAATGAGCCTCTCGCCCTCACGAAGGCGATAACCCTAGACGGAGCGTCGGTAGTGCTGCGCAGCCTCAGTGCCGAGCGCGCCTGAGACGTGCCCTTACGGCTCGTGCACGCCGACGACGTTGGACGACCCGGCGGCGAACGGATAGTCGGACTCGGCTTCGGAGCGCACGCGGAAGCGGTAGTCGGCGGGGCCGGGGAACTTGAAGCGGTAGGCCGCGCGATAGCGCCCGCGCGCGTCGGTGCGGACGACCTTGAACTGGATCCAGGGGCTGCCGGGCGAGCGGGCCTCGAGCACGAGCTGCTTGCCGCCGCGCGGTACAGGGCCGCCGCGCAGGCGACCACGGAAGTGGATGCTGCTGCCGGCGCCGGCCGTGTGCGGAGAGACGCGCAGCGCGATGCCGGCGCGCGTGACGAGCCGCAGCGCGCCGGTCGCCGCCGCTTGTACGTCGTCGAGGTGGGCGCGGTAGGCGAAGCGCAGCGTGCGCGACGACGCCCCGGCGGCCAGGCTCACGCTGAAGCGCCCCTCGGCGTCGGTGCGGGGGCTGACCATCGCCAGCGGCCTGGCTCCAGCGTAGGCGGGCGTCGCGCGCAGATCGATCGCGGCGCCCGAGATCGGCTGCCCGCCCCCCGTGGTCAAGCGGCCGGACAGCGTGTGCGCCCGGGAGAAGCTGCCGCGCGCGCTGGCCTTGGCGGTGCCGGTCCAGCGCACCGAAAGCCTCGCCTGCGCGGAGGCGTTGGTGCCGTTCGGCGCGCCAGGCGGCGGCGGGTTGTCGATCGTCACGGCCCTGTCGAGCACGGGCGCCGCATTGCCGGCCGCATCGATCACGCTGACGGTCAGACGATGCGCGCCGTTGCCGGCCTCGGTCGAGTCGAACGCCATGTCGACGCTGACCGACTGAGCACACGGCTGCACGTAGAGGAAGGCCGGCAGCCCATCGGAGGTCTGCCCGACGTCGCGACAGCGCCCTCCGTTGTCGTTGACCACAGTGCGCTGCACCACCCGGCCGTCCACGCCGAAGACGGCCTGCCACACACCCGAACCGGGATCGGTCGCGTCGAACGACACAGGGCTCGCCCCTCGCAGCGTCGGCGCGCTCGTCAGTTCGCCACCGACTGCACTCGCGTGCGGGCCTTCGGATTGCTCAAGCGTGAGGTCGGCTGCGTACACGTAGAGGGCAGCTGCATAGCCGTTGGCGTCGCCTTTCGCCGCCGGGCATTTGTATTCAGATACGCCTCCGCAGGAAACGGTTGCGTAGAGGGCAGGACCGAGGCTCGCTTCGGGGACTGTGACTCGGTTCTCGTTCGCTAGAGGATGGGTGAGATCGCCTTGGCCATCACAGCCAAGGACGTATAGGCATTCATCGAAGATCGCCGTTTGCGCGGGACCTGCCAGCCAGAACTGATACGTGGCGTTGACGATCGATCCACCCGCGGTGTCACCAGCACGCCAGAGCTTGGCGGCAGCTACATGCTCCGACGACGGGGGCGCAAAGATCTGCGCCGCGTTGTCGACATTTGCAAGATGACTCGTCGCGTCCCCCAACGCCGCAACCAAGGCCCCACCTTCGGCACAACTGTTCAGCGCGTAGTCATCCCAAGCCCCACCAGCCCCCACCGACCCGCTCCACCCATCCGTCGGCGCGCTCTCCCCATCAGGCATTCGACACGAGTAGACGTGGTACTCACCAGCGCGTGCAGCACCGCCGAGCGAGGCAACTGCCAGGCTCGCCGCCACTGTCCCCATGAATGTCCGTACGCGCATCTCACCCTATGTCGGTGCCAGGGCCCTCGTGACCCCCCTCCCAAATGTCTCACCGCTCCGGCCGGGGCGACGGCTTTGGTGACCGACGTCGAGCAACGGCGGGGAATCACGCGCGGACGTGTCTCCCATTAATTAATAAAAATGGACGGCCGAGCGGGGACGACTCGGGCAGCGCACACGGCGAGCGTCGGGCGCAGTCAGACGGTGAAGGCGATCGGTAGCTCAGCCAGGCCGTAGATGCCCGAGACGCCCTCGAACACCGGCTCGCCGTCGAGGCGCAGGCCTTGCATGCGCTGCGACAGGAAGGCAAGTCCCTCCTGCAGCTCCACCCGCGCCAGGTTGGCGCCGAGGCAGTAGTGCACGCCCGCGCCGAACGTCAATGGTCGCGCTCGGCCACGGTCCACCGTGATGTCGAATGCATCCGCCCCGCGCTCGCCCGCAGCGTTCGCCTCGAGGTCGCGGTTGCCCGTGAACGCGCACACCATCACAACCGTGCCCTGCCGGAACTCGACCCCGCGGTGCTCAACGTCCTCGACCAAGATCCGCGCCGTGAACGGTGTGATCGGCTCGTAGCGCAACGCCTCCTCCACCGCCGCATCCGCAAGCGACCGATCGGCCGCCAACAGCGCCAGCTGCTCCGGGTGCTGGGCCAGCAGGCGGATCGCGTGAGCCAGCTGGCTCTGGCTCGTGTCCACGCCGCCCACGAGCACGTTGAACACCAGGTTGATGCACTCCACATCCGACAGCCGCTCGACCTCCCCACCGTCCTCGCTCGCCGCCGTCGCTGCGATCAGCTTCGAGATCAAATCGTCGCTCGGGTCCTCCCGCCGCGCCAGCACGAGCGCCTGCGCGTACTCGTAGAACTCCCGTACCGCCTGATCGATCACCTCGATCTCGCTCGCCATGCTGACCGCGTCGAACTGGCGCTGGATCACGTTCGACCAGTGGTGCAGGCGCGGCGCATCCTCCAGCGGCGCCCCCATCACCGTCGCGATCGCCAGTGACGGGTACGGCTTGGCGAACGCCTCCACGAAGTCGCAGCGCACCTCCTCGCCCTCGCCCCTCGCCTTGGACTCCGCCACCGCCTGCGCCAGCAGCTGCTCCAGGAACTCGCGCATGACCGGCCTGTAGCGCTCCACCGCACGCGGCGACAGCGCCGGGTTGACCAGGCTTCGCAGGCGCGTGTGGTCGGCGCCGTTGACATGCAGGATGTTGCGCCGCATCTGCTCATACAGCGGCCCCTCGCTCACACCGAAGATCTCCGCAATCTTCATCCCCGGGAAGATCGCCTTGCGCGTGCGCAGGAAGAACTCGCCCGCCTCCCGGTCCAGCGTCATGTAGCCGAACGGCGCCTGCGCCAGCCAGACCGCCCCGTCCGCTACCGCCCGCCCGTCCGCGCCCGCCGGGTCCCGCGCAGCCGCCATCGCCTCGTGGAAGCGCTCGCCACGCATCTCCTGGTCCGTCGGGTCGAAGCTCCGCAGCTCCAGTTCGCTCACCAGCGTCATCGCCCCGTCATCCTCTCAGGTGGGTTCGTCCGCCCGGCGCCCAGCCGATGGGCGCGCCAGCTTCTTGCCCGGGTTGAGCAGCCCCTTCGGATCGAATACACGCTTGATCTCTTCGTGCAGTTGCACCGCCCGCCCATCCCACTGTCCCGCCAACAGGCCCGACTTCAGCGCGCCCACGCCGTGCTCCGCCGCGATCGAGCCGCCCAGCTCCCAGACCAGCTCCAACAGCTCCCCGCCCACCGCTTCCGCCGCGTCCAGCTCGTCCTCCCGCGCCGGGTCCACGAGCACCGTCGCGTGCACATTGCCCTCACCCCCGTGGCCCCACGCGCACGAGCGAAGGCCGTGGCCGGTCGCCATCTCCGCGAAGCGCACCAGCCCTTCGCCCAGCCGCTCCGGCGGGAACGCCACGTCTTCGCTCACCTTGCCTCCACGCGCCGCCCCGACAACGCCGTTGAAGCCGTCCCGCCAGCGCCACAGCGCCGCCGCTGCCGCCGTGTCCGCGAACTGCTCGATCGCCGGGCGCCCACCCGCCGCCGCCGATGACGACCCTGCCGCGGCACCGCCCGCCTCGCCGAGCAGCTCCATCAGCGCCGCGCCGTCGCGCTCCACGTCCGCGCCCGAGCCATCCAGCTCGATCAGCAGCCCGAAGCTCGCCGCCGGCATGGGCTCGCCCGGGTAGCCGCCGCCGACCAAGCCGAGCGTCGCGCCGTCCATGAACTCCATCGCCGCCGGCTCGATCCCCGCCGCCAGCACATCGAGCATCGCCTGGCAGCCCGCCGCCGTGCCCTTCGCCGCCGCGCCATCCTTCGCGCCCAACGAGGGCAGCAATGCGACCAGCGCAAGCCGCGCCTGCGGCGCCGGGCGCAGGCGCAGGCGCACCGCCGTGATCACCCCCAGCGTCCCCTCCGAGCCGACCAGCAGGTCCTTCAGGTCATAGCCCGCCACGTCCTTGCGCGCCCAGCCGCCCAGCTGGACGAGCTCACCCGGTGCCAGCACCGCCTCCACGCCCGCCACCCACGACCCCGTCACGCCGTGCTTCAGCGCGTGCGGGCCGCCCGCATTCGTCGCCACGTTGCCGCCGATCTGCGACTGCTCCGCCGCTCCCGGGTCGGGGCCGAACAGCAGCCCGTTCTCGCGCGCCAGGCGCTGCACCTCGCACGTGCGCACGCCAGCCTCCGGCAGCATCCGCCACAGCGCCGGCTCCAGCTCGCGCACCGCCCGCAGGCGCTCCAGCGAGAGCACCACGCCGCCCGCGCTCGGCACCGCCCCACCGAGCAGGCCCGTGCCGCCGCCGCGCGGGACGATCGGCACGTCGTGCTCATAGCACCACGCCACCACCGCCGCCACCTCCTGCGCGCTACCCGGCAGCGCCACCGCGTCCGCGCGTCCTTGCAGGCCGCGCCGGCGCGCCATGTCGCTGTTGTATGGCGAGCTCGCCCGGGGCGCGTCGAGCACGTGTTCGGCGCCGATCAACCGGCGCAGCGCGATGTGGAGCGAGCCGTCCGGCGTCATCGTGTGACCACCCGCGACATCACAGCACACGCGTACACGCGAATCTGCCAACTCGGGGCAGGCCGTCGCCGTGCGGGGCATTTCCGTGCAGGCCTAAACAAACCTACGCTGACGCCGAAACCCCCTCATCGAGCCGGGGCAAGTCCGGCCAATCAATCCGGGGGTAGTAGATGTTCAAGCGAAGCGTTCCGCTCGTCACGACCGTACTCGTCGCCATGCTGCTCGCCGCCGCCCCTGCGTCGGCGCAGCCGCCCGTCGAAGCCTCCCTCGCCCAGCTCGAATTCGGCGCTGTCGATCTGCACTTCGGCAGCAACCCGCAGCAGAACGTCAAGTTCACGAACAACACAGCCGAACCTCTGCTCGTCACGGCGACCGAACTCTCCGGCACCGACGCATCGAACTTTCAGATCGTCAACGACGGCTGCTCGGCCAACTTCGTCGGCGCAGGTGAAAACTGCTCGCTCGAAGTCGTCTTCAAGCCCGGCGCGCGCGGCGCCTACGCGGCGACGCTCGTGCTTCACCCGCTAGGCGAACTGCTCGGCGAAGCGCCCGTCGAAGTGCCGCTCACGGCGAGCGCCGCGACCGGCACGCCGTCGCCCAGCTCGAGCCAGCTCAGCTTCTCGCCGATCCCCTACAACCCGCCCGGCTCCTTCGAAGGCGAAAACCGCGAGACCGAATCGCTCAACATCCAGAACAGCTCCGACTTCGGCACGCAGCTCGAATCGGTCACGATCACGGGTCCCGACGCCGCCGACTTCGCCGTCGAATGGGGCAACTGCGAAAACAACCTGATGTGGCCCAACAACGACTGCGGCATGGGCATCCGCTTCCGTCCGAGCGCGCCCGGCGTGCGCACGGCCTCGCTCACAGTGCAGAGCGACTCCGCCGCCGGGCCGATCGTCGTGCCGCTCTCAGGCGTTGGGCTGCATGGTCCGCAGATGACGCTCGACACGCCCCAGGCGCTGCTCGGCAACGTCCCGCTCGGAGGCTCCGCCCAGCACACCTTCACCGTGACCAACACCGGCGACTACCTGCTGTACATCCAGCGCTCCTTCCTCGTCACCGGAACGCCGCTGATGTTCCCCGTGCGCTCCGACACCTGCAGCGGGCAAATTCTCTCGCCGAGCGAATCGTGCACGATGACTGTCGGCTTCGAGCCGACGACGCTCGGCGAGAAGAGCGCGGCGATGCTGTTCATCACGAACACGCCCGCGATCGACGTCGCCGGGATCGACGGCGTCGGCGTGCAGGGCGCCGGCGAAGCCGACCCCTCGCTCTCGACCCCGCTGATGGGCACGCCGCGCGCGACCACGCCCGCGCCGGCGCCCACCCCGACCCCTGCGCCCGCTTCGGCGCCTGCGCCCGCGGCCAACCAGGCGCCGACCCCGCCACAGGCGCTCTCAGCCGTGCGCGCGCCGCGCCTCTACAGCCTGCTCGGCCACGCCACGCTCGACCCCGGCGCCGACGTGCAGTGCCCCGCCGCCGCGAAGGACTGCGAAACGCTGAGCTTCGTCACGCCGGCCGGCGTGCCGCGCGGCTCGGTCAGCGGCTTCGGCCAAGCCGCAGCCGTGCTTGGCTCCGCGACGGGCCACCTGCGTGGCGGCCAAGGCGTCCACGTGCGCATCCCGCTCACGCGGCACGCACGGACACTGCTGAAGCGGCGCGGGCACATGCAGGTGCGCGTCGGCGTCGTCGTGCTCGCCGACGGCGCGATCATCGCGCAGCACAGCTGGACGATGAAGCTCACCGCCGCGGGCGCCGTCGTGCCCGGCGCCGTCGTGCCCGGCGGCTGAACCGAGCTGAGCTGGGTCCAGCTCCCGGTAGCATTGCGGTCAACCCACTCGCCCGTTTGCCCTCGCTCGGCCGCGAGCGGGACGGGTGGTGTATTGCGATTTGCCGGGAGCGATAGCAATGGTATGTACGCCGTATATGCCATGGCTGTCAATGAGCGAAAAGTGAGTAGCCACGTGGACGCCACCCAAGCAGCGCCGAACCCCCGGACCGCCGCACCGGCTGCGGAGAGCTTCAAAACGCTTTCCGGCGAGCCCGTGCGCGAGCTCTACACGCACGCCGACCTGCCCCCTGGGATCGGCTCCGAGCAGGACCCGCTCGGCCGCCCAGGCTCCTACCCGTTCACGCGCGGGATCTACGAGTCGATGTATCGCGGGCGGCTGTGGACGATGCGCCAGTTCGCCGGCTTCGGCACGAGCGAGGAGACCAACGAGCGCTTTCTCTACCTGCTCTCGCACGGCCAGACGGGGCTCTCGACGGCCTTCGACATGCCCTCGCTGATGGGCCACGACTCCGACCACCCACGCTCGCTCGGCGAGGTCGGGCGCGAGGGCGTGGCCGTCGACACGCTCGACGACATGCAGACGCTGTTCGGCGGCATCGACCTCGGTGAGGTATCTGTCTCGATGACGATCAACGCCCCCGCCGCGATCATGCTCGCCTTCTATGTGGCCGCCGCCGAGGCCGGCACGAGCACCGCCGGCCCAGTCTCCGCGGAGCGGCTGTCGGGCACGATCCAGGCGGACATCCTGAAGGAGTACATCGCACAGAAGGAGTGGTGCTTCCCGATCGATCCGGCCATGCGCCTGTGCGGCGACATGATCGAGTGGTGCACGCGCAAGATGCCACGCTGGCACCCGATCTCAATCTCGGGCTACCACATCCGCGAGGCCGGGGCCACGGCGCAGCAGGAGCTCGCCTTCACGCTGAAGGACGGGCTGACCTACGTCGAGCAAGCCGTTGAAAGAGGGCTCGACGTCGACGAGTTCGCGCCGCGCCTGTCGTTCTTCTTCAACGCCCAGATCGACTTCTTCGAGGAGATCGCCAAGTACCGTGCCGCCCGGCGCATCTGGGCGCGCGAGCTGAAAGAGACCTTCGGCGCGAAGAACCCCAAGTCATGGCAGATGCGCTTCCACACGCAGACCGCCGGCGTCTCGCTGACGGCGCAGCAGCCGCTCAACAACATCGTGCGCACGGCGATCGAGGCGCTCGCGGGCGTGCTCGGCGGCACCCAGTCGCTGCACACCAACTCCTATGACGAGGCGCTCGCGCTGCCGACCGAGGAGGCGGTCACGATCGCGTTGCGCACGCAGCAGGTGATCGCGCACGAGACGGGCGTCGCCAACACGGCCGACCCGCTCGGCGGCTCCTACTTCGTCGAGGCGCTGACCGACGAGATGGAGCAGCGCGCCTATGAGTACTTCGCCAAGATCGACGAGCTCGGTGGGATGGTCGAGTCGGTCAAGCGCAACTACCCGCAGCGCGAGATCGCCGACGCCTCGTTCACGCTGCAGCAGGAGATCGACGCCGGCGAGCGCGTCGTCGTCGGCGTCAACCGCTACGTGGCCGAGGACGAGCAGCCGATCCCGACGCTGCGGATCGACCCTGCGCTCGAGCGCAAGCAGCTCGACCGCCTGCAGAGCGCCCGCGCCGGGCGCGACGGCGCCGCCGTCGAGGCAACGCTTCAGGCGCTGCGCGAGGACGCGGCCCACTCCGAGCGCAACCTGATGGAGCCGCTGCTCGCGTGCGCCCGCGCGCACGCCTCGGAGGGCGAGATCATCGAGTCGCTGCAGCAGGTATTCGGCGACTACACCGAGACGCCCGTGTTCTGAGCGTGTTCGAAGCTTCGTGAGCCACAGCAAGCTGCGCAGGGGACTCGTGATCGGCGGGCTCGTCGTCGCGCTCGGCTGCGCGGCGACGATCGCGTTCGCGGCGCACCGGATCAAAGCCGAGGAGGCCGCCTTCAAGGCGCCGGCGGCGGCCCGCTGCATGCCGCGCACGTTCAACGTCGCGGCCACGCTGCCCGGCACCACGCTCAGCGTCTCGCCGCTACCGGACTCCTACGACGCCTCCTACCGGACCCAGATCAGCCTCGCCGGCGTGCCCGCCGCGGCGCTCTCCAGCATCAGCGTGAGGGGCTCGCACAGCGGCAAGCACGACGGGCGTCTGCGCCCCTACTCCCAGGGCGACGGCGCCAGCTTCGTGCTCGACGATCCGCTGACGCAGGGCGAGACGGTGGCGGTGCGCGGGAAGCTGCGCAGCGGCTCGAGCACGCATCCCTTCGCCTTCCACTTCACGGTCGCCACGCAGGACGTGCTGCCCTACTCCAAGCCTTCCCAGCCGTCGGGCAAGGACTACAACGAGAAGCAGCACTTCCATTCCGAGCCCAAGCTGGAACCGCCGGGTTTGGTCGTGACGACGCGCACGCCGGCGCAGAGCCAGCCGGGCGACATCTTCGCGGCCCCCTACTCCGGCCCGGGACCACCGGGGACGATGATCTTCGACGAAGCCGGCAACCTCGTGTGGTTCCACGCGCTGCCGAAGAACGCCTCGGCGGCGACCAACCTGCAGGTGCAGCAGCTCGGCGGCCAACCGGTGCTGACCTGGTGGCAGGGCTACATCCCGCCGCAGGGCTTCGGCCAGGGCGAAGAGATCATCGCCAACTCCTCCTACCAGCAGATCGGCCACGTGCGCGCGGGCAACGGCTACTCGGCCGACCTGCACGACTTCAAGATCACGCCGCAGGGCACGGGCCTGCTGACGGTGTTCAACCCGATCGACTGCAACCTCTCGGTCGTCGGCGGCCCGAGCGGCGGCGGCGTCACGGACAGCGTGTTCCAGGAAATCGACCTGCGCACGGGACTCGTGCGGCGCGAGTGGCACAGCCTCGACCACGTGCCGATGGGCGACTCCTACAGCCTCGCCACGCACGCGAGCAAGAAGTGGCCGTTCGACTACTTCCACGTCAACTCGATCGACCAGCGCGCGGACGGCACGACGCTGATCTCGGCACGCAACACGTGGGCGATGTACGAGCTGAGCACGACCAGCGGGCGACTGCAGAACACGATCGGCGGCCATCATTCGGGCGTGAAGCTCGGCTCGGGCACGCACACGGCCTACCAGCACGACGCGAGCACGCTGGCGAACGGCTCGATCAGCGTGTTCGACAACGGCTCCGTGCCGAAGGTCCACCCGCAGTCGCGCGGGCTTGTGCTCGCGCTCAACGCGCAGAGCGACTCGGCGAGCGTGGTGGCGCAATACGAGCACAGCCCGGCGCTGACGTCCGACAGCCAGGGAAACATCCAACAGCTGGCCAACCAGGACATGTTCGTGGGATGGGGATCGGAGCCATACTTCTCGGAGTACAGCGCGGGCGGCCAGCTGCTGTTCGACGCCCACATGCACGGCTCCTACGAGTCCTATCGCGCCTACCGCTTCGCCTGGACGGGTACCCCGGCGAGCCTGCCCCAGATCGCGGCGAGCAAGGTCTCGGGCGGGCGCGTAAAGGTCTTCGCGAGCTGGAACGGCGACACCCGCACAGCCGGCTGGCGCGTGCTCGCAGGCAGCTCCGCCCAGGCGCTGGTGCCGGTTGCGAGCGCCACGCGCAGTGGTTTCGAGACGGCGATCGTCACCCCGCGCACGGCGCCCTACGTGGCCGTTCAGGCGCTCGACGCCTCCGGGGCGGTACTCGCCGGCTCGCGCGCAATTCGCGATTGAGCGAGCCGTGCCGCAGCGTCAGGGACGCTCCCGAGCGAGGCTGGTAGGCTTGGCTCGTTTGGCGTCAAGGAGGGGTTTTCAGCCTGTGTGGATGCGGAGATGACGACGCGCAAGGCCAACACCAAACCCCGTGGCACCCAATCCGGCAGGTCAAAGGGTTCGTCTGAGGACACGCCTGCCCAGGCATCGTCCGCGCGCTACCGGCGCCTGCCGACGGGCGCGCATGGACTGACGCGTGAGGAGGTCGAGCGCGACCAGCGCGAGCGACTGCGCTCGGCGATGATCGAGCTGATCGCCCAGCGTGGCTACCCGGCCGTGCGGATCCTCGACCTGACGCAGCTGGCGCACGTCTCACGACCGACCTTCTACAACCTCTATGCGGACAAGGAAGAGCTGCTGCTGAGCGCCTACGAGGACATCGCTGGGCGCACGACGGTGCACGTGGCCGAGGCCTACGACCGGGGCGCCACGGCGGATCAGAGCCTGCAGCTCGCGTTGCGCGCGTTCGCCGAGCTGGCAGCGGCCGAGCCCGAGGCGATGACGCTCGCGCTGCTCGGCACCTTCGGCGCGGGGCCCCGCGCGCTGGAACGACGCAACCGCACGACGAACGCGCTCGAGCGGATGGTCAGCGCCGGGCGCGAGCACGCCTGGAGCGAGCAGCCGCGCGACTTGACGGCGAAGTTCCTGATCGGCGGCATCCGCGAGGTCGCGGCCACGCGCCTGCTGCACGGCCACGCGCACGAACTGCCGGAGTTGGCCGACGAACTGGGCAGCTGGGTGCTGGCGTATCCGCCGGCGCTGCCCATGGGGCTCGACGGGCCGCGCCGCGTGCGCCGGCGCGCGGCGGACGAGCCCACGCCGTCGCAGATGCGCGATGAGCGCGCGCTCTCAGAGCGGCGCCTGCCGAGCGGCCGCCACGACCTGGCACGCGAGGAGGTCGTCAAAAGCCAGCGCGAACGGATCGTCGACGCGACGGCGGAGATCGTCGCGGAAAAGGGCTTTGCGGGGCTGACGATCCCGGAGATCGCCTCGCGCGCGAACGTCTCGCACGAGACGTTCTACGAGATGTATCCGACCAAGCACGACGCCTTCCTGGGCGCGCAGAAGGTCGGCCTGCACCAGGCACTGCGCACGACGGTCGAGGCCTACGATGCGCATGACGCCGCGTGGCCGGACGGCGTCGCGGCGGGACTCAACGCGCTGATGGATTTCGTCTGCTCAGAGCCCTCCCACGCGCACCTGACGCTGGTCGACACGTTCGGCGCAAGCCCGCAGGCAATCGAGATCCGCCGCGGCGCGCTGGAGTCGTTCACGGCCTACCTGAGCCCAGGCTTCGAGCACGCGCCGGCCGACGCCGAAGTGCCCGAGATCGCGGCCGAGGCCGTGGCGGGCGGCATCTGGCAGGTGCTGCACCACTACATCGAGCACAAGCGCCTGCACGAACTGTGCAACGCCTCACCGCAGCTCGTCTACCTCACGCTCAACCCGTTCGTCGGCCCCGAGCTGGCGTCCGAGACAGCGCGCCGGCCGGCGGCCTCGATCTCCTGAGCACCCAGCGCATGGCCCGATGCTCGACGCGCTACCGGACCGGCGCCGGCGGCGGTGCCGCCTCGGCGGCGAGCTCGAGCACGGGCCCGAAGGAGACCTCCATGCACGCGCCGCCGTCTTCGGCGTTGGCTGCTCGCGCGTGGCCGCCGTGCGCCTCGGCGGCCTGACGTACGATCGCGAGGCCGAGCCCGGAGCCGGGCAGCTTGCGCGCACTCTCGGAGCGGTAGAAGCGCTCGAACACTTTGCCGAGCTCGTGCTTGCCGAAGCCGGGGCCGTGGTCACGCACGATCAGTACGCCGTCGCGCAGCGAGACCGCGACGACGCCGCCCGACGGACTCCACTTGCGCGCGTTGTCGAGCAGGTTCGAGATGGCGCGGTTGATGCGATCGGCTTCGCCGTGCACGACGGTTGGCTGCAGGTCGAGCTCGAAGCGCAGCTCACCGCGACGGCGCGTGCGCGCGACAGCCTCAGCGACGAGCTCGTCCAAGCGCACTTCACCGCGCTCGGACGGAGCGCGCGAACCGCGCGCGAGCTCGACGACGTCGCCGACGAGCGTGGTCAGCTCGTCGAGCTCGTCGATGATGTCTGCGCGCAGCCGCTGCTGCTCGGCCGGCGCCAGGCGGTGGGCGTCCTCAAGCGTCTGGATATTGGCGCGCAGCGAGGCGATCGGCGTGCGCAGCTCGTGGCTGGCGTCCGCGATCAGCTGACGCTGGGCAAGCAGCGAGCGCTCGAGCGCAGCAAGCGTCGTGTTGAAGCTCGTGGCGAGCCGCTCGAGCTCCTCGCCGCCGCTCACCTCCAGGCGCTCGGACAGATTGAGCTCTCCGGCGAGCGACTCGGTGCGACGGGTGAAGCGCGCGATCGGCGCGAGTGCGGTGCGCGCGACCAGCGCACCGAGCACCGCGCCGAGGGCGATCCCGGCGACGCCGACGATCGACAGGATCAGCAGGATCCGATGCAACTCGTGGTCGACCTCGGAGAGCGGGCGGGCGATCATCACGGCGCCGCCAACGCTGCCCGTCGCGCCGGCCTGGACCCCGCTCGCGGCACCCGCCGCATCGCCCGCGGCCCCCGTGCCACCGCCTGTGCCCGGCGAGACGCCGGGCGTGCCAAGCGTGAGCACGCGCAGGTGCGTGCCCTTGACGGTGCGGTCGCTGAGCGCGCTGCCGTGCCCGGAGGCGGCGATCTGCCTATCGCGCGCGTTGGGCGGGATCATGGGCGTGGAGCCCTGGCCACCGGGCACGTCGACGACGCCCTTGGCGCTGACGAACTGCACGTAGCCGGCGGCGCCGCCGAAGCGCCCCGGCTGGACGAAGTTGGGCAGCCGGCCGCGCGCCCCCAAGCGCGCACGCAGCGCCTGCTGGTTGGCGCCGATCGCGGCGGCGGGAAGTCCCTGCTCGGATGGCCCGCCACGATCGCTCGGCGGCGGCGCGCTGACGAACTCCTGCGCGCGCTGCGTGAGCGATTGGTCGATCTGCCCGCGCAGGTCGGAGCGGACGGCGAGGTAGATGCCGACGGCGGCGGCGAGCACAGCGAGCGCAACGGCCACGCCGCCGACGGCGGCGATGCGCAGGCGCAGGCTCACGGCTCGCGCATCACGTAGCCCACGCCGCGCACGGTGTGGATCAGCTCGCGCGCGCCGATCTCCTGCAGCTTGCGCCGCAGGTAGCCGACGTAGACACGTAGTGCGTTGGAGGCGGCGCCGAAGTCATAGCCCCAGACGCGGTCGTAGATGACGCTGTGCGGCAGCACCTGGCGTGGGTTGCGGAGGAACAGCTCGAGCAGCTGATACTCGGTGCGCGTGAGCTCGGCGACCTGGCCGTCGACGGCGGCGCCGTGACGCGAGCGGTCGAGCTTGACCTCGGCGAAGGACAGCTCGTCGGGGTCGCCGTCAGGCCCGGAGCGGCGCAGGAGCGCACGGAGGCGCGCCTTCAGCTCGTCGTTGTCGAATGGCTTGACGAGGTAGTCGTCGGCGCCGGCATCGAGGCCGGCTACGCGGTCGGAGACCTCCACGCGCGCGGTCAGCATCAGGATCGGCACGCGATTGCCGAGTCGGCGCAGCCGCTCGCAGACTTCGAGCCCGTCGATCTCGGGCATGCCGACGTCGAGCACGACGACGTCGGGCACGGACTGCACGACGGCCTCGATCGCCTCGGCGCCGCCCTCGGCGACCTGCACCTCGTAGTCGGCGAGCGCCAGCACTCGTCGCAGCGCGTCACGCACCGCGCGATCGTCGTCAACCACGAGAACCCTCATCGCTCGATTGTTACGCACGCTTGGGATGCGAGCGCCCGGCGCGACGGGACTCCTACGTTGCTCTTACGGACCTGCCCGCGGCCGCTAGGCCGAGCGCACGTCGAGCACGACCTTGCCCGTGGCGCGGCGCTCGTCGATCGCGTGCAGCGCCTCGGCGGCCTGCTCGAGCGCAAAGCGCGCGCCGACGATCGGGCGCACGAAGCCATCGTCGATCATCTTCTCGATCGCGGCACCGATCTCGCGGTTGATCTCGGGCTTGCCCATCACGTAGGCGCCCCAGCCGGCGCCGATCACCTCGGTGTTGCCCAGCAGCAGCCTGTTCACTTTGACTTCAGGGATCGAGCCACCGGTGAAGCCGACGACGACGAGCCGCCCTCCCTCGCGCAGCGAGCGCAGACTGTCGGTGAAGCGCTCGCCGCCGACGGGGTCGAGCACCATCTCGACGCCACCGCCGGAGAGCTCCTTGACCTCGTCCTTCCAACCATCGTGCAGCAGCACGACCTGATCGGCGCCGGCGTCCTTGGCGACGGCTGCCTTCTCGTCGGTCGAGACGAGCGCGATCGTGCTCGCGCCGAGCGCCTTGGCGACCTGCAGCACGGCGGTGCCGACGCCGCCGGCAGCGCCGTGCACGAGCACGGTCTCGCCGGCCTTCAGCCGCCCGCGCGTGAGCAGGCAGAAGTAGGCGGTGTGGTAGTTGAGGATCAGGCTCGCGCCCTGCGCGAAGTCGAGCGCGTCGGGCAGCGGGAAGGCGAAATACTCGGGCGCGACGGCCGTCTCGGCGAAGCCGCCGAGCGCGCAGAAGGCGGCGACGCGATCGCCGGCCTTGACCTGCGCGCCGTCGGGGACGCTACGCACGACGCCGGCGACCTCGCTGCCGGGCACGAACGGCAGCGGCGGTTTGACCTGATACATCCCGCGCGTCTGCAGCACCTCGGGGAACGACACGCCGGCGGCGTGGACCTCGACGAGGACGCCTGCACCGGGGGTGAGCATGTGCGACGGCTCAGGCTCCTCGAGCTCGACCAGGCGCAGTGCCGTGTCGGGTCCCGTTTCCTCCACGATCTGGATCGCCCTCATGGTGCGATTATGTCCGAAGGCGGAGATCCCCGACACACCGAGCGAGAGAGGCATCAGATGGCGAAGGTTCTTTGTGTGCTTTATGACGACCCGGTCAACGGATATCCCCCGCCGTACGCGCGCGACGGAGTGCCGAAGATCGAGCGCTACTACGACGGCCAGACCACGCCAAGCCCACAGGCGATCGACTTCACGCCGGGCGAGCTGCTCGGCAGCGTCTCGGGCGAGCTCGGGCTGCGCACGTTCTTGGAGGAGCGCGGCCACACGCTGGTCGTGACCTCCGAGAAGGACGGGCCCGATTCGACCTTCGAGCGCGAGCTGCCAGACACGGAGGTCGTGATCTCTCAGCCCTTCTGGCCGGCCTACTTGACAGCCGAGCGGATCGCCAGGGCACCCGCGTTGAAGCTCGCGTTGACGGCCGGCATCGGCTCAGACCACGTCGACCTGCAGGCGGCGATCGACCACGGTCTGACGGTCGCCGAGGTGACCTACTCCAACAGCATCAGCGTCGCCGAGCACGTCGTGATGATGATCCTCGGGCTCGTGCGCAACTACATCCCCTCTTACCAGGTGGTCGTGGACGGCGGCTGGAACATCGCCGACTGCGCGGCGCGCTCGTATGACCTGGAGGGCATGCAGGTCGGCACGGTCGCCGCCGGGCGGATCGGCTCGGCCGTACTGCGTCGCCTGAAGCCGTTCGAGGTCGGGCTGCACTACACCGATCGACACCGTCTCCCGCAGGAGGTCGAGCAGGAGCTCGGGCTGACCTTCCATGAGAACGTCGATTCGCTGGTGGAGGTCTGCGACGTAGTCACGATCAACGCGCCGCTGCACCCGGAGACGGAGAACATGTTTGACGAGCGGCTGCTCGGCAAGATGAAGCGCGGCGCGTACCTGATCAACACGGCGCGCGGGAAGATCTGCGACCGCGACGCGGTCGCCCGCGCCTGCGAGAGCGGGCAGCTCGCGGGCTACGCCGGCGACGTGTGGTTCCCGCAGCCCGCGCCCGAGGATCACCCGTGGCGCTCGATGCCCCATCACGGGATGACGCCGCACATCTCCGGCACGAGCCTCTCCGCGCAAGCCCGCTACGCGGCCGGGGCGCGCGAGATCCTCGAGTGCTATTTCGACGGACAGCCGATCCGCGAGGAGTACTTGATCGTCGACGGCGGCGCGCTCGCCGGCGCCGGGGCGCACGCCTACAGCGAGGGGGACGCGACCGGCGGCTCCGACGAGGCGGCGCGCTTCGGCACCGGCTGAGGAGCGCCGCTGCTCTGGGCGGCGCGAGCGGCAGCGCGGGCAAAGGCCGAGAGCTGTGCGGCCGTGACCTGCATCGGCGGTGCGCGCGTCAGTCGACGTGCCTCAGACGCTCGACGAGGTCGTCTAATTCGCGCGAATGACCTGCGCTCAGCGATCGCTCTCCAGGCGGTGCAGCGCCGCTTGGTCGATCCGCCCCCCGTGGCGCGGAGCGGCGAGGTCGCCGGGGAGCTCAACGTGCAGCGCCGTCGCGCCGTCGAGCCAGGCCGTCGCCTGCAACAGCGTGTAGCTGAGCACGTGCCCACCGCGCTCGCGCGCGTCGTCGATGAAGTGCAGGTGGGCGCCGATCATCTCGATCCCGTCGAGCGCGTCGGGGAAGCAGAAGCCGATCATCGTGCCCGAGGCCTCGCCGAGCACGCTGACCTGCTGCTGCTCGATCGCCTCGGCCAGCGGCCGGTAGGGCGGGCGCTGGCGCGGGACCGAGCGCACGTGCAGATCGGCGAAGCGCCCATCGATGCGGATTGCCGTCGGCCGCGCGGCGCCCGTGACGCGCTCGCCGAGGTGCGCTTCGAGCTCGGGCTCGCCGAACGGGCCGCGCAGCGCAACAGGCTCTCCGGCGGTGAACGGCACGACGACGGCATACGGCGACTTGGTCGTGAGCGCCGGACGCTCGAGCGTGCAGTCCAGGCGCGCCTTCCAGGCCTGCCCATCGAGCACGATCAGCTCGCCGTCCAACCCGTCGAGCGTGCCGAGGCCGAGGTCGCCGTGCTCGAGGATCTCGCCGAGCGTCACGTCGCCGTCATAGTCGCCGCCGAGCAGCGCCTGCACGGTCGAGGTCTGGAACAGCTCGTGCGCCGGGCGCCCGGCGTGCAGCTCGCGATGGCGCAGCAGCTCGAGCTCGAGCGCGCCGAGGAACTGCAGCTCGCTCACGGCTTGCGCGCGCGGAAGCGAAAGGAGCTATCGGTCTTGGCGATCTCCTGCTCGACCAGCCCGGCCGCGTGCAGGCGCGCGGGCAACCCGTCGGGCGCGACCGGGACGAGCGTGTCGCCGACGTGCAGCAGACGGAAGAAGCGGCTCGTGCCGATGCTGTCGGTGCCTGCGAACACGCCGCCGGGGCGCAGCACGCGCGCGGCCTCGCCGAGCAGCAGATCCTGCGCGGCGGGCGAAGGCAGGTAGTGCAGCATCGTGAAGCAGACGACAGCCGAGAAGCGACCGTCGGCGAAGGGCATCGCGGTCGCATCGCCCTGCACCACTTGCACGCGCTTGGGCAGCTCGCGGCGCAGACGCTCGCAGTAGCCGGAGTCGAGCTCGAGCACGGTCAGCTCGCCCGGACGCTCGGCGAGCACCTTCGTCGTCGCGCCGAAGCCGGGGCCGATCTCGAGCACGTCCTCGCCCAGATCGAGTCGTGACAGACCCCAAGGCAGCAGCTCACGCTCGACGGTGCGCCCCCACCATCGCGACGAGCAGATCACGCCGTGCAGCCGGTTCATCCCACGGGACTGTAGCCACGGCGGCCTGCTCACGCGCGCAAAGCGTCGGGCGGAGGCCGGGCCTCGTCTGCCCGCCTCCGTCCCGCGCCCCCATGGCGCACCTGCAGCGTGCGCTATCGCAGCTTGCGGCTCTGTGCTTTCGTTTTCCCGCCGACCGTGTTCGGTGTGTCAACGACGGTGCCGGAGTTGCCCGTCACTGTGAGGTTCTTGCTCACCGTGTTGCCGCTCACCGTGGTCCCACCGGAGTTGTTTGCGACCTTGACGCTTCCTTTGAAGGAGTTGCCAACGACGCTGACCCCAGCGGTGTTGTTTGTGATGTTGGCCCCGGCGGAGTAGCTGCCGGCGGCACAGCCTTCGCCGTCGCCCAGCACCACTGGCCCTGTGCTGGCGGACACTTTGATCGAGCCGGCTTTGGCACCGCAGACACGGATCACGCTTGCGGCCGTGGCCTTGATGCCCTTGGTCGTTGCGCCCTGCCCCCCGAGGCCACCGCCGTTGCCGACGCGATAGACGACGACGTCGCCCGGCGTCAGCGCGGCGCTCGCCTGCGCGGCGGCAAACGATGCCGTCGCCACGAGGCATGCCATGGCGGCGAGCAGCGTCGTGCGAAGCCCACTCCTGTAACTGCGGGCAGCGTCGATCCTTGGCATGGCAACCGTCCCTCCGTAGAAGTTGAAATGTCCGCCGCCCCCGAACCTGGCTGCGATCGGCCAAAGCTAGATCGGCTCCGAGCTGCAGGCGTGTCCGTGCTGTTAAGGAGTCGTTGCCGGCTGGTGAACCTGCGAGCAACGTTGTGGGTGGTGCGCCGCGCGTGCCGCGATCCCCGGCGCGTCTCTCTATTGATTAATTAAAACGAGAGATCAGAGCGGCGAGGTGAGACCGATCGCGACGTAAAACGGCAGCTCGCTCGGGTCTCTCCGGCGCGGATCGTCGCCTCAACTCGCGCGAGCAGCTCGGCGCGCTCGCCGGCCGACATCGCCGCGACCCAGCCGAACGGCTCGATGTGGTCGCGCAGGAGCTCGCGGCGAGCTGCGCGATCTCAGCTCGACATCTCCTCGGCCACCGAGCGGAACGTGGCCATCTGCTGTCCCAGAGCCTCACCCGTGAAGGCGTCGATCACGCCGATCTCATCCACGATCGCCCCCGCGCGAGCCGTCAGCAGACGGAACTCCTCGCTCGAGCGGATCTCGTCGAGTGATCTGCGGCTGCCGCGGATCAGGATGAACCCCGCGAGCCCGCCTCCATGCGGAGCGAGCAGCACCGGCTCGAAGCTGTCGATCCTGCCCGACTGCTGCAGCTCGCTGTAGTAAGTGATCGTTTCTTCGAAGACCTCAAACGCCTTCAGTTCGCGGCCACGGACTACAGGGCCCCAGCCGAGAACAAGTGCATCGCCAGCCATGACAGTCCCCTTTTCAATCTAGTTATTGGAACTCCGTGTCAGCCTAATCGGGCCGCGACGATCTGTCGAGAATGACAATTGACAGACGAGCAGCGCCGGGCTCAGTCGGTCAGCTGGGCTCGCGTGGGTCCCGGTCGTCATCGACCAGCCGGCGCTGCATCCAGGCGACGTCGTGCCAGCCACCCAGCTTGTAGCCGATCCGCCGGTACACGCCGACAGGCTCGAAAGCGAGCGCCTCATGTAGCCCGACGCTGGCCTCGTTGGGCAGCGTCATGCCGGCGACCGCGATGCGGAAGCCGCGCTCACGCAGGCGCGACAGGAGCGCCTCGTACAGCGCCCTGCCGCCGCCCGTGCGACGCCTGCCGGTCTCGAGGTAGACGCTCACTTCGGCCGCCCAGCGGTACGCCGGGCGCGCGTGGAAGCGCCCCCCGTAGGCATAGCCGACAACGCGGCCCTCCTCTTCGAGCACGAGCCAGGCGTAGGCCTTCGATGCGGTCTCGATCCGCGCGACCATCTCGCCCTCCGACGGAGGCTCTGTCTCGAACGTGATCGCCGTCCCGGTCACGTACAAGGCGTAGATCGCCGCGCAGGCCGCGGCGTCTGACGCGGAAGCGTCGCGCACCACCGCTCCGTCAGTCGAGTTGGCCACCGCGCTATCCCTCGGCCGACTCGAGCCGAGCTTCGGTCTTGACGTCGACCTGCCCGTCGTAGTAGCGCGCGAGCACGACATGGAAGACCGAGTCCTCAGAGCAGATGCGAGCGAACAGCGTCATCGACGAGCGCAGCTTGCTCGCGTCGGTCACGCCGAACACGTCCTGCGCGCTCGTAGCCGGCAGCTCGGCGAGGATCCGCGTGCACTCGATCAGCCGCGCACCGAGTACCGGGTGCTCGAGGTAGGCGCGCGCCTCGGCCAGCGAGGCGATCGCGTACGTCTGTGACATCGGGCTGTGGCCGAGCCCCCGAAGCTGCGGGAAGACAAACCACATCCAGTGACTGCGCTTCCTACCCTCGCTTAGCTCAAGCACGGCGCGCTCGTAGGTCCCGGACTCGGCCTGGGCCGTCTCGAAGCGACTCAACGAAAACGGATCGCTCACCGCAGGAACGTTACGAAACCCAGGGGCACGGGTAGACTCGGGACATGTTGCTCACCGCCGTTTCGGCGCTGGAGATCGGGTGAAGCTCGCACTCACCGCCGTGCTCTCGGCGGTGGCAGCGCTCGTCGTCGCCAACATGATCGGCGTCGCCGTCGCCGAAGCGCCCACGACGACCACGCTGCGCACGGTCAGCGTCGAGGGGGTCGGCACGCAGCCGATCGCACAGAACGCCGATGCCGCGACCGCCACCGGCGTCTACCGTCAGGCGATGGCCGCCGCCGTCGCCGATGGTCAAGCGAAGGCCGAATTCCTCACCGGCAAGGTCGGCGCCACGCTCGGCGCGCCGCAGACAGTCACCGAGGACGGTGGCGAAATCGAGTGCAACTCAGGCGGCGAAGAAGGATGGGAGCCCTACCAGGGCGAACAGCCCGACTTCGGCAGCGCGCGGACCGCCGGTCAGGTGCTCTCCTCCACGGCCTCGCCGAGCGCCGCGAGCTCGCCGTCCCAAGGATCGAGCGCGGTCAAGCGCACCTCGGCGAAACGCCACCGCAAGCACAAGCGCCCGGTCGCCAAGAAGGCCACAGCGCCCGGCTGCAAGCTGACCGCCCAGGTCTCGCTCGTCTACATCATGGGCTGAGCGCCTCGGCGGCTCAGCAGTCGGCGCATCGGCAGCCGAGCTGCATCGTCGGGGCGGACTCGGACGACGTCATCGCCGCCCCGCGCCTTCGGCCGACAGCCCTCGAGCGTGATCGCGCGGCGGCCGGCGATCGTCCGTATGCGAAAGCTACGCCGGCTGCTTGTACACGGTCACGACCGCGGCCCCGCCGAGGCCGATGTTGTGCTGCAGTGCCACTTTCGCACCGTCCACCTGGCGCTTCTCGGCCTCGCCGCGCAACTGCCACGTAAGCTCGCTGCACTGCGCGAGACCGGTCGCCCCGAGCGGATGGCCCTTCGAGATCAGCCCGCCCGACGGGTTGACGACGGGCCCGTCGCCGCCATAGGTCGTGGCCTGAGCTTCGACGAGCCGGTGGCCCTCGCCCTCCTCGGCCAGCCCGAGCGCCTCGTAGGTCAAGAGCTCGTTGGCCGAGAAGCAGTCGTGCAGCTCGATCACATCGACCTCGCCGATCGCCGTCTGCGCCTCCTCGAGCGCCTGCTCGGCGGCGGTGCGGCTCATGTCGGCGCCGACCACCGCGATCGCCGACTTCGCCGCGAACGTGCTCGTCAGATCGGTGACCATCGACTGCCCGACGATCTCGATCGACTGCTCCCACAGATCGTGCTCGTCGACGAAGCGCTCTGAGGCGACGAGCGCTGCGGCGCTTCCGTCCGAGGTGGGCGAGCACTGCAGCTTGGTCAGCGGGGCATAGATCTCCTTGGCGCCTTCGATGTCCGCGAGCGTGTACTCGTCCTGAAACTGAGCGTAGGGGTTGTTGACCGAGTGCTTGTGGTTCTTCCAACCGATCCACGCGTAGTGCTCGGGGGCCGAGCCGTAGCGCTCCATGTGCTCGCGCCCGGCCGCGCCGAACATCTGCGGCGCGGGGGGCGCGTTCTCCCACTCGCGCAGCTCGAGCAGCGCGCCGACGTGGCGGTCCATCGGGTTCGTGCGATCGGTGAACTTGACGCCGAGCGAGCCGAGCTCCATCTTCTCGAAGCCGAGCGCGAGCGCGCAGTCGGCGAGCCCGCCCTTGACCGCCTGGCGGGCGAGGTAGAGCGCGCTCGACCCGGTCGAGCAGTTGTTGTTCACGTTGACCACCGGGATCCCGGTGAGACCGAGGCCGTAGACGGCGCGCTGCCCGGCCGTCGAGTCGCCGTAGCAGTAGCCCACGAACGCCTGCTCGACCTGCTCGTAGGAGATGCCTGCATCGGCGAGCGCCTTGCCGCCTGCCACCTTGGCCCAGTCGGGGTAGTCGCCCTCCTTCGTCCCGGGCTTCTCGAACTTGGTCATGCCAACGCCGATCACGAACGTGCGGGCCATCTTCTCTCCGTTCTCGCCCCGGTTCAGGTCGACCGCTCGCCGGGCCCGACCGGGCGGGTCTTGGTGGGGTTCGCGGAGCGTAGTCGAAATTGGCCAGCCAGCCAGTCGGCGCAGTAACGGTCTGCCGGCCCGCCGCAGATCTGCCGGGCCCCGCCGCGGCTCGCCAAGCCACGGCCGTAGCGCAGCCCCGGGCGACACGTCGACCGCAGTACGCTGGGCCCGTGCGATCGCCGTGGCCGGAGGTCTCCTATGAGCGCTGGAGCGAGACGTGCGACACGCTGCACGCACACACGCAGGTGCTCGGCAAACTCGCCGCCGCCGCGGCGGCGCCCGAGCCACAGTTGCAGCACGCGGCGCTGCGCCTGAGCGCACGTGGCTGGGAAACGGCGCCGCTGCCGGCGCCGGACGGCTCGGGGACGTTCGTCGTGGCGCTCGACCTGCACGCGCACGAGGCCGTCGTCGAGCGCAGCGGCGGTGGCGAGCCGAGGCGCGTGCCGCTCACGCCCGATCGCCCCGTCGCGGAGGTCACGCGCGCGGTGCTCAATGCCGTGGGCGAGCTCGCCGGCGAGCTGCAGCTCGCGCTCGTGCCGCAGGAGGTCCCATGGAGCGTCGCGCTCGACGAGGACTACGAGCACGCGCGCTACGACGCCGCGCAGGTCGAGCAGTACTTCGCCGCCGCGACGCAGGCGGCGCTCGTGCTCGGCGCGTTCCGCGCTCCTTACCGCGGGCGCTCGACGCCGGTGAACGCCTGGTGGGGCTCGTTCGACCTCGCGGTCAACCTGTTCTCGGGTCGCCCCGCCGACCCGCCCTCGGACGACTTCATCATGCGCAACGCGATGGACGCGCAGGAGATCGCGGTCGGCTGGTGGCCCGGCGACCAGCGCTACGGTCGCGCCGCCTTCTACGCCTACGCGCACCCGGCGCCGCCCGGCTTCGCTGATCGGGAGCTCGAGCCGGAGGCGGCGCGCTGGGAAGCCAAGCTCGGCGAGTACGTGCTCGACTGGGACGACGTGCGCGCGGCCACGGATCCACACGCCTTCGCGCTGCAGTTCGCACGGTCGGCCTACCGGCACGCCTGCTCGGCGTGCGACTGGGACCCGGCGCTCGCGGGCAGCGGCGAGGGCGTGCCGCCGCCCGTGAGCTGAGCGCTTCGCGTCTAGGAGATGCCGTCTGCTTTCATTGCGCTCTCGAGCAATTTCGCCTCTTCGGACATCCCTTTTTCGTTCGGGTGCACCGAGAAGGCGTCCGATTCGGGCAGCACAGGTTCAACCCAGCGGACGCTCGAGGACTTGCAGGCGTCGTGCCCGATGCTCGGGTTGTACGTGTCGACGTAGACCGCGCCGTTCGCCGCGGCTTGGCTGGCGAGCATCGAGTTCAGTTCCTTCTCGACGCCGTTCAGGTAGGCGGTGTCGCCGGTCGTGAGCGGTACCGTCGGCCAGCAGTTGCCCGACTGCGGCAGGATGTCGGGATAGCCGACGACGAGCACCTTCGCCGAGGGCGAGAGCACGTGGATCTGGTGCAGCGCCGCGCCGACCACGGGCCCGTCGGCTTTGATCTCTTCGGAGAGTTTTTTGCCATACGTCGCTTTGCACGGCGTGCCGAACGGGAAGATCAGGTCCTCCGCTCCGCACGTCTCCAGCGTGCCGAGGAACAGGTTGTTGTCGTTGCCGCCGATGCCGACGGTCACCACGCCGGTCGAAGAGCTCAGCGAGTTGAACTGCGGCGGCTGGTCTGAGTACTGCGCTTCGGTGAAGTCGGCGGTCGTCGCGCCGCTGCAGCTGACGTCGCGCAGCGAGAGCCCGAGCGCCGAGGCAGCCAAATGCGGGTAGTTGCGCAGCGACTGCAGACAGTCGAGCGGAGCGCCCGGCGCGGGCGGCAAGATCAACGGCCCGGAGACGTAGGAGTCGCCCAGCGAGACGTATGAGGTGGACGCCTGGCCGAACGCAGGCAGCGCGAGCAACGCGAAGGCCGCGATCAGGGCAGCGGCGGCACAGCGGATGCGGAGAACGGCGGGGCGGTGCGATGAGGCGGGTTTGTGCATCACGGTTCGAGACCTCCTGATTCGCTTGGAACGGATCGCCGAGCGTCGCTCGACCATCGGCATCGCGGACGCCCGGTCCTTCTGGCGCGGTGTTTCCCGCAGCCTCGACGACCGTAACGACGCCTGGACGAAAGTCAATTATTTGGAAACAGGAGGCCGCGACTTGTCCGGCTCGGTCGGGGTAGTCCGGCCCCCGTAGCCGCTCACGGTGGCGTCGTGGAGCTCGGGCCCGAGCCTGTGCGGTGTTAGGTTGGCCGCGAGGCACCCAGCCAACTGCGAGACCCATTGGAGGTCCACCATGCCCGCAACGTCGGCATTGAGCGCACCTTCGGCGAGCGCGCCCTTCGAGCGGACGACAATCGAGCGCCGCGAGCTGCGCCCCCGGGACGTGCAGATCGAGGTCAAGTACTGCGGCATCTGCCACAGCGACATCCACCAGGCGCGCGACGAGTGGGGCGGCGCCATCTTCCCGATGGTCCCCGGACACGAGATTGCGGGCGTCGTCGCCGCGATCGGGCCCGAGGTGAGTGACTTCGCGGTCGGTGAGCGCGTCGGCGTCGGCTGCATGGTCGACTCCTGCGGTGAGTGCGAGTACTGCTTGGCGGGCGAGGAGCAGTTCTGCATGAAGGGCAACGTGCAGACCTACAACGCGCGCGACTACGACGGTGAGGTCACATACGGCGGCTACAGCCGGCAGATCACGGTCAAGGATCACTTCGTCGTGCACATCCCCGACAGCATCGAGTTGCAGGACGCGGCGCCGCTCCTGTGCGCCGGCATCACGACGTACGTGCCACTGAAGCACTGGCACGTCGGCCAGGGCACGAAAGTCGCGGTGATCGGCATGGGCGGGCTCGGACACGTCGGCGTGCAGATCGCGGCGGCGATGGGAGCCGAGGTGACCGTGCTCAGCCAGTCGCTCAGCAAGCTCCAGGACGGGCTGCGCTTTGGCGCCAAGCACTACTACGCGACCTCCGATCGCGAGACGTTCCGCGAGCTGAGGAGCAGCTTCGACTTGATCCTCAACACCGTCTCGGCGAACCTGCCGCTGGACGCCTACCTGCGGCTACTGCGCGTCGACGGAACGATGGTCACGGTCGGCGCACCATCCGAGCAGGACAAGGTGCACGCGTTCTCGCTGATCTCCGGTCGGCGGAGCCTGGCGGGATCGGCGATCGGAGGCCTGCCGGACACGCAGGAAATGCTCGACTTCTGCGCCGAGCACGGCGTCAAGCCGGCGATCGAGCTGATCTCGGCCGATGGGGTCGACGCGGCCTATGACCGGGTCGTCAGCAGCGACGTGCGTTACCGCTTCGTGATCGACGCGGCGACGATCGACGCCGGGGCGTAGGCTCGGCTCAGTCAGCCGAGGAGAACTCGGTTACGCCGTACACGGGATTGCGCACGCGCAGCGGCGTGCCGATCCCGCCGCTGGCGGGAGTCGTGTGCACGATGAACGCCTCGTGACGTCCGTGATCGAGGATCGCCGCCACGACACCCTCCCCGCGGGGCTCGCGCTTGCCCACCTCGATCTCTTGGTCGGAGCCGTCGAGGCGGCAGCGGAGCTTGAAGATGCGACGCAGGCGCGCGGGGCAGCCGGCGAGGTCGCTGGAGAGCTCACGCAGATCGCCGTAAGCCTCCTCGGCCACGGCTTCTTCGCGCTTAACGCCACCGACAAAGAAGGCCGTCATCGGCGACGCTGCTTGGCAGGCTGAGTCGGATAGCGCTTGCGCTCCTCCGGTGTCATCTTCCGGATCGTGAGCGAGCCGTCCTTCACCTGCCGCTGGATTTCCTCCAGCTTCGCGCGGCGGCGCTCCGCAGCACGGTCTGCCTGAGTTGGCACACAACCAGATTAGCGCGATATGCGTCCGTGATGTGACACTTGCCGCAAGCGCGCACGGTATGCTCGCCGCCACCCATATGGGGGTGCTTCGGTCGGACCGGCCGCTCGCGTCTCCAGGAAAGGGGGATCCCGATGGTCCCTATCGCCAGCGCAGGGACCTCGCTCGCCGAGCCTGCTGCACCCGGCACGCCGGAGCCTGCAGCGGTGTCAGCGCAGCAGACCCCGCGGGATCGCCCGAACAGGCAGACGCGCGAGATGCTCGCCCGCTATGCCAAAGCCCACGACGGCCTGGCCACGCTCGGCATCGCGACGTCGGTCGTCCCCTACATCGCGCTGTCCGTCGCGATGTACTTCGCGCGCGACGTGTCCGTCCTGATCACGCTCGCCCTGGCCGTGCCGACGGCGGCGTTCCTCGTACGTACCTTCATCGTCTTCCACGACTGCTCACACGGCTCGTTTCTCACATCCAAGCGCGCCAACGCGTGGCTCGGCATGTTCACGGGCGTGCTGCTGTTCATGCCGTTCGTGCGCTGGAAGCACGACCACGCGGTCCATCACGCCACCTCCGGCGACCTCGAACGTCGCGGCGTCGGTGACGTCCACACGCTCACCACGAGCGAATACGAGGCGCTCTCGCCCCGCGGGCGCCTGGCCTACCGCCTGATGCGCAACCCGCTCGTGATGTTCGGCATCGGGCCGATCGTCGCGATGGTGATCGGCCCACGGATCGTCGCCCGCGGCGCGCGCCCGCGCATGCGCAACAGCGTGATCGTGACCAATGTGGCACTGGCAGCGCTGATCGGCGGCCTGTGCTGGCTGATCGGCTGGCGCGACTACCTGCTCGTGGTCGGAGTGCCCGCGCTGCTCGCCGGCTCGGCCGGGATCTGGCTGTTCTACGTTCAGCACCAATTCGAGGACGCCTACTGGGAGAGCGGCGCCGAGTGGAGCTATGACGAGGCCGCGCTGCGCGGGAGCTCCTACCTGAAGCTGCCGCGGGTGCTGCAGTTCGCCAGCGGCAACATCGGCTTCCACCACGTGCACCACCTCAGCGCGCGTATCCCGAACTACCACCTGCAGCGTGCCCACGAAGAGAATCCGATGTTCCACGAGGTGCCTACGCTGACGCTGTGGGACGGCATGCGCGCCGTGCGCTTGAAGCTGTGGGACGAGGAGCAAAAGCGACTCGTCTCCTTCGCGCAGGCGCGCAGGGCAGACGCCGGCTGAGACCCGGGCCTGTCCGGGTAATTTCAGTCGCCCCGCCGGCGTGGCGGCGGACGCGTGGCTCGCGGACGCTCGCGCGCGGGCTCACGGGAGCCGCCCTCGAGCGGCTCGAGCACGAAGATCTCGACGGCGATGTCCTCGTCGAGGTGGTTGGCGCTCGTGAATGCGCGGACCGTTCGGCCGCTGATCTGCTCGACCGCGGCAACGGCTTCGTGCTCCATCATGTCCTGGTAGGCGTGTCGTGTTCTCAGCACGACCTCGCGGGAACCATTGCGGACGAGGTTCTGCTCGCCCTTGCTGAGCACGCCCTGCAGGACGCAGACGATCAGATCGTCCCCGAGCGTCGTCCATGCGCGCGTCGCGCCGTGCCCCGTCTCAGCGGCGAGCAGCCTGACGATCTCGTCTGAGATCTTCGCCGTCGCACGATCGCGCGGCGAGTCCTCGTAGGTGGTGCCGGACATCGCCAGCCCTCTCTGCCGCTCTGAGACACAGGCGTCGTGCGTAGGAAGAGTCGGCAGGACCGGTACGAACGACGGCGCTTTGCAGCACCCTATCGGGTCTGGAGCGGTGCGCAGAAACTGCGCGCCCGGGACTGCAAGAGGGCTTTCCAGCTCACGACCGGCGTCCCCGGCTCTGCTACGTTGCAGGGCAGCGGTCGACAACTGTCAGCCGCGAGGCAGCTCGCTTGAGTACCGCTTGTGGCGGTTCGGGTCAGCATCAGCCTCCCGAATCGACGCGGCCTCAGAGTCGCTCAAAGGAGTCAAATTGTCTATGAAGTCCTTCGCCGATCTCGGCGTGTCTCGCGCGGTCGTCGACGTGCTCGCGCGCCGCGGCGTAACCGCGCCGTTCCCGGTTCAGAGCCTCGTCGTAAGCGACGTGCTCGAGGGCCGCGACGTGCTCGTCAAGTCGCCCACCGGATCGGGCAAGACGCTCGCTTTCGGCATCCCGATCGTCGAGCGCCTAAACGCCGACGGGCCCCGCCCGGCCGCGCTCGTGCTCGCGCCGACACGTGAGCTTGCAAGCCAGATCGTCGAGGAGATCCGCGACATCGCCCACGCTCGCGCGTTGCGCGTGACAGCCGTGTACGGCGGTGTCGGGCTCACCAAGCAGGCGGCCGCCGCCGCGAAGTCTCACATCGTCGTGGCAACGCCGGGCCGGCTCGAGGATCTGCTCGAGCGCGGCGCCTTCAAGCTCGATGCGATCCGCGTGCTCGTGCTCGACGAGGCCGACCGGATGCTCGACATGGGCTTCCGCCCGGCCGTCGATCGCATCGTCGAGGGGTGTCCGCGCGGGCGCCAGACGCTGTTCTTCTCCGCCACGCTCGAAGGCGCGGTCGGTCGCATCGCCGCGAAGTACACGCACGAGGCGATCTCACACGAGCACGGGCCGTCGGGATCGCGCGCGACAACGGACGTCGAGCACCGGTTCGTCGCGATCGGCAACGAAGACCGCGTTGGCGCGCTCGTCGGCGAGCTGTCAAAGGAGCGCGACCTCGCGCTCGTGTTCGTGCGCACCAAGCGCGGCGCCGACCGCCTCGTCAAGCGCCTCGCCGGCAGCGGCGTGAGGGCCGCTGCCGTTCACGGCAACCGTTCGCAGAAACAGCGCGAGCAGGCACTCGCGCAGTTCCGCTCCGGCCGCGTCGACACGCTCGTGGCAACCGACGTCGCCGCTCGCGGCATCGACGTACAGGACATCTCACACGTGATCAACTTCGACCTGCCCGGCGACCACGACGTCTACGTGCACCGCATCGGACGCACCGGACGCGCCGGACGCCAGGGCGTCGGGATCACGCTCGTATCGCCACAGGACCGCAACGAGGCGCGGCAGATCGCCGACCGGCTGCGGATCGAGCATGGTCTCGGCGGTGGTGGCCCGCGCAACGGGAACAGCCGCAGCGGCCCGACGCGCAATGGTGCCGCCCGCAACGGCGCGAGCCGCAACGGCCGCCGCAACGACTCGGGCAGGCCTCGCAAGGGCCGTCCGGCGCGCGTCTGAGGCACCGTCGAGGTGCGCCGTGCGGGCTCGTTCACGCGGCGCACTTCTCGAAGGTCAGCCGGTGGTGGTCGAGCAGCTCGCGTTCGAAGCAGACCTTGTTGGCGCTGACACCCGAGGCGAAGGCAAGACGGAAGTCGGAGCTCGCGAGCCAGCGTGGCACGAGCCGCAGCTTCAGCAGTGACTTGCACAGGCTGCGCTCGCCGATGCGTGCGTTCCACTGCGTGATCGTCTCGATGTAGTCCACGCGCCCACTCTCGCTCGACACAAGGCGGAGGTGCGGCCCAGCGCAGCGGATCACCTGCTCCCGCCCGAACGGCAGCCATGACCCGGGGAACTGACGCGAGAGCAGCGCCAGGTACCAGGCATCGGTGTGTGCCGGCGGCAGCGAGTCGAGCGCGGCGAGGGCATCGGGCGCCGGGATCATCTTGCGCCCGTACACCATCGTCTGCAGATACACGCGCCCGCCGTCGGGCAGCAGGCTCGCCATCAGCCGGAAGAACGACTCATAGACAGCTTCCTGCCGGCCGGCGCGGTAGTCCGCAGGCGAGCAGAAGTGCTCGAAGGCGCCGAGGCTGGTGAGGGCATCGAAACTACCGAAGCGCTCGCGCTCGAGCCGGCGGCCGTCGAGCAGGTGCACGTCGAGGCCATGGCGCAGACAGGCCTCGAGCTGCGCCGAAGAGAGCGTCACGCCCACGCCGACGCCACCGCGGCTTCGGATGAAGTCGAGCAGCGCGCCCCAGCCGCAGCCGACGTCGAGCACCCGGCTGCCCGGCTCGATGCCGACCTGCTCGGCCACGTACTCGTGCTTGCGCCGCTGGGCCTGCTCGAGTGTCAAGGTGAAGTCGCCGTCGTACTTGGCGCCGCTGAAGTCGGCCAGCTCGCCCATGCTGAGGCGGAACACGCGGTCGGTCAGCGAGTAGGTGAAGTCGATGTCCCCGCGGTCGGCCACCAAGTGGTTTCTACCCGCTCAGCGAGATGCACACCGCTCCCATACGCGGCCGAACGTAGGTCAGGACTCGGGCGGTGCCTGGGCGATCGCCAGGTCAGGCTCGCCGGCGTCCGGCTGGGGCGATTCGTCGCCCATCGGGTTCGGCGCCTCGGCGAGCCAGTCGGATGAGCCGTTGGCCGCCGCAAGCTTGCGCGCATCCTTCCTGGCCTGCTTGTCCAGGCGTTTCTCGCGCAACTTGCTTTCGCGCATGAGCTTGGCCATCGTGGTCTTCTTCTTGCCGCTTGAGGCCATGTCTGTCCGTCCTCTCGTGGAGTTCCGAGCGCGATGGAAGCGTGAGACGATGTAACTGCGCCGGTCGAGCGGATACCCGACCGACGGCGATTCAGATCCGGCTGACGCCCGCGGATCGCTGGGACCGACGCGGGCGCGAGCCGGATTGCTAGATCGGCTGGATGTTTACGGCCTTGGGGCCCTTGTCGCCGGCCTCAGCCTCGTAGGAGACCTTGGCGCCCTCGGCGAGCGAGCGATAGCCCTCGCCGATGATCGCTGAATGATGGGCGAATAGATCCTTCGACTGGTCGTCGGGCGTGATGAACCCGAAACCCTTGTCGTCGCTGAACCACTTAACTGTTCCTGTAGCCATTGTTTCCTCCGGCGTCATAGTGCTGCGAACGCGGAGATTGCTGAGCAAAGGCTACGAGCGCTGGCACTGCTGTATTGGGCGAATGCCCAACTTGAGCCGCCAACGGTAGCAGCAAGCACCACAAGCATCGCATCTCCCGGCAAGGCGTCCCCCGTTGAAGCGAGTCGGTGAAGCGAGTCGAGGGAGCACCGGGGTGGCGATCGGCGATGATGTGCGGATGACGGTGATCGACAGCGCCAACCCCACGGACAGCTGGCCACCCGAGCTCGGCGAGGTGTTCGAGCGTGCGCTCACGTGCGAGTACGCGAGCCTGACTCGATCGAGCTCGCCGGTGACGGTGCCGAGCACGCCATACGTCGGCAAGGGCACACTCGACGTGTCGACCGGGCTCTCCTATCCGGCCAAAGCCGAACGGGCGCGGCGCAACCCGAAGGTGGCGCTGCTGTTCGCCGACCCGATCGGCGCCGGCTCGGGCGGGCTGCCGGTGGTCCTCGTGCAGGGCCACGCGGCCGTGCGCGACGCCGACCTGCAGGGCAACACCGACCGCTACGCCCGCGTGGCGATGGCCAAGCTGCCGGGAGCGACCAAAGGCCAGCCCAAGCTCCTGCTGAAGCGGATGAAGTTCTACTACGCGCGGATCTGGATCGAGATCGTGCCGCAGCGCATCTTCTGGTGGACAGACCGCACGCTCGCGAGCGCCCCGCAGACGTGGCAGGCCGACCCGGGCACGGCGCTGCCGCAGTCCGACCCGGCGCCGAGCGGGCGGGCGCCGTCGGCGTGGCTGACCCCCCCGAGCGACTGGCGGGCGATCGCGGAGCGCGCGCTGCGCGAGCTTCCGCTCGCGGACCTGACCTACGTCGACGCCGACGGCTACCCGGTGTGCCTGCCGGTCGAGGCCGGCGAGCCGGCCGGCGATGACGTGCCGCTGAGCATCGGCACCGGTTCGCCGGAGCTGCGCGCGGGCCCGGCGTGCCTGACGGTGCACGGGCATGACGAGCGCTTCACGACGCAGGAGAACCACACGTTGATCGGCGCGCTCGTGCTCGGCGAGGGCGGTCCGCGCCTGCGCGTCGAGCGCGCGCTGGCCGACTGGAGCCTGACGGGCAACCGTGCACAGATCGCGATCGGCTTCATGCGCAAGGGGCGCACGTTGACACCGCGCCTGAAGGGCGAGGCGGCACGCAGGGGCCAACCGGTCCCCGACGTGCGCCTGTCCTGAGTCGAGCCGCGCGGCGTGTACGCGTCCGTCCGGCCTCCCGCCTCGCGCTAGGAGGCGCCGACGAGCGCGGGCTGCCCGACGGGTTGCGCGTGCTCGGCGAGGTAGTGGTTGACGAGCTGGATCACTGTCGCGCCCTCGCCCATGGCGGTGGTCACGCGCTTACCGAGCGGCCGGCGAATTCCACGCTCGCTCGATCTGGCGCATCAGCGCGGGGTAGACGATCAGGTAGCGAAACGGCTTGATCAGCTCCATGTAGCCGTTGCCGAGCAGCCCGCGTGGCTTGACATAGACGGCCATCTGCCCCTGATAGCGGCCTTCGCCCTGCTCGACCCAGGCCAGATGGATGACGCCGTGCACGGTCCGGTTGGAGAGCTCGGCGGCAAACTCGACGTCGGTGCGATAGAGCGGCGAGAACGGCGTGGCGGTGGTGAAGTCCGCATCGGCCACCGTGTCGCGCAGGTCCTGCGGCAGCCGGCCGGCGAGCGAGGTTTCGTTGGTGCCCGGAATCGGCAGCTTGCCCGCCTCCTTGTCCTCGCCGGTCGGTACCGAGATCCTGCCGAGGTCGAACCAGGCACCAAGACGATCGCGAATCAGCCACAGCACGCGGGTCGGCAGCGAGGAGGACTTGGCCGGGTCGAGCGAGGCCATGTTCTCGAGCAACCTTTGGAAGTCCTCACGACTGCCGTGGGCAGGGAGCGCCCAGACGTCCTCGACCGTGAAGTCGGGGGCGATTTCACGGATCCGCCAGTCGTGAGATTCATGTGCTGCGTTGGGAAGCCTCATGCCCACCTCCGTCCATACGCTGTCGTATGGACGTTAGGCGAGTCGCTTGCATCTGTCAATACGGTGGCGTATAGATATGCCTGTGGCCAACGTTCGCACTCCGCGCAGCGCTTGGATTGGGGCTGCGCTGCAGGCTCTCGCCGCAGGAGGCCCGGACGCCGTGCGGATCGAGGCGCTGGCCGTCGGCCTCGGCGTCTCCAAGGGCGGCTTCTACTGGCACTTCGCCAACCGCCAGGCGCTGCTCGAGGAGATGCTCGACAGCTGGGAGAAGGCCGGCACGGAGGACGTCATCGCGCGCATCGAGGGCCAGCCGGGCGACCCACGGGCCAAGCTGCGAGAGCTCTTCGCGCTGGCGCCGACGGCTGACTTCGCCGTCGAGCTGGCGCTGCGCGACTGGTCGCGGCGCGACCGCGAGGTGGCGGCACGACTGCGCAGGATCGACAACCGACGCATGCAGTTCCTGCGCTCGCTGTTCGGAGGATTCTGCGTGGATGAGGACGACGCAGAGGCGCGCAGCATGCTCGCCTACTCGCTGCTCGTCGGCAGCTACTTCATCGCGGCGCGGCAGCGCGGTAAATCGCGCTCGCAGATGCTGGGGCTCGCGCTCGACCGACTGCTCGTAGATGCGTGGGGGTGACATGTCCGGCGACGCTAAGTCGGATGAGAGCCCGCGCGCCTCCGATCCACGCGTGACGCGCCTACGGCGCCCAGTGCTCGTCTACGACGGCGACTGCGCGTTCTGCACAACTTGCGTAGGCCTGCTGGAAAAGATCAGACCGGATGCGGAGATGGTCGCGTGGCAGCTCACCGATCTGGACGAGCTGGGGATCACCGAGCGGCAAGCTGCCGATGCCGTGCGGTGGATCGAGCTCGACGGCACCATCCGCTCCGGACACGAGGCGATCGCCGCGATCCTGATGAGCGCAGGGCCGGCTTGGAGGATCGCCGGCCGGGTCCTGCTGCTGCCGGGGATCTCGTGGATCGCGGCGAAGATCTACGGTTTGGTCGCGGAGAACCGGCAACGGCTGCCGGGGGGTACGCCCGCCTGTGAGAAAGACAGAGTTCGAGATGCCTGAAGAGAGGGTTTGGCGATCGCGGCGAGGTGCTCAAAGCTGCTGGTCTGGCGAAATAGGCCGGCTACCGCGAGACGTGCTCGTGGATCGGGAACTCCGCGATGTCGGGGGTCGAGGTGCGTGCAGCGGCCTCGCTCGCGGCAGGCGGTGCGCGGCGAAAAGCTGTGGAGGAGCTCGCCGACGTAGACTCCGCGTATGGCTGAGCCAGACGGGACGGTGCTGGTCACGGGGGGAACGGGTTTTCTCGGCGGGTGGTGTGTTGCGGAGCTGCTCCGCAGCGGCTACACGGTTCGCACGACGGTTCGTGAGCTCCGGCGCAGCGATGACGTGCGCGCCTCGCTCGCGGCCGCCGGCGTCGAGCCCGGCGAGCGCTTGTCGATCGTCGCCGCCGACCTGAACGCGGACACCGGCTGGCAGGAGGCCGTGGCAGAGTGCGACTACGTGCTCCACGTGGCGTCGCCTTTTCCGCCGGCACAACCGAAGGATGCAGACGAGCTCATAGCCCCGGCTCGTGACGGTGCGCTGCGCGTCCTCGGTGCGAGCCTCGATGCCGGCGTGCGACGCGTCGTGATGACCTCGTCCGTTGCGGCAGTCCGTCATGGACGCGCTCCATCCACCGCCGAGCCATACAACGAGGCGGACTGGACCGATCCGGGGGACCTGCGGCGTACGCCGTATGTTCGCTCGAAGACGATCGCCGAGCGCGCCGCGTGGGAGCACGTGCGGGCACGCGGCGCCGAGAGTCAACTGGCAGTGGTGAACCCGGGCGCAATCATCGGCCCGGTGCTCAGCGAGGACCGATCGTTTTCGCTGCAGGTGATCGAACGGCTGCTCAACGGCATGCCGGCGATGCCTCGGCTCGGCTTCGTGCTGGTCGACGTGCGTGACGTCGCCGACCTCCACATCCGCGCGATGACGGACCCAGCTGCCGGCGGCGAGCGATTCCTGGCCGTCGACCGTTTCCTCTGGATGAAGGACGTCGCCCGGATCCTTCGCGAGCGCCTCGGCGCCGGTGCGGGCAAGGTCCCGACCCGCGTCGCGCCTGACCTGCTGATCCGGGCGATGGGCCTGTTCGATGCGAGCGTCCGCACGATCGTGAACGACCTCGGCGAGTCGCCTGCGTACACGGCCGAGAAGGCGAAGACGACGCTCGGCTGGGAGACGCGCCCGACGGAGGATTCGATCGCGGACACCGCGCAGAGCCTGATCGAGCACGGCCTGGTCGGGCAACGCTCCAACTGACGCCGTGGCGTGGCGCATGTCAGCCGGCTAGGCAAGCTCGGCGCCCGCGCTTAAGCAGGGCTCAGCGCCCTGCAGTGACTATACCCTACGTTCTGCCCTATACTTACTCGGCATGCGCAAGACCAGCGTCTATCTCGACGATGAGCAGGCTGCGCGTCTCGCTCGCCTAGCCCGCCAAGAGGGCCGCTCGCAGGCCGAGATCCTGCGCGAGGCCGTCGCGACGTATGAACCCCTGGTATCGCGTGATCGCCAGTTCGAGATCGCCGCCGGGTTCCCCCGCACAGATGGCGATTCGCGCCCAATTTCGCAGATTCCTGACGAAGAGCTCCTGCAAGGCTTCGGCAGTTGACGCTGCTGGTCGACGCGGGCCCGGTCGTGGCGCTTGCCGACCCCGACGAGCCGCAGCGGGAGGGCATCCTAGCCACGTTAAGAGGTGAGCCGGGTGATCTCGTGATGCCGGCCCCGACGACCGCCGAGGTCGACTATCTCCTCGGCCGGCGCTTCGGTCAGGCCGCGCGTCGCGCGTTCCTGCGCGACCTTGCCCGGGGCCGCTTCAATGTCGCCTGTCTCGAGCGAGAGGACTACGAGAACATCAGCGACCTCGACGTGCGCTACGCAGACCTGGGTCTAGGACTTGCCGATTGCGCACTCGTTGCCCTCGCCGGCCGTTACAGGACAACACGCATAGTGAGCTTCGATGAGCGGCATTTCCGCGCTGTGACGCCCCTGGGCGGCGGATCGTTCACGATCCTGCCGATGGACGGCTAATCGGATCAGGCCAATGAGCAAGTGGCGCATCTGGTGGATGGAAGCGCTTGGCAGCCCTCCGTCGGAGGAGCTGGTGGCCGCTACTGAGGGCTTGAGCTCTCGCGAGTTACGCCGAGCGAGACGCCTGCTCCAGCTTGACCAAGCCGCCGACACCACCCGCTCGATGTCTGATGAGGTCTCGTCCCGCGTGCGCTGCTTCATTCACCCCGGCGGGAGACCATTGGCTCGGGTGCCCACTCCGGCCAGGTGGCAGCGCCGATTGGCAGTCCACCGAAGAACTCCGCGAGCTTGAATGGCCCAGCGCGCCGCGAGTTGTCATACAAAACAGCCCTGTCCGCCAGAGAGATAGCTTGCGCAACGAGTGGCCACAACCGGCGGTAGCGCTCACGAATCTTGCGCTCCGGTACGTCGTGGCCGCCCGCCTGCACCCGGTACGCGACGCGCCTGACCGCCAGCTCCTCCGGTACGAGCATCACATGCAGCACAACCTGATAGCCCGCCCCTTGCGCAGAACGAATCAGGTCGAGCTTCGACTGATGAGAGAACACCGTCTCGGCAATGAAGGACCGGCCGCCGGCGATTAGGTGTGTGCGAGTCTCGGCAGCTACCTGAGCGGCCTCGTAGGCGTGCGCATCAGAGTCGGCGGGCCACCTGGCCTTGGCGATTTCGTCCGCGTTGACATACACGTAGCCAGGCAGCTCCAGCGCGAGAAACTCTTTGAAGAACGTAGTCTTGCCCGAGCCATTCGGTCCAATGACCAAATGCAGTCTGCTTCAAACGGACGCGCTCGTTCCGTCAGGCCGATACTCGGTCAGTTCGCCTTGCTCGTTCAGCGCCACGGTCGTGACCCCGCGTGCGGCAAGGACCGCGCCAAGGTTGGTCGTTCGCAGACGCGCCTCCAGCCGGGACTGCACCTCGGAATCGAACACGGTTCCCTCCTCCTCGGAGAGATGCTCGACCGGGAGAGCGCCTGCCAAGGCGGCTTCTACCCGATGCCTGGAAGCTGTCTGGCGCGCGCAAACCGACATCCCGACTCGCACCCAGTGCTCAAGCTGCTGCTTGGCCGAACGGTTCTCTTTGGCGCCCTCGACGACTGCGCTGTCGAATAGGTCGGATGGAACTCGCGTTGGCCGGTCGGCAGCAGCAGCCATGAGATGCTCCTTTGGTAGAAGACTGATACGCAGTGTAGCAGAGTGATACAAGGGATACGTGAGCACTCTAGTACGGGTCCACCCTTGCCTCCATCGCAGCTTGCTTCCCATCGCAGCAGACAATAGGTCGCGGTCACTCGTGGGGTCGGGGCCTCGTTTGGCACCCCATTGAAATCAGGGGCGGGCTACGCCAGTTTGCCCGCTAGCTGCGAGAGCTTACGGTCGTAACTCAGCAGGCCGCCGCCCAGCTCTTGAGCAGTGGCGAGGACGATCGCATCAGGCAGCCGTAGACGGGTGTGGCGAGCCCGAAGCTCAGCCGCTCGCTCGGCAATCGTGTCGGTGAGAGACACGATTGTGATCCCCATCGCGGTAATGGCCCGGCGTGCCTCCTCGAGGCGGCGTGCCCGGGCGAACGCCACAAGCGTCTTGCTGTAAGCGCTTGCCGGGAGCAGTAGCTGCCGTCCCTCTCGGTCCGCTCTTTCAACATCATCGATCGCGCAGTCGTGGTGAGTGTCTGCGCTGTCGAGCAGCCCGATCAGGACACTCGCGTCGAGGATCAGCGCGTCCACTCGTCACGGAGGCGGTCGAGTTCTCCGTCCTGATAGATGCCCTTCGCGATGCCAGCGTGGCGTCGGACCCGTGAACCGCGACTGGCGATGACGATCTCACCCTCGCCGACCGGCCTTATGGTGATCTCGTCGCCTGCATGTAGGCCAGCGGCACGCATCGCATCGACGGGGATCGTGACTTGGTTCTTGGAGGAGACCTTTGGCATATCCTTTACTTTAGCACTTTGGAAGTAAAGGTCCAAACTATCGAGCACGGGTCGCGATACCCGATGACGTCGGCAGGTTTGCGACGTTCTGAGGACAATAGGTCGCGGTCTATCCGGGGGTCGGGGCCTCGTTTGGTGGTCCGCCGCAAGTTCCCAGTTCCGCGCGAGCACCGGACTGCCGGTCGTTTCCGGCCGGCGTCTCGTGAAAGCGCTCGAACCCTCGGTGTGCTGACATGGGGAGTAACGGCATGGTTGTGAGTTGTCGCTCAGTGTCCCTCATTAGGCGGCCTCAGAAACTCTTCGTACAGATCATTTGCAATGAAACGCTGGGGCCCATCAGGTACCGCCACCACTTGTACCCGCGACGAGTAAAAGCGTAATTGCGCACGACGTTCTTAGCAGCGAGCTTGAAGGAGCCCAGCATGCTTGCTTCGGTCGTGAGGTGAATGGGATGACGTGAGAAGGCCACGTCGGTGACCGGCTCCAAGAGCTGGAGGGAGCGAAAGCCGGCTCGCCATACGCTTCGCAAGTACTCCGAAAGGAAGTAGACGTGCTCGTTGCCGTCGAACTGGGCGACCTCGGCAGCGTGGTCCCGCTTGAGATCGGTAGGCCATCGCAGCGGCTCATTCACGACGAGCAGGCGTCCGCCAGGGCGGAGCACGCGATGTATCTCTCGTAGAGCCGCGGTCATGCCGGGACGATCGTTGTGGTGGAGCACCTCGCAGCAGAAGACCCAATCGAAGCAGCCATCGGCGAACGGCATGCCGGACATCTGCGCCAGCACTCGCTCGAAGTACGTGCCCGTCTCCTCGATCCACCAGTCCGCAGTGCGGAGTCCCTGCATCTCGGTCATCGAGATGTCAAGCGCAACCGTGTACAGGCCGGCGTTCGCAAACGCGGCCGAGGCCCAACACGTGTTGGCGCCGATGTCGAGTATCCGCTGGCCGGCGACGAGTGGGGCCGTCTCAAACAGGTACTCCATTGCCTGCGCCTGACCAAACCAGTAGCCGCTTGCGTCATGTGGAAGACGCAGCACTCGGGCACGATCCCACCCGTCGCTTGCCATGAGCCGCGCGAAACGCTCAAGCCCCTCGGCCTCGGCGATCACCTCGGGGGATGGGTTCAGCAGCAAGTCAGCGACCCCCTGAACGATTGGGCGGCGGGACTCGCAAGCAGAACAGCAAAGCCAGCCCTCACGGACCTCTCGGCCGTCGTTGACCTCGTCGGCCAGCCTAAAGCTCTCGCGCAAGCCGCAAGACGGGCAGCACAGCAATGCGAGCAGACCCTCTCTCACAACCAACCCCCGGATTCGATTATGACGAACGAACAATGGGCGGTGGTCGAAGTTGCGGATCGCTGGTGTGCTGCTGCCTCAGGGCAGACTCACTCAACCAGGGTCGGCGAGCCTAAGACGCTGTGCAGAGCTGCTGCTCGTGTCCTAGCAGCGGTTCCGGCTATTGCCGTCCGCCTGCCTGCCGCTCGGTCGCGGTCTCAGAGGGGTCAAGGCCTCGTTTGGCACCCCGTTGAAATCAGGGTTCCAGAGCACTCGTTAAGTGACTACGATCAGCGACGAGATGAAACCGGAGCATCGGCGCTGCTGATCTGCCAACGCACTCCTGGACCGAACTCGAGCACTACGCCGGCGGGACTGATGAGTTCCCAGTAGGGCGGATCATCCTCAGCCTCGCGCGAAGCAGGCTTGATGTCGAGCACCGAGCCGTCCGACAGCTTGCAGCGCAGCTCACCTGAGTTCTCGTCGATCTCGGCATCGTTGATTGAGTGTCCCGTCAGCTGAGCCGGGTCAGATGGAGACCACTCTGCATCCTGGGTGGCGAGGCGCCACAGCTCTCCGTGTGCATCCCGACCTTCCACGTGGAGCACGTCCGGATAGGCAATCCGCGCGTCGACGATCTCCCCACGCAACGAGCGCAGGACGGTTGTGGGTGATGCATCTAGCGCTACGACGGTCGCCATGAGGCCTTCCATTCTCGCAGCCACGCCAGCAGTTCTCCATAGCTCATGTCCTGTTGCCCGCTCCCGGTCGATTCCTTGTCGGCGTGCAGCGCTTGACTTGCTTCGTAGCGCTCGTCGACCGTCAGCCCAGCCTCCTTGCATGCCTGCCGGAACTGCTTGATGTCTCGCTTGCGGGTCATCGCCCCGGCGAGCTTAGCCTTTGATGCGGAGGCGGATAGGCCGGGGGACGCGACAGCTCGCCCTCAGACAATAGGTCGCGGTCCATTTGGGGGTCGGGGCCTCGTTTGGTACCCCGTTGCAAGCCTGAGCGCTAGCACGGAGCGACCGCGACATGCTTCGTGCGGCTCATTCAGCCGGGGCCGCGCGGGGCATGCCACCTGCGGGATGACGCTCCCAGAGTCGAACGGTACGCATCTTTGTTGGGCGGCACTGGCCAGCTCCTCCGGCACTGCGCCCGACTAGCTACATCGTCCTATCCACTTGACCCGCGTCACCCACAGTGAGATAGGCTCCGCTAGTGCAAGCTACGGATCCGCCTAAGGCCAGCAATGAGGCAGGTGGCCGTCAGTTGCGCGTACCCCATTGGGTAGCACGCATGGCGTATGTATTCGTTCCGTGTGCCACCGTGACTCTGCTGGTCCTGCATACGCTCAAGCACGTCGCGGTTACGGTAGATGGCGCAACTGTCGGCCTACTCGGACTGCTGCTAATCGTTCCTCTGGCACCGCACATCCGGCGCCTCAGCGCAGGAGGAGTTGAAGCAGAGATCGACGCATCTGATGTGCGAGAGCTTCAAACTGCTGCGTCGGACCTTCCCGTCCCTGATGAACGCACCCAACCGCCGTCCCTAGGCGAGCCATCGATAGGAGAGCTCATCGCGCGCGATCCCCCTCTCGGGCTAGCGAAGCTTCGTATCGAGCTCGAGCGCGAGGTGAGAAGACTGAGCCTTGAGTACAGCGGCAGTCCCACGTTCAGGAAGTCACTTGGAGTACTGCTCCGCGAACTGCGAGATGACGACATCATTCCTCGTGATGTTGCTGCCCCTCTCGCCGACGTGGTGGCGCTCGCGAATCGTGCAGTCCACGGTGAGAAGGTCGAGCCGGACGTGGCTAGGACTATCGGAGAGGTTGGCCTTAGAGTACTTGAGGCCGTTCGATCCATCCAGTAAGCCGCAGAGGCTCAGCTCATCATGTATGCCGTCGCCGCCCACTCAAGCTGCTGCTGGTTCCGCGCGACGTCTTGCTTTCTTACGAACTAGACATACGAGGAAGTTCTCGCTCTGCTTACCGCATTCGCTACAGATCACCTCGAAGCCCATGCCCTTTAGGGCAGCGAGGAACGCCGCCTCGGTGTACTGATGAATATAAATGAGCTTAACCGCAGGGTATGTTGCACCCCTATATTTGAGATTCTCACACCCGACGATTGTCGTAACCGTATCAGCAATCGAACTCACGTTCCGCTCCCGCTTAATGGTCATCAGCTTACGGCTAAATTTCAGTCCTAGATAAGTCTCAAGCGGGCCGAAGTCAAAGCGCAATGCCGCGTCGCCATCGATAAGCTCGGCTGGCTCACTAGCTTCAGACTGTAGGCGAACCTCAAGGACCAAGATATCGTCGTGCGACATTTGTTGGTGCAGTTTCAGAAGAAACTGCCGCTCATTTTCCAGATTGCCGAGACTGCCCAAGAGCGATACGACGTTTGGTGCATCTCGGTGGCGAAACACATCAGTCAACGATTTCAGGTGGTTAAAGTCGCCGAGAACCGCCTTTATTCTGAGCCGTGATGCCGAACCTGAAGGCGCAGAGTCTCGTACCTTATGAACTGACTTCGATACTAGGGGGCGACTTATATCGTACGGGTAGTAAAATATGTCCATCCCCGAATCGAGCCACTTCCGGATGAGCTCGCTATCCTTCTCCCCAGCGCCAGGACCGAGACTTATGTAGTCGAGACCGTCGCGTCCCCCTAGCTGCTCCTGAATCACGTCGGCAATCCTCTGTCCTCCGGAGTTAGCCCAGAAATCGACGGTCTCGCGGTGATGCCTGTATTTCGGATCGTTACATAGGCGTATCCAGTTGTGTGCGCCTGCGTCGCTTGAGTAGAGATAACGGCCGGGCAGGAGGGTACCGCCTTCCATATGTGCGACGATCTCATCGCGACCCACCGTCTCAATATTTGTGTCGACCGCTGCATCAAAGAAATGGTCGAACAATTCCCCCCAATGCCTTTCCATCGGTAGCACCCCTTTCTGAGTAGTTGGTTGCCGCCCCGCTGAGCACCATGACGTGCGCGGAAAGTCGGAATGATCCCGGATATCCGGCGCGGCGGCCTAGGCAGGCTATACATTCGCGAGTTCGTCGGCCATCCGATTGAGCAGCCGTGGCAACCACGACAGACCGAATCGAGAATGGCCTACTGCTTATTCAATGGTTGGGGGTTCCTGGGCCGGCGCACGGCGCGATCGAGCGCTGCGACTTCAACTTGACGCTCGAAACGATGCTTCCGATCACCGCGGGTCTGGGTGTGAGCCTCGGGCGGCTCTTCACGCGGGCGGGGATATGACGCTGCCTGCTGGCCTAAGAGTTGCTGCAAATCCTCCAAAACAAGCGGGCAAACAAACCCCGATAAGGGGGATAGAACACCAGAATCTCAACAGAGCAAGCGCAGCAAAGAGTCCGGGCAAGGCCAAGTCACGAGGCGTCGCTCGCACACCGACCATCGAGATCGCGCATCTCCAGTCGCATGCCCTGATCGAGACGCTGTACCCGCGCCCCCGCGAAAGCGACCTTTCTCTTGTGATGAGGGCTTCGCAAACGACTGACCGGCACGCTGCCGTGGGCTACGTGCGCGACCCGCTCACCAACATCGCCGTCCCCGACCCCAAGCTCGCGCCGCTCGTGCACGAGGCGTTCGAGCGCTACGCCACCGGACAGGAGTCCGACCTGACGATCGCCCAATGGCTCAACGCGACCGGGGCGCGCACTGCTCGCAACCGTCCGTTCGGCAAGGACGCCGTGCGCGGCATCCTCTCGAATGCCACCTACTGCGGCTATGTCACCGGCAAGCGCGACACAGCGCTCACGACCAAGGGGCTGCACGAAGCGATCGTCTCGGCCGAGCTGTTCGACCGCGTGCAGCAAGTCCGCTCGTGGCGCAACCGCGTGCTCAAGGACGGCCCGCCCTCCGAGGACTACCTGCTGCGCAAGCTGCTCCGCTGCGAGCGCTGCGGCGCACGCATGCACGGCACTACCGGCGGCAGCAACGCCGCACGCCGCTACATGTGCTCAGCCCGACGCTACGGCAACCCCTGCGGCGAGCCGATCGTCCTCGCCGAGCGGTTGGAGCAGCAGCTCGTCGGATGGATCCGCGACTTCAAGCCCGACCAGCGCCTGATCGACCGCATCGTCAAGGCCGTCGAAGCCGAGCGCCCCAAGCGCGACCCGGCGAAGGCCAAGCGCAAAGAACTGCTCGGCCAGCTCACAAGGCTGCAAGACCTCTGCGTCCTCGGCGACCTGCCCAAAGCGCAGTACGTCATGCCCCGTCAGACGATCGAGGAGGAGCTGCAGTGCCTCGGCACACCCGCCGCCGACCCCGGCATCGACCGCGCCAAGGCACTGCTCGACGACTTCGCGGGCTTCTGGGAGATCGAGACGGAGCCGTCCGAGCGCCGCAAGCTACTGCTCTCCCTCTTCGAGCAGGTCTGGGCACAAGAAGGCCGGATCGTCGCCGTGCAGCCGCACGAGGACTTCGTGCCGTACTTCCAAGCCGCCGGCCGCTGCCGCACTGGGCGCGGAAACGAGCGGGGTGCCGAAAGCGGGAGCGACGGGGGTCGAACCCTAGATGTACCCACCGCGCCGAAGGACCAGCGATCGCGGTCCGGCGCGAGCCGCCGACCCTATTCGATGAGTAGCCGCTAGGGCTTGCGGAGCCGGTACGTGCTGCGCTCGGCTTGCCCGCGGCCGAACTCGCGCCTATCCTGAGCCCTATGGATCAGCCACGAGAGATCGAGCTTGTCTTTGCCCCTCAGGATGAGGGCGGCTATCACGTCTACGCTCCAGACCTTCCCGGTCTGCACACCGAGGGCGACACCCTCGATGAGGCGACGTCGAACGCCCAGGAGGCGCTTGCGCTCTACGTCGAAGGGATGCGGGAAGACGGGCGCTCGCTCGACACTGGGGTGATCCGGCGGAAGTTCCCGGTCCCTGCGTGACCGGCGCTCTGCCGGTCATATCGGGGCGGCGTCTGGTCAAAGCTCTCGAACGCGAGGGATAGGAAGTTGCTCGCCAGCGAGGAAGTCACGTTCGACTGAAGCATCCTGACCGGCGAGTCTCGCTCACCGTTCCGCTTCATCGAGAGCTGAAGCGCGGGACGCTCTCCGGGATTCTCGGCGATGCTGGGCTGAGTCCGGACGAGCTGAGCCGGCTACTCTAGGACACCCAGGACTCGGGCTCAGGCTTAGCGCCAGATCGCGATCGGACGTAGGAGCATCAGCGGCGCCGGCATGACGAGATCGTCTCGCGTCAGCGGTACGCCAAGCTCGTTTGCTGGCGCGATCAAAACCTTGCGCGCCCTCCACAATCCCGTCGCGTTCTGTCTTCCCTGGCGAGGCGCCTCGGATCGCCCTGAGCGTAAGCAACTCATCGCCCTCAGACGGAACGCGGGACCAACGGTCTTGAACCCGCGCCCACGATGAAACCACATGATTTGCAGGCAAAATCGCGTTGAAGGCGCGCGCCCATCGCGACGGTCCAGACAGTGCTCGCAAACCAAGAACCTTCCGGTTTGCAGGGAGAACACCTAATGAAGCGGGAGCGACGGGACTCGAACCCGCGACCTCTGCCGTGACAGGGCAGCGCTCTAACCAACTGAGCTACGCCCCCGCGATGTGGGGCGCGCAGCGCCATCGGCACCACGCACCCCATCAGTATGCCAAGGCCGCGGCGATGCCGAGGATCGCTCGAAACTGGCTACCCAGCCAGTCGATCAGCTAGGCTCCGCCCATGGCGCTCGTCGGCCCACCTCCGATGCTCGAGGTCAACCCGTTCAAGGTGATGATCGAAGACCTGCGCAGCGAGCGCTCCGGGGTCCCGTTCCCGCCCGGTGAGACGAGCTTCTCGCTGCCGCGTACGCGCCGCTTCGCCAACGAACCGCTCGAGATGCTGCTCGAGTACTACGCGCGCTACGGCCCTGTCTTCACGCTGCGCCTGTTCCACTCGAACGTCGTCTTCATGCTCGGGCCCGAGGCCAACCACTACATCCTCGTCTCAAACGCCTCCAACTTCACCTGGCGCGACGGTCACTTCCGCGACCTGATCGGGCTGATGGGCGACGGCCTCTTGACGATCGACGGCGACTTCCACCGCAAGTCGCGGCGGATCATGCTGCCTGTCTTCCACCGCGACCACATCGCCGCCTCGCTCGAGGCGATCGTCGGCGAGACCGAGCGCGCGCTCGAGAAGATCGCACCGGGCACGCAGATCGACCTGTACGCGTGGACGCGGCGCCTGGCCATGCGCGTGGCCATGCGCGCGCTGTTCGGCGTCGACCCCGACGGCAAGCGCGCCCGTGCGATCGACGCCGCTGGGCTGTTCGAGGAGGCTCTTGGCTTCTACTCCTCCGATTATCTGCTGCGCGTGCTGCGTACGCGCCGCTCGCCGTGGGGTCGCATGCAGCAGGCCGCACGCGAGCTCGACACACTGATCTACTCCGAGATCGCCGAGCGTCGCGCCGGCGGGCGGCGCGGCGAGGACATCCTCAGCCTGCTGCTCGACGCCTCCGACGAGGACGGCAACCAGCTCTCAGAGCTGCAGATCCGCGACGAGGTGATGACGCTGCTGTTCGCCGGGCACGACACGACGACGTCGACCGTCTCGTTCATGTTCTACGAGCTCGCCCGCCACCCGCATATCGCCGAGCGTCTGCTGGCCGAGCAGGACGCGCTCCTCGCGCACCGCCCCGACGGCACCGCCACGCCGACCGCCGCGCAGCTCACCTCCGGCGAGCTCGCCCAGCTCGAGATGGTGCTCGACGAGACGCTGCGCAAGTACCCGCCGGCCTGGGTCGGGCCGCGCCGCGCCGTCAAGTCGTTCGAGCTCGCCGGCCACACGATCCCGGCGCGCGCCTTCGTCAACTACTCCTCCTGGGCCAGCCACCACCTGCCCGACGTGTTCGACTCGCCCGAGCAGTTCCGCCCGGAGCGCTTCACGCCGGAGGCCAAGGCGGCGATGCCCAAGGGCGCCTACGTCCCCTTCGGCGGCGGCTCGCGAACGTGCATCGGCATGCGCTTCGGCCAGCTTGAGGTGCGCACGATCGCCACGCTGCTGCTCTCCCGCTTCAGCTTCTCGCTGCCCGAGGACTTCGCGCTGAAGATCCGCCAGATGCCGACGATCAGCCCCGACGGCGGGCTGCCCATGCTCGTGCGCTCGCGGCCGGCCGTCTCGGTACCAGCCGCGCCCGCCGCAGCCTGAGCCCCTACCGAAGCGTCGCTTCGATCCCCAGCAGGTACCCGGCCACGCCGCCCGGGCCCGTCGCGCGACTCGCCGATACGCCCGTCACGTACACGCGCGGGTCCGCGAACAGCGTCAGCTTGATCGCTGCGAGCAAGAGCCCGCGCGGGTGCACGACGAGCTTGCCGCCTTCCGCCTCGGCCACGGCGTCGACCGACGCGCCGAAGCCGAACAGCCCGCCGGAGGCGCGCACTTCGACCTTCCCTCCCCCGCTGCCGAGCAGCTGCACGCCGATCCCCGGGGGCAGCGCCGCCGCGACATCGGCATTGCCGAGGTGCGCTGTGGCGCTCATGCGACTGCCGCGCTTGCGGAAGCGCACGTCGCGCAGCGCGAGCGGCCCCTCGTGGGCGCTGTCCACGTTCACTTCGAGACGGTCCGTGCCGCTCGCTTCCGCCAGCAGCTTGCTCGTCTGCGCCGGGCTCACGCGCAGCCGCGTGGCCTTGACCTCGACCGAGTCGGCGTGCTTCCACAGCAGCTCGAGCGCCGGCCAGGCGCTGACGTGGACGCTGTCAACGCTGCCGTACCTGCCGATCCGATCCGAGATCCTGCTGGCGGCGATCTTCGGCAGGAAGACCTGCGCGAGGGCGAGCAGCACGACGAGCACGCCGGTCGACCACAGCGCGACGCGTACCCCCTTGCCGCCACCGCCACCGCGCCGCATCCCCGGAAGCTTGCCAGGAGACGCGGCGCGCGGCGCCGGCCGGACGAGCCGCCGGGCTAGACGATCCCGTTGGCTTTGAGGAACTGCGCGGCCACGCTGGTGGCCGACTGCTTTTCGATCGTCACTGCCTTGTTCATCTGCTGGATCGCCGGGATCGTCAAGAGCGCCGAGACCTTGTTGATCGTCGCTTCGAATTCAGGGCCCTCTTCGCTCAGCACGCTCTGCTTGACGATCGGCGCCACGTTCTGGAAGCCGAACACCTTCTTCGGATCTTCGAGCACCTTGAACTTGCCGCCGAGCAGCTGTCCGTCGGTCGTGAACACGTCCTGCACGTCGACCTGTTTGCTTTCGAGCGCCTTGTAGGAGAGTTCGATCGCGATCGGCTTGAACGTCATCTTCAGGCCGTATTCCTGTTCGAGACCCTTGACACCCTGAAAGCGCGTCGCGAATTCGGGCGCGCCGCCGAGCGTCACCTTGCTGCCGAGCGGCTTCAGGTCGGCCACGCTCTTCAGGTTGTGTTCACTCGCGTACGCCGGCAGCGTGGCGAGCGCGTCGGAGTCGTAGAACGGCGTGTACGCGAGCATCGTGGCCCCCTTCGTCTTGGCGAACGCCTTGGCCTGCTTGTACGCTTCGGCCGCGCTCGTCGGCAGCTTCGTCTGTTCGGCCACCGCCGAGAGGAACACGCCCGTGTACTCCGGGTACATCTGGATCTGACCCGACGTGAACGCCTTGTAGATGATCTCCGAGGAGCCGACGTTCGGCTTCAGCGTCACCTTGTAGCCCTTCGCTTTCAGCGCCTGCGCGTAGAGCTCGCCGAGGATGTTCTCCTCCGGGAAGTTCTTGTCGCCGATCGTCACCGCCGGCTTGCCCGCCCCCGGCCCGCTCGACGCCGCCGTCGAAGCCGTGCTCGAGCTGCTCGACGACGAGCTGCTGCTCCCGCATGCCGCGAGCCCGAGCACGACCGCGCCGACGCTCAGCAGTGCGACGATTCCCCGCCCGATCTCCCTGAACCTGCGCGAACGGCTATCTGACATCAGCCGACCCCTCATTTACCGCCTCCTGGCTTGTTTTCGTTGACGTTTTTTCTATTTATTATTAATAGATAAGAATAAAAAGGTGAAAGCCGCCGACTAGGTGAGCCCCGGAGCCGGCGCGCCCATCCCGATCTCCACGTCCCGTTCGACGCGCACACCGCGCGGGGTGAGCCCTCGCTGGAGCAGCGTCAGCACGCCCTCGACGACGAGCGCCAGCGCGGCCACGCAGATTGCCGCGCCGAGCACACCCGAGAAGTGGTAGCTCGTCTCATTCGCGATCGGGTCGCCCAGCGTGCCGCTGAAGCCCGCCAGCGAGGCGATCGTGGTCGTCGAGATCACGAACACCGCCGCCGTGCGAATGCCGGCGAAGATCAGCGGCAGCGCCAGCGGCAGCTCCACACGCGTGAGGATCTCGCGCTCGGACATGCCCATCCCGCGCGCCGCGTCGACCAGGTCGCGGTCGACACCGTCCACGCCGAGGTACGCGTTCGTGATGATCGGCGGCACCGCCAGGATCACGAGCGCCACCTCGACCACCGTCAGGCCGAGGCCGAGGAAGGCGTCGCCGATCGCCAGCACCGCCAAGCTCGGCAGCGCGCGGCCGATGTTGCCGAGGTTGATCGCCACGAACGAGCCGCGGTGAACATGCCCGAGCCACACGCCTACGGGCACGGCGATCACGATCGAGATGGCCACGCCGATCGCGCCCACCTTGAGCGTCTCGAGCGCCAGGTGCGAGAGGCTCGGCAGCCCCGACTGCCCGTCGATCGCGCCGTTCTTGGCGATGAATTCGAAGGCTTCGACGAACTGGTGCATCGCCTAGCTCGCCCTCGCCCGCGTCCATGGCGTGAGCACGCGCTGCGCCAGCACGAGCAGTCCGTCGGCCACCAGCGCCAGCAGCACCGTCAACCCGCCCGCCACCAGCAGCTCCGTCTTGAACGGCCCCTCGCCGAGCGCCGTGTGGATCGGCACGCCGAGACCCTTGTCGTAGATCGTGTACACGATCGTCGCCAGCGCGATGATCGTCACGACCGCGATCCGCAGGCCCGCCACGATCGCCGGCAGCGCCAGCGGCAGCTCGACCTTCAACAGCGCCTGCCCGCGCGTCATGCCCATCCCTTCCGCCGCGTCAAGCACCTCATCCGGCACCTCGCGCAGACCCGTGAGGATGTTGCGGAAGAGGATCAGCAGGGTGTAGGAGACGAGCGCGATCTCCGCTGCGTAGATGTTCGCGCCGACCGGCGCCACGAGCAGCTCGAACAGCGCCAGCGAAGGGATCGTGTAGAGGATCGTCGTGACCAGCAGCGTCGGGCGCTCCAGCCGGCCGTAGCGATGCGCCGCGAGCGCCAGCGCGATCGAGATCAAGAAGCCAATCCCCACCGCAATCGCCGTCAGAACGACGTGCTGGCGCAGCGCCGGCCACAGCACGCTGTCCCAGTTGCGGCTCACCCAGTCGCCGCAGAAGAAGCGGTTTTCGACGACGCACTTCGAGCTGTGCGCGCCGAAGTTCGGGATCACCGGGCCCGCCGCCGCGAGCTGCGCCGCGAGCGCCATCAAGCGGCCTCGTGCGAGGAGTCGCCGCCGTCGGACACAACTCCATCATCGCCCGGCCCGCCGTTGCCCGCGGCGCCCCCGTTCGCCGCCGCCTCATCCGAGAGCAGCTGCTCGATCAGCGACAGCGTCAGCAGTCCCTGCACCCGATCCTCGCCGTCGACGACCGCAAGTGGCTTGCCGTTGGCCGTGAGGATCATCGACAGCGCGTCGCGCACGCTCGTCTGCGACGGCGCGCGCAGCGCCCCCACCGATCGAAGATCGGCCAGCAGCCCGTTGGGCTCGGCCAGCTTCAGCTCGCCGAGCGTCGTCAGCGAGAGCCGCTTGATGCCGCGGTCGGCGCCGACGAACTCGGCCACGAAGTCGTCGGCCGGGTGCGTGAGGATCTCGCGCGGCGTGTCGTACTGCGCCAAGTGACCGCCCTCGCGCAGGATCGCGATGCGGTCGCCCATCTTGATCGCCTCGTCGATGTCGTGCGTGACGAACACGACCGTCTTGCGGACTTTCTCCTGCAGCGCCAGGAACTCGTCCTGCAGGCGCGTGCGATTGATCGGGTCGATCGCGCCGAACGGCTCGTCCATCAGCATCAGCGGCGGGTCGGCTGCGAGCGCCCGCGCCACGCCCACGCGCTGGCGCTGCCCGCCCGAGAGCTGCGCCGGGTAGCGTCCTGACATCTCCTGCGGGTCGAGATCGATCAGCTCGAGCAGCTCCTTCACGCGCGCCGCGATCCGCTCCTTCGGCCAGCCGAGCAGGCCGGGCACGGTCGCGATGTTCTCGCCGACCGTCTGATGCGGGAACAGGCCGATCTGCTGGATCACATAGCCGATCTCGCGGCGCAGCTCGCGCGCGTCGCGCTGCAGCACGCTTTGCCCGCCGAGCAGGATGTCGCCGCCCGAGATCGAGATCATCCGGTTGATCAGGCGCATCGCCGTCGTCTTGCCCGATCCCGACGGGCCGACGAGCACGCAGACCTCACCCGCAGGCACCGTGAAAGACAGGTCGGCGATCGCCGGCTCGCGCTGGCCGGGGTAGCGCTTGCTCACGCCCAGCAGCTCGAGCTCGGCCGCCCTGGACTCCTGCGCGGCTGCCTTCGCGAACGCTGATGACCCCTCGTTATGGGCGGTGTCTGCGGTCTTCAAGGAGAGTTACCCGGCCGGGTGGCGCCATCCTAACCCACCCGTACAAGAGGTTCCCCGAATGTCTACCCATTCGGGCGGCGTTCACGCATGGCCGGTGCCGAGGATCGCGGGTCGCTAGCCTAGTCTTCCCCGGAACGGGGGCGCGTAGCTCAGTTGGCCAGAGCACCTCGTTTACACCGAGGGGGTCGCCCGTTCGAGTCGGGCCGCGCCCATCAGCGCCCCAGCGGCGCGCAGAATCGACATGAGTGAGGAATCTCCCATACGGATCGCCGTGATCGGCTCGGGTCCGGCCGGCTTCTACGCCGCCGGGCATCTGCTGAAGGGCGGCGCGGAGGCAATCGAGGTCGACATGCTCGAGCGCCTACCCACGCCTTGGGGCCTCGTGCGCTCGGGCGTCGCACCCGACCACCCCAAGATCAAGTCGGTCACGCGCGTGTACGAGAAGACCGCCGCGCACCCGCGCTTTCGCTACTTCGGCAACGTCACATTCGGCGAGCACGTCTCGCGCGAGGACTTGCTCGAGCACTACCACGCAATCGTCTACGCCACCGGCTCACCGCTCGACCGCCCGCTCGAGATTCCCGGCGAAGACCTGCACGGCTCGCATGCGGCAACCGAGTTCGTCGGCTGGTACAACGGCCACCCCGACCACACCGGCCTCGAGGTCGACCTCGAATCGGCCGAGCGCGCCGTCGTCATCGGAAACGGAAACGTAGCGATCGACGTGGCGCGCATGCTCGTGCTGAGCACCGAGGAGCTCGCGCCGACCGACACGGCCGACCACGCGCTCGAGGTGCTCGCGCGCAGCCGCGTGCAGGAGGTGCTCGTCGTCGGGCGCCGCGGGCCGGCGCAGGCCGCCTTCACCAACCCCGAGCTGCTCGAGCTCGGCGAGCTGACCGACGCCGACGTGCTCGTCGACTCCGACGAGCTCGAGCGCGCGCTCGCCGTGCACGACGAGGCCGCCGAGCAGGACGTGACCTCGCGGCGCAACGTCGAGATCCTGCGCGAGTACGCCCAGCGCACGCCGACGCCCGGGCGCAAGCGGGTCGTGCTGCGCTTCCTGCTCTCGCCGAGCGCGCTCGTCGCCGGCGAGGACGGCGCGCTGAACGCCGTCGAGTTCGTGCGCAACGAGCTCGTCGCCGACGACAGCGGCGCACTGCGCGCCCGGGCGACAGATGAGCAGGAGACGATCCCCGCCGGGCTCGTGTTCCGCGCGATCGGCTACCGCGGCATCCCGCTGCCCGGCGTGCCCTTCGACGAGCGCCGCGGCGTGATCCCCAACGAGGGCGGTCGCATCGTGCACGCCGACACCGGCGAGCGCCAGGCCGGCGAATACGTCGTCGGCTGGATCAAGCGCGGCCCGTCCGGCGTGATCGGCACGAACAAGAAGGACGCCCAGGAGACCGTCGACGCGATCCTCGCCGACCTCGGCGCGGGCGACGCCGATACGGGCACCGGCGATGCAGCCGTGAGCGATGCGGGCGTCAGCGCGTCATCGAACGGCTCCTCCAGCGCACTGCACCCCTCGACACCAAACGCCGAGGCGCTCGAGCGCCTGCTGCGCGAGCGCCAGCCTGACATCGTCACGTACGAGGGCTGGAGCGAGATCGACCGCCACGAGCGGGCGCTTGGAGAGCAGTCGGGGCGTCCTCGCGTGAAGCTCACGCGCATCGAGGAGATGCTGCGCGTGGCCGCCTCCGAAGAGCCCTAGACCGCTAATCCGCTCGAGCTGAAAGGCAGGGAGAGTTCCGAAATATGGACTAAACGTCTGTTGGAGATTAATCCACAGCCAAGTCAGCAAGGCGGGGAACTTCACGCTGCGCACGAGGCTGACGAAGGCCACACGGGCGAGGCGCGGAAAGCACGCCCTGCGCGTAAAGCTCACGGCCGCCTTCGCGCAGACCAGTGGGCCAAGCTCCGCAGCCGGCGTGACAGTCCGGTTTGCGCGCTGAGCGGCGCCTGAGGCTCCACGACTGAAGCCGGGCGAGGCCGGCACGGCGCTGGTTCAAGCGTCGCGCCGGTCGCGGTCCTTCGGCGGGCACACCCGTACTGCGCGGCAAAGGTCTGAGCACGGTCAGACACACGAGCACAGCCGAGCTTCGGGGCAGTCTCCTCGGCGGCGGCGACCGTCGTGCTCGGGCAGAGCGCAGGACGTCTCCCCGCGCGTGCTGCAGCGACGGCGCAACCGCCCGCGCGTATGCCCCAGTCCTCCCCGGGCGGCGCGCGAATGTGCCAGACTGAGCGCCGCTGGGCCCCGTTAGCTCATCTGGTAGAGCGCCGGGCTTTAATCCGGTGGGGCGGGTTCGAGTCCCGCACGGGGCACTTTCGGGGACCGTTGGTCATCGTTGGAACCAGGGCTATGCGCTCCGAACGGGCCCCTGCCGGACAGCAGAGTGGCGATCTTGCCCTTAGCCCCGAGCGACGGGATCTCCAGAGGTACTGGAGATCCGTAGGATTCGCCGCAGTAGCTCGTTGTCTATATCGATTACTTCATCAGCTACCTGGCGGAGCTCCTTTGCAACGCCGGCACCCCGTGGAATTGCCAGCAGGACGCGACAGCCAGAGTCTTGGGCAACGCGTACCGGCTCTGCCAGGTCACGGTCTCCGGCGAGCAGTATCGCTGTCTGATAAGCGCCACACTGCGCTAACCGCACGAGGTCTAGCGTAATCAATGTGTCTACGCCCTTTTGCCCCAACTCAGTGCGGAACTCGAAGTACTCGGCAAAATCATCGGGGTCTATGTCGCACTGCTTGAGCGCCTGCTTCAGTGCGTAGTGCCAATTAGGCGTGCGCTCCCGAAGGTGACCGAGACGTAGCTGGACTCCGGGGGTCGCTGCGATCGCATCGAAGTACCGGCGCTGGCTTGCGTAGCGCTTGTCCCCTGGGTCGAACGCGGCGTCGTACAGTACAAGCGCAACATAGCCTGTGCACCATCTAAATGGCCGCCCGCGCAAGAACGGCTCGCCTTCTCAAGCCAAATCCCGATGAGCCGAAATCGCCCGATCTCCGCGAAAAAGGGGTCTCCAACAACGAAGCCAAGTTCGCTCAGGGATGCGATGCGCGCGGTACGGAAGGAAGCAGGGCTACAGCCAGGAAAAGCTCTTTGCGCGCAGGGGCTTCTTCAAGAGGTCCTCAAGGCCGGGTTCGCGGAAGATCGGATGGTGCGCTGGGGTGCGTTCGCCTTCATCGAGCTCACGAGCGAGGTCGAGGCGAGCGTACTCAGAGAAGACCAGCACTTCCGAGAGCAGCGCGACATCGGCGGCTGTCAGGCGGCGGGGCCTGCTCCAAGCCTGGTAGAGGTGCTCGAGGGCGTCTCGAGCGGAGGAGAGGCGACGCCAGGTCTCCCAGGACGCGGCGCGGCTGATTTCCTTGTAGTCCTCGATATTGGCGAGCGGCGGATCGTGCTGGGCGGTCCAACGTCTGTTCTCGATCGCGTGCCCGAGCATCCCCTCGGCCTCGTAGAGGTCGTCCCGCCACGCACGCTCGCTGCCGCGCACGACACGGTTTTGCGCACGCTCGGTCGCCTGGGCGTCCATGTGTGCCTTCCAGTAGTCGGCTCCGATTGCGGCGCCGACCGCGATCACGCCCCCGATCACCGTCGCGAGCAGTTGCGACCAGTCGAGACGATGCCATCCCTCGGAAGACCGCACGACTGTATTGGACCACAATCCTACGTCCCGTTGGCCCACATCCCGATCGGGGCCTCTTCGGCTTCTTCCTTCCATTCGTAGTTTTCAGGCGGCCCTTCGGTCAGTTTTTTGTGGTGTTCGGAGTAGATCACGGTTTCGGCTTTGCTGTACCAATACGTCACGGCGCCGCCGAGCGGCAGGAAGGTCAGGTAGTACGTTTTGCCTTTGACGATGGGGACGTTGAGGCCGGTGACTTTGCCGACCGTGTTGATTTCGAGTTTGCCGACGACGGTTCCTTCGCCGAGCACTTTCCCTGGTTTGCCGCCGACCTGTTCTTGAATGCCCAGAACCAATGAGGTCTCGACAGGTTCGCCCTGGTAGAAATAGCCGCCCGTTTCAAAGCAGAGTTCTTCGACGGTTCCCGACTTCTGGGCGACGAACTTCAGCGGAGTGATTTCTTCTCGCTTGGCATCGCCGGCGTTTTCGTGTTCGACGAATTCACCGGCCAGCAACGATTTCGCCGATTCGCCTGCTTTTTCGATCGTTTTGACCATCAGCGCTTCGCCCTTGTTGACCAGCTTCTGGTCCTGCCCGGCGTAGATTTCGGGCGTGCATTGAGCATTGACCAGTTGCTGCGCGTATTCGCCGCACAGCACGGCCTTGAGGATGGGGCGCTCGAGTTTGCCGAGCTCGCCTTTTTCGTCAGCCTGGACTTCTTTGGCGATCGCAGCCTGTTCTCCGGCCCATCCAACGATGTTGACGAGCGGCTTGTATTTGCTTGTTTCGTGCCGGCGTGCGCCGATGTATTCGCCGGCTAGATCGGCTGTTTCGGATTCCTTGCTGATCACGTTGACGTCTTTGCTCTGCACGCCGATCAAGCCACCCGTCACGGTCACTTCGAGGCCTTCGCAGCTGAACGTCACGATTTCGCCGTCCGGACCTGGATGCGCTTCGCTTCCGAGCTTGACCCCGACGACCTGCGTGGGAGATTCCTCGATCAAGCCGAGTTCGCCCTTCAGTCCTTCGATCTCGATTTCGCCGGGGCGCTCACCGGAGGTGCTGCACTTTTTGCTGCCGAGCGCCTTGCAGCCTTTGTAGGTCAAGACCACCCCGGTCTCGAGGTTCGGCAGCGCCGGCGTACCGCTGTCCTTGCTCGACGTGCATTCGACCGTGGCATCGCCCAGCCAGGTCTTGACATGCAGCACGGTTTTGCCGCCCTTGCCCTTGAATTCTTTGCCTTTGCCGATGCCCTCGCGGAGTTCGTATTTGCCGCCGGTGCCGACTTCGGTGGCTGCTTGGCACGACTTGCCCGTGTAGTGACCGGTGAAGGTTTTGCCGTTCTTGACGGCTTTGCCGCATGCAAACCACGTGGGAACGGTCGCCGACGCACTGGCAACGGCCAGGGCGAGCGCGACGAGCACACCGAGACCGAGTATCACGAGACGTCTCATATGCGCTGGTCCCCCTCCGTAGGTCGGATCGATCGACGCTGAAGCCCCCAACGAGGACGAGCATCTCCACGCGCCATCCATGGCCTTTGGCGAGCGACCTTCCTAGCTCGCGGCCGCCATGTTCGCAGAAGTCACGCTCCTGGTCAAGATGTCAAGCCAGCCGCGGAGACCGGCCGGCGTCGTAGGAGCGTGCGTGCGCAATCGGACCGCGCCGGGAATGGTGGCTCAGGAGCGGTGCGAGCCACCCGGCGCAAGCGTGAAGGCGCCGCTGCCGAAGTCCTGATTGCACACCATCGAGCGTTTGGTGTCGCGGCAGGAGAGACTGTCGGGGAAGACGATCTGCTGGTTCAGCGGCAGCGTCTTACCCGGCCGCGCCAATCTGAGCGAGATCGCTTTGGCTTTGCCGCTCGGGCGTAGGCGGTAGGCGCGGCCGTTCGCGCGCAGCACGCATGCGACGCTGTTCGGCTTGGGCGTCCACAGGCAGCGGATGTTGCCGCTGGGCGTGGAGAAGCGACAGGGGACTTTGGCGCTGTTGGCGCCGCTGCAGATCGCACGGCTCGCGGCGGCGTGAGCGGACATGCCATTGGCGGCAGCGGGCGGCTGCGGGAGCAGCACGATCGCCACGAGCCCGCAGAGCAGGAGGGCAGCGAGGGCATTGGAAAGCGTGGCTGGCTGTTTGCCGAGTACGCGCAAGACGATCCTCCTGTCGGGGCTCTGACGGACGCTTGGCGGACGCAGTCCGCCTCGGGCGAGGGGCTGGATATGAGCGTAACCGCCATCCCGGCCGTCACGATGGTGACATCCGTTTTCCTGGGCGGCTCGGGACGAGCGCAACACCCGGCGCCGGTAGTCTGCAACTCATGGCGGGGGCCACTTACGACGTGAACGGACGCACGGTGTTCGTCACGGGCGCGGCGCGGGGAATCGGCAAGGCGACGGCGCAGCGGCTGCATGCGAAGGGCGCGAACGTGGCGCTGGTGGGGCTCGAGCCGGAGCGGCTGGAGCAGAACGCGGCGGCGCTCGGGGAGCGGGCAATCGCGATCGAGGCGGACGTGACGGACCTCGGTGCACTGGAGCGCGCGGTCGAGGGAACGGTGAGGCGCTTCGGCGGCATCGACGTGGCGATCGCCAACGCGGGCATCGCCTTCACGGGGCCGTTGATGGCAGCGCCGGTCGAGCGGGTCGAGCGCACGCTCGAGGTCAACCTGCTCGGCGTGTGGCGCACCGACCGAGCGGTGATGGAGGAGCTGACCAAGCGCGGCGGATACCTGCTGAACATCTCATCGCTGACGGCGATCCTGCGCCCGCCGATGATCGCTGCGTACGCGACGGCGAAGGCGGGTGTGGAGGCGCTGTCGGACTCGTTGCGCGTGGAGAGCGCGCCGAGTGGCGTGGCGGTCGGCTGCGCGTACTTCGGCTTCCTCGACACGGACCTCGTCAAAGCAGCGTACGCCGAGCCGTCGGCAGAAATGCTGACGGGTCGCACGCCGGGCTTCATCCGCAACCCGGCGCCGCTGTCGAAAGCGATCGACGCGATCGAGCGGGGCGTGCAGCGGCGCTCCGCTCGCGTGTGGGCGCCACGCTGGCTGGGGCCGATGCTCGTCATGCGGGGCCTGCTGCAGCCGCTGATTGAACGTGCGGGGCGTGGCGAAGAAGCGGAGCTTGCCAAGGCGATGCGCGTCGCGGCCGAGTCGCAGGAGGCGGCCGGCCAAGACCCGTTGCTGGGCGTCGCCGGCAAGGCGCTCGACCGGTAGTCCGGCTGGGCGCCCGCCGACTACACGGCCGACTGTAACTAGCCCTCGGACTCGGGCTCGCCGTCGGCGAGGATCCGGTAGAGGTCACGCCGGGCCGTGCTCAGCACCTCGCGCGCCTGCCCAAGCTGGGTCTGCCCGCCGCTGTGCATGACCTGGCCGAAGGCGATGGCGAGCTCGCGCATCAGCCTGCCAAGCTGGTGAGCCTCGTCTGAGACATCGCCGCTCATCTGCTCCCAGGGCGCAGGCTTGTCGCTGCCGCGCTCCTGCACGTAGGTCTGCCCGGCGTCAGTCAGCGCGAACAGCTTGCGCCCGTCGCTCTCCTGCGAGCGGATCAGGCCCTCGTCCTCGAGCTGCTGCAGCGCGGGGTAGACCGAGCCGGGGCTCGGGCGCCAGACGCCGTCTGAGCGCTGCTCGACCTCCTGCATGATCTGGTAGCCGTTGCGCGGCTCCTCGGCGAGCAGCAGCAGCGCGGCGGTGCGGATGTCGCCGCGACGCGCCTTGCGTCCGCGTCCACGTCCACCACCGGGGCCGAAGCCGCCCTCAGGACCGCCGGGCCCGAAGCCCCTGCGGTGACGCCCGCGTCCCGGTCCGCGATGCCCGCCGCGATGAGCCATCGCAACGCGCAGCAAGCCGATGTCGCGGTAATCGCCGCCGTGTCCATGTGGCCCCTCGCCGCCTGCATGAGTTGAATCGCTACACATGTATTTCTTCCTATCGTGAGATATCAAGGTTAGTTCACGATATATCGTTATACATATTTAATCAAGTCCTCCCAGCGCACTGGGCCAGTGCCGTGGCTTTCTTTGGCGCCCGCCTGCCACGGCGGACGCACCGAGCTTCTCCAGTCGGGCGCCGGAGAGAACTGCATGCGGCGGGAGCGATACGAACGCGCCGCGCATCGGTCGCGCTGGAGCTTCAGCCGACGGCGACGCGTCAGTGGCGAAAGTGGCGCACGCCGGTGGCGACCATCGTGATGCCCGCCTCGTTGGCGGCCGCGATCACCTCGTCGTCGCGCACCGAGCCGGCCGGCTGGATCACCGCGCTCACGCCCGCCTCGATCGCCAGCTGCGGACCGTCGGCGAAGGGGAAGAAGGCGTCCGAGGCGAGCGCCGAGCCGGCCAGCAGCGCGGGCTGAAATGCCTGCGCCTTCTCGACTGCGATGCGCACGGCGTCGACCCTGCTCATCTGCCCCGCGCCGATGCCGATCGTCGCGCTCGTCTGCGCCGCGTCCGCGCCCGGCGTCTGCTCGCCGTCGCTCGCCGCGATCACGATCGCGTTGGAGCGCACGTGGCGGCAGACTCTCCAGGCGAACAGCATCGCCTGCCACTCGCGCTCGCTCGGCTGGCGCTCGGTCAACACGCGCATCTGCTCGCGCGTCTCGGAGACGACGTCGCGAGTCTGCACGAGCTGGCCGCCGATCACCGGCTTGGCTTCGACCTCGCGCGAGGGAGCCGGCCGGCCCGACCGGGTGACACTCGCTTCGCCTGCATCCCCGAACCGGTCGGTGAGCTCGAGCAGGCGCACGTTCTTCTTCGCGCCGAGCAGCTCAAGCGCGTCCTCGTCAAACCCGGGGGCGAGCAGCACCTCGATGAATTGCTGGGACAGCTGCTCCGCGCAGGCCCGGTCGATCCGCCGGTTGAGCGCGATCACGCCGCCGTAGGCACTCTGCGGGTCGCACGCGAAGGCACGTTCGTAGGCGAGCTGCGCGCTCGCGCCGACGGCACAGCCGCACGGGTTGTTGTGCTTGACGATTGCGCATGCCAGGCCATCGAAGTCCTCGACCAGCTCGCGCGCCGAGCTGAGGTCGAGCAGGTTGTTGAACGAGAGCTCCTTGCCGTGCAGCTGGCGCACGCCGTCGAGCAGGTGCGTAGGCGAGCCCACGCGCGCGTAGTACGCCGCCGCCTGGTGCGGGTTCTCGCCGTAGCGCAGGTCTGAGACCTTCTCGTAGGCATCGCTCCACGTCGGTGGGAAGCCCTCGTAGGTGCGCGCGGCGAACCACGACGCGATCGCAGCGTCATAGCGCGCGGTGCAGGCAAACGCCTTCGCCGTCAGGCGTTGGCGCGTGTCGAGCGCGAGGCACCCGTCGGACTCGCGCAGCTCCCCAAGCACACCCTCGTAGTCAGACGGGTCGACGAGCACTGCTGCGAACGCGGCGTTCTTCGCCGTCGCGCGGATCATCGTCGGGCCGCCGATATCGATGTTCTCGACGATCTCCGCGTCGCTCGCGTCACCTCGCGCGACGGTCTGCTCGAACGGGTACAGGTTCACGCACACGAGGTCGACCTGCTCGATCTCGTGCTCCGCCGCCGCGGCCAGGTGCCCCTCGTTGTCGCGCAGCGCCAAGAGGCCCGCGTAAAGGCGCGGGTGGAGCGTCTTCACGCGCCCGTCCATCATCTCGGGGAAGCCCGTGAAGTCCTCGATCTCGCGCGCCTGGATGCCCGCGCCGGCGAGCTCGCGCGCCGTCCCGCCGGTCGAGACGATCTCCACACCGAGCTCCTCCAGGCCACGTGCGAAGTCGACGATGCCAGCCTTGTCAGAAACCGACAAGAGCGCGCGGCGGACACGCACCTCACCGGGCGCGGCGCGCTCGATTCCGGCATTGCGACCCGTGATCGATTGGCGTGCTGAGGCCATCTTCAGAGCCTATCCCTCGCTTGGGTCGTTCGCCGTCGCTGTGGCCGGCGCCCTCATCGGTCGCCGCGGATCAGCCGGGTCAATCGCGATACGGCCCGCCGCGAAGAGCTGCACCGCCTCTGGCAGCAGCGAGTGCTCCAGCGGGCGCAGCGCCGCGAGCACCTCGCCCTCGGTGCGGGCCTCCGGCAACTCGATGGCGCGCTGCAGGATGACCGGTCCCGTGTCGAGGCCGTCGTCCACGAGGTGGACCGTCACGCCGAACACCTGCACCCCGTAGGAGAGCGCTTGGCCGATCGCGTCCATCCCCGGGAAGGCCGGGAGCAATGACGGGTGTACGTTGATCACCGCCTCCGGAAAGCGGCGCAGGAACATCGGAGAGAGCAACTCCAAGTAGCCCGCGAGCACGATCAGCCGCGCACCGCGCTCCTGCAGCCAGTCAGCCATCGCTTCGTCGCGCGCTACTCGATCGTCGAAGTCGGCGCGCGCGAACACTGCCCCCGGCACACCGCGGTGCTCGGCGCGCTCCAGCGCCCCCGCCCCCGCAATGCTCGAAGCGACACCTACGACCTGCGCCTCCCGCCCGTGGACCTTGTCGAGCAGCGCCTGTAGGTTCGTTCCCGCGCCCGAGGCCAGCACAGCGATCGGCATCTGCTCGGACATGCCCCGCACGATATCCGCGCCGGTGCCGGCGAGGTCTGAGCCGGTTTGCGACACATTGCGGATTCCATTGCCCGGAATATGTGACCGACCTCACAGAGGAATGCTTGGCAGGGGCGTTGAATTGCGTGGAGAGGTTGGAGAGCGGTGCACGCCCCCGCAAACGAAGGACACTCCAATGCTCACAGCCATGCTCATCACCCTGATCGTCGTAGCGGCCCTCGGGTACGCCCTGCGCTCGGGTCGCGGCGAGAGCGCAATCCTCCGCCGCCCGTACGCCAATCGCTACAACGACGCGCCGGCCGCACGCCGCGACCACCTCGGTTAGTGCGTCGGGCTATGCCTCGGCCGGCCGCCTCGGCGTGCCGGCCGGGGTGCGGCTCGGCGCTGGCTCTCAGGCCTTCACGAGCGGGAGGATCTGGTCGTCCTCCAGCGAGTACTTGCCGGCCGCGTCTTCGCTGCCCGACAGCGGGTACTCGCCGCTGAAGCACGCGTCGCAGTGGTTGGCCCGCTCGCCGCGCACCGCCTCGTACACGCCCTGCAGCGAGAGGTAGTGCAGCGAGTCGCAGCCGAGCTCCGCGGCGACCTCCTCGGTGGTGCGCCCGTGCGCGATCATCTCCTCGCGCGTGGACATGTCGATGCCGTAGTGGCACGGGTGCTTGATCGGCGGCGCCGAGATGCGCATGTGCACCTCCGCCGCGCCCGCGTCCTTCAGCATCTGCACGATCTGCCGCGTCGTGTTGCCGCGCACGATCGAGTCGTCGACGACGACCAGGCGCTTGCCCGCGATCACCTCCGGCAGCGGGTTGAACTTCAGCCGCAACCCGTGCTTGCGCAGCTCTTGGCCCGGCTGGATGAAGGTACGCGCGACGTAGCGGTTCTTGACGAAGCCGTCGTCCTGCGGCAGGCCGGCCGCGCGCGCGAGACCGCGCGCCGCGGGATTGCCCGAGTCGGGCACCGCGATCACGAGGTCCGCCTCGACGGGCGCCTCCCGCCACAGGATCTCGCCCATCCGCCCGCGCGCGACCTGCAGCACCTGATCGCTCATGCGCGAGTCCGGACGCGCAAAGTAGATGTACTCGAACACGCAGAACGCACGCCTGCCGCCCGGCGCGACCATGCGACTCTGAAGACCGTCCTCGCCGAGCGTGACCATCTCGCCGGGCTCGACGTCGCGCAGCAGCCTGGCGCCGATGATGTCGAACGCGCACGACTCGCTCGCCACGCAGTAGCGGGGGTCGCCGTCGGACTCGCCCGTACCGTCGTCGGGGAGCGCGCCGATCGACAGCGGGCGCAGCCCGTGCGGGTCGCGGAAGGCGACCACCCGGTCCTTCGTCATCACGACCGTCGAGAAGGCGCCCTGCAGGCGCGGCATCACCTCCGCGATCGCGTCCTCCACACGCTCCGCCGGGTGCGTCGCGATCAGCGCCGCGATGATCTCCGAATCGGACGTCGAGCTGAACGTGACGCCCGCCTCGAGCAGTTCGTTGTGCAGTTGCACCGCGTTGATCAGGTTGCCGTTGTGCGCCAGCGCCAGCTCGCGGCGCGAGCCGTTCGTGCCCTCCGAGCGCTGCACCGGCTGCGAGTTCTCCCACGCGTTGGAGCCCGTCGTCGAGTAGCGCACGTGCCCGATTGCCAGCTCGCCGGCCAGCGTGCGCAGATCGTTCTCTGAGAACACCTGGTTGACGAGCCCCAGCTCGCGGCGCGTGATGATGTGCCCGTCACGGTCGGCCGCCGCGATTCCTGCCGACTCCTGGCCGCGGTGCTGCAGGGCGTACAGCGCGAAGTACGACAGACGCGACACCTCGTGACCGGGCGCGTACAAGCCGAACACTCCGCACTCATCGCGCGGTCCCTCACGCATCACGTTCACAAGCTAGCAGCCGTCATCCGAACAACTCCGTGAGCTTGCCGTGCGCCTGCGCCAGGCCGTCCAAGTCGATTGCGAGCTCGCCCGAGCCTTCGGACGCCGGGACGACGAGCTTCAGCGAATCGCCGCCGATCGTTCCCAGCTTGCACAGCGGCACGTGCTCACCCAACCGCGCCAGCGACCCAGCCTCGCCGCTGACGAGGAAGCCGCCCGGGCCCTCGCCGAACAGCGCCGTCTCCGCATCGTTTGCCGCACCCAGCACCGCGGCTGCGTCTGCGTCGAGCGCGACCTCCGCACCGAGCCCGCCTGCCAAACAGCACTCGGCGAGCGCCACCGCGAGGCCCCCCTCGGCGACGTCGTGCGCGCTCGACAGCGAGCCGTCGCGGACCGCCTCGCGCACGGCCGCCTGCGCCTCACGTACGGCCTCCACGTCGATCTCGGCCAGCCCGTCCGGCAGCGCCTCGCCGCGCAGCTTGGCCAGCTCGCTCGCCTGCAGCGACGGCGCGAACGGGCCGACCAGCGCGACCTCCTCTCCCGCGCGTGCGAAGCCGAGGCGACCGGCCCGACGCGCGTCGGGCAGCAAACCGACCATGCCGATCACCGGCGTCGGGTAGATCGGACCCGTCGCGCCCTCGTTGTAGAGCGAGACGTTGCCGCCGACGATCGGCGCCTGCAGCGCCCGGCACGCCTCCCCAAGGCCGCGCACGGCTTCGGTGAGCTGCCACGCGATGTGCGGCTTCTCGGGGTTGCCGAAGTTGAGGTTGTTCGTCGTGCCCAGCGGCTCTGCGCCGACGCAAGCCAGATTGGCCGCGCACTCGAGCACGCTCTCGATCGCGCCCCGGTAGGGGTCCGCCGCCACGCGCCGGCCGTTGCAGTCGATGCTGACCGCCAATGCCCGCTGCACGCCCTGCTCGTCGGCCGGCAGCGCCAGCACCGCCGCGTCGGCCTGCTCGGGCCGGCGCACCGTGCGCGACTGCACGATCGCGTCGTACTGCTCGAACAGCGGGCGGCGCGAAGCGATGTTGGGCGAGCCGAGCAGCGCCAGCAGCGTCTGCTCGATCGTCGCCTCCGCCGCCAGCGCCGCCGAGCGCGCCGGTGGCTCGTAGACCGGCTGCGCCGGCTTCTGCGGCTGCAGGTCATACAGCGGGCAGTCATCGACGAGCGCGCGCACAGGCATGTCGCCGACCAGCTCGCCGCCCGCCGTCACGTGTACGCGACCGGTGTCCGTGACCGTGCCGATCGCCGCGCCCTCGACCTCCCACTTCTCGCACAGCGCCAGCACCGCCTGCAGCCTGTCCGGCTCGACCACGCACAGCATCCGCTCCTGCGACTCGCTCACCATCACCTCGAACGGCTCCATGTCCGCCTCGCGCAGCGGCACGCGCTCGACGTCGATCTCGATCCCGACCTCGCCCTTCGAGGCCATCTCCGCCGCCGAGCTCGTCAAGCCCGCCGCGCCGAGGTCCTGCAGCGAGACGAGCAGCCCGCGCGCCAAAAGCTCCAGCGAGCACTCGAGCAGCTTCTTCTCCTCGAACGGGTCGCCGACCTGCACGGTCGGGCGCTTGGCCGAGTCCCCGCCCGCGCCCGTATCGCCCGCATCGAGCTCCGCCGAGGCCAGCACCGAGGCGCCGCCGATCCCGTCGCGCCCCGTCGCGGCGCCGAACAGCACGAGCACGTTGCCCGTGCCCGCCGCCGCGCTGCGCACGAGCGCGTCGCGCTCGGCCAGCCCCAGCGCCATCGCGTTGACCAGGCAATTGTGCTCGTACGGTCCCTCGAAGTAGACCTCGCCGCCGACCGTCGGCACGCCGATCGAGTTGCCGTAGTGGCCGATCCCCGAGACCGCGCCGTCGAGCAGGTAGCGCGTGCGCGTGCCGCCCTCGCCCTGCGGCTCGCCGAAGCGCAGCGAGTCGAGCACCGCGATCGGACGCGCCCCGATCGCGAAGATGTCACGCAGGATCCCGCCGACGCCCGTCGCCGCCCCTTGGAACGGCTCGACCGCGCTCGGGTGGTTGTGCGACTCGACCTTGAACGCGCACGCCAGGCCGCCGCCGACGTCGACCGCGCCCGCGTTCTCGCCCGGGCCCATCACCACCGCCGGCCCTTCCGTCGGCAGCGTGCGCAGGAGCTTCTTCGAGTGCTTGTACGCGCAGTGCTCGCTCCACAAGAGCGAGTACATCGCCAGCTCGACCTGGTTCGGCGGGCCGCCCTGCTTCTCGCAGACCAGCTCGTACTCCTCGCGCGTCAGCCCGAGCGCGAGCGCGTCGTCCACGGTCGGCAGCGAGGCCACCGCCATCACGCTTCGATCGTCATCTTGATCGAATTAAAAATCTTCAACCCATCGTCAGAGCCGCCCATCAATTGATCGACCGCGTGCTCCGGATGCGGCATCAAACCGAATACGTTGCCCGCCTCGTTGCACACCCCCGCGATGTTGTGCAGCGAGCCGTTGAAGTTCTCGCCCGGCGCGTAGCGCAGCACGATCTGGCCCGAGTCATCCATCGCCGCCAGCGTTTGCTCATCGGCGTAGTAGCGCCCCCACGCGTGCTTGGCCGGGATGCTCAGCCGCTCGCCCAGCGCGCACGCGCGCGTGAACGTGCCGCCACTGCTCAGCACCTCGAGCTCGACCTGCCTGAACGTGAAGCGCAGGTTCCTGTTCGGCAACAGCGCCCCCGGCAACAGGCGCGCCTCGCACAGCACCTGAAAGCCGTTGCAGATGCCCAGCACCGGACCGCCTTCGCGGGCGAACTCGATCACCGACTCCATCGCCGGCGCAAAGCGCGCGATCGCCCCCGCGCGCAGGTAGTCGCCGTAGGAGAACCCGCCCGGGACGACGATCGCATCGGCGCCCTTCAAGTCGCGCTCGCCGTGCCAGATCAGCTCCGCCTCGCCCACGCGCCGGGCCGCTTCGAGCGCGTCGACCTCGTCGCAGCTTCCCGGGAATTGCAGGACGCCGAACTTCACAGTGCGTCAGGCGCCGCCGTCGAGCAACTGCACCTCGTAGTCCTCGACCAGCGGGTTCGCCAGCAGCTTCTCGCACATCGGCTGAAGCTGCGTCGTGTCCTCGACGTCAAGCTCGACCAGGCGGCCGACGTGGACGTTGGCGACTCCGTCGAAGCCGAGTGCCGGCAACGCGCGCTCGACCGCCACGCCCTGCGGATCGAGGATGCCCTGCTTTGGGCGGATCAGCACGCGCGCCCTCACGCGGTACCGTCGGCAGCCGTCTCGCCCGGCGTGCCCTCGGCCTCGGCGCCCGCGCGCTTCAGCCACTGATCGAACGGCTCGCCCGTGATCAGCTCGTACGCTTCGACGTAACGTGCGCGTGTGCCCGCGACCACGTCGTCCGGGATCGCCGGCGCCGGCGGCTGCTTGTCCCAGCCGCTCTGCGACGCCCAGTCGCGCACGTACTGCTTGTCGAAGCTCGGCTGGCCCTTGCCGACCTGAAAGCCCTCCACCGGCCAGTAGCGCGAGGAGTCCGGCGTCAGCACCTCGTCGCCCAGCACCAGCTCGCCGTCCTCGTCCAGGCCGAACTCGAACTTCGTGTCCGCCAGGATCACGCCGCGCGCGCGGGCGTGCTCGGCCGCGAACGCATACAGCGCCACCGACACCACGCGCACCTGCTCCATCAACGACGATGTCTCCCACCAGTTCCGCCGCCTGCTCGAAGTCGATCGCCTCGTCGTGGCCCTCCTCCGCCTTCGTGCTCGGCGTGAAGATCGGCTGCGGCAGCTGCTCTGACTCCTGTAGTCCGTCGGGCAACGGGTTGCCTGAGACCGAGCCCGTCGCCTGGTAGTCCTTCCAGCCCGAGCCCGTGATGTAGCCACGCACGATGCACTCCACCGGCAGCATCGAAAGGCGCCGTACGACCAGCGCCCGTCCGCGCGCCTCTTGTGGCACGCCCTCCGTCGCCGAGATCATGTGGTTGGCCACGATCTGCGTCGTCTTCTCAAACCAGAACACCGACAGCCCCGTAAGCACCTTGCCCTTGTCCGGGATCGGCGTCGGGTGGACCGCGTCATACGTCGAGATGCGATCGCTCGCGACCATCAAAAGCGGCGCCGGCGTTAGCTGCGAGGCGTGCGCCAGGTCGTACATCTCGCGGACCTTGCCGCTGGCGATTAGGGGCAGGTCGGCGAGCGTCGTCGTCACTTGGGGCGATGCTACCAGCGGCCGCGGCTCAGTCGATCGAGTCGATCCGCGCGAGCGCGTCGTCGAGGCGCCCGACGATCTCCTCCGCGTAGCGCACGTAATGGGCGTAGTCGAAGATCTCATCGAGGTCGAGCCGGAGGGAGCGCACACGCTCGTCCTCGGCGAGCAGCTCGCGCAGCGGGATGGCCTGATCCCAGGCGCGCTGCGCCAGCTCCTGCGTGATGCGGTAGGCGTCATCGCGCGCCATCCCCGTCGAGACGAGCGCGAGCAGCACGCGCTGGGAGAACAGCGCCCCGTGCGTCAGCTCGAGATTCTCGCGCATGCGCGTCGCGTCGACCGTCATCCCCTGCACGAGCGCCGTCGTGCGGTGCTGCAGATAGTCGAGCAGGATCGTCGAGTCCGGCAGGATCACGCGCTCGACCGAGGAGTGGCTGATGTCGCGCTCGTGCCACAGCGCTACGTCCTCGAGCCCGGCCTGCGCATTGGCGCGCAGCACGCGCGCGAGGCCCGAGATCTGCTCGGCCTTGATCGGGTTGCGCTTGTGCGGCATCGCCGAGGAGCCCTTCTGTCCGGCGCGGAACGGCTCCTGCGCCTCCCTGACCTCGGTGCGCTGCAGGTGACGGATCTCCGTCGCCAAGCGCTCCATCCCGGCCCCCGCCAGCGCGATCGCCGAGAGCAGCTGCGCGTGGCGGTCGCGCGCGACGACCTGCGTCGAGACGTCCTCTCGCGCCAGGCCGAGCCGCGCCAGCACGCGCGCCTCGAACTCAGGGCTCGTCGCCGCGTACGTACCGACCGCGCCCGAGACCGCGCCGACCGCGACCTGCTCGAAGGCGCGCTGCAGGCGCTGCGCGTTGCGCTGGGCCTCGAATGCGAAGCCGGCCAGCTTCACGCCGAACGTCGTCGGCTCGGCGTGAACGCCGTGCGTACGCCCGACGCACAGCGTCTGCACGTGCTCGCGCGCACGCCCGTGCAGCGCCGCAACCAGCGCATATGCGCCAGGCACGATCACCTCGCCGACCGCGCGCAACTGCAGCGCGAGCGCCGTGTCGAGCACGTCTGAGGAGGTCAGCCCATAGTGGATCCAGCGCCCGGCCTCGCCCGCCGAGGATCCGAGCACGTCGACGAACGCCGCCACGTCGTGGTCGGTCGTGCGCTCGCGCTCGTTGACCGCCTCGACCGTGAAGCTCGCCTTGCGGATCGCGTCGAGCTCTTCACCACTCGGGCCCTCGCCCGCGTCGAGCAGCTCGGGGAGCTCCTCGCAGGCGGCGAGCTCGACGCGGCGCCAGCTCTCCATGCGGGCCTCGTCGGTCCACAGACGGCCGAGCTCCTCGCGCGTGTAGCGGGGGATCACCGGGCGGGCCTCGCGCCCCGCGTCATGCCCCGAGGATCTGCGCCGCCAGGACGGCCGCGTTGCGCGCGTTGTTCAGGCCGACGCAGGCGACCGGCACACCCGGCGGCATCTGCACGATCGAGAGGATCGCGTCGAGGCCGCCGGCAGCCGTGAGGCGTCCCGACAGCGGCACGCCGATCACCGGTAGGTCGGTGTGCGCGGCGACGGCCCCCGGCAGCGCCGCCGAGATGCCGGCGCCGGCGATGATCACGCGCAGCCCACGCATGTGCGCGTTCTTGGCGTAGTCGGCCACGACATCCGGTTCGCGGTGCGCCGACATCACGCGGATCTCGTGCAGGATGCCGCGATCTTCGAGCTCCTTGGCGGCCTTCTCCATCGCCTCCATGTCGCTCTTGGAGCCCATCACGATGCCGACGCGCGGCGCGTCGACGTCGATGTCGTCGAGCTGGGCCTGCACTTCGGCCTCCCGCATCGGCTCGGGCGCCAGCGACAGGCCGGGGGCGCCCGATTCGCCTTCGGCGCGGGCCTGCTCGGCTGGGCCTGGTTGCTCTCGCTCGTTCATCTGAGGCGCAGCATACGACGCGCTACGGGCGTTTTACTCGCCGGCGAGCACGCGCGACGGCGAAGCTGAGCCTCACAGCGATGCGATGAACTCCTCGATTCCGATCGCCGCGAGCGTCTCGTAGCGCCCCGTGCCGCGCGAGCCGAGCTCGAGCGAGACGCGCGCCATCGTGGCCTCGTCGGGCGCCTCGACGACCGAGATGAAGTCGACGTGTCCGAGCGTCGCCCACTGCGCCTTGACCGTCGCGCCGAGCTGCTCGACCTCCTTGTTCACCTCTGTGATCCGCTGCGGGTTGTTCTTGACCGTCTGCACGCCCTCGGGGGTGAGGGTCGAGAGCATGATGTAGGTGGGCATGGTGGTCTCCTCCGGTCGCGGTTTGCGGCAGCGGCGCCCAAGCGTGGCGCACGCACACTCGTTTGTAGCGGATCGCGGCCGCTTGCAGGGCTTCCGCCAATCCGTCCAGAAATCACGTACCGCGCTTCGCGCGTCCGTCGGCCTACATAGGGTCAAGCGATAGTCAGCTCGGGTTTACCGCACCGCGCAGTTCGTCTTCGCATGGTGCTCATAAGGGCTGCACATCCTGAAACGGACAAAAAAGGGGTTGCATGATGGCGACGATCGATTTCCGAGGTTCACGAAAAACATGGCGAAACGGGCAGCTGGCCGTCGGTGTAGTCCTCGCGGTTGCGCTGGGGGTCGCGCCCGGCGCTGCAGCGGCTGAAACGGCGACCTACTCCTTCCCCAGCTCGCAGACCTTTGTAGTGCCGGCCAACGTGAGCAAAATCACGGTCTCCGCCACCGGGGCACGGGGTGGCGCCGATCCGCAGACGCCGATCTGCGTCCCAGGACACGGCGGTCAGCTGCAGGGAACGTTCTCGGTTACACCTGGGGCCGTGCTCTCGGTCGCAGTTGGCGGACCCGGCGGCGATTCGACCAGCGGGGTCGGGGGCGCGGGGGGCTTCGGCGGCGGGGGTGCCGGTGGCCCGGCAATCCCGCAGGCGGTGGGGGGAAGCGCCTCCGCCGGCGGTGGTGGCGGAGGCGCTTCGAGCGTCGATCTCTCAGGCGGTGAGCCGTTGCTGATCGCCGCCGGTGGTGGTGGTTGCGGCGGCTTCCAGACCAACCCGTTGGGCGGCGGCGACGACGGGTCTCCGGGTGGTAGTTCCCTTGCGAAAGGGGGCGGAGCCGGAACAGCGACGGCCGGTGGCGCAGGTGGCGCCAGCGCGAACCTCGCCGACTTGTCCGGCATTTCCGGCGGCAGTCGTCAGGGCGGCAACGGTGCGGGCGCGAGCATCCAGAATGGCGGTGGCGGCGGTGGCGGCGGTGGCGGCGGTGGCTTCTTCGGCGGTGGCGGCGGCGGTGGCGTCAGGGTCGGCGAATCGGCCGGCGGCGGTGGCGGTGGCGGCAGCGACTTCTTCGGTGCAGGCGCATCAGCGACCACGAGCAGCCCCGGCGCCGGAACGGGCACTGGCCAGGTGACAATCACCTACACGCCAGGACCGGCCGCGCCGCTACCCACCGGTCCTGCCGGTCCAGCCGGTCCAGCCGGTGCGACGGGCCCCGCAGGCGCCAGCGGCAAGGTCCAGCTGGTCACGTGCACGACGGTCACCAAGACGATCAAGGTGCACGGCAAGTCAAAGAAGGTGAAACGCAAGCAGTGCACGACCAAGGTTGTGACGGCGACGGTCAAATTCACGACGCTGGCCGCACGCGCGAGTCTCTCGCGTAACGGACGACTGCTCGCCGTCGGCTCCGCCCGCGCGACTGGGAGCGTCGAGCAACTGGCGCTTTCGTCGAAGCACGCGCTCGGCGCCGGCCACTACACGCTGACGCTCAAGAGTCACTCGGGTCAGCTGATCTCGCGGTCGTCTGTGGCGATCGGCTGAGCGAACGGCGGCGGCCGTGGCTCAGGCTGCGGCCGCCGCCTGCGTCGGCGCGGTCTCAAGCGCCAGCTCACCGTCAAGCACGTCGACGGTCACCTCATCGCCTTCGCGCAGCTTCCCCTCGAGCAGCGCCAGCGCGAGGCGGTCTGTCAGCTGCTTCTGGATCACGCGCCGCAGCGGGCGAGCGCCGTACGTCGGGTCATAGCCCATGTTGCCGAGCAGCGTCTTGGCGTCGTCGCTCAGCGTGACGTGCACGCCGCGCTCGGCGACACGCGCGATCACAAGGTTCACCTGCAGCTCGACGATCTCCGAGATCTGCTCGCGCGAGAGCGCCTCGAAGCGCACGACGTCGTCGAGCCGGTTGATGAACTCGGGCTTGAAGAAGTCGAGCAGTTCGGTGCGCAGGCGCGCGTCGGCGGCGGCGGCGGCATGCGTGCCGTCGGCGTCGCCCTCGGCGCCTTTGACGGGGATGTTGGAGGTCATGATCAGCACGGTGTTCTTAAAGTCGACGGTGCGGCCCTGGCCGTCGGTCAGACGCCCGTCGTCCATCACCTGCAAGAGCGTGTTGAACACGTCGGCGTGGGCCTTCTCGATCTCGTCGAGCAGCACGACGGCGTAGGGCCGGCGGCGCACGGCCTCGGTCAGCTGGCCGCCCTCTTCGTAGCCGACGTAACCGGGGGGCGCGCCGACGAGCCGCGAGACGGAGTGTTTCTCCATGTACTCGCTCATGTCGATGCGGATCATGGCCTCCTGGGAGTCGAACATGAACTCGGCGAGCGCGCGGGCGAGCTCGGTCTTGCCGACACCGGTGGGACCGAGGAAGAGGAAGGAGCCGATCGGGCGGTCGGGGTCCTGCAGCCCGGCGCGCGAGCGGCGCAGCGCGCTGGCGACGGCCTCGATCGCGGCGTCCTGGCCGACGACGCGCTCGTGCAAGCGCGCCTCCATCTGCACGAGCTTCTCGCTTTCGCCCTCCAGTAGGCGGCTGACGGGAATGCCGGTCCAGCGGGCGACGACCTCGGCGATGTCGTCGGCGTCGACCTCCTCTTTGAGGAACACCGGCGCCTGGGCGTCGTCACGCTCGTGCTCGGCCGATTCGTACTCGGCGACCTTACGTTCGAGCTCTGGGATCTCGCCAAAGCGCAGCTCGGCGGCGCGCTGCAGATCGGCCTCGCGTTCGGCGCGCTCCATCTCCACGCGCGCCCCGTCGAGCCGTTCCTTGGTCTCGGAGATGCCGGCGATCGCCTGCTTCTCCTGCTCCCACCGGCGCATCATCTCGCCCGAGCGCGTCTCCAGTTCGGCGAGCTCGGACTCGATCGCCTCACGGCGCTGCTTGGCGGCGTCGTCCTTCTCCTTGCGCAGCGACTCGAGCTCGATCTTCAGCTGCATCTCGCGCCGTTTGACCTCGTCGATCTCGGTCGGCAGCGAGTCGATCTCGATGCGGATCTTGGAGGCGGCCTCGTCGACCAGGTCGATCGCCTTGTCAGGCAGGAAGCGATCGGCGATATAGCGGTTGGAGAGCGTGGCGGCGGCGAGCAGCGCCGAGTCCTGGATCGTGACGTGGTGGTGCACCTCGTAGCGCTCCTTGAGGCCGCGGAGGATCGCGATCGTGTCCTCTACGGTCGGCTCACCGACGGTGACGGGCTGGAAGCGGCGCTCGAGCGCGGCGTCCTTCTCGATGTACTTGGTGTACTCGTCGAGCGTGGTCGCGCCGACGGCGCGCAGTTCGCCGCGCGCGAGCATCGGCTTGAGCAGGTTGGAGGCGTCGACGGAGCCCTGGGCGGCACCGGCGCCGACGATCGTGTGCAGCTCGTCGAGGAACAGGATGATCGTGCCTTGGGCGTCTGAGACCTCTTTGAGCACGCCCTTGAGGCGTTCCTCAAACTCACCCCGGTAGGCGGCGCCGGCGATCAGCGCGCCCATGTCGAGTGCGATCACGCGCCGCTCGCGCAGCGACTCGGGTACGTCCTTGGAGACGATCCGCTGGGCGAGGCCCTCGACGATCGCGGTCTTGCCGACGCCGGGCTCGCCGATCAGCACGGGGTTGTTCTTGGTGCGCCGCGAGAGCACCTGGATCACGCGGCGGATCTCCTCGTCGCGCCCGATCACGGGGTCGAGCTTTCCTTCCTCGGCGATCTCGGTCAGGTCGCGCCCGAAGCGCTCGAGCGGGCTCTGCTCCTCCTCGGGGGCCTGCGCGGCGGGGTTGGTGGGGTTAGCTGCCATCGTCGGGCCTCCTCTCGCTGGGGCCGTTGGTCGGGTGGCGTCCGGTGAACGGCGAGCGCGCGTCGGCGGCGCGCACGATCGCCTGACCGCCGCGGTAGGGGACGGTGAGCTCGGCGCGGAAGGAGCGGCGCACCTGCTCGAGCTCCTCGGCGAGCTGCACCTGCGCGTGCAGCGCCTGCACCTCGAGGTCTTCGATCTTGGCGTGCATCTCATCGACCTGCGCCTCGAGCTCGAGCACGCGCTCGACGCCGGCGAGGTTGAGGCCGAGGTCGGTGGTCATCTCCTGGATGCGGCGCAGCCGCTCGACATCCTCCTGCGAGTACAGGCGCGTGCCCTTGGGCGAGCGCTTGGGCTCGATCAGCCCGCGCGCCTCGTACATGCGCAGCGTCTGCGGGTGCATCTGCGCGAGCTCGGCCGCCACCGAGATCATGAACACGCCGCGGCTGGTCTCGACGGATATGCGCGTGACGCTACGACGTGCCATCGCCGGCCTCCTTGGTCTCGTCACCCGCCGCGGCGGCGGAGCCGGCGAACAGCCCGGCACGCGGGTCGGAGCCGTTGAAGGCCTTGGACATGGCGGCGACGGCATCCTGCTGCTCCTTGCTCATGTCCTTGGGCACGTCGATCACGAAGCGGTAGTACAGGTCGCCTTTCTGCGGCGGTGAGCCGCTGTTCAACTTGGGCGGCCCCTCGCCGCGCAGGCGCTGGACGGTGCCGTGCGCTGTGCCGGGCTTCACGCGCAGCGTCTTGGTTCCGTCGAGCGTGGGCACTTTGACTTCGGCGCCGCCGAGCGCCTCGGGCACGCTCAGTGGCACCTCGACTTCGAAGTGCTCTCCCTTGCGCTTGAACACAGACGAGGGGGAGACGTGCGTGATCAGGTAGAGGTCGCCGGGCGGTCCGCCGCGGCGGCCGGCCTCGCCCTTGCCGGCGAGGCGGATGCGGCTGCCGTCGCGCACGCCGGCGGGGATGTTCACGCGCAAGCGCTTGACGGTGCGCACGGCGCCGGAGCCGTGACAGGTCGGGCAGGGGTCCTCGATGATCGTGCCGGAGCCGCCACAGCGCGAGCAGGGCTGGGAGATCGAGAACATCCCCTGACCTTGCGTCTCGATGCCGCGGCCTTCGCATTGTGGGCACACGCTCGGCGTCGTGCCGGGCTTGGCGCCGGTGCCGTGGCAGGTGTCACAGGTGGCTTGCATCGGCACCTGCAGCGGCACCTGCGCACCGCGCACGGCCTGATCGAAGGAGATCGAGACCTGTGCCTCGAGGTCGGCGCCGCGTTCGGGGCGCGCGCGCTGGCGACCCGTACGGGCACCCGCGCCACCTCCCGCGCCGGCGCCGCCGAACAGGTTGGAGAGGATGTCGCCCATCGAGGAGGCGTCGAAGTCGAAGTTGCCGAAGCCGCCGAAGCCACCGCCGGGACCGGCGCCGGTCGCGAAGGGCCCTGAGCCGGAGTCGTACTGCTTGCGCTTCTCGGGGTCGCCGAGCACGTCGTGGGCCTGGGAGATCTCCTTGAAGCGCGCCTCGGCGTCCTTGTCGTCGGGGTTCGCGTCGGGGTGATATCTCCGGGCGAGCTTGCGGTAGGCCTTCTTGATCTCCTCAGGTGTCGCCTTCTTGTCGACCCCGAGCGTCTTGTAGTAGTCGGGACGCGTCGCCATCTGTGCGTCTCTCCTAGGCCGCCACGACCACGCGCGCTGGGCGGATGACGCTCTCGCCGAGCCGATAGCCGGGCTGGTAGACCTCGACGACCTCACCGCTGCGCGCACCGCCCTCGGGCGGCTGGGGCACGGTGGCCATCGCCTCGTGCAACGAGGGGTCGAACGTCTCGCCGAGCGGGCGAGAACGACTCGACGCCGACGCGGGCGAGCGCGGCGGTCAGCTCGGAGCGCACCAGGCGCACGCCGCCGAGCAGCGGGTCCTTGCCGGTCTCGCCGCCGGCGAGGGCGATCTCGACGATCGCGCGGTCGAGGTTGTCGATCGCGGGCAGCAGCTCCTTGGCAAGCTTGGCCACACCGCGCTCCTGCGCGAGCGCGGACTCGCGCGCGACGCGCTTGCGGTAGTTCTCGAAGTCGGCCTGGGTGCGCTGCGCAAGCGCGAGGTACTCGTCGCGCTTGGCGGCGAGCTTGCCGAGCTCGTCGAGGTCGCCCTGCAGCTCGGCGGCGCCGTCGGCGGCGTGCTCGTGGCCGGAAGCAGGCTGTGCCGCCGACGCAGGCGCCGCCCCCGGCGCGGCTGCGTCGGGGGTCTGGCCCTGCTGCGCGACGGGCTCCTGCGCGGAGCCCTGCTCGGGCACGGACTCGTCGATTGTCTGTCTGCTGGACTCGCTCATGGCGCGCGCCGCCTATGCCTTCGGCTCGTCGACTACCTCGGCGTCGACGACATCCTCGTCGTCAGCGGAGCCGTCGCCACTCGGGGCAGAGCCATTGCCGCTGCCATCGGCGGCAGCGGACTCCTGGGCGCGCTGGTACATCGCCTCGGAGATCGCGTGAAAGGCGGTCTGCAGGGCCTCGGTCTTGGCGTTGATGGCGGCGGGGTCCTCGGCCTCGAGCGACTCGCGGACCTCCTTGATGGCGGCCTCGATGCGACCCTTGGAGTCGGCGTCTACCTGGTCGCCCAGCTCAGCGAGCTGTTTCTCGGCCTGGTAGGCGGCGTTCTCACCGTTGTTGCGCGCCTCTGCGAGCTCGCGTGCGCGGCGGTCCTCCTCGGCGTGGGACTCGGCGTCGGAGACCATGTTCTTGATCTCCTCATCGGAGAGCCCGGAGCCGGCCTTGATCTCGATCTTCTGCTCCTTGCCGGTGCCGAGATCCTTGGCGGACACGTTGAGGATGCCGTTGGCGTCGATGTCGAAGGCGACCTCGACCTGCGGGATCCCTCGCGGCGCGGGCGGGATGCCGGTCAGCTGGAACTTGCCGAGCGACTTGTTGTACTGGGCCATCTCGCGCTCGCCCTGCAGCACGTGGATCTCCACGCTCGGCTGGTTGTCCTCGGCGGTCGAGAAGACCTCGCCCTTGCGCGTGGGAATCGTCGTGTTGCGCTCGATCAGCTTGGTCATCACGCCGCCCTTGGTCTCGATGCCGAGGGTCAGCGGGGTGACGTCGAGCAGCAGCACGTCCTTGACGTCGCCGGCGAGCACGCCGGCCTGGATCGCGGCGCCGACGGCGACGACCTCGTCGGGGTTGACGCCGCGGTGGGGCTCCTTGCCTGGTCAGCTCCTTGACCTTCTCCTGCACGGCGGGCATACGGGTCATGCCGCCGACGAGCACGACGTGCTCGATCTCCTTGACGCCCTTGTCTTTGGCGTCGTCGATCGCCTGGCGCACGGGTGCGACGACGCGATCGAGCAGGTCGGAGGTCAGCTCGGCCATCTTGGCGCGCGTGAGGCGCGTGTCGAGGTGCTTGGGCCCGGAGGCGTCGGCGGTGATGAAGGGCAGGTTGATCTGCGTCTCCTGCGTGGTGGAGAGCTCGATCTTGGCCTTCTCGGAGGCCTCGTAGAGACGCTGCAGCGCCATCGGGTCGGCGCTCAGATCGATGCCCTGAGACTTCTTGAACTCCGTCACGAGCCAGTCGACGATGGCCTTGTCGAAGTTGTCGCCGCCGAGGTGGTTGTCGCCGGCGGTGGACTTGACCTCGAACACACCGTCGCCGATCTCGAGTACGGACACGTCGAAGGTGCCGCCGCCGAGGTCGAAGACGAGGATCGTCTGGTCTGACTCCTTGTCCAGGCCGTAGGCCAGCGAGGCTGCGGTGGGCTCGTTGATGATGCGCTTGACGTCGAGCCCGGCGATCTTGCCGGCGTCCTTGGTCGCCTGGCGCTGATCGTCGTTGAAGTAGGCGGGAACGGTGATCACGGCCGAGTCGACGGCCTCGCCCAAATAGGCTTCTGCGTCGGTCTTCAGCTTCTGCAGGATCATCGCGGAGACCTCGGGCGGGGAGAACTGCTCGGCTCCTTTGTCGCCCTGAGTCACTTCTACGCGTGCGTCGCCGTTGGGGCCGGAGACGACCTTGTAGGGGACGATCGACTCCTCCTCCTTGACTTCGCCCTCCTTGCGGCCCATGAAGCGCTTGATCGAGAAGACGGTGTTCTGCGGGTTGGTCACTGCCTGGCGCTTGGCGACCGTGCCGACGAGGCGCTCGCCGGAACTCGTGAAAGCGACAACGGAGGGGGTCGTGCGACCGCCCTCGGAGTTCTCGATCACGGTTGGCTCGCCGCCCTCGAGCACGGCCATGCACGAGTTGGTCGTGCCGAGGTCGATGCCTATGGTCTTGGCCATGTGGGAATGCTCCTTCGAGTGTGCGGAATAAATCTGAGTCGTATTGTGACAGATTTTATGAGAGGATTCAACCTAATAATCGCCCATGCCGACTGTAGCCTCGGGGCTCATGTGGAGCCGGCGCAGATCGCTCGGCGCCAAAGAAATACGCAGCGGCAACGGGTGACAAGCGCACGCGCAAGCGGTACCTTTGAGCTTGTGGACTCGGTGACCGCACGCGCGGCCGCACTGGCACCATCGCTGCCGATCAAGCCACGCCTGCGGGGGGTCTCCCACCAGTATGCGTTCTTCGTCTCGCTGGCGTGCGGCGTGGGGCTGATCCTGGCGGCTTCGGACGGTCGGGCGCGACTGGCGGCGAGCATCTACGCGGCGGCGGTCTCGGCGCTGCTGGGCACGAGCGCGCTGTACCACCGCGTGACGTGGCGGCCGAAAGCGCGGCGCTGGATGCGCCGACTGGACCACTCGATGATCTTCGTGCTGATCGCGGGCACGTACACGCCGGTGGCACTGCTCGCGTTGAAGGGCTCGCTGGCGAGCACGATCCTGGTCGTGCTGTGGGCGGGCGCGCTGGGCGGCGTGATCTTCAAGCTCGCCTGGATCGACGCGCCGAAGTGGCTGTTTGCGATCGTCTACGTGCTGCTCGGCCTCGTCACGGCGGCGATCTTCGGCGAGCTGCCGGCGGCGATCGGCTGGCTCGGCGCGATCGGGATCGCGCTCGGCGGCGCGCTGTACCTGACCGGCGCCGTGATCTACGCGAGCGAGAAGCCGAACCCGTGGCCGAAGGTGTTCGGCTACCACGAGATCTTCCATGCGCTCGTGCTGGCGGCGGCGGGGCTGCACTACGCGGTGATCGCGTTCGCCGTGCTGCCGCACGGCTGAGCGGCGCTAGACGAACAGCCTGCGGCTGGGGCACATCCGCGCGAGCGCGCAGTCCTCGCATTCGGGCGAGCGAGCTTGGCAGGTGCGCCGCCCGTGGCGCAGCAGGTTGACGTGCAGCTCTAGCTCCAGCCCTGGCGGCGTGAGCGCGAGCATCTGGTCGTGCATGCGCTCGAAGGGTGCTCCATCCTGCAACAGGTGCAGGCGCGCGCCGACGCGGGAGACGTGCGTGTCGACGGGCACGTCGCGCAGGCCGTAGGCGAACAGCAGCACGCAGGCGGCCGTCTTGCGCCCGACGCCGGGCAGCGCGACGAGATAGTCGCGCGCTTCGGGCAGCGGCACGTGGGGCAGCCAGTCGAGTGAAAGGTCGTGCTCGGGGTCACGCGGGTCCTCGGTGATCGCGCGCAGGATCGCCTGGATACGCACGGACTTGACCTTGGAGATGCCGCCGGGCCGGATCGCCTCCTCGATCTCGGCGACGGGCGCATCGCGCACCGCCTCCCACGAGGGAAAGCGCGACCGCAGGCGCAAAAAGGCGACGTCGCGATTGCGGTCGTTGGTCGACTGGGAAAGGACGGTCAGCACGAGCTCGGCGATCGGGTGGCCGTGGGGCGCCATCAGCGGGATGCCGTAGAGGGCGCGCAGGCGGTCGCGCACACGGAGCACGCGCGCACGTGGTGGTGGCTTCCACGCGTCGGCGGCGCGCTTGCGCTTGACGGGTGCGGAGCGGGCGGCTGCGCCGGACACGCGTCCACGGTATCCGCCGCGCCGACGCACGTATATCCTCGCGCGGTGCCCGAGGTGAGCGATCACAACGGCGAGCTCGAGGGGCGGCCTGTGTTCTGGCGCAGCGCCTCGCCGGAGCGCAGCGTCAACGGAGCCTCCGCCGCATCATCGTCGGCGCAGGAGACGGACGCTGCGGTGCCGCTGTACCTGCACGGAGTGCCGGACAGCTCGGATGCATGGCTCGACTTCCTCGCCCGCAGCGGCGGTCTCGCACCGGACCTGCCGGGCTTCGGGCGCTCGGGCAAGCCGGGGTCGCTGAGCTTCACGATCGAGGAGTACGCGGACTTCCTCGAGTCGTTCCTCGAGCTGGTCGGCGTCGAGCGCGTGCAGTTGGTCGTGCACGACTGGGGCGCGGTCGGGCTGGCCTTCGCGCAGCGTCACCCGGAGCGCATCGAGCGGCTGGTGGTGATCAACGCGGTGCCGTTCCTGCCGGGCTACCGCTGGCATCGCACGGCGCGCATGTGGCGCACGCCGCTGCTGGGCGAGCTGTCGATGGGCTCGATCAACCGGCGCGTGCTGCGCCTGACCTCGCGCGAGTCCAATGCGACGCCGGGACCGATGCCGGACAGTTGGATCGACAGCGTGCTGGCGCACTTCGACCAAGGCACGCAGCGCGCGATCCTGCGGCTGTACCGCAGCTCACCGCCCGAGCGCCTGGCCGCGGCGGGGGAGCACCTGGGTGAGCTCGGCGTCCCGTCGCTGGTTGTGTGGGGCATGCGCGACCCGTATTTCCCAGCGCGTTTCGGCAAGGCCTACGCTGACGTGCTCGACGGCGAGCTGCTCGAGCTGGGGGACGCGGGCCACTGGGCGTGGCTCGATCGCCCGGACGTGATCGACCGCGTAGTCGAGTTCCTCGGCGGCGCATCGGGGTGAGCGCGCCGGCGCCGCCGTCGGTCGCGCAGGCGAGGGCAGCGCCGGCGACGGAGCAGGCGCGTGCAGAGCGACCGGCGTGGCGGGGCTGGGCAATGCCCGTGTCGACGCTGCCGGCATGGACGGTGACGGCGGCGCTGGCGCTGCTGTACGTGCTGCTGGCCCCGGCGAGCAGCGACCTTGCTGCGGCGGGCTACCGCAGCGACCTGTTCTCGCGCGTCGGCTTCACGCTGTGGGACAACGGCTGGTACGGCGGCCACCACCTGCCGGCGTACTCGCTGCTGGCGCCGCCGCTGGGCGCCATGCTCGGGCCGGCACTGCTCGGCGCGCTGGCCATGACGGTCGCGTCGGGTCTGTTCGCGGTGCTCGTGCGCGGAGCCTTCACGCCGCGCGCGGAGCGCGCGGCGGCGCTGTGGTTCGCGTTCGGCGCGGGGGTCGAGCTGTTCACCAACCGGATCCCGTTCGAGCTGGGGACGATGGTCGCGATCGGCGCGCTGTTGACGGCCCGCGCGGCGCGCACGCCAGGACGGCGCCGTCACGCGACGCTTGCCTGCCTCTCGCTCATGCTGGCGCTGCTGTGCCCGCTGGCGAGCCCTGTGGCGGGCGCGTTCCTCGCGCTCGCCGCGCTCGCTTGGGCACTCGGCGGGCGGCTCGGGCAAGCGCGCTTCGCCGACGAGCACGAGCGGCCGCCGGGCAACCACGCTCGGGGCATGCGCCAAGCGCTCTTGCCGGCGGCGGTCCTGTGCGCAGCGCTCGTGCCGATCGCGCTGCTGGCGATCGCCTTCCCGGAAGGCGGCTCAGAGCCGTTCGTGGCGTCGGCCTTCTACCCGGCGCTGGCGGCAACGCTGGCGCTCGCCGTGGCGATCCCACGCCGACGACGGGCGCTGCGCAGCGGGGCGCTGCTCTACGCGCTGGTACTGGTGGCATGCTTTGTGGTGGCGACGCCTGTGGGCGGCAACGTCGACCGGCTGGGCGCGCTGCTGGCTGGTCCGCTGCTGGCGTGCGCGCTCGTCGCGCAGCCGCCGGGGACATACGTAGAGCGCAGGCACAGGACAGCCGGATGGCGCACGTGGCTGCCGCGCGGCCGGCGCGCCCCGGCGTTGCTCGTGCTGGCGCCGCTACTGCTGTACTGGCAGGTGCGGGCGCCGATCGCGGACTACGCCTCGGCGGTCGGGGAACCGTCGACGGCGGCCTCCTATTACAAGCCGCTGGTGGCCGAGCTGAAGCGACTGGGAATCGGCTACTCAGGGCGCCCGGCGCGCGTGGAGGCGCTGCCGACGCGCAACCACGGCGAGGCCCGCTTCCTCGCGGCGCAGGTACCGCTGGCACGTGGCTGGGAGCGCCAGCTCGACCGGCACTACGACGGCATCTTCTACGCAGGCCCAGGCTCACTCGGCGGGCGCGCCGGCACACTCGGCGCGGCGCGCTACGAAGCGTGGCTGGCGCGCAACGCGATCGCCTACGTCGCGCTTTCGGACGCGCCGCTCGACTACTCGGGACGCACCGAGGCGCAGCTGGTGAGAGCCGGGCAGAGCTACCTGCACGAGGTATGGCGCTCGAGACACTGGCGACTGTTCGCGGTGCTGGCGCCGACGCCGCTCGCGCAGCCGCCGAGCACGCTGGCGCAGCTCGGCCAGGACTCCTTTTCGCTGCGCACGCCGAGCGCGGGGACGTTCCTCGTGCGCGTGCGCTTCACGCCGTACTGGGCGCTGATCGAGGGCCACGGCTGCGTGCAGCGCGGTCCGGAAGGCTGGACGCTGGTGCGGGCGCGCGCGCCGGGCACGCTGCGCGTGGGCATCGGCTTCTCGCTCATGCGTGTGTTCGATCGCGGCGCGCGCTGCCGCTGAGCGACAAGCGGCCGAGGGGGTAGCGGCGCCGTTCGTGCGGTAGCCCCCGCTCGGTACTGCTTGTCTTTCATGGGTCAGGCGGCAATTGCCTCGGCGACAAGCAACCCGCTGCCGGGGTGAACATCAAAGCCCCGGGCACGAAGCTCAAAACCGATCTCAGCAATGTCAAGGTCCGAGGCGTCCCAGTGATGACGAAGAAAGCTGCGGACAACCTGCAGGTAAACATGGGTCGGGGTTGGCGCCTCGGCTTGCAACGCCTCACCAACTGCGGTCTGGGTGGCGTTGGAGGGGGCGTGCTCTAGTTCAAGCGACTCACCGGCGCGCGCCTTACGCATCGAGAGCACCAAGTCAGCCGTGACGACGTTCTCAAACCCCGAGGCCAGGCCCTTGACTGAGCGCTGACCCTTGTCGAGGACGCTGATCCGATCCGGATCCAGAACAAAGCCCGCATTGATAATCGCGCGCTGCACAAGGGCCCAAAGGGCACCGCTCGTGTTTGAGAAGTTGAGCGACACCCATCCCTCCGGCCTGAGCACACGGTGTGCCTCTTGAAGGGCTTCAGTCAATAGCCGCTCGTACCGAGCGGCATCGCGGCGACCAAGCTTGCGTCCACGATCAACGACCGCCTCGTCGGATGGATCCGTAAAGACTCCGAGCCAGGCCTCTTGGAAAAGATTCATGTCGCTGTAGAAGATGTTGCTGCCGAATGGCGGATCCGTAAAGACGTAGTCCACGCTGCCGTCGACCAGGTCGAGCCGAGCAGCCGACCCCGCCCGATACCGCGAGTCGAGCGTTCCGGTCAAGAGACGCCGACGCCTCTCCTCACGGATCTTGTCATCGGAGCGCGACACCGCCCTGACCTTGCGAGCGAACAAGTCGAGTACGTTCCACTCGTAGAACACCGGGGCTATGTAGTAGTTGGCGTTGCTCGCATTGAGGGGTCGCTGCCGTGACCACTGGTAGCGCTTCGAGGCCCGTGGGAGAATCGCCGTGAACGCGAACATCAACTTGTCGCGGACTCGATCGTCCCGCTCGCGCTGGATGGCGTCGCGCAATGCGGTTAGCATCGCGAGATTGCGGTCGGAGAAGAAGTCCGCCGTAGAGCTCAAGCCGTGCTTGCCGAGGGCCGACGCTTGGTACATCTGAAGCTCGGGATCTATCGCGATCGAGGGCGGCACTACCTCTAGAGGATCTGCGGCGCCAACCGGATCGGTCGGCGGCTGGTCTATCAGGGTTGGCGTACAGACGCAGGCCACCGTGTCGAGCACCGCGGCCTCGCTTCCTCGCTGTGCTTTACGGGTCTCAAAGCGTGACATGCAGGCGGGGCACATCATCGATTTCTTTCGCCAGCCCGATGCCTCCAGCGCCGCGTAGAAGTTCACAGGAGCGTGACAGGACTGACACTCATAGACGATGGTCCAGACGCGACGGGAGAGCATGGCACCGGCTGCGCAGCGCGCACAACGATGCTCATATGCGCCGGGAAACCGCTCGCGGGCGCGGGCTTCGGCGCGGCTGGCAGCCGTATGAAGCGACGAAGGGTCGATGAGGTTCAGATATCCGGAACCAATATGGACGCCGAGCACGGAGATGTCGCTCATCTCAGAACGGCGGCCTGTCATCGCCGCCGCGACCCCGGTCATTCCGGACCCCGCGAAAGGGTCGATCACTAGGTCGCCAGGGTCCGTGAAGGCCTCGATAAACGGCACAATCGCGGTCACCGGCACCTTCGTCAGGTAACCGTGTGCATTGTATATCGGGTCAGAGCGCTTGACCGCGATTAATTCAGGGATCGACCGGGGATAGTGGGCCATAGCTCGGTTTAGGTCCGCCATTCGGCTGCGGACGTACGAGCGTACCGATGCCCTGAGACGCCGCCATAGCCGGATGCGACCGCAAGGCAGGAGGCAGGCTGGTCATCGCGAACCGAACTGCGATGCAGATCGACTTTTCGAAGGCCGAGCGTCGCGAAGCATTGACACGGGCCGCCGCCCTCATTACAAGCGCGTACGAAATCCTTGCTGAGGAGGTCGGGGCGCCAAACCCAAGCGACAATGCCTTCCTCAGGGAGGCGATGGTCTGCGCCGAGGCTGGAATCGTCTGGCAGAGCGATCGAGGCGGGATAGACGCCATCGACCCGCGCACCTCCGAAGAGGTCGAGATCAAGAGCACCAAGCTCGTTGAGGGAAGCTCGATTCAGTTCCCGACCAGTCGAGGTATATCGCCGACCGTGATAGCCCGCTTCCGGAACTCGGGCTACTGGTTGTTTGGAGTGTTCGACAACTTCTCGAATCTCGCGATCGTCTACCGCGTCGAGGGTCGCGCCATGGCCCCGAAAATCGACATTCTTGAGCGGAAGATGCTGGGACGACGGGCGTCAGGCGAGCCGTTGGAGAACAACCCGAAAACGACGCTCGATTCGATCCGTCCCGTAGCTTCGGTTGTGTTCCAGAGTCCGGATTTCGAAGAGTTCGAGCCTACGCCTGGGCGCTGGCGCATTCGCCGAAAACGACGCTCATGGTCGCAGCGACAGGGCGCTCCCTGATCCCAGGGCCCAAGGCGCATGTCGCCGGGCAATGCTTGGCCCGCTCGCTCGCGGGTCGCGCCGCGGGGTCTCCGTAGCGCCGTGCTTGGTTCTCGGTGGGTCGTCGCCGCTAGCCGTCGTCTAGGCTTCATCGCGATGGTCGCTCGCGCCCGCCGGCTGCAGGCGCGCGTCCTGCCCCAAGGCTGGCTCGATGCGCTCCGGCAGATCTCGCTCTTCGTCGCCGCGTACTTCGCCTACCGGCTGGTGCGTGGTCTCGTCGAGGGCGACGCCAACGCGGCCTTCGCGCACGCGCGCGACTTGATCTCGATCGAGAGCAGGTTGCACGTGTTCGTCGAGCCCAGCGTGCAGGCATGGGCGTCGGGCAGCCACATCGTGATGGTCTGCGCGAGCTGGCTGTACGTCAACGCGCAGACGACGATCACGCTGAGCGCGCTGGCCTTCCTGTACCTGCGCCACAACAAGTCGTTCTACTTCGTGCGCAACATGTTCATGATCGCGATGGCGATCGCGCTGGTCGGCTACATCGTGTTCCCGACGGCACCGCCGCGCTTCATGCCGGAGTGGGGCTTCATCGACAGCGTGTCGGACATCACAGGCGTGAAGGTCTCGCACACGAGCGCTACGGCGACTGCGCTGTTCAACCCGTATGCGGCGGTGCCCTCGATGCACGTGGCCTTCGCGCTGATGATCGGCTGGCCGCTGTCGCGCCTGTGCAAGCGCCGGGTCGTGCGCGCGATCTGGCTCCTCTACCCGTTCCTGATGACGTTCGTGATCGTCGTCACGGCCAACCACTTCATCGTCGACGCGCTGCTCGGCGCGCTGACGGCGGGGGCTTCGGCGTACGGCGCGCGCTGGCTGGCCCGCGCGCGCCCCGGTGCATGGCGCTTCTCGGCCGTCTCGCCGCAGATGCGGGCGAGCGGCTGAGCCGGACGGCACGAGCGACGGATGGCCCCGAGACAGCACAGCTCGCCGCGGCGAGCGCGGCGCACCGGCTCCCGCGCCGGGGGCAAGCCGATCGGCGCGCGCGCACCGATCGGCTCGGGCGAGCGGCGCGAGCTGGTGCGCAACCGGCTGATCGAGTCGCGCCTGACGCCGAATGCGATCTCGCTGACGGGCCTCGCGCTCAACCTCGTCGCGGCGGTGCTCGTGTGGGAAAGGCTGTTCTTCCTCGGCGGCGTGGCGTTCATCGTCGGCTCGATCATGGACACGCTCGACGGACGCTATTCGCGCATGTCGGGCAAGGGCACGCCGTTCGGGGCTTTCCTGGACTCGACGCTCGACCGGATCGAGGAGGGGATCGTGCTGACATCGGTCGCGGGCTATTTCGCGCTGAGCGGCAAACAGGTCGCAGCGGCGGCGGTCGTCGTAGCGGTGCTGGCGTCGCTGATGGTCAGCTACACACGCGCCCGCGCGGAGGCGCTGGGCGTGGAGTGCAAGGTGGGCATCGCGACGCGGCCGGTTCGCGTGGTGATCCTCTCGATCGGGTTGGTGTTCGCACGCGGCGCCTCGCTGGGCGACTTCCAGCTGCTGGAGCCGGCGGTCTACGTGCTGGCGGTACTCAGCCTGGTGACGGTGGGGCAGCGCATCTGGCACGTGCGCCGCGAGCTCGTCGGTGTGACCTAGGGCGAGCGGCGGGGTAGTCTCCGCAAAGCCCACAAGCTCCCCGAACCGTGCCTCGGCCCTGAGCGCCGAGCCCTCACAAAGGAATCTCTCTCGTGATCAAGCAGTCCAACGGGCACGCCTCGAGCAACGGCGCAGCCTCCCGCAACGGCGCAGCGAGCAACGGCTCCGCGCGCTACCAATCTGAGAAGGTCCGCGTCGCGATCGTCGGCGTCGGCAACTGCGCCTCTGCGTTCGTGCAGGGCATCAACTACTACCGCGACGCCGACCCCAACCAGCAGGTCCCCGGCCTGATGCACGTCGACCTCGGCGGCTACCACGTGAGCGACATCGAATTCACGGCGGCCTTCGACATCGACTCCAAGAAGGTCGGCAAGGATCTTGGCGAAGCGATCTGGGCGGGTCAGAACAACACGATGAAGTTCGCCAAGGTGCCGAAGAAGCTCGGCGTCCCGGTTTACCGCGGGATGACGCACGACGGCCTCGGCAAGTACCTCAAAGAGAAGATCGTCAAGGCGCCGGGCGAGACGGCGGACATCGTGCAGATCCTCAAGGACACGCATACCGACGTGGTCGTCTCCTACCTGCCGGTCGGCTCGGAGCAGGCGACCAAGTGGTACGTCGAGCAGGTGCTGGAGGCGGGCTGCGGCTTCGTCAACTGCATCCCGGTGTTCATCGCGCGCGAGCCCTACTGGGACAAGCGCTTCAAGGCGGCCAAGCTGCCGATCGTGGGCGACGACATCAAGTCGCAGGTCGGCGCGACGATCGTGCACCGCACGCTGGCGCGACTATTTGCAGACCGCGGCGTGAAGATGCTGCGCACCTCGCAGCTGAACGTGGGCGGCAACATGGACTTCTACAACATGCTCGAGCGCGAGCGGCTGGAGTCGAAGAAGATCTCGAAGACCAACGCGGTGACCTCGATCATGGATCACAAGCTGCCGGCGGAGGATGTCTACATCGGCCCGTCGGACTATGTGCCGTGGCTGACCGACCGCAAGTGGGCACACATCCGCGTCGAGGGCCAGGCCTTCGGCGACGTGCCGCTGAACGTCGAGCTGAAGCTCGAGGTGTGGGACTCGCCGAACTCGGCGGGCATCGTGATCGACGCGGTGCGCTGCTGCAAGCTGGCGCTCAACCACGGCGTCGGCGGCCAGCTCGACGGCCCGTCCTCCTACCTGATGAAGTCGCCGCACAACCAGCGCCCGGATGACCAGGCGCGGGCCGACACGGAGAAGTTCATCGCCAAGTACGCCGCCCGCCCGCAGGCGACCGGCGGGCGACCGCCGCGCAAAGCCAAAGCTGCAGCGAAAGCGAAGGCCAAAGCGCGCGCATGAGCGCAGAGCCGATGGCCGAGCGGTTCGCCGTCGCCCACGTCACTCCGTATCCGTGGGAGGCGCAGGACAACGAGGTCAACGGGCACGTCCGTGAGGTGTCTGCGGCGCTGGCACGTCGTGGTCACCGGGTGCTGGTGCTGGCGCCGTCGCACTCGCAGGAGCGCGTGCGCGAGTCGCGCAAGGCGATCCGCGCCGCACGCGGCGAGTTGACGCAGCTCGATGGCAGGCGCCGCGCCCGGCGAGCCGCGCGTGATCGCGGTCGGTGAGGTGCTCGATGTGACGGGCGGCGCGCGCCGGCGGCCGTCGGCGCTGTCGATCGACGTTGCGCGCACGATCGAGGAACTGCTGAGCACGGTGGAGCTCGACTTCGTGCACGTGCACGAGCCGTTCGCGCCGAGCACGTCGAACGCGGCGCTGCGCCATTCGCGCGCGCTGAACGTCGGCTCGTTTCACTCCTCGACAGAGCGGCTGCTCTCGACGCTCTTGGCACGCCGCTTCGTCGAGAGCTTTTACGGGCGCTTGGACGCGCGCACGGCGAGCTTGCGTGAGACGGCTGAGCTGATGGCCAAGCACTTCCCGGCTGACTACGAGCTCGTGCCGGATGACGACGGCGCAGCGGCGCAGTACGAGCGGATCTACGAGCGCTTGGCCGCGCGGCGGCACTCGCGCGAGGGCGATCCGCAGCTCGCGGCGAGGCTCGCCGATCGACCGCTGATCGACGTGGACCTGCACATGCATACCGACCACTCGCACGACTGCGCGACGCCGGTCGAGGTGCTGCTGGCGACGGCTCGCGCGCAAGGGCTCGGCGCGATCGCAGTGACCGACCACAACGAGATCTCGGGGGCCCTGGAGGCACGGGCGCAAGCTGCTGAATCGGATGCCTACCCGCCCGTCAAGGTGATCGTCGGCGAGGAGGTCAAGACGGCGGGGCAGGGCGAGGTGATCGGCCTGTTCATCGAGGAGAAGATCCCGCGTGGGCTGACGCTCGAGGAAACGGTCGCTGAGATCAAGCGCCAAGGTGGTGTCGTCTACGTGCCGCACCCGTTCGACCGGATGCACTCGGTGCCGGACTACGAGCACCTGCTGAGGATCCTCGACGATGTGGACGCGATCGAGGTGTTCAACCCGCGCGTGGCGATCGGCGCGTTCAACGACGAGGCGGTGCGCTTTGCGGCCAAGTACCGGCTGCCGGCGGGTGCAGGCTCTGACTCGCACGTGGCGCAGGGGCTCGGCTCGGCGCGCATCCGCATGCATGACTTCGACGGGCCGCAGGAGTTCGTGCAGTCGCTGCGCGAAGCCGAGATCGTGCTGGGGCGCTCGTCGCTGTTGTACGTACAGGCGCTGAAGTTCCTGCAGACCCGAGCGACGCCGCCGGCGGCCCAACGGGCCAGCCGCGCACGGCGCGTCAAGCGCGTACGCCGCGCGGCGCGGGGCCACGGAAGGGACTAGCCGGCTCCCGCGAGGGCGGCGTCACGCGAGCTGAAATGCGAGCGCCGGCGGGCTACGCTGAACGCAAGGACTGATGCACGCTCAAGGACAACCATCGGCGTCGTCAAATCCCTCGGAGTCGATGCCCGTAACCGATGACGAGATCCGTGAGAAGTACCTCGAGCGCGCGATCCGTGAGCTGAACACGCTCACGCGCGAGCTGCAGTCGTGCCCGCACTGCCCGCGCGGCAACCTGATGCCGGTGCTCGGCTCGGGCCACCCGCAGGCGGACATCATGCTGCTCAAGTACGCGCCGCTGCCGTCGGAGATCGAGGAGGGCGTGGCCTTCTACGGCCGCGCAGGCGGGGCGCTGATGAAGTCGCTCAAGCGCCTGCAGATCGACCCGCTGGCGGTGTACGGGACACTGTGCGTGAAGTGCCCGCTGAGCGACTCCTCGCTGGCCGAACCGGCCTGTATGGCACGCGTCGTGGCCGAGCTGGCGATCGTGCAGCCGAAGATCGTCGTCGTGATGGGGCCGGAGGCGCTGATGGCGCTCAACGAGATGGATATCCCGCTGGCGCACCCGCTCGACGAGCGTCTCGGCGAGGTCCAGCAGCTGACGCCCACGATCGACGCGCTGTGCGTGCCGAACATCGACGACTCGCTCGATGAGACCGACGCCAAGCGCGACTTCTGGGGGTCGTTTCGGGTGCTGGGCGAGTGGTACGCGGCGCTGCCGCCGTACTAGCCACGCTAGATCGTGAGGACGATCTTGCCGAGCTTGCCGCCGGCGGCGAAGCGCTCGTAGGCGGCGGCGGCTTCGTCGAGGGGGAAGGTCTCAGCGATCGGCACCTTCAAGGCGCCTGACTCGAACAGCGGCAGCACCTCGTGCTCGACGAGCCGCGCAACCTGTGCTTTCTGCTCGAGCGGACGAGCGCGCAGCGTGGAGCCGTGGATGCGCGCGCGCTTGCCCATCAGCGCGAGCAGGTTGACCTCAGACTTGGCGCCGGCTGAGACGCCGATCACGGCGATCCGCCCGCCGGTGGCGAGCGCGTTGAGGTTCTCGGGCATGTTGGGCGCGCCGACGAGCTCGAGGATCACGTCAAAGGGCCCGTACTCGGCGAAGCCCTCGGGCGCGACCACCTCGGCGCCGAGCTCGACCACCTGCGCGCGCAGCTCTTCGTTGCGCACGGTGGCCGTGACGCTCGCGCCGGCGGCCCGCGCGAGCTGGATCGCGGCGGTGCCGACGCCGCCGGCGCCGCCGTGCACGAGCAAACGCTCGCCTGGGCGCAGCTCGCCCTGGGTGAAGACGGCGTCGTGCGCGGTGGCGAACACCTCGGGCAGGCCTCCGGCGGCGGGCCAGTCGAGCGCCTGCGGCACTCCCATCAACACGCGCTCGTGCGCGGTGCACAACTCGGCCTGTGCGCCGCCACCGACGATCGCCATCACGCGGTCGCCGAGCTCGAAGCGTTCGGCGCCAGGGCCAAGCGCGGCGACCTCGCCGGCAAGCTCCATCCCGGGGATGTCCTGCGGCGAGCCGGGCGGCGCTGGGTAGAGCCCGCGCCGCTGCATCATGTCGGCGCCGTTCAGCCCAGCGGCGCGCACACGCACGAGCACCTCTTCGGACCCCGGCTCGGGATCGGGGTGCTGCTCGATCACGATCTCCTTCTCGCGGATCGTCGCAGCGCGCATGGCGCAAAGCCTATCCGGGTGTTCGGGAGCCAAGCGAATGCGGCCACGCAAGCGATGAGTATCCTGCCGGTCCTTCGAATGAATCTGCGGAATGGAGATATGCGGGCCGAGTTCGTAGTCAAGTACAAGCGCGGAGACGTCGTCGACGTTCTGCGTAAGAAGTACGGCGCGCACGACGCCAGCGCTCTCCGTGAGAGCGAGTTGTGGACCGAGGCACAGAAGAGTGCCGAAGGTGTGACCTATGCGGCCCAAACGCCGAAAGGACTGACCGTCATGGCCTGGAGCACAGAGGGAGAGGGAGAGGTCTATGTCGAGTCTTCAACCGGGCGTCTGCGAGCTTGCAGCGAACAAGTATGGGAAGCGATCCTTGAGGGAGGCAAGCAGCTCAAGCCCAAGAAGATGAGCCTTAGGCTTCATTCCCTCGAGCTCATCGACCTGCCCGGTGACGTTGTTGCGACGGCGAGCGTGGGTGTCGGCAAGCTGCTTCGCGATCAGCTCTTCGGACCTATCGTCACGGGAGTTGTGAGCGCGATTGCCCTTGGCATCGCGCTGCTCTTGAATGCGTCCGGAAATTTCGTGTACGGCTCGATAACGGCGTTTGCGGTCGCCATAATGTCTTTGGCTCGCCTCATGTGGAGTTCAAGAGGAAAGAAGCTAGCTTGGCGATGACTCCTTTGGTCGACAGCGTTATTTCGTATTTCGCAGCTGCCTCGCACGAGCAGCTGGTACAGGCGGCCGCCGAATTCCTTCGCGAGCGGAACTGGGATGTCGAGACGGAGCCACGCGTCGGACACATGCGCCCCGACATCGTGGCTCGCGACACACTGGGGAACCCGTTCGTGATCGAGATCAAGTCACGGTCGCCGGGAGCGCTGTTGGGAGCCGTGGCGCAGGTCGAGGCACAGGTCGAGGGCTATCGCCAAGAGCGCGGCGCGGACGCCAGAGGAGTGCTCGTGCTCGCCGGCGACGTGCCTGCCGAGCTGAGTGCCGTGGCGCAAGGTGCGGGCGTTGAGCTCGTGCAGATGACGTCAGGTCGACCGGCGGCGGTCGCGAAGTCTTTGTCTGCGCTCACGGCAGGCACGGTCGAATCTCCAGCGCACGATGCCGCCTGAACTTCAGTCAGCTTCGCGAAAGAGACGCGTCGCCTGACCTATTGCCGCTCGAGCAGCGCGACGCACTCGATGTGGTGGGTCTGCGGAAACATGTCGACGGGCGCGACCTTTCGCAGTGTCCACCCGGCCTCGACGAGTTCGGCGGCGTTGGGGGCGAGCGTGGTGGGGTTGCACGAGACGTAGACGATCCGCTTGGGCGAAGCGTCGATGATGCGGTGCACGACCTTCTTGGAGAGCCCGGCGCGGGGCGGGTCGACGACGAGCACGTCGGGGCGCCCGGCGCGCTGCAAGAGCTCGGGCAGCGCGAGGCGCACGTCGCCGGCGAAGAAGTTGGCCTTGGTGACCTCGTTGGCGCGGGCGCCTGAGATCGCGTCGGCGACGGCCGCTTCGATCAGCTCGATGCCCCACAGCTCGCCCGCGCGCGGTGCGAGCGTGAGCGCGATCGAGCCGATCCCGCTGTACAGGTCGTACACGCGCTCCCAGCCCTCGAGCGCGGCGAACTCGACGACGAGCCCGTACAGCCGCTCGGCCATCTCGGTGTTGGTCTGGAAGAAGGCCTCGGCGGAGATCTGCAGGTCGAGCTCGCCGAGGCGCTCTCCCAGCTTGGCCTCGCCCCATACGAGCTCGGTCTCACCGCCGGCGGTCGTCTCGGCGAGGCTGCCCGAACGCGACCAGAGCACGCCGCAGAGGCTCTCGCCGAGTCCCTCGCTGAGAGCGGCGGCGAGCGACCCGGCCTCGAGCTCGCCTTCGCTGGTCACGACACGGACCTGCAGCTGACCCGTGTGGCGGCCTTCGCGCACGACGAGGTTGCGCAGCCGGGCGCGACCGTCGGCGGCCGGTCCGATGCGCTCCTCGCGGCGGTGCCCGCCGCGGCGCCCTGCCGGGCCGGCACCTGAGCGCCGGCCGCGATCCCATGCGGTCAGCCCCTCGGCGCGGCACCAATCGAGCGCGAGCTTGCGCGCGAGGTTGCCGCGCTCTGAGGCGAGCAGGCAATCGTCCATCGCCAGCACCCTGTTGGCGCCGGCAGGGGCGTGGAAGCCGCAAACCAGCTCACCCCCGTCGGCGTCCTCACCGTCTTCACCGAAGGAGTACTCGAGCTTGTTGCGATAGCGCCACTGCTCGACGGCGGGGACGATGTCGTGCAGCTCGAAGCCCTCGAGGCGCCCGATCCGCGCGAGCGCCTCGCCGACCTGCTCGTGCTTGATCTGCAGCTCGGCGCTCGTACGGGAGCACCTGCCAGGGCACGCCCGGATGGTCCGCGACGGGCGCAATCCGCTCGGCGCTCGGCTCGAGCACCTGCAGCGTGCGCGCGTGCGCGTAGCTGCGCTTGCGCTTGTGCACGACCGCGCGCACGCGATCGCCGGGCACGGCGTCGGCGACGAACACGACGTAGCCGCCGTCGCCGATGCGCGCGATCCCCTCACCGCCGAACGCGAGCGACTCGATCGTCAGCTCGAGCTCGTCGCCCCGCTGTGGACGCACGAAGTCCTCGGCGGGATTCTCATTTTTATTAATTGATTGAGAGAAATCCAACGCACTCATGACGCCGCACCGATCAGCAGCTCGAGCAGCGCCTTCTGTGCGTGACGGCGGTTCTCGGCCTGGTCCCAGATGCGCTGCCGCGCGCCATACAGAACCTCGGCGGTGATCTCCTCACCCGCGTGTGCCGGAAGGTCGTGCAGCGCGAATGCGCCAGGCGCGGCAGCGTCGAGTAGCGCGTCGTCGACGCGGTAGGCGGCGAGCGCCTCGCGGCGGTGCTCGGCGGTCTGCTCGTCGCCCATGCTGACCCACACGTCGGTGTAGACAGCGGCCGCGCCGGCGACCGCCTCGCGGGGATCCTCGTGCAGCGTCAGCTTGCCGCTCGCTTCGGCGGGCAGCGCGAGGTCTGCCTCGAGCGTGTATCCGGCCGGCGAGGCGACGGCCACGTCGAGCCCGGCGAGCGTGCCCAGGATCGCGAGCGAGCGAGCGACGTTGTTGCCGTCGCCGACATAGGCCAGGCGCAGACCCTGCAGCGAGTCATGCGCCTCGCGCAGCGTGAGCAGGTCGGCGAGCGCCTGGCACGGGTGGTGCTCGGCTGTGAGCATGTTGATCACGGGGACCGTGCTGTATTCGGCGAGCTCCTCGAGCATCTCGTGCGGCCCCGTGCGCACGCCGACGGCGGCGACGTGACGCGAGAGCACGAGCGCCGTGTCGCGCACTGGCTCGCCCCGCGAGAGCTGCAGCTCGTCGGCCCGCAGCACGACAGGGTGGCCGGCGAGCTCGTGCACGCCGACGTCGAACGACAGCCGTGTGCGCGTCGAGGGCTTCTGGAAGACCAGCGCAACACTGCGGCCCGCCAGCGCCCGTGAGCCGAGCGGGTCGGCCTTCAGCTCCAGCGCACGCGTCAGCAGCGCGTCGAACTCGCCCGCCGAGAGCTCGGCGCCTGTGAGGAAGTGCTGCGGCATGGACGAGCCAGTCTAGGCTAGGGTGCGCAGGCAGATGGGCAGACGCCTCGCCATACCGGTCCTGTGCGCAGCGCTGGCACTGCTCTCGGGTTGTGGCTCGAGCAGCTCGTCCTCGTCGAGCACGCCGGCGCAGAGCACGAGCAAGGGCAGTCTGAAAGCCACGACCACGCCCAAGTTCGCTCCGGCGACGGGACCGGTGAGGAGCGGCACTGTACGGATCGCCTACCGCAACATCGCGATCGCCCCTGACACAGTCAAGGTGAAGGTCGGCAGCACAATCGAGTGGACCAACTTCGACGAAGTCGCCCACAACGTCACGAGCGAGGGTGGGTCACAGAAGTTTGCCTCCAAGGACTTCGGCGAAGGCGGCACGTTCTCGATCAAGGCGCTCAAGCCAGGCGTGATCAACTACGAGTGCACGATTCACCCGGCTTCGATGAACGGCACGATCGAAGTCGTCAGACTGAAGTCGGGCAGGTCCTGCTCGGGCGTGGAGGCGGTCGCGTAGGTACGGCGAGGGATGCGCCCGGCACCGTGGGCAAGATGGCCGGCCTCGACGGCTGCGCGCATGGCGCGCGCCATGCGTACCGGGTCCTCTGCACGGGAGATCGCCGAGGCTGCCATCACGGCGTCGCAGCCGAGCTCCATCGCGAGCGCCGCGTCGGAGGCGGTGCCGACGCCGGCGTCGAGCACCAGCGGCACGTCGACTGCTTCGCGGATCAGCGCCAGGTTGTAGGGGTTGCGGATGCCCATGCCGCTGCCGATCGGTGAGCCGAGCGGCATCACGGCGGCGCAGCCCACGTCGACCAGCCGCCGCGCGAGCACGGGGTCGTCGGTCGTGTACGGGAGCACGACGAAGCCCTCGTCGACGAGCTCCTCGGCGGCGCGCAGGAGCTCGGGCGCGTCGGGCAGCAGCGTGTCCTCGTCGCCGATCACCTCGAGCTTGATCCAGTCCGTCTGAAACGCCTCGCGCGCCAGGCGCGCCGTGAGCACAGCGTCGCGTGCCGTGTAGCAGCCGGCCGTGTTCGGCAAGAGCTCGACTCCGGCCTCCGCGAGCACGTCGATCAGCGAGCCGCGCGAAGCCGGGTCGACGCGCCGCAGCGCGACGGTGACGAGCTCAGAGCCGCTCGCCGCGATCGCCTCGGCCATGATCGCCAGTGACGGGAAGCCGCCCGTGCCGAGCAACAGCCGCGAGCGCAGCGTACGCCCGGCGATCGTCAGCTCCTCTCGGGCCGCTTCGGGCCTCGGCGTCGAGCCGTTCGCCGCTGCGTCGCCGGACTGCGCCACCCGGCCGGAACCGATCGTCTCGCTCATCCCGCGATCATCCTCCCTGCATCGCCGTCAACACCTCGACGCGCGCGTGCTCGGCGAGCGCGAACGAGCGCCACTCAGCACGGGGCACGACCTCACCGTCGACGGCCACCGCGACGCCGCGCGCCTCCGGCGAAAGCTCGAGGCGCGCGAGCACGGCCGCGACGGTCTCGCCGGGGGACACGTCAGAGTCCTCGCCGTTGAGCCTGATCACGCGTGCCCCCGCTGCAGCAGACGAACGTCCATCAGCCAAGCACCGCCTCAACGAGCATCGGCTGTTCGGCTGAGCTGCTCGCGAAGCGACGCGGGTCGCATGCGTCCAGCAGTGCGAGCTCGCCCGCGTCCATCTGCTCGCCGCAGAGCAGCTTCGCGCCGAGCCGAGCCGTGAGCGGCGCCAGCAGGATCCCGTTGCGGTGATGCCCCGTCGCCAGCATCAGCCCGTCCGGTGAGCCTGCTCCGATCGCCGGCGCGTTGTCGGGCATTCCTGGGCGCAGCCCCACGCACAGCTCCTCGATCTTCAGCTCGCTGACGCCGGGCACGACCTCGCGCGCCTCGCGCAGCAGCTCATAGACACCGCCCACGTCGGGCTCGACGTCGAAGCCGCGCTCCTCGACTGTCGCGCCGAGCACGTAGCGCCCGTCGGCGCGCGGCACGAGATAGCCGCCCTCGAAGCGGATCACCCTGCGCAGGAGACCCGGGCCGGCCGGATCGCGCAGCCGCAGCAGCTGGCCGCGCACCGGGCGTACCGGCACGATCGCGCCCGGGCGAGCGCGATCGAGCTCGGCACCGGCGATCTGCGCGCTCCATGCTCCAGCCGCGAGCACGACCTGGCCGGCGGCGAGTGACTGCCCGTCGGCCAGCGCGACTCCTGCGACGCGCCCCGCGTCGGCCTGCACCCGCTCAACGCGCGCGTGCTCGCGCAGCTCGACGCCCGCCGATTCACATGCCACACGCAGGGCTGCCAGCACGGCTCGCGGATCGACCGAGTGATCGTCCGGCGCTTCCAGCGCCAGACGCGTGCTCGGCGCGAGCGCCGGCTCGCGCTCGCGCGCCTCGCTGCCGCGCAGCCTGCTCGTCGCCAGCCCGAGCCCGTCGCGGAAGGCGACCTGGCGCTCGAGCTCGCATGCCTCGTCCTCGTCGCGCGCCAGCATCAGCGTGCCCGTTCGCAACAGGCCGACGTCGACGCCCGAGGCCGCCTGCAGTTGCTCGGCGAAGGCCGGCCACAGCTCTGCCGAGCGCAGACCGAGCTCGAGCACGCGCCGCCCGGCCTCGCCGAACTCGGCCTCGGCCACCGGCGCGAGCATCCCGGCTGCGACCTGCGAGGTGCCGCTGCCGAGCGTGTCGCGCTCGAGCACGGTCACCGACATCCCGCGCTCACGCGCACGCCACGCAAGCGACAGCCCGATCACGCCGCCGCCGATCACCAGCACGTCGCGCGAGCCGCTGAGGTTGGCCATACGTTGATGCTAGCCCCGATCCGCGGCTCGCAACCCCCGGCAGGCAGGGCGTTTGCGAGCCACGCGTGGCGGCGCGCCTGCGAGACTGCACCTGAGATGCTCGCAGTTGACATCGGCTCCGACCGCCGGGAGCGACTGGCCGCCGCGCGGCTCTATCTCGTGTGCGACGCCAACCCCGGCGGGCGCGCGCTGCCCGAGGTGATCCGCCCGGCGATCGCCGGTGGGGTAGACGTCGTGCAATTGCGCGACAAGGAGCTCGGCGACGAAGAGCTCGTCGCCGTGGCCAACGCCGCGCGTGCCCTGTGCGAGCGCCTCGGCGCGCTCTTGATCGTCAACGACCGGCCGCTCGTCGCGCGCGAGTCCGGCGCCGACGGGCTGCACGTCGGCCAGGACGACATGCCAGTCGCCGAGGCGCGCGCGATCGTCGGCCCGGACCTCTTGATCGGCCTGTCCACGCACGCCCCCAGCGAGATCGAAGACGCCGCGCCGACGGCCGACGACGGCACGCCGCTCGTCGACTACGTCGGCGTCGGCCCCGTGCACGAGACGCCGACCAAGCCGGGGCGTCCCGCCGTGGGAACCGAGCTCGTGCGCTACGCGGCCGGGCACGCCGCCGTGCCGTTCTTCGCGATCGGCGGCCTCGACGCTGCGAACCTCGGCGAGGTGCTCGACGCCGGCGCCACGCGTGTCGTCGTGCTGCGCGCGATCGCCGACGCCGAGAACCCGCAGGCGGCCTCTGAAGCGCTGCGCACCCAGCTCGACGAGCGCTCCTAGGGCAACGCGTGTCGAGCCCACGCGAGAGCGAGAAGCCGCCGCGCGTGCCGCGCGGCGAACGCGACGAGCTCGCACGCGCCGCGCTCAGCCCGCTCGGCGAGCGCGAGTGGCCGACGTCGCTGCGGTTCGCGATCGGCGTATGCCTCGTGCTCGCCGTCGGCGTGATCGCCGGCGCCGCCAGCGTGCACGACCTCAGCAAGCACGGCGGCTCACTGCCCGGCGCCGCGCTGCTCGCCATCGTGCTCGTGCTGCTCGCGCAGGGGATGTACAGGCATCGCTACTGGGCCGTGCTCGCCTTCGAGGCGCTGCTCGCCTTCCAGATCATCGTCACCTCGCTCGCGCTCGTAGTCGCCTCGACGCTGCTCGCCGCCGCGATCTGCCTGCTCAGCGTGCTGCTCGGCGGCTGGCTGTTCTGGAAGCTGATCCGCGTGATGGGCCGAGTGCAAGCCGGGGAGCGAGAGACGCTTCGATAGGCTCAGGCCGGATGGCTGAGAACACGTACGACTGCATCGTCATCGGCTCCGGTCCGGGCGGCTACGTGGCCGCGATCCGCGCCGCGCAGCTCGGCAAAAAGACGGCCGTCGTCGAGCGCGACAAGCTCGGCGGGCGCTGCCTGAACTATGCCTGCATCCCGGCCAAGGCCGTGCTGCGCTCCGCCGACCTGCTGTCGGAGATTCGTGAGGCCGGGGAGTACGGCTTGAGCGTCGGCGACGTCACCGTCGACTTCGCCGGCGTACAGGCGCGCCGGGAGAAAGTGGTCAACACGCTGACCTCGGGGGTCGGCGGCCTGTTCAAGAAAGACAAGATCGACGTGATCGAGGGCGACGCCGCGCTGAACGCCGACGGGCACGTCGTCGTCGGCGAGAACGTCTACGCAGCCGCCACCGTGATCCTCGCCACCGGCTCCGTCTCCCGCTCGATCCCAGGCGTCGAGTTTGGCGAGCGGATCATCGGCACCGAGCAGGCTTGGGCGCTCAGCGAGCTGCCGGCACGCCTCGCCGTCGTCGGCGCCGGCGCCTCGGGCGCCGAGATCGCCTCCGGCTACGCCCGCCTTGGCTCGGAGGTGCGGCTGATGGAGGCGCTCGACCGCGTGCTGCCGACCGAGGACGTCGACGTCTCGCGCCGCGTCGAGCGCGGCTTCAAGCGCCAGGGCGTGAGCGTGCACACGGGCGAGGAGATCGCCGACGTAAAGAGCGGCGAGAACAGCGTCACGTTTACGCACGGCGAGGACGCCGGCCTCGAGGTCGACTACCTCGTGATCGCCGCCGGGCGCGGCGCCGACGTCGACGCGCTCGGCCTGGCCGAGGCCGGCGTCGAGCTCGATACCCCGTCCGGGGCACAGGGCGGCAGCGGCCTGGTGAAGGTCGATGGTGCGATGCGAACGAGCCGGGCCGGTGTATATGCGATCGGCGACCTCGTCCCGGGGCCCGCACTCGCGCACAAGGCGTCTGATGAGGGCATCATCGCCGCCGAGGACTCGGCTGGTCTCGAGACCCACCCGATCGCCTACGCCGACATCCCCCGTGCGACCTTCTGCACGCCCAACGTCGGCTCATTCGGGCTGACCGAGGAGCAGGCGCGCGAGCAGGGCTATGACGTGGTCGTCGGCAAAGTCCAATACGGCGCCGTCGGCGGTGGCGTCGTCTACGGCGACACCGGCGGCATGATCAAGCTCGTCGGCGAGTCCAAGTACGGCGAGCTGCTCGGTGGGCACATCGTCGGCACGCGCGCCACCGAGCTGATCCAGGAGCTCGTCAACGTGCGCCTGCTCGAGGGCGGCTACGCCGAGGTCGGCCGCATCATCCACGGCCACCCGACGCTGTCCGAGGCCGTCATGGAAGCCGGGCGCGCAGCCGACGGCTGGTTGATTCACGGCTGAGCCGAAGGGAAGGCTCGCCGGGCCGCGAGGTGGCGCACAGAACTCGGTGGTGGAATGCATATGACCGGCCTCATAGACTGGTCTGACATGCGGACTCGGCGTACAAATGTATACATCGACGGCTTCAACCTCTACTACGGTGCCCTCAAGGACACGCCGAATCGATGGCTCGATCCGCTCGCCCTGTGCGCAAGGCTCTTTCCCCGCAACGAGATCAATCGAATTCGGTACTTCACGGCCCTGGTCGACGCCCGTCCTGCAGATGCCCAACAGCCCGTGCGTCAGCAGACCTATCTACGAGCGCTCGAAACCATCTCGTGCCTGTCGGTCCATCTCGGTCAGTTTCAGACGAGGCCGACGCGGATGCCACTCGCCAAACCCAGAGCGGGCGGAGCAAAGACCGTCGAAGTTCTGAAGACTGAGGAGAAGGGATCCGATGTCAACCTCGGGTCCCACTTGTTGCTCGATGCCTTTCGCAAAGACTGCGAGGTCGCCATTGTTGTCTCGAACGATGCGGACCTAAAGGAACCAGTCGCCATGGCTCGAAACGAGCTGGGAATGTTCGTTGGGATCGTCAATCCCCACCCGGCAAAGAAGCGCAGCTTCGACCTCCAGGGCACCTTCTTCAAGCAACTGCGCTCGGGACCGGTGGCCAGCGCACAATTTCCCGAGGAACTCACCGACGCAAACGGCACGTTCCGCAAGCCAGCTACGTGGGGTCCTTAAATCGCTGAGGCCCGCAGCGCGGGCCTCGCACCCGGCCACCTAAGCGACCGGGGGGATAACATCACTATCGACCGTGTCGGGGGGGTTTTTCAAGGTTTAGGTGGGTCTTTTAGAAAAACCCCTGCGTGGAGCTACGGGCGATCTCGCGGCAAAGCTGACTGTCCTGCTCTTCTCGTTAGAGACCGGCGGCTCGAATGTCAGAGGCCAGCTGGTAGTACCGGCCCGGCTCACGCCTCACGAGCTCGCCCTTCTCCACCATGGAGAGCATCCTGTTGCGGACCATTTGGCGAGCTGTCTTTGCTTTCGGAAGCCATCCACGGTGGTCGATCTCATTGATCACCTCGGCCGGCCTCCAGAGTCGCTCAGACGGACTTGCGATCATCACCAGCACGACGGCTTGGCGGATCGTCGGCTTGGAGCTACTCGCGTCGAAGATCGTCTCCGGCGATACAACCTTCTCAGGCTGCCCACCATGGGATCCGGCAAGCGTACGACTGTCGGCGTACTCGATTCCCTGTTCGAGCCAGGATTGGTGCCGCGCTAGCTGGTGATCCCTGGCTTTTAGCGCGCGGCGGTGATCTTTGACCGTCTCCAGCTCCTCACGGAAGGCCTCGGGAGATAGTTCCAACTCAAAACCCACCATTTGTGAATTACTATAGCACATCACCCTATTGAATTTTGGTAGTTATCTATGTCCGCCACCAGCCAGACCACAACTGGGCGAGGAGCCGACAAACAGTTCGCTATGCTCCGGCCGGGCGGCCTCGAGAAGGTGCTGTCTGCGGGGATACGCTCTGCTCGTGAGCCCCCAAGCCGCCTTCTACTTCGACCTGGCAAGCCCCCTCGCCTACCTCGCTGCCGAGCGAGTGCTGCACAAGCTGCCCGGCCCCGCCGAGTGGCGCCCGGTGCTCGCAAGCGAGCTGCCAGGAGGCGAGCGCTGGGCGACGTGGCGCTGTGAGAGCGAGCGCGAGGCCTTCCGCGAGGACGTCGCCCACCGCGCAGCGCAGCTCGCCCTGCAGCCGCTGCGTTGGCCCGAGCCATTCCCCTGCGACAGCGTGGTCGCGATGCGCGCCGCCACGTACGCCAAGTCGATCGGGCGCACCGTGCCTTTCGCCCAGGCTGCCTTCCGCCAGGCCTTCGCCGGCGGGCGCGATCTGGGGCAGCTCGACAACGTGCTGATCGCAGCCGCCGCCTGCGAGATACACCCCGCCGCCGTGACGCGCGGTGTCGAGCTCGGCTCGGTCGCCGTGCAGGCTGGCCGCGGCCACAAACGAAGCGGCCAAGCTTGGAGTCATCGAGATACCCGCCATCGTGGTCGGTGAGGATCTGTTCGAAGGGGAGCGCGCTGTCGAGCAGGCCGCCGCCCGCATGCTCGAGCTCGTCGGCGCCGCGCCGTGAAGGCCAAGGCCGCCTACCGGCTGATCGTGACGCGCGGTGGGCGCACGCCGGCGCTGCTCGCCGACGCCGAGCGCGTCGACCACATCGAGCTCGTCGACGTCGACGACGGCGAAGTCGCGCTGTTCTGGGATCTCCCGCCCCAGGCCGCCTCGCGCATGGCGCGCGAGCTGCGCGAGGATCTCGCTCAGCTCGAGGCGCCGGAGTTTCTCGCGCGCTGGAGTACCGTGGATTGATGGGAAGCGTGCACGAGCCGCCCACAGATGCACTGGAGTCGCCTCGCAGCCTGCCCGAGCCCTCCGTCGCGCGCGAGTTCCTCGAGACCATGACGTTGATTCGCCGCTTCGAGGAGCGCGCCGGAGAGATGTACGCGCGCGCCAAGGTCGGCGGCTTCCTGCACCTCTCGATCGGTGAGGAGGCCACGATCGTCGGCTCAGCGCGCGCCCTGCGCGAGCGCGACTACCTGATCTCCACCTACCGCTCCCACGGCCACGCGCTCGTGCGCGGGACACCGCCCGAGAACGTCATGGCCGAGCTGTTCGGGCGTGCCGACGGCTGCTCCGGCGGGCGCGGCGGCTCGATGCACATGTTCGACGCCGCCCGGCGCTTCATGGGCGGCTACGGGATCGTCGGCGGCAACCTGCCGATCGCCGCGGGGCTCGCGCTCGCCTCCGATTACGAAGGCTCCGAGGACGTCACGCTGTGCACCTTCGGCGACGGCGCCTCCAACCAGGGGACCTTCGGCGAGACGCTCAACATCGCAGCGCTGTGGAGGCTGCCCGTCGTGTTCATGGTCACCAACAACCAGTTCGGCATGGGCACCTCGCTCAGCCGTCATTCCGCCGTGACCGACCTGCAGCGCAAGGGCGAGAGCCTCGGCGTGCCCGGCATGCGCTGCGACGGGATGGACGTGCTCGACACATACGCCGTGCTGTGCGAGGCCGTCGCCCGCGTGCGCGAGGAGCGCCGCCCGCTGCTCGTCGAGGCCGTCACCTACCGCTTCCGTGGCCACTCAATGGCCGACCCCGAGCAGTACCGCTCCAAGGAGGAGGTCGCCCACTGGCGCGAACGCGACCCGATCCCCGCCTTCGGCGAGCGCCTGGAGCGCGAGGGCGTGATCGACGAGGACGAGCGCCGCCGGGTCGACGAGCGCGCGATCGCGCGCGTCGACGCCGCCGTCGAGTTCGCCGAGGCCTCGCCCTTCCCCGCGCCCGAGACGCTGTACGACGATGTCTATGTGCTCGGCGACGGCTCGAGCGGCTGGTACTCCGTGCGCACGACCGACCCCGAGGACGCCGCCGGCGACGGCGCGCCTTCCGGCGAGCTCTCCCAGGCCGGTGGCAACGACGAGATCCCGCAGCAGATGAGCGACGCACTGGCGCACGGCGAGGACCGCGCCTGATGGCCGAGCTGCGCTACCGCGAGGCGCTCGGCGCCGCCCTGCGCGAGGAGCTGGGCCGCGACGAGCGCGTCTTCTTGATGGGCGAGGACATCGGCGTGTTCGGCGGTGCCTTCAAGGTCACCGACGGGCTGCTCGAGGAGTTCGGCGAGAAGCGCGTGCGCGACACGCCGATCTCCGAGAACACGATCGTCGGCGTCGGCGTCGGCGCCGCCATGGCCGGGCTGCGCCCCGTCGTCGAGCTGATGACGATCAACTTCGCGCTGCTCGCCTTCGACCAGATCGTCAACCACGCCGCGCACATCCACTACATGTTCGCCGGGCAGGCCCACGTGCCGCTCGTCGTGCGCATGCCCCAGGGCGCCGGACACCAGCTCGGGCCCACGCACTCGCACTGCTTCGAGGCGCTGTTCCTGCACATCCCCGGCCTGCTCGTCGCCGTGCCGGCCACCGCCGCCGACGCCAAGGGACTCTTGAAGAGTGCCATCCGTGACGAGAACCCCGTGATCTTCATCGAGCACGAGTCGCTCTACGGCATGCGCGGCGAGGTGCCCGACGGTGAGGACGAGCTCGTCGGCTTCGGCAAGGCGCGGATCGCGCGCAAGGGCTCCGATGTGACCGTCGTCGGCGTCTCGCGCATGGCGCTGACCGCCGAGCGCGCCGCCGCCACGCTCGCCGAGCAGCACGGCGTCAGCGCCGAGGTGATCGACCCCCGCACGCTGCGCCCGCTCGACCTCGACACGATCCTCGCCTCCGTGCACAAGACCAACCGCTGCGTGATCGTCGAGGAGGGCTGGCCGCACGGCGGCGTCGGCGCCAACCTCGCCGCGCTGATCTCAGAGCAGGCCTTCGACGACCTCGACGCGCCCGTGCGGCGCGTCTCCGGCGCCGACGTGCCGATGCCCTACTCAAAGCCACTCGAGGACATCGCCTACCCGCACGAGCCGCAGATCGTCAGCGCCGTGCTCGACACGCTCGGCATCGGCACGCCCGGCCTCAGCGCGCCCGCCGGCCCGGCCGCCACGCGGGAGGTGCCGCGCTGATGGCCGAGATCGTCATGCCCCGCCTGTCCGACACGATGGAGGAGGGCACGATCCTGCGCTGGCTCAAGCAAGACGGCGAGCACGTCGCCCGCGGCGAGGAGCTCGTCGAGATCGAGACCGACAAGGCCGCCATGGTCTACGAGTCAGACCAGGACGGCACGTTGCGGCGGGTGGCCGCCGAGGGTGACACGCTGCCGGTCGGGCAGGTCATCGCTCGTGTCGGCGGCGGCGACGGAGCCGGCGAGGATGACGCGGCCGCCGCATCCGACGCGAACGAGGCGGCGAGCGTCGGCGAGCAGGGTGAGCGCCTGAAGGCCTCTCCGCTGGCCCGGCGCGTCGCGCGTGAGCAGGGCGTCGATCTCGCCTCGCTCAGCGGCAGCGGCCCCGGCGGGCGCATCGTCAAGGCCGACGTCGAGGCCGCCGCCGGCGCCGTTTCCGGTGCCAGGGCGGCGACCGCGGCGGAGGCTGCAGGCGCAGCTCCTCCCACCGCCAGCTCTGCCGAGGCCCATCCCGCGAGCGGCGCGCGCGAGGACGTGAGCACGGCCAAGGGTCAGACAACCACGCAAGAGCTCTCACGCATGCAGCAGACGATCGCGCGGCGGATGGCCGAGTCCAAGGCGACCATCCCCGACTTCACGCTGCAGTGCGACGTCGACATGGAGGCCTGTGTGGCGCTGCGCACCGAGCTCAAGCGGATCTCCTCGCACGACGCGCCGACGTACAACGACATGGTCGTCAAGGCCGCCGCGCTCGCCTTGCGCGAGTACCCCCGGGCCAACGGCAGCTATAAGGACGGCACGTTGCAGCTGCACTCGCGCGTCAACGTCGGCGTCGCCGTGGCCGCGCAGGACGCGCTCGTCGTGCCCACCGTGTTCGACGCCGACTCCAAGGCGCTCGGCGAGATCGCCCGCGAGGCGCGAGCGCTCGCCGGGCGCGTGCGCGACGGCACCGTCACGCCGCCCGAGCTCGGCGGCGGCACATTCACCGTGTCCAATCTCGGCATGTACGGCATCAAGAGCTTCAGCGCCATCATCAACCCTCCCCAGGCCGCGATCCTCTCCGTCGGCTCCGTCGAGGCACGCGCCGTCGTGCGCGACAAGCAGATCGTCGCGCGACACACGATGACGCTGTCGCTCGTCTGCGACCACCGCATCCTCTACGGCGCCGACGCCGCCGAGTTCCTCGCGCGGATTCGTGAGCTGCTGCAGACGCCGGCCTCTTTGACGCTGTGAGCCCTGTCGGCGGATACGAGTTGCGCGCGCTCGAAGCGCGCGACGCCTACGAGCTGCACGCATTGATCGAAGACAACCGCGAGCGGCTCGCCCGCTGGATCCACTGGGCGCGCGAGCAGACGCGCGAGGACACGCTCGCCTTCATCGGCCGCGCTCGCGCCCTGGAGCAGGATGGAAGCGGCTTCAGCCGGGCGATCGTCGACCCCGCCGAGCGGCTTGCCGGCGTGGTCGGCCTCACGATCGACCGCGCGAACCGCGCCGGCGCGATCGGTTACTGGCTCGATGCGGCAAGCGAGGGCAAGGGGGTCGTCACCGCTGCCGTCGCCACGCTCGTCGAACAGGGCTTCGAGAGCCATCGCCTGCTGCGCGTCGAAATCCGCGCCGACGTCGAGAACCGGCAGAGCTGCGCGGTCGCCGAGCGCCTTGGCTTCCAGCTCGAGGGCGTCGCCCGCCAGGCGTACCGCGTCAGCGACGAGCGCCAGAGCGACGACGCCGTCTACTCGTTGCTCGCGACCGATCCGGCGCGGAGCGCGCTCGCCACGCCGGAAGGCGCGGCCGGGACGCCGCGGCGCTGACGCACCTTTACGCCGCAAGCGGGTCCTCCCAGCGCAGGCCCGGGAAGCGGGAGAAGTCGTTGTCGTGTGAGCAGAGTGTCGCACCGTGCTCGATCGCCAGCGCCGCGAGGTGAGCATCGCTCGTCAGGTTGCCGCCCGCGCCCAGCGGGGCGAGTAGGTCGCGCAGCACTGCTGCATGACGGTCGGTGGGATGGATGACCGTGGCGATCGGCTGGGCGAGCCAGCGCTGGATCTCATCCAGGGCGGACTCGATCGGCCACGGGTCGCGCGCACCCTGCGACCGTGTCGTGATGCGAAGGAACCCGAGGAGTGCAAACCACGCAAAGGCGACCGTCTCGGTTCCCGACAGGACTTCCTCGAACCATCTCAACGTCGCCTCGTGATCTCGAGCGTCCTCGTCCACCACGTAGATCAGCAGGTTGACGTCGAGCAGCTTCACTTGCCTTCTTCCATCTTGCGGAGGATTTCCTCATCCTCCATTTCTCCTGCGATCTGATTCGCCTTGACGATGTTGATGCGAACCCCCAGTGGAGCCGTTTTCACCTTGAACGGATGCGGGGCCGAGGCGGGCGCGTCGAGCCCCGCCCGCACCGCGTCGTTCAGCGCAGCCTTGAACGAGATGCCGCGCTCGCGCATCGTCGCTTTCAATTTCGCCTCCACATCCGGGTCGAGCGTGACCGTCGTGCGCATTTGAGCATCATAGCATCAACTATGTTGCTGTCATGATGCCGTCCCGTTCCGGCGCTAGGCTGGAGCGAGCGATGGGCAACGTCGACGACGAGCTTTGGGTCTGCCATCTGGGCCATGTGCCCTACTCCGACGGCGTCGTCCTGCAAGAGACGCTGCGCGAGCGCCGAATCGCCGGTGAGCTGCCCGACCTGATGCTGCTGCTCGAGCACCCGCCCGTGTACACGCGCGGGCGCCGCGCCGGCGCCCAGGACCTGCCGTTCCCCGAGGACTTCTACCGCGCCAAAGGCATCGCGATCGCCGACACCGACCGCGGCGGCAAGCTCACCTACCACGGGCCCGGCCAGCTCGTCGGCTACCCGATCATGGGGATCGACGACATCGGCCGCTACCTGCGCACGATGGAAGAGGCCATCGTCGACGCGCTCGGCGTCGAGGGCATCGCGGCTCGCTCGCGCCACGACGAGGGGATCGACTACACCGGCGTGTGGGTCGACGATCGCAAGATCGCCTCGATCGGCGTGCACGTCTCGCGCGGTGTCACCACGCACGGCTTCGCCGTCAACGTCGACAACGACCTCGAGCCGTTCTCCTGGGTGCTCGCCTGCGGGCTGCCCGACGTGCAGATGACCTCCGTCGCGCGCGAGCTCGGCGCCGCCCGCGCGCCCGGCCTCTCCTGCTTTCGCAAGGAGATGGCCTACCTCTTCTGCCAGGCCCACGGCAGGCGCCAGCGGCTCGTCTCCGCCGCGCGCCTCGGCATCGCGCCCCTGCCGGCCATATGCGCAGCCCCGACAGGGGCGGAGCCGATCAAATCGATCACCCCCGCGACGCTGCAGGCGGTCGGAGCATGAGCGCCACCCGATCCCGCGCCAACCCCGGCGGCATGGACGTGCTCAAGGTGCTCGGCTCCGACGTGCGTCCGCTGCGCGAGCGCAAGCCGCCCTGGTTCAAGGTGCCCGCCCCCGGCGGGCAGCGCTATCGCGAGCTGACTGAGCTGATTCGCGAGGAGAACCTGCACACCGTCTGCCAGGAGGCCGCCTGCCCCAACGTCGGCGAGTGCTGGGAGCGCGGCACCGCCACCTTCATGATCCTCGGCGACACCTGCACCCGCCGCTGCGGCTTCTGCAACGTCAAGACCGGCAAGCCCACCTGGAACGACCCGCTCGAGCCCGCCCGCGTCGCCCGCTCCATCGCGCGCATGGGGCTGCGCCACGCCGTGATCACCTCCGTCGACCGCGACGACCTGCCCGACAAGGGCGCCTCAGCTTTCGTCGGCGTGATTCGCCAGGTGCGCCGCCAGGCGCCCGAGTGCCAGGTCGAGGTGCTCACGCCCGACTTCCAGGGCCAGGAGATGCCACTTGCCAAGGTCATCGCCGAGCGACCCGACGTGTTCAACCACAACGTCGAGGTCGTGCCCCGCCTCTACCCCATCGCCAGGCGCGGCTCCGAGTTCCAGCGCTCCTGTCGCGTGCTGCGGATCGCCGGCGAGATGGGCGAAGGCCAGGTCGTCACCAAGTCCGGCTTGATGGTCGGGCTCGGCGAGACCCACGACGAGATGGTCGAGACGTTCGGCGTGCTGCGTGAGAACGGCGTTCAGGTGCTCACCGTTGGGCAGTACCTGCGCCCCTCCGAGCGCCACTTGCCGATCGTGCGCTACTGGCACCCTGACGAGTTCGCAGCCCTGGAGGCAGCCGCCTACGAGCTCGGCTTCAACCATGTCGCCGCCGGGCCGCTCGTGCGCTCCTCCTATCACGCAGATCAGCACGTGCCGCAGGCGCGTGACGGGGTCGGGCCGTTGGCCGCGCGGGCCTAAAGTTTCAAGCACTGGAAAAGCACCGACTGGTAGTGTGCGCGCGTGCGCTACTGGCTGCCAGTGGTCATAGCAGTGGCACTCGTCGGAGTCGCCGTAGGTCGCGCCCATCCCGCCGGGCAGATCTGTCACGAAACTAAGACGCTGCAGGAAGCCGCCGGCGTGGTACCCATCGAACCACTGCACAAGCTGGCGACCGAGCGCCTTGAAGCACTATTGCAAAGCGGTGCCCCAGCCTGTGCCGTCGACCAACTCCGGCGGCGGGACATCGCGACAGTGAAGCAGCACTACAACGTGCCCGCGAAGGTGACCGGCGCCGGCGGAGCCAGGAGTTGGCTCGCCAACCTCGGTCTCGACCTCACTGACTGGGTACTGCTCGCGGTCGCAGCGCTGCTCGTTCTCCGAACCGCGTTCGCCCTCGTGATCAGCCGGCGCCCCGGCGTGGTGAACGTCGGCTCGGTGATCGATGCCGACAGCGAAAAGAACCCGCCCGATCTCGCGATCTCCGCCCAGATCCAGCAACGGCTCTCCGAGCAGCACCTGTTCGGGGCCACGCTAGTTCCAGGCGGAGGCCTGCCCGAAGCCGTCGCGACCACGTTGAAGGACACCGAAGTACCCAACGCGAAGTCGCTCGCCGCGCTCGTCGGGCTCATTCCCGCCTTGATACCCAAGTCGGGCGTAACCGTCGACGCCGTAGTGCGATCGCGCACCGGAGCACCCACCAAGGGCTGCACCGTCACCCTCACCGACCTCTCGAGTGGGCGCGTGCTCGACACGTTCACGCAGTGGAGGAAAAATCCCGTGGATGCCGCTGACGCAGCCGCAATGTGCGCGATCACGCACATCCTCGATCGCGACCCCTTGCGGCGACGCACGCCCAACTGGTCACGCTTTGGCGAGCGCAATAGAAAAGCGCTCGAAGCGCTCGTCAAGGGGGATGACTACATCGCGGGCAAAGGCAGTGAAACCGCGACTGCGGAGCAGTACGAGAAAGCGATCGAACAGTACAAAGGCGCCTTGAAGCACGACCCGAGCAATCTGTCCGTCGCGATGAAGCTAGGCGCCGCGCAGGAGGTCCTTGCCGGGAAGCGGGACGATCCAAAGGAAATGTTCAACGCCGCCCGAACCTACCTGCGACTCCGCGCTCTTTGGAGCTACGCATACGGCCCGCGCTACCGCGCCGCGATCGCGCTCGCCGCCTGTGCCGAACATGCGGACCCAATCCAGGCCGAACTAAAAAAGCTCGACCTCAAAGACGAACAAGCCTGTCGCGATGCCGCTCGCGAAATACTGGAGGACCTCGTCAAAGATCTGCGATGGGGGCACGTCGTCAAGCGCTGGCTGGAGACGTTCTGCGTCCCGCGAGAGCGGAAAGCGGGAACGCGTCGATATTTTCAGCGTTTCATCACTCCGTTCAGCCGCGAGCGACTTCAAATGCGCACCACATACGAAATGGCGAAACCAGTCGTCTGCGACAAAGACGACGCCGGCGCAGAAGTGAGACGGCTGCTTGGCGAGGAGAACAAGGAGAGCTACATCCCGCGCGATCGACGCGGCGTGAACTGGCAGGTGCGCTACAACGCCGCCTGCTACTACTCGCGTTGCGCGAAAAAAGCGAAGGGCAAAGGCCGCAAAGACTCTCTGCTCAGTCAGTCCAACGGGCTGCTCAAGCAGGTTCTCCACGATCCGCTGCACGAGGTCACCGGAGCCTGGCTGGAGCAAGATCCAGACCTCGAGCCACTCCGTAAATGGCACGGTAAAGGTTGGAACGACGTCAACGTGATCGACGAGTTGGGGGTCATAGCAGCCGTCCGCCGCGACGGACCCGTCAGCGCCTTCGCGTAGCGCCCCGCGGCCGTGCGTGGCGCGGCCGAGAAGCGCGTTCAGCAGAATGCGACTCTGTCACGCCGGCGCAGACCCGCGCGCGGTCTGCGCCGAATGTTCCCGATCAAAGACAACATCCCGCTCGAGCGGTTTCCGATCGTCACGGTCGTGCTCGTGCTCGTCAACGTGCTCGCCTACCTGCTCTCGATCCGCCACGGCGGCAGCTTCTTCGGCGGTCCTTCCGACAACGTGACCGTGCACTACGGCGCGATCCCCTACGAGCTGACACACCCCGGCAAGCACTGCGACGTCGTCACCGTGCAGAGCGCCGAAGGGGCCGTCCGCACCGTTGCCTGCCAGGGGATGCACGGTGTGAGTGGCAGGCCGCCCGGCCGGCCCGCCACGTGGGAGACCGCCTTCACCTCGATGTTCCTGCACGGCAGCTTCCTGCACATCTTCGGCAACATGCTCTTCTTGGTGATCTTCGGACCCAACGTCGAGGACGCCACCGGACGCCCGCGCTACCTCGCCTTCTACCTGCTCGGCGGCCTCGTCGCGCTCGGCGCGCAGGTGCTCGTCAGCCCCGACTCCACCGCCCCCACGCTCGGTGCCTCCGGCGCAATCGCCGCCGTGCTCGGCGGCTATCTGCTGCTCTATCCGCGCGCCCGCGTGATCACGCTGATCTTCATCGTCTTCTTCGCCACCATCGTCGAGTTGCCCGCCGTGCTGCTGCTCGGCTTCTGGTTCATCGAGCAGCTCTGGTTCGGCGCCGCCGGACTCTCCGGCCCGCTCGGCGGTGGGCAGGGCGTCGCCTACTTCGCGCACATCGGCGGCTTCGTCTTCGGCCTGCTGCTGATCCGCGCCTTTGCCCGCCGCGACCGCAGCTCCGCTAAACGACCGCCGCCGCAACCGGTGTACTGAGCCCGATGCGACGGATCCTCGTGCTCGGCGCCGTGCTCGTCTTCATCGCCGGCTTTGCCTTCCTCACCGTCGCCGCCGCGATCGAACAGGGCTTCACCATCGCCAGCCTGATCTCCATCCTGATCCTCGTGCTGCTCGCCGTCGGGATCGTCGGCGCGCTGCGCAATCCTCCCCGCTGAGCATCGTGAGCCCGCCCTTCATGACCTTCGAGGAAAGCCTGCGGCGGCGCGAACTCGCGCGCAGGCGCCGCCGGCGCCGCCGAGCGATCGGGCTCGGTGCGTTCGCGCTGCTCGCCGCGCTCGCCGTCGCGCTCGTCGTCGGGCTCTCCAAATCCGGCGGCGGTAACGATCATGGCGGCCGAGCCTCGACTGCCACCGCCAAGGCCGCCCGTCCCAAGCCCGTCGTCAAGCCAACGCTCTCCGCCATCGGCCTGCCGCTCGGCAAGCCCGCTCTGTCGCTGCGTGGGCTCGGCCTGCCGCAAGAGGACGTCGTGCACATCGCCTTCCACCACCCACCCCGCGCCGGCATCCTCTTCGACCTCGACACCGGCCAGGTGCTCTGGCAGCACAACCCCGACACCCGCCTGCGCATCGCCAGCCTGACCAAGATGATGACCGCGCTGTTGACCGTCGAAGCAGAACCGCCCAGCGCGCGCGTGCTCGTGACCAAAGCCGCCGTCGACTCCGCCGGCTCCAAGATCGGCGTGCTGCCGCTCGGCAGGCACGTGCGCCTGGAGACGATGCTCTACGGCCTGCTTGCTGCCCTCCGGCAACGACGCCGCCATCGCGCTCGCCCAACATGTCGCCGGCAGCATCACCGGCTTCGTCAAGCGCATGAACGAGCGCGCCGCACAGCTCGGCATGGGCTGCACCCGCTACTCCTCCCCCTCCGGCTACGTCGACGCTTCCAACTTCTCCTGCGCTGCCGACCTCGCCGTGCTTGCGCGCGTCGACGAGCAGCAGCCGCGCCTCGCCAGGATCGTCCGCACCTACAGCAGGCGAGCTGCCGCTCCCGATCAAGGGCGGCAAGGTCTACCTCTACAACAACAACCCCCTGCTGATCTACCACTACCCCGGTGCCACCGGGCTGAAGACCGGCTTCACCGACGCCGCCGGGCGCTGCCTCGTCGCCACCGCCGAGCGCGGCGGCGTGCGCCTCGGCGTCGTCGTGCTGAACTCGCGCAACCCCGGCACGCAGGCCCGGCAGCTGCTCGACCGCGCCTTTCAGGGGGTCTACCATCAAGCACCCGTCGTCGAGCCGCCGATGCCCGCAGGGGCCTGATATCGATCCCCGAGAAAGCGAGACCCTGCCACCCTTCGCTTCCAAGCTGCACTGCCCGGCCCCGAGGAGTACCGTTCTCGTTATAGATTGACTGGTCAGTCAGCCAAAGGAGAACGCCGTGGATCTCGACGACACACAAGACCAGGCTGCGTACCGCGCCCAGGTGCGCGCCTGGCTCGATCAGCACAAGTCCGAAGCGCCGATCGTGAGCGGCCCGGACGCGATCCAGGACGAGTCGGAGATAATCGCCGCCCGCCGTGCCTGGCAGGGCAAGCTCGCCGAGGGCGGCCTGGCCGGCGTGACTTGGCCAAAGGAGTTCGGCGGCCAGGGCCTCGGCCCGATCGAGCAGGTCATCTGCAACCAGGAGATCGCCAAGGTCAGAGTGCCCGGCATCCTCGACGCGATCGGCGTCGGCATGCTCGGCCCGACGATCATCGCGCACGGAACCGACGAGCAGAAGTCGCGCTACCTCGGCCCGATGCTGCACGGCGACGAGGTCTGGTGCCAGCTGTTCTCCGAGCCCGCAGCCGGCTCCGATCTGGCCGCCGTGCAGGCGCGTGCGCGCCAGCAGGACGACGGCAGCTGGAGGCTCTCCGGCCAGAAGGTGTGGACGACCAACGCGCAGTTCGCCTCCTACGGCCTGCTGCTCGCGCGCACCGACGCCGACGTGCCCAAGCACAAGGGCCTGACGATGTTCATCGTGCCGATCGATGCACAGGGCGTGACCGTCCGCGGGCTGCGTCAGATCTCCGGCGAGGCCGAGTTCAACGAGGTCTTCTTCGACGACGTTGCGATCGACGCCGACGCCGTAGTCGGCGGTGTCGGCAACGGCTGGGGCACAGCGCTGACCACGTTGATGTTCGAGCGCGTCACGATCGGGCTCGGCAGCGAGGGCATGGGCTACAACTCCAACCGCTTCGCGCAGGCGATCGCCGGCGATGCCGACGCGCGGCGCGACCACGAGGTGCGCCACACGCTCGGCGAGATCGCAAGCGAACTGCTCGCCGTGCGCTTCACCGGCTACCGCACGCTCTCGGCGCTGCAGAAAGGGCAGGTGCCCGGCCCCGAGTCCGGCCTCGCCAAGATCACGATCGTCAGCGGCGCGATCAAAGCCGGCGATCTGATCGCCGACACGCTCGGCCCCGACGCGCTCGCCGAGGACGGCGAGTGGGCCTACATGATCTCCTTCCTGCCCGGCCTGAAGTCGGCCGGCGGCACCGAAGAGATCCTGCGCAACACGATCGGCGAGCGCGTGCTCGGTCTACCCCCTGCGCCGCGTCTGGACAAGGGCATCCCCTTCTCCGAGCTGCGCTCCAAGGAAACGGCGGCGGCATGATCCAGTCGAACGCGACCAAAGGAGTGTCGACGTGAACTTGTCTCTCTCAGACGAGCAGGTGTTCCTGCGCGAGGCCGCGCGCGGAGCGCTGTCGCGCTTCAAGACCTTCGAGGCCGCCCGCGAGGCGCTCGACGGCAAGGTCGATGCGATCCCCGACCTGTGGCCGACCGCCAAGGAGGCCGGCTGGCCCGGCCTGCTGATCGACGAGCAGCACGGCGGCGCCGGGCTCGACGCCTTCGACGCGATGCTCGTGCTCGGCGAGTGCGGGCGCGTGATCGCGCCGATCGGGCTGCTCGGGCACCTGCCCGCGAGCGCGATCCTCAACGACTCGCCCGCAGGCGCGTCGCTGCTCGAGGACCTCGCGACCGGCGAGCGCCGCGCCGCCTACCTCCCCGTCAGCCCGCCCGACGACCTGTCCGGCACATGGACCGTCGACCCGCGCAGCGGCCTGCAGCGCCCCGGCGCACCGACGGCCAGCTCCGACGGTGACGGCGTACGCGTCAGCGGCAACGCTCTCGTTCGTGCCCGACGCGCCCGACGCCGACGTGCTCGTCGGCGTCGCGCTGCTCGACGGCAAGCCCGTCGGCGTGGCGATCGAGGGCAACGCTTCCGGCGTCACCGTCGAGGCGACCACGCGCTATGACGCAACCCGCTCGCTCGGGCACGTGACGCTCGAGAACGCGCCCGCGCTCGTGCTCGACGCGCCCGCCGAGTCGCTCGCATCGGCGTGGTACCTCGCGCAGTCGCTGATCGCCGCCGAGTCGCTCGGCAGCGTCGAAACGGCGCTCGACGTGTCCGTCGAATACGCCAAGGAGCGGCACACCTTCGGTCGCGCCATCGGCTCCTATCAGGCCGTCAAGCACTCGCTCACCGAGGTTCTGCGCCAGCTCGACAACGGTCGCTCGCTGCTCTACTACGCCGGCTGGGCCCGCGACGGCGCACCCGGCGAGTTCCCGCTCGCCGCAAGCGCCGCGCGCTCCGTCGCCGGCCGCGCGCTCGACACCGCCTCGCGCACGATGATCTCCGTGCACGGCGGCATCGGCGCCACCTGGGAGCACGACGCCCCCCTGTACTTCCGCCGCGCCCAGCTCTCGCGGCGGTTGCTCGGAGGGACCAACGGCGCGACCGACCGCGTCGCCGGCGAGCTGATGGCGCAAGCCGACGCCGCCTAGCGGACCCGGGCGGCGCTGGCCTTCGTCAGCGCCGCCAGCACCGGCGCCCCATAAGCCGCGTGCACCGCTTCGACCAGCCGTGTGTCAACCCCGCAGTTGACGCAGAACCCACGCTGCGACCACCCGATCGCCCGCGCGAGCACCTGGTCGGCATATGTCACGCCGGTCGCGTCGTGGCCGTAGTAGGCATAGGCCGCGCTCCACGCCCCGGCGTCGAGTGAGTAGCTCGCGCCGTCGGCTGAGAGCAGGTGCGCGGCGGCCATGATTGAGTCGAAGTCGTCGTACAGCGAGGGATGCTTGGCCGTCTGGTGATCGTAACGCGACGGGCGCCGGCCATAGCGGAAGGAGTCGCTGACGAGCCGCCACGTCGGCACCGGCCCGTTGGTCACGTTGAACTGCATCGGGCCGCCGCAGCAGCCGGCGAAGTTCAGGCCTTTGTACGTGTCCGGCGCCGTCGAGAAGGCCGACTCCTGACGATGGATCGAGGCGATCAGCAGCCAGTTGACGCCGAACGTACGCTGCGCGACGGCGTAGATCGGGTAGAAGCCTTCCATCCACCGTGTCGCGATGTGCGTCTGAGTCTGATCGACGAAGCGCGCCGCGTCGAGCTGCTGCTGATGCGCGGTCGGGCGCGCGTCGATGCGTGCCGCCGCATGCCCGTGACGAGTCGCCTTTCCGCGGCGCGGGTGGGAGGCGCCGACCCTGGCCAGGACGTTCGCCGACGCCGCGGGGCTGGGCACGGGAGTCGTTGCTACCACCGGCACGGCCGGCGGTGCTTCCACACGCTCACTCGATCCCGTCCGGCCACCGAGCAGCAGCGCCGCCACCAGCGCGCCGGCACCGAGCAGCGCCAGCGTGCCCGCCAGCAGCCAGGGCCCGAGCTCGCGGCCGGGCGAGGGAACGTTCCCGTCGCCGCGATGACGATCAGGGGCGGACAAGGCCCAGATCACGGCAAACGTCGGTCACGGCAAGCAGCGCACCTGCGAAGACGCCTTGTCTACGAGCTGACACATGCCCATTGTTTCACCTGCGTCGTCGACCCACGCGACAATGACGTCACGTGCGTGTTCCAGCACCCATGCGAAGGCTCGCACCGATCCTCGCCGCCACCGCTGCGCTCGCCGCGGCGGCATCCGCTGAGGCGGCTTCCACAGCGTCCTCGTCGCCACGGCTCGCGCCCGCGCAGCAGCACTACCTCCAGCTCGCGCAGACCGGCGTAGCCCAGGCCAAAGCCCGCTGGGCCGACCACCGCCTCGGCTGGTACGACTCCCGCTTGGGCGACCACGACCGCTACCCGCTGGCGACGATCTGGGACATCGTGCCGCTGTTCGAGTCGCTCGACGCGATCGCGATCGCTCAGCCGACGGCAGCCAACCGCGCGCGCGGTCACGCGCTTCGCAGAGGGCGCCGAGCGCTACCTCAACCGCGGGCTGCGCCCGCTGCCGGGCTACTCGCCGTATCCGGGCGATCGCAGCGCGAGCACCGAGACATGGTTCGACGACAACGGCTGGTGGGGCCTCGCCTTCGTCAACGCCTACCGCGCGACCGGCATCGAAGCGCTGGCTGAACGACGCCGAGCGGGCGCTGCGACTACGTCGCGCGCGGCCGGCTGGGACGCGCGCGCGGGCGGGATCTGGTGGAACACCGACCCACCCGTACAAGGCCGGCGCGGCGCTCGCCTCCGACACGCTGCTCGCGGCGCTGCTCTACCAGCAGACCAAGCTCGAGCTTCGCGCTCGGCCAGGCGCGGCGGTTCCTCGCGTGGGCGAACACGAGCGGCTTCAGCGAAGCCGACGGCCTGTACGCGGGCAGCAGCTTGAACCCGACGCCGATCGACTACATCGAGGGCCCGCTGATCTACGCGCAGGCGGTGCTGTGCCGAACTGACCGGCACCGCCGCCGACTGCCAACGATCCGACGAACTGAAGGCGAGCTCGCTCAAACGCTTCGGCTACCTGCTCGACTTCTCGCCGCAGTACGACGCGATCTACCTGCAGTGGCTGCTCGCGCTGTACGCGCTGCAACACGATCGCACGCTGTACGCGATGGCCGCCGACAACGCCCGCAACGTCGAGTACGCGCGCGCAACGGCGAGGGGCTCTACCTGCTGTCCTGGAACGGCGAAACGCTCGCGCCGCAGAACGCGCGGCCGGGCATGCTGCAGACGCACGCCGCCACGACCAGCCTGTTCGCGTGGCTGGCCGTGTACCCGCCGCCGGCGTGAGCGCCCGCTCAACGCCCCAGCACCCGTTCGGCCACGCGATCGAAGACGTGGTCGGGCAGCAGCCGCCTGGCGAGGATCATCGCGCGCGCGTCGCGACCGACGACGTAGCGCGACTTCATCCGCCGCGAACTGAGCGCGCGTTCGATCGTCTCGCGCGACCTGCTCGGCGGGCACGCCGCGCTTGGCAGTGTCCTGCAGCGCCTTGTCAATCGCCGCGGGCACGTTCCCGTACTCGCTGCTGCAGCTCGCGGCGGCATCGATCACGCGATCGCCCGTCTCGCGCGCCTTGTCCCAGATCGGCGTGGCGACCGAGCCGGGCTCGACCAGCGCGACCTGCACGTTCGAGCTGCCAGCTCGACGCGCAGCGCGTCGCCGATCGCCTCGATCGCGTGCTTGGAGGCAGCGTAGGGAGCGGTGAAGGCCATCGCCACGCGACCGCCGACGGAGGACATGAACACGATCCGCCCGCCTGTGCCCCGATTGGTATGCGCGGCGCGCAGCGCCGGCAGCAGCGCCTGCGTTACGGCGACCTGCCCGAGCACGTTGACGTCGAACTGCTTGCGCAGGTCGTCGGGGTGCAGCACCTCGAGTGGCCCGCCGTAGCCGATGCCGGCGTTGTTGACGAGCGCGTCGAGCCTGCCGGGCGAGGAGTCGCCATCTCCGCCAAGCTCGCTGACGCGCCCGGCCACCTGGCGATCTGCGCGAAGTCGGTCACGTCGAGCGTGACCGGCTCGATCCGCCCGGCGGGAGCCTTGGCCACGAGCCGCTCCCCGGCCTCCTCGCTGCGCACCCCGGCGAGCACGGTCCACCCCGCCCCGGCGAGCCGCAGCGCGGTCGCCTCGCCAATGCCGGTCGAGGCCCCCGTGATCAGCACGCTCGGCATCGTTGAAAGCTATCTCACCGCGGTCGTTAGCCACGACTTAGGATCTGCGTGGATGGTTCCCCGCGTGATCGTGCGCAAGAACGTGCGCAAGAACGGCAGTCGCCGCAAGGGGGCCCGCATCGTCCTCGCACTCGCTGCGCCGAGCACGATCGCGGCCGCGCTCGCCTTGACGGGCTGCGGCGCGGGCCTGCCGCACGGCGGCGAGGAGGCCAGCGCAGATGTCGACACAGCGACGCCCGGATCGTGCGGCGCGAGCGTGCTGGGCGCGCTCGGCCACGTCGCGACGCGCGTCTACGGCGAGGGCATCGACAGCGAACGGACGGCCAGCGCGGCGCACATGATCGAGGGCTCGTCCGCGCTGCGCTCAGCGGTGGAAGCAGGCGATGCGGGCTCGGCGCGGGCGGCGGCGCGGGCGCTGATCGCCACGGGCCACCTGACCAACCTGCGCGTCGTGCGCGGCGGCAAGGTGCTCATCGAACTGGGCGGCCCGGCGCTGGCGCCGCTGCGCGGCACGCTGCTGGGAGCGGACAGCCGGCCGATCGCCGACTACGTCACGAGCGTGTGGGCGGCGGGCGGGATCGTCGCCGAGACGAACGGGATCGCGGAGGCAACGACGGTGATCCGCTCGGCGCGCACGCCGCAGGACGCACGCACGGTGGCCGGCTCGTTCCCGCTGCCGGCGGGCCCGCTGCCGACCCAGGGCACGCTGACAAAGGACGGCGTGGCCTACCAGTTCACCTCCTACGCGGCAAAGGCCTACCCGGAAGGCGCCCCGCTGCGCGTCTACCTGTTGCGCACGATCGAGTCGGTCCAATCGCTGTGCGGGACGAGCGACGAGGACACGGTCGTCAACACGATCAGCCGCATCGCGCACCTGATCTACGACGGCGAGGCGGGACGGCGCACGGTCAAGCAGGTTCGTCGCGTGCAGGAAAACGCAGCGCTGCTGCACGCGGTCGCGCGGCGCGATCCGAAGGGCACGCGCAGCGCGATCGAAGCGCTGCTGCACCAGCACATCGTGCGCCTGCGCGTGAGCGCCGGCGGGCGGCTGCTCGCAGACGTCGGCGGCCCGTACGTGCTCGCCCCCGTCACGGCACCACTGCGCCTGCAGGCGGTCGCACGATCGGCAGCTTCTCGCTCTCGATCCAGGACGACGAGGGCTACAAGCGCCTGGCCAACCGGCTGGCCGGCCTGGACGTGCTGATGTACATGGGCTCAAGCAGCTCGTCAAGAGCACGCTCGGCTACTCGCTCGGTCCGGTCCCGGCAAGCGGCGCCGGTCACGTTGCACGGGCGCAGCTTCCGCGCCTATACGTTCCACGCGGAGGCGTTCCCGTCGGGCCCGCTGCGGATCACGCGTGCTGATCCCGACGCCCTACTCCTGAGCGCCGGCGCGCGGGGGCGGCGTGCGCTCGACTCGTCCTTCGGCGCTAGGCCGACGCGAGTGCCGAGCGCTTTTGCTGCAGCGCGGCGAGCAGCTCGTCGAAGGCGCCGGCGAATTTCTCGACGCCCTCGCGCTCGAGCGTGTCGGTGACGTCCTTGTAGTCGACGCCAGCGGCGGCGAGGTCGTCGAACACCTTGCGCGCCTGCACCAGCTCGGAGTCAAGCCGTGCGCGTGGCTTGCCGTGGTCCTGGAAGTCGCGGATCGTCTCCTCGGGCATCGTGTTGACGGTGTCGGGCCCGATCAGCTCCTCGACGTACATCGTGTCGGGGTAGTCGGGGTTCTTGACCGAGGTCGAGGCCCACAGCACGCGCTGCGGCGTGGCGCCCTTGGACTCGAGGTACTCCCAGCGCGGCCCGGTGAAGATCTCCTTGTAGCGCTGGTAGGCGAGCTTGGCGTTGGCGACGGCGAGCTTGCCCTTGAGCTCGTCGCGGGCGCCGAGCTCGTCGAGCCGTTTGTCGGCCTCGGTGTCGATCCGCGAGACGAAGAAGCTCGCGACCGAGGCGACGGCGGTCGGGTCGCCGCCCTCGGCGACGAGCCGCTCGAGCCCGCGGACGTAGGACTCGGCGACCTCCTCGTAGCGGCGCAGCGAGAAGATCAGCGTGACGTTGATCGAGCTTGCCCTTGGCGATCACGTCCTCGATCGCGGCGAGCCCTGGCTTGGTCGCAGGGATCTTGACCATCAGGTTCGGACGCTCGACGATCTCGTGCAGGTGCATCGCTTCGCGGAACGTCGCAAGCGTGTCGTAGGCGAGGCCGGGGTCGACCTCGAGCGAGACGTAGCCGTCGCGCTCGCTGCCGCCGTCCCACACCGGGCGAAACAGGTCGCAGGCGTCTTTGATGTCCTGCTCGGCGAGCGTCCAGAAGACGTCCTTGATCGCGAGCTCGGGGTCGAGCTCGCGCAGCTGCTCGTCGTAGGCGTCGCCGGCGGTCATCGCCTTCTGGAAGATCGACGGGTTCGAGGTGGCGCCGACGACTGAGTCCTCGTCGATCAGCCTCTGCAGGTGCCCGCCGCGGATGACTCGCGCGAGAGGAAGTCGATCCACACGCTCTGGCCGAGGGCCGAGAGCATTCGCAGCGGGGTGAGGTTCTCGGCGGTGGACACGGTGGGGCTCCTTTCAGCTCGATCTGGCGGGCTCGCGCGCCAGCAGGGCGCGGGCGCGGGCGACGATGTTCTCGTCGGTGAACCCGAGCTTCTCCAACACGGTCGTTCCCGGCGCGGATGCGCCGAAACGATCGAGGCCGAGCACGTCGCCGTCGAGTGCCGACCCACTTGCCACCAGCTCATGCTCGCGCCCGGCTCGACGGCGAGGCGGGCGCGCGACGGCCGGCGGCAGCACCTCGTCGCGGTACTCCTCGCTCTGGGCTTCGAACAGCTCCATGCACGGCATCGAGACGACGCGCACCACGACGCCGTCCTTCGCGAGCGCCTGCGCGGCATGCAGCGTGGTCGGCACCTCGGCGCCGGTTGAGATCAGGATCAGCTCGGGCTCCACACCCTCGACCGAGTCCCACAGTACGTAGCCGCCGCGCTCCAGCCCGTCGGCGCTCGCGACCTCGCTGCGGTCGAGCGTCGGGAATGCTCTGGCGCGAGAGCAGCAGCGCCACCGGGCCGTCCTCGCGCTCGAGCGCGAGCCTCCAGGCGACGGCCGTCTCGTTGGCGTCGCCTGGGCGGATCACCCACAGCTCGGGGATCGCGCGCAGCGAGGCGTAGTGCTCGACCGGCTGGTGCGTGGGACCGTCCTCGCCGAGGGCGACGGAGTCGTGCGTCCACACCCACACGACGGGCAGCCCCATCAGTGCTGACAGCCTGACGCTGCCGCGCATGTAGTCGGAGAACATCAGGAAGGTCGAGCCGTATGGCTTGACGATGCCGCCGTGCGCGCAGGCGCCGTTGACGATCGCCCCCATGCCGTGCTCGCGGATGCCGAACGGCACGTTGCGCCCGGCGTGCACGGCGGAGAACTCGCCGCCGCCGTCGAACACGGTCTTGGTCGACTCGACCAGGTCGGCGGCGCCACCGATCATCGTCGGGCGCGAACTCGGCGAAGGCGGCCATCGTCTTCTGCCCGGCCGAGCGCGTGGCGATCTCCTCGCCGGCCGCGAACGTCGGCAGCGCCTCGCGCCAGCCGTCGCGCAGCTTGCCCTTCCAGGCGAGGTCCCAGTCGGCGGCCATCTCTGGAAATGCCTCGCGCCACGGTTCCATGCGCTGCACCTGCCACTCGCGCTGCGCGGTCGTGCCGCGCTCACGCAGGGACATGTGCTCGTACACGCGCTCGTCGACCCAGAACCTCTTGTCGGGGTCGAAGCCCATCACTTCCTTGGTCGCGCGCACCTCGTCTTCGCCGAGCGCCGAGCCGTGTGACTTGGCCGTGTCGACGGCGTTCGGCGCGGGGTAGGCGATGTGCGAGCGGATCGAGATGAACGACGGGCGCTCCTCTTCTTCGCGCGCGGCCTGAACCGCGTGCGTCAGCTCATCGACGTCCTCGGAGTCCTCGACGCGCTGCACGTGCCAGCCCTCGGCGGCGAAGCGGGCGGTGTGTCCCTCGCAGTCGAACGACAGCGCCGTAGTTCCGTCGATCGTGATGCGGTTGTCGTCGTAGCAGAGTGATCAGCTTGCCGAGCCTGAAGTGCCCGGCGATCGAAGCTGCTTCCTGGCTGATCCCCTCCATCAGGTCGCCGTCGGAGCAGATCGCGTAGGTGCGATGGTCGACGAGCTCGTGCCCGGGGCGGTTGAAGCGCTCGGCGAGGAAGCGCTCGGCCATCGCCATGCCGACGGCGTTGCCGACGCCCTGCCCGAGCGGTCCGGTCGTCACCTCGATGCCGGGCGTGTGCCCGCGCTCGGGGTGTCCCGGCGTGCGCGAGCCCCACTGGCGAAACTGCTGCAGGTCCTCGAGCGAGAGGTCGTAGCCGCACAGATGCAGCAGCGAGTACTGCAGCACGCAGGCGTGTCCGGAGCTGAGCACGAAGCGGTCGCGGTCGGGCCACTCGGTGTCCTGCGGGCTGGCCTGCAGGAAGCGCTCGAACAGCGTGTAGCCGAGCGGCGCGAGCGCCATCGCAGTGCCGGGATGGCCGGCGTTGGCCTTCTGCACGGAGTCCATCGCCAGGCCGCGGATCGTGTCGATCGACAGCGCGCGGATCTCGCGTTCATCCATCGACGCGATCCTAGCGATGAGCGGACGCTACAGTCCCTGGATCATGGATGAGCAGCTCTGCGACGTCGGCGACGGCATAACCCTCTGCTACGAGACGTTCGGCGATCGCTCGGATCCGCCGGCGCTTTTGATCATGGGCCTGGGCACGCAGATGGTCGCCTGGCACGAGGACTTCTGCCGGGCGCTGGCCGACCGGGGCTTCTTCGTGGTGCGCTTCGACAACCGCGACGTCGGCCACTCGACGCACCTGGACGGCGCGCCGGCGCCGAGCATCCGCCAGCTGCTCACGCGCTCGAAGGCGGCGGCCCACTACAAGCTCTCGGACATGGCCGAGGACGCGGCGGGTCTGCTTGCGCGAGCTCGAGCTCTCGCCGGCGCACGTGATCGGCGCCTCGATGGGCGGCATGATCGCGCAGACGCTCGCGGCGCGCCACCCCAAGCGCGTGCGCTCGCTGGTCTCGATCATGTCCAACACGGGTGCCCTGCTCAACGGCCAGCCGGCGCTCAAGCTCTACCCGTTCTTCCTGCGCCGCCCCAAGGGCGGGCGCGAGGCCTATGTCGCTCACTTCGAGCGGCTGTTTGCGGCGATCGGCTCGAGCGGCCTGCCACGGGACCCGGAGGAAATCCGCGAACTGGCGAAGCTGAGTTAGGAACGCGACCACGATCCTGCCGGCCCGGGGCGGCAGCTCGCGGCGATCATCGCCTCGGGCGACCGCACGTCAGAGCTGCGCAGGATCGACGCGCCGACGCTCGTCGTGCACGGCACGACCGACCCGCTCGTGCGGCCCTCGGGCGGGCGCGCGACGGCACGCGCGATCAAGGGCGCGAAGCTGATGAGGGTGCCCGGCATGGGGCACGACCTGCCGCGCGCGATCTGGGACGAGCTGATCGACGCGATCGCTCAGAACGCAGCGAGGGCGGGTGGCTCACCGGATCGCCACCCGCCCCTGCATGCCTCCCGTGCCCCCCTCTCAGGGCTGGCCGGGTAGGCGCCCCGCGGCGTCCCTCAAGCGCCGTGGGGTCGCCGGCGATGCGCCGGCAGCCCCGCCATCGAATGTGCGCGCCCCGTCGAGCACCACGACCCCGACTGCGCCCGAACACGCACGAGCCAATGCAAGTCGTGGCGGCAGTGTGAGCGTCGGTAGGGCCAGCGGCCGTGCAGCGCTCGCAGCATCCGCTGCTCCTGGCAACCGGACAGCCTCACGGCCGTTCTGCCTCTCCCCGGTGCTTCCGCCTACCTGAAAAAAGACCCACTGAAGGCCCCTCGTCGTCTAACCCTCACACCACCCGACTGCAATGTCTCCGAGTGGGCGGAACCGCTGCTCCCGCTGCTCCATATAAATCATGTTTTACGCGAAATGTCAACACATAACCCGATGTATCGAACGCGGGCCGTGCGGGAGATTTCGAGCGGCTCGCGGAGCCGATGAAGAGTGCGCCCGGCGGGAATCGAACCCGCGGCCTGCGGCTTGAAAGACCGCTGCTCTTTGGCTCCCCGAAGAGAACCGTTGACCACTGAGCTACGGGCGCGTGCTGGGTATGTCTTTCGCGACTTCATGCGGCCGCGACGCATAATCTAAGCACGCTTGGCTCGCACGTACGAGCGCGGCTCGGGAGCGAGAGACCTCGTGCGCTCCGTGCGCCTCAGAGCTCGGCGACGAAGCGCACGATCTCGGGCACGACGGCGGCCTCGTCCTCGCGGTGCGGCCAGTGCCCGGCCCCCTGCACGATCAGCGCTCTGCTCGGCGCTGGAAACAGCTCGGCGCTCGCGCGAAAGAGCTCGGGGGCGATGATGTCGGCGGTACCGCCGACGACCAGGTTGGGCACGGCGGGCGGCGGGGGGTCGAACAACTTGGAACCGCCCAGCGGCAGCGCGCGATAGTAGTCGATCGCCCCTTCGAGCGTGGCCTTGGAAGACAGCGCCTGCTTGACCTCGCGCAGGGACTGCTCGCGTGCGGCGCCTGACCAGTTGGGCGCCCAGCGCTTGTACAGCGTGTCGAGATAGGCGAAGTCGCCACGGCGCGTGCCGGCTGCGGCCCAGGGCATCTTCAGCGCGAGAAAATGGCGCGCCTTGTACAGCGAGCCGGGGGTGCGCGCGAGCTGGCTGGGGTGGGGAATCGCGATCGTGACGATTCCGCGCATGCGCTCAGGGGCGATCGTGGCGGCGACGTAGGTGATCAGCGCGCCCCAATCGTGTCCGACGAGCACCGCTCGCGACGCGCCGATCGCATCGAGCAGCGCCAGCGCATCTCGGCCGAGCGTCTCGCCGTCATACGGCCGCCCGGGCACGATCGTGTCCGGGTGGTACCCGCGCAGCCACGGCACGGTGACGCGCCAGCCGGCCTTGACGAGCTCATCCTGCAGCGCTTGGTAGGAGTGCGGCGTGTCGGGGAAGCCGTGCACGAGCACGATGTCGGGCCCCTCGCCCTCCTGTGAGACGACGAAGGGCTGTCCGGCGCTTTCGATCGTGTGGAACTCCATGGCGCCAGTCTATGGGTGCGCGTCGTCGGCATGCGCGTCGTCGGCATGCAGCTCCATCAGCAGGCCGTCGCGCCAGCCGGGCCCGTCGGGTTCGCGCTCATAACGGCGCATCACGCCGACGCGCGCGAAGCCGACCTTCTCATAGGCGCGGATCGCGGCGGCGTTCTCGACGGAGGGGTCGATCGTGACGCGGTGATGGCCGCGCTCTGCGAACAGCGTCTGCGCGAGCTGCGCGACGGCCTCGCCGCCGATCCCGCGGCCGCGCACGGCGGGATCGAGGAACAGGTCGAGGTCGGCCTAGTATCCGCGATCGGTGTGAGCGAACGGAAGGGGCGCGAAGTGAAGTACTACGCAGTCGCCGAGCTGGACGTCACCGACCCGAGCTGGGTCGCCGACTACGTGGCCGACGTGACGCCGATGGTGGAGCGCCGCGGCGGGCGCTACCTGGCGCGCACGGCTCAGATCGAGCGGATCGAGGGCGAGCGCACCCCGCCGCAGGTGCTGCTGATCATCGAGTGGCCGTCCCGCCGGGCGGCAAACGATTTTTATGAATCAGACGAATACCGCAGCTACCGGGAAGCGCGCCGCGCGGGCGCGCGCAACGAGTTCCTGTTGATCGCCGGGGACGACGTCAACGGCGTGGCTGCAATCGCGCAGTAGTCAGTCGAGCGGGACGAGGCCGCGCTCGACATCGAGCCGGCGCGTCGAGGCGACGGTATGGAACAGCGTCGGCGGGTTAGGCTTCGCAGATCGAGCGCCGCGAGCTGACATTCCCATCGGGCGATTCGCATTGCGCGGCTTGGCTGTACGAGCCGGCCGGGGAGCCGGGCTGCTGCGTGGTGATGGCCCATGGCTTCTCTTTGACTCGCCACGACGGACTGCCTGCGTACGCCGAGCGGCTGGCGGCGGCCGGCGCGGCGGTGCTCGTGTTCGACCACCGCTACCTGGGCGACTCGGGCGGCGAGCCGCGCCAGCGGGTTCGCACGAATGCACAGCGCGAGGACTGGCGCGCGGCGGTGCGCTTCGCGCGCGGCCTCGAGCTCGTCGATCCGAAGCGGATCGTGCTCTGGGGCTTCTCCTTCAGCGGCGGTCACGCCGTGGAGACTGCGGTGGCCGACTCGCGCATCGCGGCGGTGCTCGCGCTGTGCCCGATGGTCGACGGGCTGCCCCGCGCGCTCGGCACGCCGCCGCGATTGTCGGCGTGGCTGGTTCCGCGCGCGCTGGCCGACCAGCTCGGGCGGCACAACCTCGTGCCAGTCACCGCTCAGCCGGGAGCGCACGGGGCAATGACGCTGCCGGGAGAGGCCGACGGTTTCGCGGCGAGCGTCCCCGAGGGCTCGCCGTGGCGCAACGAGATCTCGCCGGGGTTGTTCCTGTCGATCACCGGGATCAGGCCCGTGACCAAGGCCCAGCGCCTGCATGCGCCCCTGTGGGCAGGCCTCGGCGAAGCGGATGTGAGCGTCTCGCGCAAGGCCGTCGAACGCCTCGCCGAGCGGGCGCCGAGCGGCGAGTTGCACCGCTATCCGTACGACCACTTCGGCGCGTTCCTCGGCGAGGGGCCGCAGCTGGTCGCGGCAGACCAGGTCGACTTCCTGCGCCGCAAGGCGCTGCTCGACGGCTGATCTCGCTTGACGGCGATCGTCTGGTTTCGCCGCGACCTGCGCGTGCACGATCACCCGGCGCTGCAGGCAGCGCTGGAGCAGGACGAGCGCGTCGTGCCGGTCTTCTGCCTCGACGAGGCGCTGCTGCACGGTCGCCATGCGTCAGGCCCGCGCACCCAGTTCCTGCTCGAGTGTCTCGCCGACCTCGCCGGCGCGCTGCGCGAACGCGGCAGCGGACTGCTGCTGCGCCAAGGCCCACCCGAGCGCGAGCTGGCCGAGCTCGTGTGCGAGACGAACGCGCGGGCGCTTCACTTCTCCAGCGATGTGACGCCATTTGCGCGGGCGCGCGGGGAGCGCGTACGAAGCGCACTGGAGGGCAGCGGCGTCGAGCTGCATGGACATCCGGGGCTCGGCGCGATCGACGAGCTCGCTGCACCGCATACGCAGGCGGGCAAGCCGTACACGATCTTCACGCCGTTCCATCGCACGTGGGAGCGCGAACGCAGGCGCGAGGTGCTCGCCGCGCCGCGCAAGCTGCCGGCGTTGGCGTCGCGCTTGGCCAAGGGGCGGATCCCGTCGTTGCGCGCGCTCGGGTTGGAGCAGGAGGTCACGAAGCCGCCTCTCGGGGGCGAGCGCGCGGCGCGTGAGCGGCTGTCGCGCTTTCTCGTGGACGACGTGCGCGGCTATGGGCAGGGACGCGACGCGCTCGGCGAGGACTCGACCTCGCGCCTCTCGCCCTACTTGCACTTCGGCTGCATCTCGCCGCGTGAGGTCGAGCAGCGACTGCCCGGCGGCGCGGGACCCGCGGCGTTTCGCCGCCAGCTCTGCTGGCGCGACTTCCACCATCACGTGCTGCTGCACTTCCCGCGCAACGCCCGCTCGGAGTTCCAGCAGCGCTATCGCGGCAAGCTCTCGTGGAGCCGGGCGCGCGGGCGCTTCGAGCGCTGGTGTGAGGGGCAGACGGGCTACCCGCTCGTCGACGCCGGCATGCGGCAACTGCGCCAGGAGGGTTGGATGCACAACCGCGCGCGCCTGGTCGTCGGCTCGTTCTTGACGAAGCACCTCGGCATCGACTGGCGCTGGGGCGAGCGCTGGTTCATGCGCCTGCTGGTGGACGGAGACGAGGCCAACAACAACGGCAACTGGCAGTGGATCGCCTCGGTCGGCACCGATCCGGCGCCGGTCTTCCGCAGGATCTACAACCCGGCCCGCCAGATGGAGACGCACGACCGGAATGGCCGCTACGTGCGCCGCTACGTCCCCGAGCTGGCGAACGTCCCGGACGAGTACCTGCGCGAGCCGTGGACGATGCCCGACGAGGTCCAGCGCGCGGCCGGCTGCGTGATCGGCGAGCACTACCCCCACCCGATCGTCGATCACGCCCAAGCACGGCGCGAAGCGCTCGAGCGCTATCGCGTGTAGTCGCCCGGCTCAGGCAGAGCCGACGGGCGCAACTATGCGCTGGTGGCCTCGGCGAGCGGTTGGCATCGGCCCATCCATAGTCGATGCAGGTCGTTGTATACCAGGGTATACTGAGTCCATGGCGAAGGTTATGGTGTCGATGCCCGACGACCTCCTGAGCGAGGTTGATGCCGAGGCGAGTCGTCTCGGCACGTCCCGTAGCGCCGTCCTGCGGCAATTCGCCGACTCGGCGCTACGCGGACGCCGCACAGACCGCGCGGCAGCCATGGACTCGCTCTTACGGCACACGGCACGACATGGTGGTGCGGCCGCCGAGCGCGTGAAAGCCACGCGGCCGGCGTGAGCACGCTGCTGCTGGACGCGAGCGTCATCCTGGCGGCGTTCGATTCCGATGACGAGTTTCACGAACCGTCCCAGCAACTTCTCACTGATCCGGACGTCACGCTCGCGACACTCGACCTTGCCCGATACGAGGTCGCGAACGTGGCAGTGCGTGCCTGGCGCGCGCCCGAGCACGTCGCACCACTGCTGGAAGCGATCGACCGGATCTCGGCCGACGGTGGGGTCATCCCTTCGACGACCACGCTACTCAGTCGCGCCGCCAAGGTTGCCGAGGAACACACGATCTCCGTGTACGACGCAGCGTATGTGGCGGCAGTCTGACCAAGCCGGAGGCGCGCTCGTCAGCTGCGACGCCCGCGACCTGGTCGACAAGGGACTCGCAAGCAGCCCTGGAGTCGTGCGCGAGAACTAGGAGGTTTCGACCGGCAGTCCACGTCGCTACTTGATGACGCGGAATGCAGCTCGATGTCGTACGTCCGATCTTCCCGCCGGCCGTTGGCGTGGCCATGAGCCGGAAGCTGCCGAGCGCCAGCTTATGTCCGGCGAGGCGGCCCGTGAAGCGGAAGCGATTGACACCAGCGCCACCGGTCCGCGTAAAGTCGCCCGGCAGTGACAGCAGCCATATGCATCTGCGTGCGCCGCGGTTGGCCTGCGTGCGCCGGACGCAGTGGCCCGAGGAAGTACGACCCGGTTCAACCTTGGCGATCGTGAAGCGCACGTCGCTCGCCGTATTGAGGGTATAGACGACCTCCGCGCCGTATCGCCTCATCGCCGTGACCGCGCTTGGCCCGCGCGGCGCAGCAGGGAACGCAACTGGCGAGACCGTCTCGCTGCCGACCTTCGCCAGCTCCGCGCCGGCGCCATCGCCAGAAGCAGCCGGGGCGCCGCTCAGTTCCGGCGTGGTCGACGCATGTTCAACTTCCGAATGCGTTTCGGGCAATTTTGGGCCTGGCGGAGGGACCGCAAGACGGCCCGCGGGCACCCGGAAAAAGTCGACGCCGGGGTCATAGCGACCGATCAACGCGACGTTCCCTTCGCCGTTGAGTGCGACCGCGCCGCCAAAGTAGTCGTATGGCGTCGCGTCGACGAGAACAAACTCGGCCTGCTGGCTCCAGTTCGCGCCTTCGCCCGCGAAGGCGTAGGCGGCCCCCAGAGCTTCTTCGGCCCATGGAGCGCCCACAAGCGCGACATCCCCATCTCCATTCAGCGCAACCGCATCGCCAAACCAGCCATCGAACGCCTTTACTTCGGCGTCGTCCGGCGTCAACTCGGCCTGCTGGGTCCAGGTCGAGCCGTCGCCGGCGAACACGTACGCAGATCCTGCCCCTGGGGCGGGTGCGCCGACAAGCGCGACATGCCCTTCGGCACCAAGGGCAACCGAAGCGCCGAAGTTCCACCTCGGCACCTCGTCGCTGCCGGTGAGCTCGGCCTGCTGGGTCCACTCCGAGCCTCTGCCGGTGAACAGATACGCGGCGCCGGCTTCTTCGTCTTGGGTGGGGTCGCCGATCAAGGCGGTGCGGCCATCCGCACTCAAAGCCACGGAGTGTCCGAAGTTGTCGAACTCGCCGGAGGCGTCGCTGGCGCTGAGCGTTGCTTCTTGCGTCCACGTCGTGGCACTGCGAGTAAAAAGAGTCGGAGGGGCGTTGCCGCCTGGGGCATAAGAGAATCCGTAAAAGCCGGATAGACCGGCGCCCACGAGGGCCGTGTTCCCGTCGCCGCTGAGTGCCACCGCCCCGCCGAAGCCAGGGCCGCCCCGCAGCTCTGCCTGCTGCGTCCAGGTCGAGCCGTCGCGTACGAAGACGTAGGCGGCGCCGTGTTCGCAGTTGTCTAGACCGTAACCACACTCACCGGGATCGCCGACGATCACGGTGTTGCCGTCGGCACTGGCTGCCACGGCGTTGCCGAACAGCATGTCGTAGCTCGGGTCGCCGGCGGTCAGTTCTGCCTGCTGCGTCCAGTCAAAGCCGTCGAACGTAAGGACGTGGGCGACGCCCGGCACATCAGTCGACGTCGAGTCGCCAAGCTGTCCGACCACGGCAGTGCTCCCGTCCGCGCTCATCGCCGCCGCGAACCCGTAGCCAACGGCACCCGTGAATTCAGCCTGAGGCGCTTCGGAGGATTCATCGGCCGCTACGGACGACGCCGACATGGCCGCTCCCGCGACGATCAGCAACGCCGTGGCAGCCAAGTGGGTGAGCAAGCGCTGGAGTCGAATGCCTGTCATGCGTACTGGCCCGCGTCCAGGGGTTATCGGCGAGCAGGAGCTGCCAGAAGGTAGCACTGGTACCCGCGCGGTGTTGTTCGGCATGCTGGAACAGCTTGAACGAATGCGATTAGGACATCGCGTCGCGCAGGTCCAAACCGGGGACGGCTTACTCCGAGCGCGGCGCCTCTCGCAGCTCGGCCAGCCCGTCGGCGATCATGCGCACGGGCGCGTAGCCGAGCTGCTCGACCGCCTTGTCGATCCTGATCGTGCACTCCTGCGAGGAGACCCAGTAGGCGAAGCGGGTGAGCGGCGGCGGATGCTCGCCGGGCAGCAGACGCGCGGCGCCCTCGCCGACGCTCATCAACACGCGCGCCACGGGCGTCGGGATGCTGCGCGTGGGCGCGGCGACGCCCTGCGTGGCGAGCAGCTCGCCGACGAACTCGTGGAACACGACGGGCTCGCCGTCCGTGACGAAGTAGACGTTGCCCGGGCGCCCCCGCTGCGCGCCGAGCATCAGTCCCTCGACGGTGTTGTCGATGTGCGTCGTCGAGGTCAGATGATCACCGCCGCCGATCCAGGCGAAGCGACCGCTGCGCACGAGCTCGACCATGCGCGGCAGGAGCGTCGTGTCGCCGGCGCCCCAGACGAAGCGCGGGCGCACGACGACCGTCTGCAGGCACTCGCCGTTGGCGGCGATCACAGCCTGCTCGGCACGCGCCTTGGTCGCGCTGTAGAGCGCCTTCGAGTCGGGCTGCAGCGGCGCGGACTCGTCGACCTGCACGAGCGGGCGCCCGGCGAACAGAACGGCCTCGGTGCTGACGTGGACCAGGCGCCGCACGCCGGCCTCGGCGCATGCACGCAAGACGTTCTCGGTTCCCTGCACGTTGCCGCGCTCGAACTCCTCGCGCGAACCCCAGTCGCCGAGCGTCGCGGCGGCGTGGAAGGCGAGCTCGCAGCCCTCGGCGCCTGCACGCAGCGCGGCGCGATCGGCGAGCTCTCCGGCCACTGGCTCGGCGCCGAGCGAGCGCACGCGATCGGCCGAGGCCTCAGATCGCGCGAGCGCGCGCACGACGTGCCCCTCGGCTCGCAGCCGCTCGATCAGGCGGCCGCCGACGAAGCCGGACCCGCCGGTTACGAACGCGGAGCTCATCTAGGCGTATCCTAAGGCGCGGAAACACCCGCACCAGCAGCAGAGGAGGAGAGTCAAATGGAGGGGGCTGTCACACAGATGGGGAGCGCGGCACGCCCGCCGGCGGCCGATGCGAGCACGGTGGCCGAGGCGTTTCGCATCACCGCCGCCGAACGCGCCGCGGAGGTCGCGATCCGCACGAAGGAAGACGCCTTCACGATCACCTGGGGCGAGCTGCGCGAGCGCGTCGACGCGCTCGCCGGTGGACTGGCCAAGCTCGGCGTCGGGCGCGGCGACACGGTCGCGCTGATGCTCTCCAACCGCCCCGAGTTCCACCTCTGCGACCTCGCGGCGATGATGCTCGGGGCGACGCCGTTCTCGATCTACAACACCTACTCGCCCGAGCAGATCCGCTACCTGCTTGCAGACGCCGAGGCGAAGGTGCTGATCTGCGAGCAGCAGTACCTGCCGCAGGTGCTCGAGGCTCGAGCGGACGTACCGGGGCTCGAGCGCGTGATCGTGATCGACGGCGAGGCGCCGCAGGGCACGCTCGCACTGGCCGACGTCGAGGGTTCGAACCCGGACTTCGACGTCGATGCGTCGGTCGCGCAGCTGCAGGGCTCAGACGTGCTCACGCTGATCTACACCTCCGGCACGACGGGACCGCCGAAGGGCGTGCAGCTGATCCACCGCAACCTACTCGCCGCGGTCGAGGGACTCGATCGAGCTGATCGAATTCCCCGAGAACGGCCGCGTGATCTCGTGGCTGCCGGCGGCGCACGTGGCCGAGCGCAACGCCCACCACTACCTGCCGATCGTGTTCGGCCTGCAGATCACCTGCTGCGACGATCCGCGCCAGGTGCTCTCCTACCTGCCCGAGGTCAAACCGAGCTGGTTCTTCGCCGTGCCGCGTATCTGGGAGAAGCTGAAGGCGGGGCTCGAGACGATGCTCGCCGCACAGCCCGAGGAGCAGCGCGAGAAGGTGCAGAAGGCGATCGAGGCGAGCCTGCGCAAGGTGCGCCTGGAGCAGGCCGGCGAGCCGGTGCCGGACGAGCTCGCCGAGCAGGTCGCGCAGGCGGACGCGGCGATCTTCGCGGGGCTGCGCACGATGCTCGGGCTCGACGAGGTCGAGGCGATCAACGTCGGCGCCGCGCCGACGCCGGTCGAAGTGCTCGAGTTCTTCCACGCGATCGGCCTGCCGCTGGCCGAGCTGTGGGGGATGAGCGAGACGTGCGGCGCCGGCTCGGTCAACCCGACTCAGAAGATCAAGATCGGCACGGTCGGCCCGGCCGCCCCAGGAGTCGAGCTGAAGCTCGACGAGGACGGCGAGGTGCTGATCAAGTCCGATGTGGTGATGCTCGGCTACCGCAACCTGCCGGAGAAGACCGCCGAGGCGTTCACCGAGGACGGCTTCCTGCGCACAGGCGACATCGGCGAGTTCGACGAGGACGGCTACCTGAAGATCGTCGACCGCAAGAAGGAGCTGATCATCAGCGCGGCCGGCAAGAACATGTCGCCCGCGAACATCGAGGCGACGCTGAAGACGGCCTCGCCGCTGATCGGTCAGGCCTGCTGCATCGGCGACATGCGCCCGTACAACACGGCGCTGATCGTGCTCGACCCAGACTTCGCGCCGATGTGGGCGCAGGGTCAGGGCATCGAGGCGAGCGCGCTGGAGGAGCTTGCGCGCGACGAGCGCGTGCGGACAGCCGTGCAGGAGGGGGTCGATGCGGCCAATGAGAAGCTCGCGCGCGTGGAACAGGTGAAGAAGTTCACGATCGTCGAGGGCGACTGGCTGCCCAGCGGGGACGAGCTGACACCGACGATGAAGCTCAAGCGCAAGCCGATCGCCGAGAAGTACGCGGGCGCGATCGACGCGATGTACGCCTGAGCGGCTAGCTGCGGGCCTGCAGGCGCTCGAGCATCACGGGGTCGTGCGCGCAGAACAGCTCTACTTGGCCGGCCTCGCGCAGCGCCAGCTCGCGTAGGCGCTCGCTGTTCTGCCGCCGCGCTGAGTTCTCGACCGAGTTGATGTTCTGAAAGCCCTTCAGCACGGGTGGGCAACTCGGCGGCGTCTGCATCTCGCCGCGGTGAAAGAAAGCATCGCCGCAGTGAAGCAGCCAGCGCTCGCCCTGCTTGACGGCCACGCCGGTGTGCCCGCGTGTGTGGCCGAGCAGCGGCACGAGCACGATCTCGGGCTCGACGCCGGGCAGCACGCGCACGCCCTGAAAGCCGAACCAGTCGTCGCCTTCGGTCCCATGCTCGACCCATTTCGGCCCGTGCGCCCAGTGCGCCGCGACGTAGCGCTCGCGTTCGCGCAGGCTCGGCTTCAGCGCGGCCTTCAGCTCGGCGGCGAGCACGTGCACCTGGGCGCCCGGGAAGTCGGGCAGACCGCCGGCGTGGTCGACGTCGAGGTGCGTGGCGAGGATATGGCGCACGTCCTCCGGTGAATGGCCGAGCGCCCGCACCTGTTCGATCGCCGTGTCCGCCTCACGCGCCTGCGGGCGGAACAGCGTGGCGAAGATCGCGCCGAGCCGGCGCGTGTTGCGCATGTCGTCGAGGCCGAAACCCGTGTCGATCAGGACCAGCCCGTCGCTGCCCTCGACGAGCAGGCAGTGGCAGATGATCCGCGCCTTGCCGAGCACGCTGCCCTCGCCGCTGATCAGCCGCCCGCCGTGGGGGCACATCGAGCCGCAGGCGAGGTGATGGACCGTGTGCGAGGGGCTCACGCCGCAGAGCCTACGCTCACCGGCGCCACGCCGAGCTCGCGCAGCCGCGCATCGAGCGCGCCGATCCGCTCGGTGTCCTCGTAGAAGTCCTGCTGGGAGACGATCTTGCCCCAGCGGGTCCGCGCGAGCAGGAACGTGCGATTGCGATAGATCCGCTCGCCGTCGGGGGCGTGCGCTTCGTCGTCGAAGCGGACCGCCAGCGTCATCCGCCACGGTGGCCCGCCGAAGAACGCCTCGAGCACTTCGCCTTCGATCCCGGCCGCGACGAAGTCCTGGAAGAAGCGCTCGATCGCCGCCTTGCCGCGGTGCTCGCCCGCCCAGCGGTGCGTGCCCTCGTTGAACTGCAGCACGGCGTCCTCGGCGTAGCCGGCCAGCGCCGGGCGGTAGTCGCCCGCGTTGAGTGCGCGTACGTCGCGGCGCAGCTTGAACAGCAGCGCCGCCGCGAACAGACGGCGCGCGGCGATCACGCCGAGCGCTCCGGCGGCGACGGTCCGGAGACGACTTGCTTGGTTCTCGTGCTCAGCTCGGCTCACGGCGCGCTCCTTGTTGTCGTCCATCATTAATAATAGATTGATCGCTCTAGTAATGCGACCACACCCGGCTGCGTACTCGGAGCCGGAAGGCGCACGACGCTACTCGAACGTCGCCTCATAGCCGGCGCCCTCCATTGCAGCGCGCAGCTGCTCGGTGTGCTCGGGCCCGCGCGTTTCCAGCGTCAGCTCGACGCCCGTCTCGCGCACGTGCAGCGAGATCGCCTCGCGCACGTGCTCGAGGCTGACGAGGTTGACGCGCTGAGCGGCGATCAGGTTGAGCAGCTCGGCGAGCGCACCCGGGCGGTCGGGCACGCGCGTGAACACGCGCACGCGCCTCCCGGCCGCCGTTTCGTGACGGCGCAGCAGCGAGGCGAGCAACCCGTTGTCGACGTTGCCGCCCGAGACGATCGCCACGGTCGTGCCCTCGATCGGCGTCAAGCGGCCACTCAGCACAGCCGCAACCGAGACGGCGCCGGCGCCCTCGGCGACCAGCTTGACGCGTTCGGCGAGCAGCACCATCGCGTCGGCGATCTGCTCCTCGCTGACCGTCTCGACCGAGTGCAAGAGCTCGCGCAGCAGCGGCAACGTCAGCTTGCCGGGTCGCTTCAGCGCGATCCCGTCGGCGATCGTCGCGGCGCCCGGCACCTCGGGCACGCCCGCGTCTACCGACGCGTCGCGCAGCGCCTGCGGCAGCGTCGCGCACGCGCTCGCCTGCACGCCGATCAGCTCGACCTCCGGGCGCTCGCGGCGCAGCGCGATGCCGATCCCGCTCGCGAGCCCGCCGCCGCCGACGGGGACGACGACGCGCGCGAGGTCGGGTAGCTCGCGCAACAACTCCAAGCCGAGCGTGCCCTGCCCCGCGATCACATCGACGTCGTCGAACGGGTGGATCAGCGCCGCGCCCGTCTCCGCCGCGCGCGCCGTGGCGAGCTTGACGGCCTCCTCGACCGATCCGCCGCTGAGGCGCACGCTCGCGCCGAGCCGCTCAACCGCGGCGACCTTCGAGACGGGTGCGTCGCGCGGCATGAACACCTCGCAGCCGACCCCCGCGATCCGCGCCGCCTGGGCGACGGCGCGCGCGTGGTTGCCGGCGCTCGCCGCGATCAGACCGCCGTTTGCATCGGCGCCGAGCGCGGCCAGCTTGGACAGCGCGCCGCGCAGCTTGAACGAGCCCGAGACCTGCAGCGACTCGGCCTTCAACACGACCGGCCCGCCGGCGAGCTCGCTCAGGTCGGCGCTCGCGATCGTCGGCGTCGCCACGGCGCCGCGCGCGATCGCGTGCCGCGCCGCGTCGAGGTCCACCCGCGCGCTCAGCTCAGCGAACGCGCTCATGCTCGCGCCTCGATCCCGTCGGCGCCTCGATTGAGACGCTCGACATCCGTGCTCGCGTAACCGCGGCTTCGCCCCGCATGCGGCCCTCCACGCTACAGCGGCGTCGTGTAGGCGCCGCTCAGCCCGCCGTCGACGAGGAACGTCGAGGCCGTGACGAAGCTCGACTCCTCAGACGCCAGGAACAGCGCTCCGTTGGCGATCTCCTCGGCGCGCGCGAAGCGCCCGATCGGCACGTGCACGAGCCGCCGCGCGGCCTGCTCGGGGTCCGAGGCGTAGAGCTCCTGCAAGAGCGGCGTGTCGACGGGGCCCGGGCAGAGCGCGTTGACGCGCACCCCGCGGCGCGCGAACTCGACGCCGAGCTCGCGTGAGAGCGCGAGCACGCCGCCCTTGGAGGCCGTGTAGGAGATCTGCGAGGTCGCCGCGCCCATCACGGCTACGAACGAGGCCGTGTTGATCACCGAGCCCCCGCCCACCGCCAACAGGTGCGGGATGCCGTGCTTGCAGCAGAGGAACACGCTGCGCAGGTTCACCTCCTGCACGCGTTCCCAGGCGTCGAGCGGCGTGTCGAGCACCGAGGCGTCCTCGGGCGGTGAGATGCCGGCGTTGTTGAACAGCACGTCGATCCGGCCGAACTGCTCGAGCGCGCGCGCGTACATCCCGATCACCTGCTGCTCATCGGTCACGTCGACGCGCAGCGAGAGCTCTCCCGGCGCCCCGTCGACGACGTCGACGCCGACGACGCGCGCGCCCTCGCGCGCGAACACAGCCGCCGATGCCGTGCCGATTCCGCCGCGCGCGCCGGTGATCACACAGACCTTGCCCTCGAGCCTCATGCCCTCACCCCGTCGCGTAGTAGATCGACTTGACCTCGGTGTAGGCATCGAGCGCGTGCGGCCCGAGCTCGCGGCCGATGCCCGACTGCTTGAAGCCGCCGAACGGCGTCGTGACGCGCACCGAGTTGTTCGAGTTGACCGAGATCACGCCCGTCTCGATCGCCCGCGTCATGCGCAGCGCGCGCGCGCCGTCGCGCGTCCACACCGATCCGGACAGCCCGTAGATCGTGTCGTTGGCCAGGCGCACCGCGTCGGCCTCGTCGGTGAACGGGATGACAGCGGCGATCGGGCCGAAGATCTCCTCGCGCGCGACACGCGATTCGGGTGAGACCGGCGCGAGCACGGTCGGCGCGAACCAGAAGCCCGGGCCCTCCGGCGCCGAGCCGCGCACGGCGACCGGCTCGGGACCGTCGAGAAACGACTGCACGGTCTCGCGCTGGGCGGCCGAGATCAGCGGTCCCATCTGCGTCTCCTCGGCCAGCGGCTGGCCGACGACGATCGCGCGCACCGCCTCGCCGAGCAGCTCCATGAATCGATCGACGGCACCCTCCTGCACGAGGATCCGCGAGCGCGCGCAGCAGTCCTGTCCGGAGTTGCCGAACACCGCCATCGGCGCCGCGGCGGCGGCTGCCTCCAGGTCTGCATCGGCGAAGATCACGTTGGCCGACTTACCCCCCAGCTCGAGCGTCACGCGCTTGATCGTCTGCGCCGCGCCGGCGGCGATCGTGCGCCCGACCTCGGTCGAGCCGGTGAAGGCGATCTTGGCGACGTCGGGGTGCTCGACCAGGCGCGCACCGCAGACGCTGCCCGGGCCGACGACGACGTTGACGACGCCCGGCGGGATGCCCGCCTCGAGCGCTATCTCGGCGAAGCGCAGCGCGCTCAGCGGCGTCAGCTCGGCCGGCTTGAGCACGACCGTGTTGCCTGCCGCAAGCGCCGGTGCGAGCTTCCACGAGGCGATCGCCAGCGGGAAGTTCCACGGCGTGATCAGGCCGACCACGCCGAGCGGCTCGCGCACCGTCCAGGCCTGGCCGCCGGCGACCGGGATCGTGTCGCCGAGCAGCCGCTCGGGCGCGCCGGCGTAGTAGCGGAAGGTGTCGCAGACCATCGCCATCTCGCCGCGCGCGTCGGCGATCGGCTTGCCCGCGTTGCGTGCCTCGAGCACGGCGAGCTCCTCCAGATGCGCCTGGAGCGCATCAGCGACGTCGCGTAGCTTGCCCGCACGCGCCCCCGGGTCGAGCGCGCGCCACGCCGGCAGCGCCGCCTTGGCCGCGCCGACCGCCGCATCGACCTCAGCCGGACCGGCGCGCTCGAGCTCCGCGAGCACGCCCTCCGTGGCGGGCTCGATCACCGACAGCGTGGCGCTCATGACCGCTCGCTACGGGGCTTGGGCGGGCGCGACGCCGCCGAGCTCGGCATCGATCTCGGAGATCGTGTGGCGCGGTCCGGTGAACGTGCGTTTCGCACTGAGCAGCCACCAGATGCCCACGATCAGCGTCAAGCCGCCGGTGATGATCGGCGCGTAGTTGACGAGGCTCCAGTCGAACTCCTTGCGCCACGGCACGCCGCCGGGCGAGAGCGGCAGGATGAAGATGATCGTGATCAGCCCCACCCAGATCGTCGCGAACGGGTTCATCCATTTGTACTTCTTGCCGTTGTTCCAAGGGCCCGGCTCGAACTTGTCGCCCATCCGCCAGCGCAGGTAGATCGGGATCACGTAGGCGACGTACAGGCCGATCACGGCGATCGAGACGACCGCGTAGAAGGCGACCGGTTCGATCGCTTCACCCTTCTTGCTGGGGAAGTAGGCGGGCACGGTGATCAGCCCCGCGAGCACCGCCATGAAGATCACCGCACGGGTCGGCACGCGTTTGACGTTCACTTTGCTCCAGATGCGCCAGCCGGGGATCGCGCCGTCGCGGCTGAACGCGTAGCACATGCGCGAGGCGCTCGTTAGGCAGGCCGCGCCGCAGAACAGCTGCCCGACCGTGGAGATGATCAGCACGAACTTCACCCAGGCCGTGCTCATCGCGGTGTTGAGGATCGCGATCGAGACGTACTGCCCGCCCGCCGCCTGCTTGTTGATTTCACCGACGTGGGTCGCGGCGAATGTCAGCGCGAGCAGCAGGATCCAGCCGAAGATCGCCGAGTACAGGATCGACCGCCAGACGCCCTTCGCGGCCGAAGTCGAGGCGCCATGGGTCTCCTCGGAGATGTGCGCGCACGAGTCGAAGCCGGTGATCGTGTACTGCGTCAGCAGGAAGCCGAGCGGCAGGATGTAGAACCAGTACATGTGAATGCCGAAGCCCGAGTTGTTGAAGCGCTTGGTGAAGACGAAGTCGAGGCTCTGGTGATGGGCCGGGACGGCGATCAGCACGATCAGGATCGCCAGCACGCCCGCGACGTGCCACCAGACCGAGACGCCGTTGATCCGCGCGACGAGGTGGCTGCCGGCGATGTTCACGACGGCGTGCAGGGCAAGCACGATCAGGAAGAGGAAGAACGTGCCGTGCAGAAATGCGGTCGCGTCTGCCGAGGTGCCGTTGAACCAGCCGACTTCGTAGAGGCCGAGTGTCGTGTTGAGAAACAGCGAGGCGCCGTAGTCGACCGAAGCGGTCACCGCGATCAGGCCGATCAGGTTGAACCAGCCGGTGAACCAGCCCCACCCCGCGCCGCCGAGCTTGGAGGCCCACCAGTAGATCCCGCCCGCCGTCGGGTAGGCCGAGACGAGTTCGGACATGCAGAAGCCGATGATCAGGATCGGGATCGAGATCAGCGGCCAGCCCCACGAGATCGCGACCGGTCCGCCGTTGTTCCACGCCTGCCCGTAGGTCGTGAAGCAGCCGGCCAGGATCGAGATGATCGTGAACGAGATCGCGAAGTTCTGGAATCCGCTCCACGAACGGCTGAGGTCCTGTTTGTAGCCGAGCTCCGCAAGGCGTTGCTCGTCACCGGTCAAGGTCTCAGTGCTCATTCGCTCGCCCCCATTTGAGTAAAGGTTTGCTCGTCGGCCCTTCGTTCGTGACGATACGCGCAAACGCGGATCGGTGTCAATAGCAACTCGCCAAGTTGCAATCAGCCCCCCGGGAGCAACCCGGCGAGCACGCGCTCGGTGCCCTGCAGGTGCTCGGTCATCGCACCGGCCGCGCGCACCGCGTCGCCGGCACGCACCGCCGCGACGATCCTGCGGTGCTGATCGTTGGAGGAGGCGAGCACCTCGGGCGGGTGGGCGATGTAGGCGATCAGGTCGGTCATCGCCCCCTGCGCCTCGGTCATCGCGCGCACCAGGCGCGGCGAGCGCGTCGCTTCGGCCAGCCCCACGTGCAGACGGATGTCGGCCTGACGATAGGTAGGGAAGTCCTCGAGCAGATCCTCGAGCTCGGCGACGAGCTCGTCGAGCGCCTGCACGGCGGCCGGCTCGGCGCGCTCGGCGGCGAGCACCGCCACGCCGAGCTCGACGGCCAGGCGTTCGTCGCAGGTCTCGCGCCACAGCGCCAGCACCTCAGCGGAGGGCGGCTCGGCGGGGGGCAGCGGATCGGCCACGAACGTGCCGCCGCCGCGCCCGCGCGTGGCGCGTACGTGCCCGCTCTGGCTCAGCGCGGTCAGCGCCTGGCGCAGCGTCGAGCGTGCGATCCCGAGCCGCGCGCACAGCTCGCGCTCGGCCGGCAGCCGCGCTCCGGGCGCAAGCAGGCCTAGCTTGATGGCCGTACCGAGGCGTTCGACGGTCTCCTCGAAGGCGGTCTGCGAGCGCACGGGCGCGAACACCGTCTCTCCGGACAGAACCGCCTCGGGACTCACAATCGCTCGGGACCCCTGAGACTCAAAGTCGCTCGAACCCCCGGAAGCGCTCCCAGTCGGTGACCGCCCCGCCGAACGCCGCGAGCTCGACGTCGGCCGCATTGACGTAGTGGTCGACCACGTCGTCGCCGAACGCGGCGCGCGCGAGCGCGCTCTGCGCGAACAGGTCGCGCGCCTCGCGCAGCGTGTCGGGCACGCGCGGCTTCTCGCTCGCCTCGTAGGCGTTGCCCTCGAACACCGGCTCGAGCTGCAGGCCGTGCTCGAGGCCGTGCAGGCCTGCGGCGATCACTGCGCTGAGCGCCATGTACGGGTTCAGGTCGGCGCCGCCGACGCGGTTCTCGAAGCGCAGCGACGATCCGTGGCCGACGACGCGCAATGCGCACGTGCGGTTGTCGTTGCCCCACGCCACGGCCGTCGGCGCGAACGTGGCCGCGGCAAAGCGCTTGTAGGAGTTGACGTTCGGCGCGAGCAGCAGCGTCAGCTCGCGCAGCGCCGCGAGCTGCCCGGCGAGGAAGCAGTCGAACAGCGCGCGGTCGCGCTCGAACAGCGGGCCCTCCTGATCGGCGAGCGAGAAGTGGATGTGGCACGAGCTGCCCTCGCGCTCGTCGAACTTGGCCATGAACGTGACCGACATGCCCTCGAGCGCCGCGATCTCCTTCACGCCGTTCTTGTAGATCGCGTGCTCGTCGGCCGTGCGCAGCGCATCTGCGTAGCGGAAGTTGACCTCGTGCTGGCCGAAGTTGCACTCGCCCTTGGAGTCCTCGCAGGCCATCCCGGCCGCTTCCATGCTGTTGCGGATGCGCCGCATCAGCGGCTCGACTCGGGCGGTGCCGAGCAGCGAGTAGTCGACGTTGTAGAGGTTGGCGTGGCGCATCTCGCGGTAGCCCTTCTCCCACCCCTCCTCGTAGGTGTCGCGGAAGACGATGAACTCGAGCTCCGTGCCGGCGTTGGCGCTCCAGCCGCGCTCGGACAGCCGCGCGAGCTGGCGGCGCAGGACCTGGCGCGGCGAGACGCTCACGTCGCTGCCGTCCTGCGCGGCGACGTCGGCGAGGCAGATCGCGGTCCCCTCCTGCCACGGCACCGGACGCAGCGTGTCCAGGTCGGGGCGCAGCACGAAGTCGCCGTAGCCGCGCTCCCAGGAGAACAGCTCATAACCGGACACGGTCGCCATGTCGACGTCGACGCCGAGCAGGTAGTTGCACGCCTCGGCGCCGTGCTCGGCGACCTCGGCGAGGAAGTGGCGCGCGGTCAGGCGCTTGCCCTGCAGGCGCCCCTGCATGTCGGTCAACGCCAGCAAGACGGTGTCGATCGCACCGGTGCCGACCTCCGCGCGCAGCTCGTCAAGGTTCATTCAGGTCCGCTCCTCACGCGACACGGCGCCGCTCCTCACGTCACTTGGCGTTGAAGGTATAGGTTGTGATCCTTATGGTCAGCAGAGGCTACCGCGGGGATGGTCGGCGAGCTTAACGACATCCGCGAGCGCCTCGAGGCCGAGCTGGCGCCGCTGCAGGGCGAGCCGCGCGAGCTCGACGGCGGCATCACCAATCGCAACTTCCGCGTGACGCTCGGCGGCGCGGAGTACGTCGTGCGCCGCCCGGGCAAGGACACGGAGCTGCTCGGGATCGACCGCTCTGCCGAGCTGCTCGCGAACGAGGCCGCGGCGGCGCTCGGCATCGCGCCTGCCGTCGCGGCGATCGTCGGTGGCTGCCTGGTGACGAGCTTCGTCGCGTGCCGGTCGCTGGAGCAGCAGGAGGTCGGCGCGGCGGTCGAGGAGATCGCGCGCGCCCTGCGCGCCTTCCACGACTCGGGCGTGCGCCTGCCGGCGCGCTTCTGGGTGCCCGAGCTGCTCGAGGACTACGCCACGATCGCCGAGACCCGGGGCGCGCGGCTGACCGACGGCTACGGCGCGGCCCGCGACGTTGCGGCGCGGATCGCCGCCGCGTTGCCGCTGCACGAGCCGCGCCCGTGCCACAACGACCTGCTCGCGGGCAACCTGATCCGCGCGGACGAGGACGGGCGCATCCTGCTCGTCGACTGGGAGTACGCGGGGATCGGCGATGCGCGCTTCGACCTCGGCAACCTGTCGGTCAACAACGGCTTCGACGAGGCGACCGACGAGCGCCTGCTGCGCTCCTACCACGGCGAGCCGCCCTCCGACGCGCAGCGCGCGGCGCTGAAGCTGATGCGCGTGCTCTCGGACGCGCGCGAGGGCGCGTGGGGCGTCGTGCAGGGCGCGATCTCCGAGCTCGACTTCGACTTCGCCGGCTACGCGAGCGAGCACTTCGAGCGGCTGCGCACGACGGTCGCCGGACCCGAGTTCGAGGATTGGCTGGCGAGTGCAGGGGGGCGAGATGGTCAGGCCGCGTGAGCTGCCGGCGCGGGCGCGCGTCGTGATCGTCGGCGGCGGCGTGGGCGGCGCGGCCGTGGCGCACCACCTGGCGAAACTGGGCGAGCGCGACGTGGTGCTGCTCGACCGCAACGAGCTGACGAGCGGTTCGACGTTCCATTCGGCGGGGCTCGTCGGACAGCTGCGCTCGAGCGTCGCGCTGACGCAGCTGATGGTCGACTCGGTCGAGCTCTACCGCACGCTCGATTGCGGCTGGGTGGAGTGCGGCGGCGTGCGCCTGGCTTGCACGCCGGAGCGCGAAGAGGAGGTGCTGCGCCAGGTGGCGTGGGCGAAGACGTTCGGGCTGGCGCTCGAGCTCGTCTCCCCGGACGAGGCCCGCGAGCTGTTCCCGCTGATGAGCACGGACGGCGTGCGCTGCGGCTCCTACCTGGCCAGCGACGGCTACCTCGACCCGTCGCTGTTGACGACGGCGCTCGTCGACGGCGCGCGCGAGGGCGGCTGCCGCGTGTTCACGCACACGCGCGTGACGGGCATCGACGTCGAGCATGGCGCGACGGGACGCCCGCGCGTGCGCGGCGTGCAGACCGAGTGGGGGCCGATCGAGGCGGAGGTCGTCGTCAACGCGGGCGGCATGTTCGCGGCGGAGATCGGGCGGATGGCGGGCGTGCGCGTGCCGATCGTGCCGTTCGCGCACGAGTACCTCGTGACGCAGCCCTTCCGCGAGCGCACGCCGGGCGAGCACCTGCCGACGCTGCGCGACCCGGACCTGTTGATCTACTTCCGCGAGGAGGGCGCGGGCCTGGTGATGGGCGGCTACGAGCGCCAATCGGCGCCGTGGGCCCTGGACGAGCACCTGCGCGACGCGATCCCGCAGGACTTCAACGGGCGCCTGCTCGAGGAGGACTGGCCGCGCTTCGAGCAGATCGCGAAGAACTCGTCCAAGCGCGTGCCGGCGATGGACGAGATCACGGTGACCAAGCTGATCAACGGCCCGGAGGCGTTCACGCCGGACAACGAGTTCTGCCTCGGCGAGAGCGAGGTGGCGGGCCTGTTCGTGGCGGCCGGCTTCTGCGCGCACGGCCTCGCCGGCGCGGGCGGCCTGGGCCGGGTGATGGCCGAGTGGATCCTCGCGGGCGAGCCGACGTCAGACGTGTGGGAGATGGACATCCGCCGCTTCGGCGCGCACTTCCGCTCGCCGAGCTACACGCTGAAGCGCGCGAAGGAGGTGTACGAGACCTACTACGACATCCGCTACCCCGGCCACGAGCGCGAGGCGGGGCGCCCGCTGCGCGTGTCGAGCGCGTACGGCTGGCACGCTGAGCACGGCGCGGCGTTCGGCGAGAAGTCGGGCTGGGAGCGGGTCAACTGGTACGAGTGCAACGCGGCCAACGGGGATGAGTCATTGCGGCCGCGCGGATGGGCAGGGATGCACTGGTCGCCGGCGATCGGCGCCGAGCACCGCGCCACGCGCGAGCGCGCGGGGCTGTTCGACGAGTCCTCGTTCGCCAAGCTCGAGATCGCCGGGCCGGGGGCGCCGGCATTCCTCGAACGGCTGTGCGACAACGAGGTGGCGGGCGAGCTCGGCGCGATCACGTACACGCAGATGCTCAACGCGCGCGGCGGGATCGAGTGCGACTTCACGGTCACGCGGGTGGAGGAGGAGCTGTTCTCGATCGTCACGGGCACGGCGTTCGGCAACCACGACCTCAGCTGGATCCGCCGGCATGCGCCGCAGGACGGCAGCGTGCGCTTGGCCGACGTGACCTCGCGCTGGTCGTGCTTCGCGCTGTGGGGCCCGCGCGCGCGGGACATCCTCTCCCCGCTGACCGACGACGCGCTCGACTTCGCCTACATGCGCATGCGCGAGCTGGCGGTGGGCGACGTGCCGGTGCGCGCGCTGCGCGTGACGTTCGTCGGCGAGCTCGGCTGGGAGCTGTACTGCCCGAGCGAGTACGGCGCCGGGCTGTGGCGGGCGCTGTGGAGCGCCGGTCAAGAGCACGGGCTCGTGGCGGGCGGCTACCGCGCGATCGACTCGATGCGCCTGGAGAAGGGCTACCGCGTGTGGGCGGCCGACATCACGGCTGATGAGAACCCGTTCGAGGCGGGGCTCGGCTTCTGCGTGAAGAAGGGCAAGGGCGATTTCAACGGCGCCGCGGCGCTCGGGATCGCGGCGGACGGCGAGCGCACGGCACCGCCGCCGAGCAGGCGCCTGCGTTGCATCGTGCTCGAGGACCCGCGCTCGGTGGCGCTCGGCAACGAGCCCGTGCGCGTCGGCGATCGGGTCGTCGGCCGCGTGACGAGCGGCGGCTACGGCTACACGGTGGAGCGCTCGATCGCCTACGCCTACGTGCCGGCCGAGCTCGACTTCGGCGCGGCCGTGGAGATCGACATCTTCGGGCGGTGGGTGGCGGGCGAGATCGTGCGCGAGCCGCTGTTCGACCCCAAGGGCGAGCGAGTGAAGGGCGCTGTCGCTTCGCCTCGATCGCGGCGCTGATCGCGCTGCAGCCTGTCCTACTCCTAGCCACCGCCCAGGCTTCAGCCCTTCGGCGGCAGCGAGCGGGCGAAGGCGACCCCCCGCCGCACCCAGGGCTCCAGCTGGCGCTTGGTGCGCACGCCGTCGGCCTCGACGCGCAGCCATCCTTTGGCAGGACGGCCGCGCATGATCATCGGGCCTGTGTGCGGACGCGCCGACGCGGCGTCCAGCTCATCGGGGTCGCAGCGCAGCATCAGCCCGCCCTTCGAGGATACGGCGACGGCCATGTTCCCGTGCAGCAGGAACGCGAGGCCGCCGAACATCGACATCTCGCTGACGCCGTCCTCGCCCGCGAGCAGCTCGCGGACGCGGTTGGCGAGATCCTCGTCGTAGGCCATGACCGTTCGGCGCCCGTGCGCAGTTGCTACATCGACACCTCGATCGTCTCGTACACGTCGACGCTGCCGCCACCTTTGAGCACGGGGCAGCCCTCGGCCAGCGCGCTCGCGGCGTCGAGGCTGTCGGCCTTGATCACCGAGTAGCCCGTCAGCTCGGAGGAAGCCGCGCCGCCGCCGTTGCCGTTGACCGAGGTCGAGCCGGCAAACGGGTTGCCGGGGTCGACGATCGCCGGGCCGAGCTTGCCGAACCATTCACCCCACGCCTGCATCACGGCCTGGCGCTGCTCATCGGTGTCGGCCATCATGCCACCGCGATACGCAAACAGATACTTACCCATTTCACTGTCTCCTGTTCTTCTTTATTTATATTATTAATAGATAAGAATTAATTGTAATCGAACACGCGCCCGGTGAGGTTGTCGAAGCACGCGTTCCATCCTTCGCCATGGCCTTCGCGCGACTGCTGCGAGGGCAGGCCGCTGTGTTCGAGCACGACCGTCGTGCGCTCGCCGTCGCTGTGAAAGTCGATCGCGACGAGGCTCACGTGGCCCGGATGCGGTCCGCCCTCGCCCTGCCAGCACCATGTGAAGACGAGCCGGCTGGGCCGGGTGACCTCGCGGTACTCGCCGCCGACCACGTGCAGCTCACCGTCGTCGCCGAGCATGCGCAGCGTGTAGCGCCCGCCGACGCGCAGGTCGACGTCGCAGCCGGGCGAGCTCCACGTCGGCGCAGCCGCCCACCAGCGCTCGAGCACGACCGGGTTGGTCCACGCGTCGAAGACCTCCTCCGGCGTCGCCGCGAACGTCCGCTGCATGCGGAAGGCGGCAACCTCGCTCGTGCTCACGCGCCGTCCCCGGTGCCGGCCTTCTCACGACCCCCGTCGGTGGGACCCTCGCGGCGGCCTTCAGCGATGAACTGCTCGACGACGTCGAACTTCCGCTGCCACATCCTCTGCAGTTGCCCGATCCAGTCGGCCGCGTCGTCGAACGGCTGCTCGGCCAGGCGCAGGCGGTGCGTGCGCCCGTCGATCACGCGCACGATCGCGCCCGCTTCCTCGAGCACGCGCAGGTGCCGGCTGATCGCCGGCTTCGACACGTCGAAGTCGCGCGTCGCTTCGCCCACCGTCATGCCGTCGGCGGCCCCATCGTCGCGCGCAGCGAGGCGTTCGACGATGCCCCGCCTGATCGGGTGCGCGCAGGCCGCGAACGCGCGGTCGAGCGTTGCGTTGTTAGCCATTTAGTTAACTATACAGACAGATGCTGACGGCCGCGGCGCCTGGCTGAGCCTGCCGCGCTACCCGTCCTCATCGCCGAGCACGAAACGCTCGATCGCCAGCGCGAAGCCCTCGTGCTCGTTTGACTCCGTGACCCGCTTGGCCGCGCGTTTGACCTGCTCGCCGGCGTTGCCCATCGCGATGCTCAGGCCGGCGCCCTCGAACATCAGCATGTCGTTGGGCTGGTCGCCGAGCGTGGCGATGCGCTCCAGCGGAATCTCGTACTCGCGTGAGAAGTAGTGCAGCACGGCACCCTTGTTCGCCTCGGGGTGGGTCACGTCGAGATAGTACGGCTGCGAGCGCGCCGCCGACACGTGCTCGCCGAACTTCACGCGCGCGTCCGCCTCGGCCTTGGCGACGGCACCGAGATCGTCGCTGACCCCGACGATCTTCGCGATCCGCTCGGTGAGGCCGTCGAAGCTCTCGACGACCTTCGGCTCGAAGCGAACCGTGTCCGCCTCTTTCTTCGCGTGCGCAACGTGCGCATCACGCAGCAGCCAGTCCGAGCCCCGGTACAGCCAGACGTCGAGCCCGTGACCGCCGATCAGCTCGACGATCTGTGCGACGAGCCGGGGGTCGATCGAGCGTTCCTCGATCACCGACATGTCCGGCCGCGCGAACAGACCGCCGTTGAATGCACCCAGCGGGAGCTGGAGCGCCAACGGCTCGACGAGCATCTCCATCCCGCGCGGTGGCCGCCCGCTCGTGACGGCGAACTTCACGCCGGCCTCTTTCAGCGAGCGCACAGCCGCGATCGCGCGATCGGTCAGCCGCTTCTCGTCGGTGACCAGCGTGCCGTCGACGTCCGCCAGCACGAGCTCGATCTGCTGCTTGCCGGCCACGTTCCCGGTCCCGTTCCCGCTCACTTACGCGAAGCGCTTGACGAACGCGAGCGCAGTGTCGGCCACCTCGCGCCAGCCGCTGTCGATCGTCAGCGCGTGCCCGCGATTTGGCAGCACCGGCTGCTTGCCCGTCGCGTTGGCCTTCTCGATCTGCTCCGACTCGTACTTGGAGATCGCCATCTCAGTCCTTTGTGCTCGTTGCGGCCCCCGCCCGGGATCGACGAGCGATCCGAGACGCATCATCCCACGCCGGCGCTATCGTCTCGGCGGCCGCGAGCGCCGGGCGCATCACAGCACCACGTCAAGCTCATCAGCGACAGGGGGATCGTCATGTCCGGGCAGCTCTCCAATGGTCAGTCCAAGGGCCTCGTCCGCTGCGGCGCACGAGCCGGCGCGGCACTGCGCTGAGCCGCTGCTCGACGGGCCGGGTGGGGCTCGGACACGCTCACGGCCCGCCTCCGATCGTCACGCGCCCGCTCGCCAGCGGCGGGCGCTCCTCGATCGCGACCTGGCGCGACTCCGTCGTGGCACCGCCGTCGAGGGCCGGCAGCGCGATCGAGCCGCAGGCGTGCGCATCGGCGAAGTCCTTGCCGAGGAAGCGAGCCTGCGCGGCGAGCAGCACGGCGTAGGCCATCGCCGAGAGCTCGCGCAGCGATTGGTGGCGGTTCTGGCGTACGCCGAGGTCCACTTGGGCGAGCCCGTCGAGCCCGGCGATCCGCCAGGCGTCGATCAGCATCGCGATCTCCACGCCATAGCCAACGCTGAAGGGGAGCTGCTCGAGCAGCTCGCGGCGCCCGGCCGTCTCGCCGGCCAGCGGCTGGCCGAACACAGCGAGCTCGGGCGCGTGCAGATTGAGCAGGGGCCGCGCCATCAGCTCCGTCACACGCCCGCCGCCGTGCGGATCGAGGCCGGCAGCGCCCCGGAACGGGCGACGGAAGCAGCCCTTGACCAGCTGCACGTGGGGCTCGCACACGAGCGGTCCGAGCAATCCGAGCAGGAAGTGCTCGGCGAAGTCGTCCGTGTCGGTGTCGGCGTAGGCGACGATGTCGCTGCGCACGGCCCGCAGCGCACGCCACATCGCGTCGCCCTTGCCGCGCGCCGGGCCGAGCTCGGCCGACAGCTCGTCCTCCTGCGCGACCTCCAGACCGGCGCGGGCGGCGATCGCGGCGCTGCCGTCGCGCGAGCCGGCATCGACGACGAGTACCTCGTCGAGCAAGCCCGCGTCGCGCAGTCGTGCAGCGTGACCGGCGACTGCTCCGATCGTGTCGGCCACTTCACGGGCCGGTAGCACGAGCGCGATCGAGGAGCGCTTGTGCTCGAGCAGACGCGCCAGCGGGAACTGATCGGCGCGATAGGAGCGCGTCGCGCGCCAATTCGAGCGCGCCAGGTCCTGGGCGAGACCGCGAGGGGCGCGGCCGCCGGTGCGCGCCGAGGTGCGCACGCGGACCTGTGCGCTGCGGTGAATCGCGACGCCGCGGGTGAGCAGCGCGCGCTCGAGCGCCTCGTCCTCGAGCGCCGCCCTCACCGGCAAACCGCCGCAGCGGCGATACGTGACCGCCGTGATCGCCAGTGAGGCGCCGCTGAACTGGTGGTGATCGCACGCAGCCTCCTGCGCCGCTCCGGCACGCACGGAGCGCAGACGCTCGACGCTGCGCTGCTCGCGCTCGCCGACGGCCTGCTGGGAGAGTCCAAGCGCCTCGTCGGCGAGCAACTCGATGCGCCCGCCGATCGCGTGGGCGCCGTGCCGTGCGAGCTCCAGCTGACAGGCCAGCCAGTCCTCAGCGACGACACTGTCTGCGTCGGTGCTCGCGATCAGCCCGTCGGCGCGGCCGACCTGCAGCAGTCGCTCGCAGGCGAGGTCCATGCCGTGCCGGCGTGCACGCCCAACGCCGCGCGACTGTACGAGCTCGACGGCGTGCAGACGCAGCGAGGGGTGAGCAGCCGCGAAGTCCGCCACGCGCTCGGCTGTCTCGTCACGGCAGCCGTCGAGCACAATGATCAGCTCGTAGCGCTCGCGCGCGACGCCGCGCTGTCCGGCCAGCGCGTGCAGGCAACGCTCGACGCGCTCGCCCTCGTCGCGGGCGGGGACGACGACGACTGCGCGCAACGAGGGCGCCGGGGGCGGCAGCAATGGCGAGGCCGAGATAGTCATGCGACGGGGGCCCCGACGCTGATCAGCTTGCGTCCGCGCTCATAGTCCTCGTCTCGCTCGTGTGCCAGCACGCCGACGAGCGCCCCTTCACGCGAGTACCAGACGGTGAAGGCACCATCGTCGTGCTCCTCGAAGCGGACGTCGTCGTGCCCGTCGCCCCAGGCCGCATACTTCAGCGTGTGCTCGCCGATCGTCGCCCAGAAGCCCGGCACGCTGTCCCACACCGTGGCCTCGCCGGCAAGCACACTGCCGGCAACTTCGCCCTGGCCAAGCGCGTCGCCCCAGTGTTCGACGCGTAGATGCCGACCGGCGCAGGCGTTGTACGCGTACGCCACGTCGCCGACGGCGAGGACCGTGCACTGCGCCTCATCAGCACGCATCGCCTCGTCGGTGCGAGGCGTCTCGACGCGCATCGCCCGATCGACGACCACCGCTCCCTCGTGCACCGGCAGACCGGCGGCGCGCGCGAGCTCGCCACGCGGGCTGACGCCCATCCCAAGCACGATCGACGCGGCCTCGATGTGCCGCCCGTCGGCGAGCTCGACCGTGCGGCCCTCGTGCACAGCGCTGACCTCGGCGCCGGCGATCAGCTCGACGCCTAGCTCGGCGAGCCAACCGGCGATGCGCTCGCCGGCCTGCTCCCCGAGGCGTGCCTGCTGCGGGCGCGGTTCCTGCCCGATTATCGTCACGCGGGTTCTGATGAGCGCCAGCGAAGCGGCGATCTCGCAGCCGATGAAGCCCGTGCCGATCACGACGAGCGGCTTGCCGACGGCCGCACGCTGCTCGGATGCCTGCTGCGAGTCGCTGCCGGCGCGTGCGCGCTCGGCGAGCGCGAGGCTGTCGGGGACGGTTCTCATCGTCATAACTGCGTCGTCGTCGAGGCCGGGGATGTCTGGGCGCAGCGGCTCAGAGCCGGTCGCCAGCACGATCGCGTCGGCGCGCAGCTCGGCTGCGGGCACGCCCCTTTCGAGGCCGTCGTCGAGCTTCAGCGTGCCTTGCCGGGGGTCGATCTCGCGCACTCGCCGTCGCAAGCACAGCCGCACGTCCTGCTCGTCGAACCACTCACGCTGCTCGATTGGTAGCTCGCGCACGTCGAGCTCGCCGCGCAGGAACTCCTTCGTCAGCGGCGGGCGCCTGTGCGGGAGCAACGGCTCGGCTCCGATCAGCGTCACCTCGCCGGTGCCGCCGTGATCGCGGTAAGCGCGAGCCGTCGCCAGACCGGCCGGACCGGCGCCGACGATCGCGATGCCCTCAGCGGCCATGCTCTTCGAAGCGATCGAGGCGGTATCCGAGACGACGCGCGTCGAGCGCGTGCCAACGGGCGAATCTGCGCTCGAGCAGGTCGTGGAGGTCGTCGCCGAGCAGCGGCTCCTCGGCCCCGCTGCCGCGCCAGTCTGACTACCAGGACTGTGGCGCCAGAGCGCAGCTGTGCCTGCAGCCACTCGAGCGCGCTCGCAAGCGCAGGCTCGTCGAGGTAATAGAGGACCTCTGAGCAGACGATCAGACCCCAGTCGCCGGCCGGCACCTGCTCGGGGAAGCTCGCCTGCACGACCTCGACGTTGTCCTTCTCAGCCAAGTGCTCGCGCGCGAGCGTGACGGCGCGCGCGGAGAAGTCGATCGCCACGAGCCGCTCGCAGCGCTCGGCGAGCAGCCCCGAAAACACCCCAATCGAACAGCCCACCTCAAGCGCCCTGTCCCATCGGCGCGACGGCAGGGCTGTGAGCGTGGCGGCGTACTTCTCGCGCTCGTAGGCGCTATCGCGGTAGTTCCACGGATCGGCGCTCGCCTCGTATTGGCGCTCGAAGCGCTCGGCGGTGACTCGCGCCGCGCGCGCGGCGCTCACCGCGCGCGCCTGGCGAGCAACTCGGCGCCCAGCTCGACGAGCTTGGGGTCGAGGCGATGCTGCAGCAGGAACAGGTCGAGGTCGCGGCGCGCGCGGTCGAGCGCGCTGCCGCCGATCAGCGCGCGCGAGCCGCACACGCGAGCCGCCTCAGCGGCGATCAGGCGCGCCGCGTCGGATAGGGCGAGGCGACATTCGCCAGCGAGCTCCCGCTCGCCTACGCGGTGCGAGCGTTCGGCGCCCGCGCTCTCGCCGTTCTCGGCACTCGCCCCTTCCACGAGAGCGCCGTCGCATGCGTGCTCTGCGCTGACGAGGTCGACCTCATCGAGCACGCCCACCGCGTGTGCTAGCCAACGGTCGATCGAGGACTGCGCGACGCGCATGCGCCCGATCGCATGCAGCCTGAGATCGTCCGCGAGGGCCCGCTCGCCGACGAGCTCGAGCGTGGTGGCCAGGATGCTGTCGGCGATGCCCGCCCAAGTGGCCGCCGTGCGCACGGCGTCGCGCGAGAACCAGGGCTCGCGCACGATCTCCTCGGGGCCGCCGAGCAGCGCGAGCACGGGAGCTTCATCGAACTCGACGCGATGGCTCTCGGAGGCCCGCAGGCCGGAGGCGCGATACCAGTCGCGGTCGAGCCTCAGCCCGCGTGTGGCGTCGACGTAGGCGATCCGCTTCGCCTCGCGCTCGTCGCGAGCGAGGACCAGCGCGCGCTGCACCCCGCCGGCGCCCGAGCAGAACGTCTTGACCCCGGTCAGCACAAGCCCGCCGTCGGCGCCCTCGATCACGCGGGCGGGCGGCCCCTCGCCGGGTGCGGGGTCGGCGCCCCACACGCCCAGCAGCAGCTCCCCTCGCCCGATCCGCGCCAGCTCCTCGCTGAGGAGCGGCTCCTCGGCCAGTAGCGCGAGGCGCTCTACTCCGTTGAAGTGCCCGTCAAGGATGCGCGCCGTCGATGCGTCGGCAGCCGCGAGCAAACGGATCAAGCCGGCCTCAGTGACGAGGTTGCAGCGGGCGCGATCGCCGGCCAGCTGCGGAACGCCGGCTACCTTCAGCAGGGCGAAGCTCTCCTCGGGAAAGCGTGGGCGCGCGTCGAGCTCGCCGGCATGCAAGGCGACCTGCGCCAGGGTCGGGGCGAGCGCGATCGCACCGAGCGCGGCTCCTGGGCGCGCCCCGAGCCCCAGAGCGCTCACTGCAGCGCTCCAAGCGACTGCGGAGCACAGTGATCGAGCAGGTTCGACGGCGCCGCCAAGACGGCATCGGCGCTCTCCTCGCTCGACAACGGTACGGCGGCGGGAGGCGCCAGACCACAGGCACGCGCCGCGACGATCAGCGGCGCCAACAGCTCGACCGTGTTCCCACAGCCACTACGCAACGCTCCCGGACCGAGTCCGTCGTGCATCAGCACGACGGCTCCAGGAGCGAGCTGCCGGCGGGCGCGCTCGAGCATCGAGCGGGCCGGGTCGCCGCGCCAGTCGTGGGTGTCGATCGTCCAGCGCTCGAGCGTCAGGCCGTGGCGCGTGGCGACGCGTTCGCCGGCTGCCGTCGCGATGCCCCACGGGGTGCGCCAGCGCGTCGGGACCACGCCCACTCGAGCAAGTGCATCCAGCGCCGTGCGCGTGTCGAGCTCGATCTCCTCCTCCGTGAGCTGGCTGTGGCGAAGATGGCGATGCCCGTGCAACTGGACCTCGTGGCCGGCGTCGATCGCGGCGCGCACTACGGCCGGCGTCGCTTCGACGAGCTCGCCGAGCACGAAGAAGGTCGCGCGCGCATGGCAGCACTCGAGCTGCTCAAGTACGCGCAGCGTCCATCGCTTGTCGGGGCCGTCGTCGAAGGTCAAGCCGATGGGGGATCGTGCGGAGGGGACATCCTTTTTCTACCCTCGTACCGAGCGGGCCAATCGATCGGGCACGGGGTGAGGCTCGGGCGGCGCTGGTCGGGCGCGGAGAGGGAGATGGCAAGCGCCGCTGCATCAGGGCGCTTGGCTCGGTCCCGCTATTAGTAGGCCTGTGCCGCGACTGCGCCGATCGGACTGTGCCGCCCCGGGCATCTCCAGGCGCGGACGGGGGCGCGGCCACGAGTACCTCGATCCCGACGGCGAGCGGATCGACGATCCGGAGGTGCTGGAGCGGATCCACGCACTGGCGATCCCACCGGCGTGGCGCGATGTATGGATCTGCATGGACCCGCGCGGGCATCTTCAGGCGACCGGCTTCGACGCGGCGGGACGCAAACAGTACCTGTACCACGAGCGCTGGCGAGCCCATCGCGACCGCCAGAAGTTCGACTCAATGATCGCCTTCGGTCACGCGCTGGGCGGGCTGCGCGCACAGGTCAAGCGCGACCTGAGTCCTCCGCGCGGCGGGCAGGCGGGAGCCGATCAGCGGCTCTCGCGCGAGCGCGTGCTGGCCTGCTCGGTGCGCCTGCTCGACGTCGGCTTCTTTCGCATCGGCTCCGAGGACTACGCCGAGCGCAACGAATCGTTCGGTCTGTCGACGATGCTGCGCAAGCACGTGACCGTCGAGGGCGAGCAGCTCGTGTTCGACTTCCCTGCGAAGTCTGGCCAGCGCCGCGTTCAGGCGATCGCCGACGGCGACGCGCTCGAGCTCGTGCGCGAGCTGAAGCGCAGGCGCAGCGGCTCACAGCTCTTGGCCTTCCGTGAGGATGGCCGTTGGCGCGAGCTGGATGCGGAGGAGGTCAACGAATACATAAAGCGCCATAGCGGCAGCTTTACTGCAAAGGACTTCCGCACGTGGAACGCGAGCGTGCTCGCCGCCGTCGCCCTTGCCTCACCCGAAGCCGCAGCGAGCACCCGCGCCACGCGCGAGCGCCGGATCGGGGCGGCGATCAAGACGGTTGCGGCGTACCTCGGCAACACGCCGGCCGTGTGCCGTGCCTCCTACGTGGACCCGCGCGTGCTCGACCGCTACCGCAACGGAGAGACGATTGCCGCGACAGTGGTGAAGCTTTCGGGCGACGGCCCCGACTTGGCCGACGCGCGCGTGCGCAGGAAGGTCGAGGCCGCCGTGCTGGACCTGCTCGATCACGCACCCGGCTAGCGTGGGGCGGCATCGCTCCGCAGCGATCTCGGCAGCCGGAGGAGACTTCTCCAGCGCGTAGAACCCCGGGGAATGCCGGCGCTGCTGCTCGCGATCGCGCTCATCGCGTTGACCGTCCTCGCTCTGCTGCTGGCCGGCGTGGTCGCGGCGATCGTCACCGGCGTCGGCCTGCTCAACGTGCTGGCGCTCGTGATCGGCCTGCGCTCGCGCCGTGCCCGCCCGGCGCCCGGACCCCCCGAGCACTGGCGGCCTAGGTCGTTTCGTCGCCCGCCGGCGCCACCGCTGGAACCGGAGACCGAGGAGCACCTGCATTCGCGCTCGCTGACCGTGCACCGCCGCTGAGCGCGGGCGCGTTGGCCCGAGCGGTAGATGGGAGTTGCGCTGCGGATAGTGCTCGGGGCCGGATCGCCTGCGCGCGGGGCGAGATCGCGCGCGCGAATCGCGCTCGTGCGGCTGGCAGCCGCGGGCCGCCCGGCGGCGTTACTGCTGGACGAGCACGAACACGTCGGCGTAGTCGGCGAGCAGCGTCGACGGGTCCTCGCGACCCTCCCCGCGCAGCGTTGCGGAGAGCTCGCGGAACCACTCGAGCGTACGCCCGGGCGGGACCGTGCGCCAGTCGACGATGGCCTCCACCTCTCCCTCATTCCACATCTGGTGAACCGTGCCACGCGGAATCTCGAGCACCTCGCCGGCGGCGATCGTGCGCTGCTCAGAGCCGACGAGCGCGTGCATCACACCGGCACGGACCTCAAAGCGCTCGTCCTGGGAGGGATGCAGGTGCGCCGGCGGCGGCGAGGAGCCGCCGGCATAGGTCGCCTCGAGCACGAGCGCTTGCTCGTCGTGAGAAAGCACGCGCAGCGTAGTTCCGGGTCCGAGCACGAGCTGCTCGCTCATGTGCGCAGACTAGCCGAAGCCGATCACGCTACGTTGCCGGCGTCACCGACGATTGATCCTCTCTCGATGCCTGCTCCGCACCCCACCCAGTACGTCTTTGCCTACGGCTCGCTCGTGCACGACCTCGGCCGCGAGCAGCAGGACGCCGGGCGCAGGGCACACCTGCGCGACCACCGGCGGGCGTGGAATGTCGCGATGGACAACTCCGTCTCGCTGCCCGGCTACAAGTACTACCTCGACGCCCGCGACTCCTCACGCCCAGAGGTCTTCGTGGCGTTCCTCAACCTCGTGCCCGCGCTCGGCCACCGCGTCAACGGCACGCTCGTCCCGGTAAGCGCCGAGGAGCTGATCGAGCTGGACCGCCGCGAGCGCAACTACGAGCGGCGCGAAGTCACGTCGTCGATCGAGCAGATCGCCGGGGGTCGTCGCGTATGGAGTTACTTCGGCAAGCCCGAGGCGTGTCAGCGCTTCGACGCCGCCCTGCGCGCCGCGCGAGCGGTCATCGATGAGTCCTACCTCGAGCATGTGCGCGCGGGGTTCGAGGCGTTGGCAGGTGACGCGCTTGAAGAGTTCGAGCAGAGCACCGACCGGCACGACTGCCGTCTGTTGAGGCTCTTGCGGGTCGATCTCGACTGAGCGGAGTCCGCTCAGTCGCGGGAGGCGGGCCGGGCACGAAGACGTACCCCGTGCCCGACCGCCTCACAGGCTGGGACCCATGGCGATCAATTCAGCTCACCACTCGCCACGGGCTCCAGTCGCGGCGCCAGCATCAGCGACGGCGCGACCGTGACGAGATCGCTCGCCACCAGCTCCTTCGCAAGAACAGCCTGCTCCTCGAGCAAGCTCCGCGCGTCGATGAACGGCAGCAGCTCGCTCAGCCCGGCCTGTTCGAAGGCCCGCTGCACGACCCGCGGGCCGCGGATCAGGGCGAAGTCGTAGCCCCGCCGCAGGCACAGCCCGCAGCGGAATGCGACCACGGCGACGCCGATCATTTCGATGTAGGTCAGCTCGCGCAAGTCGAGCGTGATGCCCGTCACTCCTTCCTCGCACAGCCGTTCGATCTCCATTTCGAACTGGCGCACCGAGCCGCGGTCGAGCGATCCGGTGAGTGTCAGCGTGTGCGCCCGGCGGGCCACGGTCGGCGGGACGAACCCGACCTCACGCAGCGCTCCGGATGATCCTCTTTCGTTGTCAAAGGCAGTTTGCGCCTGATCGGCGACGCTGCTCAGCGCGTCGTCGCTCCTTGTCATGACGCCTACAGCCATCCTCATTCGATGGCGCTCCATCCAGTCCAGCTCCCTTCCAGAAGCCTCGAGTTGATTACCGACGCGCCGGATCGGTTGATGCGGCGCGGAGTGGAGTGTCCGGAGGGAGCTAGTCCGGGCGCTCAGGAATCAGCACGAAGCAGCCCGCGAGCCACGGCTCGAAGGAGAACCGCAGGCGCCGCAGGGCGCGGGGGGCTCCCAACAGGAGGAGCCCGGCAAGGGTGAGGAAGGTTGAAACGCCCGCGCCAGAGCCACCGGCGCCACCGGCGCCGGTGGCCGCGCCCGACGCGCCGCCCGACGCCGAGCCGGGTGCCGGCGTCAGCGGAGGGCCGCCGACCGCCGAACCGCCGTGCCCGCCACCTGAGGACGAGCTCCCCGTGGCGGCGACCAGCGAGGAGACCGCGGTGACCGCAGCGCTCGTGGGTGCTGAGATGACGTCGCGTGGCGCACTGAGCCAGCCGACGGTGCAGTTGTCGGTCATGTTCCCGCCGAGCGCCGAAAGCTCGCATCTGAAGCGTCCGGCCTGGCTGCCGGCGCTGCGCATGGGCGTCACGTGGCGCGAGGTGCCGCCCCGGCCGGAGACTTCGGCTACCTGCGCCGTGATCGTGGCGGCGGTCGCCGGTGGGCCGCTCGGAGCCTGCTCGGCGAGCGGATCGATGCGCACCGCAGGTTCCGAAGCTGCGGCAGCGGGGAGCAGCGTGGAGGAACGGGTGGGCGAGCCGCCGCTTGCTCCTTCTTCGGTGGATTCCGTGGATTTGCTCTGGACCGGTTCTTCGGCTTTTTCGACGGTGGGCGGCGTCGTTTCGGTGCTTTCCAGCGGCAGCGTCCCGGCCGGGGCTTCTTTCACAGGTTCGCTCGGCGGTGCCGGCGCTTCTTCGACCGGTTCACTAGGCGGTAGCGGCTGCGTTTCAGCGGGCGGTTCGACGACCGTTTCGCCCACTGTTTCGCCGGCGGGCGCTTCCGGTGCGACTTCCCCTTCGCCGCCCGCACCCTGCGACGGCTGCTGGCCGCCTTCCCAAGCGCCTTCGCCAGTCGGCTGCTGCGATTCCCCCGGCCCGGGGGCACCGGTTTCCTGACCTTCAGGCGCTCCGCCACCAGCGGTCGGAGCATCCGCTTGCGCGCCGGCGGCAAGCGTCAGCATCGCGAGTAGCGCCAAAACGAGCGCTCTCAGACATAGACGACCGTTGGTTCGGGAGATCTGGAGCATCCGTCCTCGTTGCATGCGTTATGTCAAACAATAAAGAACGAGCAGCCCGATAGCTAGCGGTTTCCTCCGCATGACGCGCCGCGAGCACCGTACCGGGTGCTTCGGCGGCTCCAGGCGGCGTATTTTCGAACTGGCCGGCTGCGAGTTCGGCTGCGCTCGGCGCGGCCGTTGAGCCGGTTGGGCAGCGCCTGGCCGAGCTCGTCGGCCAAGTTGGCTACGGAGTCGGCGTCTTCGACGCGCGGTAGGGAAAGCGCCCGGCGTCCTCGGGTATGGTCACGCCGCTCAACACGAGGATCGTTTCCATGCCGGCCTCCAGGCCGAGTTCGCGGATCTCTCGGGCTGCACCAAGCATCCAAGGATGACGTACGAGCGCGGCGCAGGCGGCTCAGCGCGACTGGGGCAGCTTGCGCCCGCCGCGCTTGATCACAGGAGCGGACGGCGGCGGCACGACCGGGCCGATGTCGCCGTCGGGCGCCTCGTCGAGGTCGACGATCACGGGCGCATGGTCGCTCGGGCCCTTGCCCTTGCGCGCCTGACGATCGACCCAGGCGGCCTCGACGCGGCCCGCCACGCTGTCGCCGGCGAGGATCAAGTCGATCCGCATGCCGAGGTCTTGGTGGAACATCCCAGCGCGGTAGTCCCAGTAGGTGAAGACACGCTCATCGGGCCAGCGATCGCGGATGGCATCGTGCAGCCCGAGTGCTTGCAGCTGAGCGAGGGCGGCTCGCTCGGGCGCGGTGACGTGCGTGTGACCCTCGTAGGCCTGCGGGTCGAATACGTCCGCGTCGGTAGGTGCGATGTTCATGTCGCCGCAGACCAGCGCGTTCTGTGGGTCGGCGGCCACCATCTCGCGCAGCGCGGTGAGCCAGGCGAGCTTGTAGCGGTAATGCTCGGAGTCGGGCTCACGCCCGTTGGGCACGTAGACGGAGTGCACCCAGACCCCGTCGCAGCGTGCCGAGACCGCGCGCGCCTCGGGGTGGGGAAAGCCGGGCCCGTCGGGCAGGCCGCGCACGACGTCCTCCAGGCCGACCCGCGAGAGGACGGCGACGCCGTTCCACTGCACCTCACCACTCAGGGCGAGCTGGTAGCCGCGCTGCGCCAGCTCCTCGCCAAGGAGTGCCTCGAAGGCGTCGTCGGCAAGCTTGGTCTCCTGCAGGCAGACGACGTCGGGGCGACGCTCGTCGAGCCAAGGCAGTAGGCGTGGCAAGCGCTGCTTGACCGAGTTGACGTTCCACGTCGCGATCCGCACGAGGCTAAGTTAGCCGCGATCGCGCCGAGACGGAGACGAGCGCACCGCAACGCTTGGGCGCGGTGCGGTGAGCGCGGCATCGCACGGGCGCGGTGAGGTGAGCGCGCCGCAAAGCTCGGCGCGGTGAGGTGGGCTCCGAGCGAGCCGCAGAGAGATCACCGGGTCATGGGCGAGCATGCAGTCGATTGGTACGATCGAAACGATGTCGGCTGGCCCCTCCGAGCAGACTGGATCACGTTCGGGACCAGCGGATCGCTTGGGTTACGGGCCTGATCTCCCCCGGCGTCCTGATGGACGAGCAGCCGCTTGCCCCGAGCTCGGAGGAGTTCGTGCTGCGCGGGCGCTCGGCGGTCGCCGATGTCCTCAACAGGGTCGACGACAGGTTGATGGTGGTGGTCGGACCGTGCAGCGTGCACGACCCAGAGGCAGCGCTCGACTACGCACACCGGCTCAGCGCGGCGGCGCGCGAGCTGAACGAGGACCTGCTCGTAGTTATGCGCGTGTACTTCGAGAAGCCGCGGACGACGACGGGGTGGAAGGGTCTGATCAACGACCCGCACCTCGACGACACGGGCGACGTCAACGAGGGACTGCGGCTCGCGCGCAAGCTGCTGCTACAGGTGCTCGAGCTCAACCTGCCCGTCGGCTGCGAGTTCCTGGACCCGATCACGCCGCAGTACATCGCCGACGCCGTCAGCTGGGGGGCAATTGGCGCGCGCACGACAGAGAGCCAGATCCACCGCCAGCTCGCCTCGGGCCTGTCGATGCCGATCGGCTTCAAGAACCGCACCGACGGCAACGTGGCTGTGGCGGTGGACGCGGTTCGTGCGGCGGCCGTCCCGCACACGTTCGCGGGAATCGACTTCATCGGCACGCCGGCCGTGCTGCATACGCGCGGCAACCCCGACTGCCACGTGATCCTGCGCGGCGGGCGCAACGCTCCCAACTACGGCGCCGACGCCGTCGGCGACGTGCTCGAGCGATTGCGCGCGGTGGGGCTGCCCGAGCGCGTCGTGATCGACGCTTCACACGACAACAGCGCCAAGGACCACACCCGCCAGCCGATCGTGGCCGAGGACATCGCGGCACAGCTCGCCGGCGGCGAGCACGCGCTCGTCGGTGTGATGCTCGAGTCGTTCATCGTGGCCGGTCGCCAAGAGCTGAAGGACGGCGTAAAGCCGACCTACGGGCAATCGATCACGGACGCCTGCATGTCGTGGGAGACGACCGTCGAGACTTTGCGCACGCTTGCCGCGGCCGTTCGCGAGCGCCGGGGTAGCGGCGTGTCAGCCTCGGCTTAGGTCGGTCGACGCGTCGAGACCGAGGCCGTTCGCTTCATCAAAGGTGAAACCGCGTACTCCGCACAGGACAAGAAAGTCGCGGAAAGATCAAGGAGAACGCAACCGCCTCGGGTTGCTCGATCCAGTAGCTAACGCTGGGGTGACTCGTACTCCACGATGCTTGCACCCAGGTCGGAGAACCCGATGCGCCGATAGAGGTTGGCTCCCATTTCCGAGGCGCCGAGCCAGGCTGCACCGGCGCCGAGCGCGAACCCGGCACGTGCCGCCATGCGCGTGAGCGCATCGCCGAGGCCGCATCGACGGGCACTCTCGACGGTGGCGACGTAGAACACTCCGGCCACGCCGTGGCTGACGAGTGTCATCGCGCACGAGACCGGGGCGTCGTCGACGTAGGCGACAAAAGCCGCGATGTGCGGGGCGAGGATCGTGCGGTCGTGGAACAGCAGCCCCGCGCGCTCACGCTCGCCGGGGTCGTCGTTTGCGTCCGCGACGACGCTGCCGTAGGCAAGGATCTCCTCGGTGCTCGACACGGCGCGGACGTCGATGTCTGCTGCGAGCGATGAGGGCTCCGGAGGGTCATAAAGTGCCATCGCTCGCTCGGTCCACGCCGGGGTGTACTCGGCGGCAAGCGCCGCCCGGGCAAGGTCGGCATCGGCGGGCTCGCGGACGAGCACGATGTGGTCGCCCTCGGAGGCCGCGAAGAACTCGCCGGCCCGACGTACCGCCTCTGCACCATCGAGGCTTTCATCCAACCGAATCACCACGCGCAGGTAGCTGCTCGGGCCGGCCACGAACAACAATCCATCCTCCTCGTGGATCAGGCCGTCCGCCCACCGAACCATGTCCCGCCACAGCTCCTGCTCGTTGAGTGCGACGCTACGCGCGAGATCTACATCAGACATGTCCGCCTCCAGACCGCGTCGGGTGATGGACTCCTCAGACATCGCGCCAAGTCAGAAGCTCGTAGGCGTCCAGCAAGAGATCATGGAAGATCGCTCTCCCATCGAGAGATCTCAAACGGCACTCCCGTGCGGCCCCCTATTGCGAGGATCGCTGTGCCGTCGGCCGTAGCTCGGGCGCTTCGGACGAGATCCGGGTCGCGCACGAACACCAGCGTGCCGGCCGGGGCGTCAACGGCTTCTCCGTCGACAGAGAAAACCGCGTGCCCGCTCATCACCGCAAACAGCTCCTCATGGCCGTCGGTGCGATTGAGCTCGTCGTCGCGCTCGTGATGCGGCTCCACCACCTCATCACCCGCGTCCCCCGTGATCCCGTTTACCCCGAAGGCCCGAATGTCGAAGTGACGGCGGACCAGATGGAAATCCCCATCCGTAGCGTCTGGATAGTCCGGGTCGATGTCCGTCGCCCGAATGACGTCGGCAAGAAGCACCGCACCGAACGGCGCCTTGGTCGGATCGGTCATAAACGCAACCTCCCACGTCACGATGCGAACGTCAACCCGACGGTCGTGAGGCGTAGCGAGATAGATGCACCGCTTGTTTGCGATGCCGGTTCAGTCGTTACACCGGCGCGCTCGCAGACAACTATCTATGGACGCGGCCGGGCGAAGACAAAACCGTCAAGCCCGGATCGAGGCTTTGCGCATAGCGCTTCTAGACGAGATCCGGCGGGCTCGGGCCAGCTAATCGCCCGAATCTCGGGTGAGGAGAGCAGCGTCGTCGGAGGTGCGCGGGAGGTCGCCCTCGAGGATGGAGAGCAAATAGACCAGCCACTCCTTGGCGCCCAACTCATCAATGAGCCGGGAGTTGGCACGTACCCATTGTGCCTTGGACACGATGGGCTGGTGCTCCGCTACGAGCTCTGGATCGACATTGATCGCATAGAACGGGTCTATCAGCACGCGAATGAGGTCTTCTGTCTCCACGGCGTAGCCGTCTCCATTACCTATGCCCATTCTGGACCTGAGTTGACGGCCTCGTCAAGCCTGCGGGCGGCGCCTCCCTGGACAGGCTGCTTCCGGCGCTCTGGAGCCGGTCGGTCGGCAAGCGCGGCACGAGGAACGACCCGCTCTCTGCGAAGGAAGCGGCGGCCCGCGCTAAGTTCCACCTGTTAGAGTTTGCCGCCCCCTTGCACGCCAATCTCGGTGCATAGCTGCGCCTAGCGCTGCGACCTTACAACCACCTTCGGAGGAACACATGCCATCCATACTCGAGCTACGCGATGAGCCACTCACCACTGACGATCCCGTCTCGAAAGGAGACGGTCATCATGTCGTTCGCGAGGAGCCCGACGACGTCAGTATCTACGTCCATGTGAAGGACGGTGCTATCGAGGGCTATTCGGCGAGGCGTAAGGAGCAGGGGCTAAAAATCGTGCACGTCACAGTACTTGTCGATGGCGAGCCAACCCCTGTCACCTATTTGTGCTACACCGGATTCGATAATAGGGCCCTTTGCTTCAGACTCTAGGCTCGGCCGCTGGTACTGTCGCGCGTTCCGGGCTATCTTGAAGGCCGGATGGCGGACACTGTTCTGAAGCGATCCGGCGCGTCAGGCTGAGCGCTGAGCTACGCAGCGTCGCACAAGCGGCATTCGGCGACCAGTGTCTGGCTTACTCGCCCAGCTTTGGGTCAGCCATAGCCTGAAAGAAGGCGACGACCATGTCCTCCTCTGTAGCGCGGTATGGCACGCCTTCGACCCCAGCCGATGCTAGCTGAGCGCGCAACTTGGGGGTCTGGATCGCTAGCTTGCTGATTACGCTCATCATGTAGTGCGGCTCGTGCTCGAACAGCACCACAGGCCAAAACATCTTGAGCAGGACAGACGCACCCATCGTCCTCATCGAGGACGAACACAGTCGGGGTTACCCAACGTTCGTTGAAGATGTTGCACGCCTCTAGCAGTCTCTGGCGATTACCCCGAGCGTTTCGCAAGATGCCGCTCGTTAGATAGAAGTAGGGTACCGGCGGCGGTTCTGGGCCGGAAAATTCGACGGTAACAACAATCACAATGTCATCACCCCACGCCGTACCGACACCGACGCCCCACGCGCCGCGATCAAACTCCGCGAAGTTGATGTCGTTTGCTCGCAGGACCGACTTAACGTCGCCGAGCGTCGACTCGGCGACGCGGAACAAGCTCTCGGACTCACCGCTCATGCTTCCGCAGCCTACATAGATCGAATGGTTCGCACAATCGGCGATTGACGACATCGACGCAGCGACAGACTGCAGGGACGCCGACTTGAGATGCCGTATCACGGAAAGATGCGCTGGCCTGTGGTAGGAGAGCCTCGCCGCCTGTCCATCGCTTCCAGCGGCTTACGTGTCATGTACATCTCGTCCTTCCCGCTCACGCGGGCATAGCCCCAAAGCGGTAGATCCATGCCATCATGGTCGGGCGGCAGCTTAGCGATCTCGAAGCCCGCCTCCCTCACATCATCGGGGCCGAGACGGTCCCCGTTTCTGAATATGTTCGAGCGCGCAGTGCGCAAGCGAGGCTTGCGGAATCTTCGCAGCTCGCAGCGAGTAATCCCAATCTCGACTAGCACGACCGGTCGGCGACCAGCATTCCGCACGTGCACAGTCGCAAATTTTGGGTTCTCCCCGCCAGGCCCTAACGGCGGTCCGCTTGAAAGCGTCAGACGCACTTCGAGCCGCTTGCGGCGCCCGAACGGCCATCCCACGGCCTTGAATGCTGCCGTGGCGATCGCGAGCCCGGCGGCCACGGCACCAATGTAGGTAGCGACCATCGGCACAGGCTATAACGCACCCTCAGCACCAGATTCGGCCGCGACGCCACTCAACGCTCGACACTTGTCGCGTGTTCAGGGCTGTCAGCCTACTGCGAGGGCTCGCGCCGTCATCACCCGTGCGTGTCGCGCCGCACAACCGGTATCGGGCGACATGCGCCGGGGCGCGCAGCTTGACACACATCATGATGCGGCGTGATACTTGTCTTATGTACACGCGACGTTTTGGTACCCATTGTGACGCTGTCCCGGACTAGCCAATGAGAGGCTGGCGGAATAGTGCTCATCTCGCTCGTGGGCCTCGTGCTGATCGCACTCGTCTTGTATTGGGCGACACACACACCGGATATGCACGTCGGTCGTCCCGATCCCACTCGGTCGCAGCAGTTTCACGGAGGTCCGTGCGATGATCAGCTCTACAGCCGATCACATCCTCAGCAGTGCGCATCGCAGTAGCGTGCGAACCGTTACCTACGGTGCGGTGTTCTACCGCTCGCGAAACGTACAACTAGTTTCTTGCCTTGTGACGCGCCCTGCTGAGCCCCGTTCGCGACAAACGTGAGGGCGACATCGACTGCGAGACGTCTAGTGAGTTTCAACACGCGTAGCGCTCTTGTCGTCGGCTTCACTGTCAGAACGAGTAGTCCGGGCCCTCCGGTCCGATTTCCCGATCCGTAGACGAGCCGCGAGGGACGGTGTTTAGCCGTCGCGCTTCGCCCATTCGCTCGTCGGTAGGTTGCCCTAGACGTGAGCTTCCCTGTAGACGAAGTGCGTACCACAAGAGTGATTGCACCGTGACGCCCCGCAGACACGCGTACCAGCGTGAAAGCGGAACTCAGATGAGCGCCAGGTGGATGCCCGATAGACGAGATAGCCGTTACCGAGGCCGCTGACCCCGTCGTCGTGAAGGTGCGATCAGCGCCATACGCTAGATGCGCGTCCGTCTCGACGACGGCCTGGTAATGGTACGTTGTGGCCGGCGCAAGACCACCGATCGCAGCCACCGCCGGCACGGCCAATGTACCTGCCCCAACGCCGGTCGCCGACGTCAGTGAACCGTAACCAGTCGACGTTCCGTACTGGAAGTAGGTTCGACCCTCACGACCATTTGGATTGGCTTCGTCCGCCAGCTTAGCGGTCGCCGCCCCGACAGAGGTCGCGGCTCCGGTGGTGACTGTTGGAGGAGGTATGAGCGCGTTCGCCACTTCTTCCAGTTCGGACCTCGGCGGCTCATCCGCTTCAGTGGCTTCCGGCAGCAGCGCCCCGAGGGCTTGTCCGCCGATCGCGCCGCCCTTAAACAGCAAGCTGTGCCAGTCGTCGTAGCTTGTCAATGTGTCGCGGTTGCCGTCCCCATTGAGATCATTGCCCACGTTCGGCTCGAAAGCATTGCCGTTGCAGTTAAAAGTCAACCGGGCCAGACATCGGCTCGACGGACCAGTATGGGCTCGAAAAGAGTCCTCCCGGACAGCGAATAAGCGTTTCGTCGCCCGCCGCGGGGATCAAAGGGGAGGCGCAAATCGCCGAGACGACCTATGGCGGGAGGCGAATGATCCTCAGGCGCACCCGGCTTGTGGGGGCACAGGCCGAGCTGTGGCCCAACTGGCGCCACTTCCCGTTCTTGACCAACCGGACCGAGGCGCTTGAGATCGTCGAGGCCGAGCACCGTCAGCACGCCGTCGTTGAGCTCACGATCCGCGATCTGAAAGACCAGGCGCTCGCGCACTTCCCCTCCGGCCAGTTCAACGCCAACAGCGCCTGGACCGTGATCGCCTGCCTCGCGCACAACCTCGCCCGCTGGACCTCGGTGATCGGCCTTCCCGGCCACACCGTCCGTGCTGCTCGCACCTTTCGTCGCCGACTGCTCGGCATTCCCGGCCGCCTGTCGGCGCCGGTGCAGAAACTGACCCCCCTTCGCCGGTTGAGAATTGACCCCTGAGGCGGTGGCGGAGGCGTCCGGGGTCGCGGTGAGCCTGGCTCGGTCGCTGTCACCGAGACCGGGAGAAGGGTCGTGCTTGACGTGGAGCGCTGGGCAGAGCTGCGCCGGGAGCATTTCGTTCGTGGGGTCTCGATCAAGGAGCTTCAGCGCCGCACGGGATTGGCGCGCAACACGATCCGCGCGGCGCTGCGCTCGGACGCTCCGCCGAGCTTTCACGTGCCCAGAGCGCCCGTCGAAGCTGGATCCCTTCAAGGAGGAGATCCACGCGCTCCTGCGCCGCGACCCGAAGCTGCCCGGCGTCAGGGTCCGCGAGCTGATCGAGCCGCTGGGCTTCGAGGGCGTCAAGACGATCGTCGATGACTACCTGCGCGAGGTGCGCCCGCTGTTTCAGAAGACACGGACGCACCAGCGCACGGTCTATCGACCCGGTGAGATCTGCCAGTGGGATCTGTGGGAGCCCTCGGCGCCGGTGCCCGTCGGTCACGGTCAGCTTCGCCGTGCGTGGGTCGTGGTCGCCTGCCTTGGCTATTCGCGCGCCGGCGCCGGCGCGCTGATCTTCAGCAAGGAGGCGCCGGACGTGCTGTGGGGGATGGCGCGCTGCCTGTGGGCACTCGGCGCGCTGCCGCGGCTGATGGTCTGGGACCGCGAGGGATGCCTGCACGCCGGCGGCGCACGACCGACCGATGCCTATGCCGCCTTCTGCGGGCAACTCCCCGTCGACTGGTACTTCTGCGAAGCGAAAGATCCGCAGGCCAAGGGAGTCGTCGAGCGACTGCAGGGATACCTCGAGACGAACTTCGAGCCCGGTCGGCGCTTTGCCAACCATCTCGACTTCCAACTGCAGCTCGACGCGTGGTTTCAGAAGGCCAACGCCCGCGCGCACAAGATGCTCAGGGCCCGGCCGATCGACCGCCTGGTGCAAGAGCGCGAGGTGATGCGTCCATTGCCCGCGCGCGAGCCCGACGTCGACCGTCGCTGGGTGATCAGGGTGCCAGCCAGACCCGCTATCTGCGTTTTGACACCAACGACTACTCGCTCGACCCCGATCTCGTCGGGCGTCGCGTCGAAGTTCGTGTCTCCCAGCGCGAGATCACGGCGATCGCCCTGGACAGCGGAGAGCTCGCCGCCCGCCACGAGCGCAGCTTCGCCAAGCACCGCACGATCACCGCCCTGGAACACGCAAGGACGCTGAGGCAGCGTCGCTGCCAGCCGGAGCCCGACGGCGAGCCGCTCGTGCAGCAGCGTCCCCTCTCCGTCTATGACCAGCTGATCGCGTGAGCGCCACCTCAGAGCTCTCCCACCTCTTCCGCGTGATGAAGTCCCCGGCGGCCGCCAAGGCGCTGCCGAAGCTCGCCGAGCGCGCCCGCTCAGAGCAGTGGAGCTATGAGCGCTTCGCAGAGGCGCTGCTCTCCACGGAGACCTCCGCGCGTGAGGCGCATGGCGGTGAGGCCCGCATCCGCGCTGCGCGCTTCCCTGCCCGAAAGACGCTCGAGGAGTTCGACTTCACTTTCCAGCGCTCGGTCAAGAAGCAGGTGATCGAGCATCTAGGCCAGCTCGACTTCCTGCATGGCAAGGAGAACGTGATCCTGCTTGGGCCACCCGGGACCGGCAAGACGCATCTGGCGATCGCGCTCTCGATCCGCGCCTGCTTGGCTGGGCAGCGCGTGATCTTCCGCACCGCCACCGAGTGGGTCGCGCTGCTCGCAGATGCTCAGCGGCAGGGACGCCTGGATGAGGAGCTCAAACGACTGGAGCGGATTCCGCTCTTGATCTGTGACGAGGTCGGCTACATCCCCTTCGACCCACACGCCGCCAACCTGATGTTCATGCTCGTCTCCCGCCGCTATGAGCGCGCGAGCCTGATCGTGACCTCGAACAAGCCCTTCAGCGCCTGGGGTGAGATCTTCGGCGATGACGCCACAGCCGCGGCGATGATCGATCGCCTCGTCCACCACGCCGAGATCCTCTCGCTGAAGGGCGACAGCTATCGCCTGAAGAACCACGACCTCGGCGCGCGCCCTGCTGAGCAGTCATCCCAGGATTGATCACGCACTCGGAAGGGGGGGTCAATTCTCAGCCGGCGCTACGGGGTCAGTTTTGGAGCGGCCTTGACACCGCCTGACCCGCACCGCTCGCCAATGGACACTTCACCTCCCCGCCCGCTGGCCGTGGAGAGCCGACTTCACAGATGCGCTCGCCCGCATCCGGGCGCTTCCCGCGCCCACCTGAACAAGCGTGCTCCGCCACGCCGACGATGCGAATACCCCTGGCCACCCCCGTCTCGCCCGATCGATCATCGCTGCCTGAGAACACGCTCAACAGCGCTGTGAGCGCAATGCGACCCGTCCAATCGGCGCAGACGAGCGCAGGCCAGCACCGCATAGCGCTCGCCTGCGCCCGATCCAGCTGAAATCAACGTCCGCGATTAGCCGATCGGTGGATTCAGGCTTAGACACGACGAGGCGCTGGACACGCGACTCGCTGGTTCGGCATCGCACTGCATCGCGTCCCCGATCGACCGGGAAGCCGACACGAAGCTAGGGCTTACGCACGGCGACCAAGGCCTCGATCAGCCGGGAAATGCGATCCCGCCTTTCCCGAGACGCCGAAGGCCCAGCCCCCTGAGGGACTGGGCCGGTTCGACCTTGTGTCTTATGGTGGGACACTTTCCAATTGGTTTTCGGCCAGTGTTCTCGGGCCGGAACGGAGTACGGAAGGCGGTAGGTACGCGTGCCCAGGGCCTAATGTACGCGCTCTCAGGATTTGGCTTGCCAGAGCCGAAATTGTATCGCCGCCAGTAGCGTAGAGGGCTGGCGGCAGGGTCTCGGCAGTATCGTTCGATCCCGTGGACTCTCTGGATCTAGCGACGCTCGATGGGCTGACAGAGGCGGTCAAGGACGCTGAGACCGCTCGACGCGTTCAGATCGGCGAGTGGGACGGCACCTACTGCCCAAAGTGCGGGGCTACACGGAGGATGCAGCTCTTTTCGCTGCATTGGTTTGATCGATGGGCTGGCGGCCAGGTTCCGCAGTTTCCTACAGGACACCTGGTCGAGCCAGCGAGCGAGGAGCTGACGCCCTCGCTTTTCGTTGCGGTCTGCGTCCAATGCAAGAGCAAGCTGACGCTGGTCGTCTATCCGGGTCCGCAGGGTACGCGGCTTGTCGCGCTTCCGGAGACCTACGGCGGGCTATCGACGCCGAATACTCCAGACGGCGTGAGCTACTACCTCGACCAAGCCGAACGCTCTAAGTCGGTCGGAGCACTTAGCGCGGCGATCGTCATGTATCGCTCGGCGCTGGAGCACCTCCTGCACGACCAAGGCTTCACGGAGGGGATGGTCGGGCAGCGCTTGAAGGCGCTTGAGGAGAGCAGCGATCCTCCTGCGTGGCGCGCCCAACTGCATCCTGACTACATGGCGGTTATCAACAAGCTCGCCAATGCGGCGGCTCACGCCAACGACGGCGATGTCTCGCAGCAAGCGATCTTCGAGGAACAACTACTCCGAGAGGTGCGGGCGCTGTTCACAGAGCTTCTCGATCTCGTCTACGAGCGCGAGCATCAGACGGCAAGCCGCCTTGCTCTACTGCAACAAGCGGCCGCGTCAATTCGCCGCTGACTACCTCTCGGCGGGACTACGCTAGATCGAGTAGTTGTGGTGCTTGCTCGTAGCATGGTCGTACAGGCTTATCGAGCTACCGTTCACGTCACCGCTGAAGTGGCGTGAGTCATCAAAGTCAAAGCCACTGAATGAGGCACCTTCTAGCGTGAGCTGGATGTGTTTTTTGTGGCCGAAGTGGTAGAGCGAGCTTAGCTCTCCTCCTATGTGGCATTTCGCGTCGAAGTCGTAGACGCTGACTTCATGTGCTGCCACGTCGCCACTAAAGAGGACGTGTTTTCCGGCATCGAAGTCGTACACGGACGAGGCGTCAGCGCCCGATATCGCGCGGGCCGCGATGTAGGCGACAGCACGTCGAGTGTCAGCCTTCATGCGCCCAGCGTAGTCGAGGGAGAGCTCCGTCGTCCATCCCGCAACTTCTCCTGGGCTTTCTCGCGCATTTCTGACCAGACTCCGTGCTTGCGCAGCTCGGAGACGTAGGGTCGATCTTCGTGCTGGCTGGCCCAGTGATCGTAGCCTCGCCGTGTTGAACGCTCTCCTGGCGCGAGCTGCTCTAGATACTCGATGACGTAGCTAAGGCAGACATCGAAGTGTTTGCGGTCGATCTGGCGCCGCTCTCCGGGTCTGCGCGCGCCCACGTCCTCCCGATAGTCCGGTCGCTCTCTCCACGGCGGGGGCTTATCAGGCGGCGTTATACCCCGTGCCCGGAGACCTTCCTTCCAGGTCTCGATCAGCGCAGACCACGAGACTTTCTCTCGGGCGGGGTTGTAGGGGATGCGGTTAGCGGCCGCAAAGCGTCTGAGATCGGTGCTGCTGGCTTGTGCGCCTCGCACTTCGTAAAAGCGATCGAGCAGCTCCAGGCTGTTGAGCACGCCTTTCGACGGTTCCCCTTTGGCCGAGGTCGGTTCGAGCTTCGCTAGTTCGAGCGCGGCGTCCCACGCGCCGGTGAGGGTGAGTGGCGGATCGCTGCTCTTTGCCGCTCGGGCCGCTTTCTCTCCTCGCGTCGTATTCGATGATATGACTGAGGCAAGTCCTTGTAATCCAACTGAGCGCGGATCGCTCAACTGGAGGCAGTACATGAAGCACCGAACCCCATATGTCTCGCTTTCAATCCCCCGAGCGGCTGCCTGGAGCAGCAAACTTTTCTGACGACGAGACGCTTCGTGGATCGCTAAACGCGGTCAGGCTCGTTAAGAGCCACAAGTGGGTTTGGAATGGGTTGCGTAAGGCGTGTGAGCTGGAAGTCAAACACGCACGCCACCGGGAGCCGGGGTGTTGGGAGCTTGCGGCGGTCGCGTTCGTGACATCGGGTCATGTTGACGTTGCCCCGTGGCGGGACTCGACTACGGATGAGCTGTGGGAGGCGTGTGGCTTCGAGAAGAAGCCGAGCTACTCGACAGCAGCTCGACGGCTTGGAGAGCTTGAGAGCGTTTGTGAGGAGTTCCTCAACGCTGCCGCTCTAGTCATCCAGCGTTGCAGGACGCACGACAAACGCGTGATGGCGCATACGCACGTTGATTGGACCGAAGATAGTTGTCACGCTCGGCTAGTTCACGACTGCCAGCCTGGGGAGAGCTGCAAGCGTGCGGGTCGAGGCGGTCCGATGCGCGTCAGTCCAGACGTGGCACGACAGACTCGCCATGAAATAAGCGCAAGAGACGCGGATGAAGCTGAGCGACTCGAAAAGAAGCTCGCGCCAGATGAGACCGAAATGGTCATCCGCAAAGGCCGCAAGCGCAAGCGAGTCCTCATAAACGATTGCTGGTACACGACTAGGGATTTCGAGGCGGGCATCAGGTCGTACACCGGACCCAATGGACGCTCAAAGAAGTTCTGGCATGGTTATTATTCCGGGAAGATTGTAGATCACTTTACGGGCGGGGTCATTCCGTCTGTGGATAGCGCCAGTACGAACGAGTCGCACATCTTCCCGCGACTGTTCGACAAAGCTGTGGGCATGATCGGCGAAGCCCCCGAGACGATCGTTGCCGATCGCGGTATCTCAGTCAAAGACTGCTTCCGCCATGCGACAGAACATGGGACCGCTCCTGTGTTTCCGTGGCGCGCGAGAGGGTCGCAGCTCGCGCCGAACGACAACTTCGATTTTGACCGGCACGGGCTAAAGCGCTGCGGCGCTTGCGGCGGTCCGATGAAGCAGGTCAAGTTCTCGCGCTCAAGCGGCAAGCCCCGCCTCTGGTTCCGCTGCCTGCTCGGTCTGACGGAGGGCTGCGAGAAGGATCAGACGATCTCTTGCAGCAAGGATTGGACGATGCTCGTCCCGCTCGCGCAGACCGATCCGATCTATCAAGAGCTGCTCGCCTCGCATAAGTCCTACGAGGCCGTTCATGACTATTTTCGTGATCGTTATCGAGTAGGCGGGAACTCGATCAGCAACACTCCAAAGCGCGTGAGCATCAAGTGGCATCGGCTCCGCGCGAACGTCGCTTGCCTGATCGACTGGCTCAAGATCGCCTACCGCTGCGGCTGGCTTAGCTCGACTCCGTCGAAGAAGCGTCACGAGGGCAAGCGGCGCTTCAAGTGGCAGGGCGAGCGGGAAGTCGCTCGCCTCGCCGACTCGCGGGCGTACTCAGGACTCGCAGGCGCTTATGGCCCCGTGGCCGTGAAGCTCGGCTTCCTCCAGGAGAAGCCTCCGTCTGATCGACCTCCGCCGACGCTCGCCTGAGCGCGAGCGGCAGACCTCATCTAGATCGACCGAAGCGCCTAGGGATCGCCCCTGGGCGCTTCTGCGTGCTCGGCGAGACACGAGAGCCTGCGCGACCTGAAACCGAGCGTCACGCAGGCTCAAGCGTCGTCTAAACGTCCAAAAAGGGCCATCCGGACCTCAATTGGACTTGCAAACGACAACTGTTCATGGTGGGCGAAATTGGTCGGCGCGCAAACCATGTGGCGATCAAGGCGACGCCCCTCGTCATTGCATGATTTGAGCCTCGTTGCTCTAGCCCTTAGTTATCAGCCCTTGCGCCTCCGACGAACAATCCGGAAGGTCCAAACCCGACGTTTCGCGAGCGTCTTCTGCTCGAATTCCACCGTGGCGACGCTCGCAATCAGGATGACGGCGAGGGCGAATCCAGCGGCTATGGCTGCGACGCCCACCGTGGCGTTAAGCACCGTCACGCCTGTAACCAGACTCGCTGCCATGCCTGTCCCAACCCACTTTGCGTACACCGGGCTACCCCCTTGGGCGCCGCTCTAGCTGTCGTCCTATCCGCTGCTGATTACTCGCTTACCGTCGCGGCATGATCGAGCGCTGATCTTGCCTCGGCTCGAAGGTCCTTGGGTGCGATGAATTCCCCAACGCGTCCATACGAGCTCTGCAGACCGGACGCGTTGAATGCTGTGGCGAGCCGCTGCACCTCGTTCCTTCCGGTCTCGGGTAGCGCCGCAAGGAGCAAGCCACCGTCGACCTCGGCCGCCCAAGCCAATACTCCCTCGAGGAGCCCGTCCGCCAGCAGGCGCTGTACCGCGACGCGAGCAGTGTTGCCCCATACGAACACAAATCGCTGTCCTTCGAGCAGCATGCCTGGAGGCGGGTTTTGGTCAGCCGCAATCTCAAGAAGCGGCCTTGCAGCATCCGCGAGCCGGTAGAGGGTCCCGCGTGTGGGGGGCTCGTCCTCCGCTATCAAAAGTTCCTCGGCCCGCATTCGCTGTGCTAGGCCGTAGATCGAACTCGTCGACTTGCCGAGTCTTCTGGCGGCCTCGTTCAGCGTGCGTGGCCCATCGCCGAACGCCAGCGCGAGTGCTCGTCTGCTACCGCTGAGAGATCGTGTCGGCACAGCCATCGCGCGCGACAGCATACACGGTTATGTATAACCTTGATGTCCGACGCAACCTCTAGGTTTTTGGGGTTTCGACCGTTCTTGGTCTAGAATCCGGTTATATGCAACCGCCAAAGCGGGTAGCGAAAATCGCAACAAGCGGCGCTGGTTGACCGTTTCGGGACGGGCCGCAGAGCACCTCGACAGAGCTATGCGCGGCCAGACAGATCGGCGAATCCCGATCTACTAGCGCCGCAATGACGCCGCACCGACCTCGATAAGCTGCCCGGCTAGGACTGCGGACCGGCGGCTGCGGTCGCAGCGCGCATCTTCGCTAGCTCATTGGGATTCAAGGCGTCCTCCCGGAGCTCAACGAACTCAGCCGCCCGAGCAAATTTCCTGCGACGGCCCTTGGGCTTGTTGCCGCATACCTCGCCGTGCGACGCATCCTCCGGTTTCGGGGTACGGCGCACCTCTTGCTCCTCGTTTTGGACGAATCCGGCGGTCAGCGAGACGAGCGAGTGCGTCGGTTTGCCCTCCAGAACAGACACCGGCTCGCGTCCCTCGTCCTTGAGCACGTCGTCCAAGTGGATCGACATCTCTCGATCCTCGAACGCACCGCTAGTGGGACGCAGGCATCCATCGTTGTCGTCCCAGACGATCTCTGAAGGATGCAGTCGGCGGTAGAGGCTCATGTCCTCGGGGACAGGCGCGTCGTTCGGGATCACGATTCCTGAAGGCGTGGCCAGTAGTTGGTGATGGCCGACACCGCGTCGGCAAGCGGCAACTCGACTTCGTCCCCTTGACGATCGGCGACGTAGATCCCCGGATCCTGGTCGGAAAACGCCACCTCAATGTCGAGGCCCCCGCGATGCCACTCGACCTGGAGCCCGCCGTCCGCAAGCGGTGTAATCGACGGAGCTGCGATTCCCGGAAACGCGATCTTCGCGAGAAACTTCACGGCGTCTATCACCATGTCGCCTTTGACTTCGTGCGCGTCATAGCCGTTCCAACCAGCAGCGAGAGCGGTAAGGCTGCTGATTCGTTCTAGCGCCTCGCGATACCAAGGAGAGGCGTCAGGCGCCTCGATCCTGAGGACAGGCGGATCTTCGCTGCCTCGCGTCCGTGCGGGTATCTCGATCCGAACCGACCGAACCGGAGCCGCTTCTACCGGCGAGACAACGGGCACCGCAGGACTCATCGCAGACCCCATTCGGCGTGTCGCTCGGGCGTCGTGATCTCGCGGAAGACTGTCACGATGCGCTCCCGCCCCTCGTCAAAGAAAGCCAGCACCCCGTCGGTATCTTGCGTCTCGGGGCGACCGCGCATCCTCAGCGAGACCGTGTACCCGAGCTTACGGAGCGGCGCGACGGTCGATTGCACCGCGATAAAGAAGCGAGCGTAGGGGACGCCATCCCGCTCCAGCTGGAAGCGTTCCTCCAAGCCGGTATTGAATGGCGCTGGCAATCCTGGTAGCTCCTGCCGCACCAGCCGCGTAAGCACCGTAGACAGGTCCGGCCGCACCTCACCATCCCCCTGGATGATTGAGTTGGAATAGGAGATCTCGCACCACGTCGGTCGGACCTCGCCGTCGGTGACCTCGAGATACGAGCCGTACTCAGCCTCGAACCGCTCTCTTATTGGCCCATAGTGCGGATAATCAGCGTCCGTCGCTTCTTTCGCCCATACGTACACGAATAGGTCTCGCTGCACCTGGATCGCCTGCAGCCGATCGGCACTTTCGAATGCCCATCGCTGGGCCTCTGCAGCACCGAAGAGCTGGAATGCAATCGAACCTGGCGTCGGGATCTCGAAGCTTTCTTCCAGAGGGGGCACCGGAGGCTGCGCCACGATCTCCGGGAAGCGATCCTGCACCCTCGGATAGAAAGCGCTGATCGCACGCGAGCTATCTAGCGTCGCTCCCTGAAGCTGCACGGCCAGAGCCACCTCGGCTACCGGAGGGTTCTCGAAGTCAACGATGAGATCATGCGGTGCAGTCATCAGCGGAATATCCGTTGTATCGAACAAGCGTCAGCCCCAGACTTCTATCCGATGCCCCTGAAGGCAAGATCAACGCCGCACCGTGAAGGCAGCCTCCGTATTCCCGCCTGAGCTAAGTCGGCACCGAGTACTCGACACCGCACGCCTGCAATATAGCTTTCTGCGCCGTCGTAAGTCCAAGAATCGGAAAGTCCGTCCAGCTTGCCCGCGACCTTGAGATCCCGCCAAAGTTCTGCTCTGCTCTCGCGCCAACCGACAACCAAGCGGCCGGGACGAGCGCGCTAACGCCCGCCCCGGCCTGTGGACACCGAAGGGGATGCCTTCGATGCCACGCCCGAACCGTAGCTCCTGACCCACGGCCCGGTCGTGCTCGCCTGCGCCCCTTCGGTGCCTCACCGAAAGGAGCCCCGCAATGAGCGAGACGTGCACGATCCTTGATGAGCAGACAGCGGCGGACCTCGGCATCAGAACCGAGAAGCGCGCGCTTACGCTACTGCTCGAAGACCGCCTGCCGTGGTCGGTAGCCGAGCTGACGCGAGAGCTTGGCGCTCCCACTGACGAGGACAACGCCGTCGATGCAGTCACCGCGCTGGCAGGCGCCGGGCTGGTCCATCGCATCGACGAGTTCGTCTTCCCGAGCCACGCAGCTCGCCGCGCGGACGAGCTTTACGGCGGAGCGCTGTAGCCATGACGAGAACAAAGAAACCGATCAGTCCCGCGCAGAGAGCCCTCGGGATGGCGATCCGCGCCGCGCGCGTAAAGGCCGCTTACAGCCAGGAGCACTTCGCCCGCCACGCTGGGGTCGACCGCTCCTACTACGGCGCGGTCGAGCGCGGCGAGTTCAACATGCGCTTCTCGACGCTCGTGCGAATCACAAGTGGGCTCGGCGTCGGTCCCGGCGAGATCTGCACCTCAGCGGAAGTGATCGAGCGGGAACTGCAAGACGGATAGACGCAACTTTCACGGGGCCTCCATGTCCCCCTCCCGGCGGTCTTTTAGACGCGGCCACTCGGAGCCTTGTACCGAAAGACAGCCTGAAATGACCTTCCTCTCATAGGGGGCGCCGTTCTTGGCGGCGCCCCTGCAGGGTCTCTCGACCGGCGCAAGAGCATATGGATGAACCAATTTGCGTCGCTTGCCCACGGGTGAAGCGACTGTCTGTGCAACAGGAACGCGAAGCAGTGAGGCTGCTCGCCTCACTCCTCGCCGACGCGGCCAGGCAGCAGCCCGCCGCAGAACCGCCCATCGCTATCCCCGGCGCTTTCCAGCGCGCTAAGCGTGGCCCTATGCCCGGCGCGAGGCCAGACGCCAAAGGCGGCGCTTCGGCGCATGGCGGGGCAAAACGCCTCGCCTCTCGATCCGCGACAAAGGTAGGTGATTAGTTGTCCTCCGTGGCTGTGCCTGCGCGCAGCGCGAGGATCAGCGCCTCATACGCCTGGGAGGTAGCGAAGCGAACGACCGAGCGCGACCGCGAGATCGCCCGGCTTCTGTATCGCCAGAAGATCCTCACGACCGAGCAGATGCGCCTGCTGTTCTTCAGCTCGCTGCGCCGCTGCCAGGATCGCCTGCTGTGGCTGCACCGCCATCGCGTGATCGACCGCTTCTATCCCTCCGGTCCCTTCGCGCTTGGAAAGCCACAAGCGCACTGGCTGCTCGATGAGGTCGGCGCGTACCTCGTCGCGGCTCGCCTTGGCCGCGAGCGAAAAAGCCTTGCCTGGGATCGGCAGCAGGACTTCCACGCACACGCTCAGCTAGCCCATCGGCTTGAGACAAACGCCTTCGCCTGCGCTCTGATCGCAGCGACGGCCGACGAGCCGGAGCTGTGGGTCAGCGAGTGGGGCCTTGCCTGGGAAGCGATCGCGCGCCACTGGCAGAAGCCGCCCTATGAGATGGTCAGGCCGGACGCGAGCATCACGCTGAGCAGGTCGTTCGGGCTGATCGCGATTGCGCTTGAGTGGGACCGAGCGACCGAGCCGATGGCGACCTTGATCTCCAAGATCGAGCGCTACGAGGCCACCCTGAAGGACGCGCACACCGCGCCTCGCATCAATGTCTGCTTCGTCGTGCCGGGCAGCCGTCGATCCGAGCGCCTGCTCGGTGAGGGCTGGGAGCCCGCCGAGCGTGCGCCCCGGGCGCGCTTTTGGGTGACGACAGCGACAGAGCTTCAGCGGCTCGGTGCGCTCGGGGAAATCTGGCACTGCCTTGACCACGAGGACCGTGCCTTCAGCATCGCTGAGTTCGAGACCCTCACCGGCGCTGAGACCTTCCCGCGCGAGCAGGCGCTTGGACGCCGCTGGCAGGCACCGATGCCCGAGCGCTGGGTGGCGCTTTCGCCACTGCGAGCGACCTTGAGATCCGGCGCCGGGTCTGGTCTGCTCGAAGGACAGGCAGAAGACGACGAGCAGCGAGAGGAGCCCCGGCCATGACGCGCGTATGCCTCTACACCCGCATCTCAACTGACGAGGAGAACCAGCCGACCTCGCTGGCCTCCCAACAGGAACGCCTTGAGGCGTTTTGCGGGGTGCAAGAGGACTGGCGGATCATCGCCCACCACGAAGACCGCGCCAGCGGCACGAAGCTCGACCGCCCTGGCCTGCAGTCTGCACTCGACCTCGCCCGCCAGGGACGAGTCGACCAGCTGCTCGTCTACCGGATCGACCGGCTCAGCCGCAAGGTACGCCAGCTCGCGAGCATCGCCGAGGAGCTCGACAAGCTGAACGTGACGTTGCGTTCAGCGACAGAGCCCTTCGACACCGGCTCCGCTGCGGGTCGGATGATGCTTCAGATGCTCGGCGTCTTCGCTGAGTTCGAGCACGCCACGATCGTCGATCGCGTCACCTCGGGGATCGAGCGCAGAGCGAGGGAAGGGCGCTGGCCGAACGGGCGCATCCCCTTCGGCTACGCACGCGACGAGCAAAAGCAACTGACCCCCGACGAGCGCGCCGCGCCGGTCGTCAAGCGCATCTTCAAGCTCTACAGCTCGGGACGGCTTGGAGCCGCCGCCATCGCCCGCCGACTCGCAGATGAAGGAGCACCGTCACCCGCAAGCGGCTGGCAACCCAACATCGTCCTGCTGGTGCTCGCCAACGAGGCCTATGTCGGCCGCGTGCATTGGCGCGAGCAGACGTTCCCCGGCATCCACGAGTCACTGATCGACACCGACACGTTCGAGCATGTCCAAGCGCTTCTCAAGCAACGGGGCGAGGACATGGCGATGCGAGCTTCGAGCCGCTCTGACTTCCTGCTTTCCGGCGTGATCCGCTGCGGGCGCTGCCGACGCGCCTACGTCGGTACGTCGGCCAGGGGCAACGGCGGCACCTACCACTATTACGCATGCTCGGGCAGGCAGAAGCTCGGTCGCAAGAGCTGCAATGGCGAACGGATACCGAGGGAGAAGCTGGAGGACGCGATTATCTCTCAGCTCACGGGCATCTACCGCGACGGCGGGCTGATTCGCGAAGCGATCGAGCAGGCAGCACAAAACGGCGAGAGTGACCGAAACGCACTGACGCAGGAGCGCACCGCGCTCGCCAAGGAGACGAGCAGGACCGAACGAGCTATCGAGCGCTACCAGGACGCATTCGAGGGCGGGGAGCTGAACGTCGCGCACTTCAGTGAGCGCGTCAGCACGCTCAGGGCACGCTTGGACGCGCTACATGACCGAGACCAAGCCCTTGCCGTAGACCTGGCGGCAAGCGAGCCCACCGCGCCCGAGACGGCCTCGCTCAAAGCTGTTGCCGATCGCCTCGATTACGTCATCGCCAACGGCGACCGCGAGCAGACAAAGGCGCTGCTCAACACTCTTATTGACGAGCTTCGCGTCAACAGCCGCAGCGAGATCCTGCCGACCTACCGAGTCGGCGCGCCCGTGGTTTGCGCGCCGAGCAGTTCAGTGGAGCCAACCGGGATCGAACCGGTGACCTCCTGCTTGCAAAGCAGGCGCTCTCCCAGCTGAGCTATGGCCCCTAGCACCCCCAATATACGCGCTGCTAGGCGGGCCCGCCTCAAGCTGAGGTTGAGACTCGATCCTGCTGTTCGTCTATGCGCCGAGGCGCGCGTCGTCAGGACAACCGCCAGGCAATCAGGGCTGCGATCGTGGGCGCGATGACGATCAGAATCCAAAGCGTCAGGGAGTCTTCCGAGACTTTGGCACCGGTGAATGGCGCGAGGATCGGCTCAAGCAGCAGCCGTAGGAACCCGACGAGCAACGTGGCACCGATGGCGGCGCCCACAAGGCAGCGGCGCGGGGTGCCCGGCCGGGGAACGAAACACGACGGTCATCCGCCGGGCGACGGACAACGATGACGAGGCCGCGGCGTCCTACTTGTCGAAGTCGAAGTCCCGGGGCGGGCGCTGCTCGAACCACAGCCGGTCCTGCTCGGGCGTGTCCCGTAGGAAGTCGGGAGTCTCCTCGAGCACATCATCGTCCGGCTCCTCGGCCGCTGCCTCCCTTGCGGCGGCGCCCTCCGGCATCTCCCATTCGAGCGAGTCGCCCTCAATGGACTCCGAGGCAGTGCCTTCGTTTGGCGCGTGCTCTGCGTCCTCGCCCAGCACGCTGCTCATGTCCAGCTCGGCCGTCTCCCCTGCGCCCCCGCCTGCCGGCTCGGCCGGTGCGACGGTCTTGACCGGCTCAGCCGGGACGGCGCCTGGCGATGCGTCGCCGACCGCTGTCGACTCCGGCTGCGCGCCGCCGGGCCGATCGACCAGCGGTGCGCCTGACACGGCAGGCTGGGCAGGAAAACCCTGCGCGGTCGCCGCGTCCTCGGTCGGAGGCTGGCCGTCGGCCGTGTCCAGCACCTCTCGCTGCTCGCGGGCGACCTCTCCCGGATCCGCGCCGCGTCGGCGCTTCAGCTCCAAGTGCTCGCGGATGGCGTCATCGAGCAATCCCATTCGCCTCAACACCATACCTAGCCCGGCCGCCGCGTAACCCGACGCCCATCGCGGGCTAAACTTGCGGGAGCTCGCGCCCCAGAGGCGTGCGCACGGGGCTATAGCTCAGTTGGGAGAGCGCCTGGATCGCACCCAGGAGGTCGCCGGTTCGAGTCCGGCTAGCTCCACTGAACTGTTCGGCGCGCAAACCACGGGCGCGCCGACACGATAGGTCGGCAGGATCTCGGATGGACGAGCTGTCGAAACGAGCGACGTATGCGCCGGTCGTAGCGGTCAACGCGCATCGCCGTCTGCTCGTCGCTGAGCGCACGGCAGGGTGGCGAGAAGCCGTTGAGCTCGACAGTGAGATGGCCGAGTTCTGGGTTGCCCGAGCCCGGCGTCGCCAGAAAGACGAGATAGATGAGGACACCCCCGACATGGATGAGATAATTGTCGGCCACCTTGAGGCTGCCGAGAGCGGGAACCCCGACGGCTGGTGGCAGCTCAACCTAGCCCTGATCGCTGACGAGTCAGGGCGCGTTGACGGCGCCCGCGAGCTTGAGGCAGATCTCACGCAGCTTGCGGGATGGAAGCGGGCCGCTGAAGAGGTACGCGAGAGGATAATCGAGGCCGCCGGCCGCTATCTTGACCGCGGACCTCCAGACCCGAGCACGTGGTTTGGTAACAACACCCTTAATCGGCCCGCATGCGCGGGATACCGGGCGCTCCATTTCTTGGCCAAGCTGCGTCCTGTGCTGCTGGATGCACTCGGCGGCGACACGTGGACGCGGTGGATGTCGATCATCGTCAGCTACCCGCGCTCCAGCGGCGTCGACGACGAGCGCTTTGATGACATGCTCGTCACGATCGCAGCTGAGCGGGCGCCAGAGGCACTCGCAGAATGGACGGACCGGATGATCGTCATCCAGAACGCGTCCGGGGACGGCCATCTCTTCGTGATGTGGCGCCTACGCCACGTGACAGCGGCCCCTCTCGTCGAGGCGATCGGCCGGAAGCTCGCCGACCCACAGCTAAAGGCGCAGGCGCGGGGCGACCTGGCAGAGTGGGGCATGCGCGCCCAGAGCGACGCGTTTTTGCCGCGTGTGGCCGCTCACCTCACGGACGACGCGATCGCCCGAGACAGCGACGCTGCGCTTCAGGTCGCGGCCGCCGCGCTCGCCCATGCACCCGGCAAGTCATGGGCGCTACTCGAGGCGATCTTTAGCTCACACCCCGACCTCGGCAAGGCAGTCTTTGAAAAGGTCGCCTATGGCGAACGGGTCGACATTGCCAGCGAGCTGAACGACGATTCGCTCTGCCGGCTGCTCGACTGGCTGTATGAGCACTTCCCGCCCGAAGATGACCCGGGTCTACAAACAGGAGCTGTGAGCGCTCGCGACCAGGCCGCCCGGACGCGCGAGAGGCTCATTGCCACTCTGACCACGCGCGGTACCGACGAAGCTGTCGCTGCCATCGACCAGCTCGCCGACAAGTATCCCAGCCTCGCGATGACATACCGCAAGGCCGAAGTGCGTGAGGCACGGCTCGCACGATGGACTGCCCCCGAGCCGCGGCACGTGATCCGACTTGCCCAGAGCAACGACGCGCGCATCGTCCTTTCCAGCGCCCACCTTCAACAGGCTGTGATGGGCGCCCTGCGGCGAATAGAGAGACGACTTCAGGACGATTCGCCGCCGGCCCCCCTGAGCTATGGAACACTCGCGACACGCCGACGCCCAAGTACGAGGAGGAGCTGTCGGATTGGCTCAGAGGTCGGCTAGATGTAAAACCTGAGGACGTTGTTCATCCGGGCCCCCTTGGAGGCTGGTTGGTGTCTAAAGCCACCAGTCCCAAGGAGGACACCGGATGAAGCTGCACGCTAACGCTCGTCTCAGCGTCAAGGGCCGTGAGCTGTTGATCGCTCGCGTGGAGGATGCGCGGTGGTCGGTGATGCAGGCCGCCGAGGCGGCCGGAATCACCGAGCGAACTGCGCATAAGTGGTTGGCCCGATACCGGGCGGAGGGAGCGCCCGGCCTGCTGGATCGCTCCTCGGCGCCGCTGCGGGTCGCTAATCGCACTGAGGAGCGGCGTGTGGAGACGATCGCTGCGCTGCGACGCCTGCGGATGACGGGCGCGGAGATCGGCGAGGCCCTCGGGATGGCCCTCTCTACCGTCTCGGGGATCCTGAGCCAGATCGGGATGGGCAAGCTCGGCCGGCTCGGGCTGGAGCCCGCCCAACGCTATGAACGCCAGGTCCCCGGCGAGCTGATCCATATCGATGTCAAGAAGCTCGGGCGGATTCACCAAGGCGCCGGACACCGTGTGCACGGCAAACGCGGCCGCTACAACCCGCAGCGCACCGATGCTGAGGGCAGAGTGCGCAAGACCGTCGGCTGGGAGTTCGTTCACATCGCGATCGACGACGCGACTCGCCTGGCCTACGTCGAGGTGCTCTCAGATGAGAAGGCGCTCACAGCGATCGCCTTCCTTACCCGAGCCGTGGCGCACTACAAGAGCTACGGGATCACGGTGCAGCAGCTCATCACCGACAACGGCGGCGCCTACCGCTCGGGCGTGCACGCAATCGCCTGCCGCGCTCTGGGTATCCGCCACCTCCGCACACGCCCCTACCGCCCGCAGACCAATGGAAAGGCTGAGAGGTTCATCCGCACAATGCTCGGCGGGTGGGCCTATGGCGCGATCTACCGCGACAGCGCAGAGCGCACCGCTGCGCTCTGTGGGTGGATCGACTTTTACAATCGACGAAGACCCCACGGCGCCCTCAGCCACAAGCCGCCCATCGCTCGCCTCAACGAGCTGAACAACCTCCTCGGGTCTTACAGCTAGACGACGACCTGCGAATTGGCGGTCGAGTGATCGGGCGCGAGTTGCAAGTCCGCGCAAATGCGGTCGGTCACGGTCGCGGCGAGAGCGCCGACATCACCGTGTTTGCGCCCGGGGTACACAGGTCGCTGCGACCGCGTCGGTTGTGATCGAGGTCAAGGGCTGCTGGCACCCGGAAGCCACGACCGCAATGAAGACTCAACTGGTGGAGCGCTACCTGACCGGTACGGGGACGACGCACGGCATCTTTCTCGTTTTCTGGTTCGCGTCCGATAAGTGGGACCCCGGCGATAGGCGCAGGCGCGAGTGCACAAGCGACCCCCAACAGCTGAACGACGCGTTGCTCCACCAGGCGAGCAGGCTAAATGCCGAGACGCACGCAGTCGTCCGCCCGTTTGTCATCGACGGGTCGCTTCCCCCCAGTGGAGGCCGAGCTCGACGCATCCGCGCGGCGTCCTCGGACAGCTCCTTGAGTGACCGGGCGTGACGAATCACCCCTGAGCATCAACCGATATCCGCCCCTCCGACAGGCACGCGAACGGCCGGTGCCACGCTACAGAGCGACTGCCCAAAGATCGTAGTCATGGTCGAAGCGCGACACGTCACTAAAGCCTGCTCGATCAAGCAGTGCACGCGCCTTGGCGTGCTCACGCGCAACCTGCGCGGCAACGCGACGAAATCCGAGTGCTGCCGCCTCACTAAGCACGCTCTCAACCACCGTATCGCTAAGGCGCTGGCCGCTCGGGCCGTCAATACGGGCGCCGTGAACGTCGCGGCTGAGACCAACGAAACCCAGGTGGGCTGTCAAATCGGACTCAGCCTCGAATACCGCAACGGCGAGTAGCTGATCCTCCCGCTCGATCAAGAGGAGACGATCCCTCTCGCCCAACTCGCCGTCAGTCCAATAGTGCGTCGCTCTCCTAACGACCTTCTCCGCCTCACGTTCATACCAAACCCCAGAACCGAGATAGGACCGAAACGATCTGAGGGCGGCCAAGTCGACATCGGCATCAATCGAGCCAGCCGCCCGGATGTGCGGCGGATCGACGATAACCATGCTTCAGGCAAACCTCCGCATCGGCCGTACTGAGCGTGTCCTCCTCCGTAGTGACACGGCGTCAAGCAACTCGTCCAGGTGCCGCGGCAAAGCCAGGCCAGAGACGCGGCCAGTCTTCGCACCCTTCTCAAGACCTCGCTCAAGCATCGTCAGGAGAACCCCGGGGCCCACTTCCTCGTGCCGTATCACGACCGGGTCGCCCAGCCGGAGGCCGGCTGCGAGAACCTCATCGGTAAGGAACGCAAACGAGGTCTCGGGGGATGGTCCCTCGGGCCGAAGTTCGCTCAGAACACTGTCGATTTTCCAAACGCGACCAGTCGTGAGCCGCGCTCCGAGGGTATGGTCGGTATAGCGCCGTCGCACGTCAGCGACTTCGTTGACAGCAGTCCATATCGGCTCTGCGACATCTTGAACCTCGTCAACATGCTCCGCATAGAGCGCACGATCGAGCCACGTCCGGGTTGCGTCAGCTCGGGAGGAAAGCTCGACGTCTGACATGTTCCACGATGCGCCGCCCTCAGCAATCTCCGTGAGCCAAGGCGCGAGCGTGTCTTGCTCGATCCTTTGGGCGTGCTCTCGGAGTTCTAGGGCGCTCGCTGTGTCGCCGTGCCGGAGGGCGCTGATCGTGTCTCGGTTTAGCGAGCAGTACAGCGTGAAAGCGTCCCCGGGAGCGGACTGCTCGGACCGGATTGCTACCCCGGTCGTCAGGAGCTTATCCCGCCGCAGCTCGCCCAGCTCCCGATGCGCGCGACCATGGATCGGGTCTAGCGCGCGGAGGATCTCCTGCGTATCGATGATTGGCTTCTCGACCACCATAGTTGGAAGGTAGCTGAATCGGCTGGGCGCACAACACATGCGAGCGGCCATTCCGTCCCGTCGCTGGGTTGGGAGTCCTGGTCGGGGAGGATGGCCCGGCCCTCGCGCTCTATTCCGCCCGGTCGCGCACGACTTTGGCGAGCCGGTCGACTTCGTGCCAGTCGGAGCGAAATGCGGGATGCTCGGCCCGTTCGTGGCACGATTCGCACAGTGGTGGGCGGCGTTACGCAACCGCGAGGGCACCCGATCTGGACTGGTTGGCGGCGCACATGCCTACGTTGCTGCCGTTACGCTCTACCGGGTGCTTCCACGTCGAAATCATCGATCTTGAGAGCGACGAGTCCTCGCGCGGCGCCCGTTCCGCGGCCGCCTCGTGGTCGAGAACGCCCCGGCCGAATCCGCCTAAGGTGCGCGCGCACGGGCCGTTCGCCACAGCACGAGGCTTAAGGGAAGCTAGACGATTCTGAGTGCTGGCGCGGCCACCACGTGGTTTGCGCGCCGAGCAGTTTCGCCCACCATCTTGACGAAGGTCGAACCGGCCCAGTCCCTCAGGGGGCTGGGCCTTCGGCGTTCGCCGAGCGGGACGGTGCGCCCGCTCGGTGACGCTCGCCATTGCCTCGGGCGGAGGGTGACGCCCCTGTCTCAGCCGACCGTGACCGTCTGCCTGCTCAGCGCGCCCGCAGGCGAGACGAGCACGAGCGTGTAGCGCCCTGCCGGGACCTTCCGGCTCGCCTTCAGCACGAGCCCACCGGTGCTTGCCGCCGGGCGGTGGAACGAGCCCCTGGCAAAGACCACGCCGTCACGGCGAAGCGACGCCGCGATGGCCGACTTGGAAGCCGACGGCACGCTTACGATGCAGGCTGCCCGGCGGGCTCCGCCACGCCGGCGGTGATGGCAGACGTACCTCGCCGACAGATCGCCCGCACCGCGTTCGCCGCGAGGACCGGGGGCGCCCGCTGTGCCCGCTGTGCCCGCTGTGCCGACCGGGCCCGCGCCGCCGCTCGCGCCCGTGTCACCCGCCGGTCCGGCGGGCCCTGTGGCTCCCGTGGCGCCCGCTTCGCCCTGCGCTCCCTGCGGAAGATTTCCACCGGTGCCCGTGAGCGTTATTTCCGTCGGACCCGCGCCGATGTTGCCGTCGATCTTCAGCGTGGCTGTGCGTGTGCCCGTTTCCTGCGGGGCGAAGCGAACGCGCAACTGACAGCTCGCTTCATAGGAGATCGCGCCAAGGCACGTCGAGGAGTCGATCAGGAAGTCTCCCGGACGATCGCCGGCGAGCGGCGGGTTCGAGTCCGTGAAGCTCTCCCCCGTGATCATCAGGGGACTGCCGCCGGTGTTCGTCAGCGTGATCGTCTGCGGGGAGCTCACCGTCGCCAGCGGCTGCGCCCCGGCGAAGGAGATCGCGCTCGTGTCCGGTGTCGCCGTGGCCGGCGTCGCGTAAGTGATCGTGACGCTCGGCGGAGCCGATGAGACGCCGAAGGACGGCGAAGTCACTTCTTCGGAGATGAAGTTGGAGCCTCCGCCGCCGCCGCCCCCGGCGCCCGCCGGAGAGAATGTGTTGATGCACTGAGACTCGCCACCGCCGCCGCCGAAGTAGCCGCCTCCGCCGCCGCCGGCGCCCGTAACGGGGTTCGCGAACGCATCGCCTCCCAGCCCCCCGTCGTCGAGCGAGCCATCCTGCCCGTTCCAAGGCCCGCTGGAGGAGCAACTGTTCCCGCCGGCGCCCGCCGCCCCGAGCGTGCCGGCGCCGCCGCCGACGCTGTGAAATTCTGAGTAGCTTCCGTTCCCGCCGGCTGTTTCGGCAGCGCCGCCGGCCCCGCCCTGGCCCCCGTCCCATCCGCCGCCTCCGCCGCCTCCGCCGCCCGCGACGAGCAGCCGCGATTCGAGCGTGCCTTCCGCCCCCAGCGAGTCTGTGCGCACGTCGGAGGCGCCGCCGCCCCTGCCGCCACCGAACGTTTCTCCGGCGCCGCCGTTGAAGCCGGGCGCCGCGACCTCCACGTAGAGCAGTTCGCCGGGGGTCACGGAGAGCTGGCCCGAGACGACCCCGCCGAGCCCGCCGGCGCCTCCGTCTCCTCCAATCGCTCCTTCTCCCTGCACGCCCCCTTCGCCGACGATGCGCACGCGCACGCCCATCACGCCGGCGGGGACCGTGAACGACTGCTCCGCGCCGGTCGATGCGAACGTTTCGGTGACCTTCGGAGGCGCCGCGCTCGCCGGCGAGGCCGCCAGCGCGAATACGAGGATCGCGGCGCAGGCCGCCCAGACGCCGGCCGCCGCGCGCGGCGGCATCGCCGATCCACGACGCGCTCCGGAGAGATCCCAGCCGGCCGGGCGCGTCGGCTCGCTTGCCTTGGGGCTGCGCGCAGAGGTCGTGAGCATCGGGTTGGGACTCCTTGATCGAGGACTGAAGACGGATCGCTTCAGGGGAACCTCGGCATCGACGCACCCGCACTTGAACGCTGACGAACGGGCCCCGTCCGGCATGTCACCTGCCGCACGACGCACTACGGTTTGTCCCGTGACGACGATCGCGACGAGCAAGCGCCGTGCCGAGCGGGGCCGCCGATGAGCGGCGCCCCCGCGATCGAGGTGCGTGGCCTCGTCAAGCGCTTCGGCGATGTCTGCGCGCTGGACGGCGTCGACCTGACCGCCGCGCATGGCCAGGTGCTCGGGCTGCTCGGCCCCAACGGCGCCGGCAAGACGACGCTCGTTCGCGTGCTCGACCACGCTGCTCGAGCCAGACTCCGGCAGCGCCGGCGTGCTCGGGCTCGACGTGTCAGCGCGACGCCGCCAAGCTGCGCGAGCAGATCGGGCTGGCCGGCCAGTACGCGGCCGTCGATGAAAACCTCACCGGCCTCGAGAACCTGACAATGGTCGGTCGCCTGTACGGCGCCCACCGCACCGAGGCCAAGGCGCGCGGGCGCGAGCTGCTCGAGCGCTTCGAGTTGAGCGACGCAGCCGACCGCCCGACCAAGACCTACTCCGGCGGCATGCGCCGCCGGCTCGACCTCGCCGCGGCGCTGGTCGCCAAGCCGCCCGTGCTGTTCCTCGACGAGCCCACGACCGGCCTCGACCCGCGCAGTCGCCTCAGCCTGTGGGCCGTGATCGAAGACCTCGTCGCCGAAGGCACGACGGCGCTGCTGACAACGCAGTACCTCGACGAGGCCGATCGGCTGGCCGACATGATCGCCGTGATCGACCACGGCCGCCTGATCGCCGAGGGCACCTCCGATCAGTTGAAGGACCGCCTCGGCGGCGAGCGCCTGGAGGTGCGCCTCGACGACGACGCCGATCCGCAGATCGCCGTGCGGGCGCTGGGCACGATGTCCGACGAGCCGCCGTCGCCGTCGACGGTAGCCTCGTCAAAGTCAGCGTGCGCACACGCCGCGGGGCGATCGTCGAGGCCGTGCGCCGGCTCAGCGAGGCCGGCGTCGGCGTCGCTGACCTCGCGATGCGCCGGCCCACGCTCGACGACGTGTTCCTCTCGCTGACCGGGCACGCCGCCGAGCACGCCGGCGAGAGCGAGGACGACGCGTCACACGACGGGCACGACGAGCGCGCACCCGAGCCGGAGCGAGCCGCATGAGGCGCCTGGTCACCGACACGCTGATCATCGCCGAGCGCAACCTCGTGCGCCTGCCGCGCGCGCCCGAACTGCTGATCGGCGTCACGATCCAGCCGATCATGTTCGTGCTGCTGTTCCGCTACGTCTTCGGCGGCGCGATCCGCACGCCCGGCTACGACTACGTCGACTTCCTGATCCCCGGGATCATCGTGCAGAACACCGCCTTCGGCGGCTTCGCCACCGCGCTCGGGCTCAACGAGGACGTCAGCAAGGGCCTGATCGACCGCTTCCGCTCGCTGCCGATGTCGCGCGCCGCCGTGCTCGGCGGGCGCACGCTCTCCGATGTCGCCACCAACGCGCTGTCGATCACGATCCTGCTCGTCACGGGCGTGATCATCGGCTTCTCCTTCCACACGAGCTTCCTGGACGCCGCCGCCGGGGTCGGCCTCCTGCTGCTGTTCGGCTACGGCTTCTCCTGGTTCCTGGCCTTCATCGGTCTGCTCGTCTCCTCGCCCGAATCGGTCAACTCGGTCGGCTTCATCGCCGTCTTTCCGCTGACCTTCATCTCCTCCGCCTTCGTACCCGTCGCCTCGATGCCCGACGGCCTGCGCCAGTTCGCCGAAGTCAACCCCTTCACGATCATCGTCGACGCGATGCGCCACCTGTGGCTCGGCGCTCCGGCCGGCAACAGCGTGTGGGGCGCCGTCGTCTGGACCTTCGTGATCGTCGCCGTGTTCGCCCCGCTCGCCGTCGCGCGCTACCGCCGCGTCGGGCGCTGAGCGGGGCGTCTGTCGACCGCATGGCATCTCGTGGGCACGCACGGCCTCACGTGCTTCGGCCCGGTCCTTCGGGGTAGCCTGGGATGAGATGCCCGAGCAAACGCGCCATCGCGTCGTCATCGTCGGCGGCGGCTTTGCCGGCCTGCAAGCCGCGCTGAAGCTGGCTCGGGCGCGCCGCGAGGTCGAGGTGACGCTGGTCGACCGGCGCAACTTCCACCTGTTCCAGCCGCTCGCCTACCAGGTCGCCACGGGCGCCCTCTCGCCGAGTGAGATCTGCTACCCGCTGCGCACGATCTTCCGCGGCCGTAAGAACGTCGACGTGCTGCTCGCCGAGGCCACCGGCTTCGAGCTCGAGGCGCGGCGCGTGCGGCTGCGCTCGGTCGAGCAGGGCATGCCGGCGCCCGAGTTCGTCGATTACGACAGCCTGCTCGTCGCCGGTGGCTCGCGCTACTCCTACTTCGGCCACGACGACTGGCACGCCTTCGCGCCCGAGCTGAAGTCGCTCGAGGGCGCGCTCGACATCCGCAGCCGGATTCTCACCGCGCTCGAGGCCGCCGAGTGGGAGGACGATCCCGAGCGCCGCCGCGCCTGGCTGACGTTCGTCGTCGTCGGCGCCGGCCCGACCGGCGTCGAGATGGCCGGGCAGATCGCCGAGATCGCGCGTGACTGCAGCCCTGAATTCCACCGCGCCGAGACAGCCACGGCACGCGTGCTGCTCGTCGAGGCCGCCGAGCGCGTGCTGACGGGCTTTCCCCCCTCGCTCTCCGCGCGCGCGGAGCGCGCACTGCAGAAGCTCGGCGTGACGCCGCTGCTCGGCCACTCCGTGACCGACGTCGAGCGCGATGCCGTCACGACGACCAGCGCCGACGGCACACAAGCGCGCCACCCCACGCGAACCGTCGTGTGGGCCGCCGGCGTCACCTCCTCCGGGCTCGCACGCGAGCTGGCCGAGGCGAGCGGCGCCGAGCTCGATCGCGCCGGACGGCTGATCGTCGAAGAGGACCTTTCCCTGCCGGGACGCCCCGAGGTGCAGGCGCTCGGCGACATGGTCGCCATCCGCCGCGCCGGCGGAGTGCAGACGCTCCCCGGGCTTGCGCCCGTGGCGATGCAGCAGGGCCGTCACGCCGCCGCCAATGTGCGCGCGCGCCTGCGTAGCCGCGAGCCCAAGCCATTTCACTACACCGACAAGGGCAATCTCGCGACGATCGGCCGTGCCAAGGCCGTGGCCGACATCAAGGGCCTGCACCTCAGCGGCGGCATCGCCTGGGTGACGTGGCTCGCCGTGCACCTGTGGTACTTGATCGGCTTTCAGAACCGCCTGCTCGTGCTCACGCGCTGGGCCTTCAGCTTCGTCACGCACGGGCGCGGCGCGCGGCTGATCGCCGGCTAGGTGCGCGGGTAGGGCAGCGGCTTGAGGATGCCGTCGAGGCGCTCGCGCAGCGGCTCGAAGCGTGGCGGCAGCGAGAGCCGCTCGCCGAGGTGCGCCGCGTCCTCGTCGACGGCGAAGCCGGGCCCGATCGTGGCGATCTCGAACAGCACGCCGCTCGGCTCGCGGAAGTAGATCGAGCGGAAGTAGAAGCGGTCGATCACCTGCGTCGCGTGGGCGCCGCCCTCGCCGACGCGCGCGCGCCAGGCCTCCTCGTCCTCGGGCTCGGAGGCGAAGGCGATGTGGTGCACCGAGCCGGCGCCCTGCACCGGCTCGACGCTCTGCGGCGGCGGGTCGTACGACGTAGAACCCATGGCGCTTGTCGCCGCGCACCTCCCAGCGCGAGTCGTCCTCGCCCTCGAAGCCGAGCGTGTCGCGCAGCAGGCCCGCGCTGCGCGCGGGATCATCGCTGTAGGCACGCGCGCCGTCGAAGCCCTGCAGCGCGTGCTCGGCCGGGATGCCCGGCGCGCGTGGCATGCAGCGGCGGGTCCTCGCTCGCGGAGACGGCGAACTCGTGCTGCAGGCCCTCGGGGTCCGAGAAGACGAGGCTCGCCGCGCCGCGCACGCTCTCAGTTGAGCGCTCAGTGCTCACGCCGGCCTCCGCCAGGCGCTGCCTCCCAGAAGTCGAGCGCCTCGGTCGAGGCCACGCGCCAGACGATCCGGTGGACCATCCCCGCGCCGGCCGCGCCGCGCGCGGCGCCGGGGTACTCGAAGAAGGTCAGGTCCATCCCCGGCGAGCCGTCGTCGTCGCCGTAGAACAGGTGGTAGACGGTCGGGTCGTCCTGGTTGACGCTCTTCTTGACCATCCGCAGCCCGAGCACGCCCGTGTAGAACTCGACGTTGCCGGCCGCGTCGCCGGTGATCGCGGTGATGTGGTGGATGCCCTCGAGCTTCATCTGCAGAAGTGACATTATCGCCGACGTGCAAGATGGGTCGCTGATAGCCGCGCTTCGGGCGGGCCCGCCGCGACCCGGCGCTGGCCGTGCTCGAAGGCTTCCACCCGCTCAAGCACGCGCTGCGCTTCGGCGCGAACGTGCTCGAGGTCGTCTGCCGCGACGTCGCTGCGCTTGACCGGCTCGCCGCGCAGCTCGCTGCCCGACCAAGCTGCGCGCATGCACGAGCTCGCGCGAGCCGTGCCGGGCGACGTGTTCGAGCAGCTCGCGCCGTTACCGCCCACGACCGGCGTGATCGCGCTCGCCGCGCGCCCCGCGGTCGACGCCGGCGCCGTGCTCGCCGAGCGGGCACCCGGGGCCCGTCGTGCTGCTTGAGGACCCGCGCGACCTCGGCAACATGGGCGCCTGCGTGCGCGTCGCCGCCGCAGCCGACGCCGCCGGCGTGCTCAGCACGGGCAGCCACGACCCTTGGGCACCTGACGCGCTGCGCGGGGCTGCAGGGCTGCACTTCGCGCTGCCCGTCGCGCGACTCGACCAGCTCGACCCGCTTGGCGCCGGCGAGCCGGAGACTGCGCCCGAGGCCGAGACCGGGGCAGGGACCACCCGGCGCCCGCTGCTCGCGCTGGACCCCGCCGGCGAGCCCCTGGTTCCGCGGAAGCTGCCCGCGAGCGCGGTGCTCGCGTTCGGCACCGAGCGCTACGGGCTCAGCGACGAGCTGCTGGCACGAGTGGATGCGCGGGTCAGCATCCCGATGCGCGACGGGGTTTCGAGCCTCAACCTGGCGACATCGGTCGCCGCCGTGCTGTTCGCTTGGCGGCTCTGCGAAAGGCAAGCATGAGAATGACGGCTGGCGCAAGGAGTTCGGGTAGGCGCGACGAATTCCGATACATGGCACAGGCCCCCTCAGGCGATAAGTCTTTCCTGAGCCGAACGCTGGCCAAGGCCCCAGTGGAGGACTTGGTTCGTGGCTTCCTGGCGGTGTGGCTGGTACTGGTCCTTATAGCGCTCGTGTTCTTTGCGCCAACGGGAGCGAATGATGCTGCCGTGGCTTCAGCGAAGACGCTGGCAATCGCTGTGATTGCGTTCTACTTCGGACTGCACGGGGGCACTCCCCATCGGCCGCGAGGCGGAGGCTCGAGTGGAGCGCCGTCACCGCATGAATAAAGCCGAAGCTAGCTTCTCCCATCTGATCCGCGCCTTGATCGCAATCATCTTGGCAGTCGCGCTGCCGGTGCTTCTGTACGTCCACGTGACGGCCCAAGCGGACGTTCTGCGTGTCTATCTAGACGCCCTCGCCGCGGTCGTAGCGTTCTACTTTGGCGCCTCTTCCTCGCCCAACGGGCGAGAATAGTATTCCGTCGCTACGCGTGCGACGCGGACTACCTACGCCGGGTGAGCCGCAGCCCACTTGACGATCTCGCGCGAGTCAAACACCGCGCTGCCGTCGTCCAGCTCGAGCACAGGCACCCACCGTTTCCCGGTCAGCTCCTGCGCGCGCTTGCGCCCCGCAGTGTTATTGAGCGCCGCGCCCAGCGGCGCGAAGCCATAGGACTTGATCACCTCAGGCTCGTGCCCGGCGTCCTTCAGCGCGTGGTAGGCATTCGCGCACGGGTGCCCGCCGGGACGTGGTGTGGGGAACGTGCCCCAGCAGACGTAGAGCTTCACGAGACGGTCAGCTTACCTTCCATGCCGGCCGCGCGGTGGCCGGGGACGGTGCAGAAGAAGGTGTACGTGCCCGGCTTGAGCGTGATCGTGAGCGTCTTCGAGCCACCCGTGAAGACAGGTGTCTGCCCGACGACGCTGCTGCCCTGCGCAAACGCGACGTCGTGTTCGACGGGCGAGGAGTTGGTGAAATCGACGGTCACCTTGCCGGCCTTGGCGGTCAGCTGCTTGCTCGTGTAGGCGAGCTGCCCGGCCGGGTTGGCGGCGAGCTTGAGCGTCGTCGCGACTGCGGCCGGCGAGGAGGGCGGCGCGGGCGTGCCCGTCGTGGCCTTGGGAGTTTCCTTCTTCGCGGGCGCCTTCTTCGCGGGAGTCGTCTTCGCCGGCGTGGAGGCCGTGGGCGTCGAGGCGGCCGGGGTCGATTCCGCCGGGGTCGGCGATTCGCTCTCCGCCGAGGGCGCCTTGTTGGCCGATTCGGGAGCGGCCGTGTCGGGCGTGTTTTCGCCGAACTGCGTATACGTCGGCTTGCTCTCGGCGCCGGCCTTCTCCTCACCCCCGGCGGTGATCACGGCGGTGCCGGCGGCGGCGAGCACGAGTACGGCGGTGATCGCCGAGACGACGCGCTGGCCACCGAGATTGCCCGGGAAGTTGGGGTTGCGCATGCCGAGCGCGAGCGAGACGAACAGCGCCCAGGCCACGAGCAACCCACCGGCGATGAAGAAGGGAGCTTTGCTCTTCTCGGCGGCCAAGATCGGCGCCAGGTGGACGGCGAGCGTGTGCACGGCCCGCGAGCCTAGCCGATGCGCCCGCGGATATGCTGCCCGGCGGGATGGTCAAGAGCGTGCGCACACCCGATGACGCGCTGACCGGTCTGCCCGACTTTCCCTTCGAGCAGCGCTACCGCGAAGTAGACGGCCTGCGGCTCGCGCACATCGACGAGGGCAAGGGTGCGCCGGTGATCTTCATCCACGGCGAGCCGACGTGGTCCTTCCTGTGGCGCAAGGTGATCCCGCCGGTGCGCGACGCGGGCTTTCGCTGCATCGCGCCCGACCTGGCGGGCTTCGGCGGCTCGGACAAGCCGACCGACGTCGGCTGGTACTCGTTCGACCGCCACTGCGAGATGACGGCGACGCTGCTCGAGGACCTCGACCTGAAGGGCGCGACCGTGGTCGTGCACGACTGGGGCGGCGGCATCGGCCTGAACATGGCAGTCGAGCACGCCGAGCGGATCGAGCGCATGGTGATCCTCGACACGGGGCTGTTCACGGGGCGCCAGAAAATGAGCGACGCGTGGCTGGCCTTCCACGACTTCGTCGAGCGGACGGAGGACCTGCCGGTCGGCATGCTCGTGCGCCGGGCGTGCAAGACGGACCCGGGCGACGAGGTGGCGGCGGCCTACGAGGCGCCCTACCCCGACGTCGCGTCGAAGGCCGGCGCGCGCGCATTCCCGCTGATGATGCCGCGCACGCCAGAGGACCCGGGCGCAGCGCGCGGACAGCGCACGCAGGAGGCGCTGGAAGCGGATCACCGGCCAAAGCTCGTGCTGTGGGCCGACTCGGACCCGATCATCCCGCCGAAGGCCGGCGTGCGGCTGGCCGAGAAGTTCAACGCACCGCCGCCGCGCACGATCGACGACGCGAGCCACTTCCTGCAGGAGGACCAGGGCACGCTGATCGGCTCCCTGATCGCTGATTGGTTGACGGCTGGCTAAAGCCCGCACTGAGCCGGCTACTTCTCGACGCCGCCCTCGCCGACCGTGCTCGGGATCTGCGGCTGTCTCCGAGCCGGCCTCGAGCCCAGGCTCGGAGCGCGAAGCGCGCAGCTCGTAGCTCTTCCGCGCCATCGAGTCGGCGTCGGCGAGCACGCGGTCGGCCTTCATTGCGCGGGCCATGCCCTCCGACAGCCGGCGCGGGAGCACGGCGCCGAGCACGTTGGTGCGCTTGCCGGACTTGGGCACCCACACTTCGACAGTGCCGTGCTGCAGCGCCTCGACGATCGCGTCGGCGACTTCGCTCGGTTCGAGGGTGGAGAAGCCGCGCGCCTGCCCGAGGCCGCCGCCGAGCTCGGTGTTGACGACGTAGGGCATCACGTAGCTGAGGTCGATGTGGGCGTCCATCAGGCGCAGCTCGCCGCGCACGGCCTCGCTCAGCCCGACGACGGCGTGCTTGGTGGCCGAGTAGGTGGCTCCGCCGGGGGCGCCGAACTTGCCGGCCTGCGAGGAGATGTTGACGATGTGGCCGCGGTCGCGGGCGATCATCTTCTCGAGCGCGATCTTCATGCCGAGGATCACGCCGTGCAGGTTGATGTCGATCTGGCGCTTGGCCGTAAGGTCGTCCTCATCGATGAAGCGGCCGATCTGCATGATGCCGGCGTTGTTGATCAGCACGTCGAGCGGGCCGAACTCGCGCTCGGTCTCGTCGAGGAAGGACGAAAAGGACTCGCGGTCGGTCACGTCAAGCGGCAGCGCGACGGCGCTCGGGCCGAGCTCGTCGGCAGTAGCGCGCGCGGCGTCGAGGTCGACGTCACCGATCGCGACCTTCATGCCTTGGCCGAGCAGCGCCTTTGCGGTGGCGCGGCCGATCCCGCGCGCCGCCCCGGTGATCGCTGCGGTCTGTCCGGCGAGGATGCGGGGTTGCTTGGCCATGGTCTTCCTCCTGGGTCTGCTGGTCGGGCGGCGGGCGGGAGACGAAAGCTAGCGTGCCACGGCCGTAGCTGCTGGCCGGCTGGCCAGTTTTGCGCTGCGGGCCTGGGCGGGTAGTAGGGTTGACACATGGCCAGCTTCGAGTTCGAGGGTCAGCGGATCGCATACACCGAATACGGCGGCGGCCCGGCGGCGATCACCGAGTCGGGCGCACGCGGGCGCACTGCGCGCAGCGCCCCGGCGCACGGGCGCCCGCTGCTGCTGGTGCACGGGCTGCTGCTCTCCCAGCAGATGCACAAGCCGCTGGCCGAAGACCTGGCGGCGCGGGGCAATCGCGTGATCACGGTTGACCTCCTGGGCCATGGCGAATCGGATCGCCCACGCGACATGTGGCGCTACTCGATGCGCTTCTTCGGCGATCAGGTGGTGGCGCTGATGGACGAGCTGGAGATCGACGAAGCGGTCGTGATGGGCACCTCGCTCGGCGCCAACACGGCGTTGAACGTCGCTCTGACGGCGCCTGAGCGCCTGCGCGGGATGGTGATCGAGATGCCGGTGCTCGACAACGCGCTGCTGTGGAGCGCGCTCGCATTCACCCCGCTGCTGGCGGCGTTGACGTTCGGCGAACGCGGGATGAAGCTCGTCGGGCGCGGCGCGCGGGCGGTGCCGCGCCGGCTGCTGCCGCACTACGGCAACGTGATGCTCGACCTCGTGCGCCAAGAACCGGGGCCGAGCGCGGCGGTGCTGCAGGGCCTGTTCTTCGGGCGCATCGCGCCGCACCGCAACGATCGCCGCAAGTTCGAGACGCCGGCGCTGATCCTCGGCCACCACCGCGACCCGGTGCACCCGTTCTCCGATGCGGGCATGCTCGCGGAGGAGCTACCGAACGGCAGGCTGCTCGAAGCCAACTCGTTCGTCGAGCTGCGCACGCAGCCGGAGCGCCTCACAAACGAGATCGCGGACTTCCTCGACGACGTGTGGGCGGAGCCGCGCAGCGTCCGGGCCAAAGCCAAACGCCCGGCGGCGAAAGCGGCCAAACGCGCGCCCCGCCCGGCGGCGAGCAAAGCACGCAGCGCAAGCAAACCGGCCTCGCGCAAAACAGCGGCACGCAAAGCCGCCAAAGCACCGGCCAAACGCGCCACCGCGAAGTCGGCCAGCGCCGCAGCGCGCTAGCCGAGCGCCCGGCTATTTCTTCTTAATCGGAAAAAGTTCGAGCTCGTTGACGCTGACGCGCCCGGGCGCTTCGGGCGTGCCGACGGCGGCGGCGGGCGCCTGGCTGATCCACAGCACGACGAAGCGGTGGGCCCGCTTGGCGGCGGCCTGGGTGGCAGCGGAGCCGGAGCCGCCGAGCTTGATCCGGGCGTGCTTCTTCTGGGCCTGCAGCGCGGGCGTCAGCGCAACCCATGCTGGATCGGTGATCGAGCTCGGCGGCGCCTGGCCGTCGGCGCCGTAGACCTGCACGGTCATGCCGGGCGTGGTCGTCGTCAGGCCGACGGCGGCGAGCTTTCGTGGCGTGTTCAAGTCGATCACGAGGCCCTCGGCCATTTTGGGCGCAACGGAGGGTTCGACGAGCGCGGTCCAACCGGTCGAGGCGTCGCCGTCGATCGCAAGGCTGGGGTCGCCGAAGTTGGTGGTGGCGTAGTTGTACGGGTTGTACGTGGCGGCGGCGTTGGTGTCGAGCAGCAGCGCTTCGGTGCTGGGCGCTTCGCCAACGGGCGTGTTGGGGTTGGCTTTCTGTTTGCTCGGCGTCGTGGGCGTGCTGCCGCCGGTGGTGGGCGCGGGAACGGAGGGGATCGGCGTGGGCGTCGGCGAGGCGAGTGGGATTTTGGGCGGCGTGGAAGGTTTGATCGTCGTCGGCACGCCGATACTGGGCGGTGTGGTGGTAGCGGTCGGGGGCAGCGACGTGGTTGGCGTTGTTGGCGTGGTCGGTGCCGGCGTTGTGGCGGCGGGAGCCTGCGCGACGGTCGTGACGGCGGGGGCGGCCTTGTCACCGTTTTTGCTCAACGCGGCATAGGCGGCGCCTGCGGCGCCGATCACGAGGATGGCGAGCGTGGCGAGGATCACGGCGGCGGAGCGCCAGGTGGGCGTGCGTGCGCGCAGGCTCTCGGGGGCACCGGTGCCACACTGCAGGCACCAGTCCTGGCCATCGAGCAGCGCAGCGCCGCACTTGGCGCACTGGCGCGTGGGCGCCTGCGCCTCGCCGGGCGCGGCCTGCTCTGAGCGGGTGGGCTGGCCGGTGGGAGGCTGCTGCTGCTCGGTGGGCGCAGCCGGTGGGTCTGCAAGCGCCGTTGGCACGGGCTCGATTCTAGTGGGCAGGCCCCGGGCCAGGCGCAGGCGCCCCACCGGGCACGATCTCGCGCCCAGTCGGGCGGTGCTGGGCGTCGAGCTCGAGCTGCCAGTAGTAGCGCGTGAAATAGCTGCCGTCGCGGAACTCGCCGACGTGCGGCTCGACGGTCTCACCGCAGGCCATGGCGAGGATCAGCTCGGGGTAGGTGCGCCCTGGCAGGGCGGCGTAGGCGGGGGCGGGGAAGGCGCCGCCGAAGCGCGTGTTGACGTCGGTGATGGCGACGCCGATCTCGGGATCGCGGAACACCTGGATCGTGGCGGGGCCGATCACGCCAAGTGCCTCGACGGCGCGGCATCCGAGCTCGATCAGCTCGTCGTCACGCACGGCGGCGCCCTTGATCGACTCGCCGCCGCGGGACTCGAGCATGGTGCGAGGAATGGCGTTGATGCAGCGGCCGTGCAGGTCGCCGAGGCAGTCTATCGACAACTCGGGACCGCCCATGGCGCGCTGCACCATCACGGGCTCGGGCTCGGGCAGTTCGATCTCGCGCCCGGGCTGCGGCGGCGGCTGCTGCAGGTAGTCGACGAAGAAGCGGGCCTGCGCGGGGTCGTGGGCGAGGTGGATGGAGCGCGCGCCGGAGCCTTGGCGCGGCTTGACCATCACGGGATATTCGAGCTGCTCGAGCGCGTCGTCGTCGGGCAGCACGGTCGGCGGCGAGGGCAGCCCGAGGCGTTGCAGCAAGAGGTGGGCCTCGTACTTGTCGTAGGTCGCACGGGCGACCTCGGCGCTGGGCACGAAGGCGGGCAGGCGCCGTTCTTCACGGGCGCGCGCGAGCAGCTCGATGTCGAGGTCGGTGAGCGGCAGCACGGCGCCGACTTCGTGCTGTTCGCACAGCTCGCGCAGGGCGATCAGATAGTTGGGGTCGTCGATCCGCGGCACGGCAGCGCGTGTGTGGGCGGCGTACTGGGCTGGGGCGAGCGGGGCGGGGTCAGCGACGACTGTGTGCGTGAGCTGGGCGAAGCAGGCGACGATGTCGTAGCGCTTGCCGGCGCCTGTGAGCATCACGGCGGGCCTCATGCGCGACCCTCCCGGCCGGCGGGCTGAGCGGCGGGCTGAGCCTCGGGCTCGACCTCGCCGCCGCCGCCGTCCCAGCCACCGGTCTGACCCTTGTACAGGCCGCCACCGCCGAGCACGAGCGCGGGCGTGCGCAGCAGGATCTGCAGGTCGAGCAGAAGCGAGCGGTGCTCGACGTAGTGCAGGTCGAGCTCGATCCGCTCAGACCAGGGCAAGGAGGCACGGCCGTTGATCTGCGCCCAGCCGGTGATGCCGGGCTTGACGGACAGGCGCAGGCGCTGGCGCGGTGTGTACTGGGCGACCTGCGCAGGCAGCGTGGGGCGCGGGCCGACGAGCGACATCTCGCCGCGCAGCACGTTGAGCAGGTTGGGCAGCTCATCGAGCGAGCTGCGCCGCAGCATGGCGCCGACGCGCGTGATGCGCGAGTCGTTGACGTTGACGGCGAGCCCGGCGCCGACGTGCTCGGCGCCGTCGACCATGGTGCGCAGCTTGAGCATGTCGAAGGGCTCGCCGTGCAGACCGGAGCGCCGCTGGCGGTAGAGCGCAGGCCCGCGCGACTCGAGCTTGATGGCGATCACGGCGGCGAGCATCAGCGGAGCGGTGAGCACGAGCGCGGCGGCGGAGAGGACGATGTCGAGCAGGCGGCGGATCACGAGCCGGGCATCCTCATCGAGTTCCGTCGGCCGCATCCCACCATGCGCTGGTGCCGTGCCGCAACCAGTCCCACAGCCCGGCAGCGGGGGAGGCGGTGGTGAGCACGTAGTAGCGGGCGATCAGGAAGGGACGCGCACGCAGGGCGCCGGCGAGCAGAGCGGCGAGCAAGAGGGCGAGCTGCAGGGCGAGCGTGACGATGTAGAGCGTGCCGGCGTCGGCGGCGACGAGGGCGACGTTGGCGGCGAGCGCGAGCGCGTGCAGGGCGGGACTGGAGTAGCGGAGCAGGCGGTGGGAGAAGATCATCAGCGCATAGCCGGGCGGGTAGCCGCGCGGGGAGAGCATGCCGCCACGCAGGACGATGGGCCAGGTGTGGCTCATCATGCGCCGCTTGCGGGCGAACTCGCCGAGCAGGGAAGGCACCATCTTCTCGCTTGCGCGGGCGCTCGGCTCGTACACGGCGCGCAGCCCGCGCTTGACCATGTTGAAGGGCAGTGAGAGATCGTGGCCCATGACGGGGTCGACGACGATGTAGGAGGAGCGCCGGGTGGCGTAGATGGCACCGTTGCCGGCGGTGATCGAGGAGAGGCGCGACTCGAGCGCGCGCAGGGCGAGCTCGTAGCGCCAGTAGACGCCCTCCTGGTTGGAGGCATGGCGCCCGACGGCGTCCTGCACGAAGCGCACCTGCCCACAGACGTAGCCGACGCGGGGGTCGGCGAAGGCGTCGGCGAGTCGCCGCAGCGCGTCGGGCTCCCAGGCGGAGTTGGCATCGGAGAAGGCGACGATCTCACCGGCGGCGTCGGCGACGGCGGCGTCCTGCGCGCGGATCTTGCCACCGCGCGGCAGCTCGAGCACGAGGTCGGCGCCGGCGGCGCGGGCGCGCTCGGCGGTGGCGTCGCTGCAGCCGTCGCAGGCGACGATCACCTGCAGGCGCTCGCGCGGGTAGTCGAGCGCGAGCGCATTGGCAACCTTGGTGGCGATCACCTGCTGCTCGTCGTGGGCGGCGACGATCAGGGAGACCCGCGGAAGGACCTCTTGATGGGCTCCGCCCCTGTCGGGGCTCCGCAGGTTGCCGACGGGCTGCGCGGGTCGGGCGCGGGGGCGCAGCAAGGCGATAGCTGCCAGCGCCAGGGCATAGCCGAGCTGGGTCCAGACGACCAGCCCGGCGCACAGCCAGAAGATGACTTCGAGAGCGGTCACGCGAGGATTCTCGCTGACGAGCACCGCGGTCCGTAGGGCGACACCGTGAATGCGCCTCCGCGCGGGTAGTCTCGGGACATGAGCTATACGAAGATGAACCTCACAGAGACGGTCGACAGCGCGCCGAGATTCGGCTTCGAGGAGATGGGCGAGGCACACTTCCCGCGCGAGGAACTCGAGGCGAAGCAGACGGGCCTCTCCTACCAGGTGCTGAGGCCGGGCAAGCGCCAGCTGTTCGGCCACAAGCACGACAAGGCGGAGGAGGTCTACGTGGTGCTGAAGGGCAGCGGACGGATGCGCCTGGACGACGAGATCATCGACGTCACGGCGCTCGACGCGATCCGCGTGGAGCCGCAGGTGATGCGCGCGTTCGAGGCCGGCCAGGATGGGCTCGAATGGCTGGCGTTCGGCGCGCACTTCGAGAAGGACGGCGAAGTGAACCGGGAGTTCTGGCAGGACTGACGCTGCGGCTGCGAGCCGGCGAGGGACTCAGCGGGCGAGCAACTGCTCGTACAGCGCGAGCGTGCTGCAGGCGATCTCCTGCCAGCCGTACTCGCCGGCGCCGAGCTCGCGTGAGCGGGCGGCGAGGGCGGCGAGCTTGGCTGGATCGCCGAGCAGCTCGCGCAGGGCCGCGCCGAGCGCGGCGGGGTCGCCTGGTGGCACGGCGCGCGCGGCGCCGGTGGCGGCGATCTCGCCGAAGCCGCCGACGTCTGAGAGCAAGAGCGGCTTGCCGAAGGCGAGCGCGGTGAAGAGCACGCCGGACTGCTCGATCTCGCGGTAAGGCAGCACGACAAGGTCGGCGCGGCGGAAGTAGGGCGGCAGCTGCTGGTCGGTGATGAAGCGCGGCACGAAGCGCACGTTGGCCGGAGCGGCGGCGCGCAGTGCTGAGATGTCCATGCGCGGCATGCCGGCGATCCACAACTCTGCGTCGTCGAGGCCGCGCCAAGCGTCGAGCAGCACGTCGAGGCCCTTGTAGGGGCGCAAGAGGCCGAAGAACAGCACGACCTGCTTGTCGGTGTCGAACGGGGGCGGCCCCTCGGGCGCCTCGGCGAGGTGGGCGAAGGCGCCGTGGGGAATCACGTGCACGAGCTCGCCGTCGACGCCGAGCTCGTCGATCAGCCGCGAGCGCCCGTGCGCGGAGTGGGCGACGATCGCATCGAAGCGCTCGTACAGCCGGCGCTGCGCCTCGCGTTGTCCGGGACGCGGTTCGCGCGGCAGCACGTCGTGCGCGGTCAGCACGAGCGGCTTGCCGCGCGGCAGCAGGTGGCCGTCGAGCTGCTGCACGGACAGCCACTGGATGTGCACGACGTCGGCTGCGCGGGCGAGGCGCCGGTAGCGCAGCATGTCGGGGACGTGCTCGGCCAGCTTCAGCGCACGCCGCGTGCGTTGCGCAGCGACGCCGCTGCCCGGCACGAGCGCGCCTGCGCGGTAGAAGTGCTCGATCCGCCGATGGCCGCTCGCCGGCGGCACGGGGCCGTAGGCGAAGCGGCTCGTATAAAGCGACACCTCCGCGCCCGCCGCCCCAAGCGCGCTGCACAGCGCATGGTCGTACGGCGGCGTGAACGCGGAGGGATCGACGACATGAACCTTCATCGGCCGCAGACTCTAGGCGCGAGCGACTGTCCCGGCTCCCTCGGAGCGGTCGGACAGGAACTCGTGAAGGTGCGCGAGATCCTCAAGCTGATCGAACGCGACGGCTGGCGGCACGTGCGCCAGAAGGGAAGCCACCGCCACTTTCATCATCCGATCAAGCCTGGGACCGTGACTGTCGCAGGCCATCGCAACGAAGACTTGCGACCCAAGACGCAGGCCGATATCTTCAGACAGGCGGGATTGAAGCGATGATCGAGATCGAGAGCTACCGAATCCACGTGGAGCGCGGGCCTGCGAACTGCTCGGCTTACTCACCCGATGTCCAGGGCTGTGTGGCAACGGGGCCGACGGTGGATGAGTGCATCGCAGAAATGCGCTCCGCACTCGTGAGCCACTTCGAGGTGATGAGCGAGTACGGAGAACGTATTCCGGAGCCGTCGGGGCCAGGCGTGTACGTCGAGCCCTCCGCAGCCGCGTAGCGCGCCCGCATTAGAGTCCTCGTCGTGCCCGACGTGGAGGTCTCCTACTGCGTGGTCAACACCTCGCAGCGCGAGCTGCTGCTGCGCGGGCTGGACGCGATCGCTCGCGAGCGCGAGGGGCTGCCGTTCGCGAGCGAGGTGCTCGTGCTCGACAACGGCTCGCGCGACGGCTCGGCCGAGGCGGCGCAGGGGCACGCGACCGTCGACGAGACGATCGCGCTGGGCGAGCGGCGCGGCAAGGGGCTGAACGACTCGGATCTCTTGCGGCGCGCTCGCGGGCGCTACGCGCTGCTCCTGAACGAGGACTCGGAGCTGCAACCGGGGGCGACGATCGCGCTGTGGCAGGCGTTCGAGCAGCGCCCCGACGCGGCGCTGGCAGGCGCGCGGCTGCTGCGCCCGGACGGCGCCGAGCAGCCGTCGGCGTGGCGCTTTCCGAGCGTGGCGACGGCGCTTGCCGGGGCGCTGCTGCTGCACCGCCTGTTCACGGTGCAGAGCCGCAGCTCGCAGACGCGCGAGGTCGACTGGTGCCAGTCGGCTGCGCTGCTCGTGCGACGGAAGGCGGCCGAGCAAGTCGGCTACCTCGACCCTGACTTCTTCGTCTACTCCGACGAGGTCGACTTCGCGCGCCGGCTGCGCGATGCGGGCTGGCGCAGCCTGTATGTCCCGCAGGCCGCGGCGATCCATCACGAGCAGCTCTCGACCGGCGTCGTGCCCGAGCGGCGGATCGTCGAAATGGCGCGCAACCGCGACCTCTACATGCGCAAGCACCACTCGGCCGCAGCGGCACGCGCCGTGCGCTGGCTGACGGCGTGGCCGTATGCGCTGCGCGCGCTCGCCGCTGTGCTGCTGCCGGGCCACTCGCCGCGGCGCTACTGGCGCCACGTCACGGCGACGCTTCGCCCGAGGCGCGGCGAAGGGCTGCGCGAGGCGGCGGCCCGCTACAACGCCGAAGCGTGAGCGCTCAGCACAGGCCGAGCTCGTCGAGCAGCGCTTCGACGACGCGCTCGTCCAGCTGCGAGCCGAACACGCTGGTAATCGGCCTCACTCGCCCAACCCTTGACACCCGCTGGACGGGATTAGACACCTCGAGCGGCGCCTGCTTACAGATCTTTCAGAGGATCCTCGGCATATTCCTCGATCTCGCCGTGTCCGGCGCGGAAGGCCGCCACGCGGCGCCGCCCATCGGCCACGAGCGCGCGCGCCTGGATGCGCTCCTCGTGGCCGAAGAAGCGCGTCAGCACGAGCAGCACCGGGATCAGCGCCAGCCAGAGGATGCGCAGCGCGATGCCCGCGAAGCCGCTCGTCGGCAGCAAGAGCTCGCCCGACACCGCCACGCCCGCCAGGATCAGCGTCAGCTGGAGCAGGCGCCACCACTGGAAGCCGACCGCGAACAGCCTGCGCGTGAGCAGGTGCATCACGAGCAGCATCGCCACGTAGGCGCCGCACAGCGCGATGCCCGCGCCCGCGATCCCCAGGTTCAGGCCGCCGCGCGGGACGAGCACGAGCAGCAGCACGACGTTGACGACCAGGCCGGCCGCCGCTGCCGGCAGGTTACGCGAGGTCGCGCGGGCGCGGCCCGTGATCACGATCATCACCTGGTAGAGCCCGTACAGCGTCCACGCCAGCGCCAGCCACGGCAGCGCCCTGTGCGCGCCGAAGTACTGCGGCGCCGCCAGCAGACGCACGATCCAGCGGCCCACGAGCGCCACCGCCGCCACGATCACGCCCGTCGCGAGCACGAAGTAGGTCGTCACCAGCGCATACAGCCGCGACGCCTCGACGTCGCTCGCGATCGAGTACGCCAGCGGCGGCCACGCGTACTGGAACCCGCGCACCGTCACGAACACGACCGTCGCGAACTGCAGCGCCACCGAGTACTCGCCGGCCGCCGCGTGCGAGTAGTCGCGGAACAGGTAGAAGCGGTCGGCCACCTGCAGGGCATAGACGCTCGCGTCGGCCGGCACCGTCGGCAGCCCGAAGCGCATCATCGCGCGCAGGTCGGGCCAGTGCACGCGCAGGCTGAAGCGCCGCCGCAGCACCCACCACAGGCCGAGCACGACGAGCGCCGACGCGGCGAAGTTGCCGAGCAAGAGGCCGCGCGCGCCCTCGCCAGCGATCACCACGAGCGACACCGTGAAGATCACCGTCAAGGCCACGTTCGCCCCCGACGCGAACACGTACGCGCGCGCGCGTTCGTCCACGCGCAGCTGCGCGTAGGCCATCTCGAGGTTCGTGAACGCCCACAGCCCGAGCACCGCGCAGTCGATCAAGAGCGTGTCGTGGAAGCCGAGTATCAGGCGCGACAGAGGCCCCGCGAAGACGACCGCCAAGATGGCCGCCACGGTCGTCGTCCACGCGACCGTTGCCGTCGCCGTGCGCGCGATCCGATCGCGACGCGGTCCATCTTGGTCATCGAAATAAAAACGGATGAACGCCTCGCCGACGCCGACGCGCAGGAAGATGCTCGCCAGGATCACCGCCGTCAGCAGCGAGTTCGCCGCGCCGTAGCCCGCCGGCGAGACGTGGCGCGTGTACAGCGGGATCGTGACCAGCGCGATGCCCTTGGCCACGATGTCGCCGAACTGGTAGGCCGCGCCCGTCGCCACCAGCCGCTTCAGATAGCCGAGCACCGCTGAGAACCTACTCGCCGGCTATGCCGTCGCCGCGTGCTCGCCCGCCGTGCCCGTGCCCGTGCCGCCGGCCGCCGGATCGCGCCCGCTGAGCTCGCCGGCGCGCGCCAACGCGACGCCGATGCCCAGCAGCGTCCACGTCAGCGGGTCCTCGAGGAAGTCGGCGTAGGCGAACGTGTGCAGCACGAGCGCCGCGAAGCACGCCGCGATCGCAATGCGCGGCGGCGAGCGCCCGGCGCCGCGGAACAGCACGAGCAAGGCCACGACCAGCAGCGCCACGTACAGCGCCAGCCCGACGATCCCCTGCTCCGCGGCCACCGTGATCGGAATCGTGTGCGACGCCGACGTCGCATTCTCCACGGTCGCCTTCGAATGGCTCTCGTACTCGATTCTGAAACGAGCCCGAGCCGTAGCCCTGAAGCGGGCGGTCAGCGAACAGTTCAAGGCCGCCTTCGATCAGCTTCGCCCGCCCCGTCGTCGCGTTGTTCGCCGAGCCGCCGTTGCCCTTCAGGCCCAGGTGCCAGCTCGCCGGCGCCGCCAGCGCCACGACCAGCGCCAGCACGACCAGCCCGCCGGCCACGTACAGCGCCCAGCGCACCGACCAGCGATAGGCCGCCAGCACCGCCAGGCCGAGCAGCAGCGCCGCGATGCTCGACTGCGAGAAGCTCGTCACGAGGCCCGCCAGCAGCCACGCCAGCACCGCCGCCGCCGCGAGCACGCCGCGCATGTTGCGCCACCACAGCACCACCGTCGTCACCGCGATCATCACCAGCGCGAGAAAGCGGCCGTAGATGTTCGGGTCGAAGAACAGCGAGTTCACGCGGAAGTAGTTGTCGAACTGGTTCGCCGCCACGACCTTCGGGTTGAGGAACAGTTCCTTGCGCGCGTACTCCACGAAGCCGATCCCCGCGAAGATCACCGCCAGCGCAACCGCGATGCCCAGGCAGCGCAGCAGCAGCTCGCGCCGCCAGTCGACGTCGCGCAGCAGCACGAACAGCAGCGCGAACGGGATGTAGAAGAACGCCAGGTTCTCCGCCGCCTTGCCGCGGTCCGGCGAGTACAGCGCCTGCATCGCATACAGCGCAAGCGTTGCCAGCAGCAGCCATTCCAGCCTGTTCGGGCCACGCTCCTCGCGCCTGAGCAGGCGTGGAAGCAGGTGCGCGAGCACCCCCGCACCGACGACCAGGTAGAGCGGGATCAGCAGGTTCACCGTACGCCCTTCCGCCGAGATCGGCAGGCGAAACGGCAGCGCCAGCACGGCGAGCAGCGGGAACGCGTCCGGATTGGCGCGCATCAACACGGCGAGCCCCGCGATCACGACCGCTGCCCCGAGCACCGCCGCCACGACGACGCCCGCGCTGAGCGACGTCGCCGTCACGGACGGCAGTTGCAGCGCCGCTGTCATGGCCGCACCAACGTGAAGCCGCGCGGCGAGAGCACCCAGCGGTGCTGTTTGCGCAGCGTCACGCGCACGCGGTATTCACCCGCCGGCGCCGGCCTGCCCGTAATCCTCGGCTGCAACGCCGGGCGGCCGTTCGGACCCGGCACGAGCGCGTAGCCGTGCGCCCTGCCGAGCCGCCCCGTCCAGCGCAGCGAGATCTGTTTGTAGCCCGCCACCGGATGGTCGTGCAACAGCCGCGCCACCTCTGCCCCCGCCGAGTCGACGATCGACACCGTGACCTCATCCGCGCGCGCCAGGCGGAACGAGATCCGCTCCAGTTTGATCTTGCCCACCGGCGTCGGCGAGAAGCGCGTCGTCAGCTTGAACACCTGCACCGCCGTCGGCGTGTGCTTGAGGCGCTGCGTCAAGAAGAACGCGACGAAGCACGCGAGGACCAGCAGCGCAAACACCGCGCCGGCGGGAGGGTCGGTGACCCGCCGGCTCTGACTGGTCAATCGCCCCCGGCCGATCCCGCGTCGCCGAGCGCGAAGCGCTCGACCGTGTCCGAGCGCAGCCCGAGACGCAGCGTCTCCAGCGAGAGCACGTCGTCGGCCGCGATGTTGCCCAGGTTGCACTCCGTGCCAAAGCGCTTGAGCAGCCAGACCTGCTGCGGGCGCAGCGGCGCCTCGAACAGGAGCTTGTCCGGCTCGATCGCGTGCGCGATCTCGTCGATCAGGCCCGTGCGCGGCTCGCCGTCGGCGCGATAGATGCCCGCCGTGCCCGACTCCCGTGCCTCCGTGATCACCTTCCACGCGCCCGCCTCCAGATCGCGCTCGATCTGTTCGACCCACACGTACGGCGCCATGATGAAGTCCGCGTCCTTGTTGCCGACCTCCGCGAACACGACGAACTCGCTCGAGAGGCGTTCGATCAGCGCGTGCTTGTAGTCCGGCTCAAGCGCCACCGTGCCGTCGGAGACCTCCACGTGGCGCAGGCCCAGCTCGCGCAGCCACGCGATCAACCCGTCGACGCGCCCCTGGCGGATCGCGATCTCCGTCAGCGTGCCGCCGAGCACGACCGGGATCTCGTGCGCCGCGTAGCGCTCGAGCTTCGGCTTCAGGTTGGCGCTCACAAGCGCTGTGCCCCAGCCGAGCTTGACGATGTCCACGCACGCGCCCGCCACCTCCAAGAGGCCGTCCACCTCGGTGATCGACAGCCCGCGGTCGATTACGTGCGTCAGCCCGCGCTCGCGCGGCTTGACCGAGCGCTGCGGGATGTCGAGGAAGCCGGCTATGGCGATGTCAAGCCTTGTCGAGACCGACGATCACGACGACGCTCGCCGAGCCCGCCATCGACGCCACCGTGCTTTCGATCGGCTGCGCCTGCGTCACCCCGAGCGAGCGCGCCACGCGTTGCGCGTCCCCCTGATGACCGCTCGCGTACTCGACCACCGTGACCTGATTGGCGCCCGGCGGCTGACCCGTCTGCGCCGCCGCTTTCGTGTATCCGTGCTGCTGCAGTTCTTCAGAGACGTGGTGCGCCAGCCCCGTCGTCGTCGTGCCGTTGAGCACGACCACGTTCAGCTGCCCCGGACTCGTCGTCGCTGCCGAGCCCGTGCTGGACGAGGACTGCTTGGTCGTCGTCGTGCCTTGCGCGCTCGTGTGCGTTGCCGCGCTCGTGGCGCCCGGAGACGCTTCGCTCGAGGACGAGCTGCCGCCCTTGCCGCCGCCCAGCGACAGCACCACCGCGACGATCACCACCACCGCCACGACCAGCGCACCGACGAGGAGCGCCGTCGCGCGCGACGGCCCGCGGCGCTCCGTGCGATAGCGGCGGACCGGCGGCTCGCCGGGCGCCCGGCGCTGCGCGCCGGAGCTGCGCGGTGCAACTCCAGCTGCCGGCGTACGAGCACCCGCGCCTGTCGCCGTACGGCTCGCGAGGACGCCCTGCGCGCTCGCTGCAGCCGCTCGCTGCGGAGCGGCGCTCGCCGGAGCCTGGGGCGCCGGCGGACGCGAAGGCGGGCTCGGCGCGCGCGGGGTCGAGCCGGCCGACGTCCTCGCCGCCGTTGCCGCAGCTGCCGCCGTTGCCGGTGCCGGCGTACGCGGCTCTCCCGCTTGCGCCGGGCGCGCGGCTTGCGCTGCCGCCGTTGCACCGGCGGGAGTGGCGAGCTGCTCCGGCAGGTGGCGTCGTCGCGGCCTCGTTCGCCTTCTGAGCCGTGACGGGCGGCGCCGTGCTTGGGGACGCGCCGGGCGGGACCGTGCCAGGTGTGCCCTGCCCATCCGGCGTACCGCCACCCGCGGGCGCCGCGCCAGGCTGAGTTGCCATCGTGCCCGCAGCCGCCGCGCCGGCGGCCGTTGCCGCGGCAACCGACCCCGGTGTGGCCTGCGGGGCCGCCGGCATGCCAGGCTGAGGTACACCACCCGGCGCGGTCTGCGTGCCTGTCGGCGCGGGGACCGCCTGGCCCGGGACGGCCTGGCCTTGGGCTGCTTGGCCGGGCACAGCCTGCATGGGCGAGGCGGCCGCCGCCGGAGCTGCGCCCGCCGCGAGCGGATTCGGGCCCGTAGCTGCCGACGTCGCGCCCGCCGTTGCCGGGCGTGCGTTGAGCGGCGTGGTGCGCGGCACCGGTCGCACGGCCTGCACCGGAGCCGCCGGCTGCTGCGCGCGAGCAGCCGCCTCCGCGCTCACGCGCTGCTCGAGGTCCACCGCACGCTCGGGGGCGCGGCCCGCCCACTCGCGCAGACGCCTGATCTCACGAGCCTGGGAGAAGACGAGCAGCGAGAGGACGGCGATCCCGAGCAGAGCCGCAAACGCGACGATCGCGCCGATTTCGGTAAATGCGTTCGAGAGCGAAAGCGATAGCGCGAGCGGCGTGGCCATCATGAATCTGGAGAGTGTATGAGGGCCGCAGGCGCCTCGTACCCGTCCTCAAGCGCCTCCTCGGCCACCGGCGGGCGGCGCTCGGGGCGTGCCGCCTGGGCCTCCACGTGCAGCGCCGAGAGCTCTGCGACCTTCGCCGCCAGGCCCGCTGCGTCACCCTCCAGCACGAGCAGGCCGATCTCGCCGAAGATCGACTCGACGGCATCGGCACCGAGCGGCTCGCGCTCGGCGAGCAAGATCTTCTCGGCGCTCGTCTCGCGCGAGCGCTCGTAGCTGTTGAACAGCTCCTCGTGCAGCTTCTCCCCAGGCCGCCGGCCGACGATCTCGATCTCGATGTCGCGATCCGGGTCCAGGCCCGACAGCTCGATCATCGCCCGCGCCAAGTCGAGCACGCGCACCGGCTCGCCCATGTCGAGCACGAAGACCTCGGCGCACGACTCAGAGCGTCGCCGCTCGGCCGGTGTGGCGCGCCCGTTCTCGGAGGGCGCAGTGGGCGTCTGACGCCGCTCAACCGCCAGCGAGCCGCTGCGGATGATCAACTGGACAGCCTCCGGGATCGTCATGAAGTAGCGCGTCATCCGCTCGTCCGTGACCGTCACCGGGCCGCCGCGCTCGATCTGGCGCCGGAAGATCGGCACGACGCTGCCCGAGGAGCCGAGCACGTTGCCGAACCGCACCGCCGCGTAGCGCGTCTGCGGGAAGCGGGCCGTCGGCGGCTCGAGCGCGAACTCGGCCAGCGCCTTCGACGCGCCCATCACGGTCGCCGGCGCCACCGCCTTGTCCGTCGAGACGAGCACGAAGCGCTGAACCTGCGCCTCGCCCGCCACGTGCGCCACGACGCGCGTGGCGATCGCGTTGTTACGGATCGCCTCGACCGGGTTCGCCTCCATCAGACCCACGTGCTTGTAGGCCGCCGCGTGGAACACCACCGTCGGGCGATGCTCGGCGAATACCTCGCGCATGCGCTCCTCCTCCTTGCAGTCGGCGAGCACCGCCGCGAGCATCGAGGGAGAGACGTGGCGCTCGTCCTCCAGCTCGCGCTGGATCGAGAAAAGGTTGTCCTCAGCGTGGTCCAGCAGCACGATCCGATGGGGCTCCACGCGCGCGATCTGCCGGCACAGCTCCGAGCCGATCGAGCCGCCCGCGCCGGTCACGAGCACGACCTCGCCCGCCAGGTACGCGCCGACCCGCTCGAGCTCCATCTGCACCGGCTCGCGCCCGAGCACGTCCTCCACGCGCACCTCGCGCATCTGGCGGGCCAGCGCCCCACGCGTCTGCAGCAACTCGAACACCGTCGGCAGCGTGCGCACCGGGATCCCGCGCTCGCGACACTCGCGCACGATCCGGGCGCGCGTCGAGCCCGGGGCCGAGGGAATCGCGATGATCACTTCGTCCGGCTCGGAGTCTTCGAGGATGCGCGGCAGGTCCTCCTTCGTGTTGCCGCGCACGCGGACCCCGTCGATTCGCAGCCGCCGCTTGCCCGGGTCGTCGTCGACGAAGCCGACCGGCGTCAAGCCGAGACCGCGGTTGCGCACGATCTCGCGCAGCACCAGCCGGCCGCCGTCGCCGGCGCCCGCGATCAGCACGCTGCGCCGCTCCTTGCGCCCGCCGCGAAACGCCGCCAGGGGTCGTCGCTCGTAGACACTGCGCGCGAGCGCCCGCACGCCCACGAGAAAGACGAGCGCCAGCAACGCGAACAGGATGATCACGCCATTGGGCAGGGCCACCGCCACGGTGCTGCGGTAGTGGTGCACCGGGCGGAAGACCTCCACCCCGACCACCGCCAGCAGCACGATCGCCGCCACCGCCCGCGCGACCGCCTCGTAGTCGCGCTGTCCGGAGTAGCGCCAGCGCCGTTGATACACGCGCGCCAGCACCAGCACCGGCAGGCTGCCCGCGAGCACCCACCAGATCGTGCGCTCGCGCAGGTGCGCGTAATAGCCCGTCGGGCCGTGCTCGAAGCGCAGCTGGAAGGCGAGGTAGTACGCGAGCGCGACCAGCGCCCCATCCACCGCTAGTTGGGGCAGGAAGTGACGGTGAAGGGGAAGGAAGGTCGCCGAGCGGATACGTCGGCGCATTCGCTGGATTGTAAGCGGCCCTTGGGCTGCTACGCGCCTTGATCCCCTGCATGCAAGGGCCTCGTCAGCCGCTCGACGAGCGCGCGTGGATCGCGCCGCACGCGCGAGTGCACGTCCGCGGGGTCGCGCTTTGCGAACTGCAGGTCCTCCGCCGCCGACAGCCTGCGCATCCGCCCTTCGCCGATCAGGCGCTCGTCGACGGCCCCCGGGCGGCCCTCGAAGGTCGTGTAGACCGGCACGCCCAGCGCCACCGCCTCGCGGTTCATCGTGCCGCCCGCCGAGATCACGAGGTCCGCATAGGCGATCAATGACTGCGCGTCGATCGCGCGCTCGGGCACGACGAAGCCCGGCACGTCGCGCAGCTCGGCGCGCTGGGAGGCCACGCGCGGGAGCACCACCGGCTGCACACCCTCGCGCGCCGCCTCGCGCAGGCGCTCGAGCAGGCCGGCGAAGAGGTCGTTCTCGAAGCGGTGGTACAGCGAGACCTCCGGCGGGGTGCGCACGACCACGATCGGGCGCTCTGCGTCCAGCGAGAGCTCCTCGAGCACCGTCGCGTCCGGCGCGAAGTCAGCCAGGTAGTACTCCTCCTTCAGCCCCTCATACGCCGCGATCTTGCCGCGCGCGCCGTAGCGGTACAGACGCTCCGGCGGGATCGCCTCCGGCACCACCACCGTGCGCGCCAAGCGGCAGTTGACGTTGTGCTGGACCGTCGCCCACTCGTAGTCGAACATCGTCGAGCTCGGTACGCGCAGCAGCGCAGCAGCGACCGACACGTCGTTGGAGCCGTGGCCGAGCGCGATATCGAAGCCCCGTCCGCCTGCCTCGCGCGCGTCCGCCCGTGCCCAGCGCACGAGTGCCGCCGAGCGCGAGGCCAGCCCCAGCGCCTTCGCCCCCAGCCGCTCGCCGCGGTGCCGGCCGATCGCCGTGTGCTCGATCCCAAAGCGCTCGCACAGCGCCAGCGTCTGCGCGAAGTCCCGCGCCGTCACCCGCACCTCGTTCCCATCCGCCCGCAGCAACTCGATCACCGGCCGCATCACCAGCACGTGCGGGCTGTTCGTCAGGTCGATCCAAACGCGCATGCCGGCAACGGTATTGCGCCCCACCCGGGAACGGGCAGCGATTAGCCGTGGAGCGCCGGCGTATAGGAGACCCCGATAATCGCCCCCTCAGGCGACTGCAGCCTCGCCACCGTCTGGCCCCACGGCTCCTCGCGCGCCGGATGCAGCAGCTCGTGACCGGCCTGCTGCAGCTCCTGCGCCGCCGCGCCCACCGCCGTAGCGTCCGCGACGTCGAACTCGATGCTGACCTGCGGTACCGGCCGCTCCTTCGGCCACTCCGTGGTCCCGAAGCACGCCTCTGCTGCCTGGGACAACGGCCAGATCCCGAAGTGCTTGCAGCCGTCGATTCGTTCGCTGTGGACGTACTCCCCGCCGGTGTCGCTCGCGAGCGGCAGCCTGAGCGCGTCGATGTAGAGCTCGCGGCTGGCCGCCGGGTCTGGCGTGATCACCGCAATCGTCGAAAGGAACTCAATCTTCACGCGACCTCCTCCTCGTGCGCTGTGCGCTCAACATCCAAGCAGAGTGCATTCCGCGGGCCCGCCCGCTGCCGGGCAAGCCAACCCCCGGTATCGTCCCCGCCCAGTGCTTCTCGCCTCGATCTCCGAAACCGTCGTCAACGAAACCTCGCACTTCGTCCGCACCGCCGGCCTCCCAGGGATCTTCGTGCTGATGGCTGCCAGCTCCGCCTGCATCCCGATTCCCTCCGAGGTCGTGATGCTGTTCGCCGGCTTCGTCGTCGCCGACAAGACCGGCAGCGGCTCCGAGCACCATCTGACGATGGTCGGGATCGTGCTCGCCGGGCTGATCGGCACGCTCGTCGGCTCGTGGGCCGCCTACGCCGTCGGGCGTGGCGGGCGCCTGGAGCTGATCGAACGCCACGGCGACAAGGTCCATATGGGGCCCGCGCAGATCCAGCGAGCCGATCGATGGTTCCAGCGCCACGGCCAGCAGATCGTCCTCTACGGCCGCGTGATCCCCGTGATCCGCGCCTTCGTCTCGCTGCCCGCCGGCATCGCGAAGATGCCCGTCGGGCGCTTCACCATCCTGACCGTGATCGGGTCGGTGCCGTGGGTGCTCGGCTTCGCGATTGCCGGGCATGCCCTCGGCGGCGATTGGGAGAGCGTGCGCAACGGCCTCGAGTACGTCGACTACGTGCTGCTCGCCGCGATCGTGCTCGGCCTCGTCTACTGGCGCGTGCGCCGCAGGAGCGCCCGCGACGCTCGCGCCGAGCAAGCCGCGCCGGCCGAGCCCACCGAGCCTGCCGCCCGCGTCGGCACCCCGGCCGACTGACCCGCGCGCCGTGGCTAGCAGCGTGCGCGAGCCGATCAAGCTGCGCCATGCGCTCACGCTCGGCCTCGCGCAGGGGCCGACTGAGCTCTTGCCCGTCTCATCCTCGGCGCACACGACGCTGATCCCGCTGCTGCTCGACTGGCCCTACGAAGAGCTCGACGGCGAGCTGCGCAAGTCCTTCGAGCTCGCCCTGCACGCCGGCGCCGGGCTCGCGCTTGCGCTCGACATGCGCACCGAGCTGGCCGCCGCCGTGCGGCGGCTCGATCTCCGCCGCGTCACCGTCGTCGCGCTGTCGCTCGGGCCTCCCGTGCTCGCCGGGCTTGCACTGCGGCCCTTGATCGAGCGACGCCTCGGCGGGCCGCGCTCGATCGCCGCCGGGCTCGCGCTCGGGGCGCTGACCATGGCTGCCGCCGAGCGCCGAGCGCCCGTCGGGCGACGCACGGACGACGATGCCCGCCCCGCCGATGGGCTGGCACTCGGGCTGGCCCAGGCCATCGCGCTCGCGCCCGGGATCTCCCGTTACGGCGCAACGCTCGTCGTAGCACGCGCGCGCCGCTTCTCGCCCGAGGCCGCCCAGACGCTCTCCTGGCATGCCGCCCTGCCCGTCGTGCTCGGCGCCAGCGCGCTCGAGGGCGCCCGCCTCGTGCACCGTGGCGCACCCGACGGCACGCTCGTTCCGCTCGCCGCCGGAGCCGCCGGCGCATTCGCCTCCACGCTGCTCAGCGCCCGCCTGCTGCGACGCCCCGAGCGGGCGCTGCGCTCGCTGCTTCCATGGGCGCTCTACCGCGTCGTGCTCGCCGCGCTCGTGCTTGCACGCTCCCTCCGCCCACGCATCGCCAAGCCATCATCCAATCCATAAAAATCGGGCGGCGCCCACAACCGATGACGGCGCGCATGCGCGCCCGCAGCCCGTTGCGCGCACAATAGGGTCCGTGACCGTCCTCGGGACACTGCTCGGCGGGCGCTACCGACTCGATGCGCAGATCGGGCGCGGGGGCATGTCCACCGTCTATCGCGCCTTTGACACCGTGCTCGAGCGGGCCGTCGCGATTAAGCTGATGCACCGCGAGATCGCCGCCGACTCCGACCAGCTCGAGCGCTTCCGTCGCGAGGCGCGCTCCGTCGCCCGCCTCAACCACCCCCACATCGTCACCGTCATCGACGCCGGTGAGGAGCCATCCGAGGATGGCGTCGACGGACGGGCCGGCGGGACTCCATACATCGTGCTCGAGTACGTCGACGGCGAGACGCTCAAGCAGCTGATTCAGCGCGAAGGGTCACTCGAGGTCACCGAGGCCATCGCCTACGCCATCGAGATCGCCCGAGCCCTCGGCGCAGCGCACGAGCGGATGATCGTGCACCGTGACGTCAAGCCACAGAACGTCCTCATCTCAGAGGAAGGCGGCGCCAAGATCACCGACTTCGGTATCGCCCGTACGCTCACCGAGGAAGGGCTCACCGTCGCTGGGCGCGTGCTCGGCACGACCGACTACGTCTCACCCGAGCAGGCGCTTGGTCAGGCCGTCACCGGGCAATCCGACCTGTACTCGCTCGGCATCGTGCTGTACGAGATGCTCACCGGGCAGATCCCCTTCACCGGTGAGACGCCCGTCGCCGTCGCCATGCGCCACGTGCGCGAGCAGGTCCCCGACGTGCAGCAGTTGCGCCCCGAGGTCTCCGCCGCCACCGCCTCCGTCGTCGACCGCGCCGTCGCCAAGGACCTCGACTACCGCTACCGCGACGCAGAGCACATGATCGCCGAGCTCGAGGAGGTGCTCGCCGTCGAGGCCGCCCGCTCCGGGCAGGCCACCGGCGAGGTCACCAGCGTGCTGCGGACGCTGCCCGGCGAGACGCGCCGGCGCCTGCCCTGGCGCATGCGCCACCCCGCACGTTGGGTTGCCTCGCTCGCCCTGCTCGCCGCCATCGTCGCCATCGCGCTCGTCGCGGCCGCCCAGCAGGCGCACAAAGGAACCGGTGTCCCCTCCGAAGTGCACTCCAGCGCCGGCTTGCAGACCGTGACGCTCAGCCAGACCGCCGCCCACGACTACAACCCCTTCGGCACCGGCCCCGAAAACCACAACCGTGTGCAGAACGTCGTCGATAGCGACCCCAACACCACCTGGAGCACCGCCCACTACTACGAACGCACGCTCAAGAAGGCCGGCGGCACCGGCCTCGGCGTCTACCTCGACGCCTCTCCCCGCGTCGCCGCCCGCGCCGTCGAGATCCAGACCCCCACCCCCGGCTTCGACGTGCAGATCTACGGCGCCGACAAGGTCGACTCCTCCTACCCCTACGGCGACTCCACCCCGCTCGCCGCCCGCGGCTGGCGCGGCCCGCTCGCCTCCGCTTCAAGCGTCCATAACCGCCAGCGCATCCGCCTCACCGGCCCCGGCGCCTCAACCGCCTACCGCTACTACCTCGTCTGGCTGACCACCTTGCCCCCCGGCGAGGAATCCGCCTCGATCTCCGAACTGACCCTGTTCAAGTAGCCGCTAAAAGGCGTGGCTCGCCTGCGCCGCGTGCCGCTCGATCCCCAGCCGGCAGAGCCGGTCCACGAGCTCGGGATACGCAACCCCGCTCGCCTCCATCAACTTCGCGTACACGCTCGTCGGCGTGAACCCCGGCATCGTGTTCAGCTCGTTCAGCAGCACCTGCTCGCCGTCGACGAAGAAGTCCACGCGCGCCAGCCCGTCACAGCCCGCGCGCGCGAAAGCCTCGAGCGCCAGCTCGCGAACCCGCGCCGACGCCCGCTCGGAGACGCGCGCCGGGATCAGCAGGTCCATCCCATCCGGCTGGTACTTCGCCTCGAAGTCATAGAACTCGCTCTCGAAGCTGATCTCGCCCGGGAGCGACGCCTGCATGCGACCCGTCGCCGCGGAGCCGAGCACGGCGCACTCGACCTCGATGCCGCTCGCCGCCGCCTCGACGATCACGCGCGCGTCGTAGGAGAAAGCCGACTCGATCGCACCCACCAGCTCGTCCTCTGCCGTCACCTTGACGATGCCCACCGACGAGCCGAGGTGCGACGGCTTGACGAACACAGGCAATCCCAGGGCCATCACGTGCTCCAGCAGCTCTTGGCGCCCCACGCCCGAGAGCCGTGCCTCGCCCACGTCCACGTAGTCCACCTGAGGCACTGTTCCCGCGGCCGCCATGAGCTCCTTGAACAGCACCTTGTCCATGCACAGCGCCGACGAGGCCACGCCCGCGCCCACGTAGGCAACGTCGAGCATCTCCAAGAGGCCCTGCACCGTGCCGTCCTCGCCGAAGCGCCCGTGCAGCACCGGGAAGGCCACATCCACACCGAGCAGTCCCGCCCCCGGCGTCACGCTCAGCGGCTCGCCCTCACCATCGCGCCGCCACACGCCGTCGCGGCCGATCTGCACCTCCACGACCTCGTGGCCCGCCGACAGCAGCCCCTCACGCACCGCCTCGCCCGAGGAAAGCGACACCCCGTGCTCCGAGGAGCGCCCGCCCGACAGCACAGCCACCTTCAACACTCCGCCTCGATCGGCCCCCCGCGCAGAAGTCTCCACGCCTGCCGTCGCCATCAACCGGCCGGGGCCGGGGGGGTCGGCGTGGTCGTTGTCGGGGTCGTCGTTGTCGTGGTCGTCGTGGTCGTCGTGGTCGGGGTCGTCGGCGTTTCGAGCACGCCCACCGTCAGCGTAACCGTCGAGCCCCTGCGCGCCGTCGTGCCCGCCGCCGGACTCTGTTTGAGCACGACCCCCACCTGACCCTGTTCGCTCACCGGCGTGTTGGCCACGCGCGGGGTGAAGCCTGCGCCGCCGAGCGCCGCTGCCGCCTGCGTCTCGCTCTGGCCGACCACTTTTGGCACCGCCACTTCGTTCGAGGCCTTCGCCACCGTCAGGTTCACCTTCGACCCCGTTTCCACCGACGAGCCCGCTTTCGGCGATTGCGCGAGCACACTGCCCGCTGCCGCCCCCGCTGAGACCTGTTCGGTGACCGTGCCCACCGCCAGCCCAACCGCCGACAGCGCCGCTTCCGCGCCGCTGCGCGAATCGCCCGAGAGATCCGGCACCTTGACCTGTGCCGGGCCGCTCGAGACCAACACCGTCACGGGGCTACCAACCTGAAGCTCCGTACCGGCCGGCGGTTCCGTGCCAATCACCTTCCCCTTCGCCACCTTCGAGCTCGGCTCGTCCTGGCGGGTCGGCTTGAACCCCGCCGTGCGCAGGCGCGCAATCGCCTGCGTCGCCGTCAGCCCTTCGACACCCTGAAGCGCCGCGCTGCCCGGGCCGCTCGAGACCACGATGCTCACGCGCGATCCCTTTTCAACTCGGCTGCCCGCGACCGGCGTCTGACTGATCACGCGACCGTCCGCGACCGCCGCGCTGGAGGCCAGCGACGGCGTCACTCCGAGGCCTTGCGCACGCAGACGCGCCGAGGCCGCCTGTTCGGTTTCGCCCGTCACGTTCGGCACGTTCACGTGCCCCGCCGACGACGACAGCAGCAGCACGGCCGCCACGATCCCACCGGCGAGCAGCGCCGCGAGCAGGCTCCACAGCAGCACGCGGCTGATGCCCGGCCCCTCGCCTTGCTCGCCGCCGTTCTCCTCATAGGCCTCCTCGGCGAGCAGCATCGACCCTGTCGGGTGCGTGCCGTCCGGTGCGCGGTGCTGGGTGGGCGGCATCACCGGCGGGCCCATCGGAGCCGCTGCCGTGGCCGCCGTCGCAGCCGTCGACCAGTTGCCCCCCTCTCGCACCGCGCCCGCAGCGAGCGCAGCAGCCGCGCCCGCTGCCGTCGGCAGCGCCTGGCGCTCACGCTGCAGCGCCGCGATGAACTCGTCCGCGTCCGCATAGCGCTGTGCCGGGTCCTTCGCCAGTGCACGCAACACGATCGCATCCAGCGCCGGCGGGATTGACGGGTTGACCTCGTTCGGCGGTCGCGGCTGCGCCGAGACCTGCTGGTAGGCGATCGCCACCGCCGTCTCGCCGTCGAACGGCACCTTCCCCGTCAACAGCTCATACAGGATCACCCCAACCGAGTAGAGGTCCGAGGCGCCCGTCACCGGGTGGCCCTGCGCCTGCTCGGGGGAGAGGTACTGCGCCGTGCCCATGATCGAACCCGTCAGCGTCATGTCCGAGGCGCCGGCCCGCGCGATGCCGAAGTCCGTCACACGCGCGCGGCCCTCTTCGTCGAGGATCACGTTGTGCGGCTTCAGATCGCGGTGCACCACGCCGCGCCTGTGCGCGTAGCGCGCGCCGCGCAGGATCTGCACGACGATGTCGATCGCCAGCGCCGGGTCGAGTGCCCCCTGCTCGCGCACGATCGTCTTCAGCGAGCGACCCGGCACGTACTCCATCGCTATGTAGTACGTGCCCTCCCACTCGCCGCGATCGAAGATGCCGACGATGTTCTGGTGCGAAAGGCCCGCCGCGCTCGACGCCTCGCGACGGAAGCGCTCGACGAACTCCTGATCCTCCGCGAAGTGGTGGTGCAGCAGCTTCACCGCCACCTGCCTGCCCAGCAACTGGTCCTCGGCCAGGTACACATCCGCCATCCCGCCCGAGCCCACGCGGGAGATCACCTTGTAGCGCCCGTCGATGATCGTGTTCGGCTCAACCATGTGGCGCCCCCCCGGACGTCGTATCGCTCGCTCGCCGCTCAGTCATGCAGCAGCCTTTCCATAACTTGCCGCGCAATTGGCGCCGCAAACGCCGCGCCCTGTCCCGGCACGCCCTTCAGCGTCACCGCGATCGCCACCTTCGGGTTCGACGCCGGGGCGAACGCGATGAACCACACGTTGTTGATCGCCGTGCCGATCTGCGTCTCGGCCGTACCCGTCTTGCCGGCCACCTGCACGCCCGCGATCTGGGCCGGCGTGCCCGTGCCTTCGTTGACCACCGCTTCCATCATCTGCCTGACCGCGTCCGCCGTCGAGGGCTTCATTACGACCGACTGCACGTGCGGGGAGATGCGCTCCACCGTGCGTCCGTCCGGGTCGACGATCCGCGCCGTCATGTGTGGTCGCATCAGCTGCCCGCGGTTCGCCACCGTCGCCGCGACCTCCGCCATCTGCAGCGGCGTGACCCCGAGTTTGTCCTGGCCGATGCCCATGCGCCCGACGTCGACCTGCGAGCTCGTCGGCGACACGATCGCCCCGTGGCTGTACTCGCCGCTCGAGGACATCTCCGTCGCCGGGTAGTCCAGCTGCGGCTTTTCGTCGAAGCCGAAGCGGCGCATGTATTCGGCCATCGTGCGCTTGCCGACGCGTTCGGCCACCTGCGCCCACACCGTGTTGACCGATTTCGCCAGTGCCTGTGTCAGCGTGATCTGGCCAAAGCTCTCGTTCTCGTCGTTCTGCAGCGGCACGCCCGAGACGCGCACGTCGTTGCGCCCATCCACCGTCGATTCGCGCGAGAACTTCCCCGAGTCGATCGCCGCCGTCGCCGTCACCACCTTGAACGTCGAACCCGGTGCGTAGCCGAACTGCGTCGCGCGGTCCACCAGCGGCTTGCCCGAGGCCGTCTTCGCCAGCCGTTCGTAGTTGCGCGTCGCGCGAAGCACGTTCGGGTTGTAGCCCGGCGAGGACGCCATCACCTTGACCGCGCCGCTGCTCGGTTCCAGCGCGACGACCGCGCCTTCGTGCCCTTCCAGCGCCGAGTTCGCCACCTGCTGCGCGCCCGAGTCGAGCGTCGTGTACACGTCGTTGCCCTGTTTGCGCTTGCCCTGCAGCTGGTCGAGAATCGACTGCAGGTTCGTGTTCGACTGGCCGCTCAGCTGCGCATTGCGGTAGTTCTCCAGCCCCGTGCGTCCTAGATCGATGTAGTAGTAGCCGATCGCGTGTGCGAACTCTTCGCCCGTCGGGTACGTACGCGTGTAGATCGCTTCCGATTGGCGGCTCGCCGCCGAGCGCACACTGCGCGCCAGCACCTTCCCGTTCGACGCCAGGATCTCGCCGCGGTCGATCCGCTGCTGCTCCAACAGCGAACGTGCGTTCAGCGGGTTGTCGCGCAGCGAGCTCGCTTCGAAGATCGTCCAGCGCGAGGTGAACGCGAGCAGCAGCGCAAACATCACGATCACGAGCCCGAACAGGCGGACGATCGGCTGGTTCATCGCGCGGGCCTCGCGCCGGCGTTCCCCTCAACACAACCACCGCTCATTCCAACTGCCCGAGTTCCAGGCTGCGGATCAGCGAGGCCGCGTTCGCTTCCGAGCGCAGCGAGTGGTCCAGCAGCTTGTGCCTGCGCTGCGGCGCGACCGTCGATGCGCTCACACCCGAGACGTAGTCGCTGCTGTACAGCGCCAGGCTCGCCGGCAGCCGCCACGGCACGCCGCGGAACACCGTCACCAGCCCACGGTCGTTCGTGCCGATGAAGTACACCGACTGAAGCGCGATGTACGCGCCTGCACCGATCAGGGCAAGCACCGCGAGCACGATCACGGCCGCGCCCGTTCGCCGCAGGCCTCGGCGCTTGCGCCTGCCGTCATGCGCGCCGCGCGCCGGGGCACGCGGGTGGCGGCGGACAACCGGCTCTTGCTCCTGCGAAGCCGACCTCGGCGGGGCGAGCGTCGCTGCCGAGCCTTCCACAGCACCGGCGCCTGCACCTGCACCTGCTGCCGACGCGGGCGGCGGCATCGGTGCCGAGTCCGGCTGACTCTGCACGATGTTCGATTCCTCCGTCAGTGGCGCCGCGCCGGCGTCGAGCTCCTCCAGGCGCAGCAGCACGACCGTGATGTTGTCGCGCCCGCCCGCCTCGTTGGCCGCGGCGATCAAGCCCTCTCCCGCCTCCCGCAAGCTCGCGTGCGCGAGCAGCACCTCGGCCAGGCGATCCTCCGCCAACATCGTCGTCAGGCCGTCGCTGCACAGCAGGTAGACGTCGCCGTCGCGCGCCGCATAGGAGCGTGTGTCGACCTCGACGACCCCCTCGGGGCCGAGTGCACGTGTGATCACCGAGCGCTGCGGATGCTCAAGCGCTTCCTCCGGCGTCAGGCGCCCCTGGCGCAGCAGCTCGTCCACGAGCGAGTGATCCTCGGTCAGCCGCTCCAGCTCGCCGTCGCGCAGACGGTAGGCGCGGCTGTCGCCCACGTGCGCGATCGAGATCTCGCGCTCGCCCGCGTAGACCGCTGTCAGCGTCGTCCCCATCCCCGCCTGCTCCGCGTGGCTGTGTGACAGCTCGTGGATGCGCGCGTTCGCTCGTTGTGTCAACTCCGCCAGCGCCGACTCCGGCGCAGCTGCGCCCTGCAGCCCGTCCTGAAAGGCCTCGATCGCGATCCGCGATGCGACCTCGCCGGCCTGCGCGCCGCCCATCCCGTCTGCGACCACGAACAGCGGCGCGCGTGCGAGATGCGAGTCCTCGTTGGCGCGGCGCTGGCGGCCCGTGTCCGTCCCCGCGTATTGCTCGGCCACGCGCAGCAAGTCAGCCGACCTCGAAGGTGAATTCGCTGTCGCCGATGCGAACGCGGTCGCCCGGGTGAAGCGGTCGCGGCGTCTGCAGCACCTCCTCGTTGAGGTAAGTGCCGTTGGTCGAGCCGAGATCCTCCACCACCACCGCGTTGCCCTGTTCGAAGATGCGCGCGTGGCGCGAGGACGCGAACGGGTCCTCCAGGCGAATCTCCGCACGGTCGCCGCGGCCGAGCACGAGGTCGCCGTCGATGTCGTAGATCATCCCCGGCTCGTGCCCCGGGGCGCGCTCGACGACAAGCTGCGGCGAGCTGTGCGCCATATCTGCGCTGCCGACCGATGTGGCCGAGTAGAGGCCCGTCGCGTCCGGCGGGATCGGCGGCGCCTCGACGCCCCCCTGCATCACCACCGCCGCGTCGCCGCGTCGCAGATCGCGCCGCGCGCTGCGCGCCACCCACAGCACGAACAGATAGAGCACGGCGAGGAAGCCGAACTTCAAGGCGACCGATACGGGCGCGAGCGTCGTCATCGGGCCAGTGCCCTCATCCAAGCTCGAACACGATCTCCGTCGAGCCGAGCTCGACGTGGTCGCCTGCCTGCAGGAGCTCGACCCCGCGGAGCGTGCGGCCGTTCAGGCGCACGCCGTTGGTCGAGCCGAGGTCCGCCACCGTCCAGCCCTCCGGGCCCGGGCGTATCTCGGCGTGACGGCGCGAGATCCCCGCGTCCTCGAGCACGACGTCGCAGTCGCGGCTGCGGCCGATCGTCGCGCCGCGCGCCGGAACCGGCAGACGGCGCCCGTCCACGGCGAGAAGAGCGCGTGGCGGGCGCCCCGCCTGGGCCTCCTCGACCGGGCCCCGCGCGCGCGCTGAGGTGCTGTAGATCATCGTCTCGCCGTGCCTTGCCACCGGCTGCTGTTCGGGCGCTGCAGCCTGCTCGGGCTCCTCACTCTGACCGCCCGGCCGGGCCAATTGCGCCTGGATCCCGAATTCGCCCAGCGCCAGACGCTTGTCGGTGTGGAACTCGATCACCGGGCTCGCCGCCAGGATCAGCTCCTCGCGGCGCGCGTGCTCGAGCAGGTACCCGCACAGCTCGTCGATCACCTCATGCTCGAAGCCCTCGTAGCGGGCACGGTCCTCGGGCGAGAGCCACACCGCGTATTCGTGTGGCGCATACACCCGCGAGACCGACATCGTGCGGTTCTCGTCCATCTCGCGCGCGAGCTTGCGCGCGAGTTCCATCGGCCGCACCTCTGAGCGAAACAGGCGCCCGAAGGTGCCCTCGACGAGGTTGGCGATCGTTGTCTCGACGCTCTTGAGGACGTTCATCGCTGGACGGGTACGTTCATCGCTGGACGGCCCGGCACTCCGAGCGTAATCGAGCAACCGGAGATCAGGGCGCACGACGGCCCGCGAGGGCCTGTTCGAGCCGTGGGGCCATGCTACGTCAGACGGGGCCACGCAGAGCGCGGGCCGCCACCGCTAGCGCTGCGCCCAGCACGGCGCCCACGATCGCGCCACGCGGCGTCGCATGAGCCGCCTGCACCGCGAGACCGGAGTCCAACGACGGTGCAGCAGCGGCCAGCGCAGCGGCCCACAAGACGGCCGCCGCCACGTCGAGGGCCGCGTTGCGCCCGCGCACGAGCAGCGGCAAGAGCACCGCCCCGCCTGCCCACAGAGCCGCGCCGAGCAGCAAGCCCATGCTCAACAGAGGGCCGAGCACGTGCACAGCCGTACTGCTCAATGATCCCTCCCAGGCAGCTCTCGCCGGCGTGCCCGCCGCCGGGCCAAGCCACAGGTGCCGCGCCAGCAGCGGCTCCGCGAGCGCCAGCCACCAGTATCCGAGCGCGCCGAGCGCGGCGCGCATGCGCCAGCGGGGCGCCTGACCCGCGATCGCCGGAAACGCCCCCGCCAGCCCGATCGTCCCGAGGATCGGCGCCAAAGCACAAGTCAGCCAGCCGCCTGTCCCCGCACGATCGCGACGGCCGATCGGCAGCAACACAACCGGCAGCAACGCCACCAGCGCAAGCAGACCCACGCCGGGCCGTCCGGCTGCCGTCTGCCACACCACCAGCGCCAACGCCGCCGCGAGCCAGACCGCACGCGGTAGCCCGCGGCGCGGAGTCCGCTGCGCCGGCCCGCCTGCCGCCTGTGCGATCGCGCGGAGCTCCTGCAGGTGTGCGTCGTGCTCGTCCGCCCTGGCCGGCAGCTGAGCGATCGGGCCTGGACCGACGCGGTCGAGCTTTCTCGTCCGTCCGTAGTTGAAGGTCTGCTCATGCTCGACACCGGCGAGCTCGGTGGGCGCCTCTCCCTGCTGCCTCTCAAACGCACCGGCTCGTGCGCCGCCGCGACGCACACGCCCGCGCGTCGGCAGCCGCGGTCCGTCCTCGAGCGCCTGCTCGAGCGCCTCGCGTAGCTCACCCAGCGAGCCGCGCGCGCTGGGCGAGCGCGCCAGCGCCCTGTCGATCGTGCGTGCAAGCTCGTGCGGCACGTTGCGGCGTACCCGCGCCAGCGGGCGCACCGGGCGACCGATCCGCCTGACTGTCTCTGCCGGCGTCGCGCCGCGCACCGGGTTCACACCGCTCAGCGCCTCGTACAGAACGAGCGCCAGCGAGTAGAGATCGGCCGTCTCTGCAGCCTCGCGCCCCTCGCTCTGCTCCGGCGCCATGTAGGCGAGCGTGCCCAACACATCGCCCGTGCGCGTGAGCGCATCCGAGCCACTCAGCAGGGCCCCGCCGAAGTCGGTTAGCTTCGCGACTGCGCCGAAGGCCTCCGAGATCGGCGGCGGCAGATCGGCGCCGTGCGGGACGAGCACGTTCTGCGGCTTGACGTCGCGGTGGATCACGCCGCGCTCGTGGGCGTGCTCGAGCGCGCTGCACAACGCCACGCCGATCTGCAGCACCTGCGAGTCGGCCAGCTCGTCCTCGGCGATCAGTTGCGCCAGCGTGTCCCCGTCGACGAGCTCTGAGATCAGGAAGAAGGCGTCCTGCGCCGGTCGCGCCTCGTACAGCGCGACGATCGCCGGGTGCGCCAGACGAGCGCTCGCGAGCGCCTCGCGCGTGGCGCGCTCGCCGTCTTCACCCGGCGCCAGTGGGATGCGCTTGACCGCAACCTCTCGACGGAGCACCTCGTCATGCGCACGCCAGACCACGCCGAAGCCGCCCGCGCCCAGACCGTTCGCGCAGCCGGTAGCGGCCGAGCACGAGCGCATCAGCGCGCGGCTCGCCCCAAGCGTCGCGCGCGCGCGGGCGTCGAGGATGGGCGAGGGTCGGCGACTCCACCGGCTCCTGCGTTCGCCGCCCGCAGGCTCCGCTCCCTGCTCGTGACCGCAGGAGAAGGTACGTTGAGGGAGAAGTTGCAGGATGACCCCACAGAGGGTCGGCGGTCATACTGGCCGTTTCGTAATCCCTGCAAGGAGCGAGCTTTTGTCGTTCTTCGACGACGACGAGGAGACAGCACAGCGCCCGGCCGGCCGTGCGCCGCGCGCGCCACAGCGCCCGAGCCCACGCCGCCCCGAGCGCGCGGCGGGCGCGCTGCCGCTCGATCAGCACACGCTGATGGTCCGCCGCCGCATCGCCGCCGGCGTCGGCGTCGTGCTGCTGATCATCATCATCCTGGTCATCAACGGCTGCCTGAAAGGCCAGAAGACCGACGCGCTGAAGAGCTACAACCACGAAGTCAGCCTGCTCGCACAGGAATTCGACGAACAAGTCTCGCGCCCGCTCTTCTCGGCCCTGTCCGGAGCCGGCGGCAAGTCGGCGCTGAAAGTCGAGGTGCAGGTCGACCAGCTGCTCGTGCAGGCACCAAAGCTCGCCAAGCGCGTCAAGGGCCTGAGCGCTCCCGGCGAGCTGGCCGACGCTCAGCGAGACCTGCTGCTCGCCTTCGACCTGCGCACCGAAGCCGTGACCAAGGTGGCCGCGCTGACGCCGACCGCGCTCGGCGGGCAGGGCAAGCAGGCGATCGCACAGATCGCCGGCGACATGGAGATCTTCCTCGCCTCCGACGTGCTCTACTCCCAGCGCGTTGCCCCGCTGATCCAGCAGAAGCTGAAGGAAGGGGGAGTCGAAGGGCTGACCACCGCGCCCTCCCGCTCACTGCCCAACATCGGCTGGCTCGAACCTACGACCGTCGAAAGCCGCATCACCGGCAAGGCAGCCGGCAGCACCCAGAACGCCGAAACCACCTCCGGCACCCACGGCAGCTCGCTGACCGGCGTCAGCGTCGGTGCCAATACGCTCGCGAGCCGAACCGACGCTCAACCACGTCAGCGGCGGCAGCAACCCGACCTTTACCGTCAACGTCGAAAACGGCGGAGAAAGCGCCGAGACGAACGTCAAGGTCAACGTCACCGTGACCGCCGGCGGCAAGCAGTTCAAGGCCTCTCACGCGATCGAAAAGGTCGAACCGGGCAAGACCGTAAGCGTCGACATCCCCGTCAACGGCGTTCCCCTCGGCGAGGCCGCCAAGGTCGAAACCGAAGTCGAAAAGGTCCCCGGCGAGACCAACACCGAAAACAACAAGGGCACCTACCTAGCCGTCTTCGCCAAATAGACGCGGCGCCCGCGCCAGACGCCGGCGCAAGCCAGCGGCTAACTTGTGCCGATGGCCGCCTCGGTCACCGACACCCAGGGCATCATCGCGCTCGCAGCCGCGGCAGTAGCGCTCATCGCCCTGCTCTGCTGCCTCGCTTTGATGCTCAGCCTGCGCCGCCTGCGCCGCGCCCAGCGACTCGTGCTGGGCGAGCAGGGCCAGGAGGATGTCGTGGCCCACTGCCGCGCGCCTGCACGAGGCCTTCGAGGCGCTGCGCGCATACGTAGATGACGTGGCCGTGCGGCTCGACGGGCGGCTGGCGGGAGCCGAGACGACGCTGCGTCGGCACGATTGCGCACCGCGCGCTGATTCGCTACGACGCCTACAACGAGCTGTCCGGACGCCAGTCGGTCTCGATCGCGCTGCTCGACGACGAGCAGCTCGGGAATCGTGCTCTCTTGCATCCATCATCGCGACCAGGCACGCGTTTACGCCAAGCAGGTCACGGGCGGCCAGGGCGAACTCGAGCTCTCGCCGGAGGAGGCCGAGGCGGTGCGCGTCGCGCTCGCCGGGGCCGCCGATGGGGCGCCGGGCGATGAACGCCCCGCCTGAGCCGACGCTCGGCTCGCGCTCGCGTCGGCTACCTCGGCCCCGAGGGCACTTTCAGCGAGGAGGCGCTGCTGGCGAGCGCTGCGCCGGACATGATCGAGCCGGTCGGGCTGGCCAGCATCTACGACACGGTCACCGCGCTGCGCCGCGGCGAGGTCGACTGGTCGCTCGTTCCGATCGAGAACTCGCTCGAGGGCTCGATCAACGTCACGCTCGACCTGCTCGCCGGCGAGGCGAGCGACGTCACGATCGTCGGCGAGGCGCTGCTGCGCGTTAGCCATTCGCTGATCGCCGCCGGAGCGACCGAGCTGGCCCAGATCGACACCGTGCTGACCCATCCCCAGGTGCCGGGTCAGTGCACGCGATTCCTGCGCGAGGAGCTGGCGCAGCGCGCAGGTGCTGCCCGCCGCCTCGACCGCCGAGGCCGTGCGCACCGTGGTCGCGCGAGCAGCGTCCGCGGGCATGGCCGCGCTGGGCACGCTGCTGGCGGCGAAGATCTACGGCGGCACGGTCATCCGCGAGGGCGTCGAGGACCGCGACGACAACGAAACGCGCTTCGTCTGGCTCGCGCGCGGTACGGGCGAGCAGGCGGCCCTGCCGCCGCTGCGGGCCGGCGAGGTGGGACGCGCCAAGTGGAAGACCTCGCTCGTCTTCTGGGGACTCGGGCGCCGAGCGCCCCGGCTGGCTGCGTGCGCTGCCTGAGCGATGTTCGCGCGGCGAGACATCAACCTGACCAAGATCGAGTCGCGCCCGCGACGGGAGCAGCTCGGCGACTACATGTTCTTCGTCGACCTCGACGGGCGCGTCGCGCGAGAAGCCTGTTGCGCAGGCGATCGACGGGCTGCGAGAGCTCTGCGAAGTACGTCCACGTGCTCGGCTCCTACCCGGCCGCCGCCCGGCCGCAGCGAACCTCGGCCTGAGCGCGATCCCGCTCCAGCGCAGCTATTGCGGCCACAGAGGAGCGACGCCCCGCTAGACTGCCGGCGCTGACCATGGAGTGCACTGCCCCACCAGAGCCGGTGGGGTCCGTGTCGCCTTCCGAGCACCAGCGGCACGGACCTGGGACATCGCCGCCCACTGCGGCGATGGGTGGTCGGGTGCTCGTTCTGAACGCCACGTATGAGCCGATCAACGTGTGCACGGTGCGTCGCGCGGTCGTTCTGCTGCTGAAGGAGAAGGCCGAGCTGCTCGAGCGCGGGCATTTGGGAGCTGCACTCCGAGAGCTCGACGCTCGCGCGCCCGGTCGTGATCCGCCTGGTCAGCTACGTCAACGTCCCGCGCGACGCGCACCGGCGCAAGATCACGCGCCGCGCCGTGTTCGCCCGCGACAGCTGGACTTGCCAGTACTGCGGCTCGCGCTCCAACCTGACCGTCGATCACGTGATCCCGCGCTCCAAGGGCGGCTCCTCGAGCTGGGAGAACATCGTCGCCTCGTGCGCGCCCTGCAACCGGCGCAAGGGCGACCGGCTGCCGCGCCAGGCGGGCATGCACCCGCGCCACGCGCCGCGCACGCCGCGCGCCGAGATCTTCATCCACGTCGCCAGCCCCACGATCCCCGCCGCGTGGTTGCAGTACCTCCCGCAGGCTGCCTGAGCGCCGCTGCTTAAGCGACGAGAGGGCGCCTCGACGGGCGCCCTTCGTTCAATGCTCTGACTGGAAAGACCGAGACGGACGGTACTTCAGCCGGAGGGACCAGGACCGGCAGTCGTCTCGGGGTGTCCCGGGTTGGATTCCGCTAAGCGGACCAGCCTTTCCGACCTAGCGGCCGGTCACCTCCAGGGTCCCGCAAGAACTGTCACTAACGTTCGGACCACCTCCTTTCTCTGGTCCGCTCAGATTAGCGAACGGACGTGACGGGCGGGAGGGGCGCGCGAGCTCAGTCGCACGAGGACGCCGAACTCCTGCGTGTACAGTGCCGCCTGCGACGCCTTCGGCGAGCGAGCGCGGCACTTCCGGCGTCGACGTCGATGCCCGGTGTCGCGGTACTTGGCTTCGAGGATATTGGCCAGGTGCTCGGGCGAGGCGATCCACGCTTTGACGATCGCTTGCGGGCGTCGACAGCGAGAGTGTTCCCCAGGCGAGGTTCTCGCCGATCACGTAGCCGACTTCCGCGCTGGGGATGTAGCCGGTCGTCGCGGACACGATCGACGGGCGTCACGCCAGACGGCGAGATGTGGTCGAAGTAGTTGACCGCGATCATTTCCTTGCCGTGGCTTTCGGCGGCCGCTTCGAGCCTGCTGTCGCTCTGCAGCGGGTCCTCTCCATGCTGTGCCCGCTCGGTGTTGATCAGGCACAGGACGGCGGCGCGAACGAGCGGCAGGTTTGCCGTCGTTCGGCGTCAGATCGATGTTCTGGCAGGGCGTCGCGAGCACCTGAGCGATCGTCGCCGCCTGCAGCGCGGCGGCTCGGGACGAGCTGCTCGTCCTGTCGGCGCCCGAGACCGTTCGCAGTCTGCGCGAGCGCACTGTACGCACGTCCGTGCGCTTGGCCTTCGTCCGGCAGTTCGTCTTTCGTCCCGTACGGGCGCCCTGTACGCGAGTTGCACGCGTTTGGCGCGCGAGCCACGGTGGTGGCGCCTTCCTGCCCGCGCTCGAGGCAGCGCTCGCCACGGGCCCAGCGACGTGTGCGGGCGCGCTCCGGGCGACGTCAGCCGAGACCGCCGGCGCTGCGCAGAGGAGCATCGCGGCGGCGGCCGCCAGGGCGGTTTGCAGGCGGGTCACCCTCAGCGCTGTCGGCGCGGCACCAGCGCGCATCTGAGGCTTCAACAGGGAATCTGGACGGTTTGAGGGAGTCGACTCAGAGCAGGGTCGGCAGTCGGGCGCTGCGATCGTCCGGCTGGCGGCGCTGCCGTCGGCCACGTCGCTCGCCGGCCACGCCTCGCCTCGCCGGCGTCTACGACGAGCGCAACCGCGCTCACGAGATCCTCGTCCTTGAGGTTCATCACCCGTACGCCCGTAGCCGAGCGGCCCTGCTGGGAGATGCCTCCGGCGGCCGTGCGCTGAACCATGCCGCCGACGCTGATGAACACGAGTTCTTGGTGCTCGCGCACGACCAGCGCGCCGGCGAGGCCGCCCTTGCGCTCGGTCAGGCCGATCGTCTTGACGCCTTTGGCACCGCGGTTGGTCTTGCGGTACTGGGCGATCTGCGTGCGCTTGCCGTAGCCGTTTTCGGTCACGACGAGCAGGTCCATGTCGTCGCGCGCGACGTCCATCGCGATCACCTCGCCGCCTTGCCGACGTCCATCCCGCGCACGCCGGTCGTGTCGCGACCCATCGCGCGCGCGTCGGACTCGGCGAAGCGCACCGTCAGGCCGGCCTTGGAGACCATGATGATCTCGTCGTTCGGGTCGACCGCGCGCACGGCCAGCAGCTCGTCGTCGTCGCGGATCTTGATCGCGATGATCCCGTCGGCTTTGATCGGCGTGTTGTAGGAGAGGAACTCGGTCTTCTTGACCGTGCCCGACTTGGTCGCGAACACGAGGTACTTGGTCTCGGTGAAGTCGCGCGTGGAGACGACCGCCTGGATTCGCTCGCCTTCGCGCAGCGGCAGGATGTTGACCAGTGCGCGGCCCTTGGCCGTGCGCTGAGGCCTCGGGCAGCTCGTAGACCTTCGAGCGGTAGACCTTGCCGCGGTTGGAGAAGAACAGCAGGTAGTCGTGCGAGGAGCACACGAACAGGTGCTCGATGAAGTCGCCGTCCTTCATGTCCATCCCCGTCACGCCGCGCCCGCCGCGCTGCTGCTGGCGGTAGGTGGCCAGCGGCAGCGACTTGATGTAGCCGGTCTGCGTGATCGTGATCACCATCTGCTGGTCGGCGATCAGGTCCTCGATGTCGATCTCATCCTCGGAGTGGCTGATCTCCGTGCGCCGCTCGTCGCCGAAGCGCTCGGAGATCTCCGACAGCTCCTCCTTGATCACGGCCAGCACGCGTGTCTCGTCGCCGAGGATCGCGCGCAGCTCGGCGATCCGCTCGGTCACGTCGGCGTGCTCCTGTTTGATCGCGTCAGCCTCCAGCGCGGTCAGCTGCGACAGGCGCAGGTCGAGGATCGCCGTCGCCTGGATCGGGCTGAGCTCGAAGCTGCTCGACCAGCTGCTCGCGGGCCGCGTCGCGGTCGCGCGAGGCGCGGATCAATTCGATGATCGCGTCGAGGTGCTCCAGCGCGATCAGCAGGCCCTCGAGGATGTGCGCGCGAGCCTCCTTTTCGGAGAGCTCGTGCTTGGTGCGCCTGACGATCACTTCGCGCTGGTGGGCGACGTAGTTGTGGATCACGGCGCGCAGGTGGAGCGTGCGCGGAACGTTGTCGACGAGCGCGACCATGTTCACGCCGAACGTCGTCTGCATCGAGCGTGTGCTTGTAGAGCTTGTTCAGCACGACCTTCGGGATCGCGTCGCGCTTGAGCTCGATCACGAGGCGCATGCCGCGCTTGTCGGACTCGTCGCGCAGGTCGGAGATCTCGGAGATCCGTTTCTCGTGCACGAGGTCGGCGATCTTCGAGATCAGCCCGCCGTCGCCGCCCTTCTTGACCATGAACGGCAGCTCGGTGACGACGATCGCCTCCTTGCCCTGCTTGAGCGGCTCGATGTGTGCGCGCGCCTGGATGCGCACGCGGCCGCGGCCGGTCTCGTAGGCGTCTTTGATCCCCGCGTGGCCGAGGATGATGCCGCCGGTCGGGAAGTCGGGGCCTTTGATGTGGCGCATCAGCCCCGCCGTGTCGATATCCGGATCGTCGATGTAGGCGATCGTCGCGGCGATCACCTCGCGCAGGTTGTGCGGCGGGATGTTCGTCGCCATGCCGACGGCGATGCCCGAGGAGCCGTTGACGAGCAGGTTCGGGAAGCGCGCAGGCAGCACCAGCGGTTCGCGCCGCGAGCCGTCGTAGTTGGGCGCGAAGTCGACCGTGTCCATGTCGAGGTCGCGCAGCATCTCCGTCGCGATCCGCGCCAGGCGCGCCTCGGTGTAGCGCATCGCGGCGGCCGGGTCGTCGTCGACCGAGCCGAAGTTGCCCTGGCCGTCGACCAGCTCGTTGCGCATCGAGAAGTCTTGCGCCATGCGCACGAGCGCGTCGTAGATCGCCGAGTCGCCGTGCGGGTGATAGTTGCCCATCACCTCGCCGACGATCTTGGCGCACTTGGCGTAGGAGCGGGTCGGCCCGAGGCCGAGCTCGTTCATCGCGTAGAGCACGCGGCGGTGCACCGGCTTCAGCCCGTCGCGCACGTCCGGCAGCGCGCGACCGACGATCACCGACATCGCGTAGTCGAGATACGCCGTGCGCATCTCCTCCTCGAGCCCGCGCGGTTCTACATTCCCGCCGCCTATGACATCAGTGTTGCCATGCTCATCCCTACACGTCCAGGTTGGCGACGGCGCGGGCGTTGTCCTCGATAAAGGCCCTTCTGCGGCTCGACCTGGTCGCCCATCAGCATCGAGAAGATGCGGTCGGCGGCGAAGGCGTCCTCGAGCGTGACCTGCGCGAGCGTGCGCGTCGCCGGGGCCATCGTCGTTTCGCCCAGCTGTTCTGCGTTCATCTCGCCGAGCCCCTTGAAGCGCTGCAGTTTGATGCCCTTCTGCGCGACCGTCATCACGGCGCCGTGCAGCGTCTCGAACGACGGTGCCGTCTCGCCGGCGTCACCCAAGCGCACCTCGAAGGCCGGGGTCCCGGCCAGCTCGATCAGCTGCGCGTGCACGCGCGAGAGCTGGCGGTACTCCTGGGAGTCGAACAGCGAGCGCTTGATCCGGTGGGTCAACGCGAAGCCGGTCTTCGCCTCGACAGCCTTCACACGGATCTCCTGCTCGTCGTGGCCGACGAGCTCTGTCGCGTGCGTCTCGCCGTGCGACGTCGGCGCGTTCGAGCAGCTCGATCGCCGCAGCCGCCGTGCTCACCTGCTCACCGAGCAGCGAGGACTCTTCGAGGAACTGCACGACGCCATGGCCGTAGTGGCCACGCAGCGACAGTGACCAGCCTTCGTACTGCTTGAGCAGGCGCGAGAAGCGCTGCCAGCGGGCCTCGGTCAGCTTGAACTGCGTGCCGTGGCGGTCGAAGACGTCGATCTTCTCCCACTTGTCGGCCAGCAGGATCTCCTCCAGCTCGGAGTCCTTCTCGATGTAGCGCTCGCGCGAGCCCTGCTTGAGCTTGTACAGCGGCGGCTTGGCGATGTACACGTAGCCCGCCTCGATCAGCTCCTGCATCTCGCGGAACAGCAGCGTCAAGCACAAGCGTGCGGATGTGCGCGCCGTCGACGTCGGCGTCGGTCATCAAGACGACCTTGTGGTAGCGCGCGTTCTCGATGTTGAACTCGTCGCGCACGCCCGTGCCGATCGCGGTGATCAGCGCCTGGATCTCGGTGTTCTGCAGCACCTTGTCGATCCGCGACTTCTCGACGTTGAGGATCTTCCCACGCAGCGGCAGCACCGCCTGCGTGTTGCGGTCGCGCCCCTGCTTGGCCGAGCCGCCGGCCGAGTCGCCCTCGACCACGAACAGCTCGGCGAGCGAGGGGTCCTTGACCGAGCAGTCGGCGAGCTTGCCCGGCAGCGTCGAGTTCTCCAGGGCCGACTTGCGTCGTGTCAGGTCGCGCGCCTTGCGCGCGGCCTCGCGCGCGCGCTGCGCCTGCACCGACTTCATGATCACCGCTTTGGCCTCACTCGGGTTCTCCTCGAGGAACTCGCCCAAGCCCGAGTTGACGATCGACTCGACGAAGCCGGCCATGCCGGGGTTGCCGAGCTTGGTCTTCGTCTGGCCCTCGAACTGCGGGTCGCGAAGCTTCACCGAGATGACGGCCGTCAATCCCTCGCGCACGTCCTCGCCCGAGAGGTTGTCCTCTTTCTCCTTCAGCAGGCCGTGGTCGCGCGCGTACTTGTTGAGCGTGCGCGTGAGTGCCGAGCGGAAGCCCGACATGTGCGAGCCGCCCTCGCGCGTGTTGATGTTGTTGGCGAACGAGTGGACCGAGTCCTGGTAGGAGGAGTTCCACTGCATCGCGATCTCCGCCGCGCCCTCCTCGCTCTCGCCCGCGAAGAAGATCACCTTGCGATGGACCGTTTCCTTGTTCTCGTTCAGATAGGAGACGAAGTCCTCGATGCCGCCCTCGTAGCGGAACGTAGCCGAGTGGCCTTCGGCGCGCTCGTCGACGATCGAGATCTCCAGGCCGCGCGTGAGGAAGGCCGTCTCGCGCAGGCGCTCCTCGAGCGTGAGGAAGTCGAGGTCGAGCGTCTCGAACACTTCGGCGTCGGGCAGGAACGTGATGATCGTGCCCGTTTCGGCGTCGGGCGCGAGCTCCTCGCCCTCGACCAGCTCGCTCAGCGGCGTCCCTCGCGAGTACTCCTGCGTGTAGACGTGCCCGTCGCGGCGCACTTCGACTTTGAGCTGCTCCGAGAGCGCGTTGACGACCGAGACGCCGACGCCGTGCAGGCCGCCGGAGACCTTGTAGCCGCCGCCCTCGCCGAACTTGCCGCCGGAGTGCAGCACGGTCAGCACGACCTGCACTGCCGGCAGGCCCTCCTTCTCCATCATCGCCACGGGAATCCCGCGGCCGTTGTCGGTGACCGTGACGGAGTTGTCGGGGTGAACCGTGACCGACACCTTCGTGCAGAAGCCGGCCAGCGCCTCGTCGACCGAGTTGTCGACGACCTCGTAGACGAGATGGTGGAGCCCCATCGCGCCGGTCGATCCGATGTACATCCCGGGGCGCTTGCGCACCGCCTCGAGACCTTCGAGAACCGTGATGTCCTGTGCGTCGTAGCTGGAGGAGCCGCCCGTCATCGACGGGTCGTTGACGCCGCCCTTCTTTGCGCTCCCGTCAGAGCTGTTGCTGCTCGCGGCCAATGGCCCTCCGATACGTGAGAACGCCCCGGATTCCGTCGCGCTTCCAAGCACGATCCGGGGCGGCTTTCCTGTGTACATGATATTAGCACGTGGTGGGGTCGGCGCAGCTTGCTGCGAGTGCTTAAACCCCTGCAAATTACGGGTAAAACCGGGTTGGCGCGGGGTCGTTCGAGGGGTCTCCCGACGCGTGCGCGCTCAGCCCGTGCGACAGCGCAGCTCGCGGATCGTCTCGCCGCCCAGCGCGGCATTCAGGCGCGGGATCAATTCGCCCTGGATCAACGTCAGCTCCTGCGCCCACACGGAGGCCTCGCAGGTGATCGTGAGCACGCCTTCGCGCTCGCTCGTGGGGCGGGCGGCGGCGGCGATCGTGACGCCGGCCACGCGCCCCCACACCTCGTGTACGCGTGCCAGCGTCGTCGCCGGGGCGAGCGTCGCCGTGAGCCCGTCGAGCGCTGTGGCAAGCGAGCGTGGCGCGGCTTTCCTCACGCCGCTTGAGCCTCCCGCAGGATTGCCCCGGGCGAGACGCGCAGGCGCGTGACGGCAGCGTCCGCAGCGCCGGGGACGTGTCCCAGGTCGGTCGTGGCGATCACGCTCTGCCCACCCGAGGAGAGCTCGGCGGCGAGCAGCTCTCGACGCTCGGCGTCAAGCTCGCTCATCACGTCGTCGAGCAGCATCAGCGGCGTGCGCGAGCGCTGCTCGGCGAGCACGGTGCGCTCGGCCAGCAGCAGGGCCAGCAGGGCCAGCCGCTGCTCGCCCTGGGAGCCATAGGAGCGCAGCTCGCGTCCGTCACGCTGGAAGGCCAGCTCGTCGCGATGCGGGCCGTGCCCGGTGAAACCGCGTTCCAGATCGGTGGGCAGGCGTGCCCGGAGCTCCGCGACGAGCTGCTCCACGGTGCTCGCGTGCGAGCGGGGCCGGTACTCGATGCTCGCCTCCCCCGCGAGCCCCAGCTGGCCGGCGCGTTCGGCGAATGGGCCCGCGAGTAGCTTGACAGCGGCAGCGCGATGCTCCCGCACGAGCAGCCCGACCGCGGCTAGCTCACGATCCCACGCAGCGAGCGTCGCGTCCGACGCGCGTCCGGAGCGAATCCGTGCGAGCAACGCGTTGCGCTGCGCGAGCACGCGCGAATACTCACGCCGATCGCCGTCGCGCGTCGGCCAGAGGGCGGAGATCGAGCGCATCGAGGTGGGCGCGACGGACCGCCGGGGTGCCCTTCAGCAGCTCGAGTCGGTCGGGCTCGAACACGCTCAACAGCGGGCGGAAGTCGACGTCGAGCAGGCGCTCGACTGGCGCACCGTCGGCAGTCATCCGCTTGACCGCCCGCGCGCCGTCGGGACCGGGCCCGTAGCCAACGCCCAGCTCGTGCTGCTGGGCGCCCTCGCTGCAGTGCACGACCACACGCGCTGCCTGCGCCCCGAAGCGCACCAGCTCGCGCTCGTTTCGCGTGCGCTGCGAGCGCCCGGTACAGCCGAAGTAGAGCGCCTCGAGCAGGTTCGACTTGCCGGCCCCGTTGGGCCCATGCACGACGGTCAGCCCAGGTCCGAAGCCGGCCTCGGCGCGGGCGTACGTGCGAAAGTCGCGCATCTGCACGCTGAGCACCCGCACGTCGGATGCCTCGGCCATCGCAGCACCTAGGCGTTCAGGCGAATCGGCATTATCAGATACACGAAGTCGCCCGAATCCGGCGATTCGATCAGCCCGGGCCGCAACGGACTGATCAGCTTCAGCACGAGCTCGTCGGATTCGATGCTCTCCAAGCCGTCGCGCAGGAACTCGGGGTTGAAGCCGATCTCGAAGGCCTCTCCGTGAAACGGCACGGGCACGGCCTCGCTTGCCTCGCCGACGTCGGGTGTCTGTGCGGAGACGGTCAGCGTGCCCTCACTGAAGCTGAGCCGCAGCGGGGCGTTCTTCAGCGCGAGCAGGCTGATGCGGCGCACGACGTCGGTCAGCTCGCCGCTTGCCAAACGCAGCTCGTGCTCGACGGACTCGGGCAGCAGTTGGCGATAGTTGGGGAACTGCCCGTCGATCAAACGAGAGGAGAGGACGATCTCGCCGAGCTCGAAGACGACCTGGTTCTGCCCAACGCTGACCGCGAGCGCGTCGGCGGGGGCCTGCTGGGCGATACGCGTCAGCTCCTGCAGCGCGCGGGCCGGCACATTTGCCTCAAGGCTGCCCTGCAGTGGCGTCTCCAGCGCCGTCTCCTTCACGCTCAAGCGATAGGAGTCGGTCGCGACCATACGCAGCTCCTGGCCGGAGGCGGACATCAGAATGCCGGTCAGCACTGGGCGCGTCTCGTCGCGCGAGGCGGACTTAGCAACGCGTGTGACGGTTTCCACGAAGGCCTCGAGCGGTAGCCCAACGCGTGTATCGGGTGAAGGCTCGGGCAGCGCTGGAAAGTCCTCGGCACGCAGCGTGCGCAGGTGGAAGGTTGCGGACCCGGAGATCAACTCGACGTCCTGCTCGGCGGTGCGCAGCTCGAGCGTGAGCTCGTCGGCGGGGAGAGCGCGGACGACATCGAGCAGCAAGCGTGCAGGCAAGACGACGTTGCCGGGACGGTTGACGTCGGCCTTCAACGGAACGCGCAGGCCAATCTCCATGTCGGTGGCACGGAGCTCAGCGGTGGAATCCACGACGGAGATCATCACTCCGGATAGAGCCTGCACTGCGCTACGCGTCGAAGCAACGCGTGTGACGGTCTGCAACTGATTCAACAGCTCTGAGGAGGCGAGTGAAAGCTTCATGGCGGTGTTCTAGATCTCAGTAGTCAATAGAGGGTGTGGAAAGTGTGTAGAGGTGTGTGATCGCCGACGCTTGGGCGAAAGGTGCTGTGTTTGGGCTGTGGACAGCACGGTGCAGTCTCTCAGGCGACGCGGTCGCTCGGCGGTGTGGGCGGATCACCGGTGGTTGGAGTGATCACAGCTCGGAGCTTCTCCACAGCCTCGCGCACGGACACATCGTCGTCGATGCGGGCGCCGGCGCGACGGCACGCGTACAAGACGGTGGTGTGGTCTCGTCCGCCGAAGTGTCTGCCGATCGCCGGCAAGGATTGACTGGTTAGCTCGCGAGCGAGGTACATGGCGAGTTGCCGCGGCCAAGCGACGCGAGCGCTGCGGCTCGTCGAGAGCAACTCTTGCGTGGACAGACCGAAGTGAGCGCTGACGGCAGCCTGGATCTCGGCTACCGACCCGGCGCCGCCTTGAGCTGGGCTTGCAGCTCGCGGATAGAGCTTGTCGAGCACCTCGCCGACGAGCTCGACCGTGAGTGCTCGCCCGGTCAGCGAGCTGAAGGCGACGACGCGGATCAAGGCTCCCTCGAGCGCGCGCACGTTGCTGTCGATCCGTTCGGCGATCGCGTGCAGCGCCTGCTCGTCGGCGAGCTGGACGCCGTCGTGCTGAGCACGCTTACGCAGGATCGTCAAGCGCGTTGCGAGGTCAGGCGGCCCGATGTCGGCGACCAGTCCTGCAGCGAAGCGCTCGCGCAGGCGATCTTCGAGGGCCTGCAGGTCTTGCGGCGGGCGATCGGAGCTGAGCACGATCTGGCGCCCACCATCGTGCAGGGCGTTGAAGGTGTGAAACAGCTCCTCCTCGGTCTTGGTCTTGCGCTCGAGGAATTGCACGTCGTCGAGCAGCAGCACGTCGATGTCGCGGAAGCGCGACTTGAAGTCGTCGGTCCTGCGCCCGCTGAGCGACTCGATGAACTCGTTGGTGAAGGCCTCGCCGGTCGTGCAGCGCACGGTCAAGCTCGGATTGTGCGATAGCAACAGCTTGGCAATCGAGCTGAGCAGGTGCGTCTTGCCGACTCCGGGCGGCCCGCAGATGAACAAAGGGTTGTAGGCCTGCGCGGGCATCTCGGCGACCGTCAGAGCGGCGGCGTGCGCGAGCCGGTTGCTGTCGCCGATCACGAACTGCTCGAAGGTGAGCTTGGGATTGGCGAGCGGTCCGGGACGAGACTCGCGCTCGCGCGGCTGCGGGCGCTCGCGGGAACGATCGGACGCCCCGCCCTTGGAGCCGGCTGAGGGCTCATGCGCGATTGGGCCCCGCACACGCGCGGGTGCTGCTCGCGGCCCGCTCGCGCCGCTGAGATCGATCTCACAGCGATCGACGAGCTCGACAGCGACCGCGTCGCCGATCACGGCGGCAGCGCAGGACTCGAGCACGCGCCCGAAGCGATCGCGAATCCACGAGCAGGCCCCTGGGGGTGCTTCAAGGAGCAGCCGTCGCTCGTCGAGCTCGCACGGACGCAGCGGGGCGAGCCAGATGCGATAGGCGCTGCCGTCGACGGCGAGGGCAAGCTCAGCCTGCATTTGTGACCATATGTGCTCGAGCTGTGCGCTCACGGCAGCGTTGATTCGCCTATCTCCCAAAGCAAACGTTGGCAACTATTCAAAGAGGGGCCGCAGGGGCCCCGGTCAGCGGGCGACTATAACCGACGGCGTCGAGCCGACGCGCGACGTCGCCGCAACTGCCGGGAAAATTAGAGAGCGCCCGTGCTGGCCCCCACGACCGCTCGCGCCGCCTATACTTGACGGCCGACGTAGAGGCGAGTCCAAGCTCAGGATCCGCGCCAGGCAGGACTTGCCCGGCATTCGTCGAATCCACGATGAAGCGCACCTACCAGCCGAAGAAGCGCAAGCGCGCCCGTGCCCACGGGTTTCGCACCCGCATGAGCTCGCGGGCCGGCCGGTTGACGCTCAAGCGCCGCCGGGACAAGGGGCGGAAGCGACTCTCAACCTGAGCGTGAGGGTTAGGCGATGAAGCCGCGGGCGTCGAGTCGCGGTCGCCTGTCGCGAAGTGCAGAGTTCGAGCGCGTCTATCGCCAGGGCCGCTCGACAGCGAATCGCCATCTCGTGCTGTACGCGTTTCCGAACGCCGCGACTGAGCGTCCGCGCCTGGGACTGTCGGTGTCGCGCAAGGTCGGCGGCGCGGTCGAGCGCAACCGCATCAAGCGCTTGCTGCGCGAGGCGTTCGCCCGTAATGAGGAGGGGCTACGTGCGGGACACGACCTCGTCGTGGTCGCCCGCCCCTCGACGGCCGAGCTGGTCGAGCGCGACGGGCTGCAGGGCGTCGATGAGGCCCTGGCCGAGTTGATTACCAAGGCCGGGCTGCGAGAGGGTGCAGAGACGCCTTCACCCGGAGAGGGAGAGGGAAGTCAGCACGAGCGGGCCGGCGGGCACGAGCATCTCGCGTCCGAACTGCCCGACGCGGGGCAACCCGAGGGCGAGGGCCAGGCGGGGTGAGCGAGCTACCGCGCGAGCACGTCGAGGACTCCGGGCAGCCGACTCCGGGCGGCATGGCGCGCGCCATGCAAGCCGTGGCGACAGCCCCGATCGTGGTCTACCAGCGGCTCATCTCGCCGGCGATCCCGCGCCGCTGCAAGTACGAGCCGACGTGTTCCCGCTATGCGGTCGACGCGATCAAGGAGTACGGCATACTTAGGGGCGCGGTGCTCGCTGCGTGGCGGTTGCTCAGGTGCAACCCGTGGAGCTACGGCGGATACGATCCGGTGGAGGCCCAGCGGGTGTTCGGGGTTGGACACCGCAGCGGCGCCTGAGAGCACCATCTAGCGCGCATGCCAATCTTCGCCAACGTCATCGAGGACGCGTTCTCGCCGCTGATCAGCGCGTTCGAGTCGATCATGGTGTTCATCCACGAGCACCTCGTGGGCGGCAGCTGGGGCCTTGCGATCATCGGGCTGACGGTGCTGATCCGGGCCGTGCTGGTCCCCTTGACCTACCGGCAGCTCAAGGGGATGCAGGAGATGCAGCGCCTCTCCCCGCAGATCGCGGCGCTGAAAGAGAAGTACAAGGAGGACAAACAGCGCCAGCAGCAGGAGATCATGGCGTTCTACCGGGAGAACAAAATCAACCCGCTGGCGTCGTGCTTGCCGCTGCTGCTGCAGCTGCCGGTGTTCATCTCGCTGTTCTACATGCTGCGCACGGACCTGAAGCTCGACATCTGCGGCACGCAGTTGCGCGAACACTTCTCACAGGTGCTCGGCAAGACGATTACGCACAACAGCGAAATTCCGTCGGGTGCGATCACGCACGCCGGCCAGCACATCAAGGGCCTCTCGGAAATCAGTTGCAACGCGGTGGCGCCGCACTCGGCGAAGTTCCTGTTCCTGCCGGACATCACCGAAAAGGCGACGGGCGCGGCGCTGATCGTGCTGATCGTCCTGTACGTCGGCTCGCAGGTCTTCTCTACGCTCGTGGCGACGGCCTCGGCAGACCCCAACCAGCGCCGTCTGATGCTGCTGCTGCCGGTCGTGTTCGTAGTGATCCTCTACCGCTACCCGGCCGGCCTCTTGGTCTACTGGATCACGACGAACGTGTGGACGATCGGCCAGCAATACCTGATCAAACGACATATGGGACCGCCGCCGGCACCGGTCGAGGTGGATGGCTCGAAGAACGGCAAGTCGACGCGGGCGCTCAAGCCGGCGCTGGCCGGTGTGGGCGCAGGCGACGGAGACCCGGGCGCTTCGAAGAGTGGTCCCGGCCTGCTCGGGCGCTTGGCCGGCGCGGGCGCAGCGCGCCCGCAGCCGGAGGCCCCCAAGCCGAAACCGTCGGCTCCGCCGCCACGCTCGCCGCGCAGCAAGAAGAAGAAACGTTCGGGTAGGCGCAGATGAGCGACGCGCGCGAGTCGGCGAGCGAGGAGGAGGAGCTCGAGCCGGCCGAGCTGCTCGAAGAGCTGCTCGAGGAAGTTACGGCGGGCCTCGGCCTCGACGCCGAGATCGAGGTCGAGCAGGCTGACGGAGTACTGCGCGGCCGCCTCGTCGGCGACGACGTGGGCCTGTTCATCGGCCGCCGCGGGCAGACGATCGACGCGGTGCAGCACCTGGCCCAGCGGATCGTCTTTCCCGAGGGCCCGTCGCAGACGCGCGTGGAGATCGACGCCGACGGCTATCGCGAGCGCCGTGCTGAGCTGCTGCGCGGCGACGCCGACGACGCCGCAGAGGAGGCGCTGCGCGACGGTAGCCCCGTGGAGCTCGAGCCGATGGCCCCTGCGGAGCGGCGGATCGTGCACGAATACCTGCGCGAGCGCGGCGGTGTCGAGACGCACAGCGAGGGCGAGGAGCCGCGCCGGTTCCTCGTCGTCTCGCCCGTGGATGACTGAGCCCGCAGGGGAGCGTTTCACGGGAAACACTCCGCCGTGGAGCGCCGCGCTGACGGCCCACGAGCTGAGCGAGGCGCAACTGGCCACGTTGGGCCGGGTGCTGGGAGTTCTGCAGGACGACGAGCATGCCCCGACGACGGTGCGAGCACCAGGCGAGGCCTCAGAGCGACATCTGGCCGACTCGTTGGCCGGTCTCGATATCGATTTAATTAATAAAGATGGCCGCGATATGGCGGACCTGGGCGCTGGTGCGGGGTTCCCCGGCGTGGCACTGGCAGTGGCGCTTCCGGGCGCCCGCGTCCGACTGGTCGAGAGCCAGCGGCGCAAGTGCGAGTTCCTCGAGCGGATGCTGGCGGCGGCTGGGATCGAGAACGCGAGCGTGGTTTGTGCGCGCGCGGAGGAGTGGACGGAGGGGATGGGCGCCAACGACGTCGTGCTGGCGCGGGCGCTGGCGCCGCAGCCGGTCGTGCTCGAGTACGCAGCGCCGCTGCTGTGCATAGGCGGCGCGCTGGTCGACTGGCGCGGGCGCCGCGACGCTGGTGAGGAGCAGGCGGCTACCGCGTCCGCGTACGAGCTCGGCATGGAGCTACAGGAGATCCGTCGCGTGCGGCCGTTCACGTCGGCGACGGACCGCCACCTGCACGTGTGGCTGAAGACGGCGCAGACGCCGGAGCGCTTCCCGCGCCGGGCGGGAATGGCGCGCAAGCGGCCGCTGGGTCGTCGATGAAGCTGCGCAGCTTGCGTGGATCGTGGTGGCCCGGTCGGCTCTCTGACCGCGAACGTCGCTAGCTTGCAGGCGATGTCCACGATCTACGCAATTGCCAACCAGAAGGGTGGCGTGGGGAAGACGACGACGGCGCTCAATGTGAGCGCGTGCATCGCCGAGGCTGGCTACAGCACGCTCTTGGTCGATGTCGACCCGCAGGCGAACGCGACCGTTGGCCTGGGCGTGGCGCGCACGCAGTCGCCGGGGCTGTACGAGGTGCTGACGGGCGAGGCGACGGCGGCGGAGGCGCTGACGGACTCGAGCGTTCCTGGGCTGCAGCTCTTGCCGGCAGGAGCGGGGCTGGCAGGCGCCAACGTCGAGCTGCCGCGGATTGAGGGCTTTGAGCAGCGCCTGCGCGAGCGCTTGGAGCCGCTGCGCGAGCGCTTTCGCTACATCTTGCTCGACTGTCCGCCGTCGCTTGGGCCGCTGACGGTCAGCGCGCTGGTGGCAGCCGACCGGGTGATCGTGCCCGTGCAGACCGAGTACTTCGCGCTGGAGGGCCTGGCCGGCCTGCTGGAGACACTTGCGCTCGTACGGCAGAACCTCAACCCGAGGTTGACGGTTGCGGGTATGCTGCTGACGATGCACGACAGCCGCACGCGTCTTGGGCGCGATGTGGAGCGTGAGGTGCGCGAGCACTTCCCCGAGCTGGTGTTCTCGACCGTGATCCCGCGCAACGTGCGCGTCGGCGAGGCACCGAGCTATGGGCTGCCGGTGACGCACCACGACCCGCACAGTGCGGGCGCAGAGGCATATTTCGAGCTGGCAAAGGAGGTGGCTGCACGTGGCTAGGCCAAAGCCTGGGATGGGCAGGGGTTTGGAGGCGATCCTCTCGGTCTCCTCGGCTCCGACGGAGACAAAGGGCAGCGAGCAGGAGCTGCGCGAGCTGGCGGTCGAGCGGATCGTGCCGAGCCCGACGCAGCCGCGCCGGCGCTTCGATGAGGACGCGCTGCAGGCCCTGGCCGACTCGCTTGGCGAGCGCGGCATATTGCAGCCGGTGCTCGTGCGGCCGAAGCCGGGCGGAACGTATGAGATCGTCGCCGGCGAGCGTCGTTGGCGCGCGGCGCAGATCGCCGGCCTGGAGACGATCCCGGCGCTCGTGCGCGAGCGCGACGACGCCGAATCGATCGAGCTCGCGCTGATCGAGAACATGGCGCGCGAGGACCTCAGCCCGATCGAGGAGGCGCGTGCCTGCGCGGCGCTCGTCGAGGAGCTCGAGCTGACGCGCGAGGAGGTCGGCCGCCGCGTCGGGCGCAGCCGTGTGGCCGTGAGCAACCTGATCCGCCTGCTCGACCTGCCCGAGGAGGCGATTGAGCTCGTACAGGCCGGGACGCTCAGCGAGGGCCACGGGCGGGCGCTGCTGCTCGTCGAAGACCACGGCGCCCGGGCCGGGCTCGCCCGTACGGCTGCGCAGGAGGGCTGGTCTGTGCGCACGGTCGAAGCGCGGGCCCGCACGCAAAACGCCTCGACCGGGGGCAGCAAGCCCCCGGATGCCCGACGCAAGCGAATGACGGCCGGCGTGCATCCCGACCAACTCGAGGCCGCGCAGGAGATCTCCGCCGCGCTCGGCGCCGCGCTCGGCGCCGAGGTCAGCGTGCGGCCTGCGCGCGACGGCGGCTACCGGGCCGAGCTGTCCTTCGCGACGCCGCAGGAGGCGATCGAGCTGGCCAGGCGGCTGCGGCCTCGGGCGATTCCCGGGCTGCTCGAGCATTCCAGATAGCCGAATTGCCGATTGCGGCAGACGGAGCGCGCGACGGGCCCCGTTTCGGCGCCGCTGGCTTGGCGGGCACCGATAAGATGGACGATCTCGGTGTGTCGCGGATGCTGGCTTCGCAGAGCCGATCCGCGGCTCGCTCGGGCGATTAGCTCAGTCGGTTAGAGCGCTTCTCTGATAAGGAAGAGGTCCCTGGTTCGAATCCAGGATCGCCCACTGCAGTTGCCGGCAAGTGGCTAGCGGAGCGTCGGATCACCTGCGGTGCTTGCCCATTGGCACTACAGAACGGCGGAAACGCTCGATCTCCCCCGGCTAACCCGAAGCGCAGGGGAGCCCTGACCGTGTCTCGTGCACTGACGCGAACTGGCCCAACCCTCGGACGAAGCTATCCGGCGTGGCTGGGAGACTCGCCGATCGTCGGATGAAACGCTCATGGCCAGCAAATCCACTTTTATAGAGCTTCGCGAGCGCCGCCGGCGAGTTGCCGAGCTGTGCGACGCGCAGCTCGCCGCCCTTCAGTGCTTTCATCACGGCGATGATCTGACCCAGCTCTCCAGACAGCGCGTGACCCTATCCGGCTTCTCACTGAACGCGCCCGACAGCTCTCCCAGCGATCACCTGAGCATCTCGAGTACAGCGACTTGCGTCCGTTCGATGCTCGCATCGCCCGCAATAGGCCCAAACGCCGTCTTCACCGTTGTGTTGAACGACCTCGAGTCGCGGGCCGCGCACGAAAAGCTCAACACACGAGGACTTGAACACGGCAACGTCTACACACTCGGACAGCTACTGCCCACCTTGAGGAGAATGGTCCGAGACGACGCCGACGAGCCGACGTACCTCGGTTGGGCCGCCGAGCGCCTACAGCAAGAACTCCAACGTCCTGGAGTACGGGTGGTCAAACAAGACTTCCCAGCGAACGGCTTCCTTACTTACTGGGCTCTAGTCGCGCTCGACTCATGGGGTCGCTTCGACGAGGGCAAGGCCGACCCGAGCCTGCGCTGGTCGCAGGAGGAACTCTACAGGCAACTCGCTTTCTTCGGCGCGGGTGACGACGAGGCCGATCCATACCAGCTCGGATACAACCTACTCGTCCAACGACGCTTCCGCGCTGGGACGCTGAAGGACTCCGTGCTCGCGTCGGCGCTTGACGCTTTGTTCGACGCCATGCTTCCGGGTGGCCTATGGGAGAAGAAGGAGCCGCTGTTCCGGTACGGCGATCAGGGTGACGCTCACCCGTTCGCGTTTGAGCTACTCAACGCGATCGTTACAGAGCTCAGAGACTCAGCAAATCTCCTGGTGCCATATGAGGAGAAGCTCGAGCGAGCCGTTCACTGGGCCGCACGAAACGCCTATGGAGGCGAGCAGCGGCTCTGGCGGTCAGGTCACCTCGCTCACAACAAGGCGCCCGAGTCTTGGGCGACGGCCGAGGTCTATTGCTACCTACAGAACTATCGCGGGTTTCTCGCAGAGCGAATCCTGGCCGAAGTTCTTCGGAACACCGGCCGTGGACGTACTGCCCGTCAGCCGTACCCGGAGGCGTTCACCGAGCTTTACCAGCCTCCGGTCAAGCTCGACGATCAAGAGCGTCTGCTAGGCGACCTCTTGTCTGCCGACATGTTGAGCCCGCTACGGGTTCAAGGGACGCAGTCGTTCTCGCTCGCTCGCAACCCGTTGCGGAACAAACTTCCGCGGTCGGGCATCTTCTTTGGACCGCCGGGCACCGGCAAGACAACGTACGCCGCCGCGATCGCGCGCTATCTCGGCTGGCCGCTAATTACGATCACGCCCGCCGACTTCGCTGCCGAGGGGCTACTTCTACTACCCACCGTTGGACGCCAGCTCTTTGATCGGCTCCTCGAGATCGAGGACGCAGTCGTTTTCTTCGACGAGATGGAGGAGCTTATGCACACTCGAAGCGACGGCGCGTCGTTCGAGCAGCGGTTCCTCACGACAAGTTTCCTGCCCTCCCTACAGGACCTACGCGACCGTGCCACGTGTATTTACATCGTGGCGACGAACAACTTCGAGGATCTCGACCCAGCGGCAAGGGCCCCTCGACGGTTTGACTTTCAGCTAGGCGTACTACCACCTGCTTTCGACGAGAAGATGCGCCTGATCGAGTCGGAGTTCAGTGGGAAGGTACCCCCCGCGGTGGCTAGGGCAATCGACGAACGGAGGGAACAGATCGCGTGGGCGACGGTTAGCGAGATGGCAGCAGTCACGAAAAGACTTGCAGCCTCTCCGACCGAGGCAAAGCAGACGCTGGCGCAGTTCCACCCCGTCCTGTTCGAGGATCGCACAAAGTGGGAGAAGGAAGTCCAACAGAATGCTTTCCACAAAGGAGCTTGATTGGCGCAACCTAAGCTCATCAACTACGGATCGTCCCGATTCGTTCCGATACGTATTCGGCGACACGAGCAGGGGACTCCTGTCCCGTTAGCTCGATGCGTATGACCCTGTCCGCCAACGTCGAGAGGTTCGCAACGTATCCCTCCCGGAGGGATTCCAGATAGCTCAAGTTGATGCTGCGCTCAAATGGACGGCCTCGCTGTCGCACTCTCTCAAGACAGATGTTGACGGGCACATCGAGAAAGAGTGCGACCGACGGGTTCGGGAGATCTTGCCAGACGAGCTCGCTTATCTCCCTTAGCACCGTCATCGCACGGTCGTCTAGTTGACGTTCTCCGAAAATAAGGTTCTTCGCGGGAGAGAAGTCAGACACAATCGAGCCGGAGGCCATCTTTATTCGATGGGCGTGGATGGCCACAAAGGCCAGCTCAGTCTCGAGTGCGAATTGCTCCGGATTGCGGTAGTAGTCGTCAAGGAACGGGTGTTTGTCGGGGTGCTCAAGTGCCGCAGACATGCCGAGGCTGGAAGCCGCCAGGTTCGCTGTCGTCGTCTTCCCGGCCCCGATGAGCCCCTCTATCGCGTACCACGCCGTAGTCAAATCAACTCCGAACACTCTGTCACTGCTGGCTAATTCAGGCGAGTTACCGAACCCGACCGGAAGTCAACCACTCGTTGAAGGTAGGCAAATCGGCACCGACGCTACGCCGAATGCCGTTTAAGCAACGCGACTTAGCGCAGGCCCAAAGCGCACTGCGTTGATCTGCTCCTTCTCAACAACCGCCTCGCCGAGATCGATACCGGTAATGTTCGCCAAGTGCATTAGATATAGCTGAATGTCGGCCATCTCCAGCGCCGCTGCGGCTGAGTCACCGCCCTCCTTGCGCATCGCCCGGAATAGCTCTCCCAGCTCCTCCGTCAACAGGGCGAGACATTCCTGCGCGGTCTCATCAGCCCATCCACGGGCGACTGCTGCTCTCTCGTAATAACGTTGGAGTGCGTCGAGGCCTAGGGCGGGAGCCGTCGTAGCCTCTGCGCTACTGGACATCGCAGCCTCGACCGACTCCACCCTCGTGACGAGCGCCGCCAAGGTAACGTCGTCGGGGAGCGTTCGCGCAAATATGCGTAGGCCGAGCGCGTGGGCGTAACCGAGCTCCATCGAGGCGCTTCGGCCTACATAGCCGTCTGGTGCGTAGAGCCAGACGAAATCCGCGGTTCGCATCGCACAGAGATGCGCTTCCTCCACGGAGGATGGGTCGTCGTCTACCTCGTGCGCCGCCAGCACGAACCCGTCTCGCTCGGCGCACCAGTTGACGTCCACGGGGGATAGCACGCGACAACCAGCGACGACCAGGTCGTCATAGTCCCGCTTCAGCCCGGCTCGGTCTCGGCGGAAACTGCCACACAGAGCAACCGACCACCGGGCCTCGGTGCGGGGCTCCACAGCTTTCGCGCCGCCCTTGGACCTCAAGGCTATACCATAACTCATGCTGAGATTATGGCTAAAGCTGCCGACAGAACCAGATTCCTTGCGTCGGACCCGACTCGTCTCATCATTGCCGAGTGGTGCGCGGCGGAGGCGCTCAGCCGGGAGGCGATTGCGGCGAGGTTGAATCGGCGTTCCGGCGGCCTTAGCGCGCCAGACACGATGCTGCGTCGCAAAGCGCTTGTGCGAGCGGGGTTCGACCCCGAAACCCACCGGGGCCGGCGGGCTGAGCTCCTTGAGCTCAACCCGACCTGGCGCGAGTCTCTGGCGCAAGCACTTCGGTTGCGACGCCCCGGCGGGCTTGAGCCGGGGACAGACCTGCTGCTGGTCCCCCTCGCGGCGACCGAGGGTGCATGTGAAGTGCTTGCGGGCGGAACGATCGACGTCGAGTGGGGCGCCCAACTAGACGGTGAGCAAGTGGGCTTGATTCTCAGCCCGAGACGTGATCCGCACAGCCGAGCAACAATCCGTGCGGTTGCTGCTCTTGACCGCGCCGGAGTCCGTGCAGCCCGAGTCCGGCTCCAAGGCTTGATGGCGCCAGATGAGCTTCGCGAATGGGCCCGCGTCATCGCCGCCGGTGAAGGACGCCCCGACCTGCCGCCGGGCCAGTGAAAGCAGGCGACGGGTGCACCGTAGCCGTGCGACTCCCTTTTCATACGGACGCTCTCCTCGCGTATCTCTCCGCTCGGGCAATGCCCGAGGTCGAGGAAGTGAGCGGCATGAAGTACACCCGAGTCGTCTCATGGAACGGCCAAGTTGGCGTCTTCTCCGTCGATCTCAAAGATGCATCGACGCAGGGTAGAGCCATCGTCACTTGCGGGATCGAGAGCGCCGGGCCGTGGGCTGCAGAAAGTGCTGACAAGCTCATCGATGCTTCAACCGACGTGCGACCGATCGAGGGACAATTGGTGAAGGATCCGCGCCTCCGGGAGGTTGTGCTAGCGCAACCGGGGGTGCGAGTTCCCGGTGCTTTGGACGCGTTCGAGCTGGCAGTCCGCGCCATACTCGGCCAGCAGATCTCGGTCGCTGGCGCGACAACGTTGGCGGCTCGTATTGCCACGCGCTATGGCCCGTGCTTGAATCGACCGGTTGGATCGCTAACGACGGCGTTTCCCGAGCCCGGGGACCTCGTTGAAGCGCAAGCCGAATCACTCGGAATCACTCGGGCCCGCGCCGAGGCGATTCGCAGAGTCGCGCGGAGCGTCGATACGGGCTCGCTGTCGCTTGTGCGCCGCGACCGTATCCCCGAAACCTACGAGCAGCTCCTGTCTGTCCCAGGAATAGGGCCGTGGACGGCCTCCTACATCGCGCTACGCGCCCTGGGCGACCCAGACGCTCTTGTCGCAGGCGATCTGGGGCTGCGACAGGTTCTCGGGACGCCATCTAGTCTCGCAACTTCGGCCGCGGTGGCGCGCGCTGCGGATGTGTGGAGACCGTATCGAGGATACGCAACCCTTCATATTTGGACGAATATGCTGATGGGCTGGCTGAGCCGTCGATCCCCGGCCAAGACATAGTCGGGGCGGCGCTCGCACGCTTCGCCACCGCCAAGCTCTGCGCCGCTGCTTGACAGCCCTGGCGGGCGCTTCGTGGCGCACGCGCCGCCTGCCGGCCTCGAACGCTCCCCGCAACTGGCCGATCGACCCGGCCTGGCCAGATGGAACCTGCCCGTGGGTGATGCCGAGCTTCTGCAGCACGGTGAGTTCGGCTACCGTCTGCTCGACCCGCAGGTGCTCGGTCGGCTCGACCACGACGCGGCCGCGCGTAGCATCGCCGAGCGGGTGGCCGAGCCGCGGCCGAGCCGCGGCCGAGCCGTGGTGCTCGACGGCGGACCGGCTCCTCGCACAGGGCGCGTCATGCATTCTTTATCGACGGCGCTGACGGAGCGCAAACGTCCCGGCGGCGGCTCCGTCGTCGCGCTTGCCCACCGATTCGCGCTCAGACTTCGGCCAGGAACTCGAGCAGCGCCGCGTTGACCTCGTCGGGCGCCTGCTGCTGCACCCAGTGCCCAGCGCCGGTCACGACGATCTCGGCGCGCAGGTCGCTGACCCAGCCGCGCATCGCCTCGGCCGGCATGAAGCGACGCACCATGTCGAGCTCGCCGGTCAAGAACATCGCCGGCTGCTCCACCCGCCGCTCGGCGACCGACTCCGTCAGCTCCCAATTGCGGTCGATGTTGCGGTACCAGTTCAGACCGCCCGTGAAGCCGGTGCGCTCGAACGCCTCCACGTACACGGCCAACTCCTGCTCCGACAGCCACGGCGGCAGCCGCGGCTCGCTGCCGTCCTCCAGCGCCCAGTCAGCCGTCCACTGCCTGTTCGTCGTGAGCGTGCGCCGCACGTCGCGCCCGAGGGCCTCGTCAGCCACACCCGGCTTCTGAAACCAGACGATGTAGAAGTCCTCGCCGAGGTGGCGGCGCATGATCGGGATCGGCGCTGCCGGGGCGCGCGGCACGAACGGCACGCTCAGGCCGGCGACCGCACGCACGCGCTCGGGCGCAAGCACGGCCAGCTGCCAGACCACGTTCGCCCCCCAGTCGTGGCCGACGAAGATCGCCTGCTGCTGGTCGAGCTCGTCGAGCAGCCCAGTCATGTCGGCGCACAGTGTCGTCACGTCGTAGGCCTCGACCGCTCGCGGCGCCGAGCTCCTGCCGAAGCCGCGCATGTCTGGCGCGAGCACGCGGTAGCCGGCGACCGTCAGCGCGGGTACTTGGTGGCGCCAGGAGTAGGCCAGCTCGGGAAAGCCGTGGCAGAGCACGACGAGCGGGCCCTCGCCCTCGTCGACCACGTTCAGCTCGATCCCGTTCGTTTGCACCGTGCGCGAGCCCACGCAGGCGAACGATACGGGTCGCCCGTCGTCGCAGCCGGCTCCGGCTCCCGTCGCACTTCACCCGGCCTGGGCGAGCGACTACTGTCAGTGGCTCCATGTCCGTCCGAGCCGAGCCAGTCGCCACGGCCGCCTCTGAGGCCCCGCCGAGCTCCCCGCGCCGCCCGGCGATCTTGGCCGTCGACGACGAGCCGGCCGTGCTGGCCGCCGTCGCACGCGACCTACGTCGGGGCTTCGGCGAGCGCTTTCGCATCCTGCGCGCCGGCTCCGGCGCCGATGCGCTGCAGATCTTGCACGAGTCACGCGCGCGCGGCGACCAGGTGGCGATGTTGATCGCCGACCAGCGCATGCCCGGGATGCCAGGCACGGAGTACCTTGTCGAGGCGCGCAAGGTCGTCCCCGACGCCAAGCGCGTGCTGCTGACGGCATACGCCGACACCGACGCCGCGATCGCCGCGATCAACGACGTCGCGCTCGACTACTACCTGCTCAAGCCTTGGGACCCGCCCGAGGAACAACTGTTCCCGGTGGTGGAGGACCTGTTGACGACGTGGGAGTCCGGCGCGGCGCTCGAGGCCGGCGGCGTGCGCATCATCGGTCACCGCTTCTCCAAGGACTCGCACGACCTGCGCGACTTCCTCGTGCGCAATCGCGTGCCCGCGCGCTGGCTCGACGTCGAACGTGACGGCGAGGCGCGCGAGCTCTTGCAGGTGGCCGGCGTCGACGCCGAGCGGCTGCCCGTCGTGCTGCTCGAGGACGGCGCCGTGCTCGAGCGCCCCAGCGTGCTCGAGCTGGCCGAGCGCCTCGGCGTCGCCGGCACGCCCGCGCAGGAGCATTACGACCTGGTCGTCGTTGGCGGCGGTCCAGCCGGCCTCGCCGCCGCCGTCTACGGCGCCTCGGAGGGGCTGAAGACGATCATGGTCGAGCGCGAGGCGCCCGGCGGGCAAGCCGGCCAGTCGAGCCGGATCGAGAACTATCTTGGCTTCCCCGCTGGCCTCAGCGGCTCCGACCTAGCGCGTCGCGCCACCGACCAGGCACGTCGGCTCGGCGCGGAGCTGCTGACTGTGCAGGAGGCCGTTGCTCTGCGCGTAGAGGGCGCTGCGCGGCTGATCGAGCTGAGCGGCGGCGAGGTGCTGAGCGCGAGCTGCGTGCTTGTCGCCTCTGGTGTCTCCTACCGACAGCTCGACACGCCCGGTTTCCCTGAGCTGACCGGCGCCGGGGTCTACTACGGGGCGGCGATGACCGAGGCGCGCGCCTGCGCCGACCAGCACATCGTCGTGATCGGGGGCGCCAACTCTGCCGGCCAGGCGGCCGTCTACTTCAGCGGCTACGCCGCAACCGTGACGATGCTCGTGCGCGGTCCCTCGCTCGAAGCTTCGATGTCGCACTATCTGATCGAGCAGATTGCGGAACTCGAGAACGTTGCCGTGCGGACCGGTACGAGCGCCATCGCAGCCGAGCAGCACGAAGGTCATCTCAGCCACGTGCGCGTTGCTGGCCCCGGCGGCGAGGAGACACTCGACGCCGACGCCTGCTTCGTCTTCATCGGCGCCTCGCCGCGGACCGACTGGCTCGAGGGCGTGCTCGCGCGCGACGAGCGCGGCTTTATCCTTGCCGGGCGCGACGCCCAGGCCGCCGGCTGGCCGCTCGAGCGCGAGCCGTTCGTGCTCGAGACGACTGTGCCCGGCGTGTTCGTGGCAGGCGACGTCCGCGCACGCTCGATCAAGCGCGTCGCAAGCGCCGTCGGCGAGGGCTCGATGTCCGTCTCGCTGATCCACGAGTACCTGCTGGAGGCATGAGCGAGCCGCCCGCAAGCGGACGCGGCACGGAGGCGGCCAAGGCAGCCGTCTCAGGCGACCCGCCGGCCGTGGGGCTCGACGCGAGCGACGAGCCACCGGTGACGCTGGTGGAGCTGCGCACGGTCGACCTGTTCGAAGAACTCGATGACGAGCAGCTCGCCAAGTGGATCGGTGTCGCGCATACCTACCGCGTTGCGGCCGGCGGGATCATCGCCGAGCAGGGCGAGGAGAACCGGGGTATGCAACTGCTGCTGCGCGGTGATGCGCAGGCGTCGATCGTCGACGGCTCGAGCAGCGAGCCGGTCGGACGCCACAAGGCGCCGACCTGGATGGGCGCGATCGCGACGCTCACCGGGGGCTCGCTCGGCGTGCGCATGCGTGCCGAGACCGACTGTCGTATGGCGCTGGTCCCGGCCGAGGACTTTCGCCGCCTGGCCTTCGAGCAGCCCGCCATACACCGCCGCGTGATGCAACAGGTGGCGCCCGTGATGAGCCGCATCACGAGCAGCGAGCAGAGCCGCGAGCGCCTGACCTCGCTGGGGACGATGGCCGCCGGGCTCGCACACGAGCTGAACAACCCGGCCGCCGCAGCACGGCGGGCTGCACAGCAGATGTCCGAAGCCCTCGACGTGATCAGCTCGACCATCGCGCGCTTCGTCGAGTCGGGGATGGAGCGCGAGCAGGCCGCCGAGCTCGTTGCGCTGCAGCAGCAGACCGTCGCGCACGCCGCCTCGAGTACCGCGCTCGATGCGCTCGATGCGGCCGACGCCGAGGACGAGCTGCTCGCGCGCCTTGAAGCGCTCGGCGTGCACGAGCCATGGCAGCTGGCCGAGCCGCTTGCCGTCGCCGGGGTAGACCAGGCGTGGCTCAATCGGCTCGCTGAGCTCGCCGGTCCCGCGACTGACGCGGCGCTACAGTGGGTCGCTGCCTCGCTCGTTGCGGGGCGCCTCGCGGCGGAGCTCGAGGAGTCGACCGAGCGCATGTCGAGCCTCGTCGGCGCCGTCAAGTCCTACGCCTACATGGATCGCGGCGATCTCGTCGAGGTCGATCTGCACGAGGGTCTGGAGACGACGCTGGCCGTGCTCGGCTACAAGCTCAAGCACACCCAGATCAAGGTCGTCCGCGAGTACGACCGCTCGCTGCCGAAGCTGACCGTGCACGGCTCGGAGCTGAACCAGGTGTGGACGAACCTGCTCGACAACGCGATCGACGCGCTCGGGCAGAGCGGCACGATCGCGATCGCTACACACGCCGACGGGGAATGCGCGGTGATCGAGATCTCAGACGACGGCGCCGGCGTGCCCGAGGACGTGCTGCCGCGCATCTTCGACCCGTTCTTCACGACCAAGGACGTGGGCTATGGCACCGGCCTCGGCCTTGCCACCGCGAGACGGATCGTCGTCGACCGCCACGACGGCTCGCTCACGCTCGACTCGCAACCTGGCCGCACGACGTTCCGCGTACGGCTGCCCTTCGCCCAATCCGGAAAGTGAGAACGCGATGCCCGATTGCACGCATCTGGACCAAGTCAAGATCACCGAGCTGCCCGAGTCGGTCGAGGGCTGCGAGGACTGCCTGCGCACGGGTGACCCATGGCTGCACTTGCGCATCTGCCTGGAGTGCGGGCACGTCGGCTGCTGCGACGACTCGCCCAACCGGCACGCCAGCGCGCACGCACGCTCCAGCGGCCATCCGATCATCCGCTCGATCGAGCCGCGCGAAGACTGGTCCTGGTGCTTCCTCGACGAGCTGATGATGCGCATTCCCGACGTGCACGGCGAACCGCGCATCCCGCCCTCGCCGCTCGGCGGTTGACCTACGACCGCGATCTCGCGGTGTCGGCCGCTGCGGCGTAGAGCACAGCCTGCGTGCGGGCGACATGAGCGACCGCTTCCTCGGGTGGCAGCAGCTCAGGGTGATGCAACGGCCTGGACACAAAGCCGGGCGCGCCGTCCAGGCCGACGAACCCCATCGCAAGCGGCGCCAGCTCGCCGAAGAAGGCGAAGTCATCCGAGCCGCACGAGCGCCACGCCGGAGCGATGCTCAGCCCGGCCTGCGCCAGCAACCCGCGCCCGGAGGCCACGATCCGCGGGTCGTTCTCGAGCGCCGGCTCGCCGGCGATCAGCTCGACCGTGGCGCGGCATCCATGCGCATCGGCGACGCCGTGCACGACCTCCTCGACGAGTTGGCGAAGCGCGGCCCGCTCCTGCGGACGATGGGCTCGCAGCGACGCGCGTGCGCGTGCACGCTCGGGAATCACGTTCTCCGTACGCCCGCCTTCGAGCACGCCGACGTTGATCAGCGCGGGCCCGAGCGGGTCCACACGCCGCGCGGCCTGTGCGTGTAGCGTCACCACGATCTGCGCGATTGTCAGGATCGGGTCGCGGCCGCGGTGTGGGTAGGCGCCGTGTGAGGCCTTGCCCTCGACAGTGATCTCGACAGAGTCGCTCGCTGCATTGACGGTCCCGCCGTCGAGCGCGACGCTGCCCCACGGCAGCTCGGGGTGGATGTGCGCTGCGACCACGGCCGCCGGTGCGGCCCGCGCCAGCTCGCCTGACGCCAGCTCTCGCGCCCCCGACGGGTAGGCCTCCTCGCTCGGCTGGAACACCGCGAGCAACGCCACCGGCAGCTCCGGCAGTCCCGCAGCGGCGCGTGTTAGGGCGACAAGTGCCGCCATGTGCACGTCGTGCCCGCATGCGTGCATCGTCTCCCCGGTCGCGCTGAACGGCGCGTTCGTGCGCTCGCCGATCGGCAGGCCGTCGAGCTCCGCGCGAATCGCGATCGGCGCGCCCTGCCCTGGACCGACCCGCGACAGCAGGCCGGTCCCAGCGGCGCTCTGCGCCTGCACCGGAAGGCGCCGGCGCACGAGCTCGGCCGTGCGCCGCTCCTCGTGCGCCAGCTCGGGGTCGGCGTGCAGCCGCCGGCGTAGCTCGACCGCGCCGGCGAGCTCAGGCTCGAGCGCCGCGAGCAGCCGCGTGAGTAGTGCGTCAGTAGATCCGGCCATAACGGGCGCAGAGCTCCGCCTGGTCGACGCCCTCGGCCGCCTCGACCTCGCTGCGCTTGACCGCCACATACGCCTCGTACATCAGCGGCGTCATCCAGGAGCGCACCATCCCGTCCTCGGCGAGCGCCGCGAGCGCGCCGGCAAGTGAGTCTGGCAGCGCGCCCACGCCGTAGCGCTCGGCCTCGGCAGCGTTCGAGCTGCGCCGGGTCGCCCTCGAGCATCGGCGCCGGCTCGAGCCCGTCGCGCACGCCTTGCAGACCGGCACGGAGCACCGCTCCGAGCGCGAGGTAGGGATTGGCTGCGGCGTCAGCCGCGCGGTACTCCAGGCGCAGCGCCCGTGCCGGGTCGCCGGCTGCGGCTACGAGCGGCGGGATGCGCAGCAGCGTTTCCCGGTTCTGACTCCCAAGGCAGACAGCGCCCGCGGCCCAGTGGTGTGGAGCGAGCCGCCCGGCCGAGACGGGGCTCGGCGCGGTCAGTGCGCTCAGCGCCCGCGCGTGTCGCACGATCCCCGCCGCAAAGCTGCCGCCGAGCTCGCTCAGCGCGCCCGGTCTGGATGCGTCGTACAGGACAGCTCGCCCGTCGGCGTCGAGCAGGCTGAGATGGATGTGCACGCCGTTGCCCGCCTCCGCCGGGTCGAGCAGCGGCGTGAATGTCACACGCCGGCCTTCGCGCCGCGCCACCTCGCGCACGACCTCGCGCAGCACGAGCGCCCGGTCGGCCGCCGCGACGCCCTCGGCCGCGACGATTGGTATCTCGAACTGGTGCGAGGCGTACTCGGGCATGAACCGCTCGGGCTCTGCCCCCGCCTGCGCAAGCGCCCGCATGGCGCGCGCCGGGAAGCGCCCCGCCCGTCGCTGCGCCTCGAGCGAGAAGGGCAGCGCCGCCGGCTCCCCGCCGAGCAGCTGGAACTCGTGCTCAAAGCTCGCCGGCGCGCGCAGGCCGAGCTCGGCCTCGAGCTTCTCCACAGCCTCGCGCAGGAACGTCCGCGGGCAGCACTCCCACGGTTGCCCGTCGATCTCGGCGATGTCGCAGAGGACTAGCTCGAGTGGATCGATGCCTTCCTCGCCGTCGACCCGCACGCGTGTGCGCAGGTCGGGCAGCAGGCGCAGGTCGCCGGTCGAGCCGAACGGGTTGGGCTCGGCCAGCGTGCCGATCGGTGTGAGCGCGTGGTTGGCCGGCACCCAACCGACGCTCGCGTCCGGCTCCCCAAGCGCTTCGGCGGGCAGCGAGCGCCCACGCACGATCGCGCCGAGATCGCAGCAGACGAGCGCGACCAGGCCGTCCTCGCCCGTGCCGGCGTAGCTCATGCCGTCGGCGCGACGGTCAGCGTTCCGTTGTCCCACGCTTGCTCCTGCAGGCCGCAGGAAGCGGCCGCATCGCGCACGGCGGCCGCGTCCTCGCGGGCGACCACGGCGATCATCCCGCCGGGCGCCATGTCAGGACGCGCGAGCGCTCGCGCGAGGCGCTCGCGCGGCTGCATGTGCACGCCCCCGATGCCGAGCGCTGCGTAGGTGTCGGCCACCCCGTACAGCTCGCCGCCGGGGCCGCCGATCCGCCCGAAGACGCATACGAAGTGGCCAACGTCCCAGTCCGGCGCCGGCCCTTGATCGGAGCCGTCGAGCAGTAGGCCGAGCAGTTGCCCCACGCTCGGCGCCGAACCCCACAGGTGGCGCGTGGCGACGTTGGCGATCAGCGTGGCCGGTCGCTCGAGCGCCGCGACCGCATCGAACAGCCCAGCGAGCGCCGCGCCCGACCAGGGTCCGGCGTAGGGAAGCGCGCACAGGCGCTCGTCTGACAGTTCGCGCACGGCGCGCAATACGCCGGCGCAATTGGTGCCCGAGACGGTGGCATCGTCGAGCAGCGGCGGCGCGATGCGGTAGTCGCGCCGGCCGTGCTCGCCGGCCGGTAGCGCACTCGTGTCGGGCACGCGCGAGACGAAGCTGCCGGCTGCCCGAGCGACGGCGTCCTGGTCGAGCGGTTCGCCGGCGCGCTCGAAGAGGCCTGCAGCGTGGAGCGCGAGCGAGCCGCAGAAGGCACCGCACAGGTCGTCTCGCTGGGGCAGCTCACGCGCGTGCACTTCGAGCAGCGTGCGCGCGCCTGCCAGCAGCGTCAGCTCGAGCCCGCTCGCGTTCGTGTGCACGAGCGCAATCTACTGCGCCGAAGGGGTACCGCCGACCGCGTCGCCCAGCCATTGGCGGCGCTTGCGCACGCGCTCCCAGCGCGCCTGCGAGGCGTTCATCTTGCGGCTGTCCGGCCGGTAGCGCTTGCGCGCCCACGGGGAGGTGGGCGAGGCGAGACGGATCGCGCCGACGAGCGAGAAGAAGGGGATGAAGATCCCGACCAGCCCGAGCAGCGGCTTGCCCTTGAGGATCGTCAGCGCGGCCAGCACGATGTCGATCAGCACGGCAACCACGAGCGAGCCGATCGAGCCCTGCTGGTTGGTCAGGTCAAACGGCGCGAGCCCGAGCACGACCATCCCGCCGAGCAGCGTCGCCACGACGACGGCGTCGAGTGAGCTGCGGCCCTCCTGCGACCAGTAGACGTCTTCCAGGTGGATCCACAACGCGAACTCGTCGAGCGTCAAGCCGGCGCCGATTCCGAACAGCGCCGCCAGCACCTCCGCCCACGGACTCTCCGGCGCGAGTGCGAAGTTGAGGAAGCCGCTGCTCATCATCAGGCAGATGCCCCACACCAGGTGGTGCAGGTGCAGGCCGCCCTTAGTCTCGACGCTGCCCGGCCACCACGCGAATTTCGGGCTGCGAATCATCCGCGCGCTCGTGCGGATGAAGAGGAAGGCGAGCAGGAAGGCGCCGAGCAGGACGAAGCCCGAACGCTGTCCGCGATCGTCGAGGAAGTGCTGGGAGATTTCGAAGTTCAGTTCCATCGCGCGTTGCGGGCGGACACTAGCGCTAAGGGATCGGCTGTTGGCTGCCGATGATTGGCTCGTGATCGCTCTTGCTCGTAACTCCAAAGACGCCGCACCCCGTCCGTCCGCTGGTTCCAGGCACAGCCTGCGCCGGCTCCCCGTCCGCGCGGGTCTCGCGCTCGCCGGCACGCTCGTTGCCCTGCTGCTGACCGCGGTCCCGGCAGGCGCGATCGTCGCGCACATCGGCTCCTCGGAAATCGGGCTGCAGCCGCGCAACACCGAATTCTTCCTCGACGGCAACGGCGAACTCGGCGCGGCCTTTGCTAACCCGAACGGCAACCCGGTCCTGCACGGCAACGCGACGTACAACGTCTTCTGGGATCCGACCAACGCCTACCACGGCGACTGGCAGGAAGTGATCGATCAATACCTGCAGAACGTGGGCAACGCGAGCGGCTCGCTCGCGAGCGTGTTCTCGGTGTACGAGCAGTACACCGACAGGAGCAACGTCCCGGCCTATTACAAGACGGTCTACAAGGGGGCCTACACGGACACGGATGCGTATCCGTCATCGGGCTGCACCGACCCCCGCCCCTTCCAGACCGAAGATCAGCTCGTGATCAACAAACAGCACAAAGTGGTGTGCATCACCGATGCGCAGATCCGTGCCGAGCTCAACAAATTCATCGCCCAGCACCTGCTGCCGACGGGCATGGGCACGATCTACGACGTGCTGACCCCTCCCGGCGTGGCGGTCTGCCTCGACGCCGGCGGCCCCGCCGGGCACTGCTCGGACTACGCTGGACTGGAAGGCAGCTCGAGCTACGAAAACAGCTTCTGCAGCTACCACGGCGCGATCAATCCCGGCGGCTTGGCCACGGGCGATGCCAACACGGTGCTCTATGCGACGGTCCCGTGGACCGCAGGGGGCCTCGGCAACCTGCACCTGCTCCCCGCCGACCAGCGCGCGGCCTTCGACTGTCAGGACGGTGCATTCGACCCTGCCAGCAAGCCGATCGAGGAACATGAGTCGGCCCCCGAACGGAACGAAACAGAAATTAAAGAATTCGAAGAAGCCAACGAAGCAGAAAAACACAAAAAAGAAGGAGAAGAAGCGCTCAAGGGCCCGCACTCACAGGAGCCGAATCAGACCAGCAAATGCCCGAGCCGCGACGGCGGCTGCGACCAAGGCCTTGCGGATCTGATCATCAACCAGCTGGCGGTCGAGCAGCAGAACATCGTCACCAACCCGCTGCTCAACGCCTGGCAGGACCCGGCGCACAATGAGGACACCGACGAGTGCCGCAACTTCTTCGCCCCCGTCCTCGGCGGAACGGCGGTGGCACGCGAAGACTCACACGCCGGCACCCTCTACAACCAGCAGCTCGGGAGTGGCAACTACTACCTGAACACGGGCCTTGACTTGGCGGCGTTCACATTCTCTTACCCGGGCGTTCCCTGCATTCCGGGCACGCGGATGGAACCCCACTTCACCGCGCCCAACCCGGTCAATGCGGGCGAACTCGTCGGCTTCGACGGGATGGAGTCAACGATCACACAGAACGCCGGTATGAAATACCCGGCTTCGGGTGAACCGAGCCCGACCTACCCGACGTACACGTGGGACTTCGGCGACGGTACGCCGACGGTCTCTGGTCTCGCGCCGGGTGCACCCTCGGGTAACTCGCCGCAGAGCTTCCCCTGCGAAGCACCCTGGACGGCACCATGTGCCGCCTCCACCTTCCACAGCTACCAGTACGGCGGCACGTATGTGGTGACGCTCACAGCCAAAGACGTCGGCGGCAACATCGCGTCGTTCACGCAGGAAGTAAAGGTCGACGGCCCGGCGCCGCCTGCGCCGCCTGCCCCACCGGCGCCGCCTGCTCCGGGCCCGAACACGACGCCGGGCGGTGGTGACTCCGGCGGCGGCTCGTCGAGCCCGAACAAGACAACTTCACCCGGCTCCGGCTCGGGTGTGCCTCAGCCGAAAGTCGTGGCCACGCAGGCGTCGACCTCGCACAGCCTCGCCTCGGTCCTGCGTAGTGGCCTCGTCGTGCGCTACTCGGTCAGCTCGCAGGTCGCCGGGCGCTTCGAGGTGCTGCTGGCAAGCTCGGTGGCCAAGAAGATCGGGCTCAAAGGCCCCGCCGCGAGCGGTCTCGCCAAAGGCACGCCCGCGCAGATCGTGATCGCCAAAGCGATTCTCGTGACGACGCAGGGCGGCCACAGCAGCTACAAGATCAAGTTCAGCAAGGCCACGGCGGCAAAGCTGCGCAAGCTGCACAAGGTCTCGCTGTTGGTGCGCATGGTCGTGCACAACCCGAGCAGCCCCGTGCCGACGTCTGTGCTCAGCACAGTCAACCTCGCGCACTGACAGCAAACGGCCACTGACCAACGGCCGTTTGCAGCAAACGCCCGTGCGTCAGTGTTCGGGCGGTTCGCCGCGCTTTGCTTTGGCCTTCGCGCTGAACACGTAGCGCCACAGCAGGTAGAGGACGACGTATCCGGCCACGATCGAGATCGCCGAGACGACGGCGATAGCCGTCCCGGTGCTGCCCGATTCGACCGCCGCTTCGCCGTCGAGCGCGAGCGGGATCAGCGCGAGCATCACCGCTGCGGCGTCAAAGCCCCGGCCAGTGGCGGGTCACGTAGCCGGAGTTGTCGACCGGTTTGACCTGCCAGCGAGACGCGTATACGCCGCTACGCCCGGCCGTGTTGTACATCACGCCATCCACGTACATGTAGACGTGCCCGGCGGCCGCCTCGATCGTGATGTAGCGCCCCGGGCCGGGAGCGCCCCACTTCTCCAGTTCGCCCGAGGTCTGCGGCGCGCTCAGCAGGCCGCCCGCGGCGAGCGCGTAGCTGACCGAGCCCGAGCAGTCGTAGGCGTTGTCCACGAACGAGCCGTGCCCGCCGCCGAACACGTAAGGGAAGTCGGCGATTGCATTAGCGCCGGCGATCACGCGCTGAACCGCTTCGGGGACGTTCGGCGGGATCGGGATCGCGCCGTTGCCGCCGACCGAGTTGCCGCCGGCGACCGGCTTCAGCGCCTGCTGCTGCGCGCGCTTGGCCGTGCGTTCGACGGACTGCATCTGGGCGAGCTCCTGCTTGACTTCGGCGTCCGAGGGCGCCCCGGCGGCGACGATCTCTTCACTGGCCTTCGACGGCGTTTTGGCCGCCTTGTGCTGCACGCCGGCGGGGGCGGGGAAGCTGTTGGCTTCCTCGGGGTCGGCGACCTCGGAGACGTTCGCCCGTTTGCCGCTTGTGCCGGCCGACCGGGCGGGCGCAGTGTTAGCTGGCCGTGAGCTCGCACTCGCGGGCGACGTCGCGGCGTGCGTGCTTCGGTGCGGCTTGGCGGTCGGGATTCGTGCGACGACGTGCGTCCCGCGTGTGTGTGAGCCACCGCCCAGCGCCAGCACGACGCCGAGCGCGATCAGCACGACGGCCAGCACCACGGCGATCAGCGACCAGCGCGACAGCGCGCTGCCCAGCGGGCGAGCAGCTCCAACCTGGCTCGAGTCCGTCACGACAGCAAGGCTAGCGTCCGCGCTGGCGCCGCGCGCCTGCTGGAGGGTTGGCCCGTGACCCGGCCCGCTACCCTTTCAGGCGCATGCGGGCTGAGGACGATGCCCATGCAGCGCCCGCCAGGCAGGCGGGCGTGTAGTGCAGCTCGGCTAACCTGCTCCGATGCCCGACGAGGCCTCCGCCGTAGACATCCACGCCCACAACCTCGGCTCATCCGTACAGGTCCGGACACATGTGCGGCTGCTGCACGGCCTGCGCAAGCCGGCCAACTGGCTGCAGCTCGTGCGCTTCGGGCTCGTCGGCGGGGCCGGCTTCGTCGTCAACGTGGCCGTCTATGCGCTGCTCGTCCACGGGGCCGGTTTCGAGTACCGCGTCGCCTCCGTCGCCGCGTGGCTCGTGGCGGTGCTCAACAACTTCGTGCTCAACCGGCACTGGACGTTCGACGCTCGCGAGGGCCGCGCACACCACCAGGCCGCCCGCTTCCTGCTCGTCAGCCTGCTCGCCGAGGTCGTCAGCCTGCTGCTGCTGACGCTGTTCGTCGAGGCGGCGAACCTTCCGAAGGTGCCCGCCCAGGCGCTCGCCGTGGCCGCGTCGATGCCGTTCAACTTCATCGGCAACAAGCTCTGGACGTTTCGCTCAGAGGCCGACGCCGACGGCGCCGCGAGCGCCTGAGCCAGGCGCTCAGCGCCGTCTGGCGGGGCTTCGCGGGTACCTATACTCTGGCCTTTCCCCCTCTCGGAGGACTTCAGCGTGCAGGAGATGGTCATCTACGGCGTCAGCTTCGACATGGTCGGTAAGCAGCCGATCGTGCTTTTGAAGACCGTCGAGGGCAACAAGTTCCTGCCCATCTGGATCGGCCATCCCGAGGCCGCCTCGATCCTGATGAAGCTGCAGGGCGCAGGCACGCCGCGACCGATGACCCATGACCTCCTGAGCGAGATCCTCGGCGAGCTCGAGGTCAAATGCACCTCCGTCTCTGTGACCGAGCTGCGCGAGAACACGTTCTTCGCCTCGATCACGCTCCAGGTCGCCGGCCGCGAGCTCGAGATCGATTCCCGCCCGAGCGACGCCATCGCCCTGGCCGTCCGCTGCGGCGCCCCGATCTTCGCCGCCGAGGACGTGATCGCTGAGTCCGCCATCGAGTTCGAGCACGATGTCGAGGAGTCCGAGGATGTCGTCGAGAAGTTCAAGGAGTTCCTCGACGAGGTAAGCCCCGAGGACTTCGCAGCCGGCGATTCCTAGCGCGTAAAGGCGCTCTGCAGCACCCGCGCGATCAGCTCGTCAAAGCCAACGCCAGCCGCATCCGCAGCCTGTGGCAAGAGACTCGTCTCGGTCATCCCCGGCACGACGTTCGCCTCCAACACCCAAAGCTCCCCGCTCTGCTCGTCGAGCAGCAGGTCCACGCGTGCCACTCCGTGGCAACCGAGCAGCCGGTAGACCGACAACGCGAGTTCCTGCGCGCGTGCAGTCTGCTCGTCGGAGAGCTCTGCCGGGCACACGAACGTCGTCATTCCTATCTCGTATCTCGATTCATAATCAAAGAAATCCTCCTCGCGCGGGACTGCCTCGACCACGGGAAGGGGCATAGCCCCCTCGGGGCCGTCCAACACGGAGACGGCCAAGTCGCGTCCCTTCACGTAGCGCTCGATCAGGATCTTGCTCCCGTAGGAGAACGCTCCCACCAGCGCTCCAGGGAGCTCGTCGCTCGATCGCGCGAACTTGACGCCCAGCGCCGAGCCCTGGCTGACCGGCTTGACGACGAGCGGGAAGCCGAGCGAGCGCTCGACGCCCGGCAACGCCTGCGCCGCGCCGAGCTGCTTGATCCACGACTCCTTGAACGAGTGGAAGTCCGGCGTCGGGATGCCCGCGCCGCGCATCAGGTGCTTGGCCAGCGCCTTGTCCGTACAGCGCATGCACGCCGCCGGTCCCGACCCCGTGTAGGGAAGGCCGATCGCCTCGAGCAGCGACTGCAGCGTGCCGTCCTCGCCGTCCGGGCCGTGCAGTGCGACGAGCGCCGCATCCGGGGCGGCCGCCTGCAACTGCTCGACGAAGCCCTCGTCGACGTCGATCGCGATCACCTCGTGCCCGAGTCGCGTGAGCGCTTCCTGCGCGTGCGCACCCGAGCGCAGCGAGACGTTTCGCTCAAGCGAGCGCCCGCCCTTGAGCACCGCCACCCGCCTGGGCGAGCTCATCGATCCTGCAGGCGGCGCGACGATCCGTCCTGCTCGCGGCGCGGGAAGGCGACGACGTCGGCCAGCTGCGACTTCGCCGCCGGTGCGTCTGGGCCTGTGCCGCCACCCGCCGCCACCCGCCCCGGCTCCCCCGCCGTCTCAGGCGACTCGGAGTCGCCCGTCGCCGATGCCCCTGCCCGCGTGCCCGAGCCCGTCAGCGAGCCGTACAGGCCGAGCTGCTGGCGCACGACCTTGCCGATTCGCCGGATGCCCTCGCGAATGTCAGCCTCTTCAACGCCCGCGAAGTTCAGCCGCATCGAGGATGAGCCTCGCCGGCCGTCCATGTACGCCGCGCGTCCCGGCACGAACGCCACGCCCTCGCTCTTGCGCGCCTGCGCCAACAGGTCCGTCGTGTCGATCCGCTCGTCCAGCGTCGCCCACACGAACAGGCCGCCCTGCGGCTGCGTCCAGCGCGCCCCTTCGCCGAAGTGCTCTGTCAGCGCTTCGAGCATCACGTCGCGACGGCTGCGGTAGAGGTCTTTCAGCTGCTCCAGGTAGCCCAGCCAGCGCGGCTCGCCGCCTGCCTCGCGCTCCTTGAAGTACTCCGCCACGAATAGCTGCGTGACCGGGGACGAGCAGAGGTCAGAGCCCTGTTTGCCGAGGTTCAGCTTCTCGAGCACCGGCCGCGGCGCCACCGACCAGCCGAGCCGCAGGCCCGGCGAGAGGATCTTCGAGAACGTGCCCAGGTAGATCACGAGGTCCGCCACCCCGCCGCCCGCGCCGAGCTGCGCGTCGAGCGAGTGCAGCGTCGGCAGCGGCCTGCCCTCGTAGCGGAGCAGGCCGTACGGGTTGTCCTCGAGGATCAACAGCTCGCGCTCGTGCGCCACCTCGACCAGGCGCCGGCGGCGCGGCAGCGACATCGTCACGCCGCCCGGGTTCTGAAAGTTGGGGATCGTGTAGATGAACTTCGGTCGCCTGCCTTCCGCCTGTAGGCGGTCGAGCACGGTCTCGAGCTCGTCGATCGGCATCCCGTCGGCGTCCATCTCGATCTGCTCGACGTGCGCCTCATAGGCGCTGAACGTAGGCACCGCGCCCGGGTACGTCGGCGCCTCGGCCACGATCACGTCGCCCGGGTCGATCAGCGTCTTGCAGACGAGGTCGATCACCTGCTGGCCACCCGTCGTGACGATCACCTCGCCCGGGTCGATCGGCGTGCCCTCTGCCGCCATCACCTGCGCGATGCACTCGACCGTGCTCGCCATTCCCTCTGTCGGTCCGTACTGCAGCGCGCGCGCAGTCGAGGTCGCCGCCACCTGCGACATCAGCTTCGCGTACAGCTCCGGCGCGAACGTCTTCGTGTCCGGCAGACCGCCCGCCAGCGAGATCACGTCCGAGCGCTCCGTCAGCGCCATCATCTCGCGCATCGCCGAGCTTTTCATCCCGCGCGTGCGCGTCGCGAACAACGACTCGTAGCGCGCCAGCTCGTGCGCCGTCGGCCGGGCTCCGCGCCCGCCACCCGCTCCGCTGATCGATCGGTCCATGTGCTGTCGTTCCTATTCGCCGCTGCCCGCTGTGGACCTCGCGGCTCGCGTGCTGATCGGCGCGAGCGTCGTCTATCGTCCTGACCTTCGCGCCCCGGGCCAGAGGAGCACGGTAGCGCACACCCGCACGCCCGAACGCATGAACGGCATCTTCTTCTACATAGGCCTCGGCGCCGGCCTTGCCGCAGCCTGCGGCCTGCGGCCCTTCCTGCCCGTGCTGCTCGCCGGCGCGCTCGCCTCGGGCAAGGCGCTCGGCGTGAGCTTCGCCTACGACCCCTTCAAGTTCCTGGCCGACGACTGGTGGCTGCTCGTCGTCGTGCTCGCGCTCGTGCTCGCCTACGCGCTTCAGCTCCTCGGCGGGCTCTCTGCGCTGCTCGACCCGGCCGGTGAGCGCGAGCGCCCCGAGCCGCTCGCAGCAGCCCTCGCCGGCCTCGCCTACGGCGCCGGCGCCGTGCTGTTCGCCGGCACGCTCGCTGCACACCACGACGCCTGGTGGCCCGGCCTCGTCGGCGGCCTCGCCGTCGTCTGGCTGAGCCAGAGCGCCGTCCTGCCGATGTTCGCCCGCGCCCGCGCCCGCCTGGCCGACGGCACCGCCAAACAGGCGCTCACGGTCTACCTCGACGCCGCCTCGCTGCTGTTGGCCGTGCTCGTCGCGCTGCTGCACCCGCTCGGCTATGTCGCGCTGCTCGCGCTTGCGTGGCTGCTGTTGCGTACGCGCGCCAGGGCCGAGGAGAAGTACGCCGGGCTGCGCATCCTGCGGCGCTGATGGCGAGCGCGGTCGGCCGGATGCCCACGAAGTCCTCCAAGCCGCCCAAGCTCGTCCTCTGCGTGATCGACGCGATGGCGCCCGAGATGCTCGAGCGCGCCGTCGCCGCCGGAGTCGTCCCTGTGCTCGCGACGCTGATCGAGCGCGGCCGCTACATCCCCGACTGCGTCGCCGCCTTCCCCTCCGTCACGCCCGTCTGCGCCGCCTCGATCGTCACCGGGCTCGCCCAGGACGAGCACCGCGTGCCCGGGATGAACTGGTACCTGCGCGAGGAGCAACGCTACGTCGAATACGGCTCCAGCTTTCGCTCCGCTCAGCGCTTCGGCATCGGCCGCCAACTGACCGACACCGTCTACAACATGAACCGCGCCCACCTCTCCTCAGAGACGCCGACCGTGTTCGAGACGCTCGACGACGCCGACGTGCGCACGGCCGGCACCACCTACCTGATGTACCGTGGCCGCCACCGCCACGAGCCCCAGCGCGACACCGCCCTGACACGCGTCGCCTCGACGCTCATGCGCCACTCCGTGATGGGTCCGCGCGAGCTGTTCTACGCCGACATCTTCGCCTCGCGCCGAACCGGCTGCCGCTCCGGCCTCGGCATGCCCGGCGTGCGCGATCGCCACTCCGGCTGTGTCTCCAGCTACATGGTCGAGCGCGACCTGTTCGACTTCCTACTGCTCTCGCTGCCCGACAACGATTGGCGCTCGCACAAGGACGGTCCCGAGGCGCAGATGCAGTCGCTCGCGCAGGCCGACCTGCAGCTCGCGCGCGTCTGCGAGGCCGCCGGCGGGATCGACGAGTTCCTTGCCGAGCATGCCGTGATCGCGATGGCCGATCACTCCCAGGCGCCCGTCACCGACACGATCGCCTTGCAGGACGAGCTCGCCGACCTCGGCGTGCTTCAGCCGCCGCGCGGCGGCGACTCCGAGGATGCGCACATCGCCGTCTGTCCCTCTCAGCGTGCTGCCATGGTCTACGCGTTGCACGAGCCAGAGCGCGACGCGATGCGCGCCTCCGTCGTCGCCCGTGCGCTTGCCGTCGAGGGCGTCGAGCACGTCATGTGGCTCGCCCGCGATGCCCACGAGCGGGTCAGCGAGGGGATCATCAGTAGCCGAGAGCATGGCGAGCTGCGCTTCCGTCCCGGCGGCCCGCTCGAGGATCCGCGCGGCTCGCGCTGGAGTCTCGACGGTCCGCTTGCCGTGATCGACGGCAGCGCGGACGACAACCGTTTGCTGACCCCCTCCTTCCCTGACGTGCTCGCCCGCGTATGGGCCGCGCTGACCTGCCCGAACTCCGGCGAGGTGCTGCTCTCTGCCGCCCCCGGCTACGAGTTTCTCGACTGGGGTCGCCAAGCGCACGTCGGCGGCGGCAGCCACGGCTCGCTGCACGCATCAGACTCGCTCGGCGCGCTCGTCATGAGCGGCGTGGAGCTGCCCGCCGAGGAGCCCCGGCAGTGGGCTATCCGCGACATCGCGCCGATCGTGCTCGCGCACTTCGGAATCGGTGCCAACGGCGCTGCCGCTGACCTCGGCAAAGCTGCGTGACGGCTGCGAGCGCCCGTTACGCTCGCTTGATGGGACGCCTGACGACAGCGCTCGTCCTGACGCTCGCGCTCGCGCTGCCCGTGCCGGCGCACGCCGAGGGCAGCGTGCTCGGCAGCGTGCCCCAGCCCGCCCAGCTCGGCGGGGCGCCCGGCTCCATCCCGGCGCCAGGGCAGGCCGCCGTTACGCAAGCGCCCGGTCAGAGCGACACGGCGGGGACGCAAGGCGCCGTCACGAGCGGGTCCTCGACGAGCTCCTCGACGACGACTGCCACAAAGCAGACCGATCCCAACGCTCCGATCCCCGTGCCGCCTTCGGACATCCCCCCGGCCGGCAGGCGGCTGTCGGCCAATCAGGTGCTCGCGATCGCGCAGCGGCTGGCGAGCGTGAAGAAGGCGCGCGCCGAATACCCCGGCTCCTACGGCGGCGCCTACCTGAAAGCGCCGCTGCACTGGCAGGTCAGCTACTTCTCCAAGAACGGCAAGACCGAGATCGCGCAGGTGGCCATTGACGATGTCTCGGGGCGTGTACTGGAGCAGTGGACTGGCTTCCAGGTCGCGTGGACGATGGCGCGCGGCTACAAGGGCGCCTTCGGGCGCCACGTCAACGCGCTGTACATCTGGCTGCCGCTGTGCCTGCTGTTCCTCGTCCCATTCCTCGACTTCCGTCGCCCGTTCAGACTGCTGCACCTCGACCTGCTCGTGCTGCTCTCGCTGTCGGTCTCGCTCGCCCTCTTCAACCACGCGCAGATCTACAAATCGGTGCCGCTCGTGTATCCGCCGCTGGTCTACCTACTGCTGCGCATGCTCGCGCTCTCGCGCCGGGGGCGGCGGGCGGGGCAGCCGGGTCCGCTGCGGCTGCTCGTCCCCGCCCCTTGGCTGGCGCTCGGGGTGATCTTCCTGATCGGCTTCCGCGTCGCGCTGAACGTGACCGACTCGAACGTAATCGACGTCGGCTACGCCGGCGTGATCGGTGCCGAGCGCGTTGTCGACGGCAAGCGGCTCTACGGTCACTGGCCGAAGGACAACGAACACGGCGATACCTACGGCCCGGTCAACTACGAGGCCTACATCCCTTTCCAGCAGGTGTTCGGTTGGAGCGGCAAGTGGGACGACTTGCCGGCCGCGCATGCCGCGGCGATCCTCTTCGACCTGCTCGCGATTGGCCTGCTGTTCCTGATCGGCAGACGCGTGCGCGGGCCGAGTCTCGGCGTGGCGCTCGCCTACGGCTGGGCCGCCTACCCATTCACCCTGTTTGCGCTCGAGAGCAACTCCAACGACACGCTCGTCGCCGTGCTCGTGCTCGCGGCCGTGCTCGCGGCGACATACCGCTCGAAGCTGGCGCCGGCCGCGCGCGGTGCCTTCGCCGTGCTCGCCGGGCTGACCAAGTTCGCGCCGCTTGCGCTCGCGCCGCTGTTCGCGACGCACGGGTTGTGGGAGAGCGCCGCAGCGCTTCCCGGCGATGGCTCCGCCGGCCTGTCGCTGCGCGAGCGACTACGCGACCCCGCGACGTTCGTGCTCGCGTTCCTCGCCGTCGGCGCGCTCGCGAGCATCCCCGCGCTGAGCCACGACTCGCTGCACACGATCTACGAGCGCACCTTCGCCTATCAGTCCGATCGCGCCTCGCCGTTCTCCGTGTGGGGGCTGTACGGCGGCCTCGGCGGCTGGGAGGCGGCCGTGCAAATCGGTGCTGTCGTGCTCGCAGTGCTGCTCGCCGTGATCCCGCGCCGCGCCGACGTCGTCGGCCTGGCCGCCGCGTGCGCGGTCGTGATCATCGCCCTGCAGCTCGGGATCGAACACTGGTTCTACCTGTACATCCCGTGGTTCTTCCCGCTCGTGCTGATTGGGCTGCTCGGGCGCTACGACGCGCCGGTCGGTGGGTGAGACCGGCATCCGGCCCCTCTTTGTTCGGCCCCGGCAGTTAGAGGGTCGCCGGCCGTAGGGGGAGCCGGTGGCCTGGGCATCAGAACCTGCTCGATCGAGTCCGCCCGCAGTCGCTGTGAGCATCTGACGAGCGCGCCCATCAGCCATGGATCCTCTTCGGAGGTCTCGAAGCGCACGGGCATCTGCGTCAAGAGCGACTCGATCGCCTGCTCGCGCTTGACGCCGATCACGCCGCCGCGTGGCCCGGTCATGCCGACGTCGGTGATGTAGGCCGTGCCCCGCGGGAGCACGCGCGCGTCGGCCGTCGGCACATGCGTGTGCGTGCCGAGCACGGCCGTCACCCGACCGTCGAGGTGCCAACCCATCGCGACCTTCTCGGAGGTCGCCTCGGCATGCATGTCGATGAGCACGTGGTCGACCTCGCCCAGCTCGCCGAGCGCGACCTCGATCTCGGTGAACGCGGAGCGCCCGGCGCGCAGGTAGAGGTTGCCGCTGACGTTGACCACGCCGAGGCGCAGGCCGTCGCGCTCGATCACGCAGGTGCCGTGCCCGGGCTGGCTGCGCAGGAAGTTCGCCGGGCGCACGATGCGCGGCTGCGAGTCGAGGTAGGGGTAGATGTCCTTGCGGCGGTAGGTGTGGTTGCCGAGCGTGATTGCGTCGACTCCCTTGGCGAGCAGCTCGTCGGCGATCTTCGGCGTGATCCCGACGCCGCCGGCGATGTTCTCGGCGTTGACGACGACGAACGTCGGCGCGTAGTGCTCGCGCAGCAGCGGAAGGCAGTCCAGCAGGGTGCGACGACCGAGCCCGCCGACGACGTCTCCGACGAACAGGATCTGCGCGGCTGCCGCCTGGGGCTCAGCCATACTCCGGCGATGATGGGAGGCATGTGAGCGAAGGCCCCGAGCAGGGTCCGGAGGCGCAGCCTCCGACGGGCGAGGAGCAACGACTCGTCGACGAGTCGCGCCCGTCCACGGGCCACGATGAGCCGGCGCGTGCGGTCATCCCCCGCTGGATCCAGCTGGCCGTGTTGCCGATCGCGCTGCTCGCGGTGTGGGCGCTGGCCAACGTCGCGGGGCAGGTGCTCGTGCTGTTCATCGTGGCAGGGCTCATCGCGCTGATCCTCAACCCGGCGGTCGCCTTCCTGCAGCGACGCCGGCTTCCGCGAGGACTGGCCGTGCTCGCGGTGTACGTCGGATTCTTCCTCGCCCTGGGCGGGATTGGCTTCCTCGTCGCCAACCCTATCTCCAACCAGGTGCAGAAGTTCGCCAACAACCTGCCTCACCTGGTCGACGAAGCGAACGAAAACCTCGCCTCGCTGCAAGAAGAACTGAACGAAAACGGGATCCACCTCGAACTCGTCAAACAGGGCAAAACGGCGCTGCAGACGATCCAGGACAAAGTCGCCAAGAGCGCCAGCAAGCTGGCCTCCTCGGGCGCCGGCATCCTCACGGAAGCGGCCGGCGCGATCTTCGACCTCGTGCTGATCTTCGTGCTGTCCGTGTACATGCTCTTGTACGGCGAGCAAATCGGCAGGCTCGCCAGACGGTTGATGCCCGACGGCGACGGCAGCGATGCCGACGACTACCCGCACCTCGTGCAGCGCGCCGTCTCGCGCTACGTCGGCGGGCAGCTGCTGTTCAGCCTGATCATGGGCGCCTCCACGGGCGTGTCGCTGTGGATCTTCGGCACCGTCGGGCTGTTCCCTGATGGGAGCAAGTACGCGATCGCGTTCGCCGTCTTCTACGGCGTGATGGAGCTCGTCCCGTACATCGGCCCAATCCTCGGCGCTGCCCCACCCGTGCTCGTCGCGCTGTTCACGCATCCGATCTCGGCCCTGTGGCTCGTGCTCCTGTTCATCGCGCTGCAGCAGCTCGAGGGCCACGTCGTCGCCCCGCAGGTATTCGGACACACGCTGCGGATCAACCCGATCCTCGTGATCTTCGCGCTGCTGCTCGGGCTGCACGTCGACGGGATCATCGGGGCGCTGATCGCGCTGCCGATCCTCTCGGTCCTGCGCGAGACGGTCGTCTACCTGAGCAGGCATGTGACGCTCGAGTCCTGGGATCGCTCGCGCGAGAGCCTGCTCTAGTGCCGTGAGTGGAGCACCGGCAGTGCAGGCAGCCGAGCCGATTCTGCGCATAGAGGGCCTGGGCAAGCGCTTCGGCGAGCGCGCGGCGCTGGACGGGGTGAGCTTCGCGCTGGACGCGGGCGAGCTCGTCGCCGTGGTTGGACCCAACGGCGCCGGCAAGACGACATTGCTGTCGATCCTCGCAGGCGTGCAGAGCGCGAGCGCGGGCACCGTGAGCGGGCTGGCCGCGCAAGCCGGCGCGCATGAGATCGGCTGGGCGCCGCAGCAGGCGGCCGTCTACGGGCGCCTCACGGTGCGCGAGAACCTGCGCCTGTTTGCGCGCCTGGAGCAGGTCCCCGACGCGGACGCCGCCGTCGCGCGGATGCTCGAGCAGACGGGCCTTGCCCCGCGGGCCGAGGATCGCGTGGAACGCCTCTCCGGCGGCAACCGCCAGCGCGTCAACGTCGCCCTCGCGCTGCTCGCCGATCCGCTCGTGCTCGCGCTCGACGAGCCCTCCTCTGCGCTCGACCCGGCCCAACGAGCGCGGCTGTGGGACTTCGTCGGGACGCTTGCCGCGCGGGGCAAGAGCGTGCTGTTCTCGACGCACCATCTCGGCGAGGTGAGACGGTATGCCTCGCGCGCGATCGTGCTCGTGGAGGGGGAGATGTTGTTCGATGGCTCGCCGGGGGAGCTGCTCGGGGCTGTTGATGGCGAGGACGATGCCGAGGGCGCCTTCCTGGGATTCCTCGCGGAGCGGGGGCGTGCATGAGGGCGCTGCTCGTGAAGGACCTGCTGATCCTGCGGCGCTCGCGGCTTTTGGTTGGGGTGCTGGTGGTCTACCCGGTCGCGATTGCGCTGTTGATCGGGCTGGCGATCTCGCGCTCGCCGGGCAAGCCGAAGGTGGCGATCGTGGACCAGACGCCGCCGGGGCAGACGGTCAAGGTCGGCAGCGAGCGGGTGCCGGTGAGCGAGTACGCCGAACAGCTCTTCGACCAGGTCCAGCCGCAACGCGCGTCGAGCCGCGCCGAGGCGGTGGGAGAGCTCAAGTCGGGCAAGGTGTTGGCGGCGGTCGTGATCCCGCAGAACATCGCCGCGCGGCTCGGCTCGGGGCTGAAGCAGGGCCAGCTGGAAGTGCTCTACAACGGCAACGCGCTCGAGCAGTCGCTCGTGCAGGCGCAGATCGAATCGGCGCTGGCGCAAGCGAACATCGGCTTCTCCAAACAGATCCAGCAGGCCGCCTCGCAGGCGATCGGGGCGCTCTTGAGCGGACGCAACCTCGGTCTGCTCGGAGCACCGGGCCTGATCGGCCTTGGCCAGATCCCGGCGAAGCTGCACGGGGTGATCGCGCAGCTGCCGCCGGGCTCGGATCGCGCGGCGCTCGAGGAGATCTCGGCGTTCGCGAGCTTCGCGGCGAAGAACCTCGACCTGGCCAAGAACGTGCTCTCGACGATCGGCGAGCCGATTCAGGTGAAGACGACGCTGATCAGCGGCCGGCGCACGCCGCTGAACACTTTCGCGGTAGTCGTCGCGGTGAGCATCTCGTTGATGTTCGTGTGCGTGCTGCTCGCCTCGGGCGGCGTGGCGCTGGAGCGCGAAGAGCACACGCTGGCGCGCCTCGCGCGTGGTCTCGTCTCGCGCGGTGAGCTGCTGGCAGAGAAGGCGCTCTTGGCGGCGGCCTGCTCGGCGGCGCTTGCGTTCGCGATGCTCGCCGGGATCAGTGCGTTCGTGGAGCTCGACTGGGGGCGCGCGGGACAGTGGCTTGCGGCGCTGGCGCTCGGCGGCGTTGCGTTCGCGGCACTCGGCGTTGCGATCGGAGCGCTCGCGCGCGAGGTGCGGGCGGCGACGCTCTTGGCGTTCCTGCTGTCGCTGCCGCTTGCGTTCCTTGCGCTCGTGCCGAGTGGCGCGGTCGGCGCGGGCCTGAACGACGCGATCGAAGCGATCTCGTTCGTGTTCCCCTACAAGGCGTCGCTGCAGGCGCTGGACGCGGCCGTGAACGGGGCTTCGCCGTCGCTGCCGGGGCCGCTCTTGCATCTGGCCGTGCTGGCGGTGGTGTTCGGTGCGCCGGCGCGCATCGGCCTGCGCCGAGTGGACTGAAGCGCCGCCCGCGCGGCACAGGCGCGTGCACGGAGGCCTGAAATCTCTAACCTGAGAAGACGATGGCCTTCCCTCAGACGCGTATGCGCAGGCTGCGCGCATCGGCTTCGCTGCGCGGGCTCGTGCGCGAGACGGAGCTGAGCGCGGAGCGCTTCGTGTTGCCGCTGTTCGTCTCTGAGACGGCGCGCGGGCGCGAGCCGATCGCGACGATGCCCGGCGTGGAGCGTCTGTCGCCGGCGGCGGCCGTCGAGGAGGCGAGCGCGGCAGCGGAGCTGGGAATCGCGGCAGTGATGCTGTTCGGCATACCGGCCGAGAAGGACGAGCAGGGCTCGGGGGCGTGGGAGGAGGAAGGTGTCGTACAGCTCGCGACGGCGGCGATCAAGCGCGCGCAGCCGGAGCTGTTGGTGATTACGGACGTGTGCCTGTGCGAGTACACCGAGCACGGCCACTGCGGCGTGCTGCGCGAGGACGGCACGGTCGACAACGACGCGAGCGTGGAGCTCTTGGCGCGCACGGCGGTCAGCCAGGCCCGCGCGGGGGCCGACCTTGTGGCGCCGTCGGACATGATGGACGGGCGGGTGCGCGAGATCCGCTCGGAGCTTGACGGTGAGGGCCTGACGGACACGCCGATTCTCGCGTACTCGGCGAAGTTCGCCTCAGCCTTCTACGGGCCGTTCCGCGAGGCGGCGGGCTCGACGCCGGCGTTTGGCGACCGGCGCAGCTATCAGATGGACCCGGCCAACGGCGAGGAGGCGGTGCGCGAGGCGCTGCTCGACGTGCAGGAGGGGGCGGACATGGTGATGGTCAAGCCGGCGCTGGCCTACGGCGACGTGATCGCGTCGGTCAAGCAGGCCACGCGCTTGCCGGTGGCGGCGTACAACGTCAGCGGCGAGTACGCGATGGTCAAGGCGGCTGCTGCGGCGGGCTACATCGACGAGCGCCTGACCGTCCTTGAGATCCTCACCTCGCTGCGCCGCGCAGGCGCGGAGACGGTCATCACCTACCACGCAAAGGACGCCGCCGAATGGCTAGCCGAGCAGAGGTAATCCCCAAGCTGCGCAGCCGCAAGGACGGCGCGGCGATCCCGCTGGACGACCTGGACCGCAAGCTGCTCAACCTGATGCAGGGAAGCTTCCCGATCGCACCGCGACCCTACGAGCACGTGTCGTCACTTGCGAAGGTGCCGGAAGCGCTCGTGATGGAGCGCGTGCAGCGCCTGCTGGACAAGCGCATCATCCGCCAGGTCACGCCGATCTTCGACACGCGCGCGCTCGGCTACTCCTCGATGCTGGTCGCGGCGAAGGTCGACCCGGAGCACCCGCATCGCGCGGCTCAGATCATCAACGAGCATCCGGGTGTGTCGCACAACTACCTGCGCAACCACGACTTCAACCTGTGGTTCACGATCGCGACAGAGCCGGACTCCAAGCTCGGGCTGCAAGGCACGCTGGAGGTGCTGGCGCGCGAGGCGGGCGCCGAGTCGGTGCGCCAGCTGCCGACGCTGAAGCTGTTCAAGATCCGCATGGACCTGGAAATGGAGGGCGACACGCAGGCGCTGTCCAGCGCGGTCGAGGCGAAAGAGCCGATCGAGCTCGACCCGCAGCCCTACGACGAGCGCGACATCGCCGTGATCCGAGCGCTGCAGGGTGACATGCCGGTGATCTCAGAGCCCTATGCGCCGGCGGCGGCTGAGCTGGGCATGACCCAGCAGGCCTTCCTCGACCATCTGGCGGGGATGCAGGAGCGCGGCATCCTGCGCCGCGTGGCGGCGATTCTCTACCACCGCCGCGCCGGCTTCTCGGCCAACGGCATGGGCGTGTGGCAGGTGCCCGACGAGCAGATCGCGGAGATCGGCCGGCGCATGGCGGCGGTACGCGGCATCTCCCACTGTTACCAGCGCCCGACATACGAGGATTGGCCGTACTCGGTCTTCACGATGGCCCACGGTCGCTCCAAGGAGGAGTGCGACGCGGTGCTCGACGCGATCGCCGAGCAGACGGGTATCCACGAGCGCGCCACCCTCTACTCATCGACGGAGTTCAAGAAGATCCGCTTGCTGTACTTCACGGACGAGTTCAAGGAGTGGGAGAGGAAGTATGGATAGGAGCGCCCCATCGGGCGCTCTGATCGTGCTTGCGTAGTTCGATGGCCTCGCTCACCGACACTCGCTCGGCGGAGGCCTACCGCCGCGCCCTGGAGCTGCTACCGGGCGGCGTCAACTCGCCGGTGCGCGCGATGCGCGCGATCGGCCGCGACCCACTGTTCATCGCCCGCGGCGAAGGCGCCGAGCTGATCGACGTGGACGGCAATCGCTTCACCGACTACGTCTGCTCGTGGGGGCCGCTGATCCACGGTCACGCCCACCCGGCGGTGCTCGAGGCGATCACCGAGGCGGCGGCGAAGGGCACGAGCTTCGGCGCGCCGACGGTCGGAGAGTCGGCGCTGGCGGCCGAGGTGGCAGCACGCGTGGAGAGCGTAGAGATGCTGCGCATGACCTCCTCGGGCACCGAGGCGTCGATGACGGCGATCCGCCTGGCGCGCGCCGCGACGGGCCGCGAGCACGTGCTCAAGTTCGCGGGCGCCTACCACGGGCACGTCGACGGGTTGCTCGCGCAGGCCGGCTCAGGACTGGCGACGCAGGCGGGGCACCGACGACAGAGTCGTTGGTCGGCGAGCCCGGGCGTGCCGGCGAGCGCGGCGGCGGGCACGGTGCTGGTGCCGTGGAACGACGCCGATGCGCTGCGCGAGGCGAGCGAGCGTCATGAGCCGGCGGCGATCCTGGCCGAGCCGCTGCCGGCCAACATGGGGCTGGTGCCCCCGCGCGAGGGCTTTCTCGAACTGCTACGCGAGCTGGCCGACGAGACGGGCGCGCTGCTAGTGCTCGACGAGGTGATCTCGGGCTTTCGCGTCGCCCGCGGCGGCGCGCAGGAGCGCAGTGGCGTGCGCGCGGACCTGACGGTCATGGGCAAGGTGATCGGCGGCGGGCTGCCGGCGGCAGCGCTCGGCGGCAAAGCCGAGCTGATGCGCATGCTCGCCCCGTCGGGAGACGTTTACCAAGCGGGCACGCTGTCGGGCAACCCGCTCGCGGTGGCGGCCGGGCTGGCCACGCTCGACTTGCTCGACGAAGCTGCGTACGCGCGTCTTTCGGCGAGCACGGAGCGGCTCGCGTTGGGTCTGCGCGAGGCAGCGCAGGACTTTCCCGTGCAAGTCGTCTCGGTCCCTGGTCTGCTGACGGTCTTCTTCGCCGAGCGCGAGCCGGTGAACTTCGCCGATGCCCAGGCGTGCGACCTTGACGCGTATGCCCGCTGGTGTCGCGAGCTGCTCTCGCGCGGCGTGTACCCGCCGCCGTCGCAGTTCGAGGCGTGGTTTCCCTCGCTGGCGCATACGCCCGAGCAGATCGACCGCACGATCGAAGCAGCAGCAGCGGCGTTCGCGGCGGTGCGCGAGCCAAAGGAGACCAACGCGTGAGACCACATGCGGTGCGTTTCTGGAGACCACAGTGCTAGCCGGCGTGCCAGTGCTGGACCGCCTGCGCGCGCTGCTGCGTGAGCAGGGCGGCTTGATCGCGACGCTCGTCGGCGGTGGGCCGGCCGGCGAGGACGCCGGCCCCGGCGGTGCCGGCACGATCAACAGCACGGCCGGCGAGAGCCCCGCACAGATCGCGGCGAGCGGGCCGCGCACGGAGCACCAAGCCGAGCAGTACGAGTTGGTGGTCGAGGCGATCTACGAGGGCTATCTGCTGCACTACGGAGCGCCGCGTGTGGTCCGCGCGGCCGACGCCGACCTGCGCGTGCTCGCAGGCGACCGGTTGTATGCGATCGGCCTCGCGCGCTTGGTCGATCTGGGTGACACGCGCGCGGTCGCGGAGCTGGCGGACACGATCACGTTGAGCGCGCTCGCGCAGGGCGCCGGCGACGCGGCGCTGGCGGACGCGGTGTGGGCAGCCGGAGCACGGGCCGTGGGCTGGGGCTCGAGCGATCTTCACGTGCGCGCAAAGGATCTTCTCGCCGGCGGATCGCCGGAGGCATTCGAGGCGATGCGCACAAGCGCGCTGGGGGCTGCGGCCACGCCCTGAATCCCGCCTCGATATTGTTCGCTGTCGGTGTCCGACAAGCACGCAAAGCACAAATCCAAATACACCGCCGACCGCCTGATCCCGGGCGCCTTCGAGGGCGAGACGGTGACGCGCCGGCGCTTCATGACGGGTACGGCGCACACGGCGGGCGCGATCGCTGCCGGCGCCTTCGCGCTGCCGGCGCTCGGCTTCGCGCTCGGCCCGATCTTCAAAAGCACGCCGCATCACTGGGAGACGGTCGGCAAGGAGAGCGACTTCAACGAAGACAACTACGTGCCGGTCACGTTCACGCTGACGGCCGGCATCGGCGAGGCCGGCAAGACGACGGCGTACGTGCGCAAGTTCAACCCAAAGATCGACACGGACGCAAGCGACAAAGACTCCAAGTACATCGCGATCTCCAGCCGCTGCGCCCACTTGGGCTGCCCGGTGCGCTGGGTCGATGCAGCGGAGCGCTTCATCTGCCCGTGTCACGGCGGCGTGTACGACCTGCTGGGCAAGCGCGTGGGCGGACCGCCGGTGCGCCCGCTCGACCGCTTCTACACGCGGGTGGAGGGTGAATCAGTACAGGTGGGGCCGCGCTTCAGCGTCAACAGCGAGCTCAAACGCTTCTCACCGCGCGACCCGGGCGAGCCGCTGGACGGCATCGGCCAGTACCTCTACCCCTCGCGCCCGACGGCGCAGAAGCTGTAGGCAAAGAACAGTGCCAAAGCTCCCCAAGCTCCCCGCTCCTCCGCTGCCGGCAGCGCTGCAGGCCCCGCCGCCCCGCCCGGGCGAGGGCAACGGCAAGGGTGGTCCGCTGGAGGACGCCAAGGAGGCTGGGATCAGCGTCGTCGACTGGGTCGACGAGCGCACCTCACTGAGCGGCGCCGGGCGCTGGCTCTTGTTCCGCAAGGTGCCAAAGGGCACCAACTGGTTCTACACGCTGGGCTCGGCGACGATGTTCGCCTTCCTCTCGCAAGCGGTCACGGGCGTGTTCCTGGCGATGTACTACCGTCCGGACCCGGCAGGCGGCGCGTACGAATCGATCCGTCACGTGACCAACGAAGTGTTCCTCGGCCAGTTCGTGCGTGGCATGCACAAGTGGGGCTCGAGCGTGATGGTGATCCTGATCTTCCTGCACATGGGCCGCACGTTCTTCTTCGGCGCCTACAAGTACCCGCGCGAGCTGAACTGGGTGATCGGCGTCGTGCTGCTGATCCTGACGATGGTGATGTCGTTCACGGGCTACCTGCTGCCGTTCGACCAGCGCGCCTACTGGGCGACGATCGTCGGCGTGAACATCAACGGCACGGGGCCGCTGATCGGTCCATACCTGAGCGATTTCCTACGCGGCGGCGGTGAATTCGGGGCGACGACGCTGTCGCGCTTCTATGCGATCCACATGCTGCTGATCCCTGGACTGCTCGCTGCGCTGATCGGCTTCCACCTGTACCTCGTGGCCAAGCTCGGCACGACCGCGCCGCCGTGGTCGAAAGCGGAAGAGCGCTCAGAGCTGCGCGAGGCGGAGGCCTAGGACTATGGCCGAGCCGAGATTTGAGCGCCGATGAACCAGCGCGAGAAGGAGGAGTACCTCCGCGAGTACGCGATCCTGAAGTCGAAAGGCAAGCCGTTCTTCCCGTACGCGGTGGCAAAGGACGGGGCGATGGCGTGTGTCGTGATGGCGGTCATCATCACGATGTCGCTGGTGCTCGGCGCGGAGCTTGGCTCGAAGGCGAACCCGACGACGACAACCTACGTGCCGCGTCCGGAGTGGTACTTCTTCTTCCTCTTCGAGGTGCTGCGCGTGGTCAAGCCGCCGAGCCTCGTGCCGCTGGCGACGATCGGCGTGCCGACGATCGGCATGATCCTGCTGTTCCTGCTGCCGTTCTACGACCGCAGTCCCGAGCGCCGCCCCGAGCGCCGCCCGATCGCGACGATCACGGGGATTGCGGTGATCGGTGCGATGGCCTTCCTCACCTACTCGGGTGCCAACGCCGGCTCGCCGACTGCGATCGAAATGAAGACGCCACAGGCGGTGCTCAACGCCGGTGGCAAGACGCTGGCGGAATATGAAGCGGGCAAGAAGGTGGTGGCGCAATCGGGCTGCCTTGCCTGCCACAAGATCGGCGACAACGGAAACGACGGCCCTGGTCCGCAGTCTGACGAACATCGGCTCACGCCTGCCGCGACAGGGGATCGCGCGCACGCTGGTCAACCCGACGGCGCCGATGCCATCGTTCAAGAACTTGCCGCCAAAGAAGTTCAACGCGGTCGTAGCCTTCCTCGCGCAGCTCAAGCAGTAGCGTCTTCCCATGGGCTCCGGTCCCCCCACGGGCTCCGCGTCGGGTCGTCTGGAGGCCGAGCAGGTGCGCTCGATGTTCGACGGCATCGCCGGCGTCTATGACCTGCTGAACACGGCGATGACGGCTGGGCTGCACCACCGCTGGCGCTCACGCGCGGCGGATCTGGCGCGCGTGGGCCCAGGCGACCGCGTGCTCGACGTGGCCACGGGCACCGGCGACCTGGCGCTCGAGCTGGCCGGGAGGGTGGGCCCGGGCGGCGAGGTGATCGGCAGCGACTTCGCCGAGGGCATGCTCGAACGGGCGCGCGAGAAGGCAGCCGCACGGGACCGGGGCGAAGGCGCCGTGCGCCCACGCTTCGAATGGGGCGATGCGCTTGAGCTGCAGTACCCGAGCGGCTCCTTCGACGCGGCCACGGTCGGCTTCGGCGCTCGCAACTTCGCCGACCTCGGCCGCGGCCTGGCCGAGATGCGGCGCGTGGTGCGCCCCGGTGGACGCGTCGTCGTGCTCGAGATCACCACTCCTGTGAGACCACCGCTGTCGATCTTCTACGGCCTCTGGTTCGACCGCCTGGTGCCACTGCTCGGGCGCGCTACGCAGGCGGCCGCGCGCGCACTGAGCGGGCGGCGCCTCTCGCGTGAGCGCTCGGGTCCGGAAAACGGGTCGAACGGGGCAGCTCATGTGCCGAGCGGAATTGCGGCGGCGTACACGTACCTGCCGAGCTCAGTCAAGCGCTTCCCGGCACCGACGGCGCTCGCGGCGGAGCTCGACAGGGCCGGCTTGAGTGAAATCTCCTATGTGCTGCTGGCCGGGGGGATCGTGGCGATCCATGCGGGCACTGTGCCGGGTGGGGCGATGCCGGGCGGTGAGGCCCGGTGAACGCGCTCGACGGCGCTCAGGCGGCGAGCGCGGCGGAAGGCGTGGAGGGCGTCGAGGCGATCATGCGCCGCGGTGGCGATGAGCTACGCGAGCGCATGGGGCGTACGGAGCACCACCTCGAGCTGGTCACGGCGCGGGCAGGAGAGCCGCTCGCGGCGCATGCCAATGCGACGGTGCGCGCCGGCGGCAAGCGCCTGCGCCCTCTTTTGGTCGTACTGGCGGCCGAATCTGCGGGCGGGCCACCGGATACGGAGGGGGGCGAGGAGCGGCTCGTGCGTGCGGCGGTCGCCGTCGAGCTCGTGCACTCGGCGACGCTCGTGCACGACGACCTGATCGACGGCGCGCAGCTGCGCCGCGGGCATCCGACGGTCGCGGCCAAGGCCGGCCGCGAGGTCGCGGTGGCGACCGGCGACCTGCTCTTCTCGCTGGCCTTCGCCGAGCTCGCGCGAAATGACAGCGCGACCCAGCTACGCGCGCTGTCGGACGCCAGCTCGGCGCTCGCGGCGGGCGAGCTGCTCCAGCGTGAGGACGCCTACGCGGCGCACGTGCCGGTCGAGCGCTACCTGCGCCGCTGCGAGCTGAAGACGGCGGCGCTGTTCGAGGCGGCGTGCCGTCTCGGTGCGCTGACTGCCGCCCAGGGCTCGACTCAGATGGCAGACGGGCTCGGCGCATTTGCCAGGAGGATCGGGCTGGCCTTTCAGATGCTCGACGACGTGCTCGACGTCTCGGGCCCGGTCGAGCGCACGGGCAAGGCCCGCGGCACGGACCTGCTCGACGGCACGGTCACGCTTCCCCTCATCCTCGCTCGCGAGCGCGAGCCAGAGCTCGCGAGCTTCGACCTCGCGGCGCTGGACGGACCTGAGCAGGCCGAGCAGCTGTGCGAGCGGATCGCCGCGACCGGCGCGCTGGACGAGGCCCGCGAGCGGGCACTCGGGGTCGTCGCCGAGGCCAAGGCCGAGTTGCCGGCGATCTTGCCCGACGGGCGGGCGGGGCTGCTGGACCTGGTGGCCGACGCCGTGGTCGAGCGTTACCGCTAGAAGTCCGACGGGGTGATCAGATCCGCGTCGAGCGCGCGGACGAAGAAGTCGACTTCCTCTGACATGTTGGCGTGGGTCATGCGGCGCAGATCGCCGAGCAGTGCACCGGCGGCGCGGTCGAGCTCGTCGTCGAGCAGCTCGACGGCCGATTGCTCGAAGACGCCCTCGCGGCGCGACTCGCACTCGGGGCAGCGCAGCACGATGCGCCAGTGGCGCACGCCTTCCTCGCACCAGTCCAGCGGATAGACGAGCTCCCCGCCGCAGTTGAAGCAGACGTGCAGCTGGTCCGGCGTGCAAGGCGCAGCCGCATTCCCGGAGCGCTCCTGCCCGTTGACGGCGTTCTTCGCCGCGGCCTGCGGGGGCTTCGGTGCGCGGGGGTGGATGTCGGGGCTCTCTGGCGTCTGCATGCCTGGTCAGGGGTTTCATCGACGGCAGGCAGCGACGGCTTTAGCGCATTGCGCCCGGGGCCGATCCTCCGTGCAGCGGGCGCCCGAGAGCGGTCTGCCAGGCGCGCGGGCCGGAACGGCTCGGTGGTAGCTTGGGGTTGCCCATGGCCACCGCCATCCGCCCGATCGGCCACGAGGAGCGCCTCAGCCTCGTGGAGCATCTCGACGAGCTGCGTACGCGCCTGATCATCAGTGGCATCGTGCTGGCGGTCGTGTTCGGCATCTGTTTGTGGCAGAACCACGAACTGCTACGCGTGCTCAACAAACCGCTGCAGACGCAGACGAAGAAGCAGGTCGCCAAGGGTCAGGGCACGATCGGCCAGGCCGTGCTCGCGCAACAGGGCGTGCTCAAGCTCTCCGGCGACACGCGCGCGGCGCTGGAAGAGCTCGAGCGTCCGGGCAGCGGCCTGTCGCCCGCGACACGCGCGCAGTTGCCGGGGCTGATCGCGGCAATCAGGGCGGACGTCGCCAAGATCCCCAAGAAGCCGATTGGCGACAACCCGGTCACACTAGGCGTGGGCGAGCCGTTCACGACGACGATCACGGTGTCGCTGCTGTTCGCGCTCGTGATCTCGCTGCCGCTGATCCTCTACGAGGTATACGGCTTCGTCGTTCCCGCGCTAAGTCCTGATGAGAAACGCGCGGCGAAACCGCTGCTGATGGCCGTGCCGTTCCTGTTCGCGGCGGGTGTGCTGTTCGGCTACTTCGTCGTATTGCCGGCGGCGGTTCGCTTCTTCGTCAACTTCAATGCGAGTGAGTTCAACGTGCTCGTGCAGGCGAGTCAGTTCTACAGATTCGCCGCCACGGTGCTGCTGGCGATGGGCCTCGTGTTCCAGGTGCCCGTCGTGATCCTAGGCGTAACGCGAATCGGCCTGGTGACGGTCGAGCAGCTGCGCAAGAGCCGCCGCTATGCGATCGTCGCCTGCGCGGCGGTTGCCGCGTTCCTGCCCGGCGACGCAATCACGCTGGTGCTGGAGACGGTCCCGCTGTACGTGCTGTATGAGGCGAGTATCCTGGTGGCCGCGCTTGTCGGACGGAGAGCTGCCAGGCGCGACCAGGGTGCCGGGGGTTCTACGGGGAGCCCGGCACCGTATCCGGAAGAGACAGCGGAGCCAAGCGTGCAGCAGATCATCGACCACGTCGACCCAGACCACACGAGCTGATGCTCTTCGATCTGAGAGGCAAGCACCGTCGCCGCGCCGTCAAGGTGATCTATGTCGGCCTGGCACTGCTGGTCGGCGGTGGGCTGATCCTATTCGGCGTCGGCGCTGGCTCGGGCGGCGGCGGCCTGCTCAACGCGGCGACCGAAAACGAAGGCTCCGGCGGCGCGAGCTTCTCCAGCCAGATCAAGAAGTACGAAAAGCAGACCAAGAAGCAGCCGAGCAACCTCGCTGCCTGGGAGAAATTGACGGCCGCGCAGCTCCACGAAGCGGGAGGCGAAGCGTACGTCAGCGCCCAGACCGGCGCACCGACGGCAAAGGGCAAGGAACTCTTCTCGCAGGCCTCGCGCTCGTGGGAACGCTACCTCGCGCTGAATCCGCCCAAGCCGAGCCTGGAACTGGCCAAGCTGATGCTGCGCGTGTACGGCGCCGAAGGGCTCAACCAGCCGACCTCCGCCGTGCAGGTGCTGCAGATCGTCGTCGCGGCCGAACCGAAGAACGCCTCCTACTATGCGGCGCTCGCCGAGTACGCCTACAAAGCCAAGAACACGCGCGTCGGCGACCTGGCCACGACCAAGGCCGTGGCGCTCGCGCCTGCCGCCGAACGGGACCGCGTGAAGAAAGAACTCGAATCGGTCAAGAAGGGCCCCGAAGGCCAAATCCTTACGACGACGACCAACGGCACGGTCTACACGGGCAAAGCCACCGGAGAAGGCGGCTTCCAGGGAACCGCGGTCAAAACGACGGCGCAGCCGAAGTCCACAAGCGGCACGACGTCGACGGGCAAGACCAAATAGTCGCCCTCGGCTAGAATCGCTGCCTGTGCCGGCCAGCGCCGGCGCCCTTCCGGGCCGTTAGCTCAACCGGCAGAGCAGGGGCCTCTTAAGCCCAAGGTTGCAGGTTCGATTCCTGCACGGCCCACTTCGACGACAGTTGACCCTTCAGTTTCACCTGCGAGGACTGAGGGGTCAGCTCGTTTGCCTTAGAGGAGCTCGAGCACCCGCTCGATCGGCCGCGCAAGCACGGCACGATCGCCGCGCGCCGCGATCGGGCGCTGCAGCAGCGCCGGGTTGGCCACCATCCGCGCGACCAGCTCGTCGTCGGACACCCCGGCCTCATCCATCCTTAGCTCCTCGACCAGCGGCTCGCGTATGCGCAGTACCTCACGCGGGCCGCACTCCATTTTGCCCAGCAACCCGCGTAGCTCGTCTTCCCGTATCCCGGTCGCGTGGTAGTCGATCGACTCGTACTCGACGCCGTGCTCGGCGAGCAGCGCACGTAGCTTGCGGCAGGTCGTGCAGGTCGGCTTTTCGTAGACGGTGAGCGTGGCCATCACGCCGATCATATTCCGCCGATCACCAGGGTCGTGCAACGTACCGGCCCTCTCCGTCTCATCCTCGTGCTCGCCGAACCTCAGCGCTCGGCGACCACGCGAACCGTGCGCAGCAGCCGGTCGCTCGCACCACGGACGCTGCCACCCTGCTCGAGCGTGCTCTGGATATAGGCGAGCGTCTCGGCGGTCAGGCGCTCGCCGGGCAGCACGTTGGGGATGCCCGGCGGGTAGGTGGCGAGCGACTCGGCGGCGATTCGCCCGGCGGCCTGCTCGGCGGGCACGACCTCCTGCTTGCCGAGGAAGGCCTCACGCGGCGTCATCGCCAGCTCGCCCCACGGGGGCGGCGCGGCGAAGCCGGCGCTCTCGCCCGTCGGGTCGAGTCCCACTCGCTCGACGGCGTCGCGCAGCGCCCGTACGAGGCGTGTGGCCTCGGGCATCGCCCGCTCGCCCATGCCGAATACTGCGACGATCACGTTCTGGGCGTACAGCTCGAGGTTGATGTCGCCCAGCTCCCGCAGCAGCGGCGCCATCTCGTAGCCGTTGGCGGCGATCCCGCGCACGTCGATCGCGACGCGCAGGGGGTCGTAGGCGAACACACCCGAGCGCCCGCATAAGCGCTCGTCGAGCACGTCGAGCCCCTCGATCTCCCTGATCTGCGCGCGCGTCTGCACGAGCCCCCGCATCGTTTCGTCGAGCAGCTCGCCGCCCGTGCACGGCGGCCTGCCGTCGAGCGCCGTCGAGCGAGGCCGTCAGCAGTGCGCTGGGGCTGGTCGACTCGGTCAGCGTCACGGCTCGGTCGACGGCGTCAGCGCCGATCCGCCCGCCGGCCCCGAGGTGAAGCATGGCCGACTGCGTCAAGCTACCGACGATCTTGTGCGTGCTCGAGATCACCAGATCGGCGCCGAGCGACAGCGCGTGGGCGGGCAGCTGCTCGTGGAAGGCCAGGTGCGCCCCCCAGGCCTCGTCGACGATCAGCGGTAGACCGCGCTCGTGGGCCACTCCGACCAGTGCAGCTACGTCGGCGACCGCGCCGAAGTAAGTAGGCGAGACGATCCACGCCGCGACCGCTCCCGGCGTCCGCGCCAGTGCATCGTCGAGCGTCTCCGGCGAGAGGCAATGGGCGATGCCCAGCTCCGGGTCGACCTCGGCCGCAGCGAACGTCGGTCGCAGGCCTGAGAGCACCAATGCGTCGATCGCGCTCGAGTGGGCATTGCGCTGCACGACGATCTCGTTTCCATAGTGCGCCAGCGCGAGCCCGGCCGCGAGGTTGCCTTGCGATGCGCCGTTGACCAGGAACCAAGCGCGCGTCGCCCCCCAAGCCTCGGCTGCCAGCTCTTGCGCACGCTCGAACGGAGTCGGCACGGGGCCGACGTCGATCCCGTGCGTGAGCGCCGGGATGTCCAGGCCCAGCGCGCGCTCGCCGATCGCCTGCGCGAGGCCCAGGTCGGCGCCCGGACCGCCCTTGTGGCCGGGCACGTGCAGGCGCGCCGGGTCGCGCTCGGCGTACTCGACCAGTGCGTCCAGATAGGGAGTCTGTTCTTGCCGTGAGCTCATGCCTTGCAGGCTAGAGCCCCGCCTAGGTCTTGCCCGGTCTGGCGGTTGGCCGGTTGCTAGACGCTCGTCGGGTCTGCCGCGCCCTTGCCCTGGCTGAGCAGTGTTTCCTGTCCGGCCTCCGTCCAGATCGTCTGCTCCCGGCCCGGCCCGACACCGATCAGCGTGACCGGTGTCCCGGTGTGCTCAGCGATGTAATCGAGGTACTCGCGCGCACCGCCGGGTAGATCGGAGAGCGTACGGCACTCGCCGAGGTCCTCGCTCCAGCCACGCAGCTCCGTCAGCTCGGCGGTCGTATGGTGCAGCACCGTCTGGTGATAGGGGAAGTCCTCGAACACGGCGTCTTCGGCGCCCCGGTAGCTCGTGCAGACCTGGATGCGGTCGAGCCCCGAGAGCACGTCGAGCTTGGTCACGACGAGTCCCGTGAGCGTGTTCAGCCGCGCTGCGTAGCGCAGTGCCACGAGGTCGAGCCAGCCGGTGCGCCGCGGCCGACCGGTCGTCGTGCCGAACTCTCCCCCGCGTGAGCGGATCAGCTCGCCCATCTCGTCGTGCAGCTCGCTGGGGAACGGTCCTGCCCCGACACGCGTCGTGTAGGCCTTGGAGATACCCCACACTTCGTCGATGTCCTTCGGCCCGACGCCCGTACCCACGCAGGCCGCACCGGACAGCGGATTGGAGGAGGTCACGAACGGGTACGTGCCGTGGTCGATGTCCAGCATCGCCCCTTGGGCGCCCTCGAAGATCACCTTCTGCCCATCATCCAGCAGATCCCACATCAGCTTCGAAGTGTCCGCGATGTGCTGCTCCAGGCGGTGACCGAAGGTGAGGTATTCCTCGGTCATCGTGTGCAGGTCCAGCGACGGGTCCTTCTCGAACGGTCGCAGTGACAGGCGCTTGGGCTCCATCGCAGCGACGATCTTCTTCTTCAGGATCTTCTCGTCGAGCAGATCCTGCAAGCGGATCCCCAGCCGCGCCGCCTTATCCGCGTAGCACGGGCCGATCCCGCGGCGCGTGGTGCCGATCTGCAGGCTGCCCAGCTTTGCCTCGCCGGCCGAGTCGAGCAGCAGGTGGTAGGGCATGATCAGGTGCGCATTGGCCGAGATGCGCAGTCCGCCGACGTCCACGCGCCGCGCGCGCAACGCGTCGAGCTCGCCGATCAGCACCTTCGGGTCGATCACGACGCCGTTTCCGATCACGCAGCACTTGCCCGGATAGAGAATTCCCGAGGGGATCAGGTGCAGCTTCCACTCCTCGCCGTTGCGCACGATTGTGTGTCCGGCGTTGTTGCCGCCCTGGAAGCGCACGACCGCGTCCGCCTGCTCGGCGAGCAGGTCGGTGATCTTTCCCTTCCCCTCATCGCCCCACTGGGCGCCTACGATCACGATTCCGGGCATGTGCGATGCAGTCTACGTAGGGTAGGCCCCGTCCAAGCCCGCAGTCGCCGTGGGCGCACCAGACGCTCAGGCCAGGCGCGCCTGCACGGCCGTCTCGCTGTCGGCCGGATCTCCGTCGCGCGCCTCGGCAAAGCGCACCCTTCGCTCTGCCGACTCCGCTGGGCGCGCGGCCGGTGCACTGCGCTTGAGCCGGTCGTCCTCGCCGAACAGCGGTAGCCCGTCACCGCAGATCGCGACCAGCCGCGAGACCGTCCGCTCGCCGAGCTGCTCAATCAATTCGTCGTAGCGAAGGTTGGTCGTCACGATCATCGCCCGCTCGTCCTCGTAGCGGCTGTTGACGATCGAGTAGAGCTGCTCGAGCACCCACTCGGTTGTGTTCTCCGCCCCGAGGTCGTCGATGTGTAGCAGGTCGACCGCGGCGAGCTGCTCGAGAAAGCCGATCATCCCCGCCTCCGTATCGATCGCCGCGCGGATCAGGTTGAGCAGGCGCGGCAACGAGTAGATCGCCACCGAGCGCCCGGCGTCGATCGCCGCCTTGGAGACGATCATCGCGAGCGTCGTCTTGCCCGTGCCGACGTCGCCCATCAGCCACAGCCCCCGTCCTGCATCGAGGTTCGCGTCGATGTCGCGCGCATAGCGGCGCACCTCCTGAACCACGTCCGGGGCCACTCGCGCGATTTCCGGCACCGGCGGGCGTTCGAAGGAGACGCCGCGGTAATGCCTGGGCATGCGTCCCTCGAGGCCCGCCATCCGGCGCTTGGCGATGCGCCCCGCGCGGCAGCGGCAGTCGCTCGCAGTGTTTGTCTGCTCGTCGAGCACGAAACCGCTGCCATCGCACAGCCCGTACGGGCAGGGGCCGCCGCTCGCCGAGCTCGCGGGCCCATACGCGTCGGAGAGACCGCTCACGGCGTGTAGCGCTCCCCGGCGTAATTGTTGAACTTCGGGTACTCCTTCTGGAAGGTCAACGTGACTTTGCCGACTGCTCCGTTTCGATGCTTGGCGATGATCAGGTCGGCCTCGCCCTCCCGTTCTGAGTCCTCGTTGTAGTACTCGTCGCGGTAGATGAACATCACGAGGTCGGAGTCCTGCTCGAGGTTCCCCGACTCGCGCAGATCAGAGAGCTGTGGCTTCTTGTCCGGTCGCGTCTCCACCGCGCGGCTCAGCTGCGAGAGCGCGATCACCGGCACGCCCAGCTCGCGCGCGAGGATCTTCAGCCCGCGGCTCAGCTCGCCGACCGCCGTCACGCGGCTGTCGTAGCGGCTGTCGGTGCGCATCAGCTGCAGGTAGTCGATGATGATCAACCCGAGGCCGCCCTCGCACTGACTGTGCAGCCGACGCGCCTTGGCACGGATCTCGAGCATGCCGACGTCGCTGGAGTCATCCACCCACAGCGGCGCCGCCGCCAGCACCTGTGAGGCCTTGAGGATCTTCGGCCAGCGCTGCTCGGCGACGCGTCCCTTGCGTAGCTCCTCGCCCTTGATGCGCGCCTGCGAGGCGACGAAGCGCTGCGCCAGCTCGGCCTCCGCCATCTCCAGCGAGAACAGGGCGACCGGCTTGTTGTGTTCGACCGCCGCGTTCTCGGCGATGTTGCAGACGAGCGCGCTCTTGCCCATCGCCGGGCGCGCGGCGATGATGATCAGGTTGCCCGGCTGAAAACCCCCCGTGATCTCGTCGAGGTCCTTGAAGCCCGACGGCGTGCCCGTCAGCGAAGTGCCTTCGATCGACAGGCGGTGGAGCTTGTCGAGCTCCTCGTGCAGCACCTCCTCGATCGCCCTGAAGTCCTGCTGGCGATCGTCGCGTGCGACCTCGAGCATCGCCTTCTCCGCCTGCTCCACCAGCTCGCGTGGCGCTGCTTGGTGTCCGGCCACGCTTTCCTGGATCTCATACGAGGCCTTCAGCAGCCGCCGCAGCAGCGCGTTCTCGCGCACGATCTGCGCGTAGCGCCGCGCGTGCCCGGCCGATGGGACGACGCCGGTCAGCTCATCGACGGCGGCTGCCCCGCCGATTTCCTCCAGCTTGCCGGATTGGCGCAGGCGGTCGGTCACCGTCAGCGTGTCGACCGGCTCGCTCTCGTTGTAGAGCGCCAGCATCGCGTCGTAGATCGCGCCGTGGCGCTCGCGGTAGAAGTCGTCCGCGCGCAGCCCCTCCTCGATCACCAGCGCGTACAGCGAGCGGTCCGACAGCAGGATCGCGCCCAACACAGACTGCTCGGCGTCGAGGTTGTGGGGTGGCGTGAGACCCGCCCGCGAGGCTCCGTTCGTGCCGTTGGTTGTCGCGACCGCGCTCATGGGTTGGGCGAGTTTAGGGTGGGGTCGGCGCGCGCCCGACCGGACTCTCCGCTCCTACGGATGTTTTTGTTCCGCACGAACAGATGTTCGCACGGGCGGCGGCGGGGCAGCCGGAGTGCGCGGGGGGCGCCCGGTGCGCTACTTCTTCGCGACGACCATCGTCTTGATGGTCGCGGGGACGCCGTCTACAACCTCGACGACGACCATGTAGGTGCCGACGTTCTTGATCGGCTCCGGCAGGTGCACGTTGCGTTTGTCGATCTTCAAGCCGCGCGCTTCCTTGATCGCGGTGGCGATGTCCTGCGCCGTGACCGAGCCGAACAGGCGACCGTCGGCGCCGGCCTGCTGGGGGATCGTCAGCACAGTGCGGTTCAGCAGGTTGACGTTCTCCTCGGCTTTCTCGATCGCGTTGCGCTCGGCGCGCTCGGCTGCCTCCTGGCGCTGGCGGATCGCCTCGACGGCGCCTTTCGTTGCCGGCTGGGCCAGCTTGCGCGGCATCAGGTAGTTGCGCAGGTAGCCCTTGGAGACGTCTACGACGTTGCCCTGCTCGCCGAGCGTCTCAACGTCCTGCAGAAGGATGGCGTCCGGCATCGTCGTCCTAGCGGTCGCGGTCGCCGCGGTCGCGTCGCGGGCTGTCCTCGCGCCCGCCCTCGTTTACGTAGGGCAGCAGCGCGAGCTCGCGGGCGCGCTTGACGGCCCGCGCGATCTGCACCTGGTGGCGCCGGCAGGAGCCAGTGATCCGACGCGAGCGGATCTTGCCCTTCTCGGAGATGAACTTGCGCAGCGAGGCGACATCCTTGTAGTCGACCTGCTCGACCTTGTCGCGGCAGTACTGGCAGGACTTGCGCCGCCCGCTTCCCACTCCGCCCTTCTTGTCGCGCCGGCGAACCGGCTTGCCACGTCCGCGTGCCTTGGCCATCAGCGGAGCTCGCCGCTGAAGCGGCTGCAGTAGGTGGGCCTGGAAACGGATGAATGCACAAGAACCTCTCTGTAACTGGTGATGCTCAGAACGGAATGTCGTCGTCGCCGGTGCTGCCGGCGGGCGCAGTCTGGAAGTCGCCTTCGTCGATCGGCACCTCGCCCCCCGAGGGAGCTCCGCCCGACTGACGCGCTCCGATCGGTCCGCCTCCGCCGGAGGCGTCTTCACGCGAGCCCAGGAACTGCACCGAATCGGCAATGATATCGGTTGCCTGGCGCTTTGTGCCGTCCTGCGCTTCCCACTCGCGCCACTCCAAGCGCCCGTCGATCGCGACGGGACGTCCCTTGGACAGGTAGCGCGCGGCGTTCTCGCCCTGTGCGCCCCAGACGGTGACGTCGAAGTAGTTTGGCTTGTCGACCCATTCGCCGGACGCGCCGTCCTTGCGCCGCGTGTTGCAGGCGATGCGCAGCTTGCAGACAGACGTGCCGCTCGGCAGCGAGCGCAGCTCTGGATCGGCGGTCAGATTCCCGGTCATCACGACCCTGTTGATATTGGTGGCGGCCACGGCTCCTCTTCCTTTCGGCTTGTAGCGTGCCTCTCTCGGGCGTCTCGCTCTGGAGATTACGAACGGTCGAGTCTAGACCGGCTTGCGGGTGCGACTCTCTCGCGGGGAGCTTCGAGCCCGCTAATTGCGGTCGTCCGCGCCGCCGGCCGGGGCACGGCGAGCGCGTGGGGAGGTGCCAAACACCTCGTCCCAGTAAGGCGCCGATATGCCAAAGCCACGCGTGTCGTCCTGGAAATGGTGGCGCATGTGCCGTTCGCGCAGCATTCGTCCGACCGGTCCCCGTGCGCGGAAGTGGTGCAAGTAGTAATGCATCATGTCGTAAACCAGGTAGCCGACGAAGAAGCCCGCGCCGATGCCCGGGGCGTAGTCCTCGCCGAAGGCCAGGTAGAGCAGGCCGAACACGGCCGCGCCCAACGGCACGCTCACGGCCGGCGGCATCACCAAACGCATCGGGTCATTTGGGTGGTCGTGGTGGACGCCGTGGATGATCCAGTGCATGCGTGCGCCGAGGCCCGCCTCCGGCTCGAAGTGGAAGACGATCCGGTGCAGCCAGTACTCGAACAGCGTCCACAAGGCGTAGCCGCCGATCAGCAGCGCCAGCGAGAGGAGCACGTTGATGCTGGAAAGGCTCCAGCCCTCCAGGTAAGCGATCCCGGGCACGAAGATCAGCACCGGCACGATCGGATGAACGCGCGAGAGCGCATCGAGCACGCGCGACTCGAACATCGGCGGCGACGCACGCAGCACATCGGTGCGGTTCGCCGCACCCTCGCCCATGTCTTCAGCCCAGCCCATGTCTTCGATCTTATTACGCCCGTCGCGAGGGCATAGGCGCTTGGCGTCCGGCTTGCAGTCTGATCGAGCCGCTGCTGTGGCGGCTCGCCCGCAGCCGGCTCAGCTGGGCTCGCCGACCGCGACCTCGGTCGCCGCCTCGGCATCTGCCGGAGCCTGCGGCGTGGCCTCAGTGGCCGCGGCCTCTGCTGGTGCAGGTGCCTCTTGCGCCGCGGCCTCTGCCGGCGCCGCCTCGGCTGCCGCCGTCGGCTCGCCCTCCGTGGCCTCGCTGCGCGCCGCCGCCGGGGTGGCGCTCATGTCCGGCGCCGTCGGCACGCCCGGCGCCAGCTTGATGATGCGAAAGCGCAGCACCTCGTCGGCTAGCCGCAGTGTGCGATCCAGGCTGCTGAGCAACTCCGTGTCGGCCACGTGAAACTGCATCAGGTGATAGCGCGCGCTGGCCCTGCGCTCGATCGGGTAGGTCAGCGCCCGCTCGCCCCACTCGTCGTGGCGCAGCAACTCGCCCTGCGCCGAGATCGAGGTGCGCGTGTCGGTGAGGAGCTTCGCACGCGTCGCGTCGTCGGCCTGGGGGTCGAGCAGCAGCACTAGGTCGTATGTCGGTGCAGGCAATGTCATGCGAGAGCCGACGCACCGCTGTAAGGCACGGCACGCCGAGCAGCAAGATTAGCGGGTCCGGCCCTTCGCGCGGATGTCCGCCAGCTGCTCGTCGATCCAGTCGCCCGGGTCGCGCGAGGTCACGATCTGCACGAGCCCCTGAGCGCGCCGCTGCTTCTCCTGTGGCGCCATCGTCAGCGCGGCGTGGATCGAGTCCGCCAGCTCTTGGATATCGAACGGGTTGACCGACAGCGCGAACTCGCCGAGCTCCTCGTGTGCCCCCGTGTTCTCCGAGAGGATTGAGACGCCCTCGCGCTCGTTGACGATCGGACCCTCCTTGGCGACCAGGTTCATACCATCGAACATGGCGTTGACGAGCAGCACGTCGTAGTGCTTGTAGGCCGCCATCGCCTCCTCGAGGTCGTCTCTCAGCTTCAGCTGGATCGGCATCCAGTCGGGCGTGCCGTGGCGATGGTTGACGACCGCCACGAGCGCCTCGATCGCCTCGAGGTACTCGGCGTACTGCGGTACGTCGGTACGCGATGGCATCAGCTGGGCCACGAACGTCACGCGCTCTGAGAACTCGGGGTGCTGTTCGAGGAACAGATCAAACGCGGAGAAGCCGCGCAGCACGTTCTTGCTCAGGTCCGCGCGGTCGACGCGCAGGATCAGGAAGTCGCGGCGGCGACGCAGCAGCTCCTGCTCGAATCGCTCCACACGCTCGCGCTGGGACACGCGTCGTGTCGCCTCGTGGTCGATCGGCAGTGGATACGCGCGCACCCACACCTCGCGCTCGCCCCCCGGCGCGATCACCAGACCCCGCTCGAAGTCCACCTCCAGGCCCATCAGGTCGCGGCAGCACTGCAGGAAGTTGCGCCGATAGGAGCGCGTGTGGAAGCCGATGATGTCGTTCGCCAAGAGGCCCGTGAAGATCTCCTCGCGAATCCGCGTCGGCAGCACGCGCCAGGCATCCGACTGCGTCCAGGGGATGTGCACGAAGTGGTGTAGGAATGCGTCCGGGCGTGCGCGGCGGATGAGCCCCGGCAGCGTGTACAGGTGGTAGTCGTGGATCATCACGACCGGCTCCTCGGTTCCCTCGAGCTCCTCGACGACGGCCTGCGCGAGGTCATCGTTGACGGCGTTGTAGCCGAACTCGAAGGCCTCGATCTCCTCTCGGCGGATATCCGGTGCGTTCGATAGATCCCACAGGTAGTGCTGGATGAACCACAGCATCGGGTTGGCGACGACGTTGTAGAAGCGGTCGTAGGCGTCCGGGTCTGAGACGACCAAGCGGACGCGGAAGTCGACGTCGCCCGTCGGCGAGCGCACCGGGAACGAACGGCCGCCGTGCTCCGCCGAGGCCTTCGCGTCGTATTCGCTCATCGCCGAGGCGATCCAGATCGCTTCACGATGCGTAGCCAGCCCCGTGAGCGCCGTGACGACGCCGCCGGAGCCGCGCTCGGTCTCGCCGGCCGCGTCGAAGGTGACCGGGCCGCGGTTGCTCACCAAGACCAGCGGAACGCTCTTAGAGGTCACGCTCGTGCCTCCATCCGGTCGGCGCTTTGATCGGAGCGCGCGACATCGATGCCCACTACTGAGTCTTCAGCTCGGTAAAGATCTTCAGGTAGTCGCGCAGGTAGCGCGGAGTGAGGAAGTGGGTGCGCACGTGCTCCTTGCCACGCCTGCCCAGGAACTTGCCGAGGGCGGGGTCCTTGAGCACCTCGAGCGAGCGCTCCGCGCACTCCTCGACACTCGAGACGAGGAACCCCGTGACGCCATCCTCGATCTGCAGCGGGATGCCGCCGACGTTGCCCCCGATGAACGGGCGCGCCTTCCAGATTGCCTCCGAGACGGTCAGCCCGAAGCCCTCGCGCGTGGACTTCTGGATCAACACATCCGCGTGCGACTGGAACGCATTGACCTCGATCGCACCAACGTTGTTGAAGTTGTTGAGGATATGTATGTCGGGGTCGCCGTCGGCGTGTGCGATCGTCGCGTTGAAGAAGTCCCAACCCTCCGGGTCGTCGCTGGCCATGGAGCCGACCAGCGCGAGCTGCACCTCGGGCATCGACTCCTTGACGACGCGGTAGGCGTCGATCACGCCCAGCGGGTCCTTCCACGGGTCAAAGCGCGAGACCTGGCACATCAGTGGACGGTCCACGTCGATCCCGAACTGGCCGCAGACGAACGCGCCGTCCTCCGGCGAGAGCGCCATGTTCTTCGGCGTCAACGGGTCGATCGCCGGTGGCACGACGTTGACGTGCCCGTTCATCCCCCGCGGCACGTACTCCTGCATGTGGAAGAGCGTCTGCGGATAGTCCTTGATGTACGGCAGCAGCTGGCGAATCGTGTCCGGGTTCGGCGTTGACACGTCGATGTGGCAGCGCCACACCCAGCCCTTGGCCTTCTCCGGCACCAGGCCAAATAGGGCGGCCGGCTGTGGGTCGTGCACCAGGCACACATCCCAGCCGCCCGACAGCTCGCGCGCGTTCATCTCGTTGTACTGGCGCCACGTCGCCCACTGCTCCTCGTCGAGGTCCTGTGGTGCTCCCTGCAGCGCGTTGTGCATCAGCTTGGTCGCGTTGAAGAACTCCTCGCGTCCGTAGATCACCTGCCACTCGCAGTCCAGGCCGACGTCACGCATCAGCGGCACCAGCGTGTAGAGGATCTCCGAGACGCCGCCGCCGAACGCGGTGGCCGAGATGTGCACGACCCGGTCGCCCTGCAGCGGCTCGGCGAGCTCGCGGATTTCTGCGATCAGCTCGCGACCGCAGATATGCGTGTAATCGGCGAGCGTCTTGTTGCCAACGGCGACGGGCTGCAGCACGCGGCCGCACGATACCTAAAGGAGTGCGCTTCCCTTGGCCCGATGGACAAGCCGGCAGCGCGCGCGGAGGACCGCCGGCGGAACTATGGTCTAGACATGCTCAACGGGCGGCTCTATCGGGCGGCGTTCCTGCCGTTCCTCATCGCCCTCGCCGTGGCCGCATTCTCGCTCACCGGACGCCCCGGGCCGCTGCGCTCCTCGCTGGCTCCCGACGCCTTCGAAGGCCAGCGCGCCTTCGCCGAGCTGAATAGCCTCGCCACCGAGTTTCCGCACCGCCGCCCAGGGAGTGCCGGCGATCAGGCGCTTGCCGGGCAGATCGCGCAAACCCTGCGGGCGCTCGGCGGCGCCGCCGGTGGCGGCTTCACGGTGCACGCGCGGCGCTTTCAGGGACAGACGATCGACGGCGAGCAGGAACTGGAGTCCGTGATCGCTCAGCGACCGGGCTCGACCGCGCAGAAGCCGATCGTGATCGTCACTCACCGCGACGCGACAGGTACCGGCGCTCGCGCCGAGCTATCCGGTACCGCCACGCTGCTCGAGCTCGCGCGCGTGTTCGCCACACGCGAGACCCAGCGCGCGATCGTGCTCGTCTCCACCAGCGGTGGTAGTGGCGGCGACGCCGGCGCCGTCGACTTCGCCGCCGCCCACGCCGGGCCGTTCGATGCGGCGATCGTGATCGGCGACCTCGCGGGCTCGGCACGGCACAGGCCGTTCGTCGTGCCCTACTCCGACGCCTCCGGTTCCGCGCCGGTGAAGCTGCAGCGCACAGTCCAGGACGCGATCACGCGAGAGGCCGGTATCGACCCGGGCGCGCCCAGCGGCTTCGGCCAGCTTGCCAACCTCGCCTTCCCGCTGACCGTGGGCGAACAGGGTCCCCTGAACGCTGCCGGAATCCCCTCGGTGCTCGTGCAGGTCAGCGGTGAAAGCGGACCCTCCGCCTCTGATCGCGTGAGCGCCGCGAGCCTGCAGGGATTTGGCCGCGCCGTGCTCAGCGCGCTCGACGCGCTCGACGCCGGGCCCGACGTTCCGCAGGCAATGCAGGGTGGTCTGCTCGTGCAGCGCAAGACGATCCCGGCGTGGGCTTTGCGCCTGCTCGTCGGCACCCTCCTGCTGCCGCCCCTGATCCTCGCTGCCGACGGACTCGCGCGCGCCCGTCGGCGCCGGCTCGGAGTGGCGCGCTGGTCGCTGTGGACGTTGTTGTGCGCGGTGCCATTCGCGATCGCCGCGCTGTTCGCCGTCCTGCTCGGCGCGCTCGGCATCGTCAGCGCCGCTCCGTCCTCGCCGATTCCGCCGAGGGCGCTGTCGTTCGATGCCTCCGCGGCGTTGTCCGTGTTCGCCGTGCTGCTTGTGCTTGGGCTCGCCTGGCTTCTATGGCCGATGACGCTGCGGCGACTTGGCCTGCGAGCCAGGCCGGAATCCGATGCAGGCGGCGTGGGCATGCTGCTGGTAATGCTCGCGCTCGGCGTGATCGTATGGCTGGCCGACCCGATCGCCGCGTTGTTGCTGCTGCCGGCGATGCACGCTTGGCTGTTGATTGTCTCGCCCGAGCTTCGACCGCGCCCGGTAGCGGGGCTCGGACTGGTGCTGGTGGGCGCGATCCCGCTCGTCTTGCTGATGTCCTTCTACGCCGACCACCTCGGGCTCGGCCCCGGGCGCGTCGCCTGGATGGGCGTGTTGCTGCTCGCGGGCGGGCACATCGGCCTGCCCGCCGCGCTGCTCTGGAGCATCGGGTTCGGGTGCGCCGCGGCGACGGTCATGCTGTCGCTGACGAGCGGACCGCCGCTCGCCGGAGCAGGGGATGAGCCCTACGAGGAGATCACGATTCGCGGGCCGCATGTCATACGCGGGGCCCGGTTCCCTCGGTGGCACCGAGTCGGCTCTGCGACGATAGGTCTCCATAGCTGGGCGCGAGAATGCCTGAGATCCCACTGACACCAGTCTCGCGGAGCGGCCCGCGCTTCTCCTCCGATCGTCGTGCGCGCCGGTCGCAGCGCGCGCTGCGCGCGCTCGCCGTGCTGCTGATCCTCGCCGGTGGGATCGCGCTCGCCGACGCAGGCGTGACGCTGCTGTGGCAGGAGCCGTTCTCGGCGCTGTACGCCAAATTGCGCCAGGACCACTTGAGCGGCGCGCTGGTCAAAGTCGAACGCGCCGCGCCCACGGCCGAAGAAGATCGCCGGCTCGTCGATCTCGACGACGTGCGCCGGCGCGTCGCCTATCTCGCCGGCAGGCTCGAGGGCCACGCAAAGGACGGCAGCCCGGTCGGGCGCATCGAGATCCCCCGGATCGGGGCGAGCTTCGTCGTCGTCAAGGGCACCAACACCTCTGACCTGGAGAGTGGCCCTGGGATCTACTCGGAAACCGTCTTTCCCGGGATGGCCGGCACGACGGCGATCGCCGGGCATCGCACCACCTACCTCGCGCCCTTTCGCCACGTCGAGGAGTTGCGGCGTGGTAACAGGATCACGCTGCGCATGCCCTACGCGCGCTTCACCTACACGGTAATCGGCAAAAAGGTCGTGGCTCCCACGGACGTCAATGCCGCCGTCGGCAACGTCGGTTACTCGCGCCTGGTTTTGTCCGCGTGCACGCCCCTGTTCAGCGCGGCCAAAAGGCTCTTGATCTACGCACGGCTCGTGCGCACCGTGCCGGTCGGCGCCGGGCGCGTGCCGCTCGCCCAGCGCCCGCCCGGGTCCCCGGAAGCCTTGACCGGCGATCAGCTCGAACAGCCGGCCTCGGCCAAGCGTGTGACGGCGCCCCCCGGTCCGTCACTGCCAGGCGTGCTCGAACCCGTGCAGCCGCACCTCACGTCCATCCCCGGCGACTAGCGAGACCCCTGGCGGCCCGGCGAGCACCTCGCCGATCCACGTGACGCGTGCGCCGCCGGCCCGCGCAAGGCCCGCCTCAACCGACTCGCGCAGCTCCGGCGCCACGCAGAAGCACAGCTCGTAGTCTTCACCGCCCGTCGCCGCCAGCTCAGGTGCGTCCGAGCCGATCGCTGCGATCGCGCAGACCTCGGTGACGCCATCGGCCAGGGGCAGGCTCGCAAGCTGCACGCGCAGGCATACGCCGCTTGCCCGGCCGAGGTGTGCGGCGTCGGTGGCAAGCCCGTCGGAGAGATCGATCATCGCGCTCGCGCCTGCCGCGGCGAGCGCGCGGCCCTCCTTCAGCCGCGGCCACGGCGCGTGCGCGCGAGCCAGCACTGATGCGCCTGCACTGCCGGCCGCCTCGAGCAAGGCCTCGGGTGCCTCGTGCAACGCCAGCGCCGCGCCCGCCGCGCCGAGCGTCCCGGTCACGCCGACGAGCTCGCCCTCGTGTGCGCCATCGCGCCCCACGAGCTCCTGCTCGCGCTCGGCCCACCCGACGACCGTCACCGAGACGCTCAGCGCCGGCGCCCTGACGATGTCGCCACCGGCGATCTGCGTGCCCGTCTCTCGGGCCAGCGCCGACGCGCCGCGCACGAGCGCCAGTGCGTCCCGCTCGCCGAGGCCGCGCGGCAGCCCGAGCGCGAGATACGCCTCGCCCGCTTGGGCTCCCATCGCAGCCAGGTCCGAGAGGGCAGAGGCCAGCGCGCGGTGACCGACGTCGGCGGTGCTTTCCCGCCCAGGGCCCAGGCGGAAGTGTGTTCCCTCGACCATTGTGTCGACCGAGACGACGGCGAAGGGACGCGCACGCACGACGGCAGCATCGTCGCCCGGACCGCGCACGACGGCTCCCGCCGTCCCGAGCCCAGTACTGAGCTCGGCCTCGATCGCTTCGATCAGAGCGCGCTCGGCGATCGCGGCGCTCAGCGGTGGCGGTACACGATGCGCGCGCGATCAAGGTCGTACGGGGAAAGCTCGCAACGCACGCGATCGCCGGGCAGGATGCGAATGCGGAAGCGCCGCATCTTTCCTGCGACGTGTCCGAGCACTACGTGGTCATTGTCGAGCTTGACGCGGAACATCGCGTTTGGCAGGGCCTCTATGACCTCGCCCTCGAATTCGACCTTGTCCTCCTTTGCCACTTCCGAGAATCCCCCATCTGGGTGCCGCGCACCGGCGTGCACCCCTCAATCTGGACGTTACCGTGGTCCAAACTACCAGCGCCGGGATGAAAAGTCCGATTTCGCGGAGCTAGCGACCGGGCGCGGCCCCGCCGGTACCACCGACAGACGGTTCTTCGTGCGCCGGCGGCGAGGGGCTCGGTGCGCCCGTTCCGCCTTTGGCCGGCGCGTGCGTTTGCGGCGCGCTCGATTTGCGTTTGCTCGGTTCTTCGCCTTCTTCTTCGGAGGAGGAGCGCGACTGCCCGGTCGTTGCGTATTTGCCGTAGAAGGGCTCGTAGGAGGGCGATTCCTTGGCCGGCTGGAACTGCTCGCAGGTCTTGCCTTCGACAACCTGGGACATGTACGCGTGCCAGATTTCCGCCGGTAGATACCCGCCCTGCTGCGGCTCGCCGTGCACGTCGGTCATCGACACGCGTTTGGTCGGATAGCCCATCCACACCGCCGTTGCGTAGTTGGGCGTGTAGCCGTCGAGCCAGGCGTCGACCAGTTCGCTCGTCGTTCCCGTCTTGGCCGCGCTCGGGCAGGTGATCGCCGAGCGTCCGGCCGTGCCGCTTTCGACATTCTCTTTGAGGATCTGCGTCTCCTCGGCGGTCACGCCTTCGCTGAGCACTTTCACGCGGTGCGGCTTGCCCCAGTTGTTGTCGATGTGGCCGTCGGGGAAGACCACTTTGGTAATCGCGATCGGTGTGTTGCGGTAGCCACCGTCGGCCAGCGTCGCGTAGACGTTGGCCATCTCCAGCGGCGTGACCCCGAGCGTGAGACCGCCGAGCGCCTCCGCGGCATAGCTCTTGAGCGGGCTGACGACGCCCATCTTGCGCGCCATTTCTGTGACCGTCGACTCGCCGAGGTCGGCCGCCAACTGCGCGTAGACCGTGTTGTCCGATTTGAGCGTCGCCTGCACGAGGTCGATCGAGCCGTTCTGCTCGCCGCCGAACGTTTTCACTTCGTAGGTCGGGTAGCCCGGCAGCCAGCCCGGCGAGAGCGTGTGCGAGTCGTAGTAGGTGCTATTCGGGTCGACCCCGCGCGATAGCGCGTCGGCGAGCACGATCGCCTTGAACGTGGACCCCGGCTGGCGGTGCCCCTGCGCCGCCAGGTTGTACTGCGATTGCTCGTAGCTCTGGGACTCGGCCATTGCCTCGATGTTGCCGTTGGCAGGGTTGATCGTGACGATCGCCGCGGCCGGGTCTTCGGGCTCGTTGAGCACTTCGGCGATCGCCTTGCGCGCCTCGCTCTGCATGCGCAGGTCGATCGTCGTGTGAACCTTCAAGCCGCCCTGCGCGACCGTCTGGGCTCCATAGCGTTCGACGAGCTTCTGGCGCACGTATTCGAAGAAGAAGTCCTCCTTGCGCTCGGAGTAGAAGTAGCCGCGCTTGACTTCCAGCGGGGAGGCCTTGGCTGCGTCGGCCCGCGCTGCGCTGACGTAGTGCAGTTCGGCCATCTTCGAGAGGACCTCGTTGCGCCGGCGCTTGGCTTCGGCGCCGTCGCGGAACGGGTTGTACTGCGACGGCGCCTGCGGCAGGCCTGCCAGCAGGGCTGACTGCTGCAGGTTGAGCTGCGCCGCGGGCTTGTCGAAGAAGATCCGCGAGGCCGCCTGCACGCCGAGCGCCGTCTGTCCGCCGAGCGTGCCGTAGGGGACGCTGTTGAGGTAGCTCGTGAGGATCGAGCGCTTGTCGTGTTTCTTCTCGTAGTCGATCGCGAGCTTGGCCTCGATGATCTTCTGTTTGAGCGTGTGCTGGTCGCCACCGAGATACAGGTTGCGGATCAGCTGCATCGTGATCGTTGATCCGCCCTGCAGCGCCTTGCCATGGGTGACGTCCTTGACGGCCGCCCGGAAGATCCCGGTCAGGTCGATCCCGTTGTTCTTGTAGAAGCGCTGGTCCTCGATCGCGACCGTCGCGTTGCGCAGGTTCGCCGGGATCTGACCCCAGGTGATCGGCGTGCGCAGCTCGTCTGCCTGGATGAAGCCCAGCCGCGTGCCGTCGGCTGCGTAGACCTGCGAGGAGCCGCCGCCGATGATCGGGTGCAGCGAGCTGATCGCCGGCGCCTCCTGGGCGACGTTCAGCACGTACGCAACGGCGGCCACGACGCCGATGATCAGCGCCGTGACGGCGACGATGCCGCCGATCAGCAGAAACCGCGTGGGGCCGGCGCGGTTGTGCCTGCGCCGGCGCTGTCGTGCCTGTCGAGACATGCTCCGACCTTCGAGATTACCCGCCCGATTGTGATTTCCTGCCAGTTGCACCGCCCTGTCCCGCCGGGCGGAGCCACGCCAATGACCTCAGACACAGCCGAGCTCGCGATCGCCGACGCCGCCCGCGAGCTGTCCGGTCGGCCCGGCGCAGCCAGCGGTGCGCGCACTCGCACGGGCCGCTCATCCGCGCGGGGAATGCGCGTGCGCGGCATCGCCCGGGTCGGTGACAGGCTGGACGCGGTGGCCGGCTCACTCGGGCCGGCGCGAGCGACGGCCGTGCGCGACAGCTGGCGTGCACTGTGGAGCTCGCGGCTGCTCGTCTGGGCGGTCGGCGCCGCGACGCTGCTCACGTACGGCTTCGGCCCCGTTCGTCATGCCTTCAACCCGCCCGGCCTGACGCGTGGCTTCGGTTGGCTCGGTGACCTCCTGGCCGCGCCGGCGGCGCGCTGGGACGCCTCGTGGTACCTCGTGATCGCGCACTACGGCTACCGCCCCGACCTTGGCGGGTTCACGGCCTCGCGCGATGCCTTCTTCCCGCTCTATCCGCTCGGGCTCTCCGGGCTCGGCCGGCTGGGTGTGCCGCTGATCGCCGCCGGCGTGCTGATCTCGCTGCTCGCACTCGCACTCGCGCTGTATGGCATCCACCGGTTGACGACGCTCGAGCTCGCGACGCTCGCCAGGCGCCGCTCGGGCGCTACTCGGGCCGCCTCGGCTGGAGCGCGCGATGGCGACGTCGCGCGCCTGGCGGTGATGGTGACGGCGTTCGCGCCGATGGCCTTCTTCCTCTCGGCCGTGTACTCCGAGGCGCTCTACCTGGCGCTGTCCGCCGGCCTGTTCTACGCCGCACGGCGAGGGCGCTTCGCACTCGTAGGCGTGCTCGCGGCGCTCGCCGGCGCGACGCGTAGCACCGGCATCGTGCTGCTGTTGCCCGCGCTGATCCTCTACCTGTACGGGCCGCGCGAGGATCGCTGCCCCGATCACCCGCTCGCACGTGGTTTCTCGCCGCGCTACCGCGTGCGCAGGGATGTCCTCTGGCTGGCGCTTGCGCCCGTTGGCCTGCTGCTGTACATGGCCTACCTCGGGCTCGCAGGCGGCGACCCGCTCGCCCCGTTTCATGCACAGGACGTGTGGGGGCGGCATTTCGCCGGCCCCTACCTCGGCATGTGGGACGGACTGCAGGCCGCGTTCGAGGGTGCCCGGCAGCTGTTCTCGATGCAACAGGCGCACGCATACTTCGCGACCGGCGGGGAAAGCCCGTTCGTGGCCGCCGAGCACAACCTGCTGCTGTTCGCATTCCTCGCGGCGGCGCTCGTAGCGACGGTCGGCGTGCTGCGCAGGCTGCCCGCCGCGTATGGCGCCTACGTGATCGCGGCGCTCGCGCTGCCGCTCTCCTACCCGGTGACCGCGCAGCCGCTGATGTCGCTGCCGCGTTTTCTCGTCGTGCTGTTCCCGCTGAACATCTGGTTTGCGCTGTGGCTTGCCGAGCGACCGCGGCTGCGGCTCCCGGCGCTGGCGGGCTCGGGTCTCTTGCTGGCGTTCTTCCTCGCGCAGTTCGCGACCTGGCACTGGGTGGCCTGATGGACGCCTCGCAAGGCACACCGCCGCTGCTCACCGAGGAGCAGCCGCCGGCGAGCAGCGGTGCGGGGCACGGGCGGCGCCCGTCCTCGGTCGGCGAATGGTCGCCGTGGTTCGCGCCGCTGGCGCTGATCGCCGGGCTCGTCGTCGCGAGCGTCGGCTCGCTGCTCGTCGACATCCCGGCCGCCGCGTTTGGCGTCGACATCAACGCCAAGCACCTGCCGCCGGGCCTCGTGATCGCCGACACGGCCGTGCAGGACGCAGGCTTCGTCGCCGTGGCGATCTTCTTCGCGCAGATTGGTGGGCGTGCGGTGGCCGCCGCGATGTTCGGCCTGCGCCCGGCGCGATTCTGGCGAGCCGTCAGGCTGGCCGTGCTGACGCTCGCCGGCTTCCTGCTGTTCAGCTTGATCTGGACCTCGATCTTCCAGACCGAAGAAGAGGATCTCCTGGAAAAGCTCGGCACCAACAAAGGTGCGCTGCTGCTGCTGCTGAGCGCCGCGCTGACGTGCGTGGTCGCCCCGGTCTGCGAGGAGTTCCTGTTTCGCGGCTTCGTTTTCACGGCGCTGCGCAACTGGCGCGGCGTGTGGCCGGCCGCCGTCATCACGGGAGTCCTGTTCGGGGGGGTCCATGCCGGCTCGGCGCCCGCGCTCGACCTCGTGCCGCTCGCCGTGCTCGGCGTCGGACTGTGCCTGCTCTACCGCACGACCGGCTCGCTCTATCCATGTATCGCTGCGCACTGCGTGAACAACTCGCTGGCTTTCGGCAGCCTGGAGCACTGGGGCTGGCAGATCCCCGTCCTGACGGCCTCCTCGCTGCTCGTGCTGTGGTTGATCGCCCTGGCGCTGACACGGGCCGGTGTCACGGCGCGCGTTCCCGCCACGTCCGGATGAGCGCGGGACGGGCTCGCGGCGTGCGCACACGCGCTTAATGCGCAATCGCGCGCCCTGGACCGTCGCTGCCGGCGGATAGGATCCCGCCGATGAGGACACTCCGCTCCGCTCTGATCTTCGCGGCGCTTGCCGCCATCATGGCCATGCCGTCACTTGCCGCCGGGGCCGCTGCTCCCACGACGCCCACACCGGTGCCAGTACCGCCGATCACCACCCCCGTGCCGCCTCCTCCGCCGGCGGCGCCTGTGGCGGGGAAGATCCAGCTCGTGATCCAGCACGCCTTCGGCAAGCCGCCGTTTGTCGTCGCGGGCTCGCGCATGGTCGTACGCGGGATCGTGATTCCCTACGTCGCCGAACAGAAGGTGAAGGTGTCCTTCTACAAGGACGGGCGCAAGGTGGACGTGAAAGCGGTCAGCGTGCTGCCGCTTGGCAACGGCGCCGGCCAATTCCACATCGGCTACGCGAGCTCGAGCGAAGGCCTCGTGAAGGTCGCCGCCGTTCACTACGCCACGTCGCAGCAGGCCGCGTTCGCGGGGCGCTCGGAAAACGTGCGCTTCGCCTCCCCCGATCTGTCCGCACGCGATCACGGACCGTCGGTCCGCCTGCTGCAGTCCGAGCTGAACGCGCTGCACTTCGTCGTGCCGCTCAACGGCGTGTTTGACGAAGGCACCGGACGTGCCGTTATCGCCTACCGCAAGATGACCGGCCTCGCGCGCGTGCCGAGCACGAACCTGACCGTGTTCGAGAAGCTGCAGGCGGGCGCCGGAGCCTTCCACGTGCGCTATCCGCACGACGGCCGGCACGTCGAGGGTGACCTCACGCGTCAGGTGCTGGCCGAGATCGAACCGGGCGGCCGCGTCCACGCGCTGTACACGATGAGCTCGGGCAAGCCCTCGACGCCCACCGTGATCGGGCGCTTCCGTGTGTACAACAGGACACCCGGCACGAACTCCGAGGGCATGGTCGACTCCAGCTACTTCATCCGCGGCTACGCGATCCACGGCTATCACGAAGTGCCGACCTACGCGGCCAGCCACGGCTGCCTGCGGGTGCCGATTCCCAACGCCTCTGCGATCTATGGCTGGGTCCAGTACGGCACGCCGGTGGACGTGTACAACGAGAGCGGCGGCGGCAGCCACAAGGTCAAAGGCAACGCCGGGCCGTAGGCCTGACGCGCGCCTGGCCTCTGACGCGTGCGCCTACAGTCGCACGCGGATCGCGCGTGCGAGGAAGCTCAGGCCAAAGCCGTAGATCGCCAGCGTGAGCGCCAGTAGCACCACGCGCTTGAACCATTCGCTGCTCGAGCTGTCGATCAGCGCCGAGAAGGGCGAGGTGACGGCTTCGGCGACTTCATCGATCGCGCGCCGCGCCGAGCCCTTGCTCGCCTGCCCATCCGTGCTTGTCTTCTTCGCCGCAGCGGCTGCTTCGGCGGCCGTTTCGCCTTCCTGCGGAGGCGGGATTTCGCCGCTCAGCTCGCGTTGCTGGTGTGCGGAGGCGTTCGAGGTCTGGTTGATCGCGAATAGCGCGAAGGAGACGCCGACGATCAGGCACAGCAGAATCGACGCCAGGCGCAGGAAACTGGCTATTGCGGAGGGCACCTTGTAGCTATCGGCCGCAGGGCAGCGCTAGATTAGTCTCGCTCGTGAGCGCCCTGGCCGAATATCCCAGCAGCGACGGGACGGCTCGCGAGCGATTGATCGCCGAGCTGCGCGAGCACGCGCTGGTGATCGGCGAGGTGACGCTGACCAGCGGCGCCAAGGCGCAGTACTACGTCGACGCCAAGCGCGCGATTCTGCGTCCCGCCGGTTTCGCCGCGCTCGCCTCGTTGCTCGCGGCTCAGGTAGCCGAGTGGCAGGGTACGGCCGTCGGCGGGATGACGATGGGCGCAGACCCCGTAGCCTGCGCCGCGCTGGCCGGAGGCGCGCGGGCGAAGGCCTTCTTCGTACGTAAGGAGACCAAGTCCCACGGCCTACAGCGCCGCATCGAGGGTCCGTTGCTCGACGGCAGCGACCGCTGCGTGGTGGTCGAGGATGTCGTCACGACGGGCGGCTCGACGCTCGCCGCGATCGAAGCGCTGCACGAGGCGGGCCTTGAGATCTGCGGCGTGGTCAGTGTGCTCGACCGACTCGCCGGAGGCGCCGCGGCGATCGAGCGGGCCGCCGGAGCCCCCTACCTGGCGCTGAGCACGATCGACGAGGTCTACCCGGACCGCCCCGATCGCCCTGACCCGGCCGCCGGCTGATGTCGGCTACCGCGATGGCCGGGCAGACGACCGTCAGGCCGGCTACGGCAGAGGACGCGGGCCTGCTGCTCGAGCTGTTCGGCGCGCTGGCCGACTACGAGCAACTGCGCGACGAGCTGCACGCGACCGAGTCGCAGATCGTGGATGCCCTGTTCGGCGAGCATCCGGCCGCGCAGGCGCTGATCGCCGAACGGGACTCCCAGCCGGCCGGCTACGCGTTGTTCTTTCCGACCTTCTCGAGCTTCATGGCGACGCGAGGCATCTGGCTCGAGGATCTGTTCGTGCTCCCCGAGCAGCGCGGCGCCGGGGTCGGCCGCGCGCTGCTGGCGGCCGTCGCTGCGTGTGTGCCCGACGCCGGCGGGCGTCTGGAGTGGGCGGCGCTCGACTGGAACGAGCTCGCGCTCGGCTTCTACCGCGGCATCGGCGCGCGCCTGATGGACGAGTGGACCTCGCTGCGCCTCGATGGCCAAGCGCTCGCGCGGCTCGCGGCGGAGGCCGGGTAGCCTTCGAGCAGACGATCAGCCTGCGTCGCTCGCCCTCGTAGTCCAATGGATAAGACGACCGCCTCCTAAGCGGTAGATCCAGGTTCGACTCCTGGCGGGGGCATCGCGCCGCGCCGCCGGTGAAGGATCTTCAGTGCGCTCTTACCGAGGAAGAGGAGCCCGTGCTCGTGCCCATCCAGCTGCGCCGGCATCTCCGAGGTGAGCTCGGTGAGCAGCTCGCCCGGCGGGCCGAGCGGGGTCTCGCCGACCGCGCTGACCGGCTCGATGCCGCGCACCGACCCCGTCAGGAAGGCCTCGCCGGCGGCGATCATCCGCTCTACGTCGAGTCGCTCCTCACGCACCTCGAGCCCCAGCGACCGGGCCGTCTCGATCGCGCGCGCCCGAGCGACACCCGGCAGGATGCGCCCGTCGGCGGCCGGGGTCACCAGCACGCCGTCCTCGACCGCGAAGACGTTGGCGCGCGAGGCCTCGAGCACCTCCTCGCCGTTGTCAAGCACGAGCGGCAGGGCGCCCTTGGCTTCGCTGGCTTCCGTCCATGCCAGCCCGTCGCGGTCGGCCCACTTGTGCTCGCCCAGGCCGCCCGGGATCACGAACGGGCGCAGCGCCATCGCCCGCTCCCACGAGGGGAAGAGGTCTTCGGGGTCCACCTTGGCCGTGACCGCCGCCGTGCCGAGCGAGCCGTCGTCGCGTGGGGCCACGGTCAGGCGCAGGCGGCCGACCGGCAGTGGCGATGCCCGTTGCAGCACCAGCTCACGCGTCCCCGGCGGCAGCTCGGCGCCGAACAGCTCGCGTACGCTCGCGCTCAATCGCCTCAGGTGAGGATCGAGCTCGATCGGCGAGCCGTCGAGCACCAGCATCGTCTCGAAGACCCCAATCGCTTGGTCGGGCCAGAGCAAGCCGGGCACCAGCGCATTGTGGCATTGTGCGGGCGGTGCTATCGACGTTCCGCCGCTATCTGCACGAGCACGGCGCGCGCCAGACGGCCATGGCGGTGGGTCGTCGACTGCTCCGTCCTTTCTATTCCGAGCTGCGGCTGATCGTGATCGTCAAGGATCTTGACGCGATCGCCGAGCCCTTCCAGCTCGGCGAGTTACGCGTCGAGGATCTCGAGGCCCGGCATCTACCTGGGCTCTCGGAGCTGAATCGCAAGCGTGCACGCAAGCGGATCGACCGTCGCTTCGCGCGGTATGTGAAGCAGGGCTTCCATGGATTCGTCGCCTACAGCGGCGATCAGGTGGTCGGCTACTACTGGTGGGTCGACCGCGACGTAGACGTCCTCTACCCCGATCTGCGCAAGCTCGGGCTAGGGATCGAGCTCGGCCCCGGCGACGTCTACGGCTCCGATTTCTTCCTGCTCGAGGAGCACCGTGGAGGCGGGGTCGCGGCCGACGTCCTCTTCAAGATCGAGCGCTCGTTGCACGATCGCGGCTACAAGCGACTCTGGGGAGCCGTGGAGCCAGCCAACAGACCGGCCCGATGGATCTACAGTACACGTGGATATGTGCCGATGTGGAGCGTGCGCCGAAGGAGAATCCTGATGGTCGGACGCAGCACTCGCGAACCCTCTTGATGCCGGAGCTGTCCCGTTGTGAGCATTGCTGTCGAGGTTGAACAATTCATCGTCAATGACATCGCGGCCGGTCGCGGCATCGACGCGATCCCCCACGACAGCGACATGCTCGCCGGCGGCGTGATCGACTCACTCGGGATCACCGAACTGATCGCCTTCCTCGAGCGCAAGTACGCGATCAAGGTCGTCGACGACGACATCGACGCCGAGAACTTCCGCTCGATCGAGAGCATCGCGGCCTTCGTCGAGCAGAAGCAGCGGTAGCGCGGCCATGTTGATGGGACTCCTCTACGCGCAGGCCGACGAGCGACCCGATCACACGGCGCTCGTCTACGGCGAGGAACGCGTCGCCTACGCCGACCTCGTCGAGCGGATCGAGCGGCTCGCCGCCGGCTTGGCCCAGCGCGGGATCGGCCCCGGCGACGCCGTCGGGCTGGTGCTGCGCGACGACCCCTGGTTCGTCACGAGCTTTCACGCGATCACCGCCCTCGGCGCGATCGTCGTGCCGGTCAACCCCGCCTTCAAGCAGGCCGAGCTCGAGTTCAACTTCCGCGGCGCCGGCGTAAAGGCCGTGATCAGCGATGAACGTGCGACCGGAGTATGCGAGCGGATCGCCGCCGGCCTGCAGGGCGACGTACGCGTGATCAGCACCTCCAGCGCGCACGGTCAAGCCGACACGCTCGACGCCTTGCTCGAAGAAGGCAGCGCCGAGCGCCTCCCCGCACGTGACGCCGGCGAGACGTTCGTCTACCAGTTCTCCTCCGGCTCGACCGGCAGGCCCAAGCGCGTGCCGCGCACGCACGGGCAGTGCCTCGCCGAGGCCGGTATGTACAAGTCGCTCGGCATCACCCACGAGGACCGGATCTTCAGCGCCGTGCCGCTGTTCCACACCTGGGGCATGGGTGCGTGCCTGTTCGGCTCGGCCGCCACCGGCGCGACGATCGTGATCCTCGAGGACCCGCACCCGTTCCTGCTCCGCCGCCGCGCCGCGCTCGAGCTGCTCGAGCGCGAGCGCGCCACGGTCTTTCCCGGCGTGCCGTTCAACTTCCGCCTGATGGCCGAAGCTCCCGCCGGCGCCGACCTCTCCTCGCTGCGGCTCTGCTTCTCGGCCGGAACGGCGCTGCCCCGGGCCGGCTTCGAGGCCTTCGGCGAGCGCTTCGGCGTGCTCGTGCGCCAGCTCTACGGCAGCACTGAGACCGGCATGATCGCCGCCAACATGAGCGACGATCCCGTCGCCACGTTCGAGTCCGTCGGCAGTGCCGTCGAGGGCGTAAAGATTGAGATCGTTGACGACGATGGCGCCGCGATGCCCAGCGGCGAGGTCGGCGAGGTCACCGTCGCAAGCCCCGCCGCGAGCAGCGGCTACGCCGACGCCGACGCCGCCAGCATGGAGGCGTTCTGCGACGGTCGCTACTTCACCGGCGATCTGGGACGCCTCGACGAGAACGGCCAGCTCTATCTCGAGGGACGCAAGAAGCTCTTGATCGAGATCGGCGGCTACAAGGTCGACCCGGTCGAGGTGCAGGACGTGATCGCCGCCCACCCGTCCGTCGCCGAGGCGATCGTCGTCGGCGTCGGCGGCGAGAGCGCCGATGAGGAACTCGTCAAGGCCGTCGTCGTGCCCAAGGAGGACTGCGAGGAGACCGAGCTGATCGCCTTCTGCCGCGAGCGCCTGGCCAACTACAAGGTGCCGCGCACCGTCGAATTCCGCGATGAGATTCCCACCAGCCCGCTCGGCAAGGTCCTCAGGAAGTATCTCGTTTGAAGACGCTGCTGATCGACAACTACGACTCGTTCACCTACAACCTCTTTCAGTTGCTCGCCGAGGCCAACGGCGACGAGCCGATCGTCGTACGCAACGACGCCGCCGGCTGGGCCGAGCTCTCTCGAGCTGGAGTTCGACAACGTCGTCATCTCCCCCGGTCCCGGCAACCCCGAACACGAGGGCGACTTCGGCGTCTGCGCCGAGGCGATCCGCGAGGCGCAGGTGCCGCTGCTCGGCGTGTGCCTCGGCCACCAGGGCCTCAGCTGGATCCACGGCGGCAAGGTCCTCTCGGCGCCCGAAGTGATGCACGGGCGCATCAGCGCCGTGCTGCACGAGGACTCGCCGCTGTTCGCCGGCATCCCGCGCGAGTTCCAGGCCGTGCGCTATCACTCGCTGTGTGTCGAGCAGCCGCTGCCCGACGAGCTCGAGCCGATCGCCTGGACGAGCGATGGCGTGCTGATGGCCGTCGCGCACAAGACGCGCCCGCAATGGGGTGTGCAGTTCCACCCCGAGTCGATCTGCACCGACTACGGACGCAAGTTGCTCGCCAACTTCCGCGACCTCACACGCGAGTTCGTGGCGCGCTCCAACGGGGCGCCCACCAGCACCGCATCAGTGGCCGAGCCGGCGCCGCCAGTCGAGCCGCAGCCCTCGGTCGCGAGTCGTGCGAAGCTCGTGCTCAAGGTCAAGCGACTCGACACCCTGTACGACACCGAACGGGCCTTCGTCAACCTTTATGGCGCCGGCGAGACCGCGTTCTGGCTCGACAGCAGCAAGGTGGACGAGCGCGCCCGCTTCTCTTTCATGGGCGCCGCCGGCGGGCCGCTGTCGGCGACGATCCACTACGACGTCGGCAGCGGCGAGCTGCGGATCGAGCGAGCCGACGGTGAGGTCGAGCTGCTGCAGGAATCGATCTTCGACTACCTCAGCCGCGAGATGCGCCGCGTTCGCTATCTCTCGCACGACCTTCCCTTCGACTTCAACTGCGGCTTCGTCGGCTACTTCGGCTACGAGCTGAAGGCCGACTGCGAAGGCAATGCTGCGCACTCCTCCTCGATGCCCGACGCGTCCTTCGTGTTCGCCGACCGGTTGATCGCATTCGACCATTTAGAGCAGTGCACCTACGTGCTCTGCGTCGCCGAGCCCGGCAGCGCCGAGGAGGCCGATCGCTGGATCGCCGAGACCAGCCTGCGGCTGGCCTCGCTTGCTCCGATCAAGGCTGCCGAGTGGGATGGCGCCGAGCTGGAACAGCCCGTCCCGCTCCAGCTCAGCCGCTCGCACGAGCAGTACCTGCAGGACATCGCCACGTGCAAGCAGCGGCTGATCGAAGGCGAGACATATGAGATCTGCCTGACCAACAAGATCACGGCCGAGGTGAGCGTCGACCCGCTCGCGCTGTACCGCACGCTGCGTCGGATCAACCCGGCGCCGTTCTCGGCCTACCTGCGCTTCGGCTCCAGCGCGATCGTCAGCTCCTCGCCCGAGCGGTTCCTCAGCGTCGGGCGCGACCGCTGGGTTGAGGCCAAGCCGATCAAGGGCACCTGCCCGCGCGGGGAGACGCCCGCCGAAGACGTGCGCCTGGCCGAGCAACTGCGCCTTGACGAGAAGAGTCGCGCCGAGAACCTGATGATCGCCGACCTGTTGCGCAACGATCTCGGCGTCGTCTGCGAGGTCGGCACCGTGCACGTGCCGAACCTGATGCACATCGAGACCTATGAGACCGTGCACCAGCTTGTCTCGACCGTACGCGGCCTCTTGCGCGACGACGTCGAGCCGCCCGACGGCATCCGCGCCTGCTTCCCCGGCGGCTCGATGACCGGCGCGCCGAAGAAGCGCACGATGGAGATCATCGACGAGCTCGAGGGCGAGGCCCGCGGCGTGTACTCCGGCGCGATCGGCTACCTCGGGCTGAGCGGCGGCTGCGATCTGAACATCGTGATCCGCACGATCGTCGTCGAGGGCGACAGGGCGAGCCTCGGTGTCGGCGGCGCGATCGTGATGCAATCCGACGCCGAGGAGGAGTACCAGGAGACCTTGCTGAAGGCGCGTGCGCCGATCGCCGCGATCGACCCCCGCGTCGATCCACAGACGGTGTTCGAGTCCGACGCCGCAGGCAGTCGCGCGCGCGGTGGGGCCCTTCCCGCCTCCTAGTCGCCGCCCGCTCGTTTGCTCGTGTTTGCAGGTAGATCTGACGTTGGATGACAGTTGAGCGACCGGGGGTCAACTGGTAGCTTCAAGCGAATGTCGAAGCTGAGCCGCGCGGTGGTGCGCATGCCGCTGGCGCTGCTCTTGGCGATCGGCATTGCGGCGTCGCTCGCCGGCTGCGGCAGTTCATCCAGTGGGTCTACTCAACCGGTCGAAGTTGGCGGTGGCGCAGCCGAAAGCACCGAAGAAGCGGCCAACGAAAAGCGCGAAGAAGCAGCCGAAACGGAAAAAAACCGCGAACTGCTCTCCGAGCTGGAAGCAAAGCGACGCGAAGAAGCGGCCGAAGAACAGGCTGAGAAGACTGAAAAGGCGGCGCTCGCGAAGGCCAAGAAGCGCGAAGAAAAGGCCGAAAAGGAAGCCAAGAAGCTGCAAGACGAAGCCGAGGCCAAGCTCAAGCAGCGCGAAGCGGCGGCCGGCGCCAGAGAAGCCAAAGAAGCCAAAGAACGCGAAGAAGCCAAGAAGAGGGAAGCGCAGCAGAAGCAGGAAGCTGAACGCAAGAAGACAGAAGCCGAACACGCTGCGACGACACAGGCCGCGCCGCAGCAGCAGGTGACGACGGCTCCGAGCGAAACGGGATGACGATGTGGCAGTGGCCCAGACATTCAATTGAGAGGGCTCCCGCGCGGGTGCGACCGCTGCGCGCCCTGCTTGCGCCGGCGCTCGCCATCGCTTCACTCGCCTTGCTGGCCGGCTGCGGAAAAAGCTCCGGCGGGGGTGGCAACGGAGCCAAGGGCACCGCCGCCGAAGCCCGCGAAGAAGCGCTCACGAAAAGCCAGGAAGCCGCCGAAGCAAAGGCGCGCGCCAGGCTGCAGGCGAAGGAAGTCGTCGCCGTCAAGCGCGAAGAAGCCGAAGTGGCGGTCAAACGAAAGAAGCTCGAAGCCCAGCTTGCTCAGCAGGCTTCCGAAAAGCGCTCGCGCAAACCGCGCGCGCACGAAAAGAAGCACCACGCGGCGACGCACAAAGCTAAGGTCCACGCGAGGAAGCCGAGCAAGCAGCAAACGGGCAACGGAGGCGAATCGGCCGGTGAAAAAGCCGCGCGCGAACAGCTGGCCGCCGAAGAAGCCAAGGAAGCGGCCTCTTTCAAGCGCCGCGCAAAGAACGAATCCAAAGAATAGGATCTGCGAAATGGCTCGCCGGCTACACGCTTCGTTGCTACCCGCGCTCGCCGCTGCCGTGCTGCTGGCCGGCTGCGGTAGCTCGAGCTCGTCAAGCTCGAGCAGTTCCTCCAGCTCGAGTGCCGCCACGAGCTCGACCCCCTCGACGAGTCAGACCAGCTCGAGCTCGACCGCGACGACACCCACGAGCTCGACACCCACGAGCACCTCGCCCAAATTGCCCGGGGGGGCGGCAGCGGTCGCCTCGTGCCGCCACGGCGTCCAGTCGCTGCCTCACCTGAAGCAGAGCACCAAGGAAAAGCTCGAAGAGATCTGCCAGAAGGCCGACAGCGGCGACGTCAACGTGAAGCGCAAGGCTGCCGAGGAAGCCTGCCGGGCACTGGTCAACGCCTCGCCGCTGCCCTCCCAAGAAGCAAAGGACCGCGCGCTGGCCGCATGCAAGAACGCGGGCGGAGCCAAATAGCGCCCGGCTAATCCTCCGCGGCCGGCGCGTCCTGCGCCGCTGCGTCGTCGTCCTCCTCCGCGGCATACAGCGACTCGGCTGCCAACTGCTTGCCGCTGACGCCGAACAGCTTGATCTCGAGCAGGTCGTGGCGGTAGTCGTCGGGGGCGATCAGCGTGAAGCGCTCGCTGCGCAGCTCGCACTGATCGACTGCCAGCCCGGCGAGCTCCGCCGTCGCAATCCGCCCACCCGAGACCAGCGGGTGCCCCCACACGAGCGTCATCGCCGCCACTGCGCCCGACTCTCCGCGCCAAGCGCCAACCACCTCGTCGCACAGATCCATCTGCCAGTCCGGATTGCGCTCGGCTGTCTCTTCTGTGAAATCAATAAATGAAAAGAAGTCACTCGGCTCGCCGCCCTGCTCAGGCGCCAAGTAGCGGACGTAGCCGAACAGCTCGTACCCCTCGCTCGTTGGCGCCGTCGCCGGCACGTATGTACGCCCATGCCACGTGCGGTCCGGGTACCAGACGATCTCCCCCGGCTCGCCCAGCTCCTCCTCGCCGACGTCGATCTGCTCAAGCGCGCCGAGCAGCTCCTGCTCCAGGCGTCGCGCCCAGCGGCCATGTGGCAACTCCTCCTGCGGCGGCTCGGCCGCGAAGCGTGGGACGAAGCGCTCCTCTGGTGGCACGAGCGAGAGCCTAGCCTCAAGCGTCGCGTAGTAGCGCCGCCGCGTGCTCCGGGGCGACGATGTTGAGGTTCACGTCCGTCGAAAGCTCGAGGCCCGCCAGATGCGTCAGGCGTGGCAGCACGTCGATCCGCCAGCAGAAATGCTCGGCACCGCGCGGGGCCGTGCGCACCCACATGTTCAGCGGCGGGCTCGCGCCGAGGTGGCGCGCCAGGCGCCGCAGGCCGTCGTGCAACAGTGCCGCGCCCGTCGGCCCGTCCTGCTCGAAGCGCGGCACCGGCCTGCGAGGGGCGAGCATCGAGCTGGAACGGCAGGCGCGAGGCGTATGGCGCCATCAGCACCGCCTCCTCGTCGATTGCCACGATCCGCTCGCGCAGGCGCACCTCCTCGGCCACGACGTCGCCCAGCAGGCTCTGGCCCATCGTGCGCGTGGCATACGCGCTCGCACGCTCGCGCTCACGCGCGACTGCCGCCGGTACGAAGTCCAGGCCATAGAGCTGGGAATGGGTGTGTGGCAGCGACGCCCCCGCCTGGCGACGCTCGTTGACGATCAGCTGCACGTACGCGCACTGCTCGTGGAAGCGCATCCGCTCGCGCCACGCCTGCATCGCCGTCGCCACCTGCTCGACCGGCAGCTCCGCCAGCGAGAGCACCGGCTGCGGGCCGTTGATGATCACCTCGTGCGCGCCCGTCGCCGGCAGCGAGGTGAACAGCTCCGTCAGGGCCGCGCCGCGGGCGCCCTCGCGCGGCTCTGAGTTCGCCGCACCCGCCGAACTCCTCACGCCGCCCGGAGCCGCATCGGGCGCCTCGTCGTCCCGCGCCGCTCCGTCCTCCGCCGGGGCCAGCGCCGGGTACAGGTTGGGCACGACCCGCACCGTCCAACCCGGCGAGTTGGGAACACCACCGCCCGGTCTGACCGCGTACAGCTCGGGCGGCGTGCGGTCCTCGTGGCCCTCCGCGAACGGGTCGCGATCGGGGTCGATCGGCTCCGGTGCACGCTCTGCCTCCGTCAGCGTCGGCGCCCCACCAGGGCGGCGCGAGCGCTCGCCCGCGACGATCGTCCGATGCCCGCTGAGCGGGTCGATGCGGATTTCAGGCATGCGCCCTCGCCCTCGTCGCAATCGCGTGCTCAGGCATGCGCCGATCCCAGCGCGTAGCGCCTGACATCGGCTTCCAGCTTGGCCTGGCTCGGATACGGGCCCTGGCGGATGTACCGACCACCGGTGGCGTTGTAAAAGACCGTCACCGGCGTGAACGTCGAGTCCGTGATCGCGCTGCCCGCGGTGCCGCTGTGGTCGTAGTAGCTCGGGTAGCTCACCGGGAAGCTGCTCAGGAACGCCTGCGCCGCACCGCGGCTCGTGTCGCCCGAGTCGATGCCGATGAAGGCCACTTCGCGGCCCAGCGCCACCGACGCTCGCTGGAAGGCACCGAACTCGGCCCGGCACGGCACGCACCACGACGCCCACTTGTTGACCACGACCGGTCGGCCACGCAGTGCCCTCAGTCGCGCCCGCAGTGCCGGCAGGCCGCCTGGGAGCAGCTCGCTCGCCTGTACGTGCAGCGCCGCCAGTGGGCCCGGTGAGCCCGCCAGCCGGGCGCGCATCTGCGCCGGCGTCAGCTTCGAGCGCTCGACCGGCGCCGGCGAGGACCCCGCCAGTTGGACGAGGCCCACGACCAGCAATGCCACGAGGGCGAGCGCCGCTGTTGCGATCCACAAGCGCCTCGGCGTCATCGCGCGTAAGGGTGGCAGATCGTCGCGGTCCGCCCAAGCGGGTGGCGCTGCCGGGCGGTGGGGGAAGGTGCGCTTTTTTGCGCAGCGATAGCCATGGTATGTACACGGCGTAAATACCATTGCTGTCGATCCCTGTGAGTGGGGACTGCACATGCAGCCTCGCCCCGGCACGCTCACGCCGCCGCGTCGCATCCACGTCTCATCGTCCCGCCCGCGACGTGCTATATCTTCTGATGCACCAAGAAGCCGGGCAGCGCAAGGCATCCGGCAGAAGGCGTCAGTCGACGCCAGTTTTTCGAGCCGCGTCGAAGCCACTTCTGCGCCGGCTCCGTTCTCGAAGTCCAGAGCCTCTCAATGGCCGAGCCCACCTCAGTGGCCCTCGCGGCCGCGCCCATTCCAAGTTCCGCCGAAATCTCGCGAGCGGAGAAGTTCGTGCGCGAGCGATTCCTGCACGACGGCGAGGACGCTGCCGTCGCGCTCGCCGCCGGCTCTCCGCGCCGGCGCGCGCTCGACGAGGCGCTCGCCGAGCTCGCCGCCGGCCCCAAGCCCAAACACCCGTCTACCGCCTGGCGCCGGGAGTTCTCGCTGATGCTCGGGCTCGAGCGCGTCCTCTCCGACGACGAGCCCAAGCTCGCCGACGGAACCGTCCTCTCCGCACACCAAGTCGACGCACTCTCGGGCACGCTCGCCGCGCTGCTCGCCGCCGCGCAGGTCGCCAGCGATGCAAACGGGCGCGCCGCCGCTTCGGCCTCGCCCGAGCTGCTCGCCTCGGCCGAGATCTTCGGCCCCGACGACGCTCCTGCTGCGGGCGCCGGTGCGCAGGGATCGAGCGACGCCGGTGCGAGCGTCGAGGAGGACGAGGAGACCGACGAGGACGAGGACGACGAGGAGCCAGACGAGGACGACGAGATCGACGAGGACGACGACCTCGGCCCCGTACAGCGAGCCGCGCCCGACGATGAGGATGAGGACGAGGACGAGGATGAGCTGGACGAGGACGATGAGGACGAGGAGGACGTCGAGGAGGAGACCGAGAGCGAGAGCGAGGCCGACGAGGAGCCGCGCGACTGGGTCGAGGAGGGCGAGGAGGAAGAGGAGTCGCTCGCCGACCAGCCCGAGGATCCCAACGCCGCCAAGCGCTTCTGGTTCGAGCACGCCACCGGCGCCGGCAAGACCGTTGCCGCGCTCGGTTTCGTCGAGGCCTCGCAGACCGGCGGCGTGCTGATCCTCACGCACCGGCGCAACCTCGTCGACCAGTTCAACGGCGAGCTGCGCGATCGCGGCTACTCCAAGCGCATCTCAAAACCGCTGCTGAAGGGCGAAGACTCCTCCAAAGGTCCCGTGACCGTCGAGACCTATCAGTGGTTCGTGCGCAACGCGGGGAAGATCTCGAGCGCCTACACGATCGTGATCTGCGACGAGGCGCACACCGCGCTCGGCGAGAAGACGAGCGGGGCGATCCGCGAGTGGACCGGGCCGATCTTCATCGGCATGACCGCCACCGGCGCGCTGATCGCCCGTCACGTGACCGATCTGTTCCCGACGCAGACCTCGCGCTTCGACCTCGCCCAGGCCGCCCGCCGCGGTGTGATCGCGCCGCTGCGCTGCGTGCGCATCTCACCCGGCGTCGGCGTGCGCACGATCGCCAAGGTGCCATTGCGCCGCGGTGAGATCGACACCGAGTTCGACCAGGACGAGCTGGCCAAACTGCTCGATCAGCAGCCCTTCAACCTGGCCGTCGCCAACCTCTACAAGACGCGCTTCAACGGCGTTCCCGGCGTCGTCTACGCCGCCGGCGTGCGCCACGCCTACAACCTCGCCGAAGCCTTCCGCGCCGAGGGGATCAAGGCCCAGGGCGTGTCCGGTGAGACCCCCAAGCGGGAGCTCGCCGAGATCCTCGCGCGCTACGAGCGCGGCGAGATCGACGTGCTGATCAACGCGCAACTGCTCGCCGAGGGCTGGAACAGCCCGCGCGCGACCGTCTGCGTGCACCTAGCTCCGACCGCCTCCAAGCGCATCTACCAGCAGCGCGTCGGGCGCGTCACGCGCCGGCACCCCGGTAAGGAGGCAGGACTCGTCGTCGACTTCGTGCACCCCGCCACCAAGCACGATGACCCCGTCGTCACGCTGCACTCGCTGCTCGACCGCGACGTCTATCGCGGCGGCGCGATCGTCGTCGGCCCCGTCCGGCGTGGGCGTGGGCGACGGATGCGCGTCGAGCGCCGTGTGCTGCCCGTGTGCGCAGAGGAGGAGCGGCGCTTCGCCGTGTTCGAGCGCGAGCTCTGGCGGATTGCCGTCGAGCACCTCGACTACGGCGAGCAGCACGTGTGGGCCGCGCTGGCCGGCGCGCGCGTCGCGCCCAACGGCTGGCGCAGGGCGCGGGCGATGCTGCACTTCGACCGCACCGGCGAGCTCAAGAGCCGCTTCCTGATCACCGCCGTGCAGCGCAACAAGAACCCGCAGCTGCGCCTGCGTGCGCTCTCCGATATCCCCGCTCTGCGTGATGCCGACGCGTTCGACACCGCGATAGACATCATCGGCGGCTGGCCGCGCGACGAGCGCCGCGAGGCGACCAAGATCATGCTGCGCGCGCTCGTCGAGCGGCGCATCGGCCGCCGCGACCAGGCCAACGCCTGGATCTGGCGGCTGGCCGAGTACACGCGCGACGTGCACGAGGAGTACGCCGTGCAGCGCTGGCCCGAGACCAAGCGCCTGCTTGGCCTGCTCGTCAACTCCGCCGGCGGCGCGCACGCGCGCAACGCGCGGCGCCTGATCCACGCCGCGCGCAAGCAGGACCGTCGCCTCGCCGCCGCGCTGCTCGCCGCCGCGCTCGCGCACACGCCCGAGGCCGAGGAGGCGCTGCGCGGAGCCCGCACGCGCATGGCGCGCAAGCCACCCGCGCTCGCCCGCGAGTTGCTGCGCAACTTCCCCAAGCGCCGCGCGCGCAACTCGCGCCGGCGGCGCAAGGGAGGGGGCTCGGGCAACGCCCGCGCTGGCGCCAACGGGAACCGAGTGGCCAACGGAACGAACGCGGCCAAGCGCGGCGATCAGGCCGCGAGCACGAACGGGGCCGCAGGCGAATCGCGCGAGCGCGAGACCTCTTCGGGCTGACCCGCGCCGCGTACGACATCCGTCGGTTCGGCGTTTGCGCAGGAGCAGCGCCTGTAAAACCGCATGGTGCGCCTCCAAGGCCTGACGGCGTTTGCGTGTATCTCATCGGCCTTCGCGCTCAGCCCGAACGCGGGCGCGACGACGCTCGCCCCGGCCCACCTCGGTGCGTCGCTCGGTGCACCCGAAGCTCCGCTCGTCGGCGGTGCGCCGCCTAGCAGCGTGAAGTACGAATGGCAGCGCTGCCTTCGTTACCCGCCACTCGTCGCCGCCGACGGGGCGAGCGACGAGTGGCGGCTGGACGAGAGCGCGAGGACCGCCGCCGACGCGCTAGGCGCCGCGGCGGGCAACTATGCCGGCTCGCGCACGAGCGTCGCCGACGGAGCGCTCTCAGGCGGAGGAGACCCGGCAGCCACCTTCGACGGTGCCACGAGCGCGCTGCACGTGCCGGGTGCACCTGACTACGAAGGCACACGGCCGTACACGCTCGAGCTGTGGGCGAGACCGCGGACGATTGACGCCACCTATCGCTTTCTGCTCGCGCGCGAGCAAACGACGACGGCCGGGCGTCAGGGAACCGGCATCTGGCTGTCGAGCGCGGGCCTCGGCTTCGAGCGCTGGACGGGCGGCGTGGCGAGCACCGTTCACTACACTGCCGGCCTGCCGGCCGGAGCGTGGAGTCACGTGACCGCGACGTACGACGGGCAGACGATGCGCCTGTACGTCAACGGCGCGCAGGTCGGCTCACGCGAAACGCGCGCGCCGCTGATCGCCGAGCCCGGCCCGACCGAGATCGGTGCCGGCGCGGGTGGGCACAGCGGCTTCTTCTCGGGCGAGCTCGACGAGGTTGCCTCCTACCCGCGCGCATTGATCCGAAGTCACGTCGGCGCCCACTACGCGGCCGCCACGAGTGCTCCCTGCGCCACGATCGCAGGCGCGACCGGCGCTTCCTACGTGCCAGTGCTCGCCGATCTCGGCCGCACGCTCGCTGCGACCGTCACCTCGACCAACTCTCACGGCAGCGCGAGCGTCACCGCGCAAGGCGCAGGGCCCGTCGACGACGGTCATGGCAACTACGTCCAGGCGAGCGTCGGCGGGCTCAGTGCGACCGGCACCATGTCCGGGAAGGTGCAGGTGAGCGCCGTGCTCGCCGGGCTGCCGGCGGACCGCGTCGAGTGGGACGTTGACGGCCAGTACCGCTACGCCAAGCCCGGCGAGTCGCCCTATCAGTACACGTGGTACACGGCCGCCGAGAGCAACGGGCCGCATACGGTGACCGTGAAGGCATGGGGTCCGAACGCTTCCACACCGGTGATCGGCGAAGTGCCGGTGCACGTGTCCAACCCGACGCTGCACCCGACGCCGCTGGTGCTCGGCGAGGAGAGCGCCTACGCCGAAATGGACGAGGGCGATGAAGCGAGCGCGCGCAACCTGCTCGGCGACGTGTGGCCCGCACGCGGCTACCCGCTGCCCCATCTCGACTGGCCTCTGACGTGGCAGGAGGATCCCTACCACGAAGCCTATTGGGAGTTCTACTTCTACGGCCTGCGTCCCGAGGCGACGCTGCTGTACGAGTGGGAGCAGACCGGCTACGCGCCGTACCTGGAGAAGCTGATCGCGATCCTGCGCTCCTACGCGGCCGATGACCGCACGCGCGCCGAAAACAGGGTCACGTTCGACAACAGCCACACCTCGGCCTACCGCGCGATGGAGCTGGTCAACATGTATGTGAAGCTGAAGATCGCCGGCGCACTGCCGAAGGATCTCGAAGAAGGGCTCGCCCGATCGCTGCAGAAGCTGGGGGGCTTTCTCGCCGAAGCACGGCATTTCGAGGCTGACTTCAACCACGGCTTCAACGAGGGCGCCGCGCTGCTGCTGCTCGCCGAGAACTTTTCCCACATGACCGGCGCCGCCGGTTGGCGCACGCTCGCCCTCGAACGTTTGAAAACGATGCTCGTCAACACGATCGATGCCGACGGCGTCGAGGTCGAGAACTCGCCCTTCTACCAGGTGTACGTGCTCGGCCTCGTCTACCAGATCGCGCAGTGGGCCAAGCGCTACGAGCCGACGCTCGCTGCCCCGTACTCCGAAGCAGCCACGAAGATGCTGCGCTACACGGCCGAGATCACACAGCCCAACGGCTACCTGCCGATGCTCGGCGCCACGGCGACCACGTACATGCCCAGCCAGGACCCCAACGTGTACGGGCCGATGGCCGCCGCTGACCCAGAATTCGCCTTCGCCTTCACGCGCGGTGCGGCGGGCACGCCGCCGCCTGACGGCGTCGTGTTGTTTCCGGTGTCAGGCCAGCTCGTCATCCGCTCGCCGCTCGGCGCACTTTCGAACCTGCCCAATCAGACCTACGTCACGTTCAACGCCGGCATCTATCGCACGAGCCACTCCGACCTCGACGCGATGGGGATTACGATGTACTCCAACGGCAGCACCCTGCTGCCCACCTCGGGTCTCTATACCTACACCGAAGAACCGTGGCTCGAGTACTTCCACGGGACACGCTCGAACAACACCGTCGTCGTCGACGGCGGCGATCAGGCGCAGGGCTCGGCGCAGGCCGGCAGCCACGGCTCGGCCGGCGGGGCGGCCTGGGCGAGCGGGCTCAGCGGTCTGTACGCCGGCGTGATGCACCATCGCACGATCGTCGTGCTGCGCCAGGGCCTTACGCTCGTGCTCGACGACCTCGCCGGCTCGGCTTCGCACCGGTACACGCAGATGTGGCACATGGCGCCCGGGTCGACCGTGCGGGGCAGTGGCGCCGACACGTATGTGACCAATGCTGCGGGCACGCCGACGCTGACGATCAGCCAGGGTGACCCGTCGGGACTGACCGTGCAGAGCGTGTCCGGCGCGACCGAACCGATCCAGGGCTGGTACTCGAACGGCTACGGCGCCAAGCAGCCCGATTGGGCGCTCGAAGACACGCGCACCGGCTCAAGTGCACTGTTCACGACGCTGCTCGCCGCCGGCCCGTATGCGGTCCAGGCGAGCACAGTCACCGAGACCGCGATTTCCGGCGGCCACCGGGTCAACGTCTGCGTTGGCCCCACTGTCGGCTACGCCGTGACGATTCCGAGCGACAACGCTGCCCAGCCGACGATCGCCGCGAGCGCCTGTTAGCCGGCGAGTTGCAGGTGCACCTCGCCGGCGTCTAGCGTCGTGCGCCCGCCGCCCGCGAGCGCGACGACCAAGCGCCCGGCGCCGTCCACCCCCTCCGCGCGTCCCTCTCCCGCGCTCCAGGCGATCGCACGCCCCCGCAGCGCGTCGCGTGTGCGCCACGCTTCGAGCGTACGCTCGGCCGGTTCGGCCAGCCGCCGCTGCAGCGCCGCGAGCAGCGCCTGTAGCGTCGGCTCCAGCTCCCGTGGCTCGCGGCCAAGCGTCGCCGCCGAAGCGTGCAGCTCGGTCGGCAGGTCCTCGACGCGCAGGGCCACGTTCACACCGATGCCCAATACCGCCCAACCTTCCTGCGGCCTGCCTTCAGCGAGGATGCCCGCGACCTTCGCCAGCGTGCCCGACCCACCTCTCTGCTCGCGCACGAACACGACGTCGTTCGGCCACTTGATCTGAGCTTCCTCGCCGGCCACGTCGCATACCGCGATCGCCGCGATCAGCGGCAGCAGCGTCGGCGATCGGTCGGCGATCGGCCAGCGCAGCAGCAGCGACATCAACAGTGCGCCGTGAGCCGGCGCCGACCAGCGCCGCCCCTGACGTCCGCGTCCCGCCGTCTGCTCGGCGGCCGTGACGAGCGTTCCGTGCGGCGCCCCCGCCAGCGCAAGCTCGCGTGCGCGGTCGTTGGTCGAGTCCGTGCTGCGCAGGTGGATGCGCGGTTGGCCGAGCGCCGGCTCTCGGGTGCTCATTGCTCGGGGCTCAAAGGAGCGCGCGCGGTGGTGTCCGCGATGAGCGCCGCAAGGACGCCGTCTACGTCGTGCTCGCTCGCCTCCACGTCCACCGCGACGTCGTGCTCGCGCAGCGTCTCGCTCGTGATCGGGCCGATCGAGACGACGCGCGTGTGTGGCGAGAGCTCGCCGATCGCGCCGAGCAGGTTGCGCACAGTCGAGGACGACGTGAACGTCACGTAGTCGGCTGCCTTGACCGCCGCCACCGTCTCCGCGGCGAGCGGTTCGGCGACCGACTCGTACAGGTCGAGCACGTCGACCAGCGCCCCGCGCGAACGCAGCGCGTCGGGGAGCAACTCGCGCCCGCCGCGCGCACGCGCAACCAGCGCGCGCGTCACCGGCACCTCGGCGAGCGCATCGACGAGCCCCTCACCGACGGAGCGCTCCGCGGTCACGTCGGCCACGATTCCTTGCGCGCGCAGCTCGCGCTCGGTGCCCGGGCCGATCGAGGCAATCCGCGCGCCCGCCAGCGCACGCGCGTCGCGACCGCCCGCGGCGAGCCGCTCGAACAGTGCGCCCACCGCGTTCTGGCTGGTCACGCAGATCAGGTCGTACGGGGCCGGGTCCAGCGGCGGGCCCGGGATCGGCGCGATCCGGATCGCCGGCGCCTGCACGACCTCCGCCCCCAGCTCACGCAGGCTGTCCGCGAGGCCGCTCGCCTGCGCCCTAGCCCGCGTTACTGCCACCATCAGCCCGGCCAGCGGCCGCGCCGCGACCCAGGCCAGCTGGTCGGCCAGCTCAGCGACGGGCCCGACGACCGTGATCGATGGGGAGCCGACCTGCTCGGCGGCCACGCGCTCGGCGATCGTCTGCAGCGTGCCGCCCACAGTGCGCTGCGTCGGCAGCGTCCCTGCCTCGATGACCGCTGCCGGCTCGTCAGGGTTGCGACCCGCCTCGATCAGCGCCGCGGAGATCTGCGCCAGGCGCCCGACGCCCATATAGAAGACCAGCGTGCCCGGGAACGCCGCCAGCGCCGGCCAGTCGAGCTCGCTCTCATCGCCCGTGCGCCCGGTCACGAACGCGCAGGCGCGTGCGAGGCCGCGGTGCGTGACCGGGATCCCCGCGTAGGCGAGTGCAGCCACGCCCGCCGTCACGCCGGGCACGACCTCGAAGGGGATGCCGGCGGCGCGCAGCGCGAGCGCCTCCTCGCCGCCGCGGCCGAACACGAACGGGTCGCCGCCCTTCAGGCGCACGACCGTGCGCCCGGCCTGCGCCCGCTCGACCATCAGCGCTTCGGTTTGCTCCTGCGGCACCGATGCGCCTCCACCCTCCTTGCCCACATACAGCAGCTCCACGTCGCTGCGTGCTCCCTCGAGCGTCGCGGCGCCGATCAGCCGGTCATAGAGGATCGTGTCGGCCGTCGCGATCAGCTCGAGCGCGCGCGCAGTGATCAGGCCCGGGTTGCCCGGGCCTGCACCGACGAGGTAGACGCGGCCGCTGGGCACCCTCACGTCTCTGGGCGCGCTCATGTCCCGACCGGCCAGTGCTCGACTTCCAACCCATCCATCGGGAAGTGCTTTGGATTGCCGGTGACCAGACGGGCGTCCACGCCCACGGCTGCCGCGGCGATCAGGCAGTCGCCTTGACTGAGAGTCACCCCTCGGCGCGCGAAATCCCGACGCCAGCGTCCGGCGCGTTCGCCCTCAGCTCGACCAAGCGGCGCCAGATGAAGTCCGCTGAGGAAGCGCATCACGAGCGGCTCTTCCTTCGCGTTTGTGCCGCGCAGCACCTCATCGACATTAACGGCACATATCCAAGGAACTCGATCGGAGTCGCGAAGCTCCCGCAGCCGAGCGGCGACGGGACGGTCCCGCAGCGCATCGATCAGGACGGTCGTGTCGAGCAGCAGCGCCAACCGTCAGCCGACGCGGCTTGGATCGCTGTAGCGCTGTGCTCGCACCCAAGCTGCGGGATCGGCGTCCCACTCGTGTTCGCTCCCGGCAAGCGCTCCCAGGCCGGCTTCGATGTCATCCCAGCGGCGCTCTTCGTCGAGTGCCCGCCGAAGCGTGCCGCTGATAAACGCGCTACGCCGTCGTCTCCCGACGCGTTTGTCCAACTGCTCGACGAGCTCGTCATCCAAGCTTATGTGCAAACGCATGGCCACAAGATAACACACAGCATCACTGCTCCTGCAGGCAGCCTCGGCTCAGGCCGTCATCCGGCCGGCCAGCCGGAGTAGCTCCGCCGCTCCGACCGCGAGCAGCCGCCCGGCGACCTCGCCCCCGAGCTTCTCGGGATCGTCACGGTCCCCGCACAGCTCGTCGGCGATCCAGGCGGAGCCGTCAGGCAGTCCGATCCACGCGCGCAGCCTCAGCTTCCCACCGCGCTCGCCATCGTTGCCGCCGTCCGCGATGGTGGCCCAGGAACCGAGCGGGGTGTTGCAGCTCGCGTCGAGCTCACGCGCCAGCGCACGCTCGGCCAGCAGGCAGGCGAGCGCGTCGCGATCGCCGATCGCTGCCAGCGCAACGCGCGTTACGGCATCGTCCGCGCGTGACTCCAGCGCCAGCGCTCCCTGCCCCGGCGCAGGCACGAAGTGCGCTGGGTCCAGCACGGCACTCGCCTCGGCCTCGCGCCCGAGCCGCTCCAGCCCGGCCCGGGCGAGCACGACCGCGTCGAATTCCCCGCCGGCGAGCTTGCGCAGGCGCGTGTCGACGTTGCCGTGCATTGGAATCAGCTCGAGATCGTCGCGCGCAGCGCGCAACTGGGCGATGCGGCGAATGCTGCTCGTACCGACCCGAGCTCTCGAGGGCAGCGCATCGAGACCGCCACGCCCTGCGCCGCACAGCACGTCCTCGGCCGCCGCCCGCGCCGGGGCCGCGACCAGCGCGAGTCCTTCGGCCAGTTCGCCAGGAACGTCCTTGGCCGAGTGCACCGCTGCGTCGATCTCGCCGCTCAAAAGCGCCCGCTCGAGCTCTGAGACCCAGCGCGACTTGTCCTCGCCCGGCGGCGGCTCGCCGGCCGGCCCGTCGCCGGCGAGCGCGCCCGCCGTGTCCTCGACGCCCGCCGACTCGCGGTCGCCGCGCGTCACGATTGGGACGATCTCGACGGCGCCCGCCGCGCTGCCCGCGTTCGCCCCTGCGTTTGCGCGATCTTGCAGCAACTGCGCGACGAGCTGCGCCTGTGCCAGCGCCAGCGCGCTGCCACGGGTGCCGAGGCGCATCAGCCCTCGCGACGTCTACGCGTCCGCGAGGGCATACCCTCAGGCGCACGGGCCGTCAGGTCGTGAACCTCTGCCAGCTCGTTCGGCGCCTGCTGCGGCGAGGACTCGTCCTCGCGCAGGCCGAACAGCTCGCGCACGAGCTCGAGGCTCGCGTGCCCGCGCTCCTCGGAGAGGCTGCGCAGGCGGATCGTCGGCTCGTGCAGCAGGCGGCTCATCACGGCGCGCGCGACCGCCTCGATGCGTGCCAAGTCGCGCGCCGAGGCAGACTCCCAGCGGCCCGAGTTCTCGGCGAGCACCTGCTCGACGAGCTCGTTGCCGTGCTCGCGCAGGGCGCTCACCGTCGGTAGCGTCTCGAGCTGGCCGAGCCAACGCGCGAAGCGGTGGATCTCTTCCTCGACGATCTGCTCAGCAAGGGGAAGCTCGCTCGCTCGCGTGGAGAGGTTGCGCTCAACGACGGCCTGCAGGTCGTCGATGTCGTACAGGCTCACGCCCTCGAGCTCGGCGCATGCCGCCTCGACGTCGCGCGGCACGGCGATGTCGATCAGCAGCAGCGGGCGCCCGTCGCGCTCGCGCATCACGATCTCCAGCTCGTCGCGGCCGACGATCGGGTGCGGCGATGATGTCGAGCAGAGCGCGATGTCGGCTGCCAGCAGCTGCTCGGGCAGATCGTCCAGCCCCACCACGCTGCCACCGAAGCGCTGTGCCAGGCTGAGCGCGCGGTCGGCGTGGCGGTTGGCAACAAAGATCGTGCCCGCGCCCTGCTCGTTGAGTGCACGCGCTGTCAGCTCGCTCGTCTCGCCCGCGCCGAGCACGACGACATGACGGTGCTCGAGGCCGCTGAGCACGCTCAGCGCGAGGTCGACGGCCACCGAGGGGATGCTCACGCGCGCGGCGCCGATCTCGGTCTCCGTACGCACGCGCTTGCCCGCCGTCAGCGCCGCGGCGAACAAGCGGTTGGAGAGTGGGCCCGTGCAGCCGGCGCTCATCGCCGCGTCGTAGGCGCGCTTGACCTGGCCCTGGATCTCGGCCTCGCCGACGATCATCGACTCGAGCCCCGCCGTGACCCGGTAGAGCTGGCGCGCGGCGTCGCAGTTGCGCGGCGAGTAGATCGCGTCGGAGAGCTCCGTCGGGCGGATCGAGGCGCGGCCGGCGAGCAGGCCGAGCACGTCGGACTCGGCGCGAACGGGGTCGCCGACGACGAGATAGACCTCGGTGCGGTTGCAGGTCGAGATCACGACCGCCTCGCGGACCTCCGGCGTCGCCGTTGCCTGGCGCTCGAACTCGATCGCCTCGGGCTCGGTGAACGCGAGACGCTCGCGCAGCGCCACCGGCGCCGTCTTGTGCGAGATGCCGAGCGCGAGCAGCTCGCCGCTCATACGAGCGTCGACTCCCGCTGCGAGGGGTCCGCCCCCGCGCCGCCGCCGGCCTGTGCGCTGCCGGCCGACCCTGCCTGGGTCGCGCCGCCGGGACGCTTCTCATCGTCCTGTGCGTTCTGCTCGCGCCGCAACAGCTCGCCGAGGTCGCGCTCGAGCCGGCTCTGGCGGATCGCCATGATCGCGACGTAGACGAGTACGAGCGCGAACAGCACGACGTAGGCACCTGCGACGTACTTTCCGGCCTCGTGCAGCGGCAGGGCGGGTAGCTCAGCGAGCAGCGAGGGCATCAGCGGCCCCGCTCCGGCCGGTGCGCGGTCATTGCGGTGGCGTGCAGGCTCGGTGCTGCGCTGCGCCCGCGCGGCGGCGGTGCGGCGCTCGTGGCCGTCCCGGCGCGCCGCTCGGCCAAGCGATGCAGCGCGCGCAGCTGCGCGCGCGTGTGCTTGACCGTGAGCTCGTATTTGCACAGCGTCGTGAACAGCAGCGCCATGCCGACCAGCGAGATGACGAACGTCAGCGACATCTGCCAGGGCAGGTTCGAGGTGGCGCCGAGCACGCGCGGGTGCACATAGGCAGTCGAGGCGCGAACCGCGATGAAGTTGAGCGGCACGAAGGCACCGGCGGTGACGGCGAACACCGAGGCGTAGCGCGCCTGGCGCTCGGGGTCTTCGATCGCGAAGCGCAGCGGCTGGTAGGTGGCGTACAGCAGGAAGACGATCAGGAACGAGACGAGCGTTGGCTCGTCCCATACCCACCAGTGTCCCCATGAGCCCTTCGCCCAGATCGAGCCGGTGATCAGCGTGGCCACGCCAAAGATCAGGCTCGTGTGGATCGCGACGTAGGAACGGAAGTCCCACGTCTGCTCGCGCGTGCGCAGGTGCTGGATCGCAAAGATGCCACCGACGATGAAACCGCACAGCGAGACGATCGCCAGCGGCACGTGCACGTAGAAGATCTTTTGCAGGAAGCCCTGTTCGGCTTCGAGCGGCACCCAGAAGAAGACGAGCCCGAGCGCGACCGCCATCACGGCGACCGTGGAGATGCTCAGAGCGCGCAAGCCTTTGCCGTACAACGAGGCCTCTTTCAGTCCTCAAGCAGATAGTCGAACAGGGCGTAGGCGATCAGCCCGAACACCAGATCATAGAGCCCGAGCGTCAACAGCCAGCGCCCGGCGGGCCCTGCGGCGTGGCCCAGCGCGAGCAGCGGCGAGCTGGCGCGTGCGCCGCCGATCACGATCGGCACGAGCAGCGGCAGCGCCAAGAGTGGCCCAAGCAGATCGCGCGCGCGGGTGCGCACGGCGAGCGCCGCCACGAGCGTGCCGATCGCCGCGATGCCGACGTCTGCCAGCGCGAGCACGCCGATCAGCTCCGGCAGCGCGTGCCCGAGCGGCGGCGAGAGCAGCAACAGGCCGAAGGCGGGCACGGCGATGAGCTCGAGCACGACGAGGTAGGCGAGCAGCGCGAGCCCCTTGGCGAACAGCATCGCGCTGCGCTCGACGGGCGCGAGCAGGAAGCCGTCGAAGCCGCCCTGGTCGGCGTCGGCGACGAACAGGCGGTTGACGCCGAGCATCGCCGCGAACAGCAGCGTCACCCACAGGATCCCGGCAGCGAGGTCGCCGTCGACCGAGTTGCGGTTGAGCGCGAAGTGGAACACGACGAACGTGGTCACGGCGAACAGCGACATGCCCGGCACGGACTCCATTGTGCGCAGCTCGACGAGCAGCTCCTTGCGCAGCAGCGCACGCACGACCGGCAGCGTGCGTGCCGCCCGCGCATGGCCCACCTCGGCGTGCACTCCGGACCGCGAGGGCGGCTCGCCGCCCTCGCCCGCGCCGGTCATCCGGCCCTCAGCCGCCCTGCCACCGGCCGTCTTCTGCGCATCGGGCACAGCGGTGCTCATCGGTAGAGCCCGGCGATCTGCTCGGCGTCAACATCGCGCGCGTCTGCGAGCAGCGCCGGCTCACCGGCACGCAGCCCGAGCACGACGTCAGCCTCGGCCAGCCCGCCGCCGGGGTCGTGGCTGCAGATCACGCGCGTACGCCCCGAGGCGGCCCCGATCAGCGGGTCGACCAGCTCGACGGCGGCCGGGTCGAGGTTCGAGCGCGGCTCGTCGAGCAGCAGCAGCTCGGGGTCGTGCAGCACGGCGCGTGCAACGGCCACGCGCTGGACCATCCCGCGCGAGAGCGTGCGCAGCGGCTCCTCGGCGCGGTCGCTCATCTGCACGGCGCCCAGCAGCTCCTCGACGCGCGCCGCGGCGACGTCGTGCAGCCGAGCGTGGAAGCGCAGGTTCTCGCGCGCCGTCAGCTCGCGGTACAGCAGCGGCTCGTGTCCGAGCAGGCCGATCCGTCCACGCACGGCCCAGGCGTCGTCGGGCAGCCGCGAGCCGAGCACCGCCACCGTTCCGGCGTGCGGGCGCAGCAGCGTGGCGAGGATCCGCAGCAGCGTCGTCTTGCCGGCGCCGTTGGGACCGAACACGACGAGCGTCTGGCCGCTCTGTAGCGACAGCGACACGCCGCTCAGCGCCTCGCGTTCGCCGTAGTGCCGAGCGAGGCCCTCGACCTCGACCGCAGTCACGGTCAGGCTCTCGACACCTGCGCCGATAGCTCGTCCCGCGGCGAGTGCTCGGCCTGCGCCCGCGCGATCAGCTCGCGCACGGCCCGCTCGCCTGCGCCGCCGGAGGGCTGTCACCCCGCAGCAGGCCGACGGGGTCGGGCTCGCCGTTGACGATCCCCTCGAAGAACTCCTTGCGATCCTGGTAGGTCGGCAACGTGGCCTTGGCCCAGCCGCGCACCTCGTTGAGCAGCACGGCGAGACGCGCGTAGGGCTCGCCGAACTGCCCTTCGATCTCCCGCTTCATGCGCTTGGCCAGCGCCGGTGAGGCGCCGGCCGTGGAGATCGCGATCGCCAGCGGACCGGTGCGCACGATGGCCGGCAGGATGAAGTTGCAAAGAGGCGGCACGTCGACGACGTTGACGAGCATCGCGCGCCGCTCGGAGTCGTCGTAAACGGCGATGTTCACGTCGGTGTCGTTCGTCGCGGCGATCGCCATGAACACGCCCTTGAGGTCGCTGATGCCGGCGTACTCGCGCTGCTCCCAGCGAATTGACCCCTCCCGCGCGTAGTCCTGCAGCGCCTGCTCGGCCGCGGGCGCGATCAGCGTCACCTCACCGTCGCAGGCGAGCAGCCCCTCGACCTTCTCGAGGCCGATCTCACCGCCGCCGACGACCACGCAGCGTCGGCCGCTGAGCTTCAGACAGGCGATGTAGAAGGGGGTGTCGAGCATCCCCTGCACGCAGCTCTGGTCGCAGATCCCCCTGCGCAGCTGGCAGACGCACTCCTTCCCTGCATAGGCCTGGGCGGGCATAGACAGAAGGGTAGTGGAGCCCGAGTGGCGGAACCCGCCGCGCCGGCGTGTTCAGCGCGGCAGCCCGCGTCCGAAGGCCCGTGCGCCGATCCGCCCGAGCGCGAGCGCCCCGTTGCGCCAGGCGTGCTCGCGGTCGGCTTCGCGTCCGGAGCGCATCTTGGCCACGGCGCGCGCGGCTTGCGTGGTCAGCTCGTCATACGGACCCCACCAGAGGCCGCGCGCGGTGGGCGGGTCCCACGTGATCAGCTTCTCCTGCGCGCACGCGCGCAGCCCGGCCTCGCCGAGCGTGCGTCCGAGCCCGCCGCCGGCGGCCGCTCCCCAGGGGCCGCGCGAGACGGCCGGCCCGGGCAGATGGTCGTTGCACCAGACCATCCCCGCGTGCAGCTCGCGGGCGATGCGCAGCGCCTGATAGCGGTCGGCGCTCCAGACAGACGCCCCCAGCGCATAGTCGCTGTCGTTGGCCAGTGCGATCGCCTCGCCGACGGAGTCGGTCGCCATCACGGCGAGCACGGGTCCCGTCGAGCGGCTCGCGCATCAGCGCCATCTCGTGCGTCACGTCCGTGATCACGGCGGGCGCATAGAAGGAGCCGAAGTCGCAGCCGGCCGGGCTGACGGGACCGCCGCAGTGCAGCTTGGCACCTTGCGCGAGCGCGTCCTGCACGAGCGCCTGCACGTGCGCGAGTCGCCGCGGCGAGGCAAGCGGGCCGACGTCGACGCTCGGGTCCGCCGGATCGCCAACGCGCAGCGCACGCGCCGCAGCCACCAAACCCTCGACGAAGCGCTCGTGTAGCTCACGCGCGACGTACACGCGCTCGACGAGCCCCGCGCGCCTGCCCGGCGCCGGCGCAGCCGGCCCACAGCGCCCCGGCGATCGCCTGCGGCAGTCGTGCGTCGGCGAGCACGAGCAGCGCGTCCTTGCCGCCCAGCTCGACCGTCACCTCCTTCTCGCGCGCCACGCCCTCGCCGGCGACCACGCGCCCGACGGCGGGCGAGCCGGTGAAGAGGATCTTCTCGACCGGCGATTTGGCCAGCGCGATGCCGACGTCGGCGCCGCCGTGGGCGATCCGCACGAGCCCCTCGGGCAGCCCAGCGCGTGCGAGCACGCGCCCGATCGCACTCGCCGGCGAGGGCGGCGCGCGCGGCGGGCTTGAAGGCGACGCCGTTGCCGGCCAAGCAGCGCGCCCGCGATCTGCCCGAGCGGTTGCGCGAACGGCGCGCGAGCCGGCGCCGATCACGCCGACGACGCCGAATGGCTCATAGGCGACACGGGCGCGCTTGGCGATCGCCATCCAGCGACTGATGCCGACGCGCCGTCCGCCGAGCACCTCGGCGCCGTCGTCGGCGATCCAGATCAGCGCGTCGATCGCGGGCAGCAGCTCGAGGGCGGCGATCTCTGCCGCCGGGCGCCCCTGCTCGCGCGCGAGCGTCTGCGCGAGCTCGTCGAAGTCGTCGATCACCGCCTGTGCCATGCGGCGCATATAGCGCGCACGGTCTTGCACGCGCAGGAGCGCCCACAGCGGCTGCACCTTGGCCACGTCAGCCGCCAATTCGGGGATGCTCACGGCCGCCGTCGCAGTCACGCTGCCGAGCGGCGCACCTGTGGCGGGGTCGCGCGCCTGCAGCACCCGCTCGCTGCCGGTCTCGCCGACGGTTGCGCTCATCGACCGATTATGGCTGCTCGACCCCGCGCGCCGCGCGAATCTCGCGCAGCCTGCGGGCGAGCTCGGCCTCGGCCTCGTCGGGCTCGTAGAAGCGTCCGCCCTTGACGCCGTCCGGTAGCAGCGGCTGCGAGGATAGGTGGTCAGGGTGGTTGTGAGGGTTGTCGTAGTCCTGCTTGTCCATGCCCGGCCGGGGTCCCGAGCGGAGCCAGGCCGGCGCGGCCTGCGCGCCGTGCTCGCGTACGTGGCTTCGCGCCGCGGCGAGTGCCCTACCGGCGGCGTTCGACTTCGGCGCGAGCGCGAGATAGATCGCGGCCTGCGCCAGCGCGTAGGTGGCCTCGGGCAGCCCGACGTGCTCGACGGCCGCCGCTGCCGCCGTGGCCACCGACAGCGCCTGCGGGTCGGCGTTGCCGATGTCCTCGGAGGCGAGGATCACCATCCGCCGCACGATGAAGCGTGGGTCCTCGCCGCCCTCGAGCATCACGGCGAGGTAGTACAGCGAGGCGTCGGGGTCCGAGCCGCGGGTCGCCTTGATCCAGGCCGAGGCGTAGTCGTAGTGGCGGTCGCCCCCTTTGTCGTACAGCACGGCGCGCCGCTGCAGCGCGTCCTCGACGCGCGCGAGCGTGACGCGCCCGACGCCGGAGGCGTGGTCGCCCTGTCCGGCCTCTTGGCCACCCGCGCCGGCCTCGGCGACCGTCTCGGCGGCGAGCTCGAGCGCGTTGAGCGCGGTGCGCGCGTCGCCTTCGCTGCGCGCGGCGAGGAACTCGATCGCGTCCTCGTCGACGTTCGCCTCGGCCGCGCGGCGCAGCAGCATGGCGACCTCGTCGGCGCTGAGCGCCTGCAACGCATACACGCGCACGCGCGAGAGCAGCGCGCCGTTGACCTCGAAGGCGGGGTTCTCGGTGGTGGCCCCGATCAGCGTCAACAGCCCCTCCTCGACGGCCGGCAGCAGCGCGTCCTGTTGGGCCTTGTTGAAGCGATGGATCTCGTCGAGGAACAGCACGGTGCGCCCACCCGCGGCGCCCGCAGGCGCGAGCGAGCGACGGTGCTCGGCACGCTCGATCACGGCGCGCACCTCGGCGCGGCCTGCCTGCACGGCGCTCAGCTCCTCGAAGGCCGCCTGCGAGCGCTCGGCGACCATCCGTGCGAGCGTCGTCTTACCCGACCCGGGCGGCCCGTAGAGCACCATCGAGTGCGGCCGGCCCTGCTCGATCGCCGTACGCAGCGCCGAGCCCTCGGCGAGCAGGTGCGTCTGGCCGACGAACTCCTCCAGCGCGCGCGGGCGCATTCGCACTGCCAACGGGCCGGCCGGCGAGGAGCCCTGTCCGCTGCGTCCGGTCGTGGGTGCCCCGGCGGCTCCGCTGCGTCGGGGAGCCCGTCCGGATCGGCGTCGAACAGGTGTCCTCCATGGTCTGAGTATCGCGCGCAGCGGGGGGCGATCCCGAATAACAACAGGGCAAAGTGGGAAAGGGGAAAGTCGGAGCGCCGCGACGGGCGACTGGAGTGGGCGTTGGCGCCGGCCGGACGGGGAAAGCCGCGCGGTTGGACGCGTGTGTATGCGATTGCAGCAGGAGGTTGGCCAGGCGTGGGTGTCGAACCTGTACGTCCGATGTTTATCTGGAGCCCAGTGCTGCGCATAAGAGGGAGCGGTCGCTGATGGGCGCAGGTGCCGCCGAAATCTTCCCAGGGACGGGAGGCGGCTTCGACCTGGCCGAGGCCACCGAGGAGATCGCGGCGCGCTCGCCGCTGCAGCTGTTCTGGCGACGCCTGCGCAAGGATCGCGTCGCGCTGGTCTCGCTCGGGTTCGTCGTCTTCCTCGTGTTCGTCGCGCTCGCGGCGCCGCTGATCGTGAAAATCCTCGGACTCCCCGGGCCGTATGTGCAGAACCTCAACCTGACCGACGAATTCGGCAGCCCGCTCGGACCGAGCGGCGCCCACCCGTTCGGCGTCGACCAGCTCGGCCACGACGTGATGTCGCGCGTCATCTATGGCACGCGCGTGTCGCTGGAGGTGGGCATCGTCGGCACCGCGATCGCCACCGTGATCGGCGTCTCACTCGGGCTGTCGCCGGCTTCTACCGCGGCTGGGTGGACACGCTGCTGTCGCGCACCGTCGACGTCGTGCTGTCGATCCCCGTGCTGCTGCTGGGCCTGGGGATCGGCGCCGCCTGCGCCGTGCGCGGCTGCATCGGCGGCGCGATCTCAGCCGGGGACGAGCGTGATCATCTTCCTGATCGCGCTGGTCAACTGGACCTACATCTTGCGCATCGTGCGCGGGCTCGTGCTGTCGCTGCGCGAGCGCGAGTTCGTCGACGCTGCACGGACGCTGGGCGCATCGGACGTGCGGATCATGTTCCGCGAGATCCTGCCGAACCTAGTCGCGCCGGTGATCGTCTACGCGACGCTGCTGATCCCGCTGAACATCCTGCTCGAGGCCTCGCTGTCCTTCCTCGGTGTCGGCGTGCGACCGCCGACGGCGAGCTGGGGGCAGATGATCTCCGCCGCTACGCCGATCTTCAACACGGCCTGGTGGTACATGACCTTTCCGGGCGTCGCGCTGCTGTTGACCGTGCTCGCATTCAACTTGCTGGGCGACGGTCTGCGCGACGCGCTCAACCCACGAACGGCCCGGTGATCTGCCGGTGCCGCGAACAACGACAAAAGGAGGCGTCCGTATGCGGTCGCTAAGAACGATTGTGGCGGCGGGGGTGACGCGCGGTGTTGGTACTCGCGCTCGCCGCATGCGGCTCGAGTAGCAGCAGCAGCTCGAGCAGCAGCTCGAGCTCCAACGGCTCGATCCCCGCCGGCGTGCAGACGCCGATAACGGAGTCGCTGACAGGGGGCAAAAAGGGCGGCACGCTGAACGTCGAGCAGAACGAGGACTTCGAACACCTCGACCCGGGGCAGTCCTACTTCTCGCTCGACTACGACATCACCAACGCGACGCAGCGATCGCTCTACAGCTACAAGCCGAACACGTTCTCGGTGGCTACCCCGGACATGGCCGAAGGGCAAGCGAAGATCTCCGACGGGGACAAGACTGATCACGATCAAAATCCGCAAAGGCGTGCACTTCGGTCCGCCGGTCAACCGCGAAGTGACCGCCGCCGACGTGGTCTACGCGCTCGACCGCATCGCCAACCCGAACGTCGCCAACCCCTACTACGAAGGCTACTTCGAGCTCGATCGAAGGGATCAAGACCGCTAAGGGCGGGCCGGTGCCGGGCATCAAGGCGACCGACAAGTACACGTCGCAGATCAAACTGACCGAACCGCAGGCGGGGATCGTAGTCGCCTCAATGGTGCTGCCGCTACACGGCGCCGGTGCCGGAAGAGTACGCGAAGAAGTTCGACGCCAAGAAACCGAGCGAATACGTCAACTACATGGTCGCGACGGGTCCATACATGCTGAAGGCCGACGCCGCGGGCAAGATCCTCGGCACCGGCTACCAACCCGGGCAAATCGGCGACGCTCGTGCGCAACCCCAACTGGAATGCGAGCACCGACTACCGTCCGGCCTATCTCGACCAGATCAACGTCTCGATCGGCGGCGACCCTGAGGTGATCGGACGTCAGGTGCTCGAAGGTAGCCACATGGTCCAGAACGACACACCGGCGTCAGCCGATCGTCAAGCTCGCTTTCCAGCAGCACAAGAGCCAGCTGCAGATCTCGCCGGGAGTCGGGCGACCGCTACATCGCGATCAACAACAGCTACGGACCGTTCAAGAACGTCAACCTGCGCAAGGCCTACTGGGCGGCGACTGGACCGCGAAGCGCTGGACAAGGCTGCGCGGCGGCGAAACTCGTCACGGACATCCGATGACCCACTTCCTCTGGATCCGGCATCCCTGGCTTTGAGGAAGCCGGCGGCTATCCGGGACCGAAGGTGGACTACAACGAACACCCGCAGGGCGACATGGCGGTGGCCGAAAAGTACATGAAGCTGGCCGGCTACCCGAGCGGCAAATACACGGGCTCGGAAACGCTGCAGGTCGTCGGCGACTCCGCGGCTCCGGCCAACAACGTCGCGGAAGCCGCCAACCAGACGCTCAAGAACCTCGGCTTCAAAACGAAGCTGAACCTCGTCGAGCACACGGTCATGTACTCGAAGTACTGCGGCGTCGTCTCGGAAAAGATCGACGTCTGCCCGAACGTGGGATGGGTGGCCGATTTCGGCGACCCGCAGGCGGTGCTGGACGTGCCGTTCAACGGCAACCTGATCGTCAAGAACGGCACCAACTCCAACTGGGGCCTGGTCGACCACCCGAAGATCAACGCCGCGATGGAAGCCGCGACGAAGGTCGTCGGTGAAAAGGCCCGCGGCGAAGCGTGGGCGAAAATCGACCGCGAACTCGTCGACGAAGCGGTCGCGGTCCCCTACGAATGGGGCAAGCAGCCGAACATCGAGTCCAAAGACGTGGCAGGGGTCGGGCAGCTCTGGAACACGGGCACCTGGGACTACACCTTCACATCGCTGAAGTAATCGACGTACAGCAGCCGGGGAGGTGGGTCGGCCCGCCTCCCCGGCGTAGCTGCGCATCGACGTTGCAGCAAGCGCCGAGAAATCTGCCGTAGGGAACTGGAGCACGGGCAATGCCAATCGAGGTTCGATGACCCGCTACATCATCCGCAGGCTGCTGTGGGGCGTCGTGCTGCTGGTGATCGTCGTGGCGCTGCTGTTCGTGATGTTCCGTGTGCTGCCCACGGCCGACCCCGCGAAGCTCGGGCGGGGCGCCTGCAGAGCCCGAAGATCATCGCCGAGATCCGCCATACGTACGGGCTCGACAAATCGCTGCCGGCTCAGTTCTGGCTGTACCTGAAGAACCTCTTTCTGCACTTCGACCTCGGCTTCAGCTACTACAGCGGCGCGCCGGTCAAGGAACTGATCTTCAACCGCGTGTCGGCGTCGCTGTCGCTGGTCATCGGCGGAGCGATCGTCTGGGTCGTGACGGGCGTTGGCGTGGGGATCGTGTCCGCCAGGCGCGCCGGCTCGCGCCTGGATCGCGCGAGCATGGGCAGCGCGCTGGTGCTCGTCTCCGCGCCCGAATACTGGCTCGGTCTGATCGTGCTTGTACCTGTTCGCGTCGGACATCGGGCAGGTGCGGATCTTCCCCGGCGCCGGCAGCTACGTCGGGCTGACGAGCGATCCCATCGAAATGGTTCACCTCGCTGATCCTGCCGTGGCTGGTCGTTGCGGCGGGTACGGCGGCGATCTACGCGCGGCTGATTCGCGGCAGCCTGATCGAGACGATGGGCGAGGACTACATCCGCACGGCGCGCGCGAAGGGTCTGTCGGAGCGCCGCGTGGTGCTTCGTCACGGGCTGCGCTCGGCGATCAACCCGATCGTCACGATCCTCGGGCTCGACATCGGCGTGCTGCTGGGCAGCTCGGTGCTCGTGGAAACCGTCTTCAACATTCCCGGGATCGGCCGGCTCAACTACATCGCGATCACCCACGCGGACTTCCCGATCGTCGAGGGCACGGTCCTGCTGGCGGCGCTGTTCATCATCCTCGCCAACATCGTCGTCGACATCGCCTACGCGTTCCTCGACCCGCGGGTGCGCTACTCATGAGCGCGCCGAGCCGCTGCTGCGCGTCGAGGACCTGCACGTGGAGTTCCCGACCGAAGACGGCGTGGTGCACGCGGTCGACGGGGTCTCCTACGAGCTCGCGCGCGGGCGACGCTCGGGATCGTGGGCGAGTCGGGCTCGGGCAAGACGGTGTCCTCGCTGACGACGCTCGGGCTGACGCGCACGCAGGGGGCGCGCGTGTCGGGGCGGATCCTGTTCGAGGGCAAAGACCTCGTGGCGCTGTCCGACCGCGAGCTGCGCACGATCAGGGGCAACGAGATCGCGATGATCTTCCAAGACCCGCTCTCCTCGCTGCACCCATTCTTCAAGGTCGGCTCGCAGCTGATCGAGGCGGTGCGCGCGCACCAGGACGTGTCGAAGGCGGCGGCGCGCGCGCGCGCGATCGAGCTGCTCGGGCTGGTCGGCATCCCCGACCCGGAAAGGCGCGTGGACGCACTACCCGCACGAGTTCTCCGGCGGTATGCGCCAGCGCGCGATGATCGCGATGGCGCTCGCCAACGAGCCGAAGCTGCTGATCGCCGACGAGCCGACGACCGCGCTCGACGTGACCGTGCAGGCGCAGATCCTCGCGCTGCTGGAACGGCTCCAGCGCGAGCTCGGCATGGCGATCGTGATCATCACCCACGACCTCGGCGTGGTGGCCGAGATGGCCGACGAGATCGCCGTGATGTACGCGGGGCGGATCGTCGAGACGGCCTCGGCCGAGCTGATCTTCGCCGGCCCGGAGCACCCATACACGTGGGGCCTGTTGAAGTCGATCCCACGGCTGAAAGGCGGCGCGCGACGAAGCGCTCGACGCCGATCCCGGGGACGCCGCCGAGCCTGATCAACCGCCCGTCGGGATGCCACTTCCACCCGCGCTGCCCCTACGCCCAGCCGGATCACGCGCGGATCGACCCGCAGCTGCAGCCGGTTGCGGACGAGCCCGAGCATCACGTCGCGTGCCTGCTCGAGTCACGAGTTGCGCAGGCGGCTGTGGGCGGAGCTGCAGCATGGCGCGCACGCCCGAGCAGGCGCTGCGAGGCGCTCGGCCTGCCGGCGCCACCGGAGCAGTTCGAGCGCGTGACAACGGTCGCGGCAGGCGCCACCAAAGGGGCGGGCGGAACGGTAGGCCCCACCCCGGAGATCGGGTTGCGAGCGCGATCGAGCCGATCTCGCAGGCGACGCCGCAACAGCAGAGCGCGGAGCCGCTCGTGCAGGTGCGCGGGTCTGGTCAAGCACTTCCCGATCACCCGCGGGATCCTGCTCCAGCGCAAAGTCGGCGCGGTGCAGGCGGTCGACGGGGTGAACTTCGACGTGATGCCGTGGCGAGACGCTCGGGATCGTCGGCGAGACGGGCTGTGGCAAGAGCACGACGGCACGCCTGATCATGCGCCTGCTCGATGCCACGGCGGGGGAAGTTCGCTTCGACGGTCAGGACATCACCAAGCTGAAGGGCGCGGCGCTGAAGGCGATCCGCCGCGAGATGCAGATGATCTTCCAGGACCCGTACTCGTCGCTGAACCCGCGCAAAACGGTCGGCTCGATCATCGGCCAGCCGTTTGCGATCCACGGGCTGCTGACAGGACAAGGGCGAGCGCAAGCGGGCCGTGCAGGAGCTGATGGAGACGGTCGGGCTGAACCCGGAGCACTACAACCGCTATCCGCACGAGTTCTCCGGCGGTCAGCGCCAGCGGATCGGCGTGGCGCGCGCGCTGGCGCTGAAGCCGAAGCTGCTGATCGCCGACGAGCCGGTCTCGGCGCTCGACGTCTCGATCCAGGCGCAGGTGCTGAACCTGCTGCGCGACATGCAGCGCGAGCTCGGCCTGACGCTCGTGTTCATCGCGCACGACCTGTCGGTCGTGCGCCACATGTGCGACCGCGTGGCGGTCATGTACCTCGGGCAGGATCGTCGAGATCGGGCCGAGCGATCGCGCTGTATGACTTTCCCCGCCATCCCTACACGGGCGCGCTGCTCTCGGCGGTGCCGGTCGCCGATCCGACGTTGCGCGGCGGACGACCGCCACCTGCTCAGCGGGCGACGTGCCGAGCCCGGCGAACCCGCCGAGAGCCTGTCGCTTCCACACCCGCTGCCCGAAGGCGCAGGAGCTGTGCTCAGCAGGAGGACCCGCCGCTGCAGGACAAGGGTACGGGCACGGATGCGGCCTGCCACTTCCCGCTGAGCCGCGAGGAGGTGGCGGAGATCGGCGTACGATCTGCGCGATGAGCGCGAGTCCTCCGGCAGCGGCGCAATGAGCACGACGCCGGCAGCGAAGGAGGCTGAGCAGCTGCTCTCGCGCCTGATCCGCTTCAACACGGTCAACCCGCCGGGCAACGAGCGCGCGGCACAGGAGTACCTCGCCGAGCACCTGAGCGCGGCGGGCTTTGAGTGCGAGCTGCTCGGCGCCGAGCCGGGGCGTCCGAACCTGATCGCGCGCCTGCGCGCGGCCGGCGCGCCGCCGGCCGGCGAGCCGGCGGGCGACGGCCCGACGCTCTGCTACCTCGGCCACGTGGACACGGTGCTGGCCAACCCGGATGAGTGGACGCACGACCCGTGGTCGGGGGAGGTCGATCGACGGCTTCCTCTGGGGTCGCGGCGCGCTCGACATGAAGTCCCAGGTGGCCGCCGAGATCGCGGCGGCGGCATCGCTGGCGCGCTCGGGCTGGCGCCCGGCGCGCGGCGAGCTGCTGATCGCGGCGGTCGTCGACGAGGAGACGGGCGGCTCGCTGGGGGCGGAATGGATCACCAAGACGCACCCGGAGAAGGTGCGCTGCGACCTGCTCGTCAACGAGGGTGGCGGCGACGTTCTTCGAATACGGCGGCAGGCGCTGCTACGGCGTGTGCTGTGCCGAGAAGGGCGTGTTCCGCTTCAAGGTCACCACAGACGGCGTGGCCGGGCACGCGTCGATGCCGGGGATGGGCGAGAACGCGCTGCTGAAGATGGCGCCGGTGCTGCAGCGCTTGGCGGCGCGCCAGCCGGCGTACGCGCCGACGGAGGAGCCGCTCGCGTTTCTGCGCGGGATCGGCGAGGACCCGGATGACGCCGCGCGGCTCGATCGCGCGGCTGCGTGCAGCCGAGCCGACGCCTGGCGACGATGTTCGAGCCGATGCTCGGCGTGACGTTCACGCCGACGCGCATCACGGCGTCGGAGAAGATCAACGTGATCCCCAGCCGCGCCGAGTTGAAGGTCGACTGCCGCGTGCCGCCGGGGCTCGGCGAGCAGGAGGTGCGCGAGGGCATCGCGGAAGTGCTCGGCGAGGACGGCTTCGCGCATCGAGTTCACCGAGCGGGTCGTCGGCAACCGCTCGCCGATGGAGTCGCGAGCTGATGGACACGATTATTAGGGATGGATCGCTGAGCGCGATGCCGGCGCGACGGTCGTGCCGGTGATCCTGCCTGGCTTCACCGACTCGCGCCACTTCCGCGAGGCGTTCCCGGAGTGCGTGGCGTACGGCTTCTTCCCGCAGCGCCACCAGTCGATGCTCGAAGCCGCGCCGCTCGTGCACGGCGCGGACGAGCGGATCGACGTGCGCGACCTGGAGCTTCGCCACGGATTTCTTCACGCGATCTAGCCACGCGCACCCTCGGCTAAACAGCTTCCGCAGTAGCGGTGATCGCATGTGCAGGCATGCATAGGTCACCTAGATCCTGTGAAACAGGCGGTGTAACCCTCGCAATCGGATATTGATTAGCCATACTTGACGAATGCCAAGGATGGTGGAAGGCGTCGCAGGATCAGATCGCCAACGCTTGAAGCGGCGATGACGCGGTGTGATCGAGTCGCCGCCGCGGCATCGCGACAGCGGCGCTGACGAACTACGCGACCACGCACGCATCAGTCGATCCCGGCCGCCGCCTAGCCGCGCGCCGGGCTCGACCGCAGCCGGCCGCGGCGCCGCACACCTCGATCGTGCAGCAAATCCAGACGTAGGCGCTACAACTGGTCGCCGGTCCTGATGATCGTGTTCTTCTCGGCGCTGCTCGTTCGTGATGTGGCGGACGCTGAAGGTGATGCCGCGGATCAAGCCGCAGCAGATCAAGCCGGCCTCCAACCAGTCGGTCTCGTTCGCCGACATCGCGGGCGTCGACGAGGCCAAGGCCGAGCTCGCAGGAGATCGTCGAGTTCCTGCGCGATCCCAAGCCCTTCCACGCGCTGCGGAGCGAAGGTGCCGAAGGGGATCCTGCTGCACGGGCCGCCGGGCACCGGCAAGACGCTGCTGGCCAAGGCCGTGGCGCACGAATCGGGCGCGCAGTTCTTCGCGCAGTCGGCGGCCTCCTTCGTCGAGATGTTCGCGGGCCTCGGCGCGGCGCGCATCCGCCGGCTGTTCGCGATCGCGCGCAAGCACGAACCGGCGATCATCTTCATCGACGAGCTCGACGCCGTCGGCGGGCGGCGCGGGCTCGGACATCTCCGGCGAGAAGGACCAGACGCTCAACCAGCTGCTCGTCGAGATGGACGGCTTCGCCTCGAGCGGGCGGGTGGTCGTGATCGCCGCGTCGAACCTGCTCGAGAAGCTCGACCCGGCGCTGCTGCGCCCGGGCCGCTTCGACCGGCAGGTGTTCGTCGTGCCGCCGGACGTGCACGGGCCGCGAAGGCGTGCTCGCCGTGCACACGCGCGACAAGCCGCTGGAGGATGTCGACCTCGAGCTGGTCGCGCAGCAGACGAGCGGCCTGACGGGCGCCGACCTCGCGAACATCTGCAACGAGGCGGCGATCTTCGCCACGCGCCGACGCGCGCCCAAGCCGATTCGATGGGCGACTTCGACTCGGCGATCGAGCGCGTGATCGCCGGCGTGCAGTCGCGCGCGCGTGCTCAACGACCACGAGAAGCGCGTCGTCGCCTTCCACGAGGCCGGGCACGCGCTGTGCGGCGAGCTGCTGCCGTCGGTCGACCGCGTGCACCGGATCTCGATCGTCCCGCGCGGCCAAGCGCTCGGCTACACGCTGAACCTGCCCGCCGAGGATCGCTACCTGAAGACGCGCGAGGAGCTGCTCGACTACATGACCGTGCTGCTCGGCGGCCGCGTGGCCGAGCAGATCGTGTTCGGCGCGATCACGACCGGCGCTTCGGACGACCTCAAGCGCGTCGCGGACGATCTCACACTCAGATGGTGCACGACTTCGCGATGGGCACGGCCGGGCTCGGGCGCTCGCCGGACGGCGACGTGCGCCTGTCGGAGACGACGCTGCGGATCCGCGACGAGGAGCGCCAGGACCTGATCGAGGAGGCGCGGCGCGCTGCGCAGCGGCTGATCGTCGCCCACCGCCGCCAGCTCGACGCGCTCGCGCACGAGCTGCTCGAGCGCGAGGTGCTCGAGCGCGACTCGATCGATCGGATCATGGACGGCGTGCCGCGGATGGAGCGCGCGCCGGGGGTCGGCCTGCGCGTCGTTGCTGCCGCGAGCGCGGCCGATCTGGCCGGCGGCACGTGAGCCGTCCGCACGCCGCGCGCCAAGTCGCGGCGAACGCGCTCGCGCCGCAATAGACTGCGGGGCGTGTTCACCCGCATCGACCACATCGGCGTCGCCGTCGAGCAGATCGAGCCGGCGCTCGAGCTCTACCGCGAGCGCTTCCAGCTCGAGCTCGCCCACCGCGAGGTCGTCGAGGAGCAGGGCGTCGAGGCCGTGCTGCTGGACGTCGGCGAGAACCACGTCGAGCTGCTCGCGCCGCTCGGACCCGACACGCCGGTGGGCAAGTTCCTCGCCAAGAACGGACCCGGGCCTGCACCACGTGGCCTACCAGGTGAGCGACATCGACGCGACGCTCGGCGCGCTCAAGCAGGCCGGGCTGCGGCTGATCGACGAGCAGCCGCGCACAGGCATCCGCGGCTCGCGCGTCGCCTTCATGCACCCGCGCTCGACCGGCGGGCGTGCTGACCGAGATCGTGCAACCGGCGGAGGCGCACTGATGGCAATCGCGCAACGCGGCAGATCAGCATCGGCTTCCAGGGCGGGCAGGTGCTCGCGCTGCGCGTCAGCGACGACAACGTCAAGGCGCTGAACAAGGCACTGGGCGAGCGGCGGCTGGCACGAGCTCGAGAGCGAGGAGGGCCCGTGCGGCTCGATCTCGGGCAGGTCGTCTACGTGCGCTCTGAGAGCAGCGACCTGCGCGTCGGCTTCGGTGCGTAGCCGTGGCTGTTGACGAGCGCGTCCTGCGCGCCGCTCGGACTTGGGGGCACACGCCGGAGCGCGAGCAGGCGGTCGCCTCGTTCTCGCGGCTCGGCGAGCACGCGGTCGTGTGGCTGGCGATCGGCGTGGCCGGAGGCGCGATCGACGCGCGACGGCGCGAGCGCTGGCGGACGGGCCACGGCGACGGTTGCCGCGACTTATGCGCTGAACACGGCGATCAAGCTGGCCGTCCGCCGGCGCCGGCCTGAGCTTGCGGGGCTACCGGCGCTGACGAGCACACCCACGCGGCTCAGCTTTCCCAGCGCGCACGCCTCGACGTCGTTCGCCGGCGCGCTCGTCTACACCGGCTCGGACTACCCGCGCCGCCGCTCTACGGGCTCGCCGCCGGGCTGGCCGTCTCGCGCCTGTATCTCGGCGTGCACTATCCATCCGACGTGCTCGCCGGAGCGCTGCTCGGCACGGCTGTGGCCATCGCACGCGGCAGTGGCGGCGCCCATGCGAGTCCCTCGCTCAACGGCTCCGGACCAGCCGCGTCGAGCTCCAACGGGCATGGCCCGATGCGCCCTGCCCGGGCCGCGGGAGGCACGCTGTGAGCACGCGGATCGGCATCGTCGGCATGCCCAACGCGGGCAAGTCCTCGCTGTTCAACGCGCTCACGAAAGCCGGCGCCGAGGCGGCCAACTACCCGTTCACGACGATCGAGCCGAACGTGGCCGTCGTGCCCGTGCGCGACGAGCGCTTGGAGCATCGCGCAGACCGTCGGCGCCTCGGAGATCGTCTGGGACACGATCGACTTCCACGACATCGCCGGGCTCGTGGCCGGCGCGCACGAGGGCGAGGGGCTCGGCAACCGCTTCCTGGCCAACATCCGCGAGACCGACGCGATCGTGCACGTCGTGCGCGCCCACGGCGATGAGAACGTCGTCCATCCCGAGGGCAGTGTCGATGCGCTGCGCGACATCGAGACGATCGAGACCGAGCTCGTGCTGGCTGACCTCGAGCAGGCCGAGCGGCGCCTGGAGCGCCTGACCAGGCAGGCGCGCAGCGGCGAGCGCGCGTTGGTCGCCGAGGAGGCGTGGCTGACGACAGGTCGTTCGAGCGAGCTGCAGGCCGGACGCCCCGCTCGCGGCGTCGCCGTGCCTGCCGATGCGCCCAATGCGGCACGAGACCTCGGCTCGCTGACTGCCAAGCCGGTGCTGTTCGTGGCCAACGTCGACGAGGGCTCCGGAGGAGGTTCCAGCCGAGATCGCTCGCGCACGCCGAATCGCACGGCGCGCGCGCCGTCGCCGTCTCCTCGCGGATCGAGTCTGAGCTGGCCGAGCTCGAGGACGACGACGCCGCCGCTATGCGCGCCGAGCTCGGCGTCAGCGAGTCCGGGCTGCAGCTCGTCGTGCGCGAGGCCTTCGCGCTACTGCGCCTGATCGCCTTCTTCACCGCCGGCGAGGCCAAGCCGGCGCAGTCGTGGCACCTGCGCGACGGGCTCTCCGCATGGCACGCCGCCGGTGAGATCCACACCGATATCCAGAAGGGCTTTGTGCGCGCCGAGGTGATTGGCTGGCGCGAGCTCATCGATGCAGGCGGTTACGCTGGAGCGCGCGAGCGCGGCACGCTGCGCCTGGAGGGGCGCGATTACGCGATGGTCGACGGAGACGTCATCTCGGTCAAGTTCACGCCCTAGCGGCCCGCCGGCCGGCGCATCCTTGGCCATCGGTCCGCTAGACAGGTGAGCCGAGCGTCTCCAGGCGCTCGGCTAGACGCCGCATGCCGAGCTCGCCGGCGCATGCAGCGCCGCCGGCGAAGTCTGTGGCGGCGTCCGGCGGGCGCTCGACCTCGATCTGCTGCAACGTTGCGATCTCCTTGAAGCTGAGCAGCAGCTGCTCGTGCTCGCGCAGCTTGGCGGCGATGCGCGGGCGCAGCGGACCCGGCTCGCGCGCCACGCGGTTCTCGAGCTCATGCGCCGCCTCGAGTACCCGCTCGAGCGTGCCGTACTCGCCGCAGCAGCTCCGCCGCTCCCTTCGCGCCGACGCCTGGTGCCCCAGGAAGCCCGTCCGAAGGGTCGCCGCGCAGGGCGATCAGGTCCGGCACCTGCTCCGGCTCGACGCCGTAGCGCTCGCGCACCTCCGCCGGCCCCAGCTCGCCAGACTCGCCACCCTTGCGCAGCTCGAGCACGGCCACTTGCTCGCTGACCGCCCCGTACATGTCGCGATCGCCGCTCATCAACAGCGCCCGCCCCCCCGCCGCCTGCTCGGCCAGCGCGTAGGAGAACATCACGTCATCGGCCTCGAGCGCTTCGCTCGTCGAGTACGTCCACCCGAGGCTCTGCAAGAGCTGCGGCGCGCGCTCCCACTGCCGGCGAAGCTCCGCCGGCATCGGGTCGCGATGTGCGTGGTAGCCCGGGTAGAGCGCCACGCGGTACTTCGCCTCCTCCGCCCCCATGCAGGCAACCACGCAACGCGGTCCATGCGCCGAAAGGCGCCCATCCAAAACGTTCAACAGCGCGTTGACCGTGCCGAGCAGCGCGTTCACAGGATGGCCCTCGCCGTCGACGATCGATTTGGGCAGGGCGAAGTACGAGCGGTACAGCAGCCAGGGGACGTCGGCGGCGAGCAGCGGCGCGGTGGCGGCCATCGACCCAGCCTAGCCGGCGCTCACCGCCGACCGCACCCACGCCGCGACCTCCTTCCCCTCGCCCATCGTCCAGACACGCGCCGCCTCCGGCTGCTCGCTCTGCGACCCGAGGTCGAGCTCGGCCTCCCGTTCGGGGGCTTGTGTGAACTCGATTCGCGTGCCCACACCCGCCTTGGCAAACGCCTGCTGCAGCGGGCCCGCATCGGCCAGCAGCCTCATGCGGCAGCCACGACGCGCGCACCAGCCGCAGCGGTGAACGATCACCGCCACGCCCACCGAGTCGATCTCGCTGAGCGCACGCAGGTCGATCGTCAGCGCCATCACGCCCGCCTCGCACAATCGTTCGATCTCCGCTTCAAGGACCGGTGCCGAAACGCGATCCAGTTCACCGGCCAGCACCAGTGTGTGGCCCTTCATCTCCAGCTCCTTTCGAGCTCCTCCGATTCGCGCGCACGCGATTCGCCACGCCGCGCCCTCGAGCCCGACCGAGTCGATCAGGCTCGTTCAGCCGCTCTGGTGAGCTAGCCCGGGCGCTCTGGAATCAGGGCGAGCGGCGACAGGCGCCACGACTCGCCCAGGAGTCGCAGCACGCGGCGCACGCGTGGAGTCGCCAGCAGGAGCAGTCCCGCCGGCGTGAGGAAGATCGGGATCGACGTGCCCGTGACGGCGCCCGTCGCCCCAGCGCCACCTGGCGATGGCGCTGGGGCACGTGCCGGGGGCGACGCGAGTGGCGCCGCTGCGTTCGGGGCACTCGCAGACACAGACGGATACCGCGCCACGGCGGCCATCTTCGATGCTGCAAGCGCAATCGCTCTTGGGGTGACCGTCCCGGCGGGGGCGCGCCAGTTGGCATCCGTCGAGTCCATGCGGCCGTTGGATCAGGCGTGCTCGCCGCCGCCGCCTTCATCTGCCCGGCACTCGAGGCCGGCGATCCTCTTTGCTGTGGCGTTGTCGCTGAGCGTTCGACCTCACCCGCAAGCATTGGGGCGGCCGGCGGCCACGCCCCCGTCGGCTGTGTCGCCGGCGGTAGCGGGAGCGGCGGCAGAAGCGCGAGTGCCGGCGGCGTGAGCGCGAAGATCGGGAGCATTGGTCTCGGGAGGAGGGCCGGAAGCGAGAGCGAGGGCAGTGTCAGCGTCCCCACCCACCGCAGCAGCGGCACGATCGTAAGCGGGGTCGCGTGATCAACGAGTCGCGTCGCGGTCTCGCCGGGCGGGCGCGGCAAGCGCTTGCCAGGCAGGTGCGGTGTGCCGGCTGTCGCTTGCTTCACCGTGTGCACCGCGCCGTGTGCGAGGCCTACGATCACAGCGGGCGAACGCCCTGGTGCCGGCGCTAGGACCCCGTCGGTGCTGCCTGGGCTGCTCGCGCCGTGCGCCGGGGCCGAGCTCGCGCGCGGCCCCTCGGCGGGGCCCGTTGTCGGCGTCGTGCCAGTCCGATCGGCTGGTGCGGCGCCCGAGCTCTGTGCGTGGTGCAAAGTCGTGTCGGTCGGCTCGTTGCCCGTCGAGCCCGTCGAGCTGGTGGCCTGGCTGACGGTCTGCTCGATCGTTGACGTTGCTGGTGCTACCTCGCCTGCCTGCTGTGCGGCTACCGGCGATGGCGCGTTCTCCTGAACAGCTGGAACGGCTCGAGTGACGGCCGGCGTTGCGGCCTTCGCAACCGTATCCAGCAGGCCCGTGACCGGGCCGGCCGCGCTCGCCGGGGCGGCGAAGACGAGCACGGCGATCGGCACGGCGATCGACACTCCCAGGGCGCTCAGCGCCGGAGTCGCGCGAGGCTTCCGCTCGCGCGCCGCCGCTCGCCCCGACCGACGCGCGTGGGATGCCATGGGTTGCTGAGCTTTGTCGAACATCGACGGTCCTTGATCATGTTTGCCCCGATCGGCCCGAAAATACGCGTATGCGGGCAAAGAACCGCAGGGCGGCGCGCTCTGTTCAGGCACTCGAGCGTCCAGGGCGGGCGTGGGCGCTCGGTCAGGCCGGTGCTGCGGTGCCGCCGCTCGCGTCAAGCGCCGCCGGCGCTGAGTCGCCAGAGCCGCCTGCCGTCGAAGCCGCTTCAGCGGGTGGCGCCGAGGGGGCGCCGCCGTTCTGGCTCGCCGCCGCCCCGCCCGGCGCCGCAGCGGGCGCGGGAGCGCTGAGTGGCGAGTAGCCGCTGCGGTCGGGCTCGGGCTTGGTGGCTTGCCCTTCGCGCGTGCTGAAGTACGCCCACGCGCTGTACAGCCCCAGACGCGCCGCCAGTTCGTTGCCGCTGATCGCCGTGCGCCCGCCCGAACCGAGCACGTAGGCCGAGAGGATGCGCGGCGAGTAGCCGCGCTTGAGCACTTCGATGCCCTTGAAGCTGCCGCGCACGAAGCCGCGCAGCTTGGCCGCCGCCGATGCGAAGCCGAGCGCCGTCTTCCACGTGTGCTGGTCGCCGCGCTCGTACTGGTCGACCACTCCGCGCAGCCACGGCTGCGGTTCGCTCCCGGGAAACGCGTTCTCGACATTCTCCGTGCGCCCGCCCGAGCTGGCAAAGAAGTACGTGATCGCCGGGTGCCCGGCGTAGGTGACGATCTGGCCCGCCGTGGCGGCGACGGCCGCGTCGGTCTGCGGTGTCTGCGCCGCCACGCCGCGGTAGACCTGCGAGCGCGTGTCGGCATAGACGTCGAACTTCGAGCCGCCCGCATGGGCCGTGAGCGCGTAGGTGCGGCTGGCCACCGCCTGCGCCTCGAGCGCCGCCGCCGGCCAGCTCGGCGAGACCTCGGCCGAGACGACGCCGCGCACGTAGGTCTCGAGCGCCACCTTGTGCACCTTGCCGCCCATCATCACGCGCACCTGCGTGTGCGCCGGCGCCGTGCCGATCGCCGTGCCCGTGTAGTAGTGCGCGAGGATGGCCGCGTAGCTGAAGCCGTGTTCCGCATAGCCGAGCGCGCCCTCCTGGCTCATGCCCACGCCGTGACCGTAGCCGCCACCCGAGATCACCAGCGTGGGCCTGCTGCTCGGGGAGGCAAGCGAGCTTGCCGACTCCGCCGTCCCGGCGTACGCCGGCAGCGTCGCGAGTATCGCGACGAGCAGCGCCAAGCGGCGACAGGTGCGGTGGTAGGTTGAATCCATGGTGAGCATCCGTGCTCCGTTCGCTCTCTCCTCGGTGGTCGCTTGGGGGCGTGGGCAAGTGGCCGCCGACACACCTCCGATCGGAGCGAGCAGAGCAGCGTCTGAGCGCCGCCTCCCGACGAGGACTATTCGTCCATTTCCTGCAAGATTTGCTGCGCCGTACGCGCGGGAAGGCGACTGCCGATGAGCACGAGCGCTTCAGTGGAGAGCCGACGGGCAGCTCTACTCGAGTCCGTTGCGACGCAGCTGTTGATCGGCGGTGAGTGGCGCGACGCAAGCGGTGGCGGCACGCTGGCCGTCGAGGACCCAGCCACCGGCGAGCCGCTCGTCGAGGTCGCCGACGGGCAGGCCGAGGACGCCAAGGCAGCGCTCGCTGCTGCCGCCGACGCGCAGGGTGAGTGGGCGCAGCACCCGCCGCGCGAGCGTGGCGAGATCCTGCGTCGCGCCTACGAGGAGATCGTGCAGCGCACCGACGAGCTCGCGCTGTTGATGACGCTCGAGATGGGCAAGTCGCTGGGCGAGTCGCGCGCCGAGATCTCCTACGCCGCCGAGTTCTTCCGCTGGTTCTCCGAGGAGGCCGTGCGCATACACGGCCGCTACATGGTCAACACGACCGGCAAAGGGCGGATCCTCACGATGCGTCGGCCCGTCGGGCCCTGCGTGTTCGTCACACCCTGGAACTTCCCCACCGCGATGGGCACGCGCAAGATCGCCCCGGCGATCGCCGCAGGCTGCACGATGGTCGTCAAGCCCGCCCAGCAGACGCCGTTGTCGATGCTCGCGCTCGCGCAGATCCTTGAGCACGCCGGGCTACCCGGCGGCGTGCTCAACGTGATCACGGCCAAGCACTCCGGCGAGGTGATCGAACCGCTGCTGAAGGACCCGCGCACGCGCAAGCTGTCCTTCACCGGCTCGACCGAGGTCGGGCGCAAGCTGATCGAACAGTCCGCCGAGCAGATCCTGCGTGTCTCGATGGAGCTCGGCGGCAACGCCCCCTTCCTCGTGTTCGGGGACGCCGATCTCGACGCCGCAGTCGAGGGGGCCATGCTCGCCAAGATGCGCAACGTCGGCGAGGCCTGCACCGCCGCCAACCGCTTTCACGTGCACGAGTCCTTGGCCGAGGAGTTCGCGGGGCGCATGGCCGAGCGAATGGGCGCGCTGAAGGTTGGACCCGGCACCGATCCAGAGACCGACGTCGGACCGCTGATCGACGCCGACCAGCGCGACAAGGTCGCCGAGCTCGTCGACGACGCCTCCGAGCGCGGCGCGCGTTTGCTGCTCGGCGGCGAGCGCGTCGGCGAACGTGGCTACTTCTACGCGCCGACCGTGCTCGCCGAGGTGCCCGACGACGCGCGCCTGCTCGCCGAGGAGATCTTCGGCCCTGTAGCCCCGATCGCCACCTTCTCCTCAGACGAGCAGGCGATCGAGGCCGCCAACCGCACCGAGTACGGCCTCGTCGCCTACGTCTACACGCGCGACCTCGACCGTGCCTTCCGCGTCTGCGAGGCGATCGAGACCGGCATGGTCGGGCTCAACCAGGGCGTCGTCTCCAATCCTGCCGCGCCCTTCGGGGGGGTCAAGCAGTCCGGGTTCGGGCGCGAGGGGGGGTTCGAGGGGATCTCCGAGTACCTCGAGACGAAGTACGTGGCGCTGGCTGTCTAATCGAGGCTGCGACTCCGGCGGGCGGCGGCTCGGCCGCATCTGACTGTGCGACGCGTGTAGCCTTGCGCGCGATGTCCGTGGGGAGACCGCAGCGATGAGCACCGTGCGCGACGCGTCGCTCGAGTTGTTTCGCGAGCACGGGATGACGACGATCTTCGGCAACCCCGGCTCGACCGAGCTGCCGATGCTCGGGCCGTTTCCCGAGGACTTCCGCTACGTGCTCGGCCTGCAGGAGGCCGTCGCCGTCGGCATGGCCGACGGCTTCGCGCAGGCCAGCGGCAAGGTGACCCACGTCAACCTGCACACCGCGCCCGGGGTCGGAAACGGCGTCGGCGCGATCTTCAACGCGCGTGCCAACAAGGCGCCGCTGCTCGTGACCGCCGGCCAGCAGGTTCGCTCGCTGATCACGATGCAGGCCAACCTGACCAACCGCGACGCCGTCGAGGTGCCCAAGCCCTTCGTCAAGTACAGCCACGAGCCACCGCGCGCCGCCGATGTCCCGTTCGCGCTGGCCCAGGCCATCCACCACGCCTCGCTGCCCCCTACCGGCCCGGCCTTCGTGTCGATCCCGATGGACGACTGGCAGCGCGAGATCGAGCCTGTCGACTACGTCACGCAGATCGCGCGAACCGTCGGCGGGCGCGCGCAACCCGATCCGGCGCAGATCGCCGACCTGGCCGCCCGTCTGCGCGCCGCCACTCGCCCCGTGCTCGTCGCCGGCCCCGACATAGACGCCTCCGAGGGCGGTTGGGAGGCCGCGATCGAGCTCGCCGAGTCACAGCGCCTGCCCGTCTGGGCCTCGCCGCCGACAGGTGGCGGGCGGATCGGCTTTCCCGAGAACCACGCCGCCTTTCAGGGAATGCTGGCGCCGGCCGTCGGCCCGCTCGCGCAGACGCTCGAGGGCTATGACCTCGTGCTCGTCGTCGGCTCCTCCGTGTTCCCGTACTACCCGAACATCCCCGGCGACTTCCTTCCCGCCGGCGCCCGGCTCGTCGCGATCACCAGCGACGCCGACGAGGCCGCGCGCGCGCCGATGGGCGAGGCGATCGTCGCCGACGTCGGGCTCACGCTGCGCGCGCTCGCCGACGAGCTGAGCGAGCCGGCCGCAGAGCGCGAGCAGCCGCCCGCGCGCGTCGAGCTCGAGCCGTTCCCACCCGGCGAGCAGCCCTCCGGCGGCGAAGTCCACAAGGTGCTCGCCGAGCTGTTCCCCGAGGACGGGATCGTCGTGCTCGAGTCGCCCTCGAGCACCGCCGCGCTGCGCAACCAGCTGCGTCTGTCGCGACCCGGCTCCTACTACTTCAGCGCCGGCGGCGGGCTCGGCTTCGGTCTGTCCGCGGCGCTCGGCGTGCAGCTCGCCGAGCCCCGGCGTCAGGTCGTCTGTGTGCTCGGCGAGGGCTCTGCCCAGTACGCGATCACCGCCTTCTGGACGGCCGCCGCCTACTCGATCCCCGTCAAGTTCCTCGTCCTGCGTAACCACGAGTACTCGATCCTCAAGTGGTTCGGCGCGCTCGAGAGCATCACCGGTGCGCCCGGCCTCGACCTGCCGCAGCTCGACGTCGCCGCGACCGCGCAGAGCTACGGCGTGCCCGGCGTCACCGTCGCTGGTCTCGACGAGCTGCACGGCGCGCTCGGCGATGCGTTCGCCGGCGACGGCCCGCAGCTCGTGCAGGTCGACGTCGCTCCCGGGATGGCGCTCGCTTGACGGCGCGCGCGCCGTTGTTGACCCCCGACACGCGGCGCATCGGCCGTCCGCCCGGTCCCGCCTTCCCCGACCGCGCCCCCGACTCGCTCGCCGCCGGCACGCCACGCACGCTGCGTGAGGGCTTGACCGCGCTGCTCGGCCCCGAGCGAGTGCTGCACCGCGCGATCGACCTCGTCGCATACGCGTCCGACGCGAGCCCATATCGCCGCCTGCCCGCCGTCGTCGTGATGGCGCACGACGCCGAGGACGTCGGCCGGACGATCGCCTTCGCGCGCGAGCATGGCCTCGCCGTCAACTTCCGCGGCGGCGGCACGAGTCTCAACGGCCAGGCGCAGACCGACGGGATCATGATCGACGTGCGTCGCTGGTTCTCGCGCGTGCGGATCGAGGACGCGGGGGCGCGCGCGAGGCTCGGGCCGGGCACGCTGCTCGGCCATGCCAACCGATTGCTCGCGCGGCACGGCTACAAGCTCGGCCCCGATCCGGCGAGCAAAGACATCGCCACGATCGGCGGTGTGATCGCCAACAACTCCGGCGGCATGCGCTGCGGCGTGCAGTGGGACTCCTACTCGACCGTCGAGTCGCTGACGCTCGTGCTCGCCTCGGGCACCGTGATCGACACCGCCGCGCCCGATGCCGAGCAGCGCTTCGCGGCGGCCGAGCCTGAGCTGGCGCAGGGCCTCTCGGAGCTGCGCGCCGAGCTGCTCGCCGACGAGGCGCTCGCCGCGCGCGTGCGGCGCAAGTACGAGATCAAGAATGTCACCGGCTATCGCCTCTGCGCGCTGCTCGACGGCGAGACGCCGCTCGAGATCTTCCGCCGCCTCGTCGTCGGCTCGGAGGGGACGCTCGCGTTCATCGCCGAGGCCGTGCTGCGTACACGTCCCGAGCCGCCCCGCACGACGCTCGCCTGGGTCCACTTCGCTGACATCGACGCAGCCGCGGCAGCCGTGCCCGCGCTCGTCGCGGCCGGTGCCCGGGCGACCGAGCTGATGGTCGCACCGGCGCTGATCGCCGCCGCCTGGAACCTCGACGGCTGCCCCGAGCACTGGCGCGAGCTGCCGCCCGAGTCCGCCGCGCTGATCGTCGAGTTCGGCGGCGGCGACGAGGCCGAGCTGGCTGCCGGGGAGGCGGCAGCAGGGCGTGTGCTCGACGGGCATGCGCCGATCCTGCCCGTCCGCTTCGACCGTGGCGAGCAGGAGATCGAGCTGGCCTGGCGCGTGCGCGAGGGCCTGTTCGGCCTCGTCGGTCGGCTGCGCCTGCCTGGCACGGCGCTGATCATCGAGGACGTCTGCGTGCGTCCCGAGCGGATCGCCGAGTGCGCGCGCGACCTGCAGACGCTGCTCGGCAAGCACGGCTTCCTCGTCGGCGTTGCCGGCCACGCCTCGGCCGGCAACCTGCATTTCCAGCTCACGCCCGACTTCTCAAAGCAAGAGGACCTCGATCGTTATGAGGCGTTCATGGGGGAGCTGGTCGAGCTGATCGTCGACAAGTACGACGGCTCGCTGAAGGCCGAGCACGGCACCGGCGTGAACATGGCCCCCTACGTCGAGCGCGAGTGGGGCGAGAAGGCGACGGCGATGATGTGGCGGATCAAGCAGCTCGCCGATCCGCGCGGAGTGCTCAATCCCGGCGTGGTGCTCAATCGCGATCCTCATATTCATCTTAAAAATCTGAAGAGCCAGCCGCCGATCGAGGAGAGCGCCGCCCATTGCGTCGAGTGCGGCTTCTGCGAGCCCGTCTGTCCGAGCCGCAACGTGACGACGACGCCGCGCCAGCGGATCGTGATTCGCCGCGAGATGGCACGCCAGCAGGAGGGCTCCCCCGTCTATGAGGCACTGCTCGCTGACTACGAGTACGACGCGCTGCAGACGTGCGCCGCCGACGGCAGTTGCAAGCAGGTGTGCCCCGTGGCGATCGACACGGGCGCGCTCGTGAAGGAGTTTCGCCGGCGTGAGCGCACGCCGCGTGAGGAATCGGTCGCGCTCGCGCTGGCCAAGCGCTACGCGAGCGTGGAGCGCGCCGCGCGCGCCGGCTTGAGCGGAGCCCGGATCACCTCCTCGGTGCTCGGCGCGCGCGCCGTCGCAAAGCTGCCGCAACTGCTGCGCCGGCGGGTCAGCGCCGAGCTCGTGCCGACGCTGCCCGCGAGCCTGCCCGCGGCCGCTCCGGCCGCGCTGCCGAGCACCGCGCGCGGGGGTGGGGCGACTGTCTATCTGCCGGCCTGCATCAACCGCATCTTTGCGGGTCCTGCGGGCGCGCAAGATGGGCGTGACCTGTCGCTGCCACACGCGCTTGTAGAGCTCTCCGCGCGCGCCGGGCTGCCCTTGTGGATCCCACCCGACGTCGCCGGGCACTGCTGCGCGACGCCGTGGAGCTCGAAGGGCTACCGCCGTGGGCAGGAGCACATGGCGGCCAAGACCGCCGCCGCGCTGTGGCGCTGGAGCGACGGCGGCGAGCTACCCGTCGTGATCGACGCCAGCTCGTGCGCGCAGGGCCTGATCGAGGAGCTCGCGCCGCGCCTGGGAGAGGCCGAGCGTGAGCGCTTCGCCCAGATCGAGGTGCTCGACTCGATCGCCTGGTGCCACGACCGGCTGCTTGCCCGCCTGCATGTGACGCGCAAGGTGGCCAGCGCCGCCGTTCATCCGACGTGCGCCGTCTCACAGCTAGGCCTCGCCGGCAAGCTCGAGGCGCTCGCCGGGGCGATGGCCGAACGGGTGCTCGTGCCTGCCGCGACGAGCTGCTGCGGCATGGCCGGCGACCGCGGCCTGCTGCACCCCGAGCTGCCGGCCTCCGCGACGCGCGACCTCGCCGCCGAGCTGGCCGGCGAGCCGTGCCAGGAGCACCTGTGCAGCAACCGCACGTGCGAGATCGCGCTGGAGCAGACGACGGGCGCCCCCTACGCCTCGTTCATCCTGCTGCTCGAGCGGCTCACCCGGCAGGCCACGTGATCGACCCTGGTCGACCGCCCCCCGACCGCCCGCATATGTAGAGTGCCGACCTCGATGCGTCTCCGACTCTCACTCCGGCCCCTCATGGCTGCAGCCGCGCTCGCCCTGCTGATCGCGCTGCTGGCAGGCTGTGGCGGCGGCTCGTCTGCTTCTTCGTCGGCCTCCTCGGGCAACGGCGTGGCCGGCAAATCGCCGGCCGACATCCTCGCCGCCACGAAAGTCGCCTCCGACGCGGCCAACACGGTGCACGTCTCTGGGTCGATCGTCAGCGACGGCTCGCCGATCACGCTCGACATGAACCTGCTGGCCGGCAAGGGCGGTCGCGGCCGGCTCTCCGAGAGCGGGCTGTCCTTCGAGCTGATCCAGGTCGGCAAAACGGTCTACATCAAAGGCAGCCCCGCGTTCTACAAGAAGATCGGCGGCACCGCGGCGGCGCAGCTCTTGCAGGGCAAGTGGCTGAAGGCGCCCGCCAGCAACTCCGACTTCGCCTCGCTCAGCCAGCTCACCGACTTGCGCCAGCTGGTCGACCAGACGCTCTCAAACCACGGCTCTTCGCTGACCAAGATCGGCAGCTCGACGATCAATGGGCAGAAGGTCGTCGGCATCACCGACAAGACCAAGGGCGGCACGCTGTACATCGCCGCAACCGGTCAGCCCTACCCCGTCCAGATCGTCAAGACCGGCTCGGGTGGCGGCAAGATCACGTTCGACCGCTGGAACAGCTCCGTGACGCTCGCGGCGCCGGCGAACGCGATCGACGTGGCACAGCTGCAGCACGCCGGGCAGTAGCCCGGATCAGTTCGCCTCCGGGCCCTAGATCATTCGTCCAGCCCCCCGGAGGCGCTTCAAGCGCACCGCGGGCCTCGCCGACCGCGTGATTACACAGCTCGTGACTGTTTCCGATTGGTCGTTGTTCCCCCGTGAGCGGAGTTACCCAAGTCAGTTTCCGACGGCCCGCAGAGCGTGGGACGTCACCGACTCGCCTCGAGGGGGCCCCGGACACGCGCAAGCCGGGCCGGCGGCGTGGCCGCCGCGCCGAAGGTTTGTCCGGGGAGCGGAGGGGTAAGCTCGAACGCGTGGGGCGCCAGACCGCAGACCCGGGGACTGGGCTGATGCTGCCTGACGAGGGGCCGCAGCGCCGAGGCGGGCTCATCTGGGCGCCGCTCGCGCTGGTCGCTGTAGCCGCCATCGTAGGCGCCGTGCTCACAGGCTCCTCGGCGGTCCGGATCGTTTGCCTCGCAGTGCTCGCTCTGTCGGCCATCGTGCTCGGCTGGCGCTTTGGCGAGAGCCGCCGCACGGCACTCGAGGAGGAGATCCACGGACGCTCGCACGAGCTCAGGCGCGCTCTGTCGGAGCTCGAGATCGCACAGACCGAGACCGTCCGGCGCCTCTCGATGGCCGTCGAGTTCCGCGACGAGGACACCGGTGCGCACATCGAGCGCATCGGCCGCCTCTCGACGCTGCTGGCCGAACAGATCGGGATGGACGCCGAGTTCTGCGAGCAGCTCAGCCATGCCGCGCCGCTGCACGATGTCGGCAAGGTTGCGATTCCCGACGCGATCCTGCTGAAGCCCGGTCCGCTGACGCCGGAGGAGCGCGCGATCGTCGAGACGCACGCCGAGGAGGGGCACCGCCTGCTGCGCGGGTCGTCCTCCTCGATCCTCGAGATGGCGACGATCATCGCGCTGAGCCACCAGGAGAAGTGGGACGGCACGGGCTACCCGCGCGGTCTCGTCGGCGAGGCGATTCCGATCGAGGGCCGTATCGTCGCGATCGCCGACGTGTTCGACGCGCTCACGAGCGATCGCGTCTATCGCAAGGCCTTCCCCGTCGAGGAGGCGGTGCAGATGATGCGCGAACAGCGCGGCCGCCACTTCGACCCGGTGCTGCTCGACGCGTTCATGGAAGTGCTCGAGAGCTCGAGCCCGGAGGCGCGCGAGAAGCAGCGCACCGACCCGAGCGAGCTCGTCGAGAGTACGCTCGAGACCTACGGCACCGCGCTCGAGCGCGGCGACGCCGAGACCGCCGAGGGCGCGATCGCGCAGGCGATCGAGGACGGCATTCCTGCGACGACGCTGCACGGCGAGGTGATCGCCCCCGCGCTGGCACGCATCCGCGAGCTGCACGGTGCCGGCGACATCGACTCAGACCGCGAACGGCTCGCCAAGGGGATCACCCGGCGCGTGCTGGCGACGCTTTACCGCTACATGGTGGGCAACACCGAGCCCACGCGCGAGCGTGTGCTGCTGGCCGGCATGGAGGGCGACGAGCACGCGCTCGAGCTGCAGATGATGCACGACCAGATCGCGGCCGCAGGCTATGAGACGGTGTTCGACACCGACCTCTCGATCGACCGCCTGCAGTCCACCGTCGCAAGCCAGTCCCCCGCCGTGATCCTGCTGGGGGCGACCGACGGCGAGGACTCGCAAGAGATCGCCGCGGCCGTCGAGCGGCTGCACGCGGCCCACCCGGGCATTCCGATCGTGCTCGGCGGTGCGGCCGTCGGCGGCGCGCTGCCTGTGTCGCGCAACGGCATGCGCGTGCTCGAGCGCATCGACGAGGCTGTCGAAGCGGTCGAGGAACAGCTCGCCCAGCGCCCCCACGCAGCGTCGCTGTAGATTACGCGCCGTGGAGCGCGCGATCGTCACCGGTGGAGCCGGATTCATCGGCTCGCACGTCGTCGACGCGCTGCTCGGCGAGGGCTACGCGGTAGCCGTCGTCGACGACCTCTCCGCCGGCGACCGCCGGCGCGTGGCCAAGGAGGCCGAGCTGCACGAGCTGGACGTCGTTGACCTGACTGGCCTCGCAGCGCTCGCCGAGCAGGTCAAACCGAGCGCGATCTTCCACCTCGCCGCGCAGGCGAGCGTGGTCGCCTCCGTCGAGAACCCCGGTCGCGACTGCGAAGTCAACGTGCAGGGCACGCTCAACGTGGTCGAGGTCGCGGGACGTCACGGTGCCCCAGTCGTGTTCACCTCGACCGGCGGTGCGCTGTACGGCGATGACGCGCCGATGCCGACTACCGAGGATCGGATCCCGGCGCCGCTCTCTCCCTACGGCGCCTCCAAGTGGGCGGGTGAGGCATACGTGAAGACGTGGTCGCTGGCGTCCGGCATCCCGCACGCCGTGTGTCGGCTGGGCAACGTCTACGGGCCCCGCCAGAACCCGCACGGCGAGGCCGGTGTCGTGGCGATCTTCTCCGACCACCTGTACACGGGCAAGGCGCCGAAGCTGTTTGGCCACGGCAAGCCGACGCGCGACTATGTATACGTCGGCGACGTCGTCAAAGCGCTGCTCGCCGCGTCTGGCAAGTCCGGCACGTACAACGTCGCCACCTCCGTCGAGACCGACGTCGCGACCGTATGGCGCGAGCTGCAGCAGGCGGCGCAGCGCACGCACGCGCCCGGCGCCTTCGAGAATCCCGGCTCGCTGGAGCCCGAGTTGGCCGACCTGCGCCCCGGCGAGCTGCAGCACAGCCGGCTTGACATCGCGTCGGCCCAGCGCGAGCTAGGCTGGCGCCCGGAGGTCCAGATTGCCGAGGGTTTGGCGCGCACCTACGAGGCGATGACAGAGGACTTGCAGAAGCAGGAATAGCCAAATGTGCCGTTCCTGACGCGGCGCGCTTTTGCTGTGCGCGACCCTGTCGAGATTAAGCGCATGAGGTTTTCCGCGCATCCTGGCGCCGCCGCTCGTCGCCGGTATCGCGCCGCTGCTGCTCGCCGCGTCCGCCCACGCCGGCTCCCCGGGCGGTGCGCAGTCGCCTTCCGCGCCGCTGTCAGGCGGCAGCGAGTACGGGCTGGCGAGCAGTACCTCCTTGCAACATCCGGTCGTCTCACGGTTGAGCGTGCCCAGCACGTCCGTGCCCGGCCGCCCGCCGCGCGTGACGCTGCGCATCGATGAGCCGCGCGTCGGCACCGTCAACGCGACGGTCGCCGTCAACAACCTGACCACGCGCAAGCAGGCCATCGTCGTGCGGATGGGCTGGGTGCACACCGGTCGCACGCTGAGCGTGGCCTGGCCACGGGGCGCAAAGCTCGCCCCCGGCAGCTACCACGTGAGCGTGAGTGCCCACGACCATCGCGCCAGCAGCCTGACGCGCACCGCGCACAGCTCGGGCGTGGCGACCTTGACCGTCGCAGCGCCCGCGCCGCCGCCCGCCGCGGTCCCCGTGCCAACCGCGCCGGTGCTCGAAGCGGGCGTGCCCACGCCGGCGCAGACGGTTGCCGACGGAGCCGTCTTCCCCGTGGCCGGCGCGCACAGCTTCGGCGACGCCGAAAACCGCTACGGAGCGCCGCGCAGCGGCCACATCCACGAAGGCCAGGATATCCTCACCGCCGAAGGGACTCCCGACGTCGCGCCGCTGGCCGGGACGATCGTCTGGACCGCGAACCAGGTCTCGGGGCGCCGGCTACTACGCCGTCGAGCACAGCGCGATCGGCTTCGACCTGATGTTCGCCCACTGCAAGGCAGGGACGGTCGCCGTCAGCGTCGGACAGGCCGTCTCTCCGGGCTCGCCGATCTGCCAGGCCGGGCAGACGGGCGATGCCACCGCGCCGCACCTGCACTTCGAGATGTGGGTCGGTGGCTGGCAGGTCAAAGGCGGGCACTCGATCGACCCGCTGCCCTACCTCGAAGCTTGGGAACGCGGCGCTTAGCTTAGGAGCCGATAGGATCGGGGCGCACGATCCCCAGCGTGGGGCGGCGCCAGGGCGTCGCGCGACGTGACGATCGATCAGCGGCGAGATAGCTCAGTTGGTAGAGCACACGACTGAAAACATTGGTGCCCGGACACCGAGTCGCGCCGTCGGCGCCCGCCGATTTTCCTGTTGATCCCTAGGTTTTTGCCGCGCTGAGGACGGTGTGAAGGGCGTCCCTGGAGGGGCTCTTTCGCTCCCTCGACACAAACCTCGACACAAACCCCCTCGGCGGGCAGATCCTCGTTGCCGTAAAGCTGCGCGCGAGCGTCGCGGATCATCTTGTCGAAAGATGCGCCATGCTCGCGCTTGACGCGCTGCTGTAGCTGCGCGTAGACGTCCATCGTCATCTTCGAGTCGGCGTGCCCGACCTGATCCATGACCCACTTGAGGTCGAATTCGCTTGCCAGTAGCAAGATCGATATGTAGGTGCGGCGGAGGCTGTGGGGGGTTATGTGCGGGAGTGGCGGCATCCCCCGTGTGTGCATTTTCTCGCTGGCGAGGGTGGCGGCTTCGCGAACGATTGTCCCGACACGCTTACGGGTCATTCGTCCGCCGCGTTCGTTCGGGAATAGGTACGCCTCGGGGCTGACGTCGATGCCGGCCCGGCGTAGCTGATCGATATGCGCGACAAGCACTTCGGCGGAGTAGGGGGTCAGCTCTACTACGCGAATCCCCGTCTCCGTCTTGGAGTCAGGAATATCGAGGCGTGCGCTGCTGAGGTCGTGCAGACGAAGGTGGCCGATGCGCATGGCAGACAGTTCGCTGTTGCGAACGCCCGTGCGGCCAAGAGTGCAGACAAGCGCTTTGCGTCCGACGTACGCCTCGACACCTGCAGCGTCGAGCCTGCGGACGTGGTAATGGACCGTGCCTTGCGCCAGCCCGAGTTCGGCGGCGATCTGCTTCTGGCGCTTGCCCTCGGATAGGCGGACCGCGACCGCCTGAGCGGTTGAGCCGGGCTTAGCTTCGCTGGCCGCCTGCGCAAACCTCTGGAACGAGGGGTCTTGCTCGGAGGCAGCATCTTCGACGCAAGCCAGCTCGTCCATCTCAAGGAAGCTGCGCTTCGGCTTCGGCACCTTGACCTTCAGCCGCTTACTCCGCGCGTGGTTGAGCGGAACCCACTCATCCTCGACAGCCTCCTCGAGGATCTGACCGAGAAGGTTGAGCTGGCCGCGGATCGACGCTGGACCGAGCGGGACGAGCTTGCGGTTGCGCTCGTCGCGGAGGTCCGCTCCGGCTGCGAGTGCCTCGCTCAGCTCGTGCGCCTCTTCGATTAGGTGTCTCTTGAAATCGGCGCACAAGTCTCGGTCGATGTCATCGAGGCGGTGGCGGCCGAAGAAGGGGAGCAGGTGGTTCTTGAGCGAGCTTTCATAGGCGGAGTGTGTGTTGGGCCCGATCGGCTTCTCGCCGATGATGCCTTGGAGCTTTGCTTTCAGCCAGTACGAGGCGTACTCGTGGAAGGTGGGCATTTCCGCGAAAGCCTTTTCGACCTTGGGAGCGGGCTTGCGCCGCTCCCATATTCCCGCCTCGATGCGCGCGAGGATGTTCTGTATCTCGCGGCGTGCGTTGTTCTCGGTCCAGCCGCCGCCACAGCCGCACGCGCAATCGCGCGCCTCGTGGAGCATCAGGTGTTCGCGTCTGCCGTAGGCAGAGAAGCGAAGACGGAACTTGAGCGTGCCGTCGGCGTGTCGCTCCACTTCAACTCGTCCGGTCGCGGGCCGTGCCATTACGCATGCTCCCGCGTCGAGGTTCTACCTTCTATGTACATCGGGGTGCCTCCCGGTGTCGGGCCGGGGGCGTTCGCGCGTCCGCCGGCCGCTTTCTTTGTCCCGTACATCGTACCTCGTGGTAGGGGATGAGTTCTGCGCGGCCGTCCTCCTTCTGGGCCGGCCGGCGTCGCGCGGGCGGGCTGCCCGAGCGACTTCTGCGCGCTGGTACTTTTGCGGCGCTGTCCGCCGGAGTCGCGAGGTCTTGGAGAATTTTCGCCAGATCGAACCGTAGCCGGCCGCGGGCGCCACCGAGGCGAGTAGCGCCCAGCTCGTGGGCGTGCGTGTAGACCCAATCCCGGTCAACGCCGAGAGCGCTCGCGACGGTCGCGGCGTCCACGAGCCGCGCTGAGGTCGGCCGCTGGTCGAGCAGAAGCTCGACCACGCGGGAGGCGATCGCCTCAATGTCCTCCGAGTCGAGGGTCATGCCCCTGGCTACCTCACGTCTCGGGTCCGGTTGCCGAGCCAGTCAACGGGCGTGTCGGGGTGGGGGGCGCTGAAGAACACTGGCGCGAACGGCCCCTGCTGCGAGAGGTCATCGAGTGCGACGAACGACAACGGCACTTCCCCGCTCGTTGCCGGGTCTGAGCCATAAAGCGCGAGCGTTCTAGCTAGCCGCTGGCGCATCCGCTCGCGCGGTTGATCGGCGAGCACAACCAGAAGGTGCGGCCAAGCGCGATACCGCTTTCGCCACTCAGGCTCCGCTCCAGCGTCTGCGGAACCCTTGAAGTGGCGCAAGCGCGTGTACCGGGCGATCTTGTTCGCTAGCTGCTCAGCAGTGAGCGTGCCGCGGTCGAGCTCAACGAACCTCTGATGCAGCGCAAGGCCACCGTCCTCGTCCGTCTGCAGGTAGCTGAGCAGGGCGTCGGCGATGACGAGTTCGGCGGCGCCTCGTCCTCGGGCAAGCGTGATCGGGTGTGCGACCTCGTTGCGCCAACTGTCCGGGCCGCACTCGTCTTCGCGCGCTCTGGCGGCGAGCACAAACGCGACGCCGACCTGATTCACGGCGATCGTATGCGCCTTCAACTGGACCTCATCGAGGAAGACATAGAACGGCTGCCGCTGCGCTGGCGGAAGGGCGGCCCGACCCTTCGCCCCGTGCAAGAGGTCGTAGACGAGGAGGTTCGCGACGAGCTTGTCCTTCGCTCCGCCGGCTCCTGGGCAGGCGAGCACGATCCGCCGTTCGTTCATTGCGCGCGCGATGTCGTAGCTCGAGGTCTGCGCGCCGAGCAGAGCGGCGAGTTGGGTCGATGAGCGCAGCCGGTCGATCAGGTTCGTTACCGGCGTGATCGCCTCTTCGGAGAGACGGGGAAAGCGCTCCATGAAGAACTGGCGGCGCGGCGGCGAGAGGAAGGGGAGCGCGGCTGCGAGCCAGTCGGAGTTCCCCAGGATCGACGGGATCTGGAAGATCGTCGGCTGAAGACCGTCGGGTAGGACCGCGGCGAGTTCGATCAGCGCGGCCGTCGCCTGCGTCGTGAGGGTGAGCGCACGGTTATTGCGCTCGCCCCATTGAAGCGCGCTCGCAAAGCTGTCCACGATTGCCTCGACTCTCCGCTCAGCGGCGTCGGGGTCGAGACCGCGAGCTGCAAAGAGGTTCCAGCCGGGTTGCCCCTCACGGCTTCGTGGACTAACGAGATCCAGCTCGATCACGCGCTCGGCGAGACCCTCATCCGTGAGGCAGCTCTTGATTCGTTGCACGGCGTCCTGGTGCGGGTCGAGGAACAACCCGCCGTGTCCAGCGCGGAAGAGGTGAAGGCATTGCGTTAGCGCCAGCTCGGTCTTTCCCCATCTGCTCCTGCCAGCCGTGTACGTAAAGAACGAGTCCTCAAGGCGGAGCCCAATCCGTCGCGGGCCGCTCTCGTCCTCGATCACGCCGAGCGGCAACAGGTTCGCCTGCCCGGTGAAGGTCGGGAGAGCCCTCGGTGCTGGATACACCGCAGGCCCGAGTCGCACGACTTCCGGGGCCGCGCAGTCGACCGTCGGCGGCTTCAGTAGTCCGGCGATCTCCCGAGCTGTCACGTAGTCACGCCGAGCGGGCCTGAACAGCTCCGTCCGCATCCGCCGGTCAAACCAACCGCGTCGGCCGGGAAGGTCTGACCCGAGAAACGCCAGCCCAAAGAACCTGACGCCGACGACGCGGAGCGAGTTCGCCCCGGCGAAGCCGTCGAAGCAGGAGAGCAGCCCTTGCAGGCACGACACCGCGCGGCCGCGCTCAGGCGAGCGGCAGCGGATCAACACCTGCAGACGAAAGATCGGCTCGGCCTGCACGAGCTTCGCTGCGATCTCCTCGCGCTCGGCTCTTTGCTCGACCATTTCCGCCGGTCGACGTCGGCCGGCCGGGGCGCCGCCGAAGTCAATCATCAGTGCTCCCTTGCCGACGGGCGATGCCTGCTCGACGCCACCTCGTCGGGCCGCCTCTTTCAGCAGACGGCGGCGAAGCCGTCGGCGGGTCGCTGGAGTTGTCGGGAGAAGATCGATCGCGACCTCCGCCTGCTCGCGATGCGCCGGGTCAAGACCGGCGAGCGCCTTGGCGAAGCCCTGCAGCGGATCGGGATTCAACGGAAGGTGCGCGAGCGGTTCGCTGCTCGGTCGGGCAAGCCGCAGCTCCGCCCGCACAGTCGCCATCTGCGGCTTCGCTTCAGCAGGGGGCTCCGAGTCCAGTTCGATGACTTGGACTCGATCGAATGCGGTGAGCGCGGAGCGGAGCGCGGGCAAGGCTCGCTCGGGCGCGCTGAGCGTGTAGCGCATCTTCCCCTCTGCGTCGCAGTCGAGCAGCACCCTCACAGCTCTTGCGCGGGGATCAAGCCACCCGCCTACGAGCCTGCGGACGCGCGACAGTTGTGCGGCGCAGCGAAGTACCGCGTCGATGCTCGGATCGAAGGAGTCCGGCGCGAGCACGAGCAGCCGAGTTCGTGACGCGAGCGACCGTCGGGTTGCTACCACCCTGCAGACAGCAGCGATCACGGCGGCGGCGAGCACTGGCACGCCGACGACTGGCGCGAGCGCAGCCGCCCGACGGAGCAAGCCGGCCGAGACGCCAGCCGACCCGATGACCAAGACGGCGATAACTACGACAACCACGACCGCGAGGGGTCGGACATCTTGGTCGTTCCGATTCACCGAGCAGCCCTCCGCTGCCGCGCGCGCGTGGTGTTCGCGGCCCCGCTGGCACGCCTAGGTGACAGCGACGCCGAGACGGCGACGCGGGCACGCTCGGCGGTAGCCGGTGGCATCGGGACTAGGCGAGCGGACAGACCGCGCGCCGGATTCGCCTGGAGCCGACGACGACTAGCGACGACACGATTCGCGGTGGTTGAGCGCCACGTGCAGCGACCCGTCACCAGGGAGATCAGCCTGCATTCAGCGCGGCGTCGGCAGGGGTAGTCGCTGCGTCTTGACGGTTCCTCGAGGCGCGGGTCGATCGCCGATCGCGGAGGGTTACCAGCGGGGGCATAGTTGTCGCGCAGCGGCACCGACGAAAACCCTCCGAGGCTGCAGGCGAAACGCGAGGAACGCGGCGAGCCGTTGAGGAACCGCAGACGGATGCTCAGCCGGCACCGCAAACGGACCCTTAGACGGATACTCAAACGGTCTCGCAGACTCATCGCCGTGCGGGTCTCGAGGACCGGGAAGCTCGTCGCGATTTCTGTTTCGGTCGAGCGCGCCGAGCTCGCTGGCTCGGCGCGATCGCTTGCTCGAGCACCCGTCGAGCAAACGGCGGGGGGACCGCGTTACCGATCTGCTCGAACTGGCGGGTGCGCGCTCCCTGCCACGGGTAGTCAGGAGGAAAGCCCCGGAGGATTGTCGCCTGCTCGATCGTGACCCTGACGGCGTTGACGCCGCGTCGCTGCTGGTGGCGTCCGGGAGGATCATCGGCATTTTGCTTGTGCCCCGGTGGATGGACCCTGCGATCGCAGGCGACCGTCGTCGCTGGACGACGGCCCGCCCAAACGGGCGTGCCCTTCGCCAGCCCGGCGGCGAGCATCGTTGGCGCGGGCTGCTCTATCGAGCGGGGTCGCCCGCCACGCTGCCTCGTCTCATAGGCACAGGGCACCCACTCGACGGTGTTCTGATGGTGTCCGAAGAACACGGTCGGTGCGGGCTCGCCCGCGCGTCGGACCGGCATCGGGGTCTTGTCAGTCAGCACCGGCTTCACCATGTTTCGCGCGGCGCAGGGGGTACTGCGTACCCGTAGATGTGCTGTCCTTGGACGGTCGCTTCGCTCGGAAGAAATGGCCCTGCGACGCCGACTTCGTTGTGGACGTCGTTACCGTCGATCGTCGTGATCCGCCCGTCCTTGCGAACGCGCTGCACGATCGCGACATGCACGCTTGCGCTGGGGCCGGTGCCGAAGAACACGGCATCCCCCGGCGACGGCCTCACACTCGCCGGGAGGGTGCGGTGGGTGTGTTCCTTCACCCAGGAGTAGAGCGAGCCCGAGTATCCGTAGGCGGCTGAACTGCCGGGCAACGAGACGCCGGCACGCTTCCAAACCCAGGAGACGAACAGCGAGCACCATTCCTCGCACGGCCCGTAGATCGTGCAGTTGCTCCCCGGCGGGTGCTCGCCTTGCCCGAGCTGCGATTCGGCGATCCGCACGATCCGGTTCCGGCTCACCGGCCCTGAGACTTCGCCGTTCGATTCGCAGCCGCCGCTCACTGGTTCGGCAAGCGGCGGACTGCTCGCTTTCGGGGAGCCCGAACCTGCAAAGCCATACTGCACTGCCCGAGCCATGACCTCTTCGGCGTAGGCGACCGTCGAGGTTCCGCAGGCTCCGTAGTAGTGGCAGGCCGCTTCGTGATATTCGGCGTAGCTGCCGCCGGTAGGTGGCGCTCCCTTGTCTTCTCTGAGAATTCGCGCCGCCGTGTAGATCGCGTCGGCGGGGTCGTTGTAAGAGAGCGGTTGGCCGGGGTCGGCGTTGATGGCGTACTGTTCCCAAAGTGTCGGGCCGTCTCCGGGGCTGCATTCGCTGCCCCGTTCGACGGCGATTTGCATAGGACCGCCGCAACCGGCTTCGTTCACTCCGCGGCACTCGCCGTTGCCGCACTCCTGCGCCCCGATCGAGGCGAGGAAGCTCCAGTCGATGTCGAATCGCTGACCCGCCGCCTGGTAGAGCTTCAGCCGTTCGGGCGGTATCGATTGGAGCGCATACGCGGAGGGCGCCGGCCCTGCTTCTGAGGTTTCGCCTACCGCCGCCGAAGGCTGGCATCCGTTGAAGCTCGCGCCCAACACGGCGACCGCGACCGCGAATGCGAGCAGGAGCATGACCCCAGCGCTCCCAAGCGCTGCGGCGAGCCAGATCAGAGCTGCGCGGCGCATCGGACCTTCACCGAACCTTCGCGACGATCAGTTTCCCGAGGCGCGAGCGGATGACGAGCAGCCGGATCGGGTAGGTGACGACTTCGCCGTCCCTGACCATCGCCGTTACCGCGACGTTCGAGGCGTCACCCGTGCGCGTGGCGCTGACGGCCACTACCCGAGGGCGAAGCCGCGCGAGTCCCGGTGGAACCCGCGGGTGGCTGGCGAGCGCGGCCAGGATGCCCGGTCCTGCATCGGGGACGGCGCTCGCGGGCTTGTGCCCATAAACGAACGCGAGGTAGCCACGCAGAAAGTGCCTCGCGAGCAACCGCGCCGACTGAAGCTCGAGATCGCCTGGGTCGAGATCGCCTGGGGAAACATGGTCCACCCGGCCGCTGTCTCGCGGTGACGGAATGTTGCCCTCGCTCGACGTGCCGACCGTCTCGATCGTGAGCAGCAGCGCTGCTGCGATCAGCACCACGGAGAGGAGCGTGATCGCGACGCGCTGGGCGCGGTCGGTCGGCGCCCGGTCGAGCAGGCGGGCGAGCCAGGCCGGGGTACTCACCGCGGCACCGCCCAGCTCATGTTTGCGAGCCGCCGTTGCGCAAACCGTGCCAACAGCGGGTCGGGCTCGATCCCGAGGAACGAGCGGCCGGCGAGGACGGCGAGAGCACCTGTGAGGCCGGTGCCGCAGAACGGGTCGAGCACTAGGCACCTGCCGTGCCCGTTTCTGTGGTCGCATCCGGGCCGCCAAAGTTCCTCGACCCTTCGAGCGCCAGCGTGCCGATGCCACGGTGCGCCGCAGAACTGGCACGCGCGCGGTGACGTGCTGACCTGGATGCACAAGTCGATGAGCTGCAGTGGAAGGTCGCGCCGGCCAGCCGGGGGCACACACCACGCGCGCCGACGGTCGCGAGAGCCGCGTACGCTGCGCTCGTGCCCGCACGGGCGGCGCGGGGTACTGGGCCGCGGCGGGCGAGTGTTGAACCGAAGCTCGGGCTGCTTCGAGAGAAGCGCGACAGTCAGGCAGCCGCTCCCCGCGTCGCTTTGCAGTCGAGGGTGAACGGGGCATCCGCTCGGTCGGTGCCAACCCGCCTCGAGCGCGGCTCCTTCGTGCGCTGCGCCGACGAGCCACAGCGTTCCGTCCCCGCGCGTAACTCGGTAGAGCTCACCGAGGACCGCCGGCAAGTAGGCCGCGGGGAGGTCCGCTGGCTTTCTCAGGATGCAGCTGTGGAACAGCCCGTCGGGCAACTCACGCAGGAGGGCAAAAGGGCTTGCTTGTTCGATGCGCCAGCTCATGCCGGTGTGTCCTCCTGGGTCGGGGGTTCAGGCCCGCTGCCGTAGCGCTCTCTCAGCACCTCGGCGACGGGCTCAGCGGTTGGGCTCGGAGCAGCCGTCGGTCGCTCGCTCAAGCTGTCCGGCTCGCCGCGATCCACCTCCGGTGCTGACGGAGACGGCGCTCCGCGGGGCGGCTCGCCGAGGGGCGAGGCGGGCAGAGGCGCGGGCGGGGCCGTCGGGACCGGCGGCGCCGCCGTAGTGGTTGGCGGGGGTGCCGAGGATGTGCCCGTCTCGATCGCCGACGGCGTGACGGCGGGCTCCCCAACTCGTGCCTGCGGCTCCAGCGAGGATCGCTCGTCGGCGCTGCCAGCGGCAAGGGGGTCAGAGGGCGCGTCGACCTCGGCCTGGTCAACCTCCGTGTGCGTATGCGGAGAGTCGCCCTCCGGCTGAACGTCGGGCAGCCCGTCCCCGGCGTGCTCGCCAGTGGCCGACTCCGTCGCCGCGCGCGAGCTTCCGGCATCGACTCGCCCGCCGGTTTGGGGAGCGCTTTCGCCTGGATCGTTCTCTTCGCCGGAGCCGGCACTACCTCGCGGTGGTGCGCCGTCGTCGCGCGCCGAGGAGTCGTCGCCTCCGCGACCTGGCGGTGGCTCGTCGGGCGCACTTCCGTCGTCGTCCGGCGTCGGCGGTTCGCCAGCGCTGTTTGGGCTGCTCGGCGTGTGCCCTTCAGCTCCACTACGGCTAAGCGCGAACATGCGAGCCAGGCGCGTGCTGTAGTAGAGAGCCTGCAGCCGGTTCGTGCTCTCCCTCGCAGCGCCGGGACCGAGCGTGCCGGCGAGGAGGTCGCTCGTCAGCTTGTTCCTTTGCAGGAAGACCGTCCACAGGAACGCGGCCTGCAAGCAAAACGCGAGCAGCCAGCCGAGGTTCGATGTCGCTGAATCGAGGGCTGAGCAGACCGCGAGGACGACGGCGAGGATCAGCGAGTAGGTGACCTTGCGGCCCAAGTAGCTGGCGAGCTTCGTCAGCCACCGGCGGAAGAAGTCGTGCCCGTGTCCGGGAAAGATGCCGATCAGCAACGCGGCAGGGGCGAACCCGAGCAGCACCAGCAGCATGAGCTGCGCGACGATGACGCCCACAGCGAGCGCGCCGAGCAAGAGAAACGCTCCGAACTCCCCGAGGAGAATCACGATTGCGAGCAGCAGCCGCTGGTACTGCCCGCCCTTTCCCATCGCTTCCGCTGCTGGCTCGTCGGCAGGGCCCAGCGGGTAGGTGCCGTCGGTCTTTCCAGCGTCCGAGGCCGGAAGGTCTCCGTTATCACCGTGTTCGAGCGCTTCGTGCTCGTCGCCGCGGCGATGCGAGCTGGGCGGGAACTGAAGGAAGTGGGTCGCGTACTTGTTGCGGTCGTTGACGCACGTCTTGCCGGCGGCTGTGATCTCGGTGCCGTGTTCGAGCTGGCTGGCAAGCTTCACGTCGGTACTCGCGTCGCCGCTCAAGGGCCGTACAGCGACCGACTGCGGCTTTCCGTGGCTGACGGTCGCGCAGTGCTCGACCCCGCCGAACTCCAAGACCGCCCACGGGTTCAGGACGAGTAGTTCAAAGAGCTGGTTCGAGGCCCCGGTCTTCGCCTTGGCTTCGCTGCTAACGCTGCCTTCGCTGGTCAGCGAGAGAAGCGCCGTCGAGAGTTGGTTTGAGAGTTTGCTCGCCGGGCCGATCGTGCGTTCGGGCTGCGTGACGATCCCGATCGCGAGGACGAAGAACAGGAGCGAGACGGCGAGCGCCGATGCGGTTTCGACGTAGCGGCGCTGGATAAGCGCCTTCCACATCGCCCAGCAGCCGACGAGCACGACCATCGCGACGAGCCACGGCGTTCCGAAGGTGCTCGTGTACAGGTTGTGGATCGCTTGGGACACCGGGGCGAGCGCGCCCGAGCCGGGCGTGCCGTTCCCGTTGACCAAGTCCAGGTTGAACGCGAGGCCGAAAAGGAGGATCACGCCGTTCGCTAGGAACGAGGTGATCTGCCACAGCACCTGCGCCCCGAAGTAGGCGATCATCGGCGCGACGCCGGAGGCGTCGACGCCGCTGGTGAAGCCCACGCTGATCGCGGGGAAGTACTGGTCGAGCGAGTAGTTGTTCAGCGGGTAGCGGCCGAACCAACCGCCCGGCGGGATCTGCGGCGCCGGGCCGATGTTGTTGTACACGTCGGAGGCGTGCGCACTCGGGTGTGCGCCGAGCACGATCAACAGCGCCAGGAGGAGACACGCCACGATGCGGCGGCGATGAGCAAGCGCCCACCTTCCCGACCGGAGGATCAGGTTCTTCACGGTTCGCTCCTTCCGGGCGTTTCGGGTGTGGTGCTGAGCGCTTTCAGGAGGTGCGGCTGAACAAGGTCGATCTGCACCTCGCCGATGCGGCCGTGCAGGTCGCGCATCAGGCATCTGCCGGCCCTGAATTCGCGGACCTTCCCGGTCAAGTTCGGGGTGGGATCGAGCCCAATGAACCGCAAGGCCGACGCCGCCCCGGCATCGCTGTCCTGGCCGAAGACGAAGACGACGCCGATGAGGTCCGCCAGGTCGCCGAGGTCGACTATCAGTGGCGTGCCGAGGAGGACCGTCGCGTTGTAGGCGCGCCCGTAGATGATCAGGCGCTTGATGATCCGGCGGCCTTGGGGCGAGCCCAGCAGAAACCAGACCTCGTCAAGGTCGATGACCTTGTGGCGCGAGCGATCCTCGGAGATCAACTGCAGCGCGTAGGCCGCGACAAGTGAAAGCGTCGCGACGGATATGCGCTCGGCACGTGAATAGGTGTCCCGGCTGGCGCTCGGTTCGGGCAGCGACAGGCCCGGCATCCGAATCGTGGTCAGGGGCGCGGCTGCTTGCCCGTCGCCGATCGAGCGGTCGCCGAAGCCGAGACGGGCGAGCCCGAAGTCACGGATCACCTCAAGCGCTTCCCCGGCGTCGCGGGCACCTGGCCGGTCGGAGGCGAGCAGCAGCTCGACGACGCGGATGAGGCTTCGAGAGCCCTCGCGCACGGCGTCCTTCACGGCGAGCGAGACGACGTTCTCCCACCGCGCCGCGCTGCCCGGCAGAAGTTCCAAGAGGTAGGAGCAAGCAAGCTCCTCGCGCATGTCGGGCAGACCAATGCGCAGCGGGTCCAGACGGCCTTGCTGCGCCTCAGCGCCGGATAGCTCAAGCACCTGCAGCCGGTCGGCCAGCTCGGGCAGGTTCTCCCACCCGTGGTCAGGCTTGGGGTCGAGATCGACCACCAAGCTGCCGCGGCGCTCAGCGGCGTAGGAGATCGCCTGAGAGGTGACCGTCTTGCCCGAGCCGAGCGTCCCGATCAACAGGACTGCCGAGGCGCGGTCTTCTCTCGGCGCCTGGGTGGGATCGAAGCGAACCGGCAACGCTGAGCCCACCGGCGTGTAGCCGAGGTATGGCCCAGCCTGGGAGCCGACGATGCGAGTCGCCGTCGGCACCATCGCGCCGAACTGCTCGACCGTTAGCTGCTGGCGGTAGTCGCGCATCACACCCACCCGTCCGCGCGCGGTAGGTGCTCGAGCCAGAGCTGGTACTGAACTCCGGTCGGCCGATGCAGCGTGATGTCGCCGTACTGCTCTTTGAGAGCGGCGACGCGCCGCTCAAGCTCCTCCTCATCCGGGGCCCCGACGGCAAGACAGAGCTGGCCGTAGAGCATCGGTGGGTGTCCGCCGGCTTGCAGCCGAGCCTCGTACTCGCGCGCGAGAACGCGATCGACGCCGGCAAGCACGCTCGGCCCGTGCGCCGCGTTCTGCACCTGCTCTGCGTAGGCGTTCTCGACGTCTTGAATCCGCTTTCGGACTTGGGCGAGCGCCTGTCGGTTTCCGAGCCACTGGCAATGCGCAACCGCATCGACCGGCCAAGGCAAGCTCTCAAGCGGTGCGTACAAAGCCTCCGCGGTCCAGCCGGGGAACTCGGGCGCTTCGGCGAGCGCGCCAAGGGTGAGCATCGCCTGGCAGCTACGGCCGTGCTCGCTTTCGAGCACGAGCATCTGCGGCTGCTCGGTGATCGCGGCGTGCGCGCATTCACGAAGATCACTGCCAAGCGGCTCGAACGCGACGCCATCGCCGGGCGCGCTCACGACGAGCGCGTCGGGCTGCCAGTTGCGGTCGAGATCCGGCTCGCAGATCCCTCGGCAGGCCGCCCGTCGCAACAGCCACTGAAGCTCCAGCGTGCGCCCGCGCCTCGCCGACACGACGCTGTTTAGTCGCTCGAAAATGCGCTGCTCGCGCGTCTGCAGTTCTGACAGCTCACCGGCGCCGACCGGCGCGGCCTCGCCAATGCCGGCAATCTCCTCGACACGGCGACGGACGCGATCGACGCCGCGCACGAGTCCAGATCCGACGCCGCTCGAACGTCTCGCGGCGAGTGAAACGCCCAGGTACACCTCGGGGACGTGCGATCCGAGTTGACGAAGACGAGCCTGGTGGCCTTCCAGAAACTTTTGCCACGCCTGGGCGTCCTGGTGGCGCGAATCGAGTAGCCCTGCCGTGCGATCGACGTACTCGTCGGCCGGGTAGGCGCGGCTGACCCGCCACAGGCTGAAGTCGGCGCCGATGACGTGCCCGAGGCGCTGGAGCCTGCGCTGAAGAGCCCACTTCCCTCCGGTCGGGAGGTAGGGGTAAGCGGTCATCGCGACGCGATACAGCGCGGCGCTGTCGCCCGAGCGGCCGAACAAGAGATTGCCGTGCGCGTAGCGCACGCCGAAGGCGGTCATCGACGGATCTCCACGACCTGTCCCTCATCAAGCTCGAGCACTTCGCAGAGGCGCTCGCCCGAGCGCATCCGGTGACCCTCAGCGCGGCGAACGATCATTCGACGCCTCGCGGGGATCGCCACCACCGGCCGGCCGAAGACGAGGCGCGCGGGCCCGCATACGCGGCCGTGGTAAAGCACCGTCGAGTGCTCGTCGGGAGCGACCCAAACCCTTGGCGCCCAAATGTGGCTCTGTTCCGCGCTGCCAATCGCCCCCTCGAGCGAACGGCGTGCCGCGCGAAGGCGAAGCGCCGTCCACGCGGTGACGTATCGGTGCGCCGGTCGCCCGTCCGGTGAGGCTTGTCCGGCGAGGGTGGCGATTACCCCCGGCGCGACGATCAGGCGAAGCGGCCAGTCAAGCCAGTCGAGAACGACGCCGGCAAGTAGCGTCGCGACGAAGCCGGCAAGCGTGCCGAGCACGCCGCCCGGCCAGCCGTGCGAGCTGGCGCCGAGCGCGCCGCCGATCGCGGCGAGAACGCCGGCAAGGATGATCGAGCGCTGGCTGAGCACCAGCACTCCCAGCAGAGCCGAAAGCGCCCAGCCGAGCCACTCCAGCGGCACGCCACCAGGAACGGGGATGCGCCTGCCATCGATGGCGTACACGCGGCGGTCGGGCCGGAAAATCCGCTGGTAGCTGCGGATCGGGCGGGCGGAGTCACTCATCGCGAAACCTCCGCGCCCTCACCCGAAGACTTGTTTGCCGATGGCTTCGGCGGCTTTCGCTATGTCAGACGACGCGAAAACCATCCACGCGACGACGATCGCCGCGAAGAGAAACACCGCCAGCTCGGTGTACCGGCGATTAAGCAGGAACACCAACGAAATGACGCCGACGATGCCGCCGTACAGCTCGGTCGCGTAACCTTTCAGCAGGTTCGCGACGTTTTGCCCGACGTTGTTTCCTGCCGCCAGGGCTGCCGCTGGAAAGAGCAACAGCGCCCCGATTGCGAGTGCGCCAAGCAGCCAGATATGCGCCTTGTGTGACATTTCGCTCACTTCCTCCCTGCTCGCGAGGTTTCGGTGTGAGCGGGCTGCGTCACAGTCACCGTCACGCCGTGGGTGGTCGTGACCGCGCGCGTATCCGGGGTGTTGAACATCGAGAGCGCGCCGCGGATCAAAAGCAGCAGCACGCAGCTCCAGAGCAACAGCCGACCCACAACCCGTGCGTAATGGGGAAAGCCATCCGAATTGCGGAGGCCGCCGAGGTCACCCTTTTGAGGAGTCGTCCTGCGAGATCCAATCATAGGAGGACCGTAAGTCGGCCCTACTAAAAACACCACAAGCGGAAATGAGCTAAAAGGAACAGCTTGCGTACAGTGTGAAAGCAATAGCTTTCACACTGTCACTGGCAGGGCGCCTTCCCCGCGAGAAAGCGTCTTGCGGAGATCGAACACGCCGAAGAGCTCCGGGCCGTTTGACGCTAAGGGCGCTACTAGGCTGCGAGACTTACGAGATCAGCAAGCTCGTCAATCTGCCCGCGCACGCTTTCAAGCGCCTGGTCGAGCAGCCTGCAGGCAGAGTAGTCGGCAAGCGAGTAGAAGACACACGTGCCCTCGCGCCGCCGCGCAACAATCCCCGAGCGATGCAGTATCCCCAGGTGTCGTGAGACGTTTTGCGGGGTAGTGACTACCGCATCCGATAGTTCCTGCACGCTTTGCTCGCGTTCCTCCAGCAGGATTAGAAGGCGTACCCGCGTCGGGTCGCCTAGCAGTGCCAAGCGCTGAGTAACCAGGTGGATCAGCGGCTCCGACCACGCCTTGGGCATCGCTAGTTCACCGGCCCAGGTAGATGAATGGATCGACGGGCGCCTTACGCTGTGACGCGGCGCGGTGTGCCCTACGAATTTCGGGCTCCCGCTCTCCGCTCGTACGCCGCGCAACGCTGCGACGTGTCGCAGCCTTCCGATGGCGCCCTCGGTGAGCGCGTCGCGCCTCCGTTCGCGCAGCCGCGCGCGGCTTAGTCATTCGAACGCGAGCGCGCACGGACTGTGCCGCGGCTCGTCGTGAGATTTCACGACGAGGGGGCCCAGATATTACCTGCGGATCTGAGCGCCCGGAGGGTCTGCGCTCGCTCGCTCGTCGGAATCCGAGGACGAGGCTAGCCGCCACGACGGCCGCTGCAGTCGTCACTACGCCTATCCGCCAGCCGGAGTGGCGGCGAAGATGAGATGAGCTCGTCTCGAAACTAGTTGTAAGTCGAGGGTCTTCCTCGGATGCCGGCGAGACGCCGCTACCGTCGTCAAGAAAGTCACATTCGCCAAACCTGTCGCAGGTCGGTGAGGGCATGCTTACTATGCCGCGCTACACGCCTTCCGGACAAAACAAATTACACCCCGTAGAGGGGTAGAACGGAGCCGCCCCACAGTGCAGCCTCGGTCCGACGGAGGTCCAGGCTAGCGGCCGAGCAGTTCGGGTGGTATTCCGGCCTGTGCCTTCGCACGCGCGAGCGTCAGCACCTTACGAGCTGCATGTGCATGCGGCGCCGTCGCACGGATCACCAGCTTGCGGGCTCGGAGCGTCTGCGCGCCGAGCCTGAACGAGAAATGAGCCATGTGACGAGTTAGGCCCTTATTCGCGCCACGGCGTCCGAAGTGCCGGCCATTACCGCGCACGCCTTCTACCGTGACGTGAACGGACTCTAGCCCGGCCGACCCTCGTACTGTGACCTTTAGAAGGTTGCGCGTACGCTGTGTTTGAAGCGTCAGCCGCGTCAGGGTGGGGACGACCGTCGGGCTGGGCTGATGCGCGACGCTGGCGATGACTGGAAGGCTAGCGAGCGATGCGTTGGCCGGGTTCGCGTTGCCCGCAGCGTCCTCGAGCCAGAGCCGCACCGTCCCGCCCGCCGCGACGGCCGGGATGGAAAACGATGCGTCGCCAGTCGACGCGATCGCGCCACAGTTTGAGCCAGTCGCGTCGCAGAGCCGGTACAGCGCAGCCGTAATCGGAACTGGATCGGGAGGGTCGTCCCAGCTCACGGTCAATAGGGCGCTCGGAGCGGGCACCACCGTCAGTTTGAGGGGTGAGTTCGGCGGATGGTTGGCAACCGCCAGCGACTCTGACGTCTGCTGTACGTTCCCTGCTGCGTCCGTAGCTTCGAGGGAGAGCGTATGGGTGCCGTCGGTGAGCTGCGAAGAGTCGAGGGACAGGTTCGCGCTAAGAGGTCCACATGGCAGCGGACGCGCATAATCGCACTCTCCGGCTGCGTGGCCGAATTCGCGCCCATCGACCTCGAGCCTGACCGACGCCACGCCCGTAAGGGCCGAGGCGACAAACGAGAGCGATTCGACGCCTTTGTGGTAGCTAGGACGGGCGCTCGCGTCCCAAAGACCGCCGGCGATCGCTTCGACTGAAGGCGGCGCCTGCGTCGCGAGTGTCACCTTCGCGCCATAGAGCGCAGCCCATGCACGATGGATCGTGGCTCCCGTAGTGCAGCCCCCGACGGCGACGCATTTCACACCGACCGTAAGCGTCGATGCTTCAGCTATCGGCAGAGTGCCATTCAAACTGCCCGCCCCGAACGGATCGCCGACCTTGCAACCTTCTTCAAGCCCAGTGAATGAGCACGTCTCCAACGTGGCTCCATCCGCCTTAACAAAGGGAGCCCAGCCGTGGTCGGCATATGCGCCGAGATAGCGGTCATCCTGCACGGCGACGACTTCAGTCCCGGCAGGTGCGATAAAGCGCCAGCCGGCGACCGCGCCGTCTGGCGCAGGGCCGGAGCTACCGAGCACGTCAGCCACGTACATGCCCGTGGTCTTCGTCGTTTCGGCGTCGCCCGGCGTCGGCGGACACGTTTCCCCGACCTCGAGGTGGACGGGATCACTGTCGAACTCGGTCCAGCTCTCGTTCTTTGCCGTTGGCGCCTGACTGCAAGCAACCACCGGGACTTGACCGGCCCGCGCGACAGCTGCAACCAGGATGACCGCGAGAACTCCGGCCGCGACCATTAGAACGCGTGCGAGTCTCATCGTCGCCGAGTGAGCGACGCCAAGGGACTCACCTGAGCGCCGGCCCGGTAGAAGACGGTCAGTATGAGCGGTCCCGTTGCCCGAAAGCGGATGATCGGGCGTCTGGTGAGAAGGCGGAGGCGAGTGGTCGCCCGAGCGTGGAGCAGCTCCGCAATGCGAACCGTTGCGGTTGCCGGGTGCGGAAGGTTAAGCAGGCGAAGTACCCACTGACGCTCGCGGTGAACAAGTCTTACGCGCGGAAGGGGTAGATCCCGAACGCCCGACCGCTTGGCGGCGGGCGGCTGGGTCGCCGCCGCCGGCGTCGGTTCGTTGAGCCTCCCGGCCTCCACTAGGTACGAAAGCCCGGCCGCTCGAAACAGCGCCGCGACGTCGAGCCCGCTATTGGCGCGCGCGGTAGCGGTGAGCACTTGCTCGGCGGCGGCGGGGGATAGCTCAGGCTCGTACGCGCGGAGCGCCCCGAGAACCCCCGCGACGATCGCCTCTGCTTGGCTTGTGCCTGCGTATTCGTAAAGTGGCACGCCCGTCGCCGGGCTTGCCTCCGTCAGGTCACAACCGGGGGCGAGGACAGACTGCACCGCCGTTCGAGAATGGACACGCAATGTGCCCCTCGCCGTAGGCACCAACTGAGAGGATCGGCGGCACGGCGGCAGGATATGAGAGGGCAGGCGCACCCTCGTCACCAGCCGCGGCAACTAGATCAAGCCCGGAAGTCCGTGCCGAGCTCGCGGCGTCCTCGAGCTGGGCGAGCTGTTCTTCAGAAGGTGCGGTCTGAAAGCCGATGGACATACTGATTACCTTCACGTCCAGTTCTGGCCGACGCTCGGCGAGCTCTTGGCATTCGACTATAGCCTGCTTGTAGGCACGGAAGGTCAGCGAGTCCCCGGTGCTCTCTGCTCGGACCGAGACGACCCGCACCGCGCCCGGCGCTGCCCCAATCATTCCCCAACCGTTAGGCGGCGCGCTTATCTCCATAGCCATAAGCGTGCCGTGTTCGACCGGGCTGACGTCGCCGGGAGCGCCGCCGTCGACCGTCGTTCTTTCGACCAGCTGCGTCGCTGTGTCGGGGTTTTCATTGACCCCGCTGTCCACTACACAAATCCCCACAGGCTTTGGGGGCGGTGGAGCAAAGGGCAGCCAGGCGCCGTCGTCCTGTCGTGCTTGTGCTGAGACTTCGTCTCCCGCGGCCGCAGCGACCGGCCCGAACACGCTAACCACTACGCACGCGCACCCGCACGCCGCCAGGTGAGCACGTCGGGTCATGGCAACAGGCGGACCCCGACCGCTGGGCTCTTTCCGCCCAAAAAAGGGTAGTTAGGGAACGGCGGCACTCGCGCTCGAAATTCGTAGGTGACGAAAGGGACCGCTGCAAACTTGTATCCGTAGCTGAATTTTCCGAGTCGGTCTGCATGCAGAAGTGAAATCTGTCGCCACTTTCCCGCGTAATAGAGTTCCAGGCAAACGTAGACCCCTTGCTTCGGCACGTAGCCGCCGAGAAGTGTGCCTTCAAATTCAACCTTCCGCCCCGGCACGGTGTGCCGAGGAGCGTGAAGCACAACCCCCGCAGCGACTCGCTCGTGGAAAGACACACTTGCGGCATACCTCGAGTCGTTGGACCGTGCGCGATAGCCCACCGTCAAAGTCCGGGAAGGCCCACGCGGAACTCGAAACGTCCAGCGGCCTTGCGCGTCGGTCGGAGCGTGGCCGAGGACAACCAGCTTCGAGTGCTCATACGCCGGCAGCTCTATTAGCTCAACCGTGGCGTTTGGCATCGGCGCCCCGGCGTGGTTGACGAGCTGTCCGCTGAGCGATAGCCCGGAACGCGCGAAGTGCCGGGCGAATGGCTTGCGCGCCAGATGCGCCATCGTGGTCAGCATCTTCGCGTGTTCGTCACACTGAGCGTTACACGCCCCGCGAGCCGCTAGTGCTTTTTCCTGTTCTTCGGCATGGGCTCGAATCAGATACGCACCGCTGTTTTCCACCGTCACCGATCGACTGAGGATTGGCACAGCATTGCCGGCCGCGTCGGTAACGATGATGCTTACCTGCTGAGGCCCCTCCGGCAGGGCAGCAGTATCGAACGGAACATCGACATTATTTACGCCTAGCGGACACGGGCGCTCGTATAGGAAAATCGTCGTGCCGTCCGATGCTTCTCCGTACGGGATGCATTTACCGCCATTCGCGTCAATGATCTGCTTTGCGACGCTGCGGCCGTTCGATTGCAGCACGGCTTGAAAGATGCCCGAGGTGGGATCGTCTGCTGTGATCGATACGTCCATGACCCCTCGAAGAGTCGTTGCGGTGGTTAGGCTTCCACTCGTCGCCACGGCTGTGGGCTGGGTCATCTGCGTCAGCTCGATATCGGCGCTCCGCATGTCCTCATATCCGAGACACCCTTGAAGTGAGCACGTCGCGTTTACATAAAGATGTGAGCTAGGTAGGTGGGTGGCCGGGATGGGCACGACGTCGTAGGGAACGTACGGACGACTGCCGCTGACGCACACCGCCGGAGCTTTGCATTCATTGTAATAGCCGACGTTTCCGAGATTGCAGAAGCCACCGCGCACGTTCGGTTCATAGCTTGCTCCTTTGCAGAGGTCGAAGTAGTTAGCTTCTGAGAGGATGTCTTCCGGGGATGACCACCAGCCAAGGCCACCCTCGTTCATAAAGCCTTCCCGATAGACCGTCGCGGCGGTCATTGCGAGTCCCGGTGTTACGGAGAACTCGTAGGACGACGTGCAGTTGAGGCATTCCCGCTTAACGCTGACGACGATGCCGCCAGAGCTGGCGCAGGAGTTTTCGGTGGTTGGCTCCGACCCCGGAGCTTGTGCCCAGCCGTCAGTCGGGAGAGCTGCGTGGGTCGCCGGGTCAGTGCAGGAATACAGGTGAAAGTGACCCCCGAAGGCTGACGGCGCAAGGAGCAGGCCGACGCTGAGCGTCGTCAGGAGGGCCAAACCGATGCGGGATGGACGACTCATCGACCGAGGTATTGAAGGCTGGTGCCGCCGCCGGTCTGCTGCACTTGCGCGGACGGTCGACCCGCCGAGGCGACGCGAGCGACGACTGCGCTGGAGTTGTGACGAGTAGGGCTCGCGCTCGGCCCGCCGATCGCGAGGTAGCCGAGGCTCTTGGTGGGTGTTGGCGCGCTTCGGCGGCGACGTTTCGGGTTGTTGGTCGGAGTTGATTCTGCCGGGGCCGGAACGTGTACGCGCGTCAGGCTGACCGCTGCGTTCGTGTCCGCGTGCGCGGATATGGCCTTTGCGCGCCGAATCGCGTGGTGAGCGTGCCGGGCCGGTTGCGAGTCGGAGCCAACGGCGTTGACAATCGGTTGTGTGAGGACTCCGCCCGCGAGCAGCAAGACGCCCCCGGCGGCTACGGCCTTGGAGGCGCCCGCGCCGCCGCCGCTCGCTATGAACTCGACGGCGCGTTCCCCTGCTCCATGTGGCAGCGAGGCGAGGCGTTCTTCGAGCCATCCGACCATCCGGCCCACGCCACCATGAATTGAGACAGCGGGAGGCATCGGAATAAATGCCGCGGCTGCGGCGCGCTGGAACTCGCGACCGTGCATTTCGCGACGGATCTGGCGGTAGGAATTCGCGCACGAAACACAGGCTGCTAGGTGCGCCTGTGCTAGCCGTACTTGATCGTCTGTCGCTCTGCCCTCGGCGTCCGCCACCACGGCCGAGGACCGGAACTCGCACATGCGGCCTGCTGCAGAAATGACCGCGACTCGGTCTAGCTTCATGGTCGCGCTGCGAGCAGCTGCTCGTGCCTCGCCTTCCTCCAGGTTAAGAAGGCGCGCGGCGGATTTTGGACCTACACCGCGACTCGCCATTACCGCGAGAACGCTCCGCTCCCGGGCGTCCAAGCCTGCAATAAGGTCCGCCGCGCGTGTAAAGCGTTCGACCGTCTCGAGCCGGTCGAATGGGTTGTCCCTGGCAGGCGCCTGCGCCAGGGCTATGTCGAAATCAACGCGGCGCCGTGATCCGAGTCGGGCAAAGCTCCGACCCTCGCGGTAGCGCCTGCAGCGGTGATCTACGGCGAGCCAAAATGCACCGAACAGGTGGTGCTCGTTCGTGATCGAGCGCGACGACATGACGACTGCCGTGATTGCGTCGCTGACGATGTCATCGATCGCACCTGCCGGAACTCCGCGTGTCTCCGCACGGCGCTGGGCCTTGCTGACCAGCTCCGCGCGACGCGCGTATAGCTCGCGGGCCGCGTCGTCGGGCGACCACTTCCCCCGGCGGTGCCGCGGCCGGATCACCCGCGCCCCAAGCCTCGATCGCGACCGTGCGAGCCAAAGGTCCATCGGTGTCGAAAGCTGCTCATCCATGAGTAAGCCTGGCTAAAGATGTTCGGAGCAACGAACTTTACGCCACTTGACGAGGAATCGCACGTAGTGGAGGCTCGGCGAGCGTGGGCGGACGATTACAGCCTGCGCCTTTCCCCCTCATCGTCCGCGCGGCGCTGGCGAGGGCGTGCAGGTCAGCAGACGTGCAGCGCAGCCTCTCAGCAAGGAACAGCGTGACTTGCGGTTACGTGAGAGCCGTCGAGAAAAGTGAGCTCCGCTCGAAACGGAAAGCCTTCGGCAGGGCAACTTGTCGGAACTGAGATGCCTCCTGGCCGAAACGGCACGACGAAGCCACGAACATGTTTGTAGTAGGTCAGGCCGCGAGGCCCGAGACTCGAGCTGAACCGAGTCACGGAGATGTCCGGCCCGGCAGGCCACACGGTCACGACCGGCACGACCGTGTTTAGATGCCCGCTGAACGCCCCCGACGCCGACGGCAGGAGCTCTCCAGGAAACACGAGTTCGGCCGAAACAGGAGCTTCGCCTTCGACATAAAACAGCACCTGCTCGTGGCCGTTGATGTTCGGACCAAGCAGCGCCTGCACTCTGGCCGCCTCATGGACGACTTCGCCTTCGGCACTCAGCTCACCCACGGCCCGGCCGCGGCCAACGCGCGAGTTCGCAGGACACCCCTTGAGTCCGAGTTCGAGGAGTCGCGCCGGCTGACAGATGGCGAGCCCAAGCGTGCTCGTGGCCAGCCCCATCCCGGCTGGCAGGTAGATGTCGACGCCCACCACCGGAGAGGGAACTTCGCCCGGTACAGAGCTAGAAACACGAAACCCGAAGTCGATAGTGGTCGGCTTCCCTAGCTTGTACGGACTAAATCCAGCTTCGAGCCTGACGATCTGCGTCGCGCGCGCGACGCCAACTGGCCCAATCGAACCCGCGCACAGAACGACAGCCGCGACGAGCTGCGCCTTGCGCATCATCCTGTCGCAGCCTTTCAGGTGTGCACGGTGCCGTGAACGTGGACGACAGCGCTCAGGGTTTCTCGGTTGAAGCTGCCGCTGAAACCGATGTTGCGTCCAGAGGCATGTGCGAACGCTCCGGTCCCCTTGGTAATCGCGAGCGTGCCCCCGAAATAGCCGACTCCGCCTTCGGCGTTCAAGCGTGCGACGCCGCCCCCGCTGACGGCCCCTTCCCTCGGCCTCACCATGAACGTCGCGCGTACGCGTTCGGCAGATTCGATGACGAGATGGACCGTGATCGAGCAACTAAAGGTGCCCTTCGCCTTGCCTTCCTCTGTGACCGCTGAGCCGCCTCGCGAGACTGCGTGAAGATGTCCAGTCTCGGAGAAGGCGATCGCCCGAGCGGTAGAGGCCGTTGGATTCGGCTCTGCCAGGTCAGCAAGGGCCACTGGGGCTCCGAGTGCAAGCCAAGTACCCGCGACGAGTGCCGTCGGACGTGTGCCTCGCCATGTGGCGCCTGGCATCTGCAAAACGCACCTTCTCCCTATCATCAATCCCTTGACAGAATGCGAACAACTAGACAGTAGGCTAGGGTCCGATCCAGCGGAGGCATTCTACTGGTCGGACAAGAGGGGCTCACGGGTAATGGCTGGTGCGAAGCTAAGGCATGTCGTACGTGCGCTGGTCGTCGAGCACCCACGCTACGGGTACGAGATCGCGAATCTGCTTGACCAGCGGCTCAAGCCCTTCGCCTGGGCGCCGAGCGGGGTCTATAGCCAACTCGACAAGCTTGTAGAGGAGGAGCAACTTCGAGTAGTCGGCGACAGGAAGGGTCTGGGCGTCGGGGATCGGAACGCACCTAGGACCGTCTACGAAGCTACTGCCCTAGGTCATCAGTCACACCGGGAATGGATGCTCGGTCCCACTCCGCGGACGCGGGTCAGGCAGGAGCTTGACCTCAAGATGCAGCTCGCCGGACCGGAGATGCTGCCCCAGATGATCGAGCACAGTCTCGCGCAAGAGACGGTCTGCCTCGGCGAGCTAACAGAACTTAGGAAGGGCCTACGCCCGATACCGCTGGCCGACGCGCCGACGTGGGCTGAGGCGAGCCCGATCCTGCAGCGCAACGCCGACATCGCCATGATCGAGGCGCACATAAAGGTGCTTCAGGAAGCGCGCGAGGTGATGCAGGCGATCATTGACGCCGGGCGGCGCAGGTAGATGAGCGAGCTTCTTAGCCTCGAGCGAGTGCGCAAGAGCTTCTGGCGCGGTCCGCACGAGACGGTCGTGCTCGCCGAGGTGAGCTTGCGGGTGCGCTCGGGAGAGCTCGCGGTGATCTGGGGTCAGCGAGGCGCCGGCAAGACTACGCTGGCACGACTGGCCGCCGGATTGGAGCAGCCCGACGGAGGCACGGTCCGTTTTGCGGGGAACGATCTCTATCCCCCTGGCCGTCGCCGCGCCTCGGTGCCTCTGCTGCATCGTGACATCGGCTGGGTTCGCCGCATTGGCCCCGAGACCGATGAGTTTCGCACGGTTGTCGAGCACGTGGCACTGCCGCTGCTGAGCCAGCACTCTCCGCGTCAGGCTCGCCGCCGTGCAGCGGCGATGCTCGCGCGAGTCGGTATCGGCGAGTGCGCCGATACCGAGTGGGGGAGCCTGACCGATGGTCAACGCACGCTCGCCTCGATCGCGCACGCGATGGTGCGCGAGCCACAGCTACTGATCGCAGATGATCCAACGGCGTACCTCGACGCACTGCAGAGCGATCGCGTGATGGGGCTTCTGCGCAAGGCCTGCGATGACGAGCACATCGGCGCCCTCGTCACGGTTCCTGACATGCCCGACACGGCCTACGCCGACAAAGTGGGCTCGCTCAGCGGCGGCCGGCTCCTCATTGCGCCTGAGCCAGAATCGGAGTCGCAGAAGATCATCGACTTTCCACAGCGAGGGCAATCGGCGTAGTGCTCGAGCTGCGCGAGGTCGTCAAGCGCTTCACCGTCGGAGACGCAGAGCCGGTGAGGGCTGTCGATGGAGTCTCTCTGTCGGTGGGAGAGGGCGAGCTTGTGGCGCTGTACGGTCCCAGCGGCTCGGGGAAGTCCACGGTGCTGCTCCTCGCCGCCGCCGTGATGCGTCCGGACAGCGGGGCGGTTCTGCTCGATGAGCGGCACGTCTCTTCGTTCTCCCCAAGCGAGGCAGCTCAGTACCGGATGGACACAGTTGGCTTTGTGCGCCAGTCGCTCGATTTGCTTCCAGGAGCGAGCGCCCTGGACAACGCAGCGATCAAGCTGCTCGGTAGGCGAGTAGCGGTGCGCGAGGCTCATCGGCAAGTTGCGCCGTTGCTAGACCGGCTCGGCTTGGGCGAGCGATTCAACCACCGAGCAGAGGATCTCTCGATGGGCGAGCGCCAACGCGTGATGATCGCTCGGGCGCTCTCGACCGGCCCGCGGCTTGTGCTCGCCGACGAGCCGACCGGGAGCCTCGACAGCGAACGCGGGCACGAAGTGCTGGCGCTGTTGAGCGAGCTCTGCCGCGAGCGGGGAATCGCCGTCTTGCTCGTTACCCACGACCCGCGAGCCGCGCATTTCGCTGACCGGGTGCTCACGCTGCGCGACGGAACCCTAGACGGCGCGTCGGCGGCGACGGGCTAAGGGTGTTGACTGATCACGGGGCTCGCATGACGCCACGCGGCATCTTGCACCTCTACCGGATTCGGCTCCGCAAGCGGCTCGCTCAGCAGCTCTTTGCCGCGGTAGGAATCGCTGCGGGCGTCGCACTCCTGTTCGCGGCGCAAGTGGCGAATACGAGCTTGAACGGCTCCGTCCACCAGTTGACCAGCGGGCTCGTGGGCAGCTCGCAACTGCAGCTCGCGGCTCGCGATCCAAACGGTTTTGACGAATCGCTGTTGGAGTCCGTGCGACAGACTGCCCGGCGTGCGCTCGGCTGCGCCGATCCTCGAGGCGCAGGCGAATGTCATCGGCCCCAAGGGCCAGCGGCGATCCGTCGATTTCATCGGCGCAGATCCCCGCTTCGTAACGCTCGGTGGCAGTTTGCTGCGCCACTTCAGCGCAGCGGCGCTCGCGCGCCAGCACGCAATCGCGTTGCCGGCGCCGATCGCGCAATCGATCGATGCCACTGGGCTCGAACCTGTGCGACTACAGGTCGGCGAAATGACGAACCGCGTCTTGCTAGGAGTCGTCTTGCAAGAAGCTCAGATAGGGGCACTGGCGCATAGCCCGGTCGCGCTCGCGCCGCTTCAGTATGCGCAGCAGCTCGCGGGGATGGCCGGGCGGATCACCCGGATCTTCATCCGTGCGGCGCCGGATCGACGCGGCTCGGTGGAGACCGAGCTTCGTCGCCTCGCGGGCGCTCACCTCAACGTGCAGCCAGCGAACTTCGACGCGCGGCTGTTCGACAGCGCTGCGATGCCAACCAACCAATCCACCACCGTCTTTGCCCTGATCAGCGCGCTCGTCGGGTTCATTCTCGCCTTTGACGCCATCTTGCTCACCGTTCCAGCCCAGCGACGCCTAGTCGCGGATCTGAAGCTCGACGGCTACAGCCCGAGCACGATCATCCAAGTCATGCTGGTCGACGCTCTGATCCTCGGGGCGGTGTCTTGTCTGCTCGGCCTGCTTCTCGGTGACGAGCTCTCGATTCATCTGTTTCATGCGAGTCCCGGCTATCTCTCCTTCGCCTTCCCGGTCGGATCGCAGCGCATCGTCGACTGGCAAGCGGTCGCGCTGGCCGTTTCCGGAGGACTGATCGCGGCATGCGCGGGCGTGCTCTTTCCCGTGCGTGAGGACATCTTCTCGCACCTGCCGCTGTCCGCTCGCCGGCGCCAAAGCAGGCGCGCGAGCTTGCGGTGGTTTCCGCTCGCCGGCATCGCCTGCATCCTTGCGACGACGCTCGTCCTCGTGCTTGCCCCCCAGGACGCTCTCGTTGGCATCGCGACACTGACGCTGGCGTTGCTACTCCTATTGCCCGTCTTGATACGTGGCCTTGTTGCCGCAGTCCCTCGCCTGACCGTCAATCTGCCTGCGAGGGGTGGTCCATCCATCGCCGTAGCGGAGCTGCGCTCCGCATGGACGCGCACAGTCGGGATCGCTGCCACCGGGGCGATCGCAGTCTTTGGCAGCGTGGCGATCCAAGGCGCGCACGCGGATCTGCAGCGCGGGCTGGACGGCTCGGCGCGGGACGTCAGTCGCGCGGCTGAGGTATGGGCGTTTCCGCCCGGACTCAACAACCTCCTCGCGACGATCCCCTTCCGCCCAACGGCGCTACCCCGGCTCGCTCGCCTGCCCGGCGTGCGCGTATCGCTCTATCGCGGCGGGTTCCTCGATTACCAGGATCGTCGCGTGTGGGTGAGCGCGCCTCCGGTCTCCCAGCGTGAGCTGATCCCGCCGCATCAGCTCGTTGAGGGCAACGTTGCCCTCGCCAACCAGCGCGTGCGCGCCGGTGGCTGGGCAGTCATCTCGAAAGCGGTCGCGGCAGAGCACGGACTAGGCATCGGCGACTCGTTCGTCCTGCCAGCTCCGCGGCCGACGCGCTTCCGGGTTGCCGCCCTGAGCACGAACATCGGATGGCCACCTGGCGCGATCGTCATCAACGCAGATGAATACGTGAGGGCATGGGGCAGCAATAACGCGAGCGCGTACGAGATCACCACCCTCCCCGGCACGACGCCAAGCCTGGCCGCCGACGAGGTCCGGCAAGTTCTCCGCTCGACGAGCTCGGGGCTGACTGTGCAGACAGCGAGCAAACGCGAAGCTCGGCAGCGAACCGCGAGCCGCCAGGGCCTGTCGCAGCTCTCCCGGATATCGGTACTCGTCCTCGTCGCAGCCGTCTTGGCGATGGCAGCGGCGATCGGCAGCATGATCTGGCAGCGCCGCTCACGGCTCGCGAGCCTGAAGTTCGATGGCTTCACCGATCTGCAGGTCTGGCGTGCGCTGTTGCTCCAGACGGTTCTGCTCGTGGGCTCAGGGTGCGCGATCGGCGCGCTCTTCGGCCTCTACGGACAGGTGCTCGGGAGCCACACGATCCTCAGCGTCACCGGGTTTCCCGTCGTGTTCTCGCTGGGCATTGCCGGCGCCATCGGGAGCTTTGCGCTCGTGACGCTCGTGGCCGTGGCGATCACAGCGATCCCCGGCTACCTCGCGGCTCGGGTCGCACCGAGCTGCAAACGCGCTCGAGTAGTCCGAAGGGCTCAATAAAATTGAAGCGTCTGGGGGGGACAAATGGACGATCCGACGCCTCTGAGCCTGAGCCAGCTCTGGGCGCTCGCAGCGGCTACTTCGCGCGAGCTGCTCTGGGGTCTTCGTGCCGTCTCCTCCGAGATCAGAAGATGGCGCCGACTTGCGCGCGCCATCCCGAATTCCGTGATCCGCGAAGATGCGCTCTCGGCGCTCGAGAACAAGCGCACGCATGCCGATGGCGCGGCGCTATTTTGGATTCTCCCGCGCCGCCGCAACATCGAGCTACTCAGGTTGCTTGTGAGATACGAGCTGATCTGGGACTTCCTCGACAACCTCAGCGAGCGCGCGGCGAGCGCCGGGCAGGTAGACGGCCACCAGCTTCACTTGGCAATCGCTGAGGCCATCGATCCGAGCGTGGCGATCTCCGACTACTTCTGCGAGCACCCGTGGCGCGGCGACGGGGGCTACCTGCGTGCGCTCGTCCAGAGCTGCCGTGAGGGGTGCGCTGCCCTGCCGTCCTATTCCTGCATCCGAGCGTTGGCGGTGCGCGATGCCGGGCTGGCTCAGGTGCTTGGGCTCAACCATGACCCGGACGCTGCACGGCGCGATGCCGCGCTACAGCGTTGGGTTAACGAGAACTTTCCCGATCGCGGAGATGTCGCCTGGTGGGAGCTTTCTGGTGCTGCTAGCGCTCCCCTAAACATACACGCGTTGCTCGCCCTCGCGGCCGAGCCCGGGTGCACGGAAGGGGAGATCCTCGCCGTCCACGGTGCCTACTTTCCTTGGCTCTCGGCGACGACGACGATGCTCGACAGCTACGTCGACCAAGCCGACGATGTGCGCAACGGGGATCACAGCTACGTCGCGCACTATCCGAGTGGCGACAGCGCGGAGATCGGTATACGGGCACTCTTGGCTCGGGCGTCCGCGGAGGCCCGAACTTTGCCGCGAGGATCGAAGCACGCCGTCATCGCCGCCGCAATGGCGGCGATGTACCTGTCCAAGAGCGCTGAGACGGCGGCGGTCAGAGCCGACCGCCGACGGCTCGCGCGCTCCGGAGGCTCGCTCACGCGATTGCTGCTCCCGATACTGCGAGTCTGGCGCGTCGCATCCGCCCAGCGCAACGCGTAAGCCTGGTCGCGCGTATCACATCGCTGCGTTCGCGGCTACTGAACGGTGAATGTTTAGCGTAGCTCTAGCGGGCCGTCGCGATGCCGTCGAGCATCTAGTCGGTGAACTCTGATGAGAAGCGATCGCAGGTCCCGGCGGGGTGGAGGCCGTCGGTCCCGGCGACCCGATGTCGCGTGCCTCGGCCTCGCCCGGCCGTCGTTACCGCGGCGGTCACATCGCTTCTCGCGGACGGATGCATCTCGATCTGCACCATACGGGCCTTCTTGGTACTCGCGGCGGTTCCGGAGGATGGATCGGAGGGCGGGCTACTCCAACTCGCGGCGCAAGTTGAATTGCCCGTGCAGACCGTTCATCGCTTCCTCCAGACGTTGACGGTGCTCGGCCTGGTTGAACAGCCTGGCGAGGCCCGACGCTACAGGCGTACGAGAGTCAGCCTCGCGGACTGCGTGGCCGAACTTCCGTGACTCGACGTCGCTGGACGCGTGGGCCGTGGAGTCGACGGCGTAATAGCTACTCTCGTCCGCAAACACGACGACGGGAGCCGCTCATCGGTTGCGTCCTTCCGGCGATCGTCCTCCCCGCTTGGCCAGGCGGCGCCCTTCGTATTGATCGACGCTGGGGCGAAGACTCTTTATTGATCCTCTCGACCCACCCGGGGGTCTCCACGCAGCGCGGGAACTACGAGCGGCACATGGCGCGTCTGCGGTCCTGGGAGCGCCGCCACGCTGATCTAAGCGCTCGCAGCTACGAGATCGCTTTCCTCTCTGCGCAGAGCATCGAGGAGCAGCGACGCTGGACCGTCGGGCTGCCGCCGAGCTTCACGTTGCTCGGCGACACCAGTCTCGCGTTGGCCGAGCACTGGCCGATTCCAATCGTAGAACGCGAGGGTCGTTCTGCGTATGACGAACTGACACTCGTCCTAAGCAGCGGCGAGGTAAAGCACGTGCTCTACGCCTCGCACGCTCCTCAGAACGACGTACAGACGGTCGTGGAACTGGTGCTCAGCGTGCCCGATGGTCGGCGATGAGCAGAGCACAGGACGGATGCGACTCGCCTCTCTCTACGACGCCGGCCGCTCAGAGCAACTCCCGTGACTGGTCTTTGACCGCGGACAACGCAGGTCTGATCAGAGACACTGTCGCCGCAAATCTTCGCCGTGAGCGCGCACTCAGCGGCCTGTCGCACCGCGCCCTCGCCCTCAGGAGTGGGCTAATTCCAGGTTCGGTCGCCCGAATCGAGGGGTCTCAAAGAGAGGCAAGAATCTCGACCCTCGTGACCATTGCGATTGGCCTACAGGCGCCACTGCCGTCGTTGCTGAAGGGCATCCCGAGCCCGAGCCCGAACGAGGACTCGTGGCGCGGTGATGCAACGCTCGCGGCCAACTGGACTTTGACACCCGACAACCTGAGACTACTCCGAGCGATCCTAGGAGGGAATCTTCGCCGAGAGCGCGAGCTTGCAGGTATTACCCAGCAAACGCTCGCAGGTAGAACTCATGTCGCGGAAGACACGATCATACGCACCGAGCGAGCTCACCAAGAGCCCAAACTCTCCACAGTTGTCGCTTGGTCGTTTGGGCTCGTGGTACCCCTGCTTTCCTTGCTAGCGGGCCTCCCTAGCACAACGGGGATCAGCATGCCCGGCCAGCCAGGCTTGCACCTAAGTGCGTGCGAGTGTCCTTGATGTCGTCAGCCTAAACGCTGGTAGACAGGGCTTCCGCACTACGAATAGGTTCAATTTTTGCTGGCTCCCTCTCCGGGCGGTCAGGCGTGGGGGCGTACCCACTCGCTCACGTCGCGTTGCTCTGGAGAGAGCGGGAGAGGTGGGCCAGCGAAACACAACTGCGTCTTTTCAATTAGGCTTCGGGGGAAACGCGAGGCGCCATCTGCGAGCTGACACGTAGAGCCGCCAGACTTGAACTTAGGCACGGGTTAGTGTCCTTGCGTCATCAGCCTAAACGCTGGTAGACAGAGTTCCGGCCACCAAATAAGTTCCGCTCCGCTGAAGCTGAGTCGAGATATGAACGGGGGACTGGATGCGACGTTTCACGAGGCGGCTGACTACTACGGCGTTCTACTGTGCTCCCCGTGCGATCGCGGTCCTTGTATGCCTCTTGAGCGCCTTTACCCTGGCGCTGACAGGTGGCGATGCCGCCCCTGCTCTGGTTCGTGCGCGGCCAGGCGACTCCGCTTCAGCCGCACAGAATCCGGGCTCTCTGACGGCGTCGCCCGGTGCAGAACTGCTCGGCGGCATGTTGAGTGTCGAATCGGAACCCGGCACGGCCGGGCACGTCGCGCCTCGACCAACTCGGTCTGAATCTACACAGGCAAAGCAGACGAGGAGCCGATCACGCACAAGCTTCGAGAGCCTCAGCTCCCCACAGGCGACCCAGCTTGCGCGCGAGACGCTTCCCGGCTTGATCCGACCGGCGGGAGGGCCGCCGCGCCTGCCTTCGGGCCAGAGGCTCCTCCGTTTCCTTGGCCCCACTGCCGCGCAGCTAGCACTCCCAAACGGACGGCGAGCCATCGTGGAATCCACGCAGCCGATGGCAACCGAGACCGGCTCGGGGAACCTAGCTCCGGTAGACCTCGGTCTCACCGCTCGGGGTGATGTATTCGAGTCGGTAAGGCCGGCGGTGGGCGCAATTCTTCCCAAACACCTGCAGGAGGGCGTAGGGCTCCCGGAAAGAGGGGTTTCGCTCACGCCAGCCGACAGCAACGGCAAGCCGCTAGAGGGACAAGGCGGTCTGGTGGGGGCTACTGTTGTCTACCCCAACACGCAGACCGACGCGGACACGATCGCAAAGCCCACGCCCGAGGGAGTCGAGACCAGCACCATCCTGCGTTCGATCGACAGCCCCTCTGAGCTGCAGTATCGCGTCGGGCTGCCGAGCGGCGCGAGGCTCGTTGAGGCCCCGGGTCACGTCGCAGCTCGAGTTGTGCTCGACGGGCAGACGATCGCGGCCCTGAGGCCCCCTGTCGCTGTCGACGCGGAAGGCACGGCCGTTCCCGTCTCGATGAGCGCCGTCGGCGATCTGGTGACGCTCAGCGTCGCGTCAAAGGGACGCGACTATCGGTGGCCGATCGTCGTCGACCCGGAACTGGTCGAGGTCGACCGAGGCATGGGGCCAAAAGAATGCAGGAAACCCGGGGAATCGGGGCCCAGCACAAGCAATTGGTGCTGGTTCTCGAACGCCGAAGCTAACTTCCAGCACGAATGGAACGCCAACCTGAACGGGAGAGGCCTCGGGATCGCGATCAAAAAGCCCTTCGGGGGTTCACTTACCGCCGGGAACTACGCGGGCGTGGGGTACCACACGCAAGGCACGTCGAAGATCTTCAAGCTCGAAACCGAAACCGAGGGCTCCAACTTCAAACGATCCGAAGCGCGCCTCGAACTCGCTCAGAAGCGCAGCACGGAAGCGGGCTCAGTCGAAGCAGCGGCGACTATCGAACGCAGCGAAGGCTTTCTAAACGCGAACTGGCAAAACCGCTGGACGACAGTCACCTCCGCCGGGACGCCGGAAAACGTCGCGGCTATCAAGGTCGAAGCGCTCGAAACCAACGTCGAAACGAACATCGAAGCCGGGGTCTATCAGGCCAACGTGTACATCGAGCAGGAAACCTCGCCCGAAGTCACGTTCAATGAATCGGAAGGCACGATCGACAGCGGCCGATCGAACGTCCTCTACCCGTCGTCGTCTGGAGCGGAATGGCTCTCACCAACGCAGGGAGCCTTTGAACTCAAAGGCAAAGACAAAGGCATAGGCATCAAGGAAGCGAACGTGACGATCGGGAGCTTCCACCAGAGCTTCCCGGTCGCGCTCGAAGGGAAGTGCAACGGCGCCCAATGTCCCCAGGAACTCCAACCGTCTTTCGTGACATACAACCCGAGCATGCCCGAAGGGGAACCCACCATCGAATGGGCGGCCGAAAACTGGGCGGACTGGCAGGAATGCAACGCCCACTTCCCGGCGTGCCCCAACGGCAAGATCACTCGGCACATCAAGATCGACGCTAAAAAGCCAAGCAAACTAGAAGTGACGGGCTGGCCGCCAAGCGCAGAAATCAGCGCTGCACCCCACACGCTTACGATTGCCGCCACCGATGAAGCACCCTCCGAATCCCACAGCTCGGGCGTGAAATCGATAACCGTCTCCATTGACGGCGGGGCGGCAACGACCGTTCCGGGCGCGGCCTGCACCCTGGGAACATGCACGGCGACCGGGAGCTACACGGTCAACGCCGAAAATCTGACCGAAGGAGTGCACAGGCTGATAGAGACTGCTACCGACAACGCGGGCAACGTAGCGTCGACCGAATTCACCTTTGACGTGCGCCACGCTAGCCCTGTTTCGGTTGGTCCTGGCTCGGCAGACCCAACGACAGGACAATTCAAGCTGAGCGCGACAGATAGCTCGCTCGCAGGCGTCGGCGCAGTAACCCGCACCTATCAATCACGCAGCCTCACTGCCGGTGCCGAAGGTCCTCTCGGGCCGCAGTGGGCGCTCAGCTCGGGCGGCGGTGAGGGGATCACTGTCCTTCCTACTGGAAGCGTGGTGCTGGCCGGTCCGAGCGGCAGCAGAACGACGTTCGTCCGCAAGTCAAACGGTGAATTCGAATCGCCGCTCGGCGACAGCAACGTGAAGGTAGAAAGCAAAGAACACGTACCGGGCAAAGGGATCACCGAATACGTCGTCTCGAACGCCAGAGCGGGCACCTCGACCACATTCACGCAGCCGGAAGGGACGCAAAACACCGCACCCATCTTTGCCAACGAATTCGGTTCCGAATCAACCCAGCTAAAAGCGCCGCTGAGTGACGCCGTTGACTCAGCCGGCAACGTGTGGGTCACCGACTCGGCAAACAATCGCCTCGAGAAGTTCTCCTCCGCCGGCGTCCTGCTCGCTGCCTACGGCTCCCTCGGCACAGCAGGCGGCCAGTTCAACACCCCGTGGGGCGTCGCAGTCAACCAAAGCACAGGGCACGTTTACGTCACCGACCAGGGCAACTTCCGTATCGAGGAGTTCACAGCGACCGGCTCGTTCGTCAAAGTCATCGGTTGGGGTGTCAAAGACGGCAAAGCAGAACCGGAGGTCTGCGAAAGCGGCTGCAAAGTGGGCCTGCAAGGCGCAGGCAATGGGCAATTCTCGTGGCTAGCGGGCCTCATGCTCGACAGCTCAGGCAACCTCTGGGTCGCCGATTACGGCAACAACAGAGTTCAGGAGCTCACGGCCGCCGGTGGCTTTCTGCAGAAGTTCGGCACCGAAGGTACCGCCAACGGCCAATTCAAAGGCCCACTCAACATCGCCTTCTCCGGCGGTAAGGTCTACGTGACCGACAACGGCAACAACAGGATTGAGAAGTTCTCGACTGCCGGCGCCTACGAATCGAAGTTTGGCGAAGCCGGCACGGGCAACGGTAAGTTTTCGGGGCCGTACGGTATCGCCGCCGACCCGATCTCAGGCAACCTCCTCGTCGTGGACTCCGGCAACGCTCGAGTGCAGGCATTCAGCTCCGCGGGCGCATTCCTGGCGAAGTTCGGCACATCAGGCTCGGGTCCTCAGCAGTTCGCGACCCCGACGGGCATCGCGCTCTCCCAAGCAGGCATCTACGTGGTTGACCACGGTACTTACCGCGTGGAGGAGTGGAGCCACCCGACATGGCTACCTACGATCTCCGACGGTCCGCTACCCAGCGACACGACGACCTACACGTATGAAGCGGTAGAACTCGAAGAAAAAACGGTGATACGTCCGACCGAGGCGCTGGCACCTCCCCCGGCCGAAGTGACCTGTGGGACGAAACCGTCCGAACTAAAAAAGGGCTGCCGCGCCCTGACCTTCGAATACGCGACCTCCACCGCCGCGACTGGTGAAAACGGAAGCGAATGGAACGACTACAAGGGCCGCCTAAAGAAGATCAACTTCCACGCCTACAACCCCGCAACGAAAGCGATGGAAGAACCCGCGGTCACGCAATACTCGTACGACAAACAAGGGCGACTGCGCGCGGAGTGGGACCCGCGGATCTCGCCATCGCTAAAGACGAGCTACGGCTACGACTCCGAAGGCCACGTCACCGCGCTTACGCCCCCTGGGCAGGAGAGCTGGGCCTTTGTATACGGGACCATCGCCGGCGACCCAAATCTTGGACGGCTATTGAAGGCCACACGGGCTCCCGCCTCGGCATCGCTGTGGAATGGCGAACTGCCAAAAAACACTGAAGCTCCAAAACTAACCGGCACCCCCACTACCGGCGTCGCACTCGGCGTTTCGCACGGCGTTTGGAGCAACAGCCCGGTCGTCTACGCCTATCAGTGGCAGGACTGCAACGTCAAAGGTGAAGCGTGCGTCGCCATTCCCGGCGCAACTAACCCGAACTACAAGCCCACAGCTACAGATGCCGGTCACACGATCGCCGCAACCGTGACTGCCATCAACGGGGACGGCTCAGTTGCGACTACGGTAGTGACCAGCGCCCTCGTCAAAGTCGCGGCCGCCGAATATCCGCTGCCCGCAGGCAGCGGCCCCATCGCTCTCACGACAGGCCCCGACGGAAATGTCTGGGTCGCCGAGTCCTCGACGGGAAAGATCGCCAAGATCTCCCCGAGCGGCACGATCCTCGCCGAATACAAAGTCGGGACTTCACTGAAACCAACGGGTATCACTACAGGACCGGACGGCAACCTCTGGTTCACCGACTGGATCGAAGGCTCAACCAGCAAGATCGGAAAGATAACCACCGCCGGGACGATCACCGAATATGAACTCCCGACCAACAGTCACCCCGAAGGCATCGTGACAGGCCCCGATGGCAACCTGTGGTACACGGACTACCTTACGAACAAGGTTGGAAGAATTTCGACCGCCGGCGTTAGCCAGCCTAACTTGACGCTCCCAGGCGGCAGCGCTCCGCTCTACATCGCAAAGGGGCCGGAAGCGTTCGGCTGGGTCACCGAGCCTGGCACGAACAAGATCCTACGGATCAACGAACACATGACGGGCTGGAGCGAATTTCCTCTCCCGGCGGGGAGTCAGCCGATCGCCATCGCCCCCGGCCCCGACGGCAACATGTGGTTTGCCGAGCGTGGGACGAACAAGATCGGCAAGATCACGACGGCGGGCACTATCAACGAATACGCGGCCGCTGGTGGTCCCACCGGGATCACAGCCGGCCCCGACGGGAACCTTTGGTACACGGCCATCAACACCAGCAAGATCGGGAAGATCACGACCGCCGGGACGACAACCGAATACTCGATCCCAGCGGGCAGCGAACCCGGAGCCATAACCACCGGCCCGGACGGCAACCTTTGGTATGTCGACAAAAAAACGTCCAAGGTCGCCGAGGTCCCAACATCAGGTACGACGCCCTCGGAAGGCGAACATTTCAGTCCAGAACCAGGCACGACCCTCGAGTATCACCTGCCGGTGTCGGGGACTGGCCTGCCCACACTCACGAAAACGGAAGTTGAAAAGTGGGGACAGAGGAGAGACATCCCGACCGAAGGCATGGCAGTCATCCCTCCCGACGAACCGCAAGGCTGGCCCGCGGCGAGCTACAAACGCGCGACGATCAACTACCTAGACGAACTCGGCCGCACCGTCAACATTGCGAACCCAACCGGCGGGATCTCGACGACCGAATACAACGAAGCGAACGAGGTCATTCGCAGTCTCAGCGCCGGTAACCGCGCGGCGGCGCTCAAAGAAACCGGCAAAACCGAAGAAGCATCAGAAAAGCTCGATACGAAAACTGAATACGACCCGTTCCTCACTCAGATCGTCAAAGCGAAGGGACCTCAGCACCTCGTCAAGCTCGCTTCAGGCGCCGAAGTGCTCGCCCGCAGGGTGACGCGTGACTATTACGATGAAGGTGCACCGAACGGCGAAACCTTCAACCTCTTGACCAAGACCACGGTCGGCGCTGAATACGAAGGCAAAGAAGCCGACGTTCGCACCACACTCAAATCCTACTCGGGGCAGGAAGGCGTCGGCTGGACCTTGCGCCAGCCGACGTCCACCACTACCGATCCATCGGGTCTTGCCCTGGTTACGAAGACCACCTACGACAAAAATACGGGTAACGTTGTCGAAACCCGGAGCCCCGGCGGCAACTCGGAAACCATATATCCGCCCGCCTACGCCTCCACCTTCGGCGGTGAAGGGTCGGGCAACGGACAGATGAAACTCCCGGGCGGCGGCGCGTTCGACGCCAGCGGCAACCTTTGGGTGCCCGACGCGGAAAACAACCGCATTGAGGAGTTCACAACCTCCGGTGCCTTCATCAAGACTGTGGGATGGGGAGTCAGTGACGGCAAAGCCGAACTGCAGGTATGCACGAGCAGCTGCAAAGCCGGTGTTTCCGGCACTGGCAACGGGCAGTTCAAAAGCCCGCGCGCGATCACGATCGACAAGATCACTGGCAACCTCTTCGTTGCCGACACCGAAAACAACCGAGTCGAGGAGTTGAGCGCGGCCGGCGGGTGGCTGGCCACGATCGGCACGAGCGGCAGTGGGGTCCTCCAAGGGCCCGAGGGCGTCGCGCTCGACGGCGCGGGCGACCTCTGGGTCTCCGACACTGCCCACAACCGGGTCGCAGAGTTCAACCCCTCGCACACCTATCTCCGAGAAGTCGCCTCAGCCGAAGGCGCACTGAAAGAACCGATCGGCATCACCTTCACCGAAGGCGCGATCTTCGTGGTCGACGCAGGCAACAGCCGTGTCGTCGAGCTCACTCCAATCGGCGTTTACATCGGCCAGTTCGGCAGCCCGGGATCAGGCACGGGCCAGTTCAAAGAACCGTTTGGCATCGCCGCGAACCCGTCCGCCGGCACACTCTACGTCGCGGATCTTGGCAACCAGCGCGTGCAGGAGTTCAGTCCTTCCGGACGCTATCTGACTAGCTGGGAAACGTGGGGGCCCTCGCATGGGGTCTCAAGTCCGGTTGGACTAGCGGTCGCCGCCACCGGCAAGCTGTACATCTCAGACCTCTGGAACAGCAAGATAACGACGTGGACTCCGCCAGAAACCGGCGCCGCGCACCTCAACTACGCTTCGAAGATTGGGTCCTCGGGCTCGGGTGCCGGACAGCTCTCAATACCTATCGACGTCGCCTTCGACGGTGCCGGCAACAAGTGGGTAACCGATCTGGCAAACAACCGGATCGAGGAGTTCTCGCCCGCAGGCACGTTCATCAAAACCGTCGGCTGGGGCGTGAGCGACGGCAAATCGGAAGCCGAGGTCTGCACGAGTAGCTGCCGGGCAGGGCTATCGGGCTCGGGCAATGGCCAGTTCAGCGGCCCAGGCGGGATCGACGTGAACCAGACCACCGGCATCGTGTACGTCGCGGATACCAACAACGCACGGATAGAGGAGATCTCCTCCTCGGGCGGCTTCGTCGCCAAGTTCGGCACCGAAGGCTCGGGCAAACTGACCCAGCCCGGATCGTTGAAGATCGACTCGGGCGGCAACGTCTGGGTGCCGGACATGAGCGTTAGCAAGGTCTTCGAGTACTCCTCGAGCGGCACATTCACAGCCGTCTACGGCAAAGAAGGCTCAACGTCCGGCGAAGTCGCCTTCAAAAAGCCGGTCGCGCTGGCCTTCGCCGGCGAAAACGTCTACGTCGCCGACGCCGGCAACCACCGCGTGCTGGAGATCACCAACAAAGGCGTCTTTGTACGAGAATTCGGCAAAGAAGGCCGCGGTTCAGGCGAACTGTACTCGCCCGAAGGGATCGCAGCCGACGGGGCGAGCAATCTCTATGTCGTCGACAGCTCCGCCTCCCACGTTGAGGAGTTCAGCTCGGCCGGTGCGTACATAGCGACCTTCGCAACCAACGGCTCGGGCTCCGGTGAAGAACAGCTCAAAGGCCCGGTAGGCGACGCGATCGACGCGGGCGGCAACCTCTACGTCGTTGATACCGAAAACAACCGAGTGCAGAAGTGGTCCGCGGTCAATCAGCGCGTCCACTACACCAAGATGATCTATTACACCGCGGCCCCGAACGGCGAATACAAACAGTGCGGAGAACATGCTGAATGGGCCAACTTGCCGTGCTTCATCACGCCTGTTGCCCAGCCAAGCGACGCACCACCGAGCCTGCCGGAAACCGAACTCACCTACAACCTCTGGGACGAGGCGCTGGTCAAGGCCGAAAAACTAGGCGCTACAACCCGCACGACGACCCAAACGTATGACTCCGCAGGCCGCGCAAAGACCAGCGAAGAGACCTCAACAGCAGGCACACCTCTGCCGATGGTCACGAACGAATACAGCGAAACCACTGGCATGCTCGTCCAACAAAGTACGCCTGGAAAAACCATCACCAGCGTCTTCGACAAGCGCGGTGAGCTCGAAAGTTACACCGACGCCGACGGCAACACCTCTAAATACACCTACGACAGCGACGGACGCGTCGAAGAAATAAATGATGGCAAGGGCTGGCAGATGTACGTGCACGACCCGACGACTGGCTTGCTCACTGAACTACTTGACTCCAGCACGGCCGGTAAAAAGTTCACGGCGACCTACGACGTCGAAGGCAAGCTGCTGACTCAAAACTATCCGAACGGGATGAGCGCGAGCTATGCGTACAACGCCACCGGCCAGGCGACCAAGGTTGAATATATAAAGACGACACACTGCTCGAGTGGCTGCAACTGGTTCAGCGACGCTATCGTGCCCGCTATCGATGGCGAAACTCGGTCACAGACCAGCACGCTCTCAAGTGAGACCTACAACTACGACGCGATAGGCCGGTTGACCAAGACCCAGGAAACACCAGCAGGCAAAGGCTGCACGACACGGTCATACGGCTACGACGAAGAGTCCAACCGAACGACCCTAGCCACCAGTGGGCCGGACGCCGAAGGCAAATGCTCAGAAGCAGGCGCGACCTTTGAACGGCACCTCTTTGATGAAGCCGATCGCCTGATCGACCCGGGTACGACCTACGACTCCCTCGGCAACGCGACCAGTCTCCCAGGAGCCGATGCTGGCGGTCAGCCGATGACCGACACGTACTACGTAGATAACCAGGTGCGCAGCCAAAATCAGAACGAAGAGACCGTCACTTATTCCTACGATCCGGCCGGGAGGACGCGTGAAGCGGTCTCCACCGGCAAATCGAGCTCAACCGTTATCTCTCACTACTCGGGCCCGGGCGGAGCGCTCGCTTGGACGAGCGAAGGATCGGAAACCTGGACACGCAACATTCCAGGCATCGACGGTTCGCTCGTCGCTATCCAGTCGAACGGGGGCACCCCGACTCTCCAAGTGCACGACCTCGAGGGAAACATCGTCGGTGCCGCGGCGCTAAGCGAAACGGAAACAAAATTGCTCTCGACGTACAACAGCACTGAGTTCGGCGTCCCTCAGCCTGGCACGACGCCGCCGAAGTACGCATGGCTCGGGGCTACAGGTCTGTCGACCGAACAGGCTCAGGCGTCTGGCACCAACACACAGGGCGGGGCATCATATGTACCGCAGCTCGCGCGTAATCTGCAGACTGCGCCCGTCGTCCCACCAGGGGCTTTCCCGAACGGTCAAGGTACGGGCTCGCCGTACGGATCTGAAATTCCCGGGTGGTACATCAAGCTTTCTGAAGAACAGTCGGCCGCGACGCTTGCTGAATATGTGGCGGCCCAGGAAGCGCTCGCACGGGAAGCGGCGGAACAGGCATCTAGAGAAGGCGAAGGCGGAGAAGAAGGCGGAGGCGGAGAAGAAGGTGGGGGAGATCCATGCAGTACGGCCTATGAAGAGGAAAAGGCTAGCGGTGGCATCCTAGGCGGCGAAGTCGCGGCGTGGGCCGACATCAGCTATTGTTGGGAACCTGGACAAGTCCTGAGCGTGCACTGGCGGTATAAACGCCATCACGAGCACGGCGGCGGTGTCCTTGTCATACATTTCGAACATTTTGACGACGCCGCGTGGTGGATCGGCGGCCACTCGAGCTACGAAGTCGAGACGACGGCGGTATGGAGGTTTAGCACGGTCTGTCCGCCGATCGGGCCGCCGGTATGCGGCCCGTGGGGAAAATTCTGGATTCATATCTGGTTTACCGTAAATCCAGATGGTTCGGTAGAATCTAGAGGCGAATTTCATAGGTCGTTGTTCGGCTGAGAATGCGTACTGGTCAAAGGAAATGGAAACGTGTCGTCGGCGTTGTCGCCGGTTTGATGCTAGTCGGCGTCATCGTGTGGGTGGTCGTTGCCACCCTCGCGGTGGATTCGTTCCACTCGACCAAGGCCACGATCCCTACACGAGAAGTGACGGAAGCGGTCAAAGAACTTGCTCGGGAGCGTCAGCTACACGCTACAACGGTCCGTTGCCGGAAAGTGGCAAGCAACACGTGGCGTTGCGGGGTGAGACTTGCCGACGGCAGGGAAGTTCCAGCACATGGCACATGGAATCCCCGTCGTAAGGTACTAGGAGTCGGGATAGATCAGGCGGAGTAACCGCCCGCCACGACACAACCCCTTTAGCGCATGAAGCGGGGGCTGCGCTGCACGGTTTGCCCCCTAACGCTGCCGGCAGGGGGGAAAAGGAAAACCGGGGTCCCCGAGACTCGCGGCGAAAAAAAGGGGGCTTGGCATCCGAAGGCCTGATCGACCTTTGCCAAACCCCGTCCCCCCTCGCCCCCCGGGCCGGTTCCCGGAGGCGAGGAAGGGACGCGCCCGCTCGTCACGCGGCGAGGTCGAACTGGCCCGACCCCCTAGATTCGGTCCACCTGATCTGGTCCCGCTTTATTAGACCAAGCTTGTGCGAGTTCAGGCGGCTCGTCGTTGGTGGTAGAGAGTCTCATATTCGTGCGGCGTGAGCATTCCGAGGGCGCTGTGGCGGCGCTTGCGGTTGTGGAAGATCTCTAGGTACTCGAAGATCGCGTTGGCGAGCTCCAAACGGGTGTGCCATCTTCGCCGGTTGAGCAGCTCGGTCTGCATGCGCCCCCAGAAGGCCTCCATCATCGCGTTGTCGAAGGCGTCGCCGACACGACCCATCGAGAGCGCGAGCCCAGCGCCCTTCACGCGCTCGCTGAAGGCCCACGAAGTGAACTGGGCGGATTCAACTGGTGGTCGCAACGGTTTGCTGTTGGACGGATCGTAGATGCTGGTCGAGCGCTTCGGCTGGCGTGTGCCAGCCGAGCGTCTTGCGTGGTCTGCTGTTGAGCGTGGCAGCGACCGCCTCGAGCTCCTCGGCGGTGTGTCTTGCGAGGTTTGTCCCTTTCGGGAAGTACTGCCGGAGCAGGCCGTTGGTGTTCTCGTTGGTTCCTCGCTGCCACGGGCTCTGAGGGTCACAGAAATACACCTGTAGGCCGCTGTCGATGGTGAGCTGTGCGTGCTGAGTCATCTCGGACCCTTGATCCCATGTAAGTGAGCGACGTAGCTGCTCTGGGAGCGTGACGATCTGGGCAGTGATTGCGTCACGGACCGCTTCGGCGCCGCGCCCGGCGAGCGGTGGGCCGTTCTTTGTCCTTGGGCTGCCGTGGCCGGGCATCGGCGGTAGGTGAAGCAGCATGGTGAAACGTGTGCTGCGCTCCACCAGCGTTCCGATCGCGGTCTGGTTGGCGCCGAGGATCAGATCGCCCTCCCAATGGCCTGGGACAGCGCGGTCCTCGGCCTCGGCAGGCCGAGCGCTGATCATGATCTGCTCGGTCACGTAGCTCTTGCCGCGAGCTCGCGTGCGAGCCCTGGGCACCCTCAGCGCTCTGCCGGTCCGCAAGCAAGCCGTGAGCTCGCGACGCAGTGCGCCACGGCCTTGCACGTAGAGCGCCTGGTAGATCGCCTCGTGGGAGATCCGCATCGACTCATCATCGGGGAAGTCGATCTTCAACCGGGCAGATATCTGCTCCGGACTCCACGCGCACGCCCACCGGCGGTCCTGGCGATGCGGCTTGCTGCGGCCCCGCCAGGGCGACGTCGCGGGCCCTGCCACCGCGGTCCCGTCCGGCCGGCGGACCTGCCCTGAGAGCCGCTCCTGCACGTACTCGCGCAGCCGCTCGTCAGCCGCGAGCGCGTTCGTGCGTAATGCGCGCGAGCAGGCCATACGCCCCAAAACCTCTCCGCAGCAGTCGATCGGGTCGGCGATCGGGTCAGTAAACCCCGATGCATCGCCGTGCCACGCAGACACCGTCCGCAGCGAGCAATCCCCAAGGCGTATGTAATCCATCGCGAAGACCTCGACCCGGCTGATGTCACCTCGATCGAGGGGATCCCCGTCGTCAAGCTCACTCGTGCCCTTTGTCAGTGTGCACAGGAGCACCTCGGACGCGATCTGCTCGAGCAGGCCGTCCGCCAGGGCCGTGCTCGCGGGCGAGGCGTGGCGATGGAGCTGCGAGCCGGCGAGAAGGCGCGCGCTACGGGCGACGTGGATCTCGTCCTGCGCGGTGACCCCGAATCCCTGCTTGAGCATCTCGATGCTTCCCTCGCGGAGGATTACGAAGGCTTTTCCTTCGAGCGCAACGAGCCCCAACCGCTGGAACTGCGCCCACACGTGCGCCGGACTCGAGTGAAGGTCGCGTTCCGCACCAAGCCCTTCATGACGCTCGTCGTCGAGATTGCGCCCGTCGAGGCCGGAGGCGATGAGATCGAAGAGATAGCTGCGCACGACCTCAGCACCATCGGTCTCGAGGGCCCCGATGTCATCCCAGTGCTCGCCGTTCGCTGGCAGATCGCTCAGAAGTTGCACGCCATCACCGAGCCACCGCTACGGCCCGGCGGGGAGAACGCTCGCTACTGGGACCTCATCGACCTGCAACTCCTCCAAGCTCTGACTGGAGAGAACCTCGCGCCCGTGAAGGACGCTTGCCAGCGCATATTCGCCGCACGTGCCCAGCAACCCTGGCCACCGTACATCACGAGCTACGCCGACTGGAGCGACCAATACGCCGCTATGGCCAGTAGCCTCGGTATGCCGATCACCGATCTCAATGAAGCAGTCGAGGTCGTCCACGCGCTCATCCACGCGATAGACACGAGCTGAAGATCGCGCTAATGCGCGTGCCAGTCCAAACCCGCAGAAATGATCCGATCAGAGAACCTGGGACAGGATCATCCGCACCCTCCAAGATCAGCAGGCTAGGTCGCGCACTCCCCACCATCTGCCTGGCCGAGCAGTGGCCTCCCATCAGCTCGCAGCGCCCATCCAAAGCCCCAGGAACGCTAGGATCGAGCGTCGCGGCGAGATAGCTCAGCTGGTAGAGCACTCGACTGAAAATCGGGGTGTCGGCGGTTCGAGTCCGCCTCTCGCCATCGTCTGCGGTCCTCAAGGGTGCGCTTTGGCTAGCCCTTCGGGTGCCAGCCTCGTCCCTGCTTTGCGACCTTGTTTTCCTGCTCGAGCCCAGGCAGCACGCGGTACAAGTAGTTCTGCTTGATGCCCATCTTGGCGGCGAGCTCGGGGATCGTGATACCCGGCTGACCCTGCACGAACGACAGCGCCTCGGCGGCACGCGTGCCGCTGCCTTTGCGCCGTCCAGCGCGCCTGCCTGCCGGCCTGCCTGCTTTTTTGCGTCCCGCTTTGGCGGGTGCGGCGGATACGGGGCCTTTGCGGCTCACCGAGCCACGCGGGCGGCCGGGTCCGCGACGACGGGGAGCGGTTGCCGTTGCGGTTACGGTCGCAGCCGTGCCACCGACACCCTCCAGCGCCGAAGCAGCTGCCTCGAGGCGGTTGTACTCATCGACGGCCGGCTTGAGCTCCTTCAGCCGGTCACCGATCTCTTTGCGCTTCTCATCAAGGAAGTCGGTCACGCGAAGCTCCTGATTTGGGTTAGACAATCTTTGTGCAGCCATGCTATCTGCGGCCAAGCCGAGTGCTCCGGCTCAGCGACCTGCCGCCAATCTGGCTGTGAATGTCGAGCAAGGCACCCACGTCCGTGGCGTTGGCCTCGAGGTGGGTGAAATGACGTTGATGACATAGCCCGATACCTGGGAGTGAGAGTCGCGACTCGGCGCTCAGGCAGTCATGCTCGCCTAATCGGCTTCCACGTGGCCACCTTACCGATCGCCTACGCCGAACGCGAGGAGTCGAGCGCTCTTGCTGTCGCGCAAGCGGCTCAGAGACGCTGGTTGTGGGAGCCACCGACGAGCCGCCATGATGGCGGCCTAATAGCCATGCTGTGTCTCGCATCGTCCACTGCGCCGGCCCTGTATGCGGCCTCCGGAGCTCTAGGTGGCGCGATCGTCGCTGGGTTTGCGAATCAACTCGTAGCTCGGCAGCAACGAACTGCCGAGCTGGAGCGACTGGATCGTCAGCTCAAACACGACCGATTGCTCCGGCAGGCGGAGATCCACTCGGCAGCCGCAAGGTTGAACGCTCAGCCTGCGCCATGATCGGCAGCTTCGTGATCTTGAATACATCAGGAATACGTTTGGCCCTCTCGTGGCGCAAGCTCTAACATCGCCTGACCTGATTACACGTCTCAGGCATGAGATCAGCAACTACAGCGAGTCTGGCGATAACGACGCGAAGCGCAGAATCTCTCGGCTATCTGACGAACTCTATGAGGCGCGTGCACGCCATGCTCGTGAGAGCGTGCAGTTGGCCGGTATCGTCGGTTTGCGGCCGCAGTCGGCCGCGACGGGCCTGCACCACGTAGCTGAAAAGTGCGGCGCTGCGGCCGACATCGGGCGAACCTGGACTGACGGCCAACACAACGGCTCAAATGCTGACGAGGCCTTGCTGGAACTGGAGGCACTTGACGACGAATGCGGCGCCTTTCTTATGACGGTGGCCCTGTCGCTGAATCAACTCAAAGAATCAGAGCCAACTGATGCGTGATTCCCCCTGGCGACGACGGCGGCAGCCGGATCGTCGCGTGGATTCGCCTCTCGGCAGCGGACTCCGAAGCGCACGCCAACGAGGCGCGTCGTAGTCGTCCCGCGGGAGCGGTATCGGCAGGCGAACCGCCACATCGTTTCACCAGCCGGCTGAAGCCCGACGGTTAGACTTACCTAGTCGGGTGGCTGCCGATTCGACGCTCGATGACTTCCCTTGAGTACCCACCAAGCTCAAGCCTATGTGGCACAAAACGCTGGAACTCCCACGCGAAGCGCCTTATGCCTTCCAGAACCCCGAACGTGGCTACCGTAGCGGGGTCAGCGATCAGGTCGTCGGGGGCGGCTGCGTAATCACGATCCGCTCGCTGAATGCGTCGACAGAAGTCGTCCATCGCCCGGATCAAGTCCGGCTCCAGCACGTCGCGCTCGCGTTCGCGCGTTTGCGCCAGATAGCGAGCAAACTCACGCGCAGCAAGGACGAACTGGGCAGGATGCTCCCTACTACTCGGGATCATGAGCGCGCAAGTCATATGCCCCCAACAGAGACGATCGAATATTGCGTGTAGATCGTTGGTGGTCAGAACTTGGTCGAGCTGGCTCGTTGCGGAGTCGATCAAAATATCCTCAACGACGACGAAGAGTGAATTGTGTATGGCGGTTAGCACGGGTTCGACACGTCGACGAATGCGCACATCTGCCTGCCGACGCTGGACCGCCGGTACGACCGTGATCGAAGCCGCAAGTACAAGGGCCGATACAGCAAGCCCTGGTGTCCATTCCTTGAGGACGCCGTCGAACCAAAGCCATATTGCGGCCCCCGTGAGACCCAGCAGACCGAGGGCAATCCATGAGGCAGGAGCCAGCGGCCGCCATTTCGGTGTTGGCTTTAGGGAGAACTCACGCGGCGGCGCAGTCCGAAGAGGTGGTAAAGGCGGTTTCTCCGCCGAGGCGGGCACGGTGCCCCAGCTTCAACGTGCTCTGCCATTGTCCTGCAAGAGAGGCGCGCACGTCTCACGGTGTCGTTAGCAACTGAAACTGTGCGGCGGGGCGGATCATCCGGACGGCGACGCGAGAAAAATCGGGAGGTCGGCGGTTCCTCACGCGCCGCCAGCGAATGGCGCTACAACAGCCAATCAACTGCTCGCCCACCGGCACGACCCACGCGCCGATACTCGCTCAACTCGTCTGCCACTTTGGATCATCCACCACGACATTTACTCGACTCGCCAGCGTGAGCGCGACGAAGAGGCCCTTGCCTCGCGCGCTAGGGCCGCGCCAGAGTACGTTATTTGGACTATCGGCACGTATCAACGACCAGCCGCAACTGAGAGACATCAATCGACGCACCCCTGTAGTGGTCGCGTAAGCGCGCATTGCTGTGCTCGACCACGTACGTGTAGCTCGCTACCCTCCACCGCGACATCATCGGAACGATGCCAGCCAGCGAAACAGTCAACGGTTGGCGACCCTGGGGGGCGACATGACTTGGATAGGCCGAAGGAAACTCGCATTCATTCCGCTATCTCGGACCGGCATCCAGCCGCCCGATGTCATACCGCCGGATTGGGCCGATCAGATCATGCAACGACTGTTCTACGACCCAGTCACAACCACCAACCCGCTCCCCGGCACCCACCGACCCGTTCACGTCGCCGACCGCTCCGTTCGCGCCTATTTCCACACCGTATCCTCCGGCCTTGCGGACCTCGATGTCATCGTGCTGCCCGAACAGACCATCGCGCAGGAAAAAGTCCCGCCCGACGCGCTGGAGGCGACAATGGGCAACCAGCTTAGATCCGAAGGCTTCGTAGGAGCGGCCATCGTGATGCTCGGTGGACCCGGCGGTGGCCAGACCGCTCAGTATCCAGAGTTCGCCTGGTCTCGATTCTGCATGTCCGATGACCTCGGTAACTGGGTCGGCGAGCTCCTACATCAAACCAACCTCTGCAATCTCCCCGATCTCTTCGACTTCGCCGGTAACTACCCAGCCGATGAGAACATGGGTCCCTTCGACCAAGAGGCCGGCTATAGAGCCACCCATCTCCTCGGCCTGGACCAAGCGCGGCGTCGGCTGGCTCGAGCCTTCGACCGTCGCACTGCACCCAGGGGGAGTAGAGGAATATGCCCTGCACTCCGCCAGCCTCATTCAACCGCCCCCCACCGGACGAGTAGCCGCAGTCCAGGTCGGCACCGACGTGCCATACCTCATCATCGAGGCACGCCTGCAGGCCGATCAATTTGACATCAACATTCCCAACGAGGGCGTCATCGCCTACCGCGTCCAAACCTCAGATCAGCTCGGACACGCCCAAAACGAAACCGCTCCCCTCGCCCTCCTCACCAAGACCGCCCTCACCATAGGGCAATCGTTTACCACCGACGGCCTAACCATCGATGTTGGCAGTGCACTGCTCGGTGGCGCCTTCTCCATTCAAGTCGTGACCATCGCCACCGGCCAACTCCTCTCCTACGGGGACGACGGTGCTCCCGGCAACGTGTCAGACCCCGTCCCAGTCGGCTTCGGTGGCTGGCAGGAATTCAAGTTCCTCTTTGGCGGTGGCAATCTCGTTGGCGAAGACCGTATCTACGCCGTCAATCCAAGCGGAGAATTGCTGTCCTATGCGGACGACCGCGCTCCCGGCAATGTGTCCGATCCTGTCGTTGTCGGCTTTGGTGGCTGGCAGGAATTCAAGTTCCTCTTTGGCGGTAGGAACGTCGCAGGCGAAGACCGGATCTATGCCGTTAGCCCCGACGGGGAATTGCTGTCCTATGGGGATGATGGGGTTCCCGGCAATGTGTCCGATCCTGTCGTTGTCGGCTTTGGTGGCTGGCAGGAATTCAAGTTCCTCTTTGGCGGTAGGAACGTCGCAGGCGAAGACCGGATCTATGCCGTTAGCCCCGACGGGGAATTGCTGTCCTATGGGGATGATGGGGTTCCTGGCAATGTGTCGGACCCCGTCGTCGTCGGCTTCGACAACTGGCTCGGCTTCGGGGCTCTCTTTGCTGGTCGCAACCTTGCTGCTGAAGACCGCATCTATGCGGTGGTGGCTTAGGTCCCTGCTTGGTGGCACGCGCCAAGGCGCCAGGCCGATGAAGGCGCTGCTTCCGCAAGGCGCCGACCCTCACGTCGGCTACACGCCGCACAACGTGCGGGCCGCGGCGTGTCAGCTCCTGCAGCACCCCGGAGCCCGCGGATGGTGCGAGGCGCACCTGATCGACCCTGCGAGACGGGCCGCGATGGCCGAGGCGCTACTCGACCACTTCCTCGACTCGAACATGCTGGCGCTCTACAGTGGCGACGCGACTACCGGCGGACGTGAGCGTCTTAGCGGCTGGGCTACGGGCATCATCTGCGAGCTGCTTCTCACGGACCTCGGCGCCCGCAAGCAGCCGGACCTCGCCGCCTACAGGCGAGTGCTCGTGCGTCAGGGCCAGGTGGCACGCGAGCTGACAGCGCTGCAACGTGAGATCGGCGATCTGCGCAGCTCGGCTGCCGCGCTTGCCCGCTCCGGGAAGCCGCTCGAGGCCGTTCTGCTCGTCACGCTCGATGTGGGCTTGCTCGAGGACAGACGCTGGCAACTGACCCACGAGCAAACAGAGCTACGGGAGCGGGCAGGCGCATTGGAGCAACGCGAGAACTGGCGGGCCGTGCCGGACGCGGTCGAGAGGGTGGAGCACGTCGACTTTGCCGGCTTGCGTCAGGTGCCTACCGAGATCGCGGCAGTCCAGAGGAAGCAGCGGCGGGTACCGAAGCGAGATTGGTTGACTCGCACCGAGCTCGCGGAGATCCTCGGGTGCAGCACGAGCACGATCACCAGATGGGTACGCGATGGGATTCCGGAGCTATTGGACCGCAAGGGACGAGCACCGTGGACATTAGGCCAGCCACCAATCGTTGCGTTCAATGACAAGCGGCGGGTCTTCTGGGTACCCGGACTGAACCGTGCCGCGCTGTTTGACACTCACCGCAAGCGAGACGCGCTACTCGAGACGTTGCTCAGCGAGCAGCCGGTGGGCTGGCGTAGCTCGCCCGTGAAGGTGCCGGCGGCGGCACGACCGGCGCGCTACGCGAGGGATAGTTAGGCGATACACCAGCTTCAGCTTCTCGGAGTTTCCATCGGCGGCATCCTCCTAAGGGCTGCGAACGGCACGCTCAGCGAGCCGGCCGCGCGGCCGCACGTTCCGCAATTGCGACGACGTCACCCGAGCAGCTCGTTGGATCGGTCGGCACAGGCTCCCCGGGGGCCAGGCTGCACGCACCAACCAGCCGAAGTGGCCGGAGTGATAGAACTTTGCGCGTGGACACGGGCGATTGCACGTCGTCGCACAACCGCAGGCGCCTCTGCATCCTGCTCGGATTGTTGAGCGCGATTATCGCGCCTGCAGCTTCATCCGCTCGAGCCAGCGCCGTCCCGTCCGCGCTGAGTATCGACACCGAGAAGCCGGCGCTACAAGCGATCCCCACAGGTGGCTGGCAGACAGAACTAGCCCTGACCAATCTGAGCTCGGCCCCGCTCTCCCTCGGCGTCCAGTCAGTCAAGCCAACGGCCAACGCCAATTGCACGGTTCAGTTCAACACCGGCAGCTCCGTGATGCTCAGGGCGGCACGACACGCAACCGTCCTCATTACCTACTCGGCAGGCTGTGGCCTTGGCAAGACGGGCGCTCGGCTCCGCCTGCTAGCGAGTGGAGCACCGGCGATGACGGTCACCGTGGCCAAAGGAACCTCCAAAGCCTGTGCCCGATTGGCAGGCCCTGTGGGCGTTTGTCGTTGCCCTGGCGCTCGCACTGGGCGTTTTGATCGGCGTGCTCTACACCAACGACGATTTGATCTGGAGTACGGCCCTGCCCCACCTGCCGACCACCTGGACCTTTAAGGAAAGCTGGGCCAGCAACGTGACGATCGGCGGCGGCGTGCTTGCCGGGCTGATTGGCTCTTCTGGAGTGGTCAAGGCCTTCCTAGGCAGCGAAGCTGACTCCTCGATCGCGCTGGCAACGGTCGGTGCGGCTGTCGCTGCAGTGTTTGTGGTGATGGGAGGCGTCGTCGTGCAGTCCTTCAAGCACCCAGACGAAAACTCGTTCACCGCTGGTGGCTTCGTCCTTGCCGCAGCCTTGACGTTGGGCGGCGCCTTCGGCGAGCTATTTGTGATGTGGTGGACGGGTAGGGACCTCTCGCTGGGCGGGTTGCAGAACTGGCTCTGGCTACCGAGCGCATTCGTTGCGATTGTCTTGGCCTACTACGCGGTCACGAGCGTACGCACCACGCTCGCGACCGGGTCGGCGTCGTCTTCGCCGATCACGCTCTCCGAGACCACGGTGACGCAAGTGCTGATCGCCGCGAAGTGCTGCCCTGGTGCCTCTCCCGAAGCCCTATTCGATGAAATCACTAAAAAGCTGACGCCGAAGGTGAAGCGTGCCGAGGCCAAGAACCGTCTCAAGAGCAAGTCGATCGGTGAGCAGAGCGAGTCGCTTCCGGCACGCAATCTGCGCCCGGCGCTACTTTGACCGGATTAAGAGATCCAGAGTTGATCTTGGCCATCTCGCCGCCGATCCTGCGCAGAGCGGATGATCCGGGATCTCGGAGCGCTTGTAGTGTGCCTCCGGGTGTCGTCGGTCTTGGTTCGGTAGATCGCTTTCGCGCGCGAGATCGCTGACCGACTTAGTCTCAAGTGAGACGCCAGATGAGGCGTATCGCTATAGGGGCCGAATCACCGCGACAGACAGCACCGCCAGCAGCAGGCACACGGGATGAGCGAGACTTGACGTGGACATTGCCACCTCCGCGAGATCATCGACGGCGCAGCCGAACCGACACCGACGTAGACCTGCGCTTCCGATGGCGCGGCATACGGGACCGAGCGCCAGTGGTTTGAGATCACGGCGTGGACCGCTTCCGTGATCGAGGGCGGAATGCGAACAAGTCCCACCGAGCCTGACGGGACGGTTAAGGCGGGAGCAGACCGGGCTGGCCAAATAGGTGGCCGACCGAGCGGATCGTCATCTGAAGGACTTCGAGGGTAGCTACTTGGGGCAGGAGGTTGCCGGCGATCGCGCCCAGCAGCGCACCAACCACTTGCTCGTGCCAGTCGAAGCGGCTGGCGCGACGCGACGACTCGACCAGTTTGTCGAGCTTGGCATTGAGTCGCGCAAGCTCGTCGTCGGTGAAGTCGCCGCTGCTCAGGGCATGAGCGCGAATACGCTCGAGCTGTTCCCGAATCTCGGCCTGCTCCTCGTGCGTAAAGACCGTGTTGTCGGTGGCGTCTGCGGGGGAGCTGTCGAGTAGCTCCTGCTCGGCCTTGAACTCGGCCCAGAGGTCGGGTGTTTCGATCTCACGCCGAACCCGCCTCAACCAGGCCCATAGCGAAAGCCTCCAGGACACGCTAGGTCGTTCGCGCTCGTGGCCTTCGCCCCAGGAGGCTTCGACCAGTACAAGCCCCAGCCGTACGGGTTCGACTTTGAACTCCGCGCCCCCCGCGTGGGTCAGTGTGAAATGCCGCCGTCCACGCGGCCTGAGCTTGAAGTCGCCAAGGCTCAGGCCGGCTTTCTCGATCGTGCGATAGGCAGCGTTACGTTCAAACTTGTCGAGGCGCGGCCCATGATCGACCCTGCGTATCGTCGTCGCGCGTGTCCTAGGCCGACTTTTAGAAGATGTTCCGTATAGCGGATCATCATCGTCAAAGAAACTGCGGTAGGAGCGCCCGAACTGTCGGGAGAGGGGGTCATAACCCCTAGACGTGTGCCAGTCGGAAGCCACGCCGGGTTAGCCTAGCGGACAAATGTCTCAGCGGCAAGACTCGGGCGCGCTGGGGCCCGCCACGTTCCGCACCGAGTCCGTTGTAGGAGCTTAAGCACTCCGCGCACGCCGTTGGGTGGATGAACCGTTGGCGGAGACGTTGAGGTCATCCTCAACGCGTATTCGCTCGGCTACCATCGCCGCGAATATCCCTGCCCTGGTGGCGCCGTGGGGTCGGCGGGCTAGATGTAGGAAGAGCTGCACAAAGCGCTGTTGTTGGAAGCCTGTGGCGAACACCAGCTCAAGTGCATCGTCGATCTCATCGGGAAGCTGCTGCTGGGAAGCAACCGGCAGCTGCTCGGCTTTGGCGGTAGCGCGGAACCGCGGACGCGACCACTCGGGCAGCTCGGCGAGCTCGTCACGACGCTTGACTAGGAAATGCTGGCCGAAGCCATTGATGAGCCACTGCCAGCCCGTGTGATCCTTGCCAGCCAACCTCTCGCCCTCGAACTCGCCCGCCCCGAGCCCCATGAGAGCAGGCTTGCCGTCGATGAGCCCTACCGCGTCGGAGAGTGTCGTGGGATGCTGCCAGTGAAGCGGATCCGGATGCGGGAAGTCTTCGACTCGTTCGCCCTCGCGCAGTCGCTCGAGTCGTTCGGCCTCTCGGACGTGAAGGTCGTAGTCGAGCAGGGGCCCCGGTAGCGGCTGGTCGGCGACTGGCCCAAGTAGGGCACCCGCCATCGTGGCGATGGTGTCGGTGTCTGAGCCGATCAGATTCGCCGTGTTGCAGAGACCCTCAATGGGCTGGCTTTGATAGCGCCATGCGATCCATAGCGAGAGAATCGCGGCTAGCGTTCCCGAACCCCGCGTCTTGGGTGAGAGCCCCCCGAGCGCCTCGCATAGGTCGGCGTACAGCTCCTCCTCGAAGCCCCGAGGCTGGCGAGCGAATCTGAGTGCCACCTCGGTTTGTTCGTTGAGCTCCTCAACCGTCTCCATGACGGCCGAGCTCCAGCTCCGACCTGTCTGTTGCTCCCACATCGGTATCCAACGCTCGGCGAGAGCGTCATCGCTCGCCATCATTGTCGGGATGCGTCGGAGGTAGTCGACCATGCCGATCCAGCGGCCCGGCTTCGGGACCTCGTCCTCTCGCAGGACGCTTCCTACGGCGAGGGCATGTAGAACCGCACCGAGGATGCCCCGGGGGTGACCGTGAGTGATGACTGCATCTCGTATAACGGCTGGCAGGTAGTCGCCGGGGCTTCGTCCAGACGAGGCCCAGACATGCGGCTGGACTCGCATTGCCGCACCGTTGCCGCCGCCGTCGACGTAGGTCGATCGTGACGAGTGAAAGAAGTTGGAGTTCCAGCGGACACTACGCTTGCCCAGGGCCTTGGCCGCAGTAGTCGTGCCGATGCCGGCACCGAGCCCGTAGGAAGGGAACACCGACAACTCGATCTTCGATAGCGCCTCTACATCGAAGCGGCCGCTTGCCCTGATGCAGCGACTGACGGCCAGGCGCAACTGGGTGTCGTCGGAGTAGGTGCCGGGGGGGAGATCGACCTGAACGCCGAAACGCCCCCCGATCCTCCGCTGCCATGGGCCTGTGTTCTCGACTCGCCCGGCGCCGAGCCGATGCTGAAGCTGCTGAGCATTGCTGGCCAACTCGGTCTGGAACCCAAGCGCGTCCGCCCAGGCGGCCCAGAGGGCCGATCGGACGGTAGGCGAGAGCGGCTGGGCGCTGAGCGGTTGGGGCATGGGTCGAGCTTACGCAGCTTAGGCAAATAGATCCTGTCGGACCACGACGGGGGGCTCATCCTGCCCCAACACGTCGCACCATGCCAAAACCAGCCGTCGGTGCTCCTCCTGGCCCACGTAGATCGCCTGCAGTCGCGAGAGCGGTAGCTCCCCCGGGTAGAGAACCTCAGCCTGCGTGTCTGTCGGCAGGTTCTGCGCCCGATCGGGAGCGCGATGCTTGACAGAACCCAGATAGCCCCATGGGACGGCGGCCTTGAACATGGCTTGCAGTCCCGCGACGCCTTCCTCTCGCTCGCAGACCTCGTGGTAGACGTTGTTCGTCGTCGTGAAGACGACACCCGGATCATCGAGGATCGCAGGATCGAAGGAGAGGATCCCCCACCACAGCTCCGGCAAGTTTTTCGCGGCCTTGGCATAAAGTTCGCGGTTGATCTTCGTCAGCGACAAGGAGACGTGGTCGATCCACTCAAGGTCACGGCGGGGCCATACTCCCGTGAAGATAAATGCGAGATCAGGGTCATCCTGCACCCGCTTGCGTGAGAGCAGCGCTCCCTTGCGCAGGCATCCGAGTACTCCCTTCTCAGTCGTGAAGTGCAGTACCTCGGTAATACCCAGCTCCGAGGCCACCTGTGCCGGAGAGGAGCCGTTCATACCTCGACGGCCTCGAAGGTGCCAGGGTCCAGGAACTCCACGAGACGCGACGCGTCGGACGGCTTATATCCGACGATGAACTGCTGGCGTGCGCGACCGACCGCCATGGCCAGGAGTCGGCGGTGGCTGTCGAGCATCACATCGCCCGGCTCGACACCGTGCTGGACGACCTCCGCGTTGTAGCCCAGTAGTAGGACGTGGTCGAACTCCAGCCCCTTGGCCGAATGCATCGTGGAGAGTGCGATCTGCTCGTCGCCCGGCGGCCACTCCATCGCACGCGTCAGCGATGTCCATTCGAGCCCCTCGGCGTCCAAACGCTCTCTAAGCGTCGAGAACCAGCCGCCGCCCTTGGGGTGCAGGAACCCGACCGTCTCGTCAGGACCGACCCGCCCTGATCGCAGGTACTCGATCGCCCACTCGAGCTGACCCGAATATCTCCCGCGCAAGACGATCGGCAGGGGACCGTCGCGGACACAGCCGGTGAAGTCAGGCAGGTTGTCGTCCTCCACGCTCTCGATGCCCTCTACCAGCGGACGCGCGAAGGCGGCGATCTCCTTGGTGTTGCGGTAGTTGATCTGCAGACGGCGACTCTGGTTGGCGGGGAAGCGGACATCGAGATCGCGCCACACGAAGACGTTCGGGTAGATGCGCTGAGTCGTGTCGCGGATGAACGTGCAGACGAACTCGTCTGCAAGATGGTTGACGACTGCGCGAATCTGGTTGGCCGAGAAGTCCTGCGCCTCGTCGACCACCACGATGTCGTAGGGGGTCGTGCGCTGCTCTCGAGCGAGCTCTACGGCGAGATCGTTCCAGTCGACCACACCCCGATCGCGCTTCCAGGCCTCATAGGGCTCGATCACCTCAGAGATGAGACGCTCACGAACTTCGCCGCGCTCGACGGTCGGGCTGCGCCCTCGTCCCGTGCGCTCCGCGGTCACATAGCGGCCGCGCTCGTCGGGCATGTAAAGGCCGAGTACGTAGTTGACCTCGGAGAGCAGGAAGTCGTCGGTCCAGGGAAAGCGACCGCCGGCAAAGCGCCTGAGCGCAAGGCTTTGCGGACCATTCTCAAGCAGAACCTGGCCGAGCAGCTGCTGTGACCAGAAGCCAAAGGTCGAGATCTCCAAGTCGACCTCTGCGTCGCTTGGAATCTGCTGCTCGGCCAACTCGGCGATATACCCACGTAGAGTGCGGTTGAAGGTCAGCACCAGCACCCGTACGGGTGCCTGAAGGCCAAGATCGGCACGTCGCTCTCGCCAATAGCGCACCAAGAACTTCAACCGCAGCAACGCTGTCGTCGTCTTTCCCGAGCCTGCGGCTCCTCGGATGAGCCAGAAGCCAGGCGATGAGTTGTCGATTACCGTGAGCTGCTCGGAGGTGGCTGTAACGTTGCCGAGGGTCTTCACTTGTGGTCGGCTCCAATCGGGCAGTTTCGTGAGTAGAGACGATAACCCAGACTTTCCGCTAAGTCGAGTGATAGAAACTGATGAGCTAGACAAAGGTACGGTGCGGTGACGCCCCCAGCATCCGATGCCCAGGCATAAGTGTGGGGACACGATGCAGTCGAGGGTAATGTCGGTGCGAGCCTGCTCCGCCGCTACTGAGCGTCAGTCGGTCTAACTATTTCTTGATCTGTGGAGGTCTTCACCGTGGTCGAAGAAACCGCCATAGGAATGGCTCTTGCCTGAACCGTCGGGAGAAGAGCCATAGTCCCGGGCTGTGCCAGTCGGGATCCCCCACTCTGAAACCAGAGTAATGATGAGGCCTCAAGCGGCTCGCCCCTGTCCCGAACGCACTCGTCGAGACCGATGACGCGAGTGTGGCTCTTGCACTGAATGGACGGCCGGCCGTAGGACACGAATTCAATCCGCTACGATCAAGTGCGCCCAGATCCTTGAGCCCACCGAACAATGTTGTGGTGGCGACCAGGGCGGCTAACAGGCTGCGGACGTACTTGCGTAGTCGAGTAGAGCGCTCCCAGAGAACCTTGGAGCGTTCCCGTGGGCTACGAGGACATGGCGGCTCTCCGCGGTGTCCGCGCTTCCCTCGCTTGGCTCTTGCTCGGTGCCGTGCCATTTCTCGCTCTTCCCGCCGGTGACCGTCGGGACGTCGAGAGCATGCTGCGCGTGGCGGGCACTCATCAAAGCCATATGGCGCAGATGAGAGGAGGCAGGACGGATTGCGACCGAGGTGATTACGGAGGAGGGTGTCGCTAGGAGGCGGACTATTGGGCGACGACGTTCCCGTCCACGGCGAGATGCGAGAAGCTGGTGGATACCAAGCCGAGCCGCCGTCCGTATCGCACGTATCCCCTTCATCCTAGTCATTTCTTCGGCTTCTGGGCGAGGAGTCTTGAGTCCTCATGCGAGGGCTAGCTGTAGTTCCCAGCCACGTTCGTCAGCTCGAGTAGACGAGCGCCGGGCGACTTGTGACTGAGCGAGCCGTGTGGTCTTCTGAAGTTGTAGTGGCTCAGCCAGCCGGGGAGCGCTGCGGTGCGCTCGGCTGAGCTGCCGTAGATCGCGCCATATGCCCAACGGTGAGTGAGCGTCTGGATGAAGCGCTCCGCCTTGCCATTGGTGCGAGGCCGATAAGGGCGAGTGAAGAGATGGCGGATCTGAAGCTCTGCGAGCGTGAGCGCGTGCACCTTTGAGCGGTAGCAGGAGCCGTTGTCGGAGAGCACGCGCTCGACGGTGATGCCGAAGCCCTCAAACCAGGCGACCGCTCGCCGAAGGAAAGCGCTGGCCGTGACTCCGCGCTCGTCTGAGAGCACCTCGACATAGGCCAGACGCGTGGCGTCGTCGACAGCCACGTGGACAAACTCCCAGCCGGTGGCGCCCAAACGCTTGGAACCGACCGTGAACTGGCTCGAGCGATTGCCACTGACGCGATGCCCGGCGCCGCGGATGCTGATGCGCGCGAGCTTCTTGATGTCCAGATGCACGAGCTCGCCGGCTCGCTTGCGCTCATAGCGGTTGGGAGGCTCCGGCGGTGAGAGCCTCGATCGCTTGCCCAGGCCGATCCGCTTCAAGACGGCTGAGACCGTCGAGAGCGCCATCGCGAGCACCTCGGCGATCTCCGCGGCGGTCATGTGCAGACGCCTGAGCGCCACGATCGCCTGAACTCGATCGGCAGGCGTGCGATGGGGGATGCGCTTGGGCGCAGAGGAGCGATCGATCAACCCCTCAGCGCCCTGCTCGCGCCATCGCGCCAGCCAGCGATAGGCGGTGCGCTCTGAGATGCCTGCGGCCTCAGCGGCCGCTGCGACAGACCAGGACAGATCACACACTCGATCGACGAGCAATTGCCTGCTGTTCGGACAGGTGCGGGCATTACCGTGGAGCTTCATCCGGTGTCCTCCTTGGGTCTGGGGGCTTCAGCACCGCCCAGCCTCCAAGGAGGCCCGGATGTCTACTGACGAACGTTCTTAGGAACTACAGCTAGCCTGCTTGACCGGCTAGCGCAAGCTCAGAAGATGCCCCATGACCTCAGTGAGGAAGTCGCTGAAGCCTTGGGTCGCCCTTTCCTCCCGACGCTCACGAGGACCGTCTTCGCCCACGTAGTAGTCATAAATACCTTTACGGGCAAAGCTCTCAAGGGAAAGGGTGGGGCTCTCGCATACGATCGGAGTCGGTCCGGCTACTGGCGAGCCCTCGAGAGGGATCTCGAACTCGAACCGCTCAGAGCGCACCCACCAGCCGATAAATCCCCAGCCCTGGTAAGTCGCGAAACCGGGCAAGAAGCGTCGCTTCTCGCGAGTATGGACCGTCCCGAGCATGGGCCCCAGGGCCGGGTACCGACGGTCCCAGTAATTGGGCCTCGCCATCAAGGCCGCACGTGAGCGTGCTTCATCGTCTTTTAGCGCCCGGATAGCCTGGCGGACTTGTGGCAGCATCGCTAGCGCGACTTTGCCTGCCTCTTCACGCCTCGTCTCCTCCGTTTCGGCCGCGACCTTGTCTTCCTCAGCTTGGGCTCCTTCTCGTCGAGCCTGCTCCTCACGCGCCCTATTCAGCCGGTCCTGAAAGCTCATCAGCCTGATCAAAGCAGATAGGACGGGATGGTCGGTTGGAGATCGCCCGACTGAAATAGGTGTCTCCGGTCGAGTCCGCCTCTCGCCGTCTGCCCGGAGACTCCCCATACCCTCAGCGAGGAAGTCGCCAAAGTCTTGCCAGCTCCCGCGTTTTTCTGATGTTCAGACCGTTCCTTTAGATCCAAGATGTGGGCCGACCACATATGATCGAAGCGTGAGCGAGGTGACGCCAAAGAAGCTTGCTGATCTCGGGTTCCTGAGCGAGCGTTCATGGGGTTGGGGCGAAGGTGACGTTGTTAAGAGCTTGTTGCTGTTTTTCGACGGGATCGCCCTTCTCGCTCCGGAGTACATTGAGGATCGAGTATTCGAAGTCGACCCCGTCCTTGCAGAGCCGCTCGCAGATAAGGGCCTTCTGCACATATTGAGCCCTGAGACGATGGTCAGCGAGTCGATTGCTAATGACCTAGCCGAGTTGCTCGACGGCTTGCTGAGCTCTGATGCGCTGGACCTGAGCAGGGGTGAGCCTTTTGGTGAGATCAGCCGCAGCCAGCTTGGACTGGAAGTATCGCCCGATCTGATGTCGCCTCTCGTGGCCAGCCTGGAAAAGCGTGGACTGATCAAGCAATCCGAGCATGAGTCAATGAGGTGGATCAACCGCTCTCTACGGGCGATCGTGCTGGGTACGCTCGGGCAACTTCTGCGCGGGCCAGGGGAGCAGCTGGGCTATGCGCTTCAGCCGATCACCACCGACGGCTACGAATCGACTGTGTATGGCCTCCTACGCCTGCTCGACCGCGAGCCGTTGCCGACGGCTGGGCATGTAGTCGTGAGCGACCTTCAACAGGTCTCCTTCGATCTTTCGGCGATTCCTCTGGACGAGGTTCTCGACTTTCGCGCACAGCACGGCGACGCTTACCGAGCCTACGCGCGCGATCTGCGCGGGTTCGTGCGAAGCGTGTCTACAGTCGACCCCGCAGACCGAGAGTCAGCGTTCGCTGACCGGCGCGAGGCTTTGGGCGATGCTGCTGCTGACCTCAACCGGCATATGCGGACCGCTTGGCGGCGCCCGATGGCAAGTTTGGCCTGGGGGTTGGCGGCGCAGCGGTTGCACTTGCCTCCGGAAATCCGATTCCGGCTGGCATCGGGTTCGCCAGCGCACTTCTGGGTTTCAAGCATCAAGCGGACCCGTCGTCTGTATACACCTATCTCTTTAGAGCAGCGCACGCTTGGCCGCCTGCGGAGCGCTGAGGGCCTTCCCGGCCGGGGCGCCACCATTCTGAAATCGTAGTGTCCTCGGTCCGATTCCGAGCCTCGCCATCCGTTCGGGCCGGCGCGGGGGTTTGTGCCCCGCGGCCCGTCTCGTGGCACAAACCCGCCGGTAACTACGGGTATCCGCAGGTATCTTGGCGACCTGCGGCCGAGCGCTTGGCGTCGACCCTCCGGCGTAATCCCCCGCAAACGCGGACGCTTCGCTACGCTCCGCGCGGCGGGTCTGTCGGCGGGCGCCGTGACTGAAAATCGAGGTGTCGGCGGTTCGAGTCCGCCTCTCGCCATCGCCGGGTCGCAGCACGGCTTCGTCGATTACCAACATCTTCGTGTGGCCCTTTCCCTCGTAGCCAGAGTGGTCTGTCCCGTCGCGCGGCGATCCTGTCAAGCGGCTCATGCTCGAAGCATCTTCGCTTGAGTGCCGTCACCCGCTTGGCACTGCTCCGGTACGAGAGCAGGTCCGACCGCCTGGGTGGCTCCGGCAGGCTGAGCCATCCGCTGAGCAGCTGAGCGGACTGATCGCCGATATCCACCACGCCTCCAAACGCAACAAGCCGCATCGCCAGGACCGCCGGTGGGCGTGCGCGTGGAGTCCGGAGCAGATATCTGCCCGGTTGAAGATCGACTTCAGGGCGGATTCAACCGGTCGACGCAACGCGGTCTGTTTCGTGTGAGCTTAGGTGATCGTTCAGTACCTCGGCGGGCGTTCTCCATTGGAGCGTCTTGCGGGGGCGGCCGTTGAGCGTGGCGGCGACCGCAGCGAGATCTTCAGCTGTATGCCTTGTGAGGTCTGTTCCCTTTGGGAAGTACTGCCGGAGCAGGCCGTTGGTGTTCTCGTTGCTGCCTTTCTGCCAAGGGCTCTGAGGGTCACAGAAATACACCTGCAGGCCTGTGTCGATCCGTAGCTGTGAGTGTTGTGCCATCTCCCGCGCCCTGGTCCCAGGTGAGCGATCGCCACAGATGCTCGGGCAGGGTGGTGATGGCGGTGGTGATCGCGTCACGGACAGCCCCAGCGCCGTGCCCGGCTAGCGGCGGGCCGTTCTTCACTCTCGGGCCGCCGTGACCCTCCATCGGCGGCAGGTGCAGCAGCATCGTGAATCTGGTGCTGCGCTCCACGAGCGTCCCGATCGCGGATTTGCCCAAGCCAAGGATCAAATCGCCCTCCCAGTGCCCCGGAACGGCGCGGTCTGCGGCCTCTGCGGGGCGCTCACTGATCAGGATCTCCCTGCTCACGAAGTTCTTGCCACGCCCGCGCACGCGGGCTCTCGGGACTCTGAGCGCCCTGCCGCTGCGCAGACAGGCGGTGAGCTCGCGGCGCAGCGCTCCACGGCCCTGCACATAGAGCGACTGGTAAATCGCCTCGTGAGAGATCCGCATCGACTCATCATCGGGGAAGTCGAGGCGGAGCCTGTTTGAGATCTGCTCAGGGCTCCACGCCTTCGCCCAACGCCGGTCCTGACGGCGACGTGCCGGCGACCCTCCCAGCGGACATCCGGTCCCGAGACGCTGCTGCGATCCGGACGTTCGATCACGCCCGCGAGACGAGCCTTCACATACCGCTGCAGCTCTGGCTTGCTGGCGAGCTTCGCGGTCTTCGGGCGCTTGGCTCGACGGTCAGCATGCCACTGCGCGATCATCGCGCGGTACTCAAAGCTGCCGCTGCGCGTCGCGGCATTGCGACGAAGCTCCCGTGAGATTGTGGACGGCGAGCGGCCGACCAGCCGCGCGATCTCTCTGACGCCGCATCCTCGAGCGCGCAGCATCGCGATCTCCTCTCGCTCGACAAACGACAAGTAGCGCCCCGACAACAAGGCTTGGTTAATTGGTGGCATCCCGCCACCCTCACGAAACCACCGGACACCCACTGGGATTGACACGCCCGCCTCGACTGAGGCATCTTCGCTTGAGAGACCACGAGCGATCGCCGCCCAAAACCGCTGCCGATGCTCCCGACGAGTCACCGGCGGACGACCCGGCGAACGCATCGGCGCTCGACCTGCCCGGTCTGACCTTCTTCGCTTCACGCCCATCGCAGCCACCTCTCGCTAGAGGGGCGTCATCGCCAAAGATCTCACCCCAGGCGCTGAAGGGCTTGTTCGAGGTCACGATCAGGCTCGCGCGCTCGTAGCGGCGGGAGACGAGCATGAACATCAGGTTGGCCGCGTGCGGGTCGAAGGGGATGTAGCCGACCTCGTCGCAGATCAAGAGCGGATAGCGCTCAAGTCGTTTGAGCTGCTCATCAAGGCGCTCCTGGCGCTGTGCGTCTGCAAGCAGCGCGACCCACTCGGTGGCGGTGCGGGCCGGACGTCCTTCAGGTGTTCACTAGGTCTGTGGGCAGGTCACCTAGACCTGGGAGTCGGGCGGGATGCCCTCGCGCACCTTGCGCGGGCGCGCCGAGCGGAGCCAGCTAAACAACAACGCGACCGCCGTGACGGCGGCGATGATCGCGAGCGCTCCCCAAATCGGCCGCGCGACGCTCAAATCGGGCAGGTGTTCCTTGCCGCTCCTATGTGTGAGGACGAGCGTGAGCGCCCCGGCGATCGGCATCGCGCCCGAGATCAGAGCGAGGATGCGGACTCCCTGTATGTGGTAGTGCTCGAGTGCGTGCTCGCCGGGCCTCACGAGCACGTACCCGAGCACGACGGGCACGACGGACAGTAGGACGACGGTCGGCTCCAGATGGAGCGCCGCCGACTCGAGTTCGAAGTAGCCGGCCCCCATCAGCAGCGCGATGATCAGCGTGGCGAGCGCACAGCCGGTGATGAAGCCGTGACGCGCTGCTGCGAGCTTCACCTGCAGGAAGACGCGGTGCGACGGCGCGCTCCTCTCCCCCAGGTACACGTGCGCTCGGCCGTCCACGATTTCGGCCGTCGCCTCGCGGTCGACCCCGTCGCGGCTCTTGATCTCGAGGTCGCGCGAGGGCGACGCGCTCGCGAGTTCAACCGGCGCGCCGTAGTCGATGTACAGGCGGCTGCTCTCCGGTCCAACCCACTCATCGGGCGGGTCGAGCTCGTCGTACTTCTCCGCGAGACGGTCGACTGACCTGACGACCGCGTCGTCGCGTCGGCTGACTGCCTGGGCTGACGGGAACGCCATCACGTCGGCACCGACGAGCGCGAGGCCTTCGCTGGGCGCGCGCGTGTCCAGATGGAAGCGCACATGACGGCCGGCGTGCGGCAGCGGGATGAACAGGGTGCGCTTGCGCCACGAGCACGCGATGAGCACCTGTCGCATCCAGCGCCTCCAGCGGCTCGCACCTACATCGGGGTCGTCATCGTCGCCGTCGTCAGGCGTCGCCGACAGGTGGTACGCATGGAGATAGGAGAACTTCACGATCCGATCGGTTCCCGGGTCGCCCTCGACGTTGACCCACAGGACTGAGCTAGCCGCGAGGCGCCCGGCTAGATCGACGGTCGCCGTGATGCGTGTCGCGATCCGTTCGCGCTCCGGGCGCGCCGCGTGCGCCAGCGCCTGGCCGAGCCTGTTTCGCAGAAACACCTCAAGCTCGTTGACGGCGTCTTTGATTGTCGCCCGCGCCGGCCGCGCGCTCTGCACGATAGCCGCGAGCTTGCGACGGAGCTCGATCGGTAGTTGCTCGGCCCGGGAGCGGCCGAGGTTGCGTCCGAGCGCGGCGCGCAGCTCGCGCCTTCGCCTCTCGAGCATGCTCTCGCGGTGCGACAGCGTCAGGTCGACCATGCCGAGCAGCAGTCCGAAGTCGAGCTGCTTGTTGGTCTTGCGCAGGTACAGCGACGTCGGGTGACCGGTCGGGCCGACGAAGTTGAAGCCCATCAGCCGCGGCCACTTCTGGAACACCGAGACCGGGACCAGCCACGTTCCCGGCGCCGCCAGCTCTTTCAGCCGGGGGAGCCCGGCGGGAACTTCGAAGTCCACGCTGATGCTGCGCTTGACCGAGCGCGCGCCGACGAAGTCGATCGTTTCAACGCGCCGCGACAACCACTGCTGGTGCTTGTCGTACGCGACAGCGCTACCCCGGCCGACATCGAACCAGCGTGAAGTGGTCAGCTGCGTCAGCTTCTCGTCGGCGCCTGCGCTCAAAACGACCCCTGAAGTTGTGCCCGCGCATGCCTGTCGCGCGTGGTCCGAAAGGTGTGACGTTCGCGATCTTCGGCTTTGCATAAGGGCGGGATGACGACACTTGGCGCGATTCGCGGGCGAGTGCTCCCTGCTCGCTGTCGTGCTCACCCAAAGCGCCGCGCAACGTAAACACTGCTGTTGCCCGGCGATCTCGGCCTGGTTTCGTCGTGTGCTGAATCCTCCGCAGTTGATGCCCGGCTGGCGGAATTAGCCCGCTCTTTCACCCGAGCATAACTGCTGCCCAACGGGAGCGCAACCCCAACACGTTCACATTTCAATCACACCCGGACGACGGGGCGAGGGTGGTGCGAAACTTAGTCCCGGGAACCCCGGCCTGCACGACCATCTGTGGGAATGAAAGCCAGTAGTGGAACGGGAAAAACTGAAGGGCAGCAACACGACAGCCGCGCCGACCAGCCAACATCCGAGCGGCACGAGCTCCGCTTTGCACTCGCAAGCACACGGGCATCATCGGTACGCCGCGTTTATCGCGTGTCTGAGGCGAAGCGGCGTCCACGTGTCGTCTGCCGGAACAACCGGCGGCGGAGAGGCACACAACGGACAGGAAAGGGTGAATGCAAGGCGCTGCCTTAAGGAGGTTTTCGGTACGTCACCTAGGTAGCGCCTATCCGGGAAGCGCGAACTGCCCGCCGCCCGCCGAATCACATGAGCTGAACGCGAAACTCCGCCAGCCCAACTCGAAACTCCCCAACCGTGGCGTGCGCCCTGTCGCCTCAGCGCGCCCTTTTTGACCTTGATCTGACAGGAGTACCCCATCAATGTCCCACCCTGTTTACACCCCGACGCCCCCCCTGGGAACGAGGGCAGTGGGTGTTCGTCGGGGCACTATTCCTGGTCGGTGTCGCCGCGCTGATCGCGGTCGGCTTTGGGGCGTTCGAGGGTAGCGGAGCGGCCGCTCGAGCTAGCTACCCGGTGCTGCGAGTGCAGTTGAGCGCGGCAGCTGCCCGGCCGCCGATCGTGCCTACGGTTGCCCGCCCCCCTGCCGCCCGCCGTCACGCCCCCGCGCGCCGGCTGCGGGATGCGACCCCTGTTCGGCGCAGACGACGCGGGCGGCGCCGCCCCGGATCACCGTCCCCGCAGGCACGAATAGCGAGCACCCCCCGAACCTCACACGCGGACGACAGCCCCGCCGGGCACAGTACGGCACGCGGGCCCGTCCAGAGCAAATCATCACCTTGGATCGAAGCGTTCTACCCCATATGTGCCGCAGCTCAGAACACCTTTAGCGTCGACTGGTGCTGATCGCCTCGATCCACGAGCAGGAGACGGTGTTCTCGACCGACCCGACCACCTACCACGGCTTGAACTTTGCCGGGTGCTGCGCCCGGCCGATGCAGTTCAACGTGACGAACGGCCCCGTGAGCACCTGGGACATGGCGCGAAACGCCTACCAGCTAGGGAAACGCCCCGCCGTCTACGACCACCGCACCTCGACTCACCCGTCGATCTACGACGACTACGACTCGATCATGGCCGCGGCGTGGCTGTTGTCCTCGGATGGCGCGAGCCTCGCGCTCAACGATTCGGCGTGGCAGGCAGCCTACGACTATTACGGACACGACGGCGCAGGGACCGAATATGCCGACGTCGTGCTCGCACGTGCGATCGGCTGGTCACAACACGGATTCTGCCCCGGCTGTAGCGGCGAACCGCCGCTCGTCCGGGCGGTTGCCCACGAAGCGTACGCTAAGCACCCGTGACCCTCAGCTCCCGGCGGGGCATCGACCCCGTCCAAGTCTCGCCATCCGCCCGGAGGCTGATCGAGCGATGAGCAACGATCGCGTTTATGGCCACACCCGCTCCGGCGAGCCGATCACCGACAAGGAGATCGAGGCGCTTGCGGCAGAGGCCGAGGCCGGCTTCGACGTGGACGCGCTGCTCGCCCGCAGGGGCAAGCGCGGCCGACCTGCTCTAGGCTCGGCGCCCGCGAGTGTCGAGTCGGTCAGGCTCGACCCCGAGTTGCGCAACCAGCTCCTCGAGCGCGCAAAAGCCGAGGGCACCACCACCTCCGAGGTCATCCGCGAGGCGCTCCGGCGCTTCCTGAAGGCTGCGTGAGGGCAGGGGTTGGTGCCGACGGGCGAGTTTCGTGAGCACAAACCCGAGGGTATCCGCGTCTGACTGAAGCCAGATCGGCGAGGCCGGGCACTGGCGATCGGTACTGGCACGGGGGACCTGACCGCTAGGTATCGAGTTCCTGTAGGGCTCGTGCGCCATGTTCCAATGTGACTAGATCCGAGCGCAAGAGCTGTCGTGCGCGGGCGCTCAAGGCATTTCCTGGCTCGACGACGACGACGGAAGCGACAGCACGCAGTACCCCGTCTGCATCGCTCACCGCTTCTGCGGACATCACGGAGAGTCGGGACTGCACGAGACGGCGATCTTCAAGGTCCGGCAGATCGAAGTAGCTCAGGTCATTTCTCTGCGGCCACCGGTCGGTCGACAGAGCAAATCGCAGAACTCGCCTCGCCGAAACGACTTGTTCGGCGTAAACCCGAGCGACGCCACGCGCCGCCACCTTTTGCTGTCGTTCTTCGCGCTCTACCTGCTTGCCGAGTATTGCTTTGTTGCCGAGGTAGCTGGCAGTACCGCCCGCGACCGAACCCAAGATGGCCGCAATAGCCGCGATTACCGCCACCAAGATTGGCCCGGCATGCTTAGTGCCCTCCATCGCAGCTCAACTGGCCTCAGACGGGGACGGCGCGATCAGCCCGATAAGAGCTCCACCGGCAGCGGCCGCCAGCGCTTGGAACTGAGTGAGGTTGTATTCGATACCGGCCCACAGCGACAGTCCGAATACAACGATGAGCGTCACAGCCGCAATCGCCCCGGCGAGCGGGCGCGCCGCCGTGGCCGCTTCGGCGTTGGCTGTAGCCGCAGCGGCGTGCGCGACGGCTGCCGCACCCGGTTCGGCACCGCGTTCTGCCGCCTGCTGTTCGATGGTCAGCTTGGCTCGTTCATGAGCTTCGGCCAGCGCCGCAGCTTTCGAGGCCACGCCGGCCTTGCCACGTGTCGTTGCCTTGGGGCTTGGCGCGAGCAACCCGAGCAACGCACCGCTGACGGCACTGCCGGCTGTCCAGTACTCCTTTGAGGCATGGTGGCCTGTCTTGAGGATGATCGCTGCGCCGAAAATGAAGGCGACGAGCCCAAGGCCCACACCCGCGACAGCGATCCGATAGGCGTGCTCGTCCATCGGCTTCCCCTTCCCCGATGTTCAGTTTTCGCTCACCGCCTGCAATGTGAGGCAAGCTATAAGTCCACTAGCCGGAACTCTACCCGATCAGGCAATCTTGCGGTGTGAAGGCTGTAAACCGTTGACCGACTTCCTTGACGAGACGCGACAAGAGGTCACAGAAACGGCTGGAAAGGCACAGCCGAGATGCGCGATCAGATGGGGTGACCCTGCGTATCTGTTTGCAGCGACTGCGTGTTGAAGTGCACCTGCCAGATCGTCACGCTGCCGTCAGCGTGCTGACAGGCCACCGCCCCGTCCTGCCAACTGCCATCCGAGGCGTACCATTGCGAGCCCGCCGGGTCGCCCTGGTTCATGTGTACGTCGTGCACCCCGTTCGTGCCGTCCTCGTAGCGCTCGCCGAAGAGATAGATGCGGCTTGCGGACTGTAGCTGCGGTCCGAGCGCGTCGAGCGCATTGTCGCCGTTCGAAGAGATCCAGGGGAACGAGCGCCGGCCGACGTGCGGGATTCGGTTCAGCCAGTCGATCGGGAAGCGCTCGCGCAGCTTCAGCAGCCACTCGAGCCGCGAGTCGATCAGATCCGGCTCGAAGGGCGCACGCGGAAACCCCGCCGGGTCGGGTCCGCCGGGCCGGCCAATGTCCGGGGGTGGTGGTTTCCAGCTCGACGCTGCCGCCGAGCTTATGAACGAGCGCTTCAGCCAGCGCATGAACCAGCCGTTCTGAAGTATCGACGCGCGCACGTAGTCCAGCGCGCCCGAGCTCTCGTCGTGGGTCAGCTCGTGGAAGCCGTCGGCGAGCGTCGCGACTGGGCCGAGGTCGGATGTGCTCAGGTCTGTGACAAGCCGGTAGGAAACTCCGACTGCCGCCGGCGCGTCGACATCCAATGCCGACTGCCACTCTGCCGCGCCGGCCAGCAGCGTCACGTGTCCGTGGTACCAACTGCCGAAGTTGTGCTGCGGGTCGCGCGTGAAGCTGACCAGTGTCCCGATCGCGACGCCATAGTTGGAGAGGGGTGACATCGCGACAGGGTTCTAGCGCACACCCGGATCACACGCAAGCATCCGGAACATCGTCGTGCTCAGTTCCAGATGGGAAGCTATGAGAAGGGCGCGCGCCGTCACGCTTGGTCGCGCAGGGGCGGCAAGCTCGCGGGCACCGCGCCGAACGTATTGATCCCGGTTGGCCGTTTGTCGAAGAATGCCTTCGCCGTGTTGTAGCCCGAGTCGTAGAGCTCTTTCTTCTGCGCATCCGTGAGGTTGAAGTCAAGCGTGGGGATGTCGCCCGTCGGGATCGAGATCGTGCGAGGTGCGAATGCGACCATCTCGAGCTTGTCGAGCGCGTTCATTGACGTGTCGACGATCGCCTTGAGCATGTCAATCGGCCACAGCGGACCGTCGATCGCTGTGTAGCTAGGCTTTTCCGGCGGGTTCCCGCCGAACAGCCGAAAGCCCCACGTCGGGTGTTCCGGCTTTGGCTTGTCGAAGAGGAAGACTGGAAAGGCGCTCGTCACGCCGCCGTCGACCAGCACGCCTGCCTTTCCTGTGTGCTTGTCGACCAGGTTAAGCGGCGGAAAGAAGTATGGATAGCCCGCACTGATCCGCACCGCGTCCGCGATCGGGAAATTGCTCGGCTGCAACTGGTCGCCGTGCTCATCGACGTAGAGCACGACGTCGTCGGGAAATACGACCATGCGCGAATGCGCGAGATCCGCCCCCACGACCTTCAGCTTGCCGGCTTCCAGGTCGCCGAACGTTTGCGCTGGGTGCGGTGCCTCGGCGAGCAGTTTCTTGATCCATGCGTGCAGCGCCTTGCCTTTCGTGACTCCGTGGTGCAACTGCAGATTCGCCGGGATCTCGAGCTCGCCCAGCGCCCCGTAGTCGGCGATCGAGCCAAAGTCGAAGTTGTCGAGCTGTTCGCGAAGGCCCTGCGCCGTATAGCCGACCGCGAGAGCCATCGCTGTGATCGCGCCCGCCGAGGTTCCCGCCAGCTTGCTCCATTCGTCGTAGCCGGCCTCGGCCGCCGCCTGCAGTCCGCCCGCAAAGGCCAGGCCCTTGATGCCGCCACCCGAGAAGACTCCGTCTGCCCGCACGAAGCGAACCATCTCCTCACCGCGGGTGGGGATCAAGCGATGTTTCTGGCTGCAGTGCAACACCGCTGGAGTGATGCCGCCGAGACGCTGGGACTTGTTGCCGCGCGCTATTGGAGCTCGGCCAGCAAGATTCGGAGAAGAGAAACAATCCTGGTCAGTGAACTTAGATGGCTGGTACGGTTCGTCGCAATCTCGACGCGGGAACGCTGCTCAGCTAGGCGACACCACTGGGTGAACCGATGGCACGCATCACGATCAATGGCATTTCTCTGGACCCTGAGCGGCACGCCGCTGCGCTCAGGTCGGCGTCCCTTGAGTCCGAGGACGCCTCGCAGTCCAACTACTTGTTGATCCAGACTCAGGGGCCGATGTCCGAGGAGCAGACGGCTCAGCTCGCCGGGCTCGGCGTCGCGATCCACGAATACGTGCCGGAGAACACTTACGTTTGCGGCTACGCCCCCAGCGACCTCAAACCGATCCGCGAACTGCCGTTCGTGAGCTGGGTCAACGTCTATCTCGAGGGGTTCAAGGTGGCGCCCTCGCTGCGGCCACGCACCGCGCAGGCGAGCGCCTCACTGCTGCCGATCGCCGTGTCCCGACCGTTCTCGCGCAAGCCCCGCGAAGTCGACGTGATCCTCCACGACGATGTCGACCCGTCCTCGGGGGAGATCCGTGAGCAGATCGCTACAGCCGCGCGACTGGACCCGACGAGCCTTCAGATGGGGCGTCGCAAGGTGCGGCTCACGGTGCAGGAAGGCAAGCTCGACGCGCTCGCGGCTCTCGATCACGTTCACCACATCGAGGAGGTTCCCACGAGGCAGCTGTTCAACAATGTCGCGCGGCCGATCCTCGGGGCCGACGTCGTGGTCAACGGGACCGCCTACCAGGGCGAGGGCGAGGTGGTCGCAGTTGCCGACACCGGATTCGACAAGGGCTCGAGCAAAGACGTGCATCCTGCCTTCACGGGCCGTGTCGCCAAGCTCTACGCACTCGGCCGTACGAGCCCCGATCGTGCCGATGACCCGGACGGGCACGGCACCCATGTGGCGGGGTCGGTGCTGGGGGATGGCAGCTCGAGCAAAATGGGCGGTCCGATCCAGGGCACGGCGCCCAAGGCAAAGCTCGTGGTTCAGTCGACGCTTGACGCGGGTGATGGCCTGGGTGGCATCCCGACCGATCTCCACGAACTGTTCGAACCCCCCTATGAAGACGACGGGGCTCGGGTCCACACGAACTCCTGGGGCTCGGAAGCGCCCGGAGGGGCTTATGACGCGAGCGCGGATGAGATCGACGACGTCGTCTGGAGCCACCCAGACCTCGTGATCTGCTTTGCCGCAGGCAACGATGGCACCGACGCCGACGCCAACGGTCTCGTCGATGGCGGCTCGATTGGGTCGCAGTCGGCCGCCAAGAACTGCATCACGGTGGGTGCCAGCGAGAGCGAACGGCCAAGGTTCGGGCTGAAATACGGAGCGTGGCCTGCGTTCCCCGCGAACCCCCTGCACTCAGACCTGATGGCCGACCATCCCGAGGGCATGGCTGCGTTCAGCAGTCGGGGACCCACACGGGAGCGCCGCATCAAGCCAGACGTGGTTGCCCCGGGGACCTCGATCCTCTCGACGCTTTCGCGCGCGGTCAGCAAACCGAGCACTTTTTTCGGGAAATCGAGCGATCCGCTCTACTTCTTCGACACCGGCACGAGCATGGCCACGCCACTGGTCGCCGGTTGCACGGCGGTCCTGCGCGAGACACTCGTCAAGAACGGCATCACCAAGCCGAGCGCGGCGCTCGTGAAGGCGCTGTTGATCAACGGGGCGGTCGAGCTGATCGGGCAGTATTCCCCCTCGGAGGCCGGTCTCTCTCCTAATTACAACTCCGGCTTCGGGCGGGTGAACCTGGCGAATTCGGTGATCATCCCCGGCCCTCATCCCAACAGTGGCCTTACTGAAGGGGGACCTCTAAAGCAGGGTGGAGAAGATAAGAGCGTGATCCAGATTCCTGAGGGCCGATCCCGCCACGAGGCCGGCGATGCCGGTGAGGGCGACGCCCCGGCGGGGGCCTCGACGGGCCTCACATTGAAGGTTACGCTGGTCTGGAGCGACCCCCCCGGGGCAGCGCTCCAGAATGACCTCGATCTGATCGTGCGCACCCCCGGCGGCCATGAGCGTCATGGCAACATGGGCGCCAACACGGAGGGCTTTGACCGCACGAACAACGTCGAGCAGATCGTGTGGGAGAACATTCCCCCGGGTAGAGCCGAGATCATCGTGCGAGCGCACCGGATCACGCGATTCCCTCAGCCCTACGCCTATGCTTGGCGAATCAGCTGACCCCGCGTGGGGTCGTCGAGGTCGACGATCTGGGGTTCCCCGCATTGGGCATGGAAGCACCTCGCGCGAAAGGCCTCGCTCCAGCGATGAGTCGGTACACGATGAGCGCTCGGGTCCGGGGCGCGGAATTAGGGGTGCGACGAGGTCTGCGAGCGGGTCCGTGCCCGGTGGAACGATCAACGCCGCGACCTGGCCGTTATTGGTGACCTGGATTGTCTCTCCAGCGGAGACCTGACGCAGGATGTCACCGCTCTGGTTGCGCATCTCGCGATGCGTGACCGTCCTCATGTCGTACCGCGTAGCACGCCTACGCCGATGCGGGACGTGCGTGAGTGCACCGAGGTGTGGTCGATCGCACCTATCCGCTGCCGTCCTTCACGTTCGCAACGCGTCCACCGCCGTCCAGGTACTCGTCCAGCCCAGCTGGAACGTAGTCGGTCATCTCCTTGCGCCGTCGCACCGCGCTTGACGAGATCGCAGTGTCGGCCGCCTCGAGGATGGGACGCCGGTAGCAGGGGAACAGTCGATAAAAACCCTTGCGCGACTCGTGGGCGACTCCGAGCGCGTCGGGCGCCGTCACTTCGCCCAGAGACCTGCGCCCTTCGTCGACCGGCTGGGCTGTCGGCCGAAAGTGGTCGGCTGTAAATGCAAGGTCGCACTTACGTGCACGCTCGACCATCCACAACAGGGCGATCTCCGCGAGCGCGGGATCTCGGTAGCCCCCACCAACGTCGCAATGGACACCCGAGAACCACACCTGCTCGAGCGTCTGGTGGGTCGCGCTGGTCTGCTTCTTGAACAGCGTCGGCCTGAACGGCCCACGCTTCTCGTCGATCGCCAGCGCCTGGTAAGCGGAGCGCACGTGGCTGCTCAGTTCGGTGTCGTGGAAGCCCCACAACCTGTCAGTGAACGGAAGTCGCACTCCGTCGATCGGGATACCGAGCGAGCCCACCGTGTCCCACACTCCGATGAAGCGGATCTCGACTTCATCATGCGAGTACATGCGCCGGAAGAGCCGAGCTTCTATACCTCGCGGATGGGCGCGGTCCGTCCGCGACCGGTAGAGGCCGTAGGCCTCATTGACGCGGTCGGCGTTCGCGTGCCGCAAGATGCCGGCGTTGCGTACGAGCCCGACGGTGCTACGCGCCGTGAACGCCCCCCGGCTGAAGCCGAAGAAATACAGCTCATCTCCGGGTCGGTAGTTCTCGACGAGGAACTGGTAGCAGTCGCGCACGTTGCGCGAGAGGCCAAGGCCGAAGGCGCCGCCGCGAATCCGCTCGAAGCGACGTGTGCCAACGCCCGGTTGGTAGTAGAGCAACTGACGGACCCCGCCGGGATCTTGCTCGGCAAGTCCCAGCGCGATCTTTGCGACGTTCGTAGGCGCGGAGACACCGCCGTTGAGCTGATCCGGCCGGTTCCAGGTACCGTCGCAGCACACGACCAGGCGTCTGCTCATCGCGTGCTCGGTCGCGTGCAGGCGTCGGCGGCGGAGTCCGCGAAGTAGGCCTCCTGCGAGTCGTACTTCAACACAGGCTTGTGGCTCTCCAGCAGCTCGTCTGTAGACGGCGTCACCGGTCAGCTCCCCCGAATCGATTCCAACAGCCCGCGGGAATGATCATCGCAAGGCCCCCAAAGAATGTCAATGAACCTAACTATTCGTATGACAACAAGCACCGGGTGACCGTGCAGTGACACTTCGCCTCGGGACGCTTACGAGTAGGGATCGACTGCCTGCTCTCGTGCTTCGTCGGCTGCAAACACCTCGCGGGGGTGAGGAGCCGTGCAACCGGTGGAGGCCGGCGACTCCCCGTCCGCCTGTCCGGCTCCTGAACTCACATCTGCGTCCGCATCTGCCGATACGGACGCAGACATGTCAGCGCATTCCCAAGGCGCTCCGTCCGGCGATCGCCCGACGGACGATCTTGCTCGCAAGCTTCCGGCCGAGCCCGGGGCGCGCGCGCTCGTCGAGTTGCTGCCCGCGATCGTCTATGTCGCCGATGCCGGTGTCGACGGTCGCTGGCACTACATCAGCAAGGGAGCCGAGGCGATCCTCGGCTTCTCGCCCGAGGAATGGGTCGAGGACGTGGCGCTGTGGGCGCGACAAGTACACCCTGAGGATCGCGAGCTCGTGTTCTCCCGCGAGGAAAAGCTGGCCGAGCCGGGCACGGCCGACGAATACCGCATGCTCCATCGCGACGGGCGAATCGTGTGGGTGCGCGACGAAGCCGTCTTGCTGACCGACGAGCGGGGCCGCAGGCGCTGGCATGGCGTGATGCTGGACATAACCGACCGCAAGCTCGCCGAGCGTGAGCTCGAGCGCCGCGCCGCCCAGCAGGCCGCCGTGGCAAGACTCGGGGAGCGCGCACTGGAGGGCGCCGAGGTCGCTCAGCTGATGCATCACGCGCTTGGCGAGGCCGCACGAATCCTCGGCGTCGAGCAAGGCGCCGTGCTCGAGCGCTCGCCCGACGGCGCGACCCTCAGCCTGCGCGCCGAGCTCGGTTTGCCGCCGGCGCCAGAGCACTCCGCGCTGCAGCTCGACGAGCTCCCCGGCGGCATCGCGCGCCAGATCGAGAGTCGCGAGGGCAGCTGGGGGTGCTCTGGCTGGCAACTCCCGCTGAGGCCGGCTGGGCGGCCGCCGACGCGGACTTCGTGCAGGCGATGGCCAACATCCTCGCCGATGCGATCCAACAGCGCGGGACCGAAGACCACATCCGCTACCAGGCGCTGCACGATCCGCTGACCGACCTGCCCAACCGCGTGCTGTTCCTCGACCGCCTCGGACACGCGCTCGAGCGCCCGGGAGCGCAGATCGCCGTCGCGCTGCTCGACATCGACAACTTCAAGCTCGTCAATGACAGTCTCGGTCACAGCGCCGGTGACGAACTGTTGCGCAAGGTCGCCCCGCGGCTGACCGACGCGCTGCGTCCCGGCGACACGATCGGGCGGCTCGGCGGCGATGAGTTCGTCGTGCTACTCGAGCAGGTGCCCGACGAGCTCGCCGCAGCGCAGATCGCCGGGCGGCTCGTCGCCGCCTTCGAGGTGCCCTTCGAGCTGGCTGCCGGTGAGCATTTCGCCAAGGCAAGCCTCGGCATCGCCCTGGCCGGCGGCGAGGACGAGCAGCAGCCGGCCGCGTTGATCCGCGACGCCGACGCCGCCATGTATCAAGCCAAGGCACGCGGTCGTGCGCACTTCGAGGTGTTCGACGGGGCGATGCGCGCGCGCACCGTCAAGCGTCTGTCGGTCGAGAATGACCTTCGCCGCGCGCTGCAGCGCGAGGAGCTGCGCGTCGTCTACCAGCCGATCGTCTCGCTGAAGGACAGCTCGCTGGTGGCCGTCGAGGCGTTGCTGCGCTGGCAGCACCCCGTGCGCGGACTGCTCGCGCCGGGCGAGTTCATCCCGGTCGCCGAGGAGAGCGGGCTGATCGAGTCGATCGGGCGCTGGGTGCTCGACACCGCGTGCGCCCAAACGGCGCAGTGGCATGCAGGACGTCCCGGCGCGCCGCCGCTGGGGATCGCCGTCAACCTCTCCGCTCGGCAGTTCGCCCAGCGCGAGCTCGAGCGCACCGTGCTGCACGCGCTGGGCAGCTCAGGCATCGAGCCGTCGAGCCTATGCCTGGAGATCACCGAGTCCGTGCTGCTCGACGAGCCCGAGCGCGTGCGCGAGACGATCGATCGCATCGCGCGGCATGGAGTGCGCTTCGCGCTCGACGACTTCGGCACCGGCTACTCCTCGCTGGCCTACCTCGGACGTCTGCCGATCGATGGGCTCAAGGTCGACCGCTCATTCGTCGACGCGCTCGGCGCGAGCAAGCGCTCCACTGCGATCACGACGGCGATCGTGCGCATGGCGCAGGCGCTGTCGATCGAGGTGATCGCCGAGGGCGTCGAGACCGAGACCCAGCTGAAGCTCGTACGCGACCTCGGCTGCGAGCTGGCGCAGGGCTTCTACCTGCACCGCCCGCTGCAGGCGCAGCAGATCACTGAGTTGCTGAGCTCAGCGCTCCCGGCATGCTCCGTGCGACCGCACGCGGTCAAGGCGCCGGTAGGGGAGCCAAGGCGCAGTCCCGCCCAGCGGGGCCGCCGAGACGCCGAGCAGCCGCGCAGCGAGCCCGGCGAGCAGCGCAAGCCGGCGCGGCGCAAGCCTCAGCCGCGCACGGGCGTCGCCAGCTCGCGCGGTGCACGCCTGTAGCGACGGACCTGCAGCGCGCGCGCCAGCGCGTAGGAGCCGTACACGACGAGCAGCGCCGCCAGCTGCGCCGCGATCCCCTGCCATGTCGCGTAGAGGCCGAGCCACTGACCTGTCCAAAGCGGCAGGCTGAAGCCTGTCGGCGTGCTCCCCAGCCAGCCGAGCCCCTGCATGGTGTGCACCGTCGTCCCGACCATCACGCCCAGCACCAGCCCGATCAGCACGCCCGTGGCAATCAGCATCTTGCGGTACGGCAGCTTGCGCTCGAGCTTGAACGTGACGAAGCCGACCGCGAGCGTGGCAGCCAGCCCGATCGCGATCCCCAGCGCCGTCGCCGGGCCACCGGCGCTGACCTGCAGGTTCTGCAGGAACAGGACCGTCTCGAAGCCCTCGCGGTAGACGCTCGTCAGCCCCAGCAGCACCAGCCCGGCGAGCTGGCCCGAGAGGAAGCCGAGGCGGTCGATCCGCTCGAGCGCTCGTCGGCGCCGATGGAAACGGCCGAGCCACTCGCTCCAGTACACGCGATGGAAGAACCAGTTGGTGACGAGCAGCAGAACGGCGATCGCGAGCACGCCTGTGATCGCCTGCAGCCGCAGGCCGCCGTCGCCGAGCGCGTTCACGAGCGCCTGCGCGAGCGCGTAGGTGGCGGCCGTCGCGCCGAGCCCGAGCAGTGCTCCAAACAGCACAGGGCGTCGCAGACGGCGGCGCTCGCCGACGAACGAAGCCGTGATGGCGGCGAGGATCAGCACCGCCTCCAGGCCCTCGCGGAAGACGATCACAGCGGCGTCGGCGACCACGCTGTCCTTGCCGATCTTGCGGTCTCCGAGCACCGTTGCAGCCGTTTCGACGCTGGTGCGCGCCGATGCGCCGGCGTGGGCGATCCCGTCTTGCCAGAAGGCATCGTCGATCTCCACGGCGAGCGCCGGGTCGCTCGAACGCAGGCGGCTCCCCGGCCCGGCTGCGTAGAGCGCGAACGCCTCGCTCGCATATGCGCTCGCGGCGAGCCGCGCGCCCGTCGCCGCTCCTGGCTTGCTCGTCGCCTGAGCATCGGCCAACAGGGCGTCGATCTCTCCGTACGGTCGCGAGCGAGGCGCGCCGCTCAGCCCGGCCAGACGCAGCTGGCCGCGTACGCGCTGAAGCGATCCGGCCACGCCGATCGGCAGCGGCCACGGCTGCAGCCGTTCCGAGGTCGCCGCCAGGCTGCGGCTCAGCGCGCGCGCCTCGCTCAGCGCGCGATTGAGCGGAGCCCCGGCCGCGACCGCGCGCCAGCGTGCGAGCTGGAGCTCGAGCGCCGCCGCCAGCGTGCGCGCACGGGCGGCGCCGGTCGCTTCGTGCGTCGGATCGGCCGCGCGGTAGTCCTCGGCGAGCACTCCCAGCAGCGCCCACGTGCCGTCGAGCTGACGCGCCGGCGGCTGCGCCGCGGAGCCCGTCGCGGCGACTGCGATCGCCGGCAGCGACTGCGACAGCAGCAGCGCCAGCAGGATCGGCAGGGCCAGGCGCCGCATCTGCGCTCAGGCCCCGCTGACCTTGGCCGCGACGGTCGACAGCGGTTCGTCGAGCCGGCCCACTTCGCGCGCCAGCGCGCGGCGGTCGGCGGGTGTCAGCTCGCCATACAGCGCGAAGCCGAGCGGCGTCTGTCGCCGGTAGGCGTCGAGGCCGCTCTGCACCGCCGCGAAGCGCTGCTCGATTTCGCTCACCAGCCTGGCGTGGCCCGTCTGACGCAGCGCCGGGGTGAGCAGCTCGAACGCCTTGCGCGAGCCGGCCAGGTTTCCCTCGAAGTCAGACAGGTCGGTATGCGAGTAGCGGTCCTCCTCGCCCGTGATCTTCGAGTTTGCGACCTCGTTCATCAGCTCGACCGCGCCGTTTGCGAGCTGCGCGGGCTGCAGCCGGATCGTCTTGGTCTTCTGTTGCAGCGTGGCGACGTCGCGCAGCAACTTGCGCGCGTCGGCCTGCGTGCCACGCGTCGTGTTCTGCTCCCAGAGAGTCTTCTCGATGCGGTGGAAGCCGTGCCATTCGCTGAGCTTTTCCACGTCGTTGACGCGCGCGTCGATTTCGGGGTCGAGGTTGCCGAAGCTCTCTGCCACCGGCTCGATCGCCTCGTAGTGGGCGCGAACCGGCCCGAACAGCTCCTTCGCACGCTGGGTGTCGCCGGCCAGGAGCGCCGCCGCGAAGCGCGCCGTGCCGGCGCGCAGCAGGGCGACTTCGGCTTCGACGTAGCGCTTGTAGGAGTCGGTGGCCTGCGTCAGCAGGGCCGTCGAGGCGCCTTTCGGCTTGCCCGGCGACTTGCCCGAGGCGACCAAGCTGCCCTGGTCTTCGACGTCGCCATTGGGGCAGTTGACCACGTACTTGCCCTCGCCGAGGTTCAGCGAGAACTTGCCTTTGATGCCTTCGACCACGTTCTCGGACTCGCCGAGGATCACGCCGGAGCCATCCTTCAGCTCCATCTCCGAGACCTTCGAGGTGCCGCCGTTGGTCACGTTGAACGTGACCGGCCCCGAGGCGACGCTGATCTGCTGCGGCGTGCAGCCCGAGTCCGTCAACGTGATCGCCACCTGCTTCGATCCCTTGCTACTCGTCGAGTTGCCGCAGGCCGTCAGGCCGATTGCTGCGGTGCTCGCGGCCCAGATGGCAAGCGTCGCTTTGATCATGCTGTCTCGGTTCTCCTTAGTTTGAGGGCCAGTTGCTTGAAGCTGAGTCGCTGCGGCCAGAGCACGAACAGCAGCATCGGCACCGCGTAGAGCAGGTACACGAGCACCTCGCCCTGAGTCGGCAGCGCCTGCAGCCCGAGCATTCCGGTCAGCAGCGAAGAGGTGACCGTGCCCGGCACGACCAGCCAGCTCAAGTCGAGCGCCTGCCCCTGCAGGCTGTTGATCCAGCCGCCCTCGTGCGCCGTGTGCATCGCGGTGGCGAGCAGCCCGGCGGCGATCAGCACCAGGAACACGGCGGTCACGCGGAAGAAGCGCGCGAGGTTGATGCGGATGCCGCCGCGGTACAGGCCCGCGCCGATCACGATCGCCGTCAGGATTCCCAGCAGCGCGCCGAGGCCCGCGGTCAGCGCGTTGCTCGACGCCTGAAAGGCCGCCAGCAGGAAAACCGCGGTCTCCAGGCCCTCACGCAGCACGGCGAAGAAGGCCATCGCGACAAGTCCCACGACCGAGCCGGCCGCGAGCGCCGCCGCGGCGCTTCGCTCGATCTCGCCGCGCAGGCCCGCGGCGTTGCGGCGCATCCAGACGATCATGAACGTCACGATCGCCACCGCGCAGATGCCGACGACGGTCTCGAGCTGCTCCTGCCGGGGCTGCGGCAGGTCTTCGTTCAGCAGTTGCAGCGCGACGCCGACCGCGGCGCAGAGCAGCACCGCGATGCCGACGCCGAGCCACACGTAGCGCAGCGCCTCGCGCTGGCCCTGACGGCGCAGGAAGGCCGCGACGATGCTCACGATCAGAGCCGCCTCGAGCCCCTCGCGCAGGCCTATGACGTAGGTGGGTATCAAAATCCGATCTCGCTACTAGGAATGACGGGCGCGGACCCTACCATGATTAGGGAAGCCTAATTAGGTGGCCCTAAGGCAGCTCTGTCTCGCTAGACTGCCGCGCAATGGCAGAGTCCGACGACGACCTGTTCGGCGCCGAGCACGTCCGCGTCTATCGCGAGACCAACGGCGAGCGCGGCTACCGGTGGCGCGGCACGACGATCCTGCTGCTGAGCACGCGCGGGCGCAGCTCAGGCGAGGAGCGCACGACGCCGCTGATCCACCGCACCGACGGCGAGCGCTGGGTGATCGTCGCCTCCAAGGGTGGCACGCCCGAGAACCCGAGCTGGTACGAGAACCTGCTGGCCGAACCGCACGCGAGCATCCAGGTCAAGGACGAGACGATCCCCGTCACCGCAAGCACAGCCGAGGGCGAGGAGCGCTCGCGCCTGTGGTCGCTGATGGCCGAGGTCTGGCCAGCGTACGACGATTACCAGAAGAACACCGACCGCGAGATCCCGGTCGTCGTGCTCACGCGCCGCGCCGCTTAGCTCCGCGCACCGGTCCCGATACGACGTATCGCGCACGTCGGCGCCGGCAAGCCGCCGGTGCGCTGCTGGTCACTGCACCCAGGCGGCGAGCAGTGGATCGTCCGCGACGGTGCCCCGCATCTGCTCGAGCGCCGGGCCGCGCAGGTCGCGCTTGGTGCGCGCGTATACCTCCGGCGGGAGCTTGGCCAGGCGCTCGGCGAGGTGCAGCGAGCGCGACAGCACGTCCTCTCCGTCGAGCACCTCGTCGAACACGCCCAGGCGCTCGCATTCGCGCGCGTCGGTCAGCTCGCTGCCGAGCGCGAGCAGCCGCGCGGCCTGCGGTGAGAGCTCGGCGCGCACGACGCCGATTGCGGCCTGCGGATAGGGCACGCCTACCTGCACCTCCGTCAGGCCGTAGCGCCCGCTGGCCGAGGCGACGCGGATGTCGGCGCACAGCGCCAGCACCATCCCACCGGCGATCGCGTGCCCCGTGATCGCGCCGACGACGGGGAACGGCAGCTCGTAGCCGCCGAGCGCCATTGCGTTGATCAGGGCGACCATCTCGCGCTGCTCGTCCGGCCCGTACCCGGGAACCGCCTTCAGATCGGCGCCCGCCGAGAAGCACCCCTGCCGCCCGGCGAGCACGAGAGCACGCGGCCCTTCCCCGCTCGTCCGCGCCACGGCCTCGACGATCTCGCGCAGCAGCTCGAGGTTCATCGCGTTGGCCGGTGGCCGGTCGATGCTCAGCACGAGGATGCCCTCGTCGTGCTCTTCGATGCTGACGTGCTCCATCCGTGAGCCAGCCTATTCCACGCTGCACCGCCGCAGCCGAAGCGATGCTCCTGTTCGACTCCCGCCCTCGCCCGGTCCCTCCCCCTCGCCCGACGCATATCCTCGCCCGATGCGTTCCTACAGCGTCGTTGACGTCTTCACGGAGGCCCCCTACATGGGCAACCCGGTCGCCGTGGTACTCGACGGCGAAGGGCTCTCGACCGAGCAGATGCAGCGCTTCGCCGCTTGGACCAACCTCTCGGAGACGACGTTCGTGCTGGCGCCGACCGTGCCCGAGGCCGATTACCGCGTGAGGATCTTCACACCCGTGCTGGAGCTGCCGTTCGCCGGGCATCCCACGCTCGGCACATGTCACGCGTGGCTGCAGAGGCGCTCGCAGGAGGGGCCCGATGCCCCACGCACGGGCGACGGGGCAACCGCCCCCCGGTCCGCGCTCGTGCAGGAGTGCGCCGCCGGGCTGGTGCGCCTGCGCGTCGAGCGCCATCGCATCGCCTTTGCCGCGCCGCCGCTGTTGCGCGAGGGGCCGGTGCAGGACGAGCGCCTGCTCGAGCACATTGCCGAGGTGCTGAACGTCGAGCGCAAATCGATCGTCGACGCCCAGTGGGCCGATAACGGGCCCGGTTGGGTTGCCGTGATGCTCGAGGACGCCGACGCCGTGCTGGCGATGCGCCCAGGCTTCGTCGATCTCGACCTCGGTGTCGTCGGCCCCTACCCGCCGGGCTCGCCCGAGGCCTTCGAGGTCAGGGCTTTCTTCCCCAAGAACGGAACGAGCGTCGAGGACCCTGTCACGGGCAGCCTCAATGCGGCGATCGCGCCGTGGCTGTTGCGCAGCGGTCGCGCGCGGGCGCCATACGTCATCAGCCAGGGGACCGCGCTCGGCCGCAGCGGGCGCGTGCACGTCGAGCAGGACGGCGACGGGACCGTGTGGGTCGGCGGCGGCGTGGTGAGCTGCGTCACCGGGCGCGTCGAGCTGTAGGGCGGATCAGCGGAGCGCATCGCCGCGCCGCGCTCAGTCGGCTCAGTCGGCAAGCCCTGCGAGCTTGCGCAGCAGCGCGTGCAGCGTCTTCCGCTCTTGTGCGCTGAGCGCGCCGAAGAACTCGCGCTGCAGCCCCGCCGCGAGCGCACGGATGCGCTTGAGCGTCTGCTCGCCCTGCCCGGTGAGGAAGACCTGACGGGCGCGTCGGTCAGCCGGGTCAGGGCGGCGTTCGGCCAGGCCGCGCGCTTCGAGCTCGTCGATCACGGAGACCATCGAGCTCGGGTCGATCGCCGTATGCTCGTGCAACTGGTGCTGGCTCATCCCCGGGTGCGCCGCGAGCATTGTCATCACGCCGAAATGCCGCGGGTGCAGTCCCTCCGGCTCGAGCGCCTTGTGGAAGCGCCGGCGCGAGGCCTCGCCGAGCCGCGCCATCAGGTAGCCCGGGAACTCCCCAAGCTCTCCAGGTATCGGCCCTCCATCCCACATGCACGCATTCTACGCAGTGGACATTATTTGTGATAAAAATTATTTTGATACGAACGAGCAGCGGGAAGGGTCTCGCGACGCAGCAGCGTCGCCCCGCCCGCACGACGGCGGCGCCGATGATGCCCCGCCGGCGATGAGTTTCGTCCCGGCGCCCCGTCTGAGGGGTGGCAGCAAAGCGACCGAAGGAGGCAACGCATGGCATCGTTGACACGCTGGGTCCTGGCGCACAAGCGCATCGTCGTCGCCTTCTGGGTGCTGCTGACGCTTGTCGGCATCGCCTCTGCAGGGTCCTCCACGAAAGCGCTCAAGCAGAAATTCTCCGTCCCCGGCAAGGAAGGCTGGGTCACCAACGAGCAGATCGCGCACGACTTTCACAACACCGGCGGGAACACTTCGCCGCTGGTCCCCGTCGTCACGTTGCCCGCCGGCAAGACTGTCTCCTCGCCGGGCGTCAAGCAGCAGCTCGCGTCGCTCGAAGCGAAGGTCGCCAAGACCCTGCCCGGGGCCCGCATCGCGGGCTATGCGGCGACCGGCAACGACGCGTTCGTCTCCAAGGACCGGCGCACGAGCTTCATCCTCGCCTACCCGACCGCCGACCTCAAAGAATCCTTCGGCAACAACCCCGATGCCGCCCGGCACCTGACGGCCGCGCTGAAGCGCGCGACGGTCGCCGGTGCGCCCGTGCACGTGACCGGCTACGACGCGCTGTCGGTGCAGAGCGGCGGTGACAGCGGCCCCGGCGTGCTACTCGAGGCGCTGCTCGGTGGCTTCGGCGCGCTGCTCGTGCTCGCCTTCGTGTTCGCCTCATTCCTCGCGATCGTGCCGATCATGATGGCCGTCGTCTCGATCATGACGACCTTCCTGCTCGTCTGGGGGCTGACGACGATTACCGAAGTCTCGCCGATCGTGCAGTTCCTGATCGCGCTGATCGGGCTCGGCGTGTCGATCGACTACGCGCTGATCGTCGTCGTGCGTTGGCGCGAGGAGCGCGCCCACGGCCTGCAGGGCGATGAGGCGATCCAGCGCGCGATGGAGACGGCCGGCCGCGCCGTCGTGTTCAGCGGCACGACCGTCGCGATCGGCCTGCTCGCGCTCGTCGCGCTGCCGTTGCCATTCCTGCGCTCGGTCGGCTACGGCGGCATGCTGATCCCGCTGGTCAGCGTGATCGTCGCGACGACGCTCTTGCCCGTCGTGCTCGCGAAGCTCGGCGCGCGGCTGGACTGGCCCCACGTGCGCGACGATGACAAGGCCAGCCGCGCCTGGACTTCGTGGGCCAACGTGATCGTGCGGCGACGTTGGCTCGCAGCGGGCGGCGCCGTGCTGATCCTCGCCGCGCTCGTGCTCGCCGCCAGCAGCCTCCAGCTCGGGCTCTCCAACCTCAACGCCGTCGCCCGCGAGGGGGACGCCAAGCAGGGACTCATCGCGCTCGAGCGCACCGGGATCGGCGCCGGCGCGCTGCTTCCGCACGAGGTGCTCGTCGAAGGCTCGAAGTCCCCCGACGCCGTGGCGAGCTCGCTCGCCGGCGTCTCCAGCATCCACGGCGCCGTGGCCCCCGCCGCGGCCACCTGGCGGCACCCTGGCGCTGCCGTCGTCGACGCGCTGGCCGTCGCCGACGGCTCCTCGGCGAGCGGGCGCGACACGCTCGATCGTGTGCGCTCGGTCGTCCGCGCCGACGGGCCCGACGTGCGCTTGGGCGGTCTCGCCGCGCAGAACCACGACTTCATCGAGGCCGTCTACGGCAACTTCCCGCTGATGATCGCGCTGATCACGTTGATCACATTCGTGCTGCTCGCGCGCGCTTTCCGCTCGCTGCTGTTGCCGCTGAAGGCCGTCGTGCTCAACGTGATCTCGGTCGGCGCCGCCTGGGGCGTGCTCGATCTCGTGTGGCAGCGCGGGCACGGCTCCGATCTGATCTGGGGCATCTCCGCGACCGGCTCCGTGACGGCATGGATCCCGCTGATGGTGTTCGCCTTCCTGTTCGGCCTGTCGATGGACTACGAGGTGTTCATCCTCGCCCGCATGCGCGAGGAGTACGACGCGACCGGCTCCACCGACACCGCCGTCGTGCGCGGCATCGGACGGACAGGGCGGCTCGTGACGAGCGCCGCGCTGATCCTGTTCCTCGCGTTCGTCTCGCTCGCCTCCGGCCCCGAAACCGAAGTCAAAGTGCTCGCGACAGGCCTCGCCGCGGGCATCCTGCTGGACGCGACCGTGATCCGTGCACTGCTCGTGCCCGCCGTCGTCTCGCTGTTCGGACGCTGGAACTGGTGGCTGCCGAAGCTGCCCGCACGCCTGTTGCGCGTCGAGCCGTCGCTGCCGCCGCGCACCGCGCGGGGCGAGGTGTCCTGATGTCCTCTCCCGCAATCGAGGTCGAGCAGCTCGTCCGCGAGTTCAAGAAGGGACCACGCGCCGTCGACGGCATCGACCTGGCCGTGCAGCCGGGCGAAATCTACGGCTTCCTCGGGCCCAACGGCGCGGGCAAGTCGACGACCGTGCTGATGCTGACGACGCTGCTGCCGCCGACGAGCGGATGCGCACGTGTCGGCGGCTACGACATCGTCAAGGACGGGGCGCACGTGCGCGCCTCGATCGGCGCCGCGCTGCAGGAGGCCGCGCTCGACGCGATCCTCACCGGGCGCGAGCACCTCAAGCTGCAGGCCACGCTGCAGGGGATGCCGAAGTCCCAGCGCGAGCAGCGCGGCCAGGAGCTACTCGAGCGCGTCGGCTTGACCGAAGCGGCCGACCGCCGCGTCGGCGGCTACTCGGGCGGGATGAAGCGGCGCCTGGACCTCGCGCTCGCGCTCGTGCACAGCCCCAGCATCCTGTTCCTCGACGAGCCCACGACCGGCCTCGACCTGCAGAGCCGCACGGCGCTGTGGGAGGAGGTCTCGCGCTTGGCGCGCGAGGAGGGCATGACCGTCTTCCTCACGACGCAGTACCTCGAGGAGGCCGACGCGCTGGCCGACCGCGTCGGGATCATCGACCACGGGCACATCGTCGCCGAGGGCACGCCGACGCAGCTGAAGGACGAAGTCGGCAACCCGACCGTCGAAGTCGTGCCCGCCGATGTGAGCGACTGCGACAAGTTCGCGACGGCCGTCGCCGGCTTCGGCACGACCGCGCGCGGCGAGCGCGGCGCCATCACCGTGCAGCTGCCCGGCGGCGAGTCCCAGCTCGCCGAGATCGTCCGCGTGCTCGACCAGGCGCAGGCCTGAAGGTCGCCTCGCTGCAGCTGCACCAGCCCTCGCTCGACGACGTCTTCATCGCCAAGACCGGACGCAAGCTCGAGGGCGCCGGCGAGGAAGTGGATGAGCAGCACTAGCGGCCAGCCCGCATTCGCCGGTGCCGGCGGCGGCTCGCTCGCGGGGACGCCGGCGCTGCGCTCGCCGAGCCTGTTCGAACAGGTCGGCGCGATCGCGTGGCGCTCGGTCGTGCGCACGTTCCGCCAGCGCGCGCTGCTCGTGTTCCCGCTGCTGTTTCCGCTGATCCTGTTCGCAATCAACGGCTCGGCGCTGAGCGCGGCGCGCAAGATCCCCGGCTTTCCCGACGTCAGCTACCGCGACTTCGCGCTCGCCGTGCCGTTCCTGCAGGGCGCGCTGTTCGTCGCGATCACGGCCGGCACCGACCTCGCGCGCGACATCCAGTCGGGCTTCTTCGACCGCCTCGCGCTGACGCCGCTGCGTGGCTCGGCACTGCTCGCCGGGCAGCTCGGCGGGGCGGTCGTCGTGGCCTGCGTGCAGTCGCTCGTCTACCTGTTCGTCGGTATCGCCAGCGGCGTCGGCATCGCCGGCGGCGTTGGCGGCGCGCTCGTGCTGCTCGCACTGTCGATCCTGATCGCCTTCGGCTTCGCCGGGCTCGGCTCGCTGCTCGCGTTGCGCTTCGGCACGGGCGAAGCCGTGCAGGGCTTCTTTCCGCTGCTGTTCGTGACCGTCTTTCTCAGCTCTTCGAGCCTGCCGCGCAATCTGATCAAGACCGACTGGTTCCAAGAGGTCGCGACGTACAACCCCGTCTCGTACCTGATCGAGGGCATCCGCAGCCTGATCATCACCGGCTGGGACGCCGAGGCGCTCGCGCTCGGCTTCGGCTTCGCGCTGGCGCTCAGCGTGATCACGCTCGGCTTCGCCGGGGCCGCGATGAAGAACCGGCTGGTGCGCACATGAGGCGCTTCGTGTTCGTCGCGCGAGCGGTCGCCTGGCGGTCGGTGCACAACACGCTCGCCAACCCGGCGATCCTGTTGCCGTCGCTGATCTTCCCGCTGTTCTTCCTCGCCGCCTTCGCCGGCGGTCTGTCGAAGGTCGCCGAAGTGCCCAACTTCCACTACGCGCCGGGCTACACGGCTTTCCAGTTCGCCTTCGTCTTCCTTCAGTCGGCCGCTTTCGGCGGCGTCTTCACGGGCTTCGCGATCGCGCGCGACTTCGACTCCGGCTTCGCCCGGCGACTGCTGCTGACGGCGCCGCGGCGCAGCGGCATCATCGCCGGCTACGCGCTCGGCGCGCTCGGGCGCTGGTTGCTGACGGCGACCGTGATCACCGTCGCCGCGCTGCTTGCCGGGATGGACGTCATCGGCAACGGCGGCGAACTCGTCGGCATCGTCGGACTCGGCGTGATGATGAACCTCGTCGCCGCGCTATGGGCGTGCGGCGTGGCGATGTTCCTGCGCACCGAACAGGCCGGCGCGCTGATCCAGATGCCCGTCTTCGTCGTGCTGTTCCTCGCGCCCGTCTACGTGCCGCTGAACCTGCTCAGCGGCTGGATCCAAGCCGTCGCGCGGATCAACCCGGCGACCGCCGCGCTCGAGGCTGCGCGCGGGCTGCTCGCCGGCTCGCCCGTGAAGGTCGCGCTGGCCTTTGGGCTGCTCGCCGCGGGGGTCGCGGTGACCGCCGTGTGGGCGCGGCGCGGGCTAGCCTCCGCAGAGCGCGCTGGGTAGCTGCGGGAAACAAATTGGCTGTGCGGCCAACGGCGGCGCGGCTAGGATCGGAGCGTGCGCCGACTGCTCGCGCTGACGACCGCGCTGATGTTCCTGGAGCTGGTCTTCTTCACCGTGCTCTCGCCGCTGTTGCCGGAGCTGAAGCACGATCTGGCGCTGTCGACTTCGCAGGCGGGCGTGCTCGTGGCGATGTACGCCGTGGGCTGTGCCGTCGGCGCGATCCCGGCGCTGATGATCGTCGTGCGCCTCGGCGTGCGCACGACTGCGCTCGTCAGCCTGGCCACGTTTGCGGCGATGAGCGTGCTGTTTGGCCTCGCCCAGGGCTACGACGCGCTGCTCGCTGCGCGCTTCGTGCAGGGGCTTGCCGGGGCGGCGTGCTGGAGCGCGGCGATGCTCTGGCTGCTCGAGGCCGCCCCGCTGCACCGCCGCGGGGAGCTGCTCGGGTTCGCCTTCGGCGTCAGCGAGGCGGGCGCGATCGCCGGGCCGGCCGCCGGTGGCATCGCGGCCGTCGCTGGACGCGGCGCGACGTTCGCGGCGATCGCCGCGCTGTGCGCCGTGCTCGCGCTGATCACGACGCGCTTCTCCGGTCCGCCGGCGCCGTCGGAGAAGCGCCTCGGCCTGAGCGACGCGCTGTCGGATGCGAACGTGCGCAAGGTGATGTGGATCACGCTGCTGCCGGCGATCATGCTCGCCGCGATCAGCGTGCTCGCGCCGCTGCAGCAGCACCGCCTCGGCGGCGGTTCGGGCGAGATCGCGCTTACGTTCGCCGCGTCGGCGATCCTCGGCATCGCGATCCGCCCGTTCTATGGACGCTGGTCGGATCGACGAGGTCCGCTGCGGCCGGTGCGCATCGGGCTGCTCGCGTGCGCCCCCGTGATCCTCGCGCTGCCCTGGATGCAGACGCGCTTCGGCACGGCAGCGCTGATCGCGCTCGCATTGATCTTGATCGGCGTGCTGTGGGCGCCGGTGATGGTGATGCTGTCCGACGCGTGCGCGGCCGCCGGCGTGGGGCAGTTGATGGTCGTCGCGATGATGGACCTGACGTGGCCGCCCGGGAACATCATCGGCTCGGCCGGCGGTGGCGCGCTCGCCGAGCTTGCCGGGCAGCGTGTCGCCTACGCCGTGCTGGCGGGGATGCTCTTGGCCGGGTGGGCCGCGCTGTCGGGCAGGCATGCGCCCGTGTCGGCGTCGGCGGAGGCAGCCGTTGCAGACGGGCTGTCCGTCACGGGCAGTTGAGCGGCGAGCAGCACGAGCGACCAGGCCAGCGGCCCATGCTCGACTTCTGGCGGGTGCAGGCGAGACGCGAGAAGTGACACGCGCCGTCGCCGGCGCCCGGACCAGAGGAGTAGCCCGGGCGCCGGCTGGGGCGTGGTTGGCAGAAAGGCGCTGCTACCCCTTGGCCCAGAAGCGCATGTCGGGCAGGTCCGAGGAGTAGTAGCTCGTCACGTTCTTGCCGAGCACGGCCACCAGTTCGCTGTCGTATGCCCAAACTCGTGGCGAGTTTTCGATGTACAGTTCGTCGGCCTTGTTGAGCATTTCCTGCCGCTTCGGTTCCTGCGTCACATAGGGGATTTCTTTCATGATCTTGTCCGCCGCGGGGACGCACGTGTTGGTGTCGTTGAACTGGTTGTTCGGCGGGCACTGCAGGTCGTAGGCCCAGTGGTAGTCGGGGGCCACGACCTGCGGACCGTCGAGGAACACGCGTCGCGCCGTCGTGGTTGGTGTAGACGACTTCCAGGAAGGCCGACGGCGAGACGACCTGGACCTTTGGCGTTAACCCCCAGCGGCTGCCAAGCACCGGCCGCGGCCGTCGCGATTTCCTTGCCGATGTTGTCACCTTGGCCGACGTAGATGGTGAAGCTGACGGGCGTTTTGATCCCTGACTTCGTCAGCAATTCTTTCGCCTTGTCGATGTTCGTTTCACGCGGCGCGCCGACCTTCGGGTCATACCAGGAGTACGACGGCATCCACTCGCCGAAGTACAGCTTGCCGTAGCCGTAGCCGACCTTCTGCAGGACCGCTTCATACGGGAACGCGTACGTCAGCGCCTGACGGAAGTCCTGGTTCTTGAAGAACGGGTCTTTGTCGTTGAGCCACGGCTTGCGCGCGTTCTGCGGGAAGTTCAACGTCTCCGCCTGGCGCGACTTGAACGAGCCGACGATGCAGCAGTTGTTGCCGACGAGGCTGTGCGCCGCCTGGTTGGTGAGCCCCAGCGTGATGTCCGCCGAGCCCGACTGCGCGTCGAGCAGCAGTGTTTCGTTGTCGGGGATCATGTTGAGGATGATCTTCTTCGTCTTCGGCGCTTCGAAGAAGTCGGGGTTCGCTTCGAGCACCATCTGGTGGTTCGGCTGGTAGCTCTTGAGCACGTATGGCCCGTAGCCGGCGGAGTGGCTGGCCAGCCACTCGTTCGGCGTTTCCTTCTCCTGGCCACCATGTTCTTCGACCAACTTGGGGTCATAGATCGCACCCGCCGTCGGCGTTGAGAGCACCTGCAGCTGGTTGGGCGCAGGACGCTTGTATTTGATCACGACTGTGAGGGGCCCCTGTTCCTTGATCGAGGTGATCAGCGGGGGCGTGTAGTCGGTTTCCTCGAGCACTGAGTAGCCGCCGACGCCGGCCTTGACCACACGGTTCAGCGACCACACGACCGCTTTCGCATCGACCGGGTCGCCACTGGGGAACTTCAGCCCCGGGCGCAGGTGGAAGGTGAGCGTCTTGTTGCCGTCGCTGAACGCGTAGGACTGCGCGAGGTAGGGTTTGACCGCGCTCACCCCGAGGTTCTGCTGGGTCGTGCCTTCGACTTTGCCCGGTTCGTGGTCGACCTGCGTAAGCGTCGAGTACATCGCCCCGTCAAAGCCCGGGTCCTGGTCGTTGGTGGTGAAGTTGGGGTCTAGCGTCGCGATCGGCACCGCGTTGTTGACGATCAGCGTCGAGTTCGGGTTGCTCGCCGCTTTGCTGAGCCCGCCGGAGCCGGAGCTCGAAGAGCTCGAGCTCTTCGAGCTCGAGCCGCATGCCGCGAGCAGGAGCACGGCTGCGAGCGCCGCCGCAGCGACAAGGGCGAGGCGCCTTGCTCGGGCGAGGAGCCTGCTGGTGGATTTCATCGTGCCTCCGTCGGTAGTGCGGGTCATCCGGCCTCCATCGCTAGTGCGGTTCATCGGGGGACGCCTCCGTCGCTGGTTTCCCGTCTGGCCGAACCTACTCGACTGCCGGGTCTCCGAGCAACGCCAGTTTGCTCCTCGAGCCGAGCTCGAAGCGCGTCGCCAACTGCCTACCCCCTTTCTCGACAGCCACGGCGCGAGGTGAGTTATTTGATGACGATCGGTCGATATGCAACCTATCTCGCGTTCGTCGCAGCGTCAAGGACTCCCGCGCCAACTCCTCCGCGGGAGCCTTCGACACCTGTTGAAAGCCCTTGACCGGCAGTAGCTTGACAATGTCGAGGCATAGGGCTACGTTCCAAATCGGCTGATCGATATGTCATCCTTTCGACCGCTTCGCGCCCTTGACCTCGGGTCTTACGGCGTATCGCGCGTAGGTAGTTCGCTCGCCGACGCAGCGCCTGGGAGCCGATCGCTGTGGCGCCCGTCAACCGATTCCCAGGATCTCCCTCGCCTGCGCCGGCGTGGCGACCGGTCTGCCGAGTGCCTCGCAAAGAGTTCTCGCGCGCGTGACGAGTTGCGCGTTGGACTCGGCGTACTCGCCGGGGGCCACGTAGACGACATCCTCGAGGCCCGTGCGGATGTGCCCGCCGAGCGTGAGCGTGACGCCCATCATCGGGAAGTTGTGGCGTCCGATCGCCGTGACCATCCACGGCAGCCCGTCGGGCACGAGGCGCGCGAACAGCGGGATCGACTCGACGCTCGGCGGCGCGCCTCCAATCACGCCGAGCACCATGTGCAGGAATCCGGGAGCGCCGCGCGCCGTCGTTGCCAACCGCGCGGCGGTCACCGCCATGCCCATGTCGAAGCACTCGTACTCGGGCACGATGCCGCGGTCGGCCATCTCCTCGGCGAGTTCCTCGATCAGCGACTTGGGGTTCAGGAAGACGACGTCATCGGGTCCGAAGTTGATGCTGCCGCAATTGAGCGAGGCGACCTCGGGATCGGCCTGCAGCGAGCGCCGGCGCTCTTGCGCAGGGGAGCCGAGCTTGCCGCCGGTGGTGAAGTTGAGCACCACGTCGTCGACCTGCTCGCGCACGGCCTGCTTGATCGCGAGATAGTCCTCTGGCGCCTGTGTCATCTCGCCGTCTGGCGTGCGCGCGTGGATGTGCAGGATGCTCGCTCCAGCACGCGCGGCACCGACAGCCTGCTCGATCACCTGATCGCGCGTCGCCGGCTGGTTAGGGTTGCCGGTGACGATGCCACCCGCAACCGCACAAGTGAGCATCGCCGGATCGCTCATGACGAAGGCCAGTCTTGCATCACGTGATCGAACCAAAGCCGACTCCCCTTGCTTCCATCGCAGACGATCTGTCGCTCTGCTGCGCCCGTAATATACCGAACGCAGGACTTGCAGATCGAACACGAGGAAGGATCTAGCGCATGAGCTCGGGGCCGCTCGACCCTCGCTGCCGGCGACGCCCCTGCGCTGCATCCGCAGGGGCCGATCGAGCCGTCCGGCGGGGGCATCCTCCGATCGCGCGCGTCGTGCCTCGCGCGCGATCCTCGCTGACCGCCGCTCGCCATTCCGCTCGGCGTGATCGTGCTGCTCGTGCTGTTTGCGATCTTCGCGCCGATCCTGTGGAAGTACGGGCCCAACGCGCAGGATCTGATCAACTCGCTGAAGAGCCCCTCGACGACGCATCCGATGGGCACCGACCAGCTCGGCCGCGACGTATTCGCGCGCTTCGCCGACGGCGCGCGTATCTCACTGCTGGTGGCGAGCATCGTGACCGTGGCCGGGCGCGCTGATCGGCGGGCCTGATCGGGCTGCTCGCCGGCACCGTCGGCGGCATCAGCGACGGCGTAGCGATGCGCGTGATGGACGCGATCCTCGCCTTCCCGCCGCTGATCCTCGCGATGGCCGTTACGGTCGGCCTCGGCATCGGCCTGAACACTGCGGCGATCGGCATCGCGCTCGTCTCGGTCCCCTGGTACGCGCGCCTGCTGCGCAGCGAGGCGCTGCGCGATCCGCTCGCTGCCGTTCATCGAAGCGTCCTACGCGATCGGCATGACGCGCACGCGTGTGATCTCACGGCACGTGATCCCGCACATGCTGCCCGTGCTGTTCATCCAGATGGCCGCCGCCTTCGGCTACGCGGTGCTCGGCCTGGCCGCGCTCAGCTTCGTCGGCCTCGGCGCGCAGGTGCCGACGCCGGAGTGGGGCGCGATGATCACCGAAGGGCTCTCCTACTCGCTGACCGGGCAGTGGTGGATCAGCATCTTCCCCGGCGTCGGCGCTGCTGTCACGGTGACCGCCGCCAGCATGCTCTCCGACCGCATGCGCGACCTGCTCGACCCGCGCGGCGAGTACGCGAGGCTGTAGGGTCGATGGGCGGCGTCGTCGCCAAAAGGGTGCTCGGCTCGCTTCGGCGCGATCTTCGGCGCGTCGATCCTTGCGTTCATCATCATGCGCGTGCTGCCGGGCAACCCGGCGCGGCTGATCGTCGGCCCGCTCGCCACGCCCCAGGCGGTCGCCTCGGTGCACCGCGAGATTCGGTCTCGACAAGCCGATCTTCACGCAGTACTGGCTCTACATCTCGGACTTCTTCGAGGGCAACTGGGGCTACTCGTACGCCGACGGCAAGTCGGTCAGCGCGCTGCTCGGCGAACGGCTGCCGGCGACGATCGAGCTGGCGCTGTTCTCGTTCGTGATCACGATGATCTGCGCCGTCCTCGCTCGCCCTGCTCGTCACCTACCGCCGCCGGCCGGTCGCCGACCGCATCCTACGCGGCGCTCTCCTACCTCGGCTTCGGCACGCCGCCGTTCTTCATCGCGCTGATCCTGCTGATCGTCTTCTTCCGCTCCTTCCACGTGCTGCCGGGACCCGAGGGGCGGCTGGGGCTGCAGGCGACGCCGCCGCCGACGGTCACGCACCTGTACACGATCGACGCACTGATCGCCGGGCAAATTCGGCACGTTCTGGGCAGTCGATCGAACACCTGATCCTGCCGGCGATCGCGCTCGGCCTCTCCTCGTTCTCGTTCATCGTGCGGCTGCTGCGCGCGAACCTGCTCGAGGTCTCGCGCGAGCCGTTCATCACCGTCGCGCGCGGCAAGGGCCTCCGCCGCTGGACAGCCTTCCGCCGCCACGCGCTGCCCAACGCGTTCCTGCCGACGCTGACCGCCGGCGGGCTCGTGCTCGGCGAATTCCTCGCCGGCAGCGTGCTCGATCGAACGGGTCTTCAACTGGCCCGGAATCGGCTCGCTCGTGTTCGACGCGATCGTCAAGCAGGACTACGCGATCGTGCAGACATTCATCCTGCTGAGCGCGGTCATGTTCGTGCTCGTCAACCTGATCGTCGACCTGCTCTACGCCGTGATCGATCCGCGCGTGCGCATTCCGGCGGTGGCGACGGCATGAGCGTGCACGCGCATCGGCGATGGCGGTCTCGGCGAGGCCGGCGTGAAGCGGGACGACACTGCCCCGATCGCCGTCGAGCGAGCCGGCGCTTTCGGTGCGCAACCTCAGCACGGTGTTCGAAGACGGGCAGCGCACGGTGCACGCGGTGCGCGACGTCAGCTTCGACATGCGCCCAACTGAGCGACTCGGCGTAGTCGGCGAGTCGGGCTCGGGCAAGTCGGCGCTCGCGCTCTCGATCCTCGGCCTGATCGAGCCGCCGGGACGTGTCGCTCGGCGGCGAGATTCTTCTCGACGGCCGCGACATCTCGAAACTTTCCGACCGCCAGCTGGGCGCCGTCCGGGGCAAGGACATCGCGCTCGTGCTGCAGGACCCGATGAGCGCGCTGGACCCGGTCAAGACGATCGGCTCGCAGGTGATCGAGGCGATCGCCGCGCACGAATCCGGACCTGCGCCGTGCCGCCGCGCGCAAGCGCGCGGCGGAGCTGCTCGGGGAAGTCGACATCCCGCAGGCCGAGCGCCGCCTCGACGACTACCCGCACCAGTACTCCGGCGGGATGCGCCAGCGCGTGGCGATCGCGATGGCGATCGCCAACAACCCGAGCGTGCTGATCGCCGACGAGCCGACGACGGCGCTCGACGTGACGACACAGGCGCAGGTGCTAGCGCTGCTCGACCGGCTCGTCGAGGAGCACGGCACGGCGGTGATCCTGATCACGCACAACCTCGGGATCGTGTCGGACTTCTGCGACTCGATCGCCGTGATGTACGCCGGGCGCTTCGTCGAGACCTCGGGCGTCGACCACATCTTCGAAAGCCCCATCCACCCCTACAGCGAGGCGCTGCTGAAGTGCGTGCCCAACCCCGAGCGGCTCGTCGAGGGGCCGCTGCCGGCGATCACCGGCTTCCCGCCGGACCTCGTCGCAGCCTGCCGGTCGGCTGCTCTTTCGCAGCCGCGCTGTCCGGTCGGGCACGAGATCCCCGAGTGCCAGCGTCAGGCGCCGCAGCCGCACACGGTCGAGGGCCCGGCCGGCCCGGCGACGCGTCGAGTGCCATTTCGCCGAGCAGCGCATCAATGAGGTGAAGGTGTGAGCGCGCCACGCGGGCCGACGCCGCCCGCTGCGAGCACGACGGCGGGCGCGCCCACAGGCATCGCTGACCCAGCCGCGCCGGTGCTCGAGGCCGACGGTCTCTCGAAGACTTTCGAGATCCGCAGCGAGGAGCGCTTCGGTCGCAAGCGTGGCGGTGACGGTGCTCGATGACATCTCGCTGGCCGTGCGCCGCGGCGAGAGCTTCGGACTCGTCGGCGAGTCCGGCTGCGGCAAGTCGACACTCGCCCGCTGCCTCTTGCGCCTGCTCGAGCCGACGTCCGGTCGCGTGCTGTTCGAGGGCCAGGATCTGGCCGAGCTCGACCGCGAGGAGTTGCGTGCGATGCGCAAGCGGATGCAGTTCGTCTTCCAGGACCCATTCGCCTCGCTCGACCCTCGCATGACGGCCGGTGCGCTCGTCGAAGAGCCGCTGCTGGTACACGAGATCGGCGATCGCGAGCAGCGGCGCACGGCGGTGCTCGAGATGCTCGCCGACGTCGGGCTGACGGCCGAGCAGGCCGAACGTCGCCCCCACGCCTTCTCTGGCGGTCAACGCCAGCGCATCGGGATTGCGCGTGCCTTCGTACTGCGCCCGGACGTCGTGATCCTCGACGAGCCGATCTCGGCGCTCGACGTCTCGGTGCAGGCGCAGGTGCTCAACCTGCTGCGGCGCCTGCAGACGCAGCTCGGCTTGACCTACGTCTTCATCACCACACGACCTCGCCGTCGCCGAGTACTTCTGCGACCGCGTTGCCGTGCTCTACCTCGGCCAGGTGATGGAGCTCGCCGACCGCGAGATGCTGTTCCGCAAACCGCTCCACCCCTACTCGGTGTCGCTGCTCTCGGCCGTTCCTGTGCCGCAGGCCGGCGGACGCAGCCGGCGGGCCAAGCGCGCGCAGCCGATCGGCGAAATCGGCTCGGTCGTGGACCGGCCGCAGGGCTGCCCGTTCGAGCCACGCTGTCCCGTCGGGCGCGGTAGGGACATCTGCAAGGGGGAGCGCCCGCCGCTCATCGAGCACGCCACGCGGCATTGGGCGGCTTGTCATTTTCCCGGCGAGACGGCCGTCGGCAGCGCCGAGGCATCGCAACAGCCGAGCGAAATGCCACGATGAGTGCATGTTGCGCTTTGTCGGCAAAGTCTCCACCGGCGTCAAGCCGCGTTTAGCGCCGCCGATCCCGCGTGCTCTGCAATCGGCGGCGCGGCGGATGATCGCGCGCAGCGATTGGCTGATCCTGTTTGCCGCCTTGCAGGGCGCGTCGGACGGGCTCGATCCGGTTCGGCTCCAGCAGGGCCTGTTCCTGTTCTCACGGTGTCCCGGCGTGCCGCTGCGGTCGAAGTATGCATTCGAGCCCGGTGTCTACGGCCCGATCAGCGATGACCTCTACGAGGACCTCGATCGTCTTGCTGGCGAACGACTGCTCGAGCCCGTGCCCGTGAAGGGGGCGCACTGGTCCCAGTACAAGCCAATCGATGTGACATTCGAGCGCGCAAGGCGAATTCTGAGGCAGGCCGAAGCTGATGATCTCATGGACGCGACACGCCAACTGGCCGAGATCAAGCGGTACGTATCGAGCGTGGGTTTCGGGGAGTTGCTCGAGCGGGTCTACGCCGAGCACCCCGAGTTCGCCATCGACTCGGTGTTTTACAGACCCGCTTGACGGCACGATCCCGCAGTGACGCTGATCGCCGCGCTCCGGTGTCGCGAGGGAGTCGTGCTCTGTTCCGACAGTCAGCAGACGAGGGGCACACGCGGGAGGCGCCTCGCGCGGTCCGCTCGCAAGGTGTACGAGCCCCGCCGGGGATTGCTCCTGGCGGCGGCCGGCGCGCAAGATGTCGCGCAGGAGTTCTCCCTCCGTCTCCAGCGATCGCGCGGCCTGGCGCCGACCGCCGATCGACTCGAGCTGAAGTCTCGGCTGCAGGAGCTCTTGCGAGGGCTGCGCGAGGATCCGGGCATCGAGGGGCGAAGCGACCACGTCGAGTTTCTCCTCGCCTGGTCGCCGCGCCAAGCGCCCAAGCCGGTGGCGCTTCATCTGCTCAGCGCCGGCGCGGGCGAATGGGTGGACGGTTGGGCGTTCGGCGGGGTGGCGCTGGGCACGGAGATCGCGAGCTTCGCCGTGAGCACGATGCGGTACATCGATCCGGCAAGGCTCACCCTGGAGCAGGCCAAGGTAGTCGCGCTGAAGGTGCTGCGCGACACGGTCGAGACGAGCGTCGAAGGTGTCGGCGGCGGCGTGCAGATGGGAACCGTCGGGCGGCAGGGTGTCGGTGTGATCGAAGCCGTGGACATGCGACGGTTGCACGACGCGGTCGATTTGTGGGAGACGCGATCAGCTGAGCTCTTGCGCGGAGACGGCGCGAGCGAGCGTTACAACCGCCTTCCGCCGGTGAGCGGACCGAAGGATAGGATCAGGCGGTGATCGGGCGCGATCCAGGTGGCCTTCAGCGGCTAGCTCGCACCGGCATCTCGCTTGGGCTGCTCGCGCTCTGCCTCGTGCCGACCACCACCGCCGGAGCGAGCTCGAGCACGGTCGTGCTTGGTGCCCACGCTCGCGCGCAGCAGTCTGAATGTCGCCGGGGGCCCGGCGTTGCGCAACGTGAGTGTCCGAAGCTGAGGGCGAGGCCGCACCTGATCTCGCTGGTGGCGGGTATTCCGATCTCCCCAGTCCTCGTCGGCAACAAGTACGCGATCGAAGGGGGCCGGTGGTCCGCGCTGCGCCCGCTGCACCTGTCCTTTGAGTGGCTCGACGCGCGTGGACGGCGCCTCTCGCGAGCGGTCAGCTTCATCGTGACGCCGGCCCTGGCGGGCCAGGTCGTCGCGGCCCGGATCTGCGCGAGCACCCGGGCCGCCGCCAACTGCCTCAAGCTCAGGCTTCCCGCTCCGGTCCGGACCGTGGCTCAGTACCTGCAGTCAAGCTGCGGTGCGCACCGCCCAGTTCCACCTGCGTATGACCCCAACTTCGTCCTGCTGTCGGCGCCACAGGTCGGCCACGGATGGAACCCGTGCCGCGTCGACGCTTGGGCGATCGACACGTATGGCGAGCCGCCGCTCGCAACAGCGGGCACGAGCTGGGAAGCGCTCATCGCTCAAGCGCTTGCGCAGGCCTCAGCCGCCACCGGTATTACCTTCGAACGTTCACTCGACTTCGTGGCGGCGCCCGCGACGCCAGCGAGCCAGCCGCCCGGTGTGACGCTGGCGGTCGGCTTCGGACCGCAGGCGCCGGGAATCGCCGGGATCGGTGGCCCCACTGTCGGCGCCGGACCGTTCGCGATCGATGGCAGCGTGGAGCTCGATTCCCAGAAGACGTGGCAGGCGCCCGAAGCGCTGACCGTGCTCCTGCACGAGATCGGACACGCCCTTGGCCTCGGCCATCCGTTGCCGCCACCCGCGCCGGCCCCCGAAAACGAGATCATGGACAGCGGCAACTACAGGTTCACGGCCTACCAGGCAGGCGACCTGTGCGGGCTGTTCGAGGTGACCTGGCAGCAGCCTTGTGCCGGCGCCGCGGCAGTCACGCCCGGGCAGGGAGAAGCCGGTGCCCCGATCGCCGACTTCAGCCGGTCGGCTCCCTGACTGCGCCGCGCGGCGATGAGATCCGCGAGGTGGTTTCGTCGTTAGACACGAGACCCCTCGAAGAACGGAGGCCGCAAGATGGACTGGAAGCTGGAGTTGATCGTTGTACCCGCATCAGACGTCGACCGCACAAAGGCGTTCTACCTCGAGCAGGTCGGCTTCGAGCTGCTCGTTGACCACCGTGCGGGCGAGGACTTCCGCGTCGTGCAGATGACACCGCCCGGCTCGGCCTGCGCGATCGCCGTGATGAAGCAGCCCGAGCGTGCCGGCAGCGTGCTCGGCCTGCACCTCGTCGTACGCGACGTCGACGCTGCTCGTAGCGAGCTCGCCGAGCGTGGCGTCGAGACGAGCGAGGTGTTCCACTTCACCGAGAGCGGGCAGCAGTCCGGCCACGACCCCGACCGACGCGACTACAACTCGTTCATCAGCTTCGGCGATCCTGACGGGAACGGGTGGTTGGTTCAGGAGGTCAGGCAGACGTAACCAGTCAACTGAACTGAGTCTCCAGATAGGATCAGCGCTTACCCGCTGTCGCGCGAAGCGCGGTCGTGGTGTGGTGTGGTGTGGTGTGGTGGTCACCACAATAATCTCGGCGCGTGCGTGGCTGGATGAGCTTAGAAGGCAGTGAGCGGCTTTCCGATCAATCGTATTGACCCATTTATCCGCACCGTGTAGGTTGCGCGAGGAATTACACAATCATCCGGGGGGATTCATGGGTAAGGAAGCCGAAGATCTCGACGCCACAGGCGTCCAAACGCCTGACGCGGCAGACGCCGCATGGTCGAAGACGCGCGAGCAGTCGACGCGTGTCATGCAGACTCCGCAAGTTGAGCAGGAGCAGCCCGGGCAGGCCCATCCGCTAACGAACCTGACAAGTACCACGCTCGTCTGCACCATCCTCGCGATCCTCTGTTTGATCGCGAGCTTCTCCAAGCCGGAAAGCCTACTGGGGGTCGCATTGTTTGGAGGCTACGCGGTTCACCTTTACCGCGGAGGCAGGGACTTCACGGGCGTAATGGCGGATGGGCGTTCTCGCACACGCGCGTGGCTGGCCTGGGCATCCATAGGATGCGTAGCGCTAATCGTCGGGTTCACGTGGGCGCCGGCTCTAGCGATTGCTGCAGCAGCGGCAGGCTATTCGGCCTATCTATTCACCGGTGGCCGCGACATGACGCGAGAATCGAGCACTGGCGTGCGGCGCAGCGTGGTCTGGCTGTATTACGCGGCGATCGCAGTGCTGGCGACGATCCTTGGCTTCACATACGCCCCATCCTTTGTAGCGGCGGCCGTCGCGGCGACCTACTCGATCTACCTCTATCGAGGAGGCCGATGGGTGCTCTGGATCTGGTGACTTAGCCCCAGATGGATTCACTCGCACTCGGGCGCGTATCCGTCACGAGTCGGCGAGCCCCGCTTCATTTGACCGGGCGCGATGATTCGTCGCAGGCTGTCGGGCAGGCCAGACTACGGCTACTTCGAGCTAGTCGTGCTGGCCGACAGCATCGAAAGTGGATGAGCCACGGTGTGTGGGCCATAGGCTGACGCCAGGCTCGATCAGCGGCAGCACGGGGTCTCCGTCGCCGCCACGCCCGGCCCGTGCGGCGCGAGCCGCCTCGACCCCCGCGACGGGACTCTCTGCCGCGGCGGCGCTCAGCTCCTTCCGCCGCAACCGCGTCGCCTGCTCGTCAACGCTTCCGTCCTCACCGATCACGACGCCATAGATCTCGCCCGCCCGCTCGACGCTCACCCACCCGTCGCGCACGTCGTGCAGCACTCGCTCCACATCGCGCTCGTGCGGTGCCCCGTAGCCGCCGCCGCCGGATGAGATCGAGATGATCGTCTCGCCCGGCTTTAGCACCACGCGCGCCCACGCCTCGAGCTCGACGACCTCGCCGTCTGACTTGCGCATGGCCGGGCGGCACAGCGCGCCTGACTGGCCCCCGCGCACGCCCAGCGCCGGGTTGACCGTGCCGTCGGCCGCGTAGAGAACTTCCAGCTCCGTGTCGACCGGGCCGTACTCGATGTACAGCGAAGGCGCACCGCGGAAGCGCCCCGCGCCCTCCGTGTCCGGCACGATCCGGTCGGCCCACACGCGGATCGGGCGTAGCAGCTCGAGCACCTCGGTGGAGTCGCGCATCATCGAGCCGCCGTCGCTCGTCTCGCCGTTGGTCATCCACCCGTCGCCGTGCGGGTGGCCCGCGCCGCCCGAGTTGCCGAGGATCATCATGTCCACGAACGGCGCGTCGCCGTGTCGCGGGTCGCGGCCCGAGAGCCCGGCCACCGCCGGCGGGCACTCGGGCCCCGTCGAGGCCATGCCGAGTCCGTCCTTGAACTCAGCCATCACGCGCTGGACGATCCCCGCCAGGCGCTCCGCGATTCCCGACGTCGCCATCGAGCAACTCGCCGGGTGCACCGGGATGCCCACGCAGCAGTTCTCGCGCAGCAGCACCTTCACCGCGCGTCCGCTGCCCGTGTTGCGCGGCACACGGTCCTCGATGCTGTTGAACACGCCGATCAGCGCCGAGGTCACCGAGGTCGATTCGGTCAGGTTCAAGCCGCACGGCAGGCAGTCCGGGTTGTTGCGTAGGTCGATCTCGATCTCCGCCGACTGCGGGTCGACCGACACCGTCACCTCCAGCGGCACGCCGTTCTCCACGCCGCGCAACGGCACCGCGTCGTGGATGTCGTGGCCCGTGCGGGTGCCCGCCGGCAGCTCGCGGATCGTCGCGCGCATGCGCTCCTCGCTGTAGTCCAGCCAGTCCGCCACGTAGTCGTCGAAGGCGTCCCAGCCGACTTCCTCGCCGACCTTGAGCAGCTCGCGCTCGCCCACGCGCGCCGCGCCGATCATGCCGATGTAGTCGCCGTACCAGTCTTCCGGCACGCGGATCCGTGACATGCACATGCGCACCACGTCCTCCACGTCGGAGTAGTCCTCTTGGATCTTCACGCACGGGAAGATCAGCGCGCCCTCCTCGTACACGTCGCGCGCCGTCGCCATCAGCGTGGTCGGTTCGGAGTTGCCGATATCCGCCATGTGCGCCTTGACCACGGCAGTCGCCCGGTGTCTGCCCTGCTCGTCGATCACCGGCACGACAATGCAGTGATCGCCCGCGTGCGAATTGCCGTGGTAGGGCGAGTTGTGGATGAACGCATCGCCCCGGCGCGGGTTCGGGTGAAAATGCTTGAGCCAGCGGCTGATCGTGTCCGGGCCGGAGATCACGTGGATCGGCAGCGACTCGGCCATCACCAGCATCTCGTGGTTGGCCGTCACGATGCAGCACGAGAAGTCCCGCGCCGTGTTCAGCACGGTCGAGCGCGCTGTGCGGAACAGCGTGTTGGTCATCTTGCGCACCGCGCCTTCCATGCGGTTCGTCATCACCGCCAGCGTCACCACGTCACGCGGCTGTGAGCCCTCGCCCATCAGCTCACCGCCTTCGTGCTCCGCTCGGTCGAGCCCGCCGACTCGAGTACACCCGGCGTGATCGCCAGGCTGCCACTCGCCGTGCGTTCGGCGCTCGCACCCGGGTTCAGCACGATCGTCGTGAACGAGGACTCGACGATCGCCGGGCCAGCGAACTGTGCCCCCGGCGTCATCTCCTCCAGCCGCAGGATTGCCGCGTTGACGGCGCCGATGCCGCTGAAGTAGACGCTGCGCATGCCCGAGCTCGAGTGTCCCTGTGCGAGCGCCACCGTGTCCTGCACGCTGCCCTGCAGCGGGCAGTTCACGCGCGCGCGCAGGTTGACCACCTCGACCACAGCGCGCTCGTCGCGCACCGCGTAGACCTGCTCGTGGATCGAGTGGAAGTCCTCCACCAGGAACGCGACGTCCTTGGCCGAGGCCAGCCGTCCCTCGCGCAGGCGCACGTCCAGCTGCCACACCTGATGGCGGTAGCGCGCCTCGGCCACGAACTCGATCTGCGCCTCGCTCGCGCCGCTGCGCTCTGCGAACCGTTCGCAGCGCCCGCGCAGCCCGTCGAGCACCGCCTGCGCACCTTCGTGGTCGAACTCGTCCGAGCCCGTGAACAGCGCCGCCGCGTACTCGCTCGTCAAATCCGACATCAGCGCCCCGCGGGCACTCAGCACGGCACCCGCCTGCGGGATCACCACGCGCCGCGATCCCAGTCGGCGCGCGATCGCGACCGCGTTCAGTCCCGCCGCGCCACCGCCGCCCACGAGCACCGCCGTACGCGGGTCCACGCCCTGGTTGACCGTGATCTCCTCGATCGCCTGCACCATGCGCTCCGTCGCCACCGCCATGATCGCCGCCGCCGCCTCGTTGACGTCGAGGCCGAGCGGGCCGGCGACCTGTTCGGCGATCGCCGCTTGTGAGCCCGGCGCATCCAGCGCCATCTCGCCGCCCAGGAAGTAGTCGGGATCGATGTAGCCGAGCACGACGCACGCATCCGTGACCGTCGGCTGCGTGCCGCCGCGCCCGTAACAGACCGGCCCCGGGTCGGCGCCCGCGCTCTGCGGGCCCACATGCAGGAGACCGCCCGCGTCGATCCACGCGATCGAGCCGCCGCCCGCGCCGACGCTACGCACGTCAACCGCCGGGAAGCCCGTGATGTGACCCTCATACTCGAGGCCCAGCCACGTCTCGCGCGTCACCGGGATGCGTCCGCGGCGCACCAGCGTCACGTCATAGCTCGTGCCGCCCGTGTCGGCGACCACCGCGTTCTCGCTCGATCCGTCGAGCGCTGCATAGTGGCGTCCCGCGATCGGCGCCATCGCCGGTCCCGAGTTGATCGAGTGGATCGGTGCCGCGCCCATGTCCGCCGCGTCGACCACGCCGCCGCTCGAGGTCACCATCAGCAGGCGCCCGCCGAAACCATCCTCGCGCAGACGTCCCTCGAGGTTCTCCAAGTAGTTCGTCATCAGCGGCTTCAACGATGCGTCGATCGCTGTCGAGGAAGCACGCCGGTACTCGCGCAGCGTCGGGTTCAGCGCGTGCGAGAGCGTGTACGGCACGCCCGGCAGGTGCTGGTCGAGCAGCTCGCCCAGGCGCAGCTCGTGTGCCGGGTTGGCGATTGACCACAGCAGGCACACAGCCACCGACTCTGCCCCGTCCGCCCCCAAGCGGCCGATCGCCGCCACAGCCGTGGCCTCGTCGAGCGCCTGCACCACCTCGCCCTGGCTGCCGATCCGCTCGCCGATCTCGTACGTCAGCGCGCGCGGGATGTACGGGTCCGGGTAGCCGTAGCTCCAATTGAACGGTTCTGTGCGCCCGCCCTCGCGCAGCAGCAGCATGTCCGGGTGCCCGCGCGTGCACAGCAGCGCCGTGCGCGCTGTCTGCCCCGTCAGGATCGCGTTGATCGCGCGCGTCGTGCCGTGGATGAACAGCTCCACCGAACCGAGGAAGTCGCCGAGCTCGCGGCCCGCGTCCGCCGCCGCCAGAGCGACCGCGTCGAGGATCCCGTCGGCTGGTTCGTGCGGCGTTGTCGAGGCCTTGTACAGCCGCACGTCCTCGCCCGCTTCCACGACCAAGTCCGTGAACGTGCCGCCCGTGTCAGCTGCCAGTCGCATGCCCGTCATCGCTCCAGTCGCTTCTTCCGACCGCTCCCGTCCAGGCCCCGTCCTGTCGTTCGATATTTCGGAGTATGGACGGATAAACCGTACCAGCGTCGCGCGCCGCTCGCCAATTCGGGCGAGCCTGTCTCTGACATCTGCCCGCCGTCCGCGGGCCGATCATGGCGGCCTTCGGTGAGGGCGCGTCGCTCAGCGCGCCGAGGCCTTCGCAGCCGCCGGCACCTCGCCGAACAGCGCGCGGATCACCTCGTCGCGGATGCGCACGCTGTCGAGCGCCGCCTCCGAGGTGAGGGCCTGCAGCGTCAGCCCGTTGAGGATCGCATCCAGGCGCCAAGTCCACGGGATTGCACCGTTCTCCTCCGGCCGCACGAGGCCCTCGAGCGCTTCGTCGAGCAGTTCGTACCAAGGGATCAGTCGCGACTCGATCGTGTGGCGCAGGTCCGCCAGGCGTACCGCCTCGCCCCAGGCGTTGATCCACACGCGCCACGTCTCGTCGACCTCCTGCCCCTCTTCCAGGGCGCTGTCGAGCAGCGCCGCCAGCCGCTCGCGGCCCGGCGGCACGTCCGCGATCGCCGCGCGCATGCGTGCCTGCGCTCGCTCGGAGACAAACACCAGCGCCTGCTGGAGCAGATCCTGGCGGTTGGCGAAGTAGTGGTTGAGCATCCCCGTGCTCACGCCCGCCTCCTCGGCGACCATGCGCATCGTCGTGCCCGCGAAGCCCTCGCGCGAGATCACCGTCGCTGCGGCACGGCAGATCTGCTCTCGTCTTATCGGCCCCATCCCGAGCTTTGGCAACGCGTCCCCTTCTCGTCGATTCCCTGCCAGGTCGCCCTCGCCGGACCCGAGAACTGGTCCGCACCAGTCGGCGAGCGCCCGCGGCACCGTGATCCTACCTGTTGAGCAAGGCGTCCTATTCGCTTCTTTCAACTCGCTTGCGAACGCCTCCGCACGTGCCTATAGTCGCATATCGAGTGATCGATTTGCAAAAACTGGAGCCGAGCAGAGGAAGCCACGAATGGGCATCGAGCGTCTGACCACAAATCCCGCCGCGGGCTTCGCCGACACGGTCTCAACCTCGGGCGCCGGGCGCACGATCTACGTCTCCGGCAACGTCGGCTTCGGCTCCGAAGGCAAGGTCGTCGAGGGCGGGATGGGCGCCGAGGCTGCCGCCACCTTCGACAACATCGAGCGGGTGCTCCAGCAGGCCGGCGCCGACTTCTCGCAGATCGTCAAGATCAACGCATTCATCACCGACCTCGACGAATATGCTGACTACGCGGCCGTGCGCGAGCAGCGCTTCGGCGACAAACTGCCCGCCAGCGCGACCGTGCAGGTCGCCGGCCTGCTCGTCGGCGCACACATCGAGATCGACGCAGTCGCCTTCGTCCCCGACGCCTGAGTCGAGTGCCCGCGCGTTGAGCAAGCCCGCAGCACGGATCACCTGCGACATCGGCGGGACGTTCACCGACGTCGTCGTCAGTGACGAGGGCGGCGAGATGACGATCGCCAAGGCGCTGACCACGCCCGCGCGCCTGTTCGACGGGCTGCGCGCCGCGCTGGCGCGTGCGGCTGATGAGCTCGGCGAACCGCTCGGCGAGCTGCTCGGGCGTGCCTCGCTGTTCATCTTCTCCACCACACAGGCGACCAACGCAATCCTCGAGGGCACGACCGCGCGCACCGCCTTCCTCTGCACGGAGGGCTTCCCCGACATCCTCGTGCGCCGCGAGGGCGGCTCGCTGCGCCCGTACGACTACAGCCGTCCCTTCCCCGAGCCCTACGTGCCGCGCCGGCTGACGCTGGAGATCGCCGAGCGGATCGACGCCGATGGCAACGTCGTCACGGAACTCGACGAGGCCGGGGCCGTCGCCCAGCTCTCTCGCGCGCGTGAACTGGGCGCGCAGGCCGTGTCGGTGTGCCTCTTGTGGTCGACCGCCAACCCCGCGCACGAGCTGGCGCTCGGCGAGCTGATCGCGCGCGAGCTGCCCGGCGTGCCCTACTCGCTCTCACACCAGATCAACCCGATCGTACGCGAGTACCGACGCGCCTCGGGCACCGCGATCGATGCCTCACTGAAGCCTCTGATGCAGCGCCACCTGCCGGAGATCTCAAGCGGTTTGCAGCAGCAGGGCTTCGCCGGCGAGCTGCTCGCCGCGAGCTCCGCCGGCGGCGTGGTGCCGATGGGCGAGCTGATCGAGAGCCCGCTGTGGTCGGTCCGCTCCGGCCCCTCGCTGGCACCGGTCGCCGCGTGCACCATCGCCGCGGCCGAGACGGGCTCCGGCGACGTGATCGTCTGCGACACCGGTGGCACCAGCTTCGACGTCTCGCTCGTGCGCGCCGGCGACCTCGTGTTCACCAGCGAGACGTGGCTCGGCGAGCCGTTCGCCGGGCACCTGACCGGCCTCTCCTCCGTCGACGTGCGCTCGATCGGGGCAGGCGGCGGCTCGATCGCGTGGGTCGACCCCGGCGGCCTCTTGCGCGTCGGGCCCGAGAGCGCGCGAGCCGACCCCGGCCCAGCCTGTTACGGGCTGGGCGGCACGCGCCCCACCGTCACGGATGCTGCGCTCGTGCTCGGCTACATCGACCCCGACCGATTCCTCGGCGGCAAGATGACGCTCGACTCCGACGCTGCCGAGGCCGCGCTCGCGGAGCTGTCGGGTGCGCTCGGCGTCGAGACGCGCGAGGCGGCGCACGCCGTGCTGGCGATCGCCAACGAGCGGATGATCGCCGCGATCGGCGAGCTGACTGTCAACGAGGGCGTCGACCCGCGTGACTCCACGCTCGTGGCCGGCGGCGGGGCCGCCGGCCTGACGATCCTCGCGATCGCGCGCGAGCTCGGCTGCCGCGAAGTTCTCGTTCCGCGCGCCGCCGGCGTGCTCTCGGCGTTCGGCGGCCAGCACTCGGACATCGTGCGCGAGATGACCGCGCCGCACGTGACCAACACGGTCGACTTCGACTACGAGGGCGTGCGCACCACGCTCGACGGGCTGCGCGAGCGGATGGCCGCGTTCGAGTCCGAGCTGCCCGCCGGGCTTGCAGGGTCTGTGCAGCGGCGCTACTTCGTCGAGGCCCGCTACGCCTACCAGGTGTGGGATCTGTCGATCCCGCTGGAGGGGGAGGGGATCGACGACGACGACGCGCTTGCGCGACTGATCGAGAGCTTCCACGACGCGCACGAGCGGATCTTCGCCGTGCGCGAGCCCGGTCAGAAGATCGAGCTGAGCCAGTGGAAGGGGCGCGTGATCGCCGAGACCGTGAAGCCGCCGCTGGCCGGCGAGCGCTCCGGCGGCGAAAACGCTCGCGGACAGGACGCAGGTGGACAGGACGCCGCAGCCGGCCCGCGACGTCGCGTTGCTTTCTTCCCCGAGCTAGGCGAGGTCGAGATCGACGTGCATCTCGGCGAGCAGCTCGCGCCTGGCACGCGCCTGTCGGGCCCGGCACTCGTGATCGAGCCCGAGACGACGATCGTCGTCTACCCCGGCTGGAGCGCCCACGTCAGCGAGCTGTGCAACTACAGACTGGAGCTCGACGATGCCTGACCCGACCCCGACCGCTGCCGCGCGCGCGACCATCGCGACGCCACCCGCGCGCGAGCTTGACCCGACGCTGATGGCCGTGCTCGCGCACCGCTTCGAAGCGATCGTGCGCGAGATGACCAACACGCTGTTCCGCACCGGGCGCTCGTCGATCATCAACATGGCACGCGACTTCTCCTGCTCGATCATCACGGCCGAGGACGAGCTGTTCGCGGCTGCCGAGGGCCTGCAGGTCCACGTGCTCGGCGCCGGACTGCAGACGCGCTCGATGCGCGAGCTGCACCCCGACCTGCGCGAGGGCGATGCCTACCTGCACAACGACCCGATCCTGGGCAACACGCACACCGCCGACCACACGATCCTCGTGCCCGTGTTCGTTGAGGGCGAGCACCTCTTCACGGCATCCGCCAAGGCGCACCAGGCCGACTGCGGCAACGCCGAACCATCGACGTACGTGACCTACGTCGAGGACGTCTACGCCGAGGGCGGGCTCGTGTTCCCATGCGTGAAGGTGCAGCAGGACTACGAGGACATCGACGACATCATCCGTATATGCCGCCGCCGCATCCGCGTGCCCGACGTGTGGTACGGCGACTTCCTCGCGGCCGTCGGCTCGGCGCGGATCGGCGAGCGCCGCGTCAAGCAGGTCGTCGAGCGCTATGGCGTGGAGACGATCAAGGCGTTTGTCAAGGAGTGGCTCGACTACTCCGAGCGCGTGATGGATCAGGCGATCCGCAAGCTCCCCGCCCAGCGCCTGCACGCCAGCGGCAAGCACGACCCGATCCCTGGCTTGCCGGAGGGGGTCGAGGTCAACGTGACAGTCGACGTCAAGCCGCAGGAGGGGCGCGTCACGTTCGACCTGCGCGAGAACCCCGACTGCATCCCGTTCGGACTGAACGTGTCCGAGTACTGCGCACGCGGCGGCTGCACGATAGCGCTGCTCAACTGCCTGGAGGATGACGTGCCGCGCAACGCCGGCTCCTTTCGCCGCGTGGAGGTGCTGCTGCGCGAGGGCTCGATCGCCGGCGGCCTGGTCGAGCCCTACTCGGCCTCGGTCTCGACCACGAACGTGCTCAACCGCATCATCAATGCCGCCCAGAGCGCTTTCTGCCAGCTCGGTGAGGGACAGGGGCTGGCCGAGGGGGCCGGTGCGATGGGCGTCGGCTACGCCGTCTTCTCCGGCACGTACCCGGTGAGCGGCCAGCCGTATGTCTCGGAGTTCGTGATCGGCAACAACGGTGGGCCGGCCTCGCCACATTGCGATGGCTGGATCACCTACGCGATGCCCGACTGCTCGAAGACGATCTACATCGACAGCGTCGAGATGCTCGAGCGCACCTACCCGTTGCAGTTCCGCTCGCTGCGGTTGCTCGCCGACTCGGGCGGCGCCGGGCGCCTGCGCGGCGGCCCGGCCTCCGAGGTGATCTACGGCCCGCGCGCGACGCCGATGCGCGTCTTCTACATGGCCGACTACGCGCGCCACCCGGCCAACGGCGTGCGCGGCGGCCTGCCCGGCACGGCCGCCTCGGCGCATGAGGTCGCAGCCGACGGTTCCGAGAAGCAGGTCGAGCCGATCGGCGATTCGCTGCTGCAGCCCGGCGAGTGGATCCGCGGCGTCGAGGCCGGCGGGGGCGGCTACGGCGACCCGCTGGCGCGCGAGCCCGAGGCCGTCCTGAGCGACGTGCTCGAGCGTTGGGTCACGCCAGGGGCGGCGCGCGAGGTCTACGGGGTCGTGCTCGCCGAGCAGGGCCGCGAGGGCAGGGGCGTTTCGAGCTACACGATCGATCCGCCCGCCACCGAGTCGCTGCGTGCGCAGCTGCGCGAGCGGCGTGAGGCCGCCGGGGACGGCTGATTGGTACGTACGCATACGCGTCTTGCATCGCGCCGGCGCGTCGTTATGCTTGTAAACCAATCAGTCGATATACGAAAACGTCGGCTGACCAACTGCCAACCCACCTGCCGGCCCGTCAAGAGAGCGACGGACCGGTCCACCAAAGGAGCGAGGTCGATGTGTCCGAAGGCGAGCTGACGGCGATCGAGCAGGCCTATCTTGCACGCACCCGGGGCTCGGCACGGCTGATGCAGCGCGCCGGCTCCTCGATGCCCTCCGGAATCACGCGCACGCTCGCGTGGTTCGCGCCGTACCCCGTCGCGTTCGAGCGGGGCAGCGGCGCGGGCGTGCTCGACGTCGACGGCAACCGCTACCTCGACATGTTCAGCAACGGGCTCAGCCTGATGCACGGACACGCCTATGGTCCGATCGAAGAGGCTCTGCGCGAGGCCCTCTCGCGCGGGACCGCCTGGCCTGGCGCCTCCGACGCGCAGGTCGAGTTCGCCGAGCTCCTGTGCGCGCGTATTCCCGGCGCCGAGCAGGTGCGCTTCACCAACACCGGCACCGAGGCGACGATGCTTGCCGTCAAACTCGCGCGCTACGTCAGCGGACGCCCGGTCGTGATCAAGGCGTGGGATGCCTACCACGGCTCCTACGACGACCTCGAGGTCGGGCTGCAGGGACAGGACGAGGACCCCGGTCGCGTCGCGCTCGCGACGTTCGGCGAGATCGACAGCTATGTCGCCGCGTTGCAGCGCAACGCCGGCATGGTGGCCGCGATCGTCGTCGAGCCCGTCCAGTACACCGGCGTCGTCACGCCGCCGCCCGACGGCTTCCTCAACGAGCTGCGCGAGCTGGCGCGTCGCGAGGGCGTGCTCTACGTGCTCGACGACTGCCTCATGTCGCGACTGGCCGAGGGCGGCTCGACAGAGCGCTTCGGCGTGGCAGCCCCCGACATCACCTGCCTCGGCAAGTGGGTTGGCGGCGGGCTGCCCGTCGGCGCGATCACCGCGACCAGGAAGCTGATGGCTCCATTCGACCTCGCCGACGGCGGCTCGCTCTACCACGGCGGCTCCTTCAACGGCAATCTGCTCGGCTCCGTTGCCGGTCAGATCGCCGTGCGCAAGTTGACCGCCGTCGAGATCGCGCGTATCGACGCGCAGGCCGAGCGGCTTCGCTCAGGCCTCGAGCGGGCGGCACGCGAGCTCGGGGTGCCGATCCGAACGCCCGGCGTCGGCTCCGCCTTCGGCCTCTACGTGCTCGACCGCCCCGACGGCGAGATCGACTGGAGGGCAACGCACCTGCTGCACCTCGCCGCCGTCAACCACGGCGTCTACTACGGCACAGGCGGCGAGTTCGGCATCTGCACCGCCTTCGGCGATGAGGAGATCGAAGAGGCCGGTGCCGGGCTGGGGAATGCGCTGGCCGATCTTGCGCGTGAGAGCGCGGTCGTCGGCTCGATCTGAGCTCAGCCGCGAGCCGGCATTCAGACCCGCACCACAGGCAGCGCATCGGCGAAGTCCGAGAAGTCGGCGTCCTGAGTCCATACCTCGGCGCCATTGGCGAGCGCCGTGGCGGCTATCCAGATGTCGTGCACGCGAGGCTTGCGACCTTCGCCGAGCACGTTTGCTGCGAGTCGGGCATAGGCCGACGCGGTGCGCTCGTCGATCGGCAGTGCGCCGGAGAGCGAGCGGACCTCGGTCAGCGTCTGAAGTCGCCGGCCGCGGGTCCCGGCGTCGCGCGCCATCAGAACGCCGACTTCGAGCTCGGCGATTGAGACAACCGATACGGCGACGTCATCCGGCAGTGGCCGGCTCAACGGACGGGCCTGCTCACGCGCGATCAGCACCGACGTGTCGAGGATCGCTCGGCTCATTCGGCCTCGACGGTCTGCCCGCGCAGCACGGCGAGATCGTCGAGCAGCCCGGCATCGGCCGGTGCCTCGCGCAGCACACGTTCCATCGCCGGACCGGAGGCCCAGGTGGTGCGCTCGAGCGGCCCGATCTGCGCGACAGGACGCCGGCTGACGGTCACGTGCATCCGCTCACCGGCCTCGGCACGACGCAGGATGCTGGCCGTGTGATTGCGCAGATCGCGTGCTGACACATCGTCCATGCACACATCGTAGCATCAGTGCTACATGCACGGGCATGGGGCCGGCGTCAGCGGTCCAGTGTGGTTGGTGGCGTCTCGCATCATTCGAACAGCGACCTTGCGCGTTCGTCGCGCATGAACCCCAGCGACCGCCCGGTTGGCGCGGGCGCCGTGTACTCCAGTCCGACTGCAGCCTTGTAACGGGATGCTTGGAGCGTTTCGAGCAAATCCCAGATCGGCAGCCGGCCGGTCCCGGGCGCGCCGCGACCGGGATGGTCTGAGACCTGCACGTGCCCGATCCACCCGCGGTGGCGCTCGATCGCGCGAGCGGGGTCATCGCCGGCGCGAGCCACGTGGTAAATGTCGAGCAGCAGGCCGAGCTGCTCGGCGTGATCGGGCCCGGCCGCTTCGATCAGCTCGACGGCGGCGTCGGGCGTGGGGGCGAGGAAGCCGGGATTCTCGATCGCGTTGAGCGGCTCGAGCAGGATGCGCAAGTCGTGTGCGCGGGCGAGGGGAGCGAACGAGCGCAGGGCGGAGACGATCGCGGCGCGCTGGCGTTCCTTGGGCACGTTTGGCAGCACACGCCCGACGAGCAGATTGAGGTTGGGCGCACCGATCGCCACGGCCAGCTCGACGGCTTCGGCGAATCCCGCCTCGGACTCCTCCCGCCGCGCATCGTCGTTGAGGAATCCGCGCTCGCCGCCGGCCGTGTCGCCGGCCGGGCAGTTGAGCAGGGCGACCGCGAAGGCGGGATCGGCGCGGCGCTGCGCGGCAACGGCAGCGGTCAATCCGGCCCGGTCGCCCTGATCCTCCGGCCACGCGCTTTCGATCGTGTCAAAGCCGGCGTCCCGCGCCGCAGCGACCCGCTCGAGGTAGGGCAGCTCGGTGAACAGCCACGAGATGTGAGCGGACCAGCGCATGCTCGGCAAGCGTGCCCGATCGAACACGGCGGCGCACGCCCGGCCTCGCGCCACGCCGATCGGGCGCTCCCTCAGCTCGCGGGCACGAACGCGACCGCTTCGATCTCGACGCGCGCGTCGGCGACGAGCCCGGCGACCTGCACGGTGGCGCTGCTCGGCGGGAAGCCGGCAAAGGCCTTGCCGCGGGCGATGTCGTAGTCGGGGTAGAACTCGGTGCCGGTGACGAAGCCGGTGATCTTGACGACGTCCTCCATCCGCGCGCCGGCCTTCTCGACGGCCTGGCGCACGCGGGCGAAGCACTGGTCGGCCTCGGCGGCGAACGTGTCGTTGACCATCGTGCCGTCGTCGAGCGCGCCGATCTGCCCGGAGATGTAGATCCAGCGTCCGGGCCCGTCGAAGCTGATCGACTCGCAGAAGCTCGTTCCGTAGGGGCTGTCAACGCGCTGCTTGTTCATTTCCTCTCCCTTTCGCGACTGGCTGGTGGTTAGTAGTCGTTGGTCAGTCTTGCGAGGTCGTTGAGCGCGGCGAGCAGCCCGGCGCGGGCCTGCTCGAGCGCATCACCGGCAACGACGCTCGAGAGTGCGATCTCGCCGCCGGGGCCCATGAACACGCCGTGCGTGAGCGCGGCGAGGTGCAGCAGCTGCGTGCCTTCGCCGGCCATGAAGTTGTCGGAGTGGCGCGCGAGCGAGTCGGTCACGTAGACGCCGAGCACGGAGCCCTCGCCGACGGTGCTGAGCGGCAGGCCGAGCTCGGCGGCGCCGGCCTCGAGCTCGGCGCGCAGCCAGGCGGTGCGCTCGTCCATCGCGGCGATCGTCTCGGCGGTGAGGTGCTCGAGGCTGACCCGGCCGGTCACGCTCGAGAGCAGGTTGCCGTTGAACGAGCCGCCGTGGTAGAGCGGCTGCTCACGGTGCGGGTCGAGCACGTCCATCACCTCGGCGCGGCCACCGGCGACGCCCATCGGCAGCCCGCCGCCGATGAACTTGCCGAGGAAGGTCAGGTCGGGGGTCAACCCGTACAGCTCGGCCGATCCGCCGTAGGCAAGGCGCAACATCAGGCAGTCGTCGAGCACGAACAGCGCGCCGGCACGCTGCGCGGCGTCCTGCACGCGACGCAAGAAGCCGGGCGGGGCTGTCGTGACGAGGCCGCTGAACAGCAGTGGCTCGAGCACGACGGCGGCGATCTGCTCGCCGTGCTCTTCCAGCTTGCGTTCGAATGTGTCGGCGTCGCCAAACGGCGCGAGGTACACGCGCCCGGGCTCCTCGGACCGGTCGTACAGCCCGACCTCAAGGTCGTCGAAGGAGCCGTGGAAGCCGTCGATCGACTTGAGCACGGCCGGACGGCCGGTAAAGGCGCGCGCGATTTTCATCGCGAGCATGCCGGACTCGGTGCCGGAGTTGGTGAAGCGCACGCGCTCGAAAGCCTCGATTCGCTCGCACAGCATCTGGGCGAACTCGATCTGCTCCTCGGAGGGGACGAGCCAGCCGGAGCCGCGCCCGGCGGCGGCGCGCAGCGCCTCGACCACGGGCGGGAAGGCGTGGCCGTGGATCAGGCTGAGCCCGTTGTTGGCCAGGTCGACGTAACGGTTGTCGTCGAGATCGGTCAGGTAGGGACCCTCGCCACGCTTGCCGACGAGCGGATATGGACGGTGGTATCCCCAGCCGCGGGTCAGACCGCGCACCATGTAGCGGCGGGCGCGGGCCATCGCCTCGGCGGAGCGCGGCGTGCGACCACGGTAGACCTCCTCCAATTGGGCTCGCGCATCGTGCTTGAGCGTGAGGTCGGTCACGTCCTTAGATTACTACCCTGTTCGATATTCTGTTTGGTAGACCGATAAAAGATTCATACGAGTAAATTGGCCGATTCGTCCATGCGCGCTTGCGATACAACTACCGCAGTGCCGGGGGCAGTCCAGCCGATCGCGAGGAACCTGCGTCGTTGGAGGACGACACGGGAGATGACGCTCTCGGCCCTGGCCGAGCAGGCCGGCGTGGCCAAGTCGACGGTGTCGCTGATCGAGCGCGGGCAGGGCAACCCGTCGATCGACACAGTCTGGGCGCTCGCCTCGGCGCTCGGCGTTCCCTTCACGAGCCTGTTCCACGACGAGCCGCCGGCCGACGACGTGTCGGTCGTACGCGAGGACGACGGCTCGGTGATCGCGATCGAAGACGCCGGCTTGGACGAGGGGCTGGTCGCGCGCCACATGCTCACGCGCTCGGGCGGCGCGCTGATCGAGATCTACACGCTCGTGTTCGACGAAGGCGCGGTGCGGCATGCCAGCGGACACGTGAGCGGCCTATTCGAGCACGTCACGGTCGCGATCGGCAGCATCGAGATCAGCAGCGAGTCGTTCAAGGAGGTCCTCAACGAAGGCGACCTGCTCAGCTTCCGCGCCGACCGACCACACACCTACCGCGTGCTCAAGGGTCCGGTGCGCTTGGTCTCCGTGCACGAATACCCGCAGCGCTCGGACGCCTGAGTCAGTAGGACCGCGGCAAGCCGAGCACGTGCTGGCCGACGAAGGCCTGCACGAGGTTGTTGTTGACGGGCGCCGTGCGATACAGGCGCGTCTCGCGGAACTTACGCTCGATGTCGTACTCCTGGGCGAGCTCAGGACAGTCTGGCGCAGCACGCTCAGGCGGACAGGCGCTCGAGCTCGTCAACGACCTCGAACAGGTCGGCTACGGCGCCGTAGTGGGCGTAGTCGAAGATGCGCGCGCCGGGGTCAGAGTTGACGGCGACGATCGTGCGCGAGCGCGACATTCCGGCCGTGTGCTGGGGGGCGCCGGAGATGCCCAGCGCGAGATAGACGCGCGGGGCGACAGTCTTGCCCGACTGGCCGACCTTGCGTGCGCGCGAGGCCCAGCCCGCCTCGACGAGCGGCCCGGAGACGGCAATGGCCGCGCCGATCGCCTTGGCGAGCCGTTCCAGCCGGGGCAGCTTCTCGGCGGAGCCGATGCCGCGGCCGAGCGCGAGCAGGAAGTCGGCTTTAGCGATGTCCAACTCTCCGCTCGGCGCCTCGCGCAACTCGATGCGCTCGGTGCGGGCGGCGCCGGCGAGGTCAAGCTCGATGTGCTCCAGCTCAGCCTCGCTTCCCGCACGTGCCTGGGGCCCCCCGGCGGGCGCGAAGGCGCCGGGACGCAGCAGCAGCACGACGGTCTCCCTGCCCGCGAAGTCGAGCTTGGCGATCAGCTCCTCGCCGTAGGCGGGGCGTTGCGCCAGTGCCCCCTGCTCGGTCCAGGAGAGGGCCGTCACGTCGCTGGCGAAACCGTGCCCGCCGCGGGCGGCGACGGCCGGGGCGAAGCCGAGCGAGTCGATCGTGTGCCCGGCCAGCACGAGCGACGGCCGACGCCGCTCGATCAGCGCCTCGACGGCGGCCTGCGTGACGTGCGCCTCGAAGTGCGGTTGCGGAGTGGGCACGAGGAGCACCCGCTGCACTCCCTCGAGCGCGACCGCGCCGGCCTGCGCCTCGGCGTCGGGCCCGATCAGGGCGACCACCAAGGCCGCCGCACCCTGCTCGCAGAGAGCGCGCGCGGCGCCAATCAGCTCGAAGCTGACCGGGCGAAGCTCTCCGCGACGCGCCTCTGCGAGCACCATGACCTCCCTCACCGGACCTCCCTCGGGCCCTTCTGGCGTAGTCCGCTCACGCGCGGATCGCCTCCCCAATGATTTCAGCGATGCGTGCGGCGATCTCTGCCGGCGGGCCCTCGATCAGCGTTGCGCCGCCACCGCGCAGACGTGGTGTGAGGTTGACTGTGCGTGAGCCGGCAGCCGCTGCCACCGCGCCCGTGTCGAGGCCGACGTCGGTGAGGCTGAGCACTGTGGGCGTGGCCCCGCGCGCCTGCTTGATCGCGCGCAGGTTGGGATGGCGGGGCGCGTTGGTCGCGCTCTGCACGGTCAGCAGCGCGGGCGTCGAGACGCCGAGCAGCTCGACGGCGCCGCCCTCCATCTGACGCTGCACGATCAGCCGCTCGCCGTCGCGCTCGATCGCATCGACGACGGCGACGTGCACGATGTCGAGCAGCCCGGCCAGCGCCACGCCGGTCGCGGCGCTTGCCACGTCGGAGGATTGGGCGCCGCAGACGATCAGGTCGGGCTGCTCGGCGCTCGCCACGGCTGCGAGGACGCGCGCGATCGATAGTGAGTCGGCACCCGCGAGCGCGTCGTCCCAGACACGTATCGCACGGTCGGCGCCCATCGCAAGGCCCGCGCGCAACGACTCCTCGGCGCGCTCGTCGCCAACCGTCACGACGACCGTCTCTCCGTCGCTGCCTTCGTTCAACGCGAGCGCGGCCTCGAGCGAGAAGGCGTCCCACTCGTTCGGCGCCCACTCCAGCGCGTCGGCTGCGAGCTCGACGGCGCCGTCACCCGCGCCCGCCGCGCCCGCCTCGAAGTCCTCGCGCAGGCGCGCGACCTGCTTGACAGGGACAAGGATCTTCACGCCGGCCCGGCCGTCCGCTCGCGGTAGACGTCGGGCAGCTCGCGCAGATAGGGAAGTGGGGTGGCCGGGTCGGGCGAGTCGATCTCGCGGGCAAGGCGGTGCCCGTCGAAGACGTTTTCGGCGATCGTGCGCGGGGCGAGGCAGTCGCCGATCCGGTGGACGGCCTCAATCCCCTCCGCGCGCAGGCGCTCGGGGTCGGCGACGAGCTCGTGGTAGAGCGCGTCCTGCGGCTGGCGCTGGGTGACGAGCACGACCGCCTCGGCCTGCCACTGCACGGGGGCGGGCGCCCACACGTTCTGCCCACGCAGCACGCCGTCCGCGCCGATCTCCGAGAGCAGGTGCAGCGGGATCACCTCGACGCCTTGGGCGCGCAGTTCGCGGTTGACGCGGAAGCCCTCGCCGGTGACGAGCAGGAACGGGGCGAGGTTGGCAAGCGGCGTGAGTACGGTCACGCGCTTGCCGACGGCGAGCAGCAGCTCGGCGATGCCGACGGCTGTGAAGTAGCCGTCGGTGTCGTACACGAGCACGTGCTCGCCGTCGATCGCGCCGCCGGCCGTGGAGACCTGCTCGGGCGTGTAGACGAAATCGTGCTCGGCGCCGGGGATCGGTGTCTGCGTCGGACCGTTCATGCCGTCTGCGCGCCAGCGTGCGCCGGTTGCAAGTATGACGATCTCGGCGCCGTAGGTGAGCACATCGTCGACCTCGAGGCGCGCGTTCAGCACGACCTCGACGTTGTCGAGCTTGCCGAGCTGGACCTGGCGGTAGACCGTCACGCGCCCCCACTCGCCGAGGTGCGGGTAGGCGCTGATCGCGCGCATGCAGCCGCCGAGCGCGTCCTGCTCGTCGACGAGATGCACGGCGGACAGGCCACGCTTGCCGAGCACCATCGCGCACTCCATCCCGGCCGGCCCGGCGCCGAGCACGAGCACGGTCTTCTCGGCGTTGGCGGCCTCGGCGAAGCGCTCGGGGTGCCAGCCGCGGCGGTACTCCTCACCGAGCGTGGCGTTCTGCGTGCAGATGATCGGTGCGCCGAGACCGAAGCGGGAGGCGCAGATGTTGCAGCCGATGCACTCGCGGATCTCGTCGTAGCGCCCCTGTTCGATCTTCTGTGGCAGGAACGGATCGGCGATCGAGGGCCGCGCGGCGGCGATGATCTCGATCACGCCCGAGCGGATCGCCGTGGCCATCGTGTCGGGGTTGGTGAAGCGTCCGACGGCGGCGATCGGCTTGTTCGTGGCCCCCCGCACGGCCTCGATGTACTCGCGGTGGGAGAACTCGCCGGCGAAGCGCGAAGCAACGGCGTCGTCGCCGGCCCATTCGGCAGCCGCCCAGCCACCGGCCTGCAGGTCCCAGAAGTCGACGAGGTGGTCGCCGAGCTGGATGAACTCGTACGCCTCCTCGCCGGCGCGGATGCCGCGCGGGTCCCCGTTGAGCGTGTCGACGCACAGGCGCATCGTCACGGCGCAATCGTCGCCGACAGCCTCGCGCACCTGCTCGGTGACCTCGAGCCAGAAGCGCGCGCGGTTGGCCAGCGAGCCGCCGTACTCGTCGGTGCGCCGGTTGAACTTGGACATCAGGAAGTGCTGCGTCAGCGCGCCGCACTCGGCTCCCTCGATGTTGATCATGTCGAAGCCGACGTCGCGTGCGCGCCTGGCGGCGGCGACGTACCACCCCTGGATCTCGCGGATGCCAGCCTTGTCCAGTTCGTAGCAGCTCGTCGCGTAGAGGCCGTCGTCGGTCAGCTGGCTGACGCTGCGCGCGGGCATGCGCGACTCGAGGTTGCCGGCGACGCAGCCGCCGTGCCACAGCTCGACGCCGGCGAGCGCGCCGTGCTCGTGCGCTTGCTCGGCCATCCGCCCGAGGTTGCGCGCGTCGTCCTCGTCCCACAGCCGCGCTGAGACGAGCGGGCGCGAGTCGCTGGAGGGATGGATCGAGCAGAACTCGGTGTTGACCGCCGCCCAGCCGCCCTCGGCCTTCATCGCGCGGATGCCGGCCTGGGCGCCGGGCAGCTCGGCGCCGAAGCTCGTGCAGTGGGGGCTCTGGTAGAAGCGGTTGCGCAGCGTCTTCGGACCGATTGGAACCGGCTCGAAGAGGACGTCGTGGCGGGGGTCTCGAGCCATCAGCGCAGCGCTGTTTGTTACCGTTGAGGCTGTCCCATATCGATCAGTCGATATAGCGTATACGCTCGGCTCGTAGCTCGGCGGCGAGCGCCTCGTCGCGTCGCTCGCGCAGTGCGTTGAGCTCGTCTGGGTCGCTGGGCACATGCCCTGCAAAGCCGCTGCCGGTCTTGGCGTCGGACAGCACCGGGTAGAGATTCTCGGCGATCGCGTCGAACGTCTGCGCGCCGCCGAGGCCGACGGTCTCGAACGGACCTGTCAGCCGCCAGCGCCGGGCCAGCCCATCGCGCATCACCTCGTCGATCGTCTCCGGTGTGGCGACGCCGTGCTCGACGAGCCACTCGCACTCGCGCAGCACTGCGAGTTGCAGCCGGTTCCAGAGCAGGCCGTCGGCCTCGGCGCCGAGCACGACTGGGCGCTTGCCGATCGTGCGCAATAGCTCGACGACGCGATCGCGCAGTGCGAGCGGCGTGCGCTCGCCGGCGAGCACCTCGACGAGCGGCATCAGCAGCGGCGGGTTCCAGTAGTGCGTGCCGACAATTCGCTCCGACGCGCCGGCTGCCTCGCCGAGCGCGCTGAGCGAGATCGAAGAGGTGTTGCTCGCGACGATCGCGTCGGGGTGACGCGCGACGAGCGGGCCGAGCACCGCAGCCTTCAGCGCGAGGTCCTCGGGCAGCGACTCGACGATCAGCTCGGGCTGCTCGCCGTCGTCCGCCGTCGGCTCGTCCCAGCTCATCGACGCGCGCGCGTGGGAGACGGCCGGCTCGTCGGCGAGGCCGTGCTGCAACGCGAGCGCGAGCGCCTGCTCGACGCGCTGCTCGGCACGCGCGCACTCGCGCACGATCCACCACACGGTGCAGCCGGCGAGCGCGTACTCGCAGCCGATCTGTGCGCCCATCAGCCCGGCGCCGACGATCACCACGGGACGCGAGGGTAGGGGAGTGGGTACTGAAAAACGAGCGTTGATAGCAAAGGTATATACGCAGCCCGCAGAGAGGAGCTCGGGAACGGCAGCTCGAGCGAGTTCGTGCTCAACCAGGCGGTGCCCTGTATATACGCACGTGGCACGCACTCCAAAAAAATGAACACGACCACCCCTCCTCCTCTCCCGACGCCGCCGATCACACGGCTGCTGATCGCGTGCGCTGATCAGCCGGGCATTGTCGCGGCGGCGTCTCGCTTCCTCACGGAGGCAGGCGCGAACATCGTGCACTCTGACCAGCACACGACCGACCCGCGCGGCGGCACGTTCTTCATGCGCATGGAGTTCGACCTGGCGCTCGATCGCGCACAGCGCGCCGAGCTGGAGCAGCGCTTCGCGCGCGAGGTCGGTGAGCCGCTGCAGATGCAATGGCGCATGTGGGACGCCAGCCGGCCCAAGCGCGTGGCGATCCTCGTCTCGCGCCAGGACCACTGCCTGCTCGACCTGCTGTGGCGCTGGCGACGCGGACAACTGCAGATGGACGTGCGCGCGGTCGCCTCCAACCACGCTGATCTGCGCGCGGACGTCGAGTCGTTTGGCCTGCCCTACGCACACATCCGGGTCGATGCAGAGTGCAAGGAGCAGGCGGAGCGCGAGCTGCTCGAGCTGCTGCTGGCCGAGCGTGTCGACCTGGTGATCCTCGCGCGCTACATGCAGATCCTCAGCGCCGACTTCCTACGGCGCCTGACCGTCGACGGCGCTGCGGTGCCGCTGATCAACATCCACCACTCCTTCCTGCCGGCCTTCGCCGGCGCTGCCCCCTACCTGCAGGCCAAGGAACGCGGCGTGAAGCTGATCGGCGCGACCGCGCACTACGTCACGGAGGGGCTCGACGAGGGACCGATCATCGAGCAGGACACGGTGCGCGTCTCACACCGCGACGACGTTCCCGCGCTGATGCGCCTCGGCGCCGACATCGAGCGCACCGTGCTGGCGCGTGCCGTGCAGTGGCACTGCGAAGATCGCGTGCTGGGAGCGGGAGAGACGACCGTCGTCTTCTGAGTGGCAGCCCGCGTGTCTTTAGAGGCTAGTTGGCTACAATGTAGCCCAATGGCGACAGAGGTACCACAGCGCGAACTTCGCAACAACACAGCCGACCTATTGCGCCGCGTCGAGGCAGGCGAGCAACTGCGGATCACAGTCCATGGCCATCCGGTCGCCGAGCTGGTTCCGATCGACCGCGCCCAGCAGTTCGTGCCCTTCGGCGAGCTCGTGGAAGGGCTCCGAGGCGCGATGCTCCCCGAGGATCGCCTCGAGCAAGAGCTGCGCGAGCTCGACGAGCCCCCACGCGACCCGTTCGCGTGAAGCGCGCTCTACTGGACACCTCGTTCGTCATCTCGCTCGCCCGCGGGGAGGACCTCGTCCTCGAGGATCAGCCGCAAGAGGCGGCGATTTCCGCCGTAACGCTGTGCGGTCTACACCACGGCGTGCTGGTGGCCACCGATGAGCAACGTCCCGGCCGTCTCGCCACGCTCATCTTCGCGGAGCGCCGGTTCGCGGCCCTCCCCGTCGACGCGCGCATCGCGCCGCACTACGGCCGGCTGCTCGCGGACGTCCGGCGTCGCCGAGGAAAGAAGCTCCATACTGCCGACGCTCTGATCGCCGCCACCGCAGCTGCCCACGGGCTTCCGCTGATAACGCGCGACCGCGACTTCGCGAAGCTCGACAGCATCGACGCGGTCATCGTCTGAGATCCAAGGGCGACGGGGACTACGAAGTCCCCAGCACCATCAACGTCTTCGTCCCCGTCACGCGCCCGCTTCGGCGCAGTAGGTCGATCACTCGCTTGAGGTCGTCGACGTCGCGCACGCGGATCCAGGCGAGCGCGTCGGGGTCGCCGGGCGTGCGCCCGCCGTCACGCTCGCCGCGATGGGCGCGATCGTGCCCGAGGCGCTTGCTGCCGCCGAGGAGCTCGGCGACGCGGCCATCGCCGTCGACGTCGTCTGTCTCACCTCCGCCGACCTCGTCTTCCGCGCGCTGCAGGTACGACAGGGCTTGGCCGAGGGCGACGACGCCGTGCTCGACGGCCATCCGCACACGCTGTCCTTCCTCGGCGCTGTCAACGACACGCCGATCGCCTGCCTCGGCGTGCAGGACTTCGGGCAGTCCGGCGACGTGCAGGACCTCTATCGCCACTTCGGCATCGACGCCGAGGAGATCGCCGGCGCAGCGCTCGACCTGATCGGGTGAGGATGTGATGACCGACGCCGCCACGCCTGCTGGCACACTCATCGTCGATGCCGCTGCCGCCGGGTCTCTACTTCAGCCACCCCTCCTCGCTGCAGCACGACCCGCGCGCGCTGATGCCCGGCCACCCCGACATCCCCGAGCGGCTCGTCGCGATCGAAGCGCTGCTCGGCGCCGAGAGCTGGCTCGGCTGGGAGCGACGCTCCTCACCGGCCGCGAGCGAGTGCGAGCTGAAGCTGATCCACGACCCCGAGCACGTCGCCCGGATCAAGGCTTTGGCAGAGGCCGGCGGCGGCGCGGCCGATCTCGACACGGTCGTCGGCCCCGCCTCCTACGAGGCCGCCCTGCACGCCGTGGGTGGCGCGTGCGAGCTTGTCACGGCGCTACTGGGCAACGAGGCGCCACGCGGCTGCTCGGTGGCGCGTCCGCCGGGGCATCACGCCGAAGCCGACCGTGCGATGGGCTTCTGCCTGTTCAACACCGTGGCGATCGCCGCCGAGCTCGCGATCCGCCGGCTGGATCTCGAGCGCGTGCTCGTGCTCGACTGGGACGTGCATCACGGTAACGGCACCGCCGAGGCGTTTCGCCAACGCCCCGACGTGCTCTACGCGAGCTTGCACCAAGGCAACTTCTATCCCGGCACCGGGCCGCTGCAGGACGCCGGCTCCGGCGCGGGAGAGGGCTTCACGCTCAACCTGCCCGTCCCGGCGGGCGCCGGCGAGGAGCTGTGGCTGTCGCTGCTCGCGCGTGTGGTTATGCCTGCCGCGCGGGCATTCGCGCCACAGCTCGTGCTGATCTCGGCCGGGTACGACGCGCACCGTGCCGACCCGCTCGGCGAATGCAGCCTCGAGACGGGATCGTTCGGCGAGATGGCGCGGCACGTACGCGACCTGGCCGCCGCGTGCGGCGCTCCCGTCGGCGTCGTGCTCGAGGGTGGCTACGAACCGCACGCGCTCGCGCGGTCGCTGCGCGAGACGATGCTCGCGCTGAGCGATGACCGCCCGCCGCGCTCGCTGGCCGGCGCGGACGCGCTGACAGCGCGTGCGCTCGCGCACGTCGGCCGCTACTGGTCGCTCTGAGCGCTCGCCCCCGCGGCCGAGCTGCGCAGGGACTGCGCGCGCGACGCGCGTAGGATGGGCGTAGTGCCCGACGAGCAGTCATCAAAGCCAAGTGCCGAGGGTGCGAGTCAGGGCAAGCACCGCGCCGACGCCCACCCGCCGATGCCGCGTGACAAGCGCGGCTGGCAGGTCTCGCCGGCCCCCGACGGGCGTGGCATGCCCGAGCAGACGCCGAGCGGCCCGCCGCCGCACCGCCGCATGGGCTTCCTCTGGTTCGTGCTCGTGCTCGTGGCGATCAACTGGGTGACGCTGCTGCTGTTCCAGCCGAAAACCGGCGAACAGCGCGTGACGGTGCCGTTCAACCCCTACTTCCTGCAACAGGTTCAGGGCGGCGAGGTCAAATCGATCTCGACCAAGGGCGACACGATCCAGGGCACGTTCAAGGCGAAGCTGCGCTACCCGCCGAGCGAGGAGAAGGTCACGCCGACGAAGCAGTTCGCCACCGAGATCCCGACCTTCTGGAACGACGAACAACTGACGGCGCTGCTCAAAGAAAAGAACGTCGAGATCAACGCCAAGCCGACGACCGAAAGCAAATCGATCCTCGCCGAGCTGCTGCTCGGCTTCGGCCCGACGCTGCTGATCGTAGGACTGTTCGTGTTGCTTGCGCGCCGCGCCGCCAAAGCGGGCGGCGGGATGGGCGCGCTCGGCAACTTCGGCAAATCGCAGGCGCGTCAGGTCGACCCGCAGAAGATCCGCGTGACCTTCGACGATGTCGCCGGGATCGACGAGGCCAAGGCCGAGCTGTCCGAGATCGTCGACTTCCTGCGCGACCCCGAGCGTTATGGCCGCCTTGGTGGGCGCATGCCCCACGGCGTGCTTTTGTCGGGTGCGCCTGGGACGGGCAAGACGCTGCTCGCGCGAGCGGTTGCCGGCGAGGCGCATGCCGCCTTCTTCTCGATCTCCGCCTCGGAGTTCATCGAGGCGATCGTCGGCGTAGGCGCTTCGCGCGTCCGGGATCTGTTCGTCAAGGCCAAGGAGGCCGAGCCCTCGATCATCTTCATCGACGAGCTCGATGCGATCGGGCGCTCGCGCCAGGGGTCCGTATCGGTGACGGGCGCCAACGACGAGCGCGAGCAGACGCTCGACCAGATCCTCACCGAAATGGACGGCTTCGAGAGCTCGCAGGCGGTCGTCGTGCTGGCCGCCACCAACCGCCCCGACGTGCTCGACTCGGCGCTCTTGCGCCCGGGCCGCTTCGACCGGCGCGTCGCAGTGCAGGCACCCGATCGCAAGGGGCGCAAGGAAATCCTCGAAGTCCACACGCGCTCGATCCCGCTCGCCGACAGCGTCGATCTCGACGCCGTGGCTGCGAGCACGCCGGGGATGGTCGGCGCCGATCTGGCCAACCTCGCCAACGAGGCCGCGCTGCTCGCCGCGCGCCGCGGTCACGAGAAGGTCGAGATGAACGACCTCACCGACTCGCTCGAGAAGATCATGCTCGGCTCGCCGCGCGGCATCCTGCTCTCCCCGGCCGATCGCGAGCGCACGGCCTATCACGAGTCCGGCCACGCGCTCGTCGGCATGCTCACGCCCGGCGCCGACCCGGTGCGCAAGATCTCGATCATCCCGCGTGGCATGGCACTTGGCGTGACGCTCTCCACGCCCGACGCCGATCGCGTGTCCTACTCGCGCGAAGACCTCGAAGCGAAGATCCGCGTCGCACTCGGCGGACGCGTCGCCGAGGAGGTCGTGTACGGGTCGATCACCTCCGGCGCCGAGTCCGACATCCAGCAGCTCACCGCGATCGCGCGCCAGATGGTCGGGCGCTGGGGGATGAGCGACGCCGTCGGGCCGATCGCCGTGCTCGGAGCCGACGGCCAGGGGCCGCTGCTGCCCGGAGCGAGCGAGACCTCGGCGGAGACGCAGCGGCTCGTCGATGAGGAGGTGCGCAGGCTCGTCGACAGCTCACACGTCGAGGTCACGCGGATCTTGACCGAGCACCGCGATCAGCTCGAGAGTCTCGCCCAGGCGCTGCTGAAGGCCGAGACGCTCGACTCGCTCGACGCCTACGCTGCGGCCGGAGTGCCGGTGCGCGTGGCCGAGCAGCCGAGCGAAGAGCCGGCCGTGGCGCTGCACCCGCGCACGAGCGCCTAGCTCACGCGCGAAGGGTACGCATCGCGCGGTCCCCGCCGCCCAGCAGCAATTCGACCCCGAGCGTGCAGACGCCGAGGCTGACGAAGGCGGCGGCGACGATCGCGGTCGCAACTTCCGGCGAGAGGATGCCCTCGGCGAGTCCGAGCGATGCCGTGGCGGCAGGCACGCCGAGCTGGGCGCAGGCGGCCAGACCGGCGGCCGGCCTGATCCGCGTCAGCGCGGCCGCCGTCAGGTGGATCGCCACGTTCAACACGGCCAGCGCGCCGGCGAGCGCGAGCATCGCGGGGTGGCGGAAGAGGCCGTCGAGGTCGAGCTGCGCGCCGAGCGTGACGAAGTACAGCGGCACGAAGAAGCCGTCGGCGACGCCGCGGATCTGCGTCGAGAGTCGTTTGGGACCACCGAGCAGCGCCACCGCTACGCCTGCGCCGAAGCCGGCGATCAGCACGCTCGTACCGCTCCGTTCGGCCAGCCACGCCAGCAGGAACAGGACAAGCAGTGCGAGGCGCAGGTCCAGCGCCCAGCGGCGCGACTTGGAGAGGGCTCGTGCCCGGTCCACCCACGGGCGCCCGGCGAGCGCTCGCGCGCAGCCGAACAGGGCGACTGCCACGAGCGCGACGAGCGCGCCGCCGAGCAATGCGTGCCCGGCACGGCCCGGCTGCAGCACGATCGGCACCGAGACGATCGTCACGACGTCGGCGATCGTCACTTGGGCGATCACCGCAAGCACGTCGCGCCCGCCGCTGCCGGCCTCCTCGAACGCCGGCAGCAGCACGGCCACTGAGCCCGACGCGAGCACGACCGCATACACGGCCGCGTGCGCCGTGCCCGCGAGCGCCGCCGCAGCGATCCCGGCCGGCACGGCGAGCACGCCGACGATCGCTGCCAGCAATGCGCCACGGCGCAGCGAGGCGAACAGTCGCCGCTCGCGCAGCGGCAGGTGCATGCCAACGGTCAGCATCAGCATTGCGAAGCCGACGCTCGCGAGGAACGCCGTGGTCGGGTTCGACGGATCGACCGCGCCGAAGCCCGTCCTGCCGATCAGCGCGCCCGCTGCCAGCTCGCCGATCGTCAGCGGCACGAACAGACGTGGCGTGAGCGCGAGCAGCGGACCGCAGAGGCCGGCGAGCACGATCACGAGGAGGTCTCCGAAGCTCACGCTGCCGTGAGCCTAAGGCGTGGGATCATGGATCGGTGGCCGATCCGCAGCGCCTCAGCGAGAAGCAGTACGAGAAGGAGCTCCTGCGGCTGCAGACCGAGCTTGTCTACATGCAGGAGTGGATCGTCGCCGAGGGGCGCCGCCTCGTCGTGCTGTTCGAGGGCCGCGACACGGCCGGCAAGGGCGGCGTGATCAAGCGCATCACGACACACCTGAACCCGCGCACGTGCCGCATCGCGGCGGTGCCGACGCCGAGTGAGCGCGAGCGCACGCAGTGGTACTTCCAGCGCTACGTCTCCTACCTGCCGGCCGCCGGGGAGATCGTCCTGTTCGATCGCAGCTGGTACAACCGCGCCGGCGTCGAGCACGTGATGGGCTACTGCACGCAGGCGCAGTACGAGGAGTTCCTGCGCTTCTGCCCCTCCTTCGAGCAGGCACTGCAGAACGACGGGATCATGCTCGTCAAGTACTGGCTGTCGGTGTCAGACGAGGAGCAGGAGCGGCGCTTTGAGAAACGGCTGTCCGACCCGCGCAAGCGCTGGAAGTTCAGCCCCACCGACGTGCAGGCGCGCGCCCGCTGGGTCGACTACGCCGAGGCCAAGGACCGCATGTTCGCGCGCACCGACACCGAGCTGAGCCCGTGGCACGTAGTCGAGGGCGACGACAAGCGCACGGCGCGCCTGAACCTGATCAGCCACCTGCTGTCGGTCGTTCCCTACGAGCACGTGCAGTCGGGCAAGCGCGTCAAGCTGCCGCCGCGCCAGCGGCGCAAGTACAAGCGCCCGCCGAAGCAGACTGAGCGCCTCGTGCCGACGCGCTACCTCGTCGACTGAGGGCGGCGGTCGACGCCGGCCCGCGCAGCCTGCGGGACTCGCGCTTGCCTGCGGGAGCCGCGCTTGGCGGCGTCCGGAGCCGGTCGGCCGGCTCGATAGGCTTTTGCGCGCATGCCTCCGGCCCCCGTCTTCGCGCAGAAGCTCAACGAGCAGATCGCCAACGAGTTCGCCGCCCATCAGCAGTATGTGGCATGCGCCGTCTATTACGACGCCGAGGCGCTGCCGCAGCTGGCGCGCTTCTTCTACCGCCAGGCGCTCGAGGAGCGCGGGCACGCGATGATGATGGTGCAATTCCTGCTGGACACCGGCGCCGAGGTGACGACGCCCGGCGTGTCCGCGCCCCACTCGCGCTTTGCCGGCGTGGCCGAGCCGATCGCACTGGCGCTCGAGCAGGAGCAGCGCGTCTCCGAGCAGATCAACGCGCTTGCCGCGACCGCGCGTGAGGCCGGCGACTACTCCTCCGAGCAGTTCATGCAGTGGTTCATCAAGGAGCAGGTCGAGGAGGTCGCGACGATGGGCGGCCTGCTGCGCGTCGCCGAGCGCTCGGGCGAGGATGCTTCGGCGATCGAGGAGTACCTCGCGCGCGAGCACCCCGGCGGCGAGGGCGCGGATCCGACCGCGCCGCGGCCGGCCGGCCAGTAGCTCCCGCTAGAGGTGGAGCAAGACGCCCTCGGTGGCGACGCTGACCGTCGAGTCACGCCCCCCCAGCCGCACCGCGAGCTCGTCGAGCTCATCGTCTGTGCGGTCCAGCCGATGGTGGAACAGCGCCACCGCCCGCGCGCCCGCGCGCTCGGCGAGCGCCACCGCGTAGTCAGCCGCCGCGTGCCCGAAATGGGCTTCGGCGGCCAGCTCCTCGGGCAACAGCTGCGCGTCGTGCACGAGCAAGTCGGCGTCGCGCGCGAGCTCGAGCGCAGCCGGGTGATACTCGCCCAAGCCGTCCTCGCCCGGGCCAAGCGCCGTCGGGTTGTGGTCGGGCATGTACGCGATCGTCGCTGCGCCTGCGCTCACGCGGTAGCCATACGTGCGCCCGCCCTTGTGCGGGACCTCGCGTGCGAGCACGCTGAAGCCCTCGACCTCGAGCTCGCCCTCGGGCAGCGTCGAGAACGTCCACTCGCCGCACATCTGCAGCGGGCCGATCGGGAAGTACGGCGGCGACATCAACCCACCCAGCGCCGTGGCTGCGTCGGCGCCGTCCTCCTGCTCGGGCAGCAGCACGTCAACGCGCGTGCCTTCGTGATCGGCCGTCGAGAAGAACGGCAGCCCCACGACGTGGTCCCAGTGCAGGTGCGTTAGCAGCAGCGCGCCCACATACGGCGCTCCGTTCAGCAGCGACAGCGCCTGCAGCAGCCCCGTGCCGGCATCGAGGAACAGCGTTGGCGCGCTCGCCCCGTCGTGCGCGAGCGCGAGGCACGACGTGTGTCCGCCATAGCGGACAAAGTCCTTGCCGGCCGCGGGCAGCGACCCACGCACGCCGCAGAAGTGGACCTGCAAGTCAGCTCAACTCCGGCCGAGCCCGCCGGGCGCTCGCCCGGGGGAGAAGATCGAACGCCAGCGGCGCATCATCGTTCATTATCTGTCAAGCGTACGGCGCTGTCCAGGCGGCGCGGACTTCCTGCCACGTGAGTGGCCCGCGCACGGCGCTCAGACCTGGACGAGCTTGTTCATGTCGTAATCGAAGCCCGCGCGGCGCAGGTGCAGCAGCAGCTTCGGTTGCCACGTGCCGGCGAGGTCGAGGCGAACGTGCAAGACGCCCTCCAGGTCGTACGGCAATTCGACGCCGTCCTCGTAGAGCACGCATACGCGCCCCGGGCTGAGCGCGGCCACGAGAAAGCCCATCTGAAAGACGACCTCCTGGTGGGGACGCGTGGAGAAGAACGGCTCCATGTCAGACTCCAGGCGCGGCCCGCCGATGTCGTCGGCTGTGAGCAGCACGATCGCGTAGCGGGAACTGGGCGCCTGCTCGTCGTCGAGCGCGTCGGCCAGCCGGCCGTGCTCGCCGGAGCGTTGGTTGATGATCCTGATCTCATGCTCGCCGGCCTGTTCGAGCAGGTGCTCGACGGCTTGCCGCCAACGCTCGTCGCGCCCGTGCGCGAGCAATACCTGTCGCGTGCGCGCCGGCGCCGGCGCCGCCCCGCCGGTCGGATCGAGCTCGGCGGGGGCCGTGCCGCCGGCGTGATGCGCCAGCTGCGAGCCGACGTGCTGCGCCGGCGTCAGCTCCGCGCCCACTCCAGCCCCGCTCTCCTCGGCATTCCCGTTGGACGGAGCGGAGAAGGACCCTCCGCTCGGTGCCTCCCGCTCGTTCGCGGGCTGCTCGGGCATGCCGTTCGAGTGGACCTGCTCGCGGTCGATCGTGCGTTCGCCGAGTGGTCGCGGCCCGACGGTCGCCGCGCTCGTGCTCGCCGCGCCGCCCGTCGGCTGCAGCTCACCGGCCTGCAGCTCACCGGCCTGCAGCTCACCGGTCCGCAGCTCACCGGTCCGCAGCTCACCGGTCCGCAGCTCACCGGCCTGCAGCTCCGCCGTGCCGCCGGCCTGCTCCCTGCCGGTGAAGGCCAGCTCGCCCCGCAGGACCGTGAGCAGGCCGATCGCCTCCTCGACGCACTTCAGGTCGGCGCCGTACTGCTCCTGCCAGCGCTTGGAGGAGCCCTCGGGAGGGGTCGCGGCGTCGGCGAACTCACGCGCCTCGCGCTGGCCGCCGTACATGTGCTCGAGTGCTTGCACGGTCGGATCGATCCACTGCTTGCGCGCCGACTTCCAGCTCTCGTAGTCGCTGAAGTCGCCGACGAGGCTCGCCCGCTGGACGAGCGCCTGGCCTTGTTTGATGCACTGCCCGAGCAGCTCGTGGCCGATCGGGACAGAGACCTGCAGCGTGGGCACGGGCACTACATCAGCCCCAGGTGCGCGGCCATGCGACGGCGCTCATAGCCGCCAAAGGCGCATGGCCGGAACGAGCGGGCGTGGGAGGTGGGCCTGAACGAGCGGACCGGATTCGGCGCCGGCATGTCGTTGCGGAACGCCACGGCGCCGATCAGGCCGCGCGTCTTGGCGCGGGCGAGGATCGCGCTCGCGACGAGGTGCTCGTCGATCACGTATTGCGAGTCGAGCACGAGCTTTCGGATCAGTTGTGCTCGATTCATGGGCAATCTGCCAGCCCTATCGGCCGCCGCAGCCCGTTGCGTTCGCCCGCACGGCGCTCTTAGACGAGCATATGACCGGCCGTCGTGCCGCGGGCGAGCCGGCGCGCGGCGTCGGCGCTGGAGCTATTACTTGCGCTTGGACTGGTGCTCGATGACCTTGCCGAAGGCATCTTCAAGCTGCGCGGTCATGCGCAGCTTGAACAGCGCCAGCAGTGCCTCTGAGGCGAGCGGGCGCAGCTCATCAACGCTCTCGATCAGCTCGTCCCAGCCCTCCTCAGGCTGGCCGGCCTGATCGAACGGCTCCCATAGCTCGCGCAGGAACAGCTTGGTGAAGGCGCGCGCGATCGAGTCGGCGTCGCGGTTGACGCGGTCGCTCAGCGAAAGCGCCGCGTGCAACGGAATGCCGAGCGCGATGACCTGCTCGGCCGCGCGCAAGAGCGCCGGGCTCGGTGCTTCGAAGCGCCCGTCGCCGAGCGGCAGCAGCAGCTTGAGCTTGCGCACACGCTCGGCGTCCTTCTCGCTCAGCTCGCCGAAGCGGTTGACCAGTTCCTCGGCCGTGATCACTTCCGGCTGCTCGGCCTCGAATGGCGTCGTCACGGCCCGGCGCAGGCCAAGCAGCCGCGCGGCCAGACCGTCGGAGCCGCTCAGCAGTCGCTCGATCGCGGCCAGGTTGAAGCCGTCGGCCTGCAGGTCGAGAATCAGACGCAGCCGCGCCACGTGCTCGGCGCTGTAGTAGCCCACACGCGCGCGCACCTCCGGCGGCGGCAAGAGGCCGCGCGTGTGGTGGTTGCGGATGTTGCGCACCGACATCCCCACCTCCGCAGCGAGCTGCTCGATCGTCAGATCGCTCGGCGGTGAAGCGTCGCCCAGCCCGTTTGCAAGCGGCCCGTTGGGCGCGGCACCGGTGCGATCCTCGCCGCGGGCGCCACTTTGCGCGGCGGCTTTCGTGCGCGGCTTGGCCCGTTTGGCCGACCTGTTCCCCGTCTGTGCCATACGTCACGCAACGGTACCATGTTTGATGTAACCTCATTCGAGGTAACATTGGATCACGTCATGTTCTTGCTCTCCGACACCCACAGGGCTCGCCCCCACGCTCTCTCGACCTCTGCGGTGGGCGCGGCGGCGTGCGCTCGAGAGCGAGCTTGTGGCTGAACGCGGTGCCATCCCGCTGGTCTCGCCCCGGCGCAAGCGTGCACTGCGACTGGTTGGCTCGTTCACCTCGCCGCTGTTGCCCGACGACTACCTCGACCTCGTCAACCCGCTGTGGTCGACGCGCGAGCTGCGCGGGCGGATCATGCGCGTCAAGCGCGAGACACCAGACGCGGTCACCGTGCTGATCAAGCCCGGTTGGGAATGGCCTGGGCACCGTCCGGGGCAGTATGTGCGCCTGGGCATCTCCGTCGACGGCGTGCACCACTGGCGCGCCTATTCGCTCACCTCCGAGCCGGGTCGCGCGGACGGGCTGATCTCGATCACGCCGAAGCTGGTCGAGCGAGGCAAGGTCTCACCGTTCTTGAACGCGCGCGTGAAGCGGGGCGCGATCGTCCGTCTAGGCGGCGTCGAAGGCACGTTCGTGCTGCCTGAGCCGACGCCCGAGCGGCTGCTGTTGGTCAGCGCCGGCAGCGGCATCACGCCGATCGCGAGCATGCTGCGCGGCCTCGAGCGCGACGGCGAGCTGCGCGACGTCGTGCATGTGCACTGCTCGCGCACGCGTGACGGCGTGATCTTCGCGCGCGATCTAGCGCGGCTGCGTCTCGCGCATGGCGGCTACCGCCTGCACCTGCGCTTGACGGGCACGCACGGACGGCTGACGTCGCAAGACCTCCAGGCGATCTGCCCAGACTGGCACGAGCGCGAGACGTTCCTGTGTGGCCCGGCCGGGCTGCTGCAGACGCTCGGCGAGCACTGGCGCGAGCAGGGCGTGGCCGAGCGGCTGCACACCGAGCACTTTCAGCCCGACACGCGCGTCGGCGCGGGCGAGCGCGGCTGTGGCGGGAGGATCCGTCTATGCCGCAGTGGGATCGACGCGATCAGCGACGGCGAGCAGCCGATTCTGCTGGCCGGCGAGCAGGCCGGCGCGGAGATGCCGTTCGGCTGTCGCATGGGCATCTGCCACAGCTGCGTCGGCAAGCTGCGCTCGGGCCAGGTGCGCGACCTGCGCACCGGGCGCGTCCATGGTCAGGCCGGCGAGATGCTGCGCACGTGTGTCAACGCGCCCGAGGGCGCCGTCGAGATCGAGCTCTGAGCAGGCAGCCACAGCAGTCGTCGTCATCTATTTATTAATTAATTGAAATAAAGGACCGAAATGTCAGCCACTCTCGAGCCACCGCAGACGATCGAGCCACAGCTTTCTTGCGTTGACGCAGTCGGGACCGAGAGTCCGCTCGCGCGCCTCACGCCGGAGCAGCTCGAGCAGCTCGGGCACGAGCTCGACGCGATTCATGACGATGTGTTCGCCGAGCTGGGCGAGCGCGACGCGCGCTACATCCGCAACACGATTCGCTTGCACCGCCAGCTCGTGCTCGCCTCGCGCCTGATGCTGCTCGGCTCGCGCCGCCGCGAGCTGTGGCTGCTCGGCACGACGGCCCTGTCGCTGGCCAAGATCCTCGAGAACATGGAGATCGGCCACAACGTGATGCACGGGCAGTGGGACTGGATGAACGACCCCGACATCAACTCGCAGAACTGGGACTGGGATACCGCCTCGCCCGCAGACGCGTGGCGCCATTCACACAACTACGAGCACCACACGTTCACCAACATCCGCGGCAAGGATCGCGACCTCGGTTACGAGATCATGCGCATCGACCCGCACCAGAAATGGCACCCCGCCTACCTCTTTCAGCCGCTCTACAACTTGATCCTGATGGGCTTCTTCGAGTGGGGCGTCGCGTTGCACGACATGAACTTCGACGCGATCCGCTCCGGTGAGAAGTCAAAGCGCCAGGCGCGCGAGGAGCTCAAGGCGATCGGTCTCAAGGCACGGCGGCAGATCGTCAAGGACTACATCGCCTTCCCCGCCCTGTCCGCCGCCGCCGGCGTGGTGCTCGCCGGGACACGCGGTGGTCGTCGCCGCAAGGTCGGCCGGGCCGACCGCGCCGGTGCCGCGCGGAGCGCGTTCAAGTCGACGTTCAAGGCCAACTTCACCTCCAACATCGTGCGCAACGTGTGGGCCTACTCGATCATCTTCTGCGGTCATTTCCCCGACCAGACCTACACATTCTCCGAGGACGAGGTCGCCGACGAGTCGCGCGGCGGCTGGTACGTGCGCCAGCTGCTCGGCGCCGCCAACATCGACGGCCATGCGCCCTTCCACTTCCTCAGCGGCAACCTCAGCTTCCAGGTCGAGCACCACCTGTTCCCCGACATGCCCTCCAGCCGCTACGCCGAAGTTGCCCCGCGCGTGCGCGACGTGTGCGCCCGCTACGGGCTGCCCTACAACACCGGGCCGCTCAGCAAGCAGCTCGGGACCGTGCACCGGACGATCCTGCGGCTGGCCTTCCCCGGGGGAAAGGTGCGGCCGAAGCCCGGGCCCTACGCGGGCTGAGCCTCGCCCCACAGCGTCGCCACCAGCGACCGCGACCCGCCGTGGTCGCGGTGCTCGCACAGGTAGATCCCCTGCCACGTGCCCAGCGCCAGGCGTCCGCCCGCCACAGGGATCGTCAGCGACGGGCCGAGCAGCGAAGACTTGACGTGTGCCGGCATGTCGTCCGAGCCCTCCAGCGTGTGTGTCCAGTACGGCACGTTCTCCGGCACCGCCTCGTTGAAGAACGACTCGAAGTCCGCGCGCACGTCGGGGCTCGCGTTCTCATTCAGCGTCAGCGACGCCGAGGTGTGGCGGATGAACAGGTGCAGCAGCCCGACCTCCACTTCGGCGATGCGCGGGACCGCCGCCAGCACTTCGCGCGTGATCAGGTGAAAGCCGCGCGGGTGTGCGTCTAGCCGTATCTCACCCTGCGCCCACATTGCGTGAACGATAAAGAGCGCGCGCCGGGTCGGTGGGGAGGGGGTGGCCGGTTCGCTTTTGTGGACTTCGATAGCAATGGTATGTACGGCCTCTATGCCATTGCGCTCATTTCGGCGATTGTGAATGCCGCCCCCCGCTCCGCAGCCGCCGCCGCGCCCCCGCTCGCGCCGCAGTAATCCGTGATAATAGATCGATCGCTCTATCAATAGGAGGCAGGCGCGCATGCAACAGCTCACCTACACAGCACCCGACCGGCTCGAGTGGCGTGAAGCCGACGAGCCGCGCCTGGAGTCAGACCGCGCCGCGCTCGTGCGCCCGGTGGCCGTGGCCACATGTGACCTCGATGCGCTGATCCTCGCCGGTGAGTCGCCCTTCCCCGCCCCGTTCCCGATCGGGCACGAGTGCGTTGCCGAGGTGATCGACGCCGGCGACCACGTCGGATCGCCGGCGCCTGGGCAGCTCGTCAGCGTTCCCTTTCAGATCTCCTGCGGCGAGTGCGCGCCGTGCCTGCGCGGGCGCACCGGCAACTGCGCGAGCGTCGACTTCATGTCCACGTACGGCTTCGGCCCCGCCGTCGCGCGCTGGGGTGGCTTCCTCGCCGACACCGTGCTCGTCCCCTATGCCGAGCACATGCTCGTGCCGCTGCCCGACGGGCTCGCCCCGGCGGCCCTCGCGAGCGCGTCGGACAACATCTCAGACGCCTGGCGCACCGTTGCGCCCACGCTCGCCGAGGACCCCGGCGTACCTGTGCTCGTCGTCGGCGGCGCCGGCTCCGGCTCGATCGGGCTGTACGCCGCCGCGATCGCACTCGCGCTCGGCGCCGCGTCCGTGACGTACGTCGACGACGACGCCACCAGGCGCGCCACCGCCGAGTCGCTCGGCGCCGAGACGCTCGCGCTGGCCGACGCACCGCAGCGGCTCGGTCCCTTCCCGATCACCGTCGACTCGTGTGCCGAGCCCGACGGCCTCGCGCTCGCGCTGCGCTCGACTGCGCCCGACGGCACGTGCACGAGTACCGCCATCTACTTCGGCAAGCAGCCCGCGCTGCCGTTGCTCGAGAATGTACACCAAGTGCATCACCTTCAAGACCGGCCGCGCGCACGCACGCACGGCGATGCCGCACGTGCTCTCGCTCGCCGCCTCCGGCGATCTGCAGCCCGAGCGCATCACCACGCGCACAGTGAGCTGGGGCGACGCCGCCGAGGCGCTGCTCGCGCGCGATTGGACCAAGCTCGTGATCGAGCGCTGAGCCAAGCGCGGCTGTCATGCTGCACGTCATGAGGGTCGGCGGCGGGCGGTGGAGCGCGTGAGCGGGGTGAGCATCGAGGAGCTCGTGCTCGCCGACATGCCCGAGCGGTGGGCGGCGCTCGGCTTCGCAGTCGATGACGACACGGTGCAGCTCGGGGCCGTGCGTCTGCGGCTGGCCGGCGAAGACGCCGGCCGCGGCATCGTCGGCTGGTCGCTGCGCGGCATCGCCTCGACCGAGCTCGACGGCCTGCCCACGACGCGCGCCGACGGGACCGCGACCGGTGATACCGCGGTCGAGCACCCCAACGGGATCGTCGCGATCGACCACGTAGTGGCGATGACGCCTGCGCTCGAGCGCAGCGTGCGGGCGCTCAGCGACGCCGGGCTCGACCTGCGGCGGGTGCGTGAGGAGCCGACACCGGCCGGCGCGCCGCGCCAGGCCTTCTTCCGCCTCGGCGCCGAGATCCTCGAGGTCGTGCAGGAACCCGAGCACGTCGTCGCCGGACGCGACCGAGGCGCCGAGCGCCCCGCGCGCCTGTGGGGGCTGGCCTTCGTTGCCCCCCATCTCGACCGTACTGTCCTCGCACTCGGCGAGCACGCCGGCTTGGCGCGTGACGCGGTGCAGCCCGGGCGACGGATCGCGACCGTCAGGCGCTCCGCTGGGCTCGCCGCGCCCGTCGCGCTGATGAGCCCGAAGGCCTAGGCGGCGCCGGCCGGCGCCGACTCCGCCGCGCTGCGTGCGCTCGGGTGTGCATGCGCTGTCGCAATGCGCGCCGCCTCCTCGCCGCCCAGGAACGGGGCGAGCGCGACGTATGTCGCCGACTGGACCAGCTCGGGCAGCTCGCGGATCTTGCCGGCCAACGCGTAGTGCAGGCAGAGGTCGAATATCCCGCCTGCGATCGCCTCGACGGTGACCGTCGCAGGTCTGTAGCCGCGTGTCTGCTCGAGTCCCGGCACGAGCATCTGCGCGAACGCGCTCACGCCTTCGTTGGAGCGCTCGGCCGTGTGCGGAGTGGCGATCAAAGCGTCGACGAGCCCGATGTGCGCAAACGATGGCTCGCTCGCTAAGAAGCCGAACAGCGCGTCGATCCCGGCGCGCACGCCCAGACGCCAGTCGCTCTCGGCGACATAGGCGCGTTCGACCGCCGCCAGGGCCTTGCCGTGGCCGACCTCATAGGCGACCAGGAACGCGTCCTCCTTGTCGGCGAAGTGCTCGTAGAAGGCCACCAGTGAGACGGCGGCACGCTCGGCGATCCCTTCGACCTTCAGCGCCGCGTAGCCGTCGCGCGCGGTCAGGTTGGTCACCGCGTCGAGGATCCGCGCGCGCTGGTTCTGCACGACAAAGCTCTTCGACACGTTCTGATCGCCGCGTGGCAGACCACGGCGCCCGCCCAGCAGCGAATGGGGCGCGAGCGTCCCCGGCGCGCGGCCGCCCTGCACTCTGATCGCAGCACGTCGCAGGTTGGAGAGGGGGCGTGGCTCGTCCAGCAGCAGCCCCGGCGTCGGGTAGTAGGAGGTCGCCCATTTCGCCAGATCCGGGACGAGTGCTCGCAGTTCCTCGTCATCGACCCGCGCCACTCGCCGGTAGAGCACGCGGTTCAGCCCTCCCACGACCGCCTTCAGCGTCACATCCGAGACGACGCCCCCGCCGGGCGCCAGCTCGAGCCCGTCGCGGATCACCCGCTCGAAGCGCTCGAGCGAGCGCTCGCGGCGCTCAATTCCGGCCGGCCCGGCGGCCGTGATCTCGATCAGGCTCAGGCGTAGCGCGCCGGGGTTGGCGATGGCCGCCTCGAACAGTGCGCCGATCGCCGATTCAACGCGGCCTGGCCAGCCATGGGCGTCGCGGTAGGCGACCTCCACGCGCCGCATCGCCTCGTCGGCAATCAGGTCGAACGTGGCCAGCAGGCAGTCTTGCTTGTTGCCGAAGTGCTCGTAGAACGTCTTGCGCGAGACGCCGGCCCGCGCGATCACGTCGGCCACGCGCGTGGAGCGGTAGCCGTCCTCGGCGATGCACTCGATCATCGCCAGTGCCAGTCGCAGGCGCTGGCGCCGGCGCGACTGCTCGCGTGCCACCGCGCCCGTGGGCTTGCGCGGGCGCTGCCTCGAGTCGTCGTCCGCAGCGGACCTTTGCGCGTCGGGCACCGCCTTCAGCGCTCCACGCCTGCGCCCAGGCTTCGACGCTGCGGCGTCCGGCGACTGCCGAGAAGGGGTCGGCTCGGCTGCCATCAGTCCGACCTCCTCGATTGATTTGAATCACGTAAATCGATCATTTGATATGTAAACAGTAGCCTACTTAGCCCTTGACAGGCCTGTGTGCCTGTGCGATGTTGGGATTTCGAGAGTGACCTCCCTCGTCCGGTCACCTTGAAATAAGCGCTCGACGCCGCTCCCTCCCTGGCGCGGGCGTACGTGCCGGGGGGCGTCGTGACCTGGCTCTGGTCACGACGCCCAACGGTCAGCTCGCGCGCTCGGCATAGCCGATATTCGAGCCAGTGCATCGGCGGTGTCTCCAACCCGCCGCAGCCAGCCGCGAGCAGGGCATAGGCTTTGGCGTCAAGAGCCATCAGTGCCTGACCGAAAGGACGCCGCCCATGAGCTGGGACTTCTCCACCGACCCCGACTTCCAGGAGCAGCTCGACTGGATGGACGAGCTCGTGCGGCGCGAGATCTGGCCGCTCGAGGCGATCTGGCACGAGCTCGGTCTCGACGGGCTACGCGAGGCGATCGCCCCGCTGCAGGAGCAGGTCAAGGCGCGCGGTCTGTGGGCTGCCCACCTGCCGCCCGAGCTGGGCGGGCAGGGCATGGGCCAGGTGCGCCTGGGACTGATGCACGAGATCCTCGGCACCTCGCCGATCGCGCCGCTGGCGTTCGGCAACGCCGCGCCCGACTCGGGCAACTCGGAGATCCTCGCGATGGCCGGCACGCCCGAGCAGAAGGACCGCTGGCTGCACCCGCTGCTCGCCGGCGACCTGCGCAGCGCGTTCAGCATGACCGAGCCGCACACGCCCGGTTCCGATCCCACGCAGCTGCAGACACGCGCCGTTCGCGACGGTGACGAGTGGGTGATCGACGGCAAGCAAGTGGTTCTCCTCGAATGGCTCGATCGCCGACTTCCTGATCGTGATGGCCGTCACCGACCCCGAGGCGCGCGGCCTCCCAGCGGGCGTCCATGTTCATCGTTCCCGTCGACACACCCGGCGTGGATGATCGTGCGCGACGTGCCCACGATGGAGCACCCGTGGGAGTCATTCGGCGCCTACGGCGGTCATTCGGAAATCCTCTACGAGAACGTTCGCGCTACCGGCCGACGCGCTGCTCGGCGGTGACGGCGACGGCTTCATGCTCGCGCAGCAGCGGCTCGGCCCGGGGCGCATCCACCACTGCATGCGCTGGCTCGGCGTCGCGCGCCGCGCCTTCGACATGATGTGCGAGCGCGCCACCTACCGCCAAGCGCACGGCTCGCTGCTGTCTGAGAAGCAGACCGTGCAGAACTGGATCGCCGACAGCGCCGCCGAGATGCAGGCAGCACGACTGATGACGCTGCACGCCGCGTGGGTGATGGACACGCAGGGAGCGAGCGCCGCCCGCGTCGACATCGCCCTGATCAAGTTCTACGGCGCCAAGGTGTTGCACGACGTCGTCGACCGCGCGCTGCAGGCGCACGGCTCGCTCGGCTACTCGACCGACCTGCCGCTCGAGCAGATGTACCGCTTCGCCCGCGCCGCCCGCATCTACGACGGCCCCGATGAGGTCCACCGCCAGACCGTCGCCCGCCGCATCCTGCACGGCTACTCCCCGCCACCCAACGAAGTACCCAGCGAACACCTCCCGACGCGCCGCGAGGCCTCGCGCGAGCGCTTCGCCGACCTGCTCGGAGCGCTCACCGCAAACGACTAACGCGGCTGATTGAGGTTCCACTCAACCCAAGCCAGCCCGGTGCGCCCGTCCGCGCAGCGCACGCCGCACATCGAGCGGGCGAAGTGCGAGACGCGTCCGTCCCCTGCAACCAGTCGCAGCGGCGCATGCGCCAGCGGGCGCAGCTCGATGTCGAGTCCCACCGGGTCGAGCAGTAGCCGAGCGTCATCGATGAGACAGTCCGTGCGCAACGTCTCATCCGCCGTCACGCCGGTCAGCTCGATCAGCGGCGAGTCGCCGGCTCGTTGGGTGTAGCCGGCACCGAGCGTCGGCATGCCGGGAAGGCGCAGCTCGACCGCGTGCAGGTGGGTGCCGTCGTCGAGATGCGCAGCGCTCCACACCCAGTCCATCGACCACCAGTCGCGCGTGCCCCACGAATGGTCGCGCTGGCCGACGGCACCGTCGAGCTCGAGTAACTGATCCCCGATCCGGATCGTCCCGGACACGGTGCAGGGGATCTCGTAGCGTGTCGTGAGCCGGTAGGCATAGGGCTCGCCGGCTGTCTGCCAGGAGAGGTCGAGCTCGAGCTGCTCACCGCGCCCGGGCTCACCGCGCAGGAGTGCCGACGGATCGTCGTGGGCCTCGGCGAGGGCCTGCAGTGTCACCTCGAAGCGCTCCAGCTCCTCCGCGCAGCGGTGCTCGGCACGCAGCGCCTCGGTCTCGAGCGCGAGATCCTTGCCGCGTGGCAGCGGCGCGGCGAAGTCGATCGCGGCGACCGTCGCGCGACCGGGCCCGCAGACGAGTGCCGTGTACCAGCAGATGCCGATGTTGGGGTAGCGCCCGATACGCACCCACGTACCGACGCTCCCGTCGGCGGCGATCGCGTCGAAGTACCAGCTCTCGCTCCACAGCGGCTCTGGCCCCGGCTCGTGCTGCGCCTCGTCCGCCGCCACTGGGCGTAGCGCCGCCGCCGGCGCGCTGTGCGCGTCTGGCAGGAGCTCCTCGGCCTCGAGCTCGAGCACATGCCGAGCGTGGCGGGAGAGCATCGCCATGAACATGTCATCGCCGCGCTCCGTCCGCTCGACCAGCATCGGCGCGAGGATCGCCATCAGCACGCCCGCGAACGTGTGCCGGCGGTACTCCTCCCAGCACGTCTCCCACGACACGCCTTGCACCCCCTGCGCGAGCAATGCCTCGTGATACTCGCCGAGCAGCTCGCGCTCGTGGCGGGCGCGCTCCTCGGGTAGCAGCCCCCCGCCAAGGAAGTAGGCGGCATCGGTCATCGCGCCGCCCCAGCCGACCGTCTGCCAGTCGACCACGGTCAGTGGCTTAGCCGAGCCCGGCTCGCCGAACAGCAGGTTGTCCAGGCGGAAGTCGCCGTGCACGAGCCCCTCCGGCCCGCGCCGGTCGGCCAGCCACACGTCGAGACGCTCGACAAAGCGTTCTGCCAGCGCCGCGTGCTCGGGCGCGACGCGCTCGCCGTAGCGCCCGAGGAAGCCTGGCAGGAGCTGGGCGACGAGCGCCTGGTTGACCGGGCTCGGCCGGTTCAGCCAGTCGCTGCCGGCGAGCGCCGGGTCGCCGAGCACGGGCGCGTGAAGGCGCGCCAGCGCATGCATCGCCAGGCGTGCCTGAGCGACGCTGCAGCCGGCGATCTGATCGCCCGGCTGCGCACCCGCCGCGTCCTCGAGCAGCAGCGTGAACCAGCCCTCGGACTCGTCGAACAGAGCCAGCGCGCAGCTCGGCAGCGGTCCCCCGATGCGCGGCGCCAGCTCGTCATAGAAGCGCACCTCGCGCGCGTAGATGCCGAGCCCCACCCCCGTTGCCCGGCTGGCCGTGTCCTGCGCAGCCAGCTTCAGCACGATCGTCGCCGGTCCAGGTCCGACGCCGGGCGCATCGCCACCGGCGCCTCCCGGGCCGGCGTCGGCGTAGCCGAGCGACACGCGGTGACTCTCGCTCATCTGCCCCGTGCCGATCGGCTCGGTCGAGAACGCCTCGATCGGACCCGTGCCGAGTGCGCTCTGCAGCCACGTCGCGTCGAGCTCGTCGAGCGTGCGGATGATCCGTCTCGCCTCCCCAGGCATGGCGCTCAGCGTAGTGCGCTCGCGCTGGGGCTCCGGAACGAATCGCAAGCAGCTGCTCGGGGCAGCCGGACGCCGCCGCTTGGTCCAGTCCCTGTGTGGGTCTCAGCGTAATTAGGACACGTGTCCAGAAATCACTCCCGCCCGAACGGAAAATCCGCTGTCGTCCGAAAGGTACGACATGAATTGCCCGATTGGAACGCAAAGGACGACAGGAAGTAGCCCCCTTGGGGCAGAAAGGCTGGGAGGCCAGGCAATGGATGTTCTTCAGGCGGATGGATCGACGATCGATCGTCAGCTCGGCGACGCCGGAGTCGGTTCGATGGTCACCCAGCTGCCACTGCGCTGCGTGTGGAGCGGAGCGGTCGAAGGCTGCTCGTGCCGCTCGCGCATAAGCCGCGATGTCGTCGCACAGGCGTGGCAGCGCGAGCTCGACGCCGGCGGTGACCACGAAGCGCGCTTCTTCCATTTCATCTGGGATGGTGGCGTGTGGATGGCCTACGGCATGGCCGACGGCGAGGTGCGCGGCGTCTACTGCCCCTCGCACAACAGCCAGCGCGCCGAGCGCTCGCGCGCCGCTCACTGCAGCGCGGGCGACGTCGTGCTCGAGCTCCCGCTCGCCGCTTAGGAGCCCACGCTCGCAGCGGTCGCGCGGCGTCCCCATCGCCCCGCGGTGGGCGGATACGATCAACGCTTGCCGCCAGACCAGATAACAGAGACCCCCGCGATCCTCGCTGCACAGCCTGCGCAGGTCCCCGAGCGCCCGACGCTCGAGGGCCTCGAGCAGAAGTGGAGCGAGGTATGGGAGCGCGATGGTTGCTACCGCTTCGAGCGTGGCACACCGCGCGAGCGCGTGTTCTCGATCGACACGCCGCCACCGACAGTGAGCGGCTCGCTACACGTCGGGCACGTCTTCTCATACACGCACACAGACGCTGTCGCCCGCTACCAGCGGATGCGCGGCAAGGCCGTCTTCTATCCAATGGGCTGGGATGACAATGGCCTGCCCACGGAGCGGCGCGTGCAAAACCACTTCGGCGTGCGCTGCGACCCGTCAGTCGCATACGACCCCGACTTCGCGCCGCCCGCCGAGCCCTCCGAGAAGGAGCCGGTGTCGATCTCGCGCCCCAACTTCGTCGAGTTGTGTCTGCGCCTGACGGAGACCGACGAGCGGGCGTTCGAGGAGCTGTGGCGCCGTCTTGGGTTGTCAGTCGACTGGTCGATGACCTATACGACGATCGGCGCCCATGCGCAGCGCATCTCGCAGCGCTCGTTCCTCGGCCTGCTCGCGCGCGGCGAGGCCTACCAGCTGGAGGCGCCGACGCTGTGGGACGTGGACTTCCAGACCGCCGTGGCACAGGCCGAGCTCGAGGATCGCGAGCGCCCCGGAGCGATGCACCGCGTTCGCTTTCGCGTGGCCGGCGTGAGCGCCGGCGAGCGAGGCGAAGAGAGCGCGCTGATCGAGACCACGCGACCTGAGCTGATCCCGGCATGCGTGGCGCTGCTGGCGCATCCTGACGACGAGCGCCAGCGCGAGCTCGTCGGGAGGGAGGTGGTGACGCCGCTGTTCGGCACGCGCGTCCCCGTGCTCACACATCCGCTCGTGGATCCCGAGAAGGGCACCGGCCTCGTGATGGTGTGCACGTTCGGCGACCTGACCGACGTCGTCTGGTGGCGCGAGCTCTCCCTGCCCGTACGCTCGGTGCTTGGGCCCGATGGACGTCTGGCGGAGGTTCCGTGGGGCACCGAGGGGTGGGAGTCCGAGGACGTCGAGCGCGCGCGGCGCGAGTACGGGCAGCTGCAGGGCAGGACGGTGAACCAGGCGCGTAAACGGACCGTCGAGCTGCTCGAAGAGGCTGGCGACATGGTCGGCGAGCCGACCCTCCTGACGCGGGCGGTGAAGTTCTTTGAGAAGGGCGAGCGGCCGGTCGAGATCGTCACGAGCCGGCAGTGGTTCGTGCGCACGATGGCGCACACCGAGGAGCTGATCGAGCGGGGCCGTGAGCTGCACTGGCACCCGCCGTACATGCGCGCCCGCTACGAGGACTGGGTGGGCGGCCTGACCGGAGACTGGTGCGTCAGCCGCCAGCGTTTCTTCGGCGTTCCCTTTCCCGTCTGGTACCCGCTCGACGAGCGTGGCGCCATCGTCTACGGCCGGCCGATCGCGGCGAGCGAGCAGCAACTGCCGGTCGATCCCTCGACCGACGTGCCCGACGCCTACACGCCCGAGCAGCGTGGCGTGCCGGGAGGCTTCGTCGGTGACCCAGACGTGATGGACACGTGGGCCACCTCGTCGCTCACACCCCAGATCGCGGCTGGGCACACAGCCGGTCCGGCTGGGGCGAGCGAGGATCGGGAGCTGTTCGCGAGCGTCTTTCCGATGGACTTGCGCCCGCAGGCACACGACATCATCAGGACCTGGCTGTTCTCGACGATTCTGCGCTCGCAGCTTGACTACGACGCGCTGCCGTGGTCGGACGCGGCGATCTCCGGCTGGGTGCTCGACCCGGATCGCAAGAAGATGTCCAAGTCCAAGGGCAACGTCGTGACGCCGATGCACCTGCTCGAGGAGTACGGCGCCGACGCCGTTCGCTACTGGGCCGCGAGCGGCAGGCCGGGCACCGACACGGCGTTTGACCAGCAGCAGATGAAGGTCGGCCGGCGCCTTGCCGTGAAGCTCTTGAACGCATCGAAGTTCGCGCTCGCCGACCTGCCGGCAGAGGGCGACGCGCTGAGCAACCCGCTCGACCGCGCGATGATCGCTCGTCTCGCAGCGGTCGTGGCCGACGCGACGAGCAGCTTCGATGACTACGACTACGCGCGTGCCCTGGAGCGCGTGGAGGTGTTCTTCTGGTGGTACTGCGACTACTACCTGGAGCTCGTCAAGGGCCGTCGATACGACGCCGGCGAGTCACAGGCCGCGCGCGAAGGCGCCGCCTCGGTGAGCCGCGCGCTGCGCCGTTCACTGTCGGTCTTCCAGCGCCTGCTCGCCCCCTTCCTACCGTTCGTAGCTGAGGAGGTGTGGTCGTGGTGGCAGCCCGGCTCGGTGCACCGAGCCGGCTGGCCCGGAGCCGAGGAGCTGCTCGAGGCGCTCGGCACGGTGGAGGCTGACGGCGCGCCGCTGGAGGACGAGGCGCTTGGCGTGGCTGCCGACGTGCTCAAGGAAGTGCGCAAGGCCAAGTCCGAGGCGCGTCGCCCGATGCGAGCGCCGGTTCGACGGGTTGTCGTGTACGAGCGCGAGGAGCGCCTTCAGGCGCTGGCGCTCGGGCTCGAGGATCTCCGTGCGGCGGGCTCGATCGATCTCATCGAGAGCGTTCCCTCCGAGGAGTTCTCGGTCGAGGTCGAGCTGGCCACGGAGGCCGAGGCGGAGTCCTAGCGACGGATCGCAGGATGCGAGGCGGGCATGTGGAAATACCCGCGCATGACAACTCTCCGCAAGCACCACCTGACTGCGGGCGTCCTGCTCGCCGCGGCGATCGTGATCGCCGCCTTCGCCATCTCCGCCTCGGCAGCGACGCCTTTGAAGATCACGAACTGCAACAAGGCGGCCTCCCGGCCGAAGCTGCTGACGCTCACCTGCGGCGACGGGAACACCGTCCTGAAAGGGCTGACCTGGTCGAGCTTCGGTGGCGCGACCGCCTCGGGGAAGGGCACGTTTGTGACGAACACCTGCGAACCGAACTGCTCGGAAGGCAAGAACGTGAGCTATCCCGCGACCGTCAAGGCGACGGGCTCGAAAAAATGCAAAGGCGCGACCGTCTACGCGAAGCTCTCGTTGACCTACACCGGCGCCAAGAAGCCGCCGCCAAGCGACCCGCGCAAGTGGTTCTTCCGCTGCCCTTCCTAAGTCGGCTCGGCTCTAACGACTGACCTTCCCGCCCCTGGCTGCGCGCGCTCAGGCGAGCGGCGCCGGGGCGGGCGGGGCCTGCGCCAACGGGTTCTCGCCGTCCCACTCGCCCTCGGCGCCGTAGGGCCTGAAGCGGATGAAGGCGGAGGCGTGGTGGAAGGGGCGCTTCGCGTGGGCCTTTACCGCCGCGCGATGCTCCGAGCCCGAGGCGCCGCCCGCGTACGCGCGCATCTCGCGCGTCGTGCGCCACAGCGAGAAGGTCGCGACGAGTCCGGGCGGTCGCGCCAGGCCGGTGCCGCGCAGCATTGCCCGATCCCGCACGGCCAGACGTTCTGCGGCGGCGCCGGCCTTCAAGAAGCGCGGCGCCTGGGACAGCCTCAGACGGCCGATCGTCAATGCCGCCGCGGGCTCCTCGTCGCCCATCGCCGGCGCGTCATCGCCGACCAGCCCGGCCAGCGGCGGCCAGCCACCGAAGACATGCGTCGCCTGTAGGCGCGTGCGCCAGCCGTCCTGCAGGGCGACGGCGAGCGGGTGATCGGCGAGGAAGTGATCGAGCGAGCTGTCGTCGTCCCACGCGGCGATCAGTGCGACGTGGCCGGGGTCGGGGCGCGGCAGCCGACTCTCGCTGAGCGGCGAGGCGACGGCGAGCACCCCGTAGCGCAGGCCGGGGGCGAGACCGCCCGGTGTCGCCCGGCGCAGCAGTCGCAGTCCGGCGAGCTTGCCCACGTTGGCCAGGTGGAACGAGGCGATCACGCTGGCGGGGACCATCGACAGAGCATGTTACTCTTCAGTATACCATATGGTAACTCTACCCGAGGATACAGAGAAGGCGGTTTCCGGGGCCGGCACAGCTCGCCTCCGGCTGCCGGCTGCGGAGCGTCGGGCGCTGATCGAGCAGGCCGCCGCGCGGCTGTTCGCCGAGCGGGGATATGAGGCAACGACGGTCGAGGACATCTGCGCGGCTGCGGGGGTGAGCAAGCCAATGCTCTACCGACACTTCGACACAAAGCAGGATCTCTGCATGAGACTGCTCGAGCGCCGCCGCGACGAGCTCGCGGCGGCACCGCTCGGCACCTTCCTTGAGACCGACGGCCCCGTGGGGTATCGGCTGGAGGCGATGATCGACGCCTGGTTCGCGCATGTCGCCGAACACCCGTACAGCTCGCGCGTGCTGTTCCAGGACATTGCCGGCGATGTCGAGCTGAGGAAGCTTCAGCGCGAGCTACGTCGCCGCCAGCGCGCGGCCGACGTGGCGATGCTGCGCGAGTTCGGCCCGCCGCTGGCAGAGGCCGAGCTCGAGCCGCTGGGCGAGGTGATCCGCAGCTCACTGACCGGGCTTGCGCTGTGGTGGCTCGAGCACGAAGATGTCCCCCGCGCGGCCGTCGTGGCCGCGATGCTGCGGATGATGAGGGGAATGCTCGCGTCTCCCTGATGCGCCGCGGCCGCCCGGCGCAGCGGGCCGGACGGCTTGCGGCGGTACGCGTGGGTCAGAGGTTGACCGAAGCCATCCCGGCCTCGTCGTAACGCTCGCCGGAGACGGCGGGCAGCTCGTCCTCGATTCGCGCGAGGTCCTCGTCGCTCAGCTCGACCTCAGCGGCGGCGACGTTCTGCTCGAGGTAGGTTCTGCGCTTGGTTCCCGGGATCGGCACGAGGTGCTCGCCCTGGGCGAGCACCCACGCGATCGCGAGCTGCGCCGGCGTGATCTGCATTTCCTCGGCGAGCTCCTTGACCTTGGCGGCGAGCTCCAGGTTCGACTCGAGGTTCTCGCCCGTGAAGCGCGGTCCTTTGCGGCGGAAGTCGCCCTCGTCGAGGTCCTCCGGCGAGGAGAAGCGCCCGGAGAGGAAGCCGCGGCCGAGCGGCGAGTAGGGGACGAAGCCGATGCCGAGCTCGCGGCAGGTTGGCAGCACCTCGGCCTCGGGATCGCGCGTCCACAGCGAGTACTCCGTCTGCACGGCCGTGATCGGGTGAACCGCGTGAGCACGACGGATCGTCTCGGGTGCCGCCTCGGAGAGGCCGATGTGCAGGATCTTGCCCTGCTCGACCAGCTCGGCCATCGCGCCGACGGTCTCCTCGATCTCAACATTTGGGTCGACGCGGTGCTGGTAGTACAGGTCGATGTGGTCTGTTTTGAGTCGCTTCAGCGAACCGTCGACCGACGTGCGCACGTGCTCCGCTGAGCCGTCCAGTTGGCCGGTGCTGGACATGTCCCCCGGCGTTGCCTCGTCCATGCGCCGCGCGAACTTCGTCGCGATCACGTAGTCGTCGCGGCGTCCCTCGACCGCGCGGCCGACCAGTTCCTCGTTCGTCAGCGGCCCGTACAGCTGCGCGGTGTCGATGAAGTCGATGCCGAGCTCGAGCGCCCGCTGGATCGTGGCGATTCCCTCGTCTGCATCGGTGCTGCCGTAGAAGGCCGACATGCCCATGCAGCCAAGTCCGATTGCGGAGACCTCGAGGCCCGCCAGTTTGCGCTTGTCCATCTCGTCCAGCCTTTCTCTGTTGATGTCTTCGTCTCGCCGCCTCGCGCGCGCCAGGCACGATACGACGCTTCACTCGCCGCTTCGGCGCGTTCTCGTACGCTTCATCCGCGCTTCGGCGGGTTCTCGCGCTGCGCGTTGGATAGGGTCCGGCGTCGTGGAACGCACGCTGATAGCTGAGCTGTCGCAGAAGATCGACGAGCGCGTCAGGCTGCGCGGCTGGGTCAACGCCCTGCGCGATCAGAAGCGCGTGCAGTTCATCGTGTTGCGCGACGAAACGGGCATGGCCCAGGTCGTGCTTTCGAAGAGCGATCAGCCGAGCGAGCTGAACGAGCTGGTCTCGACGCTCACGCCTGAGTCGGCGGTGACGGTGCTCGGCACGGTGAAGGCAGACGAGCGCGTGAACCTGGGTGGCCTGGAGCTCAAGCTGGAGGAGCTCGAGGTCGACTCGCTGGCTGATCCGGAGGTGCCGATCGCACCCGATTCGGCGCTCGACAAGCGGATGGACTGGCGCTACGTCGACCTGCGCCGGCCCGACCGCAAGCTGATCTTCGAAGTTCAGACGACGACCGAGCGCGCGATGCGCGAGTTCTGGGCCAAAGAAAGCTTCATCGAGCTGCACTCGCCGAAGCTGACCGGCGCGGCGACCGAGTCCGGCGCGGAGCTGTTCAAACTCGAGTACTTCGATCGCATGGCGACGCTCGCCCAATCGCCGCAGTTCTACAAGCAGATGGCGATGGCGGCCGGGTTCGGCAAGGTGTTCGAGATCGGCCCGGTGTTCCGTGCCAACCCGTCGTTCACCTCGCGCCACGACACGGAGTTCACGAGCGTCGATACGGAGATCTCGTGGATCGACTCACACGAGGACGTGATGTCCTTCCAGGAGCGCTGGCTCGCGCACACGCTCGCGGTCGTCAAGGGCGTGCACGGCGAGCAGATCGCGCAAACGTTCGACACGGCGCTCGTCGTGCCCGAGCTGCCCTTCCCGCGGATCACGCTCGAGGACGCCAAGGAGCAGTTGCGCGAGTCCGGCCATCAGGCGCCGCCTGCGGGACACGACCTTGACCCGCCGAGCGAGCGTGCCTTGTCGGCGCTCGTCAAGGAGCGCCACGGGCACGAGTTCGCGTTCGTCACCGACTACCCGACGTCGGTGCGGCCCTTCTACCACATGCGCTACGAGGATCGGCCGACCGTGACCAAGAGCTTCGACCTGCTGTGGCGTGGCATCGAGCTGACGACCGGTGCGCAGCGCGAGCACCGCTATGAGCGGCTGCTCGCGCAGGCCGAGGAGAAGAAGGTCGACGTCGAGCCGATCCAGTACTACCTCGATTTCTTCCGTTTTGGAGCACCGCCGCACGGCGGTTTCGGCTTCGGCCTGACGCGTCTCTTGATGCAGATGCTCGGGCAGGAGAACGTGCGCGAGGTGACGTTCCTCTATCGCGGGCCGCATCGGCTCGAGCCTTAGTAGCGAGCGGTCGCCGACCTATCGGCCTTGCCTCGTCGTCCCGAGGCTGGATGAAGCCGCGAGTCGAAGGATCGACCGGCGCTGATCGACGCGGGCGAAACTTCGGCGCCCGTGGTTGGGGATTCTTACTCCGGGTAAAGAGCACGTAAGTCCGAGTAGACGAATGTTCTAGGAGTTATGGATGGCTCGCCGATGAATTCCCGCAAGAAGGCCCTTTCAGTCTGTCTAGCCGTGGCGCTGATGGTTGCGCTCGCGCAGGTTCCGACGGCGTCCTCGCTGAGCTTGCCCACGGTGACCGTGAGCACGCCGAGCGTCCCGGTCAAGACGCCGGTCGGGACCGTCAGCGTGCCGAGCATCTCGGTCACGACCCCGTCCGCTTCAACGACGAAAACCGGGGCGACGGTGACGACGCCGACGGTGTCTGCGAAAGCTCCTCCTGTCGCCGTGAAAACTCCATCGGTCAAAGTGACGACTCCGGCGGTGCCAGTAAAAAGCCCCTCTGTGCTCGTGAAAGCTCCGGCGACGGCTCCGAAAGCACCTACGGTCACCGTGAAAGCGAGCGCACCTTCGGCCGGCTCGACGAAAGAGCCCAAAGTGACAGTGAAAGCGCCGGTCGGCTCGGTGACGACGCCCGCCGTGACCACGTCGTCGCCGGCCGTGACCGTGCGCACGGGCGGCTCCGCAAAAGCGCCCGTCTCGGTGCAGGCGTCCGGCTCAGCCAAAGTCGGGGCGCCCTCCAGTGGTACGCCAACAGCCGCGCCCACACCGCGTCCAAGTGGCTCGGCTTCGACGTCGGGCGGTGCGCCTGGAGTAGGCGGCTCCGGCGGCGGCCCGGCGCCCGCAGGCACGTACGGACCACTAGGCCCAGGCTACGGACAGCTCCCGACGATCGAAGGGGCACATGGTGCACACGCGCACGCACGCATCGCGCGGCGCGAACGCGTGCTCAAAGCCACCGTCGCCCGGTTCCAGGGCTGCCTCGGCGACCTACCGAGCACGCAACGGCAGCTACTCGAGCTGAGAACTGGCCTCGGCCCGCTCGATCCACTAGCCCCGAACGCGGCGGCCGCACGACTGCACATCGTCCCCTCGCGCATCACCCACCTGGAACGTCGCGCGCTGCGCGAACTGAGATCCGCGGGAAGCACCGGTGGCTGCAGTCGGATGGTGCAGATCGTCGCTCGCGTGGGCGCGTTCATCGCTCGCGGTCTCGGTGGGACGGAGGGCGGTTCGGGCGCAAGCTCGGGCGTCTTGGGGGTTCGCTACGAACAGGCGCTCGGCGCTGCGAGCGTGCACCGTCCGCCCAGCTCGAGCAAGCCGTTGCTCGGCGTGGGTATCCCGGACGTCGATTTGATGCTCCTCCTGCTGATCCCGCTGATCGTGATCGGCTTGACGATCCTCGATCTTGTCACGCATGGCACCAAGCGCGGACCGCTGGGGAAGTACGTCAACCGCCTCACCGCGGCCGGCTACACGCCGTCGCGAAAGCGACCTCACGTCCGCGGCCGTCGCTGAGCGAGCCTGACCCTGTAGAACGAGGTCATGAGCGATTGGCAGGACGTGGCGCGCATCGCGCTCTCGCTGCCAGAGAGCGAGCAGCGCGTCGCGCGCGAACAGCGCCAGTGGCGCGTGAAGGAGAAGCTGTTCGTGTGGGAGCGCCCGCTGCGCCCGAAGGAAGTCGAGGAGCTCGGCGAGCGAGCACCGCAGGGTCCGGTGCTCGGTGCCCGTGTCGAGCATCTGGGCGCCAAGCAGGCCCTGCTGGAAGACGATCCGAGCGTGTACTTCACGACGTCTCACTTCGAGGGCTACGCGGCGATCCTCGTGCGACTCGACCGTATCGCCATTCCTGAGCTCGAGGAAGTGCTCGTCGAGGCTTGGCTGGCGAGAGCGCCGAAGCGGTTGCTGGGCGCGTATCTTGCCGAGCGGGGGAGTTAGTCGTCCTCTCGGCGACGTTCGCCAGGGGGTGCCAAGGGGTAACGAAGCAGGAATACGCGGCGCGCTACGCGGGCGGAAACCGCTCGCTGAGGCTGCACAGGAGCGAATCGATCGCCTGCGGCGTCAAGGGGCCGGAAGCGTTGAGCTCCTTGGCGAGCGCGCGGCGGTGGCGCAGCAGGTAGCCGTCTATCTGCATGCGGCCGAACAGCGGAAAGTCGGCCTCGGTGAAGCAGAGCACTCCAGTGACGGGAGCGCCGCGGTGCCCTTCGGCATCGAGCCCGCTGCGGACGGCGTCGACCTGGCGGGCGAGGCCGAGGACGAGCTTGTTGCGGGTCCGTCCGTTGATCTGCAGCCTGGAGGTGCCCGGCCCCCCACGTCGCACGCGCACCTTGCCCTTGATGGCCTTGGCGTCGATCACGTAGACGCCGCGAGGGGCGACGGCGAGATGATCGATGTTGCCGTAGCCGCCCGGCATCCGGCGGTCGTGCAGCAGCGCGGCGGGACCGTTGGCGAGGCGACGCTCGAGGGCGCGGGCGACGGTCTCCTCACCGAGTTGGCCATGTGCGAATGCCCGCTCGTGCTGCGGCGAGGTGCCGAGGGCGAGGAGCAAGCCGCCGATGTGGGGGTGGCGCCGGCGCACACGGGCTTCGCGATTGCCTCTGCGGCGGCGATACTCGCGCCCGACGCTTGCCCCGGGCCGGCCTCGATCGAGTGCGTTCGGAACGGGCTCAGAGGGATCGGAAAGCGTGGCTTCACACACTCGCTCGAGACAGCTCGTACAGGTCACGAGACGCGCCTCGGTGTCCCCCGCGGCTCGTGTTCCGGCGCCGAGCGGGCAGTTGCAGATGCTGCATCGTGCAGGCCAACGAAGTTTCAACATGCGGGATGGCACGCGCGATTGGTCGTCACAGCAGGGCTCAAACTTGAGCCCTGCTGTCGTCTATGCGCTCTATCCGACGCGAACGCCGTGCCCGGGACGGTGCGTCTTGATCAGTCCTGGAAGGCCTGAGCGAGCAGCTCGTATGAGCGTCGCCGCGCTTGGTGGTCGTAGAGGACGTTCACGGCGATCACCTCGCCGGCGCCGTATTTCTCGGCTACGTCCTCGAGCTCGCCCCGCACGGTCTCGGGCGAGCCGACGACGGTCCTTCGCTGGGTGCGCGGTTGCCCTGAGGCCGAAGCGTTGCCTGCTTCTGCACGCGCCTGCTCCTCGCGGGCGATGAACTCGAGCGCCGTCTCGGGCGGCGGCACGGCGATCAGTTCTCCGCGCCGCAGCAGCGTGAAGGCCATGCGCCCGCTGCTCGCCAGTCCCTGTGCCTGCTCGTCGGTTTCGGCGCAGATCGTCCACACGGCGACGGCGGTCCGCGGCTTCAGACCGTCGGCGTGCTCGTGTTCGGCGAAGCGTTCGCGGTAGAGCGCTGCGATCTCGACACCGGCGGAGTTGATGAAGTCGGCGAAGGCGTAGGGCATGCCGAGTTCGGCGGCCCAGATTGCGCTCTGCTGGGAGGAGCCGAGCAACCAAGGCTCGGGCTTCTCCGGGCGACCGGGCAGCGTCTTGGCCAGCCGCGCGAACGGATGGTCGGCGGGCATTTTGTCGTTCAGATAGGCGAGCAACTCGGCGAGCTGCTGTGGAAAGTCGTCGGCGGCGGCTTGGCGGCGGTCGCGCTGCAGCGCGAAGGTTGTCATCGGGTCGGTGCCGGCGGCGCGACCGATGCCGAGGTCGATCCGTCCGGGGAACAGCCCGGCGAGCAGGCTGAAGGTCTCGGCGACCTTGAACGGGCTGTAATGGGGCAGCATCACGCCTCCGCTGCCGACGCGGATGCGCGAGGTGGCGCCTGCAATCGGTCCGATCAAGGCCTCGGGGCTGGGTCCGGCGAGCATCGGTCCACCGTGGTGCTCGGCGACCCAGTAGCGGTGGTAGCCGAGCTCGTCGCAGAGCTGGGCGAGGTCGATCGTGTTGCGCAGCGCCTGTGCGCCGCCGGCGCCCTCGGCGATGGGCGACTGATCGAGCACGGAGAGCAGGAAGGGCGGCGACATGGGCCGAGCTGACCTTTAGCAGACGGACAGGTGCACGATGCGCTCTAAAGGCTGGATCGGTGCGCGCCGAGGAGATCCCGATGAGGCTTCACCGCACAACGGCGGCGGCGGTCGACGCGCGCTTGCGCATCCCGTTGACGATCGCCGCTCTGCTAGTGATCCCGGACCTGATCCTCGAGGAGCAGCCGCTGACGCACACCTGGCACATGGCGGCGGTAATCGGCGACTGGGCGATCTGGCTTGCGTTCTTCGTCGAGCTCGTCGCGATCTTGCTGCTCGCGAGTGACTGGCGCAGCTGGATGCGCCAGTTCCCGCTGGCGTTGCCGATGCTCGTGCTGACGCCGCCGTTCGCGCCGGCGGCGGTGCAGGGGCTGCGGGCCTTCCGCCTGCTGCGGCTGCTGCGGGTCGCCCGCGGCTTTCAGTTCCTCTCGAAGGGTCTGCTCTCACTCGAGGGCGTGGGCTACGTGGCGGCGCTGGCAGTGTTCCTCGTGCTCGGCGGCGGCGTGGCGCTGGCGCAGGTGGAGGCGACGGCGGTGCATCGGGTGTCCGACTGGGACGGCATCTGGTGGGCGATCGGCTTCGTCACGACGAACGGCGAAAGCGCGAACGTGCACACCGACGCCGGCCGGGCGATCGCGATCGTGCTGATGCTCACGGGCATCGGCGTCTTCTCAGTGCTGACGGCGGCGGTTGCGCAGCGCTTCGTCGCCAGCCGCGAGGTGCCGGAGGCGCAAGCTCGCGCCGACCGCATCAGCGACGGCGAGCAGGCGATCATGGCGCGACTGGACGAGCTCTCCACACACCTCGCGCAGCTGGATCAGGGAACCCGCGACGTGGCCGTACGCGCGGCCGCGCGCCACTGAGCCGGCGGCTGGATCGTCTGTCGCGTCCGCACCTCCATCTACTTTCAGACCATGCTCGTCAACGAGCTCACAGACGGCATCGAGATCGACCAGGTCCTGCTCGTGCGCCAGGCCGAGCGCCGCCAGCGTCGCGACGGCGGCGACTACCTGCGCCTGCAGCTGGGCGACCGCACGGGCGCGCTCGCGTGCATGATCTGGGAGGAGCTGGCGGAGGTCGAGCGGCTTGCGAGAGCGGGTACGCCTGTCCACGTGCGCGGTCGCTACAACGTCCACCCGCGCTTCGGGCCGCAGATCAACCTGCACGGATTGGAAGCGGCCGATCCCGGGACCTTCTCTCTCGATGATTTGATTGATGGACCGGTTCGCGGCGTGGCGCAGATGGAGCACGAGATACGCGAGCTGCTGGGCACAGTCCAGGAGCCACATTTGCTGTTGCTGCTGGAACGCGTGTTCGGCGAGGACTCCGAGCTGTGGGCCGGCTACAGGGTGGCGCCGGCGGCGAAGTACTACCACCAGGCCTACGAGCACGGCCTCTTGGAGCACTGTCTGGGCGTGGCGCAGGCGGTAAGCGCGATCAGCGCGACGTTCGGAGGGATCGACCGTGACGTGGCGGTCACGGGGGCCCTGCTGCACGACATCGGCAAGCTGGAGGCCTACACGGAGGATCCGCAGAACATCGAGCTGACCGACGCGGGCAAGCTACAGGGTGAGATTGCGCTTGGCTACTACCGCATCCGCCGTGCGATCGAGGAGATCGAGGGCTTTCCGCCGGAGCTCTCGCAGGCGGTGTGCCACATCATCCTCTCTCACCACGGCTCACTGGAGCACGGCAGCCCGGTCCTTCCGTGTACGCGCGAGGCGACGCTGGTGCACATGATCGACAACCTCGGCGGGCGCTTGGGCAGCTTCGACAGGATCGAGAAGGAGCTGGCGCCGGGTGCCTGCTGGTCGGGCTTCGACCGCGCGATCGGCGGCAGTGCGTTCTTCGGCGAGCGAGCGGCGGCAAACGATCAGGTCGAGGACGCGGAGCGTCCACGGCGTGGCGAGCCGACCCCCGAGCCGGCGCCGCTTGTGGCCGAGCGGGCGGAGTCTGCTGTGCCGGCGGCTGAAGTCGGGGTGCAGATCGCGCTGACCGACGAGCCTGCGCGCGAAGCGGCCTGAAACTTCGCAAATAGCGGTTCGGCGAAGCGTTCGCGCTGGAGCCGCCTCCCCGCCAACTTCTATGGTGCTGCTTCATGGCAAAGGACACCGAGAAGCTGATCCGCCAGCTGTCGCTGATCTCCTACCTGATGGCCGAGCGTCGTCCGGTCACGGCGCTGGAGATCCGTCGCGACGTCGAGGGCTACAGCGGCATGAACGAAGACGCCTTCGCACGTCGCTTCTATGCGGATCGCTCAGAGCTCGAATCGCTGCGCATCCAGCTGACGGTCGAGCGTCCGGCGGACGGGGCAGCAGAGCAGGAGAACTACTCGCTGCGTCCGGAGAACTTCCACCTGCCCCCGATCGCGTTCACGGACAAGGAGCTTGCGGCGCTGCAGACGGCGCTGAGCCTGCTCGACGGCGAATTCGCCTACGCGGAGCCGCTGCGTCTCGCGCTGCAGCAGATCACGTGGGGTCGCCCGAGCCCGTTGCGCGCGCCGGAGCAGCGATCGGTCGCGCTTGGCATCACGGCTTCGGCCGGCGGACATGAGCTCTCGGCGCGGCTGGCGAAGGTGGAGACGGCGATCTTCCGCAACAAGACGATCTTGTTCGAGTACTACACGATGGAGCGCGACGAGGTTGGCCCACGCCGCGTTGACCCCTACCACCTGCTGTTCCAGGGCGGGCAGTTCTACCTGCTGGGCTACTCGCACGAGCGCAAGGCGATCCGCGTGTTCCGTCTTACGCGCATCCGCGGCAAGGTCTCCTACGCGACAAAGGCCGAGCACGACTTCCGCCGCCCCGCGGACTTCGATCCGCGTGCGTATGCCAACCGCGCGGACTGGCAGCTCGGCGATGAGCAAGGCGTCGCGGAGGTGCTCATCTCCGAGCGCATCGCGTGGCAGGTCGAGCGCCACTTCGGCCGCTACGGCGAGATTCGCGAGGCGGCGGGCGTCGCGGGCGCGGCGAAGGGCGACAGGCTCTTTGCGACGAGCTACTCCAACCCGCGTGGGGTCGTCTCGTGGGTACTGGGACTGGGAGCGAACGCGACGCTGCAGGGTCCGCCGGAGCTGAGCAAGGAGCTGGCGAGGCGGCTGAAGCTGCTGAAGGACCGTCACGGCCGCACGTTGCCGGGAGCGGATGCGAAGGCGACGGCAGCCGACGCTACGGTGCCGGTGCGCACGCGCGGCTCGAGCCGGCGCGCGGCGGCCGAAGAGGGCGAGGATGGCCCGGCACGCCCGGAGGCGGCGATTCGCCCTGAGCGCTTCGCGCGGCTGGTGACGCTGGCGAGCATCCTGATTCAGGCGGGACGGGCCGGGGAGCGCGTCTCGATCGCGGACGTGCGTGAGCGCCTGCAGCTCGAGCGAGGAGGAGCTGTACGAGGACGTAAATGTGCTCAACGTCGTCAACTTCGGCGGCGGCTCGTATGTGCTCTACGCCGAGATCGACGAGCAGGCGGGCGAGATCGAGGTCGATCCGGAGCCGTACAGCGACAACTTCGACCGCCCGGCGCGCCTGCTTCCGGTCGAGGCCAAGGCGCTGGTGGCGGCGATCGACCTGATCGGCGAGCACATTCCGGAGGGCTCGCTGGCGAGCGCGCGGGAGAAGATCGTGGCGGCGCTGGGCGAGGACCCGATGGAGCAGGGCCTGCAGGTGGCGAGCGCCGGCGGCGACGATGCGCTGCTGGCGCGCGAGATCTCGGAGGCGATCGTCGCCAACAAGCTGGTGGAGCTCGAGTACTTCAAGGAGAACGAGGACGATCTGGTCAAGCGAACGGTTGAGCCTTATGCGCTGACGAACGGGCGCGAGGGCTGGTATGTGGCTTCGTTTGACCCGCAGCGCGACGGCATGCGCCACTTCCGTTTGGACCGGATCAAGCAGGTGACGGTTACCGAGCGGACGTTCGAGCCGCGGGCAGAGGTCGATCCGGCGGCAGAGGTCGACGGCTGGCTGCGCACGGGCGAGGTGGAGGCATCGCGCACAGCCCGCGTGTGGGTGGCGCCTGAGCGGGCACGGTGGGCGCGTGAGGCGCGCCGCGTGGTCGAGGAGCGTAGCGACGGCGCGGTCGTGGTCGAGTTGAGCTTCGCGGGCGTCGACTGGTTGGTGCGGGAGATCCTCAGGGAAGCAGGCGACGCCGCAGTGCTCGAGCCGGCGGACGCGCGCAAGGCCGTGCGCGAGGCGACTCTGCGCGTGACCGAGGCACAGGCAAAGCCGGTGCGACGACGCCCGGCAAGCAGAAAGAAGCTGCAACCCGCATAAAACATCGCGCAGGGGGGGTAAAGGGCGGACATGAATCGGCGCGAGCAGATCAAGATGACGGCCGCGGAGGTCGCGAACTTCCTGGCGGAAGAGCGCACGGTGACCTGCGCGACGGTCGGCCCGCGTGGCTGGCCGCATCTGATGCCGCTGTGGTATGTGCTGCGCGGACATTCGGCGGGCGAACCCGGCCCGCGCATCTGGTCGTGGACCTATGCGGCGTCGCAGAAGGTGCGCAACATCGAACGCGATCCGCGCGTGACGCTGCAGGTGGAGGCGGGTGAGGACTATGCGCAGCTTCGCGGTGTGATGCTCGAGTGCGACGTGGTGCTCCACCGCGAAGTCGCCGACGTGGTGCGCCTGGGCGCGGAGATCATGATCCGCAACGCGGTCGCACGCGGTGAGGCGCCGCTGGAGGATCTGCCCCCGGAGGCACGCGACGTGGTCGCTGCGCAGGCGGGCAAACGCGTCGGCCTGGAGTTCGTCGAGCGGCGTCGCACGAGCTGGGATCACCGCAAGCTGGGTGGCGTTTACTGACCATCTGCTCGGGAGTTTGGCCGGGTGCTCGTACGGCATTCTCGGCACGGCCGCGCTTGGCGAGGGCGCACACCGTTAGGCTGCTGCGCGAATGCAGCCACTGAAGGGACTAATCCTGTCGGGGGGAAAGGGCACGCGCCTGCGCCCGATCACACACACGAGCGCCAAGCAGCTCGTGCCGGTGGCGAACAAGCCGGTGCTGTTCTACGGCATCGAGGCGATGGCGGAGGCGGGCATCGAGGAGATCGGCATCATCGTTGCGCCGGATACCGGGCCGGAGATCGAACAGATGGCCGGCGGCGGTGGGCGCTTCGGCGTGCGCATCACCTACATCCTGCAGGACGAGCCCCTCGGCCTGGCGCACGCGGTGCTGACGGCGGAGCCGTTCCTGGGCGACAGCCCATTCGTGATGTATCTGGGCGACAACCTGTTGCAGGGCGGCATCACCGATCTGGTGGCGGCCTTCCGCGAGCACGAACCGGATGCGCTGATCCTGCTGACGCCTGTGCCGGACCCAGAGAACTATGGCGTCGCCGAGCTCGAGCCGGCCCCGGCGGGCGAGACGGGCCGGGTGGTGCGGCTGGTGGAGAAGCCGTCTGAGCCTGCGACCGATCTGGCGCTCGTGGGCGTTTATATGTTCACGAGCCAGGTGCACGAGGCGGCTCGTGCGATCGAGCCCTCACCGCGCGGTGAGCTGGAGATCACGGACGCGATTCAGCACCTGGTAGATGGTGGCCTGCGCGTAGAGCCACATGTCGTGCGCGGGTGGTGGAAGGACACGGGACGGCTCGAGGACATGCTCGAGGCGAATCGGCTGATCCTGGACAACCTGACGGAGCGGATCGAGGGCGAGCTGATCGACTCCCGTATAGATGGGCGTGTGGTGATCGAGGCGGGTGCGCGGCTGGAGCGCACGACGGTGCGTGGGCCGGCGATCATCGGCGCGGACGCGCGTCTGACGGACTGCTACGTGGGCCCGTACACGGCGATCGGCGAGCGCTGTGAGGTGACGAGCTCCGAGGTCGAGCACTCGATCTTGCTGGCGGGCTGCGTGGTCTCAGACCTGGACGGTCGCATGGAGTCCTCGCTGCTCGGTCGCAACGTGACGGTCCGCCGCGGCCGGCGCCAGCCGCGTGCCTACCGCTTCATGGTGGGGGACAACTCCGACATCTCGATCCTTTGAACGGCATCCAGCCTCCCAGGTCGTGTCGCGCTCCGCTTAGCGCGTGTAGGGAGCCGCTCCGCGCGCCACGACACGTTAAGGAGGCGGGCCATCCGGGCCCGTCACGGCCGCGACCATGAGGATCTTGCTTACAGGTGCGCTCGGCATGCTCGGACACGACGTGCTGCGGGCGGGCAAGCGCGGCGGGCACGAGCTTGTGCCGGTGGACCTGCCGGAGCTCGACATCACCGACGAGCAGGCGGTCGAGCGCATGCTGGAGGGCCTGCTGGCCGAGCCGGGCTCGCTTGAGGGCGTGGTCAACTGCGCGGCGTGGACGGACGTAGACGGGGCGGAGAGCAAGCAGGAGCAGGCGCACGCCGTAAACGCTGTGGGGGCCGGGATCATCGCGCGGGCGGCGGCACGCGCGAAGCTGCCCCTGCTGCACCTCTCGACGGACTACGTATTTGACGGTGTGGCGCCGCTCGACGGCGCGGGTGAGCCGCGGCCGTACGTCGAGTCGGACCCGACCGGTCCGCGCTCCGTGTACGGATCGACCAAGCTCGAAGGCGAGCGCGAGGTGCTCGCGGCCTCGCTGCGCCATACGGTCGTGCGTACGGCATGGCTGTACGGCGTAGACGGCAAGAACTTCGTCGAGACGATGCTGCGACTGGCGGGCGAACGCGAAGCGGTGCAGGTCGTGACCGACCAGGTCGGCTCGCCGACGTGGTCTGGGCACCTCGCGCCGGCGATCCTCGGGCTGCTCGAGCGCGGCGTCGGTGGCCTCGTGCACCTGACGGGGTCGGGCGAGGTCTCTTGGAACGGCTTTGCCAAGGAGATCTTTCGGCAGGCCGAGGTCGAGTGCACTGTTGAGCCGGCCTCGAGCGAGCAGATGGCCCGCCCAGCACCGCGCCCGGCGTGGTCGGCGCTGGCGTCCGAGCGCCAGGAGGTGCTGGCGATGCCCGATTGGCGCGACGGCCTGGCGGGGTATCTGGCAGCACGGGCTGGGATGATGAGGCAATGAGCAGCCCCTCCGGGAAGCGTCTGCACCGAGCACGGAAGTCCGCCTCGCTTCGCCCGCGCTCCGCCACCAATGATCTCGACCGGATGGAGGCACGAGCGTGAAGATCCTGGTTTGCGGCGGCGCGGGCTTCATCGGCTCGACCTTCGTGCGCCAGCGTCTGCTGGAGCACGGCGATCAGGTCACGGTGCTCGACAAGTTGACCTATGCGGGGCGCGAGGAGAACTTCCACGACTTCGCCGAGCATCCCGCCTTCCGCTTCGAGCGCGGCGGGATCGAGGATCCGGCGGCCGTGGCGAAGGCGATCGAGGCGGCGGCACCCGAGGCGATCGTCAACTTCGCGGCCGAGACCCACGTCGACCGCTCGATCGCGGAGCCAGACGCGTTCGTCAAGACGCATGCGCTCGGCACCTACGTGCTGCTCGAGGCGGCGCGTGCTCGCGAGTTGCGCTACGTGCAGGTCTCCACGGATGAGGTGTATGGCTCGATCGAGGAGGGCTCATTCACGGAGGAGTCGCCGCTGCAGCCGTCCTCGCCGTATTCGGCGACGAAGACGGGGGCGGACCTGCTCGTACTGGGCTACTTCCACACCTACGGGCTGAAGGCCGTGATCTGTCGCGGCTCGAACAACTACGGTCCCTACCAGTACCCGGAGAAGCTGATCCCGCTGATGGTGCTCAACGCGCTGCACGGCGATGCGCTGCCGGTGTATGGCGATGGCCGGCAGGTGCGCAACTGGATCCACGCGACTGACTTCTCGCGCGCGATCGGGCATGTCCTCGAGCACGGCGGGCCGGGCGAGGTCTACAACGCCGGTGGCCCTGACGAGGAGGCGAACATCGATGTGGTCAGGCGAATCATCGCTGCGACGGGCGCGAGCGAGTCGCAGATCGAGTACGTCGCTGACCGCCCCGGCCACGATCGCCGCTACTCGCTGTCCTCGGAGAAGGTGCGCGCGCTCGGCTGGGCTCCGCGGGTGCGCTTCGCCGAGGGGCTCGAGCAGACGGTGGCGTGGTATCGCGAGAACGCGTGGTGGTGGGAGCCGATCCGCTCTGGTGACTATCGTGCTTATTACGAGCGGCAGTACGGGCGCTCGCTCGCCTGAGCTGGGGTGACCGCCTGGAGGCGGTGACAGCGCCGTCGCGGCGATCGCCGGCCGAACGGTCGCCGGATGGCAGTACGATACGTTTTGTCTGTTGAGGCTTTGTCCGTCATACGTGAGAGTGCAGCCCATGCCGACTCCACGTGAGCAGTTCGCTGCGAATCTGCGTCGAGCACGCGATAGCTCGGGCCTTTCTCAGGAGGCGCTGGCGGACCAGTGCGACCTGCATCGCACCGAGATCAGCCTGCTCGAGCGCAGCAAGCGATCGCCGCGCCTGGAGACGATCGTGATCCTCGCCAAGGGTCTCGGCTTGAGCTCCCCGGGTCGAGCTGATCGACGGCATCAGCTGATCGCGTAGCAGCGGCCTCGGCCAATCGACGGCATCACTCTCGACGGCGTCAGCCGAGCGAGGAGATCTTCCATTTGCCACCTTCCTTGACGAGCGAGAGAGTGCCTTTCCGGCCCTTGCCGGAGTAGATGCTCTTGACGTGCGCCGTGGCAGTGGCGCCGGAGACCTGCATCGCCTCGACAGTCACTTCGAAGGAGTCGACCTGGGTCAGCTGACCTTTGATGGCCTCTTCGCAGCCGCCGCTGCCCGCGTCGAGCTTGGCCACGAGCGCCTTGGCTAGATCTTTCTGGCAGATCTTCTTCTGATCGCCGGCCGTAACATCGGTCTGCAGGTTTTTGATGGTTTCGGCGGCGGTCTTGGCTTCGCCCTTCAGACCGGACGTGGAGACGCTCTTGGCGCAGGCCGAGAGTCCGAGCGCGAGCAGCGCTGCGCACGGGAGTGCGAGCGCGCGCTTGGGCTTGGGCGAGAGCGCCCGGGCGAGCGCGGAGCGGAGCATGGGCAGCGGCATCCGGTCGCAGAGAGTACGCGACCGGCGCGGGCGGCGGTCCCTCCTCCCCACCGCCGGCCGCGTCGGCCTTCGCGTCTAGTCTTGCTCGTCGTCGCGGCGGAAGCCGAGCCGCGCGGAGATGCGGTCGGCGGTCGACACGAGGTGCGGACCGAGCGCATCGACCAACTCGCCGAGCGTGATCATCGAGCTGGGCACGGCGATGTCGACGGCGGCGACGACCTGACGGCCCTCGTTGCGTACAGGAGCGGCGATCGAGTAGAGGTGCTTGGCGAGCTCTTCGTCGTCGACGGCGAAGCTTGCGTCCAGCACCTCTTCGAGCTCGTCGCGCAGCGCTTTCTTGGAGGTGATCGTGTTTGGCCCGTGTTTGGTCAGCTTGATCGAGCTCAGCAGCTCTCGCTGGTCGGACTCGGGGAGGTTGGCCAGCAACAGCTTGCCCATCGCCGTGCAGTAGGCGGGAAGGCGCGAGCCGGTGCGCACGTCGGGTTCGCCCTGGCCCTGACCGCGGCGGAAGCTGCGCGCGCGGTCGACGTAGAGGACCTCGGGCCCGTCGAGCACGGCGAGGCTGACCGTGTAGGAGGTACGCTGGCGTAGCTCTTCCAAATACGGCTGGGCATGCTCGCGCAGCCCGGTGGAGTTGAGCGCCGACATGCCAAGGTCGGTGACGCGGAGACCGAGGCGGTACTTGCGCGAGGCGCCCTGCTCGAGGTAGCCGAGCGCGAGCAGAGTGATCACATAGCGGTGCGTCGTCGAGCGACTCATCCCCAACTCGTCGGCGATGTCCGCGATGCCAAGCACTGGCCGCTTGGGCGTAAAGCAACTGAGAATCGCCAGACCGCGCTCGAGCGACTGTGAATAGCGCGGCTCGCGCAGGCTGGGTATCGACCACGCTGGCTCTCGCGAGGCCGGAGATGCTTTTGGAGCTTTTGAACTTGTTCTGGGCATGTGTACTTGTCCCTGTCCGTTTGATGGGGGCTAGGGGGCTCTCCCTCGTCCTGGAAAATCCCTTGGCTCGTCAGGCGCCGCTGCTAGGGCAGCGAAGCTAGACGATGATAAACAGTTTGGTTCCAAAGGATGATAGAGCGGACAATGGTCGCTTATTTCGTACGAGAAGGCAAATGCCCTTCTCTATTACGACAATGCGAACAAATGCACTAGTTCGAGCCTTATGCTCGAACGTCGCCCAAGCGGGCCAGGAAATGCTTGCTCAGCATGGTCTGCTGGCCCTGATAATTGGAGCCTACGTCGGTACCGTAGAGCACATCCGGCTCTTCGGTCATGCGTTCGAACGCCAGCTTGCAGACGGGTTGCCCGTGCTCGACCATGAAGGAGACGTCGCGCGCGCGAACCTCCAGCGCGGCGCGGCTGCCACCCGGCTCGCCGGCAGGCGAGTGGCCAAACCCGGGATCGAAGAAACCAGCGTAATGCGTGCGCAGCTCGCCGGCGGTCGGATCGTAGGCGAGCATCTCCGCGGCGTAGGACGGCGGGATGCGAACGCCCTCGGCCGAGAGAAGGAGATAGAAGACCTCGGGCTCGAGCACGATGCGCTGCTTCGCCTCCGGGTGAACGGGCTCCCAGTAGTCCTGCCAGCGAAGCGCGCCCACCTTTGTGAGGTCTATCGGCAGGCTGTTCTTCTTGGCGCGGTAGCCCACCGTGTTCTCGGTCCCGCCCGAGGCGTCAAGGCTGAGGAATAGGCCGTCCCCAAGCGAGAGCGATGATTGTGCGAGCGGCTGCTCGTCGCGGAAGAGCAGCGGTAGCTGCTCGTGCAAGGTCAGCAGCTCGCCGTCATTGAGACGCCCATCGCCGTCGGCAAGGCGCACCTGGTTGAGCGCGAGCCCCGTCTGCACGCGGATCGCAAACGTGCGGGGGACGACCTCGAGGTAGAGCTTCCCGTGGTAGCCCGCTGCGATTTCGTCGAAGCGGTGGTTACGATCGGTGAGCACGCGCGTGAACACGTCGAGCCGCCCGGTCGAGCTCTTCGGGTTGGCCTTGGCCCGCACGTGCTCGGGCAGTCGCAGCTCCTCGATCAGCGGAACCAGGTAGGGCCGGTCGCGCTCGAGCGTGGCGCCGTCGCGAAGGTCGATCTGTTCGAAGGCGAGATCCTCGACCTTTTGCTCGACCGTCGAGTCGCTGTCCGGCAGGAAGCTGCAGCGCAGCGCCCACGCCCGCTCGCCGAGGCGCAGGTCGACGCTCGCCGGCTGCACGGACTCCTTCGGGATGCGCCACGCGCCGGCCACGATCCACTCCTGCGCGATTGCCTCGCGCAGGAGCTGCGCCGGCAGGACTCCGCCGGCGGCACGCTCGGGGGACGCGCTCACGGCAGTGGCACCAGCTCGCTCGGGCATCGGCGCGAGAGTCTACGGGCGCGGGAAGGCGAACTCGTTGCGCCCGGCGCCAAAAGCCGCCCTGATCCGCCTCGCATGCGGATGGCGAAGTAGGAAACGCATCTGGCTAGAACCGATATATGGAAGTAGCGTGTTTCGTGGAACCTGTTGCGGTCAGAAACATTTTGACTCAAATTGATCGGCCACACGACAGAAGGGGGCAAGAGCTTGGGCGCCGTTATCCCTCTCCGACGGCGCTTGAGAAAGAGATCGAGGTGTCACCCCCTCGATACCGGGTCTCCGCGGGCGCCGCTGCTTTCGCCCGGCCGCGGTGTCCGTGAAGGCCCAGTATCCGGACTCCCTTCAGGCCTATGACCATTCGAGACGCACATCGCGTGCGGGCCCAAGACGAGTCCTAGCGCGAGCTCGACGGCCCTGTCGAGCCGGCCCTGAGGACGTGGTCGTTTCGCGGCCTACGGCCTCCCACGACGCTTGCCCCGTCTGTTCTCTCCATCGGTCGTGGTGAGCTGGCCCGGTTCATGGGCCGCCGTGCTGTCTTCAGATGCACCGGGCGTGGTGGCCATTTCGCCATGGCCCGGGGCGTCCCCATAGCGCCCGACAGTTCCTTTGCTCACGCCATCGAGCGCATCGTCGTCGGCAACAGAAGCCTGCCCGGGCTCGCCATCGACAGCCCCACTGTGCTCGAAGGCGACGGTGCGCGGCAGCGAATCGAGCACCCTTTGGGCGAGCTTCCGGCGCCCGGCTAAGTTCAAGCCCGTGTAGTCCCGATCTGGTCCAAGCGCGGCGATCCATGCCTCGTCGTCGCCTTCGATTTGCACCGTGGCCTTGGCGGCTCGCTCGCTCGCCGCTCGCAGGCGTCCCCCATCGATCTCAAACCAGTGCGCCGTGCGCTCCTCGCCTTCGCCGACGACCACCTCGACGGTGCCGTTCGGAAGATCGACCTTTTCTTCGAGCAGCGCAGGCAACTGGCGCAGCACAGCATCGGCGCGTACGTACACGTCGCCGGGCGGCGGCGGCCACTCGTGGCGCATCCCCCATCGGGCGAGCGCGGCCGCGATCGGCAGCAGCTCGCTGCCGGCCTCTGTCAGCGTCACTTCGACGCGCGGCGGCATTTCGCGAAAGCGCTGCCGAGAGAGCAGTCCGAGCGCAGTCATCTGGCCGAGGTGATGATCGAGCACGCCTGAGCTGACACCGGGCAGCCTGGCGCGCAGCACGCTGAGCCGCAGCGTCTCGTGCGATAGGGCGAGCACGATCAGCAGCGTCCAACGATCGCCTGTAGCCGTCAAGGCCCTGGCGAGCGGTGTCCATTGTCGATGCCCCCGAACTTGGAGCTTTGCAGAAGACCCGCGCTCCATGACTAGGAGCGTAGTCCTAGTCGTGATCGGACCAGTGGCAGCGAAAAGAACAGACGACGCTAGTTGATCAAGCCCAGGAAATATGGCCGAAAACTCAGTAATTCGGCTAGTCGGATTTTGAAAGTCAGTTTTCCACTTGTGTTTCTAACTAGAAATGTTTCTGATTTATTGGGAAGTTCGGGATGGATTCGCACACAGACCGCGGGCACCGCGATGGGCGGCGCTTCGGTGCTTCGGCCGGCATCGATGCCATGGTGGCGCTGTCCGTGGAGCCCGCCGGGCCGCCGCTCAGCGAATCTCGCGCAGCGTCGGGAAGGGGACCACCTCACGGATCGACTCGGCTCCCGAGAGGATCATCAGCAGCCGGTCGACGCCGATGCCGCCGCCCGAAGTGGGCGCCATTCCGTATTCGAGCGCACGCACGTACCCCTCGTCGTGGGGCTGTGGCTGGTCGCCATCGTCGCCCGGGCGCTCGCTGCGCTGTTTGACGAAGCGGTCCCACTGGTCGACGGGGTCGTTCAGCTCGGTGTCCCCAGAGAGGACCTCCATGCCACGGATCACCGTGTCGAAGTGCTCCCCCAGCCGCGGGTCGTCACGGTGACGCTTGCAGATCGGGAACAAGTCGAGCGGGAAGTCGAACACGTGCGTCGGCTGTAGGAGATAAGGCTCGACGTGCTTGGAGTAGACGTCTTCAACGAGCTTCGCCCAGCTCTTCTGTGGGTCGGCGTCGTCGTCGAGGTGCGCCAGCAGTTGCTCGCGCGTGGCCTCGAGATAGTCGATCCCGACGGCCTGTTTGAGGGCGTCGCGCAGGGTGATTCGCGCCCACGGTTTGGCGAGCTCGATCACCGAGCCGTCGTACTGCTCGACCTTGGTCGTGCCGAGCGTGCGCAGCGCCACCTGCTCGGTGACCTCTTCGCACCACACGGCGATGTCCATGTAGTCGGCGTAGGTCTGCATGCACTCGAGGATCGTGAATTCGGGACTGTGTCGATGGGAGATGCCCTCATTGCGAAATGCGCGCCCGAGGTCATACACGTTCTCCAGGCCGCCGACGACACAGCGGTTCATGTAGAGCTCGACGGAGATGCGCAAGTGCAGGTCGACGTCGAGCGCGTTGTGGTGCGTCGTGAACGGTCGCGAGGAGGCGCCGCCGGCGAGCGTCTGCAGCATCGGCGACTCGACCTGCGTAAAGCCTTTCTCGCGCAGCACGGCATGGATCGCCTCGATTGCCTTCGTGCGTTTGAAGAACATCTCGCGCGTGGAGGCGTTGGCGAGCAGGTCGAGCTCGCGATAGCGATAGCGCGACCCCACATCCTCCATCCCGTGCCGGCGGTCCGGGGGTGGGCGCAGCGCCTTGGCCAGCAGCGTGCAGTCGCTCACGCCGAGCGCCAGCGCTCCCCGCTGCGTGACGTACACGTCTCCCTCGATGCTGACGATGTCGCCGATGTCGAGGCCCGTTGCGCGCTCGTAGTCCGCCGCGCCGAGCGCTTCCAGGCGGGCGACCACCTGCATCGAGCCCGATTGGTCGCGGATGTCGAAGAAAGTCGTCTTGGCGTGGCCGCGCCTGGCGATCAGCCGACCGCATACGCGGTAGCGCAGGCCGGGGTGCGGACCGGCTTTCATGCCGGCCGGGTCGTGCGCTGTGAGCAGATCGGCGATCCAGGTACGCGGGACGTCGGTGCGCAGATGCGGATAGGGCTCGACGCCCTCGCTGCGCATGCGCTCCATCTTCTGCCGCCGCTCGTCGGCACCGACGGCCTCCGCGGCGCCCTCGGCGGACGGCGCGCTCGATCTGGCCTCGGAGCTGCCGGCCTCCTGCAGGCTCATCGCGCGACCCCGCTGCCGGCGACGCCGTTTTCGGAGATTCCGTGCCGCGGCGCGCGCTCGAGCTCGATCCGCGCAGCGACCTCGCGCACGAGGAAGCTCGCCAGGTGGACCGGGTAGGTGCCACGCGAGAAGCCCGCATCGAAACCGAGCTCCTTGGCCAGCTCGCCCGTCACGCGCGAGCCGCCGCAGGCGAGGATCGTACGCTCGCGCCTGCCCTCGGCTTCGACGATCTCGACGAGCTCGGTCAGGTTGTGGATGTGCAGGTCCTGCTGCGTGACCGTCTGCGATACGAGGATCGCGTCCGCGTCGAGCTCGATCGCCTTGGCGACGAGCACGCCGTTGGGCACCTGGCTGCCCAGGTTGTGGGCGTCGAACGCGCGGTAGCCTTCCAGGCCGCGGTTGCCGTGGAAGCCCTTCAGGTCGAGCATCGCGTCGATTCCGACGCTGTGCGTGTCTGAGCCGGTGCACGCTCCGACGACGACGATCGGACGGCCCACATGCGCGGTCGCGAAAGCGTCGATCTCGTCTTCGCTCATGTACTCGACCTCCAGCTCGCCGGTCTGCTGCGCGGTGTAGTCGACCGTCTGCACGACGTGGCCGTAGAGCAGGAAGTGCGTGTAGCCGTCGAGCAGGCGTTGGTGGTGAACGACCTCTGGACGGTCGAGGCCGAGCTTTGCCCCCAGCTCGAGCGCCGCCTTGCGCGCGGCCGGCCCGTGCGGCACGGGCAGCGTGAAGCTGAGCTGGACGATGCCGTCGCCGAGGTGGTCGCCGTAGGGCCTCACCTGAGTCAGGTCGACGGGAGGGGTGTGGCTAGGCAACGCGCACTCCCCCCATCAGCTCGAGTGCTGGGTTGTAGTAGCGCTCATCGGTCGCCACGATCCCTTCGATCCCGCGACCTTCGTCAATGCGCCGGCGCACGTCGCCGAACGTGCCGTCTTCAATTGCGCCGAACATGCCGACTGCGGCGATCCGCTCGAGTAGCTCGTGCGCATTGCGCAGCACCTCGTGCGCGCGCGTGGTGATGATCCCGCCAGGCTTGAACTGGATCTCCTCGCCGAGGTCGTGCGCGTAGTTGAACACGTAGTCGACGCACTCCAAGCCGACCACGCGGTCGTGCAGGTGGGGCGTGAAGACCCCCTCCGTCGGCACACCGGCGGTCTGGATTCCCTGCCCCGTTGCGATCGTGATCAGGTTGAACAGCGTGTCGCAGGCGTGCGTGCGAAACAGGTTGCCGTCCATGTGCCGGGTGGGCGGCATGTACTTGATCGGGCAGTCCGGGAACAGCTCGCGCGTGAGCTGCGCTTGCGCCCACTCGTACAGCAGTCCGTTCTTCGTCGGCGGGTCGATCTCGAACGCATCGCCGAGTGCGATCTGCTCGTCGGGCATGCCCGAGTCGCGCGCGAGCTGGTGGTTGATGAACTGCGACGCCGTGACCGAGGGCGCCGCCGTCAGCGCGTCGGCGGTCCGCAGGTAGTTGTCCTCTCCCGTATTGATGACGATCCCGAAATATCCGGTGATCGTGCGCGAGACGCGCTGGTCGATCATCGTACGCACGGGGTTGATGTCGCGGTAGAGGATCCCGTAGAGCGCGTCGTTGACCATGTTGTCGAGGCCCTCCATCGCGCCGAGCGTCGCGAACTCGGTCATGCACAGCCCCGAGCAGAAGCTCGACAGACGGATGTAGCGCCCATGTTGATCGCACCACTCATCCAGCGCCTCGCGCAGGATGCGGAAGTTCTCTTGTGTGGCGAACGTGCCGCCGAAGCCCTCCGTCGTCGGGCCGTAGGGGACGTGTTCGAGCAGGCTCTGCGCCGTCGAGCGCGTCATTGAGACGACGTCGCCGCCGGTTTCAGCCACGGCCAGCGCGTGCACGACATCGTCGTAGACGTTGCCCGTCGCGCTGAGCACGTAGCGCAGCGGCGGAGGGCCGCTGAGGCGCTCGCGCTGTGCGCGACGCTCGTCCGTTCGCCGGCGCACGGCGGTCATGCGCAGCGCGCACTCGCCATCGATCAGCCCGCGGATTGCCGCTTCCTCGGCGAGCGGCAGTGCGAGCAGGTCAAGCTCGCCGGCGCCCACGGCTTCGGCGATCTGCTGTGCCTCGTGGCCCGTCTGGACCATGGCGTTGCCGAGCCAGTACGCGACTCCGCGCCCGAGACCGCCGCCGTCGTGAACATGCTCGACGAGCACATTGGGCAGCGGCACGTCGAGCTCGGTGATCCCGTCGACGCCGAGGAAGCGTGCGACCGAGCGCTCGACCGACAGTGTCGTGCGGTCGGCCGTTTCCGCGGCCATGCGATCGGCGATGCCACGCGCTGCCTCACGGCAGGCCTCGACCAAGCCGGGGTCCAAATCGAGCTTCGACTCCATTGAGCGGCGAGCCTAACCAGTGAAGTTCAGCGCCTTTGCATCTGCGTGTAAGCAACGCCAAACGCCAGCCCACGCGCCCGCGTGGGGCGACGAAAATGTCTCTCTTTCACTGTCGGAGACGATCAGCCCGATCTGTTTCCGAGTCACACCTCGATCGATGGCCCGAGTTTTGGCGGTTTTGCCTGTCGTTCGGTGCGCCAGGCACGATTCATCTCGCCGTAACGGTTGACTTCTCGACCCCCCTGACTAGCCTCGCCGCACCGTCATGGCCATCGATATCGCACACATCGACGCCCCGCCAGACCTGCTCTTCGAGGCGCCTTCGATCCAGCTCGAGAACCCACGAGTCACGGACATCGGCGCGCGAGGAGCGGGCCGGCGCGCGCTGCCTGCGACGCGCGAGCTGCTGAAGGGGGCGCCGTACGTCGTCGACTTCTGCGACCCGACTCCGACGACGGCGCTGCACGCCGGCTACCTGCGCAACATTGCGCTCGGGCACGCACTCGCGAGCACGCTCGAAACAGCCGGCGCGCACGTGGCGCGCCAGACGCAGATCGCGGACGCCGGTCGCGACATGGGCGACGCGATGGCCGGCTATCTGCGCTTCGCCGACGAGTCCGACCCGGCCGCGGCCGGTGAAAAGAGCGACCGCTTCGTCGGGCGTCTGTACGCGCACCAGGTGCAGGGCGAGCGGAGCGACGACGGGCTGACGGACTTACTACTTGCCCTGCTCGCTGCCGGCGACGCGCCCACGCGCGAGCTGTGGCACGCCGTGCGCGACTGGGCGGTCAGTGGCCAGAACGAGACGCTCGCCCGTCTCGGCGTCCGCTTCGAGCGCACGATCTTCGACTCCCAGTACGTGCCGCGGATCGAGCCGCTCGTGCGCCTGGCGTTGGCCCAGGGCGTGATCGGCGGAACGCTTCAAGGCCCGCTCGTGTTCGAGACAGACGGCCGCACGCCCGTGCATCTGCCGCTGATCGGCGTCGACGGTCAGCCGACGAAGGACCTGCGCGCGCTGACGATCTGGCGCTCGCTGATGACCGAGATGACCGACGTCACGCTGATCCGGCTGACGAGCGAGGAACGGCGCGACAACCTCGATGAGATCCTGCGCGGCCTGGCGCCGAGCGGGAAGGTCTACCCGACGGCGGTGTTGCACGCCGAGGTCGTCACCGAGCAGGATGTCGGCCCGGGCCGGGAGAGCACGCTCTTGATCGACGACCTGCTGGACATGCTGCTCGAGCACGACGGGCTACACGCGCTCGCGATCGAGGAGCGCGCCGGCTGCGCCGCCCAAGACCTCGCCGCGATGGTGCTGATGGGCATGTGTCTCGACCACCCGCTGCATGAGTCGCTCACGATCACGCAAGAGCGCGTGCTCGATCAGGGAAACGCCGGCTGGACTTTCGCGCGCGCCTGGATGAAGGCGTGGGACCCGCACAACGATGGCGGGCCGCTGCCGCTGGCCGACGACGAGCACTACCGCTCGCTCGTGGCGCAGTCGCAGCTGTTGCCGCTCGTCGATCGCGCTGTCAAGGGGCTCGACGTGCTGCGCCTCGTGCGCTTCCTCGCGCGGATCGGCAGGTGGTATCTGGACACGGAGACCGACCCGGCGGTCGGTCGCATCATGCGCTCGCTGCTCTCCAGCGGTCTCAGCGCACTCGGCCTCGTACGACAGCAGGAGGTGAATGGCTGATGGCCACGCTCGACACGACGGTTCGCCACGAGACCTCGATGGCGGACCCCAACGCGCTGGAGAACGACCTGCGCTCCTTCTACCTCACCGGCAGCGAGGAGATGAGCATCTTCGAGGAATGGGAGCACGGGATCGCCAGGGGCGACTCGACGACGCCGTCGATCTGCTCGCCGACCTATCGCTGGTGGATCCTCGAGCACCTGCGCAACGCGCTCGACCGCGACCGTAAAAACCTGCTGCTCAGCCTCGGCTCGGGCAACGCCTTCGTAGAGCGCGTGCTCGGGCGCGAAGGCTACCCCGTGCTCGCCGTCGACGCGCTCGAGGAGGCCGTCGAGCTGGCGCGCCAGGCGGGCGTGCCCGCGATCTGCCAGAACCTGTACGAGTGGGATGCGCAGCCCGAGTACTGGGATGTCGTCTACGCCGACGGCCTGCTCGGCCATCTGCACGACGGCCATGACGGCGCACACCGAGCGCTGAGCCTGTTTCACAGCTGGCTGAAGCCGTCGGGTGGGACGGTCGTGATCTCCAACGACGCGCCGAAAACGGATGAGCCGGTGCAGCAGTCGGCAAACGTGCCCGGCTTCTACTGGCTGTCGGAGGGGTGGATCGCCGGGGAACTGAAGCGGGCGGGCTTCAAGCGGGTGTCGACCGCCACGATCGTCTATCGCCGGCCGCTGACCGGGCCGCGCAGCCGCGCGATCATCACTGCGCACCGTACCGCCTAGGAGGCGTCCAGATGCCGATGAGCGAGGACTTCAAGCGGCGCCTGCAGCCGGCGCTGGAGGAGATCGCCGAGCACTTCGGCACGCCATTCCACATATATGACGAAGCGGGGATCCTCGCGAGCGCCGATCGTCTGGCGGCGGCGTTCGGCGGCCTGTCCTTCCACGAGTACTACGCGGTCAAGGCGCTGCCAAACCTGACGATCACGCGCATGCTTCGCGAGCACGGTTTGGGCATGGAGTGCAGCTCGATCGCCGAGCTCGAGCTGGCGGCCGACAGCTACGCGCGCGGGGAGGAGATCTTCTTCACCTCCAACAACACGACGCGCGAGGAGTTCGCGGCGGCGCTGTCGCTCGGGGCGATCGTCAACATCGACGACGTCACGCTGATCGACAAGCTGCCCGGCGTCCCGGCGGTCTGCTCGTTCCGCTTCAACCCCGGGCCGGAGCGCCTCGGCGACAAGCTGATCGGCTCGCCCATGGAGGCGAAGTTCGGGTTGCGTCGCGACCAGCTCGCCGCCGCCTTCGAGCAGGTCCGCGAGCTCGGGTCCGAACGCTTCGGGCTGCACGCGATGATCGCCTCGAACGTGCTCACCGTGCAGCCGTTGCTCGCGACGATCGCAATGCTGCTGGCGCTTGAGGACGGTCTGCACCGCGAGCTCGGCATCGAGCTCGAGTTCATCAACGCCGGCGGCGGTCTGGGGATCCCGTATCGGCCCGGCGATCCGTCGCTCGACGTGCACGCGTTTGGGCTAGGGGCGGGCGAGCTGCTTCGTGCGCACCGCGAGCGGACCGGCCGCAGCCCGAGACTGTTCCTCGAGTCAGGCCGCTATATCACTGGGCCGCATGGCGCGCTCGTCACGCGCGTGATCAATCGCATGAGCAAGTGGCGCGACTACGCCGGCGTCGACGCGGGCATCGCGGCATTGATGCGTCAGGCCTTCTATGCCGACGCCTATCACCACCTGACGCTGAACGGCGACGACGGCACGCGGCCGAAGCGGACGATCGACGTGGTCGGCTCGCTGTGCGAGAACAACGACAAGTTCGCGATTCAGCGCGAGCTGCCGGAGCTGCACGTAGGCGATCTGCTGCTGATCCACGACACCGGCGCGCACAGCCTGGCGATGGGCTTCAACTACAACGGCCGGCTGCGCCCGCAGGAGCTGCTGCTACGCAGCGACGGGAGCGTGGAGCTGATCCGCCGGGCCGAGGAGGTCCGCCGTGACTACTTCGCGACGCTGCAGTTCGAGCCGGATGTCCTCGTCCCCGGTGAGCCCGAGCTGGTCGGCAGCAGCCACGAGCGCTCGAGCGATGGACGCGCGGGCGAACCGGTCGCGACGGCGCAGGTGAGCTGAGCATGGCGACGCTCGCGAGCATTGCGGACTTTGGCGGGCTGGAGTCGCTGCGCGAGCAGATCGACCGCCTGTGGGAGCGTCGTTCAGAGCTCGACGACCGCGACCCGCACGTACAGGCGACAGTTCTGAGCGTGATCGACCTGCTCGACTGTGGCCGCGTGCGCGTCGCCGAGATCGGCGCTGACGCAGAGGTCCACGTGCACGAGTGGCTCAAGCGCGCGATCGTGCTGCTGTTCCGCGTCTGCCCGATGGAGCACACTGAGGCCGGGCCGATGCTGTTTGCCGACAGGCTGCCGCCGAAGCGGAGCAGCCCCAACGTGCGCGTCGTGCCCGGCGCATACGCTCGTTTCGGCTCGCACCTCGCTTCAGGGTCGATCCTGATGCCGAGCTTCGTCAACGTCGGCGCTTACGTCGGCCACGACACGCTCGTCGACACGTGGGCCACGGTCGGCTCGTGCGCGCAGATCGGCGACCGCGTGCACCTTTCCGGGGGCGTCGGCGTAGGCGGGGTGCTCGAGCCGCTGCAGGCCAGCCCGGTCGTCGTCGAGCACGATGCCTTCATCGGTAGCCGCTGCATGCTGATCGAAGGGGCGCGCGTCGGCGAAGGGGCGGTCGTCGGAGCCGGCGTGATCCTCTCGCCGACGATCCCCGTGATCGACGCCGACAGCGGCGAGGAGATCTCGCGCGGGCACATCCCGCCGTGGAGCGTGGCGATCGGCGCCGGCCGCACGCGCTCCTTCCCCGGTGGCGAGTTCGGTCTGCCGTGCGTGCTCGTCGTCAAGCGCCTCGGCGCCGGCGAGCGCCACGACAAGGTCAAGCTGAACGAGCTGGTGCGCGACCACGGAGCGGCGCTGTAGCGAGCAGCAGCTCGGCCGCGCGCTCGGTCCGCTCGGGCGGTCCGGTCAACGCGACGCGCAGATAGCCCTCGCCGCCGACCCCGAGGTAGGAGCCGGGTACGACGAGCAGCGAGCGCTCGAGCAACAGCTCGTATGCGCGCTCGTCATCGCCATCTGGAACGCCGAGCCAGAGGAAGATCCCTGCCGGCTCGCCGGCGTCGGCGAGGCCGGCGAGCACTGCGGCGGCGGCGAGCAGCTCGCGCTTGTGCGCGTAGCGCTCGCGCGCCTGCACGACGTGCGCCTCGTCGTCCCACGCGGCGATCGAAGCGAGCTGCACGAACGCTGGCGGTGTCGTGCCGATGTCGCTGCGATGGCGGCGGATGCGCCCGACGATCTCGGCGTCGCCGGCGACGAAGCCCGAGCGCAGCCCGGCCAGCCCGGAGCGCTTGGAGAGCGAGTTGAAGACGACCACACCGGTGCGGTCCTGCAGCTGCAGCGCCGACGCCGGTGGCTCTGAGCCGAACCAGAACTCGGAGTAGGTCTCGTCGACGGCGAGGATCGCGCCGCGTCTGCGGCAGCGCTCGGCGAGCTCGTCGAGCAGCTCGAGCGGCGCGCTCGCCCCGGTCGGGTTGTGCGGTGTGACGACCCACACGATCGCCACGCGCCGCCACTCGATCTGCTCGGGGTCGGGCAGCCATCCACCGGTCGCCGTCAGCGTCTGCACGGCGAGCGTCAGACCGGCCGCACGGGCACTTCGCTCGGGCACCGGATATGACGGCGAGGTCACGGCGATCGTGTCGCCGTCGCGCGCAAACAACCGCGCGAGCACGGCGATCGGCTCCTTCGCGCCGAGCGTCGGCAGCACCTCGCGCTCGGGGTCGAGCACCGTGCCGAAGCGCCGCTCGATCCAGCCGGCGATCGCGGCGCGCAGCTCGGGCAGGCCTTCGGCTGAGGGGTAGTCGCACAGCGATGTCGTCGCGACGGCGTGCGCAAGGGCGTCGCGCACGGGGAGCGGGGCGGGGTCGGTGGGTTGCCCCATGCTCAGGTCGACCACGTCGATTCCGCGCACCTGCGCCGCACGCCGCGCTTCGGCCAGCCGCAGAAAGGGGTAGCCGGGGGCGTGCTCGACGTGCGGGTTCAGCCGCACAGGAACGACCCGAGGATCTCGTAGGCGCGCGTGAGCGCCTCGGCCGAGACGCGCTCGTCGCGGCGGTGGGCCAGCGCCGGGTCGCCGGGGCCGAGGTTGACCGCCTCGACGCCGGCGGCGGCGAATTCGGCGACCGGCGTCCACGCCTGCTTCGCTTCGGGTGCGACGCCGCTCGCCGCCTGTAGCCGTACGAACAGCGGATTGGCGCGTGGCGGCAATGCCCCTTCTGAATTGGACAGGAACTCGAGCTCACCATGCGCCTCGCAGCGATGCCGCAGTTCCAACTCGGCTTGCTCGGCCGTGAGCCGCGGCGAATAGCGGAAGTTGACGTTAGCCGTGCACGTGCCCGGGATCACGTTGCGTGCGACGCCGGCGTGCAGCATGGTCGCCGTTGCGACCTGGGCGAACTCGAGTCCCTCGATCGTCTCGCGCTCGGGCGTGCACGCGTGGAGCTCGCCGATGCCTGCCAGCGCCCGGTCGATCGCGTTGTCGGCGAGCCACGGCCGCGCCGAGTGCCCTGCGCGGCCGGTGAAAGTCCACATCGCGTCGATGTTGCCGAGGCAGCCCGCCTGCACGACGTTGGCCGTCGGCTCGAGCATGATCGCGAGGTCGGCTTCGCGCAATCCCTGCTCGCGCGCCAGCAGCGGGGTGAGCGCCGACTGCGCCGAAGGCAGCTCCTCGCGACCGAACAGCACATAGCCGACGTCGAACGCGCTGGGCGCCTGCGCCAGCGCGAGCTCGAGCATCACGGCCACGCCGCCCTTCATGTCGCTCGCGCCGAGTCCCACGACGCCCTCTTCGTCAAGGCTGCCAGGCCAGTTCTCCTGCGCCGGCACCGTGTCGAGGTGGCCGGCAATCAACACGAAGGGGCGCTCGCCTCGGCTCGTGGCGCCGGCCAGCACGCACGTGTCGCCGGCGTCGCGCACCGGCACGCCCCCCTCCCGCAGCTCTGCCACGACATGCTCGGCGATGTCTCTCTCTGCACCCGACTCGGAGGCGATGTCGACCAGCTCGAGCGTGTGCTCGATCAGGCGCTCGATCAGGGAAGGTGAGGAGATCCGTGTCATTGGCGTGGATGCGTGCCCCTCACGAGATCTCGTGACGCGGCCGCGCGATGCCTCTCCCTGGATTTTCCTATGTGGAGGGGGCTGCCGAGGAAGACCGGGCGTCTTGCATCGTGACCACGACGACGAGATCGCTGTCCTCGTCGTACGCGTACACGATCAGCAGCCATCGCCAGGGGCCGAGTACGAACTGGAACGGGCTCCAGGTCGAGCGCAGCTCCGGGCCCATGCGAGGGAACAGCTCAAGCGCTCGCAGGGAGTGCCTAACTCGCGCTCGCGTATCGCGCGGGAGACTATGAGTCGCGATCAGCCGGTCGAGATCCTCGACCGCGGCTGGGCTGAGCGTTACGCGGGCCAAGCCCTACGCCCTACAACTGGTCGAGGTCGATCGCCTCGCCTGCGCGTGCTTGTGCAAGTCCGGCCTGGGCTCGCTCATAGGCGCCGGGAATGCCATCGAGCAACGCAGTGACATTCCGTGCCTCCGGGTCCGCTTCTTCGATTGCCGTCGAGAGCAGTGATCGCGCGAGCGTGCCCTCCTGTACGTGCGTGCGCTCCGCCAGTCTCGCGAGCCGGGCTGCATGCTCCGCGTCGAGCGTGATGTTCAGGCGGTGCGCGGGACGTGCCACTGGGTCCACCATAGTGCACGAATAGACACGATCTGTGCACTCCCCGCTCGCGCTAGCCTCGACGGGTGCCCCTCTCGAGCTTCAGTCCACCCGTGCGCGAGTGGTTCGAGCGCGCCTTCGAGACGCCGACGCCGGCGCAGGAAAAGGCATGGCCGGCGATCGCGTCGGGGCAGAACGTGCTGCTGTCGGCGCCGACCGGCTCGGGTAAGACGCTGGCCGCCTTCCTCTGGGCGTTGGATCGGCTGAGCGCCGAGCCCAAGCGGGAGAAGCAGGGCACGCGCGTGGTCTACGTCAGCCCGCTGAAGGCACTGGCGTATGACATCGAGCGCAACCTGCGCACCCCGCTGCGCGGGATCGGCGCCGATCAGATCACGGTCGCGATCCGCACCGGCGACACCCCGCAGAAGGAGCGCGCGGCAATGGCGCGCAAACCGCCGGACATCCTGATCACGACGCCCGAGTCGCTGTACTTGATCCTCACCTCGCAGGCGCGCTCGATGCTCGACGACGTCGAGGCCGTGATCGTCGATGAGATCCATGCCGTCGCCGCGACCAAGCGCGGCTCGCACCTCGCGCTGACGCTCGAGCGCCTGGAGGCGCACGTGCGCGGGCACAGAGAGCCGGCAGGCGCAGGCGGCACGGGCCCCGGCAACGGGCTTGAGCTGCAGCGGATCGGCCTCAGCGCCACGCAGAGTCCGCTCGCCGAGATCGGCCGCTTCCTCGTCGGACCGCGCCGCGAGGTGACGATCCTCGACGCCGGCCACAAGAAGCAACTCGACCTGCGCATCGAGGTGCCCGTCGAGTCGATGAGCGAACCGGGCGGCGCGACCCCGCCCAACGACCCCGCGCACGACCCGCTCGACCCGGTCGCCGGAGGCGAGTCGACGCGAAACTCGATCTGGCCGGCGATCTACCCCGAGCTGCTCGCGCAGGTCAAAGCGCACAACTCGACGATCGTGTTCGTCAACAACCGCCGCTCAGCCGAGCGGGTGGCATTGCGCCTGAACGAGCTGGCCGCCAAGGAGCTCGAGCTCCAACAGGCCAAAGACAGTGATGAGAAGAAAGATGACGGACCGATCGTGCCGCTCGAAATCGCGCGCGCGCATCACGGCTCGCTGGCGCGCGAGGAGCGCACCAAGGTCGAGGAGCTGTTGAAGGCAGGCGAGCTGCCGTGCCTCGTCGCCACGAGCTCGCTCGAGCTGGGCATCGACATGGGCGCCGTCGATCTCGTGCTGCAGATCGAGTCGCCCAAGTCCGTCGCGCGCGGGCTGCAGCGCATCGGTCGCGCCGGGCACAACGTCGGCGACGTCAGCCGCGGGCGCATCTTCCCCAAGTTCAGAGGCGACCTGCTCGAGTGCGCCGTCGTCGCCAGGCGCATGCACGAAGGACTGATCGAGCCGACCGTCATCCCGCGCAACGCGCTCGATGTGCTCGCCCAGCAGATCGTCGCGATCGCCGTGTCAGGCGATCCCGCGAAAGCGGGCATAAATGGAAATCAGGAGGACGAAGGCATCTCCGTGCAGGACCTGCACGCGCTCGTGACGAGCAGCTACCCCTATGCCGAGCTCTCGATCGAGCTGCTCGAGAACGTGCTCGACATGCTCGATGGGCGCTACCCCTCGAAAGAGTTCGGCGAGCTGCGCGCGCGGATCGTGTGGGATCGTCTCGCCGGCACGATCCGCCCACGCAAGGGATCGCGCCAGCTGGCGATCGCCAACGCCGGCACGATCCCCGATCGCGGGCTGTACTCGGTGACCCTGCCCGACGGGCGTCGCGTCGGCGAGCTCGACGAGGAGATGGTCTATGAGGCTCGCCCTGGGCAGGCCTTCCTGCTCGGCGCCTCGACCTGGCGGATCGAGGAAATCGGGCGCGATCGCGTGATCGTCACACCCGCCCCCGGCGCCCCCGGCGCCGTGCCCTTCTGGAAGGGCGACTCCGTCGGGCGGCCAAAGGAGCTCGGGGAGGCGATCGGCGCCTTCTCGCGCTGGGCAGTCGAGCAGGAGCCGGCCACGCTGGAGGCCGGCTACGACCTCGACGAGCGCGCCGCGCGCAACCTGCTCACCTACCTGCGCGAGCAGCAGGACGCCACGCGCGTGCTGCCGAGCGAGCGCACGATCGTGCTCGAGCGCTTCCGCGACGAGATCGGCGACTGGCGCCTGTGCGTGCTCTCGCCCTTCGGCGGCCGCGTGCACTCGGCCTGGGGCCTCGCCATCGCCGCGCGCATCCGTGAGCGGATCGGCATCGAGGCCGACGCGATCTCCTCCGACGACGGGATCGTGCTGCACCTGCCCGACCTCGATGCAGACGACGCCGAGGCGCTGCCGTCGGCCGCCGAGCTGATCATGCTCGAGCCCGACGAGGTCGAGGCGCAGATCACGGCCGAGCTCGGCGGCTCGGCGCTGTTCGGCGCGCGCTTTCGCGAGAACGCGGCGCGCGCGCTCTTGATCCCGCGTGCCTACCCCGGCAAACGCACGCCGCTGTGGCAACAGCGGCTGAAGGCGCAGAACCTGCTCGAGGTCGCCCGGCGCTATGCCGACTTCCCGATCATCCTCGAGACCTACCGCGAGTGCCTGCGCGACGTGCTCGACGTGCCCGGGCTCGAAGGTCTGCTGCGGGCGCTGCATTCGCGCGAGATCTCGCTCGTCGAGGTCGAGACGCCGACGGCATCGCCGTTCGCGTCCTCGCTGCTGTTCGACTACGTCGCGACGTACATGTACGAGGGCGACACGCCCAGCGCCGAGCGCCGCGCCGCCGCGCTCTCGCTCGACCGCGACCTCTTGCGTGAGCTGCTCGGCCAGGAGGAGCTGCGCGAGCTGCTCGACCCCGATGCACTCGCGCGTGTGGAGGACGACCTGCAGCACCGCTCGGAGATCACGCGCGCGACCGGCCGCGACGGCCTGCACGACGTGCTGCGCCACGTCGGCGACCTCGGCGACGAGGAGGTCGCGGCGCGCGTGTTCGAGGGGATCGACCCCGCCCCGCTGCTCGCCGAGCTGCAGCGCGAACGCCGCGCCATCCGCCTGCGCGTCGGCGGGCGAGCAGCGCTGGGTGGCCGCCGACGAGGCCGGGCTGTATCGCGACGCCCTGTCGGCCGCGCCTCCCGGCGGTCTACCCGAGGCGTTCCTCGCCGACGTGCCCGACGCGCTGCGCGTGCTCGTCGCCCGCTACGCACGCACGCACGGCCCCTTCACGACCGACGAGCTGCGCGAGCGCTACGGCGTCGACGCCGCCGCCGTACTGCGTGAGCTCGAGCGCGACGGCGACGTCGTGCGCGGTGAGCTGCGCCCCGGTGGCACCGGACGGGAGTGGTGCGACGTCGAGGTGCTGCGCCGCCTGCGCCGCGCCTCGCTGGCGGCGCTGCGCAAGGAGATCGAGCCGGCCGAGCAGCAGGCGCTCGCTGCCTTCCTGCCCGCCTGGCAGGGGATCGACCGCCACCCCAGCGCCGGCGCCGGGATCGACCGTCTGCGCGAGGTGCTCGTGCCGCTGCAGGGCCTCGCGCTGCCCGCCGAGATCTGGGAGCGCGACGTGCTGCCGCGCCGCACAGGCGCCTACTCGCCGTCGTGGCTCGACCAGCTCGTGCGCCAGCGGCGAGCTCGTGTGGGTCGGCGCCGGTCCACTCGATCGCACCGGGCGCGTGGCGTTGTACTTCCGCGAGGACGCCCCGCTGATCGGCCCGCCGCCGATCGCCGAGCGCCGCGCCTCGGCCGGAGCGGCCGGCTCCTCGAAGGCGACAGCCGCGACGGCGATCGATTCCCCCGACCATGAGCTGCTGCGCGCGCGCCTCGCGCAGAGCCCGTGCTTCTTCAGCGACCTGCTGGCCGAGCTCGGACAGGCCGCCGAGTCGCTGCGCGAGGCGCTGTGGGACCTCGTCTGGGCCGGCGAGGTGACCAACGACGCGTGGGCGCCGCTGCGCGCTCCGCGGCTCGCGCTCGCCCGCGCCCGGCCCGAGCGCCGCACGTCCGCCCGGCGCTTCGGCGCACGCCGCACCGGCGCGCAGTCGCAGGTCCAAGGCCGCTGGGCGTCTGACCGATCCGATCTTCCGCGTCGTCGCTGCGACCGACGCCCACGCCGCGAGCTCCGGCGCTCCACCCGCAGCCGCCTCGCCCGCCGCATCGGCCCCCGAGCGCCGCCGCGTGCTGGCCGAGCTGCTGCTCGAGCGCTACGGCATCCTCACGCGCGAGCAGGTGCTCGCCGAGGGGATCAAGGGCGGCTTCGCCATGCTTTACGACACGCTTTGCAAGCTCGAGACGCTCGGTGTGTGTCGCCGTGGCTACTTCGTCGAGGGCATGGGCGGCGCGCAGTTCGCCCTACCCGGCGCCGTCGAGCGCCTGCGCGCCGCGCGCTCGACTGCCGCCGCCGAGCTCGCGCCTGCGCTGCTCGCCCCAGGCGTCGCCACCGGCCCGCGCTCCTCGGGCGAGCGCCCACGCACGCTCGTGCTCGCCGCGGCCGACCCGGCGCAGCCCTACGGCGCCGCGCTGGCATGGCCGAAGCGTGACATTCAGGAACGCCGGCCGTCGCGTGTGGCAGGTGCCTACGTGGTGCTCGTCGCCGACGAGCCCGTGCTCTACGTCGAGCGCGGCGGGCGCAGCCTGCTGACGTTCGCCGGCGCCGTCGCTGCCCCGAGCGTCGCGCGGGGCGAGGACGACTCGCTCGAGCACGCCTTGCGCGCGCTCGCCGACGCGGTGCGCGCTGGGCGCGTGCCGAAGCTCGCGCTAGAGCGGATCGACGGCGCTCCCGCTACCGGATCGGCGCTGGCCGCAACGCTGCTCGAGCTCGGCTTCCACTCGGGGCCGAGACGGTTGACACTGAGCGCCTGACAGCCCCGCCCAGCGGCGTTCTCGGCGTCGTCTCGCGGCCACTTAGAGACACGCGCAGACATACGTCAGATACCGCTCAAATGCACCCTGTTCGGCCTGTCGGTACGGCGCTTGGCGGCAAGAGACATTGCTGGAAGGGCTCAATGTATTCCGGTATAAAGAATGGCAGGACAGCTCAAAGTAGGCTTGCGTTTCTGGTTGACATGATCTATTATCTCGAATCGTGGGGATGAGTGGAACACACAGGGGGCCGACGCCCATGTACCGGAGGCTTCCTCACGGTCCAAATGGGATGTCGCGTGACGACGTAGCTCGCAACCAGCGGGCGCGTATGTACGGCGGCATGATCGAGGCGGTCCACGAGCGTGGCTATCCGCAGACGACGGTCGCCCATGTGATCGCTCTGGCGGGAGTCTCCCGTCGCGCCTTCTACGAGCAGTTCGCCAACAAGGAAGCGTGCTTCCTCGCGACCTACGACATCGTCGTAGCGCGTGCGCGCAAGCTCGTGCTCGACGCCTGGACGCGTGAGCGCGGCTGGGCCAACCGCCTGCACATCGCGTGCAAGGCACTGCTCGACGACGTGGCCGACCAGCCGAAGGGGCCGCGCCTGGTGCTCGTCGACTCGCTCGGCATCGGGCCGAAGGCCCGCGAGCGGATGACGCTTGCCTCGACGACGTTCGAGCGTGTCGTGGCGATGGCCTTCCAGGCTGACCCGAACGGCGAAGAGCTCTCGCCGCTGACGGTCCGCGCAATTGTCAGCGGCGTTCGTCACGTCGCCTTCACGCGGATGTACGAGCGCCGCGAAAAAGAGCTCTACACGCTTGCCGACGAACTGCTCGACTGGATCGAGTCCTACCGCTCGCCGGTGGCCAGGCGCCTGAACGTCTCGGGGCTCGTCCAACCCAACCGGGTCGAGCCGCAGCCGGCGGCGTTCCTGGCCAGCGACGACAAGCCGCTCGCGAGCACTCGGCGCACTTGTGCACCTGACGCTCGACGAGCGCTACTCGGAGCTGAGCGACCCGCAGATCGCGCAGTTCGCAGGCATCTCGACCGAGGCGCTTCCACAAGCTGTTCGTCGACAAGGAGGCGTGCTTCCTGGCAGTGCTCGACGAGTTCGTCGCCGAAGCGATGGAAGCGGTCAAGCGCTCGATCGAGCCCGCCTCCAGCTGGCCCGAGGCGGTGCACCTCGCCGTCGGCGCGCTGGTCGAGTACTTCGCCGGCCATGAGGCGCTCAGCCGCCTCGCATTCATCGAGATCTTCGACGTCGGCCCGGGCATGATCGGGCGGATGACGCGCTCGATCGAAGACTTCACGAAGATGCTCGACGAGCTCGGTCCAGAGGCGCGACGTGGCCCGCTGGTGGCGCGCGAAGCGATCACGGGCGCGATCTGGGGCATCGTCTCGGCTTACGTCTGCGCACGACCGCGTGCGCCAGCTGCCCTACCTGGTCGACCAGCTCACGTTCCTCGTGCTCGCTCCCTACATCGGCGCCAAGCCTGCGATGGAGACGATCGAGGCCACGCGCAAGCCGCTTCCGAGCGACTACTAGCGGCAACGGCCCGATCTGCAAAGGTGGGCGCGATGAGCGAGCCCACCTCGGCAGCGATTTCGCCCACGTCCCACGGCCGCCCCGGTCCGCGCCGCGTGGGGCACAAGGGCGCGGCCACATCGAGCCGGGCAACACGCTCGCGAGCTTCGACGCGGCGCTGCGCCACGGCGTGGACATGATCGAGCTCGACGTGCTTCAGCGAGCGCACCGACGGCAGCGGCGAGCTGCTCGTCGCGCACGACTACGAGGACGTCCGCGCGCGCGAGCCGCTGCGCTTCGAGCAGGCGCTCGAGCACCTCGCGGGCGAGCGCTTCGCCGGCGCTCGAACTTCGACGTCGACGTGAAGCTTCCCGGCTACGAGCTGCGCGTGCTCGAGGCGCTGCGCAAGTTCGGCCTGACCGAGCGCACGCCTGCTCAGCGGCATGTTCCCGCAGGTGCTCGCGCGCATCCGCGCGCAGGAGCCGGGGCTGCGCCTCGGCTGGTCGGTGCCGCGCGTGCGCCGCGACTACACGACCGACATGCTCACGGCGATCCCGGCGCTGGCGATCCTCACCGGCTACCGCGCGATGCTTCCCGCGCGTGCCCGGGCCGGGCTGCGCGAGGGTCGCTACGACGCGATCATGGCCCACTGGCGGGTAGTCACACGCGCGCTCGTGCGCGCCGTGCACGAGGGCGGCGGCGAGCTCTACGTGTGGACCGTCGACGACGCGCGCGCGCATCGCCAGGCTGACCGAGATGGGCGTCGACGGGATCATCACCAACGACCCGCGGCTGTTCAAAGACGACCGCTGACCGGCCGTCTTAGAGGGTCAGCCGATCAGGCAGGTGGCGGCGGAGAAGCCGGCGGGGTCCGAGCCGGCGAGGCTGTCGCGGCCGGCGCTCGTGACGCGCGATGCCTGGGCGAGCACGGTCGAGCCGTGACGCCACTCGAAGTTGACGACGCCGCGCAGCGTGAACGCCGGCTGTCCGGCCACCGGGTTGAGCTGGAAGCTGCGCCCGGCCTGGCGCGCGGAGGCGCCCGAGCCGACCGCCGCGTAGCTGGCCGAGGCCTTGCTCAGGTCGGTCCACGTCTTCGTCGTCGCGTTCATGTACTGCAGGCGAAAGCGCATGTACATCGTGTCGTGGGCATGGTGGTCACCGGGCATCGAGCCGCGGATACCGACCGTGTTCGGCTGATCTGGGGCATTGCAGATGTCGATCGTCGACCACAGCAGGCGCGAGCGCAGCAGTGCACTCGTGTCGACGGCGCGCTTGGCGCGCTTGCCCCTCGCCGTGGCACCCGCGGAGAGCGGTGAGAGCAGCACGAGCGCGGCCGACAGCGTGACGAGCGTGATCGCTATAGGCAACCGCTTCATGTACCTGAAGATACCCTCGCGAAGCTTGCAGTTGCGCCCCCGTTTGCAACACCCCGCGCTATGCAGGCTCGGCCCACGCCGTCATGCGCACGGCGTGTGATATGCCTGCCGGATGGCTGGGATGCGATCAGAGGAGGTAGTGGAGCTTCTCGGAAACGTTCCGGTGTTCTCGACTCTGGTCAAGGACGACCTGGAGCGGATCGCGCAGTTCGCCGTGCCGCGCGAGTTCGAGCCCGGCGAGGTCGTGTTCCGCGAGGGCGATGCCAGCGACACCTGCTACGTGGTAAGCAGCGGCAGGGCACGGGCGATTCGCACCCATCGCGATGGCCGCACGCTGACGCTCGCGACGTTCGGTCCCGGTGACATCTTCGGCGAGCTGGCGCTGTTCGAGGACGAGCTGCGCTCGGCGACGATCGAAGCGATCGAGCAGACAGCCGCCGTCGCCGTGCTCGGGCCAGACATGCGCAGGTTGATGTCTGAGCACGCCGAGATCTCAGCGCGCCTGGCGATCGCGCTCGGCAGGCGGCTGCGGGAGAGCAACGAACGCTTGCAGCGCCAGTCCTTCTCGACCGTGCAGAGCCGGGTGGCGGTCGTGCTCTCGCAACTGGTCGAGCAGGAGCGCAGCGACGGCAAGCACAGCGACGTGCTCGTCACGGCCACCCAGGCCGACCTGGCGCAGTTGGCCGGCTCCTCGCGCGAGTCGGCCAGCCGCTTCCTCGCCGTGCTCGAGCGAGCCGGCGTGATCTCGCAGGGCAGGGGACGCCTCACCGTGCACGATCCGGAGGCGCTCAAGCAATATGTCTTCTAAGAAGCCACGCGGCAAGCGCCGCAGGGGCGGGCAAGGGGGCTCCGGCAAGGCTGGTTCGGGCAAGGCTGGTTCGGACAAGGCGGCCGACAAAGGCGGATCGGCCAAAGCAAGGCCGGGCAAACGGGGCGGTGGCAGGACAGCCGCGCGCGAGCGCTCGGCCGGTGGCGTGGTGGTGCGCGGCGAGGAGGTCGTCGTGATCGTGCCGACCCGCCGTGCCTCGGATGGATCGAAGGTCGTCGCACTGCCGAAGGGGCACATCGATCCTGGCGAGAACGCGCTGCAGGCTGCCACGCGCGAGGTGCGCGAGGAGACCGGCATCGTCGCCGAGCCTGTGACGGAGCTCGGCGAGACGCGCTACTGGTACCGGCGGGATGGGCAGACGATCCCCAAGTCGGTGTCGTTCTATCTGTTCAAGTACATCGAGGGCGATACGGCCGACCACGACGACGAGGTCGAGAAGGCATGGTGGATAGCGCTGGCCGACGCCCAGCGTGAGCTGAGCCACGCGGCGGAGCGCGAAATGGTGGCAAAGGCCGCCCAGTACTTGGAGGGCAAGAGCAAAGAACGGTAGCCTGCGCTCCGTGCAGGTGCTCAACTTCTACTCGACGATCTTCGCCGACGAGCTCAAGCGCGGGCGCAAGACGGCGACGATCCGCCTCGGGGACAAGTCGGGCAAGTACCGCAAGAACCAGCTCGTGCTGGTGACGATCGGCTACCAGCACTCACCGCGCGAGCGGATCTTCGAGGCCGTGATCGACCAGGTCGAGGTGATGAAGCTGGCCGATCTCTCGCCCCGCGACATCAAGCACGACAACCCTGAGTTCCGCCGCCACGACGAGTTGATCAACTTCCTCGAACAGATCTACGGTCGTGAGGTCTCGACGCAGGACACGGTGACCGTCGTGCGCTTCTCGCAGATCCTCGAGAACCCGAGCGGGATGACCGCCGCGATGAAGGGCTTCGGCGGCGCCCAGAATTAGCGCGGGGCCGAGGCCTGCCGGGCCTCGTGCGCGCTCGCGCGCGGCGTGTCGCGTCGCCGTCCAGAACCTCGTCCATCCGTTGGCAGTTCCGTTTCAAGTGCCAACTTCCCTTGATGGACCCCCATTTGCCCTATATATTGTGAGCAACCGTTGGCACTCTCCGCGGAGAGTGCCAGAGGCGTCCGAGCCTCCGGCACAAGGGCCGGAAACGACGCAGGGCGCCCGAAGCACTCTCTAGATGGAGGTAGCGAATATGAAGCTGAAGCCCCTGGGCGATCGTCTGATCGTGCGGGCAATCGAGGAGGAGCTGACGACCGCGAGCGGTCTCGTGCTCCCCGACACTGCCAAGGAGAAGCCGCAGAAGGGCGAGGTCATCGCCGCCGGCGATGGTCGCCTCGACGATGACGGCAAGCGCATCCCGCTGGACGTGAAGAAGGGCGACGAGGTCCTCTACAGCAAGTACGGCGGGACCGAGATCAAGATCGACGGGGAGGACCTGCTCGTGTTGCGCGAGTCCGACGTCCTCGCCCTCGTCGAGGCATAAGGAGATTTAGATGGCAAGCAAGGAGATCAAGTACAACAGCGAGGCTCGCGCCGCGCTCGAGGCGGGCGTTGATGCGGTCGCCAACGCAGTCAAGGTCACGCTCGGCCCGAAGGGTCGCTACGTGGTGCTCGACAAGAAGTTCGGCGCCCCCACGATCACCAACGACGGTGTCACGATCGCACGTGAGATCGAGGTCGAGGACGTCTTCCAGAACCAGGGCGCACAGCTCGTGCGCGAGGTCGCCACAGCGACCAACGACGTCGCCGGCGACGGCACGACGACGGCGACGGTGCTCGCCCAGGCGATCGTTCGCCAGGGCCTGAAGAACGTCGCCGCGGGCGCGAACCCGCTCGCGCTCAAGCGCGGGATCGAGAAGGCCGTAGAGGAGGTCGTCAAGAACATCGCCTCGCAGTCCAAGGAGGTCTCCGGCAAGGACCAGATCGCCCGCGTGGCGACGATCTCGGCCGGCGACGAGGAGATCGGCGACGTGATCGCCGATGCGATCGAGAAGGTCGGCAAGGACGGCGTGGTCAACGTCGAGGAGGGCCAGACGTTCGGCATGGACCTCGAGTTCACCGAGGGCATGCAGTTCGACAAGGGCTACATCTCGCCCTACATGGTCACCGACCAGGACCGCATGGAGGCGACCCTGGAGGACCCCTACATCCTGATCGCCAACTCGAAGATCGGCTCGGTGCGCGACGTGCTGCCGGTGCTCGAGCAGGTGATCCAGTCGGGCAAGCCGATCCTGATCATCGCCGAGGACGTCGAGGGCGAGTCGCTCGCGACGCTCGTCGTCAACAAGCTCCGTGGAACGTTCACGGGCGTGGCCGTCAAGGCGCCTGGCTTCGGCGACCGCCGCAAGCGGATGCTCGAGGACATCGCGATCCTCACGAACGGCGAGGTGATCACCGAGGAGATGGGCCTGAAGCTGGAGAACACGCAGCTCTCCCAGCTCGGCCGGGCCCGTCGCGTGGTCGTCGGCAAGGACACGACGACGATCGTCGACGGCGCAGGTGACGCGACGGCGATCAAGGGCCGCATCAACCAGATCAAAGCCGAAATCGAGAACACCGACTCGGACTTCGACCGCGAGAAGCTGCAGGAGCGCCTGGCAAAGCTCTCCGGCGGCGTCGCCGTGGTCAAGGTCGGAGCGGCGACCGAGACGGAGATGAAGGAGAAGAAGCACCGCGTCGAGGACGCGCTGCAGGCAACTCGCGCGGCGCTCGAGGAGGGCATCGTGCCGGGCGGCGGCGTCGCACTGCTGCAGGCCTCATCGGCCGTCAGCATCAGCGACAACGGCGCATCGGTCGACGGCTCGGACGACGAGCGCACGGGTGCGCGGATCGTGCTGCGCGCGCTGGAGGAGCCGCTTCGTCAGCTCGCCGAGAACGCGGGCCTCGAGGGCTCGGTTGTCGTCAACGACGTGCGCAAGGCCAAGAAAGGCTTCGGCCTGAACGCCTCGACCAACGAGATCGTCGACCTCGTCGCCGAAGGCGTGATCGACCCGGCGATGGTCACGCGCTCTGCCCTGCAGAACGCGGCTTCGATCGCCAAGAACATCCTCACGACAGAGGCGATCGTCGCCGAGCTTCCTGAGAAGGAAGGCGCTCCGGCCGGCGGTGGCATGCCCGACATGTCGGGGATGATGTAGGCAGCAGCGCCTCGCGGCCCGTCGCTGGATGGGCACAGGTGAGAAGGCCCGGCTCTCGTAGCCGGGCCTTCTGTCTTTAACGGTGTCGAGGTCCAGGCTGTCGCCGGCGAGAAGTGCGGCGATCTACGCATTCACGCGCGCTTGCCGACGTTGTTTCCGACCGTCAAACGGTCGATCCTGTCTCTCTCTTTTGTGCGCCGCAGGCGTTCGTGGCCTGCCTAGAAACCCTTGCTGCTGGCCGCTTTTCTGTCCCGCCGCGCGGATCGCGTCGGTGATGGGCCAGCGCGTCCCTTGACTGTCGGGGCCTGAAAAATATGGTGGCCGCTCAGGGCAGAGATAACCGTCGACGGGGAGCCGCCAGCGAAGTGAGGCGTCACGAGCACCAGTACCTTAATCGGTGAAAGGACCGGTCTTAAACATCGGTGATCCGGGTTCGAGCCCCGGCTGGTGCATGCCGTTCGCAGTCACACATACACCAGCCGATGACCACCAACCTATTCGACTACTTCGAGGGCGCCGAGACCCGGGAGGACGGGGTCTCGCCATGGGCGGCGCGTGCGCCGCGCCGACCCAGTCCAGACTTCGACCTGCAGCTGTTCCCGCGCGCGCCGCGCTGGCAGGAGGACGCTGAGTCGCTACGCGTGCTCGCGCGGCTGGAGCAGGAGCCGTGGGTGCGCTCGCTGATGCGTGATCGAGGCGCGGTCCGCGTCGTGCTCGCCGACGGCTGGATCGAGCTGACCGGTGCGGCGCTCGAGGCGGGCGGCAGTGCCGAGACCCACCTCTCGGACATCGCCGACGGCAGACGCGTGTCGGTGCAGTTCTGGGACGCCAATGCGACGAAGGCCCTGCACGTAGGGCACCTGCGCAACCTGGCGATCGGCAACGCGCTCTCGGCAGCGCTCGCGCAGGCCGGCGCCAAGATCGAGCGGCGCAGTCGCATCTCCGACATGGGCCGGGCGATGGGGGAGGCGATGGCGGGCGTCGTGCAGAGCGGGCGCCACGTGCAGGGCTTCGCCGACGGCGAGAAGTCAGACCACTTCGTCGGCGAGTGCTACGCCGACTACGTTGCGGCGGGAGGGATGCCGCAGGCCAGCCGGCAGGAGCAGGCCGAGGACTCGCTCTCGCGCGAGGTGCAGGTGCAGAACGACGCCGCCGACACGCTGATCAAACGCGTGCTGAGCGGCGATCGCGAGGCGGTCGAGCTCTGGTACAAGACGCGCGCCTGGGTGATCGCCGGGCAGCGCAAGACGCTCGCACGGCTCGGTATCGCCTTCGACCGCGTCTTCTTCGAGTCCGACTACCTAGCCGAGACGGTCGAGCTCACCGAGACGGGGCTGCGCAACGGCACGCTGCACCGCCGCGAGGACGGCGTGGTCGTCTACTCGACCGGCTTTGAGGAGCTCGAGGAGCTCGCGCTCGTGCGCGCCGACGGGCTCTCGACTCAGCACATGCGCTCGCTCACCTACGCGATGACGGCACCTGAACTGGAGGACATGACCTCGATGCAGGTGACCGGCTCGGAGTGGGTCGCGCACGTGACGAGCATCCGCAAGCTCGCTCACGAGCTGCGCCCGGAGCTCAACGGCGGCTTCCATCCGAGCCGCAGCATCTTCCACGGGATGGTCTTCAGCCAGAAGCGGGCGCTGACCTCGAGCGCCGGCGCGCTCCTGATCGACGAGCTCACCGAGTGGATCGACGAGCAGGTCGACGCCGATCCGGGCCGGCGCGCGATACGCGGCTCGCACCCGTTCCCGGAACGGATCGCACCACAGCTCGCGCTCGGCTGGTTCTTGCCCCACCCGGTCGCGCCCGACATGGACTTCGACCCCGGCCGGCTGCTGTCCGAGGAGAGCCTGGGTTGGGAGCTCGTCCGCGCCCGGGCGATGCACAGCGCGAGCGGGCCCGGCGAGCGGACGCCGAGCGAGGACCCCGACTACCGCTTCGCCGTGATCCAGTCGGAGCTCTATCGACGGCACCTGCGCCAGGCGGTCGAGCGGCTGGACGTGCGCCCGCTCGCCAACTACCTCAAGCACCTCGCGATCTGGTACCTCGAGCGCGACCGCTCAGAACCGGTCGAGCGCGTCGTGCACACGCTGCTCGACCGCAGCGCGCGGGGGCTTGGACTGGAGACGGCTCCATGAGCACGCTGCTGATCGACAACTACGACTCCTACACGTACAACGTCTTTCACCTACTCGCCGCCGTCTCCGGCGAGGAGCCGATCGTGGTGCACAACGACTTCGTCTCCTGGCGCGCGCTCTCGCGCTGGGACTTCGACGCGATCGTGATCTCGCCCGGCCCTGGGCGGCCCGATCGCTGGCACGACTTCGGCGTCTGCTCGGACATCCTGCGCTTCTCCGAGACGCCCGTGCTCGGCGTCTGCCTCGGCCACCAAGGCCTGGGGTACGTGCTCGACGGCAAGGTCTCGAGCGCACCGATGGTGATGCACGGGCGCCTCAGCGGCGTCAAGCACGAGGGCGAGGGGCTGTTCGCGGGCATTCCCCAGGACTTCTCGGTGGTGCGCTACCACTCGCTTGCCGTCAGCGGGGCGCTCGGCGAGGGACGCGTCACGGCGTGGACCGACGACGGCGTCGTGATGGGCATCGAACACACCAGTCGCCCGATGTGGGGCGTGCAGTTTCACCCCGAGTCGATCGCGACCGAGCACGGCCGCAAGCTGTTCGAGAACTTCTACGAGATGGCGCGCCGCCACCGCGCGCTGCGCGGCAGGCGCACGAACATGCCGGCGCCGCTGCGCCGTGCACGTGAGCGCTCGGCGGTCGCGCAGGAGCGACCGGCCGCGACCACGCCTGCGTTGAGCTCGGCGCCGAGCACGCCGCCCGCCTGCGCGCTGAAGCTCCACCGGCGCACGCTCGTGGGCGAACCCATCGCCGAGCTGCTGTTCGAGCGCCTGTTCGGCGTCGCCGAGCACGCCTTCTGGCTGGACAGCGCCGACGCTCCGACGACGCTCGCCCGTCGCTCGTTCATGGGCACCTCGGCCGGCGCCGAGCGCAAAGTGCTCGAATACGACGTTGCGTGCGGAGTCGTCACGCTGCACGGGGCCGACGGAGCGAGCACCGAGCAAGGGTCGGTCTTCGAGATCCTCGACCGCCAACTGCAGGCACGCGATCTGGAGCTGCCCGACGGCGTTCCCGAGGGTCTCGTGGGCGGTTTCGTCGGCTATCTCGGCTACGAGTGCAAGGCCGACTGTGGCTCACCCGTGGAGCACAGCTCAGATCTGCCGGATGCCGTGATGATGCTTGCCAACCGCGTCGTCGCGATCGACCACACGACCGGGCACACGCATCTACTCGCCGTCTCCGAAGGCGATGGCGAGGGCGCCGAGCGGTGGCTCGCGCAAGCCGAGTCGAGCGTCCTCGACCTGCTTGCCGGCGCGCGTGGCGAAGCCGAGCGAAGTGACGCGGCGGATCAGTCGTCGAAGTCTCCCGATGCGCCGAAGGCAGGCGAGGCGCCAGTGCCGGTCGAGCCGGTCGTGTTCCGCTGCGGCCGTGGCCGCAGCCAGTACATCGCCGACATCGTCCGCTGCAAATCCGTGCTCAGCGCGGGGGAGTCCTACGAGGTCTGCCTGACCGACCAGATCCACACCGACGCGAGCCCCGACCCGTTCGAGCTCTACTGCATCCTGCGTAGGCGCAACCCGGCGCCGTTCGCCGCCTACCTGAAGTTGGGTGAGCTGGCAGTCGTCAGCTCCTCACCCGAGCGCTTCCTCTCGGTCGATCGCGAGCGACGCGTGCAGGCGCGACCGATCAAGGGGACCACCCCGCGCGGCGAGGATCCGGTGCAGGACGAGGCGCAGCGCAATTGGCTGCTGAATGACGAAAAGACGTTCGCCGAGCACCTGATGATCGTCGACCTGCTGCGCAACGATCTAGGACGCGTCTGTGAGGTCGACAGCGTACGTGTGCCGCAGTTCATGGTCGTCGAGCCCTACGCGACCGTGCATCAACTGATCTCGACGATCACGGGCCTGCTCGAGCGCGCCCGCACGCCGGTCGAATGCGTTCGCGCTTGCTTCCCAGGCGGTTCGATGACCGGTGCGCCGAAGCTGCGCACGATGGGAATCATCGACGAAATCGAGCGCGAGGCACGCGGCGTCTACTCGGGGGCGGTCGGCTACTTCGGGCTCGACGGCAGCGTTGATCTCTCGATCGTGATCCGCACGGTCGTGATGCGCCCCGGCGAGACGACGATCGGGGCGGGCGGGGCGATCGTGATCCAGTCCGACGCTGAGGAGGAGTTCGACGAGATCCTGCTCAAGGCGCGCGCACCGATGTCTGCGATCGCGCAGGCCGTCACCGGCAGCGATTCACCGGACGCGTGGCGCGTCGAGCTCGAGCCGCGGCACGCGATGGTGAGGGCGGCCTGAGCGCAATGGATGGCTCGCTGTCGACCGCGCGCCGCGCCCGCGTCAGCATCCGCCTGGCGCAGGTGCAGGACGCGGCTGCCGTCGCGGCTGCCGTGCGCAAGCTGCTGCTCGAGCTGAGCGGCGACGCGCCGCAGCCGGCGGCGCTCGAGCGCGCTGCGCGCTCGGTGCTCGAAGACCCCACCGCCGGGGCGGTGCTGCTGGCGAGCGACGGTGAGGAGATCGCCGGCGTGCTCAGCGCGAGCTGGCAGACGGCAATCCACGTGCCCGGGCGCTACGCGCTGATCCAGGATTTGTGGGTCTCGCCCGACCACCGTGGCCAAGCGATCGGTCGCGAGCTGCTGCTCGCGCTCTTCGACCTGGCTGTCGAACGCGAGATCGTGCGCGTCGAGGTCGGCCTGCCCTCGGAGCGCTTCGCGGGACTGCGCGCGACCGAGGCTTTTTACCTGGCCAACGGCTTCTCGCTGCTCGGTCCACGGATGAGGCAGATGCTGCTGTGAGCGGTGGCCTGGAGCCCTTCCGCCGGCGCCTGGACGTGCTGGACGAGCAGATCGCGGGGCTGCTCGGCGAGCGCTTCGAGGTCTGTCGCGAAGTCGCCCGCTACAAGAGCGAGCACGAGATCGCGATGATGCAGCCCGAGCGCGTCGCGCAGGTGCGTGCGCGCTATCTCGAGCGGGGCGTCCAGGCCGACCTGCCGCCGGACTTCACGGCCGAGCTGTTCGAGCTCCTGATCAATGCGACGTGCCGCATGGAGGACGAGCTGATGGGCACGCCCGAACAGGAGCGCGTGCCGGTGCCCGCAGTTACAACGACGCCGGAGCCCGCGCCTGCGCATTCCCGGCTGAGCGGATCGCGACTCGCGGCCTCGCGGATCGGCGGGACCCGGCGCGACGGCACGCGCGTGCGCTGATGGGGCGGCACGCGCGCTCCTCGATGGCGCATCCGACGTTCATCACGCTCGGCCCGAAGGGCACCTGCCACGAGAACGCGCTGCTGCACTATCTCGAGTTTCAAGGCATCAAAGACTTCGAGCTCGTGCTCGTCGAAGATCTGCTCGGTGCGATCGAGCGTGTGCGCGAGGAGCCGAACACGTTCCTTGTCCAGTGCAGCGCGCACGTGCAGGTCCACCTCGTAACCGAGCGCTACTACCAAGAGGTGTTCGTGATCGACACTTTCCTCTACCCGACCAAGGAGCTCTCGCTGCTCGTGCGCACCGACGTGCGCCGGCCGCAAAGCCTCGGCATCGTCTCTGCCACGCGCGGCTACCTCGACCTGGGCCGCTTCGCGACGATTATCGACGAGCCGTCGAAGCCGGTCGTGGGCAGACATCTGCTCGCCGGCCGCTACGACGCCGGCCTCACCCACCTGCACTACGCGCGCGAACACCCCCAGGAGCTGCGTGTGGCGGAGGTCTACGGCGCGGTCGATACCACGTGGGTCGTCTACGGTCGCCAGAAGCGCTTTCGCGGGCACGTCATTGCTCGGCACAATCCTTGGCTGTTCTGCGGAGAATCGGCGCCTGTCGAGGAGGAGTTCGATCGCGAACCGGCCGTAGCCGTGCTCGCGAGCGCCCACGTGCTCGCGCCCACGTAGTACCCACGACATCCAGATCGGCAGCGATCGTCGATCGCGCCCTTGCGCTCCAGCGAACTCGCAAGGGACGCGAAAATTCGGGCGCCGGTAACGCGCTCCTGGCACGGCGAGCACCGGGGGCTTGACCAGGATTGGTCACCGTACGAAGGCGAGCTGCTCGCACGGCGCCCATGCGCGCTGGGCGTCGGCGGGGCGAGCCTGGGCGTCGGGGCGGAGCCGGCCTGGTCGCGTGTATGCGCAGCGCCACGAAAACCGTGAGGCCGGCGAGCCATACGAGGATCAAGGCCAGCAAAATCAGCACGCAGTGCTGTTACCCGGACCGGCGACTACGTAAACCGTAGATTACGTGGCACTACTACCCGACGGCCTCGACCGCCCGCGGACCCTCGCCGATGTACTTCGCCGTCGGCCTGATCAGCTTGGCCTCGCGCTTCTGCTCGAGGATGTGGGCCGACCAGCCGGCCACGCGCGCGCACGTGAACATCGGCGTGAACAGGTCCGGCGGGACTTCGGCCAGGTCGAGGATCACGGCCGACCAGAACTCGACGTTGGTGGCCAGCACGCGGTCGGGGCGGCGGGCGTGAAGCTCGGCGAGCGCCGCTTTCTCGAGCGCCTCGGCGGCCTGAAAGCGCGGCGAGCCCAGTTCGCCGGCCGTCCGGCGCAGCACTCGAGCGCGGGGGTCTTCGGCACGGTAGATGCGGTGGCCGAAGCCCATCAGGCGCTCGCCGCGATCGAGCGCGTCGGATACCCACTTCTCGGCGTTGCCGCTCGCTTCGACCTCCTCGAGCATCTTCAGCACGCGCGAGGGGGCGCCGCCGTGCAGCGGGCCCGAAAGCGCACCGACAGCGCCAGACAGCGCGGCGGCGACATCGGCTCCCGTGGAGGCGATCACGCGCGCCGTGAAGGTCGACGCGTTCATCCCGTGCTCGGCCGCCGAGACCCAGTAGGCGTCGATCGCCTTGACGTGGTCTGGGTTGGCCTCTCCGCGCCAGCGGATCAGAAACCGCTCGGGGATCGTAGTTCCCTGGTCGATCTCCGACTGCGGCACCGGCGGTTGGCCGGCTTCGCGCGCTGACTGCGCGACAAACGAAAGCGCCATCACCGAGGCGCGCGCGAGGTTGTCGCGGGCCTCCTCGTCGGAGATGTCGATCAGCTGCCCGAAGCCCCACTCGGGGGCGAGCATCGCCAGCGCCGACTGCACGTCCACGCGGTGGTCGCCCGAGCGGACCGTCAGCGCATGCGGTTCGGCCGGCGGCAGGCCTGGTTTGAAGCGCCCGTCGACGAGCAGCCCCCACACTTGCTCGTAGGGCACCGCGCCGACGAGGTCTTCGATGTTCACGCCGCGGTAGCGCAGCGCGCCACCCTCTTTGTCGGGCTCGGCTATCTCGGTTGCAAAGGCGACTACTCCTTCGAGGCCCGACTGGACCTCTGGTGCTGTGACCGCGCTCATGGCACTCGCTTTCTGAGCTTGATGCTTGACGGGGTGAGCTGCCTTGTGGGCAGGGACATATCGTCGCACTATTGCGCGTACAAGTACGCTGCCAAGCAAGAGGAGTCGAGCGTCACAGCCCGGCCGGGGTCGAGCAAGGAGCAGCCGTGACCGACAGCGATCTGATGTTCCGGGGGCCGGGCGAGCTTGCCGCGATGGTGCGCTCCGGCGAGATCTCCTCGCGCGAGCTCGTGCAGACCTCACTGGAGCGCATCGAGGAGCACAACCCGGCGCTCAACGCGTTCGTTCAGGTCGATGCCGAGGGCGCACTCGCGGCGGCCGACGCGGTTGGCGCCGGGGATCAGCGGCCGTTCGCCGGGGTACCGATCGCGATCAAGAACAATCGCCCCGTCAAGGGCCTGCGGCTCACCTATGGCTGCCCGCTGATGGCCGAGCACGTCGCTCCGTATGACCACAACATCACGAGGCGGTTGCGCGATGCCGGCTTTGTGATCGTCGGCACGACGACGCTTCCCGAGTACGGGATCCTGCCGGTCAGCGAGGCGCAGATCTTCGGCCCGACGCGCAATCCATGGGACCTGCAGCGCACGCCCGGCGGCTCCTCGGGCGGCGCGGCGGCGGCCGTCGCCGCCGGTCTCGTACCGGTCGCGCACGGTAACGACGGCGGTGGCTCGATTCGCATCCCGGCGGCGTGCTGTGGGCTCGTAGGGCTGAAGCCCGCACGCGGGCGAATCTCGTCGGCACCCGAGCTCGGCGACTCCTCGCTGGGTATCGACGGCGTGCTCACGCGGTCTGTCGCCGACACGGCGTCGATCCTTGACGTGCTCGCCGGCTACGAGCCCGGTGATGCGACCTGGACGCCACCGCCCGCCGAGTCGTTCGCCGTATCAGCGGGCGCCGAGCCCGGCAAGCTGCGAATCGCGATGACGACGCTCTCGCCGATTCCCGAGGCGCCGCTCGACCCGCTGGCCGAGCGTGCCGTGGCCGATGCGGCCGAGCTGCTGCGCTCGCTCGGGCACGACGTCGAGCCGGTCGAGGTGCCCTGGCGCGACGACGCCGTGAGCGAGCTGTTTGGCGTCGTCTTCTCCAGCCACATCGCGCTCTCGATTGCCTACTCAGGGCGTGTGGCCGGGCGCGCGCCAAGCGCTGAGGACATGGAGGCGATGAGCTGGGCGATCTTCTCGATGGTGCAGAAACTCGGCGCGATCCAGTACATGGGCGCAGAGGTAGCGCTGCAGGCGTTCGCGCGCCGGCTCGTCTCCTTCCTTCAGCCATACGACGCGTTGCTCACGCCGGCGCTCGCCGAGCGTCCGCTGCCGCTCGGCGCGCTCGACACGGGCGCCCCCGATCCGATGGCCACGTTCACGCGCTCCGGCCTGTTCACTCCGTTTACTCCCGTGTTCAACGCCAGCGGCCAGCCGGGCATCTCGCTGCCGCTGTATGAGGGCAGCGACGGCCTGCCCCTCGCGGTGCAGCTCGTTGGGCGGCCCGCCGGCGAGGCTCAGCTGCTTTCGCTGGCTGCGCAGACTGGAAGCCGCGCAGCCCTGGGCTCAGCGCCGGCCGCCGCTGGACCGCGTCACGCCGGCCGCTTAGAGCCGCCGGCGCTCTGCCCCCGATCGCTGAACGGCCCGGTCCAATTCGGAGTGCACGAATCGCCGCCGGGGATGTTTTCGACTACAGAAACGTTCCTTGTCGAATTTCTCATGGGCGCCTAGCATCGCCACCTGTCGGGACTGGCCCAAGCATGGCCCCGACAATGCCGAGGCCATCTCGTGGGGACGATTTGCAGGCTCGCGCAGACGCCAGTTGGGCAAGCGGCCGGCGTCTGCGCTAGCCGACGCCGAGCACGGCCGACATCCGCGCCGGCATCACGCCGAGCTCCTCGACGTCGGCCGTCCCGCGCGTGGAGACCATCGGTACCTCCATCAGCTCGGCCTCGTCCCACGTGGCGAACGCGTTTGGCCCCGAGACGCGCTCGAGCAGGCGCAGCGCGCGCGAGACGACCGGCGTCGGCACGTGCACGAGCGGACGCTTGCGGTTCAGCGAGCGCAGCACGATCCGCACGAGGTCGGTGTGGCTGAGCGTCTCCGGGCCTGCCAGCTCATAGCGTGGGCGTAGCCGCCACTCCGCACCTGCGCGCCGCTCGCCGGGGCTCCCCACGGCTGCGCCGCCTCCACGCAGACCGTTGCCGCCGGTGCCATTGCCCCCGGCATCGATCCCGCGCGCGCCGGCCGTGGGGTGGCTCTCGCTCGGGGCCACCCCTCCTCGCAGCACCGCGATCACGCAGTCGGCCACGTCCTCTGCCCAAATTGGCTGGTACAGCGCCCGCCCGCGGCCAGAGACGGGCACCGCAGGCAGTAGCGCCAAGCGTTCGAGCAGCGTCAACCACGGATCGCCGGGGGCATAGACAATCGACGGGGCGAACACGATCGACTCGAGGCCGGCCTCGCCGACGGCCTGCTCGGCGAGCGCCTTGGCGCGGAAGAAGCGCGCGCGGTGGTGCGTGGAGGCGTCGAGCGCCGAGAAGAACACGAAGCGCTCGACGCCGGCCCGCTCGGCGGCTTGCACCATGCGCCACGTCGCGATCCCGTTGAGCTCCTCGATCGAGCCCTGTGGCTGGTCACGGATCGAGGCGGCCAGGTGCACGACTGTACGCACGCCGCGCATCGCGTTGCGAAACGAAGGGGGGTCGGTCAGATCGCCGAGCGCGATCTGCACGCGCACGCGCTGCGCGCCGAGGCGGCGCGGGTCGCGCACGAGACAACGTACCTGCTCGCCTTCGGAGACCAGGCGGCGCAGCAGCGCCGAGCCGACCAGGCCGGTTGCGCCGGTGAGCAGCAGCATCTAGGCCTGCGACGGGCGAGGGTCGATGGACATCGCCTGATTATCGCCGTACCGGCAGCCGTGCCGTACCCGCCCGGCCCGATCAAGGCTGGGCGGGCGCCGGCCCCCGCCATTGATTGATCGAGCAATCATCTACGATGAGCCTCGGCCGGGCTGGTGTCATACGTAAAATAGGCCGCTCGGCCGGACCCACTCCGCCGGACCAACCGCAAACCAACCAGGAAAGAAGCGAATGGCCTACGTGATCGCCGAGCCCTGCATCGGCACCAAGGACAACTCCTGTGTCGAGGTGTGCCCCGTCGACTGCATCCACCCAACGCCCGACGAGCCCGGATACGACGCGGCCGAGATGCTCTACATCGACCCCGAGGAGTGCATCGACTGCGACGCCTGCGTCGAGGCCTGCCCGGTGGATGCGTGCTTCGCGGAGGACCAGCTGCCGGACGAGTGGCAGAAGTACACGCAGATCAACTCCGACTACTTCAGCAACGCCAAATAGGACTCGTCGAGGACGTCCAGGACGGGCACGTCCGGGACGGCCGCCGCGATCAGCTCGCGCAGCCGGCGTGAGTCGAAGCGATGCGACTGGGGCGCCACCGGGTTGACCGTGATCGCCTTCAGCGCGATCGTCCGGCGCACCTCGATCTCGATGCCCTGACGCGCGTACCAGCGCGTGCCGCGGCGTGAGAGGAACACCTTAGTCGGGTCAGTCGCGACGATTCGCAGCTCGCGTCCGGCGCGCTCGCTGCGGGCTGCCAGGAGCCCCTCGAGAAAGCGCTCGCTGAGCGCGCCGTCGACCGTCAGCGTGCTTGCCCGCGGATGCTCGCGCAGCAGCGTCGCGATCGCGGTCGGCTCGGCATTGAGCACGAGCCTGCGCTCGAGCGACAGACGCTCGCCGGCCTCGCCGTGCTCGCCGGTCGTGCCGTGGTCGTCTTCGGTGGCGGCCGGCAACCTGACGAGGTCGACGGCATCACTGGTGGCGCGCACGACGTCTTCGATGTCTTCGCCGAGGATCGCGCCGGTGGCCATCACGAGCCCGTCGGCCACCGCTGGAGAGGACGCCGCGCGGCGGTCGATTGCGCCGTCGAGCAGCGCCTGCTCGGCGCCCAGCAGCAGCATCTCCTCGCCCACCGAGCGCAACTCGCCGGCCGCGCTGGGGCCAGCCACTTCGACCGAGCCCGGCTGCGACATGCGCGCGAGCACGACCTCGCCGAGCGGCGTGCGCACGCCGGTCCGCGAGAGGCGCTCGTGCGCGACGCCGCTGGAGCGCAGCAGCGCGCCGGTCGTTGCCACGAGGTCGCCCGCCTGCAGCTGCACGCGCGGCTTGTCGATGCGCGCGTCGATCACGTCGTGCTCCTCGCCGTCGCGCCCGATCGAGGTCACGCCGATCGGGCGCCCCGCCTTGGCGTGCTCGCGCAGCAGTGCAGCCAGCGTCTCGGTCTTGCCCGTGTTCTTGGCCAGTCCGACCAGCGCGAGCATGCGCGTGCCCGCGACAAGCTCGTGCAGCGGCGCCGACTCGTTAGTCATCGGCGTGCCCGAGCGTCGCGGGCGCTAGCCATCCGCGACGGCGCTCGCGCCAAGTCCGTCGGCCACGCCTGCGCCGTGGCCGCTGCCGTTGCGCGCGGCCAGCTCGCGCACGATGAAGCTCGCCACGTGGTGTGGGTAGGTGCCCTTGGAGAAGCCTGCGTCGAAGCCGAGCTCCTTGGCCAGCTCGTTCGACACGCGCGGCCCGCCGCACGTGAGGATCATCTGCTTGCGCCGGCCCTCCGCTTCGACGATCTCGACGAGCTCGGTCAGGTTGGCGATGTGCAGGTTCTGCTGCGTCACCGTCTGGGAGACGAGGATCGCGTCGGCGTCGAGGTCGATCGCGCGCGAGACGAGCACGCTGTTGGGCACCTGGCTGCCGAGGTTGTGCGTCTGAAAGGCCTTGTAGCCCTCCAGCCCGTGGTGGCCGTGGAAGCCCTTGAGGTTGAGCATCGCGTCGATCCCGACGCTGTGCGTGTCCGTGCCCGTCGCCGCTCCCACCACCACGATCGGCCGGCCGATCTGCCGGCCGGCGAACTCTTCGATCTCCTCCTCGCTCATGTACTCGATCTCGAAGCCCTCGTGCGAGAGCGAGGCGTAGTCGACCGTCTGGTTTGACTCGCCGAACATGACGAAGTACGTGTAGCCGTCGGTCAGCTCCTGGTAATGGACGACCTCGGGGTGCTCGAAGCCCATCTTCGCTGCCCATTCCTGCGCCGCCTTGCGCGCCGCCAGGCCGTAGGGCACGGGCAGTGTGAAGCTGAACTGGACGATGCCGTCGCCGAGGTGGTCGGCGTAGGGCTTCACGTGTGAGAGGTCGACCTCAGGCAAGGCTCGACGCTCCGCGCATCAGCTCAATGGCCGGGTTGAAGTAGCTCTCGGACACGGTGACGATGCCCTCCGTGCCGCGACCCTCGTCGATTGTGCGTGGCACGTCGCCGAACACGCCCTCGCCGAGCGCCGAGAACAGCCCGTGCTCGGCGATCCGCTGCAGCAGCGCGTGCGCTCCGGCGAGCACCTCCTGCGCGCGCGTCTGGATGATCCCGCCGGACTTGAACTCGATCTCCTCGCCGAGGTCGCGCGCCGCCGTGAACACGTAGTTGACGTTTTCCATGCCGATCACACGGTCGTGCACGTGTGGGGTGAAGATTCCCTCGGTTGGGACGCCGATCGTCTGAATGCCCTGGCCTGTGGCGATCGTCACCAAATTAAAAAGTGAATCCGTGGCGTGCGTGCGGTACAGGTTTCCGTCCATGTGACGCGTCGGCGGCATGTACTTGACCGGGCAGTCCGGGAACAGCTCGCGCGTGAGCTGCGCCTGCGCCCACTCATAGAGCAGGCTGTTGGGGATCGGGTTGTCGATCTCATACGCGTCGCCCAGCGCGATCTGGGAGTCGGGCACACCCGAGTCGATCGCGAGCTGGCGGTTGATGAACTGCGAGGCCGTCACCGACGGTGCCGCCTCGATCGCGTCGGCCGTACGCAGGTAGTTGTCCTCGCCCGTATTGATGACAACCCCGAAATAGCCGTTGATCATGCGCGAGACGCGCTGGTCGATCAGCCCGCGCACGGGGTTGATGTCGCGGTAGAGGATCCCGTAGAGGGCGTCGTTGACCATGTTGTCGAAGCCCTCGATCGCTCCCATCGCGGCAATCTCAGGCATGCACAGCCCCGAGCAGAAGCTCGACAGGCGCACGTAGCGCCCGTTCTTGGCAGACCACTCGTCCAGCGCCTCGCGCATGATGCGGAAGTTCGCCTGCGTCGCGAACGTGCCGCCGTAGCCCTCAGTGGTCGGGCCAAACGGGACGTAGTCGAGCAGGCTCTGCGCCGTCGAGCGAATCACCGCGACGATGTCGCCGCCGGCCTGCGCCACGGCCAGGCCGTGCACGACGTCCTCGTAGACGTTGCCCGTCGCCGTCAGCACGTAGCGCAGCGGCGGTGGGTGCTCGCCCAGGCGCTCGCGGCTCTCGCTGCGCTCGCGCATGCGCTCGGCGATCTCGCCCACGCGGCGATCGCACTCGCGCGCGATCCGCTCGCGGATCGCCTCGTCTGCCGCGCGCGGCAGCGCGCAGAGCTCCAGGCCGCCCATGTCGACCTGCTCGGCGATCGACTGTGGCGTCGCCTGCGGGTCGGCCAGCAGCGCGTTGCCCAGCCAGTAGGCGATGCCCTTGCCCAGCTCGCCGCGGTCGCGCACGTGGTCGACCAGCACGTTCGGCAGCGGCGCATCCAATTCGTTGGCGCCGTCCACGCCGAGCAGGCGCGTGATCGTGCGCTCCACCGAGACCGTCGTCTTGCCGGCAATCTCCTGCGAGACCTGCGCTGCGATCTGGCTCGCCGCCTCGCGGCATGAGGCGATCACCTCGGGGTCGAGCTCGAGCTTGCCGCGCCGAGCGCCACCGTTCGTCGCGTTGCCGTTGGAGTGCGCCCCGTTCGAGCTCATTTGAGCTCCCTGACGATCGGGAAGGGGATCACCTCGCGCAACGTCTCGCGTTCGGTGAGGATCATGATCAGGCGGTCCACGCCCATGCCGCCGCCGGCTGTCGGCGAGTAGCCGTACTCGATCGCGCGCGCGTACTCCTCGTCGTTGGGGTGCGGCACGTCCTCATCGTCGATCATCCGCCGCTTGCGCTGGTCGACGAAGCGCTGCCACTGGTCGACCGGGTCGTTCAGCTCGGTGTCGCCTGAGACCATCTCGATGCCGCCGATCACCGCGTCGAAGTGCTCGGCCAGCTCCGGGTGCACGGCGTGGCGCTTGGTAATCGGGAACGGCTCCAGCGGGAAGTCGAACACGTGCGTGGGCTGGTTGAGCGTCGACTCGATTTTCTCCGAGTAGATGTCGGCTACGACCTCGGCCCACGTGGCCTCCGGGTCGATCGGCTCGTCGAGCACCTCGGCGAGCTGCTCGCGCGTTGACTCCATGAAGTCCAGGCCGAAGCGCTCCTGGATCAGCTCGCGCATCGTGATCCGCTTCCACGGCTTGGCCAGGTCGATCTCTTCGCCGCCCCGCTTGATCACCGTGCGCCCGAGCGCCTTCTGTGCGACGTCGCGGAACATTTCTTCGGTCACCGTCGCCACGTCGTTGTAGTCCGAGTAGGCGCACATGAACTCGATGATCGTGAACTCCGGCGAGTGCTTGTGCGAGATGCCCTCGTTGCGGAACACCTTGCCCATGTCGTAGACGTTCTCCATTCCGCCGACGATGCAGCGGTTGAGGAACAGCTCCACCGAGATGCGCAGGTAGAGGTCGCGATCGAGCGCGTTGTGGTGGGTCGTGAACGGCCGCGATCCGGCGCCGCCCGCCAGCGACTGCAGTGCCGGCGTTTCAATCTCCACGAAGTGACGCTCTGCCAGCCATTCGCGGATCGCCAGCACGATCTTGTTGCGCGTGATGAACAGGTCGCGGGTCTCCTGGTTGGCGATCAGGTCGAGCTCGCGGTAGCGGTAGCGCGTGCCTGTGTCGCCGAGACCGTGGTGCTTGTCCGGCGGCGGGCGCAGCGTCTTGGTCAGCAGCGTGCACTCGATCACCTCGAGCGCCAGTTGCCCGCGCTGGGTCACGTACACGCAGCCATCGACCGAGACGATGTCGCCGATGTCGAAGTTCAGGATGCGGTCGTAGACCTCTTGCCCGAGTGAATCCACGCGCACCACGACCTGAATCGAGCCCGACAAGTCGCGCAGGTCCAGGAAGGCCGTCTTGCCGTGTCCGCGGCGCGAGATCAGCCGACCGGCGATCAGGTAGCGCATGTCCTCGTGGGCGCCCTGGTCGAGCGAGCTAGGATCGTGCGCCTGCAGGATCTCGCTGATGCGCGTGCGCTTGCCCCACAGCGTGACGGCCGGGTAGGGGTCGACCCCCTCGGCGCGTAGCCGCTCCATCTTCCTGCGGCGCTCGTCGATTTCCCGGCGCTCCTCGAGCGCGACCGCGCCGTTTGCGACCGCGCCGTTGTCGGCCGGATCGGCCTCGTCCAAAGCTATTTCCCTCTCCCCCTGATGGTGTCCAGATGCGGACATGTCAAACGATCCTCTCAAAGCGGTTTCGCTTGTCAAGCGGTGACGCGAGATCTCTACACGGGTATTCCAGGTCTTTCGACTGGTCCCCGCAGGGGTCCTGCGACCGCCGACTAAGCCATCGGCAGCGACATGCCCGCCGGTTTTCGCTCCTCGGCGGGGGCCGGCGCGTCTTCCGGCGCAGTCGGTGTCGCGCCGTTGGCGGGTGCGCCGCCAACTTGCACGAGAGGGAGGACCGGCAAGCTCATCGGCGCCGTCGGCGTCATCGCGATCACGCCGCGCGCGACCTGGCGGATCGCCTGTGCTGCAGGGTCATTCGGTTCCTCGAGCACCAGCGGCACGCCGCTGTCGGCCTGCTCGCGCAGCGGCATCGTCAGCGGCACGCGGCCGAGCAGCGGCACGTCGAGCTCGGTCGCCAGCTCATCGCCACCGCCCTCGCCGAAGATCGCGAAGCGCTCGCCCGAGGGGGTCGTGAAGCTCGACATGTTCTCCACCACGCCGGCGATCTCGAGGTTGACCTTGTCGGCCATGTGCGCCGAGCGGCGCGCCACCTTCTGCGCCGTCGCCTGCGGCGTCGTGACAATCAAGAAGCGTGCTTGGGGCAGGAGCTGAGCGAGCGTCATCGACACGTCACCCGTGCCCGGCGGCAGGTCGACCAGCAGGTAGTCCAGCGCGCCCCAGTCCACGTCCTGCAGGAACTGCGTCAGCGCCTTGTGCAGCATTGGCCCGCGCCACACGACCGCCGCGTCCTCCTCGACGAAGAAGCCGATCGACATGACCTTCACCCCGTGCGCCTCCAGCGGCACGATCTTGCGCTCCGCCGAGACCGGCGGGCGCGTCGCGCCGAGGCCGTACATGCGCGGGATCGAGTAGCCCCACACGTCCGCGTCGAGGATGCCCACACGCTTGCCTTCGCCCGCCAGCGCCGCCGCCAGGTTGGCCGTCAGCGTCGACTTGCCCACGCCGCCCTTGCCCGAGCCGATGCAGATCACGTTCTGCACCTGTGCCAGTGAGCCGTCCGGCAGGCCGCCGCGCCCGAGCTTCTGCTGCAGCGCCTGCTTCTGCGTGTCCGTGAGCACGTCGAAGTACACGTTCGTGTGCGTCACGCCCTCGAGCGCTGTGACCGCCTCGGCCACCGCTGTCTGGAAGTGACCCTTGATCGGGCAGCCGGGCGTCGTCAGCGAGACCGTCACGTCGACCACGCCGTTCGGGCTCGCGTCGATCGAGCGGACCATGTCCAGCTCCACGATCGAGCGGTGGAGCTCGGGGTCGATTACTACGGTTAGGGCTTGGAGGATTTCGTCGCGGGTTGGCATGCGCAACGCATTGTGACAAACGGGGGCTTTGTAACCGGCATCCAGCCTTCTAGTCGAGCCGGCCTCCGCTTCGGGATTGAACATGTGCCGCTCCGGCCGCCACGACCGCTACAGGGCCGGCCGTCCGGGCCGGTGTTCACTCCCCGAAGGCGAGCCCTGAAAACCGGGGGCGCCTCGGCCGCGCCTCCAGCGACGGCTGCCTTGGGCGGGTCATTAAATGACCCGCGGGGCGATGGGGACCGCCCCGCGAGTCGAGGGAGGAGAGGGTGCTACTACTGCCGGCGGGATATGAGGCCGACAGACTTTCCCGACCATCGCCTGCTTCGGCGATGTCCCCGGTCTCTCCAGGCCGGGTCGGGGGAAGCTGGTTGGTCGTCTAGACCAGGCTGAGCACGCGCTCCTGGACGCGGTTGGCCAGGTCGCTGCCGCTCTTGGCGACGGAGTCACGACGGCCCTCGAGCTCGGAGACCGTTTTCTCAATCTCACGACGGCGCTGGCGCAGTTCGCGCTCGAGACGGACGCGCGCTTTGCGTACCTCGCGCTCGAGGCGGTTGCGTGCCGTGGCGCCGCGGCGCTCGAAGCGGCGCAGCTGGGCCTGGGCCTTGCTCGTCGATGAGTAGCTCGAGATCGTGTCGTTGACGCCCGAGACGACTTTGTCGCGCGCGGTGAGGGCGACGCCAACGGGGATCAGCAGCGCGCGCTCGGCGTAGTCGCCGAACACGCCGACCGTCTCGCGCGTGGCCGTCTGGGCCTGCTTGGCGGCTGACTCGGACTGGTGGATGGCGCGCGTGCGGGCAGCCTTGGCGGTGGTCGCTTTCGACTGCGTCGTCGTGCGGCGCGCGGCTTTGCGGGCGGGTTTTTTGGCTTTCGCCGTTTTTGCGCCCGCTTTGGTGCTGCGGGGGGAAGTTGTGGTGGTAGTGGCCATCTGGAGCGGATCTCCTCTTCTTCCTCGCCGTGCGAGGAGGTGCGGGTTTGTTCGGTCTCGATACCCGATCTGCTGGGATCGAACACCTGTTTGTAACCCGTCTTTGGAACTTTGTTACAACGAAATCGTACCACGGGGCAAAGACCCCGTGTTGACAGGGTGTTATTGCGACTGAGCTTGTAACAAGAAGAACATGCGTTCGGCCCGGAAAGGCTGGGAAACAGCCCTTTCGCGCCGCTGATGCGAGCGCTCCACGGAGGCGCTGTTCGGGTCGTGTTCGGGTGGCGTGGGGGGTGTTGGGGCGCTGCTGAGTGCTAAGCGATCGAGCCGCCGTGCGCAGCAGCCGTGCGCTCCAGCCAGCGCGCCGGATGCTCCAGCTCATCGCCGCTCGGCAGTTGCTCGGGCCCGCTCCACACACGCGCGAGCGCGGCTCGGCCCCCTGCTCCACGACGCCATCGCAGAAACGCCGGCCTACCTCGTACTGGCGCATCTTCATCTCCAGTCCAAGCAGGCGCTCGAGCACGCGCCAGGGCAGCCCGCGCGACTCGCGCCTGCGCGTCATCGCGGCACGCAGGCGGGGCAGCGAGGGCAGCACCTCGGCGCCGATCGCATCCATCGTGTGCTCGGCGTGCCCCTCGATCAGCGACATCGCGGCCTGCATCCGCTCGACCAGCGCCCAGCGGTCCTCGCCGAGCGTGAGCCGCAAGAGCTCGCCGCTGCGCGCGCGCTCGGCGAACTCGCGCAGCTCCGAGGGGTCGGGCAGCTTGATCCGCTCGCGCCAGCCTGTGCCGCCGCCGTTGGTCTCGGGCTTGGCGCCCAGCGAGACCTGCAGCCCGTCGATCAGCTCCTGCAGCATGCCGCCAATGTGTCCGCGCAGCCATGGCGCACCGGTGAATTGCACGGCATGCGTGATCTCGTGGATCGCGACCCACAGCACGAGCTCGTCGCGGTCCACCGACAGGTTGCGCGCAGCGATCGCAAGGTTCGGTGCGAGCAGCAACAGGCGCGGCGTGGTCGTCTCCTCGAGCAGCGCCAAGTCGTACTGGCCGAGCACGCGCTGGGAGAGCACGCCGGTCAGCGCGCCCACCTGCGCTCCCAGCAGGAAGCCCGAAGCCGAGCGCAGCGGTCCGGCCAGCGGCCCCGCCCCGTCGCCCAGCCGCTCGCTGAGGCTGCCGAGCAGCGGGCGCATCGTGTTGAGGTTGGCGGCGATCCACGCCGAGCGGTCGACCGCCTCGATCGGCGGCAGCTCACTCGGCGTCTGCAGCCCGCTGTACTCGCTCACGCGCCGTGCGAAGTCGTATGCGCGCGGCTCTACTGAGGAGGCGCGCACGCCGCCGTGCGGTGGCGAGCCGGCCAGGCGCTCGCCGATTCGCTGTGCTGCGCGCCAATCGATCGCATCCACCAACAGAGCGTAGCCCCGCCGTCTCAGCCGCCCTTAAGTTTGTCCGTGCTGTCTCGCTCGCCGCCGGCGCCGCTCGCGCGCCCGGGTCGGCCCTGGCCCGCAACCCCGGGCACTCGTATCCTTGATTGGTGTCCGTCTCACGAACCGCGCCAGAGCTCGCAGCCGACCACGGCGCGGCGAGCTTCCTGCGGCGAGCGGAGGTGCGCGATGTGCTCGCATGGGTGCGCCTGCTGGTCGACCCGCAGGACGCCGCCGCCGTCGTGCGCGCGCTCGCGCGTCCGCCGATCGAGCTGCGCCAGACACACCTGGCGCGCGTGATCCAGGTCGCCAGGAGGCGCAAGCTCGACCTCGTCTCCGGCCTGACCGCGGCCAGCGAGTCGCCGCAGGTGCCGCCTGAGGCGCGCGAACGGATCGAGCGCTTCGTCGCGGTGCACCGCAGCGCGGCCAACGGCCTGGACAGGCTCGCTCCGGACGCCTTCATCGCCGAGCTGATCGAGCTGCTCGGGACGCGCGGGCGAGCGCTGCTGACGCCCGCCGAGGCGGCTGCCCGCGATGCGAGCCTGAGCGGGCTGCGCGAGCTCACGGTCGAGTTCGTGCGCGGCGATCCGGACGCGACGCCGCGCGAGCTGGCGCGCCACCTCGCGACGGTCGTGCCGCGTTCGCGCAGCGGCTCGGCGCGGCCCGAGCCCGGCCCGCGTGATGACGCGGCGACACTTCTCGACGCGGACGCTGTGGCGCAGGGCACAGCCGCAGCTGAGACGGCCAGCCCCGACGACGAGCACCTGCAGGAGAGCTATCAGCAACTGCGCGAGGAGGTGCTCGAGAGCGTGGGGCGGATCGGCGGGCACCTCGGCGAGCTGCGCTTGGACACCGAACTGGACATCTCCCACGGAGTCGTGCGCTACCTGGAGCTGATCAAGCTGGCGGCGCTGCTGCAGCGGCCTGCGGGGCAGGAGCTGGCGGAGGCGCTCGCCGATGTCAACGCCCGGCTGCTCGCGGCCACCACACCGGTGCAGCGCGAGATCCTCCAGACCTCGCCGCTGGACGAGGCACTCACGGCGCGCTCGCAGGTGGGCGGGCGCGAAGAGCATTCGCTCGGCCCGTTCCTGCCGCGCAAGGGCGTCGGCCTCGCGTTGTCGGCGTCGGACATCGAGACGTACCGCAGCTGCCCGCTGCGCTACAAGTTCGCGCGCGTCCTGCGGATCCCGACCGAGCAGACCCCGCAACAGCGCTTCGGCATCGTCGTGCACCAGGTGCTCGAGCGCTTCCACTGCGATGGCGCGCAGACGCCGGCGCAGATGCACGAGCTGCTCGACACCGGCTGGCGTCGCGCGGGCTTCAGCGAGAACGAGCACGAGGGCGAGCTGCTGGCGAAGGCGCGTGCCGCGCTCGACCGCTACCACGCGCGCCTGCGCGGGCAGGACGCCGAACCGGTCTGGTTCGAGCGCAGCTTCTCCTTCCGGCTCGGGCCGCACCACCTACGCGGCCGCGTCGACCGCGTCGATCGGATCGGCGGCGGCGAGGGGAGCGGCCAGTCCGAAGGCGCGGACGCCGCGCAGGAGCAGTACGAGCTGATCGACTATAAGACCTCGCGCCCGAAGAGCGCCGAGCAGCTGAAGGATGACGTGCAGCTCTCGCTCTATGCGCTCGCCGCGCGCGAGGACTGGGGCCTCGGTCCTCGCGCCAGGCCTACTACTACGTGCTCGACGACCTCAAGGTGCCGGTGCCGCGCGGCGCGCAGGACGAGGCATCCGTCGAGCAACTCGTGATGGAGGTCGGCGAGGGGATCCTCGCGCAGGAGTTCGAGCCGACGCCCTCGCACGCGGCCTGCTCGATCTGCGACTACCGGATCGTCTGTCCGGTGGCGGAGAAGTAGACCGCCCGCTTGACGGTCCGCCTCAGGCGCCGCGCTTCGGCTCAGGCTCAGGCGGCCTACGCCTCGCGCCCGCGCTGGCGCAGGAAGCGCTGGAATTCCCGTGCGATGGCGTCGCCGGAGGGAACGTCCTCAGGCGCGACGTCCTCGTCACCCTCGGCGGCCTGCTCGAGGCGTTCGACGAAAGCCTGGATGTCGGGGTCGCTCTGCACGGCGAGCCCGACCTGGCGCTCGTAGTCGGCAGCGGCGGACTCGAGCTCGGAGACGTCGACGGAGACGCCGATCAGGCCTTCGACGCGGCGCAGCAGCGCGAGCGCGGCCTTCGGGTTGGCGGCGGCGGCGACGTAGTGCGGCACGCCGGCCCACAGGCTCGCCGAAGGCAGCCCGGCCTGGGCGCAGGCGGCGTGCAGCACGCCGACGATGCCGGTGGGTCCCTCATAGGTCGAGCCCTGCATGCCAAGGCGCTCCATCAGTGCCGGGTCGGAGGCGTGGCCGGACATCGACACGGGACGCGTGTGCGGCACGTCGCCGAGCAGTGCGCCGAGCGAGACGACGACCTGCACGCCGAGCGCTTCGGCGAGGTCGACGATGTGATGAGTGAAGGAGCGCCAGCGCATCGAGGGCTCGACGCCCTGCACGAGCACGAGGTCGCGCGGCGCGCGCGGCGCGGTCGCCTCGAAGCACCTCGACGGCCGGCCAGACGATCTCGCGCTCGTTCTCGTCGTTGAACTGCACGCTCGGGCGGTTGGTCTGGAAGTCGTAGAACTCCTCGGAGTCGATCCGCGCGAAGCGCCGCGCCTGCAGCGAGGAGGCGAGGAAGGAGACGGCGCTCGAAGCGGCGTCGCCGGCGTCGTTCCAGCCCTGGAAGGCGCACACCATCGCGGGGGCCCGAAGGCCGTCCGGACGACGGTCCCAGATCAACGGCTGCATCCGAACCACCGTACATCATGGGACGATGGCCTCCGCCACGCGCCATCGACGCCGAGCACGCCCAGACGATCGCGACGCTGCGCGATCAGGAGGAGGTCGACGGCGTGTTCGCGTGCACGCGCAAGGAACGCCAGATCTCGCGTGCGGGCACGCCCTACCTGAACGTCGAGCTGGGCGACTGACGGGCTACGATCCTCGCGCGCGCGTTCCGCGACGCCGACGTGCTGGCGGGGCGCTTCGAGCGCGGCGAGCTGGTCCACGTGCGCGGGCGCGTCGAGCGCTTTCGCGAGAAGCTGCAGATCGAACATCGCATCGATCGCGCGTGCCGAGGGCGACGAGGCCGATCCGGCAGCGCTTCCTGCCGACGGCCTACCGCGACCTGGATGAGCTCGAAGGCTTCCTCGAGCACCTCGCGCGGGAGGTCTACGACCCGCCGCTGAAACTGCTGCTGGGCGAGCCTGCTCGCTGATGGCGAAGCTGCGCGCGGAGCTGCGGCGCGCGCCGTGCTCGCTGCCGACTCCCGCGGACAGCGCGCCGGCGGCGCCCATCACGCCTATCTCGGCGGCCTGCTCGAGCACACGGTCGGCGTGGCCACGCTGGCGCACGAGCTGTGCACGCTTCACCCGCGGCTCGATCGCGACCTGCTGCTGAGTGCGGCGATCGTGCACGACCTCGGCAAGACGCGCGAGTTCACCTACGGCGCGGAGATCGCGCGCAGCGCTGAGGGCGCGCATGCTCGGTCACGTCGAGCTGGGCCTGCGCTGATCGCTGGCGCATCACATGCCGGACTCACTCGCTGCCGGAGCGGCGGCTGGCGCTCGAGCACTGCGTGCTGCTGCCACCACGGCGCCGGACAGTGCCGGCGGGGCCCGCTTCGCCTCGGCCGAGGCGCTTGCGCTGTACCGGCTGAATGCGCTCGACGCGCAGGTCAAGGGCGCCTTCGAGCAAGGGCTCTAAGCCCCATTTATAAGGGTTCTTGCCGTAGTCGGACCGGGGTCAAGCCCGGCAGCATTGTTGCCGATGTAGTAGCTATGAGCGACGTCGGCACGCCGACGGCCGAGCCGACTGCTGCGCGCCCGGCCGAGGAAACGGAGAGCAACCCAGCCGGCGACACACCGGTTGCGCAGCCGGGCGGTCCGGAGACGACGCCGGAGCCCGAGCCGAAGGGCCCCGGCACGGGCCTGTACCCGCCGCGGCGCACGGGCCGCTCGACGCGGATGATCGGCGAAGTGGTCGTCGACCTCGGCTTTGCCGACCGTGCGACCGGTCGATGAGGCGGTCGAGGCGGCGCGCAGCCAGGGCCGCCCGACTGGCCTCGTGCTCGTCGAGCAGGGCGTCCTGCGCCACGACCAGCTCGCGCGCGTGGTGGCCGAGCGCTTCGGCCTGGACTACGTCGATCTGGCCGTCTACGACCTCGACATGGGCGCGGCCAACCTGCTCAGCGTCGAAGCGAGCAAGCGCTACCAGGCGGTGCCGATCGGCTTCGGCGAGGACGGCACGCTGCTGCTGGCGATGGCCGACCCGACGAACGTGCTGACGATCGACGACGTGGCGATGATGACCGGCCGGCGCGTCAGGCCGGTGGCGGCCTCGGTCGAGGACCTCAACCTGCTGCTCGCGCGCCTGGCGCGCATGGACGACTCGATCGAGGACATCGTCGAGGAGGACGTCGAGGCCGACGAAGAGCAGGATCTGCAGGTCGACGAGGCCGACAGCGACGCGCCGATCATCAAGCTCGTCCACTCGATCGTCGCCCAGGCGGTGCAGCAGGGCGCCTCCGACATCCACGTGAACCCCGAAGAGGGCGACACGCGCGTGCTGTTCCGCGTCGACGGCGTGCTGGCGCCGGCGGCGACGGTCAAGCGCAGGATGGCGATGGGCGTCGTCTCGCGCATCAAGATCATGGCCGACCTGGACATCTCCGAGAAGCGCGTGCCGCAGGACGGCCGCTTCGCGCTGACCGTCGACGGCCGCCGCGTGGACATCCGCGTGGTCACGCTGCCGCTGGTCTACGGCGAGGGCGTCGTGATGCGCATCCTCGACAAGAGCGGTCGTGATCCAGGGCCTGGAGTCGCTCGGCATGCACGCCGCACGCGCTCGAGCGTTCACACCGGCGATCAAGAAGCCCAACGGCGCGGTGCTCGTGACCGGGCCCGACGGGCTCGGGCAAGTCGACGACGCTGTACGCGGCGCTGCACGAGCTCAACGACGGCGAACGCAGCATCCTCACGATCGAGGACCCGGTCGAGCAGCGCATCGCGGGGATCAAGCAGATGCAGATCGCGCCGAAGGCGGGCGTCACGTTCGACGTCGGGCTGCGCTCGATGCTGCGCGCCGACCCCGACGTGATCATGGTCGGCGAGATCCGCGACCGCGAGACCGCGCACATCGCGGTCGAGGCGGCGCTGACGGGCCACCTCGTGCTCTCGACGCTGCACACGCGCGACGCCCCGAGCGCGCCTGGGCCGCCTGATCGACATGGGCATCGAGCCGTTCCTGGTCTCCTCGGCGGTCGACTGCATCGTCGCCCAGCGGCTGGTGCGGCTGCTCTGCAAGCACTGCAAGAAGCCGCTGAAGGTCGCCGACAGCGTGCTCGCCGAGCACGGCCTGGCGGGCGCCGAGCCGTTCGAGGCGGTCGGCTGCTCGCGCTGCGGCGGCTCGGGCTACCGCGGACGCTTGGGCGTGTACGAGGTGATGAGCGTCAGCGAGCACATCCGCGCGCTGATCCTCGAGCGGGCCTCGGTCGACGTGATGGTCGACCGTGGCCGTGCGCGAAGGAATGCGCCGCCTGCGCGACGACGGCATGGAGAAGGTGCGCGAGGGGCTCACCTCGATCGCCGAGGTCGAACGCATGACCAACAGCATGCTGTAGCCCGAGCCTTCGCTCGCGCAGCGCGGCGGGCTCGCGCTAGCCCTTGGGGATCAGCAGCGAGATGCGCAGCGCCCCGGAAGGGAACGCTTCGCCTGTGAACGAGTAGGCCTCATAGGCCTTGCCTCGGTAGGCGACGCTCGCCGTGGTCGGGGATGCTGCCGGGCCCGGGGTCGAGCGTGCCCATGAGCTGCTTTGAGCCGACGCGCATCAGCACCTCGGCGCCGGTGAACAGGCGCGCGAGGCGCAGGTAGCCGGCGTCGTCCTGGATTGCGAAGGAGAAGCGCCCGACGAGCTTGCCGGTGCTGTGCACGGTGCCGTGGACGGGGGCAAGCACGTAGGGGCCGCCGAGGTCGTAGAGGAAGCGCTGGGCACCGCTCGGCTCGACGGCGTAGGCGCGTACGCGCACAACGTGGATGTGCGCGCCGAAGAGGCCGACGATCGCCGCGCGGATCGCCTTCGTGTCGCGCATGGCGACGGCCGCTCGGAAAGACGGGTCGGCTTCGATGTGGCGCAGCGTGGCACGTACGTATGGGCTGCCGGCCTCCTCCTGGTAGATCCGCTCGCCGACCTGGCCGAGCGTCTGCACGGGGATCTGGGCGGCGGCGCTCGGGCAGTGGATCGAGCCGGTGGGCACGAGCAGGGCGATCCGCAAGCCTCCGGACGGATAGGCAGAGCCGGCGAGCGAGGAGACCTCGTAGTGCTTGCCGTGGAAGTCGAAGCTGCCCTTGCTGGGGACGCGCTGCGCCTGCAGGCCGGACAGCGTGGCGGCGAGCACGCCCGCAGAGGAGCCGGCGCTCGAGCCGGAGAGCAATGCGACCTCGGCGCCGCTGACCTGGCGGGTGACGTGCAGGTAGCTGTCGGCGGCCTGCGTAGAGAGGACGAAGGTGGCGTCGGTGCCGGGGATCGAGCCGTGCACGGGCGCGATCGCGCGACCGGAGCCGGCACTTGCGAGCCGGTGGCCGTGGGCGAGTACCTCGATGCGCACGATCTGCCCGGCGAGCAGTCCGCGCAGAGCGCGCTCGGTGGCGGTGGCGTCGTCGGAGGACGCGGCGGCGGCGAGTGCGGAGGAGCCGCGCACGCGCTGGACGGCCTGGCCGACGACCGTGCCGGAGGACGCTGAGCCGTAGATCCGCGCGCCGACCCGGCCGATTGTGGCGGCGACGGCGGCGGCGCAGCCGCGCGGACCGCTCGGCTTGCCGGCTTGGATGTCGATCGCGCTGCCCGCGTTGCCGGCGGCCGCCGAGGCGGCGCTGGAACTGTGCGTCGAGGAACTGTGCGTCGAGGAGCCACAGGCGCCGAGTGCGAGCGCGAGGGCGCAGAGGGCGGCCGGCGCGATCGCAGGCGCTACGCGCCTGGCGCAGGAGTCCGGGGTTGGCCTCATTCGACAAGCCTATGGCGGCGCCGCTGTTCGACGCGGCGCCGCCCGGCTCGATCTACGCGCGCGCGACTAAGCTCGGCCGGCGCTTACTTCCGGCCGGTTGACTTGGTCTTACTCGGCTTCTTGGCCTTCTTCTTGCCGACCTTGCCCTTCTTGGCTGCCTTCTTGGAAGGCAGCGGCGCGGGGTTGAAGCGGTTGTACTTCGAGTAGGAGTCGGGCTTGCAGCCTTTGGGGCGCCCGAGATCGTATGGCCCCGGAGATGGCCTGCGTGACTTTGCCTTTTTCGAGGTAGGCGTAGGTGACGGTCAGCAGCAGGTCGACACGGGGCTCGACGCACAGCTTGGTACCGATCGCGATTTGCCCGGTGACGGTCTCGTAGCCGGCGACGGTCGAGCCGACGCAGTTGGCGGCCCAGCCGGGAATTTCACCGGAGCACTGGAAAGTGTCGGGGAGTTCCTTTTTTTCGAGGTTGGTGACGATCGGCGGGCTGGAGACACCGGTCACGGGAATTTGCGACTGGACCTGATAGCCGGTCAGGGGGCCGTTGCAGTAGAACGTGTACTGCACCTGCTGTTCTTCGCTCCCCGCTTCGGGCTGGCCGGCGGAGGTGCTGCCGAGGCAGTTGTAGTTGTTGGGGTTGGATTCTTCGGCCTGGCTCAAGGCGGGGGCAGCGAGCGACAGGGCGAGCACGCCCACGATCGCGGCCAGCCAGAGGGTGGCCTTTCGGTGGGCGGTTCGTGATGCGTGCAACAGGGTCTCCGTTCGTTGTCGTGGGACGTGGATCGCTTGGTGTGTCAGTGCAGGAGCTTTTCGAGGCTCTGCTTTGGTGAAATCGGGTCGAACGCGGTGGCCGGCTTGGCGCCGGCTTTGGCGAAGGGTGAAAGCAGCAGGACCCCGGCGGGTGGCTGCGAGGCGAGCGTCGAGCCGGCGGAGCCGGCCGGCAGTTCGGCTGTGGCGGGGTCGGCGACGGTTGCGTAGGTGACGACGATCAGCCCATGTTCTGAATAGGTCGTGCTCTGGGTGATCGAGGCGATCGTGCTCTTCAGGAAGGCGTCGGCGAGGACGATCCCGGCGGGTGTTCCGGGCAGGCAGGCGGTGGCCGCCGGGCCTTCGGGGCAGGGGGGCTGGAGGATCGTGTGCAGCACGGGCGGCGTGCCGCCGACGGTGGCGCGGTGTTCAGCAAGCGCGGCGTCGGCGGCGAAGCCGCTCGCGCTGAGCGCGGTCCAGCTCGCGAGAAAAGTTCCCTTGGGGATCGCCTCACCAGTTGTGTAAGGGGCGGCGGTGGGGTTGGCGATGGCTTCGTTGAAGGAGCTGCCGGAGAGCTCGATCAGCCAAACGCTCGTGATCGGGGGCAGGTTGGATGTGCCGCCGGCCCGCGATTTGCTCGGCGTGGTTGAGGATTTTTTATGAGATTCAGATGATGGCTGCGTCGCTTCCTGTGCCGGGGCGCTGGTCGCGGCCGCGGAAGTCGAGCTGGCCGCCGGTGTCGCCTGCGGCGTGATCGGCGGCGGTTGCGTGCTCGTGGCGGCGGGCTGTGTCGGCGCCGCTGAGTGCCCGCGAGCGGCGACGGCGGCGATCAGCGCGGGCAGCTTCTGGACGATGTTTCCGTTACCGGCGAGCGACGTCGCGGGGGCGGGGCCGACGGCGGCGCCGACGGCAACGCCGATCGTGAGCATGGCGACGGCGAGCACGACGCCGGCCCGTCGCGAAGGCAGCCGCGTGCGCGTGGGCGGCGTGCCGGTGGCGCTTGGCGCGGGCAGCGCGCCGGCGGCAGGCGCTGCCCCCGCGCCCGCGTGCGGTGCGCTCGGATCGGCGGCAGCCGTCGGAGGCTGAGGCTGTTCGGCGGAGTTGTCCATGTTTGTGAAAAGGCCGCAACTCGAAAGGGCTCGCTCGGTTAACCCGGCCATCCCCATCAGGTTGCGGACAAACTAGCTTATCTGGATCGGATCTATCGGGATTATGATATGTTCGCGGCCTGACGCTGTCAACTATTTGTCAAGACACCAGAACGGAGCAACTCCCCAATGAATCGATTCCGCCGTCTCTCCCTCGCCTTCGCGGTGGCCGGCGTCGTGGGGGTCGCGGCGCCCGCGGCTGCCTCTGCGCTCTCTACGATCACGATCAGCGGTGCCACTGCCTCCTACCCGCTGGTCTCGCTGCTCGCGCAGAAGTACATAAAGACGCACCCGAAAAAAGTGAAGTTCAAAATCACCCAGGGTGGCGCGCAGATTGGTGTCAACGACGTGGCCGCAGGTCGCGTCTCGATCGGCGACGTCTCGCGCGACCCGGTCGCGGCTGACCCGCCGGGGCTGGTCTTCTACCCGGTCGCCAAGTACGGGATCTGCGTGATCACGAGCAAGTCGAACCCGCTGGCCAACCTCTCCTCCTCGCAGGTCGTCTCGATCTTCACCGGCAAAACGGTCGCCTGGAGCGCGGTCCCCGGCGCGACGGCGAGCGGTCCGATCGACGTGATCAGCCGCACATCGGTGGCGGGCGTGCTGACGAACTTCCAGACGCTGTTCCTGGAAGGCAAAAAAGTCTCGACCAAAGCCGCGGAAGAACCGTCTGAGGGTCTGATGCGCGCGAAGGTCGAAAGTGACCCGAACTCGATCGGCTTCGTGTCCAACTACCAGTCGGACAAAGGCACGGTCAACGCGGTCGGCTACAACGGCGTCGCCTGCAACCACGCGAACGTGAAAGCGGGCACGTACTCCGGAACGGCGCGCTTCTACGAGGTGACCAAAGGCAAGGCGACGGGCGCCTCCTCGGCCTTCATCGGCTGGATCGAGCGCTCGGCGGCGGCGGCGAAGATCATCAACACGCAGTGGCTGACGATCTAAGCGGCGTGCCGGGGGCCTGAGGGGCAGGAGAGACAGTTGCTGGAGCGCCTCAGGCGTCCATGGCCTGACATCCGCGCCGAGCGCACGCTCGGCGCGGTGTCGTTCATGGTCTGCGCGCTGGTTGTCGCGATGGTCGTGTTCGTCGGCATCAACGCGTGGCCGATCTTCGAACACAACGGCCTCTCGTGGCTGGGCTCGGGCGGCGGCGATTTGGGCAGGCAGCTCGGCGGACATGCAGAACACGACGCAGCACCCGCCGCCGTCGGCTTACCACCTGCGCGCATGGACGCTGATCTACGGCACGCTGCTGAGCACGGTCGTGGCGGTCGTGCTTGCGCTGGCGATCGCGGTCTTCTCCTCGATTTTCATCGTCGAGCTGGCGCCGACGCGGCTGAGGCGCGTGGCGATCCCGGTGATCCGCCTGCTGGCCTCGGTGCCGTCGGTGATCTACGGCCTGATCGGCATTCTCGTGCTGGTGCCGTTCGTCGGCAACGACCTGATCTCGACGGCGCAGCGGGAATCGGTGCAGAACGTGGTCGAGCTGACGGGCGCGGGGCTGTCGGTGACGGTCTTGATCCTGACGGTGATGATCACGCCGATCATGGTGGCGCTGATCTGCGAGGCACTCGTGTCGGTGCCGAACTCGTGGCGAGAGGGGGCGATCGCGCTCGGCGTGAATCCGCTGCGGGCGATGCTTGCGGTGACGTTGCGAGCGGCGCGCCCGGCGATCGTGGCGGCGGCGGTGCTCGCCACGGCGCGCGCGCTGGGCGAGGCGATCATGATCTCGATGGTCTCCGGCTCGAAGGCGTTCTCGCCGAAGCCGATCGACGGCCTGGTGTTCTTCTTCGAGCCGCTGCGCACGCTCGCCTCGGGCATTGTCGACTACCACGAAGGGCTCGGCGCGCCGGCGCTCGGCTCGGCGCTGTACGCGTGGGCGCTCTTGCTGCTGTTCAGCGCGTTCGTGCTGTCGGTGGCGGGCTACCTGATCAAGTTGCCGCTGCGTAAGTACCAGGTGCGCGGATGAGGCTGAACCCGGAAGCGTGGCCCTCAGAAGCGTCGGAGCGGCTGGGGCGTGTCCAGCAGGCTCTCGATGGGCGCCCGCCGATGCAGAGCGGAGGCGGCAAGCGCTCCTCGCCGCTTGAATGGCGCTGGGTCGATCGGCTTGCGCTGGGCTTTGCCTGGTCGGCAGGGATCGGCCTGTGTCTGATCGCGGCGGCGATCGTCGGCTATATGGCCTATCGCGGGATCGAGTACCTGCGCCCGCAATTGCTCGTTCAGCGCCCGTCGATCAGCACGAGCCAGAGTGGCTCGGGCGGCTTCCGCGACGCACTGATCGGCACGGGGATCCTCACGCTGATCGGCATCGTGCTGGCGGTGCCGCTGGCGGTGGGCGGTGCGATCTGGATCGCCGAGTACGGCCGCCCGACGTGGCTTGCGCGGATGGTCGAGTCGGCGATCGAGATGGTCGCGGGAACACCTGACATCGTGATCGCGCTGTTCGGCCTGTCGATCTTCCAACTCGGCATCTTCGCCCCGTTCTCGTTCAAGGCGGCTGGAGGTGGGGTCTTCGGCAAGTCCTACTTCGCGGCGGGCGCGATGATGTCGCTGATCGCCCTGCCGCCGATGTTCACAGCGACGCGCGACGGGCTGCATGCGGTCCCGGCGCACATGCGCGAGGCGGCCTTTGCGCTGGGCAAGACGCGGATCGCGACGATCCGCCGGGTGCTCCTGCCGAGCGTGCGCTCGAACATCGCGACCGGAGTGACGCTGGGCGTCAGCCGGATCATCGGCGACACGGCGATCATCGTGCTGCTGCTCGGAGACTCGCTGCGGATCGACCCGCAGGGCTCGGTGCCCGGGCTCAGCGTGCTGCGCGGGACGGGCTCGACGCTGACGAGCTACGTCTACAACAACTCGCCGGCCGGCGAAGGCGCGGCGCCGCAGAAGGCATATGCGGCGGCGTTCGTGCTGCTGATCTTCGTGCTCGTGCTCAACCTGATCGTCGATCGCATCGGACGCTCCCAAGCTGACACGACGGGGATGACGGTCGCCGGTGCTGTCGTCTGAGCGCAGCGGCTACCGCTTTACAACTTCTGTAAACCCCGCTAACCTGAGCGGTTCTATGGAGATTGTGTTGGACAACTTTGGTGGGGAAGGTGCTTCATGACCCCCGACGAGATGCTGCTCGAGCGCGCTGAGAAGCGCATGAGCGACAGCGACGACCCACGTCGAAGCGAGCCTCGCCTCGCCTCGGCCGAGCAGCCCGGGGCCCACGCGGCGGGTGCCAAGGTGCTGCGAGCCAGCGCCGCCGCGGCGAGCGACGAGGCACCGGCGGAGGCGGCCTCAGCCGCACCGGCCCCCGCACCGGTTGAGCCGGCGGTCCCGCCGGTGCGCACGATCGTCACGGACCGCGCGCCGCTGCCGGTGCTCCCGCCGCAGGAGCGAGAGGCGGTGCGCGCGGCGCACTCATCCGGTCCCGAGCGCTTGCGTCTGGAGGACGTGAGCATCGGCTATGGCGCCAAAAAGGCGGTCAAGTCGGTCTCGCTGTCGATCCACCAGGGCGAGGTGCTCGCCCTGATCGGACCGTCGGGATGCGGCAAGACGACGCTCCTGCGCACGCTGAACCGGCTGACGGAGCTGACGCCGAGCGCGTCGCGGGCCGGAAGGGTGCTGCTCGACGGCGAGGACATCCACGGGATGCCCGACACGAAACTGCGCTCGCGCGTGGCGATGGTCTTCCAGCAGCCCAACCCCTTTCCGATGTCGATCTTCGACAACGTGGCCTTCGCGCTGCGCGAACAGTCGCGCAAGAAGCCGCGCCGGCGTGAGCTGGAGCCGCTCGTGATCGAAGCGCTGAAGCGCGCGGGGCTGTATGAGGAGGTCGGCGAGGACCTCGACCGACCGGCGCTGCGCCTTTCGGGCGGCCAGCAGCAGCGGCTGTGCATCGCCCGCGCGATCGCGCCGCGCCCGGAGGTGCTGTTGATGGACGAGCCGTGCAGCGCGCTGGACCCGATCTCGACGGCGACGATCGAGAAGTTGATCGGCGAGCTGCGCCGCGACCTGGCGGTCGTGGTGGTGACGCACAACCTCGCGCAGGCCCACCGCGTGGCGGACAAGGTGGCGTTCATGTATCTGGGCGACCTCGTCGAGTACGGCTCGACGGCGCAGGTGTTCGACGAACCGCGCGCGACGCGCACGCGCGACTACGTGCGGGGAGCCTTCGGATGAGCTCTGCCGACGGCGGCTCCTGGCCATGCGGCCGGGAGTCCTGAAGCGGGCGCTCGTCGTGGTCGGCTGCGGAGCCATGGCCGTGACGTTCGCTGCCTGCGAGAGCACGGAGAGCGAAAGCGCGAAGATCGAACGTGAAGCGGTGATTGCGCGCGAACACGAACCGGGCGCACTGAGGCTCGGGGCGCCGAACCAATCGGTGCGCGTGTCGCACGCGACCCTGCTGAGCGCCGGCGGACGAGGCGCGCTCGCGGTCAGGCTCAGCTCGAGCTCGCCGCGCGCGCAGGCGAACGTGCCGGTGCTGCTCGAAGTCAAGGGCAAGGCCGGCAGCTTGCTCTACTCCAACCAGCCGGGCGGTACGGACCCGAAGCTGCAGCGAATCTCACTGCTGCGTCCCCATGCCAGTGCGTGGTGGGTGAACGACCAGGTGCTTGTCAATCAGCCGAGCACGGGCGTGAAGGTGCGCGTCGGCACGGGCACAAGGGCGAGCTCGCACGGCGCTGCAGCGGCGCTTGTGGCGAGGACGACACAGGTCGTCGCTCGGCCCGGTGCGAGCACGGTGAGCGGCGAACTCGTCAACGAGGGGTCGCGGGCTCAGCGCGAGGTCCCCGTGTTCGCGGTGGCGCTGCGGGGAGGCAAGGTCGTCGCTGCCGGTCGTGCGCTCGTGGCCAAGCTCGCCGGGCGCCACGGCGCCTCGGCGCCCTTTCAGATCGCGCTCGTCGGCGACGCGAGCAAGGCAAAGATCGAACTGACGGCCGTGCCGGCGGCGTCGTGAGGGGGTGTCTGAGATTAGCCTTGTCCCCGTACCGTCCGAGCAGGCAGGGGCGACCTGCGCGCACTGCGGCGCCGCACTGGTCGCCGATCAGCGCTACTGCCTCTCCTGCGGTCAGCCGGCCTCGCCGGTGCGCCTGGCGTTCCTCGACGTGCTGCAGAACGACCCTGCCTCGGGCCTTGCCCAGCCGACGCTCGAGATGACCCCGACCGGCTACATGCCGCCGGGCGAGGGACGGGGCGCCAATGGCTGGCTGCGGCGCAACTCGGGTCTGGTGAGCCTGCTCGCGGTGCTCGTGCTGTGTCTGATCGCGGGCCTGCTGATCGGACACTGGGCGAGCCAGGGCAACAAGACGCCGGCCAAGCAGGTCGTCGAAGTCAAGGGCCTGTCGGGTCTCGCGGCCGCGCCGGCCGCAGCAGCGACGACGACCCCGGCCGCCGGGGATGCGACCGAAACGCCGACGAAGGCGACGGCCAAGGAAGAAGCCGAAGCGAAGAAGGCCGAAGCGAAAGAAACGAAGGCCGAAAAAGCACCGCCGCCGGCACCGAAAAAAGTGGCGCCGGAGAAGATCAAAAAACTGACCAACTCGAGCGGCTCACAGCACCAGAAAGAAATCAACGAACTCGGCGCGCAGCCGATCGAAACGGGATGACAGCCGAGTTGCGCCGCCGGCGCTACGAGTTGGCCGAACGAGTGGCCGAGCTGACGTGGGACCTCGGCGGCCTGACGTATGAGATGGCGATTCGCGACCACTACCGGCTCGACGTGCTCGCGCGGCGTGCGGCCGAGCTACAGCAGGCGGAGGCCCAGCTGGCCGAGGTTCAGCGCCTGCTGTCGGGCACGGAGGCGGGCGTGCACGGCCAGTGCCGCTCGTGCGGCGCCGTGCACAGCCGCGGGGCCTCGTTCTGCTGGCACTGCGGCGCCGGCCTGCTCGAGGAGTCCCGCCCGAGTGTGCTCGAGGATGCAGCCGCCGGCACGCCTGCATCGACGCCAAGCTGAGCACGTAGACGTGCGCACGGGCGCTCGACACGGCCGGGACGCCGCGGCGATCGTCGCCGGATCCTCACGTGGGCGACCTACGCGTCTCCGCCCATGTATCGCATAGCGTTGTGCCGGTGAGACGCTCACTGGACGGATCCAGGCCTTCGCGCGCTGTGCTCGCGCTCGTGGGCGCGCTGCTGCTCTCGGCGCTCGCGTTCGGTGTCGCACGGGCGGCTGGGGGTACGGCGACGAGTCCGCGCGTGCACAGCCCGCGCGCGCACACCGCGCGGTCAGACCAGGAAGCGGGCTGTCCGATGTACCCGGCCAACAACTCGCTTAACCAGGACATCTCGCACGCGCCGCTGAACCCGAGCTCGGCGACCTACATCAACTCGATCGGTGCGAGCGGCCATCTGCACATCCTCGCCTCGCCGGCGCCGCATTACGGGATGCCGTTCGCGATCGTCGGGCCGCATCAGCCGAAGTTGCCGGTCAGGTTCTACCTCTCACCGGGCGCGTCGGACCCAGGCCCCTATCCGATTCCACTGAGTGCGCCGATCCAGGGCGAATACACGCCGAGCAACATCGAGCCGGGTGACAACCACGTGCTCGTGCTGCAGACGGGCACGTGCAAGCTGTACGAGCTCTACAAAGCGCGCCGCGCCGATGGAGGCTGGGAAGCCGGTTCGGGTGCGGTCTTCAACATGCGCAGCAACAAGCTGCGCCCGGACGGCTGGACCTCGGCCGACGCAGCCGGCCTGCCGATCTTCCCGCTGCTGGCGCGCTATCCGGAAGCACGCGCCGGAGCGATCACGCACGCGCTGCGCGTGACCGTCTGGCGAACTCAGCGCGGCTTCATCCACCCGGCGACCCACTACTCCTCGAACAGCGATGACCCGAGCCTGCCCCCGATGGGGCTGCGCCTGCGCCTGAAGGCGAGCTTCAGCCTCGCCGGCTATCACGGTCAGGCGTTGATCGTGCTGCGTGGGCTGAAGCGCTACGGGCTGATCGTCGCCGACGAAGGCGGCTCGTGGAACATCGGCGGCACGCACGACCCGGGTTGGAGCGACAACGACCTCAAGCAGCTCGACAACGTGCCGGGCTCGGCGTTCGAGGCCGTCAGCACCGGTCCGATCCTGAAATCCCCCTCCGAACGGCACCGGGGCAGGCGCTACTAGCGGCGCGACGACTGAGTCGGCGCTGGCGTGTGACCGGGAGCCGGGGCTCCCGTGATCGTCGGATCGTCCACGCGCTCAGGCGCCGGCTGAGCGGTGGCATAACGTCTATCGCGTGAGAGGGCCAATGCCCACGGCAGTCGCGTTGAGCTTCGTCTCGCTGCTACTTGCCGCCGTGCCTGTCGCTGCGACGGTCGGGCCGTCCGCGCGCTGGGCCGGCCACGCGCCGGGCGTGCATGAGTACGGCTGCCCGATCCTGCCAGCGAGCAACGCGATCAATCGGGACATCTCACGTGCGCCGGTGGACCCGCGCTCGGCGGCGTACATCGAATCGATCGGCCCGAGCCTCAACCTGCACGCCGACTTCGGCACGAATCCCGGATACGGCATCCCCTACGTGGTCGTCAAGCGCCATCAGGCGAAGGTGCCGATCCACTTCAGCGAATACGCCGCTGAATCGGATCGAGGCCCCTACCCGACCCCCCCAGGTGCTCCCGTCGAGGGGGCAGGCGTTGAAGGCGACCGCCATGTGTTGGTTGTGCAGGAAGGCAGTTGCAAGCTCTATGAGCTCTACGCGGCCCGTCGTCTGGGCGGTGGCTGGGAAGCCGGCTCAGGCGCGGTCTTCAACCTGCGCAGCAATGCGCTACGGCCCGAAGGATGGACCTCGGCCGACGCGGCCGGCCTGCCGATCTTCCCGCTGCTGGCGCGCTATCCGGAGGTCCACGCCGGGCAGATCGACCACGCGCTGCGCGTGACCGTGCCACGCACGCAGGCCGGCTACATCCACCCGGCGACCCACCTGGCATCCTCGAGTACCGATCCGAACCTGCCGCCGATGGGCCTGCGGCTGCGGCTGAAGGCTGACTTCAACCTGTCCGCCTACCACGGCCAGGCGCTCGTGATCCTGCGGGCGCTGAAGCGCTACGGCTTGATCGTGGCCGACAACGGGTCCTCTTGGTACATCACGGGCGCTCCCGACAGGCGCTGGGGCGACGAAGACCTCGATCAGCTCGAAGACGGTGCCGGGTTCGGCCTTCGAGGCCGTCGGCAGCGGTCCGATTCTGCACAAACGCTGAGAGACCGTACAGGCCGCGGCGCCATCGCCGAGCGAGCTGTCAGGACGGCTACTTGTGCTCGACTGGCGCGGGCGGCGGAGCCGCCGGGGCCGCTGCGGGCTGACCGGCGGGAGCCGTCTGCGTAGGCTGCGGCTGCTGCCGCTCGGCCGGTGGCAGCGCGCTGTGCGTGGGCGTCTCGTGCGAGGAGGCCTCGCCGGTGACCGACTGCTTGAACTCGCGCATGCCACTGCCCAGCGAGCGACCGATCTCCGGCAGGCGCTTGGCGCCGAAGACCAAGAGCAGGATCACGACGAGGAATGCGATGTGCAGAGGGTTGTCTAGGCCCATGCGCTGTTCCTAGCTTAGACGATCGGCTGGGCGGTGCCACGGGTCGGCTGGACGGTTGGATCTCGCTATGAGGTGGAGCGCAGGGCGCGGCGGATGAACTGTGCGGCAACGATCAGCAGCAGCACGGCGAAGGAGTCGCGCAGGACGGTGCCGGAGAGGGCGTTGGCGAGCGCGACCCCACCGGCCGCCCCCGCCAGCGAGAGCAGGCCCAGCAGCAAGGCGTCGCCGCGGCGCACGTTGCCATAGCGATCCTGCGTGTAGGTGCCGACGAGCGCCACGGGGACGATCGCGAGCAGCGAGGTTGCCTCGGCCTGGTGCTGGTTGAGGCCGAGGAAGATCACGAGCCCGGGCACGAACAGCACTCCGCCGCCGACGCCGAGCAGCCCGGCGATCACGCCGCCGGCCAGGCCGATCGCGATCGCGCCGCTCATCGCAGCACGAGCTCGACGGCGCTGGCAACGAGCACGGCGGCGAACATCAGCGAGATCGCCCGGTTGTGCACGCGCTGTTGTAGCCACGTGCCGAGCAGCACGCCGCCGACGGCGGGGACGCCGACGAGCACGGCGTCGAGCACGTGCACGTTGCCGTAGAGGCCTTGCGTAGCGGCGGCGAAGCCCGCGATGAAGATGATCGCGGCGAGCGATGTGGCGGTCGCGGCGCGCTCCTGATAGCCGAGCCAGAGAACGAGCAGCGGGACGATCACGCTGCCACCGCCGACGCCGAACAGACCGCTGAAGAGACCGGCGGCGGTGCCGATCGTGACCAGCTTGAGCGTACGGTTCGACGAACGCTCTGAGGGGCTCTCAGCAAACACGCTTGCGAGCTGACTGGTCAGCCACGATGCGCGGCATACTAGACCCGTGTCCCCCGCTGCGACGCTTGTGGAGGCGCTCGAGCCGCTCCGCTCTGACCCCGCCCACGGTGCGATCCTGCTCGACATCGACGGCACGCTCGCGCCGATCGTGCGCCACGCTGCCGATGCACACGTGCCCGAGGCCACGCGCACCCTGCTGATCGAGATTGCCAAGCGCTACCGCGTGGTCGGCTGTGTGAGCGGACGCCGCGCGGCCACGGCGCGCCAGATCGTCGCGATCGGGACGCTCGCTTACGTCGGCAACCACGGGGGCGAGTTGCTGCGTCCGGGTGCTACGCGCCCGGAGGTCGACCCCGAGCTCGCCATCTGGACGGCGCGGGTCCGCGCGTTCGCGGCACGCGTGCTGACGGCCGAGCACCAGCGACTGCGCGTGCGTGGCGAGGACAAGGAAGCGATCGCGGCCTTCCACTGGCGGGGGGCGCCCGACGAGCAGGCAGCCGAGGCCTCGGTACGCGAGATTGCAGCCGCAGCCGAACGCGAGGGCTTCGCCGTGCACTGGGGGCGCAAGGTGCTCGAGGTCCGCCCGCCGGTGGCGCTCGACAAGGGCATCGGCATCGCGAGGCTGCTGCGCGACTCGCCGGCCAAGGCGGCGCTGTACGTGGGCGATGACTCGACCGATCTCGACGCCTTTCGCGGGCTGCGCGCATTGGTCCAGTCGGGAAGCCTCGAGTCGGCGCTGTGCGTGGCGGTCGACTCCGACGAAGCTCCTCCCGAGCTGGCCCGCGAGGCGGACCTGACGCTCGAGGGCACGCACGGGGTGCGCGAACTGCTCGAGGCGCTGCTGTAGTAGCAAGGTGCGCTTCGTCGACTTTCTCAGAAGCACCGTGATGCTCAGCGCCGGAGCGGCGACGGCGCTTGCCCTCGTCACCGTTCTGGCTGCCGGGACGAACTCGGAAAAAGCCCTGCTGCCGATCGCCGTGGGCTGGTGGATCGTGGCGGCGGTGATTGGCCTGCGGCTGGGCAGGCGCGCCGAGACCAACCCGCCGATCGCGCGCCTGCTCTCGAGCGCCAAGGCGAGCACGGCGCTGCCCGAGAACCATCCCAGCGCGATTCTGGTCAACCGGCTGTGGCCGCTGCTGCTGTTCACCCTGATCGCCGGTGGCCTCGCCTTCCTCGCGCCGCAGATCCCGGGTATCGCGGCGGGCTTCGCGATCATCTGGGCGCTCGCCTGGCGTCGCCAGGACGCGGCGGTGGCTGCGATCGAGGAGCGCGACGGCGCGTTCTTCTACGTGCAGCGCACCTCGCCGGTACGGCCGATGGCGCTCGAGCGCACCCCCGGCTTCAAGGCGCTGCGCCCGGAACGCACGAACGGCGCCGTCACCTGAGATGCGCAGGGCGCACGCGACGGACGTGCTGCTCGTATCGCTCGGCTCGACCGAGGGCCTGCGCAGGGCCGACGACGAGCTGCACGATTCGCTCGAGCGGGCCGGCGCACGCGTGGCGATCGCCCGGCCCCACCCACAGGAGCCGCTGCCGACGATGATGCTGACCGACCTCGTGTGGGCGCGTGCAGCGCGTGCGGCGACAGCGAGCATCATCGACCAGCAGGAGCTCACCCCGGCGCGCTCGATCATCTACTCGACGACCACGGCGGCGCTCTTGTGGCAGCGTCCCGGTGCAATCCGCTTCGACGCCACAGCCGCCGGTAATCGCCCTGGCCGCCACGGGCTCTGGCAGCGTCCGCTGGAGCGTCGTCGCCTGCGCCAAGCGCCGCTGCTGCTGCCGTGGAGCGAGGGCGCGCTGCAGGAGCTGCCCGACGCGGCAGCGAGCGAGCGCACGCTCGTGCTGCCCGTTCCTGTCGAGCCGTCCGGACCTGCGCCGCGCGAGCGCGATGTGGCGGCGATCACCTACGCGGCGAACCCGTCGAAGAAGGGTCTCGATCGCGTGCTGAGTGCCTGGCGCGAGCTGCGCTCGGCGCGCGCCACGGCCGCCGGCGAGGAGCTGCTCGTGGCGGGGGTCTCTGCCGAGCAATTGCACCGTGCCGGGCTGCTTTCGCCGCAGGAGCCGGGCGTGCGCGTGCTCGGCTCGCTCGTGCCCGAGGAGTTCCGCGCGCTGCTGCGACGTGCTCGTGTGTTCGTCTGTGCCCCGCGCCGCGAGGACTACGGCATCGTCCAGCTCGAGGCGCTCGCCGACGGCTGCCAGCTCGTCACCACCGGGGCGCCCGGACCGTATGCCGCGCTGCCGCTCGCGCACGAGCTCGACCCCCGGCTCGTCGGCGACGACCTGCTCGCCGGGCTGCGTGCGGCGCTCGACGAACCGCTGCCCGGCTACGCCGAACGCGCGCTGGCGAGGCTCGCGCCGTTCAGCCGTGCCGCGGTCGACCGGATGGTGGCCGAGCAGCTACTGCCGCGACTGCTTACGTAGTCGCTGGAACTCGGGCCAAGAGCGCGTGTTGGCCACGTCGGCCGCACGTCAGCCACGCGCGCCGCGCCGTGGCGACGCCCCAGCGCATGTTCTGAAGCGTGCGCGTGCGATGCGCGTCGGAGTCGATCAGGAGCGTCACGCCGGCACGCACGGCGGCGCGGGCATGCACGTCGGACAGGTCGCGGCGGTCGGGGTTGGCGTTGATCTCGAGCATCGTGCCCGTGCGGGCGGCGGCGGCGAACACGGCGTCGAGGTCGAGCGCGTAGGGCTCACGCTGCTCGATCTTGCGACCGGTCGGGTGGCCGATCGCGTCCACCAGCGGATGCTCGATCGCGGCGATCGATGCGCTCGGTCATCGCGCTGCTCGTCCATGCCGAATGACGTGTGCACGCTGGCGATCACCCAGTCGAGCTGAGCCGAGCAAGTCGTCCTCGTAGTCGAGCGAGCCGTCGGGCAGGATGTTGACCTCGCTACCCGCGAGCAGCTCGATTCCCTCGACGCGCTCGTTTGTCTCGTGCACGAGCTCGATCTGCCGGCGCAGCTGCTCGGGCGAGACATCGTTGCCGAAGCCGTGCGTCGCCGAGTGGTCGGTGATCGCGAGGTACTCGTAGCCGAGCTCGCGCGCGGCGAGCGCCATCTCCTCGATCGTGTTGTGCCCGTCGGAGGCCACCGTGTGGCTGTGCAGGTCGCCGCGGATGTCGCCCAGCTCGATCAGCTGCGGCAGCGAGCGCCCGCTCCCTCGCTCGTCGGTACCGGCCTCGAAGTCCCTGCGCGCGGCCTCAAGCTCGCCCCGGTCCTCGCGCAGCTCGGGCTCGATGTAGGCGAGCCCGAGCAGCTCGTAGACCTCCTGCTCGGTCGCACATGTGCGCGTGCGCCCGATCGCATCGTCGAGCAGCCCGTACTCGGACACGTGCAGGCCTCGCCGTACGGCGGCTTCGCGCAGCGCCGCGTTGTGCCGGCCCGAGCCCGTGAAGTGCTGCAGCAGGTTGCCGAGCTGCGCGGGCTTGGCGATGCGCAGGTCGACGCTGAAGCCCGAGTGCGTGCGTCGCCCGCGCGCCGGCCTTGCCGGCCGAGCCAACGTTGCTCGATCTGCTCGAGCCTGCCGAGGCTCTTGGCGAGCGTCGTCGGACGGTTGGTCACGGCGATCAGGTCGATGTCCTTGACGCTGTCGGCCCAGCGGCGCGCTGAGCCGGCGATCTGCACATGCGTGCCCTCGCCGCCCAGCTCGCCTAGACCGGCCGCGAGCTGCTCGCCGAGCTCGATCGCCTTCGGCAGCAGCAGGCGCGGCTCAGCGCGCTCGCCGGCACCTTGCTCGAGCGCCGCCAAGACGCGTTCCTCGAGCTTCGGCCCGAGCCCGCGCACAGTGCGCAGGCGCTGTGCCAGCGCCACCTCGCGCAGCTTCTCCAGTGAGTCGACGCCGAGCTCTGAGTGCAACAGCCGCGCGCGCTTGGCGCCGAGGCCGGGCAGGCGCGTGATCGCGACCAGACCCGCGGGAAACTTGGCTCGCAGCTTCTCGGCGGCGGGGATCGTCACCGTCTCGAGCAGCGCCAGGATCTTCTCCTGCAGCGTCGCGCCGATCCCGGGCAGCTCGCTCGCGCGGCCCTGGCGTGCGAGCGCGGCGACCGAGACAGAGGACTCGCGCACGCTCTTGGCCGCCGTGCGGTAGGCCAGCACGCGGTGGACGATCGCACCGTCGAGCTCGTACAGATCGCCGAGCTCTTCCAGTGCGTCGGCGATCGCACGTTCGACAGCTCGGTGGGCATCGCACCAGCGTAGGGGCCGGGCGCGATGCCGGCTGGCGACGGCAGCCCGCACGCTCTAGGGTACGCCGACTCGATGTCCGGCGAGCCTTGGCTGATACTCCCGACCTACAACGAGGCCGAGAACATTGAGGCAATCGTGCGCGCCGCCGGCGGGGTGCTCGCGGCGGCGACCGCCGACGGCTCGCTCGGCGGCGCCTTCCGGGTCCTCGTCGTCGACGACGGCTCGCCCGACGGCACCGGCGAGATCGCCGACCGCCTGGCCGCCGAGCACGACTGGGTGCAGGTGCTGCACCGCGCCGAGAAGAACGGCATCGGCCCGGCCTACCTCGCGGGCTTCCGCCAGCGCTCGACGGCGGCGCGGGCTATGTGATGGAGATGGACTCCGACTTCTCACACGACCCGAGCGACCTCGCGCGGCTGCTCGTGGCGGCCGATCGCGACTCTCCGAGTGGCGCTGACCTCGCGCTCGGCTCGCGCTACGTGCGAGGGCGGCGGCGTCAGCGACTGGGGCTGGCTGCGGCGCTTCATCAGCGAGGGCGGCTCGACATATGCGCGCTGGGTGCTCGGCCTGCAGGTGCGCGACCTCACGGGCGGCTTCAAGTGCTTTCGCCGCGAGGTGCTCGAAGCGATCCACTTCGACAGCGTGCGCTCGCAGGGCTACGCCTTTCAGGTCGAGCTGACCTACCGCGCCGTGCGCGCGGGCTTCCGCGTCGTCGAGGTGCCGATCGTCTTCCGCGACCGCCAGCAGGGGCAGAGCAAGATGTCGTGGCGGATCGCCGCCGAGGCGATGTGGCTCGTGCCCCGGCTTCGCTTCAGATAGCCCGGCGGGTCTACGCCGGAGCCGGCGATCTGCGTGCGCACCGGCGATCAGTGCGCCGGATGCGGCGACGCCGGGACCGGCTTCAGTCGCGCCGCCGGCCGGCCGATGCATGAAGCGATGGATTCGTCGGCCTACGCGTTCACGCACGGCGTCCGCCACACGCGCGCGACGCTGCGCGCGTGGCAGCAGCACCCGGGCCGGGTGCTCGGCCGCTGGGTCGCCGGCTCGGCGCTCGCCGCGGCCGGGCTGCTGACAGCGGTATGGGTGATCGCGTCGCTCGAGCAGTGGCTACGAGCAGATCGTCGCGCTGCGCCGCCCGTTCGCGGTCGGCAACCTCGGCGACGTTGTCGGCGTGCTCGCGCGCAACATGCTCGTGCTCGCGCTGCACGCGATGGCCTGCGTCGCGGGCTTCATCGCGGGCAGCTCGCTGCCGATGCAGGCCGAGCAGCGCACAGCGGCATCTCGCGCTGGGTGCACGAGCACGGCGGGCGCCTCGCGATCGGCTTCGTCGTCGCTCGCGACGACCTTCTCGCTGAGTGCGCAGGCCTATCTGATCGGACACACGCTCGGCGGCGTTCCGGCCTTCCTGCGCGTCTCGCCCGGGCTGCTGCTGCTCGGCGTGCTGCCGCACGCGATCCCCGAGCTGATCGCGCTGTTCCTGCCGCTGGCCGCCTGGATCATCGCCAGCCGGCGCGGCGAGTGGGAGCAGCTGCTCGCGGCCACCGTTCGTCACCGTCGCGCTTCGCCGTGCCGATGCTCGTCGTCGCCGCCTTCATCGAGGTCTACGTCTCGCCGCACCTGTTTACGGCGCTGACGCACATCCATCCCGCCGATCGTGCGCGCCTCCGGCGGCTGGGTCGTGACGGTGCGCTAGCCCGAAATCGCGCCCGGCGACCCTCCCTATACTTTGTATAGTGATGGGAAAGCGATCGAGAAAGGGAGATCCATGGCAGGCACGTTGACCGAAGTGACCGACAACAACTTCCAGGCGGAGGTGCTCGAGTCGGACAAGCCGGTGCTGGTCGACTTCTGGGCTCCCTGGTGTGGGCCGTGCCGCGTCGTGGCTCCCGTGCTCGAGGAGATCGCCGAGGAGCGTCCCGACCTGCGCATCGTCAAGCTCAACACCGACGAGAACCAGCAGACGGCGGCCGCCTTCCAGGTCCTCTCGATTCCGACGATGATCCTGTTCAAGGGCGGTCAGCCCGTCAAGACCGTGATTGGTGCCTACCCGAAGAAGAAGCTCGAGCAGGAGCTGGAGCCGGCGCTCACCGCGTAGGCACCTCGTCGCCGCTGTGCGGCGCTCGCTCGTATCGATCTCGGCTAGGGGATTGTGCGCGCGAGCAGCCAGGCGATGAAGTCGCGCTCGCTCAAGACGTTCGCCACCAGATCCTCGATCGCCTGGGCGGTGCCGTCGAGGCCGTCCGGTGGATGGGCGAAAGGCACGCCGTTGCGCTCGAGGAACTCGCGCATCACGTCGTAGGCCGTCCGCTTGTTCCCATCCGGCAACGGCTGGTAGGTCGCGATTCGCGAGCAGTACACGGCGGCCTTCTCGTGCATGGCCGGGAAGGCTTGATACTCGCCGAACCCAGCGAACGGCGCCGCCAGACCGGCTTCGGCGAGGCTGACCACGCGTGGGATGCGCGCGAGCCGCTCAGCCGCGATGCCGCAGTGCAGTTCGGCGATCACGAGGAAGTCACCGATCTCAATGCGCAGCACCGTGCAATCAAATCACTATGGTGGCATGGTAGCAATATTCAGAACTGAATACTTAGTTCTGACTTATTGACTTGATGTCTAGCTGCTAAGCGGCCTTGACACCTAAACTTGCGACGCCTATTGTTCGTCGCCGCGGTGGACATTTCGAGTTCTCCGGAGAGGTTTCGATGCCCAGGACGATGACCTTGCGACTCACCGACGAGCAGGCGGCCACGCTCGACCTCGTCGCGCGCGCCGACGAGCAAACCGTCACCGAGGCTGTGCGAACCGCGATCGACGCCCACATCGAGGAGCGGCGCCGCGACAAGGGCTTCAAGGAGCGGCTCCTGCGCCGCCAAGAGGAGGAGCGCGCGCTGTACGAGCGCCTGTCCGAGCCCGAGTAAGTCCTTGCGCCGGCGGCCCTCAGCTCAGGCCTTGCGCAGGCTGATCGTCAGGCCGAGGCCTTCGATCTGCACCTGATCTGAGTAGCCCCACTCGGCGGCCGGAACGATCGCCCCGTCGCCGAGGCTGAGCTCGACGGCGAGCGTCTCGCCGGCGATGTGCTCGCCGTGGGCTCCGGCGGCTCGCACCAGCGCCGGGTCGCCGTCGAGCGCCAGTTCGATGCGGTCCTCGACCTCGAGGCCGGCCGACTTGCGCGCGCTCTGCACGGCGTGCACGATCTCGCGCGCGTGGCCCTCTTGGCGGAGCTCCTCGTCGATCGTCAGGTCCAGCGCCACGGCGTGCGCGCCCTCGCGCTCGACGCTGTAGCCCTCGGGCGCGCGCATCGTGAGGATCACCTCCTCGGCCGACAGCGTGTGCTCGCGCCCGTCGACCGTGATGCCGATCGCCTCGGCCGAGCCGCCGTCCTCGCGCAAGGCGCCGGCCACGCGTGCCGGATCGAGCGCGGCGATCGCATCGGCCGCGAGCGGCATCGACTTGCCGAAGATCGGCCCGAGCTTGCGGTAGTTGGCCTTCGCCTCGTAGCTGCCCAGCTCCTCGGCGGCCGCCACGAAGCGCACGCGCTTGACGTTCAGCTCCTCGCGCACGACGTCGCTCAGCCGTTCGATCGCCTCGCGCTCGCGCCCGGCGGCGACGACGACGGCCTCGCCGAGCGGCTGGCGAACCTTGATCTTCGACTTGCCGCGCGCGCCGAGGCCGAGCCGCACGGTCTCGCGCGCCAGTGCCATCGCCTGCTCGAGCTCCTCGTCGCGCGCCAGGCGCGCGCCCACGGCGCGATCGCCAATCCTGGGGAAGTCGCACAGGTGCACGCTCTGCATCGTCCCGTCGAGGTTGTCGTAGATCTCGTCGGCGATGAAGGGACAGAACGGCGCGAGCAGCTTCGAGACCGTCACCAGGCAGGTGCGCAGCGTCGCGAACGCCATCGGATCGCCCTCCCAGAAACGGCGCCTGGAGCGCCGCACGTACCAGTTTGAAATGTCCTCCACGAGATCTGCGATCGCCCGGCCGGCCGTGGTGGCGTCGTAGGCCTCCAGTCGCTCGGCGACGAGCTCGGCCGTGCTCGCCGTGCGCGAGAGCGCCCAGCGGTCCAACTCGTCGGTCGGCTCCTCCGTCATCCGCGCCGCGGCCAACTGGGCCGCGCCCGCGTGCGCGTACAGCGTGTAGAAGAAGTAAGTGCTCCACAGCTGCTTGAGGAACAGTCGCACGCCCTCGCCGATCGTCTGCGCCGAGAAGCGATAGCCGTCCCACGGCTGCTTGGACGTGAAGAAGTACCAGCGGAACGCATCGGCACCGTAGGTGTCGAGCACCTGCCATGGCTCGACCGTGTTGCCTTTGGACTTGGACATCTTCTGCCCCTCCTCGTCGAGGATCAGGCCGAGGCAGACGACGTTGCGATATGGCGGATCCTGGCCGAGGAGCGTCGCGACGGCCAGCAGCGAGTAGAACCAGCCGCGCGTCTGGTCCTGCGCCTCGCAGATGAAGTCGGCCGGGTAGGCGAGCTCGAAGCGCTCGGCGTGCTCGAATGGGAAATGGTGCTGCGCGAAGGGCATCGCGCCGGAGTCAAACCACACGTCGATCACCTCCGGCACGCGCCGCATCGGCTCACCGCAGTCCGGCTCGCCTTGCCCGTCCTCGTGCGGGCAGGCAAACTCGATCTCGTCGACAAACGGACGGTGGTGGTCCTCCAGCAGCCGGCCCGAACGCTCGGTGAGCTCCTCGAAAGAGCCGACGACGTGCACGTGACCACGCTCGCAGCGCCACACCGGCAGCGGCGTGCCCCAGTAGCGCTCGCGTGAGAGCGCCCAGTCGATGTTGTTGCCCAGCCAGTCGCCGAAGCGCCCGTGCTTGACGTGCGGCGGGTGCCACTCGACCGTCTCGTTCGCCGCCAACAGCTCGTCGCGCAGCTTCGTCGTGGCGATGTACCAGGATGGTTTGGCGTAGTACAAGAGTGGCGTGCCGCAGCGCCAGCAATGGGGATAGGAGTGCTCGTAGTCCTCGACGCGCAGCATCAGGCCGCGCGCGTTGAGGTCCTCGATCAGCTCCTTCGTCAGAGCCGAGTCCTTGACGAAGCGGCCCGAGTAGGGCTGCCCGTCGCGGCTGCGCGGACGCTCGTCGTAGGTTCCGTCGGGCTTCACCGGGTTGTACAGCGTGCGCGGTTCGTCGCCGCGGAAGATCCCCGCCGCGGCCGCCACGCGGTAGTCGTCCTCGCCGAACGCCGGCGCCAGGTGCACGATGCCCGTGCCGTCCTCCGTCGTGACGAAGTCATCGGCGAGGATCGGCAGCGTGCCCGGCTCGCGGTCGCTCGCCGCGAAGATCGGCCCCGCATAGCCGCCGTAGCGCGCCACCAGCTCCTCGCCGCTGAAGCGCTCCACCACCTCGGCCTGCTCGCCCAGAACCGGCTCGACGCGATCCGCGGCCAATATGACGAAGTCCTCTCCATATCTCACCCGGGCATAGATCGCGCGCGGCGACACCGCCACGGCGACGTTTCCGGGCAGCGTCCAAGGGGTCGTGGTCCACACCAGCAGCCGATCCTCGCTGCCCTGCACCTGAAGCTTCAGATAGACGCTCTCCTCGACCACGTCCTTGTAGCCCTGCGCCACCTCGTGCGAGGAAAGCGTCGTCTCGCAGCGCGGGCAGTAGGGGCTGACCTTGTGCCCCTCGTACAGCAGCTCGCGCCGGTCGATCTGCGCAAGCGCCCACCAGACCGACTCGATGTAGCTCTCATCCAGCGTGCGGTAGGCGTCGTCGAGGTCGATCCAGAAGCCGATCCGCTCGGTCAGCCGGTTCCACTCCTGCAGGTAGGTGAACACTGACTCGCGGCAGCGCGCGTTGAACTCGCCGATCCCGTACTGCTCGACTTCTGCCTTCGATTTGATCCCCAGTTCTTGTTCGACCGCGATCTCCACCGGCAGGCCGTGGCAATCCCAGCCGCCCTTGCGCTCGACCAGATGACCGCGCATCGTCTGAAAGCGCGGGTAGATGTCCTTGAACACGCGCGAGAGCACGTGGTGGGCGCCGGGCGGGCCGTTCGCCGTGGGCGGGCCCTCGTAGAAGTTCCAGCGCGTCGCGCCCGCGCGCATGCGCAGCGACTCGGCGAACACGTCGCGCTCGCGCCAGCGCTCCAGCACCTCGAGCTCGAGCTCGGGCAGATCGCGGCGCGGGTCGACCTCGCGGCGCGGGATCAGCGGGTGTCTGGCGTCGGCCGTCACGGGCGGCCCATTCTAGGTGCGGCCCATCGCTTACTTACGATGGGCCTGTGCGGCTGCGCCTCTACCACCACCCCGACGGCACGCGCATCGCCTACCGCGAGCTCGGCGCCGGGCCGCCGCTCGCGCTGCTGCACTCGGGGCTGCTCTCGCACAAGGAGTGGGAGCCGGCCGTCGAGCTCGCTCGCCGATCGCTTCCGTGTGGTGCTGCCCGATCTGCCGCTGCACGGCGACTCCGAGGACCATCCGCGCCACCCCTACACGCTCGACTGGTTCGCCGAGGTGCTCGGCGGCTTCTCGCGCGAGGTGCTCGGCCCGCGGCCGCTGATCGCCGGGCACGACGCCGGCGCCGAGATGCTACTGCACGCTGTGCGTACCGGCAGCGTGCGCCCCGCGCGGCTCGTGCTGATGAACAACCGCATGCACGCGCGCCCCGGACACTCGGGACTTCGGGCGGCCTGGCGCTTCGGCGCACGTGCAGCCGCGGTCCCAGGCTTGGACCGGCTGCTCTCGCACGGCGCCCGCGCCGTGTTCACGCCGGCACGAGGGCTGCGCCTGACCGCACGCGGGAACCCGGCCGCGGCCGACCTAGTGCGCCATGCCTTCGCCGACGCGCCCGGCAACTCCAACCTCGCGCGTTCGTGGGCCAGGTGTGCGCGGGCGTGGCCGCGCGGCGAACAGCGCCACCTGCTCGACCTCTACCCGCGGCTGGAGATGCCCGTGCTGCTGCTGTGGGCCGACAGCGACCCGATGTACCCGCTGGCGATCGCCGAAGAGGCGCTCCCGCTGCTGCCGAACGGGCAGCTGCGCGTGCTCGAAAGCACCGGTTTCCTGCTCGCCTACGACGATCCCGTCGGCTTGGCTCGGGAGCTGTCGGCGTTCTGTGGATAGGGTTTGGCCGGAGCCCGAACAAGGAGAACGCATGGCGGAAAAGCAATTGTGGGGCGGCGAGACCTCGAAGGCCGTCGAGAACTTCCCGATCTCTGGCGAGACGGTGCCGCTGCCGGTCGTGCACTGGCTGGCGCGCCTGAAGGGCGCGGCCGCGGCAGTCAACGGCGAGCTCGGGCTGCTCTCCAAGAAGAGCGCCTCGCAGATCGAGCGGGCGGCAGCGCGAGATCGCCGACGGCAAGCACGACGGCCAGTTCCCGATCGACGTCTTCCAGACGGGCTCGGGCACCTCGACGAACACGAACGCCAACGAGGTCATCGCCAAGCTCGCCGGCGAGGGCACGCACGCGAACGACCACGTCAACATGGGCCAGTCCTCCAATGACGTGTTCCCCTCGGCCGTGCACCTGGCGGCGCTCGACGTCGCGCAGAACGAGCTGCTGCCGGCGCTGAAGCAGCTCGAGCGCTCGTTCGCGAAAAAGGCAAAAAGCTTCCAGAACGTCGTCAAGTCGGGGCGCACGCACCTGATGGATGCGGTCCCGGTCACGCTCGGCCAGGAGTTCGCCGGCTACGCCGCGCAGATCGCGCTCGCGCAAGAGCGCGTGCAGTCGGCGCTCGTGCACGTCGGGCAGATCCCGCTCGGTGGCACGGCCACGGGCACCGGTCTGAACACACACGCGAGGTTCGCCGAGAAGGTGCGCGCGCGGCTGAAGAAGCAATCGGGCCTGAAGCAGATCGCCGCTCCGCTCGACCCGTTCGAGGCGCAGGCCAACCGCGACGCGCTCGTCGAGCTCTCGGGCGCGCTGAAGGTGACCGCCGTCTCGCTGACCAAGATCGCCGGCGACCTCGCGCTGATGGGCTCCGGCCCGCGCGCGGGCATCGGTGAGATCCTGCTGCCGGAGCTGCAGAAGGGCTCCTCGATCATGCCCGGCAAGGTCAACCCGGTGATCCCCGAGGTCGTGCTGCAGGTCTCGGCACAGGTGATCGGCAACGACACGGCGATCACCGTCGGTGGCATGCAGGGTCAGTTCGAGCTCAACGTGCGCATCCCATTGATCGCGCGCAACCTGCTCGAATCCCTGCGCCTGCTCTCAGCGACATCGAAGGTGTTTGCCGAGAAGTGCGTCGATGGCATCGAAGCCAACAAGGCCGGCACGAAGGCCTCTGCCGAAGCGACGCTCGCCGTCGCCACGGCGCTCAACGGGGCGATCGGCTACGACAAGGGCACCGTGATCGTGCAGAAGGCGACTGCGTCCGGGCGCCCGCTGCGTGAGGTGGCGCTCGAGGAGGGCGTCGAGGCGAAGCTGTACGACGAGACGATCGACCTGCGCAAGATCGCGCAGGGGAACCGCGGCTGAGGGCCGGCTCGATGAGTGCGCGCTGCGCATCCAGCACGATCGCCGCCGCGATCGTCTTGCTCGCACTTGTGCTCGCGGCGCTGCCGGGCGCCTCGCTTGGCGCCGCGCCCGTCCCGTCGGTCCCTCCGGCACCGGCCGCCGCGGGAGAGCAGCCCGCGACGGCTTGCGGCGCCCGCGCCGCCGAGGTGCTCGCGACGAGCGCGGGCACGGTCGCCGAGCGGATCTACGCGTCCGAGGTCAAGAGCTCGGAGGTGCTCAGCGACAAACACCAGATCGAAAGCGACGGCCCGCTGCTGAGCGCGATGGCGAGTGGAAGCAGCGCGGCGATCAAGGCGGCCGTGCACACGCTCGTGTACTCGCACACACATATCGTGCGCCTGCGTGTCAGCCGCGGAGCTGTGCTGCTCGCCGACGACGGCGGCCCGTACATCCTCGCGCCGGTCAGCGGCAGGCTGCGCTTGCACGGCAGGGAGGTCGGCCACTTCGTCTTCTCCGTCCAGGACGACCTCGGCTACGTCAAGCTCGAGACGCGCTTCATCGGTGCGCCACTCGTGCTGCGCACCGACGCCGGCAACGTGCCGGTCGAAGGCTTGGTCAAGCCCGGCCCCGACATGATCCCCGACCATGGTCCCGTCTCATACGGCGGCACCAATTACGAGGCCTATTCGTTCAAAGCCAACGCCTACCCGAGCGGGCGTCTGCGCATCTCCTTGCTGCTGCCCCTGCCGGGCGGCTTGGCGGCGAAGACATGCGACCAGATCAAGGCCGCCGAGTTCGGCCTCGTCGCGCAGCGCATCTCGCGCCGCTTCACGCTCTCCCAGGCGGCGTACCCGCCCTACATCAAACTCGTGCACACCATGACGCACGCACTCGTCTACGTCCGCTCGGGCGCGCGCACGCTGGCCGGCAGCGCTCACGACACGCCGGTCAAGCTCCCCGACTCCGGGGCCGTGCGCTTTCACGGCACCGACTACGAAGCGACCTCGTTCACGGCTCCCGCGTCGGGTGGTTCGGTGCGCGTGCACCTGCTCGTCCCGCGCTAGCGGCCCACGGGTGACATCGACGGCGTGTGTTAGACAGGCGCGTCGTTCGGGTAACCCGAATCTACGTACCGCCGGCGTGGGGAGAAAGGGTGGCGATGTGCGCGGTGATTGCAGAGCGCAGTCGAGCCGAGGTCAGACGGGCGCTGGTGAATCGGGCAGCGTGGACGCGAGCGAGCGGCGCTCTCGCGGACGCTCGCTGATCCGCGAGCTCTCGCTCGCACAGGCGATCGTCGACGTCGCCACGCGCCATGCGTGCGGGCGTACGGTCGCGGCGATTGAGCTGCGCGTAGGACACGAGCGCGATGTGGCGCCGCGGGGTCTGGACTTCGCCTTCGCCCTTTTGACCGAGGGCACCGCGCTCGACGGCGCCGAGCTCGAGATCGAGCATGTGGCCGGCGGCGAGCTCGCGGTCGACGCGCTGCGCCTGCACGATGTGCGGCGGTGAGAGCGACCGCGACGATCTCCCTGTCGGGCGACGCCGTGCGTGGGAGAGGTGCCCTACGAATTCGGAACCGTGATAGCCATGGTATGTACGCCGCAAATACCATGGCTATCGAGGTCTCGATTTCAACACACAGCGCCCGCCGCTTCGTCAGTCTGCGCCCGCCTGTTCGTCAGTCCTGCGGTGGCGGGTTGGTTAGTCCTGCGGCAGCGCCTTGAACAGCCGCGCGACCGTGCCCGCGGCGGGCTTGGCGGCCTCGCCGTAGGTGAACAGGCCCTTCTGGTTGATCCCTTCGATCAGCTTCAGCGAGGGCAGCTTGAAGATAATCGAGCCGCCGTAGAACTGTGGTACGAGCGGGTAGTCGCGCAGGTCCCAGACGAGCATCCCGGTGAGCTCCTGATCGGCGGCGTAGACGCGGATGTGGCGCGCGAGCAGGTCTGACTGGAAGCCGTAGCTGCCGGGCGCGCCGGGCCTGTTGAGCGTGTTCGATTCGGCGCCGAACTCGCTGACGACCAGCACCTTGCCGGCGAAGGTGCGCTCCTGCGCGCGCAGGCGCCCGCGCATCGAGGCTTCCTGGCGCGCGGGCGAGTCCTGCGGCGCGTCGTACCAGCCCGTGTAATCGGTCTCGGCGACTGCGTCGACGCCGCGGTACAGCGCGCCGGCGTGCACGGGCGGGTGATCGCCCCACACGTCGACGGCGACCATCCGCGTGGGGTCGTGTTCGTGCAGCCAGCGGGTAAGCGTCTGCACGTAGCTGACCTCGGCCGCGTTGCGCCCGTTCCTTGCCACCTCGTCGACGAGGTTCCAGGCGATGATCGCCGGGTGCAGCTGCGCAGCGAGCGCGGCCGTGCGCGCCTGCTGCTCGGCTTCGCGCAGCAGCTTTGGGGTGGTCGAGTACCAGTTGCTCGCGCCTTCGACCGGCCCGATGCCCTGCCACACGAGGATGCCGGCGGCGTCGAGCCGTTCGAGCAGGGCCGAGTCAAGCGGATGCTGCGAGCGCACCGTGTTGGCGCCGATCGCCTGCAGCTCTGCGACGAGCGTGGCCTGATCGCCGGGCGTGAGCGCGTCGCCGTGGCCCTTGGCGTCCTCCTGGATCGAGGCGCCCTGCAGGCGCAGCCGACGGCCGTTGAGCAGCAGCAGCCCGTCGTGCCAGGTGAGCTGGCGCAGGCCGACGCGCGCGGAGTAGCTGCTCTCCGGCACGCTCGCCCCCGGCTCCGGGACGGACAGCGCCAGCGCGTACAGGTTGGGATGGCTCGGCGACCACAGCGCGGGGTCGGTGACCGTGACGCTCGTCTGCATCGCGACGGTCTGCCCCTGCGCGACGGTCTGCGCGGGGAACTGGACTGGGATGCTCTGCGTCCCGGCCGCTCCCCGATCAGCGTTCCCTGCGGGGCGATTGCGCGGGTCGGTCCGTTGTTGCGCACGTGTACGCCGACCGTCACCGTCACCGTCACCGTTGCCGGCACGCCGGCGCGGACATCGCGGGTGTCGCCGGTCAGCGCCGTCTGGACGCTCGCTTCGGATAGCTCGCTGGCGCCGATCGGTCGCACCGTCACCTGCCCGTTGAGCCCGCCCCAGTTGAACCATGTGCGGTGAAAGCCCTGCTTGCTCTGCGCGCCGGGATTGCGCCAGTCGATCCGCACGACCAGTGTGTGGACGCCGGCGCTCAGCGAGGTACGGCCTTCGAAGGGGAGGTAGGAGCCGCGGTGCGCGACGATCGCCCTGCCGTCGAGATAGGCCGTGGCCTTGAAGTTGGCCGAGGCAAAGGTGAAGGCGTAGGTCCCGGCGACGGGCGCGGTGACGCTCGTGCGATACCAGGCGACCGAGCCGGCGTAGTTGCGCTGCCCGGCGCGGCCTTTGATGTGGATCGGATCTACGTCGTTGGGCACGCTCACGCCGCGCCCGGCGAAGCCGCCGCGCTGCCAGCCGCGCGCGAGCCCATGGTCGCCGGGGTCGAGCGCGAGCGTCCAGCGGGTCAGCGCCGTGCGTCCGCCGGGGCCTTCGCCGAGCGGGCCTTCGCCGGGTGGGGCCTGCGCGGAGGCGGCTGCTGCGGCGAGCGCGATGCAGGCGACGAGGGCGGCGCAGCGCCGCCTTGGCGGGGAAGCTGAGCATGGCCCTATGCCTTCAACAGCGAGCTGTCACGTTCAGAGCGGCGCATCGTGATACGTCGAGCCCCGGCGACGCCGGGCTCGACGCCGGGGCCGTCCTCGGCGCCCGGGCCGGCGGCGAGCATCCGCTCGAGCAGCGTCCGTGCGCCGGCCTTCGAGAGTGGCTCGTTGAGGTTGCCGCACTTGGGCGACTGCACGCACGAGGGGCAGCCGTCGGCGCAGGGGCACTCGGCGATCAGCGCGTGCGCATCGCGGCACAGCTCCTCGAAGCGCTGCGAAGGCGGTGCGGGCGATGCCGATGCCGCCGGGGTGCCCGTCGTAGATGAAGATCGTCGGCACGCCTGTCTGCGGGTGGAAGTTGGTCGAGAGGCCGCCGATGTCCCAGCGGTCGCACATGGCGATCAGCGGCAGCACGGCGATCTGTGCGTGCTCGGTCGCGTGCAGCGCGCCGAGCAGCAGATCGAGCGGGATCTGCCAGTCCGGGGCGAGCGGCCGGTCCTGCTCGGCGCCCGACTGCGCGGCTCCGTCGGTCCCCGCGCCGCCGACGCCTGCGAGCGCGGCGGCTGCGTCGAGCGGCGAGCCGGCGCCGGGCAGTTCGAACCACAGCGCCTGCGTGTCGAAGCTGACGGGGGGCAGGTCGAGCGCGTGCAGCTCGCGGAAGGCGTGGTCGGCGACGCCCTTGCGCTGGTAGGCGAGCACGGTGTCGGTCACGCTGACGTCGCCGAAGGAGAGCGTCACGCCGAGCGCCTCGCGTCGATCGAGCAGGCGGATGATGTCGGTGTCGGTGATGCGCTTGGGCTGCGTGTACCAGTCGCCTTCGAACGGCGCCACGAGCGCGCGCCGGCGCTCGAGGTCCAGCTCGCGCACCTCGTAGGAGCGCCCGAGGTGCAGGTAGACGGCGCCCTCGTGCACGGTCGAGTGGGCGCGGGCGGCCTCGGTCGAGCCGAGCAGCTCGCCGGTGCAGACGTCGACGATCGTCGTAGCGCTCGGGCGAGGCCGAGCGCAGCGAGACCTCGGCGGCGGGGTAGCCGCCGGGCCTGCGCAGGACGTAGGTGCCCGACGTTGCCTCGCCCGACTGCGTCGTGGCGGGCGCCGGGCGCTTGCGCAGCTCGCCGGCGGCGACGAGCACCTCGGCGTGGGCCTCCCAGCGCGGCCCGAGGAACTCGGCGTCGTCGTAGGAGAGCGGGCCCTCGTGGGCGGCGCAGAGCAAGTGCGCGCGGAAGATCAGCGGGCTCTCGTGGTCGAGGATCGCGGCCTCCACGGGCCGGTCGAGGAACTCGTCGGGGTGGCGGCAGAAGAACTGGTCGAGCGCGTCCTCGCCGGCGAGGTATACGGCCAGCCCGTCGCCGCGCCGCTCGATCGTGGAGCGCCCGGCGCGACCCCACATCTGCTGCAGCGAGGCGACGGTGCCGGGGAAGGTGACGACGAGCGCGGCGTCGAGCGCGCCGATGTCGATGCCGAGCTCGAGCGCGTCGGTCGTGATCACGGCGCGCAGCTCGCCGCGCATCAGCCGGCCCTCGAGCTCGCGCCGCTGCTGGGAGGTGTAGCCGGCGCGGTAGGGCACGACGAGCTCGGCCAGCTCGGGGTGGGTGCTCTGCAGGCCTTCTTTGACCAAACGCGCTGAGCAGCTCGACGCCCTTGCGCGACTTGATGAAGCAGATCGTGCGCGCGCCCTCGCGCACGAGCCGGGCGAGCAGCTCGGCGGCCTCGCCGAGCGCCGAGCGGCGCGCGCCGAGCTGCTCGTCGGTCAGCGGCGGGTTCCACACGGCGATCGTGCGCGACGGCGCGGGCGAGCCGTCGTCGTCGATCAGGCGCACGTCCTCGAGCCCGGTGAGTCGCTCGGCCAGTTCGAGCGGGTTGGCGATCGTGGCCGAGGTCATCAGGAAGACGCGGTTCGGTGCCGTAGGCGGCGGCGATCCGGCGAAGCCGGCGCAGCACGCCGGCGACGTGCGAGCCGAACACGCCGCGGTAGACGTGGGCCTCGTCGATCACGACGACGGCGAGGTTGGCGAACAGGTCGGCCCAGGCGCCGTGGTTGGGCAGGATGCCGACGTGCAGCATGTCGGGATTGGTCAGCACGACGTTGGCCTGCTTGCGGATCTCGGCGCGCGCCTCGCGGGGCGTGTCGCCGTCGTAGATGGCCGGGCGCACGCGCTTGGTCAGGCCGAAGGCAGTTCAGCGCGCGCGCCTGGTCCTGGGCGAGCGCCTTGGTCGGGTACAGGTACAGCGCCCGCGCGCGGGCCTGTCCGGCAGAGGATGTGCAGCGTGGGCAGGTTGAAGCACATCGACTTGCCTGAGGCGGTGCCGGTGGTGACGATCGTCGGCCCTTCGGTGGCGGCGATCAGCGCCTCGGCCTGGTGGGAGTAGAGCTGCTGAACGCCCATCCGCTCGAGCGCGCCGCGAGCACGTCGGGGTGAAGCGCGGCGGGGGCGTCGACGAGCTTGGCCTTGCCGGGGCCTTCGTGCGCCTCGCGCACGAGCCGACCGTCGGCGCGCCCGGCGTCGAGCAGGCGCGCTCCACGGCGCGGACTGACGGTCTTTGGCCATCGGCCTGAGATAGTAGAGGCGATGCCAGCCGCGGACGTTCCACCACTCGTGCATTCTCGGCAGTACGCGGATCGCAGCGGAGCGCGCGCAGCGCGGCCTGGGCGTGTCGGTGTGCCTGCCGGCGCGAGAATGTGCGGCGACGGTGGGCGAGATCGTGACGGCCCTCGTGGAGCTCCGAGAGCGGGGCGCGATCGATCGCGTCGTCGTCGTCGACGCGGCCTCGCCGGACGGCACGGCACAGGTGGCTGAGCGAGCGGGCGCGGAGGTCTGGCAGCAGGCAGAGCTGCTGCCGTCGTTCGGCGAAGTGCTGGGCAAGGGCGATGCGATGTGGCGCGCGCTGTCGCGCCTGGGCAGCGGAGCTCGTGTGCTTCCTCGACGCCGACAGCGAGGGCTTCTCGGCGCACTTCGCGACGGGTCTGCTGGGACCGCTCGTGTGCGAGCCGGACGTGTCGTTCGTAAAGGCCTTCTACCGGCGGCCGCTGGGCGGCGAGCGCGAGGGTGGCGGTCGCGTCAACCACCTGATGGCGCGACCGGCGCTGGCGCTCTTCTACCCGGAGCTGGCCGATATTCGCCAGCCGCTGGCGGGCGAGATGGCGGCTCGCCGGGAGCTGCTCGAGCGCCTGCCGTTCGCGACGGGCTATGGCGTGGAGACGGCGATGCTGATCGACGCGTGGCGTGAGCTGGGCGTGGAGGGGATCGCGCAGGTCGACCTGGACGAGCACCGCAATCCCCACCAGCCATTGTCGGCGCTCGAGCCGATGGCGCTGACGGTGCTGGCGACTGCACTGGCCCGGGCCCAGCGCGACGGCCGCGCGACGCTCAGGCCGCCGGCCGAGGCGCTCGACCAAGCGCCGCTCGAGCGTCCGCCGCTTGCGAGCCTCGCCCAGGCGGCCGCGACGGGTGCGGGTGGCGGCGACGGAAGCGATGCGGGACGTTGACGATGCGCGCCCTGTACGTGGATCTCGACGGCACGCTGCTCGGACGCGGCGCGTCGCTGCTCCACGACGGCGAGGGCGCGGTGACGCTGGACGGCGTGCGCGCGGTGCAGGCGTGCCTGCGCGCGGACGTCGAGGTCGTGCTGATGTCGGGCCGCAGGCGCGCGCAAGTGTTCGAGGACGCGCGCCTGCTCGGCCAGTCCTCGTTCATCTACGAGGCGGGGGCGTGCGTGGTGCTGGACGGCGAGGAGCACTGGCTGACGGGCGATCTGATGCCGGGGGAGCTGACGATCGCCGAGCAGATCGAAGCCTCGGGGGCGCCGGCGATGCTGCTCGAGCACTACGCGGGACGGCTGGAGTACCACGAGCCGTGGCACGTGGAGCGCGAGGTCTCCCACCTTTTCCGTGGGCTGGTGGACGCGCTGGAGGCTGATGCGTTGCTGGCGGAGCGCGGGCACGAAAACCTGCGCCTGGTCGACAACGGCGTGGTCAACCGCCGCTCGCCGGCGCTGGCTGAGCTCGACGCACGTGCGCGGCTACCACCTCGTGCCGAAGAGCGCGTCGAAGGCGGCGGCGGTGGCGTTCCACCGCCGGGCGCGCGGCTACGCGCGCGAGCAGACCTTCGGCGTCGGGCGACTCGCGCGAGGACCTCGCCTGTGCGGAGCACGTCGGCGAGTTCTGGATGGTCGCCAACGCGGTCGAGCGCGACCCGTCGTTGCGGGCGGACGTAGCGCGTCACGAGAACGTGCGCATCGCCGAGTCGGGCCACGGCGCGGGTGTCTACGAAGCGGTCGTGAGCACGCTCATGCGCGGCTGATTCGCTGCCACAGCCCTCGCCAGAAGCCGGGCCGCGGGCGCCGGCGCCAGCGGGCGGGAGGGGGCACGGTGGCGCGCACGAGCGCGACCCACTCGTCGAGCGGCAGCTCGCCGGCGATCAGGCGACCGAGCGCGCCGGTCACGGGGGCGCCGACGCCGGCGCGCTGCAGCGCGCGGGCGAGCAGCGGGACGGACTCGAGCGCCTCGACGGCCTGGCCGACGCGCGCCGGGATCTCGGCGGCGGGCACGCCCGCGGCGAGCAGCTCGCCGGCGCGGCGGTTGCGGCTCTCGCGCGCGAGAGCCGTGGCCACGAGATCGCCGGCGCCGGCCAAGCCGATCATCGACTCGGGCCGCGCGCCGAGCCCCTCGGCGTAGCGCCAGACCTCGGCGAAGATGTGCCCGGCGGCGGCGCCCGCCGCGTTCAGGCCCTGCGCCTCGGTCGCCCCGGCCGCCAGCGCGGCGGCGTTCTTGGCGGCTCCGGCCAGCTCGACGCCGACGGGGTCGTTGGACTGCTCGCAGACCACGCGCGCCCGCGTGAAGACCTGGGCGAGCGCGTGCGCCAGCTCCTCGTCGCTCGAGGCCGCGACGAGCCCGGCGCCCGAGTGGACCATCTCCTGCGCGTGCGCCGGCCCGCCGACGCAAGCCACGCGCTCGGCGCCGAACGTGGTGCTGAGGGCGACCGTCGGTGGCAGCCCATCGGGCGGCACGAGTCCCTTGGCCACCGACACGACGGCGGCGCGCCTGCCGAGGCCGGCCGCGCCGAGCGTCTCGATCACCTGGCCGAGGCCGCTCGAGGGCACCGCGAGGAACACGTAGTCGGCGCGCTCGACGCCGGCCGAGGCGGCCTCGATGCGTAGCCCGGCCGGCAGCTCGACGCCCGGCAGGTAGGCCTCGTTGCGGCGGGCTGAGTCGAGCGTGGCGGCCTGCTCGGCCGTGCGCGTCTGCAGCGTCGTGCGAAGGCCGGCGCGCACGAGCAGCACGGCTAGTGCGGTGCCGAACGAGCCGGCGCCGATGACCGTCGCGCGGCGGGCGCCGGGCGAGGGGAGCGAGCGTGCGCGCGGCCCGCGAGCGCCAGCGCTCGGAGTAGGCTCGGGCTCGATCATCTGATGAGCGAGCCTAGCGATCCACGCGAGCGCGCCACGCAGTGGCGCAACTGGACCGGCGATCAGTACTGCACGCCCGCCGCGCATGAGCGCCCGCGGTCTGTCGAGGAGCTGTCGGCGGCGCTCGCGCGGGCCGGTTCGCGGGGCTCACGCGTGCACGCCGTCGGCGCGGGACACTCGTTCAGCGAGATCGCGTGCAGCGAGGACACGCTGCTCTCGCTCGAGCAGATGGCCGGCGTGCTCGACGTGGACGGCGCGAGCGGGTTCGTGCGCGTGCAGGCCGGGATCACGATCAACGCGCTCAGCAAACAGCTCGACGCGCATGGCCTGGCGATGGAGAACCTCGGCGACATCGACGTGCAGAGCATCGCCGGGGCGATCTCGACGGCCACCCACGGCACAGGAGCGCGGCTGCGCAACATCTCCTCGCAGGTGGCTGCCCTGAAGCTCGTGCTCGCCGACGGCTCGACGCTCGAGTGCGACGCCGAGCACGAGCCCGATGTGTTCCGCGCGGCGCGCGTCGGGCTGGGCGCGCTAGGCGTGATCGCCGAGGTCACGCTGCGCTGCGTGCCGGCGTTCACGCTGCGCGGGATCGACGAGCCGGCGCCGCTGGCGCAGACGCTCGAGCGCTTCGAGGCGCTTGCGCTCGAAAACGACCACTTCGAGTTCTTCGTGTTCCCCTACACCGATGTGGCGCTGACCCGCACCAATAACCGCACCGACGAGCCGCCGCGCCCCGCGCGGGCGGGTGTCGGCCTACGCCAACGACGTGCTGCTGACCAACCACGCCTTCGGCGCCTTCTGCCGCATCGCCCGCCGGATGCCGGGCGCGATCCCGCAGATCAACCGGCTCGTGACGCGCCTGGCGGGGCGCAGCGAGCGCGTCGAACGCTCCGCCTCGATCTTCGCCAGCCCGCGGCTCGTGCGCTTCACCGAGATGGAGTACGCGCTGCCACGCGCGCGCACCCCGGAGGCGGTGCGGCGCGTGATCGAGATGATCGAGTCGCGCGGCCTGGCCGTGCCGTTCCCGATCGAGGTGCGCACGGTCGGCACCCGACGACGCCTTCCTCTCGACGGCCGCCGGGCGCGAGACGGCTACGTGGCTGTGCACATGTTCGCGGGCATGCAGTGGCGCGACTACTTCGAGCGCGTCGAGGCGATCATGGACCGAGCTCGACGGGCGCCCGCACTGGGGCAAGCGCCACTTCCAGACGGCAGCCACGCTGCGTGGGCGCTACCCCGACTGGGACCGCTTCCAGGCGGTGCGCGCGCGCCTGGACCCAACGGGTGTGTTCACGAATGCCTGGACCGATCGCGTGCTTGGGCCGGTGAGCGCGTGAGCACGACCGGCACGCCGAGCGCAGGTACGGCCGCGAGCGCAGGCGCAGGCCCCACGACGCCGGCCCGGCCGCTGACGCCCGGTCAGGCCTACGAGCGCTTGGAGCGCGCGACGGCTGGGCTGCAGGCGCCGTTCGCGCTGTCGACCTTGACGCGATGAACGCCAACGCGCGCGACCTCGTGCGTCGTGCGGGCGGCAAGCCGATCCGCCTGGCGAGCAAGTCGCTGCGCTGCCGCGGGCTGCAGGAGCGCGTGCTCGCGGGCGAGGGCTTCCGCGGCACGCTCGCCTACACGCTGCCGGAGGCGCTGTGGCTGGCCGAGCACGGTGCGCGGGACATCGTTGTGGCCTACCCGACCGCCGACGAGGCGGCGCTGCGCGAGCTGGCCGAACGCTCAGCCGGCGGGACGCTCTCCGCCGCGGGCGAGGCCGCTTCGGCCGGAGGGGGTCCGATAGCTGTGATGGTGGACAGCGCCGAGCAGCTCGCCCTGATCGAGCGCGCCGCGCGCGGGATCGACGCCGCGCGCGTGCGCATCTGCCTGGACATCGACGCGGGCTGGCGCGCGTTCGGCGGCAGGGTGCGCGTGGGGGTCAAGCGCTCCCCGGCGCACACGCCCCGGCAGGCGGCCGAGTTGGCCGCCGCGGTCGTCGCCAGCGGGTACGCGCAGCTGGTCGGCGTGATGATGTACGAGGCGCAGATCGCCGGTGTCGGAGACACCCCGCCGGGCAGGCCGCTGCGCGCGCGGGCGATTCGAGCGATGCAAGCACTCTCCACGCGCGAGCTTGCCGGGCGGCGTGCCGCTGTCGTCGAGGCCGTGCAGGGCGTGCTGGCGCGCAGCGGCGAACCTGCGCTGGAACTGGTCAACGGTGGCGGCACGGGCAGTCTCGAGCGCACCTCGAGCGAGCCTGCCGTTACCGAGGTGACGGCCGGCTCGGGCCTGTACGCGCCTGGCCTGTTCGACGCCTATCGCGCTTTCACGCCTACGCCCGGCGGCGCTGTTCGCGCTGTCCGTCGTGCGCCGCCCCGGCCCGGGCGTCGTGACGGCGCTCGGCGGCGGCTACCTGGCCTCGGGCGCCGGCGACGGCGCGCGCCTGCCGCACCCATACCTGCCGGCCGGGCTGCGCCTGGACCGCGAGGAGGGGGCCGGCGAGGTGCAGACGCCGCTGCTCGGGTCGGCCGCCGACGGTCTGGCGCTGGGAGCGCGCGTGTACCTGCGCCATGCAAAGGCCGGCGAGCTGTGCGAGCGTTTCACGACCATGCACGTGCTCGAAGGTGATCGAATAGTCGACGAGCTGCCGACGTATCGGGGCGAGGGCGGGTGCTTCCTGTGAGCGTCGAGCCCTACGCGCAGCAGCGCCAGGACGGCGCCCAGCTCGAAGATGCGGCGCTCGAGGCGCTGCAGCGCGAGGTCGTCGAGAAGCTGGCGCCCCTAGATCGCACGCCCTGCTCGGCGGGCGAGCGCGAGGCGGCGGAATGGCTGGCGGCTCGCCTGGGGGCGGTCGACGGCGTCGAGGTGGCGCTCGAGGACGAGCCGTCGTGGGGCACGTTCCCGCCGACGGCGACCGGAACCGGCCTGCTCGGCGTGGCCGGCGCGGCGCTCGTGCTGTCGGGCCGGCGCGCGCTCGGCGGCCTGCTCGGGCTGGCGACGTTCGCGGGGATCGTCGATGAGGCCCACAACGGTCCGCGCGTGCTGCGCCGGCTCGTGCGACGGCGCAAGAGCACGGTCAACGTTGTCGCGCGCGCGGGCGACCCGGACGGGCGGCACACGCTCGTCGTGCTCGCCCACCACGACGCGGCGCAGACGGGCTTCCTCTACGACCAGACCCCCCAGCGCGCCCTGCACGAACGGGCTCCGCATTTGCTCGAGAAATTCAAGACACCGCTGCCGCAATGGTGGATCGGCCTCGCCGGCCCGGCCTCGACGCTGACGGCGTCGCTGCTGCGGCGCCCCAAGCTCGCCAGGGTCGGCCTCGCGATCGGCGCGCTCGGGTCGCTGCTCGTCGCCGACCTGTGGCGCAGCGAGACGGTGCCCGGGGCGAACGACAACCTCTCTGGCGTGGCGGTGCTCGTCGGCTTGGCTGAGATCCTGCGCGGGCGGCCGGTGGCGGACCTGCGCGTGCTGCTCGTCTCGTGCGGCGCCGAGGAGACGCTGCAGGACGGCATCCGCGCGTTCCTGGCGCGTCATGGCGACGAGCTCGACCCGCGGCACACGGCGTTCGTCAACCTCGACACGGTCGGCTCGTCACATCTGGTGCTGCTCGAGGCCGAGGGTCCTGTGTGGATGGAGAGCTACACGGCGCCGTGGTTGCGCGAGCTGGTCGCGATCCACGCCGAGCGGCTCGGCACGCGGCTGTTGCGCGGCTACCGGGCGCGCGCCTCGACCGACAGCGTGATCCCCAGCCGCGCGGGCTATCCCACGGCGACGATCGTCTCGATCACGGACTGGTTCACGCTCGCCAACTACCACCTGCCGAGCGACACGCCGGAGAACCTCGACCACGACACGGTCGCAGCGACGACGCGGCTGGTGCACGAGGTGGCCGGCGCGCTGCCGGCGGCGCTCGCCGAAGCCCGCTAGCGGCGACGGAGCCCGGCGGGTAGAGGCTGGGGTCCAGCGGGGCTCGCGCAAGCCGGCAGGCCCGGACGGCCGGCGACGTCCTGCCATCTTGGGAGTGTGCCCGAGGGCGACACGATCCACAACGCGGCGCGGCGCATCCGCGCGGTGCTGCTCGACCGCGCACCGGAGGAGATCCACACACCCCAGCGGCGACACGCGGCGGACGGCTGGCCGGAGCGGCTGGCGGGCAAGGCGGTGCGCTCGGTCGATGCGCACGGCAAGCACCTGTTCGTGCGCTTCGAGGACGACTTGACGCTGCACTCGCACCTGCGCATGACGGGCTCGTGGGGGGTTCATCGCGAGGGCGCCCGCTGGAAGCGCAGGCCGCGCCGCGCGTGGCTCGTGCTGCGCTCGCAGGGCTGGGACGTCGTGCAGTTCGACGGACCCGTGCTGGAGCTGATGCGTGAGAGCCGCACGCGCTTTGACCGGCGGCTGGCGGCGCTCGGGCCGGATGTGATCGGCGAGCGCTTCGACGCAGACGAGTTCCTCCAGCGCCTGCGCGCTCAGGACCCGGCTCGCGCGATCGGCGACGCGCTGCTCGACCAGCGCGTGCTGGCGGGGATCGGCAACGTGTGGAAGTCCGAGTCGTGCTTCGCGGCGGCCGTCAACCCGTGGCGCCCGCTCGGGCGCGTCGGCGAGGAGGAGGCACTCGCGATCGCCGGCTTCGCGCACGAGCGGATGACCCGCTCGGCCGCAGTCGACGGATTCAGCGAGCGCCCGCGCGCGGTCTACAAGCGCGCCGGCCTGCCGTGCCGGCGCTGCGGCACGCCGATTCGCAGCCATGGGCAGGGCGATGACAACCGCACCACCTATTGGTGCCCTGGCTGTCAGGTGTAACGGTGGCCGCTGTTGCGGCTCCAGCGGTTGCTCAGCGGGGGGTCTACCGGCCGCCCGTGTACTCGCTGCTGAGGTGCCTCGAGCGGGTCGTCAGCCTTGCTCCCGCGCGGAGGGTACGCGGCATCCGCCGTGCCAGCGACACGGCCAGCCTGTCGGAGCGGCGCATGTAGCCGGCTGCTCCATCCAGCTTGACGACCGGTCGCGCCGACTCGGCGCCGAGCGCATACAGGCGCCACGAGCCCGGAACGCCCTTCAGCTCGTGCTCGCCTCTACCGGTGAACCGCATGTCCGAGCCGACGACGAGCTCCTTGACGGTCGAGGAGACGACGATCTCGCTCGGTTTGGCCAGTGCGCCCACGCGAGCGCCGATGTGCACGGCGAGCCCGCCGAGGTCGTCGCCGATCGCCTCGCACTCACCCGTGTGAATGCCGGTGCGCAGCTCGAGGCCAAGCTCGGCGGTCGCCTCGCGCAGCGCCTGCCCGCAGCGAATTGCCTGCGCGGGCCCGGCGAAGCTCGCGAGCGCGCCGTCGCCGAGGTGCTTGACAACGCGTCCGCCATGCTCGGCGACGGTCCGGTCGACGAGCGCGTCGTGGCGCTCGAGCACGACGCGCCACGCGCTGTCCCCCAGCGCGGCGGCGCGCTCGGTGGAAGAAACGATGTCGGTGAACAGCACCGTCGTCAGCACACGGTTCGAGCTCGCCGGGCGCACCGTGCCGGTGACGAAGCGCTCGATCTGATCGAGGATGACGTTACAGCTCTCGCGCAGTTGATCTTGCCAGAAGACATGATCGATCCCCGGGAACTCGACGAAGCGGGCGTTAGGGATACCCGCGGCCATCAGCCGCCCCGCCTCGACGGGCATCACGCGATCGCCGGCTACGTGCAATACGAGCGTGGGCGCCTGCACCGAGGAAAGCACGTCGCGCACGTCTATCTCGAGCACCGTGCGGAACAGCGCCTCAGCCATGCGCGGGCTGGCGCCCGCGCGGAGAAAGGTCCCCAAGATCCGCTTCTGGCCGGCGCTGATACTGGGGGCGAAGAAGCGCGCAAACTGCCCGCCGTCGCCCCAGTGGAGCAAGATGTCGGCCGCATCCTGCTCGTTGGGCATGCGCTCCGCCACGCCGGGCGCGTATGCGTCTGGAGCCGCGATTGGCGCGACCGCGAACGTCCCGTACAGGACCAGCGAGCTGACCCGCTCGGGATGGGCGGCCGTGAACACGATCGATGTGGGCCCGCCCTCGGAGATGGCGAACAGCGATGCGCGCGTGGAGCCGGCAGCGTCGAGCACCGCCTCGATGTCGGCGCTGCGCTCCTCGAGCGTCGGCAGGTAGGGGATCGGATCGGATAGTCCAGTGCCGGGCTTGTCGTACAGGATCAGGCGGGAGAACGAGGCGAGGCGTTTGAGCATCCGCGTGATACCGGGGTCGGCCCAGGCGAGGTCGAGATGCGAGATGAAGCCTGGCGCAAGCAGCAGATCAGGCAGATCCGTCGATCGCTCGCCGACGACCTGGTAGGCGATGGAGACCCCTTCACGCTCTACGTATTGCGTTGGCGGGGGCTGCACGCAAGAAGTCTACGTCGCCCGAACAATCCGAACAAGCGGGCCTTTTGATTTACACGAGCGCGGCGAGCTTGCGCCCGACGATTACGAGCGACCGATGAGTCCGCGCCTGCAGGATCGTCTGTAGGTCGAGTATGCGCGCATCGAAAGAGTCGAGATCGTCCTGTCGCGTCACGGCGTATGCGGGCACGCCGCCCTGTCGCGCGCGCGTGGCGATCTCGAAGGCGACGGTGCCGGCGAGCGTGCGCTCGTCGAGGTGCGGCGCGGCGATCACCACCGCGCGTGCGGCGCGCATGCGGGCGTCGAACTCGGGTGAGCGCACGAGTGAGACGGCAGCGCTCTCGGACTCGCCGTGTGCCGTGCTCTCGGGCTCGCGGTCGAGCGGGAGCGGATCGGCCTCCCAGGCGCCGTCGCGCAGCCCCGCGGCGATTGCGCCGGCCACGCGCCCTGCGTCGAGACGCCCGCCGAACGGCCGCGCGGCGATCAGGAGCGTTCGCGAGATCATGATCGGGCATCCTTCCAGCTATGGCCGCTGAGAAGGCTGAACCCGTCGTGATCGACCTCTGCGGCCGGCAGGTGCGCGTCAGCAACCCCGAAAAGCCTTTCTTTCCGGAGCGTGGTCTGACGAAGCTCGACCTCGTCAACTACTACGTCGAGTGTGCCGAGGCGGTCGTACACGGGCTGCGCGACCGCCCGACGGTGATGAAGCGCTGGGTTGACGGGGTGGAGGGCAAGCCGTTCTTCCAGAAGCGCGTGCCCGACAGCGCGCCGGAGTGGCTGCAGACGACCGTCGTGACGTTCCCCAGCGGCCGCCACGCCCGCGAGCTCGTGCCGAACGACGTGGCGCACCTCGTGTGGGGCGTGAATCTGGGCGTGATCGATTGGAACCCTTGGGCGGTGCGCCGGACCGATCTCGACCACCCTGACGAGCTGCGCGTGGACCTCGACCCGCAACCGGACATCCCCTTCGCGGAGGTGCGCGAGGTGGCGCTTTGCGTGCGCGACGTGCTCGACGAGCACGGCCTGCGCGGCTTTCCCAAGACGTCGGGCTCGCGCGGCATCCACATCTACGTGCGCCTGCGCCCCGAGCACGACTTCCTACAGGTGCGCACAGCGGCGCTGGCGCTGGCGCGCGAGGTCGAGCGCCGCATGCCGGGCAGAGCAACGAGCCGCTGGTGGAAGGAGGAACGCAAAGGCGTGTTCATCGACTACAACCAGAACGCGCGCGACCGCACGATCGCCTCGGCCTACTCGGTGCGGGCGGTCCCGGACGCGCGCGTGTCGTGTCCGCTGGAGTGGGACGAGGTAGCCGACGTCGAGCCGGATCAGCTCACGCTCGAGACTGTGCCTGCGCGGCTGAAGCAGCGCGGTGACCCGGCGGGCGACATGGACGAGCACGCGGGCGGCCTAGCGTCGCTGCTCGAGCTGGCGGCGCGCGACGAGCGCGAAGGCCTCGGCGACGCGCCGTGGCCGCCGCACTTCGCCAAGCAGAAGGGCGAGCCCAAGCGCGTGCAGCCGAGCCGCGCGCGCAAAGAAAGCAAGGAGAGCGCATGAGCCTGCCGCTGCAGCCCCCGATCAAGCCCGCCCTGGCGCTCTCGCGCAAGGAGCTGCCGGAGGGCGAGGACTATGTCTACGAGGTCAAGCTCGATGGCTTTCGCTGCCTGGCATTTGTCGACGGCGAGGAGATCTTCCTGCAGTCGCGCAACGGCAAGGAACTGGGGCGCTATTTCCCCGAGCTCGCGCTGCCGAATGCGCTGCCCGCGGGGCGCTACGTGCTCGACGGCGAGATCGTCGTGCGCGACGAGGCCGGCCATGAGGACTTTGACGCACTCGGCCAGCGCATCCACCCGGCGGCCTCGCGGATCGAGCGCCTGGCGGGGGAGACGCCGGCGATCTACGTCGCCTTCGACCTGCTGGCCCGCGAGGATGAGGCGTTGCTCGGCGCGCCGTTCTCCGAGCGCCGCGCAGCGCTCGAGCAGCTGCTCGCCGGCAAGCCCTTCGCGGCGGCGCCGGTCGAGCTGATGCGGACGGTTGACACCCCACAGGAGGCGCAGCGGTGGCTCGAGGATGCCGAGGGGGCGATCGCCAAGGAGCGCTCGGCGCCCTACCTGCCGGGCGAGCGCAAGGGCATGGTCAAGGTCAAGCGTGTGCGCACGATCGACACGGTGATCGTCGGCTGGCGCCCGGGCAAGGAGGAGGGCACGGTCGGCGCGCTGATCCTCGGTCTCTACGACGAGAACGACAAGGACGAGCAAGGCGAGCCGAGGCTGCGCGTCGTCGGCCACTGCTCGGGCCTCTCGGCGAAGGAGAAGAAGCGCCTGGTCGGGTTCTTCGCGGAGTACGAGTCAGGCGAGCGCGGCTCGGCCGACCCGAGCCGCTGGAGTGCGGGCAAGGATCTCGAGTGGGTCGGGCTGCGCCCCGAGCTGGTCGTCGAGATCGACTTCGACCACGTCTCGGCCGGACGCATCCGCCACGGCAGCAAGCTGCGCCGCTGGCGCGAGGACAAGGATCCGCGCGCCTGCACGTTCGACCAGCTCTACTCCTGACGGCCTCGGCGCGCGCGCCGGCACCGCTCACCGAGCGTCCTCTAGGATCAACTACATGAGCAGCGACACAGCGACCGTCGCCGAGGAGGAGTACCTGCAGATCCTCTTCTGGCTGCATGAGGCGGGTCTGCCGATGACCGGCGCCAACGTGGCGCGCGCGATGCAGCTCTCGCCGCCGACCGTGCACGAGATGGTCGGTCGCCTGGAGCGCGACGGCTACATCACGCGCGCCAAGGACCGCACGATCGCCTTCACCGACTCGGGCGTCGAGCACGCCGAGCAGATCGTTCGCCGTCACCGCCTGATCGAGCGCTTCCTCACCGACGTTCTCGGCGTGCCCTGGGACGAGGTGCACGAGGAGGCCGAGCGCTTGGAGCATGCAATGTCGCCGGTACTCGAGGAACGCATGCTGGCCGCGATCGGCGACGCCAAGACCTGTCCGCACGGGCACCCGATCGTCGCCGGTGCGCGCCTCTCCGGAGTGCCATTGGGCGACGTCGAGGTCGGCGCCGAGGTGCGCATCCTGCGCTTCGAGAACGAGGCCGAGGACCTGCTGCACTACCTCAAGGAGTCGGGCCTTGAGCCCGGCCTCGACGGCAAGCTCGTCGAGCGCGACGAGGAGCAGGTCGTCGTGCAGGCCGTCGACGGCAGTCGCTGCACTGTCACCCCCAGCGTCGCGGAGACCGTTTCCGTGATCGCCGACCCCTCGCCGCCGGAGCGCACGGCGCTGCCCGATCAGCTGGTCCTGGGCCAGCGCTACGGCCGCTAGCCAAGCGCTGCGTCCTACAGCGACCGATAAGCGGCGGCCAGCCGCGTGACGCCCTCGTCGATTTCGGACTCGGTGACGCCGGAGTAGGCCAGCCGCAGCGTGTTCTCGCCGCCCTCGAGCAGGAAGTCGGTGCCCTTGACGAAGGCGACGCCGAGCTCGGCGGCGGCGGTGAAGAGACGGGCGACGTCGGTGCCTGGAGGCAGCGTGACCCACATGAAGTAGCCGCCGTCGGGCTGCACGAACTCGGCCTCGGGCAGCTCGCGGCGCAGGGCTTCGGCGAGCGTCAGGGCGCGCTTGGCGAGTGCCGTGCGGACGGTCTCGATCGAACGCTCGATCGCGCCTGAGGCGCAGAACTCGTAGACGATCGACTGGGCGACCATGCTCGGCGAGATGTACGTGTTGGTCGCGAGCTTGGCGATCCTCGCGATCAGCTCGGTCGGGCCGACGAGGTAGCCGACGCGCACGCCGGGGCAGACGGTCTTGGAGAAGGAGGAGGCGTAGACGACGCGCTCGGGGTCGATCGAGAGCATCGTCGGCAGCGACTCGCCGCTGAAGCGCAGCGCCACGTAGGGGTCATCCTCGAACACGAGGAAGTCGTGCTGGGCGGCGAGCGCGAGCAGCCCTTCGCGCTTGGCCAGCGACAGCGTGTAGCCGGCGGGGTTCTGGAAGTTGGGGATGATGTGGGCGAGCTTCGGCCGCGCCTGGCCGCCGGCGAGCAGGTGCGCGAGCGCGTCGGTGTCGATCCCGTCGGGCTGCAGCTCAACGGGGTGCAGCGTGGCGCCGCGTTCGCGCAGCGAGAGCAGCGTGCGGTCGTAGGAGGGGCGCTCGACGACGACGTCGTCGCCGGGGCGCACGAGGCTCTCGAAGAGGAAGGCGTCGGCCTGCATCGAGCCGTTGGTGACGAGCACGCGCTCGGGCTCGACGCCGTGGCGGTCGGCGATCCAGGCGCGCAGGCGCGGGTAGCCGATCGAGGTGCCGTAGGCCGTCGTGCCGGCAGGGTCGCTCTCGAAGGCGCGCACGGCGGCGTCGCGCAGGCCCGGCACGTCGACGATGTCGAGCGAAGGGGCGCCGCGGGCGAAGGAGATGGCGGGTCCGGTCTGCGTTGGCACGGCCGCGTAGGTTATGCGTCCGAGCAGCTCGTCGTAGTCGTGGGTCAGCTCGCGCGCCGTGCGCTCCAGGCGATCGCGAAAGCGCAGCAGCTCGGCGGCGCTCGGCGAGCGCTCGGCCGGCGGTGGCGGCCTGCGCCCCTGCGGGGCGGCTGCGGGTGCCTGGTAGCCGGCGCTGCCGGGCCGTTCGACGGCCTCGTCGACCACGCGGCTCTCGCCGAGGCGCGGCGAGGGGCTCGCCGGCGGCGCAGGGACCGCCGGCGCAAACGGCGCGGACGCGGCTGGTGCAGGTGTCGTGGGTGGCACAGATGAGGCGGGCGCAGCGGACGCCGCCGCGTCTCTCTCTCCGGGAGTGCGATCGATCCCGCTGAGCACGCGCTCGAGCTCGCGCAGCTTGCGCTCGAGCTCACCCAGCGTGTTCGCGATCTCCTGGTCCACGAGCGCCAAGCGTAGCGGGCGCGCGGAGGCCGAGGCCAGGCGCCGGACGAAGCTGGACGCGGCGGCGGCGGGCCGAGTGTCAGGCGCCGACGGAGGCGCCGCCGAGCACCTCGACGGCGATCGCGGCGGCTTCGGTCGGGGTGCGCCCGACGCGCACGCCCTTGGCTTCGAAGGCCTGCGCCTTGGCCGCGGCCGTGCCGGCCGAGCCGGAGACGATTGCGCCGGCGTGGCCCATCTGCTTGCCGGCGGGCGCGGTGAAGCCGGCGATGTAGGCGACGACGGGCTTTGCGATGTGCTCGGCGATGTGCTCGGCGGCCTCTTCCTCGGCCGAGCCGCCGATCTCGCCGGAGAGCACGACGAGCTCGGTCTGCTCGTCGGCCTCGAACAGGTCGAGGATGTCGACGAAGGAGGAGCCCGGCACGGGGTCGCCGCCGATCCCGACGATCGAGCTGCAGCCGAAGCCGGCGCGCGCGATCTCGTTGCCGATCTGGTAGGTCAGCGTGCCCGAGCGCGAGACCACGCCGACGTTGCCCTGCTCGAAGAAGGAGGCCGGGATGATGCCGACGTTGGCCTTGCCCGGCGAGAGGATCCCGGGACAGTTGGGACCGACCAGGCGCGTGCCGGGGTGGTCGCGCTTGAGGAGTGTTGTAGGCGCGCAGCTCGTCGTGCGCGGGGATGCCCTCGGTGATCGCGATGATCAGCTCGACGCCGCTGGCGGCCGCCTCGAGGATCGCGTCGGCGGCGAAGCGCGGCGGCACGAAGATCATCGCCGTATTCGGCTGCACCTCGGAGACGGCGTCGGCCCAGCTGTCGAACACGGGGATGCCCTCGACGTCCTGCCCGCCCTTGCCGGGCGTGACGCCGCCGACCACGTTGGTCCCGTAGTTGCGGTTGTTGAGCGTGTGGAAGGTGCCCTCGCGGCCGGTGATCCCGGCCACGCACAGGCGCGTGGCCTCGTCGACGAGCACCGACATCAGGCGTGCGCTCCCACGCCGTCGCGCCCGGCGGCCAGCGCGACGACCATCTCGGCGGCCTCGTTCATCGTCGTGGCGGCGTGCACGCTCGGCAGCGCCGGCCTCTGTCAGCAGGCGGCGCCCCTCGACGTCGTTGGTGCCGTCGAGGCGCACGACGAACGGCACCGAAGGTTTGATCTCGCCGAAGGCCGCGATCAGCCCTTCGGCGACGAGGTCGCAGCGCGTGATTCCGGCGAAGATGTTGACGAGCACGGCCTTGACCGTGTCGTTGGCGAGGATCAAGTCGACGGCCTGCTTGATCGTCTCGGCGTTGGAGCCGCCGCCGGCGTCGAGGAAGTTGGCCGGGGCGCCGCCGGCCTGGGAGACGACGTCGAGCGTCGACATCACGAGACCGGCGCCGTTGCCGAGGATGCCGATGTCGCCGTCGAGCTTGACGAACTGCACGCCCTCTTCCTTGGCGCGGCGTTCGAGCGGGTCTTCGTTCTCGTTGTCTGAGAGCGCCTGGTTCTCGGGGTGGCGGTAGAGCGCGTTGCCGTCGAGCGAGACCTTCGAGTCAAGCGCCTTGACTTCGCGCTCGGGCGTGACGATCAGCGGGTTGATCTCGGCGAGCGTGGCGTCCTCCTGCAGCCACACCTCGTACAGCGCGACGAGCGCGTCGGCGACGCCGTCGATCACATCGACGTCGGCGCCGCCGTCACGGGCGATCTGCGCGGCCTCGTCGTGGGAGAGCCCCTGCAGCGCATCGACGTGCCGGCGGATCAGCTTCTCGGGCGTCCGCTCGGCGACCTCTTCGATGTCGATGCCGCCCTCGATGCTGAACATGACGAGCGGCTGCTTGGCCGAGCGGTCGAGCAGGACCGAGGCGTAGTACTCGGTGGCGATGTCCGAGGCGTGCTCGATCCACAGCGTGCGGACGATGTGTCCCTTGATGTCCATGCCGAGGATCTTGCCGGCGTGCTCGCGTGCCTCGGATCTCGTTGGCGGCGAGCTTCACGCCGCCGGCCTTGCCGCGCCCGCCGATCAGCACCTGTGCCTTGACGACGATCGGGTAGCCGACCTCGTCGGCCGCCACGACGGCGTCGTCGACGGAGGTCACGGCTCTGCCCGATGAGACCTTCAATCCGTGCCGGGCGAACAGCTGCTTGCCTTGGTACTCCAACAGATCCATTGCGGCGCGGGACTCTAACGCAAATGGGGCAGACCGCGCTCGGGAGGCCAAGCGCGGCATAATGCCCGCCCGATGCCAATACCTAAGAACGTCACCTTCGTCACATTCGATGTCTACGGCACGCTGATCGATTGGGAGAGCGGCATCTACGAAGCCTTCGCCAAGGAGGCCGCGCGCGACGGCTTCGAGATCGATCGCGCCGAGCTGATCGCCGCTGTTCCACGAGATCTCGCGCGAAATCGAGGGCGGCTCCTACGAGCTCTACGCCGAGGTGCTCAGGCGCACGGCGATCGAGATCGCCAAGCGCCTGGAGTGGCCGCTGGAGCCCTCCCGCTCGGGCTTCCTGCCCGACTCGGTGCAGCGCTGGAAGCCGTTCAAGGAGACCAACACGCAGCTGGCAGAAGCTCGCCAAGAAATACAAACTGGGCCTGCTGTCGAACATCGACGACAAGCTGCTCGGGCAGACGCGGCGGCACATCCCGACCGACTTCGACCTGGTCGTCACCGCGCAGCAGGTGCGCTCCTACAAGCCAGAACCGGCCCACTTCACGGAGTGCGCGAGGCGCATCGGCGGCAAGCGCGGCTGGGTTCACGTCGCCGCGAGCCACTACCACGACGTGGCCCCGTGCATCAAAGCGCGCGTACCCGTGATCTGGGTCAACCGCAGCAAGGAGACGCTCGAGTCCTCGCAGAAGAAGCCGACGCTCGAAGTCGCGAACCTCAAAGAGGCCGCCAAAGCGCTCGGCGTGTCCTAGCCGGCCCGACCGCATGAGGGCCGTCTCGCTGCACCGTGACGTGATCGTCGTCACGAGTCAGGTGCTCCAGGCGCACTGCACGCTCGTCCGCGGCCCATCGGCGCATGACGATGCGCAGGAGGGGATGGAGGCTTCGGGGTCGGAGGCCCCTCCGCCAAGAGAAGAGACCTTCGCGATCGATTCGCCGGTGCTTCCCGAAGAGCTCGAGCTGTTGGGAGCGCTGGTCGAGCAGGCGGGCTTCCCGCAGCCACAGGGGCTGCTCGCGACGCACGCCGACTGGGACCACGTGCTCGCGCCGCTGGCCTTTCCCGAGGCATCGCTCGGCTGCGCGCAGAGCAGCGCCGAGCGCCTGCGCGCGGAGCCCGGCGCTGCGCAGCGCGCGCTGCGCGGCTTCGACGAAGAGCTGCTGATCGAGCGCCCGCGCCCGCTGGCGCTCGGCTCGGTGCAGGCGCTCGCCGTGCCCGGCCACTGCGGCGTCGGCGCGGCCGAGCTCGAGCTGCACCCGGCGACGGGGCACACGGGCGACGGCATGGCGATCTGGATCGGATGGGCGCGCGTGCTGGTCAGCGGCGACTACCTGTCAGACGTCGAGCTGCCCGGTCTGCGCCCGCCCGAAGCATGGCTCCAGGACGCCGGCTACCCGACACAGGACGCGCTCGAGGAATACCTGGCGACGCTGCAGCGGCTGCACCCGCTCGTTGCGGCGGCGGAGCACGTCGTGCCCGGCCACGGCTCCGTGCTCGACCGCGAGGCGGCGCTGAGGGTGCTCGACGAGGACGTCACCTACCTGCAGGCGCTGCGCGAGCGCGGCGGCGAGGCAGAGCTGCCGCAGCGCCGCCGCGGCAAGGTGCAGCGCGAGCTGCACGAGCAGAACGTCGCGCGTCTCTAGGCGCTCGTGATCGTGGCGATCGGCGCGCCGGCCTGGATCGGCTCGCCCTCGGCGATCGGCAGCTCGGCGATCGTGCCTGCCTTGTGGGCGGTGATCTCGTTCTCCATCTTCATCGCCTCGATGATGCAGAGCAGTTGGCCCTCCTGCACGGTGTCGCCCTGTTTGACGAGCACCTTCCACATGTTGCCCTGCAGCGGCGAAGGCAGCACGTCGGCGCCGCCACCGCCGCCTGAGGACTTCCGCGCGGAGCGTTTCGGCGCCTTGGCGCCGGCCGGGGCCGCGCCGTTGCTCTGAGCCACGCCGCCCCCCGCGAAGGGCGGCCCGACGACGCGCACGTCGAAGCGCTTGCCCGAGACCTCGACGCGTAGGCCTGCTCGACCTTCTCCTGCTGCTCCTCATCATCTGCGGGTGGAGCGGCCTTCTCGAAGGCGAGCGTCTTCAGCCACTGTCTTGTCCTCGAGCAGGTCCCTGCAGGTCTCACCCTTGGCCCACTGCTCGGTCGCGAGCAGCGCCTGGTGGAAGGGGATCAGCGTCTTCAGGCCCTCGATCTCGTATTCGCCGAGCGCGCGCAGCATGCGCTTGGTCGCCTGCTCGCGGTCGGCGTCCCAGACGATCAGCTTGGCCACCATCGGGTCGTACATCGGCGAGACTTCGCCGCCTTCCTCGACGCCCGAGTCGACGCGCACGCCGGGGCCGCTCGGCTCCAGATAGCGGCCGATCTTGCCCGGCGCGGGCGCGAAGTTCTTTGAGGCGTCCTCGGCGTTGATGCGGCACTCGATCGCGTGGCCGCGCAGCTCGATGTCCTCCTGCGCGTATGAAAGCGGCTCGCCGGCCGCCGCGCGGATGCCCTCCTTGACGATGTCGATGCCCGTGGTCATCTCGGTCACGCAGTGCTCGACCTGCACGCGCGTGTTCATCTCGAGGAAGAAGTACTCGGGCTCCTTGCCCTCGGCCGCCGAGAACAGCCCCTCGATCGTGCCGGCGCCGACGTAGTCGACAGCCTTGGCCGCGTTCACGCCGATCTCACCGATCCGCTCGCGCATCTGCGGGTCGACGACCCATTCCGGTGCCGGGGACTCCTCGATCACCTTCTGGTGGCGGCGCTGGATCGAGCAGTCGCGCTCGCCGAGGTGGATCACGTTGCCGTGGCGGTCAGCCAGCACCTGCACCTCGACGTGGCGCGGGTCGTGCAGGTAGCGCTCGAGGTAGACCGTGCCGTCGGAAAAGAACTTCTCGCCTTCGCGGCTTGAGCCCTCGAAGGCACCCTCGAGCTCGGCCTCGGAGAGCGCCACGCGAAAGCCCTTGCCCCCGCCGCCGCCTGCCGCCTTGACGGCAACCGGAAAGCCGATCTCCTCCGTGGCGATGCGCAGGGCGTCAGCGACCGTCGCGACGGGCTCTGTGGTGCCGGGCACGATCGGCACGCCCGCCGCCTGCATCAGCTCGCGCGCACGCGTCTTTGAGCCCATCGCCTCGATCGCGCTCGCCGGCGGACCGATGAAGACGACGCCCGCGTCCTCGCAGGCCTGCGCGAACGGCGCGTTCTCGGCGAGGAATCCGTAGCCGGGGTGGACCGCCTCCGCGCCCGCGCGCTTGGCCACGTCGAGGATCTTCTCGACGCTCAGGTAGTTCTCCGAGGCCGGGCCCTCGCCGAGGTTGTAGGCCTCATCGACACGTTTGACGTGCGGCGCGTCGCGGTCGAGCTCCGAGTACACGGCCACGCTCGCGATCCCCATCTCTTGCAGGGCGCGCGCAATGCGGACGGCGATCTCCCCGCGGTTGGCGATCAGTACCTTGCTGAACATCGGCGGCGGAAGCTTAGCGTTCCCCGACCGCTTGGCTGGGGACAGGGCGCCGCAGGCGCAATCTCATCGCCCTGAATGATCTCGAGCGACTATGCGGCCAGAGGCGAGCCGGCGCGTTCGCGCAAGAAGGCAAAGCCTCCGCCTCCGCTCCAGTCGACCTCGGCAGAGATACCTCCCGGCTCGCCGTCGACGACTTTCCGCATGCGCTCTGCGCAATGTGTCACGGCCTGATGGCCTCGCTCGATGCCCAGCCACGATCGGCTCATCTTGTGAGCGACCGCCGCCGTTGTGCCAGAGCCGAGGAACCCGTCGAGGACGAGGTCGCCCGGATCAGTGGCGATCGTGAGGATCTGCCTGATCAGCGCCTCTGGCTTTGGCGTGTCGAACACGGGCTCGCCCGGGAACATCGAGAGAAGTTGATGCTTGGCGCTCATCGTGGTACCTGCCAGATCTGGCCCCCAGACGGTCTCTGGCGTCACTCCCAGAGTTGCGCCGTCGAGATAGCGCTTGATGCGCGGAACGCCATCGCCGCCCTTGCCGAACCAGACTTCGCCGGCTGCGATCAGCTCGTGCATCCGATCCTTGGAGTATGCCCAGCAGCGGCCGTTGGGTGGCGCGTGGCGCTTGCCGTTGGGTGCTGTCAACTCATAGAACTGGCTATCCGTGGCGTGTCCAGCTTGGACGTTCGCCGACACCGACTGCCATGGTCCCCGAGGGTCGTTGTCGGGGTTCTTGTAGCGGGCGGCGACCTGAGGTGGGGCCGTGATGCGATTTCTCCGCCTCCTGAAAACGCGCGGGTCCTTCGCGTAGACGAGGAGGTACTCGTGATTGTTGGAGAACGTGCGGCGGTTCTCCCTCGTGGTTCGGTGCTGCCAAACCACGGTCGTCACGAATGACGAGCGACCGAGTATGTCGTCGGCGAGCACCTTCAGGTAGTGCATGCTCCCGTCGTCGATCGAGATCCAAAGGCTGCCGTCCTCCGACAAGCACGGCCAAGAGGCGCGCAGGATCTCTGCCATCGTCGCCAGCCACAGGTCATGATCTACGCGGTCATCGAAGTGCGTCCAGCGCTCGGCGGTGTTGTACGGCGGGTCCGCATAGATGCATCTGACGCGACCCGTAAGCTCCGGGCCAAGCGTCGCTAGGACGTTGACTGTCTCGCCTTCGATGAGCCGGTTGGCCGATGAGCTAGTGCCGTAGGACAAGCCCGACACGGGCTCGAGATCGCACGAGAACGCCGAGTCAATGTCGACCACCGGACGATCATATGGACCCCCGGGGACGGAGCAGCTCAGCGCGTTGGAGGCTCCCACAGGCGCGTTTCGGCCAGTCCAGTATCTCGGCAGCAAGCTGCGCGTCCTCGATGCGTTGTCGAGCGCCATCGACCGCGTGGACCCAGGGGGCGGGCGCCTCCTGGACCTCTTCTCCGGGACCGGTGTCGTCGCGGCGCACTTCTTGAACAGCCGACCGGTCATCGCCGTCGACATCCAGGAGTACGCCCGAGTTCTCGCCGCGGCTCTGATGACCGACGTCGACGTGACCGCCGCGGAGATCGAAGCGCTTCTGCAGGAGCAACTGACTTCGGAGACCGACCACGGAGAAGCCCTGATGGCGCGGCTCACCGACTGGGAGTCCTCGTGCATCGAGCAGGCGAAGCTGGGTGTTTGCGATCCGATCTGCGCGCTGGTCGAGGACGGGTCGATCGCGCGCGCTCAGCAGGGGGAAGCCGTGCGCGATGCGGGCCTGTCGATCAGGCTGCAGGAGGTCGCCAAATCTGTCCGATCCGGTGCGGGGTCGGTGCTCACGCGATACTACGGCGGCGTCTATTTCGGATACAGGCAAGCGCTTCGCCTGGATCGGCTGGCCGTTGCGGCCCGCTCCCTTGCGCCACCGGTTCGGGAAATTGCGTTGGCTGCAGTGTTGAGTACCGCGAGCGATCTCGTCTCGAGCGTCGGTAGTCACTTTGCTCAGCCCGTGCGAGTGCGGACCGGGGCCGGCATCGTAAAGCCGAGCGCGGTTCGTGCGGTCGTGCGCCGCAGGGGCCTGGACCCGGACGCCATCTTCAGCATTTGGTTGCGCCGTTACCGATCTGCGTCACGTCCGTGCCACGACGGTCTGAGCCTGCGCGCAGATTTTCGCGAGCAATTGACTTCTCCCCCGCTGCCGGTCTCCGTGGTCTATGCCGATCCGCCGTATACGCGAGATCACTACAGCCGGTATTACCACGTGCTGGAGACAATCGCGCGGGGCGATGAGCCGGGGTTGTCCACTATGCGGTTCGGAACCGAGACCCTGATAAGCCGGGGGCTGTATCGAGCGGATCGCCATCAGTCGCCGTTCTGCATCAAATCGCAGGCCCCACAGGCCTTTGCCGAGCTCATCTCGGGCGCGCGGCGCCTGGGGGTGCCGCTGGTCCTGTCGTATTCACCACATGGCGATGATGGTGCGACACGGGAGCGGGTGATGGCCCTCGGTGACATCGAGCAGCTCGCCCGGGAGCACTACTCCCATGTGGAGACCGTCAGGGTGAATGGGGTGGCTCACAGCAAGCTCAACGCGTCGCGGGTGAACTCAGATGTCGTGCATGACGCCGAGCGACTATTGATTTGCAGTGACCAGTAGGGTCCGAGGACGCTACGGTTCGGCCTGCCAGACGGGTGCGGCGGGCAATACCTTCCGGACGTCTCGAAGCTTCGCCGTGACCTGGCGCTTGTGATCTGCGCGGCCCGTCCAGTGCATCGCCAGAAAGTCGGAGAGCTGTGCGTGGCCGGGTTGGCCTTGCTCGAAGCACTGGTACAGGAAAAACCCTTGTGGAAGGCGGACGTAGAGGCCGATCGGTCGACCGGCCCCGCCACCCGCGAGCTTCTTGAACCCGTCTAGCTCGAGGGAGTAGTTCCGGCTGTTGCGGTCGCTGCTGGGACGAGACTCGGGTTCACCGATAGAACCGTTTGGCAGCACGTGATAAAGGATGACGCGTCGTCCTGATCCCGGCTTGGCATGGAAGAAGCCTTCGTAGTGGATGAGGTGAAAGTTGACCTGGCTGGGACGGCTCCCGCTCTTGGGCGCCTCCGCGATCAGGACGTCTGCGCCCGCGGGGAGGGTCGTTTTGGCTTTCGGCGATGGCTTCGGGTGCCTCAGCGAGGATTCCTTGCCCGTGTTCTTCTTGGCTTCGGCACGGGCGACGGTGCTCTGGGGGCTAACCAGCAGGTGTTCTTGGTGCTTTATCCATTCGAGGATCTGCTTCTCCACGCGAGTCGCTTCCGCACCGCGGAGCTGCACCTTGGTGAATGCCTCCCAGTTCGCTCGGAGTCCACGGACGGTGAGGTTGCCCGACCCCACCAGCAGCGTGAGGCCGTTCGTCCCAACGAACCAGCTGAGCTTGGGATGAAACAGGACAGCTTCTTTGTGGACCATGACTCGGGCGGTAAGTCCACGGTGCCGTTCGTTCCTTTCGTGCAACGCGTCCAGCGCCCGAGTGTCGGTGACGGCGTCCACGCCCACGATCAGCTCGAAGCTGCCTTCTTTGAGAAGGGGAATGAATGCCTTCTTGTCGTCGAGGACCGTGGCGATGCCGCCCGCTGTGGCGAATGCGAATATCCCGCCGCCGCGCGTGGCGGATTTAGCGGCTTTCACTATTGCGTCGAGCAGGTGCCCCGAAACGGCCCCCGGATCCTGAAGCGCAAGGTTGACAGCGGGCATGGTGCGATCTTAGGGAGTCGGCCTGTCGGAATCCGACGCGGACAGACGGGCGCGAGCCGCGAGCGGAGCGCGGACGCAAGGCCTGGGGCATTCGGCGCTTGGTGGGATCAGACCCGCGCCGCGGCGATCAGACCCGCGCCGACCGTCTCGTTGCTGTCCTGGTCGATCAGGATGAAGCTGCCCGTGCGGCGGTTGCTCGTGTACGGGTCGAACGCCAACGGCACGCTTGTGCGCAGGCGCACGCGGCCGATGTCGTTGAGCGCCAGCTCCTCCGCCGGCTGCGTGCGCTGCAGCGTGTGCACGTCGACGACGTCCTCGATCTCCTCGACGATCGCCGTTGCCATGCGCGAGGTCTGCTTGAGCACGTAGCGCCCGCCCGGACGCAGCGGGCGGTCGGTCATCCAGCACACGTCCGCCTGCAACTCGCGCCCGACCGTCGCGGCCTCCTCCGGGCGGCAGATCAGCTCGCCGCGCGAGATGTCGAGCTCGTCCTCCAGACGCAGCGTCAGCGACATCGGCGCCATCGCCTCCTCCAGCTCGCCGTCGTAGGTGTCGATCGCCGCGATCCGCGTGCGCCCACCGCCCGGCAGCACCGCCACTTCGTCCCCGCGCCGCAGCGCGCCGCTAGCGAGCTGGCCGGCATAGCCGCGGTAGTCCGGGTCCGCCGCGCCCGCTCCTGCCGGCGCCTCGCGGTTGACGCCCGCGATGCCTGCACCCGGGCGGATCACCCACTGCACCGGAAAGCGCGCCGGGCGGTCGAAGGGATGGTCGTAGGCTACGTCGACCTGCTCGAGTAGGTCGAGCAGCGCCGGGCCCTCATACCAGGACATCTGCGCCGAGCGCTCCACGACATTGTCGCCGTTGAGCGCCGAGATCGGGATGTAGGAGGCCTCCGGAGGGCGCCTCCCCGTGACCGAGTCCAGGCCGTCTGCAAACGCCGCGAACTCGGCCGCCAGCTCGTCGAAGCGCGCTTGGGAGTGCTCAACCAGGTCCATCTTGTTGATCGCCACCACCGTCCGTGGGATGCCGAGCAGCGCGCTGATGAACGCATGGCGCTTGGACTGCTCGGTCACGCCGCGGCGGGCGTCCACGAGCACGACCGCCAGGTCAGCCGTCGAGGCGCCCGTGACCATGTTGCGCGTGTACTGCTGGTGGCCCGGGCAGTCAGCGATGATGAAGCGTCGCTTGGGCGTTGCGAAGTAGCGGTAGGCCACGTCGATCGTGATGCCCTGCTCGCGCTCCGCCTTCAGGCCGTCCGTCAGCAGCGCCAAGTCGAGCGCACCCGCCCCGCCCCGCCGCTCGCTCGCAGCCGCGACATGCTCGAGCTGGTCTTCGAAGACCTGCTTTGAGTCGAACAGCAGACGGCCGATCAGCGTGCTCTTGCCGTCGTCCACGGCGCCTGCCGTGGTGAAGCGCAGGAGGTCCAGCGTCATCGCGCGGAGTCCACGTAGCTACGCGGCAATATCAGCGCGCGGAGCGCGCCCATTAAAAATATCCGGCCTTCTTGCGGTCCTCCATGGCCGCCTCCGACACCCTGTCGTCGGCGCGCGTCTCGCCGCGCTCGGTGATTCGCGTGGCCGCGATCTCGAGCACGACCTGCTCGAGCGAGCTCGCCTTCGACAGCACGCCGCCCGTGCAGCTCATGTCGCCGACCGTGCGGTAGCGGACCGTCTCCGAGAAGATCTCCTCGCCCTCGATCAGCTCCGTGCCCTCGCGCCAGGCATAGAGCATCCCGTCGCGCTTGAACACGGGGCGAACGTGTGAGAAGTAGATCGACGGGACCTCGAGGCCCTCCGAGTCGATGTACTCCCACACGTCGAGCTCCGTCCAGTTGGAGATCGGGAAGACGCGCACGTTCTCGCCCTTCTTGACGCGCCCGTTGTAGAGGTTCCACAGCTCCGGGCGCTGGTTCTTCGGGTCCCACTGGCCGAAGTCGTCGCGGAAGGAGAACACGCGCTCCTTCGCCCGCGCCCGCTCCTCGTCGCGGCGCGCGCCGCCGAAGGCCGCGTCGAATCCATGCTCGGCGATCGCATCGAGCAGCGTCACCGTCTGCAACTGGTTGCGCGACGCGCGCGGGCCCTGCTCCTCGACCGCGCGGCCCTGGTCGATCGACTCCTGCACGCTCGCCACGATCAGCCGCTCGCCGAGCTCCGCCACGCGGCGGTCGCGGAACTCGATCACCTCTCCGAAGTTGTGGCCCGTGTCGACGTGCATCAGCGGAAACGGGAACGGCGCCGGGCGAAACGCCTTCTCTGCCAGGCGCAGCAGCACGATCGAGTCCTTGCCGCCGCTGAACAGCAGCACCGGGCGCTCGAATTCGGCCGCCACCTCACGCATCACATGGATCGCCTCCGACTCCAGCGCCCGCAGGTGGCTCAGCTGTGGGCGCGTCGCGACTGCCATCTCAAGCCGCGGGGTCGATCACTTCGACGTGGAGACCACACTCGGTCTTTTCTGTGCCCGCCCAGCGGCCCTCGCGGCCGCTGCCCGGCTGCGTGCACGGGGCGCAGCCGATCGACTCATAGCCTTGGTCGTGCAGCTGGTTGTACGGCAGGTCGCGCTCGTGGATCCGTCGCCACAGGTCCTTGTCGCTCCAGTGCGCAAGCGGGTTGTACTTCCACAGCCCGCGCGTCTGGTCGCGTTCGATCAGCTCCGTGCCTGCCCGCGTCGGGCCCTGCTCGCGGCGGATGCCCGTGATCCAGCCCTCCGCGCCGATCAGCGAACGCTCGAGCGCCGCGACCTTCGCCACCGAGCAGCAGTGCTCGGGGCCGCTCCACGGCTCGCCGTCGCTGCTCGCGTCGAACACCTCGATCTCCACGCCAAAACGCTCCTCGAAGGCACGCCACGTCTGCATCGTCTCCTCGAACAGCACGCCCGTGTCGATCGTCAGGATGCGGACCGCTCGGCCAGTGCCCTGGTCGAGGCGCAGCAGCTCGTCGAGCAGCACCGACTCCTCCTTCTGGAAGGAACACAGCAGGACGGCCTTCTCGCCGTGGCGAGCCGCCTCGCGCAGCGTGTGCGTGAGGCTCGGCGCCGGGTCGAAGGGGGTGCTGGGAGCCTGTGCCATCGGGCTATTTGCTGGAGCCATTTGTTCGATCCTCTGGTTCGTGTCTCATCTGATCTGCTCACCGCGCTCTATACGGCGCACTCGCCCTCGCCGCGGATCACTTCGAAGGGAACATCGCGCTTCCAGTCGATGAACGTGTTCATCGTCTCCAGCCCGAAGTCGACCGGCATCGAGAGGTCCTTGACCTGCGCCTCGAGCTCCGCTGTGCCGATCCGCGCCAGGTACTCGTTCCACTCCTCGCCGTCCTCACGGTCGGCCTCGTACTGCTTGATCCAGCGCTCGATCGCGTCCGGCACGCGCTTGGAGGGCAGGCGCAGCTTCAGGCGCGTGCCGAACTCGACGTCGCCGCCTTCGAACACGCCGCCGACGAGCGGGATGTAGGCCGGGATCGTGTGCTCGCCGACTTTGATCGATGCGCCCGTGAAGCCGATGCTCGCGACGTGGTGCTGGCCGCAGCCGTTCGGGCAGCCGCTGATCTTGATGTTCAGCTTGCGCGTCAGCTCGTCGGTGATGTTCATCGCTTCGATGCGCTCCTGCACGGCCTCGTTGAGACCCATCGAGCTGGTGATGCCGAGCTTGCACGAGTCCGTGCCCGGGCACGAGACCACATCGTCGATTTCCCGTGAGCCGGCCTGGCCAAGCCCGAGCTGCGACAGCGCCTGCCACACGTCGTACACGCACTCCTCGCGCACCCAGCGCAGCACCAGGTTCTGCTGCACCGTGCTGCGCGCGTAGCCGCCCGCGAAGTCGCGCATGATCTGCGCCAGGCCCCTGAACTGCTCCGGCGAGAGGTCCCCACGGGTGATCTTCACCTCGACCGTCACGAAGCCCTGCTGCTTCTGCTCGCGTACGTTGGCCGCGCGGAAGCGCTCGAACTCCGACACGTCGCCGTTCGGGCTGCCGTAGCTCTGCGGCGCCGCCGGCGCGCCTTCGCGCTCGTCGTCGAGGAACAGCGTGTGCTCGACCGAGAAGTCTCGTTCGCCGACCCAGTCGCCCTTCAGCTCCTCCTCGACCTGGTTGCGCAGCTCGTCGATCCCGTACTTGTCGACGAACACCTTGATCCGCGCCCGGGCGCGGTTCACGCGCAGCCACTCCTGGCGGTCGAAGATGCGGAAGACCGCCTCCGCGTACTTCAAGTAATCGCCGTTGTCGAGCTCGACGAAGTCGTACAGCGCCGGCGCCACGCGGGGCATGATCGACGTACCGCCGCCGACCAGCATCTCCGCCCCGCGCACCTCACGGCCGTCGATCTCCTTCACGCGTGCGCGGAAGGCGATGTCGTGGATACCCGCGATCGCGCGGTCGCGCGGCGAGCCGTCGAACGCAGTCTTGATCTTGCGCGGCATCGCCTGCGTCGTCGGGTGGCGCACGAAGTAGCGCACGTATGCGCCGACGTACGGCGTCATGTCGAACAGCTCGTCCTTCGCCACGCCCGCCCACGGGTCGCCCGTGACGTTGCGCACCGTGTTGCCGCAACCCTCGCGGCTCGATAGCCCGGTCTCGCCGAGCTCGCGGATCGCCTTCTCGACTTCCGGCAGTGGGATGTGGTGCATCTGGATGTTCTGGCGCGTCGTGATGTGCCCCTTGTTCAGCGGCACGTACTTCTCGACGACGTCCGCGAATGACTCCATCTGCTCCGGCGTGATTCCGCCGAACGGGAGCTTCACGCGGATCATCTGCACGTCCGGCTGGCGCTGGCCGTAGACGCCCTGCTTGAGGCGGAACTTGATGAACTCGTCTTCCTCGGTCTGCCCGTCGAGGAATTTCTTGGCCTCGGTCTTGAAGTCGTCGTACTCCCGCTGCAGGATCGGGATCACGTGCCCAGGCACGTTCTGGAGCACCTCTGGATCCTCCAGCGTGCCGCGCTGGGCGGGTACGGAAACTGGCTCCATCTACGAAAACCTCCTGATCCGGGTGCTGGCCCGGGGCGCGTTCGACGTTGGACCTGCGACGAGCATATTGAGGCTAAAGCCTAGCGGCTTTTAGGTATTTCTTCAGGGGGGCCGTTTGGCCCCGGCGGACGGTCGCTCAGACCCTCAGCCAGGGATCGCCCAGATCCCCTTGCGCCTCTCGCTCGACGCCTTCGAGCATAGCCATGCGCCGCCACGGGTCCACCGGCTCCAGGGCCGGCGCCGTGGCCGGCGCCGTGGCGCGCATAAAGCGCTCCAGCGCTGCAACTACGGCCGCTGCCTCCTCCGGTGTGGCCGAGGGGCCGGCCGATCGGAGATCGTCGATCGGTAGCTTCAGCTTGGGTGCGCGCTTGGGCATCGCTGCATTCTGACGGACCTGCTCGCTGAGGGCTTCCGGGGCTCTCGCTGTCGGGCAACTGTTCGGAACACCGGTACACTTGAGCCAGTGCTCGACCCGATCTCGCACCGCTCCGTTCCTGACGATGTTTTCGACCAGCTCCGCGAGGCGATCATGAGCGGGCGCTACCGCCCAGGCGATCGGCTTCCCTCCCAGCGTGCGCTCGCAGCCGACCTGGGCGTGAACATGGCATCCGTCCGCGAGGCTCTCGGGCGCCTGGAGCAGTTGCGGCTGCTCGAGGTTCGCCACGGCAGCGCCACGCGCGTGCTCGACTGGCGACGCTCCGGCGGGCTCGAGGCCTTGGCGCTCCAGCACGGCGCCGGCGAGCCACTGCTCGACGACCTGTTCGAGGCCCGGCGACTGCTGCTCGTCGAGTCGGCGCGTCTTGCCGCGAGCCGGCGCAGCGACGAGCAGGCGGCCGGCTTGCTTGAGCTTGCCCACGCTGCCGCTCATGTCGCTGACAGCGAGGCTGCGCTGCTCGCCGATTGGGCGTTCATGGCGGCCCTGGTCGAGGCCGCCGGCAATCTTGTCTTCCAGCTCACAATGAACTCGGTGCGCGAGCTCTATCTGCCACGCATGGAGGCCTTCGCAGGGCTCGTCTCCGACGCGCAGGGGCTCGCGCCGCTCTACCTCCAGGCGGCGCATGCCGTCGAGGCGGGCGACGGGGAGCTCGCCGCAGCGGTCATCTGGCGGCTGGCCTCGATCCAGTCCGCCGCGATGGTCCGATGAGCGACGGGCTAGACAGCTTCATCGCAGCCGCTGCCTGGCCGCAGCGCCCCGGCCTGCGGCTGCTGCTCGCGCTCGCGCGTCGGCCGCGCGGTGCGATGCTGCTCAGGCGCATGCCGCTGGCCGAGGAGGCCGCCGGCGCGACCTTGGCGCTCGGTCGCTACGACGATCCCGCCGTCGCGGTGTCGCTCGGGTGGGACGCCGAGGCCGTCGTCGCCCGCGGCCGGCGTCTGCGTCGTAGCGAGAAACGGCCATGAGGCGAGCGCTCGACGCCGACTTCTGCATCGTCGGCGCCGGCGCCGGCGGTGCCGTCGTGGCGGCCGAGCTGGCCGAGGGCGGCGCGAATGTGGTTGTGCTCGAGCAGGGCGCGACGCACAATCCAGACGGCTTCACGGCCCGTCCGCCGGAGATGCTCGCGCAGCTCTATCGCGACGCCGGGCAGACGACGACGATTGGCTCGCCGCCGATCCTGCTGCCGTTGGGGAGGGGGGTCGGAGGCACGACGCTCGTCAACTCCGGGACGTGCTTTCGCACGCCGGCGCACGTGCTCGAGCGCTGGGCCGGCGAGTACGGGCTGGAGCTGGACGAGGCCGCCATGGTCGCCTGCTTCGAGCGCGTCGAGCGCGCGCTGTCGGTCAGCGAGGTCACGCCCGAGCTGGCCGGGCGCAACGCCGCCGTGGCCAGGCGCGGGGCCGAGCGGCTTGGCTGGTCGCACGGCTACCTGCGACGGAACGCCCGCGGCTGCGTCGGCTCGGGCGTCTGTGTGTTTGGCTGTCCGACCTCGGCCAAGCAGCACACGGGCATCACCTACGTCCCCCGCGCCGCCCGCGCCGGCGCGCTGATCGTCACCGACGCCGACGTGCGCGAGCTGCTGATCGACGGCGCTCGCGTGCGGGGCGTGCTCGCGCGCCTGGGCGACGGCAGCTGCCTGGAAGTCCGCGCCTCCGAGGTCGTGCTGGCCTGCGGCGCCGTCCACACGCCGCTGCTGCTCGCCCGCAACCGGATCGCCGACGCCTCCGGGCAGCGCGGGCGCAACCTCAGCCTGCACCCGGCCACCGCTGCCTTCGCGCTGATGGATGAGCAGGTCGACATGGCCCAAGGGGTGCCGCAGAGCTTCTACGTCGACGAGTTTGCCGGCGACGGCGTAATGCTCGAGACCGTCGCCGGGCCGCCCGCGTACGCGGCGATGTCGCTGCCGCTGCGTGGCGAGCAGCATGCCCGCGTGATGGCTCGCTACCCACAGTTGGCCCAGCTCGGGCTGATGATCAGCGATTCCTCGCGCGGAACGGTCCACGCGCTTGGCGGGCGCCCCGTGATCCGCTACAGCCTTGACGCCACCGATCTCGCCCGCATCCGCAAGGGCCTGCAGCTAATCGACGAGCTGTTCCGGGCGGCCGGCGCGAGCGAGGTCTACCTGCCCCTGCCGCCCGGCGTTGAGCCGGACGCGGCCCGCGCCCGCGACCTGCGTCTGATGGCCTTTCATCCGCTCGGCACTGCTCGCGCCGACGCCCGTCCGACGCACGGCGTCGCCGACGGCGAGCTCGCCGTGCACGGGGTTCGAGGCCTGCGCATCGCCGACGGCTCCGTCGTGCCCAGCGCGCTCGGGGTCAATCCCCAGCTCACGATCATGGCGCTCGCCACCCGCCTTGCCTTCCACCTGCTCGGCCGTCCTGTGCCGGACGGGCCACCGGCGCATGCATCGGATGCCGAGACCGCAAGCGCTGCCACCCCCGCTTGAAGAGGAGAGCTCTGTGTCCTTCCTGATCGACCCACCCTGGCTGTACGCGACAGGCCGGGCCTACGGCCGGCTGATGCCCGAGCCGACGCCGGTCGCGCGTGCCGTGCACACCGCGACGGCCGGCGCGTTCCTGGCGACGAGCATCTCCGCTGTACCTCGACCGTCCCTGGACGCGCCCGATCTGGCGCGCCTGCCGCGCCGAGAGCGGGCGTGACTGGATGCTCAACTCGGGCGTCTTTCGATTCGACCACCGGCGCGCCGGGCCTCGCGCGCACGCCGTCTCGGCGCTGCTGTTCGCCACGTACCCGTGGTGGTTGCTGCTCGGCGAACGGACGGAGCGGCGCAGGCGGTAGGCCCCAGGCGGCTTCGCCGTGGGCGGTGGCGGCTCGATCGCGCTCGGGCGGCAGCGCGCCGGTGCTACAGCGGGATGTTGCCGTGCTTGCGCTTCGGGCCCGGTTCGCGCTTGCTCTGCAGCGTGTGCAGCGCCGTGATCAGCTTCGGGCGCGTCTCGTGCGGCACGATCACGTCGTCGATGTAGCCGCGCTCGGCCGCCGTGTAGGGGTTGGCGAAGCGCGCCTTGTAGTCGGCCATCAGCTTTTCGCGCCGCTCCTGCGGCGTCGGGCTGCCGGCGATGTCGCGGCGGTAGATGATGTTGACGGCGCCCTCCGGGCCCATCACGGCGACCTCCGAGGTCGGCCAGGCGAAGTTGAAGTCAGCGAGCATGTGCTTTGAGGCCATCACGTCGTAGGCGCCGCCGTAGGCCTTGCGCGTGATCACGGTCAGCTTCGGCACGGTCGCCTCGGTGAACGCGTACAGCAGCTTCGCGCCGTGGCGGATGATGCCGCCCCACTCCTGGCTCGTGCCGGGCAGGAACCCCGGCACGTCAACGAACGTGACGATCGGAATGTTGAACGCGTCACATGTGCGCACGAAGCGCGCGGCCTTGGCCGAGGCGTCGATGTCGAGCACGCCGGCGAGCTGCGCCGGTTGATTGCCGACGATCCCGATCGAGAAGCCGTCGAGTCGCGCGAAGCCGCAGATGATGTTCTTCGCGTGGTGTTCGTGGACCTCGAAGAACTCTTCCTCGTCGACGATCAGCTTGACGACGTTGCGCATGTCATATGGCTTGTTCGGGTTCTCCGGGACGACGTCGTCGAGCGCCGGATCCATCCGCCGCGGATCGTCCGTCGGCTGCACGCGCGGCGCCGTCTGCAGGTTGTTCTGCGGCAGGAAGCCGATCAGGTAACGGCAGTCCTCCAGGCAGGCGTCCTCGTCCTCGGAGGCGAAGTGGGCCACGCCCGACTTCGTGTTGTGCGACATCGCGCCGCCGAGCTCCTCGAAGCCGACCTCCTCGCCCGTGACCGTCTTGATCACGTCGGGGCCCGTGATGAACATGTGCGAGGTCTCCTTGACCATGAAGATGAAGTCCGTGATCGCCGGCGAGTAGACCGCGCCGCCCGCGCACGGACCCATGATCAGGCTGATCTGCGGGATCACGCCCGAGCACTTGACGTTGCGCACGAACACGTCGCCGTAGGCGCCGAGCGAGACGACGCCCTCCTGGATGCGCGCGCCGCCGGAGTCGTTGATGCCGATCACCGGGCAGCCGATCTTCGCCGCCAGGTCCATGATCTTGCACATCTTTTCGCCCATCACCTCGCCCAGCGAGCCGCCGAACACGGTGAAGTCCTGGCTGAACACGCACACCGTGCGCCCGTCGATCGTGCCGTGCCCGGTCACCACGGCGTCGCCCCACGGACGGTTCTTCTGCATGTCGAAGTCGTACGTGCGGTGGCGCACGAACGTGTCGAGCTCCTGGAAGGAGCCCTCATCGAGCAGCTTCTCGACGCGCTCGCGCGCCGTGTACTTCCCGCGCGCGTGCTGCTTCTCCTCGGCCTCCGGCGCAGAGTGCAGCGCGGCTTCGCGCAGCTCGTGCAGCTGCGCCAGCTTCTCCTCATAGGTCTCCGGTGCCTTCTGGCGCGGCTCCTTGCGGTGGCCGCTGCGCGAGGCCGCCAGCAGGGCGGCGTCGGACTGTCGATCGTGTGAGCTGCTTGACATCGGCGGAGGATCTTATCCGCGCCCAATCATCGGCTGTCGGTTGCTCAACGCCAGTAAGGAAATCGAGCCGCATCGGTCCGCGGATCGAAGACGTCGTGTCGGCGCGCAGCTTTCAGCAAACTCAGCCGGACGACGCGTTGTCCTCTGGCTATGTCGAGGTCGTCCAAGACGTATGGCATAGCTGCGACCACGGACGCGATAACTCGAGCCATTCCGCGAATCCCGTGAGCCGTCCGACCCTGCTGGATGGCGATGTGATGGAGCTTGGACTGCCGCAAGGCGCGTGACTCGTCGATTGATTCGAGTTGTGCGACATCGAGCGTGAGGATGGCTTCGTACCCTCTCGATGCCGCATCGCGGAACAAGGACACGTCCTTCTTCCCCTTCCAGCGGATCTCGTCAACATGGTCGAACGAGTGGCCCTTGTTGAGCCGGGAGGGGCTCAAGCACTTGCACTGGCATGCCCTCGTCAACGAGAACGCGCATCAGCCCACTGCGGCCACTTGCCCTGCGAACCAGGTCGCGTCATCAATTGACTCAGGGTCGACCGACGGATAAATCGCAATGATCTCAGCTGGTTCTAGATCATCCTCCGCTAGCTGTGCGACTACGTCGAAGGGAACGCGCGAGCCCGCGATAACTGGGTAGCCACCCAGCACTGATGGAGCTATCGTTATCCGTGGACGTGGGCGCTCCAGCGGGGGAACGCTGCGGCCGCTGCTGGTTTCGAACGGGCCGAGTACGTCGGCCATGAGCACCTCTTCGAGCACCGTGCCTGGCTGAAGTTCAAGATCCAGAAGCTGCCCGGTGGGAGTCTGAACGACGATCGTCGACTCCGTGCTGATTAGTCGGTAGGCCGATAGATGTTTCCAGTCGTCTGCCTCAAGTTGACGAAGCCTGTCGACAGCACGTCGGATCCGGGGAAGTGACTTCTCCTGCCGCAGATACACGATTGATCGCAGCGCAACTACATCTGCCCATGAATAGAGGTAGCGGCCAGCGCGCCGGCCCTCAGGGACTAGCAATGGCTGCGCGGAATTGGTCCGTCTACGCCAATAGGCGAGCTGTGGAACCGTCGCACCGGTGAGAACGCTCGCAATGGGTACTGGAAAAGCCATTGCCTGACTTTAGTCGGCGACTGCGTCGGCACGATTCGACCGCAACACGCGCTCCGTTGTGGGCCGCTCAGGCGCGTGAGAACGGCCTGTGATGTGCCGCACCAAGCCTGTCGAGCACACCGGTCAGCACCGCCGTGATCTGCTCCTCGGCAGCCTCTTCGGCCCGTTCGAGCTCCGCTGCGACGTCCGCGTGGCCGTCGCTCGGTGAGTGGTGCTCGATCACGTCGTCCAACTCCAGGCGGTCGGCCGCGTCGTTCGCGTTTGCCGTCGCCGGGCAGGCGGGGGTAATCGATATCGGGATACGTGGTGTCGCCGAAGTGGACATTGGCTCCGCGTCGAACTCTGCTTCGACGAGTGCTACCTCCGCGGCAAGCGTCAGATCGTCATTCGAGGCGCTCACCCCGTCGTCGGCGTAGCTCAGAGCCTCGTCCGAGGCACTGACCTCGTCCGCGGCGAGGGTTGGGTCCGAGTACTCCTCCTCGGCGATCTGCGGCGTGTACGCGTCGGGGTCGTCTGTCGCCGCACGCGCGGCGCGTCTGCGCCCGAACAGACGCGCGAAGAAGCCGAGCCGCCGTGCGGGCTCCGCTTCGGCCTCGTCTTCGGGTTGCGGATCGCTTTCGCCCGCAGTCTGCGGCAGGGGGTGCAGGGGGTCAGCCTCGCGCTGATCCTCGACGTCCTCGAGCGACAGGGACTTGGCGTCTGGGCCTTCGGCTTCCTCGAGGACCTCGGCCTCCGCGGCATCGAGCTCGCCATGCTGCGGCTCGGATTCTCCCTCGGTCTCCGTTTCGAGCTCGAGCGCCGCCGCGCCTCCTTGTACCTGCTGCACGGCCCCGATCGGGGCGTGCCCGCCGGGTTTCTCGGATGTCTCGTCAGGCTCGGTGGCCGTGTCCGCCTCGCCCAGCTCGCGCGTGACGGTCAGCTTGACCTTCGTGCCCCAGCCGGAGGGCTTGATCACGATGCTGCCGCTTGCGTCGGGCGCCTCCCATTCGACCTTCTGCTCCGGCTGGACGCGCGTGATGCGGATCTCGCCGAACTCGCCGAGGTGACGGGCGAGGGCCTCGGGATCGCTGATCTCCGCCCAGAGCTCCGGTGGAGACTTGACAAGCGTGCGCTGCACCTCCGAGCAGATCATCGAGGCACCATTTCGAGCGATCGCGCGCGAGTCCTTCCGGTGGGCGTCAGGGGGCGCCATATCGCAAGAAGCCTTCCGTGCACCGGCGTACGTATCAACGCCTAGGACATTCGTCCACGCAACTTTCCCACCACCGAGGGCCAAGATCGGTCAAATGGTTGCGTTTTACGGAATATCGGACGATACGTGACGACATGCGCGCCGCATTCCACCTGCCGCAACTGGCCGAGGTCCGCCGTTGGCCGACCCTGGGCGCGCGTGCGACCCTGGGCATGGCGCTCGTGCTGTTCGCCGCCGTCTTCGCCCTGCGCATCAGTGACTCGAACGTCGGCGACGCCGAGGGCGCGCTCTTCATCGTGCCGATCGGCGTGCTCGCGCTGCGCTTCGGCTTGCGCGGCGCGCTCGCCGGATCGCTGCTTGCGCTCCTGCTCGTGCTGGTGTGGGGTCGGGTGATCGCGGGCGCGCACCTGCTCACGACCGGCTACGTCGTGCGCGCCACGACGCTGTTCGTCGTGGCGATCCTGATGGGCACGTTCGTCGAACACCGGCGCAGGCTCGAAGCGGGCATCCTGCGTTACTACGACGCCTCGCTCGACCTGCTCGCGACGGGCAGCGTCCACGGCCGGCTCACACGGGTCAACCCGGCATGGGAGCGCACGCTCGGCCACACGCCCGAGACGATGTACTCCCGGCGCTTTCTCGACTTCGTCCACCCCGACGATCGCGGGGCGACGGTCGCGCAGCTGCGTGGCCTCGTGGCCGGCGGCGAGGCGGTCGGCTTTCGCAATCGTTTCCTCGCCGCCGATGGTGGCTACCGCTGGCTCGAGTGGAGCGCCTCAGCGGCGGCCACAGACGGCGTCGTGCACGCCGTCGCACGTGATGTGACCGCACAGCACGAAGCCGAGCACCAGCTCGCCGACAACGCGCGCGCGCTTGAACTGATGATCGCCGAGCGCACCCGCCAGCTCGACGAGGCGCGCGCCGAGGCGCTGCGCCAACTGGCGATCGCAGCCGAGTACCGCGACGACGAGACCTACCAGCACACCGAGCGCGTCGGCCATGTCGCGTCCCGCCTTGCGCTCGGGCTGGGTCTACCCGCCGGCCAGGTCACGTTGCTGCGCCAGGCCGCGCCGCTGCACGACGTCGGCAAGCTCGCGATCCCCGACTCGATCCTGCTCAAGCCGGGCAGGCTGACCGAGCAGGAGTTCGACGTGATGAAGACGCACGCCGAGCTGGGTGCCCGTCTGCTCTCCAGCGGAAGCTCACCGGTGCTGCAGATGGCGGCCGTGATCGCCGCGACGCACCATGAGCGCTGGGATGGACAGGGCTATCCCAAGGGGTTCGCCGGCGAAGCGATCCCGCTCGTCGGGCGGATCGTGGCCGTGGCCGACGTGTTCGACGCGCTGACTCACGATCGACCGTACAAGCCGGCGTGGACTGTGGAGCGGGCGATCGCCGAGATCGGCGGTGGGGCCGGCAGTCAGTTCGATCCGCGCGTCGTGACCGCCTTTCTCGCCCTGCGCGACGAACTGGCCACGCTCGGTGACGACGTCGCTCAGATTCCCGCCGGCGGCGGTGAGCACTCCGTGCTCGACGGGCTCTCCGTCGTGCAGTTGCCGCGTCGCAACGGCGCGCTGCTCGAGCACATCGACCGCCACGCTCCGCGCGCCGAAGTCCGCTGATCGCGCCGTTGGCTTAAGCCGAGACCTGCGTGCCCGCGCGCGTACCGAGCAGTCCACGGCTGTCGAGCAGCTCGGCGATCTGCACGGCGTTGGTGGCGGCACCCTTGCGCAGGTTGTCGGCGACGATCCACAGGTCGAGGGCGTGCTCGTGTCCGGGGTCACGGCGGATACGTCCGACGAACACCTCGTCCTTGCCGGTCGCGTCGATTGCCAGCGGATAGAGCGCTGAGTCCGGGTCGTCGAGCACGGTCACACCCGGCGCTGCGTCCAGCAGCTCGCGCGCTCTCTCCGGCGAGAGCGCGCGGCGAGTCTGCACGTTGACCGCCTCCGAATGGCCGTTGACGACAGGCACACGCACGCACGTCGCCGAGATCGCGATCTCATCGTCTCCGAGGATCTTGCGCGTCTCGTTGATCAGCTTGCGCTCCTCGTCGGTGTGGTCGTCGCCGGGGGCGAAGCTGCCCGCGTGGGGCAGGGCGTTGAATGCGATCTGGTGCGCGTAGGACTCCGGCGGGGCGATCTCCGTCTCGTGCAGCAGCGCGTGCGACTGGTCCAGCAGCTCGTCGACCGCACGCTTGCCCGTCCCCGAGACGGCCTGGTAGGTGCTGATCACGAGGCGCTCGATGCCGGCCTCCTCGTGCAGCGGCTTCAGCGCCACGACCATCTGCATCGTCGAGCAGTTGGGGTTCGCGACGATTCCGCGGTGTGTCTCCAGCGCGTCCGGATTGACCTCGGCGACGACCAGTGGCACGTTCTCGCCCATGCGCCAGCGCGAGGAGTTGTCGACGACCACCGCCCCCGCCTCGGCGAAGCGCGGCGCCCACTCGCCCGAGGTCGAGCCGCCCGCCGAGAAGATCGCCAGGTCGAATCCCTGGATCGCGTCCTCGCTGAGACTCCGCACGACCAGGCCGCCCTCCAGCTCGCGTCCGACCGAGCGCTCGGAGGCGAACGGCACGATCTCTCGTGCCGGGAACTCCCGCTCGCGCAACAGGCGCAGCATCAACGTGCCCACCTGGCCCGTGGCTCCGACGACAGCGACTCGATAGCCCTCGCTCATGCGCTCAGCGTACCGAGCACGTCTCGTTTCGCAAGCGGGCGCTACGCGCCGGTTTGGGCGGTCATGAAGTAGATCGTCAGCAGCACGAGCACGTTCGCCGCGAGGTTCACCGAGAACACCTGCTTGCGAAGCGCTTTGTACTCGGCGCTGAAGGCAAACCCGCTCACGGTGGCCTCGCCCGCGCCGACATCGCGCTCGGCCAGCTCGGCAAGGCGCCGCTCGCGCGGCGCGAAGTAGGCGCCGCCAAGCGCGCCGAGCAGCACGATCACGCCGAGGCCCCACTGCACGTAGAAGTCGCTCCACGTATGCAGCTTGCTCGCCAGGTAAATCCCGGCGAGCAGCGCCAGCCCAAGGAACGGCGAGATCACGAACTTGCCGACGCTGTCTTGGATGCGATGAACCCCCGGCATCGAGCGCGGCTCGGAGCGAACACCTACCGCGTACATCACCGGGTAGGCGAATGTGACGCCGAACGCGATCACGATCGCAGCGATGTGCACGGCTAGCGCGAACGTGTAGAGGGTGACTGCGACGAGCACGCGGGCAGCCTATTCAACGGGGGCGACGGCTTGTGCCCCTTCGGCGTCGGGCCCTTCGCCGCTGAGCTGCGTCAGCCGGCGAAGCAGCGCGCTCATGCCGGCGACCTCGTAGATCTCCCGCTGCCTGCCCGCCCCGCCGCCGCGGCTGTAGAGCTCGCCGACGCTGTCGAGCTCGGCGACGCAGCCGAGGTCTTGGGCGTGCTCGCGGGCGGCGTCGAGCGCCTCGCCGAGCAGCTCGCCGACCGTTCGCAGGGTGCCGTCCGCGCCGGGTAGGCGCGCGTGCACGCCGTAGCGCGCCGCGCGGAAGATGCCCTCCTCGAGCACCTCGGCCGGGGGATCGGGCTCGTCGCTGGCGACGAGCGCCGCGTCGCGCGCGAGACAGTGCGCGAGCGCGACCAGAGCGGCCGTGTCCACGACAGACGTTTGCGTGTCAAGCGCGCGAATCTCGACCGTGCCGAGGCGCGGGTGGGGGCGCAGCTTCCACCAGAACCACGTGTAGTCGGCCACGTCGGCCGCGCGTACGAGCACGCTCGTGGCCGCGACGAAGTCCTCGAAGTCGTGCATCGCGCGCGGCACTCCCGAGCGCGGCCAGCCCCTGACCGTTACCTCGCGCGCCGAGGCCAGGCCCGTGTCGCGACCGTGCCTGAATGGCGAGTTGGCGCCGAGCGCCTGCAGCAGCGGCAGGCGACGGCGCAGGCCGTTGAACGAGCGGATCGCCGTTTCCGGGTCGGGCATGCCGACGTGGATGTGCAGGCCGCTGACGGCCGTCGCCACGGCGTCGCCGAGTAGCTCCCGGATGCGCTCGTAACGCTTCTTGTCGGTGATCTCTGCCTCGCCCTCCACCGCCGTTGGATGGGTGCCGGCGCCGAGCAGTCCGGCGCCCGTCGCCGTTACCGCGCGACGCATCGACGCGAGCGCGCTCGCCGCCTCGCCGACCCGCTCGCAAACTGAGGTGATCAGCTCGACCTGTGAGGCATGGAGCTCGCGTTCGACCGTGCCGTCGATCTCGCCGATCCGCTCGAGCACCGCCTCCGACGCGTTGATCTGCTCACCGGCGATCGGATCTACGAGGAACAGCTCCTCCTCGACGCCCAGCGTGTACGGCGAGCCTTCCCCGTAGCTGTGCTCGTTGGCGCCCTCGCTCCGGGAGGAGCTCATGGAGAACCGATCACAACCTGGCCACTACCCGCCGAAGGCCGTGGGCATGTGTGGGCCTCTTGCGCTCAGAACGTCGGCGCGTACTTGCCAAAGACGTCCTGCATCGCTGCGCAGACCTCACCGATCGAGCAGCGGTCCTTCAACGCCTGGCGGATCGTCGGCAGTAGGTTCGCCTCGCCGCGCGCCACCTCGCGCAGCTGCTCCAGACGCTGCTCGACGAGCGGCTGGTCGCGCTCTGACTTGAACTTCGCCAGGCGGTCGAGTTGTTCGCGCTCGGATTGGGGATCCACGCGCAGCAGGTCGGGTACCTCGATGCCCTCTTCCTCGTACTTGTTGACGCCGACCACGATGTCCTGGCCGATCCGATAGCGCTCCTGATAGCCCCACGCCGACTCGTCGATCTCGCCCGTGATGAACTGGATCGCGTTGACGGAGCCGCCGAGTGCGTCGACCTTCGCGATCAGCTCGTTTGCCCGCGCTTCGATCTCATCGGTCAGCGACTCGACGAAGTAGGAGCCCGCGAACGGGTCCACGCTGTCGGCCGCACCCGACTCGTGCGCCAGGATCTGCTGCGTGCGCAGCGCGATTTTCGCTGCCCGCTCGGTCGGCAGCGCGAGCGCCTCGTCAAAGCCGTTGGTGTGCAGCGACTGCGTGCCGCCGCAGACCGCCGCGAAGCCCTGCAGCGCGACGCGCACGATGTTGTTCTCCGGCTGCTGCGCCGTCAGCGTGACGCCGCCCGTCTGCGTGTGGAAACGCAGCATCGTCGCCTTCGGGTTGCTCGCCCCGAAGCGGTCTTTCATGATGTGCGCCCACATCCGCCGTGCCGCGCGGAACTTGGCGACCTCCTGAAAGACGTTGTTGTGCCCGTTGAAGAAGAACGCCAGCCGCGGCGCGAACTCGTCGACCGACAGACCCGCGTCGATTGCCGCCTGCACGTAGGCGATCCCCGAGGACAGCGTGAACGCGACCTCCTGCACCGCCGAGCAGCCCTTCTCGCGGAAGTGGTATCCGGAGATCGAGATCGTGTTCCATTTCGGCACGTTTTCGTGGCAGTACTGGAACAGGTCGGTCGTCAGGCGCATCGTCGGTTGCGGCGGGTAGATGTAGTTGCCGCGCGCGATGTACTCCTTGAGCACGTCGTTCTGCGTCGTGCCGCGCAGCTGCTCGCTCGGCACGCCCTGCTCCTCGCCGACCAGCTCATACAGCAGCAAGAGGCACGCCGCCGGCGCGTTGATCGTCATCGAGGTCGAGACCTGGTCGAGCGGGATGCCGTCGAACGCCGTGCGCATGTCGTCGATCGTGTCGATCGCCACCCCCGTGCGCCCGACCTCGCCGAGGCAGCGCGGGTTGTCGGAGTCGAGGCCGAGCTGGGTCGGCAGGTCGAAGGCCATCGACAGCCCCGTCGAGCCCTTCGAGAGCAAATAGCGGTAGCGCTCGTTGGACTCCTTCGCCGAGGCGTAGCCCGCGTACTGGCGCATCGTCCATGTCTGCTTGCGGTACATCTCCCGGTGTACGCCGCGCGTGTACGGGAAATCGCCCGGCTCGCCAAGGTCGAGCTCGGCCGGCAGATCGTCCTCCGTGTAGAGACCTGAGACCTCGATGCCCGAATCCGTGAAGCGGCGCGGATCATCCGGGCCGACGATCGGCGCGACCGTGAGCTGCTCGTCGGTGTGTTCCTCCGTCGAGGCCATGAGACAGATGATAAGGACCGCCGGCGCTGCGGCCGTCTCGCCGGCCGCGACAGCCGTGTTTCACGCCTGGTGGGTTGACCCGGGTATCCTCCGGCCCGATGTCCACCTGTCTCGTAACCGGCGGCGCCGGATTTCTCGGCTCGCATCTGTGCGACGAGCTGCTCGCGCGCGGGCACCGCGTGATCTGCGTCGACAACTTCGAGACCGGCTCGCTGGCCAACATCGCCCACATCCGCGATCCCGAGCGCTTCTCCTATCTCCCGGTCGACATCATCGAGCCTTACTTCGTGGACGAGCCGGTCGACTTCGTCTTCCACCTGGCCTCGCCGGCCTCGCCGATCGATTACCTGCGGCTGCCGCTGCACACGCTCAAGGTCGGCTCCTACGGCACGCACCACACTCTCGGCCTGGCCAAGGCCAAGCGCGCGCGCTTCTTGATCGCCTCGACCAGCGAGGTGTACGGCGACCCCAAGGAGCACCCGCAGGCGGAGACCTACTGGGGGCACGTCAACCCGATCGGGCCGCGCGGGGTCTATGACGAGGCCAAGCGCTACGCCGAGGCGCTGACGATGGCCTACCACCGCCAGCAGGGCGTGGACACGGCGATCGTGCGCATCTTCAACACCTACGGCAGTCGCATGCGCCCGCACGACGGGCGGGCAATTCCGACGTTCTTGCGCCAGGCGCTCGCCAACAGGCCGATCACGGTGTTCGGCGACGGTAGTCAGACGCGCTCGTTCACCTACGTAGACGATCTGATCCGCGGGATCATCGCGCTCGCCGAGTCCGGCTACCACGACCCGGTGAACGTCGGCAACCCCGACGAGTTCACGCTGCTCGAACTGGCCGAGATCGTCAAAGAGCTCACCGGCTCGACCTCCGAGCTGATCTTCGAGGCGCTTCCCGAGGATGACCCCAAGCAGCGCAAGCCGAACATTGCGCTCGCGCAAGAGCTGCTTGGCTGGTCCCCGGAGGTGTCGCTGCGCGAAGGCCTGCAGCGCACAATCGAGCAGTCCGGCGTCGAGCTGCTGATCGGCGGACAGGGCTGAGCACCACCGCAGTCGCGGTCCAAAAGCGTCCAGGGCAGGCTTGCGAGTTCTCGCAACGACCGTTGCAAGGAACCCGCGGGACGTGCGGCGAGCCGTCACCCGACCGCTACATCTGCGAGTCTGAAGCGTTGTGAGCAGTGCGATGGGACCTCGTTCCAGCCGAACGGCCGCTCCCCCGACTCAGCGCAAGCCCTCGCCGCCCGCGCCCGCGAGCGGACAGGTGCTCGGCCGCGGAGCTGCCACCACGGGCCGGCCGCCTACCCCCAGGACCGTGCTCTCGGAGACCACGGCGCGCAAGCAGACGAGCGACCGCGACATGCGCCGCAAGCGTCCGCCTGCGCTCTCGCTGCTCCTGCGCATGTCGACCGCGCGGCGCCTGGCGCGCGTGCTCTCGCTGCTCGCACTCGACTTCGTCGCCGTCGCGCTGGCGATCTTCACAGCGCTGATTCTCAAGGCGCTCGTGTTCGACGTCGTGCAGTTTCACCCGGCGCTGCGTGAAACCGAACGGATCCTGCCGTTCGCCTACCTGCTGACCGCGCTGCTGTTCGCCCGCTCCGGCCTGTACTCCTCGCGCGCGCTGCGTCCCGGCCTCTCGCGGATCGTCGGCTCGCTGTTCCAAGTCGCCTTCGTCGCACTGCTGTTCGCAGTCGTCTCCGGCGAACACTTCTCCAGCTACTACCTGTTCTACGGCTCGCTCGCATTCGCGCTGCTGTATGTCTCCTCGCTGCGCGCCGGATACGAGTGGCTTACGGGCGTGATCCTCCGTGCCGCCGGCTATCGCCGCCGTGCCGTGCTCGTTGGCCGCGGCAAACACATCGGCGATGTCGCGCACGCGCTCGCGGACGCGCCGCACTCGCCGATCGAGGTCGTCGGCTTCCTCGCCCCCAAGGCGCTCCCCGAGAACGGGTTGCGTGCGCTCGGGCGCTTGGACGATCTCGAAGCCGTGCTCTCCTCAGAACGCGTCGACGAGGTGATCATCGCGGACCCCGACTTTCCCCAGGCTGACGCGCTGGAACTGGTCGATCAGTGCAGTCGTCGTGGTGTACGCGTGCGCCTCGCGCCCTCGACGATGGAGATCCTGATCCACCGCGCCGAGTTCGTCCCCGGGCAGTCGGTGCCGCTGTTCGAGCTCGGCCCGCCCGTGTTCGAGGGCGTCGACTTCGCGCTGAAGCGGACCTTCGATCTCGTCGGCGCCACGCTGCTGCTGCTGCTGCTCAGCCCGCTGCTGCTCGCGATCACGCTCGCCGTTCGGCTCTCCTCGCGTGGTCCCGTGCTGTATCGCTCCACGCGTGTCGGCATCGGCCAGCGGCCGTTTCCGTGCTTGAAGTTCCGCACCATGCACACCGACGCCGAGGAGCGTCAGTCAGACCTCGAAGAGCTCAACGAGGCCACCGGTGCGCTGTTCAAGATTCGCGACGATCCCCGTCTGACGGCGCTCGGCAGCCAGCTACGGCGCTTCTCATTGGATGAGCTGCCGCAGCTGATCAACGTGCTGCGCGGCGAGATGTCGCTCGTCGGACCGCGCCCGCTGCCCCAGCGCGACTACGACATGCTTGAGGACTGGCACCGCAAGCGCTACCTCGTGCTGCCCGGCATCACCGGGCTATGGCAGGTCTCCGGGCGCTCCGAGCTCGACTTCGACGACCTCGTGCACCTCGACTTCATCTACCTCGAGCACTGGTCGCTCGCGCTCGACCTGACGATTCTGCTGAAGACGATCCCCGCCGTGATCACGCGGCGGGGGGCCTACTGAGGCTCGACCGCAGCGGCCGGGCGGCGACGCAGCAGGCGGCCGACTGTGCGCGGCGCTTCGGCCTGGCTGCGCGCGCGCTCGTACACCTGCCAGGTCGCCCGGGCCGCGTCCTGCCATGTCCATGCCGGCGGCCGCGGGGCCGGGCGCGTCGCTGCTTCGGCTGCGCAGATCAGCGCGGGCAACTCGCCCGGTGCCACAAACGTGACGCGTCCGGCGAGCACCTCGCGCAACGCCGGCACCTCGCACGCGACGACCGGCGTGGCGCACGCGAGCGCCTCGACGGCGGGCAGGCCGAAGCCCTCGTCCTGCGAAGTGACCACGAGCGCATGGGCACCCGAGTAGAGCGCCGCCAGATCCTCGTCGGAGACTTGGCCCGTGAGGATTACGTTTCCCAGCTCGTGCGCCCATGGGCTGGTCGAGCCGACCAGCACGAGTGGCAGCTCGCGCGTCGTGGCTGCCAGTTTGGTCACATGTTTGGCCGGGTCAGGATGCTGCAGACCGCCGACCCACAGCAGGTAGTGCTCGGGCAGCGCGAAGCGCTTGCGCACCTCCGCGATCTCCCGCGGTGGGCGTGGATACATGCAGGCCGCCGGTGCCCCGTGGATCACGTCGATCTGCTCGTGCTCGACGCCCAACTGCGTGAGCGCATCCTGTGCGAGCGCCTCCGTCGGCACGATCACGCGTACCGCGCGCTGTACGGCGAGTTGCCGCAGTCGTGGACGCACGCCCGTCCTGCAGCATGCTCGCTGCGGCGCTTCAACGCCGTCAGGTCGTGCAGCGTGACGACCATCGGACACGGGCTGTGCAGCAGCGCGCCGTTCATCCAGGGCGAGTGGAACACGTCTGCACGCCCCGGGCGGGGCGTCTCGACGATCTCCTCGTCCGCCTGCGCCGTCTCGCGCAGCGCCTCGAGCAGGCAGCGCGTATAGCGCCCGACGCCCTGCGGGTCCCTCACCGGCCGGCTGTCGAACGCGACGTTCATCTCAGCCGAACGACCTCATGTCTCGCGCCTCCCAAGCACGCAGGCAAGATAAGCGCATCGCGTAGCTTTGTGCAGAGATGACGGCCAACTTGCGCAGCGGCCACTTTGAGGAGTTGTGGCAATCCGTGCCCGAAGGGGCGCAGCCACGCGCTCTCGAGCTGCGCCGCGCCTTCCTGCTCGCGCAGCTCGCGCGCACTGCTGAGCGCCGCGCGCGAGCGCTCGATGAAACGGGAACGTCGTCCCCCGCGCCGCTGCGCGTGCTCGACGTCGGCTGCGGCGAAGGGCAGTTGACCGCCGCGATCGCGGACGCCGACTATCACGTGCTCGGCGTCGACATCGCCGAGGAGCCGCTGCGTCGCGCGCGCTCGCGCCGCGCCGACCTCGAGCTGCGTCGCGTCGAGCCCGACGGCGAGTGGCCGCTCGCCGATGCGAGCTTCGATGCGGTCTGGTCGGGGGAGACGATCGAGCACGTCGCCGACACGGCCCGCTGGCTGTCCGAGCTACGGCGCGTGCTGCGCTCAGGTGGAGGTCTGATCCTGAGCACGCCCGCACACGGACCGCTCACGCGCCTCGGCCTTGCGCTCTCGCCGGCGCGCTTTGACGCGCCACTTCGACCCGCGCGCCGATCACCTGCGCTTCTACACGCGCCGCACGCTCGCGCGCCTGCTCGAGGACTTCGGCTTCGAGCAGGTCGAAACGCGCGAGGCCGGTGGCATCCCCGGGGCGCATCGCGCACTGCTCGCGAGCGCTGTGCGCATGCGCTTCTAGGGTTTGCCCGCGACCGGCGGCTTGCTCGCCGCCCGCAGCGCCTGCACGTAGTCGTTCTGGATCGCGATCGCTTCCGGATTGCCCTGTGCGATCGCTTCCGGTGCGACCGACTCCGGGTTCAGGTAGATCGCCGCGGCCAGCTCGTGCTCGGCCGCACGCGGATTCTTCGCGAGGTCGTACTGGCCCAGCGTCAGCCACGTCTGCGGGTTCGACGGCTGCAGGCGCACCGCGTGCTGCAGCGTCGCTCGCGCCAGCTCCGGCCTGCCCGTCGCCTGCTGCACGGCCGACAGCGTGAACAGCGCCTGTGCCGAGAGCGGATCGCGCGAGACCGCCGTCTGCGCCGTGGAGAGCGCGCCACGGGGGTTGCTCGCGAGCTCGGTCGAGCGCCTGCTGGGAGGCCGTCGCCGAGCGCTGCGGCTGCCACTGAACCCACGCCGCCAGCAACGCGCCGACGATCGCCGCTACGGCTAGGAAGATCCGCACCGGTCCGAGCGCCCGAGGGGAGAGGCGTGCACGCAGCTCGTCGACCCCCGCCAGCCATGCGCCGGTACCGCGCGAGGTGCCGGACGTGGCGACGCCGCCCGCTGCCACGTCCGGTACGCCCAGCGCCGCGCTCGAGGCTTTGCCCGCGCCCGGCTCGATCGCGCGGGGTGAGCCGGCCGGGGCGCTGTGCCGAGCGCCCGCGCCGAGCGGCCCGCGCCCGGCCAGCCAGCCCGCGCACAACAGCACCACGCAGGCGTTGCCCGGCACGTACCAGGTCCAATCGGCGATCGAATGGATGCCGAACACGACGACCAAGCAGAGCATGCTCAGCATGCCTACGCGCTCCGGTGTGTATGGCGCCGCTCGCCCATCGGCGCTCGTCAGTCGCCGCCAGCCCGGCGTGCCGTCGCTGCCGGCGCGATCGAGCCGGCCGCGCAGCGTGCTCCAGCTGCTCCAGCGGCGGTTGAACGGGTGCGTCGAGCGTCCCGCTGCCGCCATCCAAACGAGCAGCAGCGCGAGCGTCAGGCCGAGGCCAACAAGGCCGAGGTCGGCCAGCGTCTGCACGATGTAGCCGTGCGCGTGTCGCACGTCGAGTGTCTCCGTGCGGTAGTGCAAGCGGGCGGTCGCATAGCCCTCCGCCCCAGCGCCCAGCGCCGGATGCGCCTGGTGGACCTTCAGTGCCTCGTTCCAGTAGCGCGCGCGGACGCTGCCGACCGCCGTCAGGCGGCCCGGGCCATTGGACGGGACCGGCGCGTGTGGGTCGGTGAGCGAGTGCAGCGTGTGCGAGATCGTGCCCGTGAAGCCGCGGTGGCTGGCAGCCAGCGCGCCTGCACAGGCGAGCACGACGACCACCAGCAGGCTGAGCAGCATCGCGCCCACGCGGCGACGGCTGACGATCGACGGGGCGTTGCGGCCGGTCCAGAAGCCAAACGCCAGACCGACCAGCGTCAGCAACGCGAGCATCGCCACGACCAGTACGCCCAGCTGGTGCCCCGCGCTCGTGCGCTGCGCGAGCGCCACGTTGTCGCTGTTCAGTGCATGCCGAGAGAAGTCCCACGCCACCACGCCACCCGCGCAGACGGCGCCGCCGATCAGGATCGCAGCGCCGCGCAGGCGCAGCGGCACGATGCAGAACCACAGCGCCAGGCCGAGCACCAGCGCCACGAGCGCGCCGCGCGAGTAGGCGAGCATCAACGTCAACAGCATCAAGCCCATCGCCGGGTAGGCCAGTGCGCTGAGCAGCGCATGCCCGGTTCGGCGTGCGCCGAGCCACATGCAGCCGATCGCACCCATCGCCGCCGTCAGGCCGATCGCGTTCCAGTAGCTGTACGGCGCACGCAGGCGTGCGTAGACGTCGCCCGCATCGAGCGAGGCCGGGAACACCTTCGTCAAGAGCGCGTAGACGCAGACGATGCTCGCCGCCAGCACGATCCCGCCGAGCACCGCCGGCCAGCGTGCCGGGACCGCGCGAGCGAGCGCCACCGCGGCCGCGAACACGCCGCAGTAGGAGAGCATCCGCCCGGCGTCCTTGAAGCTGTCGTCCGGCTGTACCGACCACACGACCGACAGCGCCGTCAGCGCCGCGAAGGCGAGCAGCAGCGCGACCGCCCAGCCGCCGTAGGCGCGTCCGCGCGCCGGCCCGAATACGGCCACAGCGGCGACGATCAGGCCCGAGCCGATGCGTCAGCACGATCTCCACCGTCGTCATATCGCTGAGGTTCAGGCCACCGCCCGCCACGAAGGCGACAAAGCAGAGGACGCCCGCTATCAGCACCGTCGGCCACCATGCCTGAGCGCGGGCATTCAGTGCCCGTTGCCAGCCGCCGCGTGCGCCGCCCGCCCGCCCGCCGTTTGCACTCGCCCGTTGCTCGCTGAGGTGCGGCGGGAGCGCGCCGGACGTCGCACTGGCGTCGGACATCGCATCCGTCGCCGGGCCGGGCACGATCACCGCCGTCCCGGGCTCAGTCGGAGCGGTGGGCACGAATACCGTTGAGGATCGCCCGTCCGCCCAGCGCCGCGGCGCAGGCGAGCAGGAAGGCGAGCATTGCCAGCAGCGGGTCAGGCAGCGAGCTGAGCGCCGAGGAGACATTTGCGTGGACCACGCCCGGGCTCACCAGCTCATTGCCGACCGTCAGCGGTTCGCCCCCCGACTTCGGCGCGCGCGCAACCGCGCTCTGCTCGGATGGCGTGAGCGGTGTGGCCGGCGTGCTCGGGCCGCCGCCGCCGCCGCTGCCGCCATTGAGCGCTGCGAGCTGGGCGCGGCGAATCAGGTTGCCGCAGTCCGAATACTCTTCGACTTCGGTCGGCAGCTCCGCCAGCGCGCGACGGTAGTCCTTCTGGCTGAAGCCGCTGAGGCTCTGGCCGTGCGTGCAACGTTCGATGATCTTCGCGCCGGTGTCCGCGCTCGCCGTAGCGGCGAGCAGGACGAGCAGCGACAGCGCGAGCGCCAGTGCGGACACGATTCGCATACTTGAGCAACGCAACGCTACCAACGCTCCCGGGAGACGTTGAGGCTCGCAAGCGCAGCCGAGAAGCCCTCGGCCCACGCGTCGTAGGTGTAAGCGCACACGTCCCGCGCGCCCTGCGCCCCGAGACGGGCCCGCAGCTGCGGGTCATCGGCCAGTCGCACGATCGCGTGCGCCAGCCCATCGCTGTCGCCCGCCTCGACGACCAGCCCATTGATCTCGTCGCGCACCAGGCCGCCCGCCGCCGCGCCCACCGCGTCGCTGACGATCACAGGTATGCCGCGGTTCATCGCCTCATTGATTACCAGGCCCCACGGCTCGCGAAACGTGCGCGTTGCGATCGACGGCAGCACGAGCACGTCGCAGGCCGCATAGACGTTGCGCAGCTCGATCGGGTCCACCGTGCCGAGGCCGAGCATGCCCGCGTCGCCCTGGCGGCGGGGCCCGTCGGGCGCGATCGCGGTGAGGCTTGGGTCGATCCCCGCCAGCACCAGCGCCGCCCGTCCCGGCAGAAGCTTCGCGGCGCGCCACGCGTCGGCGAGCACCGCGAGGCCCTTCTCGGGCTGCGGGCGCCCGACGAACAGGAAGCGGGCATCTGCTGCGCTCGGCCACGCCGGCTCGCGCGGGGCCTCGACGTCGGGCGAGCCCCAGAAGTCGTTGTCGACCGCCTGCCGCGCCACGTGCACGTTGTGTGCGCCCCGCGCTTGCACGTAGGCGCTCACGTGTGGGCCGTACGTGACGACGGCGTCCGCCGAGCCGTACAGGCGTCGCAGCGGCAGGTAGCTGAAGGCGTGCGCCACGCTGCGTGGGTGAGCCCACAGCGAGGCCCACAAGATCAGTGGCACACGCGCCCGCCGCGCGCCGCGCCAGCCGGCCAGCGGCGCCAGGCGCCCACCCGTCGGGCAGACGACCGCGCGGTAGTCGCCCGAGGCGGCCAGCGCGTCGAGCTCGCGCGGCTTCACGTGACGGTGGGGGAACGGCATCACCCCTCCAAACCCCGGACCGCCGTGCTCGGAGCGCCCGCCGAACAGCGCAAGCTCGATCCCCTCGCGCTCGTGCAGGCGCGTCGAGCGCGCCCACGCGGTAGGCCGGCGCGTTTCCCGCGACGAACAGGACAGGCTTCGCTGCGGCGGATTGCGTGGAGCCCCGCTCACCGCAGCGCGTGCTCGTAGGCGTCGATCGTCTGGGCACCGCAGCGCTCCCACGTGAAGTTCGCCGTCACCGTCGCCCGGGCCCGCTGGCGTATCTCGCGCAGCCTGTGCGGATCCGACAGGAGCTCATCGATCCGCTGCGTCAAGCGCTCGATGTCGCCCGGCGGCACGAGCACGAGCCCATCCCCGGCCGCCGCGATCTCCTCCGGCCCGGGCTCGCCGCGACAGCCGATCGCCGGCACGCCGCCCGCCATCGCCTCGACGTAGGCCACGCCGAATGCCTCCTCCGTCGAGGGCATCACGAACAGCGTGCAGCCTCGCGCCAGCTCGACCGCCTCGCTCGTGCGCCAGCTGTCCGTGGAAGTCGACCCGCTCGGCCACCTCCAGGCGCTCAGCCAGTGCCTGCAGGGCTGCTCGCTCCGGGCCGGCGCCGACGATCGCATAGCGCAGCGTCGGGTGGCGCGGCGTGAGCACCGCAAGCGCGCGCAGCACGTCCGCGTGGCGCTTGCGCGCAACCAGATGCCCCACCGTGACGAGCGTCTGCGCCGCGACGCTGCGTCGTGGCGGGCGTGCCGGCGCGGGCATGTCCGTACCGAGATGCACCACGCGCGTCTCGTGCGCGCCGTGTGCGCGAGCGAGCTCTGCGATGCCCTGGCTGTTGGCGAGCACCAGCGCGCGCCTCGGCCAGCGCGCGCGTGCACGGCCTGCCGCGCCGCCGCGGCACGCGCCCGGCCGTGTACAGCACGTCGCCGCCGTGCACCGAGATGACCAGCGGAGCGCGAACGGCATGCAATGCGCGCACGCGGCGCACTGCGTCGCCGGCCGGGACGGCGTTGTGCGCGTGGACCAGGTCGAACGCGAACGAGCGGTGCACGCGCGCGCATCGCGAGCCCCAGCGCAGGCGCCGCCCAGGCACCCCACTTCGGCGTACGTCCGCTGCCGATCGGGGGAGACGTAGGGCACGTAGGAGACCCGCAGGCCGTCGAGCACCTGCACGCGCGGCTCGCGCGCCAGCACCGGCCAGCGCGCTCGCCGCCGCCGCTTGGGCCGGCCGCGAGCGCCGCGCGTGGCGGCACCAGGCGGTGCAGGACCAGCACGCGCACCTGGCGCCCGCGTCGCGCGCCGCCAGCGCCTGGCGATGCGCCCACACACCCAGCACCGGATCGCGCCGGCTCGGGTAGAACTCGGCGACCACGAGCACGCGCACAGGCTCACCAGCGCCGGTGCGTCGTGAGCGTTTGCTTGCGCTTCGCGTCGCGCTTCACGTAAGGGCGCTCGGCGAGGAACTCGCGCGCCTCCGCCAACGCCGCCTCGCGCGAGTACGCGTCGGCCGCCGGGGCCGCGCGGTGGCCGATCGCCACCGCGTCGACCACGCCGCAGCGCCAGCCGTGCTCGCGCGCGAGCGCCGCCCAGTGCGCATCCAGGCCCCAGCCCATGCGCAGCTCGCGGAAAGGGCAGCAGCGTCGCGAACGTCGCGCTCGCGAACGCCGTCACCGGACCGATCTCGACGAAGCGCGTCTCGCGTACCACGCTGCCTGCGCGACGTCGCGTCTGCGGCCAGGCGGCATGCGAGCGCAGGCGGTGCGCCGGCTGCGCCAGCGCCAGCGAGAAGCGCTCGCAGAGGAACACGAAGCGGTCGAGGAAGCCGCGCGGCAGCTCGACGTCGTCGTCGAGGACCAGCAGCCAGTCGTGCCCCTCCGGCGGATGCTCGACCAGCAGCCGGTTGAGGTTCTCGAACTTGCCGAGCACGCCCGGGGCTGCGATGTGCAGCTCGACATCGTGGCGTGAGCGGCGCAGCTCCGCCTGCGCATCGCGCCGCCAGCGCGCGGTGCTCGGGGCGCTCGACTCCCAGCACGAGCACGCGGCGGCGGGGAGGCTCGTTTCGCGCCGCTCGCGCCAGGCGCAGGCGCCGGCCGCCGGCGAGCTCGCGTGCGTCGGTCAGCTGCGTCGTGAGCTCCGCGCAGCACGCGCGTCCAGGCCGCCGACCGTGCCGCTCGTGCCCGAGAGGAAGTCCTCGGCGCCCGCCGCCCGCGCGGTGCCATCAGCCGAGCCGTTCGGCGTGCTGCTCGCCCGTCGCACCCGCTCGCGCAGCGCTTCGCGCAGGCGTCCCGCGCTGTGCGCGACCATCGTCAGCCCTGCCGGGCAGCGGCGGCGAACGACGTGGCCCGCGCAGCCTGCCAGCGTCGAGCAGCTCGTGCGCCGAGCGATGGCGCCTGCCCGCGCCGAGCGTCGAAGCGCCGCGCCGCGCGGCCGCGCACGTACGCCGCTCGCGACAGCGCGCGCAGGCGCGCGTCGCGTCCGGCGCGCCGATGCTCCACCGCGGCCGCCGCGACGTACAGCGCGCCCGGGCTGTCATCTCCGCCGCAGGCGGACATCAAACGATCCTGCCACTCCTGCTCATCGCCGCCGTGCTCGAGTGACTCCTCGAACGGCCCGACCCGCTCGAGGGCGCTGCGCCGGATCGCCATGTTCGCGCCCCACGCGTAGCGGGTCAGGTGTCCTCGGGGCCGAGCTCGAGCGTCGTGATCGGCGGGCGCTCGCGCCCACACGCATGTGGCGCGCGTCCTTCCAGACGCGCCGTGATCGGACCCGTGAAGACGTCCACCTCCGGGTGCTCGCGCGCCGCCTGCAGCAGCGCTGCCAGCCAGCCGTCGAGTGCACGGACGTCGTCGTCGACGAACACCACCAGCTCGCCCGTGCGCGCGCTCGACGCCGGTGTTGCGCGCCACGTTCAGGCCGTGCCGAGCCACGTGCGGCTCATAGCGTGCGCCGTTTCGCTCGGCCAGCTCTCGTGTCCCCGCCGAGGCTCCTGCATCGTCCACCACCAGCACCTCCGCGCCCGCCGTCGCTGCCTGCGGCGCGATCGAGGCAGAGCGCCACCTCGAGGTAGGGCAGGCGTGCCCGCGTGGGGATCACGATCGAGGCGGGCGGTGCATCGCGGTCGGACGATCGGCTCATCGGTCCGGACAGTCTAGGTTTGCAGCGGTTTCCGCAGTTGCGCCCGGGTAGGGGCGAGGCAGCCGCACTAGGCTCCAGCGAGGTGGTCCTCTTCCTGCACAACCGCTATCGCACCACCGGCGGCGAGGAGCGCGTCGTCGACGACCTGCTGTGGCTCGTGCGCGAGCGCCTCGGCGAGCCCGCCGAGCTGCTCACGCGCTCCTCCGAGGAGCTCGGCCGCGGGCGCGCTGCGCTCGGCCTGCTGCGCGGCGGGCTCGACCCCGACGAGGTCGCATCGCGCCGTGCGCGAGCGCGGGCGCTCGCGTAGTGCACGCGCACAACCTGCAGCCCGCCTTCGGCTGGCGCGCGCTCGCCGCCGCGCGCGCCGCCGGCGCGAGGGTCGTGCTGCACCTGCATCAGTACCGGCTCGTGTGCGCCATCGGCGTGTGCTTCACCCACGGCGAGGAGTGCACGCGCTGCCACGGCGCGCAACACGCTGCCCGGCGTGCGTCTGAACTGCCGCGGCAGCCGCCCGGAGGCAGCCGCCTACGCTGCCTCGCTGGCGCTGTGGCAGCGGCGCCTGGTGAGCCAGGCCGACGCCATCGTCGTGCCCAGCGTGTTCGCCCGCGAGCGCCTGCGCGAGCTCGGCGCGCCGCTGCGCTGGGAGCGCGTGCACGTGCTCGCGCCGCCCGTGCGTGCGCTCGATGCGCTCGCGCCGCCCGCCACCGGAGTCGCCTCCGAGCTGCCCTCCTACGCACTCGTCGTCTCGCGCCTGGCGCCCGAGAAGGGCGTCGACGTTGCGATCGACGCCTGCCGTGCCGCCGGCATCCCGCTCGTGATCGCCGGCGACGGACCCGAGCGCAGCGCGCTCGAAGCGCATGCCGCCGCCGGCCGCAGCGTGGCCGGAGCCACCGTGCGCTTCGCCGGGCACGTCGACGACGTCGAGCTCGCCGAGCTGCGCGCACGGGCGTCGATCGCGCTCGTGCCCTCGCGCTCGGCCGAGACCTTCGGCCTCGCCGCCGCCGAGGCGATGGCCGCCGGCCTGCCCGTCGTCGCCAGCCGCGTCGGCGCGCTGGCCGAGCTCGTCGAGGAGGACCGGCTCGTGGCGCCCGGCGACGCAGCCGCGCTGGCAGGCGCGATCGGACGGCTCGCCGGCGACCGCGCCGCCGGGGAGCGCGGGCGCGCACGGGCTGGAGCCGTGTGCGCTCCAGCCGTTGTCGCACGCGGCCTCGCCGAGCTGTATGACGGCAGCGCCTGAGTGGCCGCTGCGCGTGCGTAACGGCAGCACGTAAGCTCCCGCCGTGCCGCAAGATCCAAGCGCGCTGATCACCGGCTTGACCGGGCAGGACGGCTCTTTCCTGGCCGAGCTGCTGCTGGGGAAGGGCTACCGCGTGAGCGGGCTCGTGCGCGGCGACGATCCGCAGCGAGCGACTCGGCTCGCGCCGAGCACCTGCGCGGACAGGTCGAGTTGCTGCGCAGGCGACGTGCGCCGACCCGATCGCTTTCGCCGATGCGCGATCGCGCGCGCCGAAGCGAGCGAGATCTACCACCTCGCCGCGCCCTCGTTCGTGCCCGCCTCCTGGGAGCGGCCCGCCGAGACGCTCGCCGCGATCGCCGGCTCGACCGCGACGATGCTCGACGATCGTGCGCCGACTCGAGTTGCCCGTGCGCGTGCTCGTCGCCTCCTCGAGCGAGATCTTCGGCGACGCCGGCGAGAGCCCCCAGAACGAGGACACGCCCTGCCGGCCGCGCTCGCCCTACGCGGTGGCCAAGCTCGCCGCGCACCAACTGCTCGGCGCGCCTGCGCGAGCACGACGATCTGCACGCCAGCTCCGGCGATCACCTACAACCACGAGTCCGAGCGCCGTCCCGAGCGCTTCGTCACGCGACGATCACGCGCGCCGCCGCCGCGATCTCGCTCGGTCGCCAGGACGAGCTCGAGCTCGGCGCGCTCGACGCCGTGCGCGACTGGTCCTTCGCCGGTGACATCGTGCGCGGCGCCTGGCTGATGCTCCAGCAGGAGCAGCCCGGCGACTACGTGCTCGCCAGCGGCGTGGCGCACACCGTCGCCGAGTTCGCCCAAGCCGCCTTCGCCTGCGTCGATCTCGACCCCGAGCGCTACCTGCGCGTGGACGAGGCCCGTGTGCGTCCCCCCGAGAGCACACCCAGCGTCGGCGATCCCAGCAAGGCACGCGAGCGGCTCGGCTGGGAGCCGCGAGCTGTCCTTCGAGCAGCTCGTCGAGCGCATGGTGCGCGCCGACCTGCGTGAGCTCGAAGCGGCGCTCCGACTAAAGGCCTGGGGCGCTTGGGCCGATCCGGTTTCAGTGAGATCGAACCCCTACACTGCCCCCGAGTGAAGACCGTCGGCATCATCGGGCTCGGCTACGTCGGCCTGCCGCTCGCCGTTGCCTTCGCCAGAGAGGGCTGCGACGTGATCGCCGTCGACGTCGACTCGCGCAAGATCGAGGCGATCGAGGCCGGCGACTCCTACATCGAGGACGTCCCCTCCGAGCTGCTCGGCGAGCTGAAGGAGCAGATCCACGCGACCACGCGCTACGCGCGGCTGGCCAAGGCCGACGCTGTGATCATCTGCGTGCCCACGCCGCTCACGCGCAACCGCGAGCCGGATCTCGGCCCGCTGATCGACTCCACGCGCGGCCTCGCCGAGGTGCTGCAGGCCGATCAGCTCGTCGTGCTCGAGTCCACGACCTACCCCGGCACGACGCGCGAGCGCGTCGCGCCGCTGCTCGAGGAGTCCGGCCTTGCCGCCGGGCGCGACTTCCACCTCGCCTTCTCGCCCGAGCGCGTCGACCCCGGCCGCACCGACTACACGCTGCGCAACACGCCGAAGGTGCTCGGCGGCCTGACCGAGGCCTGCGCTGCAGCGCGCCGAGGATCTCTACGGCCTGGTCTGCGAACGCCTCGTGCGCGTGTCGAGCCCCGAGGCCGCCGAGCTGACCAAGCTGCTCGAGAACATCTTCCGCTCCGTCAACATCGCGCTCGTCAACGAGCTGGCGATGCTGACCGACCGCATGGGCATCGACATCTGGGAGGTCGTCGAAGCGGCCTCGACCAAGCCCTACGGCTTCATGCGCTTCGAGCCCGGTCCCGGCATGGGCGGGCACTGCCTGCCCGTCGACCCGTTCTACCTGAGCTGGCGCGCGCGCGAGTTCGACATGGCCACCGAGTTCATCGAGCTCGCCGGCAAGGTCAACCAGCAGATGCCCTACCACTGCGTCGAGAAGGCGCAGCGGGCGCTCAACGACGTCGGCATGTCCGTCAAAGGCGCGCGCATAGCAGTGCTCGGCGTCAGCTACAAGCCGGGCGTCGGCGACATCCGCGAGTCGCCCGCGCTGAAGATCATCGAGCTGCTGAGCAAGATGGGCGCCGACGTCTGCTACCACGACCCGCACGTCGCGCAGCTCGCCGAGTTCGGGCTTTCCAGCAGGCCGCTCGACGAGGCGATCGCCGACGCCGACCTGACGCTGATCGTCACCGCTCACCCGGGATCGACTACGAGCTGCTCGCGCAGCGCTCGCGCCTCGTCGTCGACCTGCGTGGCGTCACGCGCTCGCTCAAGCGCCTCCTCCGAGCGTGATTCGCCTCTGACGTGTCTGAGCTCCGACGACCGCGCGCCCGGGCTGCTGCTCGGCGAGGATGTGCAGATCGGCGAGCGACGTCGCCTTCGGCGCCAACGTCGATCGTGCACGCCGGCACCGTGATCGGCGACGGCTGCACGATCGAGGACAACGCCGTGCTCGGCAAGCGCCCACGCCTGGCCAAGAGCTCCTCCGCCCACGGCGAGGTCGGGCGCTTGACGCTCGGCGACAGCGTGACCGTCTGCGCCGGAGCCATCGTGCTCGCCGGCGCCAAGATCGGCGAGGGATCGCTGATCGGCGATCAGGCCTTCGTGCGCGAGCGCTGCTCGATCGGCGCCGGCTCCGTCATCGGGCGCGGCAGCGCCGTTGACAACGACGTCACCGTCGGCGCACGCGTGCGCGTGCAGACCAACGTCTATCTGACCGCCTTCACCGTGGTCGAGGACGACGTGTTCGTCGGCCCCGGCGCGACCACGACCAACGACGACACGATGGCCCGCCATGGGCCGGACACGCCGCTGCGCGGCGCCACCCTGCGGCGCGCCTGCCGGATCGGCGGCGCCGCCGTGCTCACCCCCGGCGTCGAGGTCGGCGAGGAGGCCTTCGTCGCCGCCGGCGCCGTCGTCACCAACGACGTCGCCGCCCGCGCCGTTGTCATGGGCGTGCCGGCGCGAGTGATCCGCGAAGTCCCCGACGGGACCTGCTCGAGCGCTGGCGCTAGCCGGCTCGAGCGTTCGCACGGCCTTCGGCGCACGCACAGCCGGCCCGGATGGCCGGCCTTGTAACCGCCGTGGCGGCCGGAGCGTTCACAGGTTGTAGCGAGAAGCGGAGGCCGGCTCGGCTAAGAGGCTGGATGCCGTTTAAAAGGCAGCGTGGACAGCCGCAGTCACCTCATCAGCCTGTTCGCGGCTGAGCACCGGGCTAATCGGAATCGCCACGTGCCGCGCCGCAGCCTCCTCGGTCGCCGCCAGCTCGACCCCCTCACCCCACCGCCGCATCGACTCCTGTCGGTGAACGGGCGTGCGGTAGTAGGGCTTGTGCCCGATGTTCGCCGCCGCGAGTGCAGCTTCCAACGGTTCGGGCTGCGGGTGCTCGACGACGAATAGATGCCAAGCCGGCGAGGTGCCCGGCGCGGCGATCGGCAGCCTCACCAGCTCACCGAGCCCGGCCTGCTCGTAATGCCGAGCAGCCTGTCGTCGCCCGTCGGCCCAATCGTCCAGGTGCGGAAGCTGCACGCGCAGGATCGCCGCCTGCAGCTCGTCGAGGCGAGAGTTGTAGCCGACCTGTTCGTAGTCCACCTTGTCGCGCGAGCCGTGGAAGCGAAGGATCCGTGCCTGCTCGGCGACCTGCTCGTCAGAGGTCGTGATCATTCCCCCGTCGCCGAAGCAGCCGAGGTTCTTCGACGGGAAGAAGGAGAAGGTCGCAGCGGTTCCGAGCGAGCCTGGGCGTCCCGGCTGTGAGCGCGACCCCGCGGCTTGCGCGGCATCCTCGAGGACCGGAACGCCGAGCGCCTCGATCTCCGCGACCGGTGCGACGTTCCCGAACAGGTGCACCGCGATCACGGCCTTCGTCCGCGGCGTCAACGCCGCCTTGACCGTGTCCGTCGTTACGCAGTAGGTGTCGCGGTCGATGTCGCAGAAGACCGGCGTCGCGCCGGTCGGCGGGATCGCCTCGGCCGAGGCGTAGAAGGTGAACGATGGGACGACCACCTCATCGCCCGGTCCGACGCCCATCGCCCGCAGCGCGATCGTGATCGCCTCGGTTCCATTGGCCACGCCGACGGCGTGATCGGCCCCGCAGTAGGCCGAGAACTCCCGCTCGAAGGTGCTGACCTCGGGCCCGAGGATGTAGTGACCGGACTCGATCACGCGATCGACCGCACCGCGCAGCTCCTCGCGCAGCCCGGCCAGGGGCGTGGAGGTATCGAATAGTGGGACCCCCATCTGACTCAACGTGGCCGCAGCAGCTCGAGGTCGGCGCGCGTCATCAGGCGGATCAGCTGCTCGAACGAAGTCGCCGGCTTCCAGCCGAGATCTCGCTCCGCCTTCGCCGGCGAGCCGATCAGGTGGTCGACCTCGGCGGGCCGCACGAATGCCGGATCGATCGTCACGTACTGCTCGAAGTCGCCCAGGCCGGCCTCTTCGAAGGCGACCTCGCAGCACTCGCGCACCGAGTGCGCCTCGCCCGTCGCGATCACGTAGTCCTCCGGTTTGTCCTGCTGCAGCATCAGCCACATGGCTTCGACGTAGTCCTTCGCGTAGCCCCAATCACGTTCGGCGTCGAGGTTGCCCAGGCGTATCTCCTTGATCAATCCATGCTTGATCGCGGCTGCATGCCACGTGGTCTTCCGCGTGACGAACTCCAGCCCCCGGCGCTCAGACTCGTGGTTGAACAATATTCCCGACGTCGCGTGCAGGTCATATGACTCGCGGTAGTTGACCGTGATGAAGTGTCCGTAGGCCTTGGCAACGCCGTAGGGCGAGCGCGGGTAGAACGGCGTGGTCTCGGTCTGCGGGACCTCGAGCACCTTGCCGAACATCTCGCTCGAGGAGGCCTGGTAGAAGCGCGCCTCGGGGCACACTTCGCGCATCGCCTCGAGCATGCGCGTGACGCCGACGCCGGTGAACTCGGCGGTCAACGTGGGCTGGATCCATGACACCGCGACGAACGACATCGCGGCCAAGTTGTAGATCTCGGACGGTTTGGATGCGCGTAGGGCGTCGACAAGCGAGCGCTGGTCGAGCAGGTCGCCCTGGTGCAGCGTGATGCGGTCGCGGATCTGCTCGATGCGGTCGAACTTCTCGGTCGAGGCGCGACGGACCATGCCGTGCACCTCGTAGCCCTTCTCGAGCAGCAGTTCTGCCAGGTAGGAGCCGTCTTGCCCGGTGATGCCGGTGACGAGCGCTGAGGGTTTTCCGGTCATTGGCCCCAGCCTATAGAGCGTCGCCGATAGCGCTGCCGCTCGTCGGCGTCGCGCTCATTTGCTGGTGGCAGCCGACATCTGCTCGTGCGCGACCCGCTCGCGCGCCGCGGCCGCGGCCGCGGCGATGCCCTGCAGGGCCTCAGTTCGCGCCTGCCAGCCGAGCAGCTCGCGTGCCTTTTGCACCGATGGAGCGCTGCGCCGGGGCTCTGCGTCTTTGCGCATCGACAGTTGCTGCAGTGGAAGCTGATCCCGTTGAGCGCCGCCGGCCTGCCAGGCGATCTGTGCGATCTCGGCGAGCGGCAGCTCATGCGCGGCGGCCATGTTGAAGTCCTCGTTCGCGGCTGCCGGCGAGCCCAGCGCAACGACGATCCCCTCGGCGAGGTCCTCGACGTGCGTTGGCGTCAGGGTCTGCTCGCCCGTGCCGGACACAAGCAACGGCAGCTCACCGGCGACGGCGCGCTCGATCAACTGATCCAGCTCGCTTGCCGGCTCGGCGAGGGGCGCGGGCGCCGCGCTCGTCTTGGCCTTTCTTTCAGTCTCGGCCTGCCCTCCATATACGCCGAAGGGCCTGCAGATCGCGTACTCGAGCCCGTGCTCGGCATACGCGGCGGCGCAGCTGCGCTCGCCGCTCAGCCTCGCAAATCCACGCGCCGAGCGCGGTGTCGGGCACTGCGCGAGGTGCTCCTCGGGCGTCGGGAACTCCTCTGCTTGCTCGAACACGAGTGGCGAGGAGACGTACACGAATCGCTCCAGCCGGCGGTCGATGGCAGCGCGGACCACGGCGCCGTGCAGCGCGCTTTCGTACTCGAGCAGCGTGTGTGGCGGGTCCGCCACTGCGCCTGCGCCTGCGCCATTTTCGCCTGTCTGCGGGGCGCTGTGCTCGAAGCCGGCCAGGTGGATCGCGTGCGAGCATCCCTTGACGGCGGCCATCGCCTCGACCGCGACGCGCAGATCACCGCGGTGCATCTCGCATCCTTCGCGCATCCATGGCGGCGCGTCCCGCCGGTCGGAGATGCGCACGTCGTAGGCCGGGTCGGCCAGCAGACGCTTGGCGACGGCCGCGCCGAGCGGCCCCGCGCCGCCGGTGATCAGGACGCGGCTCATACACGCTGCTCGCGGCGGTAGCGCAGGTATTGACGGGCAAAGCCGACGACGAAACGGGGGTTGTAGCGCGCATAGCGTCGCCACAACCTTCGTGGCTCGCGCGAGAGGCGATAGATCCACTCGAGACCGCTGCGCTGCATCCACGGCGGCGCCTGCGAGATCAGCCCAGCGTGAAAATCGAACGCCGCACCGACGCCGACGAGTAGCGCCGGCTCCAGCAGCGGGCGCATCCTGTGCATCCACTGCTCCTGGCGCGGCTGGCCGGTGCCGACCCACACGACGGCCGCGCCAGAGGCGTTGATCAGATCTATCTCGCGCTGCTCCTCGGCCATCGTGAGCGGCCGGAACGGAGGCGAGGAGGCGCCTGCGATCTCGAGACCTCTGAAGCGCTCGCGCAGGCGCCTGACGAGCAGCTCGCGCGCAGCATCGTCGTGACGCCCGCCATAGAGGTAGATCGGGGTCCCGTTGCCGGCAGCCCGCGCGCAGAAGTGCGCCATCAGGTCGGGGCCGTAGACGCGCGTGGCGCGTGGATGACCAAGCGCGTGCAGTGCCCAGACGAGCGGCATGCCGTCGGGCACGGCCAGCGTGGCGTCGAGCACGGCGGCGAGCGTGGCCGGCTGCTCCTGTGCGGACATCACGAGGTTGACGGCTGCCGCCGTCACGTAGCCGCGAGCGTCGGCGGCGATCATTGCGTCCATCCAATCGAGCACGTTTCGGTAGTCCGAGACCGCGAGGGGGATGCCGAGAATCTGCGCCGTGGGCGGCGTCGCGGGTGGCATTGGCGGGGCCGGTGTCGAGATGGCGTGAAGATAGCGGCCGATGCTCAGTCGTCCGTCGCTAAAGCCTGTAATCGGTGCGAGGCAGGGTGAGCTCGCCGCTTGGAATTTTTTTACGCAAATTCCAGCTTTATGAGACACTTCTCATACAGATCTCAGGCGGTGGTGCCGATCAGTCGGAGACCAGCCGCCCTCGCGCCCGATCTTGCAAGGAGCAAGGGATGGGCTCGGGGGGCCGACATTGACAGCAAGGACAGCGTGTCGATTCGCCACCACCTGGATTGCGACATACAAGGAATGAGTACCTCGCACACCACATCACGATTGGCGCTCGGCGAAGCCGATGGCGCGTCCCCGGCCGGCCGCGCATCCGCGAGCTCCGACAGGACGGCTCGCGCCGACGCTCGATACGGCGGCCGTCGGCGCTACGCGCGGCGCTCGGCTGATCGCGGGGGCCCCGAGGATGCGGGCGGAGCGGCAGCAGCGCTGGTCGCTGCGGAGACCCGTCGGCTCGCGGCCGAGGTCCATGACCTGATCATGCAGGATCTTTCCTGGGCGCTTGCGAACGCGAGAGCGCTCGAGGACGATCCCGCGGTCGCTTCGCGCGCGAGCACCGTGGTGATCGCTGCCGAGCGCGCCCTCGCCGGTGCGCGCGAGGTGCTCGGGGGCCTCTCCGACCGCGACCGCGAGACGGTCGTAAAGACGGTCGAAGACAGTGTGCGCACGGCGGCCAGAGGCACGCCCTTCGCGCTCGACTCGACCAAGGTTCCGCCTGGCGTCGAGCCCGACCAGCCGACGCTCGACGCGCTCGTTCACATCAGCCGCGAGGCGGTCACCAACGCGGTCAAGCACGGTGGCGCCGCTGCCGTCGCGATCGTGCTCTGGTACAGCGAGGGATGGCGCGTGAAGATCGGCGACCGCGGCTGCGGATTTGATCAGGGCGCTCGTCGTGCGGGCTTCGGACTCGACAGCATGTCCAGCCAGGCGCGGGCTCTCGGTGGCAAGGTGCGCGTGACGAGTGTCCCCGGCGAGGGCACGATCGTGGAGGCGATTCTGCCGTGAGCGACGCCGGCGGCGGTACGGCTGGGAGCGGCGCCGCGCCCACGCCGACGGCCAAGCCCACGGTGGTCATTGCCGATGACCACTCCGTGATTCGCCTGGGTGTGAGGATGGCGTTGGTCCGCGGTGGATTCGACGTCGTCGCCGAGGCCGCGAGCCGCGACGGCGCCATCAGCGAAGTGCTGAGGACGCACCCCGATCTGTGCCTGCTTGACATCTCGATGCCGGGAGGGGGCGTTGAGGCGGCTCAGATGCTGAGTGAGTTGGCTCCGAGGACGGCGCTGGTCATGTTGACAGCGTCAGACAGTGCCGGCGACGTGCTCGCCGCGCTGCGCGCCGGAGCCATCGGCTACTTGACCAAGGACACAAGCCCGGACCGGCTCCCGGCCGCCCTGTTTGGTGTGCTCAAAGGCGAGGCCGCCTTTCCCCGAGCCCTGTTTGGGCGGGTGCTGCGCGAGTCACGCGACTTCACCGCTGCCGCCCCGCATCCGGTTCGCGTCGGCGAGGTCGTTTTGACGGCGAGGGAGTCAGAGATTCTCAGGCTGCTGGACTCGGGGCTGAGGACCGTCGAAGTGGGTGAGACGCTCTCGCTCTCGCCGATCACTGTTCGTCGCCATGTCTCGACTGCCATGGCCAAGCTCGGTGTCGCTGATCGACAGGCGGCCTTCCGTGCGATCCAGCCGCTGGCCGAGACTGCTTAGACAGTCCCAGGACGTCAGGTAGGTCAGACGAGGCCCGCGCGGACCGCGTAGACGGCGGCCTGGACGCGACCGCGCACCCCGAACTTCTCGAGGATGTTCGTCACATGCTGCTTGACGGTGTGCTTGCTGATTGACAGCGCCTGACCGATCGCGGCATTGTCGGCGCCGTCCGCAATCAGCCGCAGCACGGCCAGCTCGCGAGTCGTCAGAGCAGGCACCTCTGAGATCGGGCCGGCGTATGCGGGCAGCTGTGCCACGAACGCCTGCATCACCTCGCCTGAGAGCACACTATGGCCTGCTGCCGCCTGTCGAATCGCGCCGGCGATCTCGTTCGTCCGCGCATCCTTCAGCAGATAGGCGCGCGCCCCGGCCGTAAGCGCTCCGTGGACGTCATTCTCGTCGACTGAGACGGTCAGAACGACGACCTGCACATTCGGCGCGGACTTGACGATTTGGCTGATCGACTCGATGCCCGACGCGTCGGGCATGTTGACGTCCATCACGACGATGTCCGGCGTGAGCTCGCCGGCCAATGCCACCGCGCCGCGGCTATCGGCCGCTTCGCCGACCACCGCCATGCCATCCGTCGTGAGAACTTCGCGCAATCCCTCGCGGAAGAGTTGATGGCCGTCCGCGAGCACGACTCGCAACTCATCTTCGGCTCGTGCCACGAACGGAAAATAGATCAGTCATCGGCAGACCGAGTCGTCCGCTTGGCCCTACAGAGATGTCGTCCGATCGGAACGCCGACGCATCCGAACGTCCAGAGCCGCTTGGATGGGTTCAGCTCGCGGCTGTGGGCGTCGAGCGCTGGGACATGTGTCCGGTCCCAGGGGGAGGATTCTGATGTACAAGCAGGCGCGCTTCACAACGCTGATCGCGGTCGTTTCGCTGCTGCTCACAGCTTCATCGACGCTTGCGGCCCACGATATGCATTCTGCAAAGCAGCGTGCAGGACGCGAAGCTCACCGCCGCCGGCTCGGCACCGACAGAGCCGAAAGGCAGCGAGTCGCCGCTCGTCGGGGCGTATCTCTAGGGGTGGAAGCTCAGTCCTCCGCCGTGCTGCTGGGCGATCGTTCAGTGGAGCCGCAAACAGACACGCTCGCGGCGGGTCGAGCCGAGGCCTTTCGCTTTCGCGCGCTCGCGTCAGGACTCGCGTACACCGTCCATCTGTATCTCGGCCGGGCCAGCGCAGCAGACACGGTGATCGCGGGTCTGTACGCAGATGCGAGCGGCCACCCGGGCGCTCTGCTGAGCACCGGCTCAGTCACTGGTTCCATGCCCGGCGGCTGGAACGCCGTGCCCATTGGGCAGGTCCGCTTTGTCGCCGGCGGCATCTACTGGCTGGCTGTGCTCGGCAGGGGCGGAGCCCTGCGCTATCGGGATCGCCTGCGCGGGTCGTGCCCGAGCGAGACCAGCGTGCAGGCTTCCCTCGGTGGGCTGCCGGCCGCCTGGAGAACCAGCACATCCCGCTCGAATTGCCCGATCTCGGCGTATGCCGCCGCAGAAGATCCCGTCCCGCCCGCGCCACCGACGAGTCCTCCCGCGGGGCCCTCGACCGTTTCTTCGCCACTCCCCAGCACTGAACCACCGAGCCCCTTTGAACCGATCGGGCCCTCCCCGCCGTTGACCGTGGGGCCACCCGCTGTCGAACCGCCACCGGTGGACGTTGCGCTGCCCACAATCGCCGGCAGCGCGATGCAGGGGCAGATCCTGAGCGCCGAGCCGGGGAGCTGGTCGGGCGCCCCCGCCTCATTTGCCTACCAGTGGCAGGACTGCGATTCCTCCGGGAACGCCTGTGCGAACGTGACGGGTGCGACCTCTTCGGCCTACACGCTGAGCAGCGACGACGTCGGACACAGCGTCCGCGTGCTCGTAAGCGCAAGCAACGCCGGCGGATCGACCACGGCTGGTTCTGCCGCGACCGCCGTCGTCGTCTCGCCGCCACCACCACCACCGCCACCACCGCCACCACCACCCTCGCCACCGACGAACACCGCGGTTCCGTCCGTGACCGGTGTCGCGCTCGAAGCAGAAACGCTCGCCGCGAGCAGCGGGGCGTGGTCGGGTAGCCCCACCGCGTATGCCTACCAGTGGCAGGACTGTGATCTCCTCGGACTCGGTTGCGCCGACGTCAACGGGGCGACGTCGGTCAACTACGGGCTCTCGGTCGGCGATGTGGGACATACGGTGCGCGTGACCGTGACGGCGAGCAACGCCGGTGGGTCGACGACGGCGAGCTCCGCAGCGACATCGGTCGTGCTGGCGGTGCTGAGCGCTCCGTCGAGCGTGCTCGCACCCTCCCTGAGCGGACTGGCTGTCGAAGGCGAAACCCTCAAAGTCAGCACCGGCACCTGGACGGGCTCCCCGAGCTCCTTCACCTACCAGTGGCAGGACTGCAACTCCGCGGGCGCCGCCTGCACCAACCTGAGCGGCGCGAGCGCCTCCTCCTACAAACTGAAGGCAAGCGACGTCGGGCACACCGTGCGCGCGCTCGTCAGCGCAACCAACGAAGCAGGCTCGAGCACAGCCGGCTCGGGCGCAACGGCGCTCGTCAGCGCCCCCTCCTCCGGCGAAGCGCTGTTCCTCTCGCCCTCGGGCAAAGACTCAAGTCCCTGCAGCCAGGCCCAGCCGTGCCTGAGCATGGGCCACGCCTATGAAAAGGCGAGCGCCGGGCAATCGGTGCAGATGCTCGCCGGCAGCTACCCCTCACAAACGATCCCCGGGGCCGGCAAAGCCGGCTCAGCACACGTCATCTTCGCCCCGGCGCCGGGTGCAAGCGTCACGATCACCGCCACGATCTACGTGTTCGGCTCCCACGTCACGATCGAAGGCATGAGCGTCAAAGACGTGGTCACCGGCAACTACGACCAGAGCCCCGGGCGCCCCAACCCCACCGACGTCTCGCTGCTGAACCTCACCGGGCGCAACTTCGAGATCGACTCGGCCACCAACGTGACCGTCGAAGGTGGCTCATGGGGCCCGGCCAGCGCATGCGGCGGGCCATACGGCGGCAACAACAACAGCATCCGCCAGACGATCCCCGCCGTGGCCCCCGAAAACATCCTGATCAACAACACGATCATCCACGACGTGCAGTCCTATGACTTGATCGAATGCCACATCGAGGGCCTTGCGATCTTCGCCGGCAACCACGTCACCGTCTCGAACTCCAAGTTCTACGGCAACTCGATCTACGACGTCTTCATCCAGGCCAACAGCGGCGGCAAACCGAACAACGTGACGATCGCAAAGAACTGGATGGCCAATGCCGTCGATAACTCCGCCGCCAACGGGCACCCGGCGGGCTACGGGAACGGCATCGTGCTGGGCAGCGAGATCTCCGCCAACCTCACGCTCAGCGCCAACCACTTCAACGGCGTCGTGAACATCAACGACGACGGAAGCATCTCCAACTACGCAAACACCAGCGTGCTCGAAAACTTCGGCGCGATGCCCTACAGCGGCTACCCGTGCGCCACGGTGCTCAAAGGCGTCATCTGGTCCAAGAACGTCTGGCAGAACGACAAATGCGCCACCGGCGACGTGAACCTCTCCGGCGCCCCGCTGCCCTACCTGAAAGCCGGCAACGACTCGAGCCTTGACTACACGCTGACCGGGGCATACGCCAACTGGCCGGCCGGCGGTGGCGGCTCAGAAGGCGGCGGGGGCGGTGGCGGCTCAGAAGGTGGCGGCTCGAGCGCCACGCTGTTCCTCTCGCCAAGCGGCTCTGATTCGGCCTCGTGTGCGCAGGGCACGCCGTGCAAGACGCTCGCCCACGCCTACTCGGTGGCGCAGGGAGGCGAAACGGTCAAGCTCGCGGCGGGCACCTACACAGACACCTCGCTGCCCCTCACAAGCGGCAAAAGCGCCGCTGCGCCGGTGATCTTCGAACCCAATGGGTCCGCCACGGTGAAGTTCTCGAAAATGCTCACCGTGCAGGCCCACGGCGTGGAACTGAAGGGCTTCACCTTCGAAAGGGAACTGTACTTCGGCGAAAACGCCGAAGGCGACGTGGCCCGGGGCAACGCGCTGCACAACTTCGAGATCATCGCCAACGGGACCAAGGCGCCAAAGAACATCTCGATCATCGGCGGCACGGCAGGGCCGGTGGCGGACTCAAGCGACAACGAAAACAACCTGATCGCGACAAACGGTCCCGAAACGACGGCGGTGCCGAGCAAAATCACGATCGAAGGCGTGCTGATCCACGAATACACCAAAGTCGGCTCTGCCCACGTCGACTGTCTGCAGATCTGGGCGGGCAACGAACTGATGATCCAGGGCAACACCTTCAAGAAGTGCGCAGTGTTCGACATCTTCCTGCAGTCGCTGCCCAACGGCAGCGCGGGCACGCCGAAGAACGTCACGATCCAAAACAACTTCCTGGAAAAGACGATCGAAGGCTTCTACTCGATCTTCCTGCCGCGGCACAACGAAGGCAACCCCGAGCACTTCGAAAACCTCCAGATCCGCAACAACTCAGCAACGCAAGCGATCAGCGCCGACCCCAGGGCGACCTACACGAACGCCAAGTTCAACGGCAACATCGCCCCCTCGCTGGTCTTCTGGAACGAAGCCACCGAAGTCAATCAGGCGACCCCCGCGGGCGCAGAAGCCGACTACAACGTGCTCTATGGCTCCGGCGCCAAAAAACTCGGCTCCCACGACCAGACGGCGCCGTCCGGGTTCGTCAACGAAGCCGCGTTGAACCTCAGCCTGAATGCCGGCGCGGCCGCAATCGGCCACGGCGATCCCAGTGACTTCCCAGCCACCGACATCGAAGGCAAACCCCGCACCAACCCGCCCGATGCGGGGGCGGCGCAGTTCCTCGGGTGAGGGGGCCGGGGCGGGCAGGCGGCGGCTACCTCGGGCGAAAGATCAGCGGGTGCGAATCTGACGGGCTCTGCCGGGTTATGTATAGTCGCTTCAGGTGCCAGACGAGACGGATCTCTGATGCGTAGGTATGAGCTAGGCCTGCTCGCGGCGGTAACCGCTGTGTTCGCGCTCGCCGTGGCATCGGCTGCCTCTGCCGATCGTGGCAGTGGCGCTGACGCGTTCATCTTCCGTGCACGGACGTCTGGCGTTGTCACGAGGCTGCTGATGCACGTCGATCGTGGAAGCACGGCGCGCTCGATCGTCGTCGGTCTCGATCGCAACGGCCATGGTCGGCCGGGTGCACGGCTGAGCACGGGCCTGCTGTCGGCGCCGCGCCGCGGTTCGTGGAGCACGGTCTCGATCGCTCCCACCCAGTTGATCGCAGGGCGTCACTACTGGCTGAGCGTCGCCGGTCGCGGGGGAGCGCTACGTGCACGCAGTAGCCGATTGGGGCGCTGCGCCGGGACGGGTGTGCGACTCGACTCAAGTGGGCTGGAGCACCGGCCAAGCATCGCCGGCGTACGCGTCCAGGGCGGCTGTCCGATCTTTGCGTACTTGCTCCCCGCAGCACCGAGCGCGGGACCGACCGGAGCGGGCCCGTCCCCGCTTTCGCCTGTGCCGCCACCGGCGGTGGCGAGTGCCATATCGCTCGTAGCGCCGGTCCCACCAGGCTCGGGTCCTTCGAGCAAACCTTTGCCCGAACTAGAACCAGAACCCGAACCAGAACCCCCGTCGTCCGGCGCACCGGCGAACACGGCGCCGCCATCGATCACCGGCGCCGCAGTCACCGGCGAAACCCTCAAAGTCAGCACCGGCACCTGGACGGGCTCCCCGAGCTCCTTCACCTACCAGTGGCAGGACTGCAACTCCGCGGGCGCCGCCTGCACCAACCTGAGCGGCGCGAGCGCCTCCTCCTACAAACTGAAGGCAAGCGACGTCGGGCACACCGTGCGCGCGCTCGTCAGCGCAACCAACGAAGCAGGCTCGAGCACAGCCGGCTCGGGCGCAACGGCGCTCGTCAGCGCCCCCTCCTCCGGCGAAGCGCTGTTCCTCTCGCCCTCGGGCAAAGACTCAAGTCCCTGCAGCCAGGCCCAGCCGTGCCTGAGCATGGGCCACGCCTATGAAAAGGCGAGCGCCGGGCAATCGGTGCAGATGCTCGCCGGCAGCTACCCCTCACAAACGATCCCCGGGGCCGGCAAAGCCGGCTCAGCACACGTCATCTTCGCCCCGGCGCCGGGTGCAAGCGTCACGATCACCGCCACGATCTACGTGTTCGGCTCCCACGTCACGATCGAAGGCATGAGCGTCAAAGACGTGGTCACCGGCAACTACGACCAGAGCCCCGGGCGCCCCAACCCCACCGACGTCTCGCTGCTGAACCTCACCGGGCGCAACTTCGAGATCGACTCGGCCACCAACGTGACCGTCGAAGGTGGCTCATGGGGCCCGGCCAGCGCATGCGGCGGGCCATACGGCGGCAACAACAACAGCATCCGCCAGACGATCCCCGCCGTGGCCCCCGAAAACATCCTGATCAACAACACGATCATCCACGACGTGCAGTCCTATGACTTGATCGAATGCCACATCGAGGGCCTTGCGATCTTCGCCGGCAACCACGTCACCGTCTCGAACTCCAAGTTCTACGGCAACTCGATCTACGACGTCTTCATCCAGGCCAACAGCGGCGGCAAACCGAACAACGTGACGCTGAGCGGCAATTGGCTTGCCAAGGCGGTGGACAACTCCGGGGCAAACGGCAAAGCGGTCGGCGCCGGTAACGGCGTGGCGATCGGTGACTCCGGCGTAAACGAAAATGTGACCCTTGAAGAAAATCATCTCAACGACGTGCTGCAGATGGATGACGACGGGACACGCCCGACATTCAAAAAAGTGAAAGTGGTAGCCAACTTCGGGCAGATGCCGTTCAGCGGCTACAACTGCGCCGGCCTGGCCGGGATCGAATGGTCCAAGAACGTCTGGCAGAACGACAAATGCGCCACCGGCGACGTGAACCTCTCCGGCGCCCCGCTGCCCTACCTGAAAGCCGGCAACGACTCGAGCCTTGACTACACGCTGACCGGGGCATACGCCAACTGGCCGGCCGGCGGTGGCGGCTCAGAAGGCGGCGGGGGCGGTGGCGGCTCAGAAGGTGGCGGCTCGAGCGCCACGCTGTTCCTCTCGCCAAGCGGCTCTGATTCGGCCTCGTGTGCGCAGGGCACGCCGTGCAAGACGCTCGCCCACGCCTACTCGGTGGCGCAGGGAGGCGAAACGGTCAAGCTCGCGGCGGGCACCTACACAGACACCTCGCTGCCCCTCACAAGCGGCAAAAGCGCCGCTGCGCCGGTGATCTTCGAACCCAATGGGTCCGCCACGGTGAAGTTCTCGAAAATGCTCACCGTGCAGGCTCACGGCGTGGAACTGAAGGGCTTCACCTTCGAAAGGGAACTGTACTTCGGCGAAAACGCCGAAGGCGACGTGGCCCGGGGCAACGCGCTGCACAACTTCGAGATCATCGCCAACGGGACCAAGGCGCCAAAGAACATTCTCGATCATCGGCGGCACGGCAGGGCCGGTGGCGGACTCAAGCGACAACGAAAACAACCTGATCGCGACAAACGGTCCCGAAACGACGGCGGTGCCGAGCAAAATCACGATCGAAGGCGTGCTGATCCACGAATACACCAAAGTCGGCTCTGCCCACGTCGACTGTCTGCAGATCTGGGCGGGCAACGAACTGATGATCCAGGGCAACACCTTCAAGAAGTGCGCAGTGTTCGACATCTTCCTGCAGTCGCTGCCCAACGGCAGCGCGGGCACGCCGAAGAACGTCACGATCCAAAACAACTTCCTGGAAAAGACGATCGAAGGCTTCTACTCGATCTTCCTGCCGCGGCACAACGAAGGCAACCCCGAGCACTTCGAAAACCTCCAGATCCGCAACAACTCAGCAACGCAAGCGATCAGCGACGTTTCCAAAGCCTACCACAAGGCCACAGTTCCAAAAACAACAGTGCCGCCAGCTCAACAAGGCCACAAGACAAATGCAAAAACCGCTGAAAAACAAGTCCCAGGACGCGTCCACCACTTCAGTGAAGTCAAACTCTCAAGGCCACAAGGATCCGAATTCTGACCAAGTCCGGTGGCCTCCAGCCGCTCCCAAGGCATGCACACAACCCTGGACTCCCCAGCCGTCCACACCAACCCGGCCGCCACCCTTGAACTCCCCCGCCCATGGGGTGTGTGCTCCAGTTCGTGAGCGGTTTGCTTGGTGGTCGGGATCGAGAAGCCACCGG